>CP054864.1:0-185000 GCA_013363835.1 Dechloromonas sp.
TACATCCAGTGGCTTACCGCCGAGCGTCTGAGCAGGCATGGCTTGGCGCAGTCCNNAGTGGCCTCCCGGCTTGCTGATGCGGCCGGGTTCGTGGCCGAAGCGATTGATACGCGCATTCCTCATGGGTCAGGGCGTAACGCGCTTGGCCAACGCGANGTGTCCGAAGAAGTCGCGGCGGAGCTATTGCGCGTTGTTGATCCGAACTCNTCAGACAATCCGTGGCGGGATCAGCACACGCTTTATCGCAATGCTCTGCTTATCCACTGGCTCTTGTATCTTGGGCTGCGCATTGGTGAGGTGTTAGGTGTGCGTGTCAGTGACATCGTGGCNTATCGCAAAGAAGTCACAATTCATCGACGTGCCGATGACCCCGATGATCCTCGGCAATACCAGCCGCAAACAAAGACACGGGCGCGGGTACTCCCCATCAGTGGCACGCTGTTGGCTGAAACTCAAGCCTACATCCTGAACCACCGAAGCGCACTGCCNGCGGGGCTAAAACACGCCTTCCTGTTCGTCGCCAGCCGCACAGGTCGGCCCATGACCTTGGCCGCTGTGGGGAAATTGTTCAAGGAACTACGNGGGCGCTGCCCATCGTTGCCCAGAGANCTCACGGGTCACGTATTGCGCCACACCTGGAACGATGCATTCTCAAAAAAAGATGGATGAGGAGGTGTTTCGCCTGAAAACGAACGCCAGGCTCGTAGCTACCTGATGGGGTGGTCACCTGCGTCGGAAACCGCCGCTGTCTATACACGCCGNTATGTTCGCAATAAGGCCAAAGAGGTTTCTCTTTACCTGCAAGACCAACTCGTGAATAAGGGGAGGGGTGATGAATAAGTCGGCGGAGGCAATCGCGCATTGGGGCGCCACTCCCCAGTTGCCTGTTTTGGCGCGAACACGATCCGGTGTCGAATTTGACCCGCGTTTGGATAGGTGGATATACCGTGATGCTACAGATAACGTGCATTTGGACTTTTCAAAGTGGCTAGTGACGGATAAGTTCATTGTGTCCGCCAAGCTCCCTGCTTTGGTATGCAGAGCATATGTCCCCTGCGCATCTAAGCAATATGCACGAAAGACTGGGGCATTACCTTCGGGTTGTATGCGATGGCCGNAATCGCCCCCTGGAGGAAATTACTAGTGCCGACCTAATCAATTACCGGTCCACTCTGACCAGAACTACGTCTTGGTACCTCGGTAGTCTCTCTGGTTTTTTGAAGAAATGGCACAGCCTCGGGTACTCNGGGGTGACTACTGATCTTGCGGCTTTGCTCAAGCAGTTGCGTACTCANGGGAACCAAAAAGGCGAGGCTGTGCTGACACATGACCCAATCCGCGGTCCCTTCACTGACATGGAGTTGGAATCCCTACAGTCTTCGCTTGATAGGGCNTATGTATCGGGCGAGGTCGACCGAGAGGGATANTTGCTTGCTTACCTGTTCATGCTGCTTGGGCAGCGTCTGCTGTACGCTGCATTGAAGGTTCGTGACGTTGGCGTAGCTTATGCAAAAGATGGTACGGCCGTGNNCCTGATACGTGTCCCTCGCCCAAGCAGCGAAAACCAACTCTCGCGTGCTGAGTTCAAAGACCGCGTATTAATCCCCCAAGTCGGCGAGTTGCTGGTTCATTACTCTAAAGAGGTTCTGGCAGTGTTTCACGGGCTCTTGCCCGATGCGTTGGATGCGCCGCTATTCCCCGCGAGACGTCGACAGGGTGGTGGACCAGATGGATTTGAGTACCGGACAGCACAGACGATAGCTGACTTGCTTGANAGAACCCTTCGCCGCCTGAGTGTGGTGTCTGAGCGGACAGGGCAATCGTTGCACATCACTGCCACGCGCTTTCGCCGCACAGTGGCCACAAGGGCTGCTATGGAGGGCCACGGNCAGTTGATCATTGCCGAATTGCTGGATCATACGGACACCCAGAATGTCGGGGTTTTCATCGAGGCTCGACCCGAAATCGTGGAAAGGATTGACCGAGCGATNGCCATGTATTTGGCGCCGATGGCGCAGGCTTTCTCAGGTNNCATCATTGACGACGAATCCCAAGCAAAGCGCTCAGGAGATCCGTCTAGCAGGNNAGTGTGTGACCCGAGATTTTCCCCCTCTATGAAACCCATGGGTAACTGCGGCAAACATGGCTTCTGCGGCTTCTTGGCACCCATCGCCTGCTACACCTGCGTGAATTTCCAGCCGTGGCTGGATNNGGGCCACGAGGCAGTTCTCGACTACTTGATCGGCGAACGGGATCGACTTGCGGCTCAAACCGATCTACGTATTGCTTCCGTAAATGACCGCACCATCTTGGCTGTCGCCGAAGTGGTCAGGCTGTGTGAGGCTCGGCGCAGTGGAGTGGCTGATGGCTGAAATAGTCTTGTTTCCACGCCCAAGGCGGAACTTGATGCTGCGGCGAACCTACGCGGTTTTGTTGATATGTGCCGTAGCAAGCTTACCGTCTTCGGGGCGGATTTGCCGTTCCAAAACGACGTGTGGGATGTTACGGATGCGGTCGCCACCAAGGGTAAGGGCGGCAAGCGAGAGCGCATCACGTTCTCCAATGCGGCTACGGTCGATCAGAAATCGCCGNNGATGATGCGTGAACCATTCCTGTCCTTTGCGAAGGCATACGTTCGTTATATGCATGGGATGCGACCAACCAAGATAATTCACAACAGGGTGGCTGCATTGCGGGCCATCGANACAGCGTTGTTAGAGACCGGTTTGGCTCCTGATCCGGTGCAGGTCGATTCGCGCATCCTAAACCGTGCGGCGCAGATCGTGGCCGATAGGTTCAGCGATGGGGCAGCATACCGTGTGGGTGGACAGATCGAGATGTTGGCGATCTTGTCAGAAAATCGGCTTGCACTGCCTGTGCGTTGGCGAAACCCGATCAAGCGTCCCAGCAGTGCCGTGCGGGTCGGCAGNGAGTTCGATGAAAGACGCGAGGANAAGATGCCGTCCTCGACTGCGCTCGATGCTTTGCCCCGGATTTTCCGGATTGCTGCCGAGCCTGCTGACGTAATCACCGTGTCGGTTGCGGCGATCCTTCTTGCCTCACCGGATCGTATCAGTGAAGTCTAACTTCCTGAAGCCTGCGAGGTTCGCGAACCCAGAAAGGGCAAAGAGGACGCATACGGCTTGCGCTGGTGGCCAGCTAAGGGCGCTGAGCCGATGGTCAAGTGGCTGGTGCCCTCCATGGCATCTGTCGTGGAGGAAGCGCTTCAGAAAATCCGGTCGGCCACAACAGAGGCTCGACGAATTGCGAAATGGTATGAGCAGCATNNCGGTCAGCTTTATCTGGCTGCAGACGTAGCGCACTTGCGTGGTCGGGAATGGTTGTCACTGACAGAACTTGCCGAAATCCTTGGAATTAGGGACCGTGTAGCAGCAAATACCTGGTGCAAAAACGGCCGGTGTACAACTGAAAAGCTAGAGGGGTGGAAAAAGTATTACNNATTGCGGTTCAGGGATGTCGAGTCCGTGGTGCTCGGTATGTTGCCAAGGGGATTTCCGGTCCTGGATAACGGGAACGGCCTGAAGTACAGCGAGGCACTGCTCGTCGTGCGGCGAAANCAGCTNCGAGCTCGGCGCGGTACGTATCGGTGCATGATCGAAGCGGTTAGCATCGGCCAGATCAACACGGGCTTGGGTAGCCGCGTGGAGCATGGTCACGAATCAATATTCACCCGTTTTGGTTTTACCGAACCGGATGGCAGCCACATCGCGGTTACAAGCCACCAGTTCCGTCATTACCTGAATACGCTAGCGCAGGCCGGCGGCCTGAGCCAACTGAATATTGCAAAGTGGTCTGGGCGTAAGGACGTTAGGCAGAACNNGGAGTTTTATGACCACGTCACCTCTGGACAGATGCTCCAGAAAATCCGGGATGCTGTTGGTGGCGATCAGATGTTCGGGCCACTGGCAGAGCTTCCGAAGAAAGTACTGATCCGTAGGGATGAGTTCGCTAGGCTGGTCGTGCCGACCGCGCATACCACCGACCTTGGCTACTGCGTACGCNNTGACTACACGGCATCACCNTGCCAATTGCACATGGATTGCATACATTGTCAGGACTTGGTGTGCGTGAAGGGCGATGCAGAGAAGGAAACGTTACTGNNAAGACGCCTGGATGAAGCTAAAGGGCTGATGGAAAGGGCGCAAGCGGCGACATCGGAGGGCTACTCTGGCAGTGATAGGTGGCTCGATCACCATCGGACCACAGTGGATCGATTAGCTCAACTGTGCTCGATTATGGATGACCCGAGAGTGCCGGATGGTGCGGTCATCAGTTGGCAGCCCAATATACCGTCACGAATTGATCGGGTAACCGGGAGAGGTCAGTTCAACTGGAAAATGAGCAGTTCGTCCTCGCCGGTGTCAAGCGTTGTTGGGGATAATCTGCACACACAGAGAAAGAAACCCGTGGTCCGCGAGTGAAGAATCTGACCGACGATGCAATTGAGCAGATCGTCCGACTCCTAGATGGTTGGGAAGGNAAATTAACCTGGGAGACGTTGATCGCCGCTATCGTGACTAGGCTGCATTGCGAGTACACTAANAGGCAGGCGCTGCATAAGCATGAGCGTATTCGTGCGGCCTATACACTGCGTAAGGAGTCGCTCGGTGGGCATAGGGATGCGGCTGTTTCGAGAGGATCAGGGCCGCTTGCGGATGATGCTATNGCGCGTATCGCCCGTCTCGAAGCAGAAAACCAACGATTGGAGGCTGAGAACCAGAGGTTGCTTGAGCAGTTTGTCGTGTGGGCTTACAACGCGCATACGCGTGGGCTGGACAAGGAATTCCTGAGTCAGCCACTGCCACGCGTAAATAGGGACCAGACGGCACCACCGAAATTAGCGAAGAAAGCGACNGGAAAGCGATAGCCGGGCGCTTTTCAGCGCATCAGCTTTGGCAGCCCGCGTTAGTGCGCGTAGCCTTTTCGGTTGCTGCCGGGTGAGTGATTTCTACATCTCGGCTAAATAAAAACCTCTTTAGAATGATGGTTCTTCCGTGTGTTGCTTTACACTCGCCCATCATAAAATATTCATCTGCGACGCAGGGGTGCCACAGTGGCAGCCAAAGAAGCAAAAGCACGCATCAAAATTAACAAACTGCTGGAAGGTTCCGGCTGGCGATTCTTTGATGACGCCACGGGCAAGGCGAACATCGTGCTCGAGCCCAAGGTCAAGCTGACCAAGGCAGTTATCGACGCGCTCGGCGACAACTTCGAGCAATCCAGCAACGGCTTCATTGATTTTTACTCCTCGACGACGCCGGCTTCCCGCTCGTCGTCCTCGAAAGCCAAGTCGAAGAAAAGAACCCGCTGGTCGGCAAGGAGCAGGCGCGTAAGTACGCCAAATCGCAGAATTGCCGGTTCGTCATCTCTCCAACGGCAACCTGCATTACTTCTGGGATCTGGAGCAGGGCAACCCGCATATCATCACCCGCTTTCCGACGCCGGATTCCATCAAGGGCTATCACCGCTTCAGCCCAACCACAGCGACTGATTACCGAGCCGGTCGGCAAGGACTATATCGCGCTGACGCAGATGCCTATATAGTGCCGAGGCTGGCTGGAACAATCCGGCGGAACGCGACGCGTTCATCCAAAAGAACCGCCTGCGCTTCCTGCGCGACTATCAAGCGCGCCGTGCAGGCGATCCAGGATGCCGTAGCGGAAGGCAGTAGCCGTTTCCTGTTCGAGATGGCGACCGGCACCGGCAAGACCCTGACTGCGGCAGCATCATCAACTCTTTTTACGCACCGGCAACGCTCGGCGCGTACTCTTCCTCGTGGATCGGCTGGAACTCGAAGATCAGGCCAACAAGGCATTCATCGCGCAGCTCAGAACGATTACACCTCGGTAATCTATAAGGAACGACGCGACAGTGGCGCAAGGCCGGATTGTTGTTACTACAGTGCAGTCGCTGCTCTTCAACGACAAGTTCAAGCGCCTGTTTTCGCCAACCGATTTCGATTTGGTGATTTCTGACGAAGCTCACCGCTCCATCGGCGGCAACGCTCGCGCCGTGTTTGAGTATTTTGTCGGCTACAAGCTCGGCCTGACCGCCACGCCGCGAACCTGAAGAAATACGACGCAACCACCCAGCACTCGTGACCCGCGCGAAACCGAACGCCGGCTGCTGCTCGACACCTACCGCACCTTCGGCTGCGAATCCCGGCAACCGACCTTCCGCTACTCACTGCTCGATGGCGTGCGCGACGGTTTCCTCATCAATCCCGTGGTGGTCGACGGCTCGTACCGATATCACCACGCAATTGCTGTCTGACGAAGGCTATGCCGTCGCCAACACCAACGAGAACGGCGAGGCGCAGGATGAAAGCTTTCCAGAAGGATTTCGAGAAGAAGTTTTTCTCCGAGGCGACCAACCGTCTCTTTTGCCAGACCTTCCTCGCCAACGGCCTGCGCGACCCGATCAGCCACGAATATGGGAAGTCCATCGTCTTTGCCGTCAGTCAGAACCACGCCACCAAGCTGACGCAGATTCTCAACGAGCAGGCCGATGCACTCTGGCCTGGGCGTTATCAATCCGATTTTGCCGTGCAGGTCACTTCTCAGATACCGGATGCGCAGCAATACACCATCAACTTCACCAATAACAACCTGCTGGGCTCGGCCAATTTTCTGGATACCTACAAGACCAGCAAGGCACGGGTCTGTGTAACTGTCGGCATGATGACCACCGGCTACGATTGCCCGGACATCCTCAACCTCGCCCTGATGCGTCCGGTGTTCTCGCCCTCAGACTTCGTGCAGATCAAAGGGCGGGGTACGCGCAAACACGGCTTCCTCGAACAGCTTTTCGACAAGCAGCTCAAGGAGCAGATCGGCAAGCAAGAGAAATCGCAATTCAAATTCTTCGACTTCTTCGCCAACTGTGAATACTTCGAAGAGAATTCAATTACGACGGAGGTACTAAAGCTACCCCGGCCCGGTGCTGGCGAAATGGCGACGGAGGCGGCACGACCATCGGCCTGGCCGGCGAATACATTCACGGCGGCCCGGATAACATCCTCCAGGTCAAGGAAGAAGCTGTCGGTCCGCAGGGCATGAAGATTGACCGCATGTTCTTCGACGCCTTCGAAAAGACCGTGAAGGCTGACGACACCTTGAAATCCTTCGTTGATAAGGAGCAGTGGGACAACGCCGTTGAATACGTTGCGGCCAATGTGCTCAACAAGCCCGCCGAGTTCTTCACCCTCGACAAGCTGCGCCGCGCTGCCGGCGTGGATCGCCGCCTGACTCTGCGCGAGATTCTGGAAAAGATTTTCGGCCTGATTCCCGGCTTCAAATCGAAAGATGAACTGCTTGAAGACGAATTCCAGAAATTCCTGTGACCAGCCTGAACGAATTGGCCAAACACGCCGATGCCATCGTCGCCCTCAAGTATTTCTTCAAGGCCTATGCTGACGCCGCCTGCGCGACATCATCGAAAAGCGCCGGTTGACCGAACTCAACGTCAATCCCGCCTTTAGCATGGCCGACTTCAAGGCCGTGCCCAAGGAATGGCGTGACCGTCTCCCGGAGTATGTGAGGATTACGTCTCCATCAACCAATTCATGCAGTAGAAAGCAGCCCCTATGCTCGACGCCGACACCAAACGCCGAATCGACACCTGCCGGGACATCCTCGTCGGCAAGGTACCCGACAAATCGCAGGTCAGACAGATCACCATCGCGTTGATCTACAAGTTCATGGACGACATGGATGCCGAGGCCGAAGAGCTGGGCGGCGACCGCACATTCTTTGCCGGCAACTATGCGAAATACGGCTGGGCCAAATTGATGGCGCCCAACATGGGCGGCTTCGATGTGCTGGCGCTGTATTCCGAAGCCATCGGCAAAATGAACGAGAACCCCGGCATCCAGCGCTGTTCCGCGACATCTTCAAGAACCTATCTGCCCTACCGCGACCCGGAAACGCTACGCAGTTTCCTCAAGAAATCGACGGTTTCACCTACGATCATTCGGAGCGGCTGGGCGATGCCTTCGAATACCTGCTTTCGGTGCTCGGCAGCCAGGGCGATGCTGGCCAGTTCCGCACCGCGCCACATCATCGGCTTCATGGTCGAGATTATCGACCGAAAGAAAAACGAAAGCGTGCTTGATCCGGCCTGCGGCTTGCGGCGGGCTTCCTGATCTCGGCGTGGAAGCGTCTTCAGAAGTGAACACAAGAACGGCCGGGCGACCAGCTCACGCCGGACGAGCGCGTCAACCTCGCCGCCAACATCCACGGCTACGACATCTCGCCCGACATGGTGCGCCTGTCGCTGGTCAATATGTACCTGCACGGTTTCACCGATCCGCACATCGTCGATACGACACGCTGACCAGCGAAGAACGCTGGAACGAAACCGCCGACGTGATTCTGGCCAATCCGCCCTTCATGTCGCCAAGGGCAGTATCAAGCCGCACAAGCGGTTTCGGTGCGGCGACGCGCTCCGAAGTGTTGTTCGTCGACTACTGGCGAACACCTGGGCCCGCAGGGCCATTGCCGCCATCGTCGTTCCAGAGGATCATCTTCCAGAGCGGCACCGCCTACAAGCAACTGCGCGAAATGCTGGTCAAGACCTCGCTGGTCGCGGTTGTCTCGCTGCCGGCAGGGTGTTCAATCCGTATTCCGGCGTCAAAACCTCGATACTGATTCTCGACAAGCGGTTGGCGAAAATCTGTGATTCTGTGCTCTTCGTCAAAGTAGAAAACGATGGTTTCAGCTTAAGCGCTCAACGGCGGCAGATTGATGGTAGCGATTTTCCGGCTGCCCGGCGGTATCTAGTCGACTTCTTTGCGAGTTCTGATGCATTCCAGAATTGTGCGATGGCGCACAAGGTCGCACGGACCAAGATTGCCGAGAATGAGGAATGGAATTTGGGCGGTGATCGGTATCTTGATGCTGGCGACTCATACACAGGCAGTTGGCCAAGGGTTTCGCTTGAGGATATATGCAATCACCACAGGCAAAAAGGACGTCAATCAGGANAATCCAGGCGGGCCATATCCATTCTTCACTTGTGCAAAGGAACATACATTTAGCGATGAATATTCTTTTGATACGGAAGCTCTCNNTCTGGTAGCAGGCAATGGCGATGTTGGCGCTGTCAAGTATTTCAAAAGAAAGTTTGAGGCCTATCAGCGAACCTACGTTCTGCATCAATTCGACGAGCGAATCTCGGCAAAATATCTGTATGCGGTACTTCAGCTCGGCTTCAAGCAACACTTGGAGAGGTTGAGGTTGGGCAACGATGCCTTATGTAAAGCGGGAATGCTTGCAGGTATTCGATTCCCCTTCCTCCTCTTGCCTCAAATGGAAGTAGTCGCAGAAATAGAAAATTACCAGAGGCGGATTGATGATCTAAGCCCGAAATTGCCGAGAACGAATCGAAGGTCAAAGCAGCTATCAATCGTGTTTGGACCGGAACCGAATAGGTATGGATGATGCGCTGTCGATTCTCGACTACCTGCCCTTGTCCTATCGAAACAAGGACGAGGAGCGGTATATCGGTTTCCTCTGGGAGTCGTTTGCAAACAATTACGAGAACAGGAAATACGAGTTCGCCAATCTGGCNTTTCACCTGCTTTACATCGCCTGCATCTGCTTTGCCGTGTGGCGCATTCGCGCTGGGCGCCGGGCGGACTTCGAGAGNGCGATGGTCGGCTTNCAGAGCGAGATCGAGAACAAGCTATTCGAGGTCGACAGCCCTTTTCAGTTCTACGAACATCTGAAGGAGTCGACGATCTTCCGCTTCATCAAACTGATCGGCTGCGGTAACGAACAGGTCAGTGAGTTCGCAACGTTTGTGAAGTTCCGCAACCGGATAGCTCACCCGAGTGGCATGACCCTGTTCAACGATCAGCAAGCTNNGCTGGACGATCATGTCGCGCAAGTGCTGACCGAGGTCGGCAACGTGCAGGCGCACATGGTGCCGGTGTTGCATGACTTGTTCAGCGAGTTCCTGCGCAGCGACAGCAACGACCCGGAGAAGCGCGAAGCGCCCGACGCGCAGACCGAAATCGAAACCAACCTGCTGCATCGGCATTACCTGTCGCAGAAGGATATCGAGGCGTGTTTGCTCTTTGACATCGATACGCTGGCTGGCCATGAGAGCTTTCCGGCGATCAGTGCGTTGTTCGATGACTTGCGCACCCATCAGGCCGAAACGGAATGACCTCGCCNCTAGCTACAATGCTCGCACGGNNATTTTCCCGAAGGTTGCCGCCGCCATTCAACACGAAGCTGTTCGGTGCCTTTGCCGAAACAGCCCCGGTGGTCTTTCACCTGGATACGTCCAGCAANGGAAGCAAGGGCAATCTGGTATCGCGGCCTGCAGTCCATAATCTGGCACGCACCGGGACATTGCGGCGCAAGCTGACGATNCCCAATCCGGTCAATCAGTATCAGGTTGCGCGCGCGGTTGCCGAGGGCTGGGCGGAGTTGAAGGCGGTATGCAAGCAGTCGCCGATTTCGCTGACAACGCCGCGATACCTGAAGCATGGCGCTCGTGCGATCAACCCTCGCAGCCCCTTCGATGCCATTCCGCTCGCTNNCCAGGCACGCTCGCGCACGGCATCACGCTACCTACTGGCGACTGACCTCAGCCAGTTCTATCACNNATTTACACATTCGATTCCGTGNGGCTGCACGCAGGCCGTTGCGAAGTCGAAACCGAATGACTACTCGTTGCGTGGCAACGTACTCGATCTGGCGATGCGGAACGGTCAGGACAAGCAGACGATCGGCATTCCCATCGGGCCGGATACCTCGCTGGTTATCGCCGAAGCGATCCTTTCGGCGGTTGATGCTCAGCTTTCCGGCGCGATGACGAAGCGTGGCTTCCGTTACATCGACGACATCGCCTGCGGATTTCGAACCGTCGCCGAAGCTGAGGAAACGCTGGGACAGTTGCAGCACNNGGTGGGTGATCTTCAGCTTCAGCTGAATCCCAGGAAGACGCGAATCGTCGAGTTGCCGTCAGAACTGGAGGCGTCATGGGTGCCACATCTGCGTTTGTTTGCGTTTCGTTCATCAACACCCGGTGCGCAACAGAGGGATTTGTTGAGTTACTTCGGCCGGGCTTTCGAGCTGGCGGCAAACCAANNCGAAGAAGCCATTCTTCGCTATTCGGTTCAGCGGATGCGTTCAGTTTCCATTTTCGAGAAGAATTGNGGGCTTTACGAAAGCCTGCTCCTGCAATGCCTTTCCGTTGACCCGNNGTACAGCCTGCGCCCGGTGATTGGCGAGTTGTACAAGTACCACCTGNNCCGCATGCCTATTGACCGTGCTCGTATTGCNGAATCCTTGCAGCAGTTGATTGAGGATCACGCGCCGCTGNNTCACGGTAGCGAAGTCGTTTGGGCGTTGTGGGGCGCAATCTCCCTCGGCTGCACGCTTGATGCAAAGGTAATTGAGAAGTCTTTGCTGACGTCTGACCCTTGCGTGGCTCTGTGCCTTGCATGTGCGAGCCAAGGGGGCTGACTACTGGCGATGGATGTCAGCNNCCCACTTGAAGCACTGATGCACGATGGAGAACTGACCGATACGCAATGGTTGCTTGCCTATGAGGCGAATGTGAANGGCTGGCTTCCCAACAAGGGCGGAAAGGATTTCGTGACGGCGCACAAGTATTTCGGGCCAATGAAAGCGGCTGGTGTGTCGTTTTACGACGAAACCGCGATGCTCCCTATAGTCGTAAAGGCTGCTGTCATGCAGGGCTATGGCGCAGCCGAAGATGATTTTGATCTGGCGTATTTGGTTGGCAATGTTTCCGGATAGCGCTGCTCGTGTCCATTGAGTTTTCGACCCCCTCACTAGTAGCAGCCAACAGGGACATTGCCGCCCTCGTTGGGCGATGCTGCTCCGGGGGCGAATGTCGCCAACAGGACGAGTACTGGTCGGTGCCGCCAACAAGCCTGGGTTCCGTTGTAGGCCAGGCGGCCATCGTAGCGGCATGGCAAATGGTGTAGCTATAGATGTTTAAATACCGAGCTTGGTCGGCGGGTGTTTCACAAACACTGTCTCGATTGACGCTACGGTAAATTCTGCTGACGCGCTGACGCTTGTCGCCTGCTCAAACCACCGCTTCGCGGTGCCTGCTTTGAGCAGGTAGAATGTAAATAACTCGGCAGTTGGCTATAAATAATTTACATCCGGAAGGTTGTGTCGGATGAAAACCATTTTTAAAACAAAGGGCTGTTGCCAGCATTCGACGATTTGGTTCCGATATTCCGTTTTAGCACGAACTCGGTTGGCGCGTTGGCGGCGAGCAAATGACACCGATGCGGTGGTTTGCCTGCAGGCCCGTGCGATGTTTCATACCAGAGCGGCCATGAAGCCGCCGGTGATTGAGGGGATGAGATGAGCAGCAACGGGATGCAGGCTGGCGAGGCGACCGGTAAGCGCCTTGCGGCACTGGCCCTGGCGGCCTTGGGCGTGGTTTATGGCGACATCGGTACCAGCCCGCTCTACGCAGTGAAAGAAGTGTTTGCCGGCAATCACCCGATTCCGGTGACGGTGGCCAATATTTACGGCAGTCTTTCGCTGTTTTTCTGGGCACTGGTCGTCGTCGTTTCGGTCAAGTACGTGACCTTCATCATGCGTGCCGACAACCGCGGCGAGGGCGGCATCATGGCGCTGATCGCGCTGGCCCTGCGCGATGTCCAGAGCAAACCGAAACAGGCCAAGGTCGTGGTGATCTTCGGGGTGCTCGGGGCGGCGATGTTTTACGGCGACGGCATGGTGACGCCGGCAATTTCCGTTCTGTCCGCTGTCGAGGGGCTGGAGGTCGCGACGCCGACGTTCAAGCCTTATGTCATCCCGATCACGCTGGTCGTGCTGTTCATCCTGTTCTACGTCCAGCGTCACGGAACCGCGCTGGTCGGCACCTTCTTCGGGCCGGTGATGCTGGTCTGGTTCGGCACGCTGGCGGGGCTTGGCCTGTACAACGTCATCGATCATCCTGCCATATTGCATGCCCTGAATCCGGCCTACGGCGTCGGTTTTCTGTTGGACAACAAGGCGATGGCACTGGTCGCGATGGGTAACGTCGTGCTGGCGGTGACCGGCGCNCGGGCGCTGTACGCCGACATGGGGCACTTCGGGCGCAAGCCGATCCAGCGTGCCTGGTTCGCCTTCGTGCTGCCGGCGCTGGTGCTCAATTATTTTGGCCANGGGGCGCTGATTCTCGGCGATCCCGAGGCCGCCGCCAATCCNTTCTTCCTGTCTGCGCCCGAGTGGGCGCTGTATCCGCTGGTCGGGCTGGCCACGCTGGCGACGGTGATCGCTTCGCAAGCCGTCATTTCCGGGGCCTTCTCGGTAACCCGCCAGGCCATGCAGCTGGGCTTCATGCCGCGCATGGAGGTGCAGCACACATCCGAGAAGGAGCAGGGGCAGATCTACCTGCCGGCGGTGAACTGNGGGCTGATGGCGGCGGTGATGATCCTCGTCCTCGGTTTCAAGTCCTCGAACAATCTGGCGGCCGCCTACGGCATTGCGGTGACCGGGGACATGGTGATCACTTCGCTGCTGGCGACCGTTGTGGTGGCCCGTTCATGGAACTGNGGGCTGGCCGCGCGCAGTGGCGTTGTTTTCCTGTTTTTGGCGGTCGAGCTGGTCTTTCTGGCGGCCAATATCCTGAAGATTCCCGACGGTGGCTGGTTCCCGCTGGTTACCGGGGTCGGCGTCTTCGTCCTGATGACCACCTGGAAGCGGGGTCGCGAGCTGCTCTCCGAACGTCTCCAGGGTGAGCGTCTCGAGCTTTCGCTGTTTCTGGAATCCTTGGCGGCATCGATGCCGACCCGGGTGGCCGGGACGTCGGTATTCCTCAATGCCGATCCCAAGGGCGTGCCGCACGCGCTGCTGCATAACCTGATGCACAACAAGGTGCTGCATGAGCGGGTGGTGCTGGTTTCGGCGCAGTTTTACGACGTGCCCTACGTCCCGGACATCGATCGCGTCGAAGTCCATCAACTGCGGGACAACTTCTGGAGCGTGATCATCCAGTATGGTTTCAAGGATGATCCGGACATTCCTCAGGCGCTGTCGCTGTGCGCTCATTTCGGGCTGGAATTCAATTCGCTCGATACGTCCTACTTCATCGGCCGCGAGACGCTGATTCCCAAGCTGGGCTCCGATATGGCGTTCTGGCGCGAGAAGATATTCATCGCCATGTTCCGCAACGCCGGTTCGGCGACAGCGTTCTTCAAGATACCCAGCAACCGGGTCGTCGAACTCGGCACTCAGGTCGTCTTGTAGGGAGTTTCAGCGCTGGCAGTGGCGGTCGCGGCCGTTTTNCTTGGCCGTGTATAGGGCCTCGTCGGCGCGCTGGATCGCGGTGTCGATGGTGTCGCCCCAGAGGATCTCCGTGCTGCCGATGCTGGCAGTGAATTTCAGCGGCATGCCGTCGGCCAGCGTCACCGNAGCCTTCCTGATCCGCTCAAGCAGACGGGTGATGACCGGCGTCGCCATTTCAGCATTGGTTTCGACCAGTACGACGGCAAATTCCTCGCCGCCGATGCGCCCGACGATGTCCACGTTGCGCAGGCTCGCCCTGAGCAATTGCGCCAGGTGGGCGAGTACGGCATCGCCCGCCGGGTGGCCGTAGCGATCGTTGATCTTCTTGAAGTGGTCGATGTCGAGAATGATCAGCGTCGGCGACGGCCCATGCCGTTGGCTGCGCGCCAGTTCATGCGAGAAGCGTTCCATGAAGGCGCGGCGATTTACCAGGCCGGTCAGCGCGTCGGTACTGGCCANGTACCGCAAATCCTGTTCGAGCGAAACGCGGCGGGCGATCTCCGCTTTCAGTCGCGCGCTTTCGGCCTGGGTCGCCGCCTTTTGTGCGGCGGTTGCATCCTGATAGCGACGCAATGCCATTTCCGACCAGAACATGCCGACCGAAATCAGGACGGCGGTGATGACGAAGCGGACGGTGAAACTGAGCGAATAGGCGCTGGTACCGAATTCCGGGCCGCCGAGCAACATGAGCGCCGCCGCCGCAGCGATACTGAGGCCGGCCCACAGGGCACCGACACGCGGCGGCAGCATCATGCCGGCCAACACGGGTAGCGAGAAGAACCAGAGTGCCCGGCCATGTTCCTGACCCGAAAAAGCAACCAGATAGAGGAGCAGGGTGGTGAATGTGGCGATGGCGGGCCAGACGGTAAAGGGGCCGGTAAATCCGCGCCGGAGCGCCATATAGCTGACGAGAATCATCGCCACGCTAGTCGCGATCAACAGGAATAGCGGCCACTCGCGATGGTTTAGCGTCAGGAGGCCGAAACCCGAGAGCAGCGGCGTGCCGATGAAGACAAACACCTTGGCACGCTGGTGTGCGTGCAACAATTGCTCGGTGGAGTAGGTGTTGTCGTGGGGCATCGAGAACCCTTGGTCGGGAGCTTAAAGGCGGCGAATCTTTTCAGTAGCGCCGTCGTCGATTTCTGGTGAATGAACGGTATCGAATGCACCGATCNCCNCCATCCGGCAACCTCGCCGCCACCGACGATCCTGTCGATCGGCCAGTCGCCGCCCTTGACCAGGATGTCCGGCCGGCATTCAAGGATACGCTGGAGCGGGGTGTCCTCGTCGAACCAGGTCACCAGTGAAACACAGCCCAACGCTGCCATCACCGCCAGGCGATCTTCCAGCGCATTCACCGGACGGTCGTCGCCTTTTCCCTGGCGCTTGACGGAAGCATCGCTGTTGAGCGCCACGACCATGCTGACGCCCAGCGCCGCAGCTTGCGCGAGGTAGGTGACGTGGCCGCGATGCAGGATGTCGAAACAGCCATTTGTGAACACCAACGGTCGCGGCAGGCCGGCGACGGTTGCGGTCAACTGTCCCGGAGGGCAGATTTTTGCTTCAAAGGCAGGGGGCGTAGGTCATGAGCCATTATGACAACAATACAGCGAACTATTTTAGTGCGCCGCGACCAATTCTCGAAAATTTTCCAGGGATGTTCCGATTTCGGGGGCTTACGATACGCCCGGGGCTGCTGCACGGCTCGCAAATGGCGCGCCGTGTCGCTCCCTCGAAATTTCAGGGGTGTGCGGCGCGCCATTCGTCGATGGCCGGGGTGACGCTGTCCAGCGTACCCAGTAGCTGGACGCCGGGCAAGGGTGCGATGCGTGCGATGCCTCTGCCACCGGCCCACAGTTCGATGGCAACCGGCAGGACCTGACGCAGTTGTTGCAGCAGGCCAGGTATCTGCCGCTGCGGAAAGGCTGCCGAGAAGGACAGGGCGACCACATCCGCACGATGGGCCTCGGCGGCACGGCCAATCTCGAGCAACGGCATTTGCGTGCCCAGCGGAATGCACTCGGCGCCTTCCAGCGCCAAGACGGCTTCCACCATCAGCAGGCCGAGCAGATGCTGCTCGTCGGGTACGCTGGTCAGCAGTACGCGCGGACCGCGAATGCCTGGGGACAGGGCGGCGATGGCTTGGCGCAGCAGGCGCTTGGTCAGTTCGGTAANAAGATGTTCTTCGAAGACCTCGAAACTTCCGTCTTCCCAGGCTTCGCCCACCTGGCGGGTGAGAGGGGCCACCGTGTCCTGGACAAAATGCAGCAGGCCCTGGCGTGCCAGGCGTTGTTGCATGACTTGCAGATAGCCGGTGGCGTCGTGTTGTTTGATCAGGCTCAGTAACTCGGCGTGGTCGTCCTTGGTTGCCGACAGGGGTCACTGGCGCGGCGGATGCTNGCGCGGTGCCAGCGCAGCCAGCTCCTCCGGTGGCGCCGCGATCAACTTGCCGGGGCGGTGACCCTGGTCCATCAGGCGTTTGATCAGGCGCAGACGTATCACCTGCTCGGCGGGATAGAGGCGCTCGCCGTTGCTGTCGCGTTCAGGGACGGNGAAGCCATAGCGGCGTTCCCAGACACGCAGAACGTCCTTGGAAAGTCCGGTGTCGCGTTCGACGGCGGCAATGTTGAAACCAGGGGTGCTCATATTTGTCCTGAACAAATGTTAGACAAACCGTTGACAATTCGCTCTATGGCACCTATCTTACGAACAAAACAATGATTTGTCCAGGACAAAAGCGAAGGAGTGATCTTGGTTTCAACATTCAAGCATTGGTTGGGCGTGGCGTGGTTGGTCGCTGCGGTCATGGCGCCGACGTCGGCTGCCGCCGCATGTCCGGCCTTGCTCGACCACACGTTCCGGAATCTTCAGGACGGCAAACCGATGCCGTTGTGCCAGTACGCCGGCAAGGTGATCCTGGTCGTCAATACGGCCAGTTATTGCGGCTTCACATCACAGTACGACGGCCTCGAAAAGCTGTATGCGCGTCTCAAGGACGAGGGCTGGTCGTCCTCGGCTTCCCATCCAACGATTTCGGTGACCAGGAGCCGGGAACGGAGAAGGAAATCGCAGACTTCTGCCGGCTGACCTATGGCGTCGAGTTCCCGATGGTCGGGAAGACATCGGTCAGGGGCAAGGATGCCCATCCCTTTACGTGAGGCTGGCACAGATGAGCGACAGCCGCCCGAAATGGAACTTCCACAAATACCTGATCAGTCGCGACGCTAATCGGGTGATCGCCTTTTCGAGCTTCACTAGGCCGGATGACGAGGCGTTGCTGAAGAAGATCGACGAGTTCCTCAAGTGAATCGAATGCGCTGCCGCCAGCGAGAAAGGATCATCAAATGAACGCACCCGAGAAAATCTATCTTCCCGACGTCCAGTCGACGGCTGACGATCGTTGTCTGGCCATCCAGAGCGTCGGCGTCAAGGGCTTGCGCTACCCGCTACAGATCGAAACCGGCAATGGCGAAATGCTCGCTACGGTGGCCACGATCGCAATGAGCGTGGGTCTGCCTCCCGCGATCAAGGGAACCCACATGTCGCGTTTCGTCGAGATTCTCGAGGGCGGCGCGGCGTGCTGACCCAGGACGGCATCTTCCGCATGCTCGACGAAATGCTGCTGCGTCTCGAAGCGCGCAGCGGGCGCATCGAACTTGCCTTTCCCTACTTCATCCGGAAGGTGGCGCCGGTCTCCGGTGTCGAAAGCCTGCTCGACTACGACGTCGCCTACATCGTGGAGGCGCGCGAGGGCGAGTATGCCAGCCTCACCTTGCGCGTCATGGCGCCGGTGACCAGCCTGTGTCCCTGTTCGAAAAGATTTCCGACTACGGTGCCCACAATCAGCGCTCGCACATCACGCTGGAAACGCGGCTGCGTTCGCTGATGAGCATCGAGGAACTGGTCCGTCTGGCCGAGGAAGAGGCTTCGTGCGAGGTGTTCGGGCTACTCAAGCGTCCCGACGAAAAGTGGGTGACCGAGCGCGCTTACGACAATCCGAAGTTCGTCGAGGATCTCGTGCGCGACATTGCCCTGCGCCTGATGCGTGAGCCCCGCATCGCCGATTGGCGGGTGACTTCCGAGAATTTCGAGTCCATCCACAATCATTCGGCCTTCGCCGAACTGCGCGGCAGCAACGACCAAGGGGACGATGATGCGGCTTAAACAGCGCATCGCCGTCGTCGGCGCCGGTATTTCCGGGTTGGCCAGTGCCTGGTTGCTGGCTGGTCGCCACGATGTGACCCTGTTCGAGGCCGGCGACTACCTCGGCGGCCATACCAATACGGTCGATGTCACGCTGGAAGGGAAAGCGCATCCGGTCGATACCGGTTTTCTGGTTTTCAACGAACGGACCTACCCCAACCTGATTGCCCTGTTCGCGTTGCTCGGCATCGACACTGTCGAAACAGAAATGTCCTTTTCCGTCAGCCTGGAGAATCCCGATCTCGAGTGGGCTGGCAGCAATCTCGCTACCGTTTTCGGACAAAAACGGAATTTGCTGCGTCGCGAATTCTGGGCCATGCTCTCGGACATCCTCCGTTTCAATCGCGAAAGCGTCGCCTGGCTTGCGACCCATCCCGACCATCGGCGCAGCTTGCGCGACTTTCTGAACGCAGGTAATTATTCGGCGGCGTTTGCCGATTGGTACCTGCTGCCGATGGCCGCAGCCATCTGGTCCTGTCCGACGGGCCAGATGCTCGATATGCCGCTGGCCACCTTCGTTCGTTTCTGCTCGAACCATGGTCTGCTGCAGGTTTTCGACAGGCCGGCCTGGCGTACAGTCCAGGGGGTGGCCGGGAGTACGTGAGGAAGATCGCCGCGCAGCTCGACGACATCCGCCTGGCCTGCCCGGTGCATGGAGTGACGCGCGAGGGCGCCGCCCTGCGCGTGACCCATGCTGCGGGCAGCGAGCCCTTCGATCAGGTGATCATGGCCTGCCACAGCGACCAGGCGCTGGCCATCCTCGGCTCTTCGGCGAGCGACGCCCAGCGCGGTGTGCTCTCCGCCGTGCGCTACCAGCCCAACCGCGCTGTCCTGCATACCGATCGTGCCCTGCTGCCGCGCGACGAAAAGCTCTGGTCGGCATGGAACTACTTCGCCGGCAGTGGCGCACCCGGCGAGCAGCCGGTCGGCGTTTCCTACCTAATCAACAAGCTGCAGCCGTTGCCGTTCAGGACGCCGGTGATCGTCACGCTCAATCCGGTACGTGAACCCGACCCGGCCAGGGTCATCGCCGAATTCGACTATGCGCATCCGATCTTCGACGGGCCGGCGATCGCCGCCCAGCAGCGCCTTGCAGAAGTGCAGGGCGAGCACGGCATCTGGCTGGCCGGCGCGTGGGGCAGCTATGGTTTTCATGAGGATGGCCTGAAATCGGCGCTGACCGTGGCCAATGGGATGGGTATCCAGGCGCCGTGGCAGGGTGGTGTGACTCACTCCCTGAGCGCGGCAATCGTCGCCTGAGACAGCCATGGAGATTCGTCCGCAACTCTTTCTCGGCCATGTGATGCACCGTCGGCTGCGGCCGGTGATCAACGCCTTCGTCTATCCGGTATTTTTCATCCGACTGCCGCTTCGCGATCTGGCGTCCGGAAATTGCGCTGTTTTCTCGGTCGACCGCAGCAACCTGCTCAGTTTCCGCCAGCGCGATCATGGGCCACGTGATGGCAGCCCGCTGTTGCCATGGGTCGAGTCTCTGCTGCGCGAGCGAGGTCTGCCCTGCGATGGCGAGATCCTGCTGCAGACGTTTCCCCGGGTTTGCGGCTATGTCTTCAACCCGGTCAGCTTCTGGTTCTGCCACGACCGGTCGGGTGCGCTGATCGCGGTGCTGGCCGAAGTCAACAACACTTTCGGCGGCCACCACAGCTACCTGCTGCACAACATGGATGGCGCTCCCCTGCGGGATGGTCAGATCCTGCATGCGGAGAAAGTGTTCCACGTCTCGCCGTTCAACGACATCGAGGGGGCTACCGCTTTCGCTTCCGGCTGGCGCGCCCTGTGCAGTCGGCTTGTATCGACTACGACGATGCCGAAGGCGAATTGCTGCTCACCGCGATCTCCGGAAAGGCGCAGGCGTGGACGTCAGGCGCGCTGCTTGGTGCCTTGCTGCGCATGCCATTACTGACTGCCGGGGTGATCTTCCGTATCCACTGGCAGCATTGAAGCTCTGGGTGAAAGGGGTGGCGTTCCGTGGCGCCCATCCTGCACGGCAACCTCTACAGGGATCGACAAAATGAACGACACCATGATTCTGCGCGGCGTGGCTGGCCCCGGAAATGATGCCCGCCTGATTTTGGACATGCTTGAACACCTGCGCGGCGGCCGCCTTGAGGTCCGCCTGCCGGACGGTGCCAGCCGGCTTTTCGGCGAGGGCGAACCTGGTGTCAGCCTGCAGGTTCATGACGAGGCGATGTTTACCCAGGTGCTGGCGCGCGGGGACATCGGTCTGGCAGAGGCTTATCTCGACGGGGCCTGGATGCGTCGGACATCACCGGCTTGCTGGCACTGCTGGCCCGTAATCGCGACGTACTGAAAAAGGCGGTTTACGGTTCCTGGCGCAAGCTCCTCATGGCGCGTCTGCGTCACTGGCTGCATCGCAACAGCCGGGCCGGGAGCAAGCGCAACATCATGGCCCACTACGATCTGGGAAACGATTTCTACAAGTGCTGGCTCGACCCATCGATGAGCTACTCCAGCGCGCTCTACCGTGCCGCAGACGATGGCGATCTGGAAACCGCCCAACGGGCCAAGTATCGGCGCATCCTGCGGCACCTGAAAGCCGATGCCGGGCAGCACGTTCTGGAAATCGGCTGCGGCTGGGGCGGTTTTGCCGAACTGGCGGTTCAGGACGGATTGCGCGTGACCGGCCTGACGCTCTCGCCCGCGCAGCTTGCATGGGCCAAAGCGCGCGTGCCGTCTGCCGACCTGCGCCTGCAGGATTACCGGGAGATTCGCGAACGCTTCGATCATGTCGTTTCGATCGAAATGTTCGAGGCGGTCGGCGAGCGCTGGTGGCCGACCTATTTCCGTGCCGTCGCCCGGGCGCTCAAGCCCGGCGGGCGGGCAGTGATCCAGAGTATCACCCTGCGCGACGATCTCTTCGCGCAATACCGCAAGGAACGGATTTCATCCAGCAATACATTTTCCCCGGCGGCATGCTGCCTTCGCGGGCCGCGTTCCGCGCCGCCGCAGCGCGTCAGGGACTGGCGGTACGCAGCGAATACGCCTTCGGAAACGACTACGCGCGTACGCTCGCCGCGTGGCGTCAGGCCTTCGAGGCGAACTGGCCGCAGATCGAGGCGCTGGGTTTCGACGAGCGTTTCCGTCGCCTGTGGCGGCTATATCTCTGTTATTGCGAGGCGGGTTTCTCGCCGGAAACATCGATGTCGTGCATTTCGAACTGTCCCATCGCTGAACATCGGGCAGCGGGCATGGATTCTTCCCGGGAGGTTGGTTGCGGGCGCTCCCCGATTACGGCCAGGGCCAAGCTTGTCTCGCAACGGCGCGAGATCCTTTCAGTCCTTGCCGGCTGGCCCCTCGTCTGCCTGCCGGCCGTTGCGGCGCCCGACGTGCTTCCAGGCTTGAGGCGCTGGGGCAGTGGCGATTTTCGTCGTTTCGGATTCCTCGTATACCACGCGACGCTGTGGGCTGGCGAGGATCCGTCCATGCCGCCGCTTGCGCTTCGTCTTGAATACAGGCGCAGCATCGCCGGAAGCGCGATCGTCGAGGCAAGTGTCGCGGAGATGCGCCAACTCGGCGCTGCCGATGGCGACCTCCAGCGTTGGGGGAAGGCGATGACGCGGGTCTTTCCCGATGTCCGGGACGGCGATAACCTGACCGGCATCCACCGTGCCGACGGTGCCGTGTTCCTGTTCAATGGCAGCCTGCGGGGCGAGATTGCCGATCCCGAATTCGCCCGTCGCTTCTTTGCGATCTGGCTCGATCCGCAGACCAGTGCTCCCGCCTTGCGTGCCGCGCTGTTGCGCCGGCCGCCCGCCTGACGATGACTGCCGGGCACGTTCTTGCGTATGGCCTGCTCGGGTTGCCACTCGCCTTTGCGGCGCTGCCGGTNCACGTCCATGTGCCGCATCTGTATGCCGAGGTGGCCGGCCTGCCGCTGGCCATGCTTGGCGCCATCCTGCTGGCCACCCGGTTGCTCGATGCCGGTATCGATCCATTGCTGGGCTGGCTGGCCGACCGCGTGCCGCGCCCGCGCATGGTGGCGGTCGCGCTGCTGCCCTTCGTCGTCGGCTTCGTCGCCCTGCTCAACCCACCGCAGGAGCGAGTCGCCGTCTGGTTGATCGGCGCCCTGACCCTGACCTACCTCGGGTTCTCGGGCGCCACGATCGCCTACCAGGCCTGGGGCGCCGATGTCGGTACCGATTCCGGGCTGCGCACCCGGTTGACCGCGGCGAGNGAAGGCTTCGGCCTGGTGGGAATCCTGCTGGCAGCCGCGCTACCGGCCCTGCTGGCGCCAGTGTTGAGCGACGGCATCGCTCGTCTGGCCTGGGTGTTGCCCGTTCTGCTGCTGCTGGCGGCAGCGATTACCTTCAGTCGCGTCGGGCCCGGGCTGCCGCAGCGGGCACCCGGCCGACCCTTGCTGGCGAGCTTGCGCGGTGTCCTCGCCGACCCGGCCTTTCGCCGACTGCTCGGCGTGTTCGTCGCCAACGGCATTGCCGCTGCCCTGCCGGCTACGCTCTTCCTGTTTTTCGTTTCGGATGTGCTGGAGATCGAAGCGGCCAGCGGTGCGCTGCTGGCACTCTATTTCCTTGCCGGGGCCGTGTCCCTGCCGTTCTGGGTCAATCTGGCCAGCCGTCGTGGCCGTGTGCTTGCCTGGCTGGGGGCGATGATGTTGTCCATGGGCGCTTTCGTAAGCGCCAGCCAGCTCGGCAGCGGCGATCTCTGGGCGTTCGCCGTCGTTTGCCTGGCGTCCGGTCTGGGGCTCGGCGCCGATCTCGCGCTGCCGGCAGCGATTGCCGCCGACCTTGGCGAGCGCCGGGGACAGGCCGGCGCCTGCTTCGGCGTCTGGAATTTCGTCGCCAAACTCAATCTGGCACTCGCCGCCGGTTTGGCGCTCCCCATGCTTGCGCTGCTGGGCTACATCCCCGGCAGCGCCGCCAACCTGCCGGCGCTGAGCTTCGCTTACGCCTTGCTGCCGCTGCTCTTCAAGGCCCTGGCTGCCGCCTTGCTCTGGCGCTGGCGCAATTATCTGGAGGTCTGACATGAAACTGCTGCTTGCTGCCACGTTCGCCCTGGGTTTGGCCGGCTGTGCCGCCCCGGGCGTCGAGCAATATCGTGCCGAACGGCCAGCCCTCGACCTCAAGCAATACCTGAACGGCACCCTGGATGCCTGGGGCATGTTCCAGGGCCGCTCCGGCGAGGTGAAGAAGCGCTTCCACGTCGTCATCGATGCAAGCTGGGATGGCGACACCGGTGTGCTCGACGAGCACTTCACGTGGTCTGACGGCACGACTTCGCGCCGGGTATGGACGCTGGTCAGACAAGCGGATGGCACGTTTCGCGGTACGGCCGACGACGTGGTTGGCGAGGCGATCGGCGAAGTTGCCGGCAACACGCTGCGTTGGCGCTATGTCCTGGCCTTGCCGGTGGACGGCAAGGTCTATCACGTCGATTTCGACGACTGGATGTTCCTGATGGACGACAAGGTGATGTTGAACCGCTCGAGCATGTCCAAATGGGGCTTTGGCCTAG
The DNA here is from genome assembly GCA_013363835.1 of Dechloromonas sp. Classification (GTDB taxonomy): domain Bacteria; phylum Pseudomonadota; class Gammaproteobacteria; order Burkholderiales; family Rhodocyclaceae; genus Azonexus. The sequence goes on from CP054864.1 coordinate 24,024, forward strand.
GCGACGTGACCCTGACCTTCGTCAAGCGATGAACCCGAAGATTGCGGACTGGCAGGGTCGGCGCGTCTGGCTGGTCGGCGCTTCGGCAGGCATCGGTGCCGCCCTGGCGCGCGAACTGTCGGGACGCGGTGCGGTGCTGGCGCTGTCGGCGCGCAGCGCCGGCAAATTGAAGGCGCTTGCTGTTCCCGATGCCCTGCTGTTGCCCTGCGATGCCACCGACACGGCGGCTCTGGCGGCGGCGCGCAAGCGCATTCTGGCAGCCTGGGGTGGCATGGATCTGGTTGTTTATCTGGCCGGGGATTATGTTCCGATGATGGCCGACGGCTTCGACCTNGGGGTCGCCGAGCGGGTCGTCACGGTCAATTTCAACGGTGCGATGCGCCTTGCCGCCACTGTCCTGCAGGATCTCCGNGCCGGGGGCGGCATCGCNTTTGTCGCCAGCGTGGCCGGCTATCGCGGTTTGCCCCGGGCACTTTGCTATGGGCCGGGCAAGGCGGCGTTGATTCATTTCGCCGAATGCCTGCACCTTGAACTGGCGCCCCGCGGAATCGGCGTCTGGGTCATGAATCCCGGCTTCGTCGCGACGCAACTGACGGCGCAGAACGATTTCGCGATGCCGGCGTTGCTGACCCCGGCGCAGGCGGCGTCTGCTGCGGTCGACGGGTTCCGGAGGGCAAATTTCGAAATTCACTTTCCCAAGCGCTTCACGCTGTTCATGAAGCTGCTTGCCCACCTGCCTTACCGCTGCTACTTNCCCCTTGTCCGCCGTCTTACAGGAGGCTGAAATGAACCTCGATGCGCTGATACGCTTCTACCACGACCTCACCATCGAGCGCGTTGCCCGATTTCCCGAGTTCTACGCGGAGGAGGCCTGGTTCAAGGATCCGTTCAACGAAGTCCGAGGCGTTGCCGCGATCCAGCGCATCTTTACGCACATGTTCCGCCAGGTCGCCGAGCCACGCTTCATCGTCACTGAAAAGGTGGTCGACGAGGGCGGGGCGATGCTGGTGTGGGAATTCCATTTTCGGGTACGCCTCTGGGGTCGTGGCGCTGCGCAAATGATGCGCGGCGTTTCGCACCTTCGCTTCGATGCGGCCGGCAAGGTCAATTACCACCGCGACTACTGGGATACCGGCGAGGAGCTTTACATGAAGCTGCCGGCGCTGGGCACGCTGATGCGTGGCTTGAAGCGTGCCCTGGCCGCCTGAAGGCATCGCCGGCTATCCGGCGTTACCCTTGATTTTCAGTGTCCACTGCGCCAGCGCCCGCATCTGCTCGCCGACCAGGGCTGTCAGTTTGGCGTCGGTCAGGTTGCCCTCGGCGTCGTAGGCGCCGGCAAAGGCGTTNNGGAAGACTTCCGGCCTGTTGAGCAGGTGCAGGTTGAGGAAGACGCAGACCTGGCGCAGGTGGTATTGCGAACGTGAGGTGCCCATGCCGCCACCAGCGCCCATGAGCGCCGCCGTCTTGCCCGAGAGCAGTGCGTTGTCAGGTTCGCGCGATGCCCAGTCAAGAATGTTTTTCAGTGCCGGAGCGATCGAATAGTTGTATTCCGTGCTGGCAAAGACGAAGGCATCGGCCGCGGCCATCTGGTCGAGGACGCGGACGACAGCAGCAGGTTTTTCGGCGATGTCGGCGTTGTAGAAAGGAATGTCGGTGAGGTTGGCGATTTCCATCGTTACACCGGCCGGCAACTGGCCGGCTGCGGCGCGCAGCAGGCCGCTGTTGGTCGAGGCGCGGCGCAGGCTGCCGGCAATGCCGAGAAATTTCAGGCTGGACATAAGTTCTCCCGAAGCAGTGAAGGTTTTGCGCCGGGAAGTCGGCGCCGCTCCATCGTATCAGGCGCAGCGTGCCTTTTCGATTGCTTTCCTGTGCGCCAGCCACTTGTTCCACAGCCAGCTGCCGGAAATTTCCTCGCCGGTCAGCACATAGTCCAGTTCGTTTGGGTTGTGCAGCGTCAATTCGAGGTTGCGCTTGTCTGCCAGCGTGCTGGCCAGCAGCAACTGGTCGCCGGCATTCAACAGGAAGTTGTCATCCGGCAAGAGAAAGTCCTGACGGTCGCGGCGGACCAGCAGAACAACTGCCGCCAGTGGCTGGCCGCGATCGGTGCCGTCACGCAGGATGGCGCCCAGGCTGATCCGTTCGCCGCCCATCAAGGCGCGATAAGCCCCTTGAGCTTCGGCGATGTTCANTTTGATTCCCCAGATCAGCGGCGTCCGGCCGCCACTGAGTTGTTGCAGACGATTGACCAGCGCCGCGCTCCAGATTTCGTCGCGTTCGCGCAGGAGATCGAGGAAAGCGGCCAGCAGCGGCGTGGTCAGGATGGCGATGCATTCCTGTGCGACGATGCGTCCCGGAACCATCGTGAAATCGGCACCGTAGGTTTCGAACAGCAAACTGTTGGCACTGTGGTTCTGGCGGGCGACGACGAATAGCGATGGTTTGGTTTCGCTGGCGGTAACCGCGATCGACAGGTTGTTCACGTCGTTGTCGCTGCCGGCGATGATGCCGACTGCGCTGGCGATGCCGGCCTGACGCAAGGTGACGGCCTCGGTGCCGTAGCCGCGAATGGTGCCCGGCGCGCATTCGGGATCGCAATCGGGATCGATGATGGTCAGCTCGATGCCGGCAGGGCGCAGGTGATCGGCAAGCAGGCGCCCGAAACGGCCATAGCCGCACAAAATCCAGTTTCCGGTAGGTGGCCGGTGCGGTTCGGGCAGCGGGGATTCAGGCAGCGCGGTCAATAGTTCGACAAGCCGGAAGCGCTCCGGCGACCCGACGGCGAGCGCCAGATATTCGGCGAAGCGGGCATAGGGGTTGATGATGTGGTCGGTGCCGAACGAAGCCATGTTGGCGGCCACACTCTGGCTGCTGCAGCGTCCGATGACCGCGACGTCCGGGCTGAGCAGGCGAACCGCGATGGCGATGGCCAGATTGCTCTCCTCGTCGTCGGTGACCGCCAGCACGGCGCGGCATTTGGGGTGCCTGAGGCCGGCCAGCAGGAGGTTGCCTGGTTGTCGGGCGTCGGCTGCCAGCGNCGGCGTGTCGGTCTTGAAATCCTGCAGGTCGAGTTCCTGAACCCGTAACTCGTCCTTTTCCAGCACGACGAAGGCGTGGCCCATGCGGTCGAGCGTCCGGCAGATCAGGTTGCCGGTCTCGCCGCATCCGCAAACCAGATAGAACGGCTCCTTCAGGCGAAGGATGCGGCGGCGGAAGCGATTGACGGTCAGCGTGTTCTGAAAGCCCTTGTCCTGCAGCAGCGCGATCAGCGTGACCACGGAATACGACCAGCCGACCACCGTCAGGTAGATGCAGATGGTGACCCACAGGCGCTGGGCTTCCGAAAAGGCGTTGGGGATTTCGCCGAAGCCGATGGTCGTCGCCGTGTAGCTGATGAAATAGAAGGCGTGGAAAANACTGAGCGGCGGGGCCGCCTTGCCATCGGCGTCGACGCCGGGAACCAGCGTCAGACCGAGAACGGCGATCGAATAGATGACGATCAGAACGATGATCGGCGCACGCATGCGCCGCAGGACGAGGANAAATGCGCTGTTCACGCCGGACCCCGCCTCAGCGGCGCAGCGCCACGGTTTCGATGATGAGGATGATGACCGAGACGATATTGGCGAACAGCGCGCCGCCGGACAGCGAGACCACGCTCGACATGACCACGGGCGTCATGCCTTCGCCCGTNNGATGTACGGCGACGGCCCAGGTGATGGCGGCGGCGATCAGCTGCAGATCTGCGACCAGGCTGGTCGCCAGGTGGATGGCGCCAATCTGGGTACGGTCGCCGAACTTGAGCGCGGTGGCGATCAGGCTGACAACCAGCGCGGCCGCCAGTTCATAGACGTGATGCAACTCGGGTCGCTCGATGTCGCCGATGAAGAAGCCAAAGTTGAGTGTCGCAGCGAGGACGATGAAGAAGCCAANAATTACTTTTTCCAGATTCATGACCGCTCCCCCGAGCACTATGACGTCATTTCTCAGCGACTCTCGACCGGAGCCGGCTGAGATGGTGTCGAGTTGGTGGTGGATAGCGTGGACAGGCGCCGGATTTCGGCGTCGCTGACCACTTCGAACAGATTGACGACCTTGCGCACGCCGTCGGTGGTGCGGGTGATCTGGAGCGCGACCTTGGCTTCGCGGTCGCCGACGATGCCCATCAGGAAGACCGTGCCGGATTCGGTGACGACCTTGATGTGGTTGGCCGACAGGGTTTTTCGTCAACCAGCCGGGCCTTGACCTTGGAGGTGATGTAGCTGTCGTTGCTGCGCGTCGTCAGCGACGAAGCGGGGCCGACCGTCGTTTCGTTGAAGACTTCCTTGATGCCGTCGAGTTTGCCGACTCGCTCGCCGATGGCGCTGCGCGCTTCTTCGCTCGGCACTTCGCCGGTGATCAGCAGGCGCCGGTTGAAGGCGGTAAAGTTGATGTGCGAGGCTTCGCGGTAGGCTTCGGGAACTTGTTGCGCGGCCTTCCATTCAGCCGCTTCGTCGTCGGCCTGGACGCTGGTCGTCCGGCGGTCGTGCGCTCATGACGCCCACCGTGGCGCCGGCCCCGACGGCGGCGGCGACGCAGCCCTGGAGCAGCGGAGAGCCGCGATCAGCGCGGCAGCGGCAAGGGTGAGCTTGAGTTTTTGCATCATTCGACTCCCAGAAGAAGCGCGTCGATGCCATCGCACAGGCAATGGATGACGAGCAGGTGGGTTTCCTGGATGCGTGCGGTGCGGTCGGCCGGCACGCAGAGATGAATATCGTCGTCGGCCAGCATCTCGCCGATCTGGCCGCCGCCCTTGCCGGTCAGCGCGATGACGCGCATGTCGTGCTCGTGGGCGGCTTTGATCGCCTCGATCACGTTGCCGGAGTTGCCGGAAGTCGAGATCGCCAGCAGCACGTCGCCGGCATGGCCGAGGCCGCGCACCTGGCGCGAGAAGATGTAATTGAAGCCGTAGTCGTTGCCGACGGCGGTCAGGATCGAGCTGTCGGTGGTCAGCGCGATGGCGGCCAGCTCCTGGCGCTCGGCCTCGAAGCGGCCAATCAGTTCGGCCGAAANATGCTGGGCGTCGCCTGCCGAGCCGCCGTTGCCGCAGGCGAGGATCTTGCCACCGTTGATCAGGCAAGCGGTCATCGTTTCAATGGCGGCGGCAATCGGCGCCGCCATCGTCTCGGCGGCATTCAGTTTGGTGGTTGCACTGTCTTCGAAATGCTTGGCGACGCGGGCGATCAGATCCATTTTTCAGCGGGGTGGGGCAAGTAATCGGGTCATTCTACATCACAGCTCGGCGAAGACCTCGAACTCGACCCGGCGCCAGGGATTGCGGTGCTCGGTGAGCCGGGAAATGCGTGCTACCAGTTTGTCGCCGCCATCCAGTGCGGCGGCGACGGCCCGGTTCTCAGCGCGCGGCACGTAGCCGAGCTTGTGGCCGCGCCATTCGACGCGGATGGCATGGCGGTCGTGGCGGTTGTCCGGTTCGCGGATCAGTTCGAGCAGGTCGCCGACCCGCAGTTCGCCCCAGAATTCGCCAACCGCATAATACTGGCTGCCGGCCAGCGGCGAGCTTTGCACCAGGATGCACGCTTTCCGCCCAGGCTGGCGGTGACAGCGCCAGCCACAAGGCCAGGCTAATCGTCGGCAGCGAACGCATTCCTGATCCATTCGAGCTGCTCACCTTCGATCAGCACGCAATCGAAGCGGCAGTCGCAGGCCGGTTTGCCGAGCAGATAGTGCTGCGCGGCGAGGACGATGCGGCGGCGTTTGCTGGCCGTGATGCTGGCGGCGGCGCCGCCGAAATCGCTGCGGCTGCGCTGGCGCACCTCGACAAAGACCAGCGTCTTGCCATCGCGGCAGATGAGGTCGATCTCGCCGCCGCGTACGCGAAAATTGCGCTCCACGACACGTTGACCGCAACGTTCCAGATAGATAGCGGCCGCTGCTTCGGCTTCGCGCCCGCGCGTCGTGGTGGTATCGTTGGTCTTTGTCCGCATGCCCATGAAATGACGGAAGAATCCGCTGCATTGTATGTCGTCCCGACGCCGCTCGGGAACCTGGCCGACCTGACACGCCGCGCCGAGGAGGTTCTGCGCGGCGTGCCCTGGGTGGCCGCCGAGGATACTAGACACAGCGGCCCATTGCTCAAGCAACTCGGGTCGCCAGCCCGAATGCTGCCGGCGCATCAGCACAACGAGCACGAAGCCGCCGCCCGCATCGTCGAGAAACTTCGGGCCGGCGAAGCGGTGGCGCTGATTTCGGATGCCGGCACGCCCGGCATTTCCGACCCAGGTGCCCGTGTCGTCGCTGCCGTGCGCNNCGCCGGCTGCAAGGTCGTNCCCTTGCCCGGCGCATGCGCGGCAACGACGGCGCTCTCCGCTTCCGGCCTGCTCGACGAGCATTTTCTGTTTTACGGCTTTTTGCCCAGCAAGGGCGGCCAACGCCGGCAGGCGCTGGAGGCGCTGCGCGAACAGCCTGGTGCGCTGGTTTTCTACGAAGCGCCACATCGCGTGCTGGAAACCGTTGCCGACATGGCTGCCGTGTTCGGCGAACGGACGCTGGTCATCGCCCGCGAACTGACCAAGCTCTTCGAATCCATCCATTCCGTGCCCTTGACCGAGGCGCTCGAGTGGTTGAAGGCGGACCCCAATCGCCAGCGCGGCGAATTCGTGCTGCTGGTTTCCGGCGCGCCGGCCGGCGCCGACAACGGCGACGGTGAGCGCGTACTCAAACTGCTGCTGGCCGATGGTCTGCCGGTCAAGCAGGCGGCGAAGCTGGCGTCGGCAATTACCGGTGTGGCGAANAATGCGCTTTACGACAAGGCGCTGATGCTGAGAGGCTGAAGAAACGGGCGAGGCGATGCGCTGCCTCGCTGTCCGGCCAACGAGGCCTGTTATTTCAACGCGTCGGCCCCGGCCTGCGCGACTTGTGCATCCTGTTGCGACGTTGCGCCCGCCACGCCAACCGCGCCGATCATCTTGCCTTCGGTGACGATGGGCACGCCGCCTTCCAGCACGCCGGCATCGCCGGTGATGTTCAGCAGGCGGAGATGTACGCCACCCTGTGCGATGAGATCCTGAAAGGCCTTGGTCGGGCGGCGGAACGCCACTGCGCCTTGTGCCTTTTCCCGGGCAACTTCGACCGAGCTGTAGGCCGTGTTCTCCAGACGCTGCAGCAGCACCAGATGGCCGCCGGAGTCGACGATGGCGATCGTCACGTTCCAGTTGTNTTTCAAGGCTTCGCTCTCGGCAGCGGCCATGGCTTTCCTGGCCTGTCCCAGGGTCAGCGGCGCGCCATACGGCGTCGGGGTCTGGGCAAACGCCTGAAGGCTGCCGAGCGTCAGGGCGACGCCCAAAAGCAGGGTGCGTATAGGTTTCTTGTTCATGATGTCTCCTTTGGGTTGTTGTGGGGAACCGCGGCACGAGCATAACGCCCTTTACCGGAGCGCTGGTAAAATTTGCCAAACCGTAGAGGATCCACCATGCAAATCACCCTGACCCGTCCCGACGACTGGCACCTTCATCTGCGCGACGGCGAAGCCCTGTCCGCCGTCGTCGCCCACACCGCCGCCCAGTTTGCCCGGGCCATCGTCATGCCCAACCTGAAGCCGCCGGTGACCACGGTCGAACAAGCCGCCGCCTATCGCGACCGCATCGTTGCGGCACTGCCGGCCGGCGCGTCGTTCGAGCCGCTGATGACGCTCTACCTGACCGACAACACGCCACCGACGGAGGTAGCCAAAGCCGCTGCTTCCGGCTTCGTCAAGGCCGTCAAGCTCTATCCGGCGGGAGCGACCACCAATTCCGACGCCGGGCTGACCGACATCGCCAAGGCTTACGAGACGCTGGCCGAGATGGAGCGCCTCGGCCTGCCCTTGCTGGTGCATGGCGAAGTCACCGATCCGACGATCGACCTCTTCGACCGCGAGAAGGTGTTTATCGATACCGTGCTGCTGCCGCTGACCCAGCGCTTTCCCAGACTCAAGGTGGTCATGGAGCACATCACCACGCGCGACGCTGCGGAATTCGTGGCAAATTCGCCGTCGACCGTGGCAGCCACCATCACCGCCCACCACCTGCTTTACAACCGCAATGCCATCTTCCAGGGTGGCGTGCGGCCGCACTGGTACTGCCTGCCGGTATTGAAGCGCGAGACGCACCGCGAGGCGCTGGTCGCCGCTGCGGTTTCCGGCAATCCCAAGTTCTTCCTCGGCACGGATTCCGCACCGCACGCCAAAGCGGCCAAGGAGGCGGCCTGCGGCTGTGCCGGTTGCTATACCGCCTACGCCGCGCTCGAACTCTATGCCGAAGCCTTCGAGCAGGCCGGCGCACTGGACAAACTGGAAGCCTTCGCCAGCTTTCACGGTCCGGACTGGTACGGCCTGCCGCGCAACAGCGGCACGGTGACGCTGGCCAGNGAAAGCTGGACGGTGCCGGCCGACTACCCGTTTGCGGCTAGCGACACCATCGTTCCGCTCCGTGCCGGCGAGACGCTATCCTGGAAAATGCGCTGAGTCGTAGCGTCGGCCTGGACGACGGTTCCCGGGGCATTTGCTTCTCCGCTTTTTTTCCGCTGCGGCACTGGCTCGACCAATTATCGCCATGTCCCGATGCGGATGCGGTCGCAGCGCTGACCACGCGTTACCCGATCATCGCCGGCAACGGTCAGCGGATTCGTTTCGTGCCGCCGCGCGCGACGGGATGGCCGAGTGCCGGATCTGGAAAGCGGCGCGGTCGAGACGCGGCCAGACAACTGGCACGACTGGTTCAACGCGCTGGTCTGGCTGACTTTTCCGCAAACGAAGATCGCCATCAGCGCCCGCCATGTGCGGGCGATGGCGCTGGACGGGCAGGTGCGCGGCAGCGAGCGCGACGCGCTGACCCATTTCGACGAGTGCGGCATCGTCGTGCTGTCCAGTGATCCGGCGTTGCTCGACTTGCTGCGCGCATTTCAGTGGAAGACACTGTTCGTCGAGCGGCGCGCCGAAGTTGAGCGCCGCATGCGCTTCATCGTCTTTGGGCATGCGACCTACGAGGCCTTGCTCAAGCCCTTTCGCGGGCTGACTGCCAAGGCGGTATTGCATGAAGTTGACGCCGCCTGGTTGCAAATGCCGGTCGCCGCGCAGTTGGTTGCGGTCGACGCCCTTTTGACGGCCGATTTGAGTAGCGGCCGTTACACCCGTCCGCGCGATTTCCAGCCACTGCCTCTGCTCGGTATCCCCGGTGTGGTGCCGGAAAATGCCGATCCGGCCTACTACGACGATACCTGGCAGTTCCGGCCGGGGAGGCGGACGGGGAACGCCCAATAAAAAGGGCCGCCGGTTCGGGCAGCCCCTGCTCGCGACGGGCGGAGAGGATTCCCCGCCGTCGGCAACACTTCGCTGCCTTGGCCGGCACAACGACCAGCGCGGTGGCCTGGATGTAGGTGCCTTCGATCTGGTCGCCCTGCTTGATGTCGGCCAGCACGGCCGGATCCTTGATCTTCAGCTTGACGACGCGGCCCTTGGCGCCGAGCACGGTGATGCTGCCGCCCTTGGTATCGACTTCCATGACGTCGGCGACGAAGGAAACTTCGCGCGTCTTCATGGCGCCCGGTTTCTGGCCCGGCTGGGCTCGCTGCAGGTCGCTGCTTTCGACCGTCTCGCGCAGGCCGCCACCCTTCTTCAACTTGATCGCCAGGGCTTCAAAGTACTCGGTAACCACGCGATCGCCAACCTTGACCTGGGCCAGGTTCTTGACGGCCTTGCCGACGACGACGTCGAAGACATTGCCTTCGGGGCCCTTGAGCGTCACGGTACGGGTCTTGAGATCGACCGCCAGCACTTCGGCTTCGACCTTGATCGAGTCGCCGACCACGGCGCCCGGCGTCGTCGTTGCAGCAGCGGNGGTCGGGGCATCGGCGGCGAAGGCCGTGCCGAAGACGAGGCTCATGGCAAGCAGTGCGGCATTTACAGCATGTTTCATGGGTATTGCTCCTGTCGGTGAGGTTGGGTTGATGCCAGTCGTCGGAATCTGGCGTTGCCACTCGATCAATACTTGATGAGCGGCGCGAGACGCTGAGGGTTTTCCGGCATCTGGGCCAGAACGCAGCGAATGCCCGGTGAATCCGGTTTGGTGTTGTAGAAGGCCGTGAGCGTATCGACATAGTTGTCCACGGAAATCTGGCCATTGAACATGCGGGACGTCAGGTCGATGAAGTAATCGCCCGAAGAGTTGGCTCCCGATCCGCTCAGCAGGCCGTTGATTTCCTGTCCGCCGATGTCGAGATTCCAGCATTTTTGCTGAACCTGGTCGAGGAAGGCTTCATACGGAGAGTCCGGGCGCCAGGCATCGGNGGCGCAGGCGCTCATGCGAATGGAAGCGAGGCAGCCAGAAGCGTAAAACGTATAGGTTGTGATGGCTTTTTCATGATCTGGTCGCGATTCTTACGGTCAACCCGTTTTCGGGCCGGATTTCAGCCCGGTAACGGAATGCGCCGGTCAGCGGGGAACGACGCGGGCGTTTTCGCCGGAGCCTTCCACAAAGACTTTCTGGCCTTGGAACAGACCCGAATTGGCCGGTTGGGTAACGGAGACCAANNCAACGCCCGAAGTTAGGCGGACGATGATCTGCTGGCCGGGTTCCGGCCGGTCATAATGCTTTTGCACCTGATTGCCGGCGATGGCGCCGCCGACGGTGCCGAGCACCATGGCCACGTCGCGACCGGTGCCGGCACCAATCAGGCTGCCGATGCCGAGGCCGGCGATACCGCCGACGACTGCGCCCAGGCCGGCGGGGCGGGAGTTGCTCAGCTCGACCTGGGTGATCTGCTCAATCACGCCGGAACGGATCTCGACTTCGCCTGGCGTATTGCTTGGCGTGGCACAAGCGGTGAGCGCCAGCGCAAACACGATGGCCGAAAGATATGAGGTGAATTTCTGGAACATGGTGTTCTCCTGAAAGGGTGTTGTCCTGCCCTTCGTGGGCAATTGGGCCACTATGATAGCTTGCCTGAGGGGCTCTTGATCGCGGCTTAACGGATGTTTTCAGACCATCGGCCGAGAAGCAGCCGGCGCCGCCGTAGCCGCCTTCCGGGCAGGCGATCTGGAAGGTCATCTGCTTGCCGCAGCCGCTGACGCCAATCGTGAACATGCCGTGCGGAACGCCGGAGAAGCGGAAGGTTTGAATTGCTGGCGGACGCAGTTCACGCGATAGCACCGTCGGTTCGGCACTCGGGCACTGCAGGTCGAAACGGCCGCGCTGCAAGGCAGTCTGAATGGCCTGCGGTTCCATGCTGTCGAGCACTTGCGCCGCGGCGTGGCACAGCCGGCAAGTGTCGCAGCGGCGGCAAGCGAGATTGCGGTTAAGCTGATTGGCTTCATGACGAATTCTCCTTGTTCTTGCGAAATTAGCCCGAACTCTGGCTTACTGATGATTGTGGTGGTTGTGATGGTGGTTGTGGTTATGGTTGTCGAGGGCAAGTTCCCTGGCGGCTTCCTCTTCTTCCTTGGCCAGATCGGCGAGCAAGCCTTCGTCGGAAAGGTCGAGGGAGTGGGAATTCGACCAGTCGAGATGAACGAATTCCTGTAGCCGCTTGACCACCGGTTCGTCAGNAACCACGATCGCCAGTTCGCGGCGGGTGTCGAAGCTTCCAGGCGCCAGGTTGATCGAGCCGATGAGGGCGCGTGCGCCATCGGCCAGCATCATCTTGCCGTGGAGTTTAAGACCCTTGAGCTTGTACTGNNTGGCGCCCAGATCTTGCAGGATGCGCAATCCCTCGACGCCTTCGACCAGCTTGCCTTTCTTGAGCGTATGCGCCGGTCGCGCCAGGATGTGGATCTTGACGCCGCGCGCAGCGGNCCGTACCAGACGTTCGATGATCACCTCGTCCTGATAGCGCTCGTTCTGCAGAAACAGCGATTCCTTGGCCTGGTCGATGAAATGCGCGACGCGGTTGCGTCCGTTGATGTTGCACCAGATCAGGTGGGAATCCTGTCCGGGGTCGAATTCCCTGCGCTCCCAGTCGGCGTCGAAGCAGGCGGCGACTTCATCGACTTCGTGGCGATGCGAGGTGACCACGGCGTAATCGCGGGTCAGCGTCAGGTTCTTGGTTTCCCAGTTGAGCGACTGGATGAAGGCGGTGGTGTCGTCGACGACCATCGATTTTTCGTGCGTCAGATCGATGGCCGGATTCGTGTCCTGCACTGCGACGCCGGCTTCCTCGAGCGCCTTGCGTGTTGCCTCGTTCTCGGGCTCGCCGCCACGGCGGGCCGGGTTGAGCATGACGCGAACCTTGACCCCGCGCTTGTGCGCGGCGATGACCGCAGCCAGCAGGGAGGGATCGGAGAACAGAAAGATCTTGATGCGGATCGACTGGCTGGCGCCGTCAATGGCATCCAGCAAGGGTTTGCCCGTGTCGTCGGGCATCACAATCAGTGAACGTGAGGACATGCCTGTTCCTTGTGTTCTTGCAATAGGCGGGGCAACGCTCGGCTAAGCCTTGGCATCCTTGCCCTCCTTGGGCGCCTTGGNCGGTGCGTTGGCTTCGAAGACGGTCTGCAGGCGCTTGAGTTTCAGCACGCCGTAGAACACCGTGACGGTCATCAGAATGACCAGAAAGCCGACGGCGAGTTTTTCCAGGGAGTAATTCGCCGTGCGGTTGGCGACATAGGCGACGACGATGGCGACGACGATCACGCCGTTCAGAAGCCAGTTGGTCGTTTTCGACACGAGGTAATGCAGCGTGCCGAAGCCGGCTAGCTGGTAAAGCATGAACGGCAGGATGGCGAATGCCGGGATGATTTCGGAAAAGCCGAGGCTGAGGTCGACCGCGCCGGGCGNCCCGGTGTGCAGCAGGTNGCTGTTGGCCAGCTGATGAAACAGTGGCGGGAGGGCGCTGAGGAAAGGCACGACCGACAGGAATTCGAGTACCAGTCCGCCGGACCAGAGGCTGACTTCCGAGGAGGCATCGGCGTAAACGCCCGACGATTGCGAGCCGATGAAGAGCCCGGCGACCACCGCACTGGCCGACGAGAGCAGGAGCAGCTCGATGGTGATGCCGAAGGCCGCCGGTTCGCCCGCCTTGATCAGCAACAGGGCCATGAATCCCGGTGTGAAGAACATCACCCGGACAAGGCGGGTCCATAATCTGGGGTCGCGATCCGGCGGCAGGAGCGGCAGTACGAAGCCGTTTTCTCCGATCGTAGGCCTGGTTTTGGACATTGTGATTACCTCCTGAAAGATGCAGCGCCGGCACGGCAGGGCTACCCGCCATCCCCGCGAGCAGCCCCAGCCTCTGCTGACGGCCGAACCGGCTAATCGTCGATATTGTGAAGTTTGTTGATGATGTCTGCAAGAACGGCGGTCGACCAGCCGAACATCAGCATGGCGGTCATCGATTCGAAGTTGCCGAAACCGAGCCAGCCGTTGCCAGCGTGATGCCNGCTGGCGCCCAGCGTGGTGTAGGAGTTGATCGAATAGAACATCGCGTGCGAGATGTCATTGATCAAACCGCTCAGATAGTAGAAAGCGGCCCAGACCACCACCCCGACAAAATGGGAAACCAGCAGGATGCCGACAACGCAGGTGATTACGGCCGTTCGCGCCCAGTGGTGGGGCCNTCTCATCACCGGGCGTCCGAAATGCCTGAAGCGATGCACGGTGGCGATTCCCAGGCTGTGGAGGATGACGGTCAGCGCCATGGGTAGCAGGGCGGCAAGAATCTGCTTGCTGTATTTGAAATCGAGCCCGATAAACGGGTGATCCGCCGGATTGAAAACGTCCAAGACGATCCTCCATCATCCAATCTGGTGCGCTTTGTCGCGGAAGTTGAGTATTTTTATTGAGGTTTGCGCGACAGGCAGTGTAATCGATTTGCCGGCGGGCGTTACCGCGTTCGCTTCAAACCGGCGTGGATCGGAGAGGGCTGTGACCAATTGACCAGGCCCGCCAGTCAAGACCGGTGGGCCTGGTTACTTGCAGCGATTTGCGGACGTCTGCTCAGGCGGCCTGGTCGACCGGGATGGCCTGGCGCCGGACGGCGGCGCGGTTGATGCCGCTGATCANGGCCTTGAGCGAGGCGGTGACGATGTTGGCATCGACGCCGACGCCATAGAAATCGCCGCCNNGCTTGCCGCCGGCGATTTCCATGAAGGCGCAGGCACGGGCGTTGCCGTCCTCGCCCATCGGCACCATCGAGCGTTCTTCGTAGCTGCGTACCTGGACGGCGATGCCGGCGCTCTGCAAGGCATGCACGGCGGCATTGATCGGGCCGTTGCCTTCGCTTACGAGCAGGTGCGGCGTGCCGTCGATCTCGACGCTGAGGCGGATGCCCTGGGCGTTGCCGTGCTCGTAGAGATGATGCTCGCGGTAACGCAAGGGTTCGGTTGTGTCGAGATAGGTGCCGGCAAACAATGTCCAGATGTCGTTAGCGCTCACTTCGCCGCCGTGCGTGTCGGTATGCTGCTGGACGACACCGGAAAACTCGACTTGAAGGCGGCGCGGCATGACGACGCCGTGCTCGCTTTCCATCAGGTAGGCGATGCCGCCCTTGCCCGACTGGCTGTTGACGCGGATCACCGAGTCGTAGCTGCGGCCGACATCGGCCGGGTCGATCGGGAGATAGGGCACTGACCACATCTCATCCGCCTTTTGAGCGGCAAACCNCTTCTTGATGGCGTCCTGGTGGGAGCCGGAGAAGGCCGTGAAAACGAGATCCCCGACGTATGGGTGGCGCGGATGGATCGGGAGCTGGGTGCAGTGTTCGAAAGTGCGGGCGACGGCGTTGATGTCCGAGAAATCGAGGCCCGGATGGACGCCCTGNNCGTACATGTTGAGGGCGAGGGTGACGAGGTCGACGTTGCCGGTGCGCTCGCCGTTGCCGAAGAGACAGCCCTCGACGCGGTCGGCGCCGGCCATGAGGCCGAGTTCAGCGGCAGCGACGGCGGTGCNCCGGTCGTTGTGCGGGTGGAGGCTGATGAGCACGCTGTCGCGGCGCGCGAGGTTCTTGTGCATCCACTCGATCTGGTCGGCGTAGATGTTGGGCGTGGCGATTTCGACCGTGGTCGGGAGATTGAGGATGACCTTGCGCTGCGGGGTCGCGCCCCAGGTGGCGGTGACGGCATCGCAGACTTCCTTGGCGAAATCGAGCTCGGTGGCGGTGAAGAGTTCCGGGCTGTATTCGAGGGTGATCTCGGTTTCCGGCATTTCGTCGGCGAGCGTGCGGATGAGGCGCACGGCGTCGGTGGCCATCGCCACGACTTCGGCCTTGCTCATGTGGAAGACGGTTTCGCGGAAGCTCGGGCTGGTCGCGTTATAGACGTGCACGATGGCTCTCCTTGCACCCTTGAGCGACTCGAAGGTGCGGCGGATCAGGTGTTCGCGCGCCTGGGTGAGCACCTCGATGCTCACGTCGGCGGGGATGTGGCCGCCTTCGATCAAGCCACGCACGAAATCGAACTCGGTCTGCGAGGCCGACGGGAAAGCGACTTCGATTTCCTTGAAGCCGATTTCGCAGAGCGCCTTGAACATGCGCATCTTCTTCTCGCCGTTCATCGGCTCGAAAAGCGCCTGATTGCCGTCGCGCAAATCGGTGCTCATCCAGATCGGCGCCTTGTCGATGACGCGGCTCGGCCAGTTGCGGTCAACGAGGTTTACCGGGGCAAAACCGGGGTACTTGGCGGCGGGCTTGGAGATCATGGTGCATTTCTGAAACGAGATTCGATGGACGAAATTTTAAGGAAAAGGTGCCGGCAGGTGCTTGCGTTTTATGGGTCGATTGCTAACATATTTGGCAGATTATTTTAATTAATCATTGAATCGAGCAATTTATGGAACTAGACCGCTACGACCGCCAGATTCTTGCCGTCTTGCAGCAGGAAGGGCGCATCAGCAACCAGGAACTGGCCGAGCGCATCGGCCTGTCGCCGTCGCCCTGTCTGCGCCGGGTGCGCACGCTGGAAGAATCCGGCCTGATCGTCGGCTATCGCGCGCTGCTCGACGCCAAGAAACTCGGGTTGTCGCTGATGGCGCTGATCGGCATTTCGATGGATCAGCACACGCCCGAGCGCTTCGCCAATCTCGAAGCCGCCATCGCCGACATTCCGGAAGTGCTGGAATGCCTGCTGATCACCGGCCAGCAGTCGGATTACCAGCTCAAGGTCGTGATCGCCGACATGGATGCCTACCAGAACCTGCTGCTCAACAAGATCACGCGCATTCCGGGCGTGACCGGCGTGCATACCAGTTTCGTGCTGCGCAAGGTCGTCGACCGCACGGCGATGCCGCTGGGCGACGGCTGATACCGTTTAACGGCTGGTCTGGTAGGCGTTGCCGGCGTCGAAGGAGCCGGTGTTCGAGATGCTCGGCACGTAGCTGGGTTCACCGGCATTAACTGAGCACCCGAAGCCCCGGCGCTGCCGTAGGGCTGCGCGAAATCGGCGTCCGTCGAAACTGTTGCCTACGGCGTAGGGGTCGGCGGGCTTGCCGGCTTCTTCCATCATCTTCTGGAAAGCCCAGCTTGCGGCGTTCAGCAGCAACTGCGCCGGCAATGTCTGCGCCTGCGCCACAGGCGTGTGGGCCAGGGCCAACGGCAAGGCGAGCAGGACGGCGATTCGACGCAGTTTCATCGGGAGGGTTCCGAAATCAATGGAATCATCATAGTCCACAAAACCTCAATTGCCGAGGGGCGGTGCTCGCGTCGCCAAGCGCGCCAGCAACAGCGGGATCGCTCCGGTCAGGATGCCGCCGACGCCCATGACCACCGTCAGCTCGTCGAAGGTGGGCACGCTGTAGGCGCCGATGAAGACCATGAACAAGGCCGCAGCAGGGGCCAGAGGACAAAGCTGAAGGCCGCGTAGAGGCCGTGGCGCAGCTTGCTGCGGCTGAATTGCAGCAGCTGCGTTTCGATGGTGCCGACGGTGCTAAGGATGGTCGACAGCACCGCAAGGTAGTTCCAGGGTAGGGAAAGAGCTTGTTGGCGATGGCGTAAAGCACATTGGTGTTGGCTTCGGCGATTTCCTCGTCGGTCAGTACGATCAGGACCACGATCATCATGATGACGAAGAACAGGATCAGGTTGACCATCGCCCAGAAGGCGCCCCGGGCTGCCGGGGCGCGCCGTTGCCGTCGCCGGCATGGGTTTCCTCGCTGAGGTTCATGGTCACGTCCCAACCCCAGTAGAAAAAGATCGCGGTCAGCGCGCCGTCGCGAACAGTTGCGGGTGAAGGAAAACGGCGAGAACCAGATGAGCGACGGCGGATGTGCCGGGCGGCTGCCGTATTCGAGGAAGGCCGCCACGATCAGCGCAATGACCACGGCCGTTTCGATGCCGGTCAGCGCCAGCTGGGCGTAGCTGGAATGCTTGATGCCGCGCGTCACCACCAGCGTAATCAGGTCAACCAGATCGCCGCCGTGGCCGTCACCCAGCGCGTGTCCTCGACGACCTCGGGGCGAATCAGCACCAGCGTCGAGGTGGCTGCCGGGATGGTCGCCGAGACCATGAAGATCGAGGCCACCAGCAGGCCCCAGCCGGTGAAGAAACCCCAGGTCGGGCCGAACACGTGGCCCACCCAGGCATAAGCCGCTCCGGCGTGCGGGTGATCTTGGAGAGGTGGAAAGGCCAGCATGATCCCGAACATGATCAGGCCGCAATAAAGAATGCTGCCCACCGACAGCACGCCGACCGCCGCCACGATGGTGGCCGTGGTGACGGCCACGCTGAAGGCCGGTGCGGTGCCGGCGATGCCCATCACCGCAGATTCGAAAGTG
This sequence comes from Dechloromonas sp., assembly GCA_013363835.1. Taxonomy (GTDB): domain Bacteria; phylum Pseudomonadota; class Gammaproteobacteria; order Burkholderiales; family Rhodocyclaceae; genus Azonexus. The sequence goes on from CP054864.1 coordinate 41,753, forward strand.
CCCAACGCACCTTGCGCGAGGCCCGGTTTGGCTGACACGGCGATCCCCTGATTCGTCTGAACTTGACGGCGCATTTCGGCGAATGCATCCGCCATCGGCAGAGTTTAGCGGTTTCCGGATGCCGGCGGTTCGGCGCGGCCTGCCCGCAACGTATAATCGGCGGCGGAAAGTCGGCCAGGCAATCGCCGGATACTTGCAGGCAACTGCGGTATCGGGAGGAAAGTCCGGGCTCCGCAGGGCAGGATGCCAGTTAACGGCTGGGCGCTATAAGCNNCGCAAGGCGAAGGCGACGGAAAGTGGAACAGAGAGAGACCGCCGACCCGGACTTTGACGCCGCTTGCGGCGACAAAGTCAAGAGTGAGAGGCCTCGCCGTAAGGCGTGGCGGACGAACCGCTCGGGGTCGGTAAGNGTGGAAACGGCGGGTAAGCTCACCGCGTCGGCGGCAACGTTCGACGGCACGCTAAACCCCATCCGGAGCAAGACCAAATAGGGAAGCATGGGCGTGGCCCGCGCTGCTTCCGGGTAGGTTGCTTGAGCCTGTCGGTGACGGCAGGCCTAGAGGAATGATTGCCGAACCCCGCAAGGGGGANNACAGAACCCGGCTTATCGGCCGGCTTTCCACTTTATTTTTGGCCTTTTTGGCGGTCGACCGCAACAGGCAGCGCTTTGCTCCGTCTCCTGATAAGGGGGGGGGGTGAGGAGGTTTGCTGTGCTTCCGCTATCCGTTGGACGGCGGGGTATTAGGCGCAGGTTCCGCGCCTGACGCGGGCATACTTTCTTCTTGCGTCGCCAAGAAGAAAGTAGCCAAAGAAGAAGGCGACCCTGGGTCGGTGCCGGCTGCGCCGGTTCCCTGCGCTACTCGGCGCTGGCGGGGCTGCGGAACTCGGGGCTGCGCCCTCGGACAGTCCTCGCCCTCTTCCGCCAGCCCCTGCGTTGCTCGGCACCTCCCAAAGGGTCCGCTCGAGGCGCCGCTGGCTCGGTCGACTGCTCAAAATCCCTGTGGTTCCTGCAACGAAACCGTTGTCTGGTTTGGCTGCTTAATGGATTACGGTTTTTCACCCAGTGGCTCGGAAGCAAAGTGCTGAAGCAAAGCAGAGGAATAAGGCAAGCGCAATGATACGCAATTGAAACCCAGAATTCAACGGGTTGTTCGCTGCAAGCTTCAGGAGCCATATCTTGAGATTTCTTTAACCCGATTGCCAATAGGCTGCCGCCAAAACATCGGGATGAGCGGCAAGATTTAATGATTCGTTTTGCTCGTTTTATTGAGCCTGGCCTCAGAGCCTTCGGCGTTAAGTTTTGCACTACTTTTTGGGTTCGGATTTCATCTACTCTCCTGCTTGATGGGTTTTTTCAAGTCCGCCCTACAATGCCGCATGACCACCACCCCATACCCCACCATCCGCTGGCAGGAAACCGGCGTTGAGCATGTCGCCCGCTGGCGTTCCGAGGCGGGGGTGACGGCGCCGGAGGCGGTTGTGATTGGCGACGACACCTTGAAGGCCGATGCGGCTTTTCGGCTGGTGGCGCAGGGGACAGCGATTCTTTGGCGGGGCGATTACCAGAATGCGCGCAATTTGTTGCAGGCGCTGGCGCGGCGGGTGGATCGCGCGCCGCGCGAGGGTTCGCGAGGCAAGCCNGCAACGCCGGCCGANGCGTTTCATCGGCATCGCGAGGCGCAGGGGCGGCGGGCGGCGATGCTGGGGCGTTTGCTGGTGCCGTTGACGGCCGATTACCGNGTGCCGCTGCGCCGCGGGCAGGATGTGGCGGTGGCTTGTCTTGAGGCTTTGGGGCCGGGCGGCGAGGATTCGGTGATTTCCTTGCGCGGNCTGCTGGCGCTGGTCAGCGCGCATGAGTGGCGCAAGAAGGGCATTCCGGTGCCGGCGCTGGANGGGCGGATTTACCCGCATTTCGGCGTNTTTTCGCCGGTGCGCGGCGAGTATGTCGATCTGGTGGCTAAGGCGCCGTTGCCGGCGGGTTGCGATCTGGCGTTCGACATCGGCACCGGCTCCGGCATTCTGGCGGCGGTGCTGGCGCGGCGCGGGATCAAGCGCGTGCTGGCGACCGACCAGGACCCGCGGGCCTTGCAGTGCGCCACGGAAAATGCCCGAAATCTNGGGGTGACCGCAAGCGTCGAGGTGATCGCGGCCGATCTCTTCCCGGCAGGCCGTGCGCCGCTGGTGGTGCAACCGCCGTGGGTGCCGGCGCAGCCGAGTTCGCCGGTGGAGTATGCGGTCTATGACCCGGATTCGCGGATGTTGCGCGGCTTTCTCGGCGGACTGGCGGCGCATCTGGTGCCNGGGGGCGAGGGCTGGCTGATCATTTCCGACATCGCCGAACACCTTGGCTTGCGTTCGCGCGACGACCTGCTGGGCTGGATCGCGGCGGGCGGGCTCAAGGTGCTAGGGCGCATCGATACGCGGCCCAAGCACCCGAAGAGCCGCGATGCGAGCGACCCGCTGCATGCGGCGCGGGCGGCCGAGGTGACTTCGCTGTGGCGCCTTGGGCGGCGGCGGAATAAAATTTTGCTGGCGGTGGAATAAACGCAGGTCGGTTTTCGTATATCTCGGTGTAGCACCCACAACACCAACGGAGAAAATCATGAACGCACCGAAATTCGCGCAAAGCCTCGTTTTTGCCCTGTTCGTATCCGCCTCGCTGGCGGCCTGTTCTTCCTATGAAACCAAGCCGGCCGGGCCGGCGATGGTGTCGGCGGGCGTGCTCACCGGCCCCAACGGCATGACGCTCTACACCTTCGACAAGGATGCCGCCGGCAGCGGCAAGAGCGTGTGCAACGGTCCGTGCGCCACCAACTGGCCGCCGTTCTATGTGGCCGAGGGCCAGATGGCGAGCGGCGACTACAGCATCGTCACCCGCGACGACGGCAAGAAGCAGTGGGCCTTCAAGGGCAAGCCGCTGTATTACTGGGCCAAGGACCAGAAGCCGGGCGACATGACGGGTGATGGTTTCAACAAGGTCTGGCAAGTCGCCAAGCCCTGATCTGCGACGTGGATAACGCCGCGCTTCTGGCCGAGATTCCCCGCCTGCGCCGCTATGCGCGGGCGATGCTCGGCAATCGCGCGGCGGCCGACGATCTCGTGCAGGACACGCTCGAACGGGCCTGGGCGCTGTGCGCTGTGGCGGGCCGGCAGCGATTTGCGCGCCTGGCTGTTCAGCATCATGCACAACCTGCGGGTCGACCAGTTGCGCCGGCCGAACATGCCCATCCATTCCATCGACGAGGACGATTTCGAGGTGCCGACGCGGGCGACGCAGAACGACCGGCTGGAAGTGCGCGATCTGGAATCCGCGTTGCGCCGCTTGCCGGACGAACAGCGCGAGGTGCTGCTGCTGGTGGCGCTGGAGGAACTGAGCTATGGCGAAATCGCCGCCACGCTGGGGATTCCCGTTGGTACCGTCATGTCGCGGCTGGCGCGCGGACGGGAAAGGTTGCGCCTGCTGATGGAAGATCGTCCGTCCGGCGCCAATCTGAGGGTCGTGCGATGAACAGGATTTCGATGACCGAAGACGACCTGCAAGCCTGGGTCGATGGCGCGTTGCCCGAAATGCGGGCCGGCGAAGTCGAAGAATATCTGGCCGCCTACCCGGCGGAGGCCGAGCGCTTGCACGCTTATCGGGCGCAGAAGCAGGCGCTCAGNGCCTTGTTCCAGCCGGTGCTCGATGAGCCGCTTCCAGAACGCCTTCAGGCGCTCGCAACGCAGCCTGTTGCGGTCGACCTCAAAAAGGCCATTTTCGAACGCTGGTCCTTGCAGCGCATTGCCGCCGGCTTGCTTGTCGCCGTGGTCAGCGGTGCGGCCGGCTGGCTGGGGCATGCGCAGTATCAGGCGGCGGAAAGGCAGGCCCAGGTGATGCCGTTGCCGCGTCAGGCTGCGGTGGCGCATGTCGTCTTCAGTCCCGATGTGCGGCGCCCGGTCGAGGTCGGCGCCGATCAGGAAGAGCAACTTGTCAAATGGCTTTCCAAGCGCCTCGGTACGCCAGTGCGCCCGCCCAAGCTCGGTGCCATCGGCTATGAATTGATCGGTGGTCGTCTGCTGCCCGGCAACAGCGGGCCGGTCGCGCAGTTCATGTACCACGACGCCAGCGGCCAGCGCCTGACGCTGTATGTGACGACCGAAAACACGACCAACCGCGACACCGGTTTCCGCTTCGCCAAGGAGGGACCGGTCAACGTCTTNTACTGGATCGACGGGCAGTTCGGTTATGCGCTGTCGGCCGGTATCGACAAGAGCGAACTGGCGCGCGTGGCGACCGCAGTCTATGACCAGCTCGAACGCAAATAACAACCCAGACAGAGAAAAGGAAGACAAATGCAGATGAAAAACCTGCCGCAATATGCGTTGATCGGTGTTCTTGGATTCGCCGCACCGCTTGCCGGTGCCGCAGACAATCCGCCCGATGCCCCCACCGTGGTCGCCGCCATCGAAGGCGCGTTCGGCGTGACGCCGGGTGAGCGGCGCAACCATATCAAGGGCGTCTGCGCGGTCGGCGAATTCGTCGGCAGCAAGGAGGCGGCGGCCTACTCGCGTTCGGCACTGTTTTCCGGAAAGCCGGTGCCGGTGATCGCCCGTTTCTCGCTCGGCGGCGGCAACCCGAAGGCGCCGGATACCGCGAAAGTGCGCGGCATGGCCTTGCAGNNTCTGCTGCCGGGCGGCCAGTTGCATCAGATGGCGATGCTGAATACGCCGATATTCGGCGCCGCCCAGCCGCAGACCTTTCTTGACCTGATGCAGGCGCTGCAGCCCGATCCGGCCACCGGCAAACCCGATCCGGAAAAGCTGAAGGCATTCCGCGCCAGCCATCCGGACAGCACAGCGCAGGCACAATACCTGGCCGCCAACAATCCGCCGACCAGCTACGCCAACAGCGCCTACTGGGGCATCCACACCTTCCGCTTCATCGACAAGAAGAAACACGAAACGCTGGTGCGCTGGCGCTTCGTGCCGCAGGACGGCGAAAAACGCCTGTCCGACGACGAGCTGAAAACGGCCGGCGCCAACTTCCTGGAACAAGCGCTGGTCGACCGCGCCCAGCAAGGCCCGGTGCGCTGGGACATGCTGGTCACCATCGGCCAGCCGGGCGACCCGCAGGACAACCCGACCCTGGCTTGGCCACCCGAGCGCAAGGAAATCAAGGCCGGCACGCTGACNCTCGCCAAGGCCATGCCGCAAAAGGGCGCCGAGTGCGAGGCGATCAATTTCGATCCGCTGGTGATGGCCGACGGCATTGCCGCGACCAACGACCCGGTGCTGCAATTCCGCTCGCCGGCTTATGCGGTGTCGTTCGGCAAGCGTTTGAGCGGGCAGTAAACACGCACCGTCCGGACGCGAAACCGGGCACAAAACGGCCGCCGCGCTGATGCGCGAGCGGCCGTTTGGCTGGAAGGTGCGGCCTCAGGCCGGTGCCGAGGTGCGGATCAGGTGGTCGAAGGCGCTCAGCGAGGCGGTGGCGCCAGCACCCATCGCGATGATGATCTGCTTGTAGGGCACGGTGGTGCAGTCGCCGGCCGCGAAGACGCCGGGCAGCGAAGTCTGGCCCTTGGCGTCGATCTCGATTTCGCCGAATTTCGACAGGTTGACCGTACCCTTCAGCCAGTCGGTGTTGGGCAGCAGGCCGATCTGGACGAAGATGCCTTCGAGTTCGACATGCCTGATCTCGTCGGTGTTGCGATCCTTGTAGCGCAGCCTGTTGACCTTGTGGCCGTCGCCGGTCACTTCGGTGGTCAGCGCCATCGTGTGCACCTCGACGTTGGGCAGACTGGCCAGCTTGCGTTGTAGTACCGCATCGGCGCGCAGCTTGCTGTCGAATTCCAACAGCGTCACATGGCCGACGATGCCGGCCAGGTCGATGGCCGCTTCGACGCCGGAATTGCCGCCGCCGATCACCGCCACGCGCTTGCCCTTGAACAGCGGGCCGTCGCAGTGCGGGCAATAGGCGACGCCCTTGCCACGATATTCCTGCTCGCCGGGCACGTTCATTTCACGCCAGCGGGCGCCGGTCGCCAGAATGACCGACTTGCTCTTCAGCACCGCACCGTTTTCCAGCGTCACCTCAACAAGATCGCCCGCCTTGAGTTGCGTGGCGCGTTGCAGGTTCATCACATCGACGTCGTAGTCCTTGACGTGTTCTTCCAGGCCGGCGACCAGCTTCGGGCCGTCGGTTTCCTTGACCGAGATGAAGTTCTCGATGGCCAGCGTATCCATCACCTGGCCGCCGAAGCGCTCGGCCAGCAGGCCGGTGCGGATGCNCCTGCGCGCCGCGTAGATGGCCGCTGCCGCACCGGCCGGGCCACCGCCGACGACGAGCACGTCGAAGGCTTCCTTGGCGCCGAGTTTAGCCGCATCGCGGGCCGCCGCGCCGGTGTCGAGCTTGGCGATGATTTCCTCGACCGTGATGCGCCCGGCACCGAATTCCGCGCCGTTCAGGTACATGGTCGGCACCGCCATGATCTGGCGTTCCTCGACCAACCCCTGGAACAGCGCGCCGTCGATCATCGTGTGGCGAATGCCGGGGTTGAGCACGGCCATCAGGTTGAGCGCCTGCACGACATCCGGGCAGTTGTGGCAAGACAGCGAGATGAAGGTCTGGAAATCGAGGTTGCCGGGCAGGGCCTTGATCTGCTCGATCACTTCGGCATCCACCTTGGGCGGATGGCCGCCGGTCTGCAACAGGGCGAGGATCAGCGAGGTGAATTCGTGCCCCATCGGCAGGCCGGCAAAGGTGATGCGCGCGGCTTCGTCTGGGCGGCCGATGGCGAACGAAGGCCGCAGGTCGGCATTGCCGTCTTCGCGCAGGCTGACCTTGTCGGAAAGCTCGGCGATATCGACCAGCAGGCCGCGCATTTCCTGTGCCGCCGCGCTGTCGTCGAGCGAGGCGACCAGTTCGATCGGCGTCTGCAGCTTTTCGAGGTAGGCCTTGAGTTGCGTCTTGATATTTGTATCGAGCATGCTGTTCTCCTTTTATGAGAATTCCATTGAAAAGGGGCTCGTAGGCCCTTTGCGATGAAATCCGCACCGCTCCCGGAGGAGCGGATCGGCGGGTTCGCTAAAGACTCAGATCTTGCCGACCAGATCGATGGACGGCGCCAGGGTCTTGTCGCCTTCCTTCCACTTGGCCGGGCAGACTTCGCTCGGGTGCGAGGCGACGTACTGGGCAGCCTTCAGCTTGCGCAGGGTTTCCGTCACGTCGCGGGCGATGGCGTTGTCGTGCACTTCCATGGTCTTGATGATGCCGTCCGGATTGATCACGAAAGTGCCGCGCAGGGCCAGGCCGGCTTCCGGAATNNATACGCCGAAAGCGTTGGTCAGTGCATGGGTCGGGTCGCCGACCAGCGGGAACTGGGCCTTGCCGACGGCCGGCGAGGTTTCGTGCCAGACCTTGTGCGAGAAATGGGTGTCGGTGGTGACNNGATAAACCTCGGCGCCGGCCTTCTGGAATTCGGCGTAGTGATCGGCGGCATCTTCGATTTCGGTCGGGCAGTTGAAGGTGAAGGCGGCCGGCATGAAGATCAGCACGGACCATTTGCCCTTGAGGCTGGCGTCGGTGACTTCGATGAACTTGCCATTGTGGAAGGCTTGGGCGGCGAACGGTTGAACCTGGGTGTTGATGAGCGACATGGGGTTTCTCCTTGATTGAGGTTGAAGGCAACGAGTGAATGATAGTTCGCCTCTTGGCATTGAGCCAATTGAATCAGGAAATATGTTCGATAGAAAGTGACTATCGCTGCGCGGTCGGGAAGCGTAGTTCGAAAGGACTAGGTGCCATCGTTCATCGGTATGGCTCGGGTAACGAAGCCGGGGAATGTTGACTCAAATCAACGGAATGGCGGGCCGGATCGGGATCATGGCACCCGATATGGTGCGCTTTGGGTGAGTCGCCAGCGAAGAGGAGGGGTCAATGAATATTTCCAGTGCCGTTGTGCATGTCGTGCCAGCCCGGTTGGACGAAGCGTGTGCTGCTCTGTCGGCGATGCCGGGGTTGGAGATTCACGCCCGCAGCCCGGAAGGCAAGGTCGTCGTCACACTCGAGGACGACGATACGGAAGCCGCCGCCAATCGTTACGTGGCATTGCATGGTGTCCCCGGCGTCGCGGCGGTGGCCATGGTTTATCAATATAGCGACGAAGAGTCGGATACCGAGGAGGTAGAGGCGTGAAACTCAATCGACGGGACTTTATCAAGGCCAATGCGGCGGCGGCGGCCATGTCGGTCGCCGGTCTGCCGGCGACGTCCGCCGTTGCGGCGGGCAAGGACGACATCCGTTGGGACAAGGCAGCCTGCCGTTTCTGCGGCACCGGTTGCGGTGTGCTGGTGGGTACGCAGGACGGGCGCGTGGTAGCGACCCAGGGCGACCCGGATGCGCCGGTCAATCGCGGGCTGAATTGCATCAAGGGCTATTTCCTGTCCAAGATCATGTACGGTGCGGATCGGGTCAAGACCCCGATGCTGCGCATGAAGGACGGCAAGTACGACAAGAACGGCGAATTCACGCCGATCTCCTGGAAGCAGGCCTTCGATGTCATGGAAGCCCAGGTTCGTGAAACGATCAAGAAGAAGGGGCCGAACGGCATCGCCATGTTCGGTTCCGGCCAATGGACGATCTGNGAAGGCTACGCCGCCGCCAAGCTGATGAAGGCGGGGTTCCGTACCAACAACATCGATCCCAATGCCCGCCACATGGCTTCGGCGGTCGCCGGCTTCATGCGCACCTTCGGCATCGACGAGCCGGCAGGTTGCTACGACGACATCGAGCATGCCGATGCCTTCGTGCTGTGGGGTTCGAACATGGCGGAAATGCACCCCATCTTGTGGACGCGCATCACCGACCGCAAACTGTCCAGCAAGCACGTCAAGGTGGCGGTTTTGTCGACCTTCGAGCATCGCTCTTACGAGCTGGCCGACATCCCGATGATTTTCACGCCGCAGACCGACCTGGCGATCCTGAATTTCATCTGCAATTACATCATCCAGAAAGGCAAGGTCAATCAGGACTTCGTCGGCAAGCACGTCAATTTCAAGAAGAGCGTTACGGATATCGGCTACGGCCTGCGTCCGAACAATCCGCTCGAAAAGGCAGCGACCAGCAACGGTTATCCGGGTGAGGATGGCAAGCCGAAGGGCGATACCGGCAAGTCCGAGCCGATCACCTTTGACGAATTCAAGCAGTTCGTTTCCGAATACNNCGCCGAGAAGGTTTCCAAGCTCTCCGGCGTTTCGGTCAGNGATCTGAACGCGCTGGCCGAGCTGTACGCCGATCCGAAGATCAAGGTCACCTCGTACTGGACGATGGGCTTCAACCAGCATACGCGCGGCACCTGGGTCAATAACATGATCTACAACGTGCACCTGCTGGTGGGCAAGATTTCCGAGCCGGGCAACAGNCCCTTCTCGCTGACCGGCCAGCCTTCGGCCTGCGGTACGGCGCGCGAAGTTGGTACCTTCTCGCATCGCTTGCCGGCCGACATGGTGGTGACCAACCCCGAGCATCGCAAGCACACCGAGGAATTGTGNGGGCTGCCNGATGGCACCATTCCCGACAAGCCGGGTCTGCATGCGGTAGCGATGNNGCGCGCGCTCAAGGATGGCAAGGTCAANTTTTACTGGCAGCAGTGCAACAACAACCTGCAAGCCGGTCCGAATATCAACCAGGAACTGTATCCGGGGTGGCGCAATCCGGAAACCTTCATCGTCATCTCCGACCCCTATCCGACGCTGTCCGCTTCCTATGCCGATCTCGTGCTGCCGACCGCCNNATGGGTGGAAAAGGAAGGCGCCTACGGCAACGCCGAGCGGCGCACGCAGTTCTGGCGTCAGCAGGTCAAGGCGCCGGGCGAGTCGCGTTCCGACATGTGGCAGGTCATGGAGTTTTCCAAGCGCTTCAAGGTCGATGAAATGTGGCCTGCCGAACTGCTGGCCAAGGCTCCGAAGCTGAAGGGCAAGACCTTCTACGAAGTGCTGTTCGCCAATGGCGTGGCCGACAAGTACAAGGTCTCCGAAGTGGCTGCCGGCTTCGATAACGACGAGTCGAAGTATTTCGGCTTCTATGTCCAGAAGGGGCTGTTCGAGGAATACGCCCAGTTCGGTCGCGGTCACGGGCACGATCTGGCACCGTTCGACACCTATCACAAGGCGCGCGGTTTGCGCTGGCCGGTGGTGGATGGCAAGGAAACCCTGTGGCGCTTCCGCGAAGGCTTCGATCCCTACGTGAAGAAGGGCGAGGGCGTTGCCTTCTACGGCCACAAGGATCGCAAGGCGGTGATCTTCGCGCTGCCCTACCAGAATCCNCCGGAAATGCCGGACAAGGAATTTGACATGTGGCTGTGCACCGGTCGTGTCCTCGAACACTGGCACACCGGCACCATGACCAGGCGTGTTCCGGAACTCTACAAGTCCTTCCCGGATGCCGTGGTGTTCATGAATCCCGACGATGCCAAGGCACGCGGTCTGCAGCGCGGCATGGAATGCAAGGTGGTGTCGCGGCGTGGCGAGGTGGTCTTGCGCGTCGAGACACGNGGGCGCAACAAACCGCCGCGCGGACTGGTCTTCATTCCGTTCTTCGATGCCGGTCGTCTGGCCAACAAGCTGACACTNGATGCGACTTGCCCGATTTCCAAGGAAACCGACTACAAGAAGTGCGCGGTCAAGGTTACCAGGGTCTGACGGGCGGGAAAACAATATCAATTGAACGCGGCCGGGTTCGCCCCGGTCGCCGTTTGAGGGAATACACCATGAGATTCATCCACGCTCTTGTCCTGGCGGGCGCCGTGCTGCTTTCGTGGGCCGGTAGCGCCAGTGCCCAGGAGGTCGTCGAGTCCCTGCGCGGCGGTAATCCGATTACGGCTACATCGCGTACGGACAGCATCTTCCGGCCTGAAAAGGATCAGGATCTGATTCCGCGCAACTTCCAGAAGCAGCCACCGCTGATNCCCCACAGTATCAAGGGCTACAACATCACGCAGAACTTCAACAAGTGCATGGACTGCCATTCCAGGGACAGGGCAGAGGAAACCGGCGCTACCAAGGTTGCCAAGTCGCACTACCTGGATCGCGAAGACAAGAAGTTGAGCAACATTTCGCCACGGCGTTACTTCTGTCTGCAATGCCATGTGCCGCAGTTCGATGCCAAGCCTCTGGTGGAAAACACCTATAAACCGGCTGCCAAGAAGGGGGAATGATGAGTCTCGAAAAATTTATGCCCGCCTGGGTCAAGCGTGTCGGCTTCGTGACGGCGTTACTGTTGTTCGTGGCCGGCATCGTTTTCTGNGGNGGATTCAACTGGGCGCTGGAGGCGACCAACAAGGAAGAATTCTGTATCTCCTGCCACGAAATGAAGGAGAACGTATTCAAGGAATACCAGAATACGATCCACTACACCAACCGCACAGGCGTACGCGCCACGTGCCCGGATTGCCACGTGCCCAAGGAGTGGGGCCCGAAGATGATCCGCAAGATCCAGGCGTCCAACGAGGTCTGGCACAAACTGTTGGGCAGCGTGGATACGCCGGAGAAATTCAACGCCAAACGTCATGAACTGGCGCAGCACGAATGGGATCGCATGAAGGCCAGCGACTCGCGGGAGTGCCGCAACTGCCATCGTTACGATTACATGGACTTTACCGAGCAGGGCAACCGTGCCGCCAAGCAGCACCCGATCGCCTTCGAGCAAGGCAAGACCTGCATCGACTGCCACAAGGGCATCGCCCACCAATTGCCGCAGATCGATCAGCACATCGGCAAGCAGAACGAGGGTGCTCTGGAAATCTCGCACGGTGAAAAACCGGCAGAAAAGGCGCCGGCCGAAGAGAAGAAGTAAGTCGCGGCATCTGTGACAAGACTTCGGCCGCGGCCGGGGTCTTCTTTTGGGGTGGCAGTTGCGGTCGACGTGCGAGAAAGGCACAAAATCAGGTGAAAAGCGCCGAATATCCCTGCTGGCAACAGCACTTATTCCGAAAATGTGCTACTTTTACCTTGCTGCCGTGCCAACGGCCAGTTTTCTTAAACACAAGTAGTTAACAGGAGGCACTTAGATGAATAAATCCGAGCTGGTCGAAGTTGCTGCAAAAGAAGCTGGTATTACCAAAGCCGCTGCCGACAAGGCATTGTCGGCCATTATCGGAGCGGTCGTCGCGACCGTGACGAAAGGGGAATCGGTTACGTTGGTAGGGTTTGGTACTTTCAAATCTGCCAAGCGCGCTGCGCGTACGGGCAAGAATCCCAAGACTGGCGCAACCCTGAAGATTCCGGCGACCACCGTGCCGAAATTCACTGCCGGTACCGCTTTCAAGGCATCCGTTGCCGCCAAGAAGTCCGCCAAGAAGAAGTAATGGCATCATCCAATGCGGGGCTCGCGTCAGCGGGCTCCGCTTTTAGTCGCCAATGAACGATCAGAATCCAGAGAATCCCCCGTCAATCCCCGTCGCGCCTCCGCCAAACGACAATCGCAGGCGCCTTCGCGAGTTGTTGTCCGTTCCCGAGCGGGATCGTACCGACGAACAATGGGATGAAATCATCGAGCTGGAAATTCAGCTTGCACCCGGTAATCGCGCTTCCCTGCCGACCAGGGCAGCGGTGGCCCGGGTAATGCCGGAGGCGGACATGGCAAGCCGGCAGGTGCGTCCAAGAAGCATCGGCCGCGCAGTAACAACAATCGCCGCTCCAGACCCAACAAACCTTCCGGCAATTCGGCCTGAGCCCTTGTCGGGACGGTGTCGAACGGCATATTGCCGCCATGCAACAATTTGACTTGATCATCGTCGGTGGNGGACTCGCGGGCGCCAGTCTGGCCGTCGCCCTGCGCGACACCGCACTGCGCATCGCGCTGGTCGAATCNCAGGCCGCCAGCGCGTCCCGAGGGTGGGACGCCCGTGTCTATGCGATCAGTCCGGCCAACGTCGCCTTTCTCGAGCGAATCGGCGCCTGGCGGCACCTCGATGCGGAGCGCATCGCGCCGATCCGGGGCATGGAAGTCCGCGGCGATGCCGGNGGAGAACTCACCTTCTCGGCCTACGAAACCGGCGTTCAGGAATTGGGGTGGATTCTCGAGTCGTCGCTGATGGCCTGCGAGTTCTGNGAGAGCGCCAAGCGCCAGGGAAACTTGACGCTATTCTGCCCGGCCCGCCCTCGACAACTCGAGTTCACGCCGGATGCGGCAGTGCTCGAATTGGACGATGGCACGTCGCTGTCGGCACGCCTGCTGGTCGGGGCCGACGGTCGGGATTCCTGGGTGCGCCAGACGGCGGGGTTGCTTGCGGTCAACACGCCTTATGGCGAAAAAGGCGTGGTTGCCAATCTGTTGACCGAAAGGCCGCATCGCAACCTCGCCTACCAGTGGTTCCGGGACGATGGCGTGCTGGCCTATCTGCCATTGCCGGGGAACCGTATTTCAGTCGTCTGGTCGACACCGGATGATCACGCCGACGAACTTTGTGCTTTGCCTGCCCAGGCATTTTGCGATCGCCTCGCCGAGGCGGGTGGGTATGCGCTCGGGCAGTTTGCGTTGTTGACGCCGCCCGCCGCTTTTCCTTTGCGCTTGATGCGCGTGCCGCAAACGGTTGCGCCGCGTCTGGCATTGATCGGCGATGCGGCGCACGGTATCCATCCGCTTTCCGGGCACGGCATCAACCTTGGCTTTCAGGATGCCAGCGAACTTGCGGCCCTGCTTGCCGCCGCTCAGCCGTGGCAGGATATCGGTGGCGAACGCTTCCTGCAGCGTTACCAGCGTGCCCGCCGCGAGGAAACGCTGCTGATGCAGGCGACGACCGATGGTTTGCGGCGTCTGTTCAANGAACTCCCGCCGGGGCTGCGCAGCTTGCGCAATCTGGGCATGAGCACCACCAACCAATTGTCCTTTATNAAAAACTCNCTGGTGCGCTATGCACTGGGCGCCCTCTAGGAGAAAAGCATGCTGAAAGAATATTGCCGCTCGTGATCGCCTCGCTCTGGATTGCCGGGGCGGGTGCCGATGAGGCGGACGTCAAGAAGGCAATGGAGGCCAAACTCGGCACCAAGGTGGAGAGCGTGACGAAATCCGGTTACCTCGGACTTTACGAAGTCTATGCCGATGGCAATATTCTCTACACCGACGAGAAAATGACCGCCTTCATCGCGGGTGGCCAGTTGATCGATGGCAAGACGCTCAAAAATGTGACCGACGAGCGCATGCGCAAACTGACGGCGATCAAGTTCTCCGATTTGCCTCTGGAACGGGCGATCAAGCAGGTTCGTGGCGACGGCAAGCGTGTCCTGGCGACCTTCGAGGATCCCAACTGTGGCTACTGCAAGCGGCTGGCCAAGGATCTGCAGAAGCTCGACAACGTGACCATCTACACCTTCCTGTTGCCCATCCTGTCGGAAGATTCACTGAAGAAATCCAAACAGATCTGGTGCGCAGCCGACCGCGCCAAGGCTTGGAACGACTGGATGGTCGAGGGGCGGGCGCCGGGCGGCAAGGATGATTGCGATACCTCCCCGTGGTCNAAGAACCAGGAATTCGGGCGGCGTCTCAATATCAGCGGCACGCCGACCATCTTCTTTGCAGACGGCGAACGCGTTCCGGGCGCCATNCCCCTGCCCAAGCTCGAGCAAAAGCTCAGCCAGCTGAAGTAACGACAGCCGATACTCGCGCTCCCGGCCCGATTGCGCGTCCGGGTGCGTGAACGCGCCTGCCGCTTCCGCTTTGGCGGTACAGCGGCAGGCCTGCGTCGATTCGGCTTAGGCGAGTGGCCTGTTGCGGTCGACTGCCTGGAAATACCCAAAATCATTTTCATCCGAGTTACTTCGACAGCATGCGTTGTCTCTGGTCGCTCGTTCATGCGAGAAGTCCTTACAAGTCTCTTTAAGAGTGAGAAATCGATCATTGATTTATAAGGCTTAATTACCCCAAATCGCCTCTGCAAATTCATTCCTAAGTCCTTGTTGTGTAAGAAAAATCGCGATTTTCCTATTGACGGGTGCTGGATCATGTCTTAAAGTGGGTAAACGTGTCGAAATGTGGGAAATTGGGGGAGAAGTAGGCGTGTTCGAGGGGCGACAGCACTCAGTCTGGATGCAAAGGGCGGCTTGCCATACCGGCAAGGCACCGCGAGCTCCTGCTCGCCGCCGCCGAGGGCTCCTTGTCCTGACTGCGCACCCGCACCGTTGCCTGCTGCTTTATCCATCGCCGGCCTGGCAGCCGATTCGCGACCAGATTCTCAAGGCATCCAGTCTCGATACGCGCGCTGCTTCGATCAAGCGCGTTCTGGTCGGTAACGCCCGTAGCGAGACGCTGGACTCGGCGGGGCGCCTGCTTGTGGTCAACGAATTGCGCGAATACGCCAATCTGGAAAAGACCGTCTATCTGGTCGGAATGGGAAGTCATTTCGAGATCTGGAGCGAAGCGGGCTGGAAGCAGCAGAACGATCTGGCTGCGGAGGCGCTGTCCGGCGATCTGCCACCGGGATTCGGAGACCTGGTGCTGTGACCGCGGGTGGCACCCACGTCACGGTGCTGCTCGAAGAAGCGGTAGGTTCCCTGGCGATCAAGGCTGACGGTATTTACATGGATGCCACCTTCGGCCGTGGCGGGCATAGCCGCCGCATTCTTTCGGCGCTCGGCGAGAAAGGGCGCCTGGTGGCCGTGGACCGCGATCCGCAGGCGATTGCCGCNGGGGCGGCCATCAACGATCCGCGATTCAGGTTGGTGCATCGGGCGTTCGGCGAGATTGGTGCCGCTGCGGACGAGGCAGGTGTGCGCGATGTGGATGGGATTCTCTTTGATGTCGGTGTTTCGTCGCCGCAGATCGACGAGGGGGCACGTGGTTTCAGTTTTCGCCACGATGCGCCGCTCGATATGCGGATGGATACGACGCAGGGCGAAACGGCGGCCGAATGGCTGGCGCGTGCTGAGGTCAGGGATATAACGGAGGTTATCAGGAACTATGGCGAAGAACGGTTTGCTTTCCAGATTGCAAAGAAGGTTGTGGCTGCTCGGGTCGAACAGCCAATTGTCACAACAGCTCAGTTCGCGGCCATCGTTCGCGAGGCCGTGCGCACCCGTGAGCCAGGGCAGGACGCGGCGACGCGCAGCTTTCAAGCTCTACGGATTCATATCAATCAGGAACTCGGCCAGCTGGAAGTAGCGCTGCCGCAGGCGCTCGAGCTACTGAAGCCGGGTGGGCGCCTGGTGGTCATTTCCTTCCATTCGCTGGAAGACCGCATCGTCAAGAACTTCATGCGCAGCAATGCGAATGCCGACGATCTGCCGAAAAACCTGCCCTTGCGCGCCGATCAGTTGCCGAAGCCGAAGCTCCGCCTTGTCGGCAGGGCGATCAAGCCGTCGGCGGCTGAAATTGCGGCAAATCCNCGGGCGCGCAGTGCCGTGATGCGGGTTGCAGAAAAACTGTAATGGTTCGTTTGAACATGATCCTTCTTCTGATCGCTGTCGTTTGTGCCCTGGGTGCGGTGACCTCCCAGCACCGTGCGCGCAAACTGTTCCAGGATCTCGAGGGGGAGCAGGAGCGGGTGCGCAAGCTGGACATCGAGTACGGACAGCTGCAGCTCGAATTGTCCACCTGGGCGACGCATCCGCGGATCGAAAAGATCGCGCGTGACCGCTTGCACATGGTGACGCCGGATGCCGTCGGCAGGGTCGTCGACAAGCCCGTTGCCGCTGCGAAAAAGAAGGGTGGGCGCTGATGGTCGTTCGTCGTCGCCCGCAACGCGGCCACCGCTTTGCCGAAAGCCCGGTGCTGGAACTGGCTCTCCAGGGGTGGCGTTCGCGCACCGTCGGCCTGCTGTTGATGATCGCTTTCGCGGCCTTGGTCGGCCGTAGNTTTTACCTGCAGGTCATCAACAACGATTTCCGNCAGGAAAAGGGCGAGTCGCGTTATCGTCGCGACATCGAGGTCTCGGCGTCGCGCGGCAAGATCATCGATCGCAATGGCCAGATGTTGGCCGTATCGACACCGATGAAATCGATCTGGGCGATTCCCGGCGACGCGCGGGCGATGAACGCGTCGCAGAAGCAGCAACTGGCCGGCCTGCTCGACATGAGCNNGCGCGAGCTCGACGGGAAGATCGCCTCCGAAAAGACTTTCGTATTCATCAAGCGCCAGGTGCCGCCGGAAACCGCAGAGCGCATCGCCGCGCTGAAGCTGCCTGGCGTGCATCAGGAAAAGGAATACCGCCGCTACTATCCGACCGGCGACATGACGGCACACATCGTCGGCTTCACNGGGGTTGACGACAANGGTCTGGAAGGGGTCGAGCTGGCCTTCCAGCAGAGCCTGCTCGGNCATGCCGGCAGCCGCAGTGTGATTCGCGACCGACGCGGCAACATCGTCGAAGACGTCGGTGCGCTGAAGCCGCCGCAGGACGGCAAGGAAATTCGCCTGGCGCTCGACTCGAAGATCCAGTACATCGCTTCCAGCCAGCTGAAGGCGGCCATCGAGGTAAATCAGGCCAAGGCCGGCGGTGTGATTGTGCTTGACGTCCAGACCGGNGAGGTTTTGGCGTTGGCGAACTGGCCGACCTACAACCCGAACAACCGCGAGAACCTCTCTGGCGCCCAGCTGCGTAATCGGGCGTTTACCGATACCTTCGAGCCGGGCTCTACGCTGAAGCCGTTTACTGCAGCGCTGGCCCTGGAAAAGGGCAAATTCCGACCGGATACTGTCATCAACTGCGCGCCGGGGCGCCTGACCATCGGCAATGCGACGATCTCCGATGCCCATCCGCATGGCGCCTTGAGTGTCGCCCAGGTCATCCAGAAGTCTTCCAACGTCGGTGTTACCAAGATGGCATTGACCATTCCGCCGCAGGAAATGTGGCAAATGTTCGATGCGGTCGGTTTTGGGCAGGTGCCACAACTTGANTTCCCGGGCGAGGTGACTGGTCGTTTGCGGCCATGGAAGAACTGGCGGCCGATCGAACAGGCAACCATGTCCTACGGCCACGGCATTTCGGTCAGCCTGATCCAGTTGGCGCGCGCCTACTCGGTTTTCGCGCGCGACGGCGATCTGATTCCCTTGTCATTGCTCAAGACCGAGCAGTCAGTCGTGCATGGTGTTCCGGTGTTCTCGGCGCAAACCGCGAGGGAGATGCGCGCGATGCTGGAAATGGCGGCCGGCCCGGAGGGGACGGCACCCAAGGCGCGCGTGCCGGGGTATCGTGTTGGTGGCAAGACCGGTACCGCACACAAATTGGTCGGTGGGGCCTATGCCAATAAATATGTTTCCGCCTTTGTCGGCTTCGCGCCGGTTTCCGATCCGCGCCTGATCGTCGCCGTGATGATCGACGAGCCGAGCGCCGGCAAGCACTATGGCGGGGAAGTCGCGGCGCCGGTGTTCTCGCAGGTGATGGGTGCTTCGTTGCGTACGCTTGGGATTTTGCCGGATGCCCCGGTTCAGGTTGCCGAGGCAGTGGCCGGAAAGGGGCGGCTGTGAGCACGCCCCAAACGATCCTGACGCGCCTTGTCTCCTTGGGCATCGTCCCGAACGGGGTTGCGGATGACAGCCGCCAGGTGCGGCCGGGGGACGTATTCCTCGCCTATCCGGGCGATCTGGCCGACGGCCGCCGGTTTATCCTCGATGCGCTCGCACGGGGCGCGGTCGCCGTGGTCTGGCAGGCCGGCGGCGATTTTGCCTGGAATCCGGCGTTGACCGCAGCCAACCTGCAGGCCGATGGATTACGCGCGCTGGCCGGTCCGCTGGCGCATGCCGTATATGGGGAGCCGAGCGCCGCACTGTCGCTGATCGCCATCACCGGCACCAACGGCAAGACGACGGTCAGCCAGTTCATCGCCCATGCGCTGGGCGGTCGCTGTGCGGTGATCGGCACACTGGGCGCNGGGTTTCCCGGTGCGCTGGAAGAAACCGGCTTCACGACGCCCGAGGCGACGACCTTGATGCGCAAGCTGGCGGAGTTCCGTCAGCTTGGTGCCAGCGCGTGTGCGCTGGAGGCCAGTTCGATCGGCATCGAGGAAGGACGCATGAACGGTGCTTTGGTCGATGTTGCAGTGTTCACCAATTTCACGCGTGATCATCTGGATTATCACGGCAGCATGGAGGCCTATGCGGCGGCCAAGCAGAAGCTCTTCGTCTGGCCGGGGCTGCGCACGGCGATCGTCAATCTTGATGACGCCTTCGGGCGGCGTTTGCAGGCTGCGACGACAGCCCGATCAGTACTGGATACTGATCGGCGGGCTCGGGGACGTACGCGCCGAGCAGTTGCGGAAACGCAGATTGGCCAGCGTTTTACCCTGGTGCTGCCGAATGCCCGTCAGGAAGTCGAAACCGGCCTGCTCGGGCGNCTAAACGTTTCCAATCTGCTGGCGGTAGCCGCAGTGCTGCACGACGCCGGTTTCGAAGCAGCCGATATCGGTGCGCGGCTGGCGGCNCTGCAGGCGCCGGCCGGGCGTATGGAGCGCCTGGGTGGCGTCGGCGAGCCATTGCTGGTGGTCGATTATGCGCACACGCCCGATGCACTTGAGAATGTGCTGGTTACACTGCGCGAAGTGGCGACGGTGCGTGGAGGGCAATTGTGCGTGCTTTTCGGCTGCGGCGGTGATCGCGACAAGGGCAAGCGTCCGCAGATGGGCGAAGTTGCCGGACGGCTTGCGGATCGTGTGCTGCTGACCAGCGACAACCCGCGCAGCGAAAATCCGGCGCAGATCATCGCCGATATCCAGGCCGGGATCGGGCAGGCGGAAGTCGAGGTCGATCGCGCCCAGGCCATCCGGCGCGCCGTCGCGGCAGCTGCCGACAACGATGTCGTGCTGCTCGCGGGCAAGGGGCACGAGGCCTATCAGGAGTCCATGGGCGTCAAAACGCCGTTCTCGGATATCGAGCAGGCCCGGTGCGCTTTGCTCCAACGCCGCGCGGCNCCGAAAGGAGGTGGCATGATGGAGTGGCTGCTCTCCGACATCCTGCTGGCCACGGGCGGACGCCTGCTGGGCGCTGACCGGACGATTTCCGGGGTGTCGACCGACACCCGTTCCGTCGCTGCCGGGCAATTGTTCGTCGCGCTGCGCGGCGAGCGCTTCGATGCCCATGATTTTCTCGAGCAGGCGGTCGCGGCCGGGGCGGTGGCATTGCTGGTCAGCGATGCGGCGCGCGTGCCGGTCGGCGTCACGGCACTGGTGGTCGATGATACGCGGATCGCCCTCGGCAAGCTGGCGCATGCCTGGCGCAGTCGCTTCGAGCTGCCGGTGATCGCCGTCACCGGTTCGAACGGCAAGACGACGACCAAGGAAATGATCGCCGCGATCCTCAAGGCGCAGTTCGGCGATGCCGTGCTGGCGACGCGCGGCAACCTGAATAACGACATCGGTCTGCCGCTGACACTGCTTGGCTTGCATGCCGGTCATCGCGCCGCGGTGATCGAAATGGGCATGAACCACCCCGGCGAGATCGCCTATCTGACGGCGCTCGGTGCCCCGACGGTGGCCGTGGTGACCAACGCGCAGCGCGCCCACCTCGAAGGGATGGGCGACCTGGACGAAGTGGCGCGCGAGAAGGGCAGTATTTTCGATGGACTGACGGTGGGCGGCGTTGCCGTGGTCAGTGCCGATGACCGTTACGCGGCGCTCTGGCGCAGCATGGCCGGCACGCATGCCGTGCGCAGTTTCGGCATCGAGCAGCCCGCCGATGTGCAGGCCGTCGTTCATCAGCACGGGCTGGAAACAAAGGTGAATCTGACGGCGCCGGAGGGNAAAGCGGAAATCCGCATCGCCGTACCCGGTCGCCACAATGCCCGCAATGCGGTCGCCGCGGCGGCGGCTTGTCTGGCGGCGGGCGTACCGCTCGCATCGGTGGTCGCCGGGCTGGAAAGCTTCAGCGGGATCAAGGGGCGGCTGCAGAAGCGCCGAGGCATAGCCGGCGCAGTGGTGCTGGATGACAGCTACAACGCCAACCCGGATTCGGTGCGCGCCGGTATCGACGTGTTGGCCGCGACGATCGGTCACAAAGTGCTGGTGCTTGGCGACATGGGCGAGATCGGCGAGGCCAGCGGCCAGTATCACGACGAGATCGGCGGCTATGCCAAGAGCCAGGGCATCGACCGTCTGTTCGCCATTGGCGATGCGAGCCAGCAGGCGGTGCGCAATTTTGGCGAGGGCGCGCGCCACTTCTGCAATATCGACAAGCTGATCGCTGCGGTCAACAAGGAATTGGGGCCCGAAACCACGGTGCTGGTCAAAGGTTCGCGCTTCATGAAGATGGAGCGGGTGGCCGATGCCATCGCGCCCGAGGAGAAAAACTGATGCTGCTGGCTCTGTCCCAATGGCTCGCCCAAGACATTCGTTTCTTCAATGTCTTCAATTACATCACACTGCGCACGGTGCTCGCTGCGATGACCGCGTTGCTGATTTCCTTCGCCGCCGGGCCGCGCGTCATTCGCTGGCTGGCCGAGAAGAAGATCGGGCAGGCGGTGCGCACCGACGGGCCGCAGACCCATCTCGTCAAATCCGGGACGCCGACCATGGGTGGCGTGCTGATCCTGATCGCCATCGGCGTCACGACGCTGTTGTGGGGCGATCTGACCAACAAATATGTGTGGACGGTGCTGATCGTCACGCTGGGCTACGGCATCGTCGGCTGGTACGACGACTGGAAGAAGGTGGTCTATCGCGATCCCAAAGGGCTGTCGGCAAAATGGAAATATTTCTGGCAGTCACTGCTTGGTGTCGGCGCCGCACTTTTCCTGGCGTTCTCCGCCAAGTCGGGGGCCGAGACTGAATTGATCGTCCCCTTCTTCAAGACCGTCGCCCACCCGCTGGGCATCGTCGGTTTCATCACGCTGACCTACTTCGTGATCGTCGGCACCAGCAATGCGGTCAACCTGACTGACGGTCTCGACGGCCTGGCGATCATGCCAACGGTGATGATCGCAGCGGCCTTCGTCGTCTTCGCCTACGTCACGGGCCACGCGGTTCACGCCAAATACCTGCTGATTCCCTACGTGCCTGGAGCTGGCGAATTGTGCATCCTGCTCGGGGCGATTGCCGGCGCCGGGCTCGGTTTCCTGTGGTTCAACGCCTACCCGGCCGAAGTGTTCATGGGCGATGTCGGCGCGCTGGCGCTCGGTGCGGCGCTCGGTACCGTCGCCGTTATCCTGCGCCAGGAAATCGTGCTGCTGATCATGGGCGGCGTTTTCGTCGTCGAGACGCTGTCGGTGATGCTGCAGGTCAGCTACTTCAAATACACCAAGAANAAATTCGGCGAGGGCAGCCGCATCCTGCGCATGGCGCCGCTGCATCACCACTTCGAACAAACGGGCTGGAAGGAGACGCAGGTGGTCGTCCGCTTCTGGATCATCACCATCATGCTCGTGCTGATCGGGCTGTCTTCGTTGAAGCTGCGCTAAACGATGGAACTCAAGGGCAAACGCGTTCTGGTCGTCGGACTCGGTGAGTCCGGACTGGCGATGGCCAAATGGCTGCATCGCCAGGGCGCATTCGTCCGCGTCGCCGATTCGCGCGAAAACCCGCCAAACCGTGACGCGCTGGCCAGCGTTGCGCCTGATGCCGAGGTGATCGTCGGTCCGTTTGCCGCCGCCACCTTCGCCTATNNTGTCGACATCGTTGCCCTGTCGCCGGGCGTGCCGAAGGCGACCCCGGAGATCGCTGCGGTCGACCTGCCCCTGATCTCGGAAATCGAATTGTTCGTCGCTGGCGTTCGTCTGCAGGTTCCCGGCTCGAAGATCATCGCCATCACCGGCAGCAACGGCAAGACGACGACCACGGCCCTGACAGCCCACCTGCTGAACGGTGCCGGGGTGCCGGCCATCGCTTGCGGCAACATCTCGCCATCGGCGCTCGATGCGTTGATGGATGCGCAGGACGCCGAGAGGTCGGGTAAACCGCTGCCGGCGGTGTGGGTCGTCGAATTGTCGAGCTTCCAGCTGGAAACGACATATCACCTGAATGCCGAAGCGGCGACCGTGCTCAACGTTTCGGAAGACCACCTCGATCGTTACGAAGGCAGTCTTGCCAACTATGCGGCCGCCAAGTCGCGCGTTTTTCAGGGCAAGGGCGCGATGATCCTCAATCGCGACGACGACTGGTCGATGGCCAACGGCCGTTGCGGCCGCACGATGCTGACCTTCGGCCTCGAAGCGGCCCCACGCGCNGTCGACTACGGTTTGGTCGAAGGCATGATCTGCAAGGGAAAGATGCCCCTGGTTGCGGTCGACGCCCTGAAACTGGCCGGTTTGCATAATGCCGCCAATGCAATGGCGGCGCTGGCCTTGTGCGACGCCATCGGCGTTGCGCCGGAACGATTGATCGAGCCGCTGAAATCNTTTGCCGGACTGCCGCACCGCGTCGAGCAAGTGGCGGAAATTGCCGGGATCGTCTATGTCGATGATTCCAAGGGAACCAACGTCGGCGCCACGTTGGCGGCCATCGAGGGCATGGGGCGCAAGGTCGCCATCGTGCTTGGTGGTGATGGCAAGGGCCAGGATTTTTCGCCGCTTAAGGTGGCACTTCAACAGCATGGCCGCGCCGTGGCGTTGATCGGGCGCGATGCCGTGACGATCGGCGCGGCCATCGAAGGTTGTGGCCTGCCGACATTCATGGCCGGCGATATGGCTGCTGCCGTTCGCTGGCTTGCCGCCCAGGCCAAGGCAGGCGATTGCGTGTTGCTGTCGCCNGCGTGCGCCAGCCTCGACATGTATCGCAATTACGCGCAGCGCGCCGAGGCGTTCATCACTGCGGTGCAGGAGTTGTCGGCATGATGCTAAATGCCCTTGAAGCCCCGCGCCGCCAGTTGGCGGAAATCGACTACGCCCTGTTGTGGAGCGGATTGCTGCTGCTGTTCACCGGCATGGTGATGGTCTATTCGGCATCCATAGCCATCGCCGAGGCCGGCCGTGCCACGGGCTATCAGCCGGCCTATTATCTGACGCGCCACGCGATATTTCTGACCATCGGGCTGATCGCCGCTGCCGTGGCGTTCCAGGTGCCGTTGAAACTTTGGCAGCGCTATGCCCCGCTGCTCTTCATGGTCGGGGTAGTACTGCTCGCCATCGTGCTGATTCCCGGTATCGGCCGGGATGTGAACGGCGCGCGGCGCTGGCTGCCGCTGGGAATCGTCAACCTGCAACCATCCGAATTGATGAAGCTGTTCGCGGTGCTTTACGCAGCCGACTACACGGTGCGCAAGATCAATGTGATGCATGACCTCAAGCAGGCCTTCCTGCCGATGTTCGGTGCCATGGCGGTGGTCGGCATGCTGTTGCTCAAGGAGCCGGATTTCGGCGCCTTCGTCGTCATCATCTCGATCGCCATGGGCATCCTTTTCCTCGGCGGGCTCAAGGCACGACTGTTCGCCATGCTGATCATCGGACTGCTCGCGGCGTTCGCCGTGTTGATCATCGTTTCGCCCTACCGGCGCGACCGTGTCTTCGGCTTCATGGATCCCTGGGCCGATGCCTTCGGCCGGGGCTACCAGCTGTCACATTCGCTGATCGCTTTCGGGCGCGGCGAGCTCTTTGGCGTCGGCCTCGGCGCCAGCGTCGAAAGCTTTTCTACCTGCCTGAGGCGCATACCGACTTCCTGCTGGCGGTGATTGCCGAAGAACTTGGCTTCTTCGGCGTGCTGGCGGTGATCGTGCTGTTCGCGCTGCTGGTTCAGCGCGCCTTCGCCATCGGTCGCCAGGCGGTGCAACTCGACCGTCTCTATCCCGCGCTGGTCGCCATGGGCATCGGCATCTGGATTGGCGTCCAGTCCTTCATCAACATGGGCGTCAACATGGGCCTGCTGCCGACCAAGGCCTGACCCTGCCGCTGATGAGCTTCGGGGGTCGGGGATTCTTGCCAACTGCGTGGCGCTGGCGATCCTCCTTCGTGTTGATTGGGAAAACAGGCAACTCATGCGCGGAGGCAAGCTGTGAGCCGGACCTTGCTGATCATGGCTGGCGGCACTGGCGGGCATATCTTCCCGGCGCTTGCCGTTGCCGAAAAGATGCGCGAGCGTGGCTGGCGTGTCGTCTGGCTCGGCAATCCGGAAGGCATGGAGGCCCGACTGGTACCGCAGCACGGCTTCGAGATGGCCTGGGTCAAGTTCACCGCGCTGCGCGGCAAGGGCATCCTGCGCAAGCTGATGCTGCCGCTCAACTTGCTGCGCGGCTTTTGGCAGGCACAGAAGGTCATCCGCCAAGTGCAGCCGAACGTCGTGCTCGGCATGGGCGGTTACATTACCTTCCCGGGCGGCATGATGGCGGCGCTGCTCGGCAAGCCGCTGGTGGTTCATGAGCAGAATTCGGTGGCTGGTCTTGCCAATCGGGTACTGGCCGGGGTGGCCGACCGTATCGCGACGGGCTTTCCGGAAGCACTGAAAAAGGCGTCNTGGGCCGGCAACCCCGTGCGTCCGGAGATCGCCAGGATTGCCCCGCCCGGCGAGCGCCTTGCCGGACGCACCGGGGCGCTGCACCTGCTGGTCATCGGCGGCAGCCTGTGGGCCCAGGCGCTCAACGAGACTGTACCGCAAGGCATGGCCTTGCTCGGCGAAAACGAGCTGCCGCAGATCGTCCATCAGGCAGGCGAAAAGCATATCGACGCCCTCAAGGAGGCTTATGCCAAAGCGGGCGTGCCGGCTCACTGTGTCTCTTTCATCGAGGATATGGCGGGGGCTTACGAGTGGGCCGATCTGGTGATTTGCCGGGCTGGCGCATTGACCATCGCCGAGTTGGCGGCGGCTGGCGTGGCAAGCATCCTGGTCCCCTTCCCGCATGCGGTCGACGATCATCAGACCGCCAATGCCAGGTTCCTGGTCAGTGTCGGAGGTGCGTTCCTGTTGCCCCAGGATCAATTGACGCCGGAAGCAATCGCCCTGATTCGCAACTATAGCCGCGGTCAACTGCTGGAAATGGCCGAAAAAGCCCGCAGCCTGGCCAAGCCTGATGCCACCGAAGAAGTGGCGAACATTTGTGCCGAGGAAGCNGAAATGAAACACAAGGTCAAACACATCCACTTCGTCGGTGTCGGAGGCTCGGGCATGAGTGGTATCGCCGAAGTGCTGGCTCACCTCGGCTATACGGTCAGTGGGTCCGATCTTGCGGCCAGCGCAACGACCCGCCGGCTCGAGGGCGAGGGCGTCAGGGTGATGATCGGCCATGCAGCCGACAACATTGGCGGGGCTCAGGCCGTGGTCGTTTCGACGGCGGTGAAGGCCGACAACCCGGAAGTCGTCGCCGCCCGCGAGCGCAAGATCCCGGTCGTGCCGCGCGCCCAGATGCTGGCCGAGTTGATGCGCCTGAAGCGCGGCATCGCCATCGCCGGCACGCACGGCAAGACCACGACTACCAGCCTGGCGACCAGCATTCTGGCCGAAGGCGGAATCGATCCGACTTTCGTCATTGGCGGTCGCCTGAACGCCGCCGGTGCCAACGCCCGTCTGGGAAGCGGCGACTTCCTGGTGGCCGAGGCCGACGAGTCGGATGCTTCGTTCCTCTTCCTGTCGCCGGTCATCTCGGTCGTCACCAATATCGACGCCGACCACATGGAAACCTACGGCCACGATTTCGAGCGGCTGAAAGCCGCTTTCGTCGATTTCCTCAGCCGCCTGCCTTTCTACGGCGTCGCCGTGCTCTGCGCCGACGATCCCAACGTGCGGGCGATCATGCCGCAGGTTGCCAAGCAGATCGTCACCTACGGCCTGACCCCGGCTGCAATTTCTACNGCCGAGAACATCGTCGCCGCCAACGGCCAGATGCGTTTCGATTGTGTCCGCGTCAACGGTACGACGACCCGCCTGCCCATCGTCCTCAATACGCCGGGCATGCACAACGTGCTGAATGCCCTGGCCGCCATCGCCGTGGCGACCGAAGTGCAGGTCAGCGACGCGGCCATCGTCAAGGCGCTGGCCGAGTTCAAGGGCGTCGGCCGCCGCTTCCAGCGCTATGGGGAAGTGGCCTTGCCGTCGGGCGGTAGTTGCACGCTGGTGGACGATTACGGCCATCACCCGGTCGAAATGGCCGCCACGCTGGCCGCCGCCCGTGGCGCNTTTCCCGGTCGCCGGCTGGTGCTGGCCTTCCAGCCGCACCGCTACACGCGGACACGCGACTGCTTCGAGGATTTCGTCAAGGTGTTGTCCACGGTCGACACGCTTTTGCTGGCCGAAATCTACGCCGCCGCNGAAGCGCCGATCGTCGCCGCCGACGGCCGCTCGCTGGCGCGTGCGCTACGCGTCGCCGGCAAGGTCGAGCCGGTCTTTGTGGAAGACATCGCGGCGATGCCGCAGACGATTCTGGATGTCGCCCGTGACGGCGACGTGGTGTTGTGCATGGGTGCCGGCTCCATCGGCGCCGTGCCCGGTAAAGTGGTGGAAATGCAATGAGTGATTTTGGCAAGGTGGCAGTCCTCCTTGGCGGTACTTCCGCCGAGCGCGAGGTTTCNCTCAATAGCGGGTCGCGCGTGCTTGCCGCATTGCTGGGGCAGGGCATCGATGCCCATGCCTTCGATCCCGCCGAGCAGCCGCTCGACGCCCTGAAGGGATTTGACCGCGCTTTCGTTGCGCTGCATGGCCGGCATGGCGAGGACGGCACGATCCAGGGCGCGCTTGAGCTGATGCACATTCCCTACACCGGTTCCGGCGTGATGGCCTCGGCGCTGGGGATGGACAAATTTCGCACCAAGCTGTTGTGGCAGGCGGCCGGGCTGCCGGTGCCCGACTATGCGTTGCTGACAGCCGATTCGGATTTTGCCGATGTCGAGGAAGAACTTGGTCTGCCGATCTTCGTCAAGCCGGCGCATGAAGGTTCGTCGATCGGCATCAGTAAGGTCAAGCAGCGCGAAACGCTGCACCTGGCCTACGCCGAGGCGGCGAAATACGATCCGTTGGTGATTGCCGAAAAGGGCGTCATNGGGGGCGAATACACGGTCGGCATCATCGGCTGCGGTGCCGACATGACGGCGCTGCCGATCATCAAGATCGAGCCGGCGACCGAGTGGTACGACTACGAGGCCAAGTACAGCCGCGACGATACCCGCTACCTGTGTCCTTGCGGTTTGAGCGAGGCCAAGGAAATGGAAATCCGCCGCGGGGCGCTGGAAGCCTTCCGCATCATCGGTGGCCGCGGCTGGGGGCGGGTGGATTTCCTGATGGACGAGGAGGGCGATCATTACTTCCTCGAAGTGAATACCGCGCCGGGCATGACCGATCACTCGCTGGTGCCCATGGCGGCGCGCGTGGCGGGCATGGAATATCCGGCGCTGGTACGCCGGGTCCTCGAGTTGGCAGCTAACGACTGAGTCGATGAATGTGGAACAAACCGCACCTGCTCAATGCACTGGCCGACCTGCTGATTCTTGCAGCGGCGGCGGCGCTCATCGCGGGCCTGGCCGTCTGGCTGGTGCGCGTGCCGGCCTTGCCGGTACGGCAAGTGGTTTTCACGCAGGATCTGCCGCACACGCAGCGGACCGATATCGAGCAGGCCTTGCCTGCGGTGTTGCGGGGAAANTTTTTCAGTATCGATCTGGAGGCGGTGCGCGGTGCACTGGAGCGCCTGCCCTGGGTGCGCAAGGTCGAGTTGCGCCGTGTCTGGCCGGCGCGTCTGGAAGTGACGATCGAGGAGCATCGTCCGCTGGCGCGCTGGGGCGAGGGGCGTGGGGAACTGGTCAACAGTTTTGGCGAGGTGTTCGCGGCGACGCCAACCGAAGCCGAGCTTGCAGCGATGCCCATCCTGTATGGGCCGCAGGGTACGGCGCCGGAAGTGCTCAAGCGCTATGGCGATTTCGTCGGCGACTTTCAGCCGCTGGGGCAAAAACCGGTTCAGGTAACGCTGTCGCCACGCCTGGCTTGGCAGTTGAAGCTGCAAAACGGCATGTTCGTCGATCTCGGTCGCGAACAGCCGAAATCGCCGGTGGGTGTGCGGCTGGCGCGCTTTATCGAGGTGTATCCGGAAACCGTGGGCAAGCGTGCGACGCGACCGGCGGCAGTGGATTTGCGGTATCCGAACGGCTTTGCGATGCGAGTCGCTGGGGAAGGAAGGGAAAGTAAGCATATGAGCAGGGATAACAAGGATCTGGTCGTCGGGCTCGACATCGGGACATCCAAAATTGTCGCGCTGGTCGCCGAGATCAATCAGGAAGGTCGCCTGAACGTGATCGGCATGGGCTCGCAGGATTCGCGCGGCTTGAAGAAAGGTGTCGTGGTCAACATCGAGGAGACGGTGCATACCATCAGTCGCGTGATCCAGGAGGTCGAACTGATGGCCGACTGCAAGGTCAAGGACGTCTATACCGGTATTGCCGGCAGCCACATCAAGAGTTTCAACTCGAACGGGATGGTGGCGATCAAGGACAAGGAGGTCACGCCGAGCGACGTCGAGCGCGTCATCGAGACGGCCAAGGCGATGCCCATCCCGGCCGACCAGGAAATCCTGCACATACTGACCCAGGAATTCGTCATCGACGGCCAGGACGGTATCCGCGAGCCGATCGGCATGAGCGGCATGCGCCTCGAGGTCAAGACGCATATCGTCACCGGCGCCGTCTCGGCTGCCCAGAACATCGTCAAGTGCGTGCGTCGCTGTGGTCTGGAGGTGAATGACCTGGTGCTGCAGCCGCTGGCCTCCAGTTATGCCGTGCTGTCGGAAGACGAGAAGGATCTCGGTGTCTGCCTGATCGACATCGGCGGCGGTACCACCGATCTCGCCGTCTGGACGCAAGGCGCGATCCGCCATACCTCGGTGATTCCGATTGCCGGCGACCAGATCACCAACGACATCGCAATGGCGTTGCGTACGCCAACCCGCGAGGCCGAGGACATCAAGTGCAAGTACGGTTGTGCGCTGGCGCAACTGGCCGATTCGGCAGCGAGCATGGAGGTTGCNGGGGTCGACGACCGCCCGAGCCGTAAATTGAGCCGCCGCGCGCTGGCCGACGTCATCCAGCCGCGTGTCGAGGAACTCTACGAACTGATCCAGAACGAGCTGCGCCGCGCCGGTTTCGAGGAGGTGCTGTCGTCCGGCATCGTCCTGACCGGAGGCGCCAGCGTGATGCCCGGCATGGTCGAGCTGGGTGAGGAAATCTTTCACATGCCGGTGCGCCTGGGCAGTCCCAAGTATTCGGGCAGCCTGGCCGACGTCGTCCAGAGCCCGCGCTTTTCAACGTCGTTCGGCCTGCTGCTCGAAGCACAGGCACAGCGAAAGCGCGGCCAGAAGATCAAGGAAAAGCAGGGCGTCAAGGATGTCTTCGACGGCATGAAGTCCTGGTTCTCCAAGAATTTTAAGTAACTTTCACCGGTTTTTCAGAGGAGGTAGTCACCATGTTTGAGATCATTGAGCAAGAGGAAGAGTGCGGCACGATCATCAAGGTGTTCGGGGTCGGAGGTGCGGGTGGCAATGCCATCGAGCACATGATTCGCGAAGGTGTGAACGGTGTCGAGTTCATCGCCGCCAATACCGATGCGCAGGCGCTCAAGCGCAATACCGCGTCGTCGAAGCTGTCGCTGGGCAAGACCGGCCTCGGTGCCGGCGCCAAGCCGGAAGCCGGCCAGGCTGCGGCCGAGTCGCACCGTGAGGAGATTCGTGCTTCGCTGGAGGGCGCCCACATGGCCTTCATCACGGCCGGCATGGGCGGCGGGACCGGCACCGGCGCCGCCCCGGTGGTTGCCGAGATTGCGCGTGAAATGGGCATCCTGACCGTCGGTGTCGTCACCAAGCCGTTCGGCTTCGAGGGCAACAAGCGGATGAAGGCTGCCGAAGCCGGCATCGCCGAGTTTTCCAAGCACGTCGATTCGCTGATCGTCATCCTCAACGACAAGCTGATGGAAGTCATGGGTGACGATGCCGATGTCGACCATTGCTTCAAGGCGGCTGACGACGTGCTGAAGAACGCGGTCGGCGGCATCGCCGAAATCATCACCTACCCGGGCCTGGTCAACGTTGACTTCGAAGACGTCCGTACTGTCATGGGCGAAATGGGCCGCGCGATGATGGGTTCCGCCGCTGCCGGCGTCGACCGCGCCCGCATCGCCGCCGAGCAGGCCGTCGCCTCGCCGTTGCTGGAAGGTGTCAACCTGTCCGGTGCCAAGGGCGTGCTGGTCAACATCACCGCTTCCCGCAGCGGCCTCAAGATGAAGGAAGTCAATGAAGTGATGAACACCGTCAAGGCTTTCGCGGCCGAAGACGCCCACATCATCTTCGGTGCGGTNTACGATGAACTGATGGGCGATGCGCTGCGCGTCACCGTTGTGGCGACTGGTCTGGGCCAGGCGGCACGTGCACGCCAGACGTTCGAAGTCGTCAATACGCCGGTAGTGCAGGCGATGGCGACCGGTACCAGCGATGCCGTGGCCTTCGCGCCGACGTCGGCGGTCGATTACGCGCACCTCGAAGTCCCGTCCGTCGTTCGTCGCGGCCAGCGTAACGTGACGGTCGAGGCACTGGCCAACAGTGGAGTCGATCGCTACGACATCCCGGCTTTCCTGCGCAAACAAGCGGACTGACCAGTTAGTCATTAACTCTGAAAGGGCGGCGTCACATTGTGTTACAATGTGACGCTCCCAGATTATTCAAGTACTTGCATGCTCAAGCAACGCACGCTGAAGACTGTCATCCGCGCCTCTGGCGTTGGCCTGCATGGCGGTATCAAGGTCAATATGACCCTGCGCCCGGCTGCCCCGGATACCGGAATCGTCTTTCGTCGCGTCGATCTGCCCGAGCCGATGGATATTCCCGCCGCCGCGTTCATGGTCGGCGATACCCGCATGTGCTCCTGTCTGGAAAGGGATGGGGTCAAGGTTGGCACCATCGAGCACCTGATGTCGGCCTTTGCCGGGCTGGGCATCGACAATGCCTGGGTCGATTTGGATGCGCCGGAAGTACCCATTCTGGACGGCTCGGCTGCGCCGTTCATTTTCCTGATCCAGTCTGCCGGGATCGAGGAACAGAATGCCGCCAAGAAATTCATCCGCGTTACCCGGCCGATCGAGGTCATCGACGGCGACAAGTGGGCGCGTTTCGAACCCTACGATGGTTATCGTCTGGCGTTTTCCATCGTCTTCAACCATCCAGCCATCGACAAGTCGGCGCAGCGGGCGGAAATCGATTTCGCCGAACATTCCTACGTGCGCGAAATTTCCCGGGCCCGTACATTCGGCTTCATGCAGGAAGTCGAATACCTGCGTGAAAACGGCCTCGCCCTGGGCGGCGGGCTGGAAAACGCCATCGTCCTCGATGAGTTCCGCGTCCTCAATCAGGATGGCCTGCGTTACGGTGACGAATTCGTCAAACACAAGATCCTCGACGCGGTAGGCGATCTCTACCTGCTCGGCCACCCGCTGCTGGCCGCCTACTCCTCACACAANGGNGGGCACGCGCTGAACAACATGCTGGCTCGCGAACTGCTCTTCCGCCAGGACGCCTGGGAACTGGTCACTTTCGAAGAGGCCGAACGCGCGCCGCTCGGCGTCACGCGCTGGCTGAACCAGCCGGCATAATTTGCCATGTGGCTGCTGCGCCTGCTGGCAGTCATTCTGGTCGTCGCCATCGGTGCCGGATTGCTGATCTACGTGATTACCGGCAACCGCTACTACTTGGCCTTCGCCTGGCGGCTATTTCGCTATGGAATCGTCTTCGCGCTGATCATTTTCGCGTTGATGATCATCGAGCGCGTCGCCATCATTCCTGCCTAGCGGCACTCGCCAGCAACGTCTCCAGGGCATCGCGCAGCGGGCCTTTGGCAGATTTTCAGTGGTCGACCGCAACACACCGCAAGTGCTTGCCGAGAGCGGTTTTCGGGTCGAAGCCATTGATTGGCAAGGGATTTGCCGGGGTTGAACTTTCACCTCGATGCCGTTACACTCCGTCCCACCCTTGGATAACTCGTCGCACAAGCGCTGGCTCATCTGGCGAATTTTCGCGGCGACCGCGCCGTTATCGGCGTGGATAACGATTTTCCCGACTTGTAATTTGCGACCCGCGCCGAGTGCGCGACAGCCGCTGGCGCGACCGCTTCAAAGCGGCGGGTCA
Organism: Dechloromonas sp.; assembly: GCA_013363835.1. Taxonomy (GTDB): domain Bacteria; phylum Pseudomonadota; class Gammaproteobacteria; order Burkholderiales; family Rhodocyclaceae; genus Azonexus. Next base: position 74,718 of record CP054864.1, read on the forward strand.
GCCTGAGCAGCAGTCGTGCGTGGGCCATCACCCTGCCGGCGGCGGCATCGTTGTCGAGATAGTGCTCGAGTCCGTTGGTCATAGGAGAGAATTTGTGCAGATCATTCTAGTATCGCGCCATCTGAAGGCGGCGCGGACAATCACCATTATGCCTCGCCATCTGATGATCGCGGGTTTTGTGTTTCTGGCCCTGATCGTCGGAACTTCCGCCATGCTTTCCTGGCTGGCCGTTCAGTTGCGAGTTTCGGATGGCGACGAAGCGGCGTCGTTGCAGCAATCCGGCCGGGCACAACAGCACCTGAGCAACAATCTTCAGTTGATGGCGACCCGCCTTGGCGAGTTGCAGGCCCGGGTACTGCATCTCGACAGCCTTGGTGACAAGCTGGCTGGGCTGGCCGGTGTCAAGCGCGAGCCGTCGGCTGAACGCCAGCGGCCTGGGGGCGAGGGCGGTGCTTTCGTGCCGGCACCGCTTTCGGCGGGCGAACTGCAGCGCGAGATCGACCGTCTGGCGCAGGAGGTCGATGCGCGTACCGAGGAGCTGGCGGTGCTTGAATCGCATATTCTCGAAAAGCGCGTCAAGGAACGTCTGATGCCGACCACACTGCCAGTCAAGGCGGCCTATCTGGGTTCGCCGTTCGGCGTACGTAGCGACCCGATCGCCGGCCTGCGCGCCTTGCACGAGGGGATCGATTTCAACGCCGAGCCAGGGACGCCGGTCATTGCCGCCGCCGATGGCGTGGTTTTGTCGGCCGCCTATCACAACGATTTCGGCAACATGGTCGAAATCGACCATGGGGAAGGGCTGACGACGCGCTATGCCCATCTTTCGCGGATNGGGGTCAAACCCGGTGCATTGATCAAGCGTGGCGAACTCCTCGGAGCGGTCGGGAATACCGGCCGCTCGACCGGCCCGCACCTGCACTTCGAGGTGCGCATGCTCGGTATCGCCCAGAACCCGGCGCATTTCCTCAAGCAAGGCGTGGAATTCGCCCAGGTCAAGCGCCGCTAGCAGGTTCCGGAAGCTTGATCCAGGTCGTCATCGTCGCTCGGGGCGGCGTGTTAGAATCCGCCCTTTGCCGCGCCCTGCGCCACAACTTTAGATCGCGATGATTTCCGGCCTACTCAANAAGATTTTCGGCAGCCGCAACGAGCGGCTGATCAAGCAATACGCCCAGACGGTCAAGCGCATCAATGTGCTTGAGCCGCAGATTCAGGCGCTTTCGGACGAGGCATTGCGCGCCAAGACCGATGAATTCCGCCAGCGCCATGCCAACGGCGAATCGCTGGACGACCTGCTGCCAGAAGCTTTCGCGGTCGTGCGTGAAGCCGGCAAGCGCGAACTCGGGATGCGCCACTTCGATGTCCAGTTGATCGGCGGCATGGTGTTGCATTACGGCAAGATCGCCGAAATGCGCACCGGCGAAGGCAAGACGCTGGTCGGCACGCTGCCCGCCTACCTTAACGCCATTTCCGGCAAGGGCGTGCATGTCATCACGGTCAACGATTATCTGGCCAGCCGCGACGCGGAATGGATGGGGCGTCTGCACCGCTTCCTCGGCCTGACCGTTGGCGTCAACCTGTCGCAGATGGATCACGAGGCCAAACAGGCGGCTTATGCGGCCGACATCACCTACGGCACCAACAACGAATTCGGTTTCGACTACCTGCGCGACAACATGGTCTACGAGGCTGGCCAGCGCGTGCAGCGCGGCCTGAATTTCGCCATCGTCGACGAGGTCGATTCGATCCTGATCGACGAAGCCCGCACGCCGCTGATCATTTCCGGCCAGGCCGAGGATCACACCGATCTCTACCTGCGCATGAAGGACGTCGTACCGCAGCTGACGCGTGCCAAGGAAGAAAACGGCGAGGGCGATTACTGGGTCGACGAGAAGGGCCATCAGGTCCATCTTTCCGAGGCCGGCTATGAGCATGCCGAGCAACTCCTGGCGCAGCACGGCATGCTGCAGGAAGGCGGCAGCCTTTACGACACCGCCAATATTTCGCTGATGCACCACCTGAACGCGGCGCTGCGAGCCCTGACGCTGTTCAACCGCGACCAGCAATATGTCGTGCAGAACGGGGAAGTGGTCATCGTCGACGAATTCACCGGTCGCCTGATGGCCGGGCGCCGTTGGTCGGATGGCCTGCACCAGGCGGTGGAGGCCAAGGAAGGCGTGCAGATTCAGGCCGAGAACCAGACCCTGGCCTCGATCACCTTCCAGAACTATTTTCGCATGTACGCCAAGCTGGCCGGCATGACCGGCACAGCCGATACCGAAGCCTACGAATTCCAGCAGATCTACGGTCTCGAAACCGTCGTCATCCCGACCCATCGCCCGATGGTGCGCAAGGACATGAACGACCTCGTCTTCAAGACGGCCGACGAGAAGCACGCGGCGATCATTGCCGACATCAAGGATTGCGCCAAGCGCGGCCAGCCCGTGCTGGTCGGCACCACGTCAATCGAGGCCTCAGAACTGCTTTCCAAACTGCTCGACAGGGAAAAGCTGCCGCATTCGGTGCTCAACGCCAAGCAGCACGCGCGCGAGGCGGAAATCGTCATCGAGGCCGGTCGGCCGGGACAGATCACCATCGCCACCAACATGGCCGGTCGCGGTACCGACATCGTGCTCGGCGGCAGCATCGAGAAGGCGATCTCCGCGATCAAGCACGACGAATCGCTGCCGGAGGCAGAGCGTGAGGCGAAGATGGCGCAAATGCGCGAGGAATGGCAGAAGCTGCACGATCAGGTGCTGGCTGCCGGCGGTTTGCACATCATCGGCTCCGAGCGCCACGAGTCGCGGCGCATCGACAACCAGTTGCGCGGCCGCGCCGGTCGCCAGGGCGACGCAGGTTCGTCGCGCTTCTACCTGTCGCTTGACGATCCCTTGCTGCGCATTTTTGCCGGCGAGCGCCTGCGCGTCATCATGGACAAGCTGAAGATGCCGGAAGGTGAGGCCATCGAGCACCCGCTCGTCACCCGCTCGCTGGAATCGGCACAGCGTAAGGTCGAGGCCCGCAACTTCGATATCCGCAAGCAGTTGCTGGAATACGACGACGTATCCAACGACCAGCGCAAGGTGATCTACCAGCAGCGCAACGAACTGCTGGAGACCGAGGACATTTCGGAAACCATCACCGCGATGCGCCACGGCGTCATCGCCGAGATATTCCGCAACCATGTGCCAGCCGAATCGGTCGAGGAGCAATGGGATCTGCCTGCCCTGGAACGTGCGCTGGCCGGCGAATTGCTGATCGCGGCGCCGGTTGCCGAATGGGTCAAGAGCGAGCCGACGCTGAACGACGAGGAAATTCTCGTGCGCATCACTCAGAATGCCGACGAGGCTTATCGCGCCAAGCTTGACCTGGTCGGCGCGCCGACCTTCCACCAGTTCGAGCGCAACGTGATGCTGCAGAACCTCGACACGCATTGGCGGGAGCATCTGTCGGCGCTCGATCATCTGCGCCAGGGCATTCATCTGCGTGGTTACGCCCAGAAGAACCCGAAGCAGGAATACAAGCGCGAAGCTTTCGAGTTGTTCGAAGCCCTGCTCGACCGGGTGCGCAACGAAGTCACCCGCATCGTCTTCACCGTGCAGGTCCGCTCGCAGGAGGATGTCGAGGAAACCGCGCCGCATGCCGAGGTGCAGAATGTCCAGTACCAGCATGCCGATTACGACGAGGCGCTGGGCGGAGGTGATGAAGACGTCGGCGGGGCAGCGCAGCAGCCGGCGGTTGCCGGGCCGAAAATCGGACGCAATGANCCCTGTCCCTGCGGCAGCGGAAAGAAATACAAGCACTGCCACGGAAAACTTTCCTGATTCGACCCCAAGGCACCCAAGGCGGTGCCTTGATGCTTTGGAGCACGCCTCATGCCTGTCAACTACCTTACGCCCGCCGCCGATCAACTGCTGCCCGTGGCCGGAGTTCGCCTCGGGACCGCCGAAGCCGAAATCCGCAAGAAGAGCCGTCGTGACCTGACTTTGATGGCTCTGGATGCCGGCTGCACGGTGGCCGGCGTATTCACGCAAAACCGCTTCTGCGCGGCGCCGGTGCAGTTGTGCCGCAACCATTTGGCGAGCGGTAGCGAGATCCGAGCGCTGGTCATCAATACCGGCATCGCCAATGCCGGCACCGGCGAACCCGGGCGTCAGGCGGCGCAGGCAACGTGCGATGCCGTTGGTACAGCACTCGGTATCGCCGCCGGGCAGGTGCTGCCGTTCTCGACCGGCGTCATCCTCGAGCCGCTTCCGGTCGACCGCATCAAGGCCGGGCTGCCGGCCGCGCAGGCCGACCTCAAGGCCGACAACTGGCATGCCGCCGCCCACGCCATCATGACCACCGATACCGTCGCCAAGGCCGCGTCGCGGACGGTTGCGGTCAACGGCAANAAAGTGGTCATTTCCGGAATCTCCAAGGGCGCCGGCATGATCCGGCCGAACATGGCGACCATGCTCGGCTTCCTCGCCACCGACGCCGGCATCGCCCAGCCTTTGCTCGACGCACTGGTCAAGGAAGCGGCTGATCTGTCGTTCAACTGCATTACCGTCGATGGCGATACATCGACCAACGATTCCTTCGTGATGATCGCCTCCGGCCAGTCGGGGTCNAGCTTCGCCGCTGAAACCGACACCGGCTGGGTCGAGGTCAAGGCGGCGATCATCGCCGTCTCCGTCGAACTGGCGCAGGCCATCGTGCGCGATGGCGANGGNGCGACCAAGTTCATCACCGTGGCCGTCGCCGGTGGCCAGGATGCCGACGAGTGCCGCAAGGTCGGCTACGCCATCGGCCATTCACCGCTGGTCAAGACCGCTTTCTTCGCTTCCGACCCCAACCTTGGCCGCATTCTCGCTGCAGTCGGTTATGCCGGGATCGCCGATCTCGACGTCGATGGCGTCAGGGTCTGGCTCGATGACGTATTGGTTGCCGAAAACGGCGGCCGTGCTGCCGCCTACAAGGAAGAGGATGGCGCACGGGTGATGGCGCAGCCGGAAATCACGGTGCGCGTCGACCTGGGGCGTGGCAATGCCGCCGCCAGCGTNCACACCTGCGATTTCTCGTACGATTACGTCAAGATCAACGCCGACTACCGCAGCTAGTAAAATAGCACTTCCAGCAAGTTCCGGAATGTTCCCAAAGCCCGCGTAAATGCGGGCTTTTAGTCTGTATCGTTCCGCAGTGTTCTATTGACTACCGATAAATAAGCGGGTACAAAAGCGGGTATGGATGGTCTATGCCCGATTCTGAAAAGCGGGTATAACAAAAACCGGGTATCGACCGATCTTATTTGCATAAGGAGCGGCAATATGTTGGGCGACACCACAATTCGGAATACGAAAGCGACCGTAAGCCCAATCAAGCTAACTGATGANAACGGTTTGTTTATTGAGATTCGCCCGAACGGTTCAAAGCTCTGGCGCTACCGCTACAAGATCGACGGCAAGGAAAATCTCTTTGCTATGGGCGAATACTGCCANACCCCTTTGGGCGAGGATGAAGAGGAGGCCAGGGCGCGCAGAGAGGGAGGCGTTTTNACGTTGGCGAAGCACGCGCGGGCTGAACGCTGCCGGGGATTAGTGAAGCAAGGGATTCACCCGTCACACCANAAACGGACGGAAACCCTGCGCCGCTCTGTAGAGTCGGCCAGCACGTTCAAGACAGTGGCCGAGACGTGGATNCGAAGAAAACGAAAGGACTGGTCGGAGAGCTACCTCAGGCAGATCAAACAGCGATTTGCGGGTGATGCTTATCCCTATATCGGATTTTTACCCATCAAGACCGTGACACGGCCCGTCAAAGACGTGTTGAAACGGGTTGAAAAGCGCGGTGCACCCAGCGTCGCCAAGCTTCTGCGGACTTGGATCGGTGGTGTCAGATATGCCGCCGGTGAGTTGATGGTCGAAACTGATCCGACGTGGCCGCTGCGAAACACCATCAAGACCCCAAAGACCCANCACATAGCCCACCTGACGGCGAAAGAGATTCCAGCGTTCGTGCAGGCTATCGAGGCTGTGCAGGCCGAACACGTCACGAAAGCCGCTGTAAAGCTGCTGTGGCTAACAATGGTTCGGACGGTCGAGTTGCGCGAGGCAGAGTGGGGTGAGTTTGATATAGAGGCCGGTCTATGGACGGTTCCAGCCGAGCGGATGAAGATGCGCGAAAAGCATCTGGTTCCGTTGGCGACCCAAGCAGTTCAAATACTGCGGGCGGTGCATGCGCTTACTGGCCGGGGGCGGTTCGTCTTTCCGGGCGCAAGNGATCGGGAACAGCCATTGACCCATGAGGCGATCCGCGATCTCCTCAACCGGGCAGGGTACGCCGGTAAATTTTCACCGCATGGCATCCGTTCAACCTTCTCGACCTACTTTAACGAAGCCGGAGAAAATCACGATGTTATCGAGTTGATCCTGGCGCANCAGGATCAGGACAAAATCCGCAGCGCCTACAACCATGCGAAAAGGCTAGATCAACGGCGGACGCTATTGCAGCAATGGGCCAACCTGACAGATTCATGGCGGGAAGGAGTGAAGATTTTGCCGTTCAAGCACCAAGCGGCATAGCGTGTTTGTCGAGCCTACTCCAACGGGTAGGGCACCGGGCACCCTTACCCGGTTGGCGCGGCATCTGATCCAAGGGCGGAGCCTGAAAGGGGCGCTATGAGCAAACTTCTCAGATTTAAGGAATGGGTGACTGTTCCTGAGGCGGCNAAAAGGCTTTCGACCGTATTTGAGGAAGANGTAGCAGAAGCTGACGTGCTGCGTTTAGCGCTGGATGGGCACTTAAAGCTCTCTGTGAATTTGATTAACCATTGTGAAGCGAAGGGGGCGCGTTGTTTCAATATGTGAAGCAAGAAAGGCTCNAGTCGCTTGATGATCCTGAAGCTCGTAGTGCTTGGCATCCCGCTTTCCGCAGAGAAAATATTTGAACTCCATGAAGGAATCATATCCCTTCAAAGGGTCTGGGANTTGCCGATGATCGGCGGGGAAAAATTAGATATTGAGAATAGATACCAGCTACTAACCGGAGGGTGCAAGTTACATNNTGATGGACATCAATGGTGTTTCTTGGGTAGCCAAGATAACGGGTTATTTCAAGTGCAGGCAGATTGGGCAGATTCTGGCTCAAGAACAGACTTGGCGGAGGAAAGAGTTGGCACGACCCGNGAAAGGTATTACCCCGATTGTAAGCTTCCTTATGACTCCGTTCTTGTGGTTCGCACCGATGCGCTGCGAGAGTTTGAACAGTCCATAAAGGATGTGGAAAAAATCACTGAAAAGCCGATTGCATCCAACGAGCGCAATTCCCTGCTGACCATCATCGCGGCACTTTGCGATTATTCGGCAATCAAGTATCAAGAGCGTGGAGCCGCAAGCCAGATAGCAAAGCTTACGGAAGAATTAGGTTACCAGTCTCGATGACAGTGTGCGACGCGCTTTAGAAAAATACCTTCCGCCCTGGAAGCGCGCATGAAATAGAGGTCGATTCCGCATGCGGATTTCGCATTTCTGGTGACGCTCGTTGAAAACTGACCAGAAAAGCGAGGTTGTGCGCGCTGAAAATTGACCAGGGTGATTAACTCGTCCGCTCATTTTTGAGCAGGATTTTAGGAGATGATCACCATGAAGGATCTGGGAAGGATTCGGCGGTTGTTTTACCGGGATGGCGTGTCGCTATCCGAGATTTCGCGGAAGACGGGGTATAGCCGGAACACCGTCAAACGCTGGCTGCGGACACCGGAAGGCACGGAGCCGAAGTACGAACGGCAGAACCCGAACATCAAGATTGCCCCGTATGCGGCACACCTCATCAAGGCACTGGAAACGGATGCCCGTCGTCCGAAACGGGATCGGCGGACCGCGCTGAAACTCTTTGGTGAGTTGCAGGCGGCCGGATTCACTGGTACCTACTGTCGGGTTACCGAATTCATCCGGCGCTGGCGTGCCGATGGTGGTGCTGCGGTCACTAAAGCCTTCGTGCCGCTCCACTTCGAATTGGGCGAAGCTTTCCAGTTCGACTGGAGCGAAGAGCATCTGGTCATTGGCGGGGTCTGGCGGAAGATCCTTGCCTCGCATCTGAAGTTCTGCGCCAGTCGGGCTTTCGTGGTTCAAGCCTACCCGACGCAGGGTCACGAAATGCTGTTCGATGCGCATACGCGCTCGTTTGCCGCCCTGGGCGGCATTCCCCGGCGCGGCATCTACGACAACATGAAGACGGCCGTGGATAAGGTGCAGAAAGGCAAATCCGCATCGTCAATTCGCTTCTCGGCGATGGCCTCGCATTACCTGTTCGATCCGGATTTCTGCAATGTCGCCAGTGGTTGGGAGAAAGGCGTCGTTGAGAAGAACGTCCAGGATAGTCGGCAGCGGCTCTGGCAGGATGCGGGCAAGGAGCGATTCAGTTCATTCACCGAACTGAATGTCTGGCTGCTCGCACGCTGCCGGGGCTGTGGCAGGAGTTACGTCATCCCGAATACGCTGACCTGACGGTCGCCGAGATGCTCGAACACGAGCAACCGAGCCTGATGCCGATGGTCGCGCCCTTCGATGGCTACGTCGAAACCCTGGGCAAGGTGTCCAGCACCTGCCTGGTGACACTCGATCGCAACCGCTACTCGGTGCCGTGCGAACTCGTGGGGCAAGCCGTCAGCCTGCGTCTCTATCCGGAGCGCATCGACATCGTGGCGCACGATGCCCGTGTGGCCAGTCATCCCCGCAATTTCAGCCGGCAGCAAACGCTCTACGACTGGCAACACTACATTCCCTGATCGAACGCAAGCCAGGCGCCTTGAGAAACGGTGCGCCGTTTGCCGACATGCCAGAACCGCTGCAACGATTACGTGGCTTGCTCCTGCGTCGCGAGGGTGGGGATCGGGTGATGGCCAAGGTGCTGTCGGCGATTGCCCAGTTCGGTCTGGAAGCCGTGCTGGTGGCGGTCGATCTGGTTCTGGAGTCCGGTCTGCCCAGTGCCGAGCACGTCGAGAACATGCTCAACCGCCTGAAGTCCGGGCCCATGCCGCCGCCGGTGGATACGCCACTCACCGTCAATGAAGCCCCGATTGCCGATACTGGACGGTACGACCGGTTGCGTACGGAGGTGACTGATCATGCGTGAGCTGATGAGCGAGTTCAAGGAACTGCGTCTGCACGGCATGGCTGGCGCCTGGGAGGAACTGGCCGCCAACGGCGGTAGCCGTATCGAAGCATCCCGCTGGCTGATCGAGCAACTGCTGCAAGCCGAACATACTGATCGGGTCATGCGTTCCATTGGGTACCAGATGCATGCGGCCCGGTTTCCGGTTCATCGGGATCTGGCGGGATTCGACTTTGAGCAATCGAAGGTCAATCAAAAGCTGATCCGGCAACTGGCCGACCTATCCTTTACCGAGGAAGCCCAGAACGTCGTGTTCATCGGCGGTACCGGAACCGGCAAGACACACTGGCCACGGCGTTGGGCGTCTCGGGGATCACCCATCACAGCAAGCGGGTTCGCTTCTTCTCGACGGTCGATCTGGTCAATGCGCTGGAACAGGAGAAGGCTGCCGGCAAAGCCGGACGGATTGCTTGAGGCTGCTGCGCATGGATCTGGTGATTCTCGATGAGTTGGGGTACCTGCCGTTCAGCCAGGCTGGTGGGGCCTTGCTGTTCCACTTGCTGTCGAAACTCTACGAGCACACCAGCGTGATGGTCACGACCAACCTGACCTTCGCCGAATGGCCGAGCGTCTTTGGCGATGCCAAGATGGCCACCGCCTTGCTCGACCGGCTGACGCATCACTGCCATATCGTGGAGACCGGGAATGAGTCGTTTCGCTTCCGGCACAGCACGGCCGGGCCAAGTCGAGGATCAAGGCGCGGGAGCAGAGCAAGCGGGGCAATCCCCGAGGAGGACGTGTTCTGATGGGGCCGCGTTGGGAAATCCGTTTCGGGCTACGCCCTCCACGGCTTTCCCAACGCATTCATCGTGGCTCGGAAATCAGTTGTTCTGAGCTACACTTATCCACAAGCCTACCTATGTCAGGTGGCTATCACCCCTGGTCAAAATTCAACGCGCACAGGTGGTCAAATTTAAACGCGCGCCGACAATCTGGTACGCAGGAAGTGACATGATTTCGATAAATTGTATTAACGATGCGAGAATATACTTGCTTGAACATCAACCGTTTAGTTCCTTGACCTACGGAGCAGCTTCGCCAAACTAGCTTCATGCCCTGCGCTTGATACCGGGCCGCCATATATGGGAAGGTGTGCAACAGCAAATGTCGAATCGGCAGGACGCGTTTCATTTTGACTATACTGTTTCTGTGGGCCGGTGGTCGTGAAGACGCGGCGCTTAGGGTGTCCGAGATGTCAGGTTCAAGTCCTGGCCCGACCCACACCAATCCTTCCAGTTGAGCAACAAGGGGCATAAGAACGCTATCTACCGCCTTCGCTATTTTTTGACGTATGGGCCGGTGAGTGCCTATGGTCTGACAACGACGCCATTGGAACGATTCGGCTACCCTGTTTTACTTGAAGACCTCAGGCTTTCAGATAGCGCACTTCAATTCTGCAGAACGCATATTCAGCGCCTTCAGGACGAAGTGACGCGGGAGTCGTTGGGGTACGGCATTCCGCATGATGAGCAGCTTGATGTTGATGCTAAGGCGTTCCTGATTATTTTACACAGAACTTGGCACTGATTTCGAGATATTGGACGAGCGTTGAACAGAGAAAGCCTTGTGGAATGGCTCAGTCTGGAAACAGTTGAATAGCAGGTACTCCTAACCTGAAACACCACCGGCGGCTTGCCGTCAGCATCAACCGCCTTGAGCCAGACCAATTGAAGTTCAGTGCGTCTTGGAGTATCTTGTAGATGCCTCCTTTGTGGACGAGCCGACCGCCCGATACTTCAGTATCGGCCCCGGAAACTCGGTCACTCAGGAGGCTTTCTTTTGTCGTTACGCTGCAGGTACATTCTGTTCGTATTTGTGTCACGATGAACAAGAACAGTAACAATATCTTCGACCTCGTTGATCTTGACGGGCGCGCTGGTATAGATGCAGAAATTCCAATGTCGTCATACCATCCCGATTAATCGGCATGGTTACCCCCGACACCTGCGCTCTCGTCAGTGTCTTTGCGCCGGCCGTATGCGCAGCCAAAGTCCGGCATGATGGTAAAGACTGGTTTGGTGTGTTTTGTGCGGATGAAGCTGACGACGGCAGTATTCGCCTCTGACGCTGGCGGTATCTAACGAGTAAGTGTTTTGCTCCTTGCCCGTCTTCAGGCCTCCGCGTTGTTGTCGTCCGGCAGGTACAGCCCTTCTTTCTGTTTCAAATAGCGCATCTTCTGTGCCTTGGAAAATATCGCCACTGAATCTACTTGAACTGTTTCCAGCATAGACTCGCGGTTACGTCATGCCAGCCAATTGATTTTAGCGATCTCCAGCCTGATTTNTCGTTCGGACAGCTCCTGAATCAATTGTTGGGCCAGATCCCCAAGCGGGTCGCCACCCATGGCCTCGGTTTCTACGACTGTCTGCTTCAATTCAANAATTTCGGTCGCTTGAAGAGCACAGGTCTCCTGCTGAATGTCATTCAAGCGTCGGCGCAGCTGGGCAATGCGACGGATGGCTTTGACGATGCGCGAAGCGACATNCTCCCCGCCAATGGCTTCGGGGTCTTGTCCAAACTCGACGATCAGTTTTTCAATGGCCTGCTGGTTTCCACTCTCATAAGCCTTGTNTTCCACTTCCGCCATCATCGCGTTGCGGCGGANACGTTCCGGTTCCGTGGTGGCGCGATCCGGGTGCATTAATTTCGCAGCTTGCCGATAGGCTGCCTTGATTTCTGGCGTAATTTCCAGCGGCGGGGCGGGTAACGCCTTGATCAAACCTGCCTCCTCGGCAGATTTTCTGGCCTGCTCCTGAGCCGCCTGCGCGTAGGCTAATGCCTCTCCATCATCGGTAGCTTGCTCAGCGCCCAAGTTGGCAATTTGCGCCTCCAGTTCATCCAACTGGGCATAGAGTTGTCNCACGGTTTGATAATAGCGGCGCTGGAACTTCGTGATTTCTGCCTTCGATGTTTCCAAGGCCAACTCCGCCGAGATGACTTGAGTTTCCAGCGCGGATTGTTCGCCTTCGAGTCGGAGAAGTTCTTGTTCTTCGGGGAGCATCAAGGAGTTTCAGTCAATGCCAAGCTTCTGTAGGCGAACCTTGCAGTATGGTGCCCCTGCCCGGCAGCTTTNCTTGTACCAAGAAATTGCGGCTTCCATGTCCTTGGCAACGCCAAGACCAAACTCGCGAATTTCACCCACGTTGTAGTAAAGATTAGGGGCAATGTCTTCGTAGATATCCGCCATGATTGCTTCCTCAATCTCCTTGATTGCCATTTGCTCCAACCATTGATATGCGATGGTCTCTTCGTCGTTACAAAATCGACCGTCGAAACGCTCTCNGGCAACCAACTTCATCTGTCTATTCATGTGCCCCGTCCCGTCCGGGGCGCGAGTTAGCCAATCGATTGCCTCGCTCAAGCTTTGCGGTACGACTTTTCCGTNCAGGTAGANTTCCGCCAGCTTTAAGCGCGCAGCGACGGAAGATTCTCCAGCCAGCTCCAACCAGCGGATTGCCGCGTCGACATCCTTATGCAAGCGACTTCCCGAAAGGTATTCGTCGCCAAGTAATTCTTGAGCTGAGCCGTAGCCATGTTCAGCGGAATGCAGCAGCCACTTTTCTGCCAGTTGCAAATCTTGTTGTAGATGTTCGCCAGTCAGGTAGTGCCGCCCAGTTTGAAGGCAATAGGTCTGTCTCCCATTGGTGTGCCAGTNGCCTATCCCCAACTCGTAACAAGCTATAGCCTTCGATTGGTCCGGTTCGATTAGAGGCAACGGCAATCGAGCCTGGCGTGAGTTTGCGCTCTCTACATAGCCGTGCAGATAGAAGTCACCCAGCATTTCGTAGGCCCAAGGGTCACCCAGATCGCTAAACGCGAGAAGTAACAATTCGCCATCCTGAATCGGGTCTGTCGGCGATTGATTCGACAAATATATTCTGCCGAGTTGCCTCAGGGCCGGGAGATAGCATTGTTCTGCTGAAGCCTTAACCAATGCNNATGCCTTCTTCTGGGTTTCTGCGCCAGTTGCCAGTGGGGTTAAGCATCATTGTTGCGTACTCAAATTGCGAAGCTTCGTCGCCCTCTCCGCTCGCGCTCTATACCAGCCGATTGCGGAGTCAATCAACGCATCCGCTTCTTCCTCGGGTACAAATGGATACTCCGCATAGGCGAGCTGTGCCGGGCCATAGCCGAGATTGGCAGAGCTTTCTAGCCAGTGCTCTGATTCAGATTCGTCTCCCCATTCAGATAGAAGCTCGGCCAAGCGATATTGAGCCTCGGGGTGACCTAAGTTAGACGCTGCCAGAAAATGCTCCGCGGCCTTGTCTTCATCTGCCTCTGAATCGCCATATCCATGCCGATAACGCATTCCCAGGTAGAAGAATCTCTCGGCACCGAAATCGGATTCACTCCACGGGTATCCCTGATCCGCCGCTTTTCGATACCAATACAGCGCTTGTTCATCGTCGGGTTCGTCATCGTTGGTGTCTCCTTCATATACATGAATCATGTGTATGATGGCCCGTAAGTTTCCTTGCTTTGCCGCTTTGATAACCCAGTACAGGTCTCCTTCTTCTGCTTCGTCGAGGCCATTTGGGGAGCGGCCTAGGTTCCACATGTTGAAAAGTCCCCAAGGGTGATTTTCCATTGCTGCTCTATGGCACCAATGCACTGCTAGTTCATAATTCCTGTCCTGATAAAGCTGCCCAAGGTCGTTCCAGATTTCCGGGTCGTTCCGGGTGCTGTTAGCCAGGCACCAGTCAAGCTAGTTTGGAAGAGTGCTTCGCGAGACCTTCGTTTCTGACCGATTGCATGCCACTGTAAAGGGTTGATAAAGGATAGTAAGCTTTGCCGTAGTTCTCAGAGGCTAGCTGCTGAAAGGCAATGTGCGCTTCGGTCAAAGCCGAAATAGGTATCCATTGTTCTTGGATGTGTTCGCCCAAGTCGCTGAGCCGTTATTGGTCATCAGGTCATATATATCTCTTGCCTGTCTATAGAGTTTGTCGCTGTCTTTCGTCAGCGCCAGTTTCGTACCGTTCTGAATTGCCGCCAGCCCACGAGCAACTAAGCTGCCGCGTTGAGCAACCGAAACTGTAATGCTGCGGTTTGCTAAGTTCGCAGGAGGGTCTTCTGATCTGTCATTTGCGGCCATTCGTGGATTGGCTTGGTTCAGTTTTCGCGGGTGTTGCGTCATTAGCTTTCCTATGTCATTGCGGCCAAACAGCTTGACGCCAGATTTTTNCGCAAGCTCCAGTGCATTCGTGGTGAACGTGCCGGTGGTAACGACCCAGGCCGTGTCGCATTGGTAATAGGCTTGACCTGACAATGCCTCTTGCACAGCGGAGACACCGACGCTACCGACGTAGCGTTTGGCTTGTACTGCGATGCGTTTGCCATCCTTGACCAAAATAAGATCGGCACCATAATCGCCAGTCGTTGGCGTAAGTTCCGCCGCATAGCCTTGGGTACGAAACAGGCCCGCGAGAAATGCCTCAAATTCAGTGCCGCTGAGTTGATCCAGTTCTCCAGCCCGTGCGTGACCATACGCTTGTTGCCAGGCGTCCTGTTCGCGTTGCTTCTTAGCCATGATTTTGTGCTGGGTTTTGCGAAGTCGAGTGTATTCCGCAGGTGGCGAGCTTGCGGGTCTTCGGGGTGTTGGTTCGCTGGGCCGGGGCGGACGTTGGCTTGTGTAGGATTGCCCGCCAGACCAGCCACGCGATGCCAGCCCAGAACAGGATGAGCAATAGGTCTTTCATTTCACGGAAGTCCCTGACGTGAGAAGCATTCCATCCCACGGGAGCCTGGCAAAGCTATGGCTTGTCGCATATTTTTCGATGCGGTCCTGTGTGCTATTCCAATCATCATATCCATGCCGGGCGGGGCAAGCAATTGAGGATCGATGGGGTCGTGGTCTCAGTGAACGGCCCTCATTTTCCAGCAACCGATGATGATTAGGTGTTTATCCTTAGTCGGGGCGGCAGGATTTGAACCTGCAAGGTTTGCGCCCATACCTACGTGACCCTAGCCAGGGCTCCGGGAGTAGGAGGATGCCAGGAAAGAAGTGTCGGACTGAGACTCGGTGAAGCAGAAGGGGCCGAAGCCCCCATGAAACTTACTTCTCGTCGTTTGCCGCTTGCTCCTCCGGCATAGCGTTTTCATCTAGCATCACGAATGCAGTGATGCGACCGCCGATTGCGAAATACTCGCCGCGCCCTACGATGCTGCGAGCGATGCTTGGCTTTGTATTGCGGGTGGGGTCATAGACGACCTTTGCCAGTTCAAGGTCAAAGGCTTCGCCCACACGGGGCGGGAATCTGGCTTGTTACGCATGACTAACTCCTTTTCAGTTCGATGACGTGCAACCCCCTGTGCCGGATGGCACAGGAATAGCCACGTAATGAACTGTTTGGGGTGTTAGGTCATGGCGAAATGCTACTCCGGTTTTTGTCTGACGCGAGTTGGCGCCGCCGAATAGGGCGTTCAGGTTCGCGTAACGCCATCCTTTTGGCCTTTCTTCCAGGAGAGCCAGATAGTGTATTGCGATTGGTTATGCTTGCTGCCTGCCACTGCTACGCTCCTTGGTGCCGGCGAAGAAGATTTAGCGGGATGTGCTGAAAGACTCGGCAAGCAAAAGATGTGATCTGGTTGCGCTACTTGCCAAGGAAACTCAGGGCTAGACATATACAGTGGTTTTACACAGTATATTCAGGCCATGTTTTTCATGTCACCGAAACCCATCGCCTCGGGGTGAAGCTATCCCGTGCTGAAGTGCTGACGGCGACGCCGAAGCCTGGACAGTTGATTATTCAAGATTGGCGAGACGGTAACGCCGAGAACCGAGCATTGAGGGTCGCGTACCTTACCCATCCGACCATCAGCTATCACCCTTCGCAACTAAAACCCTATTCGATCCGGTGCTCGTGAGCATGACCGCGAAGGGCTTTTTGCTTCTTGGTTGGCAGATTCACGCGACCGAAGATGGTGGTCGATGGGAATACAAACAGGGATGGTGGGTTGTTGAAATGCCAGCGTTGGACACCCAAACGACGAGCGGCTAAATTGCTGGGGTGTGCCCCGCTACATCACCCCGATCAAGCCGCCATTGAACGCGCATGGCATNNCGGCCGGCATAACGAACCGCGCTGGTGGGCGCCCGAGCTCTTTCCACGCGCGCAAGGGCCATTCCTGCGCTTGGGTACGGGTGCTGGACTTGATCTGGTCGTCGGCACTTGGGGGCTGATTCCCTCCTGGTCGCAAACGCCTGTCCTGAAATACGCGACGGTGAATTGCCGATCCGAAGAAGCCAGCGGCAAGCCGACGTTTCGCGACGCNTGGCGCAACGGCCAGCGCTGCATCATCCCTGCCCTGTCCTTCGATGAACCTTGCTGGGAAACTGGCAAGAATATCTGGTGGCGATTTCGTCGGGCCGATGGCCAGCCCTGNGGGTTAGCCGGACTCTGGAATACTTGGGTGGATCGCTCGACCGGTGAGGTGATCGAGAGCTATACGATGCTGACGGTGAATGCCGATCGCCATCCGCTCATGAGCCGAATGCACAAGCCGGACCCGAAGCTGCCACCAGATCAGCAGGACAAGCGTAGCGTAGTCGCAATCGACCAAGAGCAGGTCAATCGTTGGTTGCAAGGGAGCATGGACGATGTGGCGAAACTGCTGGTTCCTCCAGCGGTGGAGTTGATCGATGGTGGGCCAGCTTAGTCTATGCCGAAAGGTGGGGCCTTTGCTTTATGGTGTGGTTTTGAGTTGCTGCACTTCGCTGGCATTATTCGCCAGGTCAGAAAGCGCTATTGCGGGGATGGAATGAAAAAAGCGGGTACAAAAGCGGGTACGGTTTACATTCAAGATTCTTGTAATCACCAATTGGCGCTGCTTGTGCGCCTTCAACGCTGATTACCGCAGCAGGAACTCCCATGAGCGCCGTCCGTCAGGATTTGACCCGTACCACGCTGGCTGTCGTCTGCATCTTCCTGCTGATCGTGGCTTCGCTCTGGGTNTTGCGCCCCTTCCTGGCGGCGACCGTGTGGGCGACCATGCTGGTGGTCGCCACCTGGCCGATGCTGAAGTCGCTCGAAGCGCGCTTCGGCAACCGGCGTTCCCCGGCCGTGGCGGTCATGACGGTGGGCATGCTGCTACTGCTGGTACTGCCGCTCTGNGGGGCGATCGAGACCATCGTCGATCACGCCGATCAACTGACNCGATGTGGCGAAAAAGTCGCGGTCACCGGCGTGCCGCAGCCGCCGGAATGGGTTGCCGGTTTGCCATTGGTTGGCGAAAAACTTTCGGCCAGCTGGCGTCAGCTGGCCGATAGCGGTTCGGAAGGCCTGGTAAGCCGGGCAACTCCNTACGTCACGGTGGCCGCCAAATGGACGCTTGGCCAGGCCGGCAGCCTGGGCGGCATGCTGGTTCAGTTCCTGCTGGTCGTCGTCATTTCCGCCATTCTCTATTCGAGCGGCGAATCCGCCGCGCGCAGCGTCCGCCGCTTCGGGCAGCGCCTGGCCGGCGAGCGCGGCCGGAATTCGGTGATCCTGGCCGGGCAGGCGATTCGCGCCGTCGCGCTNGGGGTCGGCGTGACGGCTATCGTACAAACTGTGTTGGGTGGCATCGGGCTGGCCGTCGCCGGCGTTCCCTTCGCCGCGTTGCTGT
Source organism: Dechloromonas sp. (assembly GCA_013363835.1). GTDB lineage: Bacteria > Pseudomonadota > Gammaproteobacteria > Burkholderiales > Rhodocyclaceae > Azonexus. The sequence continues at coordinate 92,472 of CP054864.1, forward strand.
CCGCGGTCATGCTGATGCTTTGCATCGCCCAGCTCGGGCCGGCGCTGGTGCTGTTTCCGGCGGTCGGCTGGATGTACTGGACGGGCGACAACGGCTGGGCGACTTTCCTGCTGGTGTGGAGCCTGGTCGTCGGCAGCCTGGACAATTTCCTGCGCCCGATGCTGATCAAGCGTGGCGCCGACCTGCCGCTGCTGCTGATTTTCGCTNNAAGCGTCATCGGCGGCATGCTGGGCTTCGGGCTGGTCGGCATCTTTGTCGGCCCGGTCGTGCTGGCCGTTACCTACACCTTGCTCGAAGCCTGGATCGACGACGCGCTNGGACAAGGTCGAAGGCGCCGACTAGCCGCTCTTGCGCAGGCGGATCATGCGGAACCAGCCGCCAACCAGTGCCGGCTGGTCGTGTTCGACCGCCAGCGCCGGTGTGGCGGCCAGCACCTCCTCAAAGACGACATCCAGCCGGGTGGCGACCCGGCGCAGCAGCGGGTTGGCCAGGCGCCGCAGCCATGCCGTCTGGCCCTGGCGCAGGAATTTATCGAACACCAGCACCTGACCACCGGGCCGCAGAACACGGGCGACTTCGGTTAAACAACGGGTCGGTTCGGGCACCACGGCGAGGATGAGGTGCAATACCGCCATGTCGAAGCTGGCATCGGCAAATGGCAGGCGCTGTGCGTCGCCCTGGACTGGCGCGAAGTCGACCTTCTCAGCCCGCGGTAAAGCGCGGTGCAACATGGCGCGATTCAGGTCGATGCCGACATACCGGTGTTGCAGCGGCAGGTGCGGCAGGTCGAGCCCGGTGCCGACGCCGGCCAGCAGCACGCGCCCCGGTGTTGCGGGCAGCGCGGCCAGGCTGCGCTGGCGTGCCGCCTGCGTGGCACGCGCGATCGCCGTGTCGTAGTACGGCGCGATCAGCGTGTAGCTGTGCTTCAGACTCAGTGCAGCACCCTTGGCATGGCCAGCGTGAATTCCGGAATTTCGGCGTCGAAGTGCGTTCCGTCCTCGGCGACCATCTGGTAAGTTCCCTTCATGGTGCCGACCGGGGTGGCCAGCGCCGAGCCGCTGGAGTACTGGAAGCTTTCGCCGGGCTTTAGCAAGGGCTGTTTGCCGATGACGCCGAGGCCGCGCACTTCCTGCACCTCGTTGTGGGCGTCGGTGATGATCCAGTGGCGGGAAACCAGTTGCGCCGGCACTTCGCCGACATTCCTGATGGTGATGGTGTAGGCGAACAGGTAGCGGTTTTCCTCGGGGTCGGACTGGTCGGGGATGAACTGCGCTACGGGCTGGACTTCGATTCGGTATTTGTTGGTGTTGGGCATGGGATAATTTCGTCTGTTTTGTTCAGGGAAGCATCATGTCAGTCAAAGATTTCGTCATCGCACCGAGCATTCTGTCCGCCAATTTCGCCAGGCTAGGCGAAGAAGTGGCCAACGTCATCGCCGCGGGCGCCGACTGGATTCACTTCGACGTGATGGACAATCATTATGTTCCCAACCTGACCATCGGGCCATTGGTTTGCGAGGCCATTCGCCCGTGCACCACGGCACCGATCGACGTGCACCTGATGGTCAAGCCGGTCGACCGCATCATCCCCGATTTCGCCAAGGCCGGGGCGAATATCATCACCTTCCATCCCGAGGCCTCGGAGCATGTCGACCGCAGCCTCTCGCTGATCCGCGATGCCGGTTGCCAGGGCGGTCTGGTCTTCAACCCGGCGACGCCGCTCGACTACATGGATTACGTCCTCGACAAGATCGACGTGATCCTGCTGATGAGCGTCAACCCCGGTTTCGGCGGCCAGAAATTCATTCCCGGCACGCTGGCCAAGGCGCGCCAGGCCAGGGCGAAACTCGATGCCTACGAAAAGGAGTCCGGGCGCCGTATCCGCCTGGAGATCGACGGTGGCGTGAATACGGCGAACATCGCCGAGATCGCCCGCGCCGGGGTCGATGCCTTCGTCGCCGGCTCGGCCGTCTATGGCGCCGGNAAGGACAGCGACCCGCATCGCTATGATTCGATCATTGGCGCGTTGCGCGGCGAGCTGGCGAAGGCGTAAAGCGCCTTGCTTGTTGCCCCCAGGCCGGGCAGTTTTCCTTGCCGTTTCAGCCGGCGGCATGGGCCTTGAGCCATCGTGCGGCATACCTGCCTGCAGCCTCAATGCGCTGAATCGAGGCCGTTGCATTGTGGGCTTGAAACCGCCCGCTCTTTGACGGTCGAAGGCTCGTGGCAATCGTCCCGGGATCGTTCGGGCAGCGCATCATCCAAATGGATGAGACGGAAAATTTACACTGCCCTGCCTGCCTGCCTGCCTGCCTGCCTGCCCCTGCCTGCCTGCCTGCCTGCCTGCCTGGGGCGCAGGGGTTTTAGCTAATTGGCATGGCATTTGCTATTCGCTTGGCGTAGGCTGCCGTCGGTGGCCAGCCCTGACAGGAGCGAAAATGAACAGCAGAACGAGGATGGCAGCCTGGCTGCTGGGATTGGGTATGTTGGCCGGTGGCCCGGCGCAGGCGGCGCTGGTCGACCGGGGCGGCGGCATGATCTACGACACCGTTCTCGACATCACCTGGCTCAAGGATGCCAACTACGCCCAGACCAGCGGCTACGACACCGACGGCCTCATGAACTGGAGCGCCGCCAATACCTGGGCAGCCAACCTGGTTTACNNGGCGGCTAGCGACTGGCGGCTGCCGACAGTGGATCCGGTTGGCGCTAGCTTCAACACCGACTTCAGCAACAACGGGACGACGGATAATGGCTTAGGCAACACCAGCCCCAATTCCGAACTGGCCTACATGTTCTACGTGAATCTGGCCAACCTCGGCTACTGCACGCCCAATGGCAGCGGAAGTTCATCCACGTGCAATGAGCAGCCTGGCTGGGGCCTCGTCAACACTGGNCCCTTCAACAACCTACAGTCCGACGTGTACTGGTCCGGTACGGCCTATGCGCCCTATCCGGACAGCTACGCCTGGTTCTTCGATGCCGGCTATGGCAACCAGTTCATCTCCAGCCAGGACGGCGAGTTCTTTGCCTGGGCGGTTCGNCCCGGCGATGTCGCCGCCGTACCGGAGCCGGGCAGTGCGTTGCTGGTAGGGTTGGGCTTGGCGGGATTGGCCGCGCTGCGGCGTCGTCGGGCCTTGGGCGCTTCGTAAGCTTAAGCCCTTTCGGGGTGCAGGGGCGGTCGCCCCCTGCGTTAAGCAAGTGTCGGAATTTTTGCATCTGAAATGGACTGATGCTGCCGATCCGATGGGTGGCTGCCATCGCGGATCGCACATCGGTCGGCACAAGGATACCCGCCTTCTTCCAGAACCCTGACGGATCAATGGCCGATCAGGCCGGCCCGCATGGCAAGCCGCTGCTGAAATGGCCGCAGGCTCGCTTTGGCGTTAAGATAGCCGCTGCCAAAGCCATACGCTTCCTTTGGGGCGGGCTGAGACTGGACGACACAGAGGAAGCATGTATTTCCAATCCGTCACCTTCGATCTCGACGGCACGCTGCTCGATACCATCGCCGATCTGGCCGAAGCCTGCCGGCGCATGCTGGAAGATGTCGGCGCGCCGCCGCGTAGCCAGGCCGAAGTGCACAGCTTCGTCGGCAAGGGCATGGCGGTGCTGGTCGAGCGCTGCCTGACGCACGTGCAGCCGCCGAGCGCCGAACAATTGCATGCGGCCATCGAGTCATTCAAACGCCACTATGCTGCGGTCAACGGTCAATTCACCCTGATTTACCCGGGCGTGATCGAGGGCCTGCAGGCCTGGAAAGCCAGCGGTGTCAAAATGGGCGTCGTCACCAACAAGCCCGGCATGTTCACCGAAGCGCTGCTCGAGCGCATNGGGCCTCTGACCGACTACTTCGACGTGGTCGTGTCCGGCGACACCACCGCCAACAAGCCGCATCCNGAACCGATCCTGCANTGCCGCCTGTTCGACGTGCGCCCGGATCGCAACCTGCATATCGGCGATTCCGAAAACGACATTCATGCCGCCCATGCCGCCGGTTGCCCGGCCTATGCCGTGCCCTACGGCTACAACGAGGGCAAGCCGGTGGACAGTGCCGATTGCGATGCGCTAGTATCCGATCTGCTTGCCGCCTACCGGCAGGCGCTCACTTTCAAAGACCTCAAACACAAATGACAACGCTGCGACTCTGGAACGAATGGCAAGGTTGGCGTCGCTGGCGCCCTGATCTTCCTTCGCGCGCCCTGGCGGCGCACCGCACCAGACCGCAATACTCTGTCATTTCCGAGGCTTCCCCATGACTGAAATCGAATTCAACGCGCTTGCCGTGCAAGGCTACAACCGTATTCCCGTGACGCTGGAAACGTTTGCCGACCTCGACACGCCGCTCTCCATCTACCTCAAGCTGGCCAATGCGCCGTTTACCTACCTGCTCGAATCGGTGCAGGGCGGCGAGCGGTTCGGCCGCTATTCGATCATCGGCCTCGGCGCCCAGACACGCATCGTGGTCAATGGGCCGCAGGTGCTGGTCCTCTCCGGGCACCGCGTCGCCGAGCGCCGCGACGACGTCAATCCGCTCGACTTCATCGACGAATTCATGAAGCGCTTCAAGGCGCCGCCCAGTTCCGGCCTGCCGCGCTTCTGTGGCGGNCTGGTCGGCTGCTTCGGCTACGACACCATCCGCTACGTCGAAAGCAAGCTGGCTGCCGCGCACAAGCCGGACCAGATCGGCACGCCGGATATCGGCCTCCTGCTCTCCGAGGAGATCGCCGTCGTCGACAACCTGTCGGGCAAGCTGACCCTGGTCGTCTTCGCCGAACCGGGCTTTCCCGGTGCCTACCAGAAGGCGCGGGCGCGGCTCAAGGAACTGCTCGCCAGGCTGCGCACGCCGGTGACCATTCCGGCCGAACAGCCGGTGCAGTCCGAGCCGGCGGTTTCCAATTTCGGCGAGGAGGCCTTCAAGGCCGCCGTGCTCAAGGCCAAGGAATACATCACCGACGGCGACATCATGCAGGTCGTGCTGTCGCAGCGCATGAGCAAGCCCTTCGGCGCCAGTCCGATGGCGCTCTACCGCACGCTGCGCAGCCTGAATCCATCGCCCTACATGTTCTATTTCGACTTCGAGGACTTCCATGTCGTCGGCGCTTCGCCGGAGATCCTGGTGCGCCTCGATGGCGAGCGCGTCACCGTTCGGCCGATTGCCGGCACCCGCAAGCGCGGCGCCACCCCGGAAGATGCCGCGCTGGCAGCCGAACTGCTGGCCGACGAGAAGGAGCGCGCCGAGCACACCCAGTTGCTCGACCTCGGGCGCAACGATTGCGGTCGCGTCGCTCAGGTCGGCTCGGTCAAACTGACCGAGAACATGATCATCGAGCGCTACTCGCACGTGATGCACATCGTCTCCAACGTCGACGGCACGCTGCGCGAAGGNCTCGATGCCATCGACGTGCTGAAGGCTACTTTTCCGGCCGGCACCGTGTCCGGCGCGCCGAAAATCCGCGCCATGGAGATCATCGACGAGCTGGAGCCGGTCAAGCGCGGCATCTACGCGGGTGCCGTCGGTTACCTCGGCTTCAATGGCGACATGGACCTGGCCATCGCCATCCGCACCGCCGTGCTCAAGGACAAGACGCTGCACGTCCAGGCCGGCGCAGGCATCGTCGCCGACTCCGATCCCCAGTCGGAGTGGGAAGAAACCCGGAACAAGGCGCGCGCCGTGCTGCGCGCCGAACTGGCTGAGCAGGGGCTGGATACGCGGATCGACTGATTCCGTTCGTCGTTCGCACAGCAAAACCGTCCGCGAAAATGGGCGGTTTTTACGTCGACCGCAACAGGCCCAGAGTGTCGGAAACCCGAGACCGCCAGCCCGGCATTGGGCGGGAATCCGGCGCCGCTTGCGGGGTTTGCGAACAAGGTTCGAATAAATGCTTCCGTCGCCATCCCGATGCGGCCCAGGAACTCCCGACCCTGAAGAAGGTCAAGCCAACGGGCACGATCCCCATGGCCACTACGAATTCTCGATACCCTTCTCATCCTGCGATGGCAAACAGCGGGGCATCGGGCGTTCGCATTTGGAGCAGGCGCAGCGGTTCCTCACCAAATTCTGCACCATTGATAACGAAACCATAAAAAGGAGACAGCATGACATACCGCAACGAGCACGACCTGCTNGGGGAGGCGTTGGTCCCGGCCACCGCCTATTGGGGCATCCACACCCTGCGCGCCATCGAGAACTACCCGATCACCGGCAAGACGATCGGCAGCTACGCCGAATTGGTGCGCGCCCTGGCGCTGACCAAGCAGGCCGCCGCGCTGGCCAATTTTGAACTCGGCCAGCTCGACAAGACGCGCGCCGACGCCATCGTCGCCGCCTGCCAGGAAATTTCCGGCGGCAAGCTGCACGGCGAGTTCGTCGTCGACGTGATCCAGGGCGGTGCCGGCACCTCGACCAACATGAATGCCAACGAGGTGATCGCCAACCGGGCGCTCGAATTGCTCGGCCACAAGAAGGGCGACTACGCGCATCTGCACCCGCTCAACCACGTCAACATGTCGCAAAGCACCAACGACGTGTACCCGACGGCNCTGCGCGTCGCCACCTGCCTGTCGATCCGTGCATTGCTGTCGGCAATGGCCGGTCTGCGCGAGGCCTTCGCCGCCAAGGCGGAGGAGTTCAAGGACGTGCTGAAGATCGGCCGCACGCAGTTGCAGGACGCCGTGCCGATGACGCTCGGCCAGGAGTTTTCGACTTACGCGGTAATGTTGCAGGAAGACGAGGCGCGGCTCGGCGAAGCCATCGCCCTGATCCGCGAGATCAACCTCGGTGCCACCGCCATCGGCACCGGCATCAACACCGACATGCGCTATTCCAAGCTGGCCATCGACCACCTGTCGCGCCTGTCCAACCTCGACCTCGAAGCGGCGCCCAACCTGATCGAGGCGACCCAGGATTGCGGCGCCTTCGTCCAGCTCTCCGGCGTCCTCAAGCGCGTCGCCTGCAAGCTCTCCAAGACCTGCAACGACCTGCGCCTGCTGTCGTCCGGTCCGCAGGCCGGGCTCAACGAAATCTGCCTGCCGCCACGTGCCGCCGGCTCGTCGATCATGCCNGGCAAGGTCAACCCGGTGATCCCGGAAGTGGTCAATCAGATCGCCTTCGAAGTCATCGGCAACGACATGACCATCACCATGGCGGCCGAGGGCGGCCAACTGCAGCTCAACGCCTTCGAACCGATCATCGCCCACAGCCTGTTCAAGAGCATCGAGCACCTCGCCGCCGGCTGCCGCACACTGACCGCGCACTGCGTGCGCGGCATCACCGCCAACCGCGACCTGCTGGCCGAACGCGTGCGCACGTCGGCAGGGCTGGCGACGGCGCTCAACCCGCACATCGGCTACGAAAACGCGACGCGCGTGGCGCAGGANGCGCTGCGCAGTGGCCGTGGCGTTGCCGAACTGGTCGAGGAAATGGGGCTGATGGCGCGCGCCGAACTGGATGCCTTGCTGGCGCCGGAGGTGCTGACCGCGCCACGCCGGGTGGACTGACGCGGTCGACCGCCAAAAAGGGCATTTTCAACGGTCACACTGCGGCATCCGTATCCGCTGCTGGCGACTCTGCCGGTCGCCAACGAATTCAGACGCTAGCAAGGCAAGTCGCGCGCACCAGCAGACGCCAATAGCGGCGCGCAGAAGCTGCACGACAGGCTGAAAATACGGTTTGATCGAAGTCCGGCGGCCGCGACTAAGCCGTCGGTTGCAAGCTTGCCAGACGGCGTACGATGTCGTCGAACACGGCGCGGGAATTCATGATGAACGTGTGGCTGGCCGCCACCTCGACCCGCTCGCCGCCATCGCTCGCCACCTCGTCGAGCGCCAGGATGCCGTCGTTGGCCTGATTGCCGAAGGGCAGCCAGTTGGCGCGCGGGCCGCCGGTGCCGGCGTAGATGACGGTGTTGGGCGGCAGCGGCAGGCTTTGCATGAAGGACTCGTCGGCGAGCAGTCCGCCCATCTCACCGGTCAGCGCCCGGTAGAGCCGGTAGCGCGAGANAAACCGCGCCGCCTTGCAGGCGCGCATCGGCGGCGCCAGGAAAAAGCAGAGGCAGGGCGGATTGGCCGCTAGTTTGCCCAGCGCCCGGCGCGCGATGACCGAGCCCAGCGAATGGCCGATGACGGCGTAAGGCCGCGTGCCGGCCACTTGCGCGATGCGGCGCGCCAGACGGGCGCTGACGCCGTCCAGATTCTCGGCCCAGGCGGCGTAGCCGAACAGGTGCGTCTGATGCCCGTGTTGCGCGAGGCGCCGCTTCAGGATCAGCATCGACGNCGGCGTGCGCCNCATGCCGTGGATGAGGACGATGTCCATCTTCAGCGCCTGGGCAGCCAGCCGAACTTGCGGAACAGCCATTCGGTGAGCCACAGGCTGAAATAGGTGGCGAACCAGGCGAAGATGGTGTCGGACAGGAAATGCCCGCCAGGCACCATGCGCACCAGCGCGAAGAAGGCGCCGCAGGCGATGCTGGCAAGCAGCCAGCGGCGGCGCACGGCCGGCGCGCCGAGCCAGCCGAAGGCCATGATGAACGAGGCGGTGGCGACATGACCGCTGACGAAGGAGCAGTTCTTCCGGCATTGGTCGGCCGGGATGAAGGCCGGCGTGAACTGCTTGCTGCCGCCGAAATTGACGGTGTTGACCGGCCGCGTGCGCCCGGAATGCTCCTTGAGCGTGGCGTCGACCAGCAGGATGGGGCCGAGCAGGCCGCCGACGATCAGAAAGCCGATGGCGACACGCCGCGCTTTCAGCCCGGAAAGCGTCGCCAGAAGCCGAGCAGGAAGAGGATGAGCAGAACCAGCAGCAGGCTCTGGCCGAGGCGCGGCAGGCCGTGATAGGGAAGGGCCAGCAGGGCGCTGTCGCGGGCCAGCAGCCATTTTCCGTCGCCCTGGTAGAACAGGCCGCTGGCGGCCAGGTCGATCTGCGGAAAGACGATGAAGAGCGCGGCCAGCAGGCCGAACGCCAGCAGTGCGATGCGAAGTTCAGTAGCCCTTGAAATCATGGAGCAGGTGAACGTCGATTTTGCGTGCGGTTTTCGCATCGACCGGCACGTTCAGGCGTGCCAGCAGTTCGCTGCCGGCGAAGCGCCGGGTGAAATCCTCGCCGAACGGGGTTTCGCTGATCAGGATCGCGTCGCGGCCGACCCAGGGACGCAGGTCGGTGGTCAGCTTGTAGTGGTCGCTGGCGAGGCCGGTCGGATTCCAGCTGGCGGCAGCCGGCTTCACGTCGCGCAGTTCGTAGAGCATATGGGCGAGCAGGGTGCGGTTGTCGGCGATCAGCACGGTGTCGGGGTGGTCCTGCAGCAGCGGCTTGAGTTGCCGCCCCAGTTCGTCCCAGCCCTGGGCGCGGGCGTAGAAGTTCATTTTTGCCCTTTNTTCGCCGTCGACCGCAGCAAGCACCAGTTGCCAGTGGTAGGCGACGCCGACCAGCGCGATGTTGAGCGCGATGCCGGCGATCAGCAGGCGCTGCCTGCCGCGTTGCAGCAACCAGGCGACGACGGCGATGGCAGCCGGCGCGAAGGCCGGGGCCGCCCAGTTGGCGTTGGCGGTGCTCTTGAAGGCCTGCGCCGAGACGACCGCCCACAGCGGCAGGGCGAACCAGAGCAGCAGGCGCGTACGCTCGTCGCGCCAGCTTTGCCTGGCCTGAANGAGCAGGATGAAGAAGACGCTGCCCAGTACCGGCCCGAAGGCGCCCCATTGCGCGGCCCAGAATTCGCCGAGCGCTGGCAGTCCGCCGCCGGCCTTGCGGTTCACGGTGATGTCGGCGGTGTGTTTCAGTGTCGGGAAATCGTGGACGACGTTCCACCACAGATTCGGGCCGAGGATCGCCAGTGCCAGCCCGGCGGCCAGCCAGGGTTTGGGCGACGCCAGCCGGTGGCGATGGAAGGCCAGCAGGTGCAGGAAGGCGGCGCCGAGCCAGGCGGCCATCGTGTATTNTGAAANCAGGCCGAGGCCGCAGACGGCACCGAGCAGCAACCAGTCGCCCCAGGCATCGCTGTCCAGCGCGCGCAGATAGGCCCACAGCGCCAGCGCCCAGAACAGCGTGAGCAGTGCATCGGTCGAAACGAACAGCCCGAGCCAGGAAAAGATCGGCAGGGTCAGCACGGCGAGTGCCGACCAGAAGGCGACGCGCGCATCGTACAGGCGGCGGGCGATGGCCCAGCAGGCGGCGGCGGCCAACGGGTAGCAAAGCATGGCCAGCGCCTTGACGCCGAGCAGGCCGTCGCNCAACAGTGCGGTGGATACCGCGATCAGCGCGGCGACGCCGGGCGGTTTGGAGAAATAGCCCCAGTCGAGCTGCTGCGCCCAGGTCCAGTATTGCGCCTCGTCGACATAGAGGGTGATGCCCATGTGCGGGACGACCCAGAAGCGCCAGGCGAGCAGGATGGCCGTCAGGCCGAGCAGTATCTTGCCGCCGGATTTTCCGTAAATTCCGGCGTCGACCGCAGCAGGCGTCACGCCGGCTTGTGCCAGCCTTCGTCGGCGGCCAGCGGGCGTTCCGGGCGCGCCGAATAGGAACGGATGGTGCCGGATTCGAAGTAGATGCGGGCCAGCAGTTCGGACAGCACGCCGGTGGTGATGAAGTGCACGCCAGCGATCAGGCCGCCGATGCCGACGATCAGTGCCGGACGACCGCCAATCTGTTCTCCGAGGCCGAACTTGATCCACGCCAGCCAGGTCAGCACGAGGCCGGAGGGCGGTGAGGCCGAGGCCGATGCCCCGAAGAAGTGGCCGGGGCGGGCGCGGAAGCGCATGAAGAAATACACCGCGATCAAGTCCAGAATGACGCGGAAGGTGCGCGAGATGCCGTACTTCGAGACGCCGGCAGTGCGGGCGTGGTGCGTCGTCGGTTCCTGGGCGATGCGGCGCGGCGTCGTCACCGTGGCCAGCCAGGCCGGGATGAAGCGGTGCATTTCGCCGTACAGGCGCACGCTCTTGATGACACTGCCGCGGAAGGCCTTGAGGCTGCAGCCGTAGTCGCGCAGCTTGACGCCGGTCATGCGGGCGATCAGCTTGTTGGCGATCTTGAGGGAATCTTGCGCAGCACCAGGCCATCCTGGCGGTTCTGGCGCCAGCCGGCGACCAGATCGAGGTCTTCGTTCAACAGTCGGGCGACCATGCGCGGAATGTCGATCGGGTCGTTCTGCAGGTCGCCGTCCATCGTCACGATGACATCGCCGCGCGCCGCGTCGATACCGGCCTGCATGGCGGCGGTCTGCTTGAAGTTGCGCGTCAGCTCGACGATGCGCACGTGCGGGCCGTATTCCTTCGCCGACTGCAGGGCGCGCTCGACCGTCGCGTCGCTGCTGCCATCATCGACCAGCACCAGCTCCCACGGATTCTCGTAGCCGTCCAGCGCCTCGGTACGCGCTTGACCAGCGGGGCGATGTTGTCTTCCTCGTTGTAGAAGGGAACGACGATGGAAAGCGTGTGCGGCGGGATGGTGTGGGCGGCGTTCATGAGTGAATCCGGCGGTAAATGCGGCATTTTAATCAAAAGCCCGGGCCCGGCTGTGGCAGGGGCTTTAATGTAGAATCATGGGCTCACGAAACAGGCAAGGAATCAACAGCATGCTGCTGATGATCGACAATTACGACAGTTTTACCTACAACATCGTCCAGTATCTTGGCGAGTTGGGTCAGGACGTACAGGTTTATCGCAACGACGCCATTACGCTCGAAGACATTGCGCGCCTGCAGCCCGAGTACTGGTGATTTCGCCCGGCCCCTGCGCGCCAGCGCAGGCGGGGTCTCGCTGGCGGCAATCCGCGAGTTCGCCGGCAAGATTCCGCTGCTCGGCGTTTGCCTCGGCCATCAGGCGATCGGCGAGCCTTCGGCGGCCGGATCTGTGCACGCCATGCAGCTCATGCACGGCAAGGTGTCGCCGGTGCACCACAAGGACGTCGGCGTCTTCAAGGCCTGCCCAACCCGCTGACCTGCACCCGTTACCACTCGCTGGCCATCGAGCGCGAGACGCTGCCCGATTGCCTCGACATCACTGCGTGGACCGACGACGGCGAAATCATGGGCGTGCGCCACAACGCTGGCCGTCGAGGGCGTGCAGTTCCACCCCGAATCGATTCTGACCGAACGCGGTCACGACCTGCTCAAGAACTTTCTGGACGAATTCAAGAAATGACCCCGCAAGCAGCCCTCCAGCGCGTGATCGAACACCGCGAAATTTTCCATGACGAAATGGTCTCGCTGATGCGCCAGATCATGGGCGGCGAAGTCACGCCGGTCATGATCGCCGCCATCATCACCGGCCTGCGCGTCAAGAAGGAAACCATCGGCGAGATTGCCGCCGCCGCCAGCGTGATGCGCGAGTTGTCCACCCGCGTGGAGGTGCCTTACGACAACCGCTTCGTCGATATTGTCGGCACCGGCGGCGATTCGGCGCACAGCTTCAATATTTCGACCACCTCGATCTTCGTTGCCGCCGCTGCCGGAGCCAAGGTGGCCAAGCACGGCGGGCGCAGCGTGTCGTCGAGTTCGGGCAGCGCCGACGTGCTGGAAGCGCTGGGGGCCAACATCATGCTGTCGCCCGCGCAGGTCGCCGCCTGTATCGAGGCGTGCGGCATCGGCTTCATGTTCGCCCCCAACCACCATAACGCGATGAAANNCGTGGCGCCGGTGCGCCGCGAAATGGGCGTGCGCACGCTGTTCAACATCCTCGGTCCGCTGACCAACCCGGCCAGCGCGCCGAATACGCTGATGGGCGTTTTCCATCCCGATCTGGTCGGCATCCAGGTGCGCGTCATGCAGCGCCTAGGCGCCGAGCGCGTGCTGGTCAGGCACGGCAAGGACAATCTCGATGAAATCTCGCTCGGCGCGGCGACGCTGGTCGGCGAGCTGAAGCATGGCGAAATCAGCGAATACGAAGTGCATCCCGAAGANTTTGGCCTGCAGATGATGTCACTGCGTAACCTGCGGGTCGGCAGCGCCGAGGAATCNAAGGCCACGATGCTCGGCGCCCTCGACAACAAGCCNGGGGCCGCCCGCGAAATCGTCTGCCTGAACGCCGGTGCGGCGCTTTACGTCGCCAACGTGGCCGACAGCATCGGCGACGGCATCGCCCGGGCGCGCGAAGCCATCGCCAGCGGCGCCGCGCGCGCCAAGCTGGCCCAATTCGTCGAATGCACCCAGCGGCTGGCGAAATAATGACCGACATCCTCAACAAGATCATTGCCACCAAGCGCGCTGAAATAGCCGCGGCGCTCGCCGTCAGGCCGCTCGCTGCGGTCGAAGCAGCGGCGGCGGCCCAGATGGCGCCGCGCGATTTCGTCGGTGCCGTGNNCCGCCACAAGATCGCTTGCGGTCAACCGGCAATAATTGCCGAAATCAAGAAGGCCAGCCCGTCGAAAGGCGTCATCCGGCCCGATTTTCAGCCGGCGGAAATCGCCCGTAGCTACGCCCGGCATGGTGCGGCCTGTCTCTCGGTGCTGACCGACAGGGAGTATTTCCAGGGCTGNCCCGAATATCTGCAGGCGGCGCGTGCCGCCTGCGAGTTGCCCGTCCTGCGCAAGGATTTCATGGTCGATGCCTATCAGGTGGCCGAAGCACGCGCCATGGGTGCCGACTGCATCCTGCTCATCGCCGCCGCGCTGAGCCTGGAAGAGATGCGGGCGCTGGAGGCGCAGGCCCACAGTTACGGCATGGCCGTGCTGGTCGAAGTTCACAACGGCGAAGAACTCGATGCCGCGCTGCAACTGGAAACNCCGCTGCTCGGCATCAATAACCGTAACCTCCGCACTTTCGAGGTTACGCTCGATACCACGCTCGGCCTGCTGGCACGCATCCCGGCGGATCGCATCGTCGTCACCGAGNNCGGCATCCTGAAGCCGGAAGACGTGGCGCTGATGCGCGCCCATCGGGTCGATGCCTTNCTGGTCGGCGAAGCTTTCATGCGNGCGCCGTCGCCCGGNGAAGAGCTGGCGCGGCTGTTTTCTGAGCTTCCGCACATGCCGTTGCCTTATTGACGGCGCCGTTGGCGACCGCCAAACTGAGGATGAACCGTCGTGTCGACGGCAGGAAGCCATGAACCAGCCTCAACCTCGTCTGTTTCGCTCGCTCAGTACGGCGGGATTCAGTCCGGATGACGATGCCGAGACCCGCCTCAANAAGTCGCTGCTGATCTTCGCCACCGGCCTCGTGTCGCTGGGGTCGATGCTGTGGCTGTTCCTGTATTGGCAAATGGGGCCTCAATTCTCGTCAACCGCTCCNTTCGCCTTTCAGCTGTTGCTGGTTTCCAATCTGGTNCTTTTCCTCAAAAGCGGTAATTTCAATTTCTTCCGCTATTCACAGCTGGCGCTGTTCCTTTTCATGCCCTTCGTCGTGCAATGGAGCATCGGCAACTTCATCACGGCCAGCGGTATCAGCCTGTGGGGTCTGCTGGCACCGATCGGTGCCGTGCTGTTCTTCGGCGTGCGGGAGTCGGTGGCCTGGTTTTTCGCCTACATCTTCCTGACGGCGCTGTCCGGCTTTTTCGACTATTTTCTTGCCGATACCATCGTTCCCGGTACCTCAAAAGTGCCGATTCGCGTCAGTGTCTTCTTCTTCGCACTCAATTTCGCGTCGGTATCGACCATCGTCNNCCTGCTGTTGCGCTATTCCACGCAGGAAAAGGCCAAGGCGCAGGCCAGCCTGGAAGAAACCCACCGCTTGCTGCAGGACGAACAGGATCGTTCCGAGCGTCTGCTGCTCAACATCCTGCCCGGGCCCATCGCCGAGCGCCTGAAATACGAAAAGCAGACCATCGCCGACGGCTTTGCCGATGTCACGGTGATGTTCGTCGACATCGTCAATTTCACGCGGCTGGCCGAAGGCATGACGCCGCAGCAGGTATTCGCGATGCTCAATCGCATCTTCTCGTCTTTCGACGAACTGGCCGAGCAGTTCGGCATGGAGAAGATCAAGACGATCGGCGATGCCTACATGGTGGCTGGCGGGCTGAACAACGACGAGGGCAACTACACGCGGGCGATCGCCGAACTGGCGCTGGCGATGCGCGACTTGCTGCGTGATGACCTTGAGGTGAACAGCCTGCGGCTGGAGGTACGGATCGGCGTCGGCACCGGGCCGGTGGTTGCCGGTGTCGTCGGCAAGAAGAAGTTCATCTACGACCTGTGGGGCGATACCGTCAATCTGGCCAGCCGTATCACCAGCGAAGGCGTGCCGGGCATGGTTCATGTCGACGAAACGACTTATCGGCGACTGAACGAATTCTTCAAATTCGATGCGCCGCAGATCATCCACCTGAAAGGCAAGGGCAACACCCCGGTGTATCGGCTGATCGGGCCGCTGGGCGGCTGAGCGAAGCGCGGGATCAGTCTCCGGGGCCAGCGTGAAGGCCACGGCGCCTGCCCGGTTCTCCGTCAGTTTCAAGGCGTAGCCTGATTCTTCCGCCTGCTTGGCCGCATGATAAAGGCCTATGCCCATGCCGAATTCCGATTGGACGGNGGAGCGGAGCAGCGATTCGGCAATCTCCGGTGCGATCGCTTCACCGGAGTCGCGCACACTGAAACAGGCCCGCTTGCGGTCGACCGTGAATTTTGCCGATATTTCGAGGCCCCCTTCGCGTTGCCGCTTGCTCAGCGCGTTCTGCAACAGGTTTTCGGCAATGCTGTCGAAGAGCGTGATCGGCACCTCGGTGTCACCGCGCAGTTCCTCCTGCCACGCGATACCGTCCCCGTCGTGGCGATCCTGCAGGCGCTCCCACCAGGTCAGGGCCGAAAAGCTGCGACTTTCCTCGATCTGCGGGCGCTGCAACTTGTCGAGCGTCGCTTTCAGGCGTTCGGTAATCTGTGGCAACTGGCGCGCCAGCAAGCCGGTCACCGCGGCCGNGTCGGCCGGCTGCGATGCCGCATAGCAAAGCGTTTGCAGCGACTGCAGCAGGTTCTTGACATCATGCGTGACGCGGGCGCCGGTCTCATACACCGCCTGCAGGTAACCCATGCGTTGCAGTTCGTGCGTCTGGAATTTGACCAGATAAAACTCGGTCGCCAGGCGCAACAACCATTCGACGTGCCAATGCATGGCCGGCGACGGCGAGTAGCGGAAATAAAGGGTCAGGGCGACATCGATGCGCCGGTATTCCTGAAATGGGGCGAGACGACNGCCGAACTCGCCCGCTTCCGCGCCGGCACGCCAAGCCCCCGANNCGACCCAGGGCATGCGATCCAGTTGCTCCGTCACGGTGGCCAGGAAACGAACCGGATGGGGTTCGCGCTCGCTGGCTTCGGCCAGTTTCACCAGCCATTGCTCCAGTGGCAAGCCGACCGAAAGCAGGTAGCGTGAGAGCGCCGAGCCGATCCCCGAGAACCCCGCGCGCGGGTTCCATGCCCAGGCAAGCACCAGCAGCGCGGCGGCAATGCTCAGGGAGGTCATGGCCAGTGCTTCAACGTAGCTGACGCCACCGACCAGCGTGAATGCCAGGGCGCCCAGGACAANAACGGCAAGCGCCAGAANAACCAGCATGCCGTAGAAAAGATCGAACGCGTCACCCGCCTGGCGGCGTTGCGGATACGCCGGAAAGGCCAGCAGTACGGCCAGCACGGCCGGCATGTAGTGGCCGAGCGTGTGGCGCGGTAGCGGATCGAGGACGACTGCCGCCGAAATCTCGGGCACGACACCGAAGATGATCAGACAGACCAGATAGCCGAAGGCGATGAGATAGCCGGTACGCTCGATGCGGCTACCTGTCCAAAGGACGCGTCCACCGATCACCGCCCCCAGCGCACCGCACCAGACGAGTATCAGCCATGGCCCGAGCAGCCAGGTCGAAGCCAGCGCGATGCCGAGCAGGACGGCACCCTGGCGCGGGTTCATGCGCTGCTCGCCGGCGACAAAGGGTTGCCAGAGCAGGAACAGGCCGAGCGCGACGAACCACAGGATGCGGACCGCAGGCAACCTCCAGCCACCGAAGGCCAGTGCGTGCAACAGCAGCAAGTGACCAGCCAGCAAGAAGTGCGGGTGCCTTGCCCACCAAGGGAGGGTGGCGGAAGCGTCTTTGGTGTTCATCTTTCAACAGCTGTCCATTTTTCGACAGGTGGTTCGCAGTTTTTCAGCCCGAGAGCGGCAATTTACCGCAGTTTTCGTGTGGCATGAAGTTTGCTGCGTCCTCGGCATAAAGACTTGAGCGGAGAATGACATGAAAAACAACCAAGGCGGCTTTACNCTTGTCGAAATCGCAATCGTGCTGGTTATCATCGGCCTGCTGTTGGGCGGGGTGCTGAAGGGGCAGGAGTTGATCAACAGTGCCAAAGTCAAGAATATGGTAAATGACTTCCGTACTGCGTCGGCACTGGTCTATGGCTATCAGGATCGGTTCAAGAGCTTTCCGGGAGATCAGACCCAAGCTCAACTGGATGCGGCATTCGGAGCCGGTGCCGCGAATGCTTGTACGCCGGCCAACGGGCTATGTGGCGGTAACAATGGTCGGGGGAATGGTNNCGACTGGAATGCTCAGGCGGCGACCTCCGAAACTTTCGTNTTCTGGCAGCACGTTCGTCTGGCCAATCTGGCGACTGGCGCCACCAATACCGCAGATGCCAACTATTTGCCTAGAAATGCCGATGGGGGCGCCTCGGCGTCAAAGCCGGTGGGGCGCTGCAACCCCGTTTACCAAGGGATGCGCGGCTCNTTCTTTGTCTGCTCGGATGGCGTGCTCGGTCGCTATGTGCGCCAGATTGATGTAACCATGGACGATGGTAATACGCGACTGGTTCCGTTCGGTTCGACGGTTCCGATTCTGGTACCGCGCTTGGCACCGGTTGCAACGGCTAATATTGTCGACGGCAGNCAGTACATCGTCTGCGCGCCGTTCTAAAGCAACGTCGAGCTTCATGTTCAAAGCCCGCTTCGGCGGGCTTTTTCATTTCTGGAGCAGCCGCTCTTCGGCTGCGCTCACCGCTTCCGGGGNGCCGAGGACGACGACCACGTCGCCTTCCTCCAGTCGTGTTTCCGGCGCCGGTTCGACAGCACGGATGCCACGGCGGCGAATGGCGCTGACTTCGCAGCCGAGTTGATCCAGATTGATTTCGTCGAGGGTGCGCCCGATGGCGCCGGCACCTGGACCGAGCAGAACGGAATGGAGGCGTGGTTGCTGATGGTCATCGATTTCGTCGTTGTCATGGTCGCTGGCGCCGCGGTAGAAGCCGCGCAACAGGCTGTAGCGTTGCGAGCGCGTCTGGCGGATGCGCTTCAACACACGATTGACCGGGGTGCCAAGCAGGACGAGCGCGTGGGATGCCAGCATCAGGCTGGCTTCGAGCGCCTCCGGAACGACTTCGGTGGCGCCGGCCCGTGACAGGCGTTCGATGTCGCGTTCGTCGGCGGTGCGCACGATGACTGGAATGTCCGGGCGCAAGGCCTGGATGTGGTGGAGAATTTNTTCGGCGAGCGGTGTGTCGCTGAGCGTGACGATGGCGACGCTGGCGCGCATCAGACCTGCCGCGATTAACGCATCTTTGCGCGCGGCATCGCCGANAACGACAGTTTCGCCGCCAGCGGCGGCTTCGCGCACGCGGTCGGGGTCGAGGTCGAGGGCGATGTAATTGATGCCTTCCTGGCTCAGGAAACGCGCCAGGTACTGGCCGCTGCGGCCAAAGCCGCAGAGAATCGCATGTTTTTCCGTGCCCATCGACTGCGCAGCAATCTGGGTCAACTGCATCGAGCGCAGCAGCCATTCGCCAGCCACGAAGCGCATGACCAGCTTTTCACTGTACTGGACGATGAAAGGCGCGATCAGCATGGACAGGACAAGCGCGGTCAACGCCACCTGCTCGATGGATTTCGGCAGTCGCGCGATTTCGCCCAGCAGCACGAAGCCGAATTCACCGCCGGCACACAGCCAGAGGGCCGAGCGGATGGCATTGCCGGGCGTTGAGCCGAGGCGCCACGAGAGCAGACCGACGACGAGACTCTTGACCAGCAGCATGACGAGCAGGGCGAGCAGTACTTTCCACCACAGCCCGACCAGGATGTGCAGGTCGAGCTTGACGCCGATGGTGACGAAGAAGAGGCCCATCAGCACATCGCGAAACGATTTGATGTCCTCCTCCACCTGCAGCCGGTATTCGGTTTCGGAAATCAGCATGCCGGCGACGAAGGCGCCGAGCGCCAGCGAGAGACCGGCCAGTTCCGTGAGCGTGGCCAGCCCCAGCGTGATCAGCAGCACGTTGAGAATGAACACTTCGGACGATTTCGCGCGGGCGACGAAGTGAAACCACTTGCGCATCAGTTTCTGGCCGAAGACCAGAATGACGGCGAGAGCGACGATAGCCTTGAGCAGCGCAATGCCGAGCAGCATCGCCAGTTTCTCCGGTGGCTGCGTCAGCGAGGGAATTAGTACCAGCANGGGCACCACGGCCAGATCCTGGAACAGCAATACGCCCATGATTTCGCGCCCGTGTGCCGAATCGAGTTGCATGCGCTCGGCCAGCAACTTGGTCAGCACGGCAGTGGAGGACATGGCGAAGACACCGCCGAGAGCGATGCCCAGTTGCCAGCCGATGCCGAACAACATGGCCAGCGCGGTGGTCAGTGCCATGGTGATGACGACTTGCAACAGACCGAGCCCGAACACGATGCGCTTCATCGAATAGAGCTTGGGCAGCGAAAATTCGAGGCCGATCGAGAACATCAGAAAGACGACGCCGAATTCGGCAATGTATTCGACGCGCTGCATGTCGCGCATCAGGTTCAGCGCGTGCGGGCCGATGATGCTGCCTACCAGCAGGTAGCCGAGCACCGNGGGCAGGTTGAAGCGGCGAAAGATCACCACCGCGAGCACCGAGGCGCCAAGTAACAGAAGAACGAGGAGAGCGCGCTCAAGGCCGTTTCGCTAAGTCAGGTATCTTGGGCCATCATAACCGCAGCCAGCCCATGAGCCAAAGCCCAACCTCCCATCATTTCTCGCCCGAGCGGGCGCTAGCGCTGGGCCGCCAGACCCTGACCATCGAGGCGGCTGCGGTCGACGCCCTGGTGGGCCGGATAAATGGCGATTTCTCGGCAGCGGTAGAACTCATTCTCGGTTGTCGTGGCCGACTGATCGTCAGCGGAATTGGAAAGTCGGGGCATGTCGCGCGCAAGATCGCGTCGACCATGGCCAGTACAGGTACGCCGGCCTATTTCGTGCANCCGGCCGAGGCCAGCCACGGCGATCTCGGCATGATCACCCGCGATGACGTGCTGCTGGCGCTTTCCAACTCCGGCGAGTCGGAAGAATTGTTGCGCATCGTGCCGTTGGTCAAGCGTCAGGGCGCGCGCCTGATCGCCATGACGGGTGTTCCGACCTCGTCGCTGGCGCGCGAGGCCGATGTGCATCTCGATGCCGGCGTCGCCCAGGAAGCTTGCCCGCACAATCTGGCGCCAACCGCCAGCACCACGGCGGCGCTGGCGCTCGGCGATGCGCTGGCCGTCGCGCTGCTCGATGCGCGCGGCTTCGGGCCGGACGATTTTGCGCGGTCCCATCCCGGCGGTTCGCTTGGCCGGCGCTTACTGACGCATGTCGGCGATGTGATGCGCAGCGGTGACGCGGTGCCGACCATCGGGCCGCAGGCTGGCGTGACCGATGCCATTCTCGCCATGTCGCGCGGTGGTCTCGGCCTTGTGGTGGTGATCGATGACGACCGTCGCACGCTTGGCATTTTCACCGACGGCGACCTGCGTCGTGCTTTCNNGAAGCGTATCGACCTGCAGGCGGCGTCGATCGCCAGCGTCATGCACGCCGGGCCGCGCACCATCGCTCCCGAACGCCTGGCGGTCGAAGCCGTCGAAATGATGGAACGCTACCGGATCAATGCACTGCTGGTTGCCGACCCGGAGGGCCGCTTGCTGGGTGCGCTCAATATGCACGACCTCTTTACGGCCAGGGTGATCTGATGGATACGCGAACCCGTGCCAGTCGCATCCGGCTGATCGCCTTCGATATCGACGGTGTGATGACTGACGGCGGTCTGCATTACACAGACGACGGCCGCGAACTGAAGACCTTCAATGTGCAGGATGGTTTGGGGCTCAAGCTTTTGCAGCGCGCCGGGCTCGAACTGGCCATCGTGACCGGCCGCAAGTCGGGCGTCGTGGCCGCACGGGCCGCCGATCTCGGCATCGGGCACGTCTTCCAGGGCGTTGGCGACAAGCGCGCGACGGTCGAAGGCTTGCTGACCAGCCTAGGGCTGAGCTGGGCCGAATGTGCTTTCATGGGCGACGACCTGATCGATCTCGCGGTCATGGCGCAAAGCGGTCTCGCCATTGCGCCGGCCAATGCCCGGCCGATCGTCCGCGAGCGGGCGCACGCGGTGACCGATGCGGCGGGCGGCCAGGGCGCGGTGCGCGAGGCGGCGGAATTCATCCTCGAGGCGCAGGGCAAACTGGATGGCATCTTCGCGGCCTATCTGGATACGCCATGAGATTCGGTTCCAGCCAGCTTTTCATCGTCGTTCTGCTGGCCGTGCTGGCGGGGCTGAGCTTCTGGTTGCAAAAGACCATTGCGCAGCCAGACGTGGCTCACGATGGGAAACTGCGCCACGATCCGGATGCGATGGCGGAAAACTTTCAGGTTCGCAAATTCGATGAGCGCGGGTTGGTCCAATATCGTCTGTATGCACCCTATCTGGAACATTTTCCGGATGACGACACGTCCGAATTGAAGTTGCCGACCCTGATCCACTATCGACCGAACGCCGCGTCGCTGACGCTGACCAGCAAGAACGCCAAGGTCACGAGCCAGGGGCAGACGGTCTATTTGTGGGACGACGTCAAGGCCGTGCGTGCCGCCACCCCGGATCGTCCCGAGATGGTCGCGCGCATGCCTGATCTCACCGTTCAGACCGAGGAGGGTATTGCCTTCACACCCAGTCCGGTCGTCATCACCGAAGACAAGTCCTGGGCCAAGGGTGTCGGCATGCGTCTGGACAACAACGCATCCACCTTCGAGCTGCAATCGCAGGTCACAGGCCTCTCCTATCCTCGCCGAGTCAAGAAATGAAAACGAACATTCTCGTCCTGATCCTTGCATTCCTGACGCTTCCCGCGTTTGCCGAGCGCGCCGACCGCGACAAGCCGATGCAACTGGAGGCCAACCGAATTTCGATCGACGATGCCAAGAAGATCCAGATTCTTGAGGGCGATGTCATCGTGATCAAGGGCACCATGGTGCTGAAGGCCGACAAGGTGGTCATTACCGAGGACAAGTACGGATTTCAGCTTGGGGTTGCCACCGGCGGCAAGGATGGTCTGGCGCGCATCCGTCAGAAGCGCGAGGGGCTGGAAGAATATATCGATGGCGAAGCCGAGCGCATCGAATACAACACCAACACCGAGGTCGCCGAGTTTTTCCGCCGTGCCTGGGTGAGAAGCGGCGATGATCAGGTCAAGGGCGACTATATCTGGTACGACGCGATCAGCGAAAAATACCTGGTCACCGCAGGCAAGAGCAGCGATCCAAAGGCNCAGCCGGCGCGGGTTCGCGCGATCATCCAGCCGAAAAGCAAGGCGGGACAAGGGGGCAGTCGCCCGATNTCCGGTCAACGCTTGGAGCTCAAGGCTTCCGGCGGGTCGGGGGCGAGCCAGTCGTCGAAGTGATGCACTGTGCATGTGCGTCGCACGGCACGGGGTTTGTGTAGGGTTTACGACCGGAAGTGGCTAAGCGTTTGATTTGAGTCGCGAAAAATTGAATGTTGCATCGCACAAACAGTTGACAATAGGTTAATCATCCCTATAATGGTGCGTATGCTGCAGTGCAACATAGATGCTTCGGGCGCACTGCAACGGTGATCCGGTTTCGCATCCACTTTCAATTTAGGAGATTCCACGATGTTTACTACCCCGAGCAATTCGCTGCTGCCAACAAGGCTACCGTTGATTCCCTGCTGTCCGTGGCCAACACCGCCCTGGCTTCCGCCGAGCGCATCGCCGCCCTGAACCTGAACACCGCCCGCTCGGTCCTGGAAGATTCCGTTTCGGTACCAAGGCCCTGCTCGGCGCCAAGGATGCCCAGGAAGCCTTGTCGATCCAGGCTTCGCTGGCTCAGCCGAATGTCGAGAAGGCCGTCGCCTACTCCCGTTCTGTTTATGAAATCTCCGCCCAGACCCAGGAAGAACTGTCCAAGCTGGTCGAAGCCCAGTTCGGCGACTTCCAGAAGACCGTTGCCGGCCTGCTCGACAAGGCTGCCAAGTCCGCTCCGGCTGGTTCCGACGTCGCCGTTGCCGCAGTCAAGAGCGCCATCGCTGCCGCCAACTCCGCTTTCGACAACATGAACAAGGCTGCCAAGCAAGTTGCCGAAATCGCCGAAGCCAACGTCGCTGCCGCGACCAACGCCACGGTCAAGGCTGTCGGCGCTTCCGCCGCTAGCGCCAAGAAGGGCAAGTAATCAGCTGTAAGACCCCGCCGAAAGGTGGGGTTTTGTTTCATCCACACCCGATACCAGACTGGAGAAGATGATGAGCAAACAGAATCTCGAACAAATCGCCGCCGCACANAAAGCCAACGCCGAAGTCATGGTCGCCCTGCTGCGTACCGCCTTCAATGGCGTCGAGCGCATGACCGCCCTGAACATGGCGGCTTCGCGCGACTTTTTCAACAATACGGTCGCCAGCACGCAGCAATTGCTGGGTGCCAAGGACGCCAATGAACTGGCCAAGCTGAACAGCGAACTGGCCGCGCCGAACGTCGAGAAGCTGAGCGCCTACTCGCGCAGCGTNCACGACCTCGTGACCGATCTGCAGAAGGAAGTCACGTCGGTGCTCGAATCGCAGTACAGCGCCTTCACCAAGAATGCCGAGTCGGCAGTCCAGAAGGCCAAGGCTTCGGCACCGGTCGGTGGCGATGTTTTCGCCGCGACGATGGAGTCCCTGCTCGGTGCCTCGACCAAGGCTTTCGACCAGATGAGCTCGATCGCCAAGCAGTTCTCGGACCTCGCCGAGTCCAACATGAAGGCCGCCAGCGCCGCGACGACCAAGGCCGTCAGCGCCACTGCCGCTGCCGCCAAGAAGCCGGCCGCCAAGAAGTAAGCAGCAGCTTCCGCCAACGAAAAGCCCGCGATGAAAATCGCGGGCTTTTTCACGTCGACCGCAACAGGCCGCCCAGGCCTGCCTGCAACTGCCCGTGCGCCTCGAGCTGTGCGCTAAACCGCCTTACGGGCGCCACACCCAGGCGATGCCGCGTTGTTCGACGGCAACGCGGATTTCTTCCATTGCCCTGTCGACCAGTGCCGGCTCGCCCTCGACCCCCAGTTCGAGATGCTTGCGCTCCTTGCCGACCAGCGAGGGCAGCGAGAACAGGCGGAGTGTCGGGTAATCGGCGACGATGCGCTCCATCAGATCGAGCAGGGCGCTTTCGTAAGCGGTCGGGCCGGTCAGCAGAAAGGCCTTTTCGACCTTGCCGGCGACCGGTTGGAACTGGTCGCGGTNAAAGGTATCGAGCGCCCATTCGATCATCGGGTGGGCCATCTGCGGGAAGCCGGGCACGAAGTAGTGGTCGTTGACCATGAAACCGGGAATCCGGTTGAACGGGTTGGGGATGATCGCCACGCCGGCCGGGAAAGTGACCAGTTGCCGGCGCTGATCGGTAATCTCTTCGCNCGCGAAACGCGCCTTCAACTCTTCGTAACCTTCCGGATGCAGTTCCAGCCCGACGCCGAGCGTGGCGGCCACCGCCTGCCGCGTATGGTCGTCCGGCGTATTGCCGATGCCGCCGCAGGAAAACACCACGTCGCCCGCCGCCATCGTGCGCTTGAAGGTGGCGGCCAGCCGCTGGCGGTCGTCGCCCAGATACTNGACCCAGCTCAGGCGCAACCCCCTCGCGCCCAGTAATTCCGCGATCTTGGCGAAATGCTTGTCCTGGCGTTTGCCGGAAAGAATCTCGTCGCCGATGATGATGGCGCCAAAGGTGCGATTCATACGCGTTCCCCCTCGATGGTGACAAGCGCGCCACCGCGCGAGCGGCGCAGGGCTTCGAGCCCGAAATGGACGAAAGACAGTGCCGCCAGCGCCGGCACCAGCAGCCCGACCAGCGGGACGTGGGCAAGCAGCGCCATCGTCAGGCCGAGCACGAACATCGGCCACTTGGCTTGCGGGCGGAGCTTTTCCACTCGGCAGTCGTGGCATGCATCGACAGCGCATCGTAGGCGAAGGTACGCCGGTTGTACCAGGCCATCAGCAGCAGCGGCAGGATCAACGACAGGCCGGGAACGATCCACAGTGGCAAGGTCAGCAGCCAGCCGATGACGAACAAAATCGATGCTCCAGGCTGTTGACCGCAGCCGCCACGAAACTGTCCTGGCCCATCGGTGCCACGTCGCGGTAATCGGTGTCGGCCAGGTGCTTGAGCAGCAAGGGCATGACGAAAACGGCGGCGAGCAGTGAAGCGGTCAGGTAGGCGGCGGCGAAGATCGCCATCCAGGCGCCCATGTAGGCCAGCAGCGTCGCCAGCCAGGCAACGCCCCAGGCGATCAGGATCGTCATCGGCTGGTGGCCGAGCAGCCATTCGACCATCACGCCGAGGCCGCGCAGTGCCAGGAATATCCACAGCAGCAGCGAGACCACGGCCGGTGCCGCCACATAAAGCCAGATGCGCCCGCTGCGCAGGCTGCTCACGGTGCGCATCAGCGCCAGGACGACATCACCCATGCTGAATTCCTTCCCATTGTTTCTGCAGGCGTTTGACGGAGACCGGCACCGGCGTCTTCAGTTCCTGCGCGAACAGGCTGATGCGCAACTCTTCCAGCAGCCAGCGGAATTGCTCGATCTGCGGGTCGGCGGTGCCCAGTTTGGCGAGCTGGATGGCGCGCCTTTCGTAGTTGGTCCACAGCGGCGCGTAGTCGGCCAGTAGCTGCGCATCGCGCGCCGGGTTGGCCTTCAGCTTGTCCAGCCGCACCTGAATGCCCTTGAGGTAGCGCGGGTAGTTTTGCAGCCGCTCGAACGGCGTTTNGGCGATGAAATGGCGGCCCATCAGGCGCTTCATCTGCGCTTCGATGTCCTGCACCGCCGCCGCATGGGCCTTGAACGCGGGCAGCTTCTTGGTCACCGCCTGCCATTCGCCGAGCACGGTGCCGACCAGGCGACAGACTTCCTGCATGATGAGGCCGAGCCTGGCCTTGCTGTCACCGCAACGGCGCTTGAAGGCGTCCGGCGTCGTCGGCAGCGGGTCGCTCAGGCAGGCGCGCTCGAAAGTCAGGTCGACGATCTGCCGCTTGAGATCGTCGCTGCTGCCCAGCGCCATGTACTGCATCGCCATCTGGCTGAGGCCGGGGATGTTCTTGTCGAAATACTTCACCTGATCGCGGAACTGCAACATGAACAGGCGCAGCAGGCCGCTGCGATGTTCGGCCGCCGCTTCCTCGGCGGAATCGAAGACCTTGAGGCTCACCGATTCGCCCTCGTCGGTCAGTGCCGGGTAGCCGATCACCGTCTGCCCGGCAACCGNGACTTCCATCAATTCCGGCAGTTCGCCGAAGGTCCAGTCGGTCAGGTTGGTGAATTCGGATGGCGTTTCGTGCAGTTCGGCGAACTCCTGTTTCGCCTCCTTGCCCCATTCGCTGCGCAGGGCGACCAGGCTGCGGTTCATGTCGAGCTGGCGGCCGTGTTCGTCGATCAGCTTGTAGTTCATCGAAAAATGGGCAGGCAGCGCGTCGGGCCGGAAGGCGTCCGGTGTCACCGACCAGCCGCGCGCATTCAGGCCGCGCGCTTCGAGGATATGGTCGATCAGCGGTTGGATCAGCCCCTGGTTCATCTTCTTNNCGTTGCCTGCCACGGTCGACATGAATTCTTCGACGAATTCCGGCACCGGCACCAGTTTCGCGCGGATCTNTTGCGGCAGCGTTTTAATGAACTGAACCAGCTTTTCCTTCAACAGCCCGGGCACCAGCCATTCCATGCGCAGCACTGGAATCTGGTTCAACTGCGCCAGCGGCAGGGTCAGCGTCANCCCGTCCTTCGGCGAACCCGGCTCGAAGTGATAGCTCAGCGTGTAATCGACGCCGCCGACTTTCAGGTGATGCGGGAAGGCCTCGGTCGTCACGCCCGCCGCCGAATGGCGCATCAGGTCGTCTTTCGACAGGTAGAGCAGCTTCGGCGATTCGCGCTCGGCTTCCTTGCGCCAGTGGTCGAAGGTCGCGCCGTTGTGAATGCCTTCGGGAATGATCGAGTCGTAGAAGGCGAAAATCAGCTCGTCGTCGACCAGCACGTCCTGCCGCCGTTGCTTGTGTTCGAGGTGTTCGATCTCACGGATCAGTTTCTGGTTGTGCTGGTAGAACGGCCAGCGTTTGGCGAAGGCATCGTCGATTTCCTCGCCGACCAGGCCCTGGCGGATGAAAATCTCGCGCGCCTCGGCCGGCGCCAGCGGGCCGTAATGGATGCGCCGCTTGGGGTTGATGACCACGCCGTACAGCGTCGTCCGCTCCCAGCCGGCCACCTGCATCGATTTCTTCTCCCAGTGGGCGTCGAAATAGCTGCGCTTGACAAGGTGAGCGCCCACTTTCTCCAGCCAGTCCGGTTCGATGCGGGCGATGCAGCGCCCGAACAGGCGCGTCGTCTCGGTGATCTCGGCCGCCATGATCCNACTTGCCGGCTTTTNTTGCAGCGGCGAAGACGGGTGGATCAGGAAACGGATGCCGCGCGCACCCAGGTAGTAGCCGGATTCGTCCGACTTGCAGCCGAGGTTGCCGAGCAGGCCGGCGAGCAGCGCCTGGTGGATGGCGTCGTAGGTGCCGGGAAGCTCGCTTTCCTTCCACCCCAGCTCTGCCACCATCGCGTGCAACTGCCCATGCACCTCGCGCCACTCGCGCAACCGCAGATACGACAGGAAATGCGCGTGGCAGTTGTCGACCAGCTGCTTGTTCGATTTCTTGTGCTCGACGGCGTTCTGGAACCAGTTCCACAGCTTCCACCAGCCCAGGAATTCCGATTNTTCGTCGGCGAACAGCCTGTGTTTTTCGTCCGCCGCCTGCTGCCNTTCCTGCGGGCGTTCGCGCGGGTCCTGCACCGAGAGGCCAGCGGCGATCACCATGACTTCCTTCAAACAGCCGAGATCGCGCGCGGCCACCAGCATGCGGCCGATGCGCGGGTCGAGCGGCAACCTGGCCAGCGCGTCGCCGACTTTGGTCAGGCGATTGTCTTCATCGAGCGCGCCCAGTTCCTGCAACAGCGCGTAGCCGTCGGCAATGGCCTTGGCCGGCGGCGGCTCGATGAAGGGAAAACTCTCGACATCGGTCAGCTTCAGCGACTTCATGCGCAGGATGACGCCGGCCAGGCTGGAGCGCAGGATTTCCGGGTCGGTAAACGGCGCCCTGGCGTTGAAATCCGCCTCGTCGTACAGGCGCATGCAAACGCCGGAAGCCACCCGGCCGCAGCGCCCGGCCCGCTGCCGCGCCGCCGCCTGCGAGATCGGCTCGATCTGCAACTGCTCGACCTTGTTGCGATAGGAGTAACGCTTGACCCGCGCCAGCCCGGTGTCGATCACATAGCGGATGCCCGGCACGGTGAGGGAGGTTTCGGCGACGTTGGTGGCCAGCACGATGCGCCGCAGGCTGCCGGACGGCTTGAAGATGCGGTCCTGCTCGCCGGCCGAAAGGCGCGAGAACAGCGGCAGAATTTCCGGCGCGTGGGCGCTGCTCAAGCCGGGCCTGGCCAGCGCGTGCTTGCGTAAGGCTTCCGCCGCCTCGCGGATTTCGCGCTCGCCGGGCAGGAAGACGAGAATGTCGCCGCTGCCCAACCGCGANNGCTCGTCGGCGGCATCGACGATGGCGTCGTACAGGTCGCGCTCGTCGTCCTTCTTGTCGATGTCCTCGACCGGCCGGTAGCGTACTTCGACCGGGTAGAGCCGGCCAGACACCTCGATCACCGGTGCCGGTTTGCCGTTCAGGCTGAAATGCTGCGAAAAACGCTCGGCGTCGATGGTCGCCGAGGTGATGATGACCTTCAGGTCGGGCCGCCGGGGCAGCAACTGCTTCAGGTAGCCGAGCAGGAAATCGATGTTCAGGCTGCGCTCGTGCGCCTCGTCGATGATGATCGCCTCGTAGGCGTTCAAATACGGGTCGGACTGCGACTCGGCGAGCAGGATGCCGTCGGTCATCAGCTTGACCCAGCTATCTGCGGTCGACTTGTCGTGGAAGCGGATTTTCACGCCGACCCCGGCGCCGACCTGCGTTTTCAGCTCTTGCGCCAGCCGTGTCGCCACCGAGCGCGCTGCCAGCCGGCGCGGTTGCGTGTGGCCGATCAGGCCGCGGGCGCCGATGCCGAGATCGAGGCAGATTTTCGGCAACTGCGTGGTCTTGCCCGAGCCGGTCTCGCCGCAGACGATGACCACCTGATGCTTCGCAATCAGCTCGGCGATGTCCGCCCGGCGTTCGTTGACCGGAAGATCAGCCTGGAATTCCGGCTTCGGCAAGCGGGCGCGCCGAGCCGCGACCGCTGCCCGCGAAGCATCGAGGAGCACCGCCAGGTCGGCCTGCGCCTTGTCGCGTTTGGGCCCGGCCGTCTGTCGTAATTCCCGTGACAGGGTACGCAACCGGCGTGCGTCTGCCGTCAGCGTTTCGGGACTGGTATCCGCTGGGCGAAAAAGGCGTTGTTCGTGTGCTTGCTTAGCCATGGGGGCGCATTATAGTCTGGCAGCCCTCGCAGTCATTTTTGGCCTTTTTCCGATGTCGACCGCAGCAGGGCGACTGCTAGGCAAAGGTATCAAAAAGCGTGACTGAAATCCGGTTTGGCGGAATGAACCTTCCGCTATGAAATCTGCGCGAACTGGAGGGTGACAATGGCAAAAGCACGAATGGCAAATCTCGCGCTGCTGGTTTGCGCCATGGGTGTTGCGGGCGTTTCGCTCGCGCAGGGGCCGGCTTTCGACTGCGCCAAGGCGCGCGGGGAGGTGGAGCAGGCGATCTGCGCCGACGCGTCGCTCGTCGCGCTGGATCGCAAGCTGGGCGAGGTCTACAAGGCGGCCCTGGCGAAGGCAAAGGCAAGCTTGCCGCACAATTGCGCAGCGAGCAGCGCGGATGGGTCAAGGGACGCAACGAGTGCTGGAAGGCGAATGGCCAGCCCACTGGATTACGGCGACGTGGACGGTCGACACGGTGAAGGGCTGTATCGAGGCCCAGTACCGGCTTCGTACTTCCGAACTGCAATCGGTCTGGCGGCTGCAGCAGCCGAAGACGGTTTTTATGCCTGCCAGAACAATCCCGCCAACGAGGTGGTGGCGAACTTCTTCGAGACCGATCCGGCGACGATTCGACTGGAACGTGGCGATCGCACCGTGACGCTGTGGGAGGTAGGCAAGCCGGGGGCGGGAAACTTCGAAGGCAGAACGTCGGCCTCATGCATCACGGCGACGACGTGAACGTCAGCTGGCTCGACACCGAGACCGGTCAGACCGACGATTTGCGGTGCAAGGCGAAGTAATTGGGCGCCGGTTTTCAGGCCGCCGTCGGCGAACTTGCCTGAACGCCCGAATGCCTGAGCCGGTCTGTCCGTGGCGAGTTCCTGTTTATTGGGTGGCGGCTTCCAATTTTCGACATCGAATTTGGCTAGTGTGCACCGGTCGATACCAATCCCGGGTCGGCATGGGTTTCAGCGAAAGCGAGACGGATGTATCACGGAGAAAAATTCAACGCCTGGACCCATCTGGTCGGCGCGCTGCTGGCCCTGGCCGGCGCGATCCTGTTGCTGTGGAAGGCGATTCCCGGCGGCGACGGCTGGAAGATTTTCGCCGTCGCGGTCTATGGCGCCACGCTGGTCCTGCTCTACAGCATATCGACCATTTACCACAGCGTTCGCGGGCGGGCCAAGCGCGTCCTGCGCAAGCTCGACCACCTGTCGATCTACCTGCTGATCGCCGGCAGCTATACGCCGTTCTGCCTGATCACGCTGCGCGGGCCGTGNGGCTGGTCGCTGTTCGGCGTCATCTGGTCGTTGGCGGCCATTGGCATGCTGCAGGAGATCAAGCCGCGCTCGGAGGCGCGGGTGATGTCGCTGGTGATCTACGCGGTGATGGGCTGGATCGTGCTGGTCGCCATCAAGCCGCTGCTGGAAAATCTCGGCACCGCCGGTTTCATCTGGCTGGCGGCGGGCGGCGTCTTCTATACCGTGGGAATCGTCTTTTTCGCTTTCGACGAGCGCTTTCGCCACTGGCACGGCATCTGGCACCTGTTCGTCATCGCCGGCAGTCTGATGCACTATGTCGCCATCCTGTTCTTCGTGGTCTGACAGAACGATGACGACTCTCACCGCATGCTTTGTCCGCCGTTTCATGCTCGCCGCCGTCCTGAGTTGGGCGCTGCATGCCGTGGCGCAGACGCCACTGCTGGCCAATGTGGCTTATGGCGCGGATCCGGATCAGCGTTTTGACGTTTATGCCCAACCCGGTGCGCAGAGATCGCCGGTCATCCTGCTCGTGCATGGCGGNGGCTGGGCGTTGGGCGACAAGGCGGCGGGGCGGGTCGTGGAAAACAAGGTGGCGCATTGGCTGCCACAGGGGTTTGCGATTGTCGCGGTCAACTACCGGATGTTGCCGAAAATCGATCCCGTCGAGCAGGCGCGCGATGTGGCGCGGGCGCTGGCCGCCGCCCAGAAGCAGGCCGCGCGCTGGGGTGGCGATCCGCGCAAATTCATCCTGATGGGCCATTCGGCNGGGGCGCATCTGATCGCGCTGCTGGCTGCCGCGCCGGACCTGGCGGCCGAGCAGGGCGCGCAGCCGTGGCTGGGGTGGGTGTTGCTCGACAGCGGGGCGCTGGATGTGCCGGAGATCATGAACGCCCGTCACCTGCCCTTGTATGACCGCGCTTTCGGCAGTGATCCGGCTTACTGGGTGGCCAGTTCGCCCTTCCATCGACTGGAGCGCAGCGGCGCGCCGCTGCTGGCCGTGTGCTCGACGCGGCGCGTCGTTTCGTGTNNGCAGGCCGAGCGCTTCGCCGCCAAGGCCGGCCGCTTCGGCATGCCGGCCGAGGTGCTGCGGCTGGATATGTCGCACGGCGAAATCAACAACCAACTGGGCGCCGCGCCCGATTACACGGCGGCGGTCGACGCCCGGCTGCAGGCCTGGCTCAGCCCGCCTTCTCGTTAGCCAGCGCGGTTTCGGTGATTTCGCGGTAGAGCGTGGTCAGCTTGCTGGCCAGC
Organism: Dechloromonas sp.; assembly: GCA_013363835.1. Lineage (GTDB taxonomy): Bacteria > Pseudomonadota > Gammaproteobacteria > Burkholderiales > Rhodocyclaceae > Azonexus. Next base: position 124,569 of record CP054864.1, read on the forward strand.
GGGTCGAGTTGCGGATGTTCGGCAATCATCGGTGCGACACTCTTGGCATCGGCCAGAACTTCCTGCAGAAAATGTAGATCGTGCTCGCTAAGTCGTTGGCCCTGATCGACTCTGGCCTTGAGTTCCAGCAGCCGGGGCAGGCGCTGGGTTTCAGGCGATGCAGCAATGCAGTGAAAACACCGACATCGTTTTGATTGGCGGTCATGGTTTGCTCCTCGAGAAAGCTGGCATTGCGGTCGGTTCGCCGCTGTGAAAAGTCTATCACTTTCGCGATCAGTCGATGGTTGCCGATTGGCACGGCAGTTGCACGTAGCCTGCAGGCATGCCGGGCGACGTCGACTTTCCGACATCGTGGTGGCCGCCCCGTTACGGAGTTTCCATGTCCGCCTCCACTTTCGACCGCCGTGGTCAGCCTGTCGCCGTTGGCGACGAGGTGAAGATACTCGCCATCACGCCCGATCCCGATATGGACGACGACGATCTCGACATGTTTCTCGACATGGTCGGTTCGACCTGCGTCGTCGAGCGCGTGGATGATGATGGCGTGGCCTGGGTGGCGATCTGGTGGAACGGTTTCGACGGGCCGCTGCTGACCAGCGTCGGCCTCGACCCGGCGCAGATGGAGAAGGCGGCGGCCTATTGAGCCAGCCGCCATTCTTGTTGCCTAATCGTCTTCGACGGCAGCGTTGTAGTTCTTCAGCCGCTTTTCGGCAGCGACGCCGAGAATCTTCAGCAGCCAGGGCGGCGGCGATTCGACCATGGCGACCTGGAACTGCTTGAGGATTTCCTCGGCCGGCCCGCCATCGGGAATCTTGATCGGGTAGATGTCGGCGCGGATGACCTTGGCCGCCGCCGNGCCGCCGATCGACACCACGTAGCAGACGTGACAATCGCCGATCAGCTTGGCGCGCCACAGGTTCTTGTCCTCGGCGAACTCGGCGTCCATCGTGTCGCGGATATCGACCAGGCGAATCTCCGTCGGCGAAACCTGATAGACCAGAAAACGCAGGCAGGAACCGAAGTGGCCGGAGAGCGTGTCGCCCTTGTCGGAAGCGATGGCGATGCGCACCGAGCCCGGCATTTCGCCCTCGGCGCAGGCCTGGATCTTGGGCAATGAATCGTCACCCTGGGTTTCGCCCCACAGGATGCGCACGGCCAGCTTCATCGCTTCGAGGCCGATACCGATGTCTTCGCCGTCTTCCTCGCCGTCGGCGCTGGCGAAGCCGGTTTTCAGCATGGTCACGGTCACCTGGCGCAGGTTTTCCTCATCGATCGATTCGCCCAGGCGGCGTTGCAACAATTCGATCAGTGCCGGCAGGCTGGCGTTGGGCATCGCCCGCGCGGCGAGCGCAACGCGCAGCGCCGCCTCGCGGGTAATCGGAGGCGTGGTTTGTTCCATCATGTTCTCCTGGGTCGGGTTGGGGTGGGTTACCCTCGCAGAGATAATGCCAGCGACGCCAAGCCCTGTTTTCAAACGGGCACAGGGCTTGCGTTACTACCGTTCAACCAAGGAAAACCAGCCATCGTGTCGGATATCTCACAAGACGTCGTGCGCGCCTACCACGCGCGTACCAAACACTGCTTCGAAGCCTATGCCGAAGGNCCCGGTCAACTCGACTGGGACGCCCAGCCGGCGCCGTTTCGCCACTATCCTGGCGCTTCGCTCATCGAGCTGCCGCTTTCTGCCGACCGTTACGAGCGCTGTTACGGTCGACTGCCGGAAAAGCCCGAAAATGAAATNCCCGCCGATCTGGAAAGCCTTGGCGCACTGCTCGAACTCTCCTTCGGCATTTCGGCNCTGAAGACCTGGGGGCCGAGCCGCTGGGCGCTGCGCTGCAACCCGTCCTCCGGCAACCTGCACCCGGTCGAAGCCTATGTGCTGGCCGCCGGCCTGCCCGGCGTGGCGGACGGCCTGCACCACTACGAGCCGGAAAACCACGCGCTCGAAGGCCGCGCGCTGACGGCTGCCGGCGATCAGCCAGCGTGGCTTGCCATCGGCCTCTCCAGCATCATGTGGCGCGAGGCCTGGAAATACGGCGAACGCGCCTTCCGCTACTGCCAGCTCGACATCGGCCACGCCATCGGCGCGCTCGCCTACGCCGCCGCGCTGCTCGGCTGGGAGATTCGCCCTGTGCCCAACCCCACGCTGGCACACTGCCTGGGGCTGGATCGGCCGGACGACTTTCCGCCGTCACGCTATGCCTTCACCGAAATCGAGGAGCCGGAAATCCTGCTCGCCGTGCGCGCCAGCGGCCTGGGCGAGCCGCCGTCTGCCGGGCAACTTGTGACCTGGCTGGACGCTGCGACCTGGCAAGGCAAGCCGACCCGCATCGACCCTGCGCCCGGCTACCGCTGGCCGGCCATCGACCAGGTGGCCGCTGCCAGCCGCCTGTTGCGGTCGACCGCCGANAAATGGGCAAATTTCAAACTGCCTTCCCGCCTGCCGCCCTTGCCGCATCCGACCACGGCAGGCGCCGCGCAACTGATTCGCCAGCGGCGCAGCGGCCAGCGTTTCGANCCCCGGCACAGCCTGCCCAAAGCCGCCTTCTACCGCATGCTCGACGCCGTATTGCCGCGCCCGCAAGTGCCGTTTGCGGCGCAGGAAAGCGCGCCGCGCATCCACCTGCTGCTCTTCGTGCTGCGCGTCGACGGCCTGCCGCCCGGCCTCTACCTGCTGCCGCGCACGCCGGCTGCCGTCGCCGAATTGCCGGCCGCGCTCGCCGAACGCTTTGCCAACCAGCGCCCGGTCGCCGAGGCCGACGCCGAATGCCCGGCCCACCTCGGCCTGATCCGGCTCGCCGAAATGGGCTTGCAGGAGCTCCAGCGCACCGCCCGCTCGCTGTCGTGTCATCAGGACATCGCATCCACCAGCGCCTTCTCGCTCGGCATGCTCGGCGAATTCGAGGCGGCTACCGCCGACGGCCACGGCTACCGCGAACTGCTGCGCGAAGCCGGGCTGGTCGGCCAGGTGCTCTACGTCGAAGCCGAAGCCGCCGGTNNGCGCGGCACCGGCATCGGCTGCTTCTTCGACGACCCGGTGCATCAGGCATTCGGCCTCGCCGGCAGCCACTGGCAGAGCGTCTATCACTTCACGGTCGGCACGCCGATCACCGACGCCCGCATCGAAACCGGGCCACCCTACCCGCAACGCCAACAGGAAACACCATGATCCCAACGCTCGCCGCCTTCCTCGCCGAACACGCTTTCCTGCCGACGACCTCTCCGCTCCGCAAGCCGGCGGCCGCTTCACCCCGCTGATGCGCGCCGCCAAGGAAGGCCGGCTCGACATCGTCGAAGAACTGCTTGCGCTCGGCGTCGACATCGCGGTGACCAACGCCGACGGCTGCAACGCCCTGTGGCTGGCCTGCTATAACGGCAGCCACGCCATCATCGAACGCCTGATCGCCGCCGGCATCGACATCGACCTGCAAAACGGCAATGGCGCCTCCTGCCTGATGTACGTTTCGTCCAACAGCAAGCCGGATCTGGTCAAACTGTTGCTGGAAAAAGGCGCGAATCCCAAGCTGAAGAATTTCGACGATTTCAGTGCGCTTGATCTGGCGGCCTCGGTCGACTGCCTGAAGCTGCTGCGCAGGCTGGCTTGTCACGCCGGGTGCCGGGTTATACTCCGGTATTTTGTTTACCGTGACCGACCCATGGCCATCCTGCGCTGCAACAAATGCGGGCTGCTCCGCCGAACAAGGCGACGGCCTTGCCGGACAGAGCGTCGCCTGCCAAAAGTGCCACCCAAGGTCCGGCTGTTCTTCATTGAGCGCCTGCGACTATTTCGATGCGCAGCCGAACTGATCGCCTCAAATCGGCGCCCACGACTCAGAACAAACGCGAGCCGTGCTGCCACCGCGGCCCGCCTGCCTTGGCAATACCGATCAACTTGCGACGGAAACCATCCGACTGAAACGGGAGGTACAACGATGAGCTCTGGCGCGAGCTGAGATTTTGATTTTTGCGGCCATTTTCCGGCGTCGACCGCAACAGGCTGGTCGGAGGCAGTACCGTCGAACCACGACGCGCGGGCCCCCTTGAGGGTGCCGAGCAACGCAGGGGCTGGCGGGAAAAGGGCGAGACTGTCTGAGGGCGGCCCGAGTTGCGCAGCCCCCGCCAGGCCCGAGTAGCGCAGGATGTCCGCGCCGGCACCGACCCAGGGGTTTTCTTTGGCTACGGTCTTTGGGCAAACGAAGAAGACGCCCGCCGCCAAGGCGGAAAGCAGCGATGCAAAACTACGCCCACGCCTCAGGCGCGGAGCAAAAATTCGATGTTGCCGGCCTGGAAGACGACAAGGCGCGCGTATACCGCCATGTACGACATCAGCTTCGTCAACGAACAGGGGTTAGCGGAACATCTTTCCCGTCTGTTCTGATCGGCGGCAGGCATTTTTGACCATTGGGACGGTCGACCGCAGCAGTCCACTGTTCGTCGCTGCGGGTCGCGTCGTCGGACGGCTGCGCGCTTGTCGGTGGTACTGTCACGGTGCTAGCTTAGGAGTCGAAACGCGGCTGCCCGGCCCGTGAAATGCCCACCAGGAGGACAAAGCATGCACATCGTCGCCCTAATCTGCACCGCCATCCTCGGTTTGCTGCTCTTTGGCCTTGGCCTGGCTGTTTCGGTATGCCGTTTTCGCGATCGCCGCAGCATGGGCTACGTCGACGATCCGGCCAACCGGCTGCACAAGCTGGTCCGGGCGCATGCCAACACGACCGAATTCGCACCCTTCCTGGCCGTGCTGATCCTGTATCTCGGNGCGCATGCCCCATCGGCCGTCGTGCTTGGCTTGATGGTAGCTGCCACGGCCAGCCGGGTGCTGCTGGTGATCGGCCTGGTGGCCTGGCCGACGCTGGCCCGACCGAATCCGGCGCGTTTCCTCGGCGCGCTGGGTACCTATGTNGTCGGCGCCGCGCTGTGTATTGCCTTGTTGCTGTAAAGGGTGACGGGCCGGCGCTCAGGCCCAGATTTTCGTCGCGCCGACGGTGAGCAGGCCGAGGTAAGTGGCCGTCAGCGAGCCGGCCAGATGCATCGATGCCAGCCCGATGGCCCAGGCCGGCTGGCCGGCCAGCAGTCGTTCGACGACTTCGGCCGAGAAGGTCGAGAAAGTCGTCAGCCCGCCGAGAAAGCCGGTGATGGCGAACAGCTTCCAGGCCAGCGGAAAATGCGTGTTGATGTGGAAAATGCCGACTGCAATGCCGATCAGGTAGCCGCCGATGACGTTGGCCGCCAGTGTGCCGAGCGGCAAGGCGATGAATAGCGGGTTGAGGGCAAGCCCGAGCAGCCAGCGCGTCCAGGCGCCAAATGCGGCGCCGATGCCGACGGCGAGGAAGTTGAGGAGGGTGAGATTGTGCAATGCGGACATTGGCTGAATTTTAGCGGTTTAAGAGCGCCAGCCGTTAAAATAGCGCGATTGAAAACAGAGGTTTTACCGTGAGCAGCCCCGCCAAACCAGAAGCAGCCCCCGCCGCCAATTTCATCAGGAATATCGTCGAAGCCGACCTCGCAGCCGGCAAGCATGCACAACGCCGTTGGGCCGGGCANCCNGGCCTGGCCGCCGAACACGCCGCCGCGCCGCTCGACCCGGCCAAAATCCGCACCCGTTTTCCGCCCGAGCCGAACGGCTACCTGCATTTCGGCCACGCCAAATCCATCCTGCTCAACTTCGGCCTCGCCAGGCAATTCGGCGGCCGCTGCCACATGCGCTTCGACGACACCAATCCGGAGAAGGAAGAGCAGGAATACGTCGATTCCATCGTCGATGCGGTCAAGTGGCTTGGCTGCTCCTGGCAAGACGCCAGCGAAACCAACCTCTATTTCGCCTCCAATTATTTCGACTGGATGGCCCAGTTTGCCGAGTACCTGATCTCGGTCGGCCACGCCTACGTCGATAGCCAGAGCGCCGAGGAAATGCGCGCCAATCGCGGCACGCTGACCCAGCCGGGCAAGGATTCGCCCTACCGCAACCGCTCGGTGGAAGAAAACCTCGATCTCTTCAAGCGCATGCGCGCCGAGTTGCCGATGGCGCACATCCTGCGCGCCAAGGTCGATATGGCTTCGCCCAACATCAACATGCGCGACCCGGCGATCTACCGCATCCGCCACGCGACGCACCACAACACCGGCGACAAATGGTGCGTCTATCCGATGTACACCTTCGCCCATCCCATCGAGGATGCGCTGGAGTGCATCACCCACTCGATCTGCACGCTCGAATTCGAAGACCAGCGCCCGTTCTATGACTGGGTGCTNGAGCGCATCGCCGAAGGCGGCCTGTTGCAGCGCCCGCTGCCGCAACAGATCGAGTTCTCNCGCCTCAACCTGACCTACATCGTCCTCTCCAAGCGCAAGCTGATCCAGCTCGTGCAGGAAAAGCACGTTGAGGGCTGGGACGACCCGCGCATGCCGACGCTGGTCGGCGCGCGCCGTCGCGGCTACTCGCCGGAAGGCTTCAAGCTCTTCGCCGACCGCATCGGCGTGTCCAAGAACGATTCGCTGATCGACTACGTGTTGTTTGAAGACGCGATGCGTGAGGTGATGAACGAGTCCGACGAACGCCGCGTGGCCGTGCTCGATCCGCTGAAGCTGATCATCGACAACTACCCGGCAGGCCAGTTCGAGGACTGCGCGGTCACCAACCACCCGCTGCATCCGGAACTGGGCACGCGCATCATGCCCTTCGGCCGCGAACTGTGGATCGAAGGCGAAGACTTCCAGGAAGTGCCGGANAAAGGCTTCCGCCGCCTCTTCCCCGGCAACAAGNNGCGCCTCAAGTACGGCTACATCGTCGAATGCACCGGCTGCGACAAGGACGAAAACGGCAAGGTTGTCGCGGTCCACTGCCAGTATTTGCCCGAAACCAAGTCCGGCACGCCAGGCGCCGACAGCGTCAAGGTCAAGGGCAACCTGCACTGGGTTTCCGCCGCCCACGCCTACCCGGCTGAAGTGCGCCTCTACGACCGCCTGTTCAGCGTCCCCGCCCCCGGCGCACGACGCGAAGGCGACGCNCCCGAGCTGGAACGCAACTTCCTCGACGACCTCAACCCGGCCTCGAAGACCGTCATCACCGCCATGCTCGAACCGAGCCTGAAGGACGCCCAGCCCGAACAGCGCTTCCAGTTCGAGCGCCACGGCTACTTCGTCGCCGACCGCGTCGACTCGAAGCCCGGCGCCCCGGTCTTCAACCGCGCCGTGACGCTGAAGGATTCGTGGGGAAGGCGGGTTAAGCTGGTTCGATGATGGATTACACGCATGCGCCGGTCAGCAAGCTGCTCAGCGGCCCCTTGCTCAAGACACCGCAAGGATGGGTGTGCATCGTCGCCACGTTAGCCTACCTCGGCGCCGCGTTGTTCTATTCTCTGACCGAAGCCGATCCGCCATTTGGCTGGAGCAATACCAAGGCAAGCACCTTGTTCGCCGTGGCCGGTGCTGCTTTTCATGTATTTCATCAAGGATAATATCCCCGATTTTTCTCCTTCATGGAAAGCCGCAGGCTGGCAGGCTTTCATTGCAAGCCTGCCCTTGCTGCTTGGGTACTGGCGCTTGATCGGGGCGAGTTGATGAACGCCCCAATTTCTTCCGGCAGGGCATGAGCCGCAACGTCGAACAACTCGGCCAGGTGTTCACGCCGCCCAAGGTCGTCGCCTTCATGCTCGACCTGTGCCGGAACACCGGCCGGGCACTCGAGCCGTCGGCCGGCGATGGCGCCTTCTTCGCCGAGCTGAAGAAGCGGCGCACGGAATGCGTCGGCATCGAGATCGATTCGCGCGTGGCGCCCGAGGGCGTCGATGTGCGCGANTTTTTCGATTATCCGCTTGAGGAACAGTTCGACACCATCGTTGGCAACCCGCCTTACGTGCGTTTTCAGGATGTTGCGGTCGACACCCANAAACGGCTGAAATCCCGGTTTTTCGACAAGCGCAGCAACCTGTTCCTGTTCTTCATCGAAAAATGCGTGCGCCATTTGAAGCCGGGCGGCGAACTTGTCTTCATCGTGCCGCGCGAATTCATCAAGCTGACCGCCGCCAAAAAGCTGAACGCCTGGCTCTACGAACAGGGCAGCATCACGCACTTCTACGAGACCGGCGACACGCGTGTCTTCGACGAGCATACGCCCAACTGCGCCATCTTCCGTTTCGAGAAGGGGCGGATGGACCGGCACATGGCCGACGGCCGGCGCTTCGTCGAGGTCGACGGCCAGCTGATGTTCCTGCGCGACGATTACAGCGTGCGCCTCGCCGACGTATTTTCGGTCAAGGTCGGTGCCGTCTCCGGNGCGGACCACATCTTCACCCACCCCAAGGGCAACATGGAGTTCGTCTGCTCGAAGACCGTGGAAACCGGCGAAACGCGTCGCATGCTCTACGGCATCAAGCACCCGCACCTGGAAAAGCACAAGGAAGAACTGCTCGCCCGCCGCGTCAAAACCTTCGACGAGAGCAACTGGTGGCAGTGGGGGCGGCATTTTCCGATCAACCTGCATCCGCGCATTTACGTCAATGGCCGCACGCGCAAGCCCGAGCCNTTTTTTCTGCACGATTGCAACAGCTTCGATGGTTCGGTCCTCGCCTTGTTCACGAAGAACCAGCGCATGCCGCGCCGCGAGCTGATCGAATGCACGCTGATGCTCAACAAGGAAGTCGACTGGCAGGAACTCGGCTTCGTCTGCGACGGTCGTTTCCTGTTCACCCAGCGCAGCCTGCAGACCTGTGTGCTGCCCGAAAAATTCTCCCGATTCCTGCCCCACGAAGCGAAAAAGGACGCCGCATGACCTTCACCCAGATGCTCGCCGCCGCCTGGCAGAAAAACAATTCGCTGCTCTGCGTCGGTCTCGACCCCGATCCGGCGAAATTCCCGGCCGCCCTCAGGGTCGCGACGACCGTATCTTCGATTTCTGCAAGACCATCGTCGATGCCACCGCCGATCTGGTCTGCTCGTTCAAACCGCAGATCGCCTACTTCGCCGCCCGCCGCGCCGAAGACCAGCTCGAGGCGCTGATCGCCCACATTCACGAGAAGCACCCCGGCATCCCGGTCATTCTCGACGCCAAGCGTGGCGACATCGGCTCCACCGCCGAGCAGTACGCGATCGAAGCCTTCGAGCGTTTCCAGGCCGACGCCGTCACGGTCAACCCTACATGGGCCGCGATTCCGTCGATCCTTACCTGGCCTATCCGGACAAGGGCGTGATCCTGCTCTGCCGCACGTCCAATCCCGGCGGCTCCGACCTGCAATTCCTCGAGGTCGGCGGCGAGAAGCTGTACGAGCGCGTCGCCCGCCTGGCGGCCGGTGAATGGAACAGCAGCGGCCAGATCAGCCTGGTCGTCGGCGCCACCTTCCGGCCGAGATCGCCCGCGTGCGCGAGCTCGTCGGCGACATGCCCTTGCTGGTGCCCGGTATCGGCGCCCAGGGCGGCGATGTCGAGGCCACGGTCAGGGCCGGGCGGACGGCGACGGCACCGGCTTGATGATCAACTCGTCGCGTGCCATTCTCTACGCCGGCAAGGACGAGAATTTCCACATTGCCGCCCGCGCCGCGGCGCAGGAAACGCGCGCCACCATCAATCTCTACCGCTGAGGAGTCCGCCATGCGCATGGATGACCAACGCGAAAGCGACAACATCGAGGACCGCCGCGGCAGCGGTTTCGGCGGTGGCGGCGGCCTGCGGCTGGGCGGCGGGCGCCTCGGCATCGGCACCATCGTCATCGCGCTGGTCGCCAGCTATTTCCTCGGCATCAATCCACTGACGATGCTCAGCATGCTGAGCGGCGGTGGCGGCATGCCGGCCGTCGAGCAAAGCGCGCCGCCGGCCCACAAGCCGCCGCCCGGCGACGAAACCGCGCGTTTCGTCTCGAAAGTGCTGGCCTCGACCGAAGACACCTGGAACGAGGTCTTCCGCGCCAGCGGCCGCCAATACGAAGAACCCAAACTGGTCCTGTTTTCCGGCATGACACCGACCGCCTGCGGCACCGGCCAGGCGGCGATGGGGCCGTTCTATTGCCCGGGCGACCAGAAGGTCTATATCGACCTGACTTTCTTCCGCGAATTGAAGGATCGCTTNCGGGCGCCCGGCGAGTTTGCCCAAGCCTACGTTGTCGCCCACGAAGTCGGCCATCACGTGCAGAACCTGCTCGGCATTTCCGACCAGGTGCAGGCGGCGCGCCAGCGGGCCGGCAAGGCCGAAGCGAACGCGCTCTCGGTGCGCCTGGAACTGCAGGCCGATTGCCTGGCCGGTGTCTGGGGCAAACGCACCGATGCCATGAAGAACATCCTCGAACCGGGCGACCTCGAAGCGGCGCTGGCCGCCGCCACGGCCATCGGCGACGACCGCCTGCAACAACAGGCGCAGGGCCGCATCGTGCCGGAAAGCTTCACGCACGGCTCCTCCGAACAGCGCGTGCGCTGGTTCAAGCGCGGTTTTGAGACCGGCGACATCAACCAGTGCAACACTTTCAAGGCGGCCAGGTTCTGAGTTCCTTGCACCGGCTCCGGGCGCTCGCCCTGGCGCTCGTCAGCACCGCCAGCCTGGCGCTGCCGCAGCATGACCCGGTGCCCGGCGGCGTCGCCGTCATCGACCTCGGCGTGGCCGGCGCGACGCCGCCGACCGCGCGCTGGGGCGACCAGCCGCTGGCCGTCGTGCGCGATGGCGGGCGCTGGTTCGCGCTGTTCGGCATTCCGCTCGATACCCTGCCCGGCGAGCTGGAAATCGGCGTTTTGAGCGGGTCGACCGCAACTGGCAAGCCCATCGCCATTCACGCCAAGAATTATCCCGTGCAGCGCCTGACGATCAGNGACAAGCGCAAGGTCGAGCCCAACCCGGACGACCTGGCGCGCATCGAGCGCGANAGGAANATTACGGAAGCGATCAAGCGCCGTTTTTCAGAGGCAGCTCCGGCCACGGATTTCATGCTGCCGGCCAATGGCCCGCTATCGTCGCGATTCGGCCTGCGCCGCTTCTTCAACGGCCAGCCGCGCAACCCGCATGCCGGGCTCGACGTCGCGGTCGGCACCGGCGCGCCGGTCAAGGCGCCGGCCGCCGGCATCGTCGCCAATACCGGCGATTACTTCTTCAACGGCAATACGGTATTCATCGACCACGGGCANGGGCTGATCACCGCCTATATGCACCTGTCGCGCATCGATGTGCGNCCGGCCAAGCGGTCAAAGGGCGAAATCCTCGGCGCCGTCGGCGCCACCGGCCGGGTGACCGGCCCGCACCTGCACTGGGCCGTCATCCTCAACAACACGCCGGTCGATCCGGAGCTGTTCCTGGCGCGGCCGTAGCGTCAGCCGGGTTCTGCCGACCCCGGCGCCGGCCGTTGCCGTGGCCGGTGGCGTGTACTCGGGCACCTTGTTCTTCACCGCCGGCTGCGCCATCAGATAGGCGTAGATGGCACGCAGGTCGTTGTCCGGCAGCGTCCCGACCGCCTGCCAGGGCATCGGTGGCATGATCGGGCGCGCGACGCCGACGTGCTTGCCGGTGCGCATCGCCTGCACGAAATCCTTCTCCTTCCAGGCGCCGATGCCGGTCTCGCGGTCGGGCGTCAGGTTGGNCGCATAGGTCGTTCNCCGGGGGCCGATGAAGGCGGTCATCGTCGCCGAGCCGGCCCAGTTCCAGTCGTTGTCGAGCTTGGGCGGCGGCGCCAGCCTGAGGTTTTNCGGATGCCNCGAGAGCCCGCGCGCCATGTCCTTCTCCGGTCCGTTGGCGCCCATGCGGAACGGTGTATGGCAAGTGACGCAGTCGCCNNGCACGGCGACCAGGAAGGCGCCGCGCTTGATCCGGGCAGCGTTGCCGTTGTCGGCGAAGGCGGCGCCCGACTGGATGAGGCCGCAGGCCAGGGCGGCGGCGAACACGGCGGATTGGGTGATGAGGCGGTGGTTCATGGTTGTTCTCCGGGGTTGGGGTGGGGTGAGGTTCATGCAGCTTGCCGCTGACAGAGTGAGGCGGCAGCGGCGGCGATGGCCGCGGCCTGGGGAACGGAAGCCTGTTCCAGCGGATAGCTGGCGGCGACCGGCGCGTCCGGCCCGCCGAGGCGGACGATCGGCGCCTTGAGCCGGGCGAAGGCTTTTTCCGCGACCAGCGCGGCAATTTCGGCGCCCACGCCGCACAGGCGGTTGGCCTCATGCGCGACGACCAGACGGCCGGTGCGCGTGACCGAGGCGAGGATGGCGGCGGCGTCGAGCGGCTTGAGGCTGCGCAGGTCGATGACCTCGGCGGCAATGCCCTGGGCGCCGAGCGTTTNCGCCGCCTGCAGGCAGTGGTGGACCGTTTTGCCGTAGGACACCAGCGTCACATCGCCGCCTTCGCGCAGGACGGCGGCCTTGCCCAGCGGGACGACCTGCTCGTCGGCGGTACCGCCCGGCTGGTAGAGCAGCCCGATGTCGAGAAAGAACATGACCGNGTTGTCGTCGCGGATCGCCGNCTTGAGCAGCCNCTTGGCGTCCGCCGGGTTGCTCGGCATCACCACCTTGAGGCCGGGGCTATGGACGAACCAGGCCTCGACGCTGTGGTTGTGCTGGGCGCCGACGCCCCAGCCGGCGCCGGTCATGGCCAGCGTGACGAGCGGGAAGGAAAACTGGCCGCCGGACAGGTAGCGCAGCTTGCCGGCGCTGTTGACCAGTTCGTCCATCGCATAACACATGAAGGNGGCAAACAGCAGGTCGATGACCGGCCGCAGGCCAGTGCCGGCAGCACCCACCGCCGTACCGGCGATAATGCNCTCGGCCAGCGGGGTGTTGCGGACGCGCAGGGCGCCGAATTCCTGAACCAGATCGTGGCGCTTGGTGGCGATGCCTTCGCCGANAACGAGAANCGCGGGGTCGTGGCGCATTTCCTCGACAAGGGCGGCGCCGACGGCATCGTAAAGGGTCATTGCAGGCATGGCGGTTCCTCAGGCGTAAACGTTGTCGGTCAGGGCACTCGGCCCGGGGTAGGGCGATGCCTCGGCAAAGGCCAGGGCGCTGGCGATGCGGTCGGTGACTTTGGCCGCCAGCGCGGCGGCAGCGGCTTCGCTCAGGCTGCCGGTGGCGACGAGACGGTCACGGCACAGGGCGATCGGGTCGCGCGCCAGCCAGGCCTCGCGTTCCGCCTGGTCCACGTAGGCCTGGTCGTCCGGTTCGAAATGGCCGCGCGTGCGGTAGGTCCAGGTTTNCAGCAGATAAGGCCGGCGGCTGGCGCGCACCTGGGCGGCAGCGGCCATTGCGGCGGCGAGGACGGCGCTCACGTCGTTGCCATCAACGGTGCTTGCGGGGATGCCGTAGGGCTGGGCGAAGGCGGACACGTGTTCGCCGCTCATCGCCTCGCGCCGATGTACGAAGGCCTGCCAGTGGTTGTTCTCGCAGACGTAGAGGATGGGCAGGTTCCACAGGGCGGCGAGATTGAGCGATTCGTGGAAGCTGCCCTCGCAGGCGGCGCCGTCGCCGAAGAAACAGACGACGATGCCCGGCCGCCCGAGCATGGTCTGGGAAAGCGCGACGCCCGGCGCCAGCGACAGTTCGGCGCCGACGATGGTCGAGGTGAGGACGATGCCCAGTTCCCTGGCGGAGATGTGCAGCGAGCCGCTGCGCCCACCGCAATAGCCGTCGGCGCGACCCATCACTTCCGACAGCAGGCGACCGGNGTCGGCGCCGCGTGCCAGCAGGTGGCCGGCGCTGCGGTGATTGGTGAGAATCAGGTCATCGGCACCGAGGGCGTTGACGACGCCGACGGCAGCCGCTTCCTGCCCGACCGAGGTGCAGGTGCCGGGCACCTTGCCGGCCTCGCTGCCGGCGACGATGGCTTCCTCGTAGGCGCGAATGAGCAGCATCTGTTCGAGCAGGTGCCGCGGGTCGATTTCTTGTTGCTTTGGGTTCATGACGACTCCCGTCCTTGATTGATGGAGTCAGTCTAGTCCGCCCGAAAACGCTGACAAGATGGGCGGCGTGTGCTTATGGTTCTTTTAAGAAACGCTGAATGAAGATTTAAGAAGCGGCGACTCAAGCACCGAAAATCAGCCGGAAACGACTTCCAGCGGCCTCGTCACGGCCAATGCAAAACGTCCGCGCCCGGTCTTGTTCAGATGGATCCCGGCATCCCGCTCTTCCAGTCGGCGTTGCAACAGTACCAGGCGCGCCTCGAGATTGTCGCTAACGCCCGGCAGGCGGATTCNGGNGTCGACCCGAAGCCCCTTGTTGGTGAATACGGTGCGCCGCCGTTCAACGAAATCGCTCAGCAATGTCCAGAGAATGGCACCGGCCACACCCTTGATCAGGTAGTCGTCGTCAAGAAACACGCTGTCGTTGGCGGCAAAGGTCGAACCAGCAATGCCGGCCGGTGGCGGTGGCGTCACCTCCGGGCTGGGTTCGTCCTCGGCCAGATCTTCTGCTTCCTGGTGGTGATGCATCGCCAGTCCCAGTTGGGCGGCGAAGGCGACCAGCGCGTCCTCGTCGTCATACCCGAAATGCAGGTCAGCGACGTTTTCGAGGTAGAGCACGCCGAGCAGACGGTCATAGGCTGTGATTGGAACGGCGAGCTGACTGCGCGCCTCAGGCAGGCCAGGCAGCGGAATCGCCTGTTCCAGGCTGTCGCCTTGGCCATCGGCCTCGACGCTGTCGCGAATGGTGCGTCCGTAGCCATACTCGCTGGTCATGAACCCGATGCGGATGGGAGTCCTTTCACGNNCGCAGATGCCGATGACGCCTGCCCCGACGGGAATCTCGGAACCGATGCCGGATTGCGGATAGCCACGGCTGGCGAGGGTGTAGAGTCGGCCACGGCCTTCGTCGTGCATCAACAGCATTACATGGCCGATGCCGAATTCGTTGCTCAGGCAGTCGAGCGCACTTTCAAGCAGGCGGGCCAGATTGCCGCATTCGGCCAGGCGGCCAGTGGCACGGCGTAGCGCTGTAAGGTAATTGACTGGCGGCGGAGGGGGCACCGTCTGGCCGGGCACTTGCTCGATGGTGTCAATACGGTAAATGTCCGACCCCAGCAGGCGAAAGATGCCGCTCATCCCGGTATGCGAGGCGATTCCCGCCAGCTTGGCTTTCATCTGCTCGAACAGCGGGCCGGCTGTCTCGGTGCGAAGATATTCGAGCGTCAGGCGGTACTGGGCGGCGGTCAGGTGGCTGGTCAGCAGCAAACGCACGGGCGAGCCAGCCAGCACGTTTTGGCGCGTGCGGTTGANAAACTGGTNAGAGAGTGCGACATGCTCATTGTCGATAAACTGGACTTGCGACAGATAGGCCAGGTTGGGCATGCCTTCGGTGTCGCAGGTGGCGATGTGGCCGGGGATCACGCNCTCAAGGCACTCGCGGATGGTGTCGAGACGCAAGGTCATGCTTCAGCCAGCGGCTCGCCGGCCTTGGGGCCGGGGTTTGGGAGAATGCGGCGCAGGGGAATAGACGACCGTTACCAAGTCGTCGGGCTGTAGGCCAGGAGGCGCGCACTACGGATTCGGTCATGCCGAGGAATGACTTCGAGCACAAAGTCGGCGATATGGCGTCGATGATGGGCAGGTCGTCGACGGAAAACGGAATCACCGGGCGTCGTCGCCTTTCAGCTGTACCGTGCGGTTACTGCTGGGCAGACTGAAGACGTTGGCGACACGCCGCTGGTGCGGATATTTTCGAGCAGGGCTTCCGACTGCGAGCGCCGCAAAAGATGCCAACCTGGCGGCCATCGTCGAACACCTTGCAGCCCAGCCCACGGCTCATGGTCGGAAGACGGTCAAGGCCACAGGAGGCCAGGCTGATGCTGACACCAGTCTGAATGAAGGTGGCGTTGTCGCTGTCGAGCATTAGGCAAACCGGAGGCTAAGGCTTCGACAAGAATAAGGCGCCTTGCGGGCGCCTTTGAAATTGATGGTCTGACTGTCAGATCTTTGGTTTGGATGGCGTGCTCATCTGCTTTTCGTCCTTGGCCTTGTCGCCGCAGGCAAAGGCGGAAACGCTGGCAAGTGCGAAGATGGCGGCGAGCAGTGCGGCAATGGTTTGCTTCATTGGAATCTCCTTGTGTCGATGGAAGTTCGATCAATCTTGCATAGATTGGTTCAAAGCGCAAATGACAAAGCGCCAAGAAAACGAGAAGCCCATGCACTAATGTGGAACATGGGCTTGTTGACTGCGGCTCCCGCGCTTTCGGCCGGAGCATTCGGCTTTTCGCCGTTGCGGGTACTACTCGGTCATCTCGAGAATGGTTTCCGGGAATAAGTCCATGCAATCCCCTGATACGCAGCTGATGTTGCCAAGCAGTGCCGGGTTTGCTGCGAGCCACAGCACAATCCCAAGATAGACCATTTCCGGAATAAATCCAGAAAACGTATCGACCGTTATTCGAGCGTTGTCCGCCATGCGGTTTTGGTCAATGCGCCTGGATGGGGAGAATGGGCGCATTCGCTGTTTTTCCGGCTGCGCGCCGGTATTCGCCAAGAGGTTTGTCATGCGCCGCATCGCAATTGCCGTCGCCATCGTTGCCGTCCTCGGCCTGGCGTTCGCCTGGTTCACCCGGCCCAAGCCGATTCCCGTCGTGTTGAAAGAGGTTGCCGAGGGCAAGGTCGAGGCCACGCTGGCCAACACGCGTGCCGGCACGGTTGAGGCCTGTTTGCGCACCAAGCTGTCGACCATCGTCGGCGGGCGCATCGAATACCTCGGCGTCAGNGAGGGCGATCGCGTCAAGAAAGGCCAGTTGCTGCTGAAGTTGTGGAATGACGACCAGCAGGCCCAGGCCGCGCTGTCGCAGGCGCAGGTGGCGCTGGCCGGCAAACGCGTCGACGAAGTGTGCATCGCTGCGGTCAACGCCGAAAAAGAGGCNAAAAGACAGGCCGAATTGCGCGACAAGGGGTTTGTTTCAAGCAGCCGCGAGGAGGCCGCGCGTACCGAGGCCGAGGTCAAGCGCGCCGCCTGCAACACCGCCAAGGCGGACGTGGCGCAAGCCGAGGCCAAGCTGAAAGCGACGCGCGTCGAGCAGGGGCGCGTCGCCTTGTACGCGCCGTTCGACGGCACGGTCGCCAAGATCGTCGGCGAACTGGGCGAGTACTCGACGCCGTCGCCGCCCGGCGTGCCGACGCCGCCGGCCATCGACCTGATCGACGATTCCTGCCTCTACGTCAAGGCGCCGATGGACGAGGTCGACGCGCCGAAGATCAGCGTCGGCCAGCCGGTGCGGGTGACGCTCGATGCCTTGCCGGGCAAGATCATCCCGGGCAAGGTGCGGCGCGTCGCGCCCTACGTCTCGGCGGTCGAAAAGCAGGCGCGCACCGTCGATGTCGAGGTCGATTTCGCCAGGCCGGACGAAACCGGCAGGCTGCTGGTCGGCTACAGCGCCGATGTCGAGATCATCCTCGACGGGCGCGAAAACGTGCTGCGCGTCCCGACGGCGGCCATTCAGGAGGGCGGCCGCGTGCTGCTGTTCAATGCCGATAGCGGCAAGCTGGAGGAACGCAAGATCAAAACCGGCCTCGCCAACTGGGAATACACCGAGGTGCTCGAAGGACTGGCGGCCGGCGACCGCATCGTCACCTCGCTGGAAAAGGAAGGGGTCAAGGCGGGCGCCAGGGTGACGGCGGACGACAAGACGAAGGCCAGATAGCGCGGAATCCGATACCGGGCGGCTTGTTGCGGTCGACCGCGTAAAAGGGCCGAAAATCAAAAGCCGGGCGCGCCAAGCGGCGCCCCGTACCTCGCCGTCAGATCGAAATCGTCTGGCCGGCGCCTGGAATCCGGTAGATCGTCATTTCGGCATCCGGCACCAGCGAGCCGAGCGCCATGCTCAGCAGCGAAATGAAGAGGCTGGCGAAAAAGCCGTCCAGAACCCGGAAATCTTGAAGCCGTCGACGAGCCTGGCGACCAGCAGCAACATCAGCGCATTGATCACGAGCAGGAAAAATCCCAGCGTCAGCAGGGTCAGCGGCAGCGTGAGCACGATCAGCAGCGGCCGCAGCACGGCATTGGCAAAGCCGAGGAGCAAGGCCGAGACGATCAGCGAAGAGGTGCCGGAAAAGCGGATGCCGCTGAATACATGGCTGGCCACCCACAAGGACAGCGCCGTGATGCCCCACTGGATGAAGAACCCGGTCAAATTGGCGAGCATGGCTTTTCCTTGGTTGAGCTGGGAACGAATTATCGGCTACGGGCGCCTGATTGGAAACGCAGGCTGCGGGCAATCGCTGCGGTCGACCGGGAAAATCGGGCAAAAACCACAATCTCGCCACCTCCGGGTTTCGGGTTCTTGAGCACCGGGGGCGGCTTTGCGCGAAAATGGGCGCATGTCTTTGATCGAACTCCANGGGATCGAGCGCGTTTTCCAGCTGGGCGACGCCGAGGTACGCGCTGGCGGCNNGCTCGATTTGCGCATCGATGCCGGCGAATACGTCGCGGTCATGGGGCCGTCCGGTTCCGGCAAATCGACGCTGCTCAACCTGCTCGGCCTGCTCGACCGTCCCAATGCCGGCACCTATCGCCTGGAAGGGCGCGATGTGACGACCCTGTCGCCCGACGAACAGGCGCGCGTGCGCAGCGAACGCATCGGCTTCGTCTTCCAGAGCTTTCATCTCGTGCCGCGCCTGACCGCCGAGAACATCGCCTTGCCGATGACGCTGGCCGGCATTCCGCTCAAGGAGCGCAATGATCGCGTGGCGCGAGCCCTGGTCAATTTCGGTCTCGACCGTCGTGCCGATCACCGTCCCGACCAGCTTTCCGGTGGCCAGCGCCAGCGCGTCGCCATCGCCCGCGCCACCATCATGCAGCCGGCGCTGATCCTGGCCGACGAGCCGACCGGCAACCTCGACCGCCACACCGGCGAAGAGGTGGTCAACCTGCTCGAAGCGCTCAACGCCAGCGGCGTCACGCTGGTCGTCGTCACCCACGACCCGACCATGGGCGCNCGTGCGCGGCGCCAACTGGTGATGGAGGATGGCCGGCTGAAATACGATAGCGCGCATCCATCGCCGGCGACGATGCGCCTGGCTGATACCCTGCGCTTCGCGCGCGACGCGGCGACCGGCTACCCGCTGCGCACGGCGCTGTCGGTGCTGGCCATGTCGATCGGCGTCGCCGCCGTCGTCATCCTCACGGCGCTCGGCGACGGGGCGCGGCGCTACGTCGTCGGCCAGTTTTCGTCGATCGGCACCAACCTCGTCATCGTGCTGCCCGGTCGTTCCGGCACCGGTGGTTTCAACCCGGCCAACGCGATCACCACGACGCCGCGCGACCTGACGATCGACGACGCCGCGGCCCTGCGCCGGGCGCCGGCCGTCAGTCGGCTGGCGCCGCTCGCCGTCGGCACCTCCGAAATCAGCTTCGGCGGCAAGCTGCGCGAAGTGATGGTCGCCGGCTCGACCGCCGAATTCATCCCGATCCGCAATTTCGAGCTGGCGCAAGGCAGCGGCCTGCCGGAAGAGGACTGGAACCGGGGTTCGCCGGTGGCTGTGGTCGGCGCCAAGATTCGCGAGGAACTGTTCGGCAGCGAGCCGGCGGTCGGCCAGCTGATCCGCGTCGGCGACCGGCGCCTGCGCGTCGTCGGCGTACTCGTCGCGCGGCCAGGGCTGGGCATGAATACCGACGAACTGGTCATCGTACCGGTGTCGCTGGCCCAGGCCCTGTTCAACTCCAACACGCTGTTCCGCATCCTGGTCGAGGCGCGCAGCCGCGAAGCGATTCCCGAGGCCAAGGAACAGGTCATGGAAATTCTCAAGCAACGCCATCGCGGCGAGGAGGACGTCACGGTGATCACGCAGGATGCCGTGCTCGCCACCTTCGACAAACTGCTCGGCGCGCTGACGCTCGGCGTCGCCGGCATCGCCGCCATCAGCCTGGCGGTGGCCGGCATCCTGGTGATGAACGTGATGCTCGTCGCCGTCACCCAGCGCACCGGCGAAATCGGCCTGCTCAAGGCGCTCGGCGCCACGGCGCGCACCATCCGCCTGGCCTTNCTCGCCGAAGCGGCGATGCTGTCGACGGTCGGCGCCATCGTCGGCTACCTGCTCGGCCAACTCGGCGCTTTCGCGCTGCGCCAGGCCTTCCCGGTGTTTCCGGCCTATCCGCCGGACTGNGCGGTGATCGCCGGCTTGTCGACGGCGCTGGTCACTGGGCTGTTGTTCGGCGTCATGCCGGCTCGCCGTGCCGCCCGGCTCGATCCGGTGCAGGCCTTGATGAAGCATTAGCCATGTTGGACCGACTCNCTCCAGCTTGCGCTCCGCGCCATCGTGGCCCAGCGCCTGCGCAGCTTTCTGACGCTGCTCGGCATCGCCGTCGGCATCGCGGCGGTGATCCTGCTGACTTCCATCGGCGAAGGCATTCATCGCTTCGTGCTCGGCGAATTCACGCAGTTTGGCACCAATGTGATTTCGGCAATGCCCGGCAAGACCAAGACCGGNGGGGCGCCGTCGGGTTTGCCGTCGAGCGCCCGGCCCTTGTCGCTCGACGATGCCCGGTCGCTCGAACGCCTGCCGCATGTGATTGCCGTGACGCCCAACGTGCGTGGTAACGCCGAAGTCGAAGGCAACGGACGCACGCGGCGCACGCTGGTCTATGGCGTCAATTCGAAATTGCCGGTGATTTTCCGGTCGACCGTGCAAAGCGGCCAGTTTCTGCCAGCCGACGACGAGGGCAGCGCGCGNCCNTTCGTCGTGCTCGGGTCCAAGGTCAAGAACGAGCTGTTCGGCAGCGAGAATCCGCTCGGCCAGCGGTTGCGCATCGGCGGCCTGCATTTCCGGGTGATCGGCGTCATGGCACCGAAAGGCCAGTTTCTCGGCATCGACCTCGACGACACCGCCTTCATTCCGGCGGCGCGCGCCCAGGAGTTGTTCAACCGTGAAGGCGTCGACGAGATCAATGTCGCCGCCGAGGAGGGCGTGCCGTCGGCCATCGTTGCCGATGCCATCAAGCGGCGCCTGATCGACCGCCACGGCCACGAGGATTTCACCATCGTCACCCAGGAGGAGATGCTGAAGACACTGTCCAACATCCTCAACGTGCTGACCATGGCGGTCGGCGCGCTGGGCGGCATTTCCCTGCTGGTCGGCGGCGTCGGCATCGTCACCATCATGACCATCGCCGTCACCGAACGCACCGGCGAAATCGGCCTGCTGGTCGCCCTCGGCGCGCCGCGGCGAACGATTCTGGCGCTCTTTCTCGGCGAGGCAGTCGCGCTGTCGGCGCTTGGCGGATTCCTCGGCCTGCTGCTGGGCATCGGCCTGGCGCAGTTGATCCATTTGTTGCTGCCAGCCTTGCCGGTGCATACGCCGCTCAGCTTTGTCCTGCTCGCCGAGGGGATCGCCGTTGTCATCGGTCTGGCGGCCGGCGTGCTGCCGGCCCGCAATGCTGCGCGGCTCGATCCGGTCGAAGCCCTGCGAGCGGAATGACATGATAAAGTTGCTCCTCCACGCGACCAACAATCACAGGAGCACAGCATGAGTTATCACATCGACCAGTTGCACCCCGGCATGTCCGCCAGCCTGGCCAAGACCGTTACCGAGGCCGACATCATCCTGTTCGCCGGCATCTCGACCGACGTCAACCCGGCCCACCTCGACGAGGAATACTGCAAGGGCACCATGTTCGGCGGCCGCATCGCCCACGGCATGCTGTCGGCCGGTTTCATCTCGGCCGTGCTGGCCAACAAGCTGCCCGGACCCGGCACCATCTATCTGTCGCAAACCTTGAAGTTCAAGGCGCCGGTTCGCCCCGGCGACACCGTCAAGGCGACCGTCACCGTCCGCGAAGTCAATGTCGAAAAGAACCGCGTGATCCTGGACACGGTCTGCACCGTGGCCGGCAAGACGGTGATCGATGGCGAATGCCTGATGATGCCGCCGGTACGCGCCAAGGATGCCGGCGGCACGGCCTGATTCAGCGCCAGCCCCAATAAAAACGCCGGCCGGTTGTTACCGGGCCGGCGTTTTTCCTTGTTGCGGTCGACCCTCAAAAAGGGGCAAAAATCAGAAGCTTTCGTCGGCCCGCAGAAAGCGCCACTGTCCGAGCGGCAATTCGCCCAGCATGACGCGGCCGATACGCACGCGCTTGAGGCCCGTCACCTTCAGGCCGACCAGTTCGCACATCCGGCGAATCTGGCGTTTCTTGCCTTCCTTCAGGATGAAGTGCAGCTGATCCTCGTTCAGCTGCTTGACCCAGGCCGGCCTGAGCGGCTTGCCGTCCAGTTCCAGGCCGTGGCGGAGCAGTTCCAGGCCGCCGCGAACCATCGTGCCGGTAACGCGCACGAGGTATTCCTNTTCCACCGGGCTGTCCTCGCCGATCAGCTNTTTGGCCACCCGGCCGTCCTGGGTCAGCACCAGCAATCCGGTCGAATCGATATCGAGACGCCCCGACGGCGCCAGGTTGCGCAGCATCCACGGCTTGAATTCGGGGTCGCCGGACTGTTTCAGCTGGTTTTCCGGGGTGATCAGCGTAATCGCCGGGGTGCAGCCCGGCTCGGGCTGGCCGGACACATAGCCGACCGGCTTGTTGAGCAGCACCGTGACCTGCTTGGCCTGATCCCGCTCGGCCTCCTGCGAGATCGTTATTTCGGCGTCGGGCTTGATGCGGCTGCCCAGTTCGCTGATCCGTTCGCCATTCACCAAGACCCAGCCACGTTCGATCCACAAATCCGCTTCGCGACGCGAGCAGATGCCGCGTTCCGACATGACCTNTGAGAGCCGCACGCCTTCGGGCGGCGGGCCGGCGGGGCGGGCGGACGGGCGGACGGGGGCGTCGGCAGCGGCTTGTTCGCAGCGGGCACCGCCTTGGTTGGCGGCGCCGGGCGCTGGCTGTCGCGGGCCGTCCTTTGGCCGCAGGCGCAACAGGTTTGGGCGATGGCTTGACGACGNCCCAGCGTTCCCGTCGGGCGGGCTTTTGCCTCGCTTGGCGGCTTGATGGCCGGCTCGGATTTCGGCTTTTTCAGCGTCGACCGCAACAGGCGCTTGCGGCTTGCGCCATTTCGCCCATGGGTCATCCCCGGCCGCGTCGTTGCGCGGTGGGGCGGGTTGTCTTTNTCGGTCGGAACCGCTCATTGGATGCCGAGCAGTTCGACCTCGAAAACCAGCGTCGCATTCGGCGGAATCACGCCGCCGGCGCCGCGCGCGCCGTAACCGAGCTGCGGCGGAATCGTCAGCTTGCGCGTGCCGCCGATCTTCATGCCCTGAACGCCTTCGTCCCAGCCGGAAATCACATGGCGTTGGCCGAGCGGAAAGTCGAATGGGTCGTTGCGATCCTTGCTCGAATCGAACTTGCTGCCGTTGGTCAGCCAGCCAGTGTAATGGACGACCACGTGGTCGCCGGCCTTGGCTTCGGCGCCGTCGCCGACGACGGTATCTTCGTAGATCAGGCCGGAGGCCGTGGTGATTTCAGCCATGAATAGCTCCTTGGAAAAGGCCGGAAGTCACCACAACACCCTTCAAGGCTTTGACTTCTCAGCGAATTTCCGTATAATGCGCGGTTCTTCGTAGTACCCTTTGTTTCATTTTCGGAGTCCAACCCATGTATGCGGTCATAAAAACCGGCGGCAAGCAGTATCGCGTTTCCGCTGGCCAAAAACTCAAAGTAGAACAGATACCGGCAGACGTTGGCGCAGAAGTTACCCGACCAGATCCTCATGGTAGGCGAAGGCGAGTCGGAAAGATCGGCGCCCCTTCCTTGCTGGCGCCACCGTCAAGTGCACCGTGGTTTCCACGGCCGCCACGACAAGGTCAAGATCTTCAAGATGCGCCGTCGCAAGCACTACCAGAAGCGCCAGGGCCATCGTCAGAACTACACCGAACTGCGCATCGACACGATCGCTGCCTAAGTTCAGACAAGGAGCTAAAACATGGCACACAAAAAGGCAGGCGGCAGTTCACGTAACGGCCGCGACTCAAGCCAAGCGTCTTGGCGTCAAGCGCTACGGCGGTCAATTCGTTCTCGCCGGCAACATCATCGTTCGCCAGCGCGGTACAGAATTCCATCCGGGCGAAAACGTTGGCTGCGGCAAGGATCACACCCTGTTCGCGCTGAAGGACGGCACCGTCCAGTTCTCCGTCAAGGGCGCCAAGGCACGCCGCACGGTGACCATCGTTCCGGCCGCCGAATAAACGGCCTGGCGGAAACCGAAAGCCCTATCCGCCGGATAGGGCTTTTTACTTTGTAGAGGCGGAACATGAAATTCATTGACGAAGCNAAAATCTACGTCAAGGCTGGCGACGGCGGTAACGGCGCGGCTACGTTCCGCCGTGANAAATACATCCCGATGGGCGGGCCGAATGGCGGCGACGGCGGGCGTGGCGGCAGCATCTACGTGATCGCCGACCGCAACATCAACACGCTGGTCGATTATCGCTATACCCGCAAGTTCATCGGCAAGCGTGGCGAAAACGGTGGCGGCGCCGACTGCTATGGGGCCGGCGGCGAGGACATCGTGCTGCGCATGCCGGTCGGCACCGTGATTACCGATCAGCATACCGGCCAGATCCTTGCCGATCTCGACGTCCACGACAAGAAAGTCCTGCTCGCCAAGGGCGGCCGGGGCGGTCTGGGCAATATCCATTTCAAATCCTCGACCAATCGCGCCCCGCGCCAGAAAACCAATGGCGAAGAAGGCCAGGAGTTCGAGGTCAGCCTTGAGTTGCGCGTGCTGGCCGATGTTGGGCTGCTCGGCCTGCCCAACGCCGGCAAGAGCACGCTGATCCGCGCCATTTCGGCGGCGCGCCCGAAAGTGGCTGATTATCCCTTCACCACACTGCATCCGAACCTTGGGGTGGTCCGCGTCGACGCCGANAAAAGCTTCGTGATGGCCGACGTGCCGGGCCTCATCGAAGGTGCCGCCGACGGTGCCGGCCTCGGCATCCGCTTCCTCAAGCACCTGCAGCGCACGCGCATCCTGCTGCATCTCGTCGACATCGCGCCGATCGACCCGGATGCTGATCCGGTGCGCGATGCCAAGGCCATCGTTGGCGAACTCGTCAAGCACGATCCGGCGCTGGCCGACAAGCCGCGCTGGCTGGTGCTCAACAAACTCGACTTGATTCCCGAGGAAGAGCGCGAAGCGGCCATCAAGAATTTCCTGAAAGCCTACAAGAAGGCAACCAAGTACGACGGCCCGGTATTCCCGATTGCCGCCATCAGCGGCGAAGGTACCAAGCCGCTGATCTACGCCATCCAGGAAGCATTGGAACAGATGGCGCTTCCTGAAGTGGACGATGAGCCCGAAGCAGCGGATGGCGAAGACGCATGAACAAGACTTGTCTGGCCCATGCCAAACGCCTGGTCGTCAAGGTTGGCTCTGCCCTCGTGACCAACAACGGCGCCGGCCTCGATCTGGCTGCCATCGACGACTGGGCGCGCCAGATCAGCGTCCTGCGCGGGCAGGGCAAGCAGGTCGTGCTCGTTTCATCCGGGGCCATCGCCTGCGGCATGCAACGCCTGGGCTGGAGCAAGCGCCCGAAATCGGTTCATGAATTGCAGGCCGCTGCTGCCGTAGGGCAGATGGGGCTGGTGCAGGTACGAAGGAGCGTTTGCCAAATATGGGCTGCATACCGCGCAGATTCTGCTGACGCACGACGATCTTGCCGACCGCAAGCGTTACCTGAATGCCCGCTCGACGCTGATCACGCTGCTTGAGCTCGGTGTCGTGCCGATCATCAACGAGAACGACACAGTCGTCACCGACGAAATCAAATTCGGCGACAACGATACGCTCGGGGCACTGGTCGCCAACCTGATCGAGGCGGATGCCCTGATCATCCTGACCGATCAGATCGGTCTATTCACGGCCGACCCACGCAAGGATCCAGGTGCCACGTTGATTGCCGAGGCCAGAGCCGGCGATGAAGCGCTGGAGGGCATGGCCGGCGGCGCCGGTACGTCGATCGGCAAGGGCGGCATGATCACCAAGGTGATTGCCGCCAAGCGCGCAGCCAAGAGCGGAGCGCACACCGCCATCGCGAGCGGCCGCGAAAGTGATCCGATCATTCGTCTGGCGGCAGGTGAGTCCGTGGGAACACTGCTCGTCTCGCAAATGCAGCCGTTGGCGGCACGTAAACAATGGCTGGCGGATCATCTTCAACTGGTCGGCCGCCTGGTGCTGGACCCTGGTGCGGTCGACGCGCTAAAAGCAGGAAAAAGCCTGCTGCCAATCGGCGTCGTGGCAGCGGAGGGCGAATTCGAGCGCGGCGCGGCGGTAGCCTGTGTCGATGGTGCTGGAAGAGAAATTGCCCGCGGCCTGAGCAACTACGGTAGCGGCGAAGCCCGGCTGATCGCCCGCAAGTCCAGCCAGGAGATCGAGAGCCTGCTTGGCTACGTGGACGAGCCGGAAATCATCCATCGCGACAACCTGATTCTTCTCGGATAGGTCACAACTCTGTAAAGATGAAGGGCGCTTCGGCGCCCTTTTCATGTCAGAGTGTTTCACGCTCCGTTCCGTGGCACGAAAATGAAAAAGGGCGCCGAAGCGCCCTTTGCAAATCCGGCTTGCGCTGGATTAGAACTGGTGACGAACACCAACTTGGAAACCTTGTTGCCAAGCGATATTGCCAACAGCGCCGATGACGGAGCGTTGACCGTATTTGCGTANGCCTGTATTGACGGCATCGCCAACCGCTGCGTTACGCTGGCTGGAGTTGTCGATGTACGAGTAAGCGGTGTAGAAGTTGGTGCGCTTGGACAGGTTGTATTTGGCGCCCAGAGCGATTTGTTGAGCATCTCCACCGAACGTGGTGTTGCCGTCAGAGTAAATGTACGAACCTTGAACTTCCCACTTGCCGCCGATCGGAGCAGTGGCGCCGAGCATGTAGTTGGCAACACGGGCGTTGGAAATGCCTGAGGCCTGGAAGTCAACTTCGTTCCAGTCGATAAGTGCGGAAACCTTGACGACCTTGAAGTCGTAAGAGCCACCGAGAACAAGGTTCTGAACGTCATTAACCGCGTTGTAGGGAACGGTGGTGCCACCAGCAATGTAGTGGTAGCCTANGCCGGCGTTGATCGGGCCGTTGGCGTACTGACCCAACAGGGCATAGACCGTGTTGTTCTGAGCGTTGCTGANGGTGCTGTCGTTGGCGAAGGCGTTGTTGGAGAACGCGCCAGTGATGGTGAAGCCGCCGAAGCTCGGCGAGACGTAAGCGATAGCGTTNNATTCACGAACCGGATCAATGATGCTGTTGCCGCCGCCGACAGAGCCAGAGTCACCAGAATTGCCACCGAAGACGTTGTTGTATGNACCAACGGTGCCGGCAGCGAACGGATCCAGGCTGGTAACGAAGGTGTAGTGCGNGGTGTACAAACGGCCGCCGATGGCGGTACCGAAATTGCCGGACACGCCCACATAGGCTTGACGGGTGTAGCTGAAGTTGTTCGAAGGTCGCAGCGACTTTGCGTTTGCTTCGAGGTTGAAGCCTTGTTCCATCAGGAAGACAGCCTTCAGGCCGTTGCCCAGATCTTCCGTGCCCTTGAAGCCGATACGGTTGCCAGCGGACTGGCCGCCGTTGAACTGGGAGGCGCTGTTGAAACCGGAGGTGCTGCCGCCGACAGCTGGGTTGCGGGCGTCGAAACGATAGGAATAGCCGTAGTCCAGCGAGCCGTAGATCTGGACATTGGTTTGCGCGAAGGCGGCGGTGGAGGCCAGGCCGGCGACAGCCAGAGCGATGAGTTTCTTTTGCATCAGAAAATCTCCTTAGTGGTTAGTTTTTAATCTGCTCTTGCGAGTCGATTAAGCTTTACCTCTCGGATTGAGAAGTTGAAGCGATTTTTGCAAAGAGCGGCCATGCCGGCAATTGAAGAATGCTTTGTGGCGACGCTTTGCGGTGATGTTGTTGCGTTGGCGCAACATTGTTGTTTGTCTTTTCCCTGTCTTGAGCCAACGATCAGCTGGAGGTGATGAATCCGGATTGGCGCCAGGCCTCGAAAACGGTCACGGCGACGGCGTTGGACAGGTTCAGGCTGCGNNTTGCCCAGGCCTGCATGGGTAGGCGCAGACGTTGCGCGGGAGGGAATTCACCGAGAATTTCGGCGGGCAGGCCACTGGTTTCGCGGCCGAAAACGAAGACATCATCGCCGCCGAGCACTTGTTCAAAGGGCGAGTGCTGGCCCGAGGTGGTCATGGCCCAAAGGCGGCGGTTGCCCAGCGTGCTCTTGCAGGTGTTCCAGTCGACATGGCGGAAGACGCGGGCGTATTCATGGTAGTCGAGGCCGGCCCGGCGCAGGGTTTTGTCGTTGATGTCGAAACCAAGCGGTTCGACGAGGTGGAGTTCGGCGCCGGTATTGGCGCACAGGCGGATGACATTGCCGGTATTGGNGGNGATTTCCGGCTGAAAGAGAACGACAGCGATCATGGGTCGCTATTGTAGATGCTTAGTACCGGCAACGGGCGGCGGCAAATCTAATGACGCTGGGCGCGGGCGGCTACGGCCAGTGTGATCTGCGCCGCGCCATGCAGTTNGATTATGCGGGCGCATTCGCCAAGCGTCGCGCCCGTGGTCATCACGTCGTCAACTAGAAGGATACGTTTGCCGGAGAGATCGGTTGTGCACTGAANAGCGCCACGCACATNTCTGGCTCGCTCCTTGAGCGGCAGGGCGGCCTGCGGTGGCGTGGCGCGGATTCGGGTCAGGCAGTCGACATTGATTGGAATGCCGAGCCGGCTGTGGATTGACCGGGCGATTTCCGCCGACTGGTTGAAACCGCGGTCTTGCAGGCGTGAAGGGTGAAGCGGCAGCGGCAGCAGCAGGTCGTGTTCGTCTGCGGCGATCTGCTCGCTCAGGCGAGCCCCGAACCAGTTGGCCAAAGGCAGCCGGTGATCGTACTTGAGCGCTTGTATAAGGCGGTCGACGGGAAATTCATAGCGAAACGGGGCAATCGTTCGTGCGAATGCGGGGGAAGATTTGAGGCAGGTGCCGCAGCGCTCGCCGAGGGGCGTCTCGATGGCGCATTGCGGGCAGACGGTAGCCGCCTGTCGCGGCAGATCGCCGGTGCAGGCCGGGCAAAGGAGACTGTTTGCGCTATCAGCGGCGCATAGCAGACAACTGCCGGGCAGAATCTTGCAGGCAAGAGCGCCAAGGGTGTCGCGCAAGGCTTGGGGTAAAATTGACATCATTANTTGGCGTCCTCGATAATTCATAATTACCGATGCGCATCGTTTCCGGTTTTTCCGTTTGTTTTCAAGCAAGGCCTCCCATGCAAGCTAGCTCTCGCCACTGTCGCTCCCGTATGTCAGTCCGTTCCGGCCCGCCGGTGGACGGTCGATGAAGTGCTCGCGCTCTACGAATTGCCCCTGATGGATCTGATCTGGCGTGCGCANGGNGTGCACCGCGAACATTTCGATCCGAACACCATTCAACGCTCGACGCTCCTTTCGGTCAAGACGGGCGGATGTTCGGAAGATTGCAGCTATTGCTCGCAATCGGCGCGCTACGACACCGATCTCGAACGCGAGCGCCTGATGCCGCTTGATGAAGTCGTCGCGGCGGCCAAGGCTGCCAAGGCCAAAGGCGCCTCCCGATTCTGCATNGGGGCGGCATGGAAGGGGCCGAAAGACAATGATCTCGACCGCGTGCTGGAGATGGTGCGCGAGGTGAAGTCGCTGGGCATGCAGACTTGCGTGACGTTGGGCATGCTCAAGGACGGCCAGGCGGAAAAGCTCAAGGACGCCGGCCTCGACTATTACAACCATAATCTGGATACCGACAAGGAGTTCTACGGTCAGGTCATCAAGACGCATACCCATGATGACCGCCTNGATACGCTGGAGCAGGTGCGCGATGCCGGAATCAATGTCTGTTCGGGCGGCATCATCGGCATGGGCGAGTCGCGCAAGAACCGCGCCGGACTGATCGTGCAACTCGCCAACCTGCCGCAGCCGCCGGAGTCGGTGCCGATCAACAATCTGGTGCCGATCCCCGGCACGCCGCTGGCCGACAACCCGCGTCTCGACCCCTTCGAGTTCGTGCGTACCATCGCGGCTGCCCGTATCACGATGCCGACTTCCTGGGTGCGCNNCTCGGCCGGTCGCCAGGAAATGAGTGACGAGTTGCAGGCGCTGTGCTTCCTGGCTGGTGCCAACTCGATGTTCTATGGCGATCATCTTTTGACCACAGGCAATCCGGATGTCGATCGCGATGACGCCTTGTTCGCGCGTCTGGGTGTGAAGGCGGTTTGAACGGGTCATTTGTCGACCCGCGACAGGTTGGCCGGCGCTTCTCCCGGGTTGCGGCAAATTACGATCAGGCAGANTTTCTCGCCCGTGAGGTCGACCGCCGCATGCAGGAGCGCCTTGATTACGTCAAGGTGACGCCAGCGCGCATTCTCGACCTGGGTTGCAGTCGGGGTGGCAGTTTTTCCGGTTTGGCCGCGCGTTACCCGCAAGCCGAACTGCTCGGGCTGGATATTGCGCCGGCCATGCTGCAGGGCGGACGCTCGACGCGTCCGGGTTGGCAGCGCTGGTTGGGGCTGGGGCGCCAGAATGACGCGCTGCGTCTGGCTGGCGACGCCGCGAAATTGCCNCTCAAATCGCAGTCGACCGCAATCGTCTGGTCGAATCTGCTGCTTCACTGGCTGGACGATCCCTTGCCCGTACTGGCCGAGGCGCATCGCGTGCTTGAAGTCGGCGGTCTGCTGATGTTCTCGACCCTGGGCCCGGATTCCCTGAAAGAGTTGCGCTCGGCGTTTTCGGACGGCTACGCGCACACCCAGCGCTTCATCGATATGCACGACCTCGGCGACATGCTGGTCGGTTGCGGTTTTGCCGATCCCGTCATGGACATGGAAGTGCTGACCCTGACCTACGACAGTTTCGACGGCATGCTCGAAGAACTGCGTTCCGCCGGTTCCAGCTGCGCGATGAAGGCACGTCGCCATGGACTGACCGGCCGCCAGGCCTGGGCAAAGGCTCGCAAAGCCTATGAAAGCCTGCGCTCTGCTGGCCGGTTGCCAGCGACTTTCGAGATCGTCTATGGCCACGCCTGGAAGGTGCCGGCCAAGCAGGCGGCAGACGGGCGCGCGATCATCCGCTTCGACACGTCGCGCCGCAAATAGCCGCTAATCAGGCTTCTGTTTGAAAAATTTGAGCGGCTTGGCGTTCTGAAACTGCTGGACGGGAATTGCCTTGCGCTTNNTCTCGCGCACCCGCCAGCCGAGGAGAAAGGCGAGGGCGACGGAATAGGCCAGCGGCCACAGCAGCGCCGTCGCCTTGACCAGCCAGAAGTAATGCACGCAGGCAAGAATGCTGATCAGGTAGATGTTGCGATGCAGTTCCTGCCACTTGCGCCCGCCGAGTTTGCGGATCGCCCACTGGTTGGAGGTTGCGGCCAGCGGAATTAGCAGCAGGAAGGCGGCGAAGCCGACAGTGACGAAGGGGCGTTTGAAAACGTCCCTGGCGATCTCGTCGACCGCAAAGGAGTGGTCGAAGCCGATGAAGGAGAGAAAGTGCAGCGTCGCATAGAAAANAGTGAACAGGCCGAGCATCCGCCTCAAACGCAATAGCCAGTGCCACTGCGTATAGGCGCGCAGCGGCGAAATGCACAGCGTCAGCAACAGCAGGTTGAATGTCCAGGTGCCCGTCCAGCGTTGAACGAATTCGACGGGATTGGGCCCGAAATCATTAGTCCAGGCTGCCCAGAGCAGGCGCGCCAGGGGCAGAGCGCCAAGAGAAAAGCACGGCCTTGAGGCGGCCAATCGGTGGTACGGCTTGTGGGATTTTCGTCATTCAGAAATTCTTCGTAGATCCATACCTGCGTACAGCCCGGCAACTTGTTCGGCATAGCCGTTGAACGGCAGCGTCTTGCGCTTGAAGAACTCGCCAAGGCGGCGTTCATGGCTTTGGCTCCAGCGCTTGTGGTCGACATCCGGATTGACGTTGGAATAGAAGCCGTACTCGTCGGGCGCCGTCTTGGTCCATACGGTCGGCGGCTGCTTTTCGACAAAGCGCAGCTTGACGATCGACTTGGCGCCCTTGAAGCCGTATTTCCAGGGGATGATGACGCGTAGCGGCGCGCCATTCTGTTTCGGCATATGCTCTCCGTACATGCCGAGGGCAAGCAGTGCCAACGGATGCATCGCTTCGTCGAGGCGTAGAGCCTCGATATAAGGCCAGTCCAGAAATGGCAGGCGGACATAAGTCATCTGTTCTGGGTCGGCGAGGCTCCAGAATTCGACGAATTTCGCATTGCCGGTAACATCGCAGCGTTTGATCAATTCGTTGAGCGGAATACCGACCCAGGNGATAACGGCGCTCCAGCCTTCGACGCAGCGCATGCGATAGATGCGCTCTTCCAGCGGCGCCCATTTGAGGATGTCTTCGATGGCGAAAGTCCGGGGCGTCTTGACCTCGCCCTCGATGCTGACTGCCCAGGGCCGGACACGCAGGCGGTGGGCGTTACGCACGGGGCTGCTTTTGTCGGGACCGAATTCGTAGAAATTGCCATACTCGGTGACCGAAGCGTAGGGGTGACTTTCTTCGGTTGAAGAAAATTGCCCCGGAACGATGTTCTCGAAACGCAGACGCTCATTTGATGCGGCGCGGCTGCTCCCGATCATTCCCAGGCCGACGGCGCCCAAGCCCGCTGCCATTGAGCGCAGAAAGTCGCGACGGGTTGCATAAACTCGCGGCGAGGTGATTTCGGATGGCTGAATCTCGGGTAGATAATGGATCAACATGGCTCACTTTACGCTGTGCATTGACAGAGTAGTCGTCAGAGACCGTTGGAAACTTACAGTCATGTGATCGGCGAACTACAAGCGACGTGAATCAGGGATGCAACGCTGAGACAGCGGACGAGCGTCGCGGTTCGGCGTGTTGCCGATGGCGGTTTTGTGGATGCTCCGGAATGATGCGAAAACACATGCCCGCGCGATGCGGCATGTGTCATCCAAGTTCGGCGAGAAGCCGCGGCAATCAGCCGGAGATGTAGTGCTCGAGNNCTTGCTTGATCAGGAATTCCTGATTGCTGATGGTTTCCTTGACCAGATCACCGATGGAGATGATGCCGGCTACGGTGCCATCTTCTTCGAGTACGGGCAGGTGGCGGAAATGCTTGTCGGTCATCAGGGCCATACATTCGTCAAGTGTGGTGCCCGGAGTGACGTAAGCGACCTTGTCGCTCATGATTTCACTGACGAGCGTTTCCTTGGAACTCTTGCCATGCAGAATGACTTTGCGCGCGTAGTCGCGCTCGGAAANAATGCCAACCAGTTGCTCGCCATTCAGCACCATGAGTGCGCCGACGTTGTGCTGCGCCATCAGCGTAAGGGCATGAANAACGGAATCGTTGGGTGAAACCACGACCAGTGGCCGCTGTTTGCCGGCCAGCATCTGCTTGAGCGTCTTCATATTGGGTCTCCTCGGCGAGGTTGAGCGTTGTTGTCGAAGCAGTCTATCCGCCTGAGGCCCGGATGCCAAGACCGGGAAAAGAAAAGGCAGCCGAAGCTGCCTTTTTCTGCATTGTCATGGCCTAGCGAAGGCCAGCAATGTATTCCGACACGGCCTTGATTTCGGCATCGGACATTTTGGCAGCAATGCTGCGCATCATTTNTTCCGGGTCATTGCTGCGTTCGCCGGTACGGAAAGTCTTCAATTGGGCTTCCGTGTATTCCGGATGTTGGCCCGCCAGTGCCGGGTACAGCGCGGGCAGACCGGCACCCGCCGGGCCGTGGCAGCCGGCACAGGCCGGGATGCCCTTGCGGAATTCGCCCTGTCGCCAGAGTCGCTGACCAAGCGCGATTTGCGATTCATCCTTGGCGACAGCAGGCTTCAGCTTTTGGCTGGAGAACCAGGCAGCGAGATTGCGCATGTCTTGGTCCGAAAGTGATGCGACCATGCCGCCCATGATCGCGTTGTTGCGGGCGGCGGGCTTGCCATCGACCGCCTTGAAATTCTTCAACTGCTTGTAAAGATACTCGGCACTCTGGCCTGCCAGGTTGGGGTTGGCCGGGGTNNCGCTGTTGCCATCGGCGCCGTGACAGGCCACGCAAACGGTTTCGGCGANTAGCTTTCCCTTGGCGGGGTCTGCCTTGGCATGGGCTTCTTCAGCCGCGTGAGNAATGAAACTGGTGGCAAGAAGGATTGCCATTGCCGCTGTACGGATCATTTTCGAACTCCTAGTGCGCGTTTTTGGGCGCTTTGGCCGGAACGGAAGTTACAAACCTGCTATTCTATATTAGTTCTCCGCCGCCTAGGCGGCTCTTGAGAGTTTTTATGCCTTTGTTCCAGCAGGCGGTCTTCCTGACGACCGTCGCCCATCTTCGCGATCTGCCGCAGGATGCCGTCCGTGAAGTTGCTTTTGCCGGCCGCTCCAATGCCGGTAAATCTTCCGCAATCAATACGCTCGCCGGGCGCGTTCGTTTGGCCTATGTCAGCAAGACGCCCGGTCGTACCCAGCATCTCAATTACTTTACGCTGGCCGACGGCAAGTATTTTGTCGACCTGCCAGGATACGGGTACGCCAAGGCGCCGGAGGCAATCCGCTCGCAGTGGGAGGGGTTGATCGGNCCCTATCTCAGCAAGCGCGAGCAACTGGCAGGCCTGGTCGTCATCATGGATATCCGCCGGCCATTGACCGATCTCGATCTGCGCCTGATCGACTGGTTCCGCCCGACAGGGCGTNNCCCGATTCACGTACTGTTGTCGAAGGCCGACAAGCTGAGTCGCCAGGAGCAGACGAAAACGCTGCGTTCGGTCAAGGCGGAACTGGCGACCTGNGGGGACGCCGGGTTGTATTCGGTGCAACTCTTCTCCAGCCTGAANAAGACCGGGGTCGAGGAGGCGGAGAATGTATTGGCGGGGTGGTTGGGAATCGAAGAAAGCGCGGAAACAAAAGCCCCGGATAAGNNGGGGTCCGGGGCCAAAATGCCTTAACGTTGTCAAGGCACCCGCTCAGGGAGGTGAAGCGGGAGACAGCGCGTGCCATCTGCTGACTCTGACGTGGGTCAATGCGAAAAGTTCCACAGCGAACGAAAATCTGCAATCTGAATGATTTGAGGTCAAGACCATGAATGCTACCGGGCATTTTCCTGGAACCCGCATGCGCCGGATGCGGCGCGATGATTTTTCCCGTCGGCTGATGCGCGAGTCGGTGCTGACGGTCGACGACTTCATTTACCCCGTTTTCGTCCTCGAAGGCGATGGTCGGATCGAGAAAGTGGCATCGATGCCGGGCGTCGAACGGCAGTCGCTCGATGTCCTGCTGAAGACCGCCGAGCGTGCGGTAAAGCTTGGCATTCCGGCACTGGCGCTGTTTCCGGTGGTCGATNNGGCGCTCAAGTCGCTGGGGGCGGAAGAGGCGTTCAACAGCCGGGGCCTGGTGCCGCGTGTCGTNCGGGCGCTGAAACGCGAGTTTCCGGAACTGGGCGTGATCACCGACGTGGCGCTCGACCCCTACACCAGCCACGGGCAGGACGGCCTGATCGACGAGACGGGCTACGTGCTGAACGACGAGACGCTGAAAGTGTTGGCCAAGCAGGCCTTGTGTCATGCAGAAGCCGGGGCCGACGTGGTGGCGCCGTCGGACATGATGGACGGCCGCATCGGTCGCATCCGCGCCGAATTGAATGAGGCAGGGCAGATCTACACACGGATTCTGGCTTATTCGGCCAAGTATGCTTCCGCCTTCTACGGTCCGTTCCGCGATGCGGTCGGCTCGGCGGCGAATCTCGGCAAGGGCAACAAATACACTTACCAGATGGACCCGGCCAATACCGACGAGGCGCTCAAGGAGGTCGCACTCGACCTCGAAGAGGGGGCAGACATGGTCATGGTCAAGCCGGGCATGCCATATCTGGACATCGTGCGGCGGGTCAAGGACGAGTTCAAGGTGCCGACCTATGCCTATCAGGTCAGCGGCGAGTACGCGATGCTGAAGGCCGCCGCGCAGAATGGCTGGCTGAACGAAGAGGCTTGTGTGCTGGAAAGCCTGCTGGCCTTCAAGCGGGCCGGTGCCGACGGCATCCTGACCTATTTCGCGCTGGACGCGGCCGAATATCTGAAGCGCTGAGGTCGAACTTTTTCGGCAGAAAGGGCGGCAGGGCTGCCCTTTCGTGTTTCAGGCGCTGGCCGGCACCCCGGACTGTGACAGGCAGGCGAAGTAAAGCATTGGCCATTGTTGGGGCCATTGCGCCAATGGCTCGCGGACGAAGCCGCTGCGCGCATATTGCTCCCAGCGGCCGACTGCATAGCAGCGCAGCAGGTTGGCGAGGGCGCCGAAATCGGCGTCGGACTTGAGGTTTTCCTGCGTTGCGGCGATGCGCAAGGCTTGTTTGATGGCGGCCTCTATCTTGTCGAGCAGCAGGTTGATACGCACTTGCAGACGCTCGTTTTCATTGACCAGCGCATCGCCGATCAGCACGCGGGTCATGCCGCGATTCTTCTGGGCGAAACGCAACAGCAAGCCAAGAATCAGTTCGACCTGCTTCAGGCCCGTGGCCTCTTCGGAAGTGATCTGGTTAATGACGCCGAACAGGCTTTGCTCGATGAATTCGATCAGTCCTTCGAACATTTGCGCCTTGCTGGCGAAATGGCGATAGAGCGCGGCTTCGGAACAGTCGAGCCGGGCGGCCAGGGCGGCGGTGGTGATCTTTTCCCCTTTCGGGGTTTNCAGCATCTGGGCCAGTGTTTGCAGGATTTGCAGGCGGCGCTCGCCGGGCTTGATGGCCATGTTTTTCTCCCCTTGATTATCGGTTTTGAATTTTGCCCGAAAATTATAGTCGACCGCAGCGCTCCGGCAGTTCGCTCACAGAGCGGATTTTTACATCCACGCTGGNGGATCGCCGGTAGCTAGTGCTCACCCACACGGTCTTCATGCCCAGTTTCTTGGCGGCGACCAGATTGGCGAGGCTGTCTTCCACCATGATGCAGCGACGCGGGGCCAGCCGTTCCGCGCCGAGCAAGGCGCGAAAGCCGGCGAGCATCGGCTTGGGCTGGTAACGCAGGTTTTCGATCGAGTAAACCGCGTCGAAACAGGCGCCGAGGCCGGTGATTTCGAGAATGGCCTCGGCGTAGTGACGAGGTGCGTTGGAAAATATGATCTTTCGGCCGGGTAGCCGGCGCAGGGCATGGATGATCGGGCGCTCGAAAACAACCATGCGCCGGAGATCGGGAAACTGGTGCGTGGCTTGCAGGAAATGATCGGGATCGGTGCCGTGATGACGAACCAGGCCGAGTAGCGTGGCGCCGTAGCGCATCCAGTAATCCTGCCGGATGCGGCTGGCTTCATGCTTGTNTCTAGCGAGATGCCGCTCGATGTATTGGCGCATCGAGCGGTTGATGTNGGGAAAAATATGCGGGGTCGCGTTGTGGAGGGTGTTGTCGAGGTCGAACAGCCAGACGCGTCCGGGCTTCATCGGCTAGTGCGACTTGATCATCGTGCCGACACCGTGATCGGTCAGGATTTCCAGAAGCAGCGCATGCTCGACGCGGCCGTCGATNNGATGCACGCCCTTGACGCCGTTGCGCGCGGCGTCGAGCGCCGAGCCGATCTTGGGCAACATGCCGCCGGACAGCGTGCCGTCCTCGACCATTTCGTCTATCTGTTTGGGTGTGATGCCGGTAATCAACTCGCCCTTCTGGTCAAGCACGCCCGGGGTGTTGGTCAGCATTACGAGCTTCTCGGCCTTGAGCACCTCGGCGATCTTGCCGGCGACTACGTCGGCATTGATGTTGTAGGTTTCGCCATCCTTGCCGACGCCGATCGGGGCGATTACCGGGATGAAGGCACCCTTGTCGAGGTGGTCGATGAGTGAGGNGTCGATCTGGGTGATTTGTCCGACCTGGCCGACGTCGATCAGGTCGCCCGGGTTATCTTTGTCTTCCAGCATCAGCTTCTTGGCGCGGATGCAGTTGCCATCCTTGCCCGTCAGGCCGACGGCCTTGCCGCCATGCTGGTTGATCAGGTTGACGATGTCCTTGTTGACCTGGCCGCCGAGCACCATCTCGACCAATTCCATGGTTTCGGCATCGGTGACGCGCATGCCCTGGACGAATTCGCCTTTCTTGCCGACCCGGGCCAGCAGATTCTCGATCTGCGGACCGCCGCCAGGAACGACGACGATATTGAAGCCGATCAGTTCGAGAAGGACGACGTCGCTCGCGAAGCAGCGTTTCAGATGCTCGTCGGTCATGGCGTTGCCGCCATATTTGACGACGATGGTCTTGCCGTGAAAGCGCTTGATGTAGGGCAGGGCTTCGGCGAGAACGGCGGCCTTGTTGCCGGNGGTGAGGTGGTCGAGACTCATGGCGGGCTCCAGATGGAATCGCGCGGATTGTACAAAGAAAAAGGCCGGAGCGGTGTCCGGCCTTTCCTTCTATGGGGAGGCTGGTTATTCGACGGTCAGGCGCTTGTTCGGGCTGGCGGCGCGCTTGGGCAGCGTCAGTTCGAGGACGCCTTCGTTGAACTTGGCCACAGCCTTGGTGTCGTCGATTTCCTGGCCCAGTTGGAAGGAGCGCGAAACCTTGCCGAAATAACGTTCGGAACGCAGCAGACGCTCGCCTTCCTTGATTTCCTTTTCCTGTTTGACTTCGGCGCTGATCGATACCTGATTGCCGTCGACGACGACGTGGATGTCTTCTTTCTTTACACCGGGCAGTTCGGCGTGTACCAGGTAGTTGTCACCCTGTTCCTTGACGTCCATCTTGATGCTTGGCGGCTGCTGAGCAGTGCCGTTGAAATCGACGGGGCGGACAANAAAGCCACGAAACAGGTCGTCGAGCGGGTCTAAACGTGTAATGTTTGCCATGGTGGTCTCCTTTGTGGATGAAGTGTTGCTGAGACCAATATAGGGTGGCGAGCCCGCGTTTCAAGCCCTGATTGCAGCCGCTGCGGCAGCAAAGGATCGCATCCCGGTTGCTCCACGAGAAGCAGCGTTCGGCAGCAGCTTTCCAGGGCATCCAGCACCAGTCACGATGTTCGCCGGGGGCAATGGTGACTTCGCGCCTGGCAGGCAGTTGCAGCCCGAATACGTGTTCGACGTTTTGCGTGACGCCCGGGGCGTAACGATGCCGCCATTCGGCGAAAATGTCGAAGGTGTTGGTCAGATGCCAATCGGTCGGTCGGTGACGAAGGGTGTCGATGCCGGTTTCCTCTGCTACTTCGCGGCTTGCGGTGGTCAGCAGTGCTTCTTCCCCCTCGCGGCTGCCGGTGACCGACTGCCAGAAGCCCGGGTGAGCAGCGCGTTCGAGGAGCAGGACATCGAGCGCGGGCGTGTAGATGACGACGAGAACCGAGACGGGTTGTTTGAAACCGCTCATTGTCCGGTTAGCGTCCTGATGCCAGGGGCAGGTTTGTCCAGCAGAATCCNAAGGGGGATGCCGGCTTTGCGCAGGTCGTCGATCGCCGCTGCAAAGACTTCAAGCAGCGTCGCGTAACCAATGGGGTCGCTGGCGAGCATTTGTTCGCAACCTTCAATCGTCAGGATATGACCCTTGCCGGGCAGGCATTCAGGGTCGGTCAGGCAATCGTTGAGCGCGTCGAAATTCGCGCCATACCAATCGGGAAAATCCAGCACTTCGCCAATCCGCGCCAGCACCGCGTCCATGTCCATACCCTGATGGATCTCCAGGTGGTGGTGGCCGTAGTGCCGCTTCCTGGCGGCAAGTTCGACTGCGCTACGGTTCATTGCGGGAATGTGGTAAACACCAGCCCGCTCAGGGTTGCTGAATAATGTGTCGCCCATGAGCTATTCCCGTATGCGCCTGAAGGAGCGGTAATGGTCGTCGGTGTAATAATACTCGTCGCCGCGTCCGGCAATAATGCGCCGCGCTCCTCGATCGCTACGGCCCGGCGTTTTTACCGTGTATTCTCGGTAATAACCGCGCTGGCGAAGCGGCAGGCGCTTCTCATAATTGCCGAAGACGATGCCGTCGCGCGCATAGGGAAAAGGTCCGTCCTGCTTGATCAGCGTCAGCGTCTGGCGTGCCTCGTAGGGCAATTCGGCCGTTGAAACCCAGTCGACCGCAACCGACTCGCGGGCCGAGCCGAGCGTGCATCCGATCGCCAGCCAGGCGACGATCAGGAGGCGAAGCCAGCCCGGCATGACGCGTTATTCCTTCGTGACTTCGACCTGGGTTTCGACTTTCTGGCGCAGGCGAATGTGCAGTTCGCGCAGTTGCTTCTCATCGACGCCGGATGGCGCATCGGTAAGCAGGCATTGGGCGCGTTGGGTCTTCGGGAAGGCGATTACGTCGCGGATCGATTCGGCACCGGTCATCATGGTGACGATGCGGTCAAGGCCGAAAGCCAGGCCACCGTGCGGCGGCGCGCCGTACTTCAGCGCGTCGAGCAGGAAGCCGAACTTGGCTTGCTGTTCCTCGGGCCCGATGTTGAGCGCCTGGAAGACGGTTTCCTGGACTTCGGCGCGGTGGATACGCACCGAGCCGCCGCCGATTTCCCAGCCGTTGAGCGCCAGGTCGTAGGCCTTGGCCAGGCACTTGCCCGGATCGCTCTNGAGTAGCGCGACGTGCTCGTCCTTCGGGCTGGTGAACGNGTGGTGGCAGGCGGTCCACCGCTTGTCGTCCTCGTCGTATTCGAACATCGGGAAATCGATGACCCACAGCGGTTCCCAAGCCTTGCCATTGACGAAGCCCTTCTCATGGCCGATCTTGACACGCAGGGCGCCCAACGCATCGTTGACCACCTTGGCCTTGTCGGCGCCGAAGAAAATCAGGTCGCCGGATTGGGCACCGGTGCGGTCGACGATGGTTTTGAGTGCATTCTCATGCAGGTTCTTGACGATCGGGCTTTGCAGGCCGGCTTCATTCAGCTGCGTAACATCGTTGACCTTGATATAGGCCAGTCCCTTGGCACCGTAGATGCCGACGAACTTAGTGTATTCGTCGATCTCGCCGCGGGTCAGGCTGGCGCCGCCGGAGATGCGCATGGCGGCGACGCGGCCGTTATCGTTATTGGCGACACCGGCGAAGACCTTGAAGGAAACGTCCTTGACGGCGTCGGTGACTTCGGTGAGTTCGAGTGTGACGCGCAGGTCCGGCTTATCGGAGCCGAAACGGTTCATTGCTTCGGCATAGGTCATGCGCGGGAAAGGATTCGGCAGGTCGACGCCAATGGCGTCCTTGAAGACATAGCGGATCAGTTGTTCGATCAGGCCGGTGATTTGCTCCTCGGTCATGAACGAGGTCTCGATATCGACCTGCGTGAATTCGGGCTGGCGGTCAGCGCGCAGGTCTTCGTCACGGAAGCATTTGACGATCTGGTAGTAGCGGTCGTAACCGGCGACCATCAACAGTTGTTTGAACAGTTGCGGCGATTGCGGCAGCGCGAAGAACTGACCGGGATGGACGCGCGATGGCACCAGGTAGTCGCGAGCGCCTTCCGGGGTCGACTTGGTCAGCATCGGCGTTTCGATGTCCATGAAGCCGTGGTCGTCGAGGAAGCGGCGGAAGGCGCGCGCCGTCTTGTAACGCAGCATCATGTTGCTTTGCATCTGCGGACGGCGCAGGTCGATGACGCGGTGCTGGAGGCGGACGTTTTCCGAAAGGTTGTCTTCGTCGAGCTGGAATGGCGGCGTGATGGCCGGGTTCAGCACCTCGATCTCATGGCAGAGGATTTCGATCTCGCCGGAGGCCAGATTGGCATTGGTCGTGCCGGCCGGACGGGGACGAACCTTGCCGGTGATCTTCAGGCAGAACTCGTTGCGGACGGATTCGGCGATCTTGAAGGTTTCTGCGCGATCCGGATCGCAGACGACCTGAGCCAGACCTTCACGGTCGCGCAGGTCGATGAAGATGACGCCGCCGTGGTCGCGGCGGCGGTGGGCCCAGCCGCATAGGGTGACGATTTGCCCGTCGAGGGCGGCATTGAGTTGTCCGCAGTAATGGGTACGCATAAAGCTTTCCGGTTGATTCTAGGTGTTGGTGATGACTCGGGTGTGCGGCGGTGGGGCCACGACACCCATCGAGATGATGTATTTGAGGGCTTCGTCGACGGTCATCTCGAGTTCGACGACATCGCGCTTGGGCATCATCAGGAAAAACCCGGAGGTCGGGTTCGGAGTGGTCGGCACGTAAACGCTGACATAATCGCCGTCCAGATGATTGAGGACGTCGCCGCCGGGCTTGCCGGTCAGGAAGGCGATGGTCCAGCTCCCTTCACGTGGATACTGGACGAGTAGCGCCTTGCGAAAAGCGTTGCCGTTGGATGAGAAGAGGGTGTCCGAAACCTGCTTTACGCTGTTATAGACGGAATTGACGACGGGAATGCGCGCGAGCAGCATCTCCCACCATGAAACCAGCTTCTGTCCGATGAAATTTGCTGCCAGAAGACCGGTTAGAAGGATCATGGCCAACGTCAGCAGGGCGCCGGCTCCGGGAATCGCGAAGCCGAACAGCGTCTGCGGATGAATGGCTTCGGGAAGCAGGCGTAGCGACTGATCCAGCGTGCTGACGATGAACGACAGCACCCAGCCGGTAATGACCAGGGGCACCCAGATCAGGAGCCCGGTCAGGAAGTAGCGTTTGATCAGCTGGCCGCGCACGGGTGCATGCTCCAGAACCACCCTGGCAAGGGGGCGCTGTCGGCCTTGGGCGCCGGCTTGCCGCCCTTGAAGTCTGTGGCATACCAGCCATTGCCCTTGAGCTGGAAACCGGCTGCGGAAAGCAGCTTGCTATAGGTTTCCTTGCCGCATTGCGGGCAGGTCGTGAGCTGCGGATCGCTCATCTTTTGCAGATGTTCTTTCTGGGAGCCGCAGGAATCACAGCGATATTCGTAAATCGGCATGGGAATCCTCCAAAACCTTGAATTATAACCGAGAAGTTGGAGACGCTTATCTTGAGGTGAGCAGCCGATATTTCAAGCCATCAGCCCAAGATAAGCGCGCGTCAACTGAGCGCCCCAGAATAGCGCGATGAGGCCTGCGATTGCGAGATAAGGGCCAAAAGGAATCGGTGTGTTGCGCCCATGCCGGCTGGTGACGATCAGCCCGATGCCGATTGCTGCACCGACAACTGACGAAAGCAGGACGACCACCGGCAGCATCTGCCAGCCCAGCCAGGCACCGAGCGCGGCGAGTAGTTTGAAGTCGCCATAACCCATGCCTTCCTTGCCGGTCGCCAGCTTGAATAGCCAGAATACCGACCACAGGCTGAGATAGCCGACCATCGCGCCGACGACGGCCGATGGCAGGTNCACGTAGGTTCCGATTAAATTGAACGCCAGCCCAAACCATACAAGCGGCAAGGTAATCGAATCGGGAAGTAGTTGGGTGTCGAAGTCAATTGCAGTCAGGGCAATCAACGCCCAGATCANGAGCAGAGCGCCGACGGTCTGCAAGCTTGGACCGAAGTGCCAGGCGGCATAGGCCGAAAGCAAGGCGGTGAGCGCCTCGATCGTTGGGTAGCGTG
This sequence comes from Dechloromonas sp., assembly GCA_013363835.1. Taxonomy (GTDB): domain Bacteria; phylum Pseudomonadota; class Gammaproteobacteria; order Burkholderiales; family Rhodocyclaceae; genus Azonexus. Next base: position 167,841 of record CP054864.1, read on the forward strand.
GGGAGATTGGCGTGGCGCAATTGGAGCACTTGCCGCGCAGAAACATGTAGCTGACAAGGGNGATGTTCTCGAGCGCGGTGATCTGGTGGCCACAGGACGGGCAGCGGGAGCGTGGGCGCGCCAGAGTCAGTCCTGCTTCGGTCGATGCTGTTTCACCACGCAATTCTGCGCATTGTGCATGCCACTCTTGCTCCATCATCTTGGGCAGGCGGTGAATGACGACATTCAGAAAACTGCCGACACATAAACCGAGCAGCCCGGCAACGGCAGCCAGGCCGCCCAGAGAATCGAGAAGCATCAGACCACGGCGCCCAACTTGAAGATAGGCAGATACATCGCGACGACCATGCNCCCGATCAGCGTGCCGAGTACCACCATGATGATCGGCTCCATCAGGCTGGACATTGCTTCGACGGCATCGTCTACTTCCTGCTCGAAAAAGTCAGCGACCTTGCCCAACATAGAGTCGAGGGCACCGGATTCTTCACCAATCGCCACCATTTGCGTGACCATGTTGGGGAATAGATTGACGTTCGTCATGGCGTTGGTCAGGCTGACGCCAGTGGAAACGTCGCCCTGTATCTGCTTGGTGGCNNCGCCTTGTACATAATTACCTGCGGCGCCACCGACAGATTCCAGCGATTCGACCAGCGGAACACCTGCAGCGAACATGGTCGAAAGGGTGCGCGACCAACGCGCGATGACAGCCTTGCGGATGATGTCGCCAAAGATTGGCAAGCGTAGCAAAAGACGATCCATCATCATTTGTATTTTTTCCGAGCGTTTCCATGCTTCGAAAANAGCGAACAGGCCTCCAAAGATGATACCGAATATCGCCCACCAATAGGCGACAAAGAAGTCGGAGATGGCTATCACAAGAAGGGTCGGCGCAGGCAAGTCGGCACCAAAACTCTTGAAAACATCCTTGAATGCCGGAATGACGAAAATCATGATGACAGCAGTAATAACGAAGGCAACAACGATGACCGCAATCGGATAGAACAGCGCCGACTTGATCTTGCTCTTGATTGCGAGAATCTTTTCCTTGTAAGTTGCTAAGCGATCAAGGAGCGTATCGAGAATACCCGCCTGTTNCTCAGCGGCGACCAGATTGCAATAGAGTGTATCAAAGTACAACGGATACTTCCGGAAGGCCTGTGATAGCGAACTGCCGGTTTCGACATCAGCCTTGATGTCTAGTAGCAGCTTTGCAACCGCTGCGTTGGCGTGGCCGCGACCGACGATGTCGAACGCCTGAAGTAGTGGAACGCCTGCTTTCATCATCGTGGCGAGTTGGCGCGTGANAAGAGAGATATCTTTCTCGGTGACCTTGCCTCCAACTTTAAAGCGCGCTTTCTTGACTTTGGCGTCAAGGACGCCCTGACGGCGCAGGCTGGTTTGTACTACCGCAAGGCTAGCAGCCCGCATTTCTCCGCGGATGGGTTTGCCGTCCCTGTTTTTTCCATCCCACAGAAAGGTGTACTCTTTGACAGCAGCAGTCCTAGCTTTTGCAGCGGTAGCCATCCGTTGTCCTTCCCGTTATACGTTCGTTGTGCTCAAGACCTCTTCGAGCGAGGTCAGGCCCTGCTTGACCTTTAGCAGGCCGGATTCACGTAGATNTTTCACCCCTTCACGGCTAGCCTGATGGGCTAGATCCAGTTCACCGGCACCGCTCATGATCAGCCGTTGCATTTCTTCGGAAATCGGCATGACTTGATAGATACCAACGCGTCCTTTGTAGCCTGTACCTTTGCAGCGTTCGCAACCGTTCGGTCCGAAGAGAGTCCAGGAGCCATCAAGGTCGGTGGCCGTAAATCCTGCTTCGATCAGGGTTTGGTGTGGTGCATCGATCGGTTTCTTGCAGGTGCACAGGCGACGTGCGAGGCGCTGGGCGGTGATGAGCAGGATGCTGGCGGCGATGTTGANAGGTTGGTACCCCATGTTCATCAGGCGGGTCAGAGTGGCCGGTGCGTCGTTGGTATGCAGTGTGGACATGACCATATGACCGGTCTGGGCGGCCTTGATGGCGATTTCGGCCGTCTCCAGGTCGCGGATTTCGCCGACCATGATGATGTCCGGATCCTGGCGCAGGAAGGCCTTCAGGGCTACGGCAAAATTCAGACCAGCCTTGTCGTCGACATTGACTTGATTGATGCCGGGCAGGTTGATTTCTGCAGGGTCTTCCGCTGTCGAGATATTGACGCCATCCTTGTTCAGGATATTGAGACAGGTGTAGAGCGAAACGGTTTTTCCGGAGCCTGTCGGGCCAGTAACCAGAACCATGCCATACGGGCGACTGATGGCTTCGAGCAAAATCTCTTNTTGTTCGGGCTCGTAGCCGAGTGCCTCGATACCCAAGGTTGCCGACGTCGGGTCCAGAATACGCAACACGATCTTTTCGCCCTGCAGGGTCGGCAACGTGCTGACGCGGAAATCGATGGCGCGGGTCTTTGAAAGCACCAGTTTCATCCGTCCATCCTNGGGAACCCGCTTTTCGGCGATATTCAGACGGGAGATCACCTTGATACGGGAAGCGATCTTGTCCTTGATCGCCAAAGGCGGCTTCGCGACTTCGCGGAGTACGCCATCGACACGGACCCGAATGCGGTAATACTTCTCGTAGGGCTCGAAATGGATATCCGATGCCCCGTCGTTAATGGCATCCAGTAGCATCTTCTGGATGAATTTGACGACCGGCGCATCGTCGATTTCCTGGGAGGCCGCATCGTCGGCCTTGGCCATCGACTCCTCGTCGAGAAAATCGAGGTTGATATCGTCAGTGGTAAGGTTTTNTAGTGTCTCTTCCGCCGACTCAGCATGTTTTGTGACCAGCGGAAGCAGCTTTGGATGTTCTACGACGATAGGGTCGACGCCGAGACCAGTCTGAAAACGAATTTCGTCAAGCGCACGCAGGTTCGTCGGATCCGCGATCGCGACGGATAATCGGTTGCCCCGCTTGTTCAGGGGAATTACCCGGTGCGTGGCGATCAGCTTTCGGTCGATGGCGTTGGCGGGGATGTGGGTGTCGTCATAGACGGACAGATCGAGTAGCGGGTAACCGAAGGTGTCGGCGACGAAACGGGCGAGATCCATCGAGGTCATCTTCTTGCTGGCGATGACTGCTTCGATCAGCGATACCCTGTCTTGATTGGATTGGGCAAGCAATTGTTCGGCCTCGGCTTCCTTGAGCCGTCCCGCCTGAACCAGTGCGGGCGAGACCGCTGAGAGGGGCTGCTTGAGGTGTGGCGGACATTGAATGCGAGTTGGATGCCGTTTAGATTAGGTGATGATGCTACGTAGGCCCGGGTTTGTAAAGGATGGACGCAAGCCTACCTGTTGGCAGGCCGGAAAATCCGCGCGGTGACGACACTGCGATTCTGGGTTTGCAGAATCTCGACGGCAATACCGGTCAACTTGATACTGACTCCGGCTTCCGGAATGTCCTGGAAATGTTCGAGGATGAGCCCGTTTAGCGTTTTCGGCCCGTCCAGAGGGAAGCCGAGATCCAGCATGCGGTTGATGTCGCGCAGCGACCTTGAGCCTTCGACGATGGCGCTGCCATCGGGCTCCCAGGTCAGCGAATGGCTCATGCCGGGCATCGATGTCGTGAATTCGCCAACGAATTCCTCGATGATGTCTTCCAGTGTCAGCAGTCCGAGGATTTCGCCGTATTCGTCAACGACGAAGCCAATCCGCTGACGATTCTCCTGAAAGAAGGCGAGTTGCGAAAATACCGCTGTGCCGGCCGGAATGTAATATGGGGNTTGGAGTTGGGAGAGCAAATCAGCTTCTCCGAAATCCGGGTCGCCGATATTGCCGAGCAGGCGCCGGACTGGAAGTACGCCGACCAGTTGATCCAGCGACTCCCGGCAGACCGGCAGACGGCTATGGTGGCTGGTGGCGAGCTGGCTGCAGACATCCTCCCAATGCAGTTCAAGATCGAGTATTTCGATAGCGCCGCGCGGCGTCATTACGTCCTCGACCGTGATGCTGTTGAGTTCGAAAAGGCCCGCAAGGATCGTTCTGTGCTTGCTGGGAATAAGATGGGACGATTCCAACACCAAGCTCCGCAACTCTTCAGGCGAGAGTTGCGGAGCTTCATTATTGGCCGGCGGCGTAAGGCGGATCAGACGCAACAGGACGCTCACGAACAGATTGATGAACCAGACCGCCGGATAAAACAGGCGCAGAAGCGGAGTCAGCACATAGCCGAGCAATATCGCCAGTCGGTCGGCGTGAGTGGCGCCGATGATCTTTGGTGTAATTTCTGAAANAACGAGGATGGCGAACGTGACCACGAGCGTTCCTGCGCCCAGCGCCCATTTTTCTTCACCAAACAGTTCGATGGAGATCACGCTGACCAGGGTGGCCGCTGCGGAGTTGATGAGATTGTTGCCGAGCAGGATGACGCCAAGCATCTTGTCGGTCTTGTTGAGCAGAGCAAGAGCCATTTCTGCGCCGCGGTGGCCCGATTGCGCCAAGTGCCGCAGGCGGAAACGGTTGGAGGCCATCATGGCCGTTTCGCTCATCGAGAAAAAGGCTGACAGTGCGAGCAGTACGATCAGGGTCAGCAGCAGTGCCGATAAGGGAATTTCGTCCACGTATCAGGTACGCCCCAGAATCACTTCGGCGACGAAACGGCTGCCGACATAGGCGAGAATCAGCAGGGCAAATCCTGTCAGCGTCCAGCGCAATGCCCGCTTGCCCCGCCAGCCCCAGGCGTGGCGACCGATCAGCAGGGTGGCGAAGATACCCCATGAGGCAAAGGCGAATAGGGTTTTGTGATCGAGGCTCAGCGGTTTCCCGAAAAGTGCTTCGGNAAAGAACACCCCGCTGCCGACGGTCAGTGTCAGCAGGATGAAACCCAGCAGCAGCATGCGGAAAAGCAGCGATTCCATGACCAGCAACGGTGGCAGGCTGGTCAGGCTGCGCCGCATGAGGCGCTTGTGCAGTGCATTTTCGGTGAAACCCATGAAGATGGCGTGCAGAGCAGACAGGGTCAGCAGACTGTAGGCCAGCATGGCGGCGAGAAAATGAAGTTTGAACCCGGTGGCGCTGGCGTGCGCGACGAGATGCACATTGGGGAAAATTATCGGGAGTGCAGTACAAAGCGCGGCCAATGGGAGAACCATGGGCTGCATGCCTTCCATCCGGGACATGAAGCTTTCCAGCCAATAAATCAGGACGGCCAGCCACATCATCAGCGACAGGGCGAAGCTGAAGGAGAAACGCATGCCCGCGTCGGTAAATAGTGCGCCATACAACGCGTAGCCATGGATTATCAGCGTGGCGGCGATTGCAGTACGTTCCCAGGCCTGCATTGGGCGGGCAACAGACTGGTCCCCATGATCGCGCCAGCNGGTGTTCCAGAAGTGGAAGCCAAGCGCGCCATAGAGCAGGGCGGCGGCGATGTGGGGCAGAAGCTGAATTACAATGTCGGCCATTCGCGAATTCTACTAGAAGCCTATCAGCCATGCTCGATAACCTGACCAACCGTCTTGCCCGCGTCATGAAGACGCTGAAGGGCGAAGCGCGCCTGACCGAATCCAATATTGCCGACGCCTTGCGTGAGGTGCGCATGGCCTTGTTGGAGGCCGATGTGGCGCTGCCGGTCATCAAGGAATTCATTGCCTCGGTCAAGGAAGCGGTTGGAGAGGAGGTCATTGGCTCACTGAGTNNCCCTGGCCAGGCACTGGTCGGCGTCGTGCATCGCGAACTGGCACGGATCATGGGCGATGCCCATGAAGGCATCAGCTTCAACACCCAGCCNGCGGCGATTGTCCTGATGGTGGGTTTGCAGGGCGCTGGCAAGACGACGACGGTCGGCAAATTGGGCAAGTTNCTGAAGGAAAACCACAAGAAAAAGGTGCTGGTGGTTTCCTGCGACGTGTATCGGCCGGCGGCCATCGAGCAGTTGAAGTCGGTGGCCGGGCAGGCTGGCGTCGANTTTTTCCCGTCGACCGTGGGGGAGAAGCCGGAAGCGATCGCGTTGGCTGCTGTGGATTGGGCGAAGCGCCACTACCACGACGTGCTGCTGGTCGATACGGCCGGGCGCCTGGCTGTCGACGAAGAAATGATGGCCGAAATCAAGCGCCTGCATGCAGCCTTGAATCCCATCGAAACGCTGTTCGTGGTCGATGCGATGCTCGGTCAGGATGCGGTTAACACGGCCAAGGCGTTCAACGAAGCCTTGCCGCTGACCGGTGTCGTGCTGACCAAGCTCGATGGCGACGCGCGCGGCGGCGCGGCACTGTCGGTACGCCATATCACCGGCAAGCCGATCAAGTTTGCCGGCGTCGGCGAAAAGCTGACCGGGCTGGAGGCCTTTCACCCCGAGCGGATGGCGTCGCGGATTCTCGGTATGGGCGACGTGCTGTCGCTGATCGAAGAAGCGAAGAAGGGGCTGGATGAGGAAAAGGCCGTTGCCTTTGCCAANAAGCTGAAGTCAGGAAAGGGCTTCGACCTCAACGACTTCAAGGAGCAGATCGCCCAGATGCGCAGCATGGGCGGCCTGTCGGCGTTGATGGACAAGATGCCGGCGCAGATCGCCCAGGCAGCCGGGCAATTGCCGGCCGGGGCGGAAAACAAGATGGTGGGCCGTGTCGAAGGCATCATCAATTCGATGACGCCGGCCGAACGTGCCAAGCCGGAGATCATCAAGGCCAGCCGCAAGCGCCGCATTGCGATGGGCGCAGGTGTTCAGGTACAGGATGTGAATCGCCTGCTCAACCAGTTCGAGCAGTCGCAAAAGATGATGAAAATGATGACCAAGGGTGGTATCGGCAAGCTGATGCGCGGCGTCAAGGGCATGATGCCCGGCATGCGCTGATCGCTTTTTGGGGGCGACAGCAAGCCTGTTGCGGTCGACCCTCAAAAAGGGCAAAAATCAGCGGGGAGCCTGCGCCAGACGAACGGGCTTCTCGTAAGCCCACTGGTTCTGCCAGGCGGCGCGCACCATGTTCGGATATTCCGGACGGCCCAGGCTGCCGTTGTAGCGTCCGAGGGCGCGGTAAAGGTCGCCCTTTTCGATGTCCAGGTAGTGGCGCAGGATGGTGCAGCCATAACGCAGGCTGGTGCGCAGGTCGAACAGGTTGTCGTCCGGGCGGCCGATCAGCTTGACCCAGAATGGCATCACCTGCATGTAGCCGCGGGCGCCGGCCGATGAGACGGCGTACTTGCGAGCCCGACTCGACCTGCATCAGCCCGAGCACCAATTGCGGGTCGAGACCAGCTCGTGTGGCTTCGTAGTGCACGCTGCGCAGGAGGTCGAGACGATACTCGCGGTTCGGAATCCGTTTTTCCAGGCGTGGCGACATCGCTGCCAGCCATTCCACGGCGTCCATCGGGTCACTGAACGAGCTGGATGGCGGACGCGCATCCGAGACGGCCTTGTGCAACGCCGCCTGAACGCTGGCCGATAACGGCTCGTAAATCTGTGCTCCGGCAAAGGCGCCGGAGACGTTGAGGAACAGCAGAATGGCAATCAGCCGGCGCACAGCTTTCCTTCAAGCAGGCCCAGAATTTCATCCTGGGCAATCAGGGAGGCCTCGGCATCGAGGCGACCTTTGTATTCTAGCTTGCCTTCGTTGAGGCCACGCTCGCCGATGACCACGCGGTGCGGGATGCCGATCAATTCCATGTCGGCGAACATGACGCCCGGACGCTCATTGCGGTCGTCGAGCAGCACATCGACGCCGGTCTTCTTGAGGTCGGCATAAAGCCGGTCGGCGGCAGCCTTGACCGCTTCGCTCTTGTGGTAACCCATGGGCACGATACAGACCGCGAAAGGCGCGATGGCCGGCGGCAGGATGATGCCCCTTTCGTCGTTGCCCTGCTCGATGGCGGCGCCGACGATGCGGGAGACGCCGATGCCATAGCAGCCCATTTCCATGATCTGGCTCTTGCCGCCTTCGTCTAGGTAGGCGCAGTTCAGCGCCTTGGCGTATTTCTGGCGCAACTGGAAGATATGGCCGACTTCGATACCGCGACAGATCTCCAGGGAACCCTTGCCGTCCGGTGAAGGATCGCCGACGACGGCGTTGCGGATATCGGCGATTTCCGGCTCCGGCAGGTCGCGACCGAAATTGACGCCGGTCAGGTGAAAGCCGGCTTCGTTGGCGCCGCAGACGAAGTCGCTCATGGCGGCGACCGAACGATCAGCGAAAATGGACACTTTTTCGGCGTCGACCGCAACAGGACCGATGTAGCCGGGTTTGCAGCCGAGAAACTCGACTTCACTTTCGGTGGCCAGGCGGAAAGGCGACAGGCCGGCGATCTTGCTTGCCTTGATTTCATTGAGTTCATGGTCGCCGCGTAGCAGCAACAAGGCGAAAGTTTTCTCGCCGCCTTCCTTTTCGCTCACCACGGCAATGGATTTGACGACTTTTTCGAGGTCGACCGCGAGACACGCGGCAACATCGGCGCAGGCGGTCTTGCCCGGCGTCGCGACTTNTTCCATGGCTTTCGTTGCGCTAGCACGGGGATNCGCCGGGGCGAGGGCTTCCGCCAATTCGATATTGGCGGCGTAATCCGAATTCGGGCAGAAGGCGATGTCGTCCTCGCCGGAGTCCGCCAGCACATGGAATTCATGCGAGCCGGTACCGCCGATCGAGCCGGTGTCCGCGGCCACGGCGCGGAACTTGAGGCCCAAACGGGTAAAGATACGGCTGTAGGTCGCGTACATGTTGCCGTACTCGCGCTTCAGGTCATCGAACGAACTATGGAAGGAGTAGCCGTCCTTCATCAGGAACTCGCGGCCACGCATGACGCCGAAGCGGGGGCGGATTTCGTCGCGGAACTTGGTCTGTATCTGATAGAGATGGATCGGCAACTGACGATAGCTCTTGACATCGCGGCGTACGACATCGGTGATGACTTCCTCGTGCGTCGGGCCGATGACGAAGTCGCGCTGGTGGCGATCCTTGAAGCGCAGCAGTTCCGGGCCGTAAGCGGGGCCGCGGCCGGATTCTTCCCAAAGTTCGAAGGGTTGCACGGCCGGCATCAGCAGTTCAAGCGCGCAAGCGGCATTCATTTCTTCGCGAACGATGTTCTCAACCTTGCGCAGCACGCGCAGACCCAGCGGCATCCACGTGTAGATTCCGCTAGCAGCACGCTTGATGTAACCAGCGCGCAACATCAATTTCTGGCTGACGACCTCGGCGTCGGCGGGGGCTTCTTTCAGGGTGGTGAAAAAGAACTGCGAAGTGCGCATGGGATGCTCTTGAATTCGTTGCAAAGACCGATTTTACACGCTGGCCGCGCTTTGCATGCGGGGAGCCTTTGTGAAAGAATTGAGCCAACTTTTAATTTTTGCAGGATAGATATGCTCGATCGTGAAGGCTACCGCCCGAACGTCGGCATTATTCTTTGTAACGCCAAAAACGAGGTTTTCTGGGGCAAGCGCATACGTGAGCATTCCTGGCAGTTTCCGCAAGGTGGCATCAAGCGTGGCGAAACGCCCGAACAGGCCATGTTCCGCGAACTGCACGAGGAAGTCGGGCTGCAGCCCGAGCATGTGCGCATCCTCGGGCGAACCAAGGGCTGGTTGCGTTACGAAGTGCCGACACACTGGATCAAGCGCGAATGGCGCGGCTCGTACAANGGGCAGAAGCAGATATGGTTTCTGCTCCGCCTGGTAGGCCGCGACAACGACGTTAGCTTGCGTGCGACCGCCAAGCCGGAGTTCGATGCCTGGCGCTGGAACGACTACTGGGTTCCGCTGGATGCGGTGATCGAATTCAAACGGGGCGTCTATGAGCAGGCGCTCAGCGAGTTGGTGCGCTTTCTTGACCATGATCGGCGTACCAGGCAGCGCGCCCAGGCCGCGCCCGATTTGCCGGGAGCCATCAGTGAGGACTAAGCGCCTGATTGCAAGTTGCCTGTGGTCGATTTGGATCGTCTTGTTTCTTGCCGTCCAGCGTCCGGCGCTCGCCGAGCCCGATGAAGATATGGATGACACACGCTGGAAGGAGGCGGAGCTTCAGTTGCCCACCTGGCCGCAGCCCGAGAATCTGCTCGCTGTATATGTCGGTGCGGCGACCCAGAACGAATTNTTTGTGGATGGCTCGACGTTGTCGGTCACCGCGGACGGCGTGGTGCGCTACGTTCTTGTCATCCGCAGTCCGGGCGGCGCGACAACCATCAATTTCGAAGGGATGCGCTGCGAAACCCGCGAGCGCCGTATCTATGCTTCCGGGCGGCCTGACGGCAGTTGGTCGAAGTCGAGGGGCGAGGAATGGAAACGCATTCGCGATGCCGGACCCAATCGCTATCACGCTGCGCTCTTTGCCGATTANTTTTGCCCGGAAGGCGTCATTGTCCGCAATGCCGAGGAAGCGCGAAATGCGCTGCGGCTGGGCAGGCACCCGGAAAGTCGTCGCTAAATGAACATGTCGGCTGAACAATTCATCATCGAATTCGACCGGGCGTTGCGCACGGTATTTTCGTCCGCACGCACCCAGCGCCCGGTGCCTGGCGGAGAGCTTCCGGAAGCCGACCTGAGCGATCAGGAAAAGGCGCATGTCAGCGGATTGATGCGTGTCAATCACGTCGGNGAAATCTGTGCGCAAGCTCTCTACCAGGGGCAGGCGCTGACTTCGCGTGATCCTTCGGTGCGAGAAGCGTTGCGTTCGGCCGCGGATGAGGAAACGGAGCATCTGGCGTGGACCGAGCGGCGGCTTGCCGAACTTGGCGGGCGAAAGAGCCTGCTGAATCCGGTCTGGTACCTTGGCGCGCTATCCCTGGGTGTCCTGGCTGGACGCCTTGGGGAAAAATGGAATCTGGGCTTCCTGGCCGAAACGGAGCGCCAAGTCGAGGCCCATCTCGATAGCCATCTTGAGTGCCTGCCGGAGCGGGACGGGCGTTCGCGNGAAATCGTCGATCAAATGCGGCAGGATGAAATCAGGCATGCGGAGACGGCACTCCGCCTTGGGGCTGCCGAACTGCCGGCGCCAGTCAAGTTGGCCATGAAATTCGCAGCCAAAATCATGACCGGCACCGCCTATCGGATCTGAGCCGAAGAGGGCCTGTGCGATCAGGACTCTTCCATGATTTCAAAGTCGTAAGTGATTTCGGCGGTCTTGCCGATCATGATCGAGGCGGAGCAATACTTGTCCTTGGATAGCTCGATGGCACGGGCGACAGCATCCGGTTTGAGTTGGCGCCCTCTGACCTTGTAATGGAAGTGGATGCGAGTAAACACCTTGGGGTCGCTGTCGGCGCGTTCAGCGTTCAGGCTGACTTCGCAGCCACTGACTGCATGTCGCCCCTTCTTCAGTATGAGAACGACGTCGAAGGCCGAGCACCCACCGGTTCCGGCAAGTACCATTTCCATCGGCCGTAGTCCGAGATTGCGGCCGCCAGCCTCCGGGGCGCCATCCATCACCACCGAGTGACCGCTACCACTCTCCGCCACGAACGACATGCCTGCGTCGTTGCCTATCCACCGTACGGTGCATTCCATATCTTTATCCTCTTGTCTGGGGCGCACGATTCTAGCCCAATAACGCGCCAATATGGCTTCGGCAGGCAATTGCTGCAGCGCAACAATTGCCTGCCGGAAAACCGCTTTGCGGCGCTCGTTAGTGGTTAATCAATATTAAATTCATAATAAAATATTTTATATTGATTATATAAATCAATGTCTTATTTAATACAAGTAAAGATTATTTTACCATTAGATTTTTCATGCTGCGTTGCATTAATTTTATTGCCTGACTCGCGAAAGATGGGCATAATCCAAATTGAACGAACCGCAATGTTTCACTTCTCGGTGGCATGTTGGGGTTCAGGATTGTCTCCTCCACCCTCCTCCTTCGGTGTGGATTTAACGCGGCTCAGCGAGCCGCGTTTTTGTCGCTCCTGAGTGCGTGATTTGTTTGACAGACTTATGGGGTGCCAATTATAATTCTCGGCTTTCTCCAATCTGCGCCCATTTTTTCAGGACGGCACACACATGAAAACGTTTTCCGCCAAGCCACATGAGGTGAAGCGCGAGTGGTTTGTAGACGCCACAGACAAGGTGCTCGGCCGCCTCGCAACCGAAATTGCCCGTCGTCTGCGTGGCAAGCATAAGGCTATCTACACGCCGCACGTCGATACCGGTGATTTTATCGTTGTCACCAATGTTGAGCGCCTCGTCGTCACCGGCAACAAGGCTGAGGACAAGAAGTACTATCGTCACTCCGGTTATCCGGGCGGTATTTCCGAGACGAATTTCAAGAAGATGCAGCAACGTTTCCCTGGGCGTGCCCTCGAAACGGCCGTAAAGGGCATGCTGCCAAAGGGTCCGCTGGGCTATGCCATGCTGAAAAAGCTGAAGTGTTACGCTGGCGACCAACATCCTCACACTGCCCAGCAGCCGAAGGCGCTGGAAATCTAAGGGGTCATCATGGCTGAGAGCTATTTCTACGGAACAGGTCGTCGCAAGAGTGCTGTTGCCCGTGTCTTCATGAAGCGTGGTTCCGGGGCCATTGTTGTCAATGGCAAGCCGGTCGATCAATTNTTCTCCCGCGAAACCGGCCGCATGATTGTGCGCCAGCCGCTGGAGTTGGTTGAACAACTCAAGGGCTTCGATATCAAGGTCAACGTGATCGGTGGTGGTGAGTCCGGTCAGGCGGGTGCGGTCCGCCACGGCATCACCCGTGCTTTGATCGAGTACGATGCAGCGTTGAAGCCTGCGTTGTCCAAAGCAGGCTTTGTTACCCGCGATGCCCGCGAAGTTGAGCGTAAGAAGGTCGGCTTCCATAAAGCACGCCGCCGCAAGCAGTTCTCGAAGCGTTAATTCGCTTTTTGGTCAGCAAAGAGCCGCCTTTATGGCGGCTTTTTCTTTTCGGTATGGCGTAAGATATTCTTCGGTTGCAAGTGCGGGCGCGTATGGCGGCTGCAGGTGGATGCGGCCTGGGTGTCCATGATTCACTTGATTGGGGCTGCAATCCGATGTCGTTTCCAGCTGGTTCCCTGAAATTCAGGTTGCGTCGCCGGACTCCCGGGGTTTCAGGCCATCGGGTTGTCGTTAGGAGGCATTTGCCTTGGTATTGGTATGTGCTGGGCGTTGCGCTGGCCTTCTTCCTGGTGATTGCGCTCTTCTCGGCAACGCAACAGCGCGGTGGCGAGGGGCAGCAGGAGTTGGAATCCTTGCGCCGTAAGGTTCGCCAACTGGATGATGAGCTGCTGAGTTTGCGCTCGATAGCTGGCACCGAGAGGAGCGCCGTTCAAATGGAGCGCAGTACGACCCAACAGTTGATCAATCAAGTGAAGGTGCTGGAATCCGAAAATGCGGCCCTTAAGGAAGATCTGTTGCTTTTCGAGCGATTGCTTCAGTCCACCGGNGGAGATGCTTCTGTTCGCGTCGAAGGNGTGAAGGTTCTGCCTGATGGCCCTCGTAGGTTCCGCTACCGAATACTATTGGCGTATCAACCTGGGAGGCGGGCACCTGTGTTTCATGGGCAGTTGCAACTAGCCGTCGCTTTTCTGGCGGAGGGAAAGTCGAAAGAACTGATCGTTCCGGCTGGCAAGCAAGGGCGGGGGTCTGGACGTAGAGGTTCGGGGTTTTTGCGAAAAGAAGGGTGGTTTGAGTTGCCGCTTGAGGCCTCGTTGCAGTCGGTGGAGGCTAGGGTGTTTCAGGGTGATACACTCAAAACCAAACGCCATGAGCAGCTATAGGAGAAGCAAATGTTCGGAAAGCGAGATGAGCGGAAGCCGTTGGCGAAAATAGATACTTTGATCGGGGCTGGCACTTTCGTCGAAGGAAATATTCGCTTCTCGGGCGGATTGCGTATAGACGGCACGCTTAAGGGAAATGTCGAGGCAGCCGATGGTGCGACCTCCTCGACCCTGATCTTGAGTGAGCAGGCGCGGATTGAAGGNAGCGTTGCAGTAGCCTATTTGATAAGCAATGGGACTGTGGTGGGGCAGGTCAGCGTGGCTGAGTGTCTGGAGATGCAGCCTCGGGCAAAAATTGTCGGCGATGTGGAATATTCGCTTATCGAGATGCATCAAGGAGCGGTTGTTGANGGGCGTTTGGTGTACAAAACGAACAAATCGGTGGAACTAAAGCTTGCTGCGTCCAACTAATTGCATTGACTGGAGTCGGCTGGGCTCACATAATTTGAGTCGTTTTTAGGAGTGCCAATAATGAATGCGGTTGTCGAAACGGTATTGCCCCTTGTGTTTTCTGATAGTGCTGCCAGCAAGGTCAAGGAATTGATCGAAGAAGAAGGTAATCCGGCGCTCAAGCTGAGAGTGTTTGTAACGGGTGGTGGCTGTTCTGGGTTCCAATATGGCTTCACATTCGACGAAGAGGTCAATGAAGACGATGCGACCATGGANAAGAATGGCGTAACGTTGTTGATCGATCCCATGAGCTACCAGTATCTGGTCGGTGCCGAAATCGACTATACGGAGGGATTGGAAGGATCTCAATTCGTTATCCGCAATCCCAATGCGACATCCACCTGTGGTTGTGGCTCGTCGTTTTCAGCATAGCTGAAGCGCGTTTGCTTCGGGCGGCCAGTTGGCCGCCTTTTTGTTGGGTTGGTGACGGAGATGCTGGTAAATAAAGCTGGCTATGCGTACTGGGTGTGTCTGTCGCATTGTTGTCGATAAATAGCTTTCTTGAGCCTTGGTGAACTTGCTTGTCTGGTTTCAGGAAATTTCAAATCAGAATTTATTTCCATGGTTGCTTGACTGTGATTAGGTTGTGTATATAATGCGCACCTCTCTTGCGGTGCCGGGGTTTTCGGTGGTGCGGGGAAGAGGAAAGATTAAAAAAGTTGTACGAAGTGCTTGACGAAGTTTGGAAGGTTCTTCATAATCTCGCCTCTCTGCTGCTGACGAATCAAACGAAACGGCGCGGCGGAAACGATCTTTAAAAACTTGGACAACCGATAGGTGTGGGTGCCTTGATGCGAAGCGATTTCGGTCGCAAAAAGTATTAAAGGCAATCACACGGATGGAGAGATCCATCGAGGTAGAAGTAAAAATTCTACCGTCAGTGAATTGTGAGTATTAAGTTGGATTGAACTGAAGAGTTTGATCCTGGCTCAGATTGAACGCTGGCGGCATGCCTTACACATGCAAGTCGAACGGTAACGGGCCTTCGGGTGCCGACGAGTGGCGAACGGGTGAGTAATGCATCGGAACGTACCTTTCAGTGGGGGATAACGTAGCGAAAGTTNNACGCTAATACCGCATATTCTGTGAGCAGGAAAGCAGGGGATCGCAAGACCTTGCGCTGATTGAGCGGCCGATGTCAGATTAGCTAGTTGGTGAGGTAAAGGCTCACCAAGGCGACGATCTGTAGCGGGTCTGAGAGGATGATCCGCCACACTGGAACTGAGACACGGTCCAGACTCCTACGGGAGGCAGCAGTGGGGAATTTTGGACAATGGGGGCAACCCTGATCCAGCCATGCCGCGTGAGTGAAGAAGGCCTTCGGGTTGTAAAGCTCTTTCGGCCGGGAAGAAANTCGTATGGGCTAATACCCTGTGCGGATGACGGTACCGGCATAAGAAGCACCGGCTAACTACGTGCCAGCAGCCGCGGTAATACGTAGGGTGCGAGCGTTAATCGGAATTACTGGGCGTAAAGCGTGCGCAGGCGGTTTTGTAAGACAGGCGTGAAATCCCCGGGCTCAACCTGGGAACTGCGCTTGTGACTGCAAGGCTAGAGTACGGCAGAGGGGTGGAATTCCACGTGTAGCAGTGAAATGCGTAGAGATGTGGAGGAACACCAATGGCGNAAGGCAGCCCCTGGGTCGATACTGACGCTCATGCACGAAAGCGTGGGTAGCAAACAGGATTAGATACCCTGGTAGTCCACGCCCTAAACGATGTCAACTAGGTGTTGGGTGGGTAAAACCATTTAGTACCGTAGCTAACGCGTGAAGTTGACCGCCTGGGGAGTACGGCCGCAAGGTTAAAACTCAAAGGAATTGACGGGGACCCGCACAAGCGGTGGATGATGTGGATTAATTCGATGCAACGCGAAAAACCTTACCTACCCTTGACATGTCCAGAAGCCTGAAGAGATTTGGGTGTGCCCGAAAGGNGAACTGGAACACAGGTGCTGCATGGCTGTCGTCAGCTCGTGTCGTGAGATGTTGGGTTAAGTCCCGCAACGAGCGCAACCCTTGTCGTTAATTGCCATCATTTAGTTGGGCACTTTAACGAGACTGCCGGTGACAAACCGGAGGAAGGTGGGGATGACGTCAAGTCCTCATGGCCCTTATGGGTAGGGCTTCACACGTCATACAATGGTCGGTACAGAGGGTTGCCAAGCCGCGAGGTGGAGCCAATCCCAGAAAGCCGATCGTAGTCCGGATTGCAGGCTGCAACTCGCCTGCATGAAGTCGGAATCGCTAGTAATCGCGGATCAGCATGTCGCGGTGAATACGTTCCCGGGTCTTGTACACACCGCCCGTCACACCATGGGAGCGGGTTCCGCCAGAAGTAGGTAGCCTAACCGCAAGGGGGCGCTTACCACGGCAGGGTTCGTGACTGGGGTGAAGTCGTAACAAGGTAGCCGTAGGGGAACCTGCGGCTGGATCACCTCCTTTCTAGAGAAAGCATCTCTGGCACCCACAACCTATCGGTTGTTCAATGAGTAGCAAACAGACGAGGGTCTGTAGCTCAGTCGGTTAGAGCACCGTCTTGATAAGGCGGGGTCGTTGGTTCGATTCCAACCAGACCCACCACGTCACCACGGGGATTAGCTCAGCTGGGAGAGCACCTGCTTTGCAAGCAGGGGTCAACGGTTCGATCCCGTTATCCTCCACCAGAAACCAGTGTTAAGCAGAAATGTTTAACACTGGCTTTTGAAAATCAATTGCTACGCTCTTTAACAAAACGGAAGAAGGTTGTGTCACTCATGCTGATGAGGCATGAGTGATGCGTTGTGATTGCATCTGTTCTCATTTCTTTGCCGGAATGAGACAGCACAAATATGAGTTTGCCTGTAGCCGGCTCTCGCGAGAGCACAAGGTTATAGGATCAAGCGACTAAGTGCATGTGGTGGATGCCTTGGCGATCACAGGCGATGAAGGACGTGCAAGCCTGCGAAAAGCGGGGGAGCTGGCAATGAAGCTTTGATCCCCGATATCCGAATGGGGAAACCCACCTCTTTTGAGGTATCCCATACTGAATACATAGGTATGGGAGGCGA
>CP054864.1:187500-472500 GCA_013363835.1 Dechloromonas sp.
CGCCAGTCGTATCGCCGGGTAGCTATGTTCGGAAGAGATAAACGCTGAAAGCATCTAAGCGTGAAACTCGCCTTAAGATGAGATATCCCGGAGTCTTGAACTCCTTGAAGGGTCGTCGAAGACCACGACGTTGATAGGTCAGGTGTGGAAGCGCAGTAATGCGTTAAGCTAACTGATACTAATTGCCCGTACGGCTTGATCCTATAACCTTGTAACACTGCAGCAACTCATACCGCAGTCACAACATACAACCTTCCTCCAGTTTTGCGTTTGCCGCTCACCCGCGACAAACGAACAAGTTACGCTTGGCGACCATAGCGTTTTGGACCCACCCCTTCCCTTCCCGAACAGGACCGTGAAACGAAACCGCGCCGATGATATTGCACACCTCGTGTGAGAAAGTAGGTCATCGCCAGGCTCCCATACCCACAAAAACCCCTCAGCTAAATCAGCTCAGGGGTTTTGTATTTCCACACTTCCCTAAGAAATTACGGCTCACTGGAGGCGGCATCGCTATACTTGGTTCCTTGTTAGTACGGTGTTAGGGAACGATATGGCTGAGGCAACATTCGCGGGTGGCTGCTTCTGGTGCCTGGAGGCGGTCTTNTCCCAGTTGCGNGGAGTCGATACTGTTACATCAGGATATTGTGGTGGTGCTACAGACAATCCGACATATGAACAGGTTTGCTCAGGGGCGACAGGACACGCCGAAGCCGTAAAGATCGGTTTTGATCCAGCGCTGATCTCATATCGGCAACTGCTGGAGGTGTTCTTTGCGACACATGATCCTACGACGCTGAATCGGCAGGGGGCCGATGTTGGAACGCAGTATAGATCGGCGATATTNTTTCATTCCCCTGAGCAGGAGGTCGAGGCTTGGCAAATGATTGCCGACTTGAACGCGGTATTTCCTCGTAGCACTCAAGTGGTTACAGAGGTTGTTGATGCGTCGGTATTCTTTCCTGCTGAGCCCTATCACCAAAAATATTTCGCCACTAATCCAGGGCAGGGTTACTGTTCTTTTGTGATCCATCCTAAGCTTGCCAAATTCAGGCAAACTTTTGCTGCGCTGCTCAAAGTGTCGAAGCCGGGTCAATGAAGCTCATCAATTCCCGGGCAAATCTTTCGCGTTGCCATTGATGGGGTGAGTGATCCGTTTCTTCGTAGATGTAAAGAATGGAATTAGGAATTCGATTGGCTACGTAGCGGGCAGTTTCGGTTCGATAAAAATTGCTGCGCCCGCCATAGACGAGCATCGAAGGAACATCGATTTTTGNTAGAACGTCGCGGTAGTCAGCTGCTGTAAGGCTTTCCCAGCAGGAGATCAGCGGTGAGGGATCTTGGGCACGTAAGGCGGCACGGGAGCGTTCCCAGCCACTGGCGCCAGCTAGGTATTTCTCGGTAGCCCGTTCGTTGAGCCCAAAGGCAGTCAGCTTGAGTACGCCTTCAGCGAAATCCTCTTTGAGGTTGCGCATCAGTTCGAGTGCCTTGTCGGTCCCGAAGTCCCCATAAATGCCGTGCTCCCACCCCGGTTCGGTCAGTAGTTTGGNGGACTGATCGATGAAGCAGAGTTTTTCCAGACGCTNCGTTCCGAAATCCCTGATGTATTGCCAGAGAGTCAATGCACCCATGGAGTGTCCAACGGCAACGGCCTTGTCGAGTCGAAAGTGATCCAGGAGGTTCTGGAGATCTCTTGCCATTCTCTCGACGGTGGGCGGTGTTTTGTCCTCCAGTGGGTGGCCTCCATGGCCGCGGGCGTCCCAGCGAAATATGCGATGTCGCTTGTGAAGTTCAGCCAGGAATGGAAACCACTCCTGATGACTGGAGGTCCATCCATGCAACATGACAATGGGNNGGCCTTCGCCGGAAACCTTGACATGAATTTTTGCGCCGTCGTCAGCTACGAAATGCGACATGATGATTCAGGGGCTGTATTGGATAGCGCAGTATAATCCGCCCTTCAATACGGATGGGTACGGAGATGTTCGACTGGAGAGATTACGGTAACGGGATAATTGCCTTTGACGCTGGCTATGTGCGACCGATTCTGGCGGCCATTCATATGGTCGTCGAATCCGGGCGAGTCGCGTTTGTCGATACGGGCAGCAACGATTCCGTGCCAAATGCGCTGGCGGCGCTGGAGAGGATCGGGCTGGATGCCGGTGCAGTTGATTACGTCATTCTGACCCATATCCATCTTGATCATGCGGGTGGTGCAGGCAGCATGATGGCGGCGTTCCCAAATGCCAAACTGGTGGTTCCACCCCGTGGGGCAAGGCACATGTCCGAGCCGTCGCAGCTGGTTGCCGGCGTTACCGCGGTCTACGGTGAAGCCTATGTGAGCCGGGTTTACGGAAAGATCATTCCAGTGCCCGCCGACAGGATCATCGAGGCAAGGGACGGAAGCGCTTTGTCGCTGGTCGGACGCGAACTCCTTTTTCTCGATACGCCTGGCCATGCGCGGCATCATATTTGCGTTGTCGATCGCAAGACAGGNGGAATTTTCAGCGGCGACCTGTTCGGGCTTTCGTACCGGGAACATGACGTCGACGGCCGCCCCTTCATCTTTCCGACAACGACGCCCACTCAATTCGAGCCGGAAGCCATGCATGCCTCGATCGATCGCCTGCTTTCATTCAAGCCCGAAGCGATCTATCTGACACATTATGGACAGGTTGTCGATGTCGAGCAGCTTGGCAGGGATCTCCACCGTCGTCTGGATGCCTTGATCGAATTCGCGAAACGGGCGAGCGGAACGGGAGAGCAACGTCATCTGGACTTGAAAGCAATGCTGACAGGCTATTTGTTCGATGAACTACAGGCACATGGCTGCCCATTGCCAAGCGGGAAGATTCTGGAGTTGTGGGAGACTGATATCGAACTCAATGCCCAAGGGCTTGAGGTCTGGCTGGACAGGCATTAGAAGTCAAACGGGGATTCTCGCCGACTTGCTTTCGGTGCCGTTACGCAGGTAGCCTTATGTAGATAGCAGCAATCCGATCGCGTGCGAGGCGGCGGCCATTCCGAAGACGGAGGTCACGCAGACCGATGAACCGAACCCGGCGCAGTTGAGACCCGTGGCCGCTACAGTGGTTGGGCAACTTTCTTGTGATGTCGGGTAGCGTAGTTGTTCGGTCGAAAATACGGCTGCAACCCCGAATTTTCTTTTCGTATCACGTGGGAATCCGTGTTCGCGCCGCAATAGCGCGCGCACCTTGGCGAGAAGCGGATCCTGTACCGTGAGAGCGAGGTCGCTGACTCTGATCTGGGTAGGGTCGATTTGGCCTCCAGCGGCGCCGGCAACGACTATCGGGATACCAATCCGCCGGGTGTGGGCAATCATCGCCGCTTTGACGCGAGTCTGGTCGATGGCATCGATGATTACGTCGAAATCGGGTAACAGAATGTCGGCAACGTTTTCTGGTGTTACGAAGTCCTCGACGCGGCTGACGTGGCAATCGGGATTGATGTCTAGAATTCGTTCCGCCATGGCATCTACCTTGGCTTTTCCGTAGATGTCTCCCAGCGCATGAATCTGCCGATTAGTGTTGGATTCCGCCACCATGTCGAGGTCGACCGCGGTCAGATTGCCAACGCCGCTTCTGGCTAGTGCTTCCAAAGCCCAGGAACCGACTCCGCCGACGCCGACAACGCAGACATTGGCAGCTTGCAAGCGCTCCATTGCCGTGGGGCCGTAGAGACGGGAAACCCCACTGAATCGGCGTTGATAGTCGCTAGTCACTATTGAAGACTCCTGAGGAGGCCTTGATAAATCGCCGAGGCGAAAGATTCGATATTGGCAGTGTTTCCCTAACCAAAACAAAGTCAGCCTTGGCTTGTTTTCATGGCTGCCGAGTTTACTCGAAAGCGGGAGCGCAAAACAGCGTGCTTCCCGATTTCCTTGTGTTGACGACCTGACTGCCCGCGCCTAAGATTCCGCGCTTACTCAAGCGCAGGTTATATCGGACCGTGGAACAGCTTTATGCCCTGATCGGGCCTGACATGAAGGCCGTGGATGCGGTCATCCGCGATCGTCTCTATTCGGAAGTGGCATTGGTTCGCCAGGTCGCGGAATACATTATTGGCGGTGGCGGCAAACGCATGCGGCCGGCACTGGTATTGCTGGCAGCCGGTGCCATGGGGTATCAGGGCAGGCAACACCACGAACTCGCTGCAGTCGTCGAGTTCATTCATACGGCGACGCTGCTGCACGACGATGTCGTCGACGAATCTGCGTTGCGGCGCGGGCGTGATACCGCAAATGCAATGTTTGGCAATGCGGCCAGTGTACTGGTTGGAGATTTCCTGTATTCCCGCGCTTTCCAGATGATGGTCGAGGTGAATGAAATGCGCGTCATGCGCGTGCTTTCGGACGCGACCAATGTGATTGCCGAAGGTGAAGTGCTGCAGCTCATGAACTGCCACGATGCCGATGTCGACGAGCAGCGCTACCTGCAAGTCATCCGCTACAAAACCGCTAAATTGTTCGAAGCGGCGGCGCAGTTGGGCGCCATTCTGGGCGGAGCCACTCCTGCAGTCGAACGTGCGCTGGCTGACTATGGCATGCATCTGGGCACCGCTTTCCAACTGGTCGATGACGTTCTCGATTATTCAGGCGAGGAAGCAGATACCGGCAAGGCTCTGGGCGATGATCTGGCGGAAGGAAAGCCGACATTGCCCCTGATCTATGTCATGCAGAATGGCACGCCTGCGCAGGCAGCCTGCGTTCGCCGGGCTATCGAGGANGGGGGACGGGATGATTTCCAGAATGTGCTCAACGCGATTCACGAGAGCGGTGCTCTGGGACATGCACGCAAGCAGGCGGTGCAGGAAGCGGCACGGGCNAGAGAGGCGATTCTTTGCCTCAAGGATTCAAATTATCGAGAAGCTCTGATACAATTGTCAGTCTTTGCAGTTGAGCGGAATCACTAGAGACCGCTCATCATGCGCCGGAGTGTAGCTCAGCCTGGTAGAGCACTGCGTTCGGGACGCAGGGGCCGGAGGTTCGAATCCTCTCACCGACCAATTTGAACCCCTGTACTCGTCGAGATACAGGGGTTTTCAATTCCGGATGTGGTTTGCCGCCAGACTTTTCATGGTGGTATGCCCGGTGTTCGGACATGGCCTGCCACGTCGGTGTGGTCGCCTGTGCAGTGCTGTGATTGGCATATCAAAGGCTGGTCACTTGTATCAACCCGAGATTGTTCGTCTGATCGGAAAGGTTCGCCCTCATGAAGCTGATGCTGGTTTGGCTCTTAAATGCCGTCGCCCTCCTGCTCGTTCCCATGGTCGTTCCCGGCGTACATCGATACCTTGTATTCGGCACTTGTTGCCGTGGTAATCCTCGGGTTGGTGAATTCCGTCATTCGCCCGCTCTTCATTTGCTGACTTTGCCGGTGACATTGTTGACGCTCGGATTGTTTCTTTTGTCATCAATGCGCTCATGTTCTGGTTTGCCGGCGACATCCTGAGCGGCTTCAGGGTCGATGGGTTTGTCGCTGCCTTGTTTGGCTCAATCGTCTATAGCTTGGCCAGCTGGCTGTTCTCGTGGCTTTTGCAGGGCCCAAACCCCCTCGGTGATGCGCGCGTAGCTTGTTGGCGTTTCACCGTCTGCTGCGGTCGACGTCAAAAAATCGCCGGTTTTCAGCGCTTGGTGGGCGGGCGCTTGGAACGGGTATTTGTGCTAAGCTTCAGACGCTGGTTTTTAAGCCTGTTCGCTCTGATAATCGACTGAATTTAAGGATGTTTTAGATATTTTCGCGTCTGCACCGAGGTGTTTTGCGCATCTCGCGGGAGTCTGGAAACGCGCATTTGCGGAGATATCGCCGAATGTCGGGTTCCCCATGCGTTGCGGTCCAGAATGAAATACCTGCTTCTGATAGCTTTCATCGGCGTTGTCTGGTGGGTGTTGAAAAGCCGTGCGCAGCGGCCTGTTCAGCGTAAACCTGCTCCCCGGAGCCGGAGATGATGGTGGTCTGCGCGCACTGTGGGGTGCATCTGCCAGAGAGCGACAGCATTTCGGGGCATGGGAAATTTATTGCTCGGAGGCGCATCGCCACGCCGGGAAGGCTTCACAGTAGCCGTGAGCGAGTGGCTCTCTTCCGCTTGGGAGGCAAGCTGGCGTCCCTTCCGGTATTTCAATCTGTATCGTCTGCTGCTCGGCAGCCTCGCATTGTTTGGGGCATTGTTGCCCGAGGGCTGGGTTGCCCCCTCCGTCTGACCTACTCGCTGGATTTTCTGCTGGCGGTAGTGATTTATCTGTTTGCGGTCGGTTCCGGCTTGCTGGCGTCGATCCTTTGGCAAAAACGGTTCAACATGCAGCTTTCGCTGCAGGTGTTGACCGATGTCACCGCACTCGGCTCGTTGATGTTTACCGGCGGCGGTATCGGCAGCGGAGTCGGCACGCTGATGCTGGTTTCGCTGGCGACGGCGAGTCTGGTCGGTCGCGGTCGCCTGGTCTTGTTTTATGCGGCGATGGCGACACTGGTGACGCTCGGCGGCCAGGTCGTCGGCGTAGTGCTGGGCGATTTCGAACCGGCAACGATCGTGCAGGCAGGATTTCTGTCGGTCGGCTTTTTGCGACAGCCGTACTTGCCCGACTGCTCGGGCAGCGACTGATGGCCAACGAGGAACTGGCGCGCCAGCGCGGGATCAGCCTCGAGAACCAGAGCCGTATCAGCCAGCGGGTCATCGAGCGCATGCAGGACGGGGTGCTCGTCATCGATAGTGCCGGGCGGGTCCGGCGCCATAATCCGATGGTCGAGACCATGCTTGAGCAGCGCCGGCCAACGACTCGCCGCTGTCCGAATATTCCCCCAACTGGCAGCGGCCCAGGCCGAATGGTTGCTGGCTCAGGATGAAACGACATTCGACTTTCAGGCCTGCGGGTGGCGAGCTACGGGCGAGGTTCGCACAGACAGCGAGCACCGATGGCGAGGTTCTGGTCTTTGTTGAGGATCTCGGTCGTATCAAGGAGCGGGCGCAGCAATTGAAATTGGCGGCTTTGGGGCGGTTGACCGCAAGCATCGCCCATGAAATCCGCAATCCGCTCTCGGCCATCGGACATGCGGGCGAATTGTTGCGCGAAGAGCGGCGTGGGGCGATGCAGGATCGTCTGCTCAAGATTCTTGCCGACAACGTGGCGCGACTGGACCGGATCGTCGCGGATATTCTCGAGCTGGGGAGGCGCGATCGCATGCAGACAGAACGTCTTTCGGTGCGGTCTTTCTGCACGCAGTTTGTGGAAAGCTTTGCGCACGGGAAAGACGTGGCGGATGGCGTTGTCGTGCTCGAGGCGGATAATGACTTGGGGATATACTTCGATCGTAACCACCTTAACCAGATTTTGTGGAACCTTTGGACAACGCCATCCGCCATGCCTCAGGTTCGCCCGGCAGCGTCCGTCTGAGTGTGGTGCAGGATCAAACGCGAGGAACCGTCGAGTTGCATGTGATCGACGATGGTGGCGGTGTGCCTGAAGCGGTGAGGACACAGATATTCGAACCCTTCTTCACGACCCACCATCTCGGCACCGGGCTGGGGCTGTTCATTGCCCGGGAACTGTGCGAGGCCAACGGTGCCAGCCTGGAACTGGCTTCCGACGCCGATCGTGGCCATTTCATCATTGCAGGGAGAAGCGATACATGTCTGTTGTCCGAAGCGAACGTCGCCCACGCGGCGAACTGAGTCGCGTACTGGTCATCGATGACGAGCCCGATATCCGGGAATTGATCGATCTCACCTTGTCGCGCATGGGTCTGGCGGCCGCCTGCGCTGGCAGCGTGTCCGAGGCAAGGCAGGCGCTGGCCGAGGGTGAGTTCCAGCTGTGCCTGACTGACATGCGTCTGCCGGATGGCGATGGTCTCGAGGTGGTTCGGTACATTGCGGAGCATCACGCACAAACGCCGGTCGCGGTGATTACCGCGTTCGGGAGCACGGAGAATGCCGTTGCCGCGCTGAAGGCCGGTGCCTTCGATTACCTGGCCAAGCCGGTCGGTCTCGAACAGTTGCGGGCACTCGTCAAATCAGCCCTGCGCGTTTCCGACAATCAGCGTCAGGATGATCCGCTGCAGTCGTTGACGGGCGAATCTGGGGCCATGCAGCAGGTTCGCGCGCTGATCGAAAAGCTGGCGCGCAGCCAGGCGCCGATCTACATCTCGGGCGAGTCCGGCAGTGGCAAGGAGCTTGCTGCACGTCTTATCCATGCGCGCAGTGCCCAGGCCAGCGGACCGTTCGTACCGGTCAACTGTGGGGCGATCCCGGAAAACCTGATGGAAAGCGAATTCTTCGGCTACCGCAAAGGGGCGTTTACCGGGGCCGAAAGCGACCGGGACGGGTTTTTCCAGGCAGCCAATGGCGGCACGCTCTTCCTTGACGAGGTAGCCGACCTGCCGCTCCCGATGCAGGTCAAACTGCTGCGGGTGATCCAGGAAAAGCGCGTGCGCAAGGTTGGGGTGGCGACCGAAGAGCCCATCGACGTGCGCATCGTCTGCGCGACCCACCGCAATTTGCGGGATTGCGTCGANAAAGGCAGCTTCCGCCAGGATTTGTACTGTCGGCTGAACGTCATCGAACTGCGCATGCCGTCGCTGCGCGACCGCATGGAGGATATTCCGACGCTGGTTGCGGCCATCCTCGACAAACTGTGTGGTGCCACGATGCCGAAGGTGTCGCTTACGGCATTGCAGGCGCTGGCTGCCTACGCCTTTCCTGGCAATGTACGGGAACTGGAAAACGTCCTGGAACGGGCGACGGCATTGTGCTCCGACGGTGTGATCGAGCCGGGTGACCTGCAACTGGCACCGGATGAAATCACCGGGAAATCNCCCGGCCGGGGTAGCGAGACGCTGGACGACTACATCAATCGTTTGGAGCGTCAGGCCATACTGGAGGCGCTCCAGAAAACCGAAGGCATTCGAACGGCCGCCGCACGCCTCCTCGGCGTGACCTTTCGCTCGCTGCGCTACCGCCTCGAACGGTTGGGAATCGAGTGAATCATTGGCGGGGCGAGGGCTGGCTCAAGGGGTCGCGCTGGGTACTTTCGCCCAATCAGGGGAGCAGGCCCGTCGGCGGCGAAGTGAGTCTGATCGTGCTGCATCACATCAGCTTGCCGCCGGAGAGCTTTTCCGGGGACTGGATCGAACGCTTCTTCACGAATCGTCTCGATCCGCAAATCCATCCCTATTTTTCGACGATTGCCGGCATGCAAGTCTCGGCCCATTTTGTCGTGCGTCGCGATGGCAGGGTTATCCAGTTTGTCGGGTGTGATCGGCGGGCCTGGCATGCCGGACAGTCGAGCTGGCAGGGGCAGGCGAACTGCAATGACTACTCGGTCGGCATCGAGCTCGAAGGAAGCGATTTGCAGCCGTTCCAGCCGAGCAGTACCGAGCCTTGTGGGGCTGCTCGCCAAGCTGCGCGGCCGCTATCCAATCGCTGCGATCGCCGGCCACTGCCACGTGGCACCCGGGCGCAAGACCGATCCCGGCCCGTTCTTCGACTGGGCCGCCCTGCGTACGCGCCATCCCGACCTGGCATTACCGTCCGAAGTAGGNCCCTAGCCGGTCCACCGCTTCGGCCAGTCGTTCGATACCGGTCGTGTAGGCGAAGCGGATGTGTTTTTCCGGCGCGTTGCTGCCGAAGTCCAGCCCCGNGGTAGCAGCCACCCCCACCGTTTCGAGCAGGTCGCGGGCCAGCGCAAAACTGTCGTCGGCCAGCGCCGAACAATCGCAGTAGAGGTAGAAGGCACCTTCCGGCCGGGCGGTGATGCGGAAACCGAGTGCTTCAAGTGCCGGCGCCAGGTAGTCCCGCCGGCGGCGGAACTCACTGCGTCGCTCTTCGAGCAGGGCGATGGTTGGCGGCTGGAAGGCAGCCAGTGCGGCATGTTGGGCAGNGGTCGACGGGCACAGCACGAGATTTTGAGCCAGCTTTTCGACATCACGTACATAGGATTCGGGGATGACCATCCAGCCGAGGCGCCAGCCGGTCATCTGGAAATACTTCGAGAAGCTGTTGATGACCCAGATGTCGTCCCNCGCCGCACATGCCGTTGCCGCATCGGTTTCGTAGGTCAGCCCATGGTAGATCTCGTCGACCAGAAAATGCCCGCTTCTCTCGCGACAGGCCGCTGCCAGCGCTTTTATCTCGGGTAGCGACAGCAGCGTGCCGGTGGGATTGGCCGGTGAAGCGACGAGCAGACCGGCAGTCCNGGTGTTCCAGTGCTGGCGCAGCAGTGCCGGGGTCGGCTGGAAGTTGGTCTCCGGCCCGACCGGAATGCCTTNTGGTCGCCCTTCGTAGACGCGCAGGATGTGCCGGTTGCACGGGTAACCCGGGTCGGCCAACAGCCATTCGCTGCCGGGATCGGCCAGGCAGGCAAAGGCCAGGTTCAGGGCACCTGAAGCGCCATTGGTGACGGCAATGCGGCTGGCCGGCACCGCGACCCCGTAGCGCTGCCGATAGAAACCCGAAATTGCCTCGCGCAGTTCGGGCAAGCCGAGCGCCTCGGTATATTTGGTTTTGCCCCTATTTACGGCGTCGACCGCAGCAGACACGATCGGNNCGTGCGTCGGGAAGTCCGGTTCGCCGACTTCCATATGGATGATGTCACGTCCCGCCGCTTCCAGTTGCCGCGCGCGGGTCAGCAACTCGACGACATGAAAGGGGCNGATCTCGGCCAGGCGTTGGACAGGGCGGTACATGGCGGCTCCAAAAAAACGGCCACCGGGATCGATCAACCCCGGTGGCCGTTCAGTTCCAGCTCAGACGAGGATCAGGCGGCGTCCTTGAAGATGCCCATTTCGAACAGCTCGCGCTTCAAGACGAGTTCGCGCGGCATTTNTTCGCCCATCTTGTCGAACCATTCCTTGTGGCCGGCCAGTTCGGACTTCCAGGCATCGGCATCGATGGTGCTGAGGGCTTCGAAGTCCTCCTTGTTGATCTCCAGGCCGCTCCAGTCGATGTCTTCGAACTTCGGCATCCAGCCCAGCACCGTTTCCTTGGCGGCGACGGTGCCTTTGCAGCGCTGGACGATCCACTTCAACACACGCATGTTGTCGCCGAAGCCCGGCCACATGAATTCGCCCTTCTCGTTCATGCGGAACCAGTTGACGCAGAAGATCTTCGGCGTGGCATCGACGGCCTTGCCCATGCGCAGCCAGTGATTGAAGTAGTCACCCATGTGGTAACCGCAGAAGGGCAGCATCGCGAACGGGTCGCGGCGGACGACACCCTGCTGGCCGAAGGCGGCAGCCGTGGTTTCGGAACCCAGCGTGGCGGCCATGTGGACGCCGTAGTTCCAGTTGAAAGCCTGGTACACCAGCGGCACGGTGGTGGCGCGGCGGCCACCGAAGATGAAGGCGGAAATCGGCACGCCGGCGGGGTCTTCCCAGGCGGCATCGACAGACGGGCACTGGTTGGCCGGCGCGGTGAAGCGGGAGTTGGCATGGGCGGCCTTCTTGCCGGCCTTGCCATCTTCGGNGGTCCAGTCGTTGCCCTGCCAGTCGATCAGGTGCGCCGGGGCTTCCTTGGTCAGGCCTTCCCACCAGACGTCTCCGTCGTCGGTCAGCGCGACGTTGGTGAAGATGATGTTTTCCTTCAACGTGGCCAGCGCGTTGTAGTTGGTCTTGGCCGAGGTGCCGGNGGCGACGCCGAAGAAACCGGCTTCCGGGTTGATCGCATAGAAGCGGGTGACGCCATCTGCATCGACGCGGGGCTTGATCCAGGCGATGTCGTCGCCGATCGTGGTGATCTTCCAGCCGTTGAGCGGCTCTGGCGNGATCAGCATGGCGAAGTTGGTCTTGCCGCAGGCCGACGGGAAGGCGGCGGCGACGTAGGTCTTTTCACCTTGCGGCGACTCGACGCCGAGGATCAGCATGTGCTCGGCCAGCCAGCCCTGGTCGCGGGCCATCGTGGAAGCGATGCGCAGCGCAAAGCACTTCTTGCCGAGCAGGGCATTGCCGCCGTAGCCGGAGCCATAGGACCAGATTTCGCGGGTTTCGGGATAGTGGACGATGTATTTGACGGTCGGGTTGCACGGCCATTTCGCATCCTGCTGACCCGGTTCGAGTGGCGCGCCGACGGTATGCACGCAGGGAACGAATTCGCCATCCTTGCCGAGCACGTCATGGACGGCCTTGCCCATGCGGGTCATGGTGCGCATGTTGACCACGACGTAGGCGGAGTCGGAAATCTCGACGCCAATGTGGGCGATAGGGGAACCGAGCGGGCCCATCGAGAACGGGATGACGTACATCGTGCGGCCCTTCATGCACCCCTTGAACAGGCCGTTGAGGGTCTCGCGCATCTTGGCGGGCTCTTCCCAGTTGTTGGTCGGGCCGGCGTCTTCCTTGTTGGCGGAACAGATGTAGGTGCGGTCTTCGACGCGGGCGACATCGGAGGGGTCGGAAAAAGCGAGGTAGGAATTCGGACGCTTTTCCTGATTCAGCTTGATCAGGGTGCCGGCTTCTACCATTTCCGCGCACAAGCGGTCATACTCTTCCTGCGAGCCATCGGCCCAGTGGATGCGCGCGGGTTGGGTCAGGGCGGCGATTTCGGCGACCCATTTCTTCAGGCCTTCGTGTTGGACGTAGTCTGGTGCATTCAGCGGTGCGGTCATGGCGATGTCTCTCTCAAGTTACTGAAACAGATAAACTTTACGCCAGTCGTCGGGAGCTGCCACCAAGACTTCGAGCGGCTTGGGTGCCGTCGGCTGGGAAGCCCGTAATTATGCATCAAGTCAGGTAAACATCCACTTGACTTTGTGCGTCTAGGTGATATCCGTAACTTGGCGCCGGGTGTTGGTGTGATAAACTTTTGCGCTATTCAAAACACGTTTTCATAATACGAAACGGAGGCAGGCATGGATCCCAAGCAATTGCGCGAAGCCGCACTGTACTATCACCGCCACCCGAAGCCGGGAAAGATCGCGGTGACCCCGATCAAGCAGCTGACCAACCAGTACGACCTGTCGATGGCGTACTCGCCAGGCGTGGCCTTCGCCTGCGAAGAAATCGTCGCCGACCCGGTGGAAGCCAGTACGCTCACGGCGCGCGGCAACCTGGTCGGCGTCATCACCAACGGCACCGCCGTCCTTGGCCTCGGTCCCATCGGTCCGCTCGCCGCCAAGCCGGTCATGGAAGGCAAGGGCGTCCTCTTCAAGAAATTCGCCAACATCGACGTCTTCGACCTCGAAATCGAAGAACGTGACCCCGACAAGCTGATCGACACCATCGCCTCGCTCGAACCCACCTTCGGCGGCATCAACCTCGAAGACATCAAGGCCCCAGAATGCTTCTACATCGAGAAGAAGCTGCGCGAGCGGATGAAGATCCCTGTCTTTCACGACGACCAGCACGGCACGGCGATCGTCGTCGGCGCGGCGGCGCTCAACGGGCTGCACCTGATCGGCAAGGATCTCAAGACCGTCAAGATCGTCACCTCCGGCGCCGCNGCCGCCGCGCTCGCCTGTCTCGACCTGCTGGTCATGCTCGGCGCGCCGCCCGAGAACATCTGGGTCACCGACATCAANGGCCTAGTCTACGAAGGCCGCGTCGAGGAAATGGACGAGATCAAGGCGCGCTACGCCAAGAAGACCGATGCCCGTACGCTGGGTGAAGTCATCGAAGGCGCCGACGTCTTCCTCGGCCTCTCCGCCGGTGGCGTCCTGAAGCCCGAGATGGTGGCGAAGATGGCCGCCAAGCCGCTGATCATGGCACTCGCCAACCCGACCCCGGAAATCACGCCGGAACTGGTCAAGAGCGTGCGCGACGACGCCATCATGTGCACCGGCCGTTCCGACTACCCGAATCAGGTCAACAACGTCCTCTGCTTCCCGTTCATCTTCCGCGGCGCCCTTGACGTCGGTGCCACCACCATCACCGAAGAGATGAAGATGGCGGCGGTCAAGGCCATCGCCGAACTGGCGCGAGCCGAACAGTCCGAGGTTGTGGCTTCCGCCTACGGCGAGAAGGTCACCGGCTTCGGTCCCGAATACCTGATTCCNCGGCCCTTCGATCCGCGCCTGATCGTCAAGATCGCCCCGGCGGTGGCCAAGGCCGGCATGGACTCGGGCGTCGCCACCCGGCCGATTCGCGACTGGGATGCCTACGTTCANGGCCTCAACGAATTCGTNCACCACTCCGGCATGATCATGAAGCCGGTCTTCTCGCAGGCCAAGGCCGCGCCCAAGCGCATCGTCTTCGCCGAGGGGACGGACGAGCGCGTGCTAAGGGCGGTACAGGTGGTTTGCGACGAGCGTATCGCCCGTCCCATCCTGATCGGACATCCCGGAGAAATTGCCCGGCGTATCGATGCCGCAGGCTTGCGCATCCGGCAAGGTGACGACTACGAAGTCATTCATGCCGATGATTCGACTTTCTTCGACAGCCACTTCGAGGAGTTCTGGCAAACCTACCACCGCCTGACCGAGCGCAANGGGGTGTCTCCCGACTTCGCACGCCGTGAAGTACGGCGCCGGGCGACGCTGTACGGGGCGCTGATGGTCCATCTCGGCTATGCCGACGGCCTCATCTGCGGCACCTTCGGGCGCCATGAAACGCACCGCGAGTATGTCCAGAGCGTGATCGGCACCCATGCGGGGCTGGACCGCTACTATTCGATGAACCTGTTGATGTTGCCGGGGCGCACGGTGTTCATCGCCGATACCTACATCAACTACGATCCGGATGCCGAGCAACTCGCCGACATGACCCTGCTCGCGGCCGAAGAGATTCGCAACTTCGGCATGCAGCCTAAGGTCGCGCTGCTCTCGCATTCGACCTTCGGGACGGCGGATACGCCCACTTCGTTGAAGATGCGCCAGGTGCTGAACATTCTCAGGCAGCGGGCGCCGGACCTCGAGGTCGAAGGCGAAATGCACGGCGATGCCGCGCTCGACGAGGAAATCCGTCTCGGCGCCTTCCCCAATTCGCGACTGCGTGGCCAGGCCAATCTGCTGGTCATGCCGACGCTCGATGCAGCCAACATCTCGTTCAACCTGCTCAAGGTGGCGGCCGGCGACAACCTGACCATCGGCCCCATCCTGCTCGGCGCGGCCAAACCGGTGCATATTCTTACCCCCACCGCCACCGTCCGCCGCATCGTCAATATGACCGCACTCACCGTCGTCGATGCTGGCTGATAAATCAACTTAACTTGTTGTCCTATCTACTTATTTTTGTTGATTTTTGTAACTCTCCTGCTAAACTGGGCTAGAATTCGCTGCGTATTGGCAGGAGATTACGGATGAAACAAGGATTTACGGCAGCCATGCTGCTGAGCGCGTTGCTGGGCTTGGGGCTGGGTGCGCCAAGCCATGCGGCGACCGACGCCAAAAAGACCCAATCGGCAACCAAGAAGACGAGCGACAAGGCTGCCTCGACCACCAAGCAGTCTTCGGCAAAGACCCAGAAGGCGTCCGCCAAGTCATCGCAGAAGCAGGCAGCGCATGTGGCGCAGAAACCGGCAAGCGAGCCGGTTGCGAAAAAGTCGGTGCGCAAGGTCAGCATGGCGGATGTCGATCCACGTCGCCTGATGCTCTACTCGGCTTCAGCGCTGGTTATCGATCAGGAGACCGGGCAGCCGCTGCTGGAGAAGCAGTCTGATACTGTTGTTCCGATTGCCTCGATCTCCAAGCTGATGACGGCGATGGTCGTTCTCGATGCCAAACTCGATCTGAGCGAAGTCATCGCGATTGGCGAAGAAGATGTCGATGGCCTCAAGGGGACGCGTTCGCGTCTGCCGGTGGGTACGACGATGACGCGTGAAACGGCGATGCTGCTGGCGCTGATGTCTTCCGAAAATCGCGCGGCGCATGCGCTCGGCCGCCACTATCCCGGCGGCATGCCAGCGTTCGTCAAGGCCATGAACCAGAAGGCGCACGCATTGGGCATGTTCAGTTCGCGTTTCGAGGAGCCGACCGGGCTGTCCAGCAACAACGTATCGACCGCGAAGGATCTGGCGCGCATGGTGGCGGCTGCTGCCCGCTATCCGGAAATTCGCCACTTCTCGACGACCGAAGAGGCGCGCGTGGATCTGAACGGGCATATCCGAGATTTTCGCAATACCAATGCCCTGGTGCGCAGTGACAACTGGGAAATCGGCGTCTCGAAGACCGGTTACATTTCCGAAGCCGGGCGCTGCCTGGTGATGCAGGCGCGGGTGGCCGACAAGCCGGTCGTCATCGTCCTGCTCGACTCCGCCGGCAAGATGACGCGGGTCGGCGACGCCAACCGGATCAAGCGCTGGATGGAGAGCGCCAGTCTGACGCCCGAGCGCAAGCCGGCCTGAGCTTCTCGTTCGCTGGCGTAAGAAAAGGGTTGCTTGCGGGCAGCCCTATTTTTTGTGCCGGTGTAGCCGAGAGACTGCGAAACGGCCGCCGCGGTCTTGCGTACCTGGGCAATCCAGGCCGGATCGTGGCGATCGGTGGGGGCGGAGACCGACAGCGCGGCGACGATATGGCCTTCTTCGTCATGGATGGGCGCGGCAACGCACTTGAGGCCGATTTCGGCTTCCTCGTCGTCTTCGGCGATACCATGCCGGCGCACCTTGTCGAGTTCCTTTTCAAGGGCAGCCAGCGTCGTCAGCGAATGCGGCGTCTTGCCGGGCAGGCCGGTGCGCTTGGCGTAGTCGCGAACCTGCTGCGGCGTTTCGGCCGCGAGGAAGAGTTTGCCCAGTGAGGTCAGGTGCAGCGGGGCGCGTTCGCCGACCAGATAGACGACACGAACGAGCGAGCGGCCGGACGAGGTGCGTTCGATGAGGCCGATTTCGTCGCCGTGACGGGCGCCGAGGTTGATCGCTTCGCCGATGGCCTCGTGCAGTTCCTGCATGAAGGGCAGGGCGACCTCGCGCAGGTTGATGCGCGATTTGACGAGGTTGCCGAGTTCGAGCAGGCGGATGCCGAGACGATAGGTGCCGGCGTCCTGGCGCTCGACGAAATTCGCCGCGGCCATGGCGGCCAGGATGCGATGGGCGGTCGAGGGATGGAGTCCGGTTACGCTGGCCAGATGCTTGAGGCTGGCCGGTTCGGGCGACGCGGCAAGGGCGTCGAGAAGCGTCATCATGCGCTCGATGACCTGTATCGAACCGGGCGTCTTGGCGGACCCGCTGACGGTTTCGGACAACTGGATTCCTTTATTGGTGCGGTTTGAGTAGCATTAGCCACTTTCGTTCTTGTGCGCCGCAATATTAGCATGCGCTTGGCCCTCTACGTTACCTGCCTGGTCGACCTGATGCGTCCGGCCGTCGGCTTTGCGGCGCTGCGCCTGCTCGAAGGGGCTGGTTGCGAGGTGGTCGTGCCGCCCGGGCAGACCTGTTGCGGTCAACCCGCCTGGAGTGCCGGAAATCGCGATCTGGCGCGCGACCTGGCCAAGAAGGCGATTGCCGAACTGGAGCCCTTCGATTACGTGGTGATTCCCTCGGGCTCGTGTGCCGATCACGTTCGCAACGTCTATCCGCAATTGCTGGCCGACGATGCGGACTGGGCGGTGCGCGCGGCGGCGGTGGCCGGACGCAGCTATGAATTGAGCCGGTTTCTGGACGAGGTTCTGAANACTCGCCGAGTTGCCGGAAAATTCTCCGGGAGCGTGACCTACCACGATTCGTGCAAGGGGCTGCGCGGACTTGGCGTGAAGCGTGAGCCTCGGGCCTTGCTGAACAAGGTGCGCGGCCTGACGCTCACCGAAATGCAGGATTGCGAGGAGTGCTGCGGTTTTGGCGGCGCCTTTGCGGTGCGTTTCGGCGATATATCCACGGCCATCGTCGATCGCAAGTGCGAGTCGATCGCGGCGACCGGCGCCGATGCCGTGATTGGTGGCGATCTCGGCTGCCTGCTCAATATCGAGGGGCGTTTGCGGCGGCGCGGCGATACGCGCACGCGGGTGTTGCACCTCGCCGAAGTACTGGCCGGNCGCGGAGCCGGCGTGAACGCGGCAATGCATTCGCAGGCGATGTTCTTCCAGGCGCGGGCCGGGGCGCAGGTGCGCAACGCGGGCTTGCAGAAGACGCTGAAGAGAGTCCGGCCGCTGTTCGTGGCCAAAAGGGCCAAAGGTGTGGCCGGGCTGGTCGAGGACGGTATCGATGTCGAGGCGCTGCGTGGCGCCTGCGAGGCGATTCGCCGGCGCTTCGTCGACGACCTCGACGTCTGGCTGGAGATTTTCGAGGCGCGTGCCAAGGCCGGCGGGGCAGAAGTCCTGTGGGCGCGCGACGGCGAAGAAGTGGCACGGCTGGTGGTCGACATCGCGCAACGCCACGGCGTGACCAAGGCGGTCAAGTCGAAATCCATGCTTTCCGAAGAGGCGCGGCTGAACGAGGCGCTTGCTGCCGTCGGCATCCGCCCGGTCGAGACCGATCTCGGCGAATACATCGTGCAACTTGCCGGCGAAACACCCTCGCACATCATCGCGCCGGCGGTGCACAANGACCATCGGCGAAGTTGAGGCCTATTTGCCGAGGCGCACCAGCGGCCCTTGCAGGAACGCAGTTCGGCCGACATCCCGGCGATGGCTGCCGAGGCGCGCGCGGTGTTGCGCCAGCATTTCCTGTCGGCTGAAATGGGCATTTCCGGCGCCAATTTCCTGATCGCGGAGAGCGGCTCGGCGGCGCTCGTCACCAACGAAGGCAATGGCCGCATGGTGACCACGCTGCCCCGGGTGCATGTCGTCATCACCGGCATCGAGAAGATCGTTCCGACGCTGGAGGATTTCGCGACGCTGATGCGCCTGCTGCCGCGCTCGGCGACCGGGCAGGGCATTTCCAACTACGTTTCGCTGTTGACCGGGACGCGCGGCCCCGGCGAGACGGAAGGGCCGGAAAAGACCGTTTTCATCCTGGTCGACAACGGCCGGGCGGCGCTGGCCGGTTCCGACTTCGCCGACATGCTGCGCTGCATCCGCTGCGGCGCCTGCATGAACCATTGNCCCGTGTACTTTTCGCTCGGCGGCCACGCCTACGGCTGGGTNCACCCGGGGCCGATGGGCTCGTTGCTGACGCCGCTCTACACCGGTATCGAAAACGCGCTCGAACTGCCGCATGCTTCCACCGGCTGCAACCAGTGCGCTAGCGTCTGTCCGGTCAATATCCCGCTGCCGGCGCTGATGCATCGGCTGCGGGAAATCCAGAACGAGCGCGGCCTGCGCCCGTGGGGCGAGCGCCTGGCCTTGCGCGCCTGGGGCTGGCTGGCCGGGCGTCCGCGGCTGTATCGCTGGATGAGCCGGCGTGCCGCGCGCTACCTGCGCTGGCTNGGCCGACGACAGCGGCCGCATTCGCGTTTTCGGACTGGCGCCGGGTGGACAGCGGGGCGCGACCTGACACCGCCGTCGGGACAGACTTTTCACGAACTTTACGCAGCAAGAAAGAGAGCTTGAACATGGAATTTGCACCAGAAGGCCCAAGGCCATCCCGCTGTGGGTCAATGGCCACGCCTATCTGACCGTTACCGATGCCTTCTTCGATGTCGTCGATCCGGCGAATGGCGAAGCCATCTACCGCGTACCGCTGTGCGGAAACGACGAGGCAGCGGAGGCCGTGGGCGCCGCACGCGCCGCGCAGCCGGCCTGGGCCGCGCTGCCGATGGCGGCGCGGCAGGGCTATCTCGACGCCCTGGCCGCCGGGCTGGACCGCTACACCGGGCATTTCGCCAAGCTGCTGCGCAAGGAAACGGGTTTTTCCGAAGAGGCGGCGCAGGCCGAGGTAGCGGGGCGTTGGCTGCCTTGCGCGGGGCAGCGGCAGGCGAAGCCGGCGTTGTCGCCATCGTCGTCGACGCCACGCACCCGCTGGCCGGCTTTGCCGAGGCGGCGGCTGCGGCGCTACGCGGGGGCGCGAGCGTGGTCGTCAAGCCGAGTCCGAAGGCGCCTTCTGCCGCCTACGCGTTGTGCGAACTGTCGGCGCGCGCCGAGTGGCCGGCCGGCGTGCTCAACCTGATGCAGGGCGATACCGCCGCGATCGAGGGCTTGTGCGCTGCGGCCATCGACCGGCTGGTCTATGTCGGCGAACCGGGGCTGGGTGCCCAGATCGGTGCGATCGCCAGTGCGGCCGGTAAGCCTTGGACGACGCAGGACGCGTGATGCACCGCATCGTTTGCCTGGAGCGCGATTCGGTCATCGCCGATGTGCGGCGACCGGCTTTTCCGCACGACTGGTCNGACTACCCGAAAAGCGTTCCGGGGCAAGTGGTCGAGCGCCTGCAAGGCGCCACCATTGCCGTCATCAACAAGGTGCCCTTGCCGGCTGCTGCGGTCGACGCCTTGAAAAGCCTGAAAATGGTCGCCGTGATGGCGACCGGCACCAACAACGTCGACCTCGACGCCTGTCGGCGTCACGGCATCGTCGTCTCCAATATTCGCGGCTATGCCGACCGCACGGTGCCCGAGCACGCGTTCGCGCTGCTGCTCGCCCTGTCGCGCAACCTGGTCGCCTGGCGGGCCACGGTGCAGGCCGGGCGCTGGCAGCAGTCGGATCAGTTCTGCCTGTTCGATCACCCGATCCATGATCTGAACGGCGCCACGCTGGGCCTGGTCGGCAGCGGCAGTCTGGGCAACGGCGTCGCGCGGCTGGCCGAGGCCTTCGGCATGCGCGTGCTGCGCGCCGAGCGCAAGGGCGCTACAGTCTTGCGCCCCGGCTACACGGCATTCGACGCGGTATTGCGCGAAGCCGATGCGATCAGCCTGCATTGCCCGCTGACGCCCGAGACGCGCGGCCTGATCGGCGAGGCCGAGTTGCGGGCGATGAAACCGAGCGCCTTGCTCATCAACACCGCGCGGGGTGGCCTGGTGGACGAGGCGGCGCTGATTCGCGCATTGAACGAAGGCTGGATCGCCGGGGCCGGGTTCGACGTCATCACCGCCGAGCCGCCGCCGGCCGGGCATCCGATGGTCGCGCCGGAACTGCTGGCGTTGCCCAATTTCCTGCTGACCCCGCACGTCGCCTGGTCCAGCCGGCCGGCCATGCAGGCGCTGGCCGACCAGTTGATCGACAACATCGAAGCCTTCGCGGCCGGGCAACCGAGGAACCGGGTGGCATGAGCGCGCGTGCCGAAATCATGCAGCGCGTGCGTGCCGGCCTGGGCAAGGAGAATGAGGTGGCACGTCGGGCCGCCGCCGAGACCGCAATGCGTAACCCGGTGCGCTGTCCGCAGCCACGGCTGGCGGGTGATCTTGCCGGGCGCTTCGCGAGCAAGGCGCAATACCTGGCGAGCAGTGTCGAGCGTGTCGACACGCCGGCGCATGTGCCGGCAGCGGTCGCGTGTTATCTGGCCGAACAGGCCTTGCCGCCGCAGGCGGTGGTGACCGGCGATGTCGCCGGATTCGACTGGGCGGGCGCCGGTGTCGATGTCGCGATGCGGGAAGCGGTCGATGCCGACAGCGTGGGCATTTCCGGCTGTTTTTGCGCCATCGCCGAAACCGGTACGCTGATGCTGCTCTCCGGCCCGCAGACGCCGGGCAGCGTCAGCCTGCTGCCGGAAACCCATGTCGCCGTGGTTCCGGTCAGCCGCATCGTCGCGACCATGGAAGATGCCTTCGCGCTGCTGCGTAACGAACGAGGCAGCCTGCCGCGTGCCGTCAATTTCATCTCCGGCCCGTCGAGAACCGGCGATATCGAACAAACCATCGTACTCGGCGCCCACGGGCTCTGTCGGGTACCTGATCCTGGTGGAAGAATAAACATGAGCATTACCTTTGCCGTACGCGGCGACTACATCCAGCTCGACCAGCTGCTCAAGGCCACTGGCCTGTGCGAATCCGGCGGCGCAGCACATGCCGCCATCGCTGAGGGGCGCGTGAAGGTGGATGCTGCGGTCGACACCCGAAAACGGGCCAAAATGCGGCCCGGGCAGACGGTCAGCTTTGCCGGTGAAACGGTGATGCTGGTCGCCGGCTGAGGCTCAGTCCAGCCAGCGGATCGGCGAGGCGAGCTCCGGGCGCTTGCCGGGACGGTCGGCGTAGTGGCGGGCGATGGCTGCCAGGTCGGCGTCGCGGTCGCCGGTCAGCGTCAGGTAGGCGAGGATGCCGCCTTCGCGCCTTGCGTAATCCATGAAGCCGAGCGCGACCGGCACTTGTGCGGCGAACGCCATGCGGTAGAAGCCGCTTTTCCAGCCGGCAGTCAGGCCGCGTGTGCCTTCCGGTGCGATGGCCAGCGTGAAGCGTTCGCGCTCGGCGAACTCGGCGGCCATCTGCTCGACGAAGCCGGTACGTTCACGACGATTGACCGGAACGCCGCCCATGCGTTTGAGCAGGCTGCCAAAGGGCGGGCAAAACATGCTGTCCTTGCCGGCCCAGTGTGCGTCGAGGCCGAGGGCGAGCTTGACCAGCAGGGCGTAGAAGGCGTCCCAGTTCGAGGTGTGCGGGTAAGCGACGAGAACCGCCTTCAGGGGACGCTCGGGCGGTGCGACGGCTTTCCAGCCGAGCAACGCGAGCAGCCCGGCGGCGATGGTCTTCATCATGATTGTGGCGTATTGCTGCGGGTCGGGTTGTCGGGCATCCAGCGAATCGGCGAGGCGAGCCCGGGCGTCGGCCGCGCCTGCCCGCGTAGATTTCGGCAATGCGCGCCAGATCCTGGTCGGGGTCGCCGCTCAATTCGAGGCAGGCGATGATGCCTGCTTCCTTGCGCGCGTAGTCGATCGTGGACAGGAGCAGCGGCACCCCGGCACCGACGGCG
This sequence comes from Dechloromonas sp., assembly GCA_013363835.1. Taxonomy (GTDB): domain Bacteria; phylum Pseudomonadota; class Gammaproteobacteria; order Burkholderiales; family Rhodocyclaceae; genus Azonexus. The sequence goes on from CP054864.1 coordinate 210,144, forward strand.
ATCCGGTAGAAGCCCGATTTCCATCCCGGGGTCAGGCTCCGCGTTCCCTCCGGCGTGATGCCGAGGATGAAGTCGTCGCGCATCGCGAACTGCTCGATCATCTGCGCGACCATGTTGGACTGGGTGCGCCGGTTGATCGGAATGCCGCCGAGTCGCTTCATGAGGCCGGCGAAGGGCCAGCGGAAGGCGACGTCCTTGGCCATCCAGCTGACGCGGGCGCCGAGTGCGAAATTGGTCAGGAGGCCGTAGAAGGCATCCCAGTTCGAGGTGTGCGGGTACTCGATGAGCACTGCCCGCCGCGGTCGCCCGGGAAGATCGAAGAAGCGCCAGCCGCAGAGCGTGAGGATGAAACGGGAAAAGGCCTGCAGCATGGTCAGGTCATCTTGACGACGATGTCGTGCAGCGTGTTGGCGCAGTTGGCCATGCGGTCGGCGGCGTTGGACAGGTGGCGGTAGATTTCGCGGCGCTTGAACATGTTGATGTAGTCGTCGCCCTGGAACAGTTCGGCGATCGCCCGGCGGTAGGCTTTTTCCACCTTGCGCTCGGCCTTGCGCGCGCTGTCGGCATCGGTGGCGGCCGTCGCCGGTTGCTTGGCAAGATGCGCGAAACCGAGCGCCAGCGCGTCGGTGCCGAGCTTGATGTGCATGGCCATTTCGAGGCTGTGCTTGTCGGGCGCGACGCCGAGCACGTCCATTTCGCTGACCGTGCTCTTGCAGTAATTGACGATCTCGTCGAGGTCGATGATGGCGCGGTGCAGGTCTTCGCGGTCGATCGGCGTCGAGAACGCCTCGTTCAGCGTGTGCAGATTGCGGATCTTGATGCGGTCCGCCTCGTGCTCGTCCTGGCGGATCTGGTCGCCGATCGCCGCCTCGCCGCTTTCCATGAACTCGACCAGCAGGCCGGTGGTGTGTGCGACATGCTCGCACTGCTCGGTCAGCAGGCTGAAGAAATCGGGCATCCTGGGGAAGACGCGTTCGAACAGGCGACGGAAGATGGATGGCTGGTCGTTCATCGCAGACCTCCGATAAAAAGATTGGCCAGTGCATAGGCCTGAATCGCGGCGAGCGCGGCGCCGGGGATGGTGATGACCCAGGTCACGGCGATGTCCTTGGCCTTGGCCCAGCGCACCGCGCGCGGGCGTTCCGAGGCGCCGATGCCCATGATCGAGGTGGCGACCACGTGCGTCGTCGATACCGGGGCGCCGCCCACGGAAGCGGCGAGTATCACCGCCGCCGAAGTGAGCTGCGAACCGAGGGCATGGATCGGCCGCACGCGATAGATGGCGAAGCCGAGCGTGCGGACGATGCGCCAGCCGCCGGACAGGATGCCGAGCGTGATTGCCGAGGCGCAGGCCAGCATGACCCAGAACGGCACCTCGAAGCTGGGAATGAAGCCGCCGAGCAGCAGCACCAGGGTCAGGATGCCCATGCNTTTCTGCGCGTCGTTGGCGCCGTGCGAAAAGGCGAGACCGGCGGCGGTCACGAACTGGGCGGCGCGCAGCCGCGAATTGGCGGCCGGGTTGGCCGCCATCAGCAGGGCGGTGAGCAGGCGATGCATCAGGAAGCCGAGCCAGAAGCCGATCAGCGGCGACAGCAGCAGTGCCGCCAGCACCTTGACGATGCCGGTGACGTGCCCCTGCAGAAGTTCGCCGAATCCCCAGACCACGTGATCGCTGCCGACCGACACGGTGACGGCGCCGATCAGTCCGCCGACCAGCGCATGCGACGATGATGACGGGATGCCGAAATACCAGGTGACGAGATTCCAGACGATGGCGCCGATCAGCCCGCAGAGCAGGATGGAGAGTGACAGCACCGGGGTCACGCCGTCGAGCGCGACGAACTTGCCGATGGTGTCGGCGACGGCGGTGCCGCCGAGCAAGGNGCCGAGGAACTCGAAGGCGCCAACGATGACGACCGCCTGCGCAGGTGTCATGGCGCGCGAGGCGATCACCGTGGCAACGATGTTGGCGGCGTCGTGGAAGCCGTTGGTGTAGTCGAACAGCAGCACGATGACGACAGTCAGTGCCGCCAGCATGACGACGTGGTCAGCCATGTGCGATGTCCCGGTCGCAGGTTTTCTTGTTTTTTCTTGCCATAAATTAGTATAGCGCCGATGCCCTTTCCGGGTGCTTGCCAGTGCCGGTTGCGGTCGACGGCGTAAAATAAGCAAATTCTGAATTACTGGGTGGAGAGTATGGAGACAGGGGAATCGCCAAGTTTTCGTCTTCCGCTTGCGTCGGGTGATTGGCTGGCCCGGCGCATGATCGAGGGCGCGCTGACTATCCTTGCCGCGGGATGGCTTGGAGGAAATTGGCTTATCCGGCGCGGACTGCGGGCGCCGCGTATCGCCGATGCCGCCACGCCTGGCGGTGTAGCCTGGCAGGCCGTGGAAATCCCGACAGTGAACCGCAAGATTCTGCGTGGCTGGTGGATTCCCTCTGGCGAGGGGGCGGCGCTGGCTGTCGTTCATGGCTGGGGCGGTAATGCTGCGATGATGTTGCCGCTGGTCGACGCGCTGCATGACGCCGGCTACGGGCTGCTGCTGTTCTCGGCGCGCAACCACGGCGCCAGCGATGGCGATACATTTTCCTCGCTACCGCGCTTCGCCGAGGATCTCGAACATGTCTTCGACTGGCTGCGTGCGCGGCCTGAGGTCGATGCGCGACGGGTCTCGCTGCTCGGTCATTCCGTCGGGGCCGGTGCCGCTTTGCTCGTTGCAGCGCGGCGGCGNGAGGTCGCGGCCGTCGTCAGCCTTTCCGCTTTCGCTCATCCTGAGGGCATGATGCGCCGCTGGCTGCGCTGGAAAGGAATCCCCTATCTACCCTTCGGTTGGTACGTTCTGGCTTACGTCCAGCACGTCATCGGGCACCGCTTTGCCGACATCGCGCCGCAACACACAATCGCAAGGGTTGCCTGCCCGGTGTTGCTGGTGCATGGCAGCGACGATGCAACGGTGCCGGTTGGCGATGCCCGCGACATTCTCGCCGCGGCCCGGCCCGGGTTGGCAAGCTTGCTGTTGATACCCGGGCATCACGAAGGCTTCGACGATATTGCCGGCCCTTTGACCGAGGTTGTCGAATTTCTCGATCGGGCCAGTGTAGGATTACGGTAAGTCGCTTCACGGTCCGTGAAATTCCTCGATAATCGAGGCATGGATGAACGTCGCAAAGATATTCGTGTTCGTGCCCGGATCCCGTGCAGCCTGATGGTTTCCGCTACCGGCAAACGATTTCCGGGAAACACCAGGAACATTTCGTTCGGCGGCGCCGAGTTCGAGGCCAGCGAATCGCTGACCCGCGCCGGGCAGGCGGTCGTCGTCGGCACGCCGGTGATCGTCAGCTTCATGCCGCGCCGGGGCGGAAATTATCTGGAGCTGAAAATGCCCTGCCGCGTGCGTTTCGTCGCAGCCAATTACGCCGGCCTGGAATTCACGGCGACGATGCCGACGCCCGAGGAGCGGGCGGCGCTGCGAACGATGCTGGAAACCCGCTCGAACCGATTCGATTAGCCGAACGACGCCGTCATCAGCAGCCTTTGCCTTCCGGCAGCCGCGAGAAACCGAAGCCGCCGGCGTTGCCGCTGGCCGGCTGGATGCAGATCGTCATGTTGAGCGCGCTGGCCGAGCGCCGCAGGTCGCTCGGGAAGGGCGCGAACGGTATGGCTTGCTCGACCACCGCCTTGACGAAGGCGATCTGATCCTTCTGGTCGCCGGCATTGACGATGTTGAAGCTCTTGAGCGAGCCGTCCGGGTTCAGCTTGACCTGTACCGAGGCCTTCTTGATGCCCAGGCTGCGCGGGTCGTTGCGCACGAAGCCGGCGCTTTTGTTGAGCTTCCTGACCAGCGCGTCGAGATACATTTCCAGGCTGAACGGATCGACCGGCTGGGCATTGGGCAGCAGTTCCAGGATTTCGCTGCCTTCGCGATCCTGCTTGCCCTGCTGGCGCGCGAATTCGCGGGCCATCGACAGCGAGCGCTGGGCGAGATCGGGGCGCGNGGCGGCCTTGGCCTGGCTTTCCAGCTCGCGCAGGAAGTCGTTCATCTNCGTTTTTTGCGCCACCGTCCATTTGGGCGTCGATGGGCTGGCGGACGAACTTTGCGGTTTGTTGATCGCCAGAACCGGTCGCTTTGTCTGTTGCGGCTTGGCCGGCGCCGGTTTGCTCGGGCTGGCGACCGGTGTCGGCACGCTGGCGGTTTGCGGCTTCCGGGTCGGCGAAGCGAGGCTGGCCTCCAGCCGCGTGGCCGGCGGGCGCGACACCGGCTTTTCCTGTTCCGGAATCAGCAGGATCAGCCCGTGCAGCAACAGCGAAGCCGCCAATGCCACGACCAGCGCACGCTGCTTGCGGTCGGTTTCCTGGGAAAGCTGCCGCTTCAACTCGGCGATTTCGAGGAGCAGGGCGCGCTGGGTGCTGGATGTTTCCTGATCGGACATCGGGCGGATTCTAATCGCCCGGTGCGGCATGGTCGACGGCGATGCTTGTCCGTTCGTGTAAAAGCATTAAGATTCGGAAACAATTTAACGATTATTGAAATATGGAATCGAAACTCGCTGTCGTCGCCCTCGGGGCGCTGGCGCACGAAACCCGGCTGCAAATCTTTCGCCTGCTGGTGCGCGCCGGCTCGGCCGGGCTGTCGGTCGGCAAGATCGCCGAGGCGCTGGCCATCGAAGCCAACGGCCGCCTGACCTTTCATCTCAAGGAACTGGTCGTCGCCGGGCTGGCCAGTTCGCGGCAGGAGGGCCGGTTCGTTTTCTATTCGACCGATTACGTGGCGATGAACGAGCTGCTGCGCTACCTGACCGAAGACTGCTGCGGCGGCCTGGGTTGCCAGGACATCGTCGAATCCTGCGACGCGGAGCATTGCGCATGAAGACCTTCAACGTCCTGGTGTTGTGTACCGGCAATTCGGCCCGTTCCATCCTCGGCGAGGCCTTGTTCAACCACCTCGGCAAAGGGCGCATCCGCGCTTTTTCGGCGGGCAGCTTGCCGAGCGGCAAGGTCAATCCGGTGGCCCTGGAAACCCTGGCGGCGCACGGCGTGCCGTGGCCGAATGGCGGCCATCCGCGCAGCAAGTCGTGGGACGAGTTTTCCGGGCCGGGGGCGCCGAACATGGATTTCATCTTCACCGTCTGCGCCAATGCGGCGGGCGAAGTCTGCCCGGTGTGGCCGGGGCATCCGGCGACCGCGCACTGGGGCATCGACGATCCGGCCCATGTCGAGCCGCTGGCGGCACGTCGGGCGGCGTTCGAGGTGGCCTATGCCGAACTGGAAAAGCGTATCGCCGCATTTTGAAATTGCCCCTGGAAACGATGTCGACCGCAACCGTCGTCGAGGCGGCAAGCAGGATTCATCGGGAGGCCGGGCAATGAGCGCGCAGTGCGAAGTCACGATGAAACAGGCAGCGGCGGCGCCCATGAGTAACTTCGAGCGCTATCTGTCGCTCTGGGTCTTCATCTGCATCGTCGCCGGCATCGCCTTCGGCCAGGCCTTGCCGGGCTTTTTCCAGGCGGTCGGCCGCATGGAGGTCGCGCAGGTCAATCTGCCGGTCGGCCTGTTGATCTGGGTGATGATCATCCCGATGCTGGTCAAGGTCGATTTCGGCGCGCTGCATGAGGTCAAGCAGCATGTGCGCGGCATCGGCGTCACGCTGTTCGTCAATTGGCTGGTCAAACCGTTCTCGATGGCCTTTCTCGGCTGGCTGTTCATCCGCCAGCTGTTCGCGCCCTGGCTGCCGGCAGAGCAGATCGACAGCTATATCGCCGGCCTGATTTTGCTGGCGGCGGCGCCATGTACCGCGATGGTCTTCGTCTGGAGCCGGTTGTCGAACGGCGACCCGCTATTCACGCTGTCGCAGGTGGCGGTCAACGATGCCATCATGGTCTTCGCCTTTGCGCCGCTGGTCGCCTTCCTGCTTGGTTTGTCGGCCATCACCGTGCCGTGGGATACGCTGCTGATCTCGGTCGTGCTCTACATCGTGATCCCGGTGGCGCTCGCGCAATGGTGGCGCAAGGCGCTGCTGGCGCGCGGGCAGGCGGCTTTCGATGCGGCGATGGCGAAGATCGGGCCGTGGTCGATCAGCGCCTTGCTCGCTACGCTGGTGTTGCTGTTCGCCTTCCAGGGCGAGGCCATCCTGAAGCAGCCGCTGGTCATCGCGTTGCTGGCCGTGCCGATCCTGATCCAGGTCTTTTTCAACTCGGCGCTCGCCTACTGGCTCAACCGCGCGCTCGGCGAAAGGCACAACATCGCCTGCCCGTCCGCACTGATCGGCGCGTCCAATTTCTTCGAGCTGGCGGTGGCGGCGGCGATCAGCCTGTTCGGCTTCGAGTCCGGCGCGGCGCTGGCGACGGTGGTCGGCGTGCTGATCGAGGTGCCGGTGATGCTGCTGGTGGTCAAGGTCGTCAATGCAAGCAAGGATTGGTATGAACGAAGCTGATTCGCGCCTGGCGCGCTGGCTGCTCGGCCTGGCGATCATCGTGCCGGCCTGGGTGCTGATCTACGGGCATCTGACCGAGTTTGCCGATGCCATGATTTCCTTGTTCGGACTCACCCGCGAGAATCGGCTGGGCGAAGCCGTGCATTTCTTCTTCTACGATACGCCCAAGGTGTTGCTGTTGCTGACGGCCGTGGTGTTCGCGATGGGCATCATCCATACCTTCGTTTCGCCGGAGCGCACGCGCGCTGTGCTTTCCGGGCGGCGTCTGGGGCTCGGCAACGTGCTGGCGGCGAGTCTGGGCATCGTCACGCCGTTCTGTTCGTGTTCGGCCGTCCCCTTGTTCATCGGTTTTTTGTCCGCGGGCGTTCCGCTCGGCGTGACGTTCTCCTTCCTGATTTCGGCGCCGATGGTCAACGAAGTGGCGCTGGCCCTGCTCTTCGGCATGTTCGGCTGGAAGGTGGCGGTGCTCTATCTGTTCCTCGGCCTGCTGGTCGCGATCGTTGCCGGCATGGTGATCGGGCACCTGAAAATGGAGCCACATCTGGAAGACTGGGTGCGCGCCATCCAGGCCGGCAGCGCGGCGCCAGTCGATCATGCCAGCATGCCCTGGGCTGAGCGTTTCGCCGCCGGCTGGGCGCATGTGAAGGAAATCGTCGGCAAGGTCTGGCCTTACGTCCTGGCCGGCATCGCGCTCGGCGCCGGCATTCACGGCTACGTGCCGGAAGATTTCATGGCGTCGTTCATGGGCCGCGACGTCTGGTGGGCGGTACCGGCGGCCGTGGCCTTGGGCGTGCCGATGTATTCCAACGCCGCCGGCATCATTCCGGTCGTCGAAGCCCTGATCGGCAAGGGCGCGGCATTGGGTACCGTGCTCGCCTTCATGATGAGCGTCATCGCACTTTCGGCGCCGGAGATGATCATTTTGCGCAAGGCGCTCAAGCCACGCCTGATCGCCACCTTTGCCGGGGTCGTCGCGACCGGCATCCTGATCGTCGGCTATGTGTTCAACGCAGTGCTTTAGGGAGATTCACCATGAAAAACGTCAAGGTGCTCGGTAGCGGTTGCGCCAAATGCCATGCCACCGTCGATCTGGTCAAACAGGCGGCGGCCGATCTTGGGGTCGCCATCGAACTGGAAAAGGTCGAGGACATGGCTGCCATCGTCGGTTATGGCGTGATGAGCACCCCGGCCGTCGTGGTCGATGGCAAGGTGGTGCATGCCGGCGGCGTGCCGGACAAGGCGAAGATCGCCGGCTGGCTAGCCTGACTTCAGGCAGGCGTCGATGGCGGTCAGCGCCGCCAGCGCGCCAGACTCCAGGCTGACGCCAGCGCNGCTGCCGACCTCGGCTTCGGTCGGGTTGATGCGGATCAGCGGCACGCCGAGGGTTTCGCCGAACCAGCGGACGGTCGGGATGTGGGTGCCGGCGCCAAGTTCGATGACAACCGGCTTGCCCACACCGCGCCGCCAGGCGTCGAGCCGCGCCTGTTGCTGCGCGGTGCGTTGCTCGATCCAGCCCCAATCGCCGAACATCAGGATGTTCGGCCGCGCCAGTCGGCCACAGCGGGGGCAATGCGGCAGGTCGGACGTCAGCAGGCAGGCGTCTTCATCGACTTCCGGCAAGACGGCATCGGCCGGCCAGATGTGCTCGGTGCAGGGTTCCAGGCATTGCAGGTGGTGGATCGAGCCGTGGATTTCGCAAATGTGCGCGGGGTCGAAACCGGCCTTAGCGAACTGCCCGTCGACATTGCTGGTGAAGACGAAAGCCCCATGCGGCAGGCGCGCCGCCCAGCGGCGCAGGATGTGGAAACCTGCATGCGGCACGGTGCGCCGGTAGAGCGCCAGCCGGTGGCCGTAGAAGCCCCAGCCGAGGCGCGCGTTGCGCCGGAAGGTGTCGGGACTGGCGGCTTCCTCGAAGTCGATGCGCGCCTTGGCCAGCGCCGGGTAGGCGCGCCAGAAGCCTTCGCGCCCGCGAAAGTCGGGCAGGCCGGAATCGACGCCCATGCCGGCCCCGGCGGTAATCAGCAGGCCATCGGCGTCGGCGATCAGCCGGGCGGCACGCTCAATCGCGGCGGTTTGAGTCACAGCCTTCCAGCACGCGCAGCAGCGACGATGTGTCGTCCCTGCCCCAGCCCTGCGCCATCAATGCATTGAGCTGTTGGGCGACGCTTGCGGTCAACGGCACCGGAACCCNCGATTTGCGCGCCGCTTCCAATACCAGCCCGAAATCCTTGTGATGCAGTCGGGCCTCGATGCCGGCGGCGAAATCGCGCTTGACCATGCGTTCGCCCATCACGTCGAGCACGCGCGAAGCCGCCGAACCGCCAGCCAGCGCCTGTTTGACCTTGGCGCAATCGACGCCGGAAGCGGCCGCGAGGCGCATCGCCTCTGCGGCGGCCTCGATGGCAGCGACCATGATCATCTGGTTGCAGGCCTTGGCCACCTGCCCGGCGCCGTTGGGGCCGATATGCACAATGCGCTTGCCCAGGCAGGCTAGCAGCGGGCGCACCCGTTCCAGCACAGCCGCATCGCCGCCGGCCATGATCGCCAGGCTGGCGTCGATGGCGCCCTGCGCGCCGCCGGACACAGGCGCATCGAGCATATGGATACCTTTCTCGGCAAGTTTGCTGGCGATGTGGCGCGCCGCGTCGGGGGCGATGGTCGAGCAATCGATCAGCACCGAATCCGGTGCCATGCCCTCGATCAAGCCATTGGTGCCGAGGGCGACGGCTTCGACATCGGCGCTGGAAGTGATGATCGTGAATACCACGGCACATTGGCGCCCGAGTTCGGCGGGCGTTGCGCAGACCGTTGCTGGCAGGCCGGCAGCGCTTTCCGGGCGGCGCGCCCAGACGAACAGCTCGTGGCCGGCGCGTTGCAGATGCAGCGCCATCGGGTGCCCCATGACGCCCAAGCCGATGAAGCCGACTTTGAGCGGCCCGCCGGGCTGCTCGGCCCTCCCGGGGTTGTGTCACTCATTCCTGACCCGACAGCCGTTCGAGCAGTTTCAGCACGGCGATGGAGTCCTCTTCGCCCAGCCCCGAGCCGACCATCGCGTTGAACATCTGCGCCGTCGCCGCCGAGCCAGGCAGGCAGAGGCCCAGTTCATGCGCTGTCTGCATAACGATGTTCAAATCCTTCTCGTGCATCCAGCTCTTGAAGCCCGGCTTGAAGTTGCGGTCGAGCATGCGCTGGCCGTGGTTTTCCAGGATTTTCGAGTAGGCGAAGCCGCCCAGCAGCGCCTCGCGCACCTTGCTGCGGTCGANCCCGTTTTNTGCCGCAAAAGCAAACGCCTCGGCCACCGCCAGCACGCCCATGCCGGTGACGATCTGGTTGGCCGCCTTGGTCACCTGCCCGGCGCCGGAAGCGCCGACATGGACGATGTTCCTGCCCATGCACTCGAAGGCCGGCTTGGCCTTGGCGAACGCCGATTCGGAGCCGCCAGCCATGATCGACAAGGTGCCGGCGATGGCGCCGACCTCGCCGCCGGACACCGGGGCATCCATGAAATCGACACCGGCGGCGGCCAGATCGACGCCGATCTGCCGGGCGGCGGCAGGGGCGATGGTGCTCATGTCGATGGCAACCAGCCCCTGCACGGCACCCTGCGCCACGCCGCGCATGACTTCGGCGACATCCGGCGCATCGGCCACCATCGAGATCACCAGTTCGTTACCCCGCGCGGCCTCGGCCGGACCGGCCGCAGCGAGCGCACCGGCCTCGAGCAGCGGCTGCATCGATTCGGCGCGCCGCGCCCAGACGGTCACCTCGTGGCCGCCCTTCAACAAATTGAGCGCCATCGGGCGTCCCATGATCCCGAGGCCGATAAAAGCGATCTTCATTCCGCACTCCGTTTTGGTGGTGCGCCGATTCTAGCAAGCTTCAATCGCCCGGATGCCGGCTGACCAATCGCGCATGGCGCCGCCATTGTGCCGGCGGGGCGCCTTCCCATTGGGCAAATGCCCGGTTGAATGCGGTTGCGCTGGAATAGCCGAGCANGGAGGCGATGCTGTCGATGCCGGTACGGGTATCGCTCAACAGTTGCCGGGCGGTCTGGTGGCGGGCTTCGTTGTGCAGCGCGCGAAAGCTGGTGCCGGCATCCTTCAGTCGGCGATTGAGGATACGCCGATGCATCGAAAAATGTGCCGCCAATTCGTCGAGTGTGCAGCGTCGCGCACCGATCAGCAGCAACAAGGCCTGGTAAGCCTTGTCGCGGAATTCCAGATCGAGGAAGCGCCGCAGGTTCTGGATGTGTTCCAGGAAATGCTGGCGCAACATCGGGTCGGCGAACTGTACCGGCCTGGTCAGCCAGAATGTCGAAAATATCAGCACGTCCTGCGTTGCATTGAAACGCAGGGGCGCTTGAAAGAATTGGCTGTATGCCTCGGCGTCGTCCGGCGTTTCACGCCGGAAGCGCACTTCGAGCGGTAGCCAGGCGCTGCCGCAGAGGCCGCGCATGATGTTCCAGATCACCGCCAGGGCCGCATCGGCGATCTGGCTGGCGCCTTCGATGTTCGGTTGATGGATCGCGTAGCCGAGCAAAGAGGTCTCGTCGCCGATGTCGAGAAAGGGCATCGACCCGCGATCATGGACATCCAGATTGCCGATCGCTTCATGAAGTGCCGTTGCGACATCCGGCGCGTTCCTGAGCAGAAACCCGGGGGCGCCGAGCGTTGAGGCGTTGCCCATCTGGCCGATCAGCAATCCGAAATGAGGGCAGGCGCTCGCCCGCGCACAGGCGTTCAGCAGGCGTCCCGCCAGTCGGAAGGATATGGGATTGTCAGGTTGCCGGAAGAATTCCTCGGTAAGGTCGAATTTTCTCAGCAATGGGCCGGGGCGACACCGAAGTCGCGCAGGACTTCGGGGATCGGACAGAGCGGCGCAACGCGGATTTCTCCCTTTTTGGCAAAGGAAATTCGCCGGGTTCTGGATTGTTCATCCTGGGATGTCAGCGGAATGTCAGGGTGTCGTGGATTATCAATAAATTGTCGTGAATTGTCATTTATTTGCGATTTTCACGTACTAGAATTCGGCGATGACGGAGTGCTTGCGGACAAGGCGTCGCAATGCCTTCCATGAACAAGTGATGAAGGGATGGGGATGAAAAACAGATCAGTACCGCAGCACTGGTTTCAGCGTTGGCGCTGTCACCCATGGCGGTCCAGGCGCAAAGTGCTGCCGATGCCGGCTGGAAGTATTCGGTGATGCCTTACCTGTGGCTGCCGAGCGTCGATGGCAAACTTCGCTTCGGCCCACCGGCGGTCGGNGGAATTACGCCGAACGTCGAACTCGATGCCGGCAACTATCTCGACAGTCTCGACATGGCAGTCATGGTGAGCGGTACTGCGCGCAAGGATCGCTGGGTGCTCGGTACCGAACTGATCTATCTCCATTTCTCGAATACCGAGGGCAACGTCCATAGCGTCAATGTCAATGCCGGTAGCGGCCCGGCCAATGTATCGACGGCAATGCTCAGCAGCGGCCTCAGCGCCGACCTGAAGGGCACCGTCTGGACCATGGTCGGCGGCTATACAGTCGTTCAGGAGCCGAAATCCAGTATTGAGGTGCTGGGTGGCTTCCGTTACCTCGGTCTCGACGTCAAGACCGACTGGCAGCTGAGCGGCGTGGTGACAGGCACCGCGCCGTCGGGCAAGACGATCGCCTTCGCACGCTCGGGCAATGCACAGAAGAAGGAAGACATTTGGGCCGGCATCGTCGGCGCCAGGGGGCGCTTCGTCTTCGGCGAGAGCGACTGGTTCGCCAATGCCTATGTCGATGTCGGCGGCGGTTCGTCGGTATTCACCTGGCANGGGGCGGCCGGAATCGGCTACGCCTTCAAGTGGGGCGATGTCATTCTCGACTATCGCTACCTGTATTACAGCCAGAACGACGACAAGCTTGTCGACAGCCTGAGTTTTGGCGGTCTGGCCTTGGGTGCCAACTTCCGGTTCTGAGTGTTTCAGCATGGCCTTGTCGGGTGGGCAATCCGGCATTGATTGCGGTTTAATTTGAAAGGGATTCAAATGCGATTAAGCGGCAGAGCATTGATTTTCGGGGTTGTGGCGGCGTTGACCGCAGCAGCCTCCGGGCCGGGCATGGCTCAGCAGGTGACCGGCGTACTCGGCTCGCCGGGCGCCACGACGACGATCAGCAACAAGCAGTTGCCGGCGCCCGATCCGAAGTTCGGCGGTGTGATCAAGGAAGACGCGCTGCAATCGAAATATTGGTGGGCGCCGCGTATCGTGCCGCCGAAGCAGGCGCCGAACGTGCTGCTCATCATTACCGACGACGCCGGTTTCGGCGTGCCGAGCACCTTCGGTGGCGTTATCCCGACGCCGGCCATGGACCGTATCGCCAATGAAGGCCTGCGTTACAACCGGGTATTTTCGACGGCGCTTTGTTCGCCGACGCGCGCCGCGCTGATTACCGGCCGCAACCACCACTCTGCCGGTTTCGGCGTGATCTCCGAACAATCGACTGGCTTNCCCGGCTACAACAGCATCATCGGTCGCGACAAGGCGACCATTGGCCGCATGCTCAAGGACAATGGCTATTCGACCGCCTGGTTCGGCAAGGACCACAACGTGCCGGCCTTCCAGGCCAGCCAGAGCGGGCCGTTCGACCAGTGGCCGACCGGCATGGGCTTTGAATACTTCTACGGCTTCGTTGGCGGCGATGCCAACCAGTGGGAGCCGAACCTGTTCCGCAACACGACCCAGATCTACCCGTTCCAGGGCAAGGAAGGACAATGGAATCTGGTTACGGCGATGGCCGACGATGCGATCGACTACATGACGCGGATGCACCAGATCGATCCGTCCAAGCCGGTGTTCATCAAGTACGCGCCNGGGGCGACGCACGCGCCGCACCATCCGACCAAGGAGTGNGTGGACAAGATCAGCGCGATGCATCTGTTCGATGACGGCTACGAGAAATTGCGTGAACGCATTTTCGAAAACCAGAAGAAGCTTGGCGTGATTCCNCACCTCCAGTTGACGCCCTGGCCCAGTGAAATGCTCAAGCCCTGGGATCAACTGACGGCCGACGAGAAGAAGCTCTTCATTCGTCAGGTCGAAGTGTTCGCCGCCTACGCCGCCTACAGTGACAACGAGATCGGCCGCGTGATCCAGCACTTCCAGGATCTCGGCAAACTCGACAACACGCTGATCATCTACATCAACGGCGACAACGGCACCAGCGCCGAAGGCGGNCCGATGGGCACGCCGAACGAGGTCGCGTTCTTCAACGGCGTGCAGGGCTTGCCGGCCGAGGTGCAGTTGAAGTTCTACGACGTCTGGGGCACGCAATACACCTACAACCACATGTCCGCCGGCTGGTCGTGGGCCTTCGACACGCCGTTCGACTGGTTCAAGCAGAACGCTTCCCGTCTCGGCGGCATCAACCAGAACATGGTGGTGTCGTGGCCCAACCGCATCAAGGACAAGGGCGCCCTGCGCGAGCAATTCGTCCATGTGATCGACGTTGTGCCGACCATCCTCGAAGCGGCGGGAATCAAGGCGCCGGAGATGGTTGACGGGATCAAACAGGCGCCGATCGAGGGCACCAGTTTCGCCTACACCTTCGATGCGGCCAATGCCAGNGTGGCTTCGCGCCACAAGACCCAGTATTTCGAGATGATGGGTCAGTGGGCGCTTTACGATGACGGCTGGCTGCTCAGCACCAAGGTCAACCGGGCGCCGTGGCAGGCNTTTGGCGCGGCCAATCCCGACCCGCTGAACAACCAGGTTTTCCAGCTCTATAACCTCAACCAGAGCTGGAATCAGCAAGAGGATGTGGCCGCCAAGTACCCGCAGAAGGTCAAGCAGATGCGCACAGCCTTCCTGGCGGAGGCGAAGAAACATCAGGTGTTGCCGTTTGATGCCTCGGTGGCAGGGCGCATCGTGGCACCACGCCCGAACATCACGGCCGGGCGTAACGAGTTTGTNCACACTCGCCCGATGACCGGGCTGCCGCAAGGCGATTCGCCCAACATCCTGAACGCCTCAGATACCTTCACAGCCGACATCGAAGTGCCGCAGGGCGGCGGCGATGGCATCATCGTGACGTCCGGTGGGCGCTTTGCGGGCTATGGTTTCTATCTGCTCAAGGGCAAGCCGGTGTGGCTGTGGAACATGGTGGACCTCGAGCGCATCAAATGGGAAGGTGCGGAGGCGTTGACACCTGGCCGTCACACAGTCGAGTTCGACTTCAAATACGAGGGACTCGGTGCGGGCACGCTGGCATTCAACAACTTCAGTGGCTTGGGGCGCCCCGGTGTTGGCACGCTCAGNGTCGACGGCAAGGTGGTCGACACCAAGACCATGCCCAAGACGATACCGATGATCCTGCAGTGGGACGAGGCCTTCGACATCGGTTCCGACACGCTGACCGGCGTGAACGACGCTGACTACAAGCCGCCGTTCCCGCTGACCGCCAAGCTGAACAAGCTGACCATCAAGGTGGACCGCCCGCAGCTTTCGAAGGAAGACATCCAGAAGCTGGAAGCGGCAATGAAGGGCAAGGATTGACCGTGATTTGATGGCACGGTTCGATAACCCAATCCGGGCGCTGACGCGTTAAAGCGGCAGTGCCCGGATTTTTCAGGAAAACAGGAATATGAGCAGTAACGTGATCGAAACCCGATGGCAGCGTCTGGCAGCCGGGTTGGCACTTGCCGCCGCAGGCATGATTGCGCTTCCCGCGCAGGCTGAACTCAGCGCCGAGGAACTGGCAAAGCTCGCCCAGAATCCGGTAGGTAATCTGGTCAGCGTGCCTTTCCAGAACAATACCAATCTCAACTACGGTCCGGAGAANAAGACCCAGAATATCCTCAACATCCAGCCGGTCATCCCGGTCTCGGTGAACGAAGAATGGAACATCATTACCCGGACCATCCTGCCTGTCGTTTCACAGCCGGCGCTCTATCCCGGCGACGATCGCACCAACGGGCTCGGCGATACGGTGTTTACGGCTTTCCTCTCACCGGCCAAACCGGGAACCGTTATCTGGGGCGCCGGACCGGTCGTCCAGTTGCCGACCAATACCAACGGACAACTCGGGAACCGCAACTGGGGCATGGGTCTTTCAGGCGTGGTCCTGCATCTCGAAAAAGGCGATCCGTGGGTCTATGGCGTCCTGGTCAACAACATCTGGTCGCTGAGTGACAGTGGCTCCGGCGGGTCTTACAACAATGCAACGATCCAGCCCTTNCTCAACTACAACTTTTCCGGCGGTTTGTACCTGACCAGTTCGCCGATCATCACCGCCAACTGGAAGGCGGAGGACAGCCAGCGCTGGGTCGTGCCGCTGGGCGGCGGCATCGGCAAGATTTTCCATATTGGAAAGCTGCCGGTGAATACACAGCTGTCCGCCTACTACAACGTGGTCACGCCCGATGACGGCGCGAACTGGCAAATTCGCGCGCAGATTCAATTCATGTTTCCAAAATAGTTTGTCGGTATTTACGCCCCGCTTAACCCAAGGAGTCTGACATGCTCAAGAAAACAGTTCTCATCGTCGCTCTCGCCGCCGCCCTNCGGGGCTGTGTCAGCCAGAGCACCTATAATCAGGAAGTCCAGACGGCCAATACCTACGCCGCCCAGAGCGCGACCTACCAGGCGCTGAATGCCCAGTTGCAGAAGGAAGTGCAGGCCGACCAGGTGCGCATCAAGCAATTGCAAGGCAGGCTGACGGTGACGCTGGTCGATGAAATCCTCTTCGATTCCGGCAGCGCCGAAATGCATGCAGCGGGCCGCGCGACGCTGGCAAAGATCGTCGGTACGCTGCAGTCGACCAGCGACAAGCGCATCATCGTCCGCGGCTACACCGACAACGAACCGATCGGCCCCGCCTTGCGCGCCCGTTATCCGAGCAACTGGGAGTTGTCGACCGCGCGAGCCAGCGATGTCGTTCGCTTCCTGCAGGCCAAGGGCATCGACCCGAAGCGGCTTGAAGCCTCCGGGTTTGGCGAGTACCAGCCGGTCGCTTCCAACGCGACGCCGGCCGGCCGCAAGGAAAACCGGCGGATCGAGATCGTCCTGACCGACATGGCTTTCTGATTTTCCAGCCCCAAGGAGCACAACATGAAGAAACACCTGATCGTGCTGGCCGCTGCGACCGGTATCGTTACGGCGGCGCACGCGCAGTACCCCATCCTCGATGCCGTGGCCAACCGCGTCATCGAGAAATACCAGACGGCGAGTTGCGAAGAATTGTGGGAAAAGAAGGGCGCGCCGAAATCCCCGAAGAACTGCGCGCTTGAATTCCTGCGCCAGGACCCGCAGGCGCGAACCATATTCATCGACAAGGTGGCCGGGACGATCGTCAACAAGATGTTCAGCTGCGGGATGATTCCATGAGCGCCGCGCATTCGGGGATTTTCCGCCGGGCCGTAATTGCCGGGGTGGTCGGCGCCGCCCTGTCTCTCGCGACGCTGGGCGCCACGGCGGCCGACGCACCGGTCGCGGCCGTCAAGTCGGCCAAACCGGGCAAGGCGGCCAAGCCCGTTGCCGCGCCGGCCTACAAGCCCATCGTCGAAGAGAAGGCGATGGCTCTGCTCAAGGCCAGCAGCGAACGACTGGCCGCCGCGAAGTCGATGGCATTCACGGCCACGGCGAGCTACGAGTACCCGAGCAAGCTGGGCCCGGCCATCGTCTATACGGTGCGTTACGACGTTTCCATGCAGCGGCCTGATCGTTTTCGCATCGTCATTCCCGGCGATGGGCCCGCTTCCGAGTTCTACTACGACGGCAAGGCTTTGATGGCTTTTGTCCCCACCGAAAATCTGGTGGCAATCGCGGAAGCGCCGCCGACCATCGAAGCGACGCTCAAAGAGGCCTATCGGAAAGCTGGGGTTTTCTTCCTGTTCACCGATCTGCTAGCTGCCGATCCATTCGCCGCGNNCTTTCCCGTCAAATCGGCCTTCTATGTCGGGCCGTCGGGTGTCGTTGGCGGTGTCAAGACCGACATGGTCGTCTGGGCGGACAACGAGGTGTTCCTGCAGTTCTGGATCGGTGTCGATGACAAGCTGCCGCGTCGGGTGCGCGCGGTTTACCGTGCCGATCCGTTGCGGCTGCGTCACGATCTCGAGTTTTCCAACTGGCAGCTCGATGTGCCGCTAGCGCCGGAAACCTTCGCTTCGGAGAAGGCCAAGACGGCGGATCGCATTCCCTTTGCGCATCCGATGGCACCGCCGCCAGGGGTCAAGCCACTTGGCACGGGCAAAGCATCGACAGGAGGCAAGCAATGAACAATCGTGAAATAAGGAGGTTGGCCAGCATCGCTGCGGCCCTGCTTGTTGCGGGCATGTGGGTAACGGAAGCCGGCGCTTGGGGCAGCGCGAACCGTTTTGGCGGGGCAACCGAGCATTCCTATGGCCAGACCGGCCACGAAAATCGCTGGGGTGGCAGTACCGAGCATGTGGCCGGTGAAGGCACTGAACACACCAATGCCTGGGGCGGCTCGACGGCCGGTCGTTATGGCGAGGGGGCCGAGCACACCAATGTCTATGGTGGTACGACGGCAGGCCATTACGGCGAGGGCGCGGTTCATACCGATGCCGCCGGGGTGCCGACGGCTTATCATCCGCCGGTGCCCGGTGGCTACCCGGCGGCCTACCATCCCTATCCGCCGCCGGTTGCCGTGCCTGCCTATTCCACCGGCTGCTACGGCTGCGCAGCGGCGGCCGGGGCGGTCGTAGGCGTGGCGGCGGGAGCGGCCATCGCTTCCGCCAATACGGCTGCCGCTACGTCCAATGCTTATGCCGCCGGCGTTGCAACCGGCAGCGCCAATGCCGCAGTGGCTACGACCAATGCCTATAACGCGGGTGTCGCGGCCGGTGTCGCCGGTGGTGTGCCAGGATCGTATGCGGTAGGGACGAATCTGGCTTCTCTACCTGCCGGCTGCGCTCGCCCGAGCGTCAATGGCAACACCTACTACCTGTGCGGCAATACCTGGTTCAGGCCGATGTATGGCGCCAACGGCGTGTATTATCAGGTTGTGCCGACGCCGTAGTTTTTCGGTTCAGGCTCTTCCGGCCCGGTCTTGCTGGCGGTTTCCGTCAGTCATGGCCGGGCCTTGTTACATGCACAAGGAAATTGTTCGATGACACCTCTATTCGCCGCATTCATCGTGGCATTGCTGATGATGGCCGGTGCGCTGGGCGGCGCCTTGTTGCGCAAGCATCTGCCGAGCAAGCATTTCGGTGAGGAAACCATGGAGGCGGTCAAGCTTGGCCTCGGGTTCATTGCGACCCTGTCGGCGCTGGTGATGGGGCTGGTGATTTCCTCTTCGAAGGCCTCCTACGATGCCAGGGCTGACATGGTCCATGCCTCCGCCGCCTTGATCATCCAGTTCGACGCCAGCCTGCGGCAGATCGGGCCCGAAGCGGATCCCATTCGCATGGTGCTCAAGGAGGCTGTAACGGAGACGGTGCGGCAAATCTGGGGCGCGCAACGCCGCAGCGGGCCATCAGGATGCGCTGGCTACCAAACGCCGGGTCGGGCAATTGGAACGAATGCTGTTCGCNNGCTTTCGGTGAGCGGTGAGATGCAGCGTCAGGCGCAGGCCAATGCCTTCAAGCTGGTTGCGGAGTTGTCCCGCCTGAATGCCTCGGCATTCACGCAACACGGCAGCGACGTCGTCATGCCGTTACTGGCGGTCGTGTCGTGCTGGATGATGCTCAACATCGCCGGCTGGAATCTCGTGGCGCCCGCCAACCGGATGGTGATGGCAGTTAACCTCGTATGTGCGCTATCGGTGGCCAGCGCGGTTTTCCTGATCCTGGAAATGGATCAGCCATTCAACAGGGTGATCAGCATTTCCGACGCGCCCCTGCAATCGGCGCTGGAGCGCTTGCTGGAATGACGTGGCGTCCGGCCTGCCGCCGCGCCATCCGGCAGGGAGCAACGACTGCCGTCAAACCCGCACGAACCACCGTTGCCGCGCTTGAAGCCCAGCTTGGCCAGCAGCTTTTCCGGCGGGCAGAAGCCCGTGAAGCCGCTTTGCAGCAGATTGAGGCCGACGAAGGCGGTGAAGGCGAGGAACCATTTGGAGACGAAAATGGGGCTGCCTTCGACGCCGAGCGCCAGAGAGAGCAGGACGAAAAAGCCGGCCATGATGCGGATCATGCGTTCGATGGTCATGCGTGTTCCTTTCTGAAAGCGGAGAAGTAGAGCACCGGGATCACCACCAGCGTCAGCAAGGTGGAGACCAGAATGCCGAAAATCAGGCTGATTGCCAACCCGTTGAAGATCGGGTCGTCGAGGATGAACAGGGCGCCGAGCATGGCGGCCAGCGCGGTCAGCGCAATCGGCTTGGCGCGCACGGCGGCGGACTGGATCACCGCGTCGTGGAAATTCATGCCGGCGGCGACCTGCTGCTTGATGAAATCGACGAGCAGGATGGAGTTGCGGACGATGATGCCGGCCAGCGCGATCATGCCGATCATCGAGGTGGCGGTGAATTGAGAGCCGAGCAGCGCGTGTCCGGGCATGACGCCGATGATGGTCAGTGGAATCGGCGCCATGATGATGAGCGGCACCAGGTAGCTGCCGAAATGCGCGACGACCAGCAGGTAGATCAGGATCAGCCCGACGGCGTAGGCCAGGCCCATGTCGCGGAAGGTTTCGTAGGTGACCTGCCACTCGCCATCCCACTTCACGCTGTAGCCGGCGTAGGNGTCGCCCGGCTGGCGGATGAACCATTCGCCCAGCGTGCCGCCTTCCTTGAGCGGCATCGCGTTGATCTTCGAGCGCACGTCGAACATGCCGTAAAGCGGCGAATCCAGCTTGCCACCCATGTCGCCGACGACATAGACCACCGGCAGCAGATCCTTGTGGTAGATCGCCTTCTCGCGGCTCGTTTCACGGACTTCCACGAGTTCGGACACCGGCACCAGATGGCCGTCCTTTGAGCGCACGCGCAGCTTGAGCAAGGCGTCGAGGTTCGACTGTTTTTCCGCCGGCAGCGTGACGCGCACCGGGATCTCGAACTTCGATTCGGTATTGCGCGCCGGGGTCACGTCCTGCCCGGCCAGCCCCATGCCGACCACCTCGACGATGTCGGCCTGCGCCACGCCGAGCAGCGCCGCCTTGCTTTGCAGCACATGCAGCACGTATTTTCTGGAATCGGCGTCGATATAGTCGTCGACCGCAACGATGTCCTGCGTTGCCTCGAAAGCCTTGCGCACCTGCTTGCCGACCGCCATCTGGCCGGCCATGTCGGGCCCGTAGATTTCTGCGACGATGGGCGACATCACCGGCGGCCCGGGCGGCACTTCGACGACCTTGGCGACGCCGCCGTNTCTTTTGCCGATGGCCTCGATACGGTCGCGCAGGGCGACGGCGATTTCGTGGCTCTTGCGCGAGCGGTGGTGCTTGTCGGCCAGATTGACCTGAATATCGCCCTTTTCCGGCGTCGACCGCAGGTAATACTGGCGCACCAGACCGTTGAAATTGATCGGGCTGGCGGTGCCGGCGTAGGCCTGGTAATCGACGACATCGGCTTCCTGCGCCAGTTCGGCACCGATTTCATGCAGCACGCGGGCGGTTTCCTCGACCGGCGTGCCGACCGGCATGTCGAGGATGACCTGGAATTCGCTCTTGTTGTCGAAGGGCAGCATTTTCAGCACGACGAGCTGGAAGTAGGCCAGCGACACCGAGCCGAGAATCAGTAGCACGACGGCGACCGCCAGCTTGACGCGCGCCGCGCCGCCCTTGGTCGGGTCGAGGAAGGGCGTCAGCAGCTTGCGGAAGGTGGTGTCGAGCCGGGCGTCGAGCTTCGACGGTGCAGCGGCGGCGTGGCCCTTGGCGTGCGTCTTCATCAGCATCAGCGCCAGCCAGGGCGTAACGACGAAGGCGACGACCAGCGAGATGCCCATGCCCATCGACGAGTTGATCGGGATCGGGCTCATGTACGGCCCCATCAGGCCGCTGACGAAAGCCATCGGCAGCAGCGCGGCGATCACGGTCAGTGTGGCGAGGATGGTCGGCCCGCCGACTTCATCGACGGCCGGCGGGATGATCGCGCGCAACGGCTTGTCGGGGTAGAGGCCTTGCCAGCGGTGGATGTTCTCGACCACCACGATGGCGTCATCGACCAGGATGCCGATGGAGAAGATCAGCGCAAAAAGCGAGACGCGGTTGAGCGTGAAGCCCCAGGCCCAGGAGGCGAACAGCGTGGCGGCCAGGGTCAGCGTGACGGCGACGCCGACGATCACCGCTTCGCGCCGGCCAAGGGCGAAGAAGACGAGGGCGACGACAAAGGCGGTGGCGAAAATCAGCTTGCCGATCAGCTTTTGCGCTTTTTCGGTTGCGGTTTCTCCGTAGTTGCGGGTGACGGTGACTTCGACACCTTCCGGGATCACCGTGTTTTTGAGCGAATTTATCCGGTCGACCGCAGCAGACGCGACATCGGCGGCATTGACACCTGGCTGCTTGGAAAGCTGGATCGTGACGGCCGGAAATTCGCCATCCTTGTTCTCGAACCAGGCGTAGCGTTTGGGCTGGTCAGGGCCGTCCTCGATGCTGGCGACGTCGCTCATGAACACGGGTTTGCCGTTGCGCACGGCGACGACCAGTTGCTTCACATCGGCCGCCGTTTCGAGATAGGTGCCGGTCTGCACCAGCACCTCGCGGTTGCCGGCAGTCAGGCTGCCCGAGGATTGCTGGGCGTTGGACACCTTGAGCGCGGCGGCGATTTCCTGCGGCGTGACGCCGAAGGCGTTCATCCGCTCGGCGTCCATCAGCACGCGGATGGCGTGGTCGGGGCCGCCCAGCGTGGATACGTCGCGTGTGCCCTTGATGCGCTTCAGTTCGATCTCGACGGCACGCGCCACCTGCTGCAATTCGTAGGCCGAGCGTTCCGGGTCCTTCGTCCAGAAGGTCAGGCCGAGGATGGGCACGTCGTCGATGCCGCGCGGCTTGATGACCGGCTCCTGTACGCCGAGATTGGGTGGCAGCCAGTCGCGGTGCGAATGCACGGTGTCGTAGAGGCGTAGCACGGCATCGTTGTATTTGACGCCGACCTCGAACTGCACGGTGATGACGGCCATGCCGGGGCGCGACATCGAATAGACGTGCTCGACGCCATGCATGCGTGACAGCACCTGTTCGGCCGGGCGGGCGACGAGGTTCTCGACATCCTTGGCCGAGGCGCCGGGGAAGGCGACCATCACGTCGGCCATCGTTACGTCGATCTGCGGCTCTTCCTCGCGCGGGGTGACGAGCACGGCAAAGACGCCGAGCAGGAAGGCGACCAGCGCCAGCAGCGGCGTCATCCGCGATTCCTGAAAGGCGGCAGCAATGCGCCCGGAAATGCCGAGCGGCGCGGCGCTGGCGGTCTTCTCGCTGGCCATCGCTTATTTGCCCGCAGCCGGGTTCTTGAGGGCGATGGCGGCCTTGACCGGTTCGGCGATCACCTTGTCGCAGGGCGCCAGGCCGGCCAGCACCTCGATCTCGCCGGCACCGACGGCATCGCCCAGGCGCAATTGGCGCAGGCTCAGTCGCTTGTCGGCGCCCTGCACATAAACGGCGGCGACTTCGCCCCGGCGCACCACGGCGCTCGCCGGTACGGTCAGCTTTTCGGCCTGGCCGACGACGAAATGGACGCGCGCGAACATGCCCGGCGTCGCTTCAGGCACCGGCGGCAAATTCACGCGCACCTGCGAAACGTGGGTCGCCGTGTCGGCGGTCGGCAGCAGCTTGACCGAGGTCGCATCGACCCATTTGCCGAGTTCGGGGAACTCGACGCGGGCCGTAGTCACCTTGCGCAGATCGCTCAGGCGGTATTGTGGAATGCTGGCGGTGACGCGCAGACCGCCCGGTTCGTAGATCGTGAACAGCGGCTTGCCCGGCGTCGCCATGTCGCCGAGTTCGGCAAGGCGGCGGGCGACGATGCCGTTCAGCGGCGAAACGATAGTGGCATGGCTCTGGCCGGCACCCGCAGCCGCGCGGTTGGCGGTGGCGGCATCGAGATCGCTCCTGGCCTTGTCGACCGCCGCCTGGCTGACGAATTTCTGGTCGCGCAGGCTCTTGTTGCGTTCGTAATTGAGCTTGGCGTTGGTGTATTGCGCATCGGCGGCGCGGAAGGATTCTTCGGCTTCGCGGGCGTCGATGCGCATCAGGACTTCGCCTTTTTCCACGCGCTGGCCGGCATCGGCCTTGACCTCGATGACGCGCCCGGAAACCTGTGCGCCGACCGTCGTCTGCTGCACGGCTTCAACCAGCGCCTCGGCCGGGAAGGTGAGATCGACCCGGTGCGGCTGCACGACGACGCTCGGCAACTCCTGCGCGAAGGCTGTTGCGGTCAACGCCCAAAAAGGCCAAAAATCAGTTTTGCTTTCATGTATATAAGAATACTCTAATTTATATCTCGGGAGCAAGGTCATCGGCTCGTTGCAGGCGTTCGTCAAACGCCCGGCATAGCGTCAGGAAAGCCCGGCTGGCTGGGCTGACGTGGCGCTGGCGGTGACGGACGAAATAGAAATTGCGTTGCAGGTCGAATTGCGGCGTGCGCAGTTCGACCAGGCTGCCGCGCCGGAAAGCCTCGTGCAGCGCGACGCGCGACAGGCAGGCCAGCCCGAGGCCGGCTTCGACGGCGCGCTTGATCGCTTCGGTGTGCTCCAGTTGCAGGCGGATGTTCAGCGTGGCGAGCTGCGGCGCCACGGCGCGGTCGAACAGCGCCCGCGTGCCGGAGCCGGGTTCGCGCAATATCCACGGCTGTTCCGCCAGTTGCTCGGTCGTCGCACTGCCACCCTTGGCCAGCGGATGTTCGGGCGCGCAGAAGACCACCAGCTCGTCGGTCTGCCACGGCTCCAGCACCAGGTCCGGGTCGTTGGCTTCGCCTTCGATCAGGCCAATGTCGAGTTCGCAGCGCAGCACGCCATCCAGAATGTGGCGGGTGTTGGCGACCTTGAGGTCGATGCGCGACGCCGGGTGTTGTTGCAGGTAGTCGGCGACGATCAGCGTCGCCAGATAGTTGCCGATGGTCATCGTGGCGCCGACCGCCAGCGGCCCGAGCTGCCCGCCGGCCAGAAAGCCCTCGATCTCGGCCGCCCGTGCCAGCAGGCTCTCGGCCTGCGGCAGCAGCCCGCGCCCGGTGGTGTTGAGGCGCAGCGACTTGCCGATGCGGTCGAACAGCGGGCAGTCGAACTGTCGCTCAAGTTCCACCAGCGCGCTGCTCGCCGCCGATTGCGACATGGCCAGCGCCTCGGCGGCCCGCGAGACGTTCTCGCTGCGGGCGATGGCGGCGAAGACTTCGATCTGGCGGAGGGTGATCTTCATATTTACAAAATCGATAATTGATATGCAAATTATCCGCTTATGTTTCTTTGTTGCAACGCCTATGATCGATTCCAGTCAAAGAACAAAAGGAGTCCGAACATGAGCAATCTCGCCACCGAAACCGTGCTGTCCGTCAATCACTGGAACGACACGCTGTTTTCCTTCCGCACCACGCGCAACCCGGGTTTGCGTTTCATCAACGGGCAGTTCGTGATGATGGGTCTGGAAGTTGACGGGCGGCCGCTGACGCGCGCCTACAGCATCGCCAGCGCCAACCATGAGGAACACCTGGAGTTTTTCAGCATCAAGGTCGAGAACGGCCCGCTGACTTCGCGGCTGCAACACCTGAAGCCGGGCGACCCGATTCTGGTCAGCAANAAGCCGACGGGCACGCTGGTGCTGCACGATCTCAAACCCGGCAAGCGGCTCTTCCTGTTCGCCACCGGCACCGGCCTGGCGCCCTTCATGAGCCTGATCCACGACCCGGAAACTTACGAGCGTTTCGAGAAGATCGTGCTGATTCACGGTGTGCGGCAAGTGAACGAACTGGCCTACCACGACTACATCACGCAGGATCTGGCCGAGCACGAGTACTTCGGCGAACTGGCGCGCGAAAAGCTGATCTACTACCCGACGGTGACGCGCGAATCCTTCCGCAACGAAGGCCGGCTGACCGACCTGATCGATTCCGGCAAGCTGTTTGCCGACATCGGCGAGCCGCCGCTCGACGCCGCCACTGACCGCGCGATGATCTGCGGCAGCCCGGCCATGCTGGCCGATACGGCCAAGCTGCTCGACGTGCGCGGCTTCAAGGTCGCCCGCCACTACACCGGCGAACTGGGCGACTACGTGATCGAGCGCGCCTTCGTCGAGAAGTAGGTCTCAGGCCTCCTGGCCGCCTGCCGCTTGAGCAGCATGGTCAGGATGGGCGGTGTCAGCAACGTGGTCAGGATGACCATGATGACGATTTCCGAGAACATCGCTTCGCTGACGACGCCCAGCTTCTTGCCGACCATCGCGAAAATCAGCCCGACTTCGCCACGCGGCACCATGCCCCAGCCAACGAGCCAGGGGTTGCGGCCCTTGCCAGCGGCGAAGCCGGCAGCCAGCTTGCCGACGATGGCGGCAGCGGTCAGGGCCAGCGCCACGGCCACGGCCTTGGGATCAGCGAGCACGGCGAGATCGACCTGCATGCCGGTCAGCACGANAAAGACCGGCACGAAGAAATAGCCGATCGGCTCGATCATCTGCTCGTGCTGGTGATGGGTGTGGCGCTCCAGCACGGATCTGAAATCGGCCTGTTTTTCGGCGTCGACCGCAACAGGCAACAAAGCCTCGATGTCCTGCACCACCTTGGGCGTTTCGAATTCCTTGAGGAAGACCGGCTCGAACAGCAAGCCGGCGGCAAAGGCGCCGATGATCGCCGCCAGCCCGACGGCGTGCGCCAGCCAGGCCATGAACAGCCCGGCCACCAGCACCAGCGAAAACAGCATCGAATGGCTGTTGTCGAGCCGCGACGCCCAGCGCAGCAAATGCGGTGCGATAGCGCGCCCGATGACGATCGAGCCGCCAAGGAAAGCCACCGCCTTGGCGATGATGAGCAGCACGTCGACCAGGCTGACGGTGCCGGCCTCGACCAGGCTGGAAACCACGGCGAGTATGACCAGGCCGAGCACGTCGTCGATCACCGCAGCGCCGAGGACGATCTGTGCCTCGGGCATCTTCAGCTTGCCCAGATCGCGGAAGACGCGGCCGGTGATGCCGACCGACGTGGCCGCCAGCGTGGCGCCAAGGAACAGGTAGGCATTGAACTCCATGCCCGGCAACGCCAGCGGCCCGGCAACGAATGCGCCCAGCGCGAAGGGCACGACGATGCCGATGGTGCCGACCATCGAGGCCCGGGCGCCGACGCTGACCAGATCGCCGAGGCGCGTTTCGAGGCCGATCTGCAAGAGCAGGATGATGACGCCCAGCTCGGCCATGAACATGATGATCGGGTCTTGAACGATGGCGTCGAAATAATGAAATCCGAGCAAGCCGAGGTTGCCCAGGGCGACGCCAAGCAACAGCTCGCCCAGCACGGCGGGGAAACCGACCTTCTGTGCGACCGGCGCGAACAGCCGGGCGGCCAGAATGATCACTGCCAGCCACAACAGGTTCTGGCCGATGACATCGGAACCGGCAGCAAACACCGGCCAGGCGGCGGCCAGCAAAGCGAGCGGGAAAAGGCGGCGGAAGGCGGGCATGCGGGTCTTCTCGGGGGCGGAAATGTCGGGGATTTTAGCATCCGGGCCGGCACCGGGTGGCTTATGGGAAGCCCTCGCTCTGTTCCAATCGTGGTCTTAAGCTATCTTAGGGTTGAAGCGAGAGGCTACGCCAGAACTCCTTGAACAGCATGGCACAGGTCAAATCACTCCGAAAATAAAAACGATCTTGAAATACTGNCCCTAGGGAACTCAATTCGTTTCTGATTTCTTGGCCATCGGCATTCGAAATTCCGAGACCCGTTGCGTATGTTGGCCGATTCATTATTTGTTGACCATCGGCGAGTCCAGGGAAGAGGAGTTGGAGATTCAGCCGATGAAACGCAAAGCCAAGAAAGGCAATTCTCTGGGCATGTTCGAGAGTTCGGCGAATTTTGATGATGCTACTGTGGTCTGGATCAATACCCTCTGTAAATGTTTTGATGCCCTCTGAAATTTTGACTAGTCTNNCTCTCCCTGGGTTGCTGCCGTATTCAACGCCATCCCGCTGGGATTGCCAGGGAAGCGGGCCTACAGAACCGTATGGATGAAATATCTGGAGGTTGCTCATTGCCTGCGCTGCTCGCTCGGATGTGATGCCGTAATAGTTCTCAAGGGCGCCGTGCAGGTAGTGCTCGATACATCGGTCATAGTTGAAGCTAACAATTGCAACTTGACCCAATCGTTGATCTATTTCCGTTTCTTGACAGTTTTCAGTGAGCAGTTGGAAAAAGGCGTTGAACCACGTTCCTTCGACAGCTGAGAAATTAATCCGTTGGTTTTGGTACTGCCGATTGACGAACAACGCACTGGCGGCCTCCGCTGCTAATATGCAGCGTGCAATTGCTAGCTTCCCGCAAATCGCAATACGTTCATCATTCCGATGCGAATCAATAAAATTATCGATTGAAATCGCCTGCGGCATCGCATCACGTATTCGCCACGAAGAATTAAGAAATGGGTTTATGTCGACTCTGCCGGAGCCGGTTGCACTTGCCAAAACCCGATACGCATTATCAATAGTTCCATCGCCACTAGATCTTTGATAACCATCCTCGTAGCGGATATCCAATACCCTGGCGATTTTGGTGCGGAGTTCCGCTCCTACAGGAAGGTTTACTTCCTTGCTAGCACCGGCGCCAACTACGAGAACAAGGGTTTTGGGAGACGCTTCGTCATCCATGTGGGGCTAAACAACTAGTGAGTATTAGAGCAAGTGCTCTTTCAGGTATGTAATGATAGTTTAGGCCGATGACGTTGGGGTTCAAGGAGCGCAGTTTCAACGGTAAATTACTGCTATGTGGTGGTGGATTCAACAGTCCGCTTGGGGCCGAACCTCGACATTCAGCTTATCCGGATAACATCCGCTCTACCCCAGATTTTCAACCCCCTCACCCCAACATCTCAATCAGCAGCGCCTCAATCTCCTGGCGCCCCAGCGCGCTGGCCATTGCGATCAGCGTGAAGCCGGGTTTGAGCAGGTAGTCCTTGTCCGGGTTGAACTGCCAGTTGCCGTTGCGTTCGCGGGCGGCGAGCAGGACGTAGTTGGCGCTGCGCAGTTTGAGCGAGCCGATGGGTTTGGGGATGAAGGCGGCGGGGATGGGGATTTCCTCGATGCGCAGGTTCTTTTCGGACTTGAGCATTTCGTCGAGGAAGGAGACGACGTGCGGGCGGATCATGGCCGAGGCGATGCGCATGCCGCCGGTGAAGTCGGGCGAGACGATGGCGTCGGCGCCGGCCTTGCGCATTTNTTCCGTGTTGCGCGTTTCCTGGCAGCGGGCGACGACGCGGATGGTCGGCTTGAGCTGCTTGGCGGTGATGACGATCATCAGGTTGCGCGAGTCGTCTTCGGTGATCGCGAAGATGCCCCTGGCTTCTTCGATGCCGGCGGCGAGCAGCATGTCGTCGTCGCTGGCGTCGCCGTGCAGGTAGAGCATGCCGGNGGTTCTTTCACGGAAGTCCTGCAGCCTGTCGTGTTCTTCGTCGATGGCGACAAAGTGGCGGTTGGTGGCTTCGAGCTCGTGCGCGATGTTGCGCCCGACGCGCCCGAAGCCGCACAGGATGTAATGGCCCTTGAGTTTGGTGATTGCTTTTTCCATGCGTCGTCTCCGCAGGCTGCCGTTGAGGTCGGTTTCGAGAAGGGCGACGGTCACGATCGAGAACAGCATCGACAGGTTGCCGGCGCCGAGGATGCCGATGATGACCGTCAGGATGCGCGCCGGCTGGTTGCTCGACATGTCGATGATCTCGCCGAAGCCGATGGTGGCGACGGTGATGAAGGTCATGTAGAAGCAGTCGAACCACGAATACTTGCCGTCGGTCAGCCACATGTAGCCGATGGTGCCGAAAATATGGACGGCCGCCAGCATGCCGAGGGCCAGCCACAGCAGGCGGACGATGTAGCCGATCTGCGAGGTGTTGATCACTTGGCGGGCGGGGCGGCCTGATCGTTGATCGGCACCGACTGGGTCATGAAGATGACTGCCTTGCCGCCGTCCATGTTGGCGTGCAGCGCCTCGACCAGCGGCGGATTGATCGCTAGCTCGGCATCCCATTTGATGACGAAATTGGCGCCGGAGCCGCCCGAGGCATCGTTGAGTTCGACGAACAGTTCGTACGTGCCATAGGNGCGGATGACGACCGGTGTCGGCACGCGCTCGCTGAGCAATTTGCCGTGGGTGTCGTAGTAGCGGGCGGAGAGAATGCGCAACGGCCGCCGCCCGTCGGTATTACGGATGCTGACCAGCGCCGAGAGCAGAACTTGCGAGACCTTGCCGCTCTTGCCGACGTTGCCGTAGAGCATGTGCGAGTAGATCGGCAGGTAGAGCGCTTGCCCGCTGCTCAGGGCGCGGACTTCCTGGGCGCCTGTTGCGGTCGACCCCGAAAAAGGCCAAAAATGACAGCCCACAGAAATGCCGACATCGCCTGACGTCGCTGCATGGCGATCCTCCCCTTTTGTTGAATGTCTCGAACCCGAGCTTTCAAGTCTACCGTCATGCGAAAGGGGCGCAAGGGATTTGCCCGGAAATCAGCGCATCTGCTGACGAGGATCAAATTTTCGGGGCGGACAGGTGTCGCAGCGATGAATTTCGACGGTGACATGCACGATTTCTTCGTGAATGGCGAGGGCGTCGCGGATGGCGGCCGGTGTCAGGTCGCCGTCGTGGGTGAGCAAGGCCAGCGCGCAGGCATATTGGCCGTTGCCGACGCGCCAGACGTGCAGGTCGGTAATTTCTGTGGCGCCGTCCTCGGGCAGCGCGGCGATGACGTCGCGGATTTCCTCGACGACCGGGTGATCCATCTCGCGGTCGAGCAGCACGCGGCCGGTCTGCAGGATCAGGTNTCTGGCCCACAGCCCGACCAGCACGGCGCCGACCAGGCCCATCGCCGGGTCCAGCCAGGCGTAGCCGAACAGCCAGCCGCCGGCCAGCGCGACGATAGCCAACACCGAGGTCAGGGCGTCGGTCAGCACATGGATGTAGGCGGCCTTGAGGTTGAGGTCGTCGTGGTGATGATGGGCGTGATCGTGCCCGTGGTCATGGGGTGNGTGCGTGTGGGCCTGGCCGAGGATCAGGGCACAGGCGACGTTGACGACGAGACCGAGGATGGCGACGCCGATGGCTTCGGCATAGCGGATCGGCTGCGGTTCGAGCAGGCGCTCGACCGAACTGAAGGCCATCGCCGCCGCGACGCCGAGCAGGAAGATGGCGCTGGTGTAGCCGGCCAGCACCTCGATCTTCCAGGTGCCGAAGGCGAAGCGCGGGTCGTCGGCATATTTGCGGGCGGCGCGGTAGGCGAATGCCGAAAGACCGATGGCCAGTGCATGCGAGCTCATGTGCCAGCCGTCGGCCAGCACGGCCATCGAATTGAACCACCAGCCGGCGACGATCTCGACCCNCATCGTGGCCAGGGTGATCCACAGCACCAGGCGCGTACCACGCTCGGCCACCGGGTTGCCGATACTGTAACGGTGCTGGTGCGTCCAGCGTGACAGATCGTGGCCGGCGGGCGTCATTGCTGGCCGTAGCTCTGGAACTTTTCGAGGACGGCGGCCATCTCGGCGGCCGAAAGCAGCACCGGGTCGCCGAGCTGGCAGGCGCGCCAGTATTGCTCGCAGAGTTCTTCCAGTTCGACGGCCAGCACAAAGGCTTCGGCCAGGTCGCGGCCGGCGACCAGCAGGCCGTGGTTGGCCAGCAGGCAGCCCTTGCGCTCGCGCATCGCCAGCATGGCTGCGGTCGACAGTTCGTGGGAGCCGAAAATGGCGTAGTCGGCGCAGCGGATGGTGTCGCCACCGAAGCGGGCGATCATGTAGTGGAAGGGCGGAATCGCACGGCGCAGGCAGGCTAGGCTGACGGCGAAGGGCGAGTGCGCGTGCAGCACGGCGCCGACTTCCGGGCGCGCGGCATAGAGATCACGGTGGAAGCGCCATTCGGACGAGGGCTTGCAGCGGCCCGCGTGGCTGCTATCAAGCGCCATCAGCGGAATGTCGTCGGCGGTCAGCGATTCGTAGGGCAGGCCGGTCGGGGTGATGTAGAAGCCGTCACCGCAGCGCACGCTGACGTTGCCCGAGGTACCTTTGTTCAGGCCCGCCGGCTGCATGGTGCGGGCGGTGGCGATCAGTTGCTCGCGCAGGTCGCTCATGGCGCTTCTTCCGGGTACAGCGCCAGCAGGCCTTCCTGGCTGGCGGAACAGACGCCGCGCTCGGTGACGATGCCTTTGACCAGCCAGCCGGGCGTGACGTCGAAGGCCGGGTTGGCGACATCTTCACCGGCCGGCAACTGGCGTAGCGCGGAAGGCTGGCCGTGGTGGTCGAGGCCATGCACCAGGCGGAACTCGTCGCCGTCGCGCTCCTCGATGGGAATCTCGGCGCCGTCCGGGCAGGCGAAGTCGATGGTCGAGCGCGGCGCGGCGACGTAGAAGGGAATGCCGTTGTCGGCCGCGGCCAGCGCCTTGAGGTAAGTGCCTACCTTGTTGGCGACGTCGCCATTGGCGGCGATGCGGTCGGCGCCGACGATCACCGCATCGACCTTGCCCATGCGCATCAGCAGGCCGGCGGAATTGTCGGCGATCAGCGTGTGTGGCACGCCGTGGTGCTCGAGTTCCCAGGCGGTGAGCAGGCTCTGGTTGCGCGGCCGGGTTTCGGAAACCCAGACATGCACCGGCACCCCGGCATCGTGCGCGGCGTAGATCGNGGAGAGCGCGGTGCCCCAGTCGACGGTGGCCAGCCAGCCGGCGTTGCAGTGGGTCATCACGTTCAGCGTATGGCCATTGGCGACGATCAGGTCTTTCCAGACCTTCAGGCCATGCTGGCCGATGGCGGCGTTCTGCGCCACGTCTTCGTCGGCGATGGCTTGCGCTTCGTGCCAGGCGGCTTGATGGCGGGCTTCCGGCGCCAAGGGTCGCAGGACGCTTTCCATGCGTGCCAGCGCCCAGTGCAGATTTACCGCCGTGGGGCGGGTCGACCGCAACAGGGCCGCCGCTTCGCGCAAACGGTGGTCGGAAGCCTCGAATTCCAGCGCAATCGCCAGTCCGTAGGCGGCGGTGGCGCCGATCAGCGGCGCGCCGCGTACCTGCATGGCGCGGATCGCATGCGCCGCTTCTTCCAGCGTGGCGACGCGCGCCCAATGCAGCGCATGCGGCAGGCGGGTCTGGTCGATGATGTCGATACAGTTCTGCGCCGGATGCGCGCGCAGGGTGCGGGTGGGGATGCCGTCGATGTTCATGGGGACGCATTGTGGCATAGTGCTTTCTTCCAAAACATCCGGAAAATCATGCAAACACCGATCCGCATCGATTCCCGCTTCCCGCAGATGGGAACGACCATTTTTACCGTGATGTCGAAAATGGCCGCCGAGTGCGGGGCCGTCAACCTGTCGCAGGGCTTTCCCGATTTCCAGGCGGAGCCGGCCTTGTTCGATGCCATGCATCGCCACATGCTGGCCGGGCGTAACCAGTATGCGCCGATGGCGGGCATGCCGGAGTTGCGCCAGGCGATTGTCGACAAGGTGGCGGCGCTTTACGGCACGCGTTTCGACGCGGAAAGCGAAGTGACGGTGACGGCCGGAGCGACGCAGGCGATCTTCACGGCCATCGCT
Organism: Dechloromonas sp.; assembly: GCA_013363835.1. Classification (GTDB taxonomy): domain Bacteria; phylum Pseudomonadota; class Gammaproteobacteria; order Burkholderiales; family Rhodocyclaceae; genus Azonexus. The sequence goes on from CP054864.1 coordinate 243,192, forward strand.
GCCTTCGTGCGGCCGGGCGACGAGGTGATCGTCTTCGAGCCGGTTTACGATTCCTATGTGCCGGCCATCGAGACGGTGGGCGGCAAGGCGGTCTATGCGCAGCTGAAGTTCCCCGACTACACGCCGGATTGGGAACAGGTGGCGGGGTTGATTACGCCCCGGACGCGGATGATCGTCGTCAATTCGCCGCACAACCCGACCGGCAGCCTGCTGGTCGGGGGCGACCTCGAAAAACTGGCAAATTTGCTGCGCGGCACCGACATCGTCGTGCTCTCCGACGAGGTCNNTCACGAGCACATCCTGTTCGACGGCGAACGGCACGCCAGCCTGTGCGGCCACCCGGAGCTGGCGGCGCGCAGCATCGTCGTTTCCAGCTTCGGCAAGACCTACCACATCACCGGCTGGAAGATCGGCTATGTCGTCGGCCCGGCGGCGTTGATGGCGGAGTTCCGCAAGGTGCATCAGTTCAACGTGTTCACGGTGCATGGGCCGTCGCAACTGGCACTGGCCGAGTACATGCAGGATGCNCCGCGCCACCTGAAGCTGGCGGCCTTCTACGAGGANAAACGCGACTTCTTCCGCCGAATCCTGGCGCAAACGCCCTTCGAGTTGTTGCCGTGTCGTGGCACTTATTTCCAGCTGGCGGGCTACCGGGCAATCTCCGACCGGCCCGACCGGGAATTCGCCGAATGGATGACCCGCGAGATTGGTGTCGCCGTGATCCCGGTCTCGGTGTTCTTCGGCGACGGGTGCGACGACCGTGTCGTGCGTTTCTGCTTCGCCAAGCAGCAGGAAACGCTGGAGGCGGCCGGCGAGCGTCTGCGCCGGTTATAGACAGGCGTTGACGTGCCGCGGCGGCCGACCAATAATCCAGCCACCATAAGTTAATCCAACAGAAAGGGAAACGGCATGAGCATGCTTCAGGAATTCCGCGAATTCGCGGTCAAGGGCAACGCGATGGATCTGGCAGTCGGTGTCATCATCGGCGGCGCCTTCGGCAAGATCGTCGAGTCCATCGTCGGTGATCTCGTCATGCCACTGGTCTCGCGCATTACTGGCCGGCTGGACTTTTCCAACCTTTACCTCCTGCTTGGCGACAATCCCAAGAACCTGACCGCGCTTGCCGACATCAAGGCCGCCGGCATCCCGGTTTTCGCCTATGGCAATTTTCTGACCATTCTGGTCAATTTCCTGATCCTCGCCTTCGTCATTTTCATGATGGTCAAGCAGATCAACCGCCTGCGTGCTGCCGAGCCGCCGGCCCCCGAGCCGGAAGCGCCGCCGACACCGGAAGACGTGCTGCTGCTGCGCGAGATTCGCGATTCGCTGAAGAAATAGCCGACAGCAGACCCGAAAAAGCCGCTGATCGCGGCTTTTTGTCGTCTGCGCGGTTGGCGTCAATCGCCGAAAATTGCCCTCCACAGCGCGTTGACCGCAGTAATGTGCGGCTCGACGCCTTCCCGGTCGACCAGGCTTGGGGTCGCGCTCAGGCGCTTGGCATGCTGCAGGCGCCGGTATTCGCGGTAGGNCGTTGCCGACGGCGAGGCCTGGCTTTCGGGGATCAGGCCGAGTTCGGCGGCGATGCGCAGCAGCGCGATGTTGCCGAGGTTGCCGGTCAGTTCGTGATGACGGTGGGCGTAGCCCAGAACCAGATACTGGACGATGAATTCGACATCGATGATGCCGCCGGAATCGTGTTTGAGATTGAAGCCGGTGGTGCTTTTCGAGGCGTGCGCATCGTACATCTTCTGCCGCATGGCGATGACTTCGTCCCGCAGCGTGCCGAGATCGCGCGGCTGACACAGCACTTCGCAACGGATTTCCTCGAAGCGCGCGCCGACCGCCGGGTCCCCGGCACAGAAGCGGGCGCGCGTCANGGCCTGGTGTTCCCAGACCCAGGCACGCTTGAGCTGGTAGTCGCGGAAGGCGTCGACCGATACGGCCAGAAGGCCGGAATCGCCATTCGGGCGCAGGCGAAGGTCGGTTTCGAAGAGGGTGCCGGCCGGCGTCTGGCTCGACAGCCAGGTACCCAGGCGCTGGGCAAGGCGGGCGTAATTCTCCTCGGCATCAGGGTCGGCGTCGTCGTAGAGATAGACGAGGTCGAGGTCGGAAACATAGCCGAGTTCCTTGCCGCCCAGCTTGCCGTAGCCGATGACGGCGAACTTCGGCGCGTCGCAATGCCGCTTCTTGATCGTTCCCCAGCACAGCGGCAGCGTTTCCTGGACGATGGTGTCGGCCAGCTCGGTCAGATGGTCCGACAGCTTCTCGATGGTTTGCAATCCTGCAAGATCCTGTGCCAGCAGGCGGAAGATCTGGGCGTGGTGCATTTCGCGCAGGATATCCATCTCGCGCTCGGTATCGCCGAGGTGGTCGGCCAGGTTGCGCCGCAGGTTCTCGCGGAACGCGGTCCAGTCCGTGGCGATGTCGTAGAGGCGCGGGTCGAGCAGTTCGTCGAGCAGCAGCGGGTGCCGCCCCAGGTAGTCGGTGGCCCAGGACGAGGCGCACACCATGTCGGCAACGCGGCGCAAGGCCATCGGATACTGTTGCAGCAAGGCCAGGTAGGCGCCACGGCGGCTGATGTTCTCGATGAATTGCAGGCAGCGCGCCAGCGTCGTGTCGGGGTCCGGTGTTGAGCCGGCTGCCTCGATCAGGCGCGGCCCGATGGCGTCCAGGCGCGAGCGGTTGGTCGCCGGAAGCTGCAGGTAGCGGCTGGAGGCGCGCAATTCGGCAAGGCGCATGATGGCCTCGCCCGGTTGGCGAAAGCCGAGGTCGCCGAGGGTCTCGAGCGCCGTGTCGTCGTCGAGCTGGCCCATCCAGAGCCCCGTAAGAGGGTGTTCTCCGGCCTCGGGGTCGGAGAAGACCTGCTCGAAATGGAGACTGACCTTTTCCCGATGGGCATTGAGTGCCGCCAGCATCGCCGGCCAGTCGGCAAACTCCATGCTGCGCGCGACGCTGGCCTGCTCGGCGGCGCCTTCCGGCAGCCTGTGGGTCTGCTTGTCCTCGACATACTGCAGGCGGTGTTCGAGACGGCGCAGGAAAACGTAAGCTTCGCGCAACTCGTTTTCGGTCTCGCGAGGAATCAGGCGGCGCTCGACCAGCAGCTTGAGAACGGACAGGGTCGGCCGGATTTGCAGCCCGGGGTCACGTCCGCCGCGTATCAGCTGGAAGACCTGGGCGATGAATTCGATCTCGCGGATGCCGCCCGGGCCGAGTTTGACATGGTCGGCCATGTCCTTGCGCGCCACCTCGCGGCGAATCTGCGCATGCAGGTCGCGCATCGCGTTGATGGCGCCGAAGTCGAGATACTTGCGGAAGACGAAGGGGCGGGCGATCTTCTGCATCGCGGTGACCCATTCCGGCTGCAGGTTGGCGCCGCTGTTCATGGTGCGGCCCTTGATCCAGGCGTAACGTTCCCATTCGCGGCCCTGGGTGATGAAATAGTTTTCCAACGCATCGAGTGAACAGACCAGCGGGCCCGAGTCGCCGTTCGGACGCAGGCGCATGTCGACGCGAAAGACCTGGCCGTCGGCGGTGATTTCGCCGAGTGCCGCGATCACTCGTTTGCCGAGCCGGGTGAAGAAGTCGTAATTCTCGATGCTCTTCGGCCCGGCGGTGTCACCATCTTCCGGGACGAAGATGTAATCGACGTCGGAGGAAACGTTCAGTTCACGACCACCCAGCTTGCCCATGCCGATGATCAGCAGCCGTTGCGGACTGCCCGACTTGTCGAGCGGTTCGCCGTAAGTGCTTGCCAGCTGGCGATGATAGTAGTCGAGCGCGAAGTTGGTCGTGACGTCTGCCAGCAGCGTCATGCTCTCGACCACTTCGGCCAGCGGCGCCAGGCCGCACAGGTCGCGCAAGGCAATGTGTGCCATCGCGCGATGGCGCAGGCGACGCAGTTGCGCCTTGAGTGCATCGTCTTCGGTGGCCGGTGGCGTCAATGCCGACAACAGTTGTTCGGCGGACAGCGGCAGTGTCCAGTTGCCCGCCAGTTCGTCGATCAGCGCCGGCCGTGCGGTCAGCAGGTTGCGCAGGTAGTGGCTGTGATCGAGGGCGCCTTGCCAGCGGGGGTTGGGTAGTTTGTCCATGATTGCTCGGGCGGCGCTCTGGCCGAAAAGGTAGAATGTAATTTTTGACGGATCGTTAATTGTAGTGACCGACTCCCCCTCTGGCAAAGCACTGCGCGCCGTGGTTGATACGGCCTCCCGTCTGGGGCTGCGCCAGGCGCTCTATCACCGCCTGCACTGGCTGTGGCCGATCCTCGCCTCGCCCTTGCTGCGCCGGATGGTGCGCGTCGCGCTGTGGNNCCTGCTGGCGGCCTGGCTGATATTTGCCGCGCTGGTGCTGGCACTGCGCTATCTGGTGTTGCCCAACATCGGCACTTACCACACGCAGATCGAGCAGGCGCTGTCCGGTGCCATCGGCCAGCCTGTCACGATTGGTCATATCGAGGCGCGCTGGCGGGGGCTCAATCCGGATATTGTGCTCGACGACATCGTCCTTGCCGACCGCCAGGGGGTGCAGGTGTTCTCNCTGGAGCAGATGGAAACCGTTCTCTCCTGGCGCAGCCTTTGGCACGGCAAGGTCACGCTGGCCTCGCTGATCATCGAGCGGCCGGTCTTGCATGTGCGGCGCGAAACCAGCGGCCGCATCACGGTCGCCGGGATCGAAGCCGAAAGTGAAGGAGATTCGGCTTTCAGCAACTGGGTGCTCGAGCAGCCGCAGATTCGCGTCCGCAACGCGACGATCGTCTGGGACGACCGCATGCGTGGTGCGCCGCAACTGGTGCTGGAGGATCTGCAGTTCGGCCTCGACAACAGGGGACGCCGGCATCGCTTCGGTCTGTCGGCCGCGCCTCCGTCCGAACTGGCAGCGCGCATCGACGTCTGCGGCGAAGTCACCGGAGATATCGACGATGCGATCGAGAATTTTGCCGGGCAGGTCTATGTCCAGCTCGATTATGCCGATCTTGCCGGCTGGCGGAACTGGGTCGATTACCCGGTCGACCTGACGGAGGGCCACGGGGCGCTGCGCTTCTGNGGGGATCTGGCGGACGGCAAGGGCAAGGTGACGAGCGACCTGGCGCTCGACGGAGTGCGTGTGCGTCTTGGCAGGAAATTGCCGGAACTCAGCCTGGAGAGCCTGCGCGGGCGCCTGGAAGGAAGCTACAAGACCGGCGCCTGGACGCTGGGCGGCCGCAAGCTCGAACTGCAGGCTGAAGATGGCCTGCGCATCGTGCCGACCGATTTTCAGGTGGCCTGGCAGCAGGATGCGCGCAGCGGGCGGGTCACCGGTTCGGCCAGCGCCAGCATCCTGGATCTGACGATGCTTGCCCGGCTGGCGGCGTATCTTCCGCTGGATGCCCGCAGTCGCGACTTGCTCGAACGGCACAAGCCCAAGGGCCGGCTGGCCGGATTGCGCGCCGGCTGGGGTTCGGCCGGCGAAGTGCTCGACCAGTATTCCTTGCGCGCTGCCTTCACCGACCTCGGGCTGCTTGCCGACGGCTATTTTCCNGGGGCGCACGGCCTGGCCGGGCAAGTGGAATTCGACGAAAAAGGCGGTGCGCTGTCGCTGGATGCCGGCAAGTCGGGCATCTCGTTGCCGGCGGTTTTCGTCGAGCCTGACCTCGCCTTTGACCAGTTGCGTGCCCGGGCGACCTGGAAGCATGCGGACGGAATTGTCGACGTCAAGCTCGAGCGTCTTCAGTTCGATGGCGCCGACGTCGCCGGTTCGGCAAACGGCAGCTATCGCTACACCGGACAAGGNCCCGGCGGGATCGATCTCGTCGGCACGATCACGCGTGCCGATGGCCGGGCCGTCTGGCGTTACATTCCCAGCGTCGTGGGCGGGGCTGTGCGCGACTGGTTGCGCAGCGCCATCGTCAGCGGGCGCGGCTACGATGCCAAGCTCGTGCTCAAGGGCAATCTGGCCGATTTTCCGTTCCGCGATCCAGCGACCGGCAAGTTTCTGATTACCGCCAAGGCGGAAGGCGTGAAGCTGGACTATGCCGATGGTTGGCCTCTGATCGATGACATCAAGGCCGACATGAGTTTCGGCGTCGGCATGCGGATCGTCGCGGAAAAAGGCAGCATTCTCGGCGCGAAGCTGAGCGATGTCGAAGTCGAGATTCCCGATTTCGATGTCATGGACGAAATGCTGCTCATTCGGGGCGATGCCAGCGGGCCGACCGGCGAATTCCTGCGCTTCATCGAACAGAGTCCCGTCAGCGACAAGATCGACAACTTCACCCGGGGCATGAAGGCGACCGGCAACGGCAAGCTCGAACTGGCGCTCGACCTGCCGATCCGGCGGATCCAGGATACCAGGGTACGAGGCGAGTTCCGCCTCCAGAACAACGAAGTGTATCTCTTCGAGGGCATGCCGCCGGTAACCCAGGCCAATGGACGCCTGTTGCTGACCGAATCGAGCATCACGTCATCCGATCTCGCCGGCAGGATTTTCGGCGGGGCGCTCAGGGTGGGCATCCGCAGCCATGCCGACAAGGTGGCGGTGCAAGTCGCCGGAACCTCGAATGTGGCGGAACTGAGCAGGCACCTGGGCATGCCGTCCGGCGACCGCTTGTCCGGTAACACGGCCTGGAAAGCCGGCATCGATATCAAGCGTGGGCAGACCGACCTGGTCGTCGATTCCGACCTGCTTGGCGTCACCTCGCGCCTGCCCGAGCCGCTGGCCAAGGCGGCGACGGTGCCGTTGGTGCTGCGGCTTGAANNAACGACCGGCGAGGGCGGGCGCCAGCAGTTTCGGGCCAGTCTTGGCGATGTCGCCCAAGCACTTGCCATCAGGCGCGCCGACGTCCTGGAGCGCGCGGTTGTCGTGCTGGGCAGCGGCGAGCCGCGCTTGCCGGATAGCGGTGTCGCCTTGCGTATTGCCGTGCCGCGGTTCGATGCCGATGCCTGGCAGACACTACTGNNGGGGAATGGTAGCGCCCGGGGCGGAGCCAGGACGCCGGCGCTCGACAGCGTAGCGATCAGAACGCCTGTCCTGCGGCTGATGGGGCGCGATTTCACGCAGGTCTCCGCCGAGGTGCGGCCGCGCGACGAGGGCTGGCAGATCGCCCTGGTCAGCGATCAGGCCGCCGGCGACCTGTTCTGGCGAACTGCGGGTGCCGGCTGGCTGGAGGGGCGCCTCGGGCGCCTGGTGGTGCGTTCGGCTGCCGAGGCTGCAGAAAGCAATACGACGCTGGTCAATAGTCTGCCGGGCATGAATCTGACGGTGGACGATTTCCGGGTCGGCGACATCGCGCTCGGCCGGCTCGAACTGCGCGCGCGTAACGACAGGGGCGCCTGGCACCTGGAAAACTTGAACCTGCGCAACCCGGATGGCGCGCTCAATGGCAAGGCGGTGTGGAACAACGACGGCGCCGGCCGCCATCAAACCCGTCTCGATTTCGACCTGACGGCAAGCGACGTCGGTCGCCTGCTTACCCGGCTGGGCTATGTCGACGCCATCCGGCGCGGCACGGCAACGCTGACCGGCCATGCGCAATGGAACGGCCCGTTGACCGGCATCCACTATCCTTCGCTGAGTGGGCAGACGTCGGTGAATGCCGAGAACGGCCAGTTCAACAAGCTGGAGCCNGGGGTCGGACGCCTGCTGGGACTGATTTCACTGCAGTCGCTGCCGCGCCGCCTGACGCTCGATTTTCGCGACATCTTCAGCGATGGCCTGGCTTTCGACAGCATCGAGGGCAAGATGACGATGACGGCGGGCGTCATGCGCATCGTGGATGCGCTGCGCATCAACAGTCCGGCGGCGCAGATCGAGATTCGCGGCGAAGCTGACATGAAGAACGAGACGCAGAATCTGCAGGTGCTGGTGCGGCCGCAGATGGGCGCCGTGGCGGCGATTGGCACCGCGCTGATCAACCCGATTGCCGGTGCCGCGGCGCTGGTGGCCAGTACCGTTTTGCAGAATCCTATCGGACGGCTGTTCAGCTATCGTTATCATGTCACGGGTGGCTGGAGCGATCCCAAGGTCGAGAAGGTCGGCGAGTTTGTCGAGGAGGTTCCGCCGGGAACCAGCGAAGGAGGCAGACGTTGAGCAAGCAGAATTGCCGGATGGCGGCCATCCAGATGGTGTCTGGGCCGCGTGTCGCGGACAACCTGGCGGTGGCCGGCGGCTTGATCGCCGATGCGGTGGCGCAGGGTGCGCAACTGGTGGTGTTGCCCGAGTATTTTCCGATCATCGGCGCTGCCGATGCGGATCGCGTCAAGGCGCGCGAGGATTTTGGCCGNGGGCCGGTTCAGGACTGGCTGGCGGCTACCGCGCAAGCTCACGGGATCTGGATTTTTGCCGGTTCCATCCCGTTGACCGCAAGCGTGCCCGACAAGATGCGCAACACCTCCCTGGCCTACAACCCTTCGGGCGAATGCGTCGCGCGTTACGACAAGGTGCACCTGTTCGGCTTCCGCAAGGGGGACGAGTCTTATGACGAAGCCGCCTTCATCGAACCTGGCAAGGATCTGACCGTCGTCGCCACGCCGTTCGGCCGCGTTGCGCTGTCGATCTGCTACGACCTGCGTTTTCCCGAACTGTACCGGGCGCTGGCGCCGGTGGACCTGATCCTGGTGCCGGCCGCCTTCACCGACACCACCGGCCGGGCGCACTGGGAAATCCTGCTGCGCGCCCGCGCCATCGAAAACCAGTGCTACCTGCTGGCGGTCGGGCAGGGCGGTCGGCATGAAAATGGCCGGATGACCCACGGCAACAGCATGATCGTCGACCCATGGGGCGAGATTCTCGACCGCAAAATGAAAGGGCCGGGCGTCGTCATTGCCGACCTCGACCACGCGCGTACCGCTGAAATCCGTGCCAGCCTGCCGGCGCTCGCGCATCGGAAACTTTGAATCCATCTTGAATTACGCAAAGAAAAGCCATGCCGTTGATTCCTGACGAATACATCTACAGCGTGAGTAACATCGAATTCATGCGCCGGGATACCGCCGAAAAGCAGTTCAAGAAAATCACCGGATCGGCCCTTCCACTGTTCCTGCGAGGCGGGGATACGATCACGATCACGCCGTCCGTCGCGGGGTTTCACGAGGATGACGTGGAGTCGGTCATTCGCTGGGCCGCCAGGAACGGCCATGGCGATTTCCTGATCGACATCGGGGCCAATGTCGGATTGACCTCCTGCCTGGTCGGCGACTGTTTTTCAGCGGTGTGCTGTTACGAACCCAATCCGCTGGCTTTCGCCATTCTCGGCGTCAATACGAAAATAGGCATTGCGCCGGGTGTCGATGTCCGCTTGTTCAACTACGGCATCGGCAACGAAAATTCCACCACGGAATTGCTCGTGCCGAAAAGCAACTGGGGGCGCGTTCGTCACTCAGGGAAATTCGTACGATCAGGAAACCCTGCTGCGCAAGGATGGCTTCCGGAGTTTCGATGAGAAAATTACATCAGGCAGACGGTCGAGATCAGGACGGCGGAATCTTCACTGGCGCAGGTTTTCGACGAGTTTCGTGCCCAGGGCAAGCGATCCGGTGTCATCAAGATCGATGCGGAAGGTTTTGAGCTGTCGATTCTCGAGGCGGTCTCAAGAATCGTTCCGGCGGACATCGGGCTCGTTATCGTCTTCGAAAATCATCTGCGCGATGTGACCAGGGAGCAATTGGTGTCCCTGTTCCGCCCCGGGCCGAATTGTTTCTTCTGGATACCAGGAAGGTCAGGGGGCCACGCTTGTCCGATACCTCAGATCGATTCTTGGCGCCAGGAGAGAGACGCGGCTGCGGCCGGTTGACGAATATCTCGGCAAGGGAAATTTCGTTATGATCGTTCGGGCTGACTCGCAAGCACACTGGAAACACATATGATCGCTTCAAGCCTTCTGGCGCAAGCCGAATCCCTCCTGCTGACGCCCTTCTCGTTGACCGAGGCGGACCTCTCACGCACTTTCGGTCAAATTCTGACGCACCAGGTCGATTACGCCGACCTCTATTTTCAGTACTCGCGTTCGGAGGCCTGGAGCCTGGACGAAGGGATCGTCAAATCGGGCAGTTTCAATATCGACCAAGGGGTCGGCGTACGGGCGATCTCCGGCGAAAAGACGGCCTTCGCCTATTCCGACGATATCAGTTCGCGGGCGCTCGGTGATGCGGCAACCGCCGTGCGAGCGATCGCAGCCGCCGGGCAGAGCGGCATTTTGCCCGCTTTTTCGGGGTCGACCGCAATCAGGTCGCTGTACGTGCCGCAAGACCCCATCGCCTCGCTGCCGGCCGAAGCCAAGGTCAAATTGCTCGAGCGCCTCGAAGGTTTTGCGCGCGCCATCGATCCGCGCGTGATCCAGGTCATGGCCTCGCTGGCCGGCGAATACGAGGTGATCCTGGTCGCCGGTTCCGACGGTCGGCTGGCTGCCGACATCCGGCCGCTGGTGCGCTGTTCGATCTCGGTGATCGTCGAGGAAAACGGCAAGCGCGAGCAGGGCNNGGCGGGCGGCGGCGGGCGTTTCGACTTCGCCTATTTCGATGATGCTGTGCTGCAGCGTTATGCGCAGGAGGCTGTTCATCAGGCTGTCACCAACCTGCACGCCGATGCGGCGCCGGCCGGCCAGATGACGGTCGTGCTCGGTTCCGGCTGGCCCGGCATCCTGTTGCACGAGGCCGTCGGCCACGGCCTGGAGGGCGACTTCAACCGCAAGGGCAGTTCGACCTTCTCCGGCCGCGTCGGCGAGCGCGTCGCCGCCAAGGGCGTCACCGTGATCGACGACGGTACCATCGCCGACCGCCGTGGNTCNCTGAACATCGACGACGAAGGCAATCCGACGCAACGCACGGTGCTGATCGAGGACGGCATCCTCAAGGGCTACATGCAGGACAGCCTGAACGCCCGCCTGATGGGCGTCGCACCGACCGGCAACGGACGCCGCGAATCCTTCGCCCACCTGCCGCTGCCGCGCATGACCAACACCATGATGCTGGCCGGCGATCATGACCCGCAGGAAATCGTCGCCTCGGTGAANAAAGGTATCTACGCCGTCAATTTCGGCGGCGGCCAGGTCGATATCACCAGCGGCAAGTTCGTTTTCTCGATGAGCGAGGCCTACCTGATTGAGGACGGCAAGGTGACGCGGCCGATCAAGGGCGCGACGCTGATCGGCAACGGCCCGGATGCCATGACCCGTGTTTCGATGATCGGCAACGACCTCCGGCTCGACCCAGGNGTCGGTACCTGCGGCAAGGATGGCCAGTGCGTGCCGGTCGGCGTCGGCCAGCCGACGCTGCGGATCGATGGACTGACCGTGGGGGTACGGCATAATAGCTAGACAATTCGGAGGAGGGGTAAATGCGAGCATGGATCATTGCGGCGGGAATCATGGTGGCGAGCGGCGTGGCGTTCGCCCAGACACCCGCACAGGATAAACTCAAGGCTATTCAGGCCGACCCGGCAGCACTCAAACAGGCCATCGAGGCCGGGCAGAAAGCGTCCTTCTTCTGCGTCAATTGCCACGGTGAAAGCGGTATCAGCAAGATTCCGGAAGTTCCCAATCTGGCGGGCCAAAACCCGGCTTACCTGCTGGAACAGATCCGCAAGTTCGGCTCNGGGGAGCGCAAGGATCAGTTCATGCAGGGCTTGATCAAGGTCTTGAAGGACGACGAGCGCATCCAGATTGCCTTGTTCTTTGGCAGTCAGGCAGTGCCGCCGTCGAAGGCGGACCCGGTGCAGGTGGCGCGCGGCAAGGAGCTATTCACCAAGTTGTGCGTGCGTTGCCACGGCGAAGCGGCGCGCGGCGATGCGACGATTCCNCGCCTGGCCGGCCAGCAGATTCCCTATGTCGTCACCTCGGTGACCCGCTATCGCGATGGCACGGGCATCCGCAACAACCAGTTGATGTCGATCGCTACCTCGTCGCTGAAAAACGAAGACATCAAGGCCATTGCCAATTACCTGACCCAGTTGCCCTGATGCACGGCTGAGTTTTTTCCATCGGTCGGCAAAATTGACCGATGTCATGGTTCCGGACAGTTGTCCCCGGTAGTTTCGCTGCCGGGGACAATTTGCTTTGGGGATACCATGAAATTTCTATCAGGACTGCTGCTGGCATTGACGTTGTGCGTCTTCGGCGGTGAAGCGATGGCGCAGATCGCCGATCTCAATTCGGCGATCAACAAGGCCGGCCGCCAGCGCATGCTGTCGCAGCGCATGGCCAAGGCCTACTTTCAAATTGGCCAGCAGGTCGAGGTCGACCGCAGCAAGAAGATACTGGACGCCTCTGTCTCGCTGTTCGACCGCCAACTGGTCGAACTCAAGAATTTCGCGCCGACGCCGGAAATCAAGGAAAACTACCTGAAGCTGGAGAAATCCTGGCTGGCCTACAAGGATGTTCTGGTCGGCGCCGCGCCGTCGCAGGAAAACGGCCGCAAGGTGCTGGAGATTTCCGATCAGGTTCTGGCATTGGCTCATCTGGGCACCCAGATGCTGGANAAACAATCGACGACCAGTGCCGGTCGTCTGGTCAATATTTCCGGACGTCAGCGCATGCTTTCGCAACGCATGGCCAAGTTCTACCAGGCCATCGCCTGGGGCGTTGGCAACGACAAGAGTGCCGCGGAACTCGACAAGGCGCGCAAGGAATTCGCCGCCGCCCATCAGGAACTCGCTTCCGCGCCATCCAATACCCCGCAGATCAAGGACAGCCTCGAACTCGTCAAGCAACAATGGATGTTCTTCGAGAATGCGCTGAACCAGAAGGCCGGGCCGGACAAGCGGCCACAAATCGCGGTGGCGACGACCAGCGAGCGCATCCTGGAGGAAATGGAAACGGTCGTCGGGCTCTACGAAAAACTCAAGTAGCCGGGAAGGCCCTAAAACAGGCTGAGCTGCCGCTCGTCCGCCGGCTTTGGCGGAGGAGGCGGCTTGAAATGCGCGGTGTCGAGTTGCGGAAATTCGGGGCTCAGCCCGAGACGGCGGCGTGCGAGGTCGAAGCGCTGGCGGATGAGATCGGCAAAATGGCCCAGCCCCTTCATCCGGCTGCCGAAGCGGGCATCGTTGGCGCGTCCGCCGCGCAAGTCGTAGAGCACCGACAGGATGCGCGAGGTTTTCTCCGGCGCATGCCAGTTCAGCCATTCACGGAACAGCCCGGCAACCTCGTGCGGCAGGCGCAGCAAGGTGTAGGCGGCGCTCGATGCGCCGTGGCCGTGCGCCGCCAGCAGCAGTTTTTCCAGTTCGTGGTCATTGAGGCCGGGAATCAGCGGCGACACGAAAACCGAAACCGGGATGCCGGCCTCGCTCAACCGTTGCATCGCTTCCAGCCGCGCGTGCGGCGCGCTGGCGCGGGGTTCGAGCTGACGGGCCAGTGGGCCGTCGAGCGTCGTCAGTGAAATGCCGATGTGCGCCAGGTTGTGGCGGGCGAGTTCGCCCCAGAGGTCGATGTCGCGCAGGATCAGCGACGATTTGGTCACCACCGAAACCGGGTGGCCGGTTTCCAGCATCATCTCCAGCACGGCGCGGGTCAGCCGCGCCTTGCGCTCGAACGGTTGATAGGCATCGGTGGCGGTGCCCAGCACGATGGTCGAACAAACGTAGCCCGGGCGACTCAGCTCTTCGCGCAACAGTTGCGGTGCATCCGGTTTGTGGAAGATCTGCGTCTCGAAATCGAGGCCCGGCGACAGGCCGAGGTAAGCATGGGTCGGCCGGGCGTAACAGTAAATGCAGCCATGCTCGCAGCCGCGATAGGGGTTGAGCGACTGCTCGAAACCGATGTCTGGCGAGTCGTTGCGGCTGATGATCGACTTCGCGCTGTCGACCAGCAGGCGGGTTTGCGGCAACGAGGGTTCCGCCTGCTCCCAGCCATCGTCTTCGGCCTGGCGCGTGTCGCTGCTGAAGCGGTGCGCGACATTCCTCGTCGCACCGCGCCNCTTGATGGGCTTCGGCGGAATTTCGGGAGAGGGTTGCAGGTCGAAATCATCCATGAGCATCCGGTAGAATGCCGGGTTTTCAGCAATTTTTAAATGGGGCAGGCCATGATGCCGCAAATTAAACCGAACACCGACGACCTTCGCATCAAGGAAATCAAGGAACTGGTGCCGCCGCACGTTTTCCGCGAATACCCGGTGTCGAACCGTGCGGCCCAGACGACCAGCGCCGCGCGCCAGGCCATTCACCGCATCCTGCATGGCGCTGATGATCGTCTGCTGGTCGTCATCGGTCCCTGTTCCATTCACGATTACGACGCGGCGCTGGAGTACGCCGGCAAGCTGGCAAAGCAGGCGGAAAAACATGCCGACGATCTCGTCATCCTGATGCGCGTCTATTTCGANAAACCGCGCACCACCGTCGGCTGGAAAGGCCTGATCAACGATCCGCGTCTCGACAACACCTTCCGCATCAACGAAGGCATCCGCCTGGCGCGCCGCATCCTCCTCGAAATCAACGAACTCGACCTGCCTTGCGCGACCGAGTTCCTCGACACCATCACTCCGCAATACACCGCCGACCTCATTTCCTGGGGCGCCATTGGCGCGCGTACCACCGAATCACAGACNCGCGAGCTCGCCTCCGGGCTGTCATGTCCCGTTGGCTTCAAGAACGGCACCGATGGCAACATGCGCATTGCGGTCGACGCCATTCGTTCGGCCAATTCGCCGCACCACTTCCTGTCGGTGACCAAGTCCGGCCATACCGCGATTGTCTCGACCATGGGCAATGAGGACTGCCACGTCATCCTGCGCGGCGGCAAGGAGCCGAACTACGACGCGGCCAGTGTCGATGCCGCATGTGCCGAAATCGCCAAGGCCGGCCTCGCTGCCCGCCTGATGGTCGACTTCTCGCATGGCAACAGCCGCAAGCAGTACAAGCTGCAGATGGAGGTCAGCGACAGCGTCGCCGCCCAACTGGCCGCTGGCGAAGAGCGCATCGTCGGCGTCATGGTCGAGTCCCACCTCATTGAAGGCCGCCAGGACATCGTTCCCGAAAAGCCGCTGACCTACGGCCAGAGCGTTACCGATGCCTGTATCGGCTGGGACGACAGCGTGAAAGTGCTGGAGCAACTGGCGGCCGCGGTGCGCGCCAGGCGGGTGGCTGAGGCGTCCGAATAAGGAAATCACCGAGCGCCCAAAGACCGAAGGCCCGACATTTGAATCTGTCGGGCCTTCGTTGCGTTTGAGTCCTCAGCTTTACCTTTCGCCGGCATCGGGCGGCAGCTTCGCGAATTCCCTTGGCGATTTTCCTCAGCGGATCCCCGCTGAATTGCCGTCTGGTGCGGAATTAGTCCGCGAACTTCGGTGCCCGCCGTTCACGCTGAGCGGTGATCGCCTCGTTCAAGTCGCCGGAGATCAGCAGTGCCGAATTCCATGTCGCTACGAAGTTGAGGCCATCGGCGACCGAGTGGTCGCGGCTGTAGTTCATCACTTCCTTGAGGCCGCGTACCGCGAGGGNGGATTTGCCGGCGATGGTTTGGGCGATTTCGCGGACGGTTGCGGTCAACGCTTCCGGAGAGGCAANAACGCGATTGACCAGACCGAGGCGTTCAGCTTCCTCGGCGCCGACGTTGCGGCTGGTGTAGGCCAGTTNCTGGGCCATGCCATCGCCGATCAGGCGCGGCAGCCGTTGCAGCGTGCCGACGTCGGCGACCATCGCAAGGTCGATCTCGCGCACGGAAANAACGGCGTCAGGCGCCGCGTAGCGCATGTCGCAGCAGGTGACGAGGTCGAGCGCGCCGCCGACGCAGGCGCCCTGGATGGCGGCAAGCACCGGTTTGCGGCAGCGTTCGATGGCGCTCAGGCAGTCCTGCAGGTCGAGGATCAGCCGGCGCAGCATTTCGCGGCTGCGTGCGCCATCGGGGTGAGCGATGCGTTGCTGGATGCCACCGAGCATGGCGAGGTCGATACCGGCGCAGAAGTTCCGGCCTTCGCCACTGAGGATGGCGACGCGCGCTGCCGGCGTGGCGTCGACCCAGTCGGCGGCCTGGCGGATTTCCTGCCACATGGCGTCGTTCATCGCGTTCGATTTGTCCGGCCGGTTGAGGCGGATTTCGGCGATTCCCTGGTCGAGACTGAGCGACAGGGTGGAATAGGTCGGCAGGTTCATGGCGCGGCTCCGGGCATGGATGCCGGAGAGCTTAACCGGGGCGGCGCACTTGCGGGTAGAGGGCGCAGCCCAAACGGCGTTTCAATCGCTGAAAACGACGAGATCGAGGTCGGCGGCCTGTTGGCGCAGCGGGATCAGTGCCTGATATTCCGGGAGTTGTACCAGGCGTCGACGGTGTCGGCATCGGGAAAGCGGATGACGACGGTGTCGAGATGGCCGTGATTGCCGGCCAGAATGCCGGCGCGCTGGCCGCGAAAGAGCAGTTCGGCGCCCCACGGGGCGAGGGTTGCCGGCACCTGGGCGCGATATTGCGCCCATTTTTCCGCATCCTTGACGGTGATGTGGCCGATCACGCAGGCGCTCATGCGGCGGTCTTTCCTTTTGCCACAGCACGTCGCCGCGTCCGCCGGCGCGATTGAGCAGGCGGCCGAGGATGAACAGCAGGTCGGAGAGGCGGTTGATGTAGCGGCGCGCGGCGTCGGAGACGGGTTCGGCGCCGTGCAGCCTGACCATCGCGCGTTCGGCGCGGCGGCAGACGGTGCGGCTGAGGTGGGTGAGCGCGGCGGCGCGGGTGCCGCCGGGCAGGATGAATTCCTTGAGCATCGGCAGGTTGGCGTTGAACTCTTCTGCCAGTCTTTCGAGTCGCTCGACCTGCACATCCTTGATGACTTCCACACCCGGCATGCACAGTTCGCCGCCAAGGTCGAAGAGATCGTTCTGGATGTCGAGCAGCGCGGTTTGTACCGCGTGCGGCAGGTCTTCGCAGAGCAGCACGCCGAGCCCGGAATTCAGCTCGTCGACCTCGCCAATGGCGTCGATGCGCAGGCTGTCCTTGGTCGTGCGGCTGCCGTCGCCGAGGCCGGTGGTGCCGGCGTCGCCGGTGCGGGTGACGATCTTGGAAAGGCGGTTGCCCTTGCGCTCGCTGTCGTTGTTTTGTTGTGTTTCGCTCATGCTGCTCTCCTCGTTGTGGTGCGCGGATTATACTGACGAGCCCGCCTTAAAGACTGTCGTCGCCATGCCAAAGTTCGCCGCCAATCTCAGTTTTCTGTTTGCCGACGTGCCGTTTTCCGAGCGCTTCAAGCGGGCGGCAGCGGCCAGGTTNCTGGGCGTCGAATATCTGTTTCCGTACGAGTATCCGGCGGCCGACATCGCCGAGTGGTTGCGTGCCAATGATCTCGAACAGGTGCTGTTCAACCTGTGGGCGGGCGACTGGGCAGCCGGCGAGCGCGGTCTGGCCTGCCTGCCGCATCGTCAGGGCGAGTTCGCCGAAAGCGTCGAGCAGGCCTTGGGCTACGCGATGGTGCTCGACTGCGAGCGTGTGCATTGCCTGTCCGGGCTGCGGCCAGCGGGGTTTGATGAGGCCGAATTGGAAGCAACNTACATCGCCAACCTGCAATTCGCCGCCGACCGCTTCGCGACCATCGGCGCGACGGTGATGATCGAGCCGATCAACAGCCGCATCGACATGCCTGGCTACTGGCTGGATGACGTGGCCAAGGGTTTTCGCCTGCTGGAGGCGGTCGACCGCAGCAATGTGAAACTGCAATACGACATTTACCACGCGCAAATCATCGCCGGCGATCTGGCGCGCACGCTGGAGGCCAACATCGGGCGTATCGGTCATATCCAGATCGCCGACAACCCCGGCCGCCACGAGCCGGGAACCGGCGAGATCAATTACCCATTTCTCTTCGACCTGCTCGACCGACTGGGTTACGACGGCTGGGTCGGCTGCGAATACAAGCCGCTGACAACGACCGAGGCCGGCCTCGGCTGGTTGCCGAAAGGAAACCGGGGTGAAGCCGCGCGCGATCCTGCGCCGCTTGTTCGATGCCGCCATCGCGGCCGCCGATCCGGCTTCGTGCGTGCCGCCACATCTGCCGGCGGACGATGGCGGGCGGCTGATCGTGATCGGCGCCGGCAAGGCCTCGGCGGCAATGGCGCGGGCGGTCGAGGATCATTGGTCGGGGCCGCTCGACGGGCTGGTGGTGACGCGTTACGGCCATGGCGTGCCGTGCGAACGCATCGAGATCGTCGAGGCAGCGCACCCGGTGCCGGATGCAGCGGGTGAGAAAGCGGCGGCACGCATTTTGGGCAAGATTTCCGGGTTGACCGCAAGCGACCGGGTTTTGGCGCTGATTTCCGGCGGTGGCTCGGCGCTGTTGGCGGCGCCGGCCGCCGAGGTCACGCTGGAAGAGAAGCGGGCGCTTACCTCCGCACTGCTCCGNCTCGGGGCGAGCATTAGCGAGATCAACTGCGTGCGCAAGCACCTGTCGGCGATCAAGGGCGGGCGGCTGGCCGCAGCCGCCTGGCCGGCTTCGATACTGACGCTGGCGATTTCGGATGTGCCGGGCGACGACCCGGCAGTCATCGCTTCCGGCCCGACGGTCGGTGATCCGACGACTGCAAGTGACGCGCTGAAAGTCCTCGATTTCTACGGCATCGCCATCCCCGCCACGCTACGCGAGCTGCTGGCTTCCGGCGAACTGGAAACGCCGAAACCGGGCGACCCGCGATTGGGAAAAAGCGAGTTCCGTCTGGTCGCCAGTCCTCGGCAGATGCTGGAAGCGGCGGCGGCCGAAGCGACCCGGCTCGGCATCACGCCGCTGATCCTCGGCGACGCCATCGAAGGCGAGGCGCGCGAAGTCGGCAAGGCGCTGGCCGGCATGGCGGTCAGTTGCGGTCGACACGGNTTTCCNGGCCGAAAACCGTGCGTGCTGCTCTCCGGCGGCGAAACGACGGTGACGCTGAAAGGCGCTGGGCGCGGCGGGCGCAATAGCGAATTCCTGCTCGGCCTGGCGTTGGCGCTCGACGGCGCGCCTGGCGTCCACGCTCTTGCTGCGGACACCGACGGCATCGACGGTTCCGAAGACAACGCCGGTGCCTTCATCGGGCCGGACAGCTTGCGCCGGGCGCGCGANACAGGCCTCGATATTCGCCAGTTCATGGCCGCCAACGACGCCTGGGGGTANTTTT
Source organism: Dechloromonas sp. (assembly GCA_013363835.1). Classification (GTDB taxonomy): domain Bacteria; phylum Pseudomonadota; class Gammaproteobacteria; order Burkholderiales; family Rhodocyclaceae; genus Azonexus. The sequence goes on from CP054864.1 coordinate 262,215, forward strand.
CNGCGCTCGACGATTTGCTGGTGACGGGGCCGACGCGAACCAACGTAAACGACTTCCGCGCGGTCCTCGTCGGATTAGAATGAGGGAACCATGACTACCTCCGAACCCGAATTCCGCACCGACCGCCAGGCGCTGGCCACGCGTCTCCGGACGATCCTGCCGGCGCATTGCCTGCTGGTCGATGACGAGGATCTTCGCCCGTACGAGTGCGACGGCCTCACCGCCTACCGCGAGCTGCCGCTGGCCGTTTGTCTGCCGGAAAACGAAGGGCAGGTGATCGACGTGCTGCGTACCTGCCACCAGCTCGGCGTGCCTGTCGTGGCGCGCGGGGCCGGCACCGGGCTCTCGGGCGGGGCGATGCCGCATGCGCAGGGCGTGGTTCTGTCGCTGGCCCGTTTCAACCGGATTCTGCAGGTCGACCGCAACAGTCGCACCGCCATCGTCCAGCCCGGCGTGCGCAACCTGGCGGTGTCGGAAGCGGCGGCGCCTTACGGCCTCTATTACGCGCCCGATCCNTCGTCGCAGATCGGCTGCACGCTGGGCGGCAACGTCGCCGAAAACTCNGGGGGCGTGCATTGCCTCAAATACGGGCTGACCGTGCATAACGTGCTGCGCATCCGCGTCGTCAGTATCGAGGGCGAGGTTTTCGAGATCGGCTCGGAGGCGCCCGATGCGCCCGGTTACGACCTGCTGGCCTTGTTGATCGGTTCGGAAGGCATGCTCGGCGTCGTCACCGAAGTCACNCTCAAACTGGTGCCGAAGCCGGAACTGGCGCAGGTGGTGATGGCCTCCTTCGACGACGTGGCCAAGGCCGGCGATGCGGTGGCGGCGATCATCGCCGCCGGCATCATACCGGCCGGGCTGGAGATGATGGACAAGCCGGCGACCGCCGCCGTCGAGCCTTATGTGAAAGCCGGCTACGACCTGGAGGCGGCGGCCATCCTGCTCTGCGAATCCGACGGCACGCCGGAGGAGGTTGCCGANGAAATTGCCCGCGTCACCGAGGTGCTGACTGCTGCCGGCGCGCGTGACATCCGCGTTTCGCAATCCGAAGCCGAGCGTCTGCGCTTCTGGGCCGGGCGCAAGGCGGCCTTNCCGGCGGTCGGCCGCATCACGCCGGATTATTACTGCATGGACGGCACGATTCCGCGCAAGCGGCTGGCCGAAATGCTCTCCGCCATTGCCGACATGGAAAGAAAATACGGCCTGCGCTGCGCCAACGTCTTTCATGCCGGTGACGGCAACCTGCATCCGCTCATCATGTACGACGCCGCCAAGCCGGGCGAATGGGCACAGGCCGAAGCCTTCGGTGCCGAGATTCTGGAGCTGTCGGTGGCGCTCGGCGGCTCGATCACCGGCGAGCACGGCGTCGGCATCGAAAAGATCAACCAGATGTGCGTGCAGTACAAGACGCCGGAGCTGGAGGCCTTCCGCCGCATCAAGGCCGCCTTCGACGAAACGGGCCTGCTCAACCCCGGCAAGGCGGTGCCCAGCCTGCATCGCTGCGCCGAATACGGGCGCATGCACGTGCATCACGGCGACGTGAAGTTNCCCGAGCTGGAGCGCTTCTGATGACGCTCGACGACATCGTTTCCGCCATTCGCCAGGCCCACGACAGCCACACGCCGCTGCGCATTCGCGGCGCCGGCAGCAAGGATTTCTACGGCGGCATGCTGGCCGGNGAAATGCTCGACGTTTCGGGTTACCAGGGTATCGTCGCCTACGAACCGACCGAGCTTTACATCACCGCCCGATGCGGCACGCCGCTCGCCGAAATCGAGGCGGCGCTNGACCGACAGGGGCAAACGCTGGCCTTCGAGCCGCCGCGCTTTGCCGGTGCGAATGTTGGCTCCGCTGGCGCTACGGTCGGCGGCTGCGTCGCCGCCGGCTTGTCCGGTCCGCGCCGGCAACAGGCGGGCGCCGTGCGCGACTTCGTGCTGGGCGTCAAGCTGATCGACGGCAGCGGCCAGGCGCTCGATTTCGGCGGCCAGGTGATGAAGAACGTCGCCGGCTACGACGTGTCGCGCCTGCTCGCCGGCAGCATGGGCACGCTTGGCGTGCTGGCCGAAGTCACGCTGAAGGTGTTGCCTAAGCCGGTGGCCGAACAGACGCTGGTGTTCGACATGAATGAAGCCGAGGCCATCGCCCGACTCAATCAGTGGGGCGGCCAGCCGCTGCCGATTTCCGCCTCGTTCTGGCACGCGGGGCAGCTCTGGCTGCGTCTTTCGGGGCGCGGGCAGCGGTCGCTGCGGCGCGCGGCAAGCTGGGCGGGGNNCTGTTGCGGTCGACCCGAAAAACACTGGATTTCCGTACGCGAACAGACGCATCCGGCGTTCTCTGCCCCCGTGCTCTGGCGGCTGGCCTTGCCTTCAACGGCGCCGTCGCCGGGCCTGGATAATTTGTGCGCCATCGAGTGGGGCGGCGCCCAGCGCTGGTATGCCGGCGAGCCCGGCGAGCGCCACGACGCCGTGCGCGGTGCGGCGGCACGGCTCGGCGGCCACGCCGTGCTGTACCGGGCGCCCGAGTCCTTGCGCTGTCTGGAAGGCGCTTTCGCGCCGCTGGCGCAAACGCTGCTGGCGCTCCATCGCCGCTTGAAGAAAGCTTCGACCCGCGCGGCATCCTCAACCCCGGCCGTCTTTACGCGGAGTTCTGAGCCAATGGATACCAAGCTCGCCGACTTCATCCGCGACACCCCGGCCGGCCAGGAGGCCGAGGCGATTCTGCGCACCTGCGTGCATTGCGGCTTCTGTACGGCCACCTGCCCGACCTACCAGTTGCTCGGCGACGAACTGGACGGGCCGCGCGGGCGCATCTACCTGATAAAACAGGTGCTGGAAGGCCAGCCGGTCACCGAAAAGACGCGCCTGCATCTCGACCGCTGCCTGACCTGCCGCTCCTGTGAAACCACCTGCCCGTCCGGCGTCAAATACAGCCATTTGCTCGACATTGGCCGTCAGGTTGTCGAAGAAAAGCTGCAACGCAGGGGCGGCGATGCGCTGATGCGCTGGACTTTGCGCGAGACTGTGACGCGCCCTGGCATCTTTGGCCCCGCTGTCAAACTGGGCCAGTTGTTGCGCCCCTTGTTGCCTTCNCGGACTGGCGGAAAATTGCCGCCGGAAAGCCAGGGCGATGCAAAACCGTGGCCCGTAGCGGGNCGCCAATCCCGCCGCATGCTGGCACTCGCCGGTTGCGTGCAGCCGGCGCTGGCGCCCAATATCAACGCCGCCACGGCGCGCGTGCTCGACAAGCTGGGCATCGAACTGTTCGAGGAGCGCAAGGCCGGCTGCTGCGGTGCCGTGCGCTTTCACCTGAACGATCAGGATGCCGCGCGTAACGACATGCGGCGCAACATCGACGCCTGGTGGCCGCATGTCGAAGCGGGTGTCGAAGCGATTGTCGTCACCGCTTCCGGCTGCGGCGTACAGGTCCGGGATTACGCACATGCCTTGGCTTCGGATGCGGTNCACGCCGAAAAAGCGGCCAGAATCAGCGCCATGTGCCGCGATCCGTCGGAGGTTCTGGCCGCCGAGCGCGAGCGCTTGCAGGCGCTGCTCGCGGCCCGTCCGGCAGCGCGCGGCAAGCTTGCCTTTCACGCNCCCTGCACGCTGCAGCACGGGTTGAAGATTCGCGGCGTGATCGAGGAACTGCTGGTCGCCGCCGGGTTTGCCCTGACGCCGGTCGCCGACGGGCATCTGTGCTGCGGTTCGGCGGGCACCTACTCGCTGCTGCAGCCCGAGTTGTCATCCCGGCTGCGCGACAACAAGCTGGCCGCATTGACGGCGGGTTCACTGCAGGCCATCGCCACCGCCAATATCGGCTGCCTGACGCACCTGCAGGCAGGCAGCGCACTGCCTGTTCGCCACTGGATCGAGTTGATCGACGAGCGTTGGCCTGACCCCGGGGCCACTGGCTGCAGGTGCCCAGCGGCAAGATGTCGCAGGCACTTCGGGGACTATTCCTTTCGTGCTAATCTTGCGCCCGACAAGGAGAACCAATGCCCATAACAATCGATGCGTGCGCTGCACAGCACCAGGGGGATCGCAAGGAGCAACAGGATCGCGTCGCCATCCTGGCGCACGGGCGGCAGCGTGGCGTCGCGCTGGCCGTCGTCGCCGATGGCATGGGCGGCCATGCCGGCGGCGCGCTGGCCGCCGAACAAGTGGTTCATACGGCGAGAACCTCGCTGGAACACTTNTCGTCAGCCACCGAATCGTCGCGCGAGATGCTCGAGAACAGCATGCTCGAAGCGCACACCATGATCAAGGCATCGCGCTTCATCAACGAAAAGGACCCGCACAGCACCGTGGTCATGTTGCTGCTGCAACCCGGCAAGGTGACCTGGGCGCATTGCGGGGACAGTCGCCTGTATCGTTTTCGCGGCACCGATACCTTGTTCCGTAGCGTCGATCATTCCTACGTCGAGCATCTGGTTTCCATCGGCCGCATCACGCCGGAAGAGGCGCTGGAGCACCCGAACCGCAACGTCCTCATTACGTCGCTGGGTGGCAAGGACGCCCCGAAATTCAGCTTCGGCGAGGCCGACGACCTGACCGACGGCGACATTTTCATGTTGTGTTCCGACGGGCTGTGGCCCTATTTCGAGGAGCCGGAAATGGCGCGCATCATGGCCGAAAACTCGGCGCGCNNGGCTTCCGAAATCCTGATCGACCTCGCCCGTACCCGTGCCGCCGGATCGGGAGACAACGTCTCCGTGGTCATCATCAAGTTCAAGGACGCCAAGCCGGCGTCGGCGGCGGTCGCGCCCCGGTAGTTCTAGCGTTTGCCGAGGCCGCCGAGCAGCGCCGCGACGACGCGTTTCGGCTTGTGCGGGTCGGCCTTGGCCGGCGCCTGCGGCGAATCCGGCACGTCGCCGCGCGGCGTGCTTTCTTCGTAAGGCTTGCTGAAATCGAAACCGTCGGCCGCAATCATCGGGTTGCGTCGCGGGTTGCGGCGTTCCGGGCGTTCGCCACGCTCTGGGCGCTCGTAACGCTCACTGCGTTCCGGCTGCTGNNGGCGACGGGGCCTGACCGGCGGTGCGCCGCGCTTTTTCTTGTTGCCCGGCGGGTATTCGTATTCGGGCTCCGGTTCGAAACCTGCGACCGCGACCTGATCGATCGGGCGCTTGATCAACTTTTCGATGTCGACCAGATAACCGACTTCGTGCGCTGACCAGCGAAATGGCGTTGCCCATCTTGCCGGCGCGGCCGGTGCNNGGCCGATCCGATGTACGTAATCCTCCGGCGTGTGCGGCAGCTCGTAGTTGATGACGTAGGGCAGGTCGTCGACATCGAGGCCGCGGGCGGCGACGTCGGTGGCGATCAGCGCATGCGTCTCGCCGGCCTTGAAGGCCTCCAGCGCCTTGATGCGGTCGAGCTGGCTCTTGTCGCCGTGGATGGCATCGGCCTTGATGCCGGCCCGCTGCAGTTCGCGGGTCAGGCGCGAACAGCCCTGCTTGGTGCGCATGAAGACGATGCACTGGCGGATTTCGCCTGATTTGAGCAGCTTGGTCAGCAGACCGCGTTTGCCCCATTCGGAAACCGGGTGGACGCGGTGGGTGATGGTTTCGGACACCTGGTTGCGGCGGGCGACTTCGACCAGTACCGGCGACTTGAGCATGGTGTCGGCCAACTTCTTGATCTCTTCCGAGAAGGTGGCCGAAAACAGCAGGCTCTGACGTTGCACCGGCAGCATGTTCAGGATGCGTGTGACGTCGGGGATGAAACCCATGTCGAGCATGCGATCGGCTTCGTCGAGGACCAGCGCCTGCACCGAGTTGAAGCTGACGCTCTTGGATTCGACGTGATCGAGCAGGCGGCCTGGCGTGGCGACGAGGATCTCGACGCCTTTCTTGAGTTCGGCGATCTGCGGCTTGATGTCGACGCCGCCGAAGGCGCACATGGCGCGGATCGGCGTGTGCTTGCTGTAGGACTTGACCGACTCGAACACCTGCATCGCCAGTTCGCGCGTCGGCGCGAGGATCAGCGCGCGCACCGGGTGCTTGGCCGGCGACGGGCTGGAAGAGGCGAAGGGCAGGATGCGCTGCAGGATCGGCAGCGTGAACGCGGCGGTCTTGCCGGTGCCGGTCTGGGCGCCGCCCATGATGTCCTTGCCGCTGATGACCAGCGGAATGGCCTGGGCCTGGATCGGTGTCGGCTTGGTGTAGCCCTCGTCGGTGACGGCGCGCAACAACTCTGGCGCGAGACCCAGATCGGCGAAGGTGATTTCGGNGGCTGCATCGGCAGCCGGTGCGCTGGCAGTGTCGCCAGCTAACATATTGATTTCAGACATGGGGCGGCATTATACGCTACCGTGATCCGATCGCCCGATTATGACCGCCGAAAGCCCGTGCGTTGGCTGCTGCAAGGTGACGGTTCGGGAACAAACGCTACCTTCGAGGTGGCGCCACCGTCATGAAGCGGAGAGTATAATTCTCCACCTTTTCACGTCTTCCGGGAGTATTCATGTCGCATTCTCTTCGTCCCCTGGCGATTGCTATTGGCCTTACCCTGGCTGTGCCCGCCTTCGCGGCCAAACCCGTCAAGCCGACGCCTGCCAAGGAAGCGGCGCCAGCTTCGGCGACGGCCGCTTCAGCCGATTTCGAGTTGGCCCACAATCTGAGCCCGGAAGGCGAAAAGGCGCTGCAGGCCATCGTTGATCGCTTCAACAATGAAAATAATGGCAATCTGAAGGTATCGCGTCTGGANAAAGGCGAAAAACCGGCCGGTCTCAACCTCATTCGCCGCTACGAGATGAGCGAAGTGCTGAGCCAGGCGCGCTATTTCATCCCGTTGCATGAAATGATGGCCAAGGCCGGCATCAAATTCGATGCCGATGGGCTGGCCAGCGACCTCAAGGCCAACGTCGTCGATGCCAAGGGACGCCTCGTTGCCCTGCCGGTTCTCTATTCCACGCCCGTCCTGTTCTACAACAAGAATGCCTTCCGCAAGGCCAAGCTGAACCCGGATCAGCCGCCGAAAACCTGGTTCGAGATGCAGGGCATGCTCGACAAGCTGCAGGAAGCCGGCTATGCCTGCCCCTACACGACGGCTTGGCCGGTATGGGTGCATGTCGACAACGTCAGCACTGTTTCCGGCCTGCCGGCGACGACCGACAAGGGCCAACTGGTGTTCAACGGCCTGCCGCAGGTCAAGCATGTGGCGATGATGGCGACGTGGACCAAGGCCAATTACTTCAAGCTGTTCGGCCGTGGCGAAGAAGCCAGCAAGAAGTTCCATGCCGGCGAGTGCGCGATGATCACCACCGATTCCCGTGAGCACGTCGATTTCCGCGATGCCAAGGGCGTCGAACTNGGGGTCGCGCCGATGCCTTTCCACGATGACNNGTACGGCGGCCGCCGGCCATCGCTGGCCGACGGCGCCTCGTTGTGGGTCGGTGCCGGCCGTTCGCCTGCCGAGTACAAGCAGGCAGCCAAGTTCGTTTCTTTCCTGATGTCACCGGAAATCCAGATCGAGCTGGTGCGTGCTTATGGCGGTTTGCCGCTGACGACGGCTGCCCGCTCCGCGGCGCGCAGCAAGCTCCTGCAGGATGGCGACCAGACGTTGCAGGCGGCCTACGTTTCCTTGAAGGGCGCCAGCGACAAGCCGGCGGTGCACGTTTCCGATATCGATGCCGTGCGCATCATCGCCAACGAGGAACTGGAGCTTGCCTGGTCCGACAAGGAACCGTCGAAGGCCGCGTTGGACAAGGCCGTCACGCGCGGTAACGCGGTACTCAACGCCAAGCCGGCACTGAAGAAGGCGCAGCCCTTCTGATGGCGATGCCGCTGCCGCGCTGGATTGCCCATCGCGGCGGCGGCAGCCTGGCCCCGGAAAACACCTGGCCGGCATTCGCCTGGCGGCCAGACTCGGTTTCCGGCCGTCGAATTCGACGTGATGCTCTCGGCGGAGGGAACGCCGGTGCTGATCCACGACGAAACGCTGGAACGCACGACCAATGGCGTGGGCCGGGTCTGCGATACCCCGGATGCGACCCTCTTCGCGCTCGATGCCGGCCACGGCCAGCGCATTCCCGCTTTGCCGAAGCCGCTGCGCTGTGCCGCGAGCTCGGTCTGCTGGCCAATGTCGAGATCAAGCCGGCGACCGGCCATGAAGTGGCGACGGCCGAAATCGTCGCCCGCCTGACCGCCGAGCTGTGGCGTGGCGCGGAAGTGCAGCCCTGATTTCCTCGTTTTCCCTCGCGGCGCTGGAAGTCGCCCGCGATCTGGCGCCGGAAATCCCGCGCGGGGTGTTGTTCGAGGCACCGCCGGCCGACTGGCTTGCTGAATTGCGGCGCTTGCGAGCAGTCTCGCTGCATTGCGATGCCGACCTGCTGGACGACGAGGTGCTGGCCGCAGCGCGGGTGCATGGCATCCGGTGCTGTGCTACACGGTCAACACCGAAATACAGGCAAAATGCTTTTTGCGCGCGGCGTCAGCGCGCTATTTACCGATCGCCTCGATCTCTTCGGCGGCGAAACAAATCCTTACGATTGCTTGCATCTGGGCGGCTGATTTCCGGCTGGCTTTGTCTTCTAATTCGTTCCGGGAATTCACCCGGCGAACAGGAGATCAACATGAAAAGCATCAAGGCAGTCGCGCTTCTTGGCTTGTTTCTGCCCGTACTGGCCATGGCCCAGGCGGCCACGCCGCGCGTCGATCAGCGCCAGATCAACCAGGAGGCGCGCATCGACCAGGGGACTGCCTCAGGCAGCCTGACCCAGCGCGAAACCGCGCGCCTGGCGCAGGGGCAGCAACGTGTCGGCAATATCGAGGCACAAGCCAAGGCCGATGGCGTCGTGACCCGTCAGGAGCGTGCCCATCTGCACCATGCCCAGGAGGTCGAAAGCCACCGCATTTACGCGCAAAAGCATGACCGGCAGCACGATTTCAACCACAACGGCCGGGTCGACCGCGCCTATCGCCGGTAGAACGACCGGATGCCACCAACAAGACCCGCCGCCCGGCGGGTTTTTCTCTTAAAATCGACGGTTTCGAATTCCGCCTTTGAGACCGCCAGCTTATGAAAAGCGCCGAAATCCGCCAGCAGTTCCTCGACTTCTTCGCCTCCAAGGGCCACCAGATCGTTTCTTCCAGCTCGCTGGTGCCGCATGAAGACCCGACCCTGCTGTTCACCAACGCCGGGATGAACCAATTCAAGGACGTCTTCCTCGGGTTCGACAAGCGGCCCTATACCCGTGCCACGACTTCGCAGAAATGCGTGCGTGCCGGCGGCAAGCACAACGACCTCGAGAACGTCGGCTACACGGCGCGGCACCATACCTTCTTCGAGATGCTCGGCAACTTCAGCTTTGGCGATTATTTCAAGCGCGACGCGATCAAGTATGCCTGGGAACTACTGACCGAGGTCTACAAGCTGCCCAAGGACAAGCTGACGGTTACCGTCTATGCCGAGGACGACGAAGCCTACGACATCTGGACCAANGAAATCGGCGTACCGGTCGAGCGCGTCATTCGTATCGGCGACAACAAGGGTGCCCGCTACGCTTCCGACAATTTCTGGATGATGGGCGACACCGGCCCCTGCGGTCCGTGCACCGAGATTTTCTACGACCACGGCGAGCAGCACTGGGGCGGCCCTCCGGGATCGCCGGAGGAAGACGGCGACCGCTTCATCGAGATCTGGAACAACGTCTTCATGCAGTTCAATCGCGACGAAAACGGCGTCATGCATCCGCTGCCCAAACCCTCGGTCGACACCGGCATGGGTCTGGAGCGCATCTCGGCCGTGTTGCAGGGCGTGCATGCCAACTACGAGATCGACCTGTTCCAGGCGCTGCTCAGGGCCGCCGCTCGTGAAACCTCAGCCGCCGACATGGATTCCCCGTCGCTCAAGGTGCTGGCCGACCATATCCGTGCCTGTTCCTTCCTGATTGCCGATGGCGTCATCCCGGGTAACGAAGGGCGCGGCTATGTCCTGCGCCGCATCATCCGCCGTGCCATCCGGCACGGCTACAAGCTCGGTGCACGTGCCGCCTTCTTCCACAAGATGGTGCCGGATCTCGTCGCCGAGATGGGCTCGGCCTACCCGGAACTGGCGCAGAATCAGCACAAGGTCATTGCCACCCTGAAGCAGGAAGAGGACCGCTTCTTCGAGACCATCGAGCACGGCATGGCGATTCTCGAAGGCGAATTGAAGGCTTTGGGCGANGGGGGTGTCTTCAACGGCGAAACCGCATTCAAGCTGCACGATACCTACGGCTTCCCGCTCGACCTGACGCAGGACATCTGCCGTGAACACAAGATCACCGTCGATGCCGCCGCCTTCGATGCCGCGATGGCCCGCCAGAAGGAGCAGGCGCGTGCCGCCGGCAAGTTCAAGATGGCGACCAACCTGGAGTACAGCGGCCCGGCGACCAACTTCCACGGTTACGACACGCTGGAAACCAAGGCCAATGTGCTCGCCCTGTACAAGGACGGTGTTGCGGTCAACCAGCTGAACGAGGGCGAAATGGGCGTTGTCGTGCTCGACGACACGCCGTTCTACGCCGAATCCGGCGGCCAGGTCGGCGACCGGGGCGCCTTGCAGTCGGTGCATGGCATCTTCGCCGTCGAAGACACCCAGAAAATCCAGGCGACCGTCTTCGGCCACCACGGCGTGGTCAAGACCGGCACCATTTCGGTCGGCAACGGCGTGGCCGCCAAGGTCGACGTGCTGGCCCGGACACGCACCATGCGCAACCACTCGGCCACCCACCTGCTGCACAAGGCGCTGCGCGAAGTCCTTGGCGACCATGTCCAGCANAAAGGGTCGCAGGTCGATCCGGACAAGACGCGCTTCGACTTCGTGCATAACCAGCCGATGAGCAACGAGGAAATCCGTCGCGTCGAAAATATAGTGAACGCCGAAATCCTCGCCAACACGGCAAACGAATGCCGCGTGCTGCCCATTGCCGAGGCGCAGAAGCTGGGCGCCATGATGCTCTTCGGTGAAAAGTACGGCGACACGGTGCGCGTGCTCGACATCGGTTCGTCGCGCGAGTTGTGCGGCGGGACGCACGTCGCGCGTACCGGCGACATCGGCCTGTTCAGCATCACCGCCGAAGGCGGCGTGGCGGCCGGCGTTCGGCGCGTCGAAGCGGTCACCGGCGACAACGCGTTGACCTACATGCAAGGCATGGAGTCGGCGCTGGGTGGCGTCGCCGGCACGCTCAAGGTGCTGCCGAAGGACGTGCCGGCTCGCGTCAATGCCGTGCTCGATCAGGTCAGGAAGCTGGAGCGGGAACTGGCCGCGCTCAAGGGCAAGCTGGCGTCGGCCCAGGGCGACGACATGGTTTCGCAGGCGCTCGACATCAAGGGGGCCAAGGTGCTGGCGGCGAAACTCGACGGTGCCGACATCAATACCCTGCGCGAGACGATGGACAAACTCAAGGACAAGCTCAAGACCGCTGCGATCGTGCTGGCTTCGGTCGCCGATGGCAAGGTCACGCTGATTGCCGGCGTTACCGCCGACCTGACCGGCAAGGTCAAGGCNCGAGAACTGGTCAATATGGTCGCCCAGCAGGTTGGCGGCAAGGGCGGTGGTCGGCCGGACATGGCGCAGGCCGGCGGCACGCAGCCGGAAAACCTGGCGGCAGCGCTGGCCTCGGTGCCGGCCTGGGTCGAGGGCAAGCTGTGAGAGCCGCGCTGATCGTGGTGTTTCTCGGAGTGGCGGCCACCGGCGTGTTGGCCGCCGAGCTCGACCGTACGCCAGTCGAGGCTGTCACGGTCAACGGTGAAAAAGTGCGACTTTTCCCGAATGGCCGCTGGGAATACGTGGATGCCGCCAAGGCCTCGNNCCGCAGCGCAAAGGCGGCGGCCTACCCGGAAAACCAGACGCGCCCGGAAGGCGCGCANGGGCGGTTGTTCGGCATCGGCCGCACGGTGATGCCCGGCGACAAGGATTACAACCGGGGTTCGCTGAATCCCAAGATGCGCTGAGGCGCGATGAGCGACGGCTGGCGCTTCTGCCCGCAGTGTGGTGGGGCGCTTGAACTGCGGGAGGCGGGCGGTTTCATGCGCCCGAGCTGCCGGAACGCAACTTGTGGCTTCGTGCTCTGGGATAACCCGGTGCCGGTTGTCGCGGCGCTGGTCGAACACGAGGGACGTATCGTTCTGGCGCGCAATGTCGCCTGGCCGGAGAACGCCTTCGGGCTGGTGACCGGCTTTCTCGAACGCGACGAAGCGCCGGAAGTCGCGGTCGCGCGCGAAGTTGCCGAGGAACTGGGGCTTGCCGCGACGGCGGTCAGCCTGATCGGCCTCTACCCGTTTACGCAGAAGAATCAACTATTGATCGCCTACCATGTCGTGGCTGAAGGGCGGATCGTGCTCAACGAGGAACTGGCCGAAGTGCGGCTGATCGAGCCGGCGCGCCTCAAGGCCTGGGATTTCGGAACCGGACTCGCGGTGGCGGATTGGCTGCTGGCCCGCGCGGCAGTCTAAAAACTCAGTTCAGCAGGCGGCCGGCAGGGCGCCCGGTTCCGGCTCGCGAACCGCCTCGCCTTCGATGATGTGGCCATCGAACGCCGTTTCGTTAGCCTGAAACGCCGGTTGTTGCGCCAACTGCTCTTCGATCTGACGGCGCATGGCGCGCGTCTTCCACCACAGCCAGGCACCGACGACGACCACGGCGACCGCGACGACGGCAAGGGCTGCCAGCGAGAACATGAAACCTACGACCATCAGGATCGTGCCGACCACAAAGGTCGCAATCCTGGCGAGCGGGCCTTGCGGCTGGCGGCCAAGACTGGCGTGAAACTGCTGGAATTTCAGTTGCTCTTCGGTCGTGCTCATTGTCTTTCCTGTGTGGCGTGCGAATTCACGCCCTGCCATTCTAACGACCGTCGCGCCCGGGTTCTGTAGCGCGACTGTCGTCATTTTGTAACGCGGCTGGCGTCAGAACGGCAACTGGATGCCTGGCCAGACCGCTGTCAGCGCAGCCCGGAAGCCGGCCTGAATGCGTTCCAGCGCGGCGGCATTGTCGGCTTCGAAGCGCAGCACGACGACCGGCGTCGTATTCGACGGGCGGGCCAGGCCGAAGCCGTCGGCAAATTCGACGCGCACGCCGTCGATGGTGATGATTTCGGTGGCGCCGTCGAACTTGCCCTCGGCCTTGAGCTTGTCGATCAGCGTAAACGGCTCGCCCTCGGCCATCTTGATGTTGAGCTCCGGGTNCGACGGCGAATTGGGCAGGGCTTTCAGCGGCGCATTGACGTCGGCCGAGCGCGACAGGATTTCCAGCAGGCGGGCGCCGGTGTGCAGGCCGTCGTCGAAGCCGTACCAGCGCTCCTTGAAGAAGGTGTGGCCGGACATCTCGCCGGCCAGCGGGGCGCCGGTTTCCTTGAGCTTGGCCTTGACCAGCGCATGACCAGTGTTCCACATCAGCGGCACGCCGCCATGTTGCCTGATCCACGGTGCCAGCAGGCGGGTGCATTTGACGTCGTAAATGATCTGGCCGCCCGGCACGCGCGACAGCACGTCGGCGGCGAAGAGCATCAACTGGCGATCCGGGTAGATGATCTCGCCGTCCTTGGTCACCACGCCCAGGCGGTCGCCGTCGCCGTCGAAGGCGATGCCGATCTCGGCGTCAGTTTCGAGGGTGCGGATCACGTCTTCCAGATTTTCCGGCTTGGACGGATCGGGGTGATGGTTCGGGAAATTGCCATCGACCTCGCAGTACAACGGGATGATCTCGCAGCCCATGCGCTTGAACAGCGCGGGCGCGACCGCACCGGCGACACCGTTGCCGCAGTCCATGACGATCTTCAGTGGCCTTGCCAGCTTCACGTCGCCGACGATCTTGTCGACGTAGGCTGTCTTGACGTCGGCGCTGCGCTTCTCGCCTTGGCCGTGCTTGAGGTCGCCGGCCTCGATGCGTGTCTTCAGATTCTGGATGGCGTCGAGCGCCAGCGTCGTGCCGCCGATGACCATCTTCAGACCGTTGTAATCGGGCGGGTTATGGCTGCCGGTGACCGAAACGCAGGAGTTGCAGCCGAGTTCGTAAGCGGCGAAGTAGGTGACCGGGGTCGGTACGCAGCCGACATCGATGGCATCGCAGCCGGCGGCGCAGATACCGTCCATCAGTGCGCCAGCCAGTTCGGGGCCGGAGAGACGGCCGTCGCGGCCGACGGCGATGGCCTTCTGGCCCTGCTCGACAGCCAGTGATCCGAGGGCATGGCCGACCTGACGTACGACATAGGCGGTCAGCGATTTATCGACGATGCCCCGGATATCGTAGGCCTTGAAAATTTCGGCGGGTAGTTTGGTCATGTTGTTTGCCTATGACGTTTCGTAAAGGAAGAAGTGTAAGAGCCTTTGCGGCAGCCAGTCCAGATTTCCNNCGAAACTTCCGCTGACGAAACCGACATGGCCGCCCGTCGCGGGCTGTTCGAGACGTACCCGGGNGCTGACGTCGGCAGGGTTCGGGAGATGGCTGGCCGGCAAAAACGGGTCGTTTTTCGNGTTGACCGCAACTGCCGGCACGGCGATCGACTTGAGCCACGGTTTGGCCGAAGCTCGCCGCCAGTAGTCGTCGGCACCGGCAAAACCATGCACCGGCGCGGTGACGGCGTCGTCGAACTGGTAAAGATTGACCGCCGCCAACATGCGCGCTTCGTCGAACAACCCGGGAAACCGGCGCAAACGGGCAGTCGAGACGGCTTTCAATGTTTTCAGNNGAAATACTGGGTGGACGCGGTTGAAGCCGTGTGCGAGGTGGTGGCCGCAGGCGGCGAGGTCGAGCGGGGCGCAGATGGCGGCGACGCCGGTGACCACTTCACCGGCCGCGCTGCCACGCTCGCCGGCCCACTTGAGCAGCGCGTTGCCGCCCAGCGACACGCCGGCGGCGTGCANGCGGCGACCGCCGTCGGTGCGGCACAGGTGGCGCAGGATCCAGTCGATTTCTTCGGAATNCCCGGAGTGATAGGCGCGCGGACGGCGGTTGAGTTCGCCCGAACAGCCGCGAAAATGCGGTAGCGCGAGGCGCCAGCCGGCTTTCTTGCAGGCGTGGGCGGAGCTCAGTGCGTAATGGCTGCGGGAACTGCCTTCGAGTCCATGAAACAGCACGAGCAGCGGCGCCTGCGGCGGTCCGTCGANCCAGTCGATGTCGATGAAATCGCCGTCCGGGGTATCGAGCCGTTCGCGCCGCAATCTGAGCGGCGCCTGCCTGACGAGCTTCGGCCAGATGGTCTGGGCATGGCCGCCGGGCAGCCAGGGCGGAGCCTGGTAGGGTTTCAATGCAGCGTGTGCGGCACGGCTTCGGCCATTGCCTGGTGGCCGTCGTCGGCGGCCGAGGCGTGGCGGCTGACCAGGCGCCAGCCATGGGCGCCACGGGCGTACACGTGGGTGACGTGCAGCGGGCCGTGCGGGCTGGGGTCGTCGCCAACGAAGAGCACTTCGGTCAGGTGATGGATGGCCAGTACCGAGCCCTGCCAGTGGGCGATCGATTCGGCCTGGACGCGTATGCGGGCGTTGGCGAAAATGCCGCGCCAGCTTTCGCGGATCGGCACGATGCCGGTCAGGCGAACGCCGGTCGGTGCACGCAAAGTGTTTCTTCGTCCTCGGCCCAGAGCAGGATCAAGAGGTCGGCGTCGCCTTTCTGCACGGCCTCGTAAAAGGCCTGTTCGACATCTTCGGGGGCGGCGAAATTGGCGGGCTTGCTCATGGGGCGCTCCGTTTCAGGCAGGCAGCGAAAACCTGTTCCGGCGAGAGTTTGTTGAGGCAGTCGAGGTGACCGAGCGGACACTCGCGCTTGAAGCACGGGCTGCAGTCGAGATTGAGGCTGAGAATGTCGGCCCGGTCGGAAAGCGGCGGCGTGAAGCCGGGCGACGACGAACCGTACAGGGCGACGATGGGCCGGTCGAGCGCAGCGGCGACGTGCATCAGTCCGGAATCGTTGCAGACGACGAGGTCGGCCATGGCCAGCAGATCGATGGCCTGTTCGAGCGAGGTGGCGCCGCACAGGTTGTCGCAGAGGCCGGGGGCGAGGGCGCTGATTTCATCGGCGATGGCGCGATCCTTGGGCGACCCGAAGAGACCGACGCGAAAGCCACGTTCTGCCAGACTGCGGGCAAGTGTCGCGAAGTGGGCGGCCGGCCAGCGCTTGGCCGGGCCGTATTCGGCGCCGGGGCAGAAGGCGGCGTAGCGGGCTGGCCGGTCGTAGCCGAGCGCCGCCAGGGTGTTCCGCCGGTCGGTTGCGGTCGACCGGATTTTCGGGTGCGAAATGGGTTTCGGCACAGGNNGTGCCGGGGTTTCGGCCAGTTGCGCGAAACGCTCGACCATCAGCGGCAGGGCGGCTTTGTCGAGATGATGGCGGACGTTGATGAGTCCGTAGCGCGATTCGCCGGTAAAGCCGATGCGCCGTGGAATGCCGGCCAGGAACGGCACCAGCGCCGATTTCAGCGAATTGGGCAGGACGTGAACGGCGTCGTAAGCGCCGGCCGCCAGCTGCCGGGCCAGTTGCCAGCGGGCCTTGAGCGATACCTGGCCATGCCCGAAGGGGCTGTCGATGACCTCGGCAATTTCGTCCATGCGCTTCAGCACTGGCGCGACCCAGCTTGGGGCCAGGGCGTCGAGTTGCAGTCCGGGGCACCTGGCGTGCAGTCGCGCGAACAGCGGTTGCGCCATGATGGTGTCGCCGATCCAGGAGGGGGCGACGATCAGCGCCTTATTCATGCGATAGCGGCGGGGCCGGACGAAAATCGCGGCCCGCCGGCCAAAGCTTAGTGATGGCCCTTGGGCACTTCGCCCTTGAAGACGTATTTGGTGCTGCAATACGGGCAGACGACTTCGCCGGTCTTCAATACGTCGAGGAAGACGCGCGGGTGCTGCGACCACAGCGGCGCGTTCGGCGTCGGGCAGTGCAGCGGCAGGTCGTGGGCGGTGATTTCAACGGTCTTTTTGTCGGACATCTCGTTCTCCTGAGCTTAAACGTAGGCCAGCCAGTCGGCGTGCGCTGCGGAACGGCCATAGACCACGTCGAAGTACTTTTCCTGCAGCGCCTTGGTGACCGGGCCGCGGTGACCGGGGCCGATCTGCCGGTTGTCGAGTTCGCGGATCGGCGTCACTTCGGCGGCGGTACCGGTGAAGAAGGCTTCGTCGGCACAATAGACTTCGTCGCGGGTGATGCGCTNTTCGATGACCTCGATGCCCAGTTCGCCGGCCAGCTGCATGACGGTGGCGCGGGTGATGCCTTCGAGGCAGGCGGTCAGGTCCGGCGTGTAGAGCTTGCCGTTCTTGACGATGAACAGGTTCTNCGCGGCGCCTTCGCAGGCATAGCCTTCCGGATCGAGCAGCAGCGCTTCGTCGTAGCCGTCGGTCGTCGCCTCGTTGTTGGCGAGGATGGAGTTCATGTAGTTGCCGGAGGCCTGGGCGCGCACCATGGTTATGTNTCTATGGTGGCGGGTGTAGGACGAGGTCTTGATGCGGATGCCGCGCTCCATGCCTTCCTCGCCGAGGTAGGCGCCCCAGGGCCAGGCGGCGATGATGACGCACCTTGGCCCCTTGGGCGACACGCCCATCTTCTCGGAGCCGTAGAAGGCCAGCGGACGCAGGTAGCCGGATTCCAGATTGTTGACGCGGATCACTTCCTTCTGCGCTTCGTTCAGTTCCTCGGCCGAATACGGCATGGCCATCTGGAAGATGTGGGCCGAACGGAACAGGCGCTCGGTGTGCTCCTTGAGGCGGAAAATCGCCGTGCCCTGCTCGGTCTTGTAGGCGCGGACACCTTCGAAGACGCCCATGCCGTAGTGCAGCGAGTGCGTGAGGACGTGAGTGGTCGCCTCGCGCCAGGGCACCAGTTTGCCGTCTTGCCAAATAAAGCCGTCGCGATCCGACATGGACATGTTCGATTCTCCGTGTTGCGCGTGTGAAAGCGCATAATTCTAGCCGAAATCAACGGGTAAAATAACGCTTTTGCCGTTTGAGTCACGCATGGTCTGGAAACCCAATGTCACCGTCGCCGCCGTCGTCCAGCGCGACGGCAAGTTCCTGCTGGTCGAGGAAGAAACTGATGCGGGCCTCGCCTTCAACCAGCCGGCCGGCCATCTCGAAGCAGGCGAAGCGCTGGTCGATGCCGTGGTACGCGAGGCGCTGGAAGAAACCGCCTATCACTTCAAGCCGACGTATCTGGTCGGTATCTACAACTGGCGACATCCGACGAAAGACGTGACCTACCTGCGTTTCGCCTTCGCCGGCGAACTGCGCGGCTGGGAGGCCGGCCGCCCACTGGATGAGGGTATCGTCGCCGCCCGCTGGCTGACGCTCGACGAGGTCAGGGCGACGCGGGCGCGGCATCGCAGTCCGC
This sequence comes from Dechloromonas sp., assembly GCA_013363835.1. Classification (GTDB taxonomy): domain Bacteria; phylum Pseudomonadota; class Gammaproteobacteria; order Burkholderiales; family Rhodocyclaceae; genus Azonexus. The sequence continues at coordinate 280,511 of CP054864.1, forward strand.
TGATCCTGCGTTGTGTCGAGGATCTGGTCGCCGGCAAGCGCTATCCGCTCGATCTGCTGGTGCATTACGCCTGATGCTCAGAGGTTTTCTGTCGGCGCTGATGGTGGTCTGGGCCGGGGCGGTCGCGGCCGACGAGGTCGTGCCCATCTGCTATGGCTACGGGTGCATCGCGCAGGCGCAGATCACTTACAGCGAGGAGCAGTTGCGCGAAATCGGGCGCCAGTTGTCGGTTGCGGTCGACGCCGGAAATGAGCGCAAATTGCTCGCCGTCGCCATCGGCGAGCTATACGCNTGGGCCGGCCAGCAATCAGATATAAAAAACGATCGTGGCGGCAATTATGCCGACGGCCATACGCCCGGCAAGATGGACTGCATCGACCACTCGCAGTCGACGACGCGGCTGCTGAAATTGCTGGAAGCGCACGGCTACCTGCGCTGGCACCGGGTGTTGCCGCCGGAGGTGCGAAGCCGGATGTTCCTGACGGTGCATTGGTCGGCGGTGATCGAAGAGAAGAACAGGGATGGCGAGAAAAACGATGGCGAGGCGGCGCGCTTCGCCGTCGATAGCTGGTTTGTCGATAATGGCCAGCCGGCGGTGATCCTGCCGCTGGCGGAATGGAAGAAGGGGCTGGGCCCGATGTCTGAAAAAACGGTGGTGGTCGGCTTGTCCGGCGGNGTCGATTCCTCGGTCGCGGCCTTGCTCTTGAAGCGCCAGGGCTGGAAGGTGATCGGCCTGTTCATGAAGAACTGGGAGGACGACGACACCGAGGAATACTGTTCGTCGCGCCAGGACCTGGTGGACGTGATGAGTGTGGCCGACAAGATCGGCATCGACGTCGAGGTCGTCAATTTCGCGGCCGAATACCGCGAGCGCGTATTCGCCGAGTTCTTGCGCGAGTATCAGGCGGGGCGGACGCCGAATCCGGACATCCTGTGCAATTCCGAAATCAAGTTCAAGGCTTTCCTCGACCATGCCATGCAACTCGGCGCCGACAAGATCGCCACCGGCCACTACGCAGGCGTGCGCGAGTTCGACGGCAAGTTCCAGTTGCTCAAGGCCGAGGACGGGACCAAGGACCAGAGCTATTTCCTCTATCGCCTGAACCAGGCGCAGCTGTCGAAGACGCTGTTTCCGCTGGCCGACATCTACAAGCGCGAGGTGCGCAGGATCGCCGAGGCCGANGGCCTGCACGTTGCTGCCAANAAGGATTCGACCGGCATCTGTTTCATTGGCGAACGGCCGTTCAAGGATTTCCTGGCGCGCTACCTGCCGCCGAAGAAGGGCGAAATCCGCCGTCTCGACGACGGCAAGGTGCTGGGCGAGCACGATGGCCTGATGTTCCACACGCTTGGCCAGCGCAAGGGCCTGCATATCGGCGGCCTGAAGGAAAAAGGCCAGCCCGGTGGTGGCGACCATGACGCCTGGTTCGTCGCCGGCAAGGACATGGAGAAGAATGTGCTGTACGTGGTGCANGGGCATGATCATCCCGCCCTGCTCAAAAGCGAGCTAGTGGCCGAGCAGCTGAGCTGGGTCTCCGGCGCTGCACCGCACACGCACTGGGTGTATACCGCCAAGCCGCGTTACCGTACGGCTGATCAGCCGTGCGAGGTCGAGCGTGTCGATGGCGAAAGCTGCGAAATCCGATTCGCCGAGCCGCAGTGGGCGCTGACGCCGGGGCAGTCGGTCGTGCTCTACGAAAGCCGGGTGTGTCTCGGCGGCGGCGTGATTCGCTAGCCCCGATCAGTCGTCCGCGGCGCGCATCCCGGACTGTTCGATGACGCCGAAGAAGGCGTGCAGCAGGTCGGGATCGTGCTTGTTGCCGCTTTCGCTGACCAGAATGTCCATCACCGCCCGATGACTGCGCCTNNGATGGTAGGGGCGGGTCACCGCCATCGCGTCGTAGCTGTCGGTCAGCATGATGATGCGCGAAAATAGTGGGATGTCGGTACCGCGTAATCCATCGGGGTAGCCCGAACCGTCGAAATGTTCATGGTGGTGGCGCACGATGCGCGCTACTTCGGGTGACTTTCGTCGCCNGATGGCAAGAACGATGCGTTCGCCGATGGCCGCGTGTTGTTTCATGCACTCCCATTCGGCATCGTCGAACGGGGTTGGCTTGCGCAGGATGCGGTCGGGAATGCCGATCTTGCCGAGATCGTGGAACTGGGCGCCGAGGGCGAGCAGTTCGAGCTCGCGTGCTGACAGGTCGATCTGGCGTCCGAGTTCTGCCAGCTGGACGACTCGCTCCGAGTGGATGCGGGTGTGCAGGTCGCGCTCGCCAAGAGCCACGGTCAGCGAGCGCATGATGTTTCCATCGGCAAGGTGCCACGCTTGATGTCCAACGCCTTAGTCCTCCGTGCGGCGCTTCAATGGTGGAGGGTTGACCACGGAATCGCTTGCGGGTTGCATGCAAAGGTATGCCGCTTGCAGACCTGCGTGACATGCTTTCTGTCACGTGGATTCGTTCGCTTCAGTCGCGTGGCGTCGTGTCGGTGAACGACGGGCGCTGGATCAGCTTGCCGTAGAGTTTTGCCAGGTTCGGGTGGCTCGTCTGCCAGTCGATACCGGGAAAACGGAAGCACAGATAGCCGAGCGCCGTGCCGACGGCTATGTCGGCCAGCGAAAAATGGGTGCCCATGCAGTAAGCGTTCTCCCCAGTTCCTTGGCCATGAAGGCCAGGCTGCGTTCAATCTTGCCGCGCTGGCGCAGAATCCAGTCGCCGCTCTTCTGGCCTTCCGGGCGCCGGCTTTCCAGCAGGGCGCTGACGGCGGCGTCGCAAAGCCCGTCGGCCAGCGCCTCCCAGCGCTTGACCTCGGTACGTTCGCGGTTGGATGCCGGAAACAACTTGTTGTTCGGCGCGGCATTGTCGATGTATTCGACGATCACGCGCGAGTCGAACAAGGAGTGTCGTCGTCGATCACCAGCACGGGGATCTTGCCCAGCGGGTTGATGTCCGGCACCCCGCTGTCGGCCAGCCAGGGCGAGTCAATCACGAAATCGTGGTCGATTTTCTTTTCCGCCAGCACGATGCGCACCTTGCGCACGAACGGGCTGCTATGCGATCCGATCAGCTTCATCGCGTGTTCTCTGATTTGGGGAGGCCATTATAGCGTGTGGCGATGGGGTCGCCAGGCAGGTAAAATTACGGGCTTACCGAAAAGGACGTGGCCATGAACTTCAATCCCCTGACTGCACTTTCACCGCTCGATGGCCGCTACGCCGGCAAGGTCGATGCCCTGCGCGAGCANTTTTCCGAGTTCGGCCTGATCCGCGCCCGTCTCAAGGTGGAGGTCGAATGGCTCAAGGCGCTGGCAGCCGAGCCGCANTTTTCGGAAATTGCNCCCTTTTCACCGTCGACCGTAGCTGAGCTCGATGCGCTGGTCGCCAACTTCAGCGTCGAGCAGGCGGCCGAGGTCAAGGCCGAGGAGGCCGTCACCAACCACGACGTCAAGGCGCTGGAGTACTGGATCAAGAAGAACACCAAGGGCAACGCCGAGGTGACCAAGGTCAGCGAGTTCATCCACTTCGCCTGCACCTCGGAAGACATCAACAACCTGTCGCACGCGCTGATGTGCCAGGGCGCCCGCGAGCAGGCGATGCTCCCGACGCTCGACAAGGTCATCGAAAAGCTCCGCGAACTGGCCCACGCCTACGCCGACATCCCGATGATGAGCCGCACACACGGCCAGCCGGCCACACCGTCGACGATGGGCAAGGAAATGGCCAACGTCACCTACCGTCTGCAGCGCGCNCGCGCNCGGATCGCCGCCGTCGAATTGCTCGGCAAGATCAACGGTGCGGTCGGCAACTACAACGCCCACCTCGCCGCCTACCCTGGCTACGACTGGGAAGGCTTCGCCAGGCGTTTCGTCGAATCGCTCGGCCTGACCTTCAACCCTTACACCATCCAGATCGAGCCGCACGATGCGCTGGCCGAGCTGTTCGACGCCTTCGCCCGCGCGAACAGCATTTTGGTGGATCTCGACCGCGACGTCTGGGGCTACATCTCCCTCGGTTTCTTCAAGCAGAAGGTCAAGGCTGGCGAAATCGGCTCCTCAACCATGCCGCACAAGGTCAATCCGATCGATTTTGAAAACTCAGAAGGCAATCTCGGCTTGGCCAATGCCATGCTCAAGTACCTTGCCGAAAAGCTGCCGATCTCCCGCTGGCAACGCGACCTGACAGATTCCACCGTGCTGCGCAACATGGGCGTCGGCCTGGGCTACACGCTGCTTGGCTACGACTCGCTGTTGAANGGCCTCTCCAAGCTGGAAATCAACGCCGACCTGATGAAGGCCGACCTCGATGCCAACTGGGAACTGCTGGCCGAGCCGATCCAGACCGTCATGCGCCGCTACGCCGTGCCGAACGCCTACGAAAAGCTCAAGGAACTGACCCGTGGCACCCGCGTCTCGCGCGAAGGTATGCAGGCCTTTGTTTCGACGCTGGAAATTCCGGAGGCCGCCAAGGCCGAACTACTTAAGCTGACGCCGTGGGATTACACCGGCAAGGCCGCCGAACTGGCGAAGCGCATCTAGACCATGCAGTGCAGCAAATGCGGGCAGGAAGTCCCGGCCGATGCCATCTACTGCCCGCATTGCACCGGTGACGGCAGGACGACAGACCGCGAAGTCATCCGCGGGGGTGGTGGGCGGTGTGATCGGCCTGCTCGTCGGCCTCGTTCCTGCACTGCTGATTCTTTACATCTATGGTGCCGAGCGCGGCATCAAGGCCATCGCCCTGACCGTGCCGATCGCCACTTTCACCACCGGACTGCTCATCGGTCTGGTCAAAGCCAAACGGGAATGGAAATAATGTCTTTCGCCGAAAACCTGAAGAAACTGCCGGGAATTTCCCACCTTGCTGCGGTCAACCTGCTGGACAAGGCAGAAACCGTGGTTGCTACCATCGAAAACAAGCCGGGCAGCCAGGGATCGCTTGCCGTGTACAACCATCTGGCCCAGACCTATGGTTCGATCAACACCGAGGCCGCGAAGAAGGCGGAAATCTTTGCCGAGCACACTGAGGATGCGCGGAGCAATCCGGGCAAGCATCCCAATATCGACCGCTTGATAGCCATCGAACAGGGCGGGCCGGCGTTGCGCGTCAAGCACGTTTTGCGGTGTAAATGCAGATTGTCTTGGCAGCACCGACTGCTGGGCGGCTGTTGCGACGGTTTTCACGATGCATCGATTAAAAATAGTCGCTGGATTTCGCAAAAGTCCCGAAAAATGTGTGATTTTGGTTGGGACTGACCGTAATCCCCTTAGGTGCTAGACGGTACCTGCGCTGACTGCCACGGGCCATAACTCGCTTGAGTTTGAAGGCCGCTTTATGCACCCGGGTTTTTGGTGCTGATTGCGCTTATTAACGGCGATTATTCCCGATCCGCTCAATCAGAATTTGAGCTTGGCTGGCGGAACTGGGCAAATTTTTCAGGGCCGACCAAATAAAATCGAATGTGGAGAATTTCATGGTTTGGATTCTTGGAAACCCTATAATTTGCGTCAACCTGTAACTCACTGATTTCGTTGGTCACCAAGCCAAAACACAGATCATTCATTCTCAAGAGGCAACATCATGAAGAACTTCAAGCGTACAACCCTGTCTTTCGCCGCCGCCATCGGCGGCTGTCTGATTGCCGTGAGTCCGTCCTTTGCTGCGACAGCCACCAACACCTTCCCGGTGACCGCGACGGTGACCAATACCTGCACCGTTTCCTCGACCGGCGTGGCCTTTGGTTCCTATACCGGCGCTGCCGTAACCAATACCGCCAACAACATCGTTGTCACCTGCAACAAGGGCGTCACGATTACCAGCCTGTTCATCGGTAACGGCGCCAATGCTTCCGGCACCCAAAAGCGGATGGTCAACAGGGCCGAAAGCCTGAACTACAACATCGACGTACCGACCGGAGCCACTCTGACGACCTGCCCGGCGGCCGGCACCAATTCGTGGAACGGCACGACCGGCCCGGCCGGTGCAACCTGACTTCGCTATTCGCGACGACCGGCGGTGCCAAAACATCTCGATTTGCGCCTCGATTCCGGCGAGCCAGTATCCGGCAGCCGGCAGTTACAGCGACACCGTCACGATGACGCTCACCTATTGAACCCCGTATTCGGCGTCGCTCACGGCAAGCATAGCTGTGTCGTTAAATCCCGTAAAACGTGTGAAATTTCATGGTTGGCACCCAAAGGAAAATCTATAATTCGTTTCAATCGGTAAGCCACTGGTTTCGGTGACAGCCAAGCCAAAACACAGGTCATTCATTCTCAAGAGGCAACATCATGAAGAACTTCAAGCGTACAACCCTGTCTTTCGCCACCGCCATCGGCGGCTGTCTGATTGCCGTGAGTCCGTCCTTTGCTGCGACAGCCACCGGTACCTTCCCGGTGACCGCGACGGTGACCAATACCTGCACTGTTTCCTCGACCGGCGTGGCCTTCGGTTCCTATACCGGCGCCGCCGTAACCAATACCGCCAACAACATCGTTGTCACCTGCAACAAGGGCGTCACGATTACCAGCCTGTTCATCGGTAACGGCGCCAATGCTTCCGGCACCCAAAAGCGGATGGTCAACAGGGCCGAAAACCTGAACTACAACATCGACGTACCGACCGGAGCCACTCTGACGACCTGCCCGGCGGCCGGCACGAACGAATGGAACGGCACGACCGGCCCGGCCGGTGCAACCCTGACTTCGCTATTCGCGACGACCGGCGGCGCCAAAACNATCTCGATTTGCGCCTCGATTCCGGCGAGCCAGTATCCGGCAGCCGGCAGTTACAGCGACACTGTCACGATGACGCTCACCTATTGAACCCGTATTCGGCGTCGCTCACGGCAACCCGGGGCGCCGCCAGCGAAGACTCGGCGGCGGCCCATCTTGCGGCCGCCACCGTACGTTTCAACTGAGAAAATCAGTATGCAATCTAATCGCCTGGCTGCGGCATCCCGCTCCGCACTGCTTACCTGTATAGCGCTGGCTTGTACAATGGCGGGGGGCCACCTTCGGCCTCTCACCGATGCGCGTGGATTTGTCCGGCGCGGCACCCACCGCCGTGCTCACGGTAACCAATGGCGACGAGCAGCCATTAACCATCCAAGTGCAGGCCCGCAGTTGGCGCCAGACCGAGGGACGGGACGAACAAGAACCCACTGGCGACCTAATACTGAACCCGGCATTGGCGACAATCCCACCTGGCGGCGAGCAAATTATCCGCATTGCTCTGCGTACGCCGCCAGATCGCACGCATGAGCGCGCGTATCGCCTTGTGGTCCGCGAGGTTCCCTTGCCACCGAAAAACCGGCCGGCGATAGTCTGCGCGTGGCGTTAGCCATGGACATTCCACTCTATGTCGAGCCGATCGCCAAGGAAGGCGCGACCGTCCCGTCTTCGCCCTTGAGCGCAACAGCGGTTCCCCCGTATCCGGATCGGCAACGATGGCGAAAGGCACTTGCGCCTGACAGACCTCGTTGTAAGTCAAGGTGGCCACGCGCTGATCGAACAGGCTGTCATAGTGGTGTTGCCAGGTGCTATTCGCTATCTGTCTCTCCCGGTGAATACGTCGACTGCCGGTGTGCCACTTGTCCTCAAGGCGCAAAGCAATGTCGGTCCAATAGAAGCGGTAATCGTTCCCTCCCCGCGTCGCTGATTGCTCCGGCGCNATGTCCGTTGTCCCGAGAATCTTTGTCCTGAGCGTTGCACTGGCAATTGCGGGTACAGCCGCGGCGGTGCCAGAGCCGGCGACGGTGAGCCTGAACGTCAATGGTGACAGGCGCCCCGGGATCGTCTATGTCGTTCAGGACAGCGGCCGAATTTACTTGGAGCGCGCAGTCTTCGCCACCCTAAATCTGGCGAAGCCGGGCAACGTGCCGCCNAGGCATGGAGTTCGAGGCCGCAAATACGTNGAACTGACGGCGATACCCGGTATTTCCTACCGAATCGATTCTGGCCGCCAGGAACTCATTCTAGAAATTACGCCCGATACATTGCGGGGCACCCAAGCCAGCCTCATCTCCGGCTCGCGGCTACGCCCGAAAACCCCGGATTGGGGTGGCTTCGCCAATTACACCGTGTTCGGCTATGCCGACGACGGCGGTACTTACGGTAAGGGCAGCCAATACGTGTCTGGAGCTGGCGAGATCGCACTATTCGGCCCTTACGGTACCGGGCTGGTCAGTGCCATTGCTAATCCGAGCGTGGTCGGTTACGGCCAGGAAAACAAGTTCGTCCGCCTCGATTCCAACTGGCGTTACGATAATGTCGACAAGATGCGCACGCTAGTCGTCGGCGATGCCATCAGCCTGCCGGGAAGTTGGGGCAGGCAGTGCGCTACGGGGATTCAGTTTAGTTCCAACTTNTCTCTGCAGCCCGGCTTCGTCACCTACCCGTTGCAATCGATCGGCGGCTTGGCTGCGTTGCCGTCGACGGTCGACATTTATGCCAACAACCAGCGCCTCGCCGCGCAGCCGGTACAAGGCGGGCCGTTNCTGATTAACAATGTGCCGCTGATTTCCGGCGCAGGGGAAATGTCGGTTGTCGTCAGAAACGCCTTCGGTCAGGAGCAGATCATTTCACAGCCCTTCTACGTCGCCCAGCAACTGCTGGCACCGGGGCTGTCGCAATTTGCCGTAGATTTTGGCNNAGTGCGCTACAACTATGGTATTGAAAGCGCCGATTACCGCGGCTGGATCGGTTCAGGCATATACCGGCGCGGCATCACCGACGAACTGACCCTGGAAGGGCGGGTGGAGGGCAGCAACAGCGTCCGAGGGGCAGGCGTGGTCGCCGACTACCTGCTCGGACGGGTCGGCGTGTTCACTGCCGGTGCCATTGGTAGCAGCGGGGAGCGCGGCGAGGGCGCCCGCGCCATTGTCGGTTTCAGCCGCCAAGCGGAAGGCTTGAGCTTCACCGCTCGCTCGACCTGGGCCAGCCCTGGCTACGAGGCAGTGGGCGAAGTCGGCCCGCGCCTATCGCGCCTCTCGTTCGGCAGTGTCGCAACCAACCTCGGTCGCGCCGGCTCGCTGGCGCTGGCTTGGGTTCGCCAGGATTACCGGGAATTGCCATCACTCGATGTCGGCACATTCACCTACTCCGTCCCTGCCGGGCCACTCGGCTTCTTCACGCTCNNGGCCTCGCGCTCGATTGGTGAGCCCAGCCAGACCCAAGTTTTCGCCGGCTTCTCNTTTTCCCTGGGAACGGCGAGCGGCTTCACGGGTTACCAGAATATCCGCAATAACGGCCACGACAATGGGTTTGGCACCGTTTCGGTGGTCCAGGCGCCGCCCATCGGCGAAGGCTACGGTTATCGCGTCATGGCGCAGACCGACGAGCGGGCCGAGGCTGGCGTCACCTACGCGAACGCGATTGGCCGGTANTCGCTGGACACCGCCCGCTATGATGGCCAGAACGCCGTGCGCGGCACGATCTCNGGNGGCATCGCCGTACTCGGCGGCGGCGCCTTCCTAGCTCGCCCAATTACCGAAAGTTTTGGCGTTGTGCGGGTCGGCAACATCGCTGGCGTNGACGTCCTGCAGGACAATATCAGCGTGGGAAGAACCGATACCGCGGGACGCGTCATCGTTTCGCGAATTCCGGCCTACAGTCCGAGCAAGATCTCTATCGACCCCATAACAGCTCCCATGGACGCCCGGGTTTCGAAAACCCAAGAGTGGGTGACATCCTACAACCGCAGCGGCGTGCTCATCGACTTCTCGCTCAANAGGGAGCGCAACGCCCTGCTGCGCTTCGTCGACGCGCAAGGCAGTCCCCTGCCAGTCGGTTCGTTCGTCACCGTCGATGGACGCGAAGATAGCTATCCCATCGGTTTCGACGGCGAAGCTTTCGTTACCGACCTGGAAGGAAAGCACCGCCTGCGGGCACAAACGCAGGACGCTGCGTGCGTGATCGACATCGAACTGGGCGCNCGACGCCCCGCCGTTTCCGACCTCGGTCCCTATACCTGCAAGAGGAATGCGCCATGAGTCTGCCAATTTATCGACGCCTGTTGCCGGCATTCTGCTTGCGGCCCTGGCGGGCGAGGCGATGGGTACCCAGACCTGCAGCGTCACTGTCGGCGCGCTGGCGTTCGGTGCCTATGCCGGCAGTCAGGTCAATTCCTCAGCCACCATGACCGTATCCTGTACCCGTACGATCCTGGATTTCTCGACCGTGACCTACACGGCCTCGCTCTCCACCGGCAGTTCTGGTAGCTATGCCCAGCGCAGATTGACCCGGGCGGGCCTTCCTGCTGACACCCTGAATTACAACCTATACCTGACGACGGTTCCTGGCGTTCTGAACACCAGCGTCTGGGGCGACGGAACGGGCGGAACAGTCGTCGCCAGCGGGAGTATCGCNCCCGTTGTCCTAAATTTCACCCAGACACGCACACATACCGTCGCTGGCGCCATCGCTGCCGGCGTCGTACCGACCGCCGGGACGTATTCTGATACGATCGTTGCCACCCTTATCTACAACTAGGGCATCGTCCCAAGCGCTGGCGAATTCCTCCAGCTTTGATCCTCAGCCCGACGTTGAGGCTCTCCATTGCGCTACCCCCAGCGCGATGCGTATCCTTACTGAATTGTTCGGAGCAAGGTCAGAAACGACCACGGTGACATCCTCGGGAACAGCACGCACACCATCCAAGTACCTAAACCGTGTTTGTGAGAAATCCGGCATAAAAACTGGCGCGGCGGCCAATTTGGCGTTGAGCAATATGCGTGGTGGCTTGGGTCTGTTTTTATCGGTCGAGAAGGCTGAGCAACTACTGACATTCCGTAAATGTTTGTTTCACCCACCGGGTGCCAGACTGATTGTGCAAGCCAGGTGGCCGATAGTGCCCAAGGTGCCAGGTTGGTCAGCGCCATGCCAGTCGGGGGCGCCGACTAGGGTTGCGGCAGTGATTTTTGTCGGGGTGACCGAGACAAGCGATACTGAGGCTGCCTAAACCACCGCCCCATCCTCATTAGCGCCCTCGACCACCTTTTTCGGCTTGGGGCNAAATTGTTCGCGCGAGACGCCGAGCCACATGACCAGCGGGCTGGCGACCAGTACCGAGGAGTAGATGCCGAAGCAGATGCCGATGGTCAGCGCCATGGCGAAGTAGTGCAGGGTTTCACCGCCGAAGATGAGCATCGAGAGCACCATCAGCTGGGTGCTGCCGTGCGTGATGATCGTTCGGCTGATGGTGCTGGTGATGGCATGGTCGAGCACCTGAGGTGTGCTCAGGCCGCGTGACTNTTTGAAGGTTTCGCGCACACGGTCGAAGACGACGACCGATTCGTTGACCGAGTAGCCGAGCACTGCAAGGACGGCCGCCAGCACCGATAGCGAGAACTCCCACTGGAAGAACGCGAAGAAGCCGAGAATGATGATGACGTCGTGCAGGTTGGCGATGATGGCCGACACCGAGAAGCGCCATTCGAAGCGGAAGGCAAGGTAGATGACGATGCCGATGACGACCAGCAGCAGCGCCATGGCACCGTTCTCGGCGAGTTCCTTGCCAACCTGCGGGCCGACGAACTCGACCCGGCGCAACTGGGCACCCGGCGCTTCGGCTTCGAGCGACTTCATCACTGCTTCGCCGAGTTGTGAGGTGTTCTGATCGCCCTTGAGCGGCAGACGGATCATGACATCCTGCGACGAACCGAAATTCTGCACCGAGAAATCGCTGAAGCCGGACTTGCCGAGCGCGCCACGAATCTTTTCCAGATCGGCGGCCTGCGTGTAGTTGACTTCGATCAGCGTGCCGCCGGTGAATTCGACCGACAGGTGCAGGCNCTTGGTCAGCAGGAAGAAGACGGCAAGCAGGAAGGTCACCAGCGAAATGATGTTGAACTTCAGCGCATGGCGCATGAAGGGGATGTCTTTTTNGATGCGGAAGAATTCCATGACCGTTTTCCCTTATTTCTGGCCGTTGACCGCAGCAGGGCTGGCGTTGATGCCTGGTTTCCAGATCTGGCCGATGGAAACCTTGGTCAGTTTCTTCTGGCGGCCGTAGATCAGGTTGACCAGGGCGCGTGAGACAACGACCGAGGAGAAGATCGAGGTCAGGATGCCTAGGCAGTGCACCACGGCGAAACCGCGGATCGGGCCGGAGCCGAAGATGAGCAAGGCGAGACCGGCGATCAGCGTGGTGATGTTGGAGTCGAGAATGGTGCCGAAGGCACGCTCGTAGCCTTCCGAGATCGCTGCCTGGGGCGGCATGCCGTNTCGCAATTCCTCGCGTATCCGTTCGTTGATCAGCACGTTGGCGTCGATGGCCATGCCCAGCGTCAGTGCTATGGCGGCGATGCCGGGCAGGGTGAGCGTGGCCTGCAACAGCGACAGCAGCGCGATCAGGAACAGGAGGTTGGAGGCCAGCGCAATGACCGACACCACCCCGAACATCTGGTAGTAGAGGATCATGAATACGGCGATCGCGGCAAAACCCCACATCGTCGAGTGGAAGCCCTTCTTGATGTTGTCGGCACCCAGGCTGGGGCCGATGGTACGTTCCTCGATGATGTCCATCGGCGCCGCCAGCGAGCCGGCGCGCAGCAGCAGGGCGGTGTCGTTGGCCTCCATGCTTGTCATGCGTCCGGAAATCTGCACGCGGCCACCGCCGATTTCACTGCGGATGACTGGGGCGGTGACGACTTCGCCCTTGCCCTTTTCGATCAGCAGGATGGCCATGCGCTTGCCGACGTTGTCGCGCGTGATGTCCTTGAAGATGCGGGCGCCAGCGGAATCGAGCGTCAGATGTACCGCCGGTTCCTGGGTCTGGTTGTCGAAGCCGGGCTGGGCATCGGTCAGGCGGTCACCGGTCAGCACGACCTGCTTCTTGACCAGCAGCGGCTGGCCGCCGCGTTCGTTGTAGACTTCGGTGCCGAAGGGCGGGTTGCCGGCGAGCGCAGCTTCCAGCGCACCGGGCGAGTCGTCGACCATGCGAATTTCCAGCGTCGCGGTACGGCCGAGGATGTCCTTGGCCTTGGCGGTGTCCTGAACGCCGGGCAACTGGACGACGATGCGGTCGGCGCCCTGCTGCTGGATCACCGGCTCGGCGACGCCGAGTTCGTTGATCCGGTTGTGCAGTGTCGTGATGTTCTGCTTCAGCGCGAATTCACCGATTTTCTTCTGTGCTTCCGGCTTCAACGAGGCGACCAGTCGCAGGTCGCTGCTGTCACCCTGTTCGACCAGAATCAGGTCGGGCTGGCTGTCGGCAATGGCATTCCTGGCCTTGTCGCGGGTGTCGGCATCGCGGAACTTGACGACGATGCGTTCGCCTTCACGGGTGACGCCGGCATGGCGCAGGTTCTTGTCGCGCATGACGGTGCGCAGATCGGCCGACATCGAATCGAGGCGCTTGGTCAGCGCGCCTTTCATGTCCACCTGCAGCAGGAAGTGCACGCCGCCGCGCAGGTCGAGGCCGAGGTACATCGGCAACGCGTGCAGCGCGGTCAACCAGCTGGGCGAGGCCGATAGCAGGTTGAGTGCGACGACGTATTGCGGGTCGGCCGGATCAGGATTGAAAGCCTTCTCCAGAATGTCCTTGGCCTTCAGCTGGGTGTCGGTATCGTGCAGGCGGGTCTTGACGCCGTTGAAGTCGAGCTGGATACCGTCAGNAACGATGCCGGCACCTTTCAGCGTTTCTTCGACGCGGGCCAACGTTTTCTGGTCCACCTTGAGCGTGGCCTTGGCGCTGGAAACCTGTACCGCCGGCGATTCGCCGAAGAAATTGGGCAGGGTGTAGATGAAGCNCATCACCAGCGCGACGGCGACGATGATGTACTTCCAGAGGGNGTAGCGATTCATGGTGGCTTCAAAGCAAAGAAGGCGGCCAGCGGCCGCCTTCCGGGGTGGATTACAGCGACTTCAGCGTGCCCTTGGGCAATACCAGGCCAATCGACGGCTTCTGCACGATGACTTCGGTGCCTTCGGCAATTTCCAGCGTCACGTAGTTGTCGCCAACCTTGGTCACCTTGCCGACCAGGCCGCCGCCGGTAACGACTTCTGTCACCCTTGGCCAGTGCGGCGATCAGGGCCTTGTGTTCCTTGGCCTTCTTCATCTGCGGGCGCACCATCAGGAACCACAGCACGACGAACATCAGGATCATCGGCAGCAATTGCATGAAGCCGCCGGTCGGGTCGGAAGAGGCCGCCGCAGTCTGGGCGTGGGCGAGACTAATCATTGAAAACTCCTGAAAGCAAATAATTCGAAACCCCGCATTCTATCACTGCCCGGAGGAACGATCGTGGGCAAAGCCGGCCACCCAGTCGCGCAGCGTGCCGGCCTCGATGGCGGCACGCATTTCGGCCATGATGGTCTGGTAGAAATGCAGGTTGTGGATGGTGTTGAGCATGCTGCCGAGAATCTCGCCGGCCCGGAACAGGTGGTGCAGGTAGGCGCGGCTGAAGTTCGCGCAGGTGTAGCAGGTGCAGGAAGGATCGAGCGGGCTGGTGTCGGTCTTGTGCCGGGCGTTCTTGATCTTGATGTCGCCGAAGCGGGTGAACAGGTGGCCGTTGCGCGCGTTGCGCGTGGGCATCACGCAATCGAACATGTCGATGCCGGCCTGGACGGCATGCACCAGATCTTCCGGCGTGCCGACGCCCATCAGGTAGCGCGGCTTGTGCGTCGGCATGCGGGGNNAGACGTGGGCCAGGATGCGTTCCATGTCTTCCTTGGGTTCGCCGACCGAAAGGCCGCCGATCGCCATGCCGTCGAAGCCGATCTGCTCGAGGCCGGCCAGCGATTCGTCGCGCAGGTCTTCGTACATGCCGCCCTGGACGATGCCGAACAGGGCGTTGGCGTTTTCCAGCCGGTTGTGTTCGTCGCGCGAGCGTTGCGCCCAGCGCATGCTCAAGCGCATCGACTTCGCCGCTTCGTCACGGGTGGCCGGGTAGGGTGTGCATTCGTCGAAGATCATCACGATGTCGGAATTCAGCACGTGCTGGATCTGCATCGAGATTTCCGGTGAAAGAAAGAGCTTGGCGCCGTCGATCGGCGACGAGAACTTGACACCTTCCTCGGTGATCTTGCGCAGGGCGCCCAGGGAGAAGACCTGAAAGCCGCCGGAGTCGGTCAGGATCGGCTTCTGCCAGCCCATGAAGTCATGCAGGCCGCCGTGGGCGTGGATGACGTCCAGTCCCGGGCGCAGCCACAGGTGGAAGGTGTTGCCGAGGCAGATCTGCGCACCGATGTCGCTCAGCGCCTGCGGGGTCATGGCCTTGACCGTGCCGTAGGTGCCGACCGGCATGAAGACCGGGGTCTGGACGATACCGTGGGCCAGCGTCAAGGTGCCGCGCCGGGCGGCGCCATCGGTGGTGAGGAGTTCAAACTGCATNNCGGATCTTTCCAGGAGCATGGCGTCGCCATAGCTGAAGAAGCGGTAGCGCTCGGCCACGGCATGGGCGTAGGCGGCGCGAATGTTGTCATAACCGGCAAAGGCAGACACGAGCATCAGCAGTGTCGACTTCGGCAGGTGGAAGTTGGTTATCAGTCGGTCGACGACCTTGAAGCGGTAGCCGGGGGTGATGAAAATTTCGGTTTCTGCGGCACCGGTGCGGACGGTGCCATNCTTCGTTACCCGCCGATTCAGTGCCCGCAGGCTGGTGGTGCCGACCGCGATGATGCGACCGCCGGCCGCGCGTGTCCTGGCGATAGCGTCAGCGGTGGCGGCGGNAACCTCGAAGCGCTCGCTGTGCATTTTGTGCTCGGCAATCTTGTCGACCCGCACCGGCTGGTAGGTGCCGGCACCNNCATGCAACGTCAGGAATGCGGTGTTTAAGCCTTGGGCGCGCAGGGTGTCGAGCATCGGCTCGTCGAAGTGCAGCCCGGCTGTGGGCGCGGCGACGGCACCGGGTTCGCGGGCGTAAACCGTCTGGTAGCGGGTTTCGTCGGCTCCTTCCGGCGGGTGTTCGATATAGGGCGGTAACGGCAGTTGGCCGTATCGTTCTGCGAGATCCCAGAGGCTGTTGCGGTCGACGCTCTCCAGGGCAAAGAATTCATTGTTCGCCCCGGCGCGGCCGGTGACGACAAGCTCGAAGGCGTTGGCCAGCTTCAGGCGCGTTCCCGGTTTGGGCGACTTGCTGGCGCGAACCTGGGCGATAGCGTGCTGCGCATCGACGATGCGTTCGAGCAAGACCTCGACCTGGCCGCCGCTTTCCTTGATTCCGAAAAAGCGGGCCTTGATGACGCNGGTATCGTTGAAAACCAGCAGGTCGCCGGCTTTCAGCAAGGTCGGCAGATCGGCAAATTGCCGGTCTGCCAGTCGTTGACCGCAGACCTGCAACAACCGGCTGCCACGACGTTCGGTAGCGGGGTGCTGGGCTATCTGTTCGGGCGGCAGGTGAAAGTCGAAGTCGTCGACGGTCAGCGACATGAAATCAACATTGAGGCAAGTGCCGATTCAAGCGTTGGCTGCTCACTTGCCCGGCGCCCGCATCTTTTCGCCGAACATCTGCGCCACGGTGCGCTGATGGGAGAGCGCCTTTTCAAATGGTTCGGGCTGGACGCGGCATTCATATTCGGAGGTTGACGAAAATCCGCCGATGCCGCCGGCGCCACCGGCGCCGCCAAGGCGAGCGGCAACGCTCAGTACGTTGAAGGCCACAATGGCCACATTTTNTGCAGTATCGGCTGTCTTGGTGCCGTCGCTGGTGGTGTTGACCAGTTCGCCAATGTCACCGGTTTCGGCGATTTCTTGCAGCGCGACCCGCGCCTTGTTGCCATCGGGAGTGATGAATGCGTAACGGCTGACGAAGTCGACGAAGCTTGCGGCAGCGCGTGTCGATACCTTGCCGCCGCTCCAGAAGCTGGTGTCCGGCGTCAATTGACCGCCGAGCACGGTCAGGCGTACTTTGAGTACGCTTGCACCCAACTTTAGCGATCTTTCCTCGACATATTGCGCCTGGCCGACCGAAAAATTTCNCCCGAAACGCGTGCCGAATGTCAGGAAATCATCTTTCTTCGGTTTGACGAAAGGTGGGGTGAAGGTAGGGATGAACAGCGTCTCGTCGCTTAGTTGCAGAGGCAGTCCCTGCGTGGTGAAGAACATGCCCTTGCCGGACTTGGCGTCCTGCTCGCTGGGGACTGGTGTGACGCCATAGGTCGCGAGTTCGGTGAACTCGGGCAGCGCCTTCAATTCCTCGTTGCTGACGACCTCGATGCCCTGTGCCTTGAGTTGATCTACCGTCTGTTGGTAGAACTTGTCGGTAATCGCCTGATATTGCTCATTGTTGCTGCCGACCAGCTTGATCGTGACATCGGAATCGGCGCCGATCATCGCTTCCAGACCACTCAGTGACTTTGAGTATTTCAGTTCGCTGACGAAGTCGACTGCATAACTGGTAATCACGACGCGCTTGATGCCCGNGAGATATTCTGGGTTATCGACTTTGACGAACTTCTCTGCCTGCGCCTTGATATCGCCGGCCGGGTCGAGGTCGGCGGCGATTGCGGTGCCGAATGTCAGGCAGCAAGCAGCGGCCAGAAGCGCTTTTTGCGGGGGCGTGCATTTGCGATGTCTCTACAAAGGTGGGGAAGCCGCGATTCTAGCAACCCTGTACGCAAGATCAATGACGTATGCGTGCCGGCAGCCGGGCAAACGAAAAGGCTTTCATCGCTGAAAGCCTTGTCCCGTCTAACTGGTGCCCCGAGCCAGACTCGAACTGGCACACCTTTCGGCGGCGGATTTTGAATCCGCTGCGTCCCGATTCCGCCATCGGGGCGAATGGAGGGCGGATTATCCCCGAATCACTTCTTCGGTTCAAGCGGCTCGGTGCAAGGAAAGGTTTTCGCGAGCGCACCGGCGACCAGCGTGGCCGTGCTGCCTTCGGGATTCGGCGGTTGCCGTTCGAGGTGGGCAAGTACCGCGCGTACCAGTCGATAGGAAAGGTCGCGGCCGGTCGGCAGGCAGAAGGCGTTGAGCTTGACGCCGACCGATTCGGCGAGGAAATCGCTGATTGCGTAGCCGTCGGCAAAGCCTTCGACATACCCGATGCAACGGGCTGCCTTGGGCGACGAATAAGCCTCCAGGCGCCCGCTCTTGGCGAAGGACTCTTCGGCGGCCTGGCAATCCTCGCGCAGTTCCTTGCCGGTGTAGGCGTGCGCCTGCAGGCTGAGCAGGGCGGCGATCAGGAAAATCCAATTCTTCATCATTTTCGAACCAACTGAGTTTGGCGTGCAGGTTGACGACGCTGCCGACGACGATCAGTGCCGGCGGCTTGATGCCGGATTCCTCGATGCGGTGGGGCAGGGTGCCGAGTGTGGCGAGCAGCGTCTGCTGGTCGGGCAAGGTGCCGTTGCGGATGACGGCGGCCGGCGTCAGCGACGGCAGGCCGTGATTGATCATCTGCCGGCAGATTTCACCGGCGGCACCGATGCCCATGTAGAAAACCGTCTGGCCGGGGCGGGCCAGCGCCGGCCAGTCGAGATTTACCGTACCGTCCTTGAGATGGCCGGTGACGAAGGTGACGGATTGCGCGTGATCGCGGTGGGTCAGCGGAAAGCCTGAATAGGCAGCGCAGCCGGCAGCGGCGGTGACGCCGGGCACGACTTCGAAGGGAATGCCGGAATCGGCGAGGATCTCCAGTTCTTCGCCGCCACGACCGAAGATGAATGGGTCGCCACCTTTGAGGCGAACCACGAATAGTCCTTCGCGTGCCAGCTTGACCAACAGCAAATTGATCGAACCCTGAGGCAGCGTGTGTTTGGAGGCTTCCTTGCCGGCGTAGATGCGGCGCGCATCCTGGCGAGCGAGATCCATGATGCCGTCGCCGACCAGATGGTCGAAGACCAGGGCGTCGGCCTGGGCGATCAGGCGGGCGGCCTTGACGGTGAGAAGTTCCGGGTCGCCGGGGCCGGCGCCGACCAGCCAGACCTTGCCGGCCGCGAGAGTGGTGTGCTTTCCATGATGCCCTTGTGTCGTAGGGCGATCATCCTAATGCCGGAACCGCGCCCTGCCAATAGGGCGCGGGAGCAAGTTCGGGTGCTACGTCACAAGTATTAGTCGACTAGTTCTTATTGTCTATAAGCTACTGAATATAAATGATTTCTGATGCTCCAAAAGATTGATGGGCATCAAGGATGGGATGTCCTCGACAGTTCAACCTCACGTCTATCGCGTCGGGAATGGATGCGCATTGTTTTGTTCTAGGAGAGGAAGATGAAAACAACCGTAGTGGGGATGCTTGTAATGACCGCCATGGCCGCCGCCATGGGTTCCGCGTTCGCGCAGGAGGCTGCCAAAGCGGCACCGACGATGACCGCCGAAGAGAAGGAGCAGGCCAAGAAGATCTATTTCGAGCGTTGTGCCGGCTGCCATGGCGTGCTGCGCAAGGGCGCCACTGGCAAGAATCTTGAGCCGCACTGGACGAAGAAGGACAAGGACGGCAACGTGACCGAAGGCGGTACGCTCAAGCTCGGCCAGCAGCGCCTGGAGAAGATCATTGGCTATGGCACCGACGGTGGCATGGTCAACTTCGACGACATCCTGACCAAGGACGACATCGCGTTGATGGCCAAGTACATCCAGAACACGCCGGATGTGCCGCCTGAATTCAGCCTCAAGGATCAGCTGGATAGCTGGAAGGTCATCGTGCCGGTTGATCAGCGGCCGAAGAAGCAGATGAACAAGCTGAACCTCAAGAACGTCTTCTCGGTGACGTTGCGCGATACCGGTGAAGTGGCCCTGATCGACGGCGATACAAAGGAGATCGTCAGCATCGTCAAGACCGGCTATGCCGTGCATATTTCCNNCCTTTCGGCATCCGGCCGTTATGTCTATGTGATCGGTCGTGACGGTCGCCTGTCGCTGATCGACCTCTGGATGGAAAAGCCGGCGGTTGTGGCCGAGGTCAAGGTCGGTTTCGACGCCCGTTCGGTCGATACCTCCAAGTTCAAGGGCTTTGAGGACAAGTACGCGATTGCCGGTTCCTACTGGCCGCCCCAGTACACCATCATGGATGGCGATACGCTGAAGCCGCTCAAGGTGGTTTCCACCCGGGGCATGACGGTCGATGGCGAATACCATCCGGAACCGCGTGTCGCTTCCATCGTTGCCTCCATGACCAAGCCGGAGTGGGTCGTCAATATCAAGGAAACCGGCCAGATCCTGCTGGTCGATTATTCCGATATCAAGAACCTGAAGACTACGACGATCGGTTCTGCCAAGTTCCTCCACGATGGTGGCTGGGATGCCTCNAAGCGCTACTTCCTGGTGGCCGCCAATGCCTCGAACAAGATTGCGGCGGTCGATACCAAGACCGGCAAGCTGGCCGCGCTCGTCGATGTGGCCAAGATCCCGCACCCGGGGCGTGGCGCCAACTTCGTGCATCCGAAATTCGGTCCGGTCTGGGCCACGGGTCACCTCGGCGCCGATGTCGTGACGCTGATCTCCACGCCTTCCGACGATCCCAAGAACGCCAAGTTCAAGGAATACAACTGGAAGGTCGTGCAGGAGGTGAAGCACGTACCGGGCAACCTGTTCGTCAAGACGCATCCGAAGTCCAAGAATTTGTGGGCCGATTCCCCGCAGAACCCGGACAAGGATCTGGCGGAATCCGTCGCCGTCTGGGATATGTCCGACCTGTCCAAGCCGAAGGCGATCCTCAACGTGGCCAAGGATTCCGGGCTGCCGCCGACCAAGGCGACCAAGCGCGCCGTACATCCGGAATACAGCGCAGACGGCAAGGAAGTCTGGATTTCGTTGTGGGGTGGCAAGGTGGACCAGTCGGCAATCGTGGTCTATGACGATGAAACCTTGAAGGTCAAGAAGGTCATTACCGATCCGAAGATGATCACGCCGACCGGCAAGTTCAACGTCTACACGCAGCACGACATTTACTGATCTTTCGCCTGTCTGATCGGGTAACGAAAACGGGGCGCAAGCCCCGTCTCGCATGTAATACGGAGATAACGATGAATCAAAAACTGACTAAGTTGTTCGTGACGGCTGCCCTGATGACGATCGCGTCGCAGGCTGCCTTGGCGGCNCCCGATTGGAGCAAGGTGCCGACGAAGAACATTCCCGTCATTCACCCCGGCGTCGCGCCGCTAGAGTGGGTTCAGAGCCGCGACCATAGCGGCGCGAGCGCACTCAAGAAGGGCGAAACCTGTGCCGGCTGTCACTACGATGGCGGCAAGCTGGATATCGATCTGAAGCGCCTAGCCAGCAAGGAAATGGAACCGAAGGGCGCGCCGAAGACGATGACTTTCCCGGTCGGCGTCCAGTCGGCCTACGACGCCAACAATCTCTATGTGCGCCTGACCTTCAAGGCGCCAGCTGGTGGTTTTGACCATTCCGACAAGGACAATGAAGTCAAGGCCACGGTGATGTTCCCGAACGACAAGGTACCGCTGGCCGAGCAGGCTGGCTGCTGNGGGGCGTGTCACAAGGATGCCCGCACCATGCCGGGCGCCGATGACAAGAAGACCAAGTACGCGACGCCCGGGGCGATGGATCTGATGCAATGGTCGAGCAGCGGCAAGGTTTCCGACGGTACGGTGACCGACAAGCGCAATATGGAAGGCGGCAAGGCGGGAGTGACGGCGGAAGGCAGCAAGTCCGGCGATACCTACACCGTGACTTTCACGCGCAAGCTGGCCGGTGGCGTCAATCTGGCGCCGGGCAAGGCCGTGCCGTTCGGCGTGGCCATCCATGCCGATCACGCCGGCGGCCGCTTCCATCACGTTTCTTTTGGACACATCGGCCTCGGTACGGATGGCGATGTGAAGGCCGCGAAGCAATAAGCGTGACGATCGTCCAGGTGTCATGAAATTTGTCAGTTGGATGAGACCGGGGGCGCTGGCCTTGCTGGCGCTCGCCCCTTTCGCTGTGCTCGCCGGGCAGACGATCGAGGTTGGCATGGAGAACTACCAATTTTCGCCGCCGGAAGTCACCATCCGGGTCGGGGATACGGTGAAATGGACCAACCGCGAAAAGCGGACCAGCCATTCCGTGCTGTTTCCGCAAGAGGGTGGCCTCGAATCGGAGCGCATGTTTCCTGATGAGAGCTGGCAACGNGAGTTCCTGAAGGCGGGTCGCTACGATTACACTTGTGGCCCGCATCCCGAAATGAAAGGCGCAGTGATTGTTCGGGAATAAACTGATTTTGCCCTTTTTTTGGTGTCGACCGCAACAGGCGCCAACGAGCCGAATACGGAGCGTCAAAAGGAGTTGGTGCGACTGGTTCGTCAGGATTGCGGTTCCTGCCACGGTATGACCCTGCAGGGGCTGGGGCCGGCATTGTTGCCGGCCAGCCTGCGCGAAAAACCGGCGGAAGGGCTGGCGGCGACCATCTACTACGGCCGCCCCGGCACGCCGATGCCGCCGTGGAAGCAGTTCATGTCGGAAGCAGAAGCCGACTGGATCGTGCANAAATTGATGAGCGGATTCCCGCAGTGAGGATGCGATGCGCCTGGTACTGAGTCTTTTCCTGGCCCTGCTGTTGGCCGCCTGCGCCGGCCCACAGGTTCGCGGTACCGGCGACCTCGGGCTGATCATCGAACGCGCCAGTGGCCACGTGACGCTGGTCGACACCACGATGCGCCAGCCCTACGCGCGCATCGGCGGGCTGGGCGATCTTTCGCACGCTTCCGCCGTCTATTCGCGCGATGGCCGCTACGCCTTCGTTTTCGGCCGCGACGGCGGGCTGACCAAGATCGACATGCTCGAAGCGAAGGTGGTCAAGCGCGTCATCCAGTCCGGCAACGCCATCGGCGGCTCGATCTCGCAGGATGGCCGCATCGTGGTCGCCCAGAACTACACGCCGGGCGGCATCAAGGCTTTCGATACCGAAACGCTCGAACTGCTCTCCGAAGTGCCGGCCGAGTATGCGCCGGGCAAGTTTTCCAAGGTCGTCGGCCTCGCGGATTCGTCCGGCAACAAGTTCGCTTACGCGCTGTTCGAGGGCGGCGAAATCTGGGTCAGCGATTTCAGCAACCCCAAACAACCTGCGACGCAGCGCTTCCCGGCCGGCAGCCAGCCCTACGACGGGCTGGTGACGCCCGACGGCCGTTACTTCCTGGCCGGCCTGTTCGGCGAGGACGGGGTCGCCATGCTCGATCTCTGGCAAACGGAGAAGGGCGCGCGCAAGATTCTCGAAAANTACGGGCGCGGCGAGGAGAAGCTGCCGGTGTTCAAGATGCCGCACCTGCGCGGCTGGTCGGTGGCGCAGGGCAAGGCCTACCTGCCGGCGATCGGCAGGCACGAGGTGCTGGTCGTCGATGTGGCGACCTGGAAGGAAGTCGGCCGCATCCCGGTGCGCGGCCAGCCGGTCTTCGTCATGGCGCGGCCGGACGGGCGCCAGGTCTGGGTCAATTTCGCCTTCCCGGACAACGGCAAGATGGATGTCATCGATACGCTGGCCGGCAAGGTGGTTCATGCCTTCGAGCCGGGCAAGGGCATCCTGCACATGGAATTCACCCCGCGCGGCGAAAATGTCTGGCTCTCGGCGCGCGACGACAACAAGGTGCTGATCTACGACACCACCACCTTCGCCCGCGTCGGCGAGATCGCCGCCGACAACCTCCGGCATCTTCTTCACCACGCGCGCGGCGCGCATCGGCTTCTGAATGGACCACCCTCGAATTCCGCCTGCTGAACGAATTCCAGCGCGATTTTCCGCTCTGCCCCACGCCTTTCGCCGAATTGGCGGAGCGCCTCGGCGTCGGCGAGAAGACGGTGTTGAGCGGCCTCNNGAAGCTGCGCCGCGAGGGCAAGATCTCTCGCGTCGGGGCCGTCTTCGCGCCCAAGCGCATCGGTGCCTCGACGCTGGCGGCAATGGCGGTGCCGCCCGACCGACTGGCTGCCGTGGCTGCCGCGGTCAACCGCTTNTCCGAGGTCAATCACAATTACGAGCGCGAGCACCGCTACAACCTGTGGTTCGTCGTCACGGCCGCCAGCGAAGGGCGTCTGCAGGCGACGCTGGGGGCCATCGAACAGGCGGCGGGTTACCCTTTGCTGTCGCTGCCGCTGCTCGAAGAGTTCCATATCGACCTTGGTTTTCCGCTGCATGGCGAAAGTGTCAAGGCGAAGGCCGTCGCCCGNGTTTTGCCGCCGGCCTCGCCCATCGGCGATGGCGAACGCCGCCTTGTATCGGTGCTGCAGGAAGGTTTGCCGTTGTTCACACGGCCCTTTGCGCTGATCGCCGAGCGTGTCGGTACCTCGGAAAACGATGTCCTCGTACGCATCGGCAACTGGATCGAAGCGGGTGCTATCAAGCGCTTCGGGGTCGTCGTGCGCCACCATGAACTGGGTTACACGGCCAACGCCATGCTGGTTCCTGATGTTCCGGACGAGCGCGTCGGCGAACTTGGGCGCTCGCTCGCCGAAGAGCCGGCGGTGACGCTGTGCTATCGCCGCCCGCGTCTGGCGCCGCAGTGGCCATACAACCTGTTCTGCATGATCCACGGCCGCGAGCGGGCGGAGGTCGAAGACATCATCGCCGACCTGCGCCAACGCCACGGCCTGAACGATTGCGCGCATGACATCCTGTTCTCGTTGACGCGCTTCAAGCAGAAAGGCGCACGCTATGCCTGAGCTTGATGCGGTCGACCGCCAAATCATTGCCAAAATGCAGGGCGACTTTCCGCTCTGCGAGCGGCCGTACGCGGCCGTGGCCGAAGCCTTGGGCATACTTGAAGAGGACTTGCTGGGCCGTCTGCAAAGGCTGCTCGATAGCCGCGTGCTGACGCGCTTCGGCCCGATGATGCAGGTCGAACGCATGGGCGGCGCTTTCGTGCTGGCCGCGCTGGCGGTGCCGGAAGCGCGTTACGACGAGGTGGCGGCGCAGGTCAATGCCTTGCCGCAGGTGGCGCACAACTATCGTCGCGAACATGCGTTCAACATGTGGTTCGTGCTGGCTACCGAAACGCCCGAGGGTATTGCCGAGGCGATTGTCCGCATCGAGGGCGACACCGGNTTGAAGGTGCGTGCCTTTCCCAAGGAACGCGAATATTTCGTCGAAATGAAACTGGCGGTNGCGGCAATGACGCAAGCGCCGCTCGATGCCATCGACCGCGCCCTGATCGTGGCGACTCAGGACGGCTTGCCGCTGGTGCCGCGGCCGTATGAAACGATCGGCGCGCAAATCGGCATTTCNCGGCCAGAGGTGGCGCGCCGCCTGCAGGCGATGCTGGCGAACGGCATGATCCGGCGCATCGGCGCCGTGCCCAATCACTACGCCATCGGCTGGACAGCCAATGGCATGACGGTGNNGGACGTGGACGACGAACGAGTCGACGAACTCGGTACCCTGATCGGCAGCCTGGACTTCGTCACCCACTGCTATCGCCGCCCGCGCGCGCTGCCCGACTGGCCCTATAACCTCTTCGCCATGGTTCATGGCAGTTCGCGCGACGAGGTCGGCGACAAGGCGAAACGGATTGCCGAACTGCTCGGCCAGGCATGTCACGCCAGCGACATCCTGTACTCTACGCGTATCCTGAAGAAGACCGGATTGCGGATCTGAATCTCGCTTGCCGTGGCGAACTGACGGATTAGCAGACCGGCTGCCATTATGGCAGCCATCAATCCAGCGTAAAATCAACGAGTTATAAATAACCCCCTTGGTTTTCCATGCCATAATGACAGGGTCAGATAGGGTGCGGGTTTCTGTGCAATCGGAATTGTTTCGGTAAATCATAAACTTATATGTTTATAACCGGCTGGCACGGGGCGTGCATATAGACTCCCGTTCGGGCGGGTGTCCGAGCCGTTACCGCCTCGGGGGCGGCGACGATGAAACCATAACAAGTGAGGTAATTACATGAAGAAACTGTCGACTGTTGCTGCCCTTGCCATCGTCTCCTGGCCGCCAATGTCGCCGCTGACCAAAGGGCATGTCCGGCATGGACGGCATGTCCGGCATGGGTGGTATGTCCGGCATGCAAGGCATGGAAGGCCAGAAGGGCATGTCCGGCATGCAAGGCCAGAAGGGCATGTCCGGCATGTCCGGCATGCAAGGCCAGAAGGGCATGTCCGGCATGTCCGGTATGTCGGGCCAGAAGGGCATGTCCGGCATGCAAGGCATGGAAGGTCAGAAGGGCATGTCCGGCATGTCCGGTATGCAAGGCATGGAAGGCCAGAAGGGTATGTCCGGCATGTCCGGCATGCAAGGCCAGAAGGGCATGTCCGGCATGTCCGGTATGTCGGGCCAGAAGGGCATGTCCGGCATGCAAGGCATGGAAGGTCAGAAGGGCATGTCCGGCATGTCCGGTATGGGTGGCATGGAAGGCAAGAAGTAGCCTGCCGCATCCGAATGGGGCGGGTGGGTTTGCCTGCCCCATTTTTGAATTTCGAACGGTGTAATAACAAAATGACAAAGTTCTGGTTCTGTTGGGCCTGCTGGTGTCCGGTGCGAGTGCACTCGCCGAACCCGCCCCTTTCATTGCTGGTCTGGTGCCCGATTCGCGCCGGCTGGCGCGCCTGTCATCACGGTGTTCGAGCAGACGCCGACCTGGTGGGAACGGGCGCATCGCGGCATCGATCCGCCGCGTAACGGCGTTGATTTCCTGAAATATCAGGGAGCCTGGTATACCCCGTTCATTTATCCAAATCTCAAGGATCCCTACGACATTCGCGGCATGTACACCAAGTCCGCACGCAAGGATTGATCATGAAAAGCCCAAAAATCGGCATCATCATCCTTGCCCTGGTTGCGATCGCTGCACTTGTCGGTGGCTTTGCAGGCTGGCAGATTCGCCAGCAGGGCGCGGTTGCGCCACAGGCAAAGACCGAAGCGCCGGCAGCCAGCAAGGATTTGCTACGTGCTACATACGACCCCATTCACTTCAAGCCCGCGATCGAGACGGCCAGGGACGAACAATGTCTCGCCTGCCACCGCGAGGTGCTCGACGACAAGGTGCGCGAAACCTCGCCGGCAGGTGTCAAGGCCAGTACCAGCAAGGCCTGGTATCAGCGACTCAGTACCTATGAGGGCGAGCAGGATACCTTCCACCGTCGCCACCTGGTGACGCCGATGGCAAAGGAACTGATGAATCTCAGCTGCAACACTTGCCATCAGGGTTCCGACCCGCGCGACGAAGCGCCGGGTACCTCGGCGACCGGCACGCCGCAAAGCGACAACGGATTCACGCTGCGCAAGACGGTCAATCCCGAGACGACTTGCCTCAAGTGCCACGGCCAGATGAACAACGAGGTTATGGGCTTGCCCAGCCCTTGGCCGGAAAGCAAGGAAATGTTCGGCAATTCCTGCCTTACCTGCCATGCGGCGATCCGTACCAACCGGCACCAGGTCACCTATCTCAAGGCGCAGGCCATTGAAGAAGCCGGCCAGAAGAATGCCGACGTCTGCTACGGCTGTCATGGCGGCCGCTCGTGGTACCGCATTGGTTATGCCTACCCACGCCATTCGTGGGAGGGCATGTCGCCGGAAGTTCCCGATTGGGCAAAGAATCGCCCGACCGAGAGCGAGGCACGGTTTGCCCTGCCGGCAAGCACCCAGCAAAAGAACTGAGAACCGAACATGGATACGAAAAGAAACTGGCTGGATCTACTCAANCCCCGGCGCCGCAGCTTGAAAACGGTCGGCGCAGGCGCGGCGGTCGCCACGACCAGCGGTCTGGTCGAGCTTGGCATGGGGCAGCAGGAGGCGAAGGCCTTCGCTTACGAGCCATATCCACGGGATGACGACCTGACGACGGTAGTCACGTCCTGTGACCATAACTGTGGTTCGCGCCACATGCTCGTCGCGCACAAGAAAGGCGATGTCATCGTCCGTTTGTCCACCGACAACGGCAGTTACCAGGAGAACGGCAAGCTTGGGCTCGATACCGAGGAGATGCCGCAGTTGCGGGCTTGCCTGCGTGGCCGCTCGTACCGTAGCCGGCTTTACTCTCCGGAACGCCTGCTGTATCCGATGATGCGGGTAGGCGAGCGCGGTGAAGGCAAGTTCAAGCGCGTCAGCTGGGACGAGGCACTGGACCATGTCGCCAAGAAGATGGTCGAACTCAAGCAGAAATACGGTCCGACGGCGATTCTCGATCAGGCTTATGCCGGTACATCGTACGGCGTCCTGCACAAGTCGGATCAGATCGANGGCCTGCTTGCCCGCTTCCTCGGCATGTTCGGTTGCCGCACCAATTCCTGGTCGGTACCGAGCTACCAGGGTACGACCTTCAGTTCGCGAGTCACCTTCGGCACGATCACCGATGGCAACGAGGACGACACCTTNCCCCATAGCAAGCTGATCATCATGTGGGGCTGGAACCCGGCCTATACCTTCCATGGCGGGAATACCTTCTACTACATGCGACTGGCCAAGCAACGCGGCTGCAAGTTCGTGGTGGTTGATCCGCAGATNACGGACAGCGCCGCCAGCTACGATGCGTGGTGGATTCCCATCAAGCCCAACACGGATGCCGCGATGCTGGCGGCCATGGCGTATCACATCTTCGCCAATAACTGGCAGGATCAGAACTTCATCGACAAATTCTGCCTGGGCATGGATGCCGGTACCACGCCCCGNGAATATTCGGGCAAGGAGAACTTCAAGGATTACATTCTTGGCAAGAATGACAAGACGCCGAAGACCCCGGAATGGGCCGAGAAGATCTGCGGTGTCCCGGCTGCCGATATCAAGAAACTGGCAGAGATGTACGCGACGACCAAGCCGGCCGCCCTCAAGGCCAGTTGGGCACCNGGGCGGGCCAGCTATGGGGAGCAATATAACCGGATGGCTGCCGCCGTACAGGCGATGACCGGCAATATCGGTATCCTTGGCGGTTGTGCCGAGGGTGTTGGCAAAGGCTGGCATGCAGAGGCGGTGGCCTACCCATATGATGAGTACGCCAACGTCTGGTGGTCTTCGATCAAATCCGACCGTTGGGCGCACTGCGTCCTGAACTATCCCAACCTCAAGCGTGAGGAAGTCGGCATTTGGCCGCGCGACGATGAGTTGGACGGTACGATTCCGAATATCAAGGCCATTTTCTGGCACGGTTCGGACTGGTTCAATCAGCTGACCAACGTCAACAAGGAAATCCAGGCGATCAAGAAGCTGGAACTGGTCGTCTGCATGGATTCAACGATTACACCCTCAGCGATCTGGGCCGATGTCCTTTTCCCGATCGCTACCCATTTCGAGCGTCATGATGTGGCCTTGCCCTGGTACAAGGGGCATTACTATATTCATCGTCCGAAAGTCATCGCGCCGCTCGGCGAGTCGCGCACCGATTTCCAGGTCTTTACCGAGCTGGCTTACCGTATCGAGAAGATCGATCCGACGGTCAAGGATTTTGGCAAGCGCTACAATCCGAAGGCGCAACGGGACTATTTCGAGAAAAACGATGCCACCGACGAAGCTTATCTGACCGACTGGTGGGTCAACAAGGTTCAGGCGCACCAGGGTGTGAAGATGTCGTGGGAGGAATTCAAGAAGCACGGCGTGTACAAATTTACGCTGGACCGGCCGCATGTAGCGTTCGAGGAACAGATCAAGAATGGCGTTCCCTTCGAGACCCCTTCAGGGAAGATCGAAATCCTGTCGACGACGCTGGCCAACGTCAAAGACTGGACCAGGACACAGTACGGTTACGAGATTCCGTACATCCCGAAATGGATCGAGCCATTCGAGTCCCTCAACCATGAAAAGGTAAAGCAGTTCCCCTTCCACATGATCACGCCCCACCCGCGCTGGCGTACCCATTCGATTTTCCACAACATCCCGTGGTTGCGCGAAACTTATCTGCAGGAAGTCACGATCAACGCCAAGGACGCTGCGCGCCTGGGTATCCGGACAGGCGATATCGTCGAAATCTGGAACGAGCGTGGCAAGGTGGTCGTTCCTGCTTATGTCACCGAACGTTGCATGCCAAATGTCGTCGTACTTTTCGAAGGNGCCTGGATGGATCTGGCCAAGGATGGTACCGACCGCGCCGGCAACCCGGACTTCCTGACCCTGGATCAGCCCAGTCCGGCCGGCGCCTTTGCCTACAACACCATTCTCGTGGACATGAAGAAGACGGCGCTTGATCACCGTCCCGGCTGGGATGTGCAGGCGACTTCGCGCTCGGTAATCTTCAGAAGGGACAAGTGAGTCGGCCATGGTCAAGAAAATAGACAAAGAAGAACTCGAGCAGGCCATCCGCCGCAAGGTGGCGCAGACCTATGAGCCGGTACGGCCGGCGAAACAGTTGGGCTTCGTGCACCACAACGTCGATTGCATCGGTTGTCGTGCCTGCGAGATCGCCTGCAAGGACAAGAATGGCTTGCCGCCCGGGCCGCGTTTCCGGCGGGTGATGTACATCGAGGGCGGTGGTTATCCTGAGGTGTTCGCCTACAAGGTGAACATGAGTTGCAACCATTGTGCCGAGCCAGCGTGCTTGCCTACCTGCCCGACCGGGGCGATCTGGAAGCGGGCGGACAACGGTGTCGTCGACATCGATTCGACGCTGTGCATCGGTTGCCGCAAATGCGAAGCTGCCTGCCCGTTCGGTGCGCCGCAATGGGACCCGCAGGAGAACGTGATCAAGAAATGCAATATGTGCATCGACGAACTGGAGGCCGGCCGCAAGCCGTATTGCGTTTCGGCGTGCATGATGCGCGTGCTCGATATCGGGCCGATCGAGGAAATCTGGAACAACACCCTGAAGTCCAAGGCGATCGGCCCCAACGACAAGACGGTTCGCCAGGTCAAGAACATGGCGAACCCCGAACTGACGAAACCTTCAATCGGATTCGTACCCCATGGCAAGGGGAGAGTGACGGCAATTAGGTGTTCTTGATGACCTCAGTGCTGCAAGCGGCTTTGAGATTGCGCCGGCCAGGGAACCAGCCGGCGTTCTTTTTCGGTATCCTTGGCAGCCATGACAGCATCCTCTAAATCCCGCGACATTTCACTTGGCCGACGCATGCTGCGCCAGGTGCTTGTCGTCGTAAGCGGAGCATCGCTGTTGTTCGGTCTGCTGTTCCTGGCGCTCTATCGGGATCAATTGTCGCACGAGCGTGCCGTCATGTCGGAGCAGATCAATCACCTGCTCCAGGTGGCGCTGGAAAACGCAATGCTCAAGCGCGACGTGCCCGGTTTGCGGGAGATCGTTCAGCGCATGGGGAANTTGCGCGGCATTCGCGACGTGATGATTCTTGAACCCGGCGGCGAAGTGCGCTTCGCCTCCAACCCGGAGCGTCTCGGTCAGCGCATGCCGGAACTGGTTCGCAACAAAAGCCCCGGCAAGCCGGAGAGCAGTTTCGTAACGCGCGAAGATGGCGCCGAGGTACTCCGTTCGCTCAATCCGGTAGCGAATCAGGCGCCGTGCGTCGTCTGTCACGGTCAACTCGAAAAACACCCCATAAATGGGGTTCTTGTCGTGGACTATCACGCGGACACCATTCGCCAGCAGGCCTGGCGCAGCGCTGCCCTGTTCGCGCTGGCCGGAGCGGTCGTGCTGGCATTGACCTTGTTCACCCTGTGGCATCTGCTGCGCAAACGGGTCATCGAACCCTTGCGCGAACTCGACGACACCGCGCGCGCACTGACCGCCGGCAATCTCGAGGTGCGGGCCAGCCTGCATGGCGACGATGAGCCGGGACGNGCTGGCCAAAGCTTCAATCACATGGCGGATCGGCTGGTCGAGCAGATCGGCCAGGCCGAAAAGCAAAAGCGTTATCTGCAGGAATTGCTCGATTGCCTGCCCGATGGCGTGCGTGTGATACGTCAGTCGGATCTGCGAATTCAGACGGTCAACCGCGCTTATTGCGAGCAACTGGGTATCGACAAATCCGCCGCTATTGGTCAGCTATGCCACGTTTCGAGCCACGGCCGCGAGTCGCCTTGCCCGGCGACGATGTTGGTTTGCCCGGCGCTTGAACTGAAGGAGCCCGGCCAGTCGCTCAAGTGCCGACATCACCACAAGACAGCGACGGGAAGGGATCTGCCTGTCGAGGTCCATGCTGTGCTCGTCGAGTTGCCGGGAAAGAGTGGCCATGAACGCCTGATTGTGGAGTCGACCAGCGATCTGTCNACCATCGCGCGTCATTCACAGGAGCAGCGTTTGTCCGAGCTTGGCCTGCTGGCCGCGGGGATTGCCCATGAAATCCACAACCCATTGGGTTCCATGCGCCTTGCCGTCGATGGCTTGTTGCGCAATTTGCGCAGTGGGGCGGCGGATCAGGCACGCATCGCTACCTACCTGGAAATGATGAATGCCGAGATCGATCGCTGCACCGGCGTCACCCAGCGCCTGTTGCTGCTGTCCCGACTGCCCCAGCAGCAGGCCCAGATCGTCGCGCTCAATCCGGCAGTCAGCGATACGATACAGCTGCTCGAATTCGATGCCCAAAGCCATCGCATCGTTCAGACCGTCGATCTGGANTCCGGGGCGCCGCGCGTCCTGGCTGACGACAGCGACTTGCGCATGGTCGTGCTCAATCTCGTCCAGAATGCCCACCATGCGATGCCGGGCGGCGGTCAGCTGCAGGTCCGTACCAGGATGGACGGCGAGCAGGCGGTGCTGGAGGTGAGCGACACCGGCAAAGGCATCCCGGCCGAGGAAATCGGGCGCATTTTCGATCCGTTTTTCAGTCGCCGTGCGGATGGCGAGGCNGGTACCGGGCTCGGTCTGACGATCTGCAAGAGCATCGTCGAACGCTATGCCGGCTCGATCGAGGTCTCCAGCCATGTGGGGCATGGAGCTGTTTTCCGGGTCTTCTTTCCCTTGGTGAAAAACTGAATCCATGAATAAACTGGTGCTCGTCATCGACGACGACCGCGTCTTCAATCAGTTGCTGGTCGAGCAGATCGCCGACATGGGCCTGGACGCGGTAGGTGCGAATAGCTGGGCGGAAGCCTCCGGATTGCTTCAGGAGTCCGAACCCGACCTGATCTTCCTCGACCTGCGTCTGCCGGATGCCGATACCCCGAAACTGGTCGAGACCCTGTCTCCGCAGTTCCCCATCGTCATCCTGACCGGCTATGGCTCGATCCGCAATGCCGTCAGCCTGATCCAGGCCGGTGCCGTAGAGTACCTGACTAAGCCGATCGGCCTGGACGAACTGGAGATCACCATTCGCCGGGAGCTGGAAAATTCCGAACTGCGGCGGCGCAATGCCTTCTATCGTCGTCAACTGGAGTCGCGGCGACCTGGACCGCTGATCGGGAATTCGCAGGCCATCCTCGAAATGATCGAGCTGATCGAAGCGGTTGGCCCGGCCGATGCGACCGTGATGATTCAGGGCGAGTCGGGAAGCGGCAAGGAAATGGTGGCGCAGGCCATTCACGAAAGCAGCGCACGGCGATCCCGCGAGATGGTTACGGTCGACGGTGCCACACTGCAGGAAACGCTGTTCGAGTCCGAGATTTTCGGTCACGAGCGCGGTGCCTATACCGGCGCCGACCGGCANAAGAAAGGCTTGATCGAGGAGGCCGAGGGCAGCACGCTGTTTCTCGATGAAATTGGCGAAACCGGCCCGGCCAACCAGGCCAAGCTCTTGCGCGTCATGGAGTCCGGAACCTTCCGCCGCCTGGGCGGAACGCGAACGCTGAAGGCGGATGTTCGCTTCGTCGTCGCCAGCAATCGCGATCTGGCGCAGATGGCACAGGATGGCACGTTCCGGGCCGACCTCTATTTCCGGATGGCCAGCTTCGTGATCAAGGTGCCACCGCTACGCGAGCGACGCGAAGACATCGCACTGCTGGCCAAGCATTTTCTCGATACATTCGGTGGCGGCGTCGAGCGTGAGCTGACGTCGGATGCGCTCAAATTGCTGACAGCCTACGATTGGCCGGGCAATGTGCGTGAATTGCGCAACCTGATCGAGCGGGCGGTCATTCTTGCCGGGCGCGATCAGCGCATCCGGCCCGAGCACTTCGGGATGCTGACAGCGCGCCGCGCCGCNGCGGTGGTCTTAAGTTTCGATCACGAACCCAGCCTGGAGGAGATCGAGAAGGATTACTTGCGGCGAACGCTGGTGCGCTATTCCGGCAACCGTGCCAAGGCTGCGGGCATTCTTGGCATCAGCGAACGCAACATCTACCGCCTTATCAAGCAATACGAACTGGGCGACTGAAAGCCGCCGCCACAGTTCGTCTATGCCCTGCGGTCAGCCTGGAGCGCCCGTCGATTCGGCGATTCGCATGGCAATGTGGGCCAGCGCCTCCTCGACCTGGTCGATCAGTATCAGGCATAGGTCGCCGGCTTCCAGGCGGCCCAGTGCCTTGTCGATGGCGATGAATTCGCCATCGATGGCGTCGATGTGGCGGGTTCGCTTGGCCTTGGCCAGCCCCTGGCGCAACAAGGCGATCACTTCCCCATCGGCACGGCCGCGCTGGCAAGCATCCTGATACAGAATCACCTCGTCGAAGGCATCGCCGAGAATCTCCGTCTGCTGGCGAATATCCTCGTCGCGCCGGTCGCCGGCACCGCTGATGACCACCGAGCGTCGCTTGGCGGGCATATTCCCGATGCCGGCAACCAGTGCCTGGATGGCGTCCGGGTTGTGGCCATAATCGGCGATCAGCGTGGCGCCCTTGTAGTCGAAGACATTGAAGCGTCCGGGTGCCGTCGCGGCATCGTTGACGAATCCCGCCAGCGCACGTTCGATGACTTCCCACGGGTAGCCAAGCGCCCAGCCCGTCGCGATGGCAGCCATCGCATTTTCCACCTGGAAGCCGATGGTGCCGTTCCGGGTCAGCGGAATGTTGGCCANGGGAATGCGCCTTAGCTTGCGCCCTTCACCGCAAACGATGGACTCGCGCTCCGCATAGACGACACGTCGACCTTGCGCGCGGTGCGTGGCCAGGACTGGGTTCATGCGATTCTGGGCGAAGAAAATGATGTTGCCCGGGCAATGATGGGCCATCGCCGCAACCACCGGGTCGGCGGCGTTGAGTACCGCCGTGCCATGCGGGGCCACGTTTTCGACGATGACCCGCTTGACGACAGCAAGTTCATCGACCGTGGTGATGTAATTGAGGCCGAGGTGGTCGCCCAGGCCGATATTGGTAATGACCGCAACGTCGCACACGTCGAAACCAAGCCCCTCGCGCAACACGCCGCCCCGGGCGGTCTCGAACACGGCGGCGTCGACGTCGGGATGCAGCAGCACGTTGCGCGCGCTGCNGCCGGAGCAATCGCCGGTGTCGATGCGCCGGCCTTCGATATAAATGCCGTCGGTGCTGGTCATGCCGACGCGCAGGCCGTTGCTCTCGAAAATGCGTCCGATCAGGCGGCTGGTCGTCGTCTTGCCGTTGGTGCCGGCGATGGCGACGACGGGAATGCGGGCATTGTTGCCATCAGGGAACATCATGCCGACGATGGCTTCGCCCACGGGGCGGCCCTTGCCGAAGGACGGGTCGAGGTGCATGCGCAGGCCGGNGGCCGCATTGACCTCGACGATGCCGCCACCCTGGTCTTCCANGGGTTTGTGGATCGTGTCGCAGACAACGTCGATGCCGGCGATGTCGAGACCGATGGTCTGCGCAGCGGCGACGGCGGCTGCCGCAAGTTCCGGATGCACGTCATCGGTGACGTCGGTGGCGGTGCCCCCGGTGGACAGGTTGGCGTTGTTGCGCAGCACGACGCGGACGCCACGTCCGGGTACCGAGTCGGCGTTGTAACCCTGTTCGGCCAGGCGGGCCAGGGCGATGTCGTCGAAGCGAATCTTGGTCAGCGACGTGGCGTGACCGTCGGAACGGCGCGGGTCGCTATTGACGATGTCGACCAACTGGCGGACGGTATGCGTGCCGTCACCGACGACCAGAGGTGGATCGCGGCGGGCGGCGGCGATCAGCTTGTCGCCGATGACCAGGAAACGCCAGTCGTGACCGGGCAGGAATTTTTCGACCATGATGTCGTCGCGGAACTCGATGGCGACGCGGTAGGCCTGGCGAACCTGTTCCTCGGACGTCAGGTTCACCGAAANTCNCTTGCCCTGATTTCCATCCTGCGGCTTGACGACCACCGGCAGGCCGACTTCCTGTGCGGCAACCCAGGCGTCGTCTTCGTCTTCGACCGGGCGGCCGATGGGAACCGCGACACCCGCCGCATGCAGCAGCTTCTTGGTCAGTTCCTTGTCCTGGGCAATGGCCTCGGCAATGGCACTGGTATAGCTGGTTTCGGCGGCCTGAATGCGCTTCTGCTTGCTGCCCCAGCCAAACTGAACCAGGCTGCCTTGCGTCAGACGACGATACGGGATGCCACGGGCGACGGCGGCAGAGACGATGGCGCCTGTCGAAGGGCCAAGGCGGATGTCTTCGTCGAGATCGCGCAGTTCTTTCAGCGTGGCGTCGAGATCGAAGGNGGTGTCGTTCAGCGCTGCGATGCAAAGCTGTTCGGCCCGCTCGAAAGCCAGGCGGCCGACATCTTCTTCGGTGTATTCGACGACCACCTGATAGACCCCGGTGTCGACCGTCTGTGCGGTGCGGCTGAAGGTCACCGGGCAGCCGGCCTGGGCTTGCAGGCCAAGCGCAGCGAATTCCAGCGCGTGGGCCATCGACACGGTATCGAGATGGTCGGCGGGGATCAGGTCGCCCAGTTCAGGGAAGCGCTCGCGCAGACGGGCTTCGAAACCCGGCAGATTGGCGATGGCGACTTCGGCACCGTCACAGGTGACGATAGCCTGAATGGCGGTGTGCCGGCTCCACAAATTGGGGCCGCGCAGGGCGCGAATGCNGGAAACGTCCATGACGCTGAGTTCCTTGTTATTTCCGGACTGCTGCCGGTTTTCTGACCAGATGCGATTGCTTGGTGCGCTGCGAAAGCACGGTGGCTGGATCGGGCAGGGCGAGGCCAANGGTCTTGATGCCGGTCACCAGAACGTCCTGGCTGAGGCCCAGCGCCCAGCCGGCGGCAACGCCAGCCAGGATGTTGGCGATCTTGATCGACGACTTGGCTTTGCCGATATATGGGGCGTCGATCAGCCGGCACAGGCGGATTTCCTGATCGCCGCTACGCAGGACGATACGGTTGTCGGCGACCGTGACCCNCCGCTTGCCGGCCGCCAGGTGCGCGGTGAGAACCGGGTTGGCCGGGTCGCAGGCGAAGAAAATGACTTCGCCGTCGCACAGGTCGGCGAAGTCGGCGACCAGTTCGTCTTCGGCGTTGAGCACGGCATGGCCGCCCGGCAACACGACGTCGACCTGGGTACGGTAGGTCGAGCGGTGGGTGGTGTAGTACTCGCCGCCGGTCGGTTGCACATCCCAGCGTTCGAGGTTCTNCTCCGGCACGATGTTGGTGACGATGCCGACGGCGCAACGATCGTAGGGCAAACCCTGGCCGAGAATGACGTCGGCGCCGTTCTCGATCACCGCAGCCTCGACGGAGCGATTGACCAGCAGCCGGCGGCCGCCTTCCCAGTTGGCGGCGCTGGTCTTCTGAACCTGGTGGCGGCCGAGGAAGATGCCGTCGCTACAGGCAAGGCCGACGTATTGGGCGGAAAGATAGAACAGGCGGGCGACCAGCTTGGCAACGGCATTTCGCCCGTGCGTGCCGGTCACGCCCACCAGCGGCACGCGGCCGGACTGATCTTCGGCGAACAGGTTGTTGACGATGGCCTGGCCGACCGGGCGCGGCTGGCCGATGCCCGGCTTGATGTGCATCAGCAGGCTGGGACCGGCATTGACTTCGACGATGGCTCCGCCTTGACCTGCAAGCGGCTGGGAAATGTCCTGACAGACGAGGTCGACCCCGGCAATGTCGAGGCCGACGACACGGGCTGCCAGTGCGACCACTTCGGCCGTTTCCGGGTGAACTTCGTCGGTGCAGTCGAAAGCGTGGTTGGCGTTGCGCTGGATCAGCACTTCGCAGCCCTCGGCCGGCACGCTGTCGCCGGTCAGGCCCTGGCGTTCGAGCTCGATCCTGGCTGCGGTATCGATACGGATGATCGACAGCGGGTGCAGCTCGGTGGTGCCCCTGCGCGGGTCGGTATTGACCTGGGTGTCGATCAGTTGCTGCACCGTCGATTTGCCGTCGCCGGTGATGGTGATCAAGTCGCTGCGATTGGCGGCGACCAGCTTGCCGCCGACGACCAGCAGACGATGTTCGATACCGGGAATGGAGCGCTCGACCAGCACGCCGGAGCCTTCGTCGACGGCGATGGCGTAGGCCTTGGCGACTTCTTCCTTGGTCGTCAGGTCGATGAAGACGCCGCGCCCGTGGTTGCCGTCGGTCGGCTTGACGCAGACCGGCAAGCCGATGTCTTCGGCGGCTTCCCAGGCGTCTTCGGCGCTGTCGACTTCGCGGCCTTCCGGTACCGGCACGCCGACCGAGGAAATCAGTTCCTTGGTCAGATCCTTGTCGCGCGAGATGGTTTCGGCAATGGCGCTGGTCTGGTCGGTTTCGGCCGTCCAGATGCGGCGCATGGCAGCGCAGTAGCCGAGCTGGACGAGGTTGCCGTCGGCCAGCAGGCGAATGGCGGGAATGTCGCGGTCGTCTGCGGCACCGACGATGGCGGCGGTGGAGGNGCCGAGATATTTGCGGTCGACCTTGCGGCGCAGGGTGTCGACGACCTCGGCGACATCGAAGGGCTTGTCCTCGACGGCCGCCAGGATCAGCGCGATGCCTTCGTCGAGCGCGATGCGTGTGATGTCGTCCTGCCAGTTACGGATCGCCAGTTTGANGACGCCGCGCTCGGTCGTCTCGCGGGTGCGGCCGAAACCGCCGGGCAGGCCGGCCAGCGTCATCAGCTCCAGCGCGACGTGTTCCAGCACATGGCCGATCCAGGTGCCTTCCTTGAGGCGGGCGATGAAGCCGCCGCGCTCGTCGCGGCTACAGCGGTGTTCGATCAGCGAGGGCAGGAAGGCGGTCAGGCGCTCGGTGAAGCCGGGCAGCTTGTTGGAGGNGTAATCCTCGAATTCGCCGATGTCGATCCAGGCCTCGAAGACCGGCCGGTAAGTCCAGATGTTCGGGCCGCGCAGGGCGATGATGTCCCGAATGATGATTTCTTTTTCTTCATGTTTGGTCGCCCAGCTCCGTCTCTCTGTATGAATTGATTATGGGGCAGATGATGATTATTAACGCTTTCCGTGGGTCGTGGCTGACCCGTGTCAAAAAAATGTCATGCTTTGCTACGCACCGTTACAGGAAGCGGTCGAGCAGCTTGCGGCTGTGGCGGTCGAGCGTGCCGATGTCGCGGATCAGGAACTGGATGCCGTGGGTGTCGGAAATCATCATCTGCGTCTGCGACAGGCGGCGGATATCCTCCTCGCCCTTGAGCAGCAGCGTTGCCGGGCCGCGATTGGTGAGCACCTGCCAGGTGCTCGGGCAGGCGAAGCTGGAAACCTCGACGATCCGCTCGATTTCCGGCACGAACTCGCGGCTGGCGAGTTCTTCCTCGATCAACCGGGCGATGGCTGGCGGCAGGTCGGCGAGGCGGTCCGTCCAGCCGACTTCGTGGCCTTCGGCGTTGATCAGGGCAATGCCCTCGTCCGGCGCGGCAATCGGGAAGGCGCGCACGGGCACGACGCCGACGTGCACCTCGTCATTTTGGCCTTTAGAACCAGTCGACCGTAACTGTCGCGGTTGAGGTGAAATCGGGGCCGTCATTTGCTGAGTTCCTTGCTGGGCGGCTGCTCGATACTTCTCGGGGTTTCCGCTTCGGTATCCACATTGCGCGCCTGCGCCTGATAGAGCTTGTAGTAGTGGCCTTCGGCGGCCATCAGTTCGTCGTGGTTGCCCAGTTCGACCAGTCGGCCGCGATCCATGACCACCAGACGGTCGGCCTTGCGCAGCGTGGACAGGCGGTGGGCGATGGCGATGGTGGTACGGCCGCGCACCAGATTGTCGAGCGCCTTCTGGATTTCCTTCTCCGTCTCGGTATCGACCGAGGAGGTCGCTTCGTCGAGGATCAGGATCTTCGGATCGATCAGCAGCGCGCGGGCGATCGAAATACGCTGGCGCTCGCCGCCGGACAGCCCCTGGCCGCGTTCGCCGACCAGCGAATCGTAGCCGTGCGGCAGGCGCAGGATGAATTCGTGGGCATGGGCGGCACGGGCGGCGGCGATGATCTCGGCGCGGCTGGCGTGCGGCTTGCCGTAGGCGATGTTCTCGGCGATGGTGCCGAAGAACAGGAAGGGTTCCTGGAGGACGAGGCCGATGTGCTGGCGGAACTCGGCGACCGGCACCGAGCGGACATCGACGCCGTCGATGAAAACGGCGCCTTCGGTGACGTCGTAGAAACGGCAGATCAGGTTGACCAGCGTCGACTTGCCGGAACCCGAATGACCGACCAGGCCGATCATCTCGCCCGGCTTGATGACCAGATCGACATCGCGCGTCACGGCGCGGGTACCGTAGCGGAAGCTGGCCTNTTTCAGTTCGATCTGGCCCGTCACTTTGGGCAGATGAACCGGGTTGACCGGCTCCGGCACGCTGGAGACGTGGTCGAGGATGTCGAAAATCCGCTTGGTGGAAGACGCCGCGCGCTGGACGGCCGAGACGATGCGGCTCATCGAATCGAGGCGGGTGTAGAAGCGGCCGATGTAGGCGAGGAAGGCCGTCAGCACGCCGACCGTGATGTCGTTCTTGGAAATCTGCCAGATGCCGAAGGCCCAGACGACCAGCAGGCCGATTTCGGTGAGCAGCGTGACGGTGGGCGAGAACAGCGACCAGGTCTTGTTCAGCTTGTCGTTCATCGCCAGGTTGTGCTCGTTGGCGGCGTGGAAGCGTTCNNGCTCTCGCTTTTCCTGGGCAAAGGCCTTGACGACGCGGATGCCGGGAATGGTGTCGGCCAGCACGTTGGTCACTTCGGCCCAGACGCGGTCGATCTTCTCGAAGCCGGTGCGCAGCTTTTCGCGCACGTAATGGATCATCCAGCCGATGATCGGCAGCGGCAGCANGGTGACCAGCGCCAGCCACGGGTTGATCGAGAACAGGATGACGGCGGTCATCACGATCATCAACACGTCGGTGGCGAAGTTGAGCAGGTCGAGCGACAGGAAGACGTTGATGCGGTCGGTTTCGCTGCCGATACGCGCCATCAGGTCGCCGGTGCGCTTGCCGCCGAAGTATTCGAGCGACAGGCCGAGCAGGTGTTTGTAGGTGGTCGTTCGCAGGTCGCGGCCGATGCGTTCGGACACCAGCGCCAGGATGTAGGTGCGCAGCCAGCCGAGCACCCAGGCGAGCAGGGCGGCGCCGAGCAGGCCGCCGAGGTACATCGTGACCAGTGGCCAGTCGATGGGCTTGCCGTTCTGAAACGGAATCAGCACGT
Source organism: Dechloromonas sp. (assembly GCA_013363835.1). GTDB lineage: Bacteria > Pseudomonadota > Gammaproteobacteria > Burkholderiales > Rhodocyclaceae > Azonexus. Next base: position 321,667 of record CP054864.1, read on the forward strand.
TGTCCATCAGCGGCATGGTCAGGTAGGGCGGCACCAGCTGCGCGGCAGTCGCGGCCAGCGTCAGCAGGAAGCCGCTGAGCAGTTGCCAGCGGTAGGGGCGGGCGAAGCGCCACAGGCGGAACAGCGTCCACGTCGAGGGCGCTGCCGTTTCTTCGCGCGTGCAGATCGGGCAGTCGTCCTCGCCGGGCGGGATCGGCGCCTTGCATTTTGGGCAAATATCGTCGGTCGACCGCAACACCGGCTGACCGCTGACGATGCTGTCGCGATTGAGGTCGAACTCGCTGATGACGCGCAACGCGGCAAGGTTGCGGCTCAGTGTGTAACGCCAGTTGGCGAGGCGGCCATTTTCGTCGACCAGTTCCAGCGAACCGACACCGGCGTGGTCGTGGTGATTCAGCGCCAGGCCGGCGCGCAGCGGCCATTCCTGCCAGCCATCGGCACCCGGCGCACGGGCCAGCAGGCGGCGGTCGGTGACCAGCACCAGGCCGCTGGCGAACTGCAAGCGGGCGTCGAGGTCGATTTCAAGCCACGCCTGGGTCTTCTNCGCGGCGGCCAGTTGTGGCTCGACTTCGGCAGACCAGCGGCTGGGAGCGCCAGCTCGGCGCTGGCGTTATTCTGTAAGTTCGGGGTCATCGGGCGAGATACCGCATGGCTTCGGAAGCCCGTCTAACGCCCCATTTTCCAGGCGGTTGACTCGCATCAAGGAGTCGCCGGCCCGGCTGCCGTTGAATACGGCGTAGCCTCGAAAAGGAAACCCATGTTTCGCATCTCACAGTACATGCAGGAAATTGCGGCGCCGACGCCGCTCGGCCCGCGCCATCCGCCCGGCCCGGTGGTGATCTGGAACCTGATACGGCGTTGCAATCTCACCTGCAAACACTGCTATTCGATCTCGGCCGACACCAACTTTTCCGGCGAATTGACGACCGAACAGGTCTACACGGTGATGGACGATCTCAAAGGCTTCAAGGTGCCGGTACTGATCCTGTCCGGCGGTGAGCCGCTGCTGCGGCCAGATATTTTCGATATCGCCAAACGCGCCAAGGCCAAAGGGTTCTACGTCGGGCTGTCATCGAACGGCACGCTGATCGACGAAAACAACATCGGNCGGATCGCCGAGTGCGATTTCAACTACGTCGGCGTCTCGCTGGACGGCATCCGCGAAACGCACGACAAGTTCCGCCGCCTGGACGGCGCTTTCGAGCCNTCGCTGAAAGGCATCCGCCTGTGCCGNCGATCTGGGTTGAAGATCGGCGTCCGCTTCACGATGACGCAGGACAACGCCCACGATCTGCCGGGTTTGTTGAAGCTGGTCGAGGACGAGGGCATCGACCGCTTCTATNNTTCGCACCTCAACTACGCCGGGCGCGGCAACAAGAATCGCAAGGACGATGCCCAGCACAAGCTGACGCGCTGGGCGATGGANCTGCTTTTCGACACCTGTTGGGAATATCAGCAACGCGGCCTCAACAAGGAATTCACCACCGGCAACAACGATGCCGACGGCGTTTACTTCCTGCACTGGGTGCGTCGGCGCTTCCCGGACAAGGCGGCCCACGTCGAGGCCAAGCTGCGCCAGTGGGGCGGCAACTCGTCGGGCGTGAATGTTGCCAATATCGACAACCTCGGCAACGTCCATCCAGACACCATGTGGTGGCACCACAACCTGGGCAACGTCAAGGAGCGGCCGTTTTCGCAGATCTGGCCGGATACCTCGGATGCGCTGATGGCCGGCCTCAAGCAGCACCCGCGCGCGGTCAAGGGGCGTTGCGGCGCCTGTGCCTATCTCGGCATCTGCAACGGCAACACGCGGGTTCGCGCCCAGCAGATGACCGGCGACGCCTGGGCCGAAGANCCCGGTTGCTATCTTTCCGACGAGGAAATCGGCGTATGAACTGGAACATCCTGATCNCCGGCCGGCTTCGCCGCCTGTACCCTGCTGATGATGGCCGATCTGGCCCAGGCGGCCGATGCGCCGGCCTACAAAGAACATTGCGCGGCCTGCCACGGCGAAGTCCGGCTCGGCGGCATCGGCCCGGCGCTGCTGCCCGAAAACCTGGCCCGGCTGCGCAAGGCGGAGGCGGAAAAAGTCATCAAGGACGGGCGCCCGGCGACACAGATGCTGGGTTTCGGCGACAAACTGTCGGCCGACGAGATNCAAGGCCTGGTCGACTACGCCTACACACCGATCAAGCCGATGCCGGTCTGGGGCGAGAAGGAGATCGCCGCCTCGCGCGTCGTCCATGAAAAGCAGCCCTTGCCCGACAAGCCGGTGTTCAAGGCCGATCCGATGAACCTTTCNGTCGTCGTCGAAAGCGGCGATCACCATGTTTCCATCCTCGACGGCGACAAGCTCGAACCCATCCACCGCTTCCAGTCGCGCTTCGCCCTGCACGGCGGGCCGAAATTCACGCCCGATGGCCGTTACGTCTTCTTCGCCTCGCGCGATGGCTGGATCACCAAGTTCGACCTGTGGAACCTCAAGGTCGTCGCCGAAGTGCGCGCCGGCATCAATACGCGCAACGCGGCAGTCTCCGGCGACGGCAAGTGGGTGGCGGTGGCCAACTACCTGCCGCACAGCCTGGTCATCCTCGACGCCGACCTGAACCTGAAGAAAATCCTGCCGGTGACGGACAAGGACGGCAAGGTGTCGNNTCGCGCGTCTCGGCGGTTTGACGCCAGCCCGCGCCAGAGCTTCGTCGCCGCGCTTAAGGACGTGAAAGAGGTCTGNGAAGTCTCGTACAACCCGAAAGCCGACGACATCTCGGCCGGCATGATCCATGACTTCAANGTACCGCGAGGGCAAGTTCATCCCCGGCTTCTCAACCCGCAACGCACCCAGCTCGACGACTATCTCGACGACTTCTACTTCACGCAGGGCTACGACGAAGTGATGGGTGCTTCACGCAACGACGCCAGGGCGGTGGTGACCGGCCAGGTGGTCAATCTCGACGCGCGCAAGAAAATCGCCGACCTCGAACTCCCCGGCATGCCGCACCTCGGCTCCGGCATCAGCTGGCAGTGGAACGGGAAGACGGTGATGGCGACGCCCAACCTCAACGAAGGTGTCATCAGCATCATCGACATGGCGACCTGGAAAACGATCAAGCATATCAGGACGCGCGGCCCCGGCTTCTTCATGCGCAGCCACGAAAATAGCCGCTACGCGTGGACCGATTCGATGATGAGCAAGGAATTCAAGGACACCATGCAGATCATCGACAAGGAAAAACTGGAAATCGTCGCCGAACTGAAACCGGAACCGGGCAAGACCTTCGCCCACGTTGAGTTCTCAAGNGACGGCAAATACGTGCTCGCCAGTCTGTGGGAAATGGACGGCGCGCTGATCGTCNNTGACGCCGTGACGCTGAAAGAGGTGAAACGCCTGCCGATGAAGAAGCCGGTCGGCAAATACAACGTGTGGAACAAGATCAGCAAATCGGAAGGAACGTCGCACTGAATCGTTTGGGGCGGATGATCGCAAGGTGTTGTTCTGGATAAGCCTTCATACGCTATTCCGTGAGTTATTTCCTGTGAATTGCCCGCACGGAGGGCTAGCAGAATCCGTTACAGTTCAGGAGGCTTAGAAATGACGGAAGGTCTTCAACAGAAGCGGGCGCCGTATGTCGTCGAGTGGCGCGACGCTTTCAAGGTGCAGATTCCACAAGTCGATGCCGAGCATCATCGTTTGTTCGACATCATTCGTGCGCTGGATCTCGACACCATTGACGAAACGATTTCCGAACTGCTGGATTACGTGGTGACGCATTTCACCAACGAGCAGGCGCTCATGGAGCAGAGCGGATATCCCGCCTTCGAACAGCACCTGAAGCTTCATGAGGAATTCGGTGCGCATGTCGCTGAGTTTCTCGGGAGTGGGGATGAATGGACCGAAGAGCGGGTNTCTGACCTTCGCCGCTTNTTGAACAAATGGCTGATCGGCCACATCATGACGCACGATCTGCGTTTTGGCCGCTGNGTACGCCGATCACAAGGGCATGCGCCGGCACCGCAGGTGCAGGCCACGAAGGAACAGCGCGGCGGGTTCTTCGCTCGGCTCTTCGGGCGTGGTTGACGCGTCGTAGCCGTACCGAATGGGTGGTGGCGAGGGCTGGTCGCGGTCGACGCCGGAAATCGGGCAAAATCCAAAGGCCTCGTTTTCGCTGGAATCGACCATGCCCTCGGGACTGTCCGCTGCCTCGCAACTCCTGCTTGTCGTCGCTGCCGATTGGGCTGGTCGCGACGCCCGTTTACCGCTATCAGCGTGAAAGTACCGCCGCCCCTGGGCGGTGGGCGGGCCGCCGCTGGACGTCAGCCTCGGGCGTGGCGGGCTGGCCTGGGCACAGGAGCTCGTTACACCCGGAATGCCCCTGGGCCGCTCAAGTGCGAGGAGAGATGGCTGCTCGCCGGCCGGCGTTTTTCCAGTCAATGCGCTGTTCGGGGTGACAGTGCCTGCCGGCGGCGCGAAGCTGCCGTGGCTGCACGCAACGCCCGATCTTAAATGCGTCGACGACGCGGCCTCACGCCATTACAACCGGATCGTCGACCGCAGGCACGTCGACCGCATCGACTGGAACTCCTGCGAAGACATGCTACGCGCCGACGGGCGCTACGAGATGGGCGCGGTCATCGGTTGCAACGTCGAACCGGTGGTGCCGGGCGCGGGGTCGTGCCTTTTTCTGCACNNGTGGGAGGCGCCCGGGGCGCCGACCGCCGGGTATACCGCGCTGGCCCGCGACGACATGGCGGCGCTGGCCGGCTGGCTGGACGGCGCCCGCGCGCCGTGGCTGGTGCAGTTGCCGCACGCAGCCTACGCCGAGCTGCGTGCCGTGGCGGCTGCCGGAGTTAGCGGCCTAGGCCTTGGGTAGCCGTCCCATCAGGTAGAAGGGTTCGTTGGGCGGGGTGCCGGTGAGGTGTACCAGGCGGTTGCTCATCGCGAAGAAGGCGGTGATGGCGCCGATATCCCAGATCGCCTCGTCGTCGAAGCCGTGTTCGCGCAGGCGGGCGAGGTCGGCGTCCTCGACTTCGCCGCCGCGCGTCGAGAGCTTGAGCGCGAAATCGAGCATGACGCGCTGGCGCGGGGTGATTTCGGCCTTGCGGTAATTGGTCGCCAACTGGTCGGCGACGCGCGGGTTCCTGGCCCGGATGCGCAGTACAGCGCCATGCGCGATCACGCAGTAGAGGCAGTCGGCTGCTGCCGAGGTGGCGACGACGATCATCTCGCGCTCGGCCTTGGTCAGGCCGATGTCCTTTTCCATCAGCGCGTCGTGGTAGTCGAAAAAGGCGCGGAACTCGGCCGGACGGTGGGCGAGCATCAGGAAGACGTTGGGGATGAAGCCGGCCTTTTCCTGTACCCCGAGCATGCGCGCACGNNCGTCCTCGGGCAGGGTGTTCAGGTCGGGGGCGGGAAAACGGCTGATGGCTGCATTCATGCGGACTCCTTGGGCGGCGGTTGCGGTCGACCGGCTCAGGGTAACGAAAATCGCGGCGGGCGGACAGGGGCGTGCCGGCAACCGGGTGCCGCGAGGTTGCCGGCGCTTCCGGGCATCCTTTAGACTCGCGAGCTGTCATCGTTTTATGGAACGCCGCGCGCCGTGCTGAATTTAATCTGGGTCGCTTTCATCCTTGTCGGCTTCGTCGCGGCGCTCGCCCAGTTGCTGCAGGGCGATCTCGATATNTTTACGCGGGTACTGAACGGCCTGTTCGACACGGCGAAGACCGGCTTCGATATTTCGCTCGGCCTGGTCGGCGTCATGAGCCTGTGGCTGGGGGTAATGAAGGTCGGCGAGCGCGGCGGGCTGATCGAGCTTTTCGGGCGCCTGGTGGCGCCGTTCTTCCGCCGCGTTTTCCCCGACATTCCGCCCGGCCATCCGGCGAGCGGCAGCATCGTGATGAATTTTTCCGCCAACATCCTCGGCCTCGACAACGCCGCGACCCCGCTCGGCCTCAAAGCCATGCGCGAGCTGCAGGAGATCAACCCGCACAAGGACACCGCCAGCAACCCGATGATCATGTTCCTGGTGCTCAACACGGCCGGCATCACGCTGATTCCGACCTCGGTGATCGCCATCCGCCAGAGCATCGCCCTGAAACAGGGGCTGGTCGGCTTCAACGCCGCCGACATCTTCCTGCCGACGTTGCTCGGCACCTTCGTTTCCTTCTGCGCCGGGTTGGTCGCGGTGGCGCTCTGGCAGCGCATCAACCTGTTCTGCAAGCCGGTGCTCGCCTTCTTCGCCGGTTTCGCAGCGCTGATGGCAGGGCTTTACCTGTGGCTGGCCGGCATGCCGCCGGAGCAGATGGCACAGATGATCGGCCTGCTGGGCAGCGGCATCATCGTCTCGATCATCGTCCTTTTCGTGGCCGTCGCCGCGTGGCGTGGCATCGACNNGTACGAGAGCTTTGTCGAGGGCGCCAAGGAAGGCTTCGGCGTCGCCGTGCAGATCATTCCNTACTTGATCGCCATGCTGGTGGCGATTTCGGTCTTCCGCACCACGGGCTGCATGGATTATGTCATCGGCGCCATCCGCAGCCTCGTGCTGGCGCTCGGGATGAACGACGATTTCGTGCCGGCGCTGCCGGTCGGCCTGATGAAGACGCTCTCCGGCGGCGGNCGCGGCCTGATGGTGGACGTGATGACCACCTACGGCGTCGATTCCTTCCAGGGCAAGCTGGCGGCGATCATCCAGGGCTCGACCGAGACGACTTTCTACGTACTGGCGGTCTATTTCGGCAGCGTGAACATCACCAGGACGCGCTACGCCGTGGCCGGCGGACTGATTGCCGATGCCGTCGGTCTGGTCGGCGCCATCCTGATCGGCTACGCCTTTTATCACTGAGCGGTGGCGCCTGTTGCGGTCGACCGCCAAAAATGGGCGAAAATCAAAATTTGCCGTCTGAATCAGATTACGTGTCCAAAATCGTCTTCCTCAACAAGCCCTATGGCGTTCTCAGCCAGTTCNNACCGGAGGGCAAATGGCGGGCGCTGGACGCCTTCGTCCCGGTCAAGGGCGTATACGTCGCCGGCCGGCTCGACGCCGATAGCGAAGGGCTGCTGATCCTGACCGACGACGGCAAGTTGCAGGCAAGGATCGCCGACCCGAAACACAAGCTGGAAAAGACCTATTGGGCACAGGTCGAGGGCATTCCTGACGAAGCGGCGCTGAATCGGCTGCGTGGCGGCATCGCGTTGTCCGATTTCACCGCTCGGCCGGCCAGGGTGCGCCTGATCGACGAACCGGCCGGCCTCTGGCCGCGCGATCCGCCGATCCGCTACCGTGCGGCGATCCCGACGGCGTGGCTGGAAATCCGCATATCGGAAGGCAAGAACCGTCAGGTCAGGCGCATGACGGCGGCCATCGGTTATCCTACGCTCCGCCTGATTCGTGCCGCCATCGGNGCGGCGACGCTGGCTGGGCTGGCGCCCGGACAATGGCGGCAGGTCGAGGGCAGTTACCAGGATTTGCAAGGAAAATTCAATGAATAAGATGTTTGTCGGCGCCCTCTGCGGGCTGGTGCTGAGCGCCGCCGCAATGGCGCAAAGTTCGCTGCCGGTGCTCGAATTGAGCGCCGGCATGTACCGGATCGAGGCCGAAGTGGCGGCCAACGACCAGCACCGCCAGGTCGGGCTGATGAATCGCAAGACGATGCCGGCGCAGCGCGGCATGCTCTTCGTCTTCCCGCAGGAACGGACCCACTGCATGTGGATGCGCAACACGCTGATTCCGCTCTCCGTGGCCTTCATCGATGCCGAGGGCTACATCATCAATATCGAGAACATGCAGCCGCAGACCGAGGACAACCATTGCGCCAAGGTGCCGGCGCGTTACGCGCTGGAGATGAACGAAGGCTGGTTCGCACAGCGCGGCATCAAGCCCGGCTTCCGGCTGCAGGGGATCGACAAGGCACCGCGCCCGCAGTGATGAAACGCAGCAAATGGCGCGCGNNCCTGTCGGGCAGCCCGAACGATCCGCTGCTGCGCTCCTGGCTGACCGAGCCGGGCTCGCTGACCGCCCGTTGTCAGCGCGGCTGCACCCGTTTTCGTGTGCGTCTGCTGCGTTACGGCAAAGGCCGGGCGCTGGCCGACGAGGCGGCCGGCAGCACGATCGGGCGCCAACCGGCCTGGGTGCGCGAAGTCGTTCTGGAATGCGACGGTCAGCCGGTGATTTTTGCCCATACCACGCTGTCGACCGCNAACCAGGGGCGGCTGGCGCGCTGGATGGACAGGCTGGGCAACCGTTCGCTCGGCTCGTTGCTGTTTGCCTTTCCCGGTTTCCGGCGTGAGGTCATCGAATATTTGCGCCTCGACCGGCGCCACCCGCTCTACCAGCGGGCTGCCACCGTCGCCGAGGTGGGCGAGACCCTGTGGGCGCGCCGCTCCTTGCACCGGCTCGGCGCGCAGCATGTGCTGGTCACCGAGGTGTTCCTGCCGGCAATCGCGCGTCTGGGCTAGTCGCCTGAAAGGCCGGCGGCGTTGTGCCCGAGCCGCTGTGACAGTTTATCGGCGGCGGCGAGCATCGCCTTGGCCACCGGGCTACCCCACTCGACGTCAANTTCGCCGACCGAGCCGAGCGACGTGATGGCCGCGACCATGTGGCCGCTGTGGTCGAATACCGGCGCGCTGAATCCGTTGATTCCCGGCGTCAGGCTACCCGTGGCGCGGGAAATTCCGTGCTCGCGAATTTCGGTCAGGCGCTTTTCCAGCTGGCGGCGCAATGTCGTGACCGCCGTCTTGCTGGTTTCCGCAGCGGCGCGCAATTCCACGTCCAGCAACTGTTTCAGGTAAGGCGAGCGATAGAACGCCGCGAAGGCCTGTCCGGTCGCCGATTTGGACAGCGGCAGCACCGTGCCGGCACGCAACGTGATGGTGACCGGCGCTCCGGCATCGACGATGCGGACAATCGTCGCACCATGCGTGCCCCAGACCGCCAGGGCCACAGTTTCCTGGATCTCCTCGCATAGCGTGTCGAGGATCGGCCCGGCGAGGCGCACGGGGTCGAGCCGACCGAGTCCGGAAAGACCAAGATCCAGCGCATAACTGCCCAGATCGTAACGGCCGCTGGCGCTATCCTGCTCGACCAGCCCGATGCGCATGAAGCTGACCATGTAGCGGTGTGCCTTCGCGGCCGGCATCCCGGCACCCTTGGCGATGTCGCGCAACATCATCGGGCGATTGGTGGCGGCAAGCACCCGCAGGAGGCGAAATCCGACCTCGATCGACTGAATGCCCTGTCTGTCGCTGGCTACTTTGGTGACCATGAAATGCTCGCTTGAATAAAGCTCCAATTCTATGTGCTTATGCCGCCTCTGCAATGGCGGAATATAATCACGCGATCAATAACAAGGGGCAGTCATGCGTGCTGTACTGGTGGCAAATCCGAAAGGTGGAGCAGGAAAGACGACACTGGCGACCAATCTCGCCGGCTATTTCGCGAATCAGGGCAAGAAGGTCACGCTGTGCGACCTCGATCGCCAGCAATCGTCGTTGCGCTGGATGGCGTTTCGCGATCCCGAGATGGCCCCGGTCACCGGCTATTTCGCCGGCAACCAGATCGTCCTGAACCTGCCGCAGGAAGCCGACTGGGCCGTCCTCGACGCGCCTGCCGGCCTGCAGGGCTACAAGCTCAGCGACTATCTGCGTACCGTCGACAAGGTGCTGGTGCCGCTGGTGCCCTCGGTGTTCGACATGGCGGCGACCGAGGATTTTCTCAATTCGATCCGCAACGAAATGCGTGGCCGGCGCGACAGCGTGGGCATCGTTGCGATGCGGGTCGACCCGCGCACCCGGGCGGCCGGCATGCTTGAAGAGTTCATGAAGCATTTCGACATTCCCATCGTGGGCTACCTGCGTTCCACGCAAAATTACATCAATGTCGCCGCCGCCGGCCTCACCGTCTTCGATCCACCACGGGGCCGGCACAAGCGCGATGTCGAGCAATGGGAGAGCCTGCTGACCTGGCTGGCAAAATAAATGCCGGAATTGTCCCGCCAAGCATTGACAGGGGTAGGAGGGGCATGGATAATGCGCCCCTCTGACGGACGCGGGGTGGAGCAGTCTGGCAGCTCGTCGGGCTCATAACCCGAAGGTCGCAGGTTCAAATCCTGCCCCCGCAACCAGGAAATGCAACGAAGGATCAACAGCTTAGCGGCGTTGGTCCTTTTTGTTTTCTCTGCTCGATGGGCTATGGCCCACTTATGGCCCATCCGTGGCCCATCGCTGGCCCAAGTGAGTTTTCTCGGCTAGCCCTCATCTGTGATTTCGACCTTATGGCTATTTCCAGTAAATGGCCCATTGAGTCTCGATAGCGGAAAAGTAATTAATCCTCCCCGCGTTCTACTTCGATGCTTGGTATGTGGACTGCAAGATCCCCAACCGAGCAACCAAAAAAATCGCAGAGTTTATCCAGGTTATCGGTGACGGTACTGTATCCCTTGTGATTGATCATTCGAGAGAGTGTCATACGATTTATTCCTGTGGCCTCCGCAACTTCAAGCAGGGTGATTCGGCGCCCCTCTTTGAATTGCTTTTCAGCGATCAATTCGCTGATTCGGAACCTAATCATCTTTCCCCGCGCAACAAAAATATAGATAATGCAACAAAATAGTTGCAGACGATCTTGTTTTGTGTGATACTAAATCTACTCAAACAGAACTTAATTGTGTTGTTTGAGGCATTGATTTCACCATTACCATGGAGATCGTATCATGCAGCAGACCTACCTCACCACCGATGAGCTATCGGGGCGTATCAAATATGATCCACGCACGATCCGCGAGCGGATGCTGGATTCAGTTTTGTTGGAAGGTATCCATTACATCCGTCCCTTTGGTGGCCGGAAAATACTTTTCATTTGGGAACGGATTGAGGAAGACATGGCCTTGGCTTCCAAGACTTGTTCAATGTCGCCCAATCTGGATGAGCCGTCGACTTTCGATGAGATCATCCCCATGGCGAATGGTGGAACCTGCCATGTCGCTAAAGGTTCGCGTGTTTCAAAACAAACTAGGCGTAATTCCTCTGCCTCGAAGGAGGTGGGTCATGGGTAGCATTAGAACGCTTGCTCCAGCCGGGAAGTTATTTGTTGACTTCAGGTATCTAGGTAAGCGCTGTCGGGAATACACGTCTCTTGACGATACTGGAGCAAATCGAAAGAAGCTTCAGAAGCTTCTCGATCAAATCGANATTGAAATTAGTGCCGGCACCTTCGACTACCAGCGCTATTTCCCGAACAGCAAGCGCGCGGCGAAGTTTGTACCGGAGAAGGGCAGTTCGACNGGAAGTGACGCCAGTCGCTACGGCGGTCGCGCAAGCTTACCAGGCAACCAACCAGACGCCTCCGACGCCAGCNNGACACCGAACTTCTCCGAGTTCGCGGAAACCTGGTATGCCGAAAGCGAAGTCAGCTGGCGCAAGAGCCATCAGCGGACCATTCGCGACATCCTCGACAAACGCCTGATTCCCGAATTCGGGGAGAAGGTGGTCGGCCAGATCACCAAGGCAGACATCATGGCCTTCCGTTCGACACTCGCCAAAGTACCCGGACGGAAGAGTTCCACACTCAAAGCNCAAAGCATCAACGCCATCATGACGCCGTTGCGTCAAATCCTCAACGAAACGGCCGACCGCTTTGAATTTAACACGCCGTTTCGCAACATCAAACCGCTCAAGGTTCAGAAAAGCGACGTCGAACCCTTCACTCTCGACGAGGTTCAGCAGATCCTGGACAACGTCCGGGCCGACTTNCGGAATTACTACACTGTTCGCTTCTTTACCGGCATGCGGACCGGTGAAATTGACGGTCTGAAGTGGAAGTACGTCGACTTCAACAAGCGGATGATCCTCGTTCGCGAAAGCATCGTGGGCGGCGAACAAGACTACACCAAGACCGATGGCTCGCAACGCGAAATCCAGATGAGCGGACTGGTCNNTGATGCTCTGCAGGCGCAAGCCAAGGTCAGCCAGGGCAAGAGCGAGTACGTTTTCTGTACGCGCAGCGGCGAACCTCTCGATCACAACAACATCACCAAGCGCGTCTGGTATCCCCTATTGCGCTTTCTCGACATCAAGGCGCGGCGTCCCTATCAGTCACGCCATACAGCCGCCACCCTCTGGCTGGCCAGTGGCGAGAATCCGCTGTGGATCGCGCGGCAACTCGGACATGCCTCGACGGAAATGCTGTTCAAGGTCTACGGACGTTTCGTGCCCAACCTGACCCGTCAGGATGGTTCGGCCTTCGAACGCTTGCTGACTGCAACTCTTGGGAGCGGTGACAAACAGATGCAGTCGCCAACCAAGGAAACCTCTCCTGACGAAATGGAGGTCAATCATGGCTGATCGCAACAAATCATTTCCTGGCGTCGTGATGGTGCCAAAGAGTGCTTGCCCACCATCTTCCGTCTGGTCAGCATTGCCCGTCTGCCGGGGCCGAATGGTCGTGGCGTGACCAATGAAGCGACACTGTTCCATGAGCAGGCCAGCTTGAAGGTTGTCTGGATATCGCAGCAGGTGGATTGTCGTCTCAAGCGCGGCTGCTATGTGGTCTTGCGCGGACTTGATAGGAAGACGCTCAATAACGACCGCCAGCAGATCAAGCGTTTGGATCGTCTCGACAAGGCACTGCCGACCGTCAATCCCTTTGAGACCATTCCTCATGGCTGGGTGCGTGATCGTTCTTGGGTAGATCGTGCCGCGTCACTCTGGGAGCAACTTTCCCGGCCGTTCCAACATCTGGTAACGGCGGTGCTCTGGGATGGCAGCCGCCTCGAGCGCTTCCTGACCGGCCCTGCCGCGCTACATGGCTATCCGCCATACCCCAACGGTAATCTGCGCCATGCCGTTGAGACTGCGGAGCAGGCGATGATGCTGGCGAAAGGTATGTCCGACGTCTGTAACTCTGTACTGATCGCCGCAGCATTCCTGCACGATGCCGGCAAGGCCGACGACTTCCGCCTCACACCCGAGCGGGCTGGGTATGAATTCTCGGAACGCGGTCGACTCGTTGGCTATCGCCATACCATTCTCGAATGGCTGGCGGTGGCTCGCTGCAAGGATGGGGTCATTGTGCCGGAGAGCCAGTACCTCGCTCTTGTTCACGCGCTCACTGCGACGCGCGGTGCCGAGCATCTGGGTATTCGNGGGCCGCAGATTATCGAGGCGACGATACTTACCGTTGCTGATCAAGTGACCCATGAGGCGGCTTGGATGTCAGGGGGCATGGAACTCTCCCTCAGGCCTGCATTCGTCGCTCGTTATTAGAGTTCGGTTGGTACGATACCCCGTGCCGATTATGGCACGGGGTGTTAGATGCAAGATGCAGAATGGTAGTCTTGGACAGGCTGGGGCAGGGGGCGTTGAACTGTTCATCGGCCGAAGCTGCAGTTCGCCTACCCGCCCGTCACGGTCTGCAATGCGTCGGTTACCTGCCGCAGTCCATAAGAGCGAATATTGGGCTGCTTATGCGCGGCGTTCAGTAATTAGGAATCCACGGCGAAACCGGACGAGATCATATTGGGATCAGACGGCCGTGGCAGCTTCTTATCCGCTAAACCGCGATATTCGGGTGGTCTTGGGGTTGGGCTGGTTGTGACACCTACTAAAACGGAATTCCGTAGATCGGCCAAAGCGGGCATCCAGCCACTACGCGATTCATTTGATTCTGGTGTAGGTCTGTCCATCAATGACTCGCTGAACCTGCCCAGTATTCANGGTATGGACAACTGCGACGATCTCTTCTATGGACTTGCCTTCGGCATGCAGAATTCGAATCCGTCGAACCTGGTCCGGTGAAAGTGCCTTCTCTCTATTCGTAATGACGCGAGTGTAGTAGTCGTCATCGAGCCACAGGCCTGCAATCATTGGATTCGGAAATCCTATTCTGCTGTGCGTCCTGGAAAACTCCTCAGGCGCTTTCCCGCTCCTCAAGGAGACCTTCTCGTGAGGCGTCAGGCGATGCTCGTGCAGAAATTTGAGGCCTTTGAATCNCCCTGGGATCATATTGAGACTGTTGCCAGCCTGCATATATCGATCAACCATCATCTCTTCCCACGCCATCACTCCCTCATAGTTATGGTTAAGAATCACGAGCTCAGAATTAAGCATCACGCCACGGTCGCTTTAATATTCCCTCCACCATCGATGGAATAGTTTGTTGCTGCCGGACTGGACCTCTCTTACATGCTCGTTCATTCGCTGCAACCAATTGCGAGACGTGACTCCTACGTAAAATCGCTCTTCATCAGGTTTGTCATCAGCGTTTAGAAATGCCACCGAATGGGCGTATCCCTGATACCCCTCCTCGACGTCGCCCCATCCTTTAATGAGGGGCTGGAATGGCACACTTAAACTTCGCTGCAGGTTGTCCTGCAGTCGGACGTGGATGTGGAGAACAACTCGTTGCTCGTGTGCTGGCCGGGCGAACTCGGTAAAGTGAAAGTAGGGTTTGAGGCCAATATTCGCCCTTCTGGATCTATCGTCCAGTTCCAGTACCAAATCCGCGTCTATTCTGGCCATCTCGCAGATGGTTCGGTTTCGTTTGCTCAGATTGCTTGAGAGCAAACGTCTCGGATCATGGCCACCTGGCTGTTCGANATTCGCTGCCATCTGACAGAGAAATTCCTCTGCGAGTTTCACCAGATGAGGAATTCCCAGAGGGTAAGCTTCCCCGATGAGTTGGTAGCACGACCGAGGGTTGATGTATGTGGTCTGCATGTGTGCTAAGACTGATCGAACGTCACGTATTATCGGGTCATTTTTAATGACTTATGAATGGCCGTATGGAAAAATGTTCGTCCTCCATTCGGGCTTCATTCGTGCTGGGGCATCATCTCGATCAACGAGGCTAAGAATGGCCTCGCTTGCGACTGCACATATCCGGCCTGTGGTGCCCAGTTGGTAGAATGCCTACATCGAACGCCACAACCGGACAGTCCGCTACGACTGGCTCAGCCACTACCTCTTCGAGTCGATTGAGGAGGTGCAGAACTATGCCACCGACTGGATGTGGACCTACAATCACTAGCGCCCCAACATGGCGCTTGGTGGCATACCCCGAAACAGAAGTCAGCACTATTAACCGAATCTACTTCTGACCCATGCCAAAAATGGGGATTACCCCACCACCAGAGTCTTTAGCGGATGGATAGTGAAATTCTCTAAACGTATCGCTATATCAATCAATTTCTTGCAATTTTTATGATATTTAATTTAGTGCTCCATATGCCAGAAATGGCCAATGCTCATTCAATTAATGTTGGTGCAAAATGAGCTAAATATTGAAACAGTTTATAAGTAAAGGATCGGAGTAAAAATGGGAACTGATGTGCGAATAGGTCTGGCTGACGCGATCTCCCAACTGAGGGCCGAACTAAGTCGTGCTCGACTCAATGGTGAGGAAAAGACATACGGTTTGGCCTCGGCGAAATTGAAGTGGAGCTGATGATGGAATTTGGCATTAGCGCAGAGGAGGCGGCGGAATAAAGTTATTTTCTTTGTGGATGTCAGCGGAAAAGCGGCTATGAATAACAAATCCGGCCACAAACTGAAATTTACGCTGACGGTTGCTCCTGAAGGAGAAGCAAGCGCTGGAAAGTTCCTTGTTTCAGACAGTGATGGCCCTGGGCCGCAGCTAGCGGAATGCCCTTTCAGAGTCTCAGTGATATGCAGCGGCATTCGCCCGACGCCAAGCTGTTCGGTGACCTTGTTCAAATCCGATGTGTGGGATCATTTGGCAGTGGGCTCTTGGTGCGTCCCGGTGTTGTGCTTACTGCACTTCACTGTGTGGCCGACCCATCGGACAATCGATGGTTGCCACGGGAAAACCTGCAAGTATTTCTCTGGCGCGATTTGGCTGGCTTGGACAGGCATAAAGGCCGCGAACAAAAATACATCGCCAGTATCGCTTGGCCGCCTACTCTGTCGGCAGGGCTACCCGATATCGCTGTGTTAACACTAGAGGAGCGGAGTTACCCGAGCCGTTCGTCCTCAGAGACTTTACCGATCTTCCGATCCATGAATTCAATGCGAGTATTCTTGGTTTTCCAAAGCTTGCAAAGGAAGGCCTAATTCCAGGAGGGCGCGGTGAACTGCATCTTGCTGGGAAGGCATTTTACTCCCAAGCAACAAACAGAAAAATACTTTTCAATGCCTATTCGAGCTTAACGAATTTCGAGGAGCGAAGGGCGACGATGTTAGATTTCGCGACTCTTGGGCGGGGCTATCTGGCGGCCCGCTGCTTTTGGGTTCGACGGTTCTGGGCGTAATTCGGGAGGTACCAATGTACTGGGACCGTACCAGAGTGCTGGAAGCTGAGCCACTGGACGGTCCGCTAAGGGATCCTCAAAATGCGGATCTGAGGCGCCTTCTTTGCCTAAACGATTTCCACCCTTTTGTGGTTGCCAACGCTCCACAGCGCGATGGGAAATAAACATATCGGTCTTTTGGCCGGGCTTACACTCGTTCCGCCACGACTTGAGGATTATTGCTCGGCGTATCTTGGCACGTCGTCCGCGCGTAAGGCTTTTGGAGGGCGGGATGAACAACTCAACGACTTAGTGAAATGGCTGCGTTGCTCCGGGCAAAGAGTTCGTGCATAGTGCTTGGTCCCGCGGGGATTGGTAAGAGCACTTTAGTGCTTCAGGCAATTTTGGCGTTTCGAGACTCCATCGCAGTCGCATTCGTTCCAATTAGCATCCGATTCGGGACCAATAGTGAAGCAGCATTTTACGCAATACTTGCCGGGAGATTGATTGATATCTGCGGGCTAGATCTACCGCTCCTAGAGGGTGATAAATACCAGCTGAATAGAGAGCAATGCCTTGAGCTTTTGGAAAGGATTGCGAACGAAGAGCCTGACATCGTTATCGTCGTTGATGGACTTGACGAAGCTGTAGGATGGGAGCTCGATTCGCGCATTTTCATCCACGCGAGCACGTGCGTTTCCTAGTCGCAGCAAGGCCAGAAATGGGTGTATCTGGGCCAGCAACTAGCTGGATCGAAAAGCTGGAATGGTCTCTTAGATCTGTTGAAATCATGCAACTTGGCACCCTGGACATCGCTGGCGTCGAGGCAGTGCTACAGAGTGCCAAGCTCTGCGCAAGCGAGGAACAGCCGAGTGCAGTACTAATAGAGGAGATCTTTCGCGTCACAAAGGGAGACCCGCTTCTATTGGGGTATTACGTGGAAGACCTTCGGTGTCAGCTCCTCGCTGATTCCAAGGCGGCGATTGAGTCCCTTCGCATAGCAGAAGAAGGATTTCGAGCTATTTCCGCACTTGGTTGCGTAGGCAAAAGCCGATTTGGGAGATCGATACACAAGAGTTTCCACACTCGCTAGAGACGCTGCTCGCTATCTTTACTTGTGCCCTAGGTCCCTTCGATTTCATGATCTGGAATGCCTGATGGCTACTATGCATGGAGAAATGGGCATCTCGATGCAGCGTATCCACCGATTAAGTCGTTTCGTCATGGAAGGTCGATGGATTTGTTCTGAATCACCCCCGGCTCGCAATCCATCTTACCGAGGAGCTATTTCGGTCAGGAAACTCCTGGCACGTTGCGCGGAGGCGATTCTCGGTTGGTGTCTTGGTGTGTCGGCAGATATTAACGAAGGACGGCTCTTGCCCGAACTGGCGCCGCGTTATGTACTAAAGTTCATGCCTCAACATCTGCAGCTTAGTTGTGCCAGGGCGCGGTCATATATGTGCATAGCAGGAGCGGGATGGCT
Organism: Dechloromonas sp.; assembly: GCA_013363835.1. Classification (GTDB taxonomy): domain Bacteria; phylum Pseudomonadota; class Gammaproteobacteria; order Burkholderiales; family Rhodocyclaceae; genus Azonexus. The sequence continues at coordinate 339,383 of CP054864.1, forward strand.
CCAAGCATGGGTTGCCCAAGAAGGCTGGTATGGATCTTATGCCTCGCAACTTCAACTAGCACGGCGCGAAATCGCCGCCAGAGCTGCCCCGAAGATCCGTTGCGAGCATGGATACTTCGCTGCGAACTCATACTAGCTCTATCCGACGGCAGGGACGCGCCTCCGGCTCTAATCCTGGCCTGTGTTGAAAGGGAGTGCTGTCAAAAAGAGGCATTCTCAAGGCTTGAGTTTTTGCCTGCCGGCATCAAGGTTCCTGCTGTGGCGGAATTGTTGCGAGGGCTAAACGAACGAGAACGATCTTGGCGCTTAGAGGAGTGCATGTCTCTCCTCCCAAAATATCTTCATCTTCTGAGCGTGCCTGGGCGATATGCAGTCACTTCCATGGATATGGGATAGAGAAACGCAAAAATCGCTTCAGCTAGATCTCATTGATCTGCTCAATGATGCCGGAAATATGGCAAGCTGGTTAGAACTCATCGAAATCATTATGCCCGGGCTGACGACGGAGTTTCGATGCGTTCTGATTGAGCACGGCTTGAATATCCTTAGCGAACAAGGAAAGTGGGACGCGTTGCTGCCTCTAGTCAGTACTTGACCTCCGACGAGGCTCAGCAGGTCCACAAGGGTGATAATGCTCACTCCTCTTGGCCCAAATAGCGACGGAAAGGATCTTGCGGGATTTCCTCTTGTTGCTTTTCTTCCACGATTAACCCCACTTCAACAATCGTGCCTCTGGCAGCGTGCGCTAAAGTATGCCGAAGAGAAGCATGGTGATTGGGATAGGACCACTGCATATTGCGCTGCATGGGCTCATATGCCTGAGCAGCTTCAAATATCCCTCACAGAACACTTGTTAGCGGCAGCTAGGTCGGCCGACGGCACTCTGCACGGACGAATCTACTGCACCTCGATGGTGGCAAAGATACTGCCCATCAAAGGGCGTGAGTTAATGCCTGAACTCATTAATGGAGCGCTTTCGGATCTTGGGCAGTTTTCCTTTAGCAGGTTGAGTCCGATAGTAGAGCTTCTCGAAGATGAAGATATTGCCAATGTACTAAATAAGGTCCTAACGGTTCAAAACCGCGAATGTCGCCACAATGCCTTGGGGATATCGCACCTGTGCTTGATTCAAATCAGTTGCGGTCGGCTATCGCGGCTTGCGCCGAATATCGCGATTCACTGGCTATTTCATTGTCGGATTTAGCACTGTCCGTTCTGCTTACGAAAGATGTCGCTGAAGATCGAATGAGGCAGCTAAGGCTATGTGCCGAACAAATCGATCAACCATTGGCCAGCATCATCGGTAAGTACCTCTTTCCAAGGTTCCCCTCGTATGTGGCCTCGGCTGTACAGCAAGATAGAGGATTTATTAACGCTACTGGATGATCAGCTCCTCGAAGAGGTGCTTCGCGAATACGTTACTACTTTCCCGGAACAGGCCTCGAATCTGTTTTCTTGGGCGGCAGAGATTGAGAGCGATGAGCGTTATGCCCATGCGCTTAGTGGAATTGCTGCCAAACTAACGCGAAGTGACGCTCTATTGGCCTGGCAAAATTTGCAGAGGATTCAGCCACATGTGGACCGTTCTTGGCTTGATGTCGTTCTTCGGGCTGTCACGATCCTTGCAAAGCACCTACCACCGACTGAGGCTGCCGAAGCAGCAGCCTTTGCGGCGAAACGTTATAACCAACTTTATCCACGCGCCTATGCGGAGATTGTGTGCCAGCTTCGTGCGTCGGGAATAATTCCCAATCCGAGGCTTGGACACTAATACGCAAAAGTCTAAAGGAGCTTAACGGGAAAAGAGCCGAGGTTATTGAATGATTACCAATTCTTCGGTGCGCTAATTCCCATTATGACGGGGCCAGAGAAGGACTTGCTATTGTCTGAAGCAATTGAGGTCTTATCTTCGCACAGGAAATATCGCGAGCTTGCGTACTTCCCTGGCTTGAACGCGGAAGAGCAAACTAGAGTTCTCAAGGCCATACACTCCCTTTTGCACCAAAGCGCCGCCATTGCAGCCGAAATACTCGCTAGCGAAGTTAATTGATCCATCATTGAAACGGAAGCTATTCGAGATGCTTCCCGACTGGGCCTCCGAAATATCGCGTAACGATCTGATATGTTGTATTACTCAGTTGGCAGACCAATTAGCAGAGCTTGAAGGTGTAGAAGGGATTGAAATAGTTGCCTCGAGTCTGAAGGATCTTGCAAAGATATTTCCCTAGATCGCAGTTCATTCGGAGCGCTACCTCAATCAACGGGATGGACGCCCCCTCCCGCATAAGTTGCTGATATCCCAGAGGGGAACTTCGAAGCGGAAGAGCCCGACGTCCCCCAGAATTGAGTAGCGCCTGACTTTACCTGCCTGACCTAGGTTCGCCAAGGGGTTACTGGTTATTAATGAACCGTACCGTTCTTGCAGTGAGCACACCAAATCCCCTTGCTCGGGCTTCACAAAGCAGGTTTCCCGCACCATGGGCACCGCACATCCATGAACCGAAATGCAGCTTGAATTTCATTGATTCCCTGATTTCCTTCATGGTCGTAAGTCTGGTCGTTTGAACGAAACCGAACTGAGAAAACAATATGAGTTGGCCAAGCGCTTACGATGCTGGCCAGCTCCTTTCAATTATTCTTAGATGAAACGCGAACCGATTCGAGTAGCGATTGTCGAAAATGTGCTTATTGCATAGTCATCTCACATAGCACCGCCGGGTGAAACCAACTACCGAGGAGGAACATCATGTCCAAGAATCTCGTCGTCTGTTGTGATGGAACCTGGAACACGCCGGATCAAAAGGAGAACGGCCATCCTGCGCCAACCAACGTGGTCAAGCTCTACAATCTGTGCGTGGTTGATGAAACGCAGTTGACCTATTACCACCCAGGCGTTGGCACCAACGGTGGTCTGATGGACAAAGTCTTCGGCGGCGGAATGGGCGCCGGACTGACCCGCAACATCCAAAGTGCCTATGGTTGGTTGTGTCGAAATTACGTCAAAGGCGACCGCATCTTCCTGTTCGGCTTCAGTCGAGTATATACCGCGCGTAGCCTTGGCGGCTTTGTAACCCGTTGCGGTCTTCTCGACGCGACCAATTTGGCNCGCCGACGATTTTGGGCGCGCATCGGCAAACTCTATGACCTCGGGTATCGANNGCGTAAGCTGAAGGACAAAGCGCTGGCCAAGTATGCCTTCATTCTAGGCCCGTTGCCTGATGGAAAGATTGATGTCCACATGATCGGCGTCTGGGATACCGTCGGCGCTCTGGGTGTGCCCGATGACATGGTGCTCCTTGATCAGCTTATCGATGATCCGCGCAAATATCGTTTCCACGACACCGATCTTAGCCCCGCAGTACGTCACGGTCGCCATGCGGTCGCAATGGACGAATTGCGCGCCAGCTTCGCCCCAACATTGTGGACCAANTATTCAGCCCCGCCGGACGGTAGCGTCGAACAGATCTGGTTCGCGGGCACCCACTGCGATGTTGGTGGTGGCCATGCCCATTGCGGCCTGTCCGATGGCGCATTGCAGTGGATGGTTGATGAAGCTGTTTCCGTAGGGCTACGCGTAAATCCAGCTCTGTCCACGCAGATTCAGCCTGACCCGCGCGGCATTCTTCACGATTCCGCAACTGGTATCTGGGAGCATTTGCGCACGCAACCACGCGCAACGCCTGAAGTTTCAGCCGCGAATGTGGGTACAGAATTGGCAAAACAGGTTTGGGAGCGCCATAGCGCACCACCGATCTCGCAAGCNCCCTATTGGCCAACCGCAACGCTCGCACCTGGGCANGCAGCGCAGCTTTGATGTATTGCGCGCCAGCACTGGAACGCCACTGGGCTTTATCTTGAAGCCGGGGTTTCNTACAACTTTACCGCCAGTGGTGAGTGGCTTGACAGCAGCATTGCCTGTGGGCCTGGCGGGTCTAATGACGGCAATTTTCAAATCGGCGAAGTCGCACAGATATTCGGTAGCGGCCTCGGAGAATTGGAGAAATGGTACAAAAAGCTGACCAAAAAAGCGCAGGCCGACTGGTGGGGTACGAAGCGAGTTGAAAATGCCGACTGGTTCCAGCTCGTCGGCATGATTGCAAATCAGGCAGGTGCCGACGGTTCAGGAACNGCCCAGGANGGCGAGATCATCAAGATTGGTGATGGTTGCTGTTTCACNCCTCGCCGATCCGGCTACCTCTACTGCTTTGCCAACGATGCCTGGAAATTTTATGGCAACAATCGNGGAAGCGTACGACTGACGGTCAGCCGCCCAGCCTAATGTGGAAGAGTGTTGCGTCGCATCCGATTCGTTTTCTGAAGCACTAGGATGTTTTGTCCCTATACGGATGAAATATGAACTCAACATTTTTTCAGGCCATTTCCGGAACGACGATGTGCCTTGTGATATCAGCTGCGACAGCAGACGTAAATCCATGGATTGCTATCGCAGAAAAGGAAGGAAGGACTTTATTTGTAACTAAAAGAACGTCCCTGGAGGTATCGTAAATCCAGCCCACCAACCAAGATGAACGTTTTACGCTTTACCTGCGCTTCGAGGCAAAGGCGGCAAAGACGAATTCGTCAAGGAAAGTTGCTGCGAACATCATTTCCACAAATGATGCGAAGAATATTGGTGTGTGTCCTGTTACTCCTGTAGATTTGATTGTGCCTATCCGGAAAACCTTCGCATCCGCTGTCAAATGCTAGGCCAATTTAGTGATTGAATCATGGGCAGTCGCAAACCAGAAGGGCATGGTTGAATTAGGTCAATTATTGCGTAACCCCTTCAATCTCGGCGAAATGATGAGCCCCAAACGAATTCGCGTTGGCTGGTATTGCTGTTGGCGTTGTATGCTTGGTCTTCGGGTGCTGAAACCAGAGACGGACGGCTGCCATCGTTACCCAACTGTGCTGCAATGAAATCATCTGCAGTCCGAGTCCAAGCACTTGACCGCTACGTAACGGCGCTGGAGGATTGGACCGACAAGACACCTGACTTCATGGAGCGATCAGAGGCGCATACTTATGTCACCTTGGTGGCTGCCCATCTTCTACCCGAGGCCACACCGTTTCGCAGGTACGAACAGGAGTGCTGGGTGTTCTTTGAGGATGCGCGTCGCGCCTTGGCTGATGGCAAAACGCAAAGCGCAAAGCGCAAAACAATCAGCTCGTGCTTGGGATACCTGTCTTGCGATGCGCCAGGACGGTCCACGTGCTGCGGCCAAACCGTTCATGCGCTGCCTGCGCTGAGTTTTATTGCGCCTTCAGCCCCGTCGCCTTGCCGCCCTGTTCGCGGATATCCGCTTCGGATACAGGTGCCTTTGGCGACACTCGGTATTCGCCATCATCGAAATTGATTTCCCGGTAGAGCCCCGGCTTCTCGTCCGGCACATACAGCGTTCGCCATTGCCCCGTGCGTGCCGGGCCGATAAATTCGGGTAACGGCAAGCCCATGAATTTCCCGATGATCTTGGTATTGCTGTACTGCCCAACATATGGGCGCGAAAGCACTACTGTCATGCAGCCTCGTCGGGAACATACATCGGGCCGTTGCAGGTAATAGATGTGGGCATCTCGCCCGTCGGGCGGCAATTTGACACGCCAACTGGAAGCGCTGGTTTTCATGTCTTTCGACGAAACCGGCATTGCACCGAAGGCTATGGAGCCAGCCTCATTGGAACGACGGGTTGCGATGCGCTTACGCACCTCGTCAGAAAGCGTATGAGGTTCAATGTCGTAGCGGCCTCCTGGATTGATTCAGCGAATGCATCGGAAAGAACCATCCAATTTGCGACATCGACAGTATATTTTTCCTTATGGTTATTGTCCGCAATTTTAATCATTCCGATCACAAGGTATCGACCATCAGCCTGTCTTTCGAGCACGGGCGCTCCCGAATGACCCGGCATTACGGAGCAATCCAGAGCTGCCCCACCTACGCCAACGCTTAGATCCGGTGAGGAACATCCAGTTTCGACAGTCACCCCGGCGGCCGCCCAACGGTCTTGAGGATACCCAATCACCATCAATTCACCGCCAGGCGGTAAAGATTTGTTGCTTGGCGATTTGATCTCAAGGAACCCCAAGTCCCGGCCGACACACTCTTCCAACTTCAGATGTACGTAATCCTGAAAAACCCCAGTCGTATCGGCCGGCATATAGTTGCCAAAGTCGACAACTTCCGCACGTACCTTCTTGCGAAACGATTTCCCTTCCCCACTTTCCATCCGGATGATCTTGCCTCCCGGGAAGTACATCGACGTGAAAGTCAATACAACACCCCNTCTTGGCACGCGATGTAATAACCTGACCACTTTCTTTTCGGCTCTTGAAAAGGCCACATGGTAGTTAGTGGTGATGAGGCATTCGCCTGAAAGCCAGGCTGTGCCACTAAATATCTGATCTTCCCTCGTAATAACGCCAACACGCCTGTAGAGTGGGTTTTCTTCTGCAGATACCTGACGGCGGTTGTCGTCCCCAAAAATGGTGGCCACGGCCGGATCGGTGATGTGCAAAGTGCCGATCAGGGCCAATAGTTGAAGGATTGTAATTCGCATGCCAAGGACTCCTCAGTTGTCCAACGCGTTGCCTGGCTCGCGGAAAACTTCTTCCTGCTGCCGCAAGATCGTCAACACCTGTTCGACGACGGTTTCTGCTCGACGCTCAAACAAGGCACGACCGCTGTTTGACAGCATAATTCCAAATGGAAAACACAGATTCACCCAGATTGCGAGATGACGGCGGTCCCAATCGGAACGAACGGTCGCCGCACATCCGGGGCGAAACGAGAGCTGATTGAGCTGCAACGCTCATCAGAATCGCCTGATGTTTCATCACTGACAACGTACTGCCGTGGTTCCAACGTAGCCAGCTGGACACGTGGTCATCATTGACTGCCCGCTGATCATAGTTCGACAAACATTCTTTGCCGACAGCGCCTAACGCCAAGTATTGATCCCGGCACGTATCGAGATGGATTGTGACGCAGGTCGGGAGTGTCGAGTACCGCCTGTCGCGCTTGCTCAAGCGCCTTGTCGATGATGCTCTTGGGATCAATACTCGATTCGCGACCATCGTCCCACACGAGCCGGTACGCAACAGAAGTCCGTTCCCGGTAGCCAGCATGACAAAGCTCTTTGCCGCGCAATTAATCGCTTCGGCAGCAATTGCAAACAACGGCAAGCGCGCTCGAAAATCGCTATTGCGCCAAGCGATGCTCAACTCAGCGTAACGCCAATATTCGGCCGGGCGTTGCTGCTTAGCGAAGATGTTCAAAGCGTTTGCCAACATGCATGCCTCGATTTGAAAATCTGAGTTGAACAAACTACCAGCCTACCTTCTGAAACTTTGGAGACGTCATGCTGCAGGAATGTAGCATTTGACTGAGTTGATTGCCCATTGTTTCATTTGGCCAATTTGGCAAGGCACCCTCATGAAGCCGCTATAAGCGATTCAACGCAGAACGGCAGTTAAACGACGCATTGCCGACTGAGGTTGTGAGCCAGGCGAATGTCGGCAATGGCCGATTTGCCGCCGACGATTAACCCAGTTTCCGGAAGATCGCACGATACAACTCACGCATCCGTTCCAGTCGCGAGAAATCGGGTCGTTCGGGCCCGTAGCGGTATTGTTCGAACAGGCGGGTTAGTTCGGTGGCTTCAGGGCGAATATGATCCCGATAATATGTAGCCTCCCGAAGAAATTCACGCGTATTGGCGTTAGGTGCGCGCGGTGTGTCGGNCGATATAAAAAGGCGCTCCATGGCCCGGTAGAACTGTGTGGCGCCAGTGGTGCCATTGCCATGCTGGGCAAGGGTAACCAGCTGCAGGTAGTCAAAGCGTGTCCGTAGCCATGTCACGGCCTTGACTTCGCGCAACAGCAGGGTGGCAACGACCAGAAGCGCCAGCAGCAACAGGGCGAATAAGTNGGCCATTGCCGCCGTGCGATTTTCTTCCAGCCATTCCTTGAATTGCTTCACAANATCCCCGAGCGCCTGTTTGATCGGCGCCAGCGCTTCGCTAATGGCTTCATCGAGGCTGGCCATCTGCATGATGGCGCCGGATTGCCATGCGGGCATGCCCGGGCGTTTTGCCGCCTCACGCATTTCCGCAGGGCTTGGCCAGCCACGCCCGGGAGNATACCCCGTACTCTTCTCCAGACTCTCCGGGGTTCGCGTTGTCAGCTCCGCCGCCCCGACCGGCATTACCTGTTCCCTCGCTACCTGAACTTTGGCCTGAGTCGCCTCCGTCCGGGCTCCTACCGTTGTTGCTGCCGCCGGACTGCCCCTGTTTTCCGTCTTCCTGGGGCTCCCCAGAAAGCCGATATTGGTCAATTGGCCGTAACGCCACTCCAGGCCGAGCCAGGTGAATTGCGGCGTTGCCAGATACAGCAAGCCGCCGAGGCCGAGAATGATCGATGTCGCTGCGGCGATGGCCAAGCCCTGACCAGCATGCGTGGCGTTGCCGAGACTGGCTTGACGAATGTCCTGCGCCCGCCGACTGATTTGTTCGGACACCATCGTGAACACGACGGCGATGATATACGGGATCAGATAGAACAGCATCGTCCAGTCGGCACGGTAATGCGCGGCGGCAAACATGACCATGACCGCCGAGACGAGCAGGCCGAAATGCAGTTGGCGGCGAGTCGTCGTCACACAATTCAACGACGCTTGCAGGACAACCAGCATGTACAACCCGGCGCGTGGAAATCCCCACATCGGGATGAAGACGATGACCGAAGCGGCCAGGCCCAAGAGCAGAANCGACTTTTGCTGTTGCGGCCCACTATCGTTGGCCTGACCGTGCTGCCTCCAGCCAACCAGCAAGGTCCAGCCAAAGATCAGCATCCAGAAAAACATCTCGAACCCGAAACTGCCGTACTGGATATCGAGAAAGGCATTGCAGGCCACCGCCAGCATCAGCGAGGCGAAGAGGCCGATATAGGCCGGCAGGTAGGTCAAGGGGCACTCATGCGTTGAACAGTCGGACCAGATCGTCGCCACGGCGAACGGTCACGCAGTAGGCGCCAAGCTCCAGCAGCGCCGCCGTGATCTCGTTGTGGTCGGTCAATGGACCCGAGGGTGCCCCTTCCCGCACGAAGGTCGCCTGGTCGAAGATCACCGCGAACAGGTTGGCCTGGCGGGCGCGCAGCGTGGCCAGTGCTTGCAGGGTAGGCGCCCAGCGCGGCTGTGAATCGCCCCGGAACCATTAGACGCTCCGCAGCCTTAAACTTAGGCAAAAGGAGAAGTCATGAGCAGCAAGCGTTATCCGGAAGAATTCAAGATCGAAGCGGTCAAGCAAGTAACGGAAAGAGGCCATCCAGTCGCTGAGGTAGCCAGCCGGATCGGCGTTTCGCAACACAGCCTGTATGAATGGCTGAAACGCTATAGCCTCCCACCGGTCGAACGGAGCGAATTGCAGGGCCAGTCTGCGGAGATTCGGCGCCTGAAGGCGGAGTTGAAGCGGGTCAGCGAGGAGCGTGACATCCTAAAAAGGCCGCAGCGTACTTTGCCAAAGAGTCCCGGTAAGGTACGCGTTCATTCAGGCGCACGAAATGTACTACCCGGTGCGCCGACTCTGCCATGTCATGGCCGTCCATCCCAGTGGCTATTACGCCTGGAAAGCGGAGCCTGCGTCGCCTCGCCAGCAGGATGATCAACGGCTACTGGGGCTGATCAAGCAATCCTGGCTGGAGAGCGGTGGCGTCTATGGCTATCGCAAGATTACGCATGACCTGCGCGATCTGGGCGAGCGCTGTGGCAAACATCGGGTTTACCGTCTGATGAAGCAGGAAGGGCTCCGGGCACAGGTGGGCTACCGTCGTCGGGCCGGCCACTACGGCAAGCCAGCAGTTGTGGCCGAGAATCGGCTGGAACAGAAATTCGATGTCGAAGCACCCAATCAGGTTTGGGTGACAGATATCACCTATATCCGAACCCACAGAAGGCTGGCTGTATCTGGCAGTGGTAATGGATCTGTTCTCGCGTCAGGTCATCGGGTGGTCGATGCGCTCTCGGATCGATAGCGAACTGGCGATCAATGCCTTGCTGATGGCGGTCTGGCGGCGAAATCCCACGGCGCCCGTGATCGTCCATTCGGACCAGGGATGCCAGTACAGCAGCCACGACTGGCAAGCCTTTCTGAAAGCCCATGGCCTAGTGGCCAGCATGAGCCGACGGGAAATTGCTATGACAACGCTGTCGCCGAGAGTTTCTTCCAGCTACTCAAACGGGAGCGAATCCGCCGCAAAACCTATCTCGACCGTGAAGAGGCACGCCGTGACGTATTCAACTACATCGAGATGTTCTACAACCCGAAACGTCGTCACAGCTATGCCAACGACGTTTCTCCGGTAAAGTTCGAGCAGCAGTATTTCAATCGGCTACGGAGTGTCTAGTAAAGCCGGGGCGATTCACTGCTTCTCGGAAAGAAATACGACAACCGTCTCGCCGCGCAGGCATAGCGGGCCGATTTCGGTGAGGAGATCGGCGTNAGGTAGCGCGCCGTCACAGGCGACCACCGCCAGTTTATCGAGGATGCCTTGGAAGTGCCCATCGCCGGCGCCAGGCAGTCCGCGCAAGGAGACCTTGCCTTGCCCCGCAATCCGCGTGCGCGTGTTNNTTGCACAGGCCGCACGGGCGATGGACGCTGCGATCCTCACGGCATATTCGAAAGTGGACTCCCGGCCGGTGCCGACATTGGCCTCGGCTGCCTGGTCGAGCGCGATGTAAATGCAGGCCGNGGCCAGTGGTTCGTATTCGCGAACCATCAGTTCGTTCAGTCGCGCAGTCGTCGGCCAGTGGACATGGCGCGGGTTGTCGCCGCGCCGATATTCACGCAACCCGGAGAACTCCGCAGCCCNCGCGCCTTCGGGTAGCAGGTAGCCGCCACGATGGATCTGGCTCGGAGCGCCGCGCAACGGAAGCGCCAAAATGGTGAACACATCCGGGTAGATCGTCAGTGTTTGCAGTCCCTCGTTCCGGCTGAATCTCGCTTCGGTCAGCCCCAGCGGAAAGCTTGACGCCAGGCCAACCGGGCCAAGACGGTAATACCCACGCTTTTCGCACAACACCGGGACCTNGAGTGTATGACGCCGCCTACCCGGCAGATAGGTCAGCATGCCAAGCACTTTCTCGCCATGTACTCCCTTGTCGTCGGCGAAACCGACGAAGGGCAGGTGATCCACCAGTTCGACCATGAAACGGGGTAGCCAGCCGCGGTTCTCAACGACGACCTCGAACTCGATCGTTTCTCCTTCTTCGGCCCGACTCGGCCCGTGGCGGTTGACCGACAGTTGCTTGACCAGCCATCGCGGCCATAAAANACCGGTGATCAGCGTGGCGCTCAACAGGGCCGCAATGGCCCACATGAAGGCCTGGGCGCGATTGATGGCGGCGAGATAGGCGACTACGGTCAACGCCGATAAAACCAGTATTTTGCGCCGTGCCAGAAACCAGTCGGAGATGCTGCCGAAGGCCATGGATCAGACCGGTGGCGGCAATTGTTTCAGGATCTCGTTCAGAACGTCGCGCGCCGTTCGGCCGGCGGCGGCCGCCTGTGGGCGCACGATCAGGCGGTGCTCGAGGATTGCACCGGCCATTGCCTTGACGATGTCGGGCGTGACGAAAGACTGCCCACGCAGGAGCGCCATACCTTGCGATCCACGGGCCAGTGCCAGTGTGCCGCGTGGACTGACACCGAGGCGGAGGTCGGTATGTTNCTGTGTTGCTGCGCTGATCCGCACCATGTAAGCCGCGACGTCGGGATTGATGTGGACTGTTTNTACCGCTTCGCGCGCAGCCAGAATTTCGGTGTCGCTGATGACCGGTGCAAGATTGTCGATCGGATGGGCCAACGCCTGTGCCGCGAGTATCCGGACCTCTTCGTCGCGTGTGGGGTAGCCGACATGCAGGCGGACGAAGAAGCGGTCGAGTTGAGCCTCGGGCAGCGGGTGCGTACNCGCCATATCGATCGGATTCTGGGTTGCCAGAACCATGAACACCTTCGGCAACTCATAGCTGATGCCATCGACACTGACCCGAAACTCCTCCATGCATTCCAGCAACGCCGACTGGGCGCGCGGCGTCGCGCGATTGATCTCATCGGCCAGCAGGATGTGCGTGAATACAGNGCCTGGACGAAACTCGAAATCGCTGGTTTTCTGGTTGTAGATGGGAACCCCGGTGATGTCCGAGGGCAGCAGATCCGGCGTGCATTGCAGCCGCTTCATCTCGACATTGACCGAACGCGACAGGGCACGCGCCAGCATGGTATTGCCGGTGCCTGGCACATCTTCCAGCAGCACATGGCCTCGACAGAGTAAAGAGACGACAGCCAGTTCGATCACGGGCCGTTTGCCAATGATGACCTTCTCGACGTTCGAGATGAGCGAATGAATCGCTTCCATAAAATGCTTCCAGTGAAATAAGGAGGGCGACAGCCCGAACCCAATAGTTTAGCGGCATACGAATTTTAGGAAATTAACAGATGTCGCCGAATGACGTACCTGTCGTAACCGACAGTTGCGATTGACCTCGGCCCAACTCGACATGGCCGAGATTGGCCATTCTGTTTGTACCGAAAGTTGAATTCCAAAAATGTTGATGTATTAGGTGAGGCCGCCGGTTCAGACTAAGTGCATTGCACTAATGGAAGCACTCCATGCAACTGCTTGTCTTGTGGGCCATCTGAATTTATCAACGCTTCATCTCGTCGCACAAGGGGTTCTGCTGCGCATATCGCGCCCATACCGGCCGCGCCAGTTGTTCAAGCCTTGGCTATCGAGTCGTGAGGCGCTATGGCGCCGTCAATGGACTTGCCGTGCTACGCAAGCGACTCTATCTATGCGGCGTTGCCCATCGTCGCTATTCGCCTCCCTATCGGCGCCCGATGGCGGCGCAGCGTGGCGACTGCGATATCGGATGTGCAGGTGATTGCGGGAGCGTGCTTGATTACGCCAGTTGTCTGGATTGCGGAAGCTGCGATTGGCCGAACACAAAGGAGAGGTCGGGCGAGAAAGAACAATACGTCCATATTCCGCCCCGCGTCGGTCGCAAGGGGGCTTTCCCCAGCCTGAGAATGGCTTGGACCCATCCTGCCTAAGTGTTGCCGAATAGAGTTTTGCTGTCAGAATATTGATTTGGCAACATTTGCTCGCGCCGTTGTGCCTGGTTCGGGCGGTTTTACCAATTCTTCACAGCGTACGACCCTAGGGAAGGCTATTGGCAGAGGATGAAGGAGATTCTTTACAGCGTACCTGGCGATCAGGAGATTCTCTGTACCGATGCCGACCTTACGTCGTTTGAACAGATCGCCAAGGCATCCACGCTTGACGAACTGGGTCGGGAGGTCAGGAAGCTCTCCTATCAACTGGGGTTTGAGCACTATCTGTATGGTGCACATGTGCCGTTGCCCAATGGTGAGCGACTTCAGTACATTTTCAGCGGATATCGGACGATNTGGTCGCGGACTTACCAGGAAGCCAATTACATTCGAATTGACCCTGTCGTACGCCACTGCCTGGTTAGTGATTCGAACCTGCCCCTGATCTGGTCGGATGATGTCTTTAGTACCCCGGTGGAGAAGGCGTTCTGGGAGGATGCGCAGGGGTACGGCGTCGCATCCGGCGTGACGATTCCAATTCGTGGCATAAAGGGCGAAGTGGCGTTGCTTAGTGTGGCCAATCCGGAACGTGCATACAAAACCCGTTCACACGATTTCCAGATGATTGGTTCAGCTTACCTTTTGGGTGCCTATGTTCAGGAAGCTATCAGGCGGCTTGTCTTNCGCCAAGGAACTGGCATATGCCCCACCGGAACAATTGAGTCAGCGCAGCTGGAATGCCTCAAGTGGTGGGTGTCCGGCAAAACCGTTGATGAAATCGGGATCATTCTTGGTCGCACCGAACGTACGATTCGTTTTCACCTGACGAACGTCAAGCAAAAACTTGGTGCTGTTGGGAAGGCGCAAGCCATTGCAAAAGCAGTGAAACTCGATTTGATCTGAGAGGGATATTCCGTGTCGGCGGTACCTTCCCGCACTGTGTTTCCGGAGAGGAAACTCAGCGCTTCAATCGGGGCAATGAAGGTACGCCGAGAGCAAGCCTTTCCAGGTGCCCGTAGCGTCAAAGTTGGCTACAAGCGCGCCATCATGCGGATTGCCCGAGAAGGATTTGATCCCGTGGAGGATCATGTAGTTTGGGTAGTAGTCCGGCATGCCAACCTGTGCTACCTCCTTGCATAAATCACCAAGTCGGGCTGGCGTCGTTGTTATGCGGCTGAGCGAAGCATTTAGTTTGTTCTTTCTATCTTCCGGCACATTTGAGAATGTGTTCATGATCAATACAGTTCTTGCCTGACCGGCTGTTTTATCTGTCACGCGTTCAGCATCGAACCGGGCATAAATTCCTGCAAGCGCAAATAATTTCGCAGCGGACTCGTATTCGTTTTTGGCGAGGCAGTCTGCAACGCCCTTATAAAGGTCAGGGGGAGTAAATTTTCGCTTTACTTCAGCAAGCGGGATGCAGCTGATGGCTTGGTCGATGCAAGACTTCCTTCTGCGCGGTAATTCGTGATCTTACCGTTCTGCTCTTTGATAATCCTTGGTGGTTCCTTGGTTTGGGCAACCACCAGTGATGAGAACATGAATAGTGAAACTAGCAGTGGGGCGCTCACTTTGCGACCAATCTTCGATTGTGTGTCACAGGGTATGTCGTCGCCAGTGGCAGGGGAGTTGTTATCCATGGGGTCAAAATTTCAGGCTTGCTTGAATTTCAAAGCGCTTAAGCAGGTCTTGAATGCGGGGATCATTACACCCATTGGTGCGAATGGTTTCATCGATGACTTTTTCGACAGCTCCGGTACGTTGTTTCAACCGATCGGCAATTTCTTGTTCTGTTTGGCTCGGATTTCTCTTTTTCAGTTCTTCCATCGCGTGGAACGTTACAAGTCTGAAATTTGCGAGATAGTTGGACAATGTTCTCTGGTCAGGTTTGGCACACCGGCTGGTTGCATAACCGGCTTGAACAAACTGCCCATGATCTGAACGATATCAAGCTGTTGTGCCGCTGCCAGTGGCGAAATCAAAAACGTCAGAGCCGCAATCGCAATATTCATTGATGTTTGACGCATTTGTGCCTCAATACATTTATCGGTGACGAGAATTGCTTAATTGCTTGAGGGTCTTTCGAGCGTTCCTTTGTCTTTGATGAACTTGAGAGATTTCGTCATGCGTTCCGTCACCTTGATTAATTCTTCATCAATTATTGCCGCGCGTCCGGGATCGATCGGCTCAAATTTCCTGGTTTCTTTATTGAACACTGATTCCATTGCAAGAGTTTCATAGAGTAGCTCGGACATGCGCTTGATATCCTGCGTGACTTGTTCTCGCGAATCGCCTGGGCGTAACGCAAGCTTTGACAAGTCATCCGCCACCTGGCGAAATATTGGGGCATGAACGATCCTGCTTCGGTCGTCCGCGTCCTGGTCGGAGAGTTTCCCGGCCTTGATGTCGATTTGCTCCTGTTGAAGCGCTTTCATTCCTTCGTCGAACCGCTTTAATGATTGAATCAGGATTTCGTTGCTCGCAAAAATCCGCGCCTGATCAATCGTTGCGCGAGGAGCCATCGCGGCCAATCCCACTGTTGCAGTAGCGATCATGAGTAGTGCTGCAACAGCACGTTTGGCAAATGTGCTGTTGAAACTCGCCATGTCGAAACGTTCAGGGAGGATGAAGGCGCACAAGCACCCACCCAACAGGCCGCCCACGTGTGCCGCGTTATCAATACCTTGCTTGGCAAATCCCTGCATCAACGAGTAGAGGATAAAAATGGACAAGCCACTGATCGTCTGTTTGCTGAAGGTTTTGGNGAGCTTGTCCCGGTGCTGAAAAACTGCCACCAACAAAGCCCCGGTTACGCCAAAGACGGCTCCGGAGGCGCCGACCGAGACGGCGTTTTGTGCTGCAAAATGCAGGCTGAGCGCGCTGCCTGACAATCCAGACCCAAAATAGATGAGCGCGAATAGGCGATGGCCATAAATTCGTTCGACAGTGATGCCAGCGGNCAGCAGACCAATCATGTTCATCATGACATGCATGAATCCGCTGTGCAGGAAAGTCGCACTCAACAGGCGCCACCATTCACCCCGCTGTACTTCGGACGCGGCATTGCCACCCCAGATCAGCAGCCTGTCGGCCCCGGCACTTGCGAATCCCGCGCCCATGGACAGTGTTAGCAGCCAGATCAGGCCGTTCATTGCGATCAGGGAATAAGTGATCCAGGGCACGGNGGCCATGGCTTTCAACCGTTCCTGGAATTCACGCTCGATGGCGATTTCATTTACGAGTTCGCCGATTGCCTGGCCATTAGCCGGTGCCTGTTTCTCCATGCAATGCTTTATGGCCTCGAGCATCTGTTCCTGTGTAAGCTCGTCGAAGACCGCGAGTTGTATCGAAGGGCGCGCATAATTCACGCCATTCCAGAAGTTCCGCTTGTCAGGTCTGCCTTCCTTGTCTGTCAGCCTGAATTCGAGAAATCGCGTATTGCCTTGTGCGTTGAAGAAAACGGCAGCAATCTCGGACCACGGATATCGCTTCGTATCACCACGGAATAACAGCGATTCGATGAAATCACGATTGACGGTAACCAATGCCTGGCCAGGCTTCAGCAAACTGCGTAGAAATAGCCAGATCCCGCCGAAAAGAATCACGAAGGTGATGATCGTGAGCATCGGCAAGCCTGTACTGTTCTTCTGAATTGCAAGCGAAGCGAGCAGCCCGGCCAGGGCGCTTGCCCATAGCCATTTCTGCGCTTTGCCTGTCTGGCTTTTGCCTGACGAGTAGAACAGAAATTGATGGGGAGCTACTGGGTCAGTATTTGACGGCACTGTGGCATTCCTGATGTTGAGCGCATATGAACTTTGCCTGCGATGGCGAGCATGAAGTGATGGTGAATCCTGCTCTCTCGAGGTTACCAGAGGTAGAAAAGCGATAGCAGCTGTCGAAACCGACAGGTGTTCGTTTCGAGAATTCTGGGTACTCTCGAAATCCTTATATCGATAACTTCGATATTGGCGACTTCCTTCCGTCAAGGATCGGGAATAACTGGTTTGGCATGCTGGATTCGGCCAATTCGTCTTTTGCAGGAGCATGTGAACGCAAGCAGTTCCAAAACTCTTTACGACCTTCTGGAAGTCAATGCATCGGCCAGCCACGAGGCAATCGCTGCAAGTTTCATTCGTCTGAATGCATGCCACCGGCCATTGGCGGCAAGTGGTGAGGAAGATGCAACCAATCAACTTATAGCGATTCGCGAGGCATACAGCACGCTTTCCAATCCGGAACGCCGACGACGCTATGACGAAAAGCTTGCCACGCGACTGGAGGCGGTCACGTCGAACGACACACCCAAGCTATCGTTTCTAAAATTGCTAACCCTTTTGGCCGTCGCTGGGTTGTTAGCGCTGGGGTACGGAAAATATCAGTCCGAACTCGAAAAGGCGCGTCTTGAACGCGAGCGAATCGTCACGGCTGCCAAGGTCGCCGAATTGGATGCGCAGAGAACTCGCGAAGAAAAAGCAGCCGCCGATCAAGCGGACCGCCAGCGCCGTGCTGACGAAGCTGCTGAGCGAAATGAGCGTGCCCGCGACATCGTCTATGGCTCGCAGATAACCCGCAGCGTTCAATATAGCGAGGCCCAATTGCGCCTCGAGCAGCAACGTGCCGAGCAGCAACGCGCCAGTGCGGAACGCCAACGCGTTGCTGAGGCAAATCGCCAATTGGCCAAGGATAAGGCGTATCTCCGGGAATTGGAGGCCAACAGCCGACGAACCAATTTTGATAACAGATGATTCAGAAATTCGCCGTGGTCGGCATCCTTCGTATTTGGGCCTTCTTGTCGATTTCACTGCTCAGCGGCAGCGCGTGGAGTGCCGGTCCGTGTGATCAACCTCAATCAGAGGCAGCCGTTTCGCAGTGCCTGGCGATTGAATTGCAAAACGTCTATTCCAAACTCAGCATGGCGTACCGAAATCAGATCGCTGCCGCATCGGCGATTCAGGAAGCGGAGTTTCGCGACAGCGAAAGTTCTTGGGAGAAAAGACGCAACACCAAATGTGAAGTCGACATTCAAGGACCAAACATTCCTGATTTGTTCCATGCCTTAGCTGATAACCCTCGCAAAGTCACATGTNNAATTCGGGAAACCCGCGAGCACCTTAAACAATTTGAGAAATCTCGGATAATGGCTGCGGAGCCTGCTCTTGCGAAAATTCCGGTCAGCAAGCCGGTTACAGCGATGGCGGACTTTCATTGGATATCACCGGTTACTCGAAATTCAGGCAAGTGGTATTTCGAAGTGACTTTGGACAAGCGTTCGATTGCGCGAACTCAAGAGGTGCTCGGGGTCTCCTGGCCCATGGCTATCTGGATTGGTTGTTCCGATGCAAAAGGCACATATGACATCGGAACCTTGGTCGAAATTCGCGCTGGCTCAGCCCAGATTTCAGAAACGCTGGGGTTCGCTCTTGATCTCGATCGTGGAAAGTTTTTCATATCGAGAAATGGTAGTTGGCAAAACGGAGATCTAGGCAGTTCAGGTGGGAAAGCCATAAAGCAGGGTCTTGCATACATCTGTGCGCTGGATTCCACTGTGGCAATCTGGCCGTTACTGAATAACAAGATCGTTAATGTGAATCTAGGGGGTGAGCCTTTTCGTTTCTCTTTGCCGAGGGAATTTAGGCCTTTCCACAAGGGATTCCTGTGGGCGTTGGGCGCCATATCGTCGGATAGAAGGTTGTATTTCGACTATCGTCAATTACTGGAAGATCCCAAATCGGCAATAGCCTTCGTCAAGGAGGAATTCTTGGCGGTCCGGGACTCTGGGGAGGGGATTCCCGGGCATACAAGCCGAATTGCGCAATTGGACGTGGTATGTCCAGCGGAACAGCTTACTGAGCGGACACTCTCCTTATACGGAAAAGATGGTACTCAGGTTGCCTACATCAACAAACCCAGAGAGGTTGATCATGTGCCCGGCCTAGACACCATCGGCGGGAGATTTGCACGGACTTTGTGTTTTCTCCAGCAGCAAGGCGTGGCAGTGCCACAGCTGAGTTTGAAGGATGTCTGGGATGAGATGCAGTCACCCGCGCCAGGTATCAAGATATTTGAAGCCGTAGATCAGCGACAATACAGCAATGGTTATTTGCTGGCCAAGCAGTTGAATGAAAGCGACATACCAGTCGCCGTATTCGGTAAGGAAAGCCGAAAATTGGTTTCTGTCTCTGCCTTTAACTGCAAGGATCTAATTCCTACACAACTGGTTAGCTTGCGCTACGGTGAACACGGAGCGCCAATTGGAATTGACTTCTTTATGATCCAAGGGCCATTGCGCCTCGAGAAAAACAAACAGAGATTTGCGGTGGCGTGCTCCTTGATGAGCCACCAACCTTCACCGTGAAGACAATTACTGAATCACCCCGCTCTAAGTCGACACTTCGAAGGTCCGCTTCGATTCCAAGAACCACCGGTCAATTTACCGTCGTCGTACTTGCGAGTTGGCCGAACCCCAACACCCCACCCACTACCCATCCCTGAACCGACTCAACACCCTTCTATCCCGCTCTGTCGGCCGTCCTTTCTGGTCAGGCACTGGCGAGGGCGCCAATTGTCGAAGTTCGGCTACCTGAGCACGCCTCTGCGTACTCTCAATAGTCTCTTGGTAGAGAAACTTCGCCTCGGATGCAGGGCGGCGCTGCTCATTGATGCCCTGCACGACAAGCTCCCAGTCCTGTTCCCCAGCGCGAATATGGAGTCGATCACCCACCTTGACCTCCTTGGCCGGTTTGGTGGCAGCACCATTCAACTTGACCTTGCCCCCGTCGACCGCATCGGTCGCCAGACTGCGGGTCTTGAAGAAACGCGCCGCCCAAAGCCATTTATCGAGACGCAATGTACCGTCCTCTGATTAGTCGCAGCGAAGAGTCGTTGGCATTTCGAATGGCTGCAGGCATCCTTACTCGCTGGTCGGACATTCGCGGTAGGCCTGGTCGAAGACATGCTCTAGGGCAGGATGCACCCCACGTAGCTGGTCGATCACCGCCTTGGCCCAGTCGAAGTACTCCTGACGACGCTGTAGTGACCAATCGTGGGGCGGGGAATGAGCAATGTCGCGCAGATTGCAGATCTTGTCGGCCAGTTTGACCAGCTTGGCTCGCCGGCTGATGTGCGGGGCATGATCGATCTGCTGTTGCTTGCGGGCTGCCTTCGGTAGCGCTTTGTCGTCGCTGACTTCGAGCACTATCTCGGCGATCTCCTGGCCGAAATGGCGGACCAGTTCCTGTACCGTGGTTTCCGTATCTTCCAATGTATCGTGCAGGACCGCAGCGATCAGGACGCGCTCGTCGTCGATTTCTGCTTCGTTGGCCAGCACATTGGCCAAGGCAATGGGATGGTTGATGTAGGNGGAGGCCGCCGCATCCTTGCGACGCTGGTCTCGGTGTTTGTCGGCGGCGAAGGCAATGGCGGCAAGCAGTCGGTTCATGGCGTCATCCTACCTCAGCTTCAAAGCGGCAACTCACCCTGGACGGCATCGGGTTGAGTGACGATGGCAGACGCCGGCAGCAAGGCACTGGCACGCACACCGAGCAGACGAATCCGTTGTTGCAACGGCACCCGCTTGAGACATTCACCGGCTGCCTTGCGGATTTCCCGGCCATCGGCAGTCTGTATTGGCAGGGTGATGTCCCGGGTGACGGCCTGAANATCGGCGTAGCGCAGCTTGATGCCGATGGTGCGCGCGACATAGCCTTTGCGGGCCAGGTCATCGGCAACCCGCAGGCAGATGCCGGTGAACACTTCCGATAGTTCAGCTCGATCCTGTCGCGGATGCAAGTCACGCTGAAAGGTGCTTTCGCGACTGATCGACTTAGGCTCCCGACGGGTCGAGATCGGTCGATCGTCTTCGCCGTGCGCCACCTGATGCAACCAGGTACCCATCGTGCGTCCGAAATGGCGGATCAGATGTGCGACCGGGGTGGCTGCCAACTCGCCGATCGTGGCAATTCCCATTCTTGCCAGACGTTCATTGGCCTTGGGGCCGATCCCGTTGATCTTCCTGGCAGCGAGCGGCCAGATACGGGTGGGCACCTCGTCCATGCCGAGAATCGTGATGCCGTCCGGCTTGTCGAGATCGGAGCAGATCTTGGCGAGGAGCTTATTGGGGGTAATGCCGATCGAGCACGTGAGACCGGTCGTCTCGAAGACTGCGTGCTTGATGCGGCGGGCGAGTGGCAGGCTGTCTTCCGGGATGTCGGTAAGATTGATGTAGATTTCGTCGATCCCGCGATCTTCGATGCNAGGAGCAATGCTGGCGACGGCCGCCTTGAACCTTCGGGAGTAGTCACGATAGGCACCGAAATTAGCAGGTAGCAGGATGGCATCCGGCGCCAGTTGGGCGGATTTCATCAGGCCCATCGCCGAGAAGACTCGAGGCCGGGCTTCATAGGTGGACGTGGTGACGACGCCCCGTCCCACGTAATCGCGGAGCCGGGCGAAGCGATGGGTGCCATCGGACTGGCGAACCGGCTGATGCACGCTGCGTCCGCCGACGACCACCGGCTGTCCGCGCAATTCAGGGTAGTGCAGCAGTTCAACGGAGGCGAAAAAGGCGTCCATGTCGAGATGGGCGATACGGCGGCCAGCAATCGGGATTGGATTGCCGTTCTGACACGCTGACCATCCAGGTTTGGGCGACTTCGCGCACTTGCTTGCCTTCAACGAAATTCTCGATACCGCTGATGAAGAGCTGTGTCTCCGTGATCCGCAGCACCTTGGCGTCAAACAACGGAGGCAGCAACTGCGGATGAAAGTTGAACAAACCCTCTGGATGCAAACGGGCGACGCGTATTGGGCGATGAAAGGTGTTGTTGGCGATCCAGTCGTCCATCATCAGGCTACCGGTGATCCGGGGTGCGTGGGCCAGTTCGTTCTGGGCAAGACGAACGCCGCGACACGGAGGCGGGTGATGGTGGCTTTCATTGCTGTATGAATATACAGCATATTGATGGTTGTGGCGGCTACCCTTGTCTCAAAGCGTGGTCGTGCCTGAATTCAATGTCATGTCCGACCAAAATGATGTGCCAGCGCTGCTCGATATTGGAAGCCAAAGGTTCCGGAAATCGAACAATTGCGATCACGCTGCCGACGACTTGAGTTTCAATCGGATAGCAGTGGTTCGGCAATAAGCAGGAACGTGGCGGCGTAAAGGAAAATGATGCCAAGGGTCGTCCACCGTGTCTTGGGGTCGCTGAGCGTGAGACCGTGGCGGCCAAGATTTTGCGACAGCGCAACCCCAAGCATCGTGCCGATACTCAATTGAACAACTTCCGAAACAGCGGCGGGGGACATGTTTTCACCTTTCACAGAAATTTACGCGGGATTTGTATCAGCGTCCTCGGACTGGGTTCTCCGCGAGTTGTTCACACGCCGATACTCATCTTTATACGCACCGTGTTCAGTGATTTCCGAATTGATTTGTATCGATCTCTACGCGCTTGGTCAGCGGATCGACCATCAGCCCAGCCCTGGCTGTTGGCGACAAGCATTACTTTTCTTCGACCGTGCCCAGAAGATCTTTTGCAGGCTCTGGCTGCACCCTGGCCTTGGTCAGCATCATCATGACTTCAGGCTTGCGCGCTTCACGTTCTGCTTCGGGATACCGGGCGAGGATGTCATCTGCCTCCTTCTCGATTAGCGCGTTCTCGCGAACCTTGCGATCCGCTTCGGACTCGGATGTTGTCTTTGAATCCACCGCAGCATGGATGAGCTTTTCACTGACCATCTCGATCGCGCCGATGGCGAAGCCCTGAAGGATGCTCGGATGTCGAAGGCAGCCGCTGGCGCTGGCGCCGTGATACACAGAAGAACGCCAAGCAGCGAGGACAGGGCATTACGGTTTTTCATGGAACGCTCACCAGGGCAATGCGGACTCAGAGATTGGACAAGTGCCGCTTCACCTCTTCAATTCTGCCTGGCAAAGTTTTTAATTGATCCAGCGGCGAGTTTGCACCGATCAGCCATTGTTCCGAGAAATTGGCCAAATCCGTGACGACAAGACTGACCTCGCGTGACTTTGCCTCGCGAACCGCCAACGTTATGGGGCGATCAAGCGACCCAAAACCAAGCATGGCACCTACCATGACCACTGACTCCCGGAGCGTAAGCCATTATCGAAGGTGATTACGGGATCCCATTGATAAAGGACTTCCGGTTTGCCATTGATGCTGAATGCCCCCACCAACTGGACTTTTGACAGTTGAATCGAGGAGCCATTGGTGATTCGGAATCTGTACTGCAAATTCCGACGGTCAAAAACGTGTTATGCGTCAGTTCATTACCTAGAATTTCCAACCTGACTTTGGACAGCTCCGCATTTCTCTTTTCGAATTCAGGTTTTGTTTCTCGGCTTCGGCAAGCTGCGCCTGCAACAAAGCAAGGTATTTCTCCAACTCCGTGCGCGCTGCCTTGCGATAAGTGGTTCCGGAATACTGCTGCTTATATTGCTCATAGCTCAGGTTGGCCACGGCAAAATTGAATGCTGCGGCCTCTTCCGGCTTCGCTGCCGCGAAATCCTGATCGATCCTTGCCTTGTAGGCCTGGATAGTGGAGAAGTCGGGGTTGGCGTCCAAACCCTTGCCGCACCCCGCCAGAATCAGGCATAGCATTGCCGCTATAAAGCCTCTCGTCATCTTCATTTGCTGTGATCTCAACTTTCTCGCTGATTTATAGATTTGTGCCGTTAGACGGGCCGACAAATTATTGGCGCCGTGTTGCCAGCTAGTGCGCCCCATTGTTCTTGAGCAATGCCACGATCTCCTGTTGTCCACTGCTCTCGGCAGTTTTCAGTGGCGTCACGCCAGCCGTGGCCGCATTGAGGTCAACGCCGCCACCAGTGATGAAGAGATCGACTGCCAAGGCATCCCCGCGCCTGATCGCAGCCACGAACTGTTCCTGGCTGAAATACTGGAGACCCATCGCCGTCAGTTCCTTGCGCGCCTCGGCAGCACTCGGTTTTCTTGTCGGACTCACGGCCGCCTGCTTCGCCGCCATCTGCTGGCGAAGCATTTCATTTTGGCGTTGCATCGCGAACTGCAACTGCGCCAGCTCCGGGGAGCGCTGCCGCAGACTGCGCGGAGGNNGTGGGGTATAGATCGGCGACGGCGACGGCTGAACGGCAACCGGTACGGCCGACGGCGGCAACGCGGTCACGGCCGGCGCTGTCGGGCGCACCAGATCGTCTTCGACCAGCACCCGGCCGGTCATGTCCTTGGGATGCAGTTGCACCAGTTTGTAGGTCATGCCGGCATCGTGCAAATTGCCTTCCAGACGTTCCAGCATTTTGTTGATGATGACACTGCTGTCATTGAGACCGACCAGGCTGCCCATTGCTCGCCCCAGCATGGCGGACAGCACATTCGGATTGGGATTGCCGACACCGGATTGTTGTCCATAGAGGGCAAAGTAATTGAGGCGGTAACCGCCAGCATAGGGAAACAGACAAAAGCGGTGATAGGTCATTTNCCCATACTTCGCCATCGACTTGTCGAGCCCTTCGATAGAGAACACTTCGCCGGCACAGTCCGGCTTGGGGCCGCCGCTGTTGCGTGTGCCAATAGTCATCTGACCGGGATACTCCGGAAAGGGTGTCATCGGGATGCCCTGGCGAACCTGCGAATTGCGGGCGTAGGTGCGAACGGCATCGAGCGCGGCGCTCTCGATGGCCTCGACCTTGANGTCCTTGCCGGGCAGGTCGTGGACGGCATAGACCGTCTTTTCGCGGTAGGTGGAGCCGGCGATTTCGGTGAGCGGGTTCTGGGCGAGAACGGATGCGCTCGCGAATGCCAAGGGCAAAAGGAGCAAAGAACGTCGTAGTACCACGCGCGTTCCTGAAACATACGTTGCTTGCAGGCTCATGGCATGCCTGGTCGCCGATGTGTTCAGGATTTCCTCTTCCTGATTTGGCTTGTGCAGAGATAACACCGTTCCATCCTCCCAATCAGTTGTGTCGTTGTCGCCGGAGATATGCTCACGCCATCAAGCCCGTAATCCTACGATTAACGTAGGGACAAGGCAAGACTGACCTACGAATATCGTAGGCATGTTGAAAAAGGGTTTGAAACCGGCGGCGGGTACATTGGGCAGGCGTTTGCGTGAAGCACGCTTGTCGGCCGGATTGACGCAGGACGCCCTGGGCGTTGCCATCGGTCTGGACGAGGGGCCGGCCTGTATCCGTATCTCACGCTATGAGAGCGGCGTCCATCAACCTGGTCTCGATGTTCTGTCGCAGCTGGCTGAGGCGTTAAATGTCCCGGCGTTTCTGGTTACCGAGAATGACCAGTTGGCGCAGGCAATTTTGTATTTGTCTCGCCTTGCGAAGGACGATCGGCAGCAGCTTGATGACTTATTGGCTGGCTGGGAGAGTTAAGAGAACATCTGTTCTTTGTTCCCTCGTTCCGTTTTTTGCGGAGAAACTAAAGTTACGGGCGCCGTGGGCTTGGCGGGATAGGGTTCAGTTTCAATCTGGCCGCTTGACTCAACGATCCACGCGTTCGCGCAAGCGCTTTCCGGCTTGAAATGCGGCGTCCAGGTCGCCGGCACCAGAACTTTGGCACCGGTCTTCGGATTCCTGGCGCTCCGCGGGGGCGATAGTTCAGACCGAAGCTGCCGAATCCACGAATCTCCACGCGATTTCCACGGCAAATCGTTGTCGCCAGTGCCCGGAGGATCTCCGCCACTGAAACGTCAATATCGGCCCGCAGCAGTTGAGGAAAGCGATTTGCCAGGATGGCGGTGAGTTCGGATTTGAGCATGGACTACATTTTACTTGAACAGAATCACGCTCCCTTTGGCGTGCATCAAGAGTTCATGTCGATGTTCATCGTCAAAGTTGTGCGACTGCAGGTATCACCAGCGCCAGTAAGTTGTCCTCGAAATCGTCACTGCGGTTTCGGGCCAAATCGTCTAACAGCGCCCGCGACATCCCCGCGTCTGATACACTAAACGTTAACAATTTCGTTAAAGGATTGCGCCATGAGCTTTACTGCTCAAGATGTTGTTCCCATCAGCGAGGCCCGCGCCCGACTGACCGAATTGTCCGATGAAGTAGTCGCTGCGCGGAGAAACTGCTGACCAAAAACGGTGCGGCCTACGTTGCCATCGTTGATGCCAAAAGCTTGACTACTATCACGCCTTGGAAGAAGAGCACGCCAGCTTGGTATTGCTGACCGAAGCTGAAGCCGGTTTGCGTGAACTGCTGGCAGGGCATCGCGTATCGAACGATCTTCTGATGAAAGCCTTGTCCTGATGGCGTTGCCTTTGAACGCCAAAGTTGAGGCCGCACCAAATTTCCTGGCCAACCTGGATGCCGCTCACCAATTCTTCCAACTCCAAGACGCAGGTACTGCCGATGCTCGGTTAGCCAAGCTGAAAGCCGACCTGCGGGAGATGGTGGTGATTTTGTCCTGGTCTCCAGCCAGTGGACGGCCAGCGCGATTTCTCTCTGCTAAGTCTGCTCAGGCAAAGCTAAAGACGGATGCCGTAATACGGCTGGCCGAACAAGCAAGCCTCCCTTACCTGAGAGAGTACGTTGTCGGCCAGCATGTCGTTTTGTACGCACACGCGGAAAATAGTGTCGTACTGTTGGCCTTGAAGCACCAACGACAGTTGATGTATTCGGAAGAAGTAGTGTAATTGGCAAGAAATAGCGGTTCGAATGCTTTTGCTATAACGCCCGCAAGCGAGCAAAGTGGAGACCTTTCGACACGAGATATCGTTCAGATAGGAATCGTCCAATCAGGCTACCATCAGGCGCAGCACGGTAATCTCCGAAGGTGCGCCGAAGCGCTTGGGCGGCCCCCAGTAGCCGGTGCCACGGCTGGTGTGAACCGCTAGCCGGCCTAGGCGGTGCAGTCCGGCAGTAANAGGTTGTTGCAACGGTACGATGTGATTCCACGGCCAGAACTGGCCACCGTGGGTGTGGCCGGAAAGTTGCAGATCGAAGCCGGCTGCTGCGGCAGCGCTTGCCGAACGGGGTTGGTGGGCGAGCAGAATGCGCGGTAAATCGCGCGGGCTGCCGGCCAGCGCCGCTGCCGGATCGCTGGCCTGCGCGGCATCGAAGGCGGCGGCCGAATAATCGGTGACGCCGGCCAGCACGAAACGGGCGCCACGGTGGTTGATGACGACATGGCGGTTATGCAGGCCGCGCAGCCCGATGCGCTCGAATTCGAGCATCCAGGCCGTCGCTCCAGAGTAGTACTCGTGGTTGCCGGTCACCACGTAGCTGCCGTGACGGGTGCGCAGGCTGCCCAGCGGTGCGGTATGGGCGCGCAACTGCGAGACGCTGCCATCGACCACATCGCCGGTAATGGCGACCAGATCTGCATCGAGTTGATTGACACGGTCGACAATGGCCTGGACGTAGGCGCGTTTGATCGTTGGCCCGACATGAATGTCGCTGAGTTGGACGATGGTGAATCCGGCCAGTTCGTCTGGCAGATTGGCCAGCGGAATATCGACGTGAACGACGCGGGCGACCCGTCGTGCATTGACGTAGCCGATCAGCGTGAACAGGCTGGCCAGGGCAAGCACGGCGATGGCCGTCGGTGCCGCCAGCGACGGCTTGTTGGCGAGCAGCAAGACAAGATCGCGCAGCACGGTCAACACCAGCACCGAAGAAAACAGCCCCATCGCCAAACCGCCCAGCCAACTGAGCCGGTCGGCCAGCGCCTGGTGGGCGACGACAAAGCGCGCTAGCATGCCGAGCGGCACGAGGAAGGTGGACATCGCCAGGCCGACGATCGCCAGCATCACGCCGACGCCGCCCAGATCGAGNNCAGGCAACAAGCGCCAGCCGATGTAGGCATGCAGGCCGCCGATCAGTGGCAAAAAACGCCAGAGGGCGCGGCGCAGGCGGCCGGGCAGGGCGCTGTGGCTCACCGCAGGTCGGGGCGCGGTTTGGGTCATGAGCATCGGTTTCCGTTTCGTCGTTTCTTGCGTTAGCCCGGCCGTCGTACTGGCGCGGTTAGGCTTGTCGTTGGGGTTGGGGCGCTGCCGGTGTGATGCTGGCGCGGCGCAGGGTTCAATCAGGCCAGTTTAATCAAGTAACCAGGCCTGCTGGAAAGCGGGTGTCGCAGCCTGGCCGCTCAGGCGCTGCCGGCCGGCTTGTCACCTGCTGCGGCCGTATTTTCCGCCGTCTTGTCCTTGCTTGAAGAGCAGCAGTTGCTCCAGCGGCTGCGAAAACGTCCCTTGAGTTGTTCGCGCTCATCGGGCGTCATGCTTTGCCAATGGGCGCCGCGTCCATGCCAACGGCCGTGACCGCCGCCGCGCAGGCCGCCAAACAGAATCCGGCTGAGCAGCAGCACGCCGAGCGCCTGCCAGTAGCCGATGCGCGACACGCCGGTAAAGAGATCAGGCAGCAGGCAGTTCCACAACTGCATGACGATCCAGGTGACGGCGGCGATACCGGCGATGGCCATCACGCCAATTTTGACGCAGCGGGAGATGTGATGGGATGCGCTGCGTGATCCGCAGCCGGATGGGTTGTCGGTAGAGCATTTCATCAAGGTCATTCCTTGTTCAAGATTGTTCGTCGTAAANGGGCTGGAGACGTTGGCGTAGATGCAGGATCGCTTGCCGCTTCCAGCCGAGCAGGGTGTTCANGGGAGTACCGCTTTCGGCGGCCATGTCCTTGAAACTGCGCCCATCCAGTTCGTGGGCGATGAATACGTCGCGCGGCCCTCGTGGCAACTCATCGAGGGCTTCGCCAATGGCCCNCAGCCACAGGCGCCGCAGGTAGGCCGCCTCAGGACCGTCATCGTTGCTGGGCAAAGCGTTATCGAGCCACAGCGCAGTGTCCTCGTCATCTGCTGTAGCGGCGAGCGGCAAAGCCTCCTCGCGCCGCTTGCGAAAGCGGTCGACGATGCGATTGCGTGCCACCCGAAACAGCCATGCGCCGACCTGCTCGATGGGTTCCGGCAAACGCCAGGCAGCGACCAGCTCGAAAAAGACATCCTGAAGAATGTCCTCCGCGTCGCCCGGGTCCGGCACTCGCTGACGAATGAAACGCCCCAGCCGCCCGCTTTCGCGGGTAATGGNCTCGTTCAGGCGACGGTTTTGCTCGGCCATGCTGACAGGCGGTTCAAAAGGTGAGCGCAGCGGTAGCGATGTATCCATGCCAAGGTAGACGAACGAGCGGCACAAATATTGGGTCACTACGATAAATAATCGGTGTGGCGTCAGTATGCACGCAGTCATCCCTTGGTGCCGGCCAACTGAATATCGGATTAAACGGCAGGAGACCGCATCGATATCGATTCAGTATTTGGCGAATACAGACCGCCAGTGAATTGAATCCTCTAAGACGCTATCACTGCATCGGCGAATCAATTTCACTCAACATAGCTCTCGACCGTCGCAAGAACCCCACAAAAGCTTCGGTGCCATCTCGGAGCAAGGCAATACTCTCGTCGTCCAGAGTGGTTGCAGCCAGTAAATGAGCAAGGTCAGGCAACTCCTGAACACCATATTTCCGGGTCATGTGTGCCGCCTGCATTGCCAGGATTCTGGCAGTTTCTGCAAGATCATCCTTGCTCGCCTTGGCAATCATTTCTTCTGACAACTGCCAGTAACCGCAAAACTCCAGAAATACGGGGTCGTTTTTGTCCATGCGCAATTTCACTTTCTGCTGTCTGCGATTAACTAGGAAGCTGTAACACCTTAACGTGCTCCCGCTATTTTCTCCGTGTACCGACACTCCGGATAGGTTGAACACCCCATAAACCAACCATACTTCCCGTTCTTTCCCGCAGCACCCCAGTCCCGCACTTCGGGCAAGGCTTCGCTGCCGAATGGGCAGACGCGCCGTAACGTGATGCGAACGGTACTCGCAGGGGATGAGGTAATCCGGTTCCTCGACCAGGGGGCGCTTGGTCTATTAGAGGAGGGGCGGGGATATTACCGTCGAGCCGACCTCGGCCACCGCCAAGTTATTCAACGAGGCTCGGAAGTTCAACTGATGACCTGGCGGGGCGATTGGGTAAATGATGCGCTAGCGCTACTGCTTGCTCAGCACCGACTCACCGCCAGCAATGAGGGCTACTCGTCAGTGTGACCGGCGGCGCCGTTGAGCGTGTGCTTGATGCGCTGGAAGAAATTTCTGAACTTGATGAACTTGACCCAGTGGCATTGCTCGCAGATGCCAAGAACATCTTGCGAGAAAAATGGGATTGGGCGATGCCTGATGGAATGGCTCGGCGGTCGTTTGCTTCTCTCAGTCTAGATTTGGAGGGTGCTAGGGATACGGCACGGCAATTGATTTTGCCTACCTTTCCAAAGCCGTCGGATGGATCAAACCTTCAGTCACAGTCTGCATGACGCCTCGGCATACTTTATTGGGTCAATACGGGGGCTTAACGAAGCCCGACCTCACAGTTTGAGAAGGCGCGCCTCGATCCGTTCTCCGGCCGCATTAATTATTGCTTTCTCGTCGGAAAATTTCATGAGATGACAAGTAATTCGCTGAGGACTCAATTCTTCAGCCAGATTCACAACAACATCAAATTTGATGCGAGACATCTTGGCACATTCAAGGGCAAATTCTTCAGGTGAGTCAGGAATGAACTTGACCTTCAGCTTTCCTTTGTTAAGGCAGGGTTTTAGCCGGCTGTCCTCTCCTAACGTAGGTGATTCAAGAAGGGCTGCGGTAGCTCCCTGCCAGCGCTGGAATTTGCAGTCTTTTAAAACAATGTCTTCATTACTCGGGTAATGCAGGGGTACATTGATTTCGCCGCCGAGTTGGTATGGGCCTGGTTGAAGTTCAAAGACGGTTACCTCCCTCTGTTTACTGCGTTTCGCGACTTCTCGCGCGATCCGCTGCTCTTCCATTTTTCGAATAGGGCGCGTACATCTTCGGCATGAAGAGGTTCCAACTGGCCTTTTGCAAAACCAGTACCACCCAGAATGGCATTGGCAACGGCCTTGCTGACGACAGCGAGGATCTTTTCGGCAGACCTTAATAACTCTTCCTCACAGCCCCAGGTGCTTGGGTCAAAGAAATCACTTTGGGGTGGAGGCACAAATACAATTTGAGGCATATCCCTTTAGGGGTTGATTGCAAGAGAGGATGTACCCCAGTAGAAATTTCGGAAGGGGTAATTCGCTGCTGGTCTGCCAGAAGCTGTTTGATTGTTGCCATTAAGTCATCCAGATGCAGTCCGTTCTGCGGCAGGATGATTTCTGTACCGACGAAAACACGATAGCGACCAAGATCGATACACTGCTTATAGTACTTGTTTGGCATTTTTGAAAATCTCGATTATTGAAAAGATGCTGCGGTGACGGCGCTGACAAGAAACGAGGTCCAGCCAACAGTTCTGGGAATTGCGTTGTCTTGTGTGCCTTTGGGGATGAAACTGACCTTGAGTTGTTCTGAGTGACGGAAATTTCGGTGCGCCAACGTCTTTGCTGCCGTGATTCCAGCGCCTTGGGCATCAAGGCGGCGTTCTATGATCTTGGGGTTGGAGTCGTCATGAGCGCTGATCACGATCAGCCCAGCGGATTCGATGTGCATCCAAAGGTTCGTCAGGATTTTCAGGTTGAATCGCCCCGGAACCATTAGACGCTCCGCAGCCTTAAACTTAGGCAAAAGGAGAAGTCATGAGCAGCAAGCGTTATCCGGAAGAATTCAAGATCGAAGCGGTCAAGCAAGTAACGGAAAGAGGCCATCCAGTCGCTGAGGTAGCCAGCCGGATCGGCGTTTCGCAACACAGCCTGTATGAATGGCTGAAACGCTATAGCCTCCCACCGGTCGAACGGAGCGAATTGCAGGGCCAGTCTGCGGAGATTCGGCGCCTGAAGGCGGAGTTGAAGCGGGTCAGCGAGGAGCGTGACATCCTAAAAGGCCGCAGCGTACTTTGCCAAAGAGTCCCGGTAAGGTACGCGTTCATTCAGGCGCACGAAATGTACTACCCGGTGCGCCGACTCTGCCATGTCATGGCCGTCCATCCCAGTGGCTATTACGCCTGGAAAGCGGAGCCTGCGTCGCCTCGCCAGCAGGATGATCAACGGCTACTGGGGCTGATCAAGCAATCCTGGCTGGAGAGCGGTGGCGTCTATGGCTATCGCAAGATTACGCATGACCTGCGCGATCTGGGCGAGCGCTGTGGCAAACATCGGGTTTACCGTCTGATGAAGCAGGAAGGGCTCCGGGCACAGGTGGGCTACCGTCGTCGGGCCGGCCACTACGGCAAGCCAGCAGTTGTGGCCGAGAATCGGCTGGAACAGAAATTCGATGTCGAAGCACCCAATCAGGTTTGGGTGACAGATATCACCTATATCCGAACCCACGAAGGCTGGCTGTATCTGGCAGTGGTAATGGATCTGTTCTCGCGTCAGGTCATCGGGTGGTCGATGCGCTCTCGGATCGATAGCGAACTGGCGATCAATGCCTTGCTGATGGCGGTCTGGCGGCGAAATCCCACGGCGCCCGTGATCGTCCATTCGGACCAGGGATGCCAGTACAGCAGCCACGACTGGCAAGCCTTTCTGAAAGCCCATGGCCTAGTGGCCAGCATGAGCCGACGNGGGAATTGCTATGACAACGCTGTCGCCGAGAGTTTCTTCCAGCTACTCAAACGGGAGCGAATCCGCCGCAAAACCTATCTCGACCGTGAAGAGGCACGCCGTGACGTATTCAACTACATCGAGATGTTCTACAACCCGAAACGTCGTCACAGCTATGCCAACGACGTTTCTCCGGTAAAGTTCGAGCAGCAGTATTTCAATCGGCTACGGAGTGTCTAGTAAAGCCGGGGCGATTCACTGGCCTGGTTCAGTTTTGGTAGGCGAGGTAACGCTTCTTGCTCGTGACTGCCTCTAGAATCCAGCAAATGTGCCCGTGTTGCAGATCAAGCCAGATCGCATGCTTCTGCGTCTGATGGAGCGGAATCAGACAAAATTGCCGGGGCGTGCATTGCACAATGCTGTCATAATTGCCCCTAAAGCTGCCGACCGTTGGGTGCTACCAAGTTCCTTTGTCAGAGCGGAAAATGCTTCGACCAATTCTGCCGGATGGGTGACCTCTGGCAGGCCGGTTACTCCAGATAGTTCCTTCGGGCATGCGAAGGAGATCCGCGATAAATTTGCCAAGATAAGATCTTGGCTTGTATTTTTGCCTTGCGGGTTTGGGTGCTGCTGATTCTGGAGGTTCGTCAGCATATGATGTGGACTCAAGGGGCGATTTGCTGAAAACTTGGATGGAGGGAGTTGGTGCTAAGGGCGGTAGGCGTATAGATTTGGATAATCCCAAATGGACGTGACTCAGCAGCCGATATGTCTTAGACGCTGGATCGAAAGTGGAGCGAAGCGATTCAAGCTCCTTGGAAGTTCCCGGGATGGCCGCCAGAATTGCTTGATTTTCGGATTCAGGGTGGTTTTAAGGAGGCGGATAAAGCTTGTTACTACCTCTTTGGGTAGCCGTTGCTTGGTGCTGAGGTGCCACAAGCATAGGTCTGCCCGCAAACAGCGCAGCGATCGCTCTTGCTGGGGCGTAGCGAAATCGCGGGAAAAGTGAGAAGTAGAGAGGCTAAAGGTAATTTGAGCGTTGTCGCAGTTGACCGGTCATGCTCATCAGTGATGCCAGTTATTGTCCGGATGTCTCTGCGTAGCTGGTCAATTGCCTCGTGCCATGCTTGAACCTCAGGTGACCTAACGGGTTTGTCTCGGGCATGAATGTCCGCACACAGCTCAGAGCAAATGCTAAGTAGGCCAGTCCGGGAATCGGGCAGGTCGAAGACAGCCTGGAAGGCCAGCAGAGTTTCGGACGATGCTGGTCCTAGGTGCCGATGAATTTCACGCAAAAATTGCGCGCTGCCAGAGAGAGGCTCAGATAATGAACGTGAAGGAATAAGCATGCAGGATCCTAGTGAGAAATAAATCAAACACAGATGAATCCGCCGCTGTCCTATTTCATGCCCGGCTGGGCAGAAAGGAAGAACAGCGAAGGAGGGTCTTGTCGCAAAATTTGGCGACAAAATTTCTTGCAACGCTTGGGGAACTGGCAACCCGTAGGAAGCACAAAGAAGCGTGCCGCTCCAGCACTTTCAGTACGCTGAATTTCTCAGATGGGACTACATCCAGTCACATCTGTACCGGCCAATTAGGCCGATGGCGGCGAAGTTGACGCTCTTCGAAAACGTGTTAGAAAGATTTGTGTCTTTCAAAACATACATCTAACATCTACGATGCTACAGGATGGATGGCATCGAAAGTGTTAGCTTGATGCCATCCTATCTGAAATTTTTTCATTTGCAACATGATAGACAGAAGGTCATTTATGTCGCTTTTGTGAGAGATGTTGGAACCGAGATTGTTAACAACAAAACGACAATTTCTTATTTTGCTTGATCCTGTAGGGCTTAGTTGTTGTTTTTTGGCGTACCAATAAATTGTTGTAAATCAATAGGATGGTTTCGCGAGGTCAATTAAAGTCAAGTGGTGTCTCATTGATCCCATACAAATCTACGCTTAATGTTCGCCTCATAACCCGAAGTCGCAGGTTCAAATCCTGCCCCGCAACCAAGAAATGCAACGAAGGATCAACAGCTTAGCGGCGTTGGTCCTTTTTTGTCTTTGGCCTTGGAAATTGTCGAGGCCACATTTTGCGCCATCTGTACCCATGACGGCGCCGATCGCTGCTGATTATGCGATACGGATTACTTCCGGTAGAGTTTCGTCAATTCAATGGCGAAGGTACTCAGAATGACATTCGGCGAATCGATCAAGACGTGTTTCACGAAGTACGCGGACTTCACCGGCCGGGCAACCCGTTCCGAATACTGGTGGTGGTTCCTGTTTCTTGTCCTGGGAAATCTGGCGGCCGGATTGATCAGCGAAACCGTGAACGGGTTGTTCTCGCTGGCCACCATTCTTCCGACCGTAGCCGTTGGCTGTCGCCGGCTGCACGACATAGACAAGAGCGGCTGGTGGCAGCTGCTCAACTTCCTGCCGATCATCGGCTGGCTCGTGTTGCTCTACTGGGCCTTGCAGGAAGGGCGGGAGCCGAACAGCTTCTGAGCTGCATCGGCGTCCCGGTTTTCTTGGATGTGGCGCGCAGCATTGCCCATGGCGGCTAGCCGGCGTTGCGGTCGACCTGATTGATGAGGCAGGAAAGCGCTTGCGTTGCCGGATCGTAATGAACCGGCAACGAAAACAACCTAAGGTCGCGGGATTCAACGCCGTGAGTGCCACCGTGATCGTAACGCCTAGTTCAGTGCCCGCCATGTCGACATCCGGGTCGAACGATGTACGGTAGCCGCGACCGCCTCGTCATCTTCGACGCCGATGGCACGCTGATCGATGCCTTNCCCGTTGTCGAGCGCGCCTTCATGCTGCACGGCATGGACATCGGCGATCTCGAGCGCTTCCAGCGGCGGCGCAAGCTGCTCAAGTACATCGGTGGCCTGCGCGAGTTNCCCCAGAATCTGCGCCAGCAGTTCGACAAGGGCAACCGCAAGCGCCTCAAACGTACCTTGACCGACGTTCACCGTGAGTCGGCGCAGCCCTATCCCGGCATGGTGTCGCTGCTGCAACGGCTGATTGCCGCGCCGGATGTTCGCGTCGGCATCGTCTCGCGCAATGTCACCATCGATCCCGAAGAAACCCTCGCCATCGTCCTCCGCCGTTTCGGCATCGACAGTAGCGCGCTGGATTTCCTGCGCTGCATCCCGCTTGGCGCTGGCAAGGCCGCCGAGTTTCGCGCCATCCGCGAGCGCTACGGCATCAATCCCTGNCGCGCCTACGTCTGCGGCGACGAATACCGGGATTACGCCGATGCCAACGAGGTCGGCATGCAGTCGGTCGTCGCTTCCTACGGCTTCGAAGACCACGGGCGCCTGGTCGCGGATTACGACGTTCCGCCCGAGCTGATCGCCAGAACGCCCACCGAACTGGCGCACCGCCTGTGTCACGCCCTCGATCTCTTGGCGCCGGGCGACGGCAACGCGCACGGCCCGGAATATAACTGCAACAAGGTTTGCCCATAATCGCCGCAAATCCTTGGTTAAACAGCAGAAAGTGACCATGAACACACAACACCGCGAACAACTCCTCGCCCGCGCGCAGCAGCTCTGCCAGTCGCACCAGGTCAGCATTCGCCCCTACGGATCGGCCTGGTGGCTGGTCGGCGAAGGCGTCAACCTGGTCGTCAGCCAACTCGAAGGACTCAGCCCTTCGCACCTCGCGCGCCTGCAAGTCGTCGAGCGCCCCAGCTGGCGCCCTGAAGCGCGCCTTCGCGTCGGACATCATCGCCCGGCCATTTGCGCAGGCCGCCTGCGGCACGCGCCTTCCAATTCCTGAAAGCCTCCCATGAGCCGTAGCACCCGGCAGGGCGCCGTTCGCATCTCCTGCGTCATCTGCGCCTACAACGAAGCGCCAAGGATCGCCGCTGTACTCGGNGCCGCCGCCGGCCATCCGCTGCTGCATGAAGTCATCGTCGTCGACGATGGCTCTACCGACGACACTGCCGAAGTCGTCCGGCAGTTTCCCAAGGTCAGGCTCGTTTCATGCCCCGAAAATCGCGGCAANAGCTTCGCAATGGCCACCGGCGTCGCCGCCGCCGAAGGCGAACTGCTGATGCTGCTCGACGCCGACCTCTCCGGCCTCACCGCCGACAACATCAGCGCCCTCGCAGCGCCCGTGCTGGCCGGCGAAGCCGCCGTCAGCATCAGCCTGCGCCGCAACAGCCTGCCCATCTTCCACGCCATCGGGCTCGATTTCGTTTCCGGCGAGCGGGTGGTCAGGAAGGAGTTGCTCGGCGAGGTGCTGGAAGAAATTCGCGGGCTGCCGCGCTTCGGCGTCGAGGTCNNCATGAACCGCCGCATCATCGCGCAGCAGCTCACGATAGCGGTCGTCCGCTGGCCCCTGGTCAGCCAGTCCAGNAAAACCGAAAAACTCGGCTACTGGAAAGGCATCCGCGCCGAATGGCGCATGATCGCCGACCTCCTCAACGTCGTTTACCCGCGCGTCCTGCTCTCCCAAACCTGGCGCCTGATCTCNCTGCAAGCCAACCGCCGGGGCGCTGCCAAACTGGCGTTCAGGATCATTAATTTCGGGTATGTGCGGTGAGGGAAGTTACAAAAATGGGTGCGTCGCCAATTATTGCCTAGTCTCTGTTTCGTTCGAGCGTCTCCGAAGGCAGTTCTCCAAAGCACTTGCTGTAGGCACGAGAGAATTCGCCGAGGTGCCAGAACCCCCAGCGTAGCGCTTCGTTGGCGACGGTGGTCGATCCCGAGGTTGCTGCTATCAGCGCCTGGCGAACCCGGTGCAGCCTAAGCTTTGCCAGGAAGCCGACCGGCGTCAATCCCATGACCTCCTTGAAGGCATACTCAAGNNGCCGCTCGCTGACGCCGGCAATTCGGCACAAGTCGGTCACGTAGAGGTTGGCACCGTTTTGCGCCAGGACATACTCCTCGGCAAGCTTCACGATGCGGCTCTGCCGCTGGCGAGTCCGGTCGCTCCGACTCGGCTCGAATACTTCAGCCACACCAATGGTGGCAAGTAGCTTCTCGAAGATCTCGATCTGTAGCGCAGCCAGCATCCTCTCACCGTCATTGAATACTTCGGGCTGCTTTGCCGCAGTCTCCGTAAGCTGCTTACCCCAGGCAAAAAGTTTGTTCGTAACGTCTGGGGGCTGAGAGCATTACCGCCTCCCCGGCGGAAGCAAGCTGGAGCGTTTGCGGACGGACAGGTGCGCATCGAGATCCATTGCCGGTANAAGGAAGGTGATGCTTTCCCAGCCAGGCTCGACGACGAATCCGACCTCAGCCCCCAGCCCTGCGGTCAGCAATTGGTCGGCTCTGACCGGCATTCCGTTGACCGTACCAGTAGAACTCGGCCCGAATACAACGTAGGCGACCAGTCCTTCACTGCATTTTGTACGCGTCCGCAAGCGGACATTGCTGGTGTTAAGCGCTATAGCAGTTGTGCCGGCCCGTACAACCACGCGGCGCGCCTCAAGCAGCCNTGCGTGGAGTTGCACCGCGTCCAGGTCGATCAGTTCGATTCCTTCGTTTGCCTCGGAAGGATCGGTGATTTCAGTCACCGTAACGGCTGTTGTAGTTTCTATGGCCAGGGAATTCACGATGGGGTTACTTGCGGAAATACGATAGACAGCAACTATACTCAAGCCCAGACTTCCAATAGTCGCCTGTAAGGCCAACGGATGCCGTTGCCTGTTAGCCAGATCATGAGTGTAACAGTACAGAACGACCCCGCCGCCGCTCCCCGAAGCGAGTGCCGTGGTAACAATATTCGGGGATGCTATCGCGCATATGCAGCATGTACGGAGGAGCGAAATGATGAGAAAATGGCCGCCCGGGGTTTGGGCAGAAACACGCACTGCGGATGCTGGCTCAGGGTTGGATTAAGCGCTCTCGGCTTCATGCTTGGCGCGCTTGCCTTGCCATCCGCCGTTACAGCGGCGGACAGTTCGCGCCGGCCCAATATTGTCGTCATTCTGGGTGACGACCTCGGCTACGCCGACCTGGGAGCCTTCGGCAGCGAAATCCGAACCCCGAATATGGATTCCCTTGCCAAACAGGGGGTCAGGTTNCTGAATTTCTATACCAATCCAACATGTTCTCCGACACGGGCAACATTGCTGAGTGGCGTCGATACCCATCGCAATGGTCTGGGCAACATGGACGAGTGGACGGCACCCAACCAGCGCGGCGCTGTCGGTTACGAAGGCCATCTCAACGAGCGTGTCGCCACGTTGCCGCAATTATTGAAGGACGCGGGTTATCACACCATGGTCGGCAAGTGGCACCTCGGCAAGAGCCCCGACCAGATTCCNCCGGCGCGGGGCTTCGAACGCGACTTCTCGCTGCTCGACGGTGCCGGCAGCTACTGGGACATGACCAACATGACCTCGGCCAGCCCCCTTTCGGTGTTCACTGAAGACGGTCGCTACCTGAAGGAACTGCCCAAGGATTATTACGCGACTAAGACATACACGGACAAGTTGATTCGCTTCATCGACGACAATCGTGGCGATGGGAAACCGTTNTTTGCCTATGTGGCCCATCAGGCACCGCACGATCCCTTCCATTTACCCGCCGACTGGCGCAATCGCTATGCCGGCGTTTATGAACANGGGTGGGACGCCGTGCGCAAGGCCCGGCTGAGCAGGCAGATCGAACTCGGGATCATGCCNCCCGGAACCAGGCTTGCCGAGCGCATGTGGTTTGTTCCCGACCCCATTGTGCTGGCGCCCGAAAAGCGTGCCGTGCTCGCCAANAAGATGGAGCTTTATGCCGGCATGGTGGAAAACCTCGACCATCATGTCGGGCGCCTTATCGAGCATCTCAAGCAAATAGGCGAATACGACAATACCATCTTCATTGTCTTTGGCGACAATGGCGCGGAAGGCACCGATCTCGCCGAATCGATTGCNGGGAACCCCGGTACGCGCGACGCACTTCACTTCGCGAAAAAATGGCCGAACAACAAGCCCGAAAACTGGGGCGACCCGGGTTCGTATGTCGGCTATGGTCCGATGTGGGCGCAGGTTTCGATGACTCCCTTCAGCCAGTACAAGGGCTGGGTTGCCGAAGGCGGTATCCGCAACGCCCTTGTCGTCAGCGGACCGATAATCCGGCGTCCGGCGGGCAGTATCAACCACGGGGTGATGCATGTTGCCGACATCATGCCAACCCTGTTGGAAGTCGCTGGTACAACCTACCCCGCAACGACTGCCGCAGGTCAGCAACTACCGCCACTGATGGGAAAATCCTGNGGGGCGATGCTGGCCGGGCGTGANGAATCAGCGCGCATGGCGCGGGATTCCCTGGGCTGGGAGATNTTTGGCAACCGCGCGGTACGCCAGGGCGATTGGAAAATTCGTTGGCAGTACAAGCCATTCGGTAACGGCGACTGGGAGCTTTTCAACCTGGCCAACGATCCGGCGGAACGGAATAATCTCGCCAAGGAGCAGCCCGAAAAGCTAAGGCACATGAAGGCGCTCTGGAATGACTATGTCAAGGCCAACAACGTGATTCTGCCCAGCCGCTCGCCTTTCGAGACGCTGGAGTTCAAACTTCCGCCACGTGTGCCGGACGACGAAGGCTATCCCCCGCTGATCTACAAACAGCAATTCGAGCCACCCAAGGATATGCTGGCCGATCCTGAGCCGAATCAAGGCCAGTCCAGATAAACAAACCGAAACTTGGCATCAGGTCACCACCAGCCCTGTGCTCAATGCATTGGCTGGCAAACAACGAGGCAGTCCATGAAATCGAAACTTCGGTTAGCCGTTTTGGCCGCACTGTTCAGTACCTCGCTTCCGGCGCTTGCCATGCCGGAGGCAGTTCCCGAAACCTGGGGCGGGGATTTAGCTACGCGCCCCAGGCTCACTGGCGACTGGGGAGGATTGCGCGATGAAATGGCCAGGAAAGGCATCGTGCTTGACGTTGATGCCTATTGGACTCCGCAAACCATCACGAGCGGCGGTCGGGATACCGGCGGCAGTAGCTGGGGCAACGCCATCGTCGCGCTGACGGTCGATACCGGAAAGCTGGGCCTGTGGCCGGGTGGCTATTTCAAGGTACAGACGATCAGCAGCTTCGGCAACAACCTGCTGTATGATTCCGGCGCCATGATTCCGGCAAACGAATTTTGGATACTGCCGACCACCAAGCCCGATACCGGTATCCAGGAACTGACCTACACCCAGTTCTTCAGTCCGCAATTCGGCCTCCAGCTGGGCAAGATCAATTCACTCGCCCCGACCAACCAGTTTCACGGCGACAATCGTACAGGGTTCCTGAACACCGCCCTCAATTTCCCGGTAGCGCTGGCAATGGTTCCGCTTTCGGCCTACGGCGCAACTGCACTTTACCTGCCCTCGCACGACATCACCGTAGCCGGGATGGTGCTCGATCCGAACGGCACCATTATGGACGACAGTCTCAGCAACGCCTTTAGCGATGGTGTCATGGCACTCTTGAGTGGCGATCTCAAGATCAAGCCCTTCGGCCTGCCCGGCCACCAGAATCTGACATTGGCATGGAGCAACAAAGAGCGCCCCTCGCTGATCCANGGGCCGAGCAATATCGCGCGCTCATTGCTGACAGCGCGCTANCCCCGCCTGGGAAATCCCGGGCCGGTTCTGGTCGATATACTCGAAAAGCACGCGGCGTTGCTCGTCCCCACCCAGCCGCTGAACATGGAGAACGAAACCTGGGCGGCCGTTTACAGTTTCGAGCAGTATCTGTGGCAGCCGGAAGGGGAGTCGAAGCGTGGTCTGGGGACNTTTTTCAGCTTTGGACTCAGCGATGGCAAGGCAAATCCGGTCAAATACAGTTATTCGCTGGGCCTCGTCGGCAAGGGCATCGTTCCCGGCAGACCCTATGACGAATTCGGGATCGGCTGGGCGCTCACTGAATTCAGCGACAATTTCGTTCCCTATATGCGCGACACCTTGAATCTGGGGCTAAACCGGGAAAGCGCTGTCGAGGTCTATTACAACTTCGCGGTGACGCCGTGGCTGAGTATCAGCCCGAGCTACCAGTACATCTCACCAGCGCTCGACAAGGTTCAAGATGGCAACGGCAACTTCAAGAATCTCGATAACACCCAGCTTTTGGGCGTTCGTGTTGGCGTGAGGTTCTGATTGTCGTTCTGCAACAAATTTCATGCCCCTGCTTCGGGCTAGCGAGCTTCAAGAAGAATTCTTGATTAGCTCAACCCCTGTTGCGGTCGACGCTGAAAAATGGCCAATTTTCAGCGTCGACCGCAACAGGCACGTTTCACGCGGATTTTCCGCCATCAACTCCCGGAATCCGCATCAGGGCTTCCCNCATCCGCACCTGCTTGCCGTCGGAGATGCCGTCGCATAGCGCGAAGCCCTTGGGGGCGAGGACGATGATGGTGGAGCCGTGCTGGAACCAGCCCATTTCTTCGCCTTTGGCGAAATGCGCGGCGCAGGGGATGTGGTTGGGGCCGCGATAGCGGATGTGTAGCAGGACGTTGATGAAGTGCAGGCGGATGCTGGCGACCAGGATGGCGGCGACGGGCACCAGCAGGATGCGCTGGCCGCCGGGCGTCAGGGTGGTTTCGATCAGCGCGCGCTCATTTTTGCAGAACAGCTTTTCGACGCGCTTCAGGGCAATCGGGTTCACGTTCCAGGTGTCGCCGGAGATGTAGGTGACCTTGTACACGTCGCAGTCGGCGGGGGCGTGGAAGCGGTGGTACATGCTGGAGGTGAGGCGCAGGGTGATGTAGCTGCCGTCGCGGTAGCGCTCGACCAGTTCCGGGTCGCCGAGCAGGTCGAGCAGGGTGTAGGNGAAGCCCTTGGCCTGGAATAGTTCGACGCCGGCAATGCTGCCGCAGGCGCCGACGATGCCATCGCTTGGGCTGGTGAGGATCTCGGGGTCGCCATTCACTACGCGGGCGCCAGGTTTCAGCTGGCGGGTGAAGCAGTCGTGCAGGCTGCGGAATTCCGTTTTGCGGGCATCGGAGAGGTCGAGATCGGCGAACAGCTTCCAGGTGGCGATGGAAAGATCGCGCACCAGCGGCTGTTCGATCTGGCTGAACCAGCCCATGAAACGGGTGAGCAACTGGCGCGGCACGCGGTTGGTGAGCAGGAAATTGAGGTCTTCCTGGAGGACGATTCGG
Organism: Dechloromonas sp.; assembly: GCA_013363835.1. Classification (GTDB taxonomy): domain Bacteria; phylum Pseudomonadota; class Gammaproteobacteria; order Burkholderiales; family Rhodocyclaceae; genus Azonexus. The sequence goes on from CP054864.1 coordinate 382,108, forward strand.
GACAAGATTCGGGACAACATTCTTCGAACGGTCATTTTTCTGTAAAGAGGCTTGGGTAGAAGGGAGGGCAAGGAGAAATCAATGAACGAAACTTTGCCTATGTATGTTGCTGCTGTCGCTGCGGTGGCGGCGGCCTTTCCCCGTCTCAAGCGCCGGCTGGAACTGTCGCGCGCCAAGCANCCGTCGCTGACCGGCCATTCGCGGATGGCCAAGCGCGTGGCGCGTTTGATTCCGTATTACGAATACGACGAAGCGCGGTTNTTCAACGCCGATGGCGCGCCGGATGAGGTGGTCGCCTTGCGCCGTCAGGGCTTCGCCAATCTGGCCGAGCTGTTCCGCACCCGCTTTGCCCGCTCGGCTGCGCTGGCCGGAGAAGCGTCGGAAGGCATATCCGACCTGCAATTCACCGCCAGCTATCGCGTTCCCTTCCAGTTCAGCCGCTACGTGCGCGAGCGCCTGAAAGGCGGCGGNTTTCTGCAATCCAGCGCCGGGGTCAAGGTCACCGATCTCGACGGTAATGAACTCTACGACCTGACCGGCTCGTATGGCGTCAATGTCTTCGGCTACGACTTCTACCGTAGCTGCATCGCCGAGGGCAGCGCCCGCGTTGCGGCGCTGGGGCCGGTGCTCGGTGCCTACCATCCGGTGGTGGCCGACAACGTGCGCCGCCTGCGCGCGATTTCCGGGCTGGACNNAGAAGTGTCCTTCCACATGTCCGGCACCGAGGCGGTGATGCAGGCGGTGCGCCTGGCCCGCTACCACACCGGCCGCCGCAATCTGGTGCGCTTCTGCGGCGCCTACCACGGCTGGTGGGAGGACGTGCAGCCGGGCATCGGCAACCCGCTGCCGCCGCGCGAAACCTACACCTTGAAGGAAATGGACGCCGACAGCCTGAAGGTGCTCGACACCCGCAAGGACATCGCCTGCGTGCTGGTCAACCCTTGCAGNGCACTGCACCCGAACGCCGGGGCGCCCGGCGATTCCTCGCTGGTCGACAGCGCCCGCCGGGCCGGCTTCGACCGCGCGGCCTACACGGCATGGCTGAAGCAGTTGCGCGAGGTGTGCACCCGGCGCGGCATCGTGCTGATTCTCGACGAGGTCTTCGTCGGCTTCCGCCTGGCGCCGGGCGGTGCGCAGGAGTACTTCGGCGTGCGCGCCGACATGGTCACTTATGGCAAGACGCTGGGCGGCGGGCTGCCGGTCGGCGTGGTATGCGGGCGACGCGATTTGATGAAGCGTTTTCGCGATGACCGCCCGGCCGACATCTGCTTCGCGCGCGGCACCTTCAATGCTCACCCCTACGTGATGGGAGCGATGCAGGTGTTTCTGGAGCGGATGGAAACGCTGGCGGTGCGCGAACTTTACGTCGGCCTCGAAGAAACCTGGAACCGCCGTGCGGCAACGCTCAACGCGCAACTCGAAGGCGCGGGTTTGCCGGTGCGGGTGGCCAATCTTTCCAGCATCTGGACGGTGTTCTATACGCAGCCCAGCCGCTACAACTGGTTGTTGCAGTACTACCTGCGCGCCGAAGGGCTGGCGCTGTCGTGGGTCGGCACCGGGCGTTTCATCTTCAGCCTGAATTACGACGAGGCGGATTTCGCTGACGTGGCCGAGCGTTTCGTTGCTGCGGCCCAGGCGATGCAGCGCGACGGCTGGTGGTGGGCAGCGCCGGGCGTGACCAACAAGGCGATCCGGCGCGGCATCCTGCGTGAAATGCTGGCACATCGGCTGGGGTTCGCGGGAAGCAGGTGTAGAAACAAGTTTGGCGGTCGCCTGTTACGGTCGACCGCCAAAAAGTGCCAAAACCGGAACCGATGATCAGGCGCCCTTGTGCTGCATGGCGTGATNCCATCGGGTCGATCAGTTGGCCGCGCAGCAGGTAGAACGGCGCCTTGTAGTAGAGCACCAGATCGTGGAAGGGATCGGTCAGGATCTTGGTCATCCAGACCAGGCCGGTCTGCACGTCGCGGATGAAGAAAAGCTGCACGGTGCGGAAGAGCAGGCCACCAATGCCGACCGCCAGCCAGATGATGCCGACCTGGTCGATCAGCGCCGAGCGATCAGCCGCCGGCTCGAAGAGGCCGAACAGGGTCGGGTCGACGAACAGCATCATCGGCGCCAGCGCCCAGATCGAAATCAGGATCATCTTGCGCTTGAGGTTATAGCCGACCTTGACCGCTTCCTTGTATTCGTTGGTGGCCTGATTGACATGGTCGTAACCGAGCGGCTCGAAGAAGAAATGGCCGGACTGGCGGGTCACCATCGACACCAGCCAGCCGATCAGCGCGGCGGCTGCCGGGTTGCTGAAGATCAGCGCATAGGCGGTCAGGAAGCTGATTGCGCTGATGAAATGCAGGGTCTGGTTGATGCGGCTCTGGTGGTAGTAACGGTGGTCGTCCCAGCGTTGCACCTTCAGGGCGTGCAGAAATTCTTTCATTGTTCCTCCTGGATGGTGGATGGGGTGAATTAAAGAGGCATTACAAAGGTATTCGCGGATTGCTACCGAGTTGTGACGCAGCGAAGTCAATCGTGTTAAGGCCGGGTGCCGACACGAAAATGTCATCTGGCTGACTCACCCCTGTTATCCGGCCTGACGAACATCTCGCGAATACCTCGCTGCGAGTTGCTCATGGAATCCATCCTCATCGAACAATTGCCGGCCACCCGACGCTCCCTGCGTCTGGCCGTGGTCACCGAAACCTATCCGCCCGAGATCAACGGCGTCGCGCTGTCGCTCGCGCGTTTTGTCGATGGCCTGCGCAAGCGCCATCACGACATCCAGTTGATCCGCCCGCGCCAGTTGGCCGCCGAGCAGCCCGCCGCCACCCAGGGCTTTGCCGAGGTGCTGACCGGCGGCGTGCCGATTCCGCGCTATCCCAACCTCAAGATGGGCCTGCCGGCCAAGCGCNNGCTGATCAAGCAATGGACGCTGCGCCGCCCGGACATCGTCCACATTGTTACCGAAGGCCCGCTCGGCTGGTCGGCGCTGCAAGCCGCGCTGAAACTCAAGATTCCCGTCTGCTCCGACTTCCGCACCAACTTCCACACCTACAGCCTGCACTACGGCATCGGCTGGCTGAAGCGGCCCATCGTCGATTACCTGCGCAAATTCCACAACCACACGCTATTGACGATGGTGCCGACCGAACACATGCGCGCCGAACTTGCCGCCAGCGGCTTCCGCAACCTGCGCGTCGTGGCGCGCGGCGTCGATACCCAGCTGTTCAATCCCGGGCGCCGTAGCGAAGCCCTGCGCCAGCTGTGGAAAGCCGCGCCGGACGATCCGGTCGTCGTCCATGTCGGTCGGCTGGCCGCTGAAAAGAACCTGACGGCGCTGATCGAAGCCTTCGCCGCCATTCGCGTCCGGCAGCCCAAGGCGCGCCTGCTGCTGGTCGGCGACGGGCCGGAGCGCAAGGCGCTGGGCGCCCGTCTGCCCGACGCCATCTTCGCCGGCACGCGGCGCGGCGAAGACCTGGCGACGCACTACGCCTCCGGCGACCTCTTCCTCTTCCCTAGCCTCACCGAAACCTTCGGCAACGTGACGCTGGAAGCGATGGCCAGCGGCCTGCCGCTCGCCGCCTTCGACTACGCGGCGGCGGCCCAACATGTCCGCCACGGCACCAACGGCCTGCTGGCACCCTACGGCCAGACCGCCGAATTCGCCGCAATGGCCAGCGAACTCGCCGCCCGGCATGCAGACGATCCGGAAGGCTTCCGCGCCATGGGCCGCCACGCCAGAAAGACGGCGGAGTCGCTGGACTGGGCCTGCGTGGTGCAGGAGATGGAGACGCTGCTGTTCTCGATTGCCTGAATGACGGCGGCGGGCAAAGCCCGTCCTTCATTCGTGACGCAAGGCGGCAATTGGGTCGAGTTGCGCGGCGCGGCGGGCTGGAACGTAGCCGAAGATGACGCCGATGGCGGCTGAGAAGCCGAAGGCGGTGAGGTTGATTGCCGGGTTGAACAGGAAGGGCATGTGCATCAGCGTCGACAAGCCCAGGCAGGCGACGAAGGCGAACGCGATGCCGACCAGACCGCCGAAGGNCGAGAGCACCACGGCCTCGATCAGGAACTGGAGCAGCACTTCATTTTCCAGCGCGCCGATGGCCAGCCGGATGCCGATCTCGCGGGTGCGCTCGGTGACCGATACCAGCATGATGTTCATGATGCCGATACCGCCGACCAGCAGGCTGACCGCCGCCACCGCGCCGAGCAGTGCGGTCATGGTGCCGATGGTGCCGGACAACGTTTCGGCGATTTGCTTGGTATCCATCACGTTGAAGTTGTCGTCGACGTTGTCGGCCAGCTTGCGCCGTTCGCGCAGCAGGCTGCGCAGTTGCGTCATCACCCCGGCCGAGTCGGTCGAATCCTTGAGCGAGACCAGGATGCTGCCAATGTCGAGCGTTCCGGTCAGCCGGCGCTGCACGGTGCGCAAGGGCATCAGCACCGTGTCGTCCTGATCCTGCCCCATGCCGCCCTGGCCTTTGGCGGCGAGCAGGCCGATCACTTCGCAGTCGAAAGTTTTGACACGGATGCTGTTGCCGAGCGGGCTCTGGTTGCCGAACAGCTCACGCTTGACGGTGTTGCCGACGATGCACACGGCCTTGCCGGCGCGTTCCTCGTCTTCGCCGAACAGGCGCCCGGCGGCCAGTTTCCAGTTGCCGGCGATCAGATAATCGTTGGTCGTGCCGTTGACCGTGGACGACCAGTTCTGCGTGCCGGCCACCAGCGTCACCGAACTGCCGACCACCGGCGCGACGACCTTGAGGCCGTTGATCTGTTGCTGAATCGCCTCGACATCGGCCATCTTGAATCTGGGCGCCCCGGCACTGTCGCGCCCGGGGCCGAGCCGCTGGCCGGGCATCACCATCAACAGGTTGCTGCCGAGGCTGGAAATCTGGTCGGCCACCATCTGCGTGGCGCCGTTGCCGAGCGTGACCATCGTGATGACCGCCGCGACGCCGATAACTATGCCGAGCACCGTCANAAAGGAGCGCATCAGGTTGCGGCGAATCTCGCGCAGGGCGAGCAGCAGGGCATTCANGGAGCATGATTTTGTTGCCGTCTGGCTTTCGTCGCTGTCGACCCGGCCATCGACAAAATGAACGATGCGCCGGGCGTAGGCCGCCATATCCGGCTCGTGCGTCACCATGATGACGGTGATGCCTTGCTCGCCGTTCAGCCGGGTCAGCAGCTCCATGATTTCGTAGCTGCGCTTGCTGTCGAGGTTGCCGGTCGGCTCGTCGGCCAGTAGCACCAGCGGGTTGGTGACGATGGCGCGGGCGATGGCGACGCGCTGTTGCTGGCCGCCGGAAAGCTCGGCCGGCGTGTGATGCTCCCAGCCGGCCAGCCCGACCTTGTCGAGCGCCGCCCGCGCCATGGCATGGCGCACGTCGGCCGGTTCGCCGCGATAGAGCAGTGGCAGTTCGACGTTTTCCTGCGCCGAGGTGCGCGCCAGCAGGTTGAAGCCCTGGAAGACGAAACCCAGACAATTGCGGCGCAGCAGGGCGCGCTGGTTGCGGTCGAGTTGTTCGACGTGGATGCCGCGAAACAGGTATTCGCCGGTAGTCGGCGTGTCGAGGCAGCCGAGCAGGTTCATCGCCGTCGATTTGCCGGAGCCGGATGGCCCCATCACCGCCACGAATTCGCCCTGCTCGATAGTGAGATCGACGCCGCCCAGCGCCTGAAATGCCGCCTGGCCCTCGCCATAGGTTTTGGTGATGGCGCGTAACTCGATCAGCGGCGGGCGCATTTCGGTTTCGGCCATCTCAGCCCCGGCCATTTTGATTTTGCCCTTTTTCGGGGTCGACCGCAACAGGTCACTTTTTCGTTTCCTGATAGTCGGTAATCACCGCCATGCCGGCATTCAAATCGCCGCCGAGATCTCGGTCTGCCGCCCGTTGCTGACACCGGTCTTGACCGCAACCGCTTGCGGGCCTTGCTCGCCCAGCACCCAGACGCGCGCCTCGTCGTCATTTTGGCAGCCGCCGCCGGGCGCTTTTTGGCCATGTCGGGCGGCGGGCCGGGCAATAGTCGGGAAACCAGACTGCGCTGCGGCCCGCTTCCGCTTGTAGGCGGCGTGAAGCGCAGCGCGGCATTCGGCACCAGCAGGACGTCCGCCCGTTCGGCAGTGACGATGCTGGCCGTTGCCGTCATGCCCGGGCGCAAGGCGAGGTCGTCGTTGCTGACTTGCAGGATGGTCTTGTAAGTGACCACGTTGTCGGTCGTCGTCGAACCGAGGCCGACGCGCTGGATGGTCGCCGGGAACTTGCGACCCGGCCAAGCAGAAACCGTGAAGCTCGCTTTCTGCCCGTTCTTGACGTTGCCCACGTCGGCCTCGTCCACCTTGACCTGCAATTCCATCTTGGACAAATCCTCCGCCAGCACGAACAGCACCGGCGTCGTCATCTGCGCCGCCACCGTCTGCCCCGGCTCAACCTTGCGCGTCAGCACCACGCCATTGACCGGCGAGCGGATGATCGCCTTGCCGAGATTGGTCTCGTCGGTCTTCAGCGTCGCCTTGGCCTGGGTTACGTCGGCGCGGGCGCTCGCTTCGTCGGCCACGGCGCGTTGCAGCGTCGCTTCGGCCGTTTCCAGCTCGGTCTTGGCCGGCACCTTGCCGCCGGAAAGCTCGGCCACCTGCCGCATGCGCGCCAGCGAGGCTTTGGCTTCGGCCACGGTCGCCCGCTTCTGCGCCACGGCCGCTTCGGCCGACGTTACCGCCGCCTGCGACTTGGCGACCGTATCCTTGAGCTTGGCGGTATCGAGTTCGGCCAGCAACTGGCCCTTGGTCACCCGGTCGTTTTCCTGCACCAGCACCTTGGTCAGCGTACCGGAAAGCTCGCTGCCGACGTCGACCGACTTGGTCGGTTGCAGGGTGCCGCTGGCCGAGGCGGTGACCAGCAGATTGCCAAGCGCCGCTTCTTCAGTGATGTAGTCGCCTGTCTTAGACTTGCCGCCACCTGAAAACAGTGCGATGCCCGCGAGCAAGGCAGCGAGCACGCCGCCAATCAGCATCCAGCGGCGTTTGCCCTTGCCGGTGCCGCCTTGACCGTCGCATTCAGCAGGCCACGCAGGCCTTCGGTGGAATCGTTGTCCGGGGTCTGGGTCATGATGTCTTGCCTTGTGCGTTGTCCTNGGTAGCGACCGGCCGTTCCCAGCCGCCGCCCAGTGTTTTGTAGAGCGTGATCAGGCTGGTCAGCACCGCCGACTGCGCCGTCGACAGGTTGTCTTCCGCCGTCAGCCGGGTGCGTTGCGTATCCAGCACCTTCTGAAAATCGGTGAGGCCGGATTCGTACTNGAGCTGCCCGAGTTGCGCGGCATTGCGCGCGGCGTCTGCTGCCGCCTGTCTGGCGCTTAGCCGTTCGCGCGCCACGGCGTGCGCCTTGAGTGCATTCTCGACTTCCTCCAGCGCCGTCAGGATGCTGCTTTCGTAGGCGATCAGCGCCTGTTCCTGAACTGCACTCTGGATATCGACCGCGCTACGCAAGCGGCCGCCGTCGAATACCGTCGCCGCCAGCGAGGCGGCCGTCGCCGATGCCACCGCACCGGCGCCGCTCAGCGCGCCGAAGGAAAACGCCTCCCAGCCGAACGAGCCGCTGAGCGACAGGCTCGGGTAACGCGCCGCCATCTTCTGGCCGACCCGGGCCGTCTCGGCCGCCAGCGTGCGTTCGGTGGCAATCAGGTCGGGGCGTTGCAGCAGGATGTCGGCCGGGATGCCACTGGCAATGTTCGCCGGTANCTGCGGAAGTGGTTTGTAGGCGCTCAACTCGCTGTGGAGCGAACCGGNGTGGCGGCCAAGCAGCACGGCCAGGCGGTTTTCTGCCTGATAGGCGCCGATCTCCAGATCGGGAATGGTCGCCCNGGTTTGTTCGTAATTGGCGCGTGCCTGCTCGACATCGACGCTGTTCGCCAACCCGGCCTGATTGCGCCATTGGGTAATTTGCAAGGTCTCGCCCTGGCTGGCCAGGTTCTCGGCGGCAATCGCCAGACGCCGCTGATAGCCGCGCAGTTCGACGTAATTCAGCGCTACTTCGGCGACCAGCGAAACGCGGGTCTGGTTCAGACTGGCCGCGCTGGACGCCTGATCCGCCGTCGCCGCTTCGACACTGCGGCGCGTGCCGCCAAACAGATCGATCTCCCAGGTGGCGTCGAAGCCGGCGCTGTAGGTCGTGCCCACGTAGTTCGGATTGATCACTTCGGCCTGCCGGTTGCTGTTGGCGCCGAACGCGGCGGCAATGCTCGGGAAATAGCCGCCGACTGCCTGGTTCCGAGTCGCCCGCGCCTGCCGCAGTCGCGCCTGCGCGGCCTTGAGATCGAGGCTGCCGCTCAGGGNCTCATCGATCAGGCGGCTCAGCAGCGGGTCGTCAAGTTGTTGCCACCAGCGTGCGAGGTCTTGTGACGCAGCGGCCGGCGGTGCCCCGGCCTGCCAGGTGGCTGGCAACGGGGTGTCGGGCTTCTGGTAATCCGGCCCCACCGAGGGCAGGCCGGCGCAGCCGCCTAGCAGCACCATCGCCAGAACCAGCGCCGCACGACGATGGTGGCCAGCATGTGTGAAATCATGGCGCCATTGTCGTTTGGCGCCATGTAAGACGGTGTCAGGGAGATGTTAATCCAGGTAAAACTGCCCGGCGATGCATCTCAGACGACCAGATCGATCTCGATCACCAGCCCGCCGCCAACCGCGTTTTNTGCCCTGATTTGGCCGTCGACCGCAGCAATCACCCGTTCGGCAATCGCCAGGCCGAGGCCGTAGCCGCCGCCCGAAGTCTTGTCGCCGCCCCGGTAGAAAGGCTGGAAGATTTNTTCCAGCGCCTCGGGGGNAACGCCTGGCCCCTGGTCGCCGATGCTCAGGCGCAGGCGCTTGCCGTCGGCCTCGCCGGCCACGCGTACCACGCCCCCAGTTGGCGAGTGATGCAGCGCATTGCGTACGACATTCTCGATGGCGCGATGCAGCAGCGCCGGGTTGGCGCGCACCGCAGGCAAGCCGCTGGCCGTCAGTTCGATGCCGACCTGCCTTGCCATGCCTTCGAAGCGTGCATCTTCGACGATGCCTTCCAGCAGTTCCTGCAGGTCGACCTCTTCCAGTTCGCCGGCTACGCCGGCTTGCAGGCNGGAAAGCGTCAGCAGTTCGTCGACCAGCGCGTCCATTCGTTCGCCTTCGCGCTCGATGCGTGCCAGCGTCTCGTCGAAATGTTCCGGCTGCTGGCGGGCGAGGCCGATGGCCGCCTGCAAGCGGGCCAGCGGCGAGCGCATTTCGTGCGAAACGTCGTGCAGCAGGCGCTTCTGCCCGTCGACCAGCTGGCCCAGGCGCTCGGTCATGTGATCGAAATCGCGCCCGAGGTCGGCCAGTTCGTCGCGCCGGCCGCCCATGCCGTCGCCGATGCGCACCCNGAGGTCGCCAGCGGCGGCGGCGTCGANAGCGCCCCGCAACTGGCGGATCGGCCTGGCGAAGTACCAGGCCAACGCCCAGGCGCTCAACAGGCTGACCAGCAGCGCGCTCAACAGTGGCGCCATCGGCATGCCACGGTCGCGCCGATGGCCGGGGGCGGNGCGGTGCATGGGGCGGTCGGGCGGCGGAGCGTCGCCTGCGTGTGGCGGGGGCGGCGGTGGGCGCCCTTCGTCGTTGCCGGGACGGGCGAACTGCGGTCCCTCGGCGAATTGCGAGGCCTGGTTGCGTTCGAACCAGAAATACGTGCCGACGCCGATGATGCCGACCATTTGCGCCAGCCAGATGAAAAGAAAGAACTTCCAGAACAGGCGGCCCATGTCATTCCCGGATCAGCTGGTAGCCCTGCCGATAGACCGTCTGGATGCACGAGCGGCCATCGGGCAACTGGCCCAGCTTGTGGCGGATGCTCGACAGATGGACATCGATGTTGCGGTCGAAGCGCGCCAGCGGGCGCCCGAGCGCCTGCGCCGAGAGGTCGGCCTTGCTGACCGGGCGGCCGGCGTTGCGCGCCAGGATTTCCAGCAGGTTGAACTCGGTGCTGGTCAGCTCGACCGGCGCGCCATCCCATTCCACGCGCCGCTGCGCCGGCATCAGCCGGAGCGGGCCGACGACCAGCGGCGCCTGCGCCGCCGGCTCGGCGGACTGCTGGCTGCGGCGCAGGATGGCGCGCAGGCGGGCGGCCAGTTCGCGCGGCAGGCAGGGCTTGGGCACGTAATCGTCGGCGCCCAGTTCGAGGCCGACGATGCGGTCGAGATCGTCGCCGCGCGCCGTCAGCATCAGTACCGGCACCGTGCTCGCCGCGCGAATCCGGCGCANGGCCTCGATGCCGCCGATGCCCGGCATCATCACGTCGAGCACGACCAGCGCGAAGCGTCCGGACAGGGCCTCGGCGACGCCGCTTTCGCCGTCCGGCACGGCCAGCACTTCGAAGCCGTCGCGTACCAGATAGTCGGAGAGCATGGCCGCCAGTTCGACATCGTCGTNCACCAGCAGGATACGGGCGGGGTCAGTCATCATTCACCGGTTGTCTTCAATTGCCCGATCATAGCCGAGGCGCCGCAAAGGAAAAAGCCGAAACCGCATTCACGGTTCCGGCAAGGGGAGATAAGCTGTGCAGTCGTGGAGATCAGTGGGCCGGCGGTTGTGGGCCTGCTTCGCCACGGCCGCGTCCCGGGCCGCCGGAAGCCTTGATGTCGGCGATCTGTTTCCGCTGTTCGGGCGTCAGTACTTCGAATACCTGGCGCTCGGCCCTGGCCCGGGCCAGGGACATTTCGGAAATCGCCTTTGCCGCCGTGTCGGCCAGGGTGCGGGCCTTGGCGTCGCTGTAGTCGTCCGCCGCCGCCAGGGCGCGCAAATCGTCTTCGGCCTTGCGCACGGCCTTGGCTTTTTCGCGCATGAGCGGTGCCTGGGCGTGCATGATCTCGAAAATCTTGTCACGCTGGGCTTCGCTCAGGTTCAGGCCGCGCAGATGCGGCGGCATCGTCTCGCCACCCATGCCCGGGCCGCCGCGCCCGGCAAAGCTGCCGCAACCCGGGTGGCCATCAGGGCCACCCTGAAATGCCGATGCGCCCAGCGGGATCGCCAGCGCGACGCTGGCGGCGGCGAGAAAGCGCCTGATGTGGCGGTGATGAACAGTCGTCATGTCGGTGTCCTTTCGTTCTGATTGGCTGCCCCGTGCAGGGCAAGCGACAGACGAATAGTCTCTCCGGGGCGGTTAAGCGCTGTAAGCGAGCTGTAAATGAACGTAAAGCCCGTGACCGTCACGGTCGGGCGGGCTATCTACGCCTTGGGCGGGTTGGCGCCAAGGCTGCGGACGAAGCTGTCGAGGATGGGCCGGGCATAAGTGTCCAGCGGGAACATCCGGGNGTTCTTGGTCCAGTTGTAGAGCAGCCCGTCGATCAGGCCGATCAGGCCGATGGTGGCCTGGTGCGGCGTCAGCGAATCGCCGATCTGTCCGCGTTCCGCCGCCAGCGTGAAGGCCTGGTGGATGACGTCGATGTGGCTCTGGCCATCTTCGAGNNACGCGTCGCGCAGGGCGGCCATGTCGCCAACGTATTCGCATTTGTGCCAGAAAATCTCGAAGACACGGCGGAAACTCGCGTCGTTCAGCATCTTGCCGATGAACTCGCCGGTGGCGGTGCGGATGAAGTCCAGCGGGTCGCTGGCGATCCACGCATCGCGATCCTCGTCGTTGATCATCAGCGGGCAGATCAGGCGCTCGATCATGGCGTCGAACATCGCCACCTTGTTGGTGAAGTGCCAGTAGATGGCGCCGCGCGTGACGCCGGCTTCGGCGGCGACATCGCCCAGCGAAGTCTGCGCGACGCCCTGGCGGTTGAACACCTCGACGGCGGCGTCGAGAATGCGGTTGCGCGTTTCCAGCGCGTCTTCCTTGGTTCTTCTGACCATTTGATCAACTCCTCCCTTGAACAACGTTCGCCGATGCGGCTCAGGCGTCTTCGCGCCACCCGCCACCGAGCGCCCGGAACAGATCGACTGCTGCGTTCAGGCGATTCTTGCGGCTGTTCAGATACGTCAATTGTGCGATATTCGTCGTGCGTTGCGCGTCGAGCACTTCGAGGAATCCGACATAGCCGGCCTCGTAGCGCGCCTGCGACAGTTTGAGCGAACGGCGCGCCGAGTCCAGCTGGGCGATGTTGGCGGTTTCCTCGTCGGCCAGCTCGCGCAGGCTGACCAGCGCGTCGTTCACTTCCTTGAACGCCGTCTGCATGGTCTTGCGGTAATTCGCCAGCATCTCCTTCTGGCCGGCGCTCGCCTGGTCGACGCGGGCGCCGGTGCGGCCGGCATCGAAGATCGGCATGGTCAGACCGATCGCCGCCGACCAGATGGTGGCGGNGGCGGTGAACAGGCTGGACAGCGCCATGCTCTCGCTGCCGTAGTTGCCGGTCAGGCTGATGGCCGGGAAATAGGCGGCCTTGGCGACACCGATGCGGGCGTTGGCGGCGATGAGCTTTTCTTCGGCCTGACGCACGTCGGNGCGTGCTTCGAGCAGGCTGGAAGGCAGCCCCGGCGGCGGTACCGGCGGCAGCGGCAGCGGCGTCAGGTTGACCGGGATCTGCAGGCCGGGCTGGCCGGTGAGCAGGCCGATCTGGTTTTCCGACAGGCCGCGCAGCCGCTTCAACTGGCTCAGTTGCGACTGTGCGCTGGCCAGCGAGTTTTCGGCCTGGGCGAGTTCGAGCGCCGAAGCCGAGCCGGCGTCGAGTCGCGCCTTGACGATGCGCAGGGTTTCCTGGCGCGAGGTCACGGTTTCCTGGCTGACCGAGACTTCGGCGTCGTGGGCGCGCAGGATCAGGTATTCGCTGGTTACCTGGCCGATCAGGCTCAGGCGCACCGCGTCGCTGGCGAAGCGGCTGGCCAGCGCGTCGGCTCCGGCGGCTTCGTTCATGCGGCGGATGCGGCCCCAGAGGTCGATCTCGTAGCTGAGCGACAGCGCGGCGCGGCGGTTGTTGATCGGCGCCACCCATCTTCTGGCCGTTGTAGGTGGTGCNNCGCTGGTGCCCAGGCGGCTGCTGGCAGCGTCCAGATTGACGGTCGGGTAATACGCCGAATTGATTTCGCGGGCATAGGCGTCGGCCGCTTCCAGGCGGGCGATGGCGGCCTGCAGGTCCTGGTTGGCGTCCAGCGCCTGGGCGACCAGCGCGTTCAGGCTGGCGTCGCCGAACAGCGTCCACCATTCGGGATTGACCGGGGCTTCGGCGCGCGTGGCAGCTTGCGCGTCGGCTTGGCTGTATTGGTCGGGCAGCGTGGAGCTCGGGCGCTGGTAGTCGGGGCCGACGGCGCAGCCGGCGAGCAGGGCTGTTGCGGTCAACGCCGAAAAAGGCCGATTTTCATGGGGGCTTGTGCGGGGCGGCCATGTCAGTTTTCCTCCGTCTGGTCGGCATGCTTGTCGCCGGCCGGCAGTTTCTGTTTGCCATGTTCCAGCCACTTGAAGAAGAGCGGAATGAAGAGGGTGGCGATGAAGGTGGCGGCGATCATGCCGCCGAAAACGCCGGTGCCCATCGACTGGCGCGCGGCGGCGCCGGCCCCGGTGGCCTTGACCAGCGGGAAGACGCCGAGCACGAAGGCGAGCGAGGTCATGATGATGGGCCGGAAACGCAGGCGGGCGCCTTCGAGCGCGGCATCGACGACGTTTCTGCCCTCGGCGTACTTCTGGGCGGCGAATTCGACGATCAGAATGGCGTTTTTCGACGCCAGGCCGATCAGCACGACGAGGCCGATCTGGAAGTAGATGTCGTTCGGCATGTCGCGCACCCAGATCGCCGTCAGCGCGCCCATCAGCGCGAAAGGCACGGCCATGACGACGGCCAGCGGCAGCGACCATTTTTCGTACTGCGCGGCGAGGATCAGGAAGACCATGATGATGGCGAAAGCGAAGGCCTGCATCGACGAGCCGGCGGTCCGCTTTTCCTGAAAGGCCTGGCCGGTCCAGGAAATTTCGTAGCCGGTCGGCAGTGTCGCGGCGGCGACCTCCTCGACGATCTTGATCGCGTCGCCCGAACTGATGCCCGGCTTGCTGTCGCCCATGACCTTGGCGGCGACGAAGCCGTTGAATCGTTCGACCTGTTCCGGGCCGACCACGCGTTTGACCGTGGCGATGGCCGACAGCGGGACCATCCCGTTACTGGTTGTGCTGCGCACGTAAACCTTGCCGATGTCTTCCGGTTTCATGCGGTAATCCGCTTCGGCCTGCAATTGCACGCGATAGACGCGGCCGGCCTTGTTGAAGTCATTGACGTAGAGCGCCCCCATCGTGCTTTGCAGCGTCGAGTACACCGAATCGAGCGGGATACCGAGCGCCAGCGCCTTCGGCTCGTCCACCTCGACGANAAGCTGCGGTACGGTGGGGCGGANAAAGGTCGAGATGCGGGTGAATTCCGGATGCTTCTGCAACTCGGCCATGAAGTTCTTGACCACTTCTTCCAGCTTTCGGGCATCGCCGTCGACGCGGTTCTGCACATAGACCTCGAAGCCGCCGGCCGTGCCGAGGCCCATGATGGGCGGCGGATTGAAGACGAGACCGAGACCGTCCGGCTGCATCATGCCGACGCCCATGAACTTGGTGGCCAGATCCTGTGCCTTGGCGTCGCGCTCGCTCCAGTCATGCAGAGGAATGAACATCGTGCCGGCGTTGGGCTTGTTGCCGCCGCCGATCAGATCGAAGCCGGATACGACGAAGGTGTGCATCACCGCCGGGTCGGCGGCGATGGTCTTGCGCATGTTCTCGCCGGTCGTTGCCGTGCGCTTGAGCGTGGCGCCGTCCGGCAGCATGATGGCGGAGATCAGGTAGCCCTGGTCCTCGGCTGGTACGAAACTGCCGGGAATGATGCGAAAGAGCGCGAAGATCGAGCCGATCAACGTGAGGAAGATCAGCGCGACGATGATGCTGTGCTTGATGGTCAGGCTGACGACGCCAATATAGGCGCGGGTCAGGCGTTCGAACAGCCGGTTGAAGGGCGCGAAGAGCTTGTTTTCGGTGTGCTGCATCTTGAGCAGCAGCGCGCACAGGGCAGGTGTCAGGGTCAGTGCGACGACGCTGGAAATCGCTACCGACACCGCGACCGTCACGGCGAACTGCTTGTAGAGCTGGCCGGCGATGCCGCCAAGGAAGGCGACCGGCACGAAGACGGCGACCAACACCAGCGTCGTGGCGATCACCGCACCCTGGACTTCCTTCATGCCCTTGATCGCAGCCTCGCGTGGCGGCAGTTNTTCTTCCGACATCAGACGCTCGACGTTTTCCAGCACGACGATGGCGTCATCGACGACGATCCCGATGGCCAGCACCATCGCGAACAGCGTCAGCGTGTTGATCGAGAAGCCGAACAGCCAGAGGCCGGCGAAGGTGCCGATCAGCGAGATCGGCACGGCGATCATCGGGATCAGCGTGGCGCGCCAGTTCTGCAGGAAGATGTAAACGACGGCGAGCACCAGGATCATCGCTTCGACCAGCGTCTTGACCACCTCGCGGATCGACGCCGAGACAAAGCGCGTGGTGTCGAACGGGATCACGTAGTTCATGCCTTCGGGGAGCTTGACTTTCAGTTCCTCCATCCGCGCCTTGACCTTTTCCGCCACTTCCAGCGCGTTGGCGCCGGTTTGCAGGAAAACGCCCATGGCGATGGTCGGCTGGCCGTCCAGCGTGGCCTGCTGGTCGTAGCTGAAGGCGCCGAGTTCGATGCGCGCCACGTCTTTCAGACGCAGCACGCCGCCCGNGCCGCTGGCGCGAATGACGATGTTGCCGAACTCCTCCGGCGTCAGCAGGCGGCCCTTGGCGGTCACCGTNNGGACCAGTTGCTGGTCGCCGGGCGCCGGCTCCTGGCCGATCTTGCCGGCCGCGTTCTGGGCGTTCTGGATGCGGATGGCGCTGGCCACATCCGTTGTCGTCAGGCCCAGTTGCGCCATGCGGTCGGGTTTGAGCCAGACGCGCATCGAGTAATCCTGGGCGCCGAAGATGGTGACGTCGCCGACACCCTTGACCCGCTTCAACTCATCGACGATGTTCAGGCTGGCGTAGTTGGAGAGGAAGANGGTACTGAACTTGCCCTTGTCGGACTCCAGCGCGACGACTTGCAGGATGTCGTTGGAACGCTTCTGGACGATCACCCCGTTGCGCCGCACCTCTTCCGGCAGGCGCGGTTCGGCGGCCTTGACGCGGTTATTGACGTTGACCGAGGCGATGTCGACGTTGGTGCCGACCTCGAAGGTCGCGGTGATGGTCACCGCGCCGTTGGCCGACGCCGACGATGTGAAATAAAGCAGGTTCTCGACCCCGTTCAACTGCTCCTCGATCGGCGCGGCGACGGTGCGCGCCAGCGTTTCGGCCGAAGCGCCGGGGTAGGTGGCGGTAATCAGCACCGTCGGCGGGGCGATCTGCGGGTACTGCGCAATCGGCAGCACCTGCGAGGCGACCAGCCCGGCGATGACGATGATGATCGAAACGACCGACGCGAAAATCGGCCGGTTGATGAAGAATTTTGACATGGCGGCTCCTTACTTCTGGGCCGGCTTGGCTGCGTCGGGTGCCGGCTTCGCGGCTTCCGGCGCGCCGGCCGGCGGTGCCGGCGGATGCGGGTCCACCGGGGCGCCCGGCTTCAGCTTCATCAGGTTGTCGACGATCACCTTGTCGCCGGCCTTGAGGCCGTCGAGAACGATCCAGTCCTTGCCGAACCATTCGCCGGTCTTGATCGGGCGCGGCGCCACCTTGTTCTCGGCGTCGGCGGTCATCACCAGGTTGCCTTGTTCGCTCTGGATCACTGCGCTCTGCGGCACCAGGAAGACGCCGCCCTGTTCGCCCGCCAGCAGTCGGATGCGCACGAACTGGCCGGGCAGCAGGCGGCCTTCGGTGTTGCGGAATTCGGCACGCAACTGGCGGGTGCCGAGCGTCGGGTCGATGGTGCTGGCCATGAAATTCAGCTTGCCCTTGACCGGGAAAACGCTGCCGTCCGGCAACACCAGTTCGACGCCGGTCACCGTTTCCGGCGTCAGGCGCCCGCCGGGCAGGCGCGCGGCTTCGTTCAGAGAAATGCTGAAACGCACCCACATCGGGTCGTGCTGGTACACCGAGGTCAGCAGGCTGTCCGAACCCACCGTCACCAGATTGCCGACCGACTTGGCGGCGCGCCCGGAAATGCCATCGACCGGGGCTGTCACGGTCGTCCACGAGAGATTGAGCTCGGCCTGGCGCAACGCGGCCTGCGCCAGCTCGTTGGCGCTGATCGCGTCGTCGTATTCCTTGCGACTGACGCCCTGGATGTCGACCAGTTTCTTCAGGCGCGCCAGTTCGCGCGTCGCCTGATCGGCCTTGGCCTTGGCTTCGGCCAGCGCAATCTCATAGGAGGAGCGATCGATCTGGAACAACGGCTGCCCGGCCTTGACCGTCGCGCCTTCCTGGTAAAGCTGCTTCATCAGGATGCCGCCGACGCGGGCGCGCACCTCGGTCTCCTTGGCGCCCTCGGTCTGGGCGACGATTTCGACCGCATTCGGCACGCTGCGTGGCTGCATCTCCAGCACGGTGACCGGCATCGGCCCCATCTTCGGCGGCGCCGCATCCTGTTTGGAGCAGGCGGAGAGAGCGAAAGCGCCGACCAGCAGCGAGAGCAGAACGGACTTGATGAAATGCGGCTTCACTGCCACGGCATTGGACATGTCGGTACTCCGGGGAACGAATGGGAATGGTTCGCATAATACATACATTCGAGAATGTATGTAAGTGATATTTTTGTTACGGGGGTGGAGGCTGGGTTATGGCTGGATCGTGCCCTAAGCGGAAGTAGCTGACTCTGGAAAGCGGTAATTCAAAAGATTTGCGCAGGCTGCCGTCGAGTACAGCGAGAGAACCGGCAAGCTTTGCTTGCCAGCAGTCGGCTAGAACAAGGGGTCAGGCGTCATCCGCAACCTTGCGCAGCCGGCCAGCGAGGCCAAGGAACGAATGCACTGCCTCTTGAACAAAGGGCTGAATTTCCTTGTAAGGCCAGATCAAGAGCGTTGCCTTCAAAATTGCCATGATCTTGTGTTTGTAATACAGGAGCGTCGAATCNNCGCGACAGGTCCGGGTTAAGTANNGTCCTTGCGGCGACGCGTACAGCAGCAAGTTACGCTGATTCTTCTTGACGTTTAGATACTTGCGAATGTCTTCGAATCCACTCGNGGAGATTAGTTCGAGAAAGTACCTCTGGTAGCTCACGACCTCACCACTTTCGCGGATGTGAAAATTGAGCGGAGGATCGGGGCGGGCAACTATTCCGTCATTATCTCCATCGAGAACAAGAGCTAGCTGGAGCCTTGGTTTGTCTTCATCTCTTGGTATCCCAAACCGCACTTCTTTGATGCCGTTCATACGCAGATAGGAGGCGTGCTTAGTAATCGCACACAGGAAGGGTANAACCGCCGCCTTTTGTAGATGATCCTTGGGTAGGATTTCTCCAGAAGCTGCATATCCCCGAGCTTGTAGTGCGCGAAGGAGAGCAGTTGCAGCCTCCTCTTCGGCAGTGATCGCCCGAAACATGGCCATTGCTGAATCAATGTCCTTGAGACGATGCGCAAGCGAAAGGTGTATGAACGCTGCGTCAAAGGACTTCCGCGTCCAATCCTCTGGCTCATGGCGCATCAAGGCGACGATGCGACGGTCTTCTTCGGTAAACGTGGGTGGTAGTGGGGTATCGCTCATGAGGCCTAGAAGTATTTACACCGATTCAGGGCCGTATAACAATTGATATTGATGACAATCGGAATATTGCTCTATCTCCACACCAATCACTCTCTTGAAATTTTCGCTGTCAGTATAGCAACCCCAATATGCCAGACGCGTTGGCGGTCTCACCCTGGTCGACAAAAATGATCAGAACGACTGCTTTGGGGATGCACTTCTGACCTGCGGTTCATGGCCGAATGCAGCAATATCCATCCCACTGCGAGCGCTCCGGTTTCTAAAAGAATTAGCCAGTACTCGTCTAGCCGTCCCACATCCCGTTGGTTATCCAATGTCGCATAGTCTGCCAGCCGCCGTGTAGCAAACCCGACATTGCGCCTCGTGGATCCGCTGAAAGGGTGCGGCTGCGTGCTTTCAGTCGGGCGTGGAATTTGCTGAGAGGGTTGAATCCCTTTTCAGAGCAAACGACATGACCCCAGAACTGCGCGAAAAACTGCTGGCCGGCCTCAAGGATGGCAGCATCGTTCCCTATCTTGGCCCGGGCGTGCTGGCCGATGTGAAGAATGTCGCCACCGGTGCGCCGATTCCCGCCGACAGCAATTCGCTGATCTACGCGATGAACGACGGCAAGCCGATGGCGCCCAAGCTGATGTACGAATTCCCGCGGGCGGCGATGAACGTGGAATTGAAGCGCGGGCGGACGACGGTGACCAAGTTCCTGACTCGCGTCTATGGCGAAACCCAATGGACGCGTGGTGCGCTGCACGACTGGCTGAAGACGATTTCGCCGGCTTATGTGATCGACATCAACCGCGACACGCAGTTGCAGGATTCCTATGCCGACGTGCCGCACAACCTGATCGTCGGCATCGCCCGCATCGGCGGCACCGATTTCCGCTACAAGATCTATTTCTGGGACGGCGCGGCCTACCAGAAGAGCGAGGTCATCAACCCGGCACTGCCCATTCTCTTCAAGCCGATGGGCACGCCGAGGCCGGAGGCGGTCTATATCGCGTCCGACGCCGATTACGTCGATTTCATCACCGAGTTGATGGGCGGCTTCTCGATTCCGCCGGAAGTCAAGGAACTGCGCAANGGNAAGCAGTACCTGCTGATGGGCATGCGCCTGAACCGCGACACCGAGCGCATGGTGATGGCCGACATGATCTACAGCGCCGCCCAGCCGGCCGGCTGGGTGTTCATCGCCGAGCCGACCGACAAGGAAAAGCGCTACTGCAAGAAGATCGGTCTGGAAATCATCGACGCCGACATTTTTGAATTCATCGGGGCTGCGCAGCCGGCCTGAACCAATTTATAAACGGGAGGAAATACCATGCTGTTGAATCGTTACGAACCTTACTTCTTCAATTCCAATTTCCGCGAAGCCGCCAGCGAAGCCGGCTGGGAAGGCTATCGCGGCGAGCTGGTGCTGATCGAAGGCGAAGTCGCCGACGACCAGGGCCGCCGCAAGCCGCCGCACGCCTTGTTCAAGCAGGCCACGGTGCTGGTTGCGGGCGACGAGCTCAAGCTGATCTCCGGCTCGCTGGAAGAGTTGCAGCACTGGCCGCATTTCATGGAAAAGTTCGGCGGCGATCTCAATCCGTCGACGATTGCCGTGATGTTNCAAGTGAACATTCCCAAGCCCTTCGTGTCGACGATCAACGGCTGCACCGTCGTCTTCATCCCGCTGACCGAAGGCCTGTGCTGGAACGAGCTGATCGACCTGGCCGCGCTGGAAAAGGGCGACTTCAAGGGTCAGGGCGCTTCCGACAAGATCGTGACCGTCTTCAATGCCCTGAAGGGGAACAAGTACAAGTACCCGGAAATGCCGGTCGAGGAAGCGCTGAAGACCACCAACAACGCCAAGCGCGAAGTGCACGGCGCCATTTGATGGCCTGGGACGAGTCCCGACATGCGCTNGGGGTGGCGGACATGGACGCCACCCACCGCGAGTTCGTCGATCTGGCCTACGCCTTGATCGTCGCGCCGGACGAGGATTTTCCGGCGCTTTTCGCCCGCCTGCACGAACATACGCGTGCCCATTTCGAGCACGAGGGCAAGCTGATGAAGCAGTGCCGCTTTCCGGCGACCGGCGAGCACAACAGCGAGCATCTGCGGGTGCTCGGCGAGCTGGCGCATTTCGCGCGCGGCGTCGCCGGCGGGCGGATCGGCATGGCGAGGAACTACGCCAGAAGCCTGCCGGCCTGGTTCGACGTGCATCTGTCCACCATGGATGCCGCGCTGGCCGGCTGCCTGAAGCGCGTTTGACATGGTGCAGGGTGGCCCGCCGAGGTTCCCCGTTTGCGCCGCCGCGGCGCTGGCGGACGGCGAATATCGCAAGCTGCGCCTGGTCTTCGAGAAACGCGACGAAGAATGTCTGGTGCTGCGTTTCGAAGGCGCCGTCTATGCCTACATCAACCGTTGCGTGCACATGCCGCGGCGTCTCGATTGCGAGCGAAAACATGTGTTCGATGCCACGGGCCGCTATCTGCGCTGCTCGATGCACGGCATCGTCTATCAGCCGCAGACCGGCGCGTCGGTGAGTGCCATGTGCGAAGGCGAGCGGCTGCGTGCCGTCGAGGTTTATGAGGAAGGCGGCGAGATCGGCCTTGCCGATTTTCGCGTAACGGCTGCCGAGTTGATTCCGGCTTAGGGTGTATTCACAGTAAGCGACGCAGTCCGCCGGTTACTGTGAACGCACCCTAGGTGCGGGCATCTGCAACAGGGCTTCGGCCTGTCGCTCGCAGGCGTTGCGCGTCGCTTCATCGAGCGCGCGCAGCCAGCGGCCGGGAATGGCGTCGCGGCCGTAGCGGGCGCCGGCCAGCATGCCGGCGATGGCGCCGGTGGTATCGGCATCGCCACCGCGATTGACGACATCGAGCAGGCATTCCTCGAACGAGGCGGTGCCGAAGAATGCCTGAAACACGGCCTGCAGGGTGTCGACATAGCCGCTCGGGTTCTCTACGCGCTTCTTTCCATAGGCGAAAACCGGGTGGCGACGCACCAGTTCATCCGCCCGTTCGCGTTGCACTTCGCCGGGGTCGCGGCCGGCCAGCAGGTCGAGCACCATGAAGATCAGGGTTTCGCAGGCGGCGTCGGAAATTGCGTTGTGATGCGTGATGTGGGCCTGGGCGCGGCTGGCAANAATGGCCGTTTCCGGTGGTCGACCGTAACAGGCCAGGGCGACGGGCAAAACGCGCATTGCGGCGCCGTTGCCGGCATCGTGTTCGGAGGCGGGGGCTTCCGGGTTGCCGGTCTTGCGGAACTGCACCAGATTGCGGCGCACGGTGTTGCCGATGTCGACCGGTTTGGCGCGCATCCAGGCATCGAAGGCGGCAGCCGCGTGTCCGGCATCGATGCCGCCGTGTTCGAGAATCGATGTGCNCAGGGCCAGCGACATGGTCGTGTCGTCGGTGACGGTGCCGGCTTTCAGGCGCAGCCAGCCGCCGCCGGTGATGTCCTTGTGGATGCCGTGCTGCTGGCGAATCTCGTTGGNGGTCTGGAACTCGACGGTGGCGCCCAGTGCATCGCCGATGGCGAGGCCCAGATAGGCGGCGATCCCGCGGCCGACGTGCGGCGTCTCCCGGCGGGGTACCACCCGCCGGCGAATCGGGGCGCTACGGGCGATCAGTTCTCCGGTCCAAAACATTTGGCGTAGTCCTTGCACTCGCCGCAGGAAGGGGCGGGACAGACGTAAATGCCTTCGCGCGAGCAAAACTGGCGGTAGAGAAACTTCTTCCACTTCATGTCGCCGGTGTTGGCCTTGGCGAGTTCGGGAAGTTGACCTGCATCAGACGGGTCAGTTCGTCGCGGCTGGCCAGGCCGAGATCCTGCCACAGGTGGTCGCGGCCGGCGCAGGCAGTGGCGACGATGTCGGCCATCCACAGCTCGGAGTCGTGTTCGCCGGCCCGGTGGTCGAGCAGTAGTTTTTGCAGGTCGCTCCACTCGGGGATCTGTTCGATCCGCTCGTCCTTGGCCGTGCTCCTGAAGAACGGGAAGTAGTCGGCCAGCAGATCGAGGTAGGTAGCCTTGCCGAGCCCGAGATGCGTGGGCAGGCAGCCGTTGTCGGCCGCCTGCCCGGCGATCATGCTGGCCAGCAGCAAACGGTTCGGATCGCCGGCAAAGCGCAGTGCTACCGGCGTGGCCAGCAGTTCGGCGAGCACGATTGCGCGGATGGGTTGGCGATCCGGGCCGTTCATTTCCGCCTCGCGGGCCGGTCCGGGCTTACTTGCTCGGGTATTCGACGAGGATGTCCTCGTCGCGGACGATCATCTGGCAGGCCAGGCGCCACTGCGTCGGCGGAATGTCGTCGACGTACATCTGTTCGATCTGGGCCTTGGTGATGTGGCCGAGTTCGGTCAGCGCGGCGACTTCGCGGACGTTCAGCGGGCCGCCCATCGGGGCGCGCTTGCCGTCGACGGAAGATACCTTGACCAGACAGGTGCCGCAGTTGCCTTCCTGGCAACCGAAGTCGATCGGGATGTGGTGTTCCTTGGCCAGCGCGAGGATGGTCTGGGTGTGGCTGCCGGCGACGGCATAGACCGTCTTGTCCTTGTGCATGGGGCTGCTGAATGTGATGAGGGCCATTTTCGGGTTCTCCTGATAAGCGGGTTGATTTGGATTTCTCTATTCGGGTCGGGCTTGCTTTTAATCTTGTCGGGTTGTGGCGGCGTTCAGGCGGGTTTCACCACGATTTCGCCGCCTATGATCTGGGCCTGGCAGGCCAGGCGATGGTTGCGCGGGGCCAGGTTGTCCTTGAGCACCTGGTCTTCCAGGATGCTCGGTGGCGCCAGGTTTTCGGCACCGGAAACGACCTTGGTCAGGCAGGTGCAGCACTCCCNCTCGCGGCAGCCGTAGGTGATCCCGGCGCCGACTTTTTCGGAGACTTCGATCAGCCGGGTGCCGGCGGGCACGGTGACCGAGACGCCGATATCCTCGAAGGTGACTTTGGCTTTAGGCATGTTGTTTTCTCCTGTAATCAGGCCAGTGCGGCCATGTCTATTTCGCGGTGCTCTACCTTGCCGGTCAGGTGGCGGGCCAACTGCTCGCCGAGGTCGCGGCACTGTTCGAGTTCGCCGGCATCCGGCACCAGCTTGATGCGCAGGCNCTCGACCGGCACGCGCAGCTTGAGTCCGCGCAGGCGGTCCTCGATCAGGCGCACCGCTTCGCCGCTCCAGCCGTAGGAGCCAAAGGCGGCACCCAGCTTGCCCTTGACGTTGACCGTGGTCAGCGAGGAGAGCACGTCCCAGATCGGCTTGACCGCGTCGGCGTTGATCGTCGGGCTGCCGAAGGNCAGGCCGTCGGCTTCCTCGATGAGATCGGTGAAGATGCCGGACTCGCCGCCTTCGAGGTCGTAGAGCGAGACGCGCACGCCACCGATGGCCTCGGCGCCGGCCGCCAGCGCTTCGGCCATGCGCCGGGTGTTGCCGTAGGCCGAGATGTAGAAGATGACCAGCGTCTTTTCGCTGCGTGCCTCGTTGAACAGGCGCGGCGTGGCCAGTTCGCGGTAGCGATGCACGTAGTCGCGCGGCTGGTGGCGCAGGAAAGGGCCGTGCGCGGNGGCGATCAGGTTCAGTTCCAGCGGCTCGATCAGCGCCACGGCATCGAGCACGTTCTCGCGGAACGGCCGCATGATGTGGGCGTAGTAATACTCGAAGGAGAAGCGGAAGTCGCCGACGCTGTCGTTGAACAGGCGGGCATCGCAGAAATGGCAGCCGAAGACGTCGCCGGAGAACAGGATGCCCTCTTCGACGAGGTAGGTGCACTGGGTGTCGGGCCAGTGCAGGTAGGGCGTGTGCAGGAAATGCAGCGTGCGCCCGCCGAGATCGACGGTGTCGCCGGTGGTGACCGGGATGTACTCGGGCGGCTTTTCGCCGGTGGGCTTCAACAGCGCCTTCAGCATCATCTGGGCGCGGCTGGAGAGATACACTCTGGCCTGCGGGGCGCGCTTCAGCAGTTCCGGCAGGGCGCCGCTGTGGTCCGGCTCCAGATGGTTGAGGACGATGGTGGTGATTTCATCGTAGCGCGCCACCGATTCCAGACGCTGGAAGAAAATGTCGGCGAAGCTTTCCTTGACCGTGTCGATGACGGCGACGCCGTTGTCGCCGCGCACGACGTAGCTGTTGTAGGTCGTGCCGTTGGCGGTCTTGAGGATGATGTCGAAATTGCGCAAGTGCGGGTCCAGCGCGCCCACCCAGTGGACGCCCGGCGCCAGCTCGACGGCCTGATCAGTGAGTGCCGCAGCCGGCATGCTCGGCTTCCTCATGCTCATGGGCATGGCTGCCGCAACTGCCGTGCCCTTCGGGCCCATGGACGCAGGCCTCGATGTTGCCTTCCGGCAGGTCGACGTTTTTCAGGCCGATCCAGGCGTCGACCGCGGCAATGTCGAAACCGACCATGCGTGCCTCACCGACTTCCATCAGCGGGCGGCGGATCAGCAGCGGTTGGCCAGCAGCAGATGCAAGGCATCTTTGAAACCGAGATTCTCGGGCACGATCTCGCCTGCCTTGACCGCGGCGCGGCGCGGTTGAACCATTCGGCCACCGGCAGCGTGCCGAGAAACTGCAGCAGGCCTTCGGCCGTCCACGTCTCGGCCTTCAGGCTTTTGGCCTGGACGGTGTGGCCGGCGGCGGCGAGCAGGGTCTTCTGGCGGAGGTTGCCCTTGCAGCCGGGTTTTTCGTAGAAGGTGATGGTGGTCATGTGGTTCTTATTTGAGGTTTTCGGTTCGTTGAGGTGCGGAACCCGACGCATCGGAAAACGCAGAGAAACCGGGGTCAAACCCCGGTTTTCCCAAAGCTCCGCAGGCGCAGCGAAATGCATTACGCCGCCTCCCTCCACAATCCAAACTCCTTCAGTTTCTCGATCGGGATACCGGTCAGCGAACCCGGCGGGTTCAGGAACTCGCCCAGTTCGTCGACGATGGCCATCTCGATCGGACAGATCGCGGCGCACTGCGGCACGCTGTGATCGCCCAGGCACTCCGTGCATTTGCCATCGTCGATCAGGAAATGCGGGGTGTCCTGGTAGATGGCGTCGTTGGGACAGACTTCGACGCAGGCCCAGCAATTGACGCAGGATTGAGTGATTTGCAGGGCCATTTACGCCACCTTCAGGCTTTCTGCGGCCGGCAGCAATTTGCCGGTGGCCGCGATTTCCTTGTACACCGCCCAGACCGCATCCTCGATCGGCTCCATCGCATGTTCGCCGTTCGGCGCGATGCCGGCGGCTTCCAGCTTGGCCCAGGGTTCGTAGCCGACCTTGGAACAGAGCACGACCTCGCAGCCTGCGAGCACGCGGATGTTGCGGTCGAGCAGCGACTCGGTGGCGCCCGCCTCGACGACATCGCCATCGCCGCAGGAATCCATGCCGCCGCAGTACAGCTCGGTCTTGCGGTGGCTGATGAAGCGGACCCCTTCCGGTGAAGCTTCGTAGATCAGGAATTCCTNTGCATGCCCGAAGTGTTCGGCGACCACGCCGTTCTTGCCGGCCACCGCCATCAGTACCGGCCGCGAACCTTCGGGAATCCCCTCGAATTTCGGCTTGACGATGCCACGCTTGGCATCGAGCTNTTCGATGATCTCGTCGTGGACGATCTTGCGGCGCACCATGGCGGCTTCGTAATCGACGTCCATGACGTCGATCTTGTCGAGCGTGAACTCGTCGCCGCGGTCCTCGCCCAACAAGCCGACCGCATCGGCGCGGCACTGGCGGCAGTGGCGCATCATCGCCATGTCGCCGGCACAGGCGTCCTGCAGTTCCTGCAGCTGTTCCGGCGTCGGTTCAGGTTGCTCCATGATGCCGTAGTAGGTGCCGTGCTCGGGCTCGGCGATCAGCGGCATCACGTTGTGCAGGAAGGCGCCCTTGGCCTTGACGATCTTCGAGACTTCCTTGAGATGCTCGTCATTGACGCCGGGGATCAGCACCGAGTTGACCTTCACCAGGATGCCGCGGTCGGTCAGCATCTGCAGGCCCTTCTGCTGCTGCTCGATCAGGATGCGCGCGCCTTCGATGCCGAAAATGCGCTTGTTTTCCCAATAGATCCACGGATAAATCTTGGCGCCGACTTCCGGATCGACACAGTTGATCGTGATTGTCACGTGGTCGATGTTGTGCTGGGCGATGCGGTCGACGTACTGCGGCAGGTTGAGGCCATTGGTCGACACGCACAGCTTGATGTCCGGGGCGCGCTCGGACAGCTGTTCGAAGGTTTCAANAGTGCGGCCCGGGTTGGCCAAGGGNNTCTCGGGTCCGGCGATGCCGAGTACCGTCATCTGCGGAATCTCGGCGGCGACGGCGAGTACCTTCTTGATCGCCTGATCCGGCGTCAGCAGCTCGGAAACGACGCCGGGGCGCGACTCGTTCGAGCAGTCGTACTTGCGGTTGCAGTAATTGCACTGGATGTTGCAGGCCGGGGCGACGGCCACGTGCATGCGGGCGAAGTAGTGGTGCGCTTCTTCCGAATAGCAGGNGTGGTCCTGCACCTTGGCGCGAATGTGGTCGGGCAGGTGGCCCAGGGCGTCCGGCGCGGTGCCGCAGCCGCTGGAGGCGCAACCGCCGCCTTCCGCGACCGGGCCGCTGTTGCTGATGACTGGAAGTTCCACGATGAAGGCTCCTCGAATGCTGTGCGGAACCAGTTCAGCAATCGCTGTGCCAGATCAAAAGTCCGAGTTAAATCAGTCAATTAGCGTCACTCGGCGCTTGCCTTGTCGGGGCCGTTGTCGTGAATCCCACATTCGGCTTCTGGCCTGAAAAATGCTATGGCGATACACTGCGCTTCGATCCGCCAACCGGCGGTCTCGCCGGCCCCTCGCTCTGGGGCATTTGCCAGGTGGCGAGCCCGGTTTGCGTATGCCCGCCTTCAACCAGGATTGTCGAAACATGCTGCGAAAACTGTCGCATCTGGTCGGGAGCCTTTCGGTNTCCCAAAAACTCCTGCTGATCTACCTCCTGGATCTGAGCGCGATCATTTTCATCACCAACATCCTGATCAACGAGAAGTACATCGCGATCAACTTTGCCCGCAAGGAAATCCAGGGCATCCATTACATTGCCGACATTCGCGATACCCTGCTCGATATCGCCAAGAACCCGGCGGACCAAGGCCTGCTGGCGGGCCACATCAGGCAAATCGAGCGTACGGAGGCACGCTCCGGCGCGGGCATGGACAGCGCCGAGCTCAACCAGCAGTTCGTCGCTGCACTGCAGGCGCTGAGCAAGGAGGCGAGCGCCGCCAACCAGGCCCGGGCACTGGGGGCCGGGCGCCGGTTGCTGGCGCGTATCGGCGACCAGTCGAACCTGATTCTCGATCCCGATCTCGATAGCTATTACGCGATGTCGCTGGTCGTGCTGCGCTTTCCCGAGTTGATCGATCTGTTGATGCAGTTGCCGACCGGGACGAATCCGGACAAAGCGGGCGTCGATGTCGAACTGCTGCTGCTGGAAGGACGTCTGTCGGCGGTTGCCGATGCGATCGATGCCGATTTCCGGGCGGCTTTCGCCGGGAATCCGGGCAATGAACTGGCGCTCAAACTGGAGCCCGGCCGCGAGAATCTCAAGCAGATGCTGGCCACCGTTCTTGCCGCCCTGCGCGACGGCGCCTCGGGCAAGCGGCCGGTGGCGATCGCCAAGCTGCGCAGCGAGGCGCTGGACACGACGGCACAAACCTGGCGCGAGGTCGCGGGCGCCCTCGACAGGCTTCTGCAGGCGCGGATCGACCTGCTCTTCCATCGCATGTGGGTGCATCTCGGCACGGCCGCATTGCTGCTGATGGTGATCCTGCTGCTGGTGTACTACGTGGCGCGCCAGATCGCGCGGCCGCTCNNGGCGACCTGGCGCGCGTCGTGGAACAGCCGGGACGAGATCGGGCAACTGGTGCGCGGCTTCAACAACATGC
The DNA here is from genome assembly GCA_013363835.1 of Dechloromonas sp. Lineage (GTDB taxonomy): Bacteria > Pseudomonadota > Gammaproteobacteria > Burkholderiales > Rhodocyclaceae > Azonexus. The sequence goes on from CP054864.1 coordinate 410,617, forward strand.
TGGAGCGCCTGGACTACGAGCGGGTGCTCGAACAGAAGCTGGCCAGCCAGGCAGCCGCCGCCGCTGCGCAGTTCGACCTGCTCGATGCCATTTCGCTGCCGATGCTGGTCACCTCGATTCCCGACCACCGCGTGCTGCATGCCAACTCCAGGTCAACCAGNTGGATCGGCGACAAGCTGACCGATCCCTGGGCCAGCGGTCTGGCATCGCGGGTGCGCGGGCGCTTCTTCCAGCGCCTGGCCGATGAGGGCGTGGTCGACGGTTTCGAAGTCCAGTGGTGCAGCCCGGTCACGACGGCNTGGGCGCTGCTGTCGGCGCGCCGCCTGACCTACCAGGGCCAGGATGCGGTGCTCACGACCTTTACCCCCATCGGCCAGCAAAAGCGCATGGAGAGCCGCCTGCAGCTGTGGGCCAAGGTCTTCGAGGCGACTTCGGAAGGCATCATGGTGGTCGATAGCACCAATCATGTCGTCAGCGTCAATGCGGCGCTGGTCAAGGGCAGCGGCTATCACGCCGACGAACTGCTGGGACGCGAGCCGGAGTTGCTGCGCTCGGATTACCACGGCGAGGATTACTACGCGCAGATCGAGCGGACGATTCGCATCAAGGGCGCGTGGACCGGCGAATTCTGGATGCGCCGCAAGAACGGCGAAGTGACGCCGCAGTGGATGGTCGTCAACACCGTGCGTGACGAAGCCGGCCAGCCCAGCTTCACCATCACGATGTTCACCGACATCAGCGAGCAGAAGCTGCAGGAGCAGCGCATCGAGCATCTGGCGCACCACGACGTGCTGACCGGCCTGCCCAACCGCCTGCTGTTCCAGGAGCGGCTGCGGCTGACCGTCGAGCAGGCCGACCGCGTCGGCCAGCGGGTAGCGGTGCTGTTCATCGACCTCGACCGCTTCAAGACGATCAACGATTCGCTCGGTCACCACGTTGGCGACGGCCTGCTGCAATCCGTGGCCTGGCGTCTGACGCAGACCATCCGCGCGGGCGACACCGTGAGCCGNGCTGGGGGCGACGAATTCGTGATCATCCTGAGCAGCATCGAGTCGGCCGACGAGGTCGCGCACCTCATCGAGCAACGCCTGATCCCGCTGATCCGCGAGCCGCACCAGATCGACGGGGTCAATCTCTACGTCTCGTGCAGCGTCGGCGTCGCCATTTTTCCCGATGACGGGCGCGAGCCGGATGAATTGATGCGTCAGGCCGACGGTGCCATGTACATGGCCAAGGGCGGCGGGCGCGACAATTTCCGCTTCTTCACGCCGACGATGAACGAGAAGGCGCTGGAGCGGCTGCACATCGAAAACAGCCTCCGCCAGGCCATCGACCGCGACGAACTCGAACTGCTTTTCCAGCCGTTGCTGGATGCCCACGGCCAATTCACGGTCGGCGCTGAGGCGCTGATTCGCTGGCGCCACCCGGAACTCGGCCTGATGCCGCCGAGCCGCTTCATTTCGATCGCCGAAGAGACCGGCCTGATCGTGCCGATCGGNGAATGGGTGCTCGAACGGGCCTGCCGCCAGCAGAGGGCATGGCAGCAGGCGGGGCTGGGCGAACTGTTCGTTGCCGTCAATATTTCGGCGATCCAGTTCCGTCAGGAAAAATTCCTCAATACCGTTGCCGGCGTGCTTCGGCGCACCGGCATCGACCCGGCCAATCTCGAGCTGGAGCTCACCGAAACCATCCTGATGGAAGACGTCGAGGCCAACATCCGGCTGATGGCCAGCCTCAAGGCAATGGGCGTCAAGCTCGCGGTCGACGACTTCGGCACCGGCTATTCCAGTCTCAACTACCTCAACCGCTTTCCCATCGACAAGCTCAAGGTCGATCGCTCATTCGTTTCCGACATGCTGTCGGACCCGACCAACCTCGCCATCACCAAGGCGATCATCGGCCTCCACACCATCGGCCTGCGCGTGACGGCGGAAGGCGTCGAGCACGAAGAGGAGTTGTGCATCCTCCAGTCGGTCGCCTGTGACGAGGTGCAGGGCTTCTACTTCGCCAAGCCCTTGCCAGCCGCCGAGTTCGAGAAATGGCTGGCCGAAACGGGCAGCGCGCCGCCCTTGTCGTAAACCAGACAAGCCACGACCGGGTAACCCCTTGATTTGACGGCGTTTTTCCTGGCACTCCTCTTGCAGCGTGGAGGGGCCATGAAAACCTATCTCGACTGGTCTGCCTACGACACCTACGGTGTCGGCGATGCCTATGCCGGCATTCCGGCAAGTGGCGGCAATTACGCGAAAGCGGTCGCCGTCTGCATGAACAATCACCAATGCCAGCGCGACGGCAANGGNGTGATGTGCCCGAGCTATCGCATCACGCACGATCCGGCACATTCCACCGGTGCCCGGGTCAAGGCCTTCAAGGCGGCGCTCAACGGNGAGTTTGGCGACGATCCTTTCATTCACCCCGATCTGGCGGCGGCGATGGATCTCTGCGTGTCGTGCAAGGGTTGCAAGAAGGAATGTCCGAGCGCCGTCGACATGACGCTGATCAAGACCGAATACCTGGCCCAGAGGAACGAAGCGCAGGGCCTGCCGCGCCGGGCGGGGCTGTTCGGGCGCCTGCCCGAGTGGCTGCATCGCCGGCGCGGGCCGCTCGCCCGGCTGGTGCGCTGGCGCAACGCCTCGCCGTTATTGCGGCGTCTCGCCGAGCGCTGGCTGGGACTGGCGGCGGCGCGACCGATTCCGCTGCCGGCCAGCCAGCCCTTCGTTAGTGACTCCTTGGCTGGCGTAAATGCGACCGGTTGCGGTCAACGCGGAAAAGTGGTGCTTTTTGTCGATACCTTCACCCATTACTACACGCCGGAAGTGGCAGAGGCCGCGCAGGCGGTGCTGACGGCCGCCGGTTACGAGGTCGAAATCCTGCGTCCGGCGGCCGACGACGGCGAACCCGAACGCCCGCTGTGCTGCGGGCGAACCTACCTGTCGCAAGGCATGGTCGATGCCGCCAAACTGGAAGGTCGCCGGGTGATGGCGGCGCTGGCCCCGGCGCTGGCGGCCGGCACGCCCATCGTCGGGCTGGAGCCTTCTTGTCTGCTGGCGCTGCGCGACGAGTTCTACAGCCTGTCGCTCGGCCCGGACGTGGCGCAGCTCGGCAAGCAGGCCTTCCTGTTCGAGGAATTCCTGATGCGCGAGGGCAACAAGGGGCTGAAGCTGGATCTCAAGCCCATCCCCGGCGGGCGGGCGGTGGTGCATGGCCATTGCCACCAGAAAGCCTTCGGGGCGATGAAGTCGATGAAGAAGGTGCTGGGCTGGATTCCGGAATTCGAGTTCGACATCGTCGATGCCAGTTGCTGCGGCATGTCCGGCAGCTTCGGGCTGGAGGCGGAGCATTACGAGGCGTCGCGGCAAATGGGCGAACTGGCCTTGCTGCCGGCGGTGCGGGCGGCGGCGCCCGAAGCGCCGATCATCGCCGACGGCTTTTCCTGCCGGCACCAGATCAAGGATGGCAGCGGGCGCGAGGCAATGCACGTGGCCGTGCTTCTCGCCAGGGCGCTGGCCTGAGCGCCTGAAATCGGGTCAGACCGGCAGCGGTGCCGGCATCAGCGGGATGCGGCCGGTTTCGAGGTAGGTGGCGCAGCGCTCGATGTATTCGCGGGTGCTCTTGGGCATCGGCGTGCGGGCGCGGGCGATGTAGAAAATCAGGTCGCGGCCCTGGCGGATCAGTTGCAGGCCATCCGACACCCGATGGCCGCGCGGGTCGGCTTTGCGGCATTCGAGCGGTTGCGGCAACGGCGTGTAGTTGGCAAGGCGTTCGGCGGCGGTGACCAGTTGCGCCCAGACGTCGAAGATGTCGCGGTCGGTGCGCAGGTTTTCGGCCTTGACCTTGGCGACCTCCGCAAGGTCGCGTACCAGGCAGGAAATGCCGGAAAAAGCGGGAATCTGCGTGAAATTGGTGACCATCGCACCGGCAATCCGGTCGATGTCGCGCATCGCCTGGCCGATCTTGATGTAGCGGCTTTCGTAGAAATCTTCGAGCGGAATCGAAAAGGCGCGGAAAGGCTCGCCCCACAGTTCGTCGATGCCTTCCTCGCCGCTGCGGTGGAGCACGAAGCGGCCGAGTTCCATGGCGTCCAGCAGGCAGCGCCCGCATTCGCGCATCAGCGCATCGTCGCTGCGGATCTCGACGCCGTCGGCCTGCAGTTCGACCAGCCGGCGGAAGATGTCGGCGGCGCGGTTGAAGTAGGCGCCGGCCAGCATGGCGGCCTTGACCCGCTTGCGCGCCGGGTCGGTCTCGGCTTCATGCGCCGCCTTGGCTTCCTTGAGGCGGGTGCCGGGAATGTTGAGGCCGTGTTCGGTGTGGTTGAAGAGGCGCCGGGTCAGGCCTTCGATCAGGCGTTTCTTGGCTTCCAGCGTGTCGGCCGGCACCGGGTAGGTCTTGATCCAGTAACCTTCGTAGAGCACGCGTTCCTCACCGTCAAACATGCGCCGGGTGCCTTCGGCCGGTTTCTCGTCTACTTTGGAGGGGCATTCCAGTTGATGTACGCTCGTCATGGCGATTCGCAGTCGGTGTTGGGGTCGATGTCGAGCCCGAGCCAAGCGGGTAATCGAATCGTCGCGACGTGCCGAACGATTTGAATATCAGGCGTTGGCGGTGGCTACCGGATGTTCGAACTAATGCAGCGCAACATTATGCGCCTGTTACGGCGCGGAAGGTTAACCGAGTAACGCGACGGCCTTGATCTGGGCGCGCAGGGCGAGGCCGGGGCGGATCGCCAGTTTTTCGGCCGAGCGCCGCGTGATGCGCGCTAGCANGCGGGTCGCCGCGACATCGAGACGCACCAGGACGTGGCCCGGGGTGTCGGTCGGCGCCAGATCGACGACGGTGGCGGCGACGCAGTTGAGGATGCTGGTTTGTTGCGGCGGGATCAGCGCCAGGCTGACGTCGCGGGCGTGGATGCGGCAGCGCAGCANGGTGCCGACCGTTTCGTGGCGGCGCGAGACGTAAATGTGGCCGCCGGCGAATTCCAGGCGTGTCAGGTCGTCCGCCTCGTGTTCGGCCACTTGCGCCTCGATCACCACGCCGGCGTCGTCGGCGAAGGCGGCGGGCAGGTCGATGCGCGCCAGCACGTCGTTGAGCGGCCCGCAGGCGACGGCCCGGCCCTGGTCGAGCAGCACCAGATGGTCGGCGAGGCGCGCGACTTCATCCGGCGAATGGCTGACGTAGATGATGGGCAGGGCCAGTTCGCGGTGCAGGCGTTCGAGATAGGGCAGGATTTCCAGCTTGCGTTTGAGGTCGAGCGCGGCCAGCGGTTCATCCATCAGCAGGATTTGCGGCGCCGCCAGCAGGGCGCGGGCAATCGCCACGCGCTGGCGCTCGCCGCCGGAAAGCTCGCCCGGCGCACGGTCGAGCAGGGCGGCGATGCCGAGCAGTTCGGCCACTTCGGGCAGAGAAACCGGTTGGTTGCGGTCGACGTCCTTTTGCCCGAATTCCATATTACGGCGCACCGACAGGTGCGGGAACAGGCTGGCTTCCTGAAAGACCATGCCCAGTGCGCGGCGGTGGGTCGGCACGAACAGCCCTTGGCTTTCGTCCTGCCAGACCTCGTTGCCGATGGCGCAATAGCCCGCCGGTGCCCGTTCCAGGCCCGCCAGGGCGCGCAGGCAGGTCGTCTTGCCCGAGCCGGAATGGCCGAACAGCGCGGTGATGCCGCGTCCGGGCAGGCTCAGGTCGACGTCGAGCGCGAAGTCCGTGCGGTCGACGCGGAATCGGGCGCGAATTTCGCCGCTCATGCCAGCTTCCGCCGCGCNCGGATTGAAGGTGTAGAGGGCGAACAGCACGACGAAGCTGAACAGCACCATGCCGCCGGCCAGCCAGTGCGCCTGCGCGTACTCCAGCGCCTCGACGTGGTCGTAGATCTGCACCGAGACGACGCGGGTAACGCCGGGAATGTTGCCGCCGATCATCAGCACGATGCCGAATTCGCCGACGGTGTGGGCGAAGCCGAGGATGGCGCCGGACAGAAAACCGGGTTTGGCGAGCGGCACGGCGACCGACCAGAAGGCATCCCACGNGCTGGCACGCAGCGTGGCGGCGACTTCCAGCGGGCGCTCGCCGATGGCCTCGAAGGCGTTTTGAATGGGCTGGACGACGAAGGGCAGCGAATAGAAGACCGAGGCGATGACCAGGCCGGGGAAGGTGAAGGGCAGGATGCCGAGGCCGAGCGACTGGGTGAGTTGCCCGACCGGCCCGTTCGGCCCCATCGCGACCAGCAGGTAGAAACCGAGCACGGTCGGCGGCAGCACCAGCGGCAGCGCGACGACGGCGCCGACCACGCCCTTGAGTCGCGAGCGCGTGCGCGCCAGCCACCAGGCGATGGGCGTGCCGAAGATCAGCAGCAGCACGGTGACGACCGTGGCCAGCTTGAGGGTCAGCCAGACGGCGCCGAGATCGGTGTCTTCCATGCGGTCAGTATCTCGAAAACAGGTCGCGAATCTTACACAGGGTCGTGGTGATGTCGAAACGGGTGTAGGGCAGCGCCTCGCCGGCCAGGATGCGGGTGATCGCCACCGCCGGGTCGCTTTCGCCGGTCAGCAGCACCTGGGCGCCGCGCTTGCGCATGTGGCGGATGAAACCGTCGCCGGCACTGGCGGCGACGACGATGTCGATGCCGTCGAGCGGGTGCGGGCCGTCGTCCTCAAACACATGCAGCACCTGTTCCTTGTCCAGATTCACGCGCAAGGNGGCGGGCAGCAACTGGTTGGAGCGGTGTTGCGACAGGTCGTAAAGCAGCCATTGCCGGGTTTGCCCGGCGTGGCCGCTGACTTCGGTGAAATCCTTGGTGGCGATGGCGATTTTCATGGGTGTCGTGTCTTTATCCGGCAGTCAGGGTTACCGCCACGTCGCGCGGCGGGGCGAAATACGGGGCCGAGGTGACGAGAATGTCGGCGCCGGCCCGCGCATACGCTTCTGCGTTAGCAGAATTTATGCCGCCTGCTGCGGCGATGCGCGTGCGGGCATGGGCGGGAANTTGTCGCCTGATGCGGTCGACTGCTTCCGGCGGCAGTTTTTCAAGTTGCAAGATGTCGGCGCCGGCCTGATGCCAGCGCAGCGCTTCGGTTTCATCACNCACCTCGACGACAACGGCGCGTTCCGGCCACTGCCGGCGCAGGCGGCGCACCGTGGCTTCCGGTGATTCGTCGCCGAGGAAGCAGCGATGCTCGGCGAAGACGAGCAGGGTTTCCGACAGGCTGAGGCGGTGCGGGCTGGCGCCGCCGCACAACACGGCCTTGAGCGCTGCCGCCTTGGTGCCGGGAAAATTCTTGCGCGTGCAGGCAACGCCGATCTCCGGGTTGCCGCGCCGCGCGGCCGCAANGATGTCCGACGCCGCCGTGGCGATGCCGGACAGGTATTCCATCAGCGTCTGGGCCGTCTTCCACACCTGATGCAAGGCGGCGGCCTCGCCTTCAAGGATCAGGATCGTCTCGCNCGCGGCCAGTCGTTCGCCACTGGCGCGACCCGATCCGCTGGCGCGCAGGCCGCGCAATTCGCCCAGGCGCAGCGCCTCCTCGGCGCCACACAACACCATGGCACCCCGTGCCCGAAACACCATGCGCCNCGGCCGGCGGCCGATGCCGANGGCGAAGGTGGTGGCGTCGCCGCACGGCGCGTCGTCGTGCAACAGGGTTTCCAGCAGGGCATCGGGCANGGTATAGGGATTCATGGCGATCAGCGTGGCGGGCAGTCGGAAANACTGTAGAACGGGCGGCCCGNGGAGTATTCGTCGTCGCCGCATCCCTGGCGATAGACCAGCCAGCGGTCGTCGCACAGGCGCCAGGCGCGCACCATTTCGCCGGCCGTGACGACGGTGTAGAAATCCTCGTCGTTGTCGGAGCGCCCTTCGGTCAGCAGGAAGTGGTGGGCGTAGAAGCACAGGGCACCGTCGACATCGTGGCCGCGTACGCGCCAGGCCGGCATTTCGTATTCGACATGGCGGGTGAAATCCAGCGCCTCGATGACCCGGTCGGCCCAGCGCGCAGGCAAATGGCGTCGCCAGTCGACCGGGTCGGCCGGCGTCCGGCGCATCGTCAGGCTGTTTCGGCCGGCGGGCTGCATCCGCGGTGTCATGGCAGTTCGTAACCGAAGGAACGAATGATCGCCTTCGCCTTGTCGCTCTTCAGGTAATTCAGCAGGGCCAGTGCCGCCGGCTTGTCGCGGCCTTTGGCGAGGATCACGGCGTCCTGGCGGATCGGATCGTAGAGCTTGGTGGGAACGATCCAGCCTGAGCCGGAGCCGATCCTGCCATTCCGGATGACCTGCGAATAGGCGATGAAGCCCAGTTCTGCGGCTCCGGTGACGACGAATTGCTGGGTCTGCGAAATGTTTTCGCCCTGGACGAAGCGCGGCTTGAGCTGTTCCGCCACACCGAGCTTGCCCATTGCCTGCAACGCTGCGGCGCCGTAGGGCGCGGTCTTCGGGTTGGCGATGGCGAGATGCTTGAAGTCGGCCCNTTTCAGTACATCACCTTTCCCGTCGACAAAATCCGGTTTCGCCGACCAGAGGACCAGCGTGCCGATGGCGTAGGTGAAGGGCGTGCCGGCCACGGCATGGGCTTCGCTGACCAGCCGGGCAGGCGTTTCGTCGTCGGCGGCGAGCAGCACCTCGAACGGCGCGCCATTGACGATCTGCGCGTAGAACTTGCCGGTGGCACCGAACGATGAGACCACCTTGTGGCCGGTGTCGCGCTCGAAAAGTGGGGCGATGACCTGCATCGGGCCGGTGAAATTGGCGGCGACGGCGACCTGCACCTCGTCGGCGTGGGCCAGCGCGGTGATGGTTGCGGTCAACAGGAAAAATAGGGTGTTTTTCATGAGATGGCTATTTGCAAAGGATGACGGCCGAGGCCTTGAACACGGCGCAAGCCTGCCCGCCGACCGCCAGCCCGAGGCGCTCGACGCTGTCGTGGGTGACGACGGCACAGACCGATTTGCCGCTCTTCAGCGCCAGCGTGACTTCGGCATTCACCGGGCCGTCGTGGATGCGCGTGATATCGCCCCACAGCTGGTTGCGCGCGCTGGTACGGATGTTCGGGTCGTCGAGCAGCAGCACCGACGACGACTTGACCAGCGCGTTGATCTCCATGCCGATGGTCAGGCCCAGGCTTTCGGCGGAATCGATGGTGATGACGGCGACGATCTCGTGTTCGTCGTCGAGCCGGATGCGCACCTCGTAATCGACATGGCCCTCGCGCAGGCCGACGATCTGTCCGGCGAACTGGTTGCGGGCGCTGGTCTTCATCGACATGCGCCGAAGCAGCTGACGGAACTGCTGGAAATCGCCGGCCAGCCCGTCGTGCATGCTCTCCGCCAGGCGGTCGAGGGCGGCCTGGTATTCAGCTTCCAGCGCCCGGTAGAGGGCCACTGTCTTGCGTCCATGCTCGGTAAGCAGCGTGCCGCCGCCGTTCTTGCCGCCGGTCGAGCGGACCACCAGCGGCTGGTCGGCCAGGTTGTTCATGGCGTCAATGGCGTCCCACGCCGCCTTGTAGGAGAGCGGCACCGCCTTGGCCGCCTGCGAGATCGAACCGTGCTTGTCGATCGCTTCGAGCAGGCGGATGCGCGTATCGCCGAGAAAGCTGCCGAACTCGGTATCGACCTCCAGCCGGCTGCGCAGCCGATGTGCGATTTGTTCCATTTTGTCGCCTTTGCTACGTTGTGTTGTTGCATATATAACGATAGCGCATTTGCTGCGGTCGACGTCGAAAATTAACGGTTTTTCAAGCTGCGCTATGGTTGAAAGCGCGTAACGTTGTTCGCTAGATTGTCGACGTGCCAGCGGTGATTCGCTATGCTGTGACGTATATAGCGAAAACCGGGCCAAGCCAACGACCGTCCAAGGAGAACGACATGAAGATCAGCGCCCGCAACGTATTCGAAGGAACCATCACCGCCCTCGCCGACGGCCAGGTCAATGCCGAGGTGGAAGTCACGACGCCGGGTGGCGACCGCATCGTCGCCGTCGTCACCGAAGGCAGCGTCGCCTCGCTTGGTCTGGCCGTCGGCCAGCCGGCGAATGCCTACGTCAAGGCACCGTGGGTGATGGTCATGGCCGGCGACGGCGGGGTGAAGTTCAGCGCCCGCAACCAGCTGGCCGGGGTGGTCGACAGCGTGCAGAAGGGTGCCGTCAACAGCGACATCGCCATCCGGCTGGCCGGGGGCACACTGGTTCATGCCGTGATCACCAACGAGGCGGCGCTGGAACTCGGCCTCAAGCCNGGGGCGCCGGCCTGTGCGCTGATCAAGGCCAGCCACGTCGTCATTGGCGTGCCGGCCTGAGCGCCGCGGGCGGCGCCGTCAGTCGCCGTGCAGCGCCTGAACCAGCCGTCGAGCGCCGGACGCTCGGCGGGCAGTTCGACGGCCAGCCCGCCGGTGAAATGCCGCCACGCCGCCAGGTGTTTCTGCTGGACGACGGTGAGGACGGGAATGTCGCCGCTCATCACGTCCAGCATTTCGGCGGCCAGCCCGTCGCCGGCCGCTTCCATCGCCGCGAAGCGGTNGAAGATGGCCAGGTCGGCGCCTTCGTCGGCGATCCGCCGCATGACGACGCTGGCCTCGGCCAGCGCGCCGGGGTCCAGCCGGCAGGCGGTGGACTGGCTGCCCAACCGCTGGCTGATGCCGTAGCGCGTGCCGGCGGATAGATCGACCAGCGTCACCTCGCAGTTCGGGCCATCGGCCATGAATTCCTGCAGCAGGCCGCACACGCGCCAACCCTGCGCGATCAGGTCGCGGGCGAAGGCGGACATCAGGGTGTCGATGTCCGCCGTGCCGTTCGGGACGACGGCGGCGATGCGAGGCGGTGGGTTGGACAAGGCGAGCGTTCGGGGCGAATTGGCCGACTGCGGAGGCCGTCATCTTACCGCGTTGTCACGCGCTCGACGTGCCGGGAGCCCGAAGATGCCGGCGCCGAGGAAGAGTCGTCGTCCGCTGACTTCCGCCGCTCAGGCGTCGAAATGCATGGCCAGGCTGGCCAGCACCTGCGGTAGCGGCAGGTTTTCCTCGGATTCGAGGATGCCGGGTACCGGGTGCGGGTATTCGTAGAAGATCCCGTAGGTGCCGGTGCGCTGGCCGTGCAGGTNGACGTGGGCGCGCAGTTTGTCGAGCTCGGCGTGGCGCAGGGTGACGATGTGTGGGTCGTCGCCTTCGTCGGGCACGATGTCGCAGGCCTGGGCGATGCGTTCGTCGAGCGAAACGAGGACGCGGCGGATTTCGCGGGATTTGGGGGCAGCCCAGGGATTGGCGTTCATGGCAATAGCTCCGGTCGGATTTGCGCCAGCCAGGTATCGAGCCGTTCTTCGGTCAATACCGGCTGGTTGATCTGGTCGAGGGCGAGACCGAGGAAGTGGTCGCCGTCGACGGCTTGCGAGGCGTTGAATTCGTAGCCGGCAACCGGCCCAGACTGTGTAAAAACCCCGTTGGCATGGAGCCTGGCGTGGCCATTAGGCGCTAGAAGAAAGCAGGCTGAATGAAATTGAAGGTGACGGACCTGCCTTCAGGCCGCCCGTAGCGCCGCCACCAATCCCGTTACGCCCAAAATCTTCATTACTCGTTTGAGGTTGTACGCGANTACCTGCAAACCCATCTCCGTTTTCACCTTGTTTAAGGTACGGGTCAGGAAGTGGGTTGCGCCCATCCACGCCTTAAGAGTCCCGAAGGGATGCTCGACTGTCTGCCGGCGAATGCGCATGCTGTCAGGCGCCAGATCCAACCGGCGTTCCATGACATCAAGCACCGCCTGGTGTTCCCAGCGGCTGACGCGACGATAGTCACTCGGTGTGCATTGCGCTTTGATGGCACATTGTGGGCAGGCTGAACTCCAGTAACGGTTGATCATCAGACCGCCCTCAATGCGGGCGAAGCGCCAGATGAGACGCTGATTGGCCGGGCAGCGGTATTCATCCGCCGCAGGGTCGTAGATGAAATCGGCTTTGTCGAAGCGGCCCTCGGCCTTGGCTGCCGAGGTGCTGGTTTTGGGGACGATGGCCGCGATCCCCGCTTCCTGGCAGGCCAGAATCTGCTCGCCTTTGAAATAGCCTCTATCGGCAATCACCGTCAGATCGCCGGAGCCAATGGCTTCTCGTGCTTGCTTTGCCATGCCGGCAAGTAGGTCTCGATCGATACCAACGTTGGTCACCTCATGGGTAACGATCAGGTGATGCTTGGTATCGACAGCGGTTTGCACGTTGTAGCCCACGATCCCGGTGCCTCGAGTCTTCATCGAGCGGGCGTCGGGGTCGGTCAGGGACAGTTGCCCGTCGGGCGACTGTGCAAGCTGAGTTTCGATGGCTTGAAGCTCCTGCATCTGGGCTTTCAGGGCGGCAATCTTGTCGTTGAGCCGTCCGGCCTTGGCTTGGGCAATCTCTGGTTCCTGCCGATCCGCAGTCTCGAGTTCGGTCAGATAGCGCTGAATGCTCGACTCGATTTCCGCCATCCTGCGTTGTAATTTGGCGCTCGTGAAATTCCGGTCACGGTTATTGACGGCCTTGAACTTGCTGCCGTCGATGGCGACCAGTGCTTCCGTGAACAAGTTGAGTTGCTGGCACAAGACCACGAATTGCCGGCAGACCTTGCAGATCGCTGATCCGTTGTCCTTACGGAAATTGGCGATGGTCTTGTGGTCCGGCATCAAGCGCCCCGTGAGCCACATCAATTCGACGTTGCGTTGTGCCTCTCGCTCCAGTCGCCGGCTTGACGGGATTCGGTTGAGGTAGCCGTAGATATACAGCTTCAGTAGCACTGCCGGATGGTAAGCCGGCCGCCCCGTGGCCGCCGGATCGACGCCCGCGAAACCCAAGCTTCCCAACGATAGCTCATCGACAAAGACATCAACAACCCGAACCGGATTGGTATCTGCGATGTAGTCGTCCAGCATCGCAGGTAGCAAGGTGCTTTGGGTTCGGCTCTCGCCCTGGATAAAACGCTTCATCTCAGCCGCTCCCACATCAATGCATATTGCATTGATCGCAGCTACCGATTTTCGTTCACTGTTTTTACACAGTCTGGGCCAGTAGCCGACGGCCCGGGCGCCGCGCGCGACCAGGGCATCGTGGATGATGCCGATGGCGTCGACGAATTCTTCCGGGTATTTTTCTGGTCGCCGAGGCCGAAGATGGCGACAACCTTGCCGGCCAGGTAGCAATCGGCGAGCAGCGGCAGGAATTCCTCCCAGCTGGGCTGGGCGAGACCGACCGATTGCCCCGGCAGTTCGCCGTCGCCGAGGGTCGGGCTACCGAGGATCAGGGCGTCGTAGGCAAGGAATTCATCGAGCGTCGTGCGGCCGATGTTGGCCGGTGCCGCAGCATCTTCGCCCAGCTTCTTGGCGATCTGCTTGGCGACCAGCCGGGTGCGGCCGGTGTCGGTGCCGAAGAATATGCCGATTCTGGCCATTTTCAGGCGTCGACCGCAACATTCTGGGTCAGCTCGTCCGGCAGGCAGCCGACCGGGTGGCCGAGGCTGCCGTCCGGGCCGTTTTCGAACTGAACCAGGTAGATTTCCTTGCTCTCGTCCATCTCGGCCACGCCGAAGTGCACCACGACACCGCGCATGCCGGCCGGGGCAATCAGGCCTTCCTCGTCGTCGATGCCGGGCATGCCACCATCGTTGAGGATGTCTTCGGCGGCGAAGACCATGTCGCCGACTTCGTATCTGACGGTACCCATGATCTCAGGCCCAGACATCGGCAGGGGCCAGCAGGCGCGCGACCGGCTGGTCGAACATCAGGTGTTCGTCGATGATGGTGCCGACGTCTTCCGGCTTGACACCGGTGTACATGATGCCCTCCGGGTTNNTCAGCACGCTGGGGCCGAGGTGGCAGGGGCCGAGGCAGCCGGTGTTGGTCAATTGGAAGCCGGACGCCCACAGGTTGCGGGTGGTGAATTCGTCCGAAAACGCCTGCCAGGTCTGGCCGCAGCCTTTTTCCTGGCAGGAACCGCGCGGGTGGCCCTGGGGGCGGCCCTGGACACAGACGAGTACGTGTTTCTTGGGTTTGGGCATGCTGTTCTCCTTGTCGATAGGCCATCTGTTGCAAGGGAAGTGCCAGGTTCGAATTCAATTAATTCAATGGCTTGAAAATTGGCATTGTCGGTTATGCGACAACTGCGGTCCAGTCGGTAGATGTGCCCGGTCTTGCCGACACCCTGCCAAGCCTGTGCCGCCACCTCGCACCAGTGGTGAGCGCGCCGCTTCAACATGGTGCGATTTTTCGGTACATGGCGATTACTCAAAACTCCATTTCCAGTTCTTCGATGTCGTCCGGTTCGCCCCTGGCGGCGGCTATCCATTCCTGCATGACCGGCAGCGCCATGATCGTCCGGCAATAGGCGGCGCAGGCTTCGTCGAGGGCGACATCGTAGGTCACGAAGCGGGTAGCGACCGGCGCGTACATGGCATCGGCCAGGGTCGGTTTCTTGCCGAACAGGAAAGGGCCGCCGTAGCGTTGCAGGCAGTCGTTCCAGATCTCGGCGATGCGCTCGATGTCGCCCTTGGCGCGTGACCAGACGGTGAATTTCGGGAAGTGCGCCTTGAGGTTCATCGGCAGCGCCGAGCGTAGCGCGCTAAAGCCCGAATGCATTTCGCCGCACACCGAGCGGCAGTGCGCGCGNNCCGCCGGGTCGGCTGGTAGCAGGCCGGCCTTGGGCTTGATTTCATTGAGATATTCGCCGATGGCCAGGGTNNATACCGAAATGTCGCCGTGCGTCAGGCGCGGCACGCGCACCGAGGGGGCGAGCAGGAGCAGTTCGGCGCGCGCCCCGGCGTCGTCCGCCTCGACCATTTCCTCGGCGAAATCGAGTCCGGCGAGGCGGGCCATCAGCCAGCCGCGCAGCGACCAGGACGAGTAGTTCTTGCTGCTCAGGGTAAGGGTTGCGACAGGCATCGAATGCGGTCTCCACGTAAGGGATCGGGCGCTGCGGGGAGCGCTGTGTGCCTTTTTCTTAGCAAGGCACATGCCAGTAGGCTGGCGGGCGGCGGCATGCGTATTGCTTGTACAGGCGGTCGCCCATACGCCGGAAATGACCATGACCTATTTCAGCCCCGCCCTGCATTACCAGGCCTACCAGACCCTGGCCGACCTCTCGACGCCGATGCGTACCGTGGCCCGGCATCTGGCGCCGTGGCTGCATCACAGCCTGTTCTGGTTCCCCGAAAGCAAGCTGCTGCGCAAGGCTGCCGGCGCCTGCGAGGTACTGGCGCTGGCCGGGCTGACCCACGCCCGCCCGCCGTTCAACATCGACAAGGTGGAAACCGAGGCCGGCACCGTTTCGGTAAGCGAGGAAGCGGTGTTTGCTACGCCGTTCTGCACTCTGCAGCGTTTTCGCAAGGAACCGGCAATGGCGGGCGAACCCAAGGTGCTGCTGGTGGCGCCGGCCTCCGGCCATTTCGCCACGCTACTGCGCGGCACGGTGCAGACNCTGCTGCGCGACCACGACGTNCACGTCACCGACTGGCACAACGTGCGCGACATTCCGCTGTCCGCCGGCCGTTTCGACCTCGATACCTTCATCGAGCACATCATCGGCTTCGTCGACTGGCTCGGCCCGCATACCCACCTGGTCGCCGTCTGCCAGCCGACGGTGCCGACCCTGGCGGCGGTGGCGGTGATGGCCGAGGAGGGCCACCCGCACCAGCCGCGCAGCATGACGCTGATGGCCGGGCCCATCGACTGTCGGATCAACCCGACCGAGGTCAACCGCCTGGCCACCGAAAAGCCGATCGAGTGGTTCGAGAAGAATCTGATCGGTACCGTCCCGCTGCGCTACAANGGGGCGCTACGTAAGGTCTATCCAGGTTTCCTGCAGATTTCGGCCTTCATGAGCATGAACATCGACCGCCACAAGGAATCGTTCCGCAAGATGTACAACCACTACGCGGCCGGTGAAACCGCCAGTGCCGTCGGTATCAAGGAGTTCTATGACGAATACCTGGCGATGATGGACCTGCCCGCCGAGTTCTACCTGCAGACGGTACGCAGCGTCTTCCAGGAATACGAGCTGCCGCAGGGCAGGCTGAAATACCGCGGCCGCCTGGTGCGCCCGGAGACGATCCGCCGCACCGCCCTGTTCACCGTCGAAGGCGAGCGCGACGACATCTGCTCGATCGGCCAGACCCTGGCCGCCCACGACCTGTGCAGCAAGCTGGCCCCGTACCGCAAGCAACACCACCTGCAGGCCACCGTCGGCCATTACGGCGTGTTCAACGGCAAGCGCTGGGAACGGCAGATCTATCCGCGTATCCGGGATTTCATTCACGCGTTCGACGAGTGAGCGGGGCGAGTCCTGGCAGCAGAAGGCGCCATTCAGGCTGCCGGTTGCCGTCTGCCGTAATCTTGGCCGGAGAGTTGGGGTGTTGCCCGGAGACCATGACTTGTCAGAATATTCTCCTTGCTGGTGAGCGTTTCGTCGCGGTGGCTATGCTCATGGAGTAATTGACTTTGGATTGAGCGACCAAGAGAATGGTCTTAATTCAAGATGGATATTCAGGGTTATGTACCCTTCAGGGAGCGTATTGGAGTTTCAAGGAGCCCGGTGGCTATCCGGCAACCTGAGTGCTCTTGATCGCTTGTTGATTGACGCCGAGTCGTTTGAGCAAAGGCTCGTCACGCAACGCTCCCGTTACACGCGCATCTGGCGCGACGTCCTCCTCGCCAGCCTCTCCATCCAGCTCGTCGCCCTCGCCACGCCGCTATTTACCCAGGTCATCATCGACAAGGTCGTCGTCCACCAGACGCACAGCACCCTGATCGTCCTCGGCGTCGCCCTGATCCTGTTCATGGTCTTCACCAGCGTCATGACCTGGCTGCGCCAGTACCTGATCCTGCACACCGGCAACCGCATCGATGCCGTCCTCGGCAGCCAGGTCTTCCGCCACCTGCTGCGCCTGCCCCTGCCGTACTTCGAGTTCCGCCCCACCGGCACCCTGGTCGCCCGCCTGCACGGCGTCGAGACCATCCGCGAATTCGTCTCCGGCGCCGCCGTCACGCTGATCCTCGATCTCCCCTTCCTGCTCATCTTCCTGGCGGTCATGTTCGCCTACAGTTGGCAGCTCTCGCTGATCGCCGTCGGCCTGCTCGGGCTGATCTCGATCTTGAGCTTTCTCGTCGCCCCGGTCTTCCGCGACCGCCTCAACCAGCAGTTCATGCTCGGCGCCCGCAACCAGTCCTTCCTCACCGAGTACGTCTCGGGCATGGCGACGGTGAAATCCCTACAGATGGAACCCGACATCGACCGCAAGTACGGCGACTTCCTCGCCCAGTACCTGGCTGCCGGTTTCTCCACCAAGCAGGTCGGCAACACCTACAACGTCATCGCCAACGGACTGGAACAGGTCATGACCCTGGCCATCCTGATCGTCGGTGCGCTACTGGTCATGCAGAACGACGGTTTCACGGTCGGCATGCTGGTCGCCTTCCAGATGTTCGCCAGCCGGATGAGCCAGCCGCTGCTTCGACTCGTCGGCCTGTGGCAGGAATTCCAGCAGGCCAACATCGCCGTCAAGCGCCTGGGCGACATTCTCGACATGCCGCAGGAGCCGCATACCCTGACCCCGAGCCGGGAGAANCCAGGGCTGGGCCGAATCGATCTCAGCCATCTCGCCTTCCGCTACTCGGAACATCATCCCTGGCTCTACCGCAATCTGAGCCTGACGCTGAAACCCGGGCATCTCACCGTGCTGATGGGGCCGTCAGGGTGTGGCAAGAGCACGCTGGCCAAACTGCTGCTCGGCTTCTATCAGCCGAACGAAGGGCAGATCAACCTCGACGGGAAGGACATCCGGCATCTGGCGGCCAATGAACTAAGAACCACCTTCGGCGTGGTGCCGCAGGAAACCGTGCTCTTCTCCGGCACCCTCTACGACAACCTGGTCATGGCGCATCCGCATGCCAGTTTCGAGGATGTGATCCAGGCGTGCAAGGCGGCGGAGATTCATGAGGTGATCGAGAAACTGAACGACGGGTATCAGACGGAGATCGGGGAAAGAGGCACCGGGCTGTCNGGNGGGCAGAGGCAGCGGATTGCCATTGCCCGGGCGCTACTGAAGCGGCCGAAGATACTGGTCTTCGATGAGGCGGTGTCGAATCTGGATCAGCAGACGGCGGAGCATTTTGCGCGGACGATCAACAAGCTCAAGGGGAAGGTAACCATGCTGTTCATTACACATCAGATTCCGCGNGGGCTGGCGGTGGATGAGGTGATCGAACTGGGAATAAGCACGCCCCGGCAGATGGAAGTTGTGGAGGAGGAAAAGTGACGGAGATGAATGTGAGCCATGAAGAGAAATGGTGTCTGCCACGGTCGACCGGGAAAAACGGGCAAAACGAAATGTCCCCGCTCCCTTTGACGTCGATATTGGTGCGCCAAGTAATGAAACCTGGTGGAGGGTTGCGTAATGGGAGCCGTTGTCTTTGCGGTAATGGGGCTGTACCTGCTAATCAGCATTGGTGTAGTCAAGGCGGCAATCGCCTTCGCCCGCAAGCACGGCAAGCGTGTCTGGCTCTGNGGGTTGAGTGCCGCGCTGGTCATGTACATGATTCCGTTCTGGGACTGGATTCCGACCGTGGCGATGCACCGTTACTACTGCGCCACCGAGGCAGGCTTCTGGTTCNNACAAACGCCAGAGCAGTGGATGAAGGAGAACCCGGGCGTCATGGAGACGCTAGTGGCAAACAAGGGATCTTTATCGAGACGCCTAGGTGACATGACGAACTATGCAGACTTTTACCATTTGAATTCCAGAATCGTCTGGATCGTCAAGCACACCGGACAATACTTCCCGAATCGCTGGCGGCATGAGCAAGAGTTGGTTGACGTGAACACGAAAGAAGTGCTTGCACGCTATATCGATTTCTCCACGGATCAAGAGCAGCCGCAAGCAGGGTATNNAGGATGGAAGTTCTGGTTAGATAACCGGCACTGCAACGATGGCGAATCAAATCTCAACGCGATGCGTGAATTCAAGAATCCATTCAGGGGTGCAGCAATGAGCAATGTGAGCAGCTTATTCAGTCAAGCGCAGTTAGCTGAGGCGGCATATGCCAAGTTGTGGAATGCCACTCTTGGTCAAGCTGTTATTCAACCGGATGACGTCAAATCTGCTCTGATCGCAGAGGGCTTCTCCGTCGCCCAAGCTACCGCCTTTGTTGACCCGCAGACAGGATGGTCAGTCGTCGATCACATACCGGATACGTCGAGCGGCTTCTCTGCGACATTGTTCCAGAACAAACAGACGGGTAAAGGTCAAAGGGGTCAGAGACATTTAGTTTTCTGAACCAATAACCATCATGCCCCGCCGTCCCCGCGTACTCCTCGCCGATTACCCGCTGCACATCGTTCAGCGCGGCATCAACCGCGAGCCATGCTTNTTCGCCGATGAAGATCGCCATTGTTATCTCCATTGGCTGGAAGAGGCGGCTCGCGCTTGCGGCTGTGCCATTCACGCCTACGTGCTGATGACCAACCACGTCCATCTGTTGCTGACGCCAACGGAAACGGGCGCCCCGTCGCGCCTGATGCAATCGCTGGGCCGCCGTTACGTGCAATACGCCAACCGCTTCTACCGGCGCACCGGCAGCCTGTGGGAAGGGCGTTTCAAATCCAGCGTGGTGCAGGCTGAAGACTATCTGCTGACCTGCCAGCGCTACATTGAACTGAACCCAGTGCGCGCCGGGATGGTCAGCGATCCCGGTCAATACCCATGGTCCAGCTATCGCGCCAATGGCCTCGGGCAGAGCGACGCCCGGCTAACACCCCACCCGCTATATCTCGCCTTGGGCAGTGGCTCGCTTGCGCGTGGCCAAGCCTATCGGGCGCTCTTTCGTCCTCAACTGGATGCCGAAGCGGCGGCTGACATCGGGCAGGCGCTACGGCTCGGCATGCCGGTCGGCCACGGGCGATTTGCTGAAGCCATCTGCGCGCAGCTAGGAATCCGCTTCAATTCTGGAAAACGGGGACGGCCGTTGGTCACAGAAGGTGATTCGCCGTGGCAGGCGGAACCGCAACAGGATTTTGGATTCTGACGGGCATGGAAATGGCAAAGATGATTGAGCGAAAAATGGAAATGGCTCTGACGCCTTGCTTTCCATCTTCGACGAGTGAAGGGCTGCCGGGCGTGTTCCCGGCAATTCAGAACTGCTTGACCTCGATGTTCAGCGTCTGGATGCGGTAGGCGATCTGGCGCGGGGTCATGCCGAGGATGCGGGCGGCCTTGGCCTGGACCCAGCCGGCCTGTTCCAGCGCGGCGATGACGCGCTCCTTTTCGGAAAGGTTGGGGTCGTCGATGTCGACGGCCTCGGAAATCGGCCCGANAACGGNGTTGACCGCAACAGGCGATGACAGGCTGCGTTGCGGGCGCGGCGGGGTGCGTTCGCGGCTGCTGGGGAAGCGGATCAGGTCGACGTCGATCTTGCCGTCTTCGGAAAGCACGGCGGCGCGTTCGAGGCAGTTTTCCAGTTCGCGGACGTTGCCCGGCCAGTCGTGGTTGGCCAGCCGGCGCTGCGCCATGTCGGTCAGGCTCAGCTTGCGTTTCTGGTCGTTGCCGATCTTGGTCAGCAGGTGGCGGGCGATGTCGGGAATGTCCTCGATCCGTTCGCGCAGCGGCGGCAGGAAGAGCGGCATGACGTTGAGGCGGTAGAACAGATCCTCGCGGAAGTCGCCCATGTCGACGGCGGTTTCGAGATCGCGGTGGGTGGCGGCGATGATGCGGACGTCGACCTTGATG
Source organism: Dechloromonas sp. (assembly GCA_013363835.1). Lineage (GTDB taxonomy): Bacteria > Pseudomonadota > Gammaproteobacteria > Burkholderiales > Rhodocyclaceae > Azonexus. Next base: position 431,328 of record CP054864.1, read on the forward strand.
GTCTTGCTGCCGCCGACACGCTCGAATTCGCCTTCCTGCAGGATGCGCAGCAGCTTGGCCTGGAAGGNGGCCGAGACTTCGCCGATTTCGTCGAGGAACAGCGTGCCGCCGTGCGCCTGCTCGAAACGCCCCTTGCGCGATTCGACGGCACCGGTGAAGGCGCCGCGCTCGTGGCCGAAGAGTTCGGATTCGAGCAGGTTTTCCGGCAGCGCGGCGCAGTTGAGGCGGACCATCGCGTTGCGNNCGCGCGGCGAGTTGTAGTGGATGGCGTTGGCGATCAGTTCCTTGCCGGTGCCGGTTTCGCCACGAATCAGCACGGTGGTGTTCCATTTGGCGACCAGTCGCGCCTGATCGAAGACGCGGCGCATCACCGCCGAGCGCCCGACCATGCTGTCGAAGCCGAACTGGTGGCGCACCGTGCGCCGGAGCAGGTCGCGCTCTTCGAGCAGGGTCGATTNTTCCTGTGCCACTTCGAGCGATAGCCGCAGGCTTTGGCCGATCAGGTTGGCGACCATTTCGACGAACTGGGCGCGTTCCTCGAGCAGGCCGTCTTCCGGCGCTTCCGGCTGGACGGCGAGGACGCCCTGGAGGTTGCCGCCGACCTTGATCGGCACGGCGATGAAGGGCAGGTCGGGCTGGTAGAGCCCGTGACGATTGAGGAAGCGGGGTTCGTCGGCGGCGCGTGCCAGCATGATGGTGCGCGGTTTTTCCAGAACCAGTCCGATGATCCCTTCGCCCGGACCATACTGGGCATCGTCGGAACTCGGGCCATCGGGGTTGTAGATGGTGTGGATGTTCAGCTTGCCGCTTTCAGGATCGACGACGCTGATCAGGCCGCGCGCCAGCCCGGCTTCGTCGTGCAGCACGCGCAGCACGTCGCGCAGGCTTTCGTTGAAGGCGAGCGAGCGACTCAGGACGCGGCTGACGGCGTAAAGCGCCGCGAGCAGCAGGATGTTCAGCTCGTGCGTGCGGCAGAAGCCGCCTGGGGGCGGGCAGTCCTCTGCGGGGTGAATGAGGTGTTCGTGCATTCTGTTCTCTGGATATTGTTTTCAGATCGGGTCGCCGTCGAGCCGGAATTCGACCACCGCCCGGCAGCCGCCGCTCGGGCTTTCTTCAAGATCGATGATGCCGCCGTGGTCGGCCACCACCTGCTGGGCGCGCGAGAGGCCGGTGCCGATGTGCTTGCCGCTGCCGTTCTTGGCCGTGAAGAAAGGCTCGAAGGCTTTGTGCCGCCATTCGGGCGGAATGCCGGGGCCGGAATCGCTGACCGAAATGATCACGCAGTCGCGGTCGACGATGCTGGAAAGGCTGATTTCACGGCGCTTCCAGCCCTTGATGTTCATTGCCTCGATGGCGTTGTCGACCAGCGCCTTGAACAGCATGCGCAATTGCAGCGGGCGGCCGATGATCGGCGGCAGCGTGGCGGCCGGCTGCCAGTCGACGACGACGCCGGCGGCGAGCAGGCGCGGGGTGCAGATTTCCAGCACGTCGCGGACGATTTCGTTGAGATTGACGCGGACGACGATCTCCTGCGGGCTTTGCGGAATCACCTGGCGCAGCATCTCGAGATGCTGGCGGCTGGCCACCAGCGCCTGCTGCAGCACGCCGGCGCTGGCCGGGTCGCGCCGTTGCAGCACCGAGGCGGCCGAGGCCATCACGTTCATCGGTTCCTCGAGACGGAAGATGGCGGCCGACAGGCCTTCGCGGATGGCGGCGGTACGTTCCTCGTCGGCCAGGACCGCCTGCAGCGCGGCGGCGCGAGCGCGTTCCTGCTCCTCGCGCAGCGAACTGATGTCGGAGATCACCAGCAGCAGACCGGGCTGGCCGGCCGAGCAGAAATAGCTGTCGGCGCAGTCGCCCTGCATTTCGATGATCGACGCCGACACCGAGAGCCAGCGCGGACGGCCGGCGGCGCGGTCGATGCGCGATTCGCTGTTGGTGAAGCCGATCTGCGCCGGGTTGCTGGCCAGCGCCTCGCGCCAGTGCGGTAACAGACTGTCGAGCAGCGTGTGGGCCGGCTCCTTGACGTGCAGGTCGCTGACCAGCTTCTTGTATTCCTGGTTGTCGAGAATTACGCGGCCACTTTGGTCGAGCAGTGCGAAAGCTATTGGTGCGGCGTCGATCACCGATTCGATCAGTTTCTTCTGGTTGCGCACGACGCGCTCCAGGCGATGCATCTCGGTAATGTCACGGTGCATGCCCAGATAGTGGGTGGTCTTGCCCTTGGCATCGACGACCGGCGAAATGGTCAGCTCGGCCAGGTAGAGCTCGCCGTCCTTGCGCCGATTGAGCAGCTTGCCGGACCACGGGCGCCCGGCTGACAGGTCCTTCCACATCGACTTATAGACCTCGGGTGCCGTAGTGTGGTTGGAGAGTACCGATTCGTTCTTGCCGATAATTTCGTCGACACGGTAGCCGGTGACGCGGGCAAAGGCTTCGTTGGCGAAGAGGATATTGGCCCGGGNGTCGGTGATCGAGATCGCCAGATCGGCCTGATCCACCGCCTGGCGGTAGGCCTCGGGCGGCAGTTCCGTTTTCTGGGGAACGGNGGATGCCTTGGCAATGCTTGCAGCCGACATGATTTGCTCCTGCGGATTCATTGGTCTGGTTCGGGTTAGCACTATCGGGCCTTCATCAAGCAGCTTCCGTGCCTTTAAACGCGGCGAACGAAATGGCGGCTAGCCGTCAGGCTTGCGCGGCAAATGCGACGAAAGTCGTGTCGTGTTTGCGACACAGTTGTCAGTCAAAAACGCCCTGTTTTGGTGCGTTCATCGCAAAAGCGTGCATTGACGGCGCATCGCAGGGTGTTCGAGCATTTGGCACGCCTTGTGCATTGGGGCAGTCAGTCAAACNCGAACCTCGACTGCCATGAGCGAATTCATCCTGCTGCTACTCTCCACCGCGCTGGTCAATAACGTGGTGCTCATCAAGTTTCTTGGCCTCTGTCCGGTGATGGGGGTTTCCAAGAGCGTCGACAGCGCTTTCGGCATGGGCCTGGCGACCACCTTCGTCATCACCCTGGCGGCCGGCGCTTCGTGGATGCTCGACAACTGGCTGCTGCAACCGCTCGGGCTGGGCTACCTGCGCATCCTGACCTTCATTCTGGTCATCGCGGCAGTCGTGCAATTCACCGAAATGTTCATCAAGAAGGCCAGCCCCGGTCTCTACCAGTCGCTCGGCATCTACCTGCCGCTGATCACCACCAACTGCGCGGTGCTCGGCGTCGCGCTGCTCAACGTCGAGCAGAAGTTCAGCCTGTTCAAGAGCCTGCTCTACGGCTTCGGCTCGGCGCTCGGTTTCACCATCGTGTTGCTCATCTTCGCCGGGCTGCGCGAGCGCATCGCGCTGGCACGCGTACCGGCCGCCTTTGCCGGCGCCCCGATTTCCTTCGTCACCATCAGCCTGCTGGCCCTCGCCTTCATGGGCTTTTCCGGCCTCAACGTCTAACGGAGAAAAACGCAAATGATCGCCGCCATTCTCAGCCTGACCATCCTCGGTGCCGCGCTTGGCATCATCCTCGGGGTCGCCAACAAGTTCCTCGCGGTCGAGGGCAACCCGCTGGTCGAGGAGCTGATCGCCATGATGCCGGGGTCGAACTGCGGGCAATGCGGGTTTCCGGGTTGTTCCGGCGCCGCCGAAGCGATTGCCGACGGCACGGCCGCGCCGACCTGCTGCCCGCCGGGTGGCAAGACGCTGGCTGCCGCCATCGCTGCCAAGCTGGGACTGACGGTCGATCTCTCGGCAATGGCCGATGACGGCCCGAAGATCGCCGTCGTTGCCGAGGAACTGTGCATCGGCTGCTGCCGTTGCAGCAAGGTGTGCCCGACCGATGCCATCATCGGCGCCGCCAAGCAGGTGCATAACGTCTTCCGCGAAGCCTGCACCGGCTGTTCGAGCTGCATCGAGAAATGTACTACGGAGGCACTGGCGATGAAGCCGGTGCCGGTCACCCTGCAACACTGGGTGATGCCCAAGCCGCTGGCGGCGTGAAATCGGCATGGGCGTCATGAACTTCTTCAAGCACTTCCTCGGCGATGACTGNGGGGTGCATCCGGACGACCACAAGCGGCCTGCCGCCGACCAGAAGGTGCGCGTCATGCCGGTGCCGGCGCGGCTCTATTTGCCGTTGCAGCAGCATCTCGGTGGCGCGGCGCGGCCGGCGGTGCTGGTCGGCCAGAAAGTAAAGAAGGGCGAGTTGATCGCCGAAGCGCAGGGCATGGTTTCGGCGCCGATTCATGCGCCGACTTCCGGCACGATTGTCGCAGTGACCGAAATCACCGCGCCGCACCCGTCCGGCCTGTCGATGCCGGCGATCATCCTCGAAGCCGACGGTGCCGACGAGTGGTGCGAACTGCATGGCTGCGACGATCCCTTCGCGCTGGCCCCGGCTGAAATCGGCAAGCGCGTCGCTGCTGCCGGCGTGGTCGGCCTGGGCGGTGCGGCTTTCCCGTCGGCAGTCAAGCTGATCGGCGCTTCGCGCGCCAAGGTGACGACGCTGGTGATGAACGGCGGCGAATGCGAACCCTACCTTTCCTGCGACGACAGGCTGATGCGTGACCAGGCGGCCGGCATCGTCGACGGCATCCGTATCATGCTGCACGCCACCGGCGCCCGGGTGGCGCTGGTTGGCATCGAGGACAACAAGCCGGAGGCGATTGCCGCCATGCGCGTTGCGGCTGCGGACTTTCCGGCCGTCGAGATCCGCCCGGTGCCGGCGCGTTATCCGATGGGTTCGGAGAAACAACTGATTCAGGTCCTGACCGGCACCGAGGTGCCGGCCGACGGGCGCCCGGCGGATATCGGCGTCATCGTCCATAACGTCGGCACGGCGCTGGCGGTACGCAGCGCGGTACGCGAAGGCAAGCCGCTTATTTCGCGCCTCGTCACCGTCAATGGCCAGTGCGTCAGCCAGCCGGGCAATATCGAGGTGCGCGTCGGCACGCTGGCCGAAGAGGTGATCGCCTTTTCCGGCGGACTCAAGGGCGACGGCATCGGGCTCGCTCGCCGCGTCATGGGCGGCCCGATGATGGGCATGCAGATTCCCCACTGGCGGGTGCCGGTGGTCAAGGGCACCAGCGGCATCCTGGCTTTCGACACCGCCGAGGTGGCGGAGCAGGAGCCGAATCCCTGCATCCGCTGCGGCAGTTGCGTCAAGGCGTGCCCGATGGGCCTGCTGCCGCTGGAAATGAGTTCGCGCATCCATAACGAGGCCTACGCCGAAGCCATCGACTTCGGCTTGAAGGACTGTATCGCCTGCGGCTGTTGCGCCTACGTCTGCCCGTCGAAGATTCCGCTGGTTCAGTATTTCGTTCATGCCAAGGGCGAGCTTGCCGCACAGGATCGCGCCAAGCTGCGCACCGATGCCACCAAGAAGCTGGCCCAGCAGCGCCAGGAACGCCTGGAGCGCGAGGCCCGCGAAAAGGCCGAGGCCGCCGCCCGGCGCAAGGCCGAGCGCGAAGCCGCAGCAGCGGCCAAGGCTGCGGCAGAAACCACCGCAGGCTAGGAGAAGACGATGGGCTTCATGAACCTCTTCAAGTCCTTCCTCGGCAACCACTGGGGCGTGCATCCGGCCGACCACAAGCGGCCGGCGGCCGATCAGCCGGTGCGCCAGCTGCCGATGCCGCCGCGCCTTTACCTGATGCTCTCGCAGCACGTCGGCGCACCGGCGAGGCCGGTCGTGCTGGTCGGGCAGAAAGTATTGAAGGGCGAATTGATCGCAGCGGCCCAGGGCAATATTTCGGCGCCCCTGCACGCACCGACCTCGGGGTCNATCAGCGCCATCGGCGACATCGCGGCGCCGCACGCTTCCGGCTTGCCGGCGATGGCCATCGCCATAGATGCCGATGGCGAGGACCGCTGGATCGAAAGCCAGCGGCCGGCCGATCCNCTATGCGCTGGCGTGGCGGACATCGCCAACCGCGTTGCGGCGGCCGGTGTGGTCGGGCTGGGCGGGGCGACCTTTCCCTCGTCGGTCAAGCTCAACCTCGGCCGGCGTTCGAGCATCGACACGCTGATTATCAACGGCAGCGAATGCGAGCCTTATCTGTCGTGCGACGACCGTCTGATGCGCGACCGGGCGGCCGAGATCGTTTCCGGCATCCGCCTGATGTTGACCGCAACCGGCGCCGGCCAGGCCAAGATCGGCATCGAAGACAACAAGCCGGAGGCCATCGCGGCGATGCGCGAGGCGGCGGCCAGGGTGGAAAACATTTCAGTCGTGCCGGTGCCGGCGCGCTATCCGATGGGCTCGGATCGCCAATTGATTATCGAACTGACCGGGCGCGAAGTGCCGTCCGATGCGCGCGCTGCCGATGTCGGCGTGATCGTGCATAACGTCGGCACGGCCTTTGCGGTACACAATGCGGTCTGCCTGGGCCGGCCGCTGGTCAGCCGCCTGATGACGCTGAACGGCGGCGCCGCCGGCATGCCCGGCAATTTCGAGGTGCCGTTGGGAACGCTGGTCAGCGACCTGATCGCCTTCACCGGCGGCCTCAAGGGGTCGGTGGCGAAGATGGTGATGGGCGGGCCGATGATGGGGTCGATCCTGCCGCACGCGCAGGTGCCGGTGGTCAAGGGCACCAGCGGCATCCTGCTGCTCGATGCGCAGGAGGCGGCCGCTTTCGAGCCGGAGGCCTGCATTCGCTGCGGCAGTTGCGTCAAGGCCTGCCCGATGGGGCTCTTGCCACTGGAAATGAGCGCACGGATTCGTAACGACGACCTCGACGGCGCCGTCGATCTTGGCCTCGCCGACTGCATTTCCTGCGGCTGCTGCGCCTATGTCTGTCCATCGCACATCCCGCTGGTCCAGTATTTCTATTTCGCCAAGGGCGATCTCTCCGCCCGTCAGCGCGCCCAGTTGCGCACCGAATCGACCAANGAAACTCGCTCAGGCGCGGCAGGAACGCCTCGAGCGGGAAGCCCGCGAGAAAGCCGAAGCGGCAGCGCGCCGCAAGGCGGAACGGGCGGCCCAGGCTGCTGCGGTCAACGCCGCAAAACAAGGAGAAACCGTATGATTCCCACCGGTCTGGCGACCCCGCCGATAGCCTCGCCGCATGCCCACGGCGGCAATTCGGTCACACGCACCATGTTCCGTGTCCAGATGGCGCTGGCGCCGGCCACGCTGTACGGCTTCTGGCTGTTCGGCTGGCCGTCGTTCTTTCTCTGGCTGCTGACCATTCTTTCCTGCCTTGGCTTCGAGGCCTGTCGCTCCAGNATGATGGGCGTTAGCCGCATCAAGGCCAAGCTGTTCGACGGCTCGGCGCTGCTGACCGGGTGGCTGCTGGCGATGACCCTGCCGCCGTGGGCGCCGTGGTGGGTGGCGGTGGTCGGGGGCTTCATCGCCATCGTCATTGGCAAGCAGGTGTTCGGCGGTGTCGGGCAGAATGTTTTCAACCCGGCGATGGTGGCGCGGGTGGCGTTGCTGGTTTCCTTCCCGGTGCCGCTGACGCAATGGATCGCNCCCTTGCCCCTGGGCACGGCGGTGGCGCCGGATTTCATCCATGGCTTGCAGATTTTCCTCGGCAACCAGGCGGTGCCGGATGCGATGGCCAGCGCTTCGCTGCTCGGCTACACCAAGACCGAAATGTCGCGGGGTATCGATCTGATCCAGTCGCTGACCGGCGACCACGGCGCGTTGTTTTCCTGGTCNGGCACCCGGGCCGGCAGCTTTGGCGAATCGGCCTCGCTGCTGATCCTGGCCGGCGGCATCTACCTGCTGGCGACCGGCATCATTACCTGGCANTACCCGCTCGCCGTGCTGGCCGGCATCGCGATTCCCGCGGCCATCGGTCACGCGGTCGATCCGGCGCATTACCTGAGCGTTTCGACCCATCTGTTGTCCGGTGCGGCGACGCTCGGCGCCTTCTTCATCGCCACCGATTATGTGACTTCGCCCAATACCGGCAACGGACAGATCGTCTTCGGCCTCGGCATCGGCCTCCTGACCTGGGTGATCCGAACCTATGGCGGCTATCCCGAGGGCATGGCCTTCGCGGTTTTGCTGATGAACGCGCTGACGCCGGTCATCGACCGCTTCGTCAAGCCGCGCATTCTCGGCCGCGACCGCAAGGGCAAGCCGCTGGAAATTCCGGAAGGGAAGGAGGCCTGACATGAATCTCGAAGCGATCCGCGANAAAATCGGCTATCAGCCCTTCCTGCTCGGCATCTTCGCCTTGCTGGCGAGCGGGGCGCTGGCCTGGGCATCGAGCGCCACCGGCGATGCCATCGCCGCCGCCGAAGCCAAGGATCTGCGCGACTCGCTGTCGGAAGTGCTGCCGCAGGGCATGGCCGACAACGATTTCCTGAAGGATACGGTCGACCTCGAAAAAGGCGGCAAAACCGTGACCATCTACCGTGCCCGNGAAAACGGCGAAGTCAGCGCAGCGCTGTTCAAGGTGGCCGAGCGTGGCTACGCCGACATCCAGGTGCTGATGGCGGTCGACAGCGAAGGCCGGACGCTCGGCGTGCGTGTCCTCAAACATGCCGAAACGCCCGGTCTCGGCGACAAGATCGAGGTCAAGAAGGACAACTGGATCAAGAGTTTCGACGGCAAGTCGCTGGGCGATCCGGCGCCCGAGAAATGGGGCGTCAAGAAGGATGGCGGTATCTACGACCAGTTTGCCGGGGCGACCATCACGCCGCGTGCCGTCGTCAAGGCGGTCAAGGGCGGGCTGGAGTTCTACGCCGACCATCGTCAGGAAATCATCGGAGGTCAATCATGAGCGACAGTTACGGCAGCATCGTGAAGCAGGGGCTTTGGGAGAACAACGTCGTCTTCGCGCAGTTGCTCGCCATGTGCCCGACGATGGCAGTCACCACCAGTGGTACCAATGGCCTCGGCATGGGGCTGGCGACAACGGCGGTGCTGGTCGTTTCCAACGTGCTGGTGTCGATGATTCGCCACACCGTCAGTTCGCAGGTGCGGATTCCGGTCTTCGTGGTGCTGATCGCCACCCTGGTGACGGTGGTCGACATGGCGATGAACGCCTGGCTGCACGATCTCTACAAGGTGCTCGGCCTGTTCATCGCGCTGATCGTCGTCAATTGCGCCATTCTTGGCCGCGCCGAGGCTTTTGCCGTCAAGAACGGCGTCGTCGCTTCGGCGGTCGACGGGCTGGCGATGGGCCTGGGCTTCACCGGCGCGCTGACCTTCATCGGCCTGATCCGCGAATTTCTCGGCTCCGGCACCCTGTTCGCGCAGGCTTCCAACCTGCTCGGGCCGTCGTTCGCCTTCCTCGAAATGAAACTGCCGGGCTACGGCGGCGCGCTGCTGATGATCCTGCCGCCGGGCGGCTTCGCCATCCTCGGCTTCCTGCTCGCCGGCAAACGAGTCATGGAAAAGCGCTTGGAAGACAAGGCGGCCGCACGGGGCGAACTCGCGGCGGCATAAGTCAGAGGATGGTCAGGGAAATCAGGGAGAATCACCATGCAAATTGGCGTTGCGTATTCCGAGCCGGGGAACCAGATCTGGCTGAACATTGAAGTGCCGGACGAATCGACGGTCAACGAGGCCATCGAGCGTTCCGGCATCCTCAAGCAGTTTCCGCATATCGACCTGGCAGCCCANAAGGTCGGCGTCTTCGGGCGGCTGGTCAAGCTCGATGCGGCCTTGAAGCCGGGCGACCGGATCGAGATCTACCGCGGTATCATCGCCGACCCCGAAACGGTGCCGCGCAAGGATCTCGCCGACGATTGAAAGATTACGGGATATTCCCCATTTCGGTGCGCGGCCGACATCGCGCAAAATAACAGATTGACTATCTTGCCGATGGGCGAGATGGCAAACGACAGATTTCAAACCTTAGAGAACAGCCATGAATGCCGTCTTGCACCGTTTATTGCCCGCACTCCTGATGTTGCCGACGCTCGCCTTCGCGGCTGGTGATCTGCCTTCCGTCGCCGGCATCCCCATCGATTTCATTCTNTTTGCGCTGACTCTGCTTGGCGTCGCGCTGTTTCACAATGCTACGCTCTACGTCGCGCTCACCGGTCTCGTCACGATCGGTCTCTACAAGATTATCTTCACCGGCTTCAAGACCGGGGTCGGCGTTGCAGGATTCGTCGGGCACCTCGGCCATGAATGGGTGACCATCGCCAACCTGTTCTGCCTGCTCACTGGGTTCGCGCTACTCGCCCGGCATTTTGAAAAGAGCCACGTGCCGGTGGTGTTGCCGAAATTCCTGCCGGACGACTGGAAGGGTGGCTTCGTACTGCTGGTGATGGTCTTCGTGATCTCCAGTTTCCTCGACAACATCGCGGCGGCGCTGATTGGNGGNGCGATGGCCCACCAGTTGTTCAAGGCCAAGGTGCATATCGGTTTCCTGGCGGCCATCGTTGCGGCCTCCAATGCCGGCGGTTCCGGATCGGTGGTCGGCGACACGACGACAACCATGATGTGGATCGACGGCATCAGTCCGGTCATCGTGTTCGATGCCTACGTTGCAGCCGGCGTCGCNCTGCTGATCATCGGTTACTTCGGCGCCAAGCAGCAGCATGCCTATTCGCCGATCATCAAGAATGCCCATGCGCATACGCATGTCGATTGGGGGCGCATCTTCATCGTCGCCACCATGCTGGTNCTCGCGGTGGCGACCAACATCACGATCAACGTCAAGTTCCCGGAACTGGCCGAACACTTNCCGTTCATCGGCGTTGCCGTCTGGGTGGCGATCATCCTGACCATTCCGGTGCGCCGCCACGATTGGCAACTGCTGCCGGAAACGATCAAGGGCTCGATTTTCCTGCTCTCGCTGGTGCTTTGCGCCTCGATGATGCCGGTTGAAGAGTTGCCGCCGGCCTCCTGGCAATCCGCCTTCGCGCTCGGCTTCGTCTCCGCCGTTTTCGACAACATTCCGCTGACCGCGCTGGCGCTGCGTCAGGGCGGCTTCGACTGGGGCTTCCTGGCCTACGCCGTCGGTTTTGGCGGCTCGATGCTGTGGTTCGGCTCGTCGGCCGGCGTGGCGCTCTCCAACATGTATCCGGAAGCCAAGTCAGCAGCGCAGTGGCTGCGGCATGGCTGGCATGTCGCGGTCGCCTATGTCGTCGGCTTCATGGTCATGCTGGCCGTGCTCGGCTGGCATCCGGACGAAGGTCACAAGAAGGTGGTCGCGCCGGCGACAGCAGCGGCTGCCACCGTGCACTGATCCTTGCCGGCCGGGAAGGATAATGGTGAGGGGCTCTGCTGAGCCCCTTTTTCATGTCGGTTATGCGACAAGGGCCGCCTGTTCTTACGCACCATCCCGGTGCCTAAAAACAATCGTAACTGCATGAAAAAACAATAATGTGATCATATAATGCGCCTCCCCGACGAACCCGAAGGTATCAATACATGACACAAGCAGTTTCCGGAAACGCCCTGGCCAGCATAGGTGCAACCCATGGCTACCGATTCGATGGCGATTCCGTCCAGATCAACGCCGAAATGATCTTTGCCGACGCCGCACTGAGCGCCGCGTCGCGCTGGGCCTTGCAATTATGGAGCGGCACCGCGCCTTTCACGACCGGGCGGATGGCCGGCGTCAAGGTCGCCGAGCTGAGCGTTTATCCCGTTGCCGGCTACCAGAACATTGCAGCGACCGTCGCCGCCATGCCGCCGGCCGGTTCCAGCGAGCAGAACATGGCCCTGGCGCTCGTTCACTGNGGCGAGAACGGCCAGCCGACGGTGGCCGATGTGGCCGCTTACCCAATCGCCGAACGCTTCGTGCAACCCCGCCTGTCCGGCAACGTGACCTGCGCCCTGGGCAATGGTCAGGCCACGCTTGCGGTCGACACCATCGANAACCCGCGTGCCGCCGACAACCTGAGCGGCACCCTGGCNCTCGAACTGTGGGCGCTCGATGCACCCTACGATGGCGGTAGCTGGCAGGGGATTCCGGTGGCCAGCGCCATCGTCGGCGTGCTCGGCGGTGGCCAGCAACTCGACGACTGCAAGTTCGTCGTGCCGGCAGCCGCTCCGGCAGGCCCGGGCGTGCTGACCCTGATGCTGCGCGAATGGGGTCCGCTGGGCTATGTGACCCGCGACTACTGCAACCTGACTCTGGAAGCCCCGGCCGAGGAAGCCCCCAAGGCTGCCCCCGGAAGGCCAAAGCCAAAGCAGCGCCCAAGGCGGCACCCAAGACGGCATCCGAGGCTGGTGCAGTCAAAGCCAGGACAGCGNCCCAAGCCGGTGGTCAAGGACAGCAAGGTGCCTGGCACCGCCAAAGCCCCAGCTGCCAAGGGCATTGCCGTCAATCTCGCCAGCGAGGCCGAATTGCTGACCATCAANGGCCTGAACGCAACTGTGGCCAAGGCCATCGTTGCCGGTCGGCCCTATGCGTCGCTTGCCGAACTCGGCAAGGTCAAGGGCGTCGGCCCCAAGCTGTTGGCCAAGCTGAGCGACCAAGTCGTCCTGTAGCGCAGTTTTGTCGTGAAGCCAGGGGTTGTCGTGTTCGTGACAATCCCCGTGGTCTTGTTTCCTTATGGAACAATGGGTTGAAGGTGGCACCCATCTTGCTGTTCGCTATCCATACCTCTGGAGAACAGCATGAGCTTGAAAGCCAGCGAAATCCAGGCCCTGCTCGACGAGCCGGCCTGCGACCACAACAAGAAGGANAAATCCGGGTGCGCCAAGCCCAAGCCGGGCGCCACGGCCGGTGGATGTTCCTTTGACGGCGCGCAGATCGCGTTGCTGCCGATTGCCGACGTGGCTCACATCGTGCACGGGCCGATCGCCTGCGCCGGTTCGTCGTGGGACAACCGGGGAACGCGCTCCTCCGGCGTCACGATGTACCGTATCGGCATGACCACCGACCTGTCGGAAACCGACGTCGTCATGGGTCGGGGCGAAAAGCGCCTGTTCCATGCCATCAAGCAGGCGGTGGACAGCTACGCGCCCAAGGCCGTTTTCGTTTACAACACCTGCGTCACCGCGCTGATCGGCGACGATGTCGGCGCCGTCTGCAAAGCGGCCAGCGAGCGGGTCGGCATTCCGGTCGTGCCGGTCGATGCCGCCGGTTTCTACGGCACCAAGAATCTCGGCAACCGGCTGGCCGGCGAAGCCATGTTCAAGCACGTCATCGGCACCGCCGAGCCGGCCACGGCAGCGCCGCGCGCCGACGGCCTGCCGACCTACGACGTCAACCTGATCGGCGAATACAACATTGCCGGCGAGTTCTGGCACGTCGCGCCGCTCTTCGACGAACTCGGCCTGCGCATCCTGTGCACGCTGTCCGGCGACNNGCGCTTCCATGAAGTCCAGACCATGCACCGCGCCAANGTGAACATGGTCGTCTGCGCCAAGGCGCTGCTCAACGTGGCGCGCAAGATGCAGGACAACTTCGGCATTCCCTTCTTCGAGGGCAGTTTCTACGGGGTGGCCGACATGTCGAATGCCCTGCGCGACTTCGCCCGCATGATCGGCGACCCCGACCTGATGGCCCGCACCGAGGTCGTCATCGCCCGCGAAGAAGCCAAGTCGCACGCCGCGCTGGAACCCTGGCGTGAACGCCTGCGCGGCAAGCGCGTGCTGCTCTACACCGGCGGCGTCAAGTCGTGGTCTATCGTTTCCGCCTTGCAGGATCTGGGCATGAAGGTCGTCGCCACCGGCACCAAGAAGTCGACCGAGGAAGACAAGGCGCGCATCCGCGAGCTGATGGGCGAAGACACCAAGATGATCGACGACGGCAGCCCCAAGGCGCTGCTCTCGACCTACCACGAATACAAGGCCGACATCCTGATCGTTACNGGCCGCAACCTCTACACCGCGCTCAAGGCCCGCATTCCCTTCCTCGACATCAACCAGGAACGCGAATTCGGCTACGAAGGCTATACCGGCATGGAAGAACTCGCCCGCCAGTTGGCGCTGTCGATGGAGAGCCCGGTCTGGGCGGCCGTACGCAAACCCGCGCCGTGGGCCGCCAAACAGGGGCCGGGGCAGGTGCTGGCGGCGTAGCGGCTGGCTACGGCCAGAAAAGCCGCCTGTTGCGGTCGACGGCAAAAATCGGGCAAAAATGAAATCCGCTCGCGGCTGGCGAGCGGGCCGGGAACAGGCTTATGCAGCCAGCGGCTGGATAAGTGTCAGCTCGTCGCCGTGAGCGCGTAACACTTCCTCGGCATCGTATTCCGCCTGCAATGCCATCTAGAAGCCGGGCATCGTGCCAAATATCTCCATGTTTGCTTCTTGGCGGTAGTCGCAAATCTCGAGCGATACCGCATTTCCTTCAGCCCTGACGACGCTTGACGTTAACCGCTATGGTGTGTCGCTGCGCGCATATCAGCCAGGTTAAAGGGCTGAAGTGCAACGGAATAAACGGATGCGGTTGATTTTCTTGCCGTTTTTTGCGGTTGACCGCAACAGGTATGACCAGAGGAATTGTCCGGCGGTCCGCCAAGCGGTTCGGTGAGTTCGCGGATTGGGCATGGGGCGGGTTTGTCGACTTTGCGACACTGTTGCAGATACATAGATCGCTGATTTAACAACCGTTTTTGCTTGGCGCGTTCCTTGCAGAGAGCTAGTCAATCTCAACAGGATCACGCCCCAAATGGCAGAAATCATCCACTCGAAGAAGGCGCTGGCGGTCAATCCGCTCAAGGTCAGCCAGCCGGTCGGCGCTTCGCTGGCCTTCCTTGGCCTTGCCCGCAGCCTGCCGCTGATGCACGGCTCGCAGGGCTGCACGGCGTTCGGCAAGGTGTTTTTCGTGCGCCATTTCCGTGAGCCGATTCCCTTGCAGACGACGGCGATGGATCAGGTGTCGAGCATCATGGGGGCCGACGACAATGTGGTCGAAGCCTTGCGCACGCTGTCGGAAAAGAGCCGGCCGGACATCATCGGCCTGGTCACCACCGGCCTTTCGGAGACGCAGGGCACCGATATCCGCCGCTGCCTGCGCAATTTCCGCACCGCACACCCGGAGTACGCCGGTGTCGCGGTGGTGCCGGTCAATACGCCGGATTACGTTGGCTGCCTGGAAAGCGGTTACGCGCTGGCCATCGAGTCGCTGATCGAAACGCTGGTGCCGGAAGGCCAGAATGCGGGCCGGCGGCCCAAGCAGGTCAATGTGCTGGCGTCGGCGATGCTGACGCCGGGCGACATCGAGGCGATCAAGGAGTGGATCGAGGCCTTCGGCCTGCGTGCCATCGTGGTGCCGGACATCGGCGATTCGCTGGACGGCCATCTGGTCGATGCCGAAACCTCGCCGCTGACGATAGGCGGCACGCCGCGTTCGGAAATCGAGATCATGGGCGAGTCGACCGCAACGCTGGTGATCGGGCCGTCGTTGCGCAAGGCGGCCGGCATCCTGAAGGCGCGCACCGGCGTGCCGGACTTCCATTTCGAGGGACTGATGGGCCTTGACGATTGCGATGCCTTCACGCAGGCGCTGGCCGACATTTCGGGCAAGCCGGTGCCGGAAAAGATCGAGCGTCACCGCGCCCAGCTACAGGATGCGATGGTGGACAGCCACTTCATGCTCGGCTTCGCGCGCATCGCGCTGGCCGCCGACCCCGATCTGCTCGGCCAGCAGGTGCGCTTCCTGACCGGTATGGGCGCCGAGATCGTCGCCGCCGTCAGCCCGCACAAGCACGAAAGCCTGGTCGGGCTGGCCATTCCCAAGGTGGTGGTGGGCGACCTGGAGGACATGGAAAAGGAAGCGCGGGCCGGTGGCGTTCAACTCGTCATCGCCAATTCGCACGCGGTCGAGACGGCCAAGCGCCTTGGCGTGCCCCTGATGCGTTCCGGTTTTCCGCAATACGACCTCGTGGGTGGTTATGCCCGCACCTGGGTGGGCTACCGTGGTTCGCGGCAGGCCTTGTTCGACATCGCCAATCTCATGCTGGAGCAACATCATGAACTCGAAGCCTATCGTTCAATCTACTGGGGCGACGACCGCGACGGCGGCGTCGGCAAGCAACATGTCATCTCGTCGGCTGCAACTGGTCTGGTCCATTAAGCAGGAGCCGGAAGCCATGCTCAAGGTCGCCTTCGCCTCCACCGACCGTTCCCGGTCAACCAGCATTTTGGCGCGGCCGAGGGTTTCGTCGTCTATGAAGTGACGCCGGACAAGGCGACGCTGGTCGGTGTCGCCGAATTCGCCGAGGAGGCGATGGACGGCAACGAGGACAAGCTGGGCGCCAAGGTCGAATTCCTCGAAGGCTGCGCCGCGGTGTACGTGATGGCGATCGGCGCTTCGGCGATCAAGAAATTGCTGGCCAAGGGCGTGCAGCCGATCCGCGTCGATGAAGTCGACGGCATCGACGACCTGCTGGTCGAAATTTCGAAGGCGATGACCGAAGGCGGCGTCGCCTGGATCGACCGCGCGCTCGCCGCCCAGGCCAAGGCCAAGACGGACGACCGTTTTGCGACCATGGAAGAGGAAGGCTGGGAAGGCTGATGAGCGCGAAGATGATAGAACACAGAGGCGTCGTCCAGCGCGTCGAGGGCAGCAAGGCGCTGGTCGCCATCGAGACTGCCGGCTGTGCTTCCCAGGACAGGGCAGCAGTTGTGGCATTGGCAAGATGGCTGCCGGTCGCCCGGCTACCGTGCTGACCATTCCGGTTTCCGGCAACGTCAAGGTCGGTGATTTCGTGCTGATCGGCCTGCCCGAAAGCAAACTGACCCTGTCGGCGCTGCTCGGCTACCTGTTTCCGCCTCGCCATGCTGCTCGGTGCTTGGCTCGGCGCCAGCATCGAGGAGGGCAGCGATGCGGCCACCGCGCTGGGCGCCATTGCCGGTTTCGTCGCCGCCCTCGTAATTGCCCGCATCGTCATCGGCATGGTGCCGAACCTGATGCCGGCGCCGCAACTGATTCCTCTCCAATCCCGATCCAATGCTTTCCCAAGGAGCACTACCATGACTGAAGCAGTCGCCGCCGATCCTATCCTGGACACCGATTTCATCAAGGAAATGGCCCGCCAGATGCGCGCCCTAGACACCTACGGCACCTATCAGGGCTGGAGCGTCGAGAAGATCCTCGATCCCTACATCATGACCAAGGAGCGCAAGGCCGAGATCCCGCTCGTCGGCGATCCGGACGACACCACGATTGCCCGCGTCAAGGCCTTCTACAACGCGATTTCCGTGCTGATCGAGAAGGAATGCAAGCTGCTGGCCGTGCCGCTGGTGCACCTGACGCACGAAGGTTTCGGCCGCGCGCTGATCACCGTCGGCAAGCTGGTCGCCGTCGACCGCACCCTGCGCGACGTGCATCGCTTCGGCTTTGCCAGCCTGTCCAAGATGAAGGACGAGGCCGACAAGATCCTCGGCGTCGCCATCGAGCGCATCGGCCAGTATCCGGCCGTCGCCGGCCTGTAAGCACCGGGGAGGCAACATGTCCGACGAAGAAATCGCCGCCCTCGACAAGGAAGTGAAGAAGTTGAAGCGCATCGCTTCCGAGTGGGCCTCCCAGATGCACGACCTCGTGGAAGACCGCCTGCCGGGGGCTTACCAGGAGATTCCNGGCATCGCCCAATCCACCTACGACGCCTGCCAGGCCTGGGCCGAGGCCAACAAGCGCCTTGCCGCAGCCCAGAAAGGACAACCCGCATGATTACCGGACTTACCAAGGGCGGCACCGAATGGACGCCGCAATTCGCCATCGAACTCGACCAGTCCAAGTGCATCGGCTGCGGCCGCTGCTACAAGGTCTGCCCGCGCAACGTGCTCGACCTGGTCGAGCGTGAGCTGGACGACGACAGCGACGACGATGACGACAACATGATGGTGATGTCGCTCGCCAATCCGCTGGACTGCATCGGCTGCGGCTCCTGCGGGCGCGTCTGCCCGAAGGACTGCTACACCTACGCCCCGGCCTGAGCGTGGCGCAGCCGCCCGATCCTGCGCTGGGCGACGCCGTCTGCGCCGCCCTGCGCGGCCAGGTGGCGAAACTCGGCCTGAGCATCGGCGACGAGCCGGTGTGGGCCGAGGCGACTTTCGAGGAAGCGACCGACCCCTTTTCGCAGGAGGTCAGCGTCGTTGCCTACTGGCGCGGCAAGCAGCGTTTCGGCAAGGCGAATTTCTTTCCCGATGGCCGCATCTTCGCCGAATACCAGGTGCTGTTGCCGCACCCGGACAACGCGGACTGCTACGTCGACTACGTCCAGATCTGGGGGCGGCCGCAGAAATTCGGCGGCGAGGCCGTGATCGCCGAATATGCGAAGTAGGCGATGAGCGTCACGCCGCGCCTGATCCTGTTGCACAAGCACAAGACCAGCGGTCGTGTCCGCTTTCTCTGCTTCAGCACCGGCATCATCGCCTTCGGCAGGTTGCCGGCGCTGTCGGCGCTGCGCGACGAGGATTACTCGCCTACCGTACACTTCCACCCGACGGCGATCATCCGCGAAGCGGAGATTCGGCTCGGCTTGCCGGAAGAGGCCATCGAACCGCTGGCCGAATTCCAGGCCTGGGTGGATACGCCGGAGGGCGATGTGCCGGTCTTGCTCGCCGCCTTCGCCGACATCGATCCGCCCTTCGCGGCGGCCGAGCGCACCAACAGCCGTTTCGTCGCGCTGACCGAAACCCGCCAGTTGAGCGAAGTCGAGCGCAACCTGTTGCGCCGGGCCTACGAACACGTTTTGGGTTGATCGTCCATTGTCGCAAAAGCGACAAGGCGCTGCGGCGCAACAATTCAATTAATTCAGTCGCTTAGAACAAATTCGCGGCATGGCACAGGGCTTGCAGATCAGCTCATCCAAACCGGGAGAACCGACATGATCAATATGACCCCTGCTGCTGTAAAAGCTGTCCAACGCTTCATTCGTGGTTCGGAAACGCCGGTGATCGGCCTGCGCCTGACCATTTCCGGNGGCGGTTGCTCCGGTCTGCAATATGGCATGAAGCTGGAAAACGAAAAGGCCGACGACGACTGGGAACTGGAAATCGAAGGCGTCAAGGTGCTGGTCGACGCGGTGACCATGCCGATGATCGACAATGTGACCGTCGANCTTGTCGACACCCTGACCCACACCGGCTTCAAATTCGACAATCCGAACGCCAGCGCCCAGTGCTCCTGCGGCTCGTCGTTCTCGATCTAAGGGACGGCCGCCATGTGGGAATACTCTGACAAGGTTCGCGAACATTTCTTCAACCCGCGCAACTCCGGTCCGCTGGAAGAAGCCAATGGCATCGGCGATGTCGGTTCCATCCAGTGCGGCGACGCGTTGCGCCTTATGCTCAAGGTCGAGCCGGAAACCGAAATCATCCTGGACGCGCATTTCCAGACCTTCGGTTGTGGTTCCGCCATCGCCTCGTCGTCGGCCTTGACCGAGATGATCAAGGGCATGACGCTGGACGAAGCGCTCAAGGTTTCCAACCAGGACATCGCCGATTTTCTCGACGGCCTGCCGCCGGAAAAGATGCACTGCTCGGTCATGGGCCGCGAAGCCCTGCAAGCCGCCATCGCCAACTACCGTGGCGAGGAATGGTCGGACGACCATGAAGAAGGCGCGCTGATCTGCAAGTGTTTCGCCATCGACGCCGTGATGATCGAAGACGTGGTCAAGGCCAACAACCTCAACACCGTCGAGGAAGTGACCTTCTACACCAAGGCCGGCGGCGGTTGCGCGGCCTGCCACGAAGGCATCGAGGAAATTCTCGCCAAGATCAAGGCCGAGCGTCCCGGCATGGGCGAAACCTCGCCGCCGGCCGTTTGCCCGGCGACACCGGAAGCCCCGAAGCCACCGACCAAGAAGCTGTCGATCGTCGAAAAGATCGCCAAGATCCAGGAAGTGCTGGAATCGGTGCGCCCGATGCTGCAACGCGACCACGGCGATGTCGAGCTGGCCGACGTGCAGGGCAAGAAGATCTACGTGCACCTCAAGGGCGCCTGCTCCGGCTGCATGATGGAAGCGGCTACCCTGGGCGGCATCCAGCAGAAGATGATCGAAGCGCTCGGCGAACTCGTCCAGGTGCTGCCGTCTTCGCACATGCCGGTCGAGGCCTGATCTAGAACCCGAAAAAGGCGGCTGTTGCGGTCGACCCCAAAAAGCCGCCATTTTCAAAAACTCCCAACCCCAACATAGACCTATAAGGACAGCGCAATGGAACCCATCTATCTGGACAACAACGCCACCACGCGCTGCGANCCCGCCGTGGTGGAAGCCATGCTTCCNTTCTTCACCCAGCATTTCGGCAACGCCTCGTCGATCCACGCCTTCGGCAGCGAAGTCGGCAAGGCACTGAAAAAGGCCCGCAGCCAGGTTCAGGCGTTGCTCGGCGCCGAGCACGACTCGGAAATCATCTTCACCTCCTGCGGCACCGAATCCGACTCGACCGCCATCCTCTCGGCGCTCAAGGCGCAGCCCGACCGCAACACGGTCATTACCACCAACGTCGAGCACCCGGCCATCCTGACGCTCTGCGAATGGCTGGAAAAGGAAGGCTACATCGTCCATAAGCTGAAGGTGGACAAGAAGGGCCGCATCGACATGGACGAATACAAGTCCCTGTTGAACGACCGCGTCGCCGTGGTTTCCGCCATGTGGGCCAACAACGAGACGGGCACCATCTTCCCGGTCGTCGAAATGGCCGAGCTGGCCTCGGCCAAGGGCATCATGTTCCACACCGACGCCGTGCAGGCCGTCGGCAAGATTCCCATCGATCTCAAGAACACCAAGATCGACATGCTCTCGCTGTCCGGCCACAAGCTGCACGCGCCCAAGGGCATCGGCGTTCTTTACCTGCGTCGCGGCTGCCGCTTCCGTCCGCTGCTGCGCGGCGGCCACCAGGAGCGCGGGCGTCGCGCCGGCACCGAAAACTCGGCGTCCATCGTCGGCCTCGGCATGGCCTGCGAACTGGCGATGCAGAAAATGGAAATCGAGAATACCGAAGTGAAGCGCCTGCGCGACAAGCTGGAGCAGGGCATCCTGAGCCAGATCACGCACTGCTTCCCGACCGGCGACGTCAGCAACCGCCTGCCCAACACCAGCAACATCGCTTTCGAGTACATCGAAGGCGAGGCCATCCTGCTGCTGCTGAACAAACTGGGTATCGCCGCCAGTTCCGGTTCGGCCTGTACCTCGNNATCGCTGGAACCCTCGCACGTCATGCGTGCGATGGGCATTCCCTACACTGCCGCCCACGGCACGATCCGCTTCTCGCTGTCGGTNCACAACACCGAAGCCGAAGTCGACCGCGTCATCGCCGCCGTACCGCCCATCGTTGCCCAGCTACGCAAGCTGTCGCCCTATTGGAAGGACGATGCCCCGGCTACCAACCCGGAAGCCGCCTTCGCNCCGACCTACGCCTGACGGCAACGGCAGGCACCAGTTCTCTCTGTAGCAACCTCGGTTCGCCCCGGAAGCAATTCCGGGGCGTTTTTTTGACCGAACGCTCGACGGTGGGCTCGATACATCAGGCGTGCAAAGCGCTTGCGTCACCTGTCAATACAGCCGGATCGCCGTATCGAAATGCCAGGTGCGGCGAATTTCGATCACGTCGAAGTCGCGGGCCAGCGCCGGCTGGAACGGCAGGTTGGGCGTCTGGCTGTTGATGACGCGTCGTATCGCATCATCAATGGCCGGCACGCCGCTGGAACGAACGAAAGTGATGGACTCGATGGAGCCATCGCTGCGAATGGCCACCGTCACGATCGGGTCGTTATGCGGTTGCTTGACCGCCTCGCGCACCATGTCGAAGGTCATGTTGAAGTGGATCCGGCGAGCCCAGGCCTCGGCGTACAAAATGAGTTCGGCATTGGGGTCGGTGCGCCCGAAGAGCCGGGCTCGACGCAGGCCGCTCGCCGACGGTGAAGGGCGTGGCGCCGCCTGAGCCGCTTCGCGGCGCGCGGCCTCCTCGTCAAGCTGCCGACCCATCGCCCGCCTCGCGGCATCCCGCCGCGCATCCTGCTCGCGGGCTGCCTCCTGTCGCCGCCTCCTGACGCGCAGCCTCCTGTCGTGCCGCCTCCTGACGCGCAGCCTCCTGACGTGCCGCTTCCTGACGTGCCGCTTCCTGTCGTGCCGCCTCCTGTCGTACCGCTTCCTGGCGTGCTGCTTCCTGTCGTGCCGCCTCCTGTCGCGCCACTTCCTGTCGCGCCACTTCCTGTCGTGCGGCTTCCTGGCGCGCCGCTTCCTGGCGTGCCGCTTCCTGGCGCGCCGCTTCCTGACGTGCCGCTTCCTGGCGCGCCGCCTCCTGACGTGCCGCTTCCTGTCGTGCCGCTTCCTGGCGCGCCGCTTCCTGACGTGCTGATTCCTGGCGCGCCACCTCCCGGGCGAGCCGCTTCCTGTCGTGCCGCCTCCTGTCGTGCCGCCTCCTGTCGAGCCGCCTCCTGTCGAGCCGCCTCCTGACGCGCCACTTCCTGGGCGTGCCACTTCCTGGCGTGCCACTTCCTGGCGTGCCGCTTCCTGGCGTGCCGCTTCCTGACGCGCTGCCTCCTGACGCGCTGCCTCCTGACGCGCTGCTTCCTGTCGAGCTGCTTCCTGTCGTGCCGCCTCCTGACGTGCAGCTTCCTGTCGAACTGCTTCCTGTCGAGCCGCTTCCGCCTCGGTTTTTCCGGCACCGTTTGCTCGATTTTGGCTGTGCGGCAGCCACGTCTTCCGGCGCTACCGGAGCAGTATGCGCTGGTTTCGGCGGCTGGGTCGGCACCAGAACTCGGTTTCGTCGGGCGTATCCAGAGCGATCACCTTGGGAAAAGGTTTCGGGATGCTCGGCCGCTCAGGAGTGCTCGCCGGGGTGGGGCTGGCGGCTTGCGCTGGGGTTGGCCTGGCTGTTTCTGTGTTTCGCTTCGCTGCCGGTGGCGCAGCGGCCGTTGCTTTTTGGGCGCTGAATCAGCCTTGGTCTTGGGAGGGCTGCGGGAGGCGCTTGCCGAAGGTGGCGTTGCCTTGGGCTTGGTGCCGCCTTTCGGTTTGGCTGCGCTCTTGGATGTGGGGGCTCGTTGCACCCTTGGCGGCCTTGGGTTTGGGTGGCTTTCCCTTGGTCGCGCTTTGTGGCTTGCTCGGCGTGGCAACTTGCGCGGGGCGGGTTTCGGATGTTCTGAACGTGACCACGGCCGGCCCACCGGCCACAAGCTTCTGTCGATGCCGGGGTGGGCGGCAAGGGCGCTGAGACCGGGGCCGGTTTTGGCTCGGGCGCCTCGCTGGCGCAAGCACGACCCGCAGTTCGGGTACTTCGGCACGCCTTTCCTGCCAGGGCAGGGCGAAGCCCGGAAGCCCGAAATCCTGGCCACCAAAAGTCAGGCTGAGCAGAAGGGCATGGAACAGCAGGAAAGCAGCAGCGCAACGATGAGTCGCCTGCTTTGGCGGCTGGCCAGCCGGAACGGCGGCTGACGGACGATGGCAGCATCGGTGACCAACGCGGGGTGGTGATCGCGAGGCGGTCTGGGTGCTCCGGGTGTGGATGTGGAATTCACGCGCTAACTGCCACCGGGGCTTGATGGCATGGCTGCATCGCCGCCACTGGGCCGCACGATCGATGAACCGGCTGGCCGGAAGGGAATACCAGGCGCTTTCGTGCCGAATCAACGGCTGGATAGCAGCGGCGGAGGTGAACTGACATACATGGGTCGATTATGCGGTCAGAATCGAGCGTGCGGCAATGAAACCCTTCTGGCCCGATCCATCGGCACCTTGATCGTCTGTTTCAGGCGAGCAATTCAGGCAGCGACTTCGGCGTCATCAGATATGCCTTGTGTTCGATGCGCACCAGTTCCTTGATCAGCGGATCGGCATCGGCTTCGAACAGGCTTTCGACATGGCTGAGGTCGATGTCGTAGGCGCGGGCGTAGAGGCTGCTGATTTCTTCGGCAATGGCGAAGGGTTGGTCCTCGGTTTCGCCGGCCTCCGGCTCTTCGGTCGTCAGCAGCAGGATCTTGCAGGCCGCCGGAACGATCTTCCGTAGCTGGGCCAGGTAAGCATGACGGATATCTTCAGGCAAGGCGGTCAGCGCCGCGCGGTCGAAGATGGCGGCGACGTTGCCGAGGTCGCTCGCGGTGAGGTCAAACAGATCACCGCACAGGATGTCGATGCGGCCGCTTTGCCAGAGCGTGAATTTTCCGTGCTTGCGGCGTGCCGGCTGCATCCGCGCAGCCTTGAAGAAAGCGCGCACGGCGATCGGGCTGAGCTCGACGCCGACGACCGAGTGGCCCTGGGCGGCCAGCCAAAGCAGGTCGAGGCTCTTGCCGCACAGTGGTACGAAGATGCGGGCGTCGGGCAAGATGCCCAGTGCAGCCCAGAAACGGATCAGCGCGGAGTTGACCGTCTTCTGGTGAAAATCGATGTCGTTGTCGCGCCAGCATTGTTGCCATAGCGCGTTGTCGCGTCCGGTGTTCGGCCTCCGGATCGGTCACCGGGTGGGGTTACCGGACGGCGAGGCCTTGATCCAGGCTTTCTGCGCTTCGCTGCGCCGCTTGTCGGTGAGGCGCTCGATGATCCGCTGGCGAACTTCGGCAAAGGGCAGCATGCCGCTCGGCAGGATCGTGTCGCAACGGATGATGTGCAGACCGATGGGCGATTCGAGCACGGCGCTGATCTCGCCTTCGGCCAGCGCGAAGGCGGCCGGTTCGAGTTCGGCATAGAGCTGCTGGCGCTTGACGGTACCGAGCTTGCCGCCTTCCAGCGCGGTCGGGCACTGCGAATGGCGCAGCGCGGCTTCGGCGAATTTTTCGGCATTTTTGACGGTCGACCGCAACTGGTCGAGCTGGGCCAGCGCCTTGGCTTTTTCCTTGGGATTGTTGTAGGTGATCAGGATGTGACGCAGTTGCCGGGCCTCGGGGCGGTCGAAGGCGTCCGGGTGCAGCCGGTAGTAGATTTCGGCATCGACGGCGCTGACCGGCTCGCTGGCCGAGGCCACCTTTTCGAGCACGCTTTCGACGCGCAGGTCGCGTTCCACCGCCTCGGCCAGCGTCGTCTCGTTGAGGCCGCTACGCTCGAGGTCGTGCGCGAAATCGTCGTCCGAGGGGTAGCGCGCGCGGACTTCGGCGACGCGTTGCGCCAGCGTTGCGGCAGGCACGACGACGGTGGCGGCTTCGGCGCTGGCAAGGATGCGCTGCTCCAGCGTGTTCTGCCGGGCCGCGACTTCGAGCAGCCGGTTGCGCTCGGGGTCGGAGAGTGTTTCGGNGCNCTTCTGGAACAGTTGCCAGGAAAGTTTCAGCTCGAGATAGCCTTGCAGCATCGTTTCAGTCCTTTGCTTCGAGCGCTTCCAGCGCCGCTTCCGGAATCTGTAGCACGCGCCCGGACAGGCTGTCGAAGTGGACGTGATAGGCGACGCCGCCCGGCGCATCGCGTATCACCTTGATGACTTCGCCGATAGCGCCCAGTTCGACCAGCACCTCGCCATTGACCGACAGGCCTTGGCCGAGCGCACCTTTTCGCGGAACTCGAACTTGACGGGTCCACGGATCGTCGGCGCCGATCAGCTCTTCTTCGCGGCACCCGACGATCTTGCCTTCGTCGAGGAAATTAACCGAGTAGATGATCTGGTCCTGCAGGAAGGTGCCGACATCGACGACATAGCCGATGCTGCCCCGGCGCACCAGAAGGCCCGGGATCGAGGCCGGGGTAGGTGCCGTCGTTGCGGACGTTGCGCGTCAGGCGCACCGCCTCGCCGTAATCCCAGCGGGCGTTCATCATTCGCGGAATACCTTGTCGAGGGAGACGAAGGAGCTGAAGCCGCCATCCGGCTTGGCCTGGTTCTGGAAGACGGCGAAGACCTTNNCGGTGATCGAGTCGGATTCGACGAAATCCTTGTAGGCGCGCTCCAGCCACAGGCGGTAGATGCCGCGCTTGGCTTCGTCCTCGGGCGGCAGGTTGGNGGCCTGTTTCGCCATGTAGTCGTGGAAGCGTTGCAGGATGTGCAGGCGATTCACATGCACGACCGAAGGCTCGTAGGGAACCTCGAAGAATTCCAGAAAGTCCTCCGCCGAAACGAGATCTTCCATCGCTTCGTCCAGGGTCAGGGTGATGTCATCCATGATGGTTTCCTCAGGCGGCTACAAGGTTCAAAGAAGGGTTTTCGGTGGTTGCGGCGTCGTTCTGGAATTCATCGACGACTTCGAGCAGCTTGGCGGCACCGAGATGGTCGCGGCTGTCGAGCGCCGCGAGACGCACCAGGCGGTCGCGCGATTCGGCAATGCGCCCGAGGCGCAGCAGAACGACNNGCTCGGCCTTGATCGCCAGCAGATAGAAACGCAGCAGACCGAACGAGTTGGCGGCTGCGGTACCGAGCTGGGCTTNGTCTATCCTGCGCCAGTCGGCAGGAATGCCGAGGTGGCGGGCGGAAATGCGCTTGGCGTGGTCGGCGACGATCAGCACATCGTCGAGCCGGTGCTGATAGAAATAGTAGCGGTAGAGGCTGACCAACACGGTCAGGTGCTCGGNGGCGATCAGGTGGGCGCGCAACAGCGACATTTCGGCATCGGGGTGGCCGTAATCCTGGGCGGCCTGGGCGATCAGGCGCTCGGCTTCGGCGGGCAGTTCGTCCTCGAAGTAGAGCTTGCAGTCGGAAAAGTCGAGCAGGTCCATGATGGTTTCAATTGTCTCTAGGTGCATGGCTTCGTGCTCGCAGCACANATCGCCCGCAGTACAGGTTTTACATTGCCCGCTGTGGTCGGGCGGCGGCGGTTCGTTGCGCACTTCGGCCAGTTCCTNTTCGAGCAATTCGATGCGCTCGATCAGGCAGGCGATGGATTTGGCCACCGGGTCGGGCAGCAGGTTGTGATCGAGGCTGATGCCGTTTTCCGGGCGCAGGCCGCNCGCGCGGGTATCGACGATGCGGCCCGGCACGCCGACTACCGTGCGGTCGGCCGGCACATCCTTGACCACCACCGAGTTGGCGCCGACGCGCACGCGCTCGCCGATGTGGATCGGCCCGAGAATCTTGGCCCCGGCGCCGACCACCACGCCATTGGCCAGCGTCGGGTGGCGTTTGCCCTTGTTCCACGAG
Organism: Dechloromonas sp.; assembly: GCA_013363835.1. Taxonomy (GTDB): domain Bacteria; phylum Pseudomonadota; class Gammaproteobacteria; order Burkholderiales; family Rhodocyclaceae; genus Azonexus. The sequence goes on from CP054864.1 coordinate 458,170, forward strand.
GTGCCGCCCAGCGTGACGCCGTGGTAAAGCGTCACGTCGTCGCCCACTTCGGCCGTTTCGCCGATCACCACGCAAGCGCCGTGGTCGATGAAGAAACGGCGGCCGATGGTGGCGCCCGGATGGATGTCCACGTTGGTCAGCGTCCGGCCGAGAAAGGACAGGAAGCGCGCCAGGAAACGCCAGCCGGAAAGCCACAGCCGGTGCGACAGGCGATGGGTGAGAATGGCATGGACGCCGGGATAGGTGGTCAGCACCTCCAGCGTCGAGCGGGCGGCAGGATCGCGCTGGAAGACGCAGTCGAGGTCTTCCTTCAAGGTTGACCAGAGGCCCGGTGCCACGGAGACGGTTGCAGTCATGGGGATCGCTTCAGACATGGAGTTGGCTCCGGACGGAGGCCAGGAGGGCGCGCAGATCGGACGCTTCCGGCGGATGCTTGTGTTCGGCGACGAAATTGCGCACCAGCGGCAGCAGCGCCTGCGNCTCGTCATCGCTGACGCTCAGGCCAAGCCGCGCATATACGACCTGCACCGCCCGCGAGCCGGAATGCTTGCCGAGCACGATGCGGTGTTCCTGGCCGACATCCTGCGGGTCGAAGCCCTGGTAATTGTCGGGATGCTTGAGCAGGCCATCGACATGAATGCCCGCTTCGTGGGTAAACGCCCCTGCGCCGACCACGCTCTTCTGCCACGGCANCGCGCGCCCGGATGCGCTGGCCACCTGGCTGGAAAGCGCCGGGAAGCCCTTGAGATTGACCCCGGTGGCGATGCCGTGCAGTTTGGTCAGGCCGAGCACCACTTCTTCCAGCGGCGCGTTGCCGGCGCGCTCGCCGAGGCCATTCACCGTCGTATTCACATGCGTTGCCCCGGCCTTGCAGGCGGCCAGCGTGTTGGCGGTGGCCAGCCCCATGTCGTCNNGGGCGTGCATTTCGATTTCCAGGCCGGTATTGCGCCGCAGCGTGCTGATCCGGTCGAAGGTGCCGAACGGTTCGAGAATGCCCAGCGTGTCGGCGAAGCGCAGGCGGCGGGCACCGGCGCGCTCGGCGGTTTCGGCCAGCGCGCACAGGAAACTCATGTCGGCGCGCGAAGCATCCTCGCAGCCGAGGCCGACTTCAAGGCCCAGCGAAAGCGCGGCACCGATGAACTTGGGCAGCTCGCGCAGCAGCCAGGCGCGATCCTGCTTCAATTTGTAAGCCAGATGCTGGTCGGAAGCCGGCACCGAAATGTCGATCAGGTGCGCGCCCAGGCCGGCGCAGGCGGCGATGTCGGCCGGGTGCATGCGGCTCCACACCATCAGCTTCGGCCCCAGGTTCAGCGCAGCGACGGCGCGGATCGAATCGCGTTCCTCCTCGCCCATCGCCGGAATCCCTACTTCCAGTTCCGGCACGCCGATGGCGGCGAGCTGGCGGGCGATGCCCAGCTTTTCGTCGAGCGAAAACGCCACGCCNNGGGACTGTTCGCCGTCGCGCAGGGTAGTGTCGTTGATGGTGACGAATTGCGGCTGGGTCATTGGAATCTCCTCGTCACCCTTCTAGCAAGCCCGGTGCCAGCAATTAACTCATTGAATTAAATAAATAAATTGATATGATCCCCAGGGGCTGTCGAGTCGATGTCAGAACACGACAAGGCGCCCCAGAACCCGGCGTCGCAGCGCCGGTCCACGCTGGACATCTGCAGGTCAAGCGCGCCCACTTTTTGCGGCCGGCTTGCGAATCACGAGGAGAAACCCATGAAACCCAATCCCGTCGGCTGGTTCGAGATTTACGTCGATGACATGGCGCGAGCCAAGGCCTTNTACGAAACCGTTTTCCAGACCACGCTGGAAAAGCTGCACAGCGACGCCATCGAAATGTGGGCCTTCCCGATGCAGTCCGACCTCTGGGGCGCGGCCGGGTCGCTGGTCAAGATGGAAGGTTTCTCGGCCGGGCGCAACAGCACGCTGAGCCATNNTTGCGACGACTGCGCCGTCGAGCAGGCCCGCGCCGAAAAGGCAGGCGGGCAGCTCCAGCGCGGCAAGTTCTCCATCGGCCAGTATGGCTTTATCGCGTTGGTGCTCGACACCGAAGGCAACATGATCGGCCTGCATTCGATGAAATAAGCGCGCCAACCGCCCCTGTTGCGGTCGACCCCGAAAAAGGGCAAAAATCAAATTTGCTACGGCGCGATCTTGGTGATCTTGTTGCCCTGTATGCCCACGCCGGCCATCAGGCCTTTCTGGCTGAAGATGAAGGCGTAGATGTCTTCGGTGGCGGTGGTGGTGGTCATGGTTTTGCCCATGCCTTGGTCGACGATGACGACGCTGGGGCCAACGCCGACTTCCAGGCCTTCGTTCCTGGTCAGCGNATGCACGGCTTTTTCGTTCATCAGGAACATGGCGTAGCCGTATTGCTGGGCGCCGGCTTGCAGGCCATAGGAGGCGCCGCTGGTGTTGTAGTAACCGACGATCTTGTCGCCCCGGAAGAGGACGCCGTCGCCGTATTGCCCGCCGACGACGAGGCCGGCCTTGGTGATCTTGGGGAAGACGAGTACGGCATCGGCTTCCTGGGATAGCGCCTTGGCGGCGGGTANCCTGGCGATCAGTTTCTGATAGGCATTGCGGGCATCGCGCTCCAATGCTGCCCGATTGGCGGCGAGGGCAGGCGGGACCAGCATAACGATGGCGAGGGCGGCGAGCAGCAGCCGGGCAAAGCGGGCGAGGATGGTGTTTTGCATGTTGCCTCCTTTGCTTGCAAGTGTGAATGACAGCGTGCGCCGCGCTGCGGGGCAAGTCAATCGGTTGGCCAAAAAATCGGGGCGATGGTTCGCCCCGATTTTTGGTTGCTTCAGGCCGGGTTTTACTTGGCCTGAACGAGTGCCGGCGGGTTCCAGGTGCCTTCGCCGGCCGGCAGGATGGACGGCGGCGTGTCCTTGGGCCAGTAGAGGCGCATCACCAGATAGATTTCGCCATCGGGCGCCGGCAGCCAGTTGGATTCCTTGTCCTTGCCTGGGGAATCCTTCTGGATGTAGAGCGTCAGCGAACCGTCCTTGTTCTTCTTCATGCCGGACATCATCGGCGAGTTGATCAGGTAGCGGTTGATCGGGTTCTTGACCAGCAGCTGGTNTCTGGCGTCGTACATGGTGACCGACCAGAAGGCGTTGACCGGCGGGAACTGGTCCTTGGCGAAGGTCANGGTGTAGTTGTGCTTGGAACCGTCGAGCGCGGTGCCGTCGGCCAGCGTCTTGGTCATCGGGTACATGGCCTCGACGGCGTCGTTGCCGTAGATGCCGGCCCGTGCCGCAGCGGCACGCAGCAGCCAGTCGCCGTTGTAGAAGGCGCGGTCGCCGAAAGCCGAGCCAACGTTCCAGCCATTGATATGCTTGCCGAGGGTGGCGACCTTTTCGCTGACCTTCTTGTCGCCTTCCTTCATGCCGAGCAGGATGGCGGCCTTGTGTTCGAGCGAGAGATCCTTGAAGGCGAATTTCTTGCCGGGGCCGATGCCGATGCTGGCGAGCTTGGCGCGAATCGCTTCTTCTTCGGGGCCGGCCGGGGCAAACTGAAGCGCGGTATCCAGATACTNGAAGAATTCGGTCTTGACCAATTCCTTGTCAAACTTGGGCCAATCGACCGCCGCAGGGGCTGCCGGGGCCGGCTGGTTGAGGAAGGCCGACAGCGGCTGCACCTTGTAGCCGGCCTGGACGGCCTCGACGTTGGGCATGTCCTTGGCGTCGATCAACTGGGTGCGGAACACGGCGAGCGAGAAGTCGGTGGTCGAGTTGAATACCTTCTTGATGCCCGCCGGGGTTTCGCCCTTCCAGCGCGGACCGGCGATCAGGTAGGCGCCGGCTTCGCTGCCGGTGGCGCGGCTGCCGATGTAGCCGTAATTGAAGGTGTTGCCGTCGTTGAGCATGATCGAGTAATAGCGCTTTGGTTCGACGGCCGGTACCGAAATGACGACCGGTTCGGCGCGCAGATCGAGCCAGGCCATCGAATAGGNGGTGTCGCTGTTGGGCGGGGNGATCGCCGTGTCTTCGTAGGTGAAGACGCGATGCTGGTTGTTGATGTCGTTGANAGNGGCCTTGTACTGCCCCGAGTTCTTGTCGATGACGAATTCGTACATCACCCCGTAGTTCATGACGAGCGGCAGACCATAGACGAAGCCTTCCTCGGCGATAGCCTTGACTTCGGCGATGCCGGGAACCGGGATTTCGGCCTTCTTGTCGGCCACCTGGGCGGCGGTTATCGGATCGGCCTTCTTTTCGCAGCCAGTCATCGTGATGCCGGCAATGGCGCTGCACATCAGCGCGCTCAGCGTGAATAGTCGTGTTCGATGCATTTCTGTCATTCCTCAGTGATGGGTCGATTGTGGCAAGTGTTGCAGATGAACGCATGCACGGCGGCTTGCCTTTACAAAAGCCGAATCTATACTACATTAGACCGTCGCTTCCGGGAGAGCTTTTCACCAGCGAAAATCCCGGGGCATCATGATTCTTCCGCTTCGCCAAGCATCCACACGATCTCCGTGGCCGTCATTTTGGCTGCCGGGAGGCGCAGCAATTCGCTGCATTCCGTCGAACAAAGGAGGATGTCATGACAACACTTGTTTCCCTCATCAACCTGACCGATCAGGGCATGCGCAACGTGAAGGATTCGCCGGATCGTTTCGAGGCCTTTGCAGCCATGGCGGAGAAGGCCGGCGTCAAGGTGACGACTGTGCTTTACACCACCGGCCAGTACGACATGGTGGTGATCATCGAAGGCGAGGAAGCGGCGGCGATGGCCGTCATGTTCAAGGTGGCGGCCATGGGCAATGTCCGTGCGCAGACGTTGCGCGGTTTCTCGGTGAGCGAAATGCGCAGGATTCTCGCCGGTTAGTTCACTTCCCGGCGTGCCCCGGCTCTTCGTCAGACGGCGTAGGGCCGGTGTAGCCAGTTGCGCACGACATCGACATCGCGTTGCGGCAGGTAGGCGAAACCGGCGAGGGAATCCTCGACGACGGTCTGGGCTACCCAATGTGGAACGGCCTTGGTGGTCAGCATGTGGAAATACCAGGCCATCGGGTAGCCGGCTTCGCGGTCGAAATGCGTTAGCGTTGCTTGCAGCTTGAGGCCGCAGGTGTCGCTGGGGCAGTCGAATTCCGGCGGTTCGCCGGCCAGCGTTGGAATGGGCTGGGCGCGGANAACCGGCTGGTGGTAGCGGTCCAGGTGTTCACGAGTGGCGATGACCCAGTGATTGTAGTAGGGGCTGGTGTTGGCGGCGCTGCATTTGCCCCAGTCTTCGAGCATGCGGTGGATGGGGGCGGGGTCCGGTTNTTGCGCCAGCATGCGCTTGAGAAAGGCACCAATGTGCTGGATGCGGCGGAAATTGTAGAAGGGTAGGCCGACCGGTTGCGGCTTGTCGGCACCGCCGCGCGGGTCGACGAGTTCTTCGAGAGAGCCGGGTTCGTTCTGGAAGAGCTGAGNAACGCGCATTTCCTGCAGATCTTCGATTTCCAGCTGAACGAAGCCATCGGTTTNCCCGCTGGCCGAGGCGACCAGATAGTGCGTCTGGCCGACCAGGCGCGTGGCGTAGAGGGTCTGATCGGCAAAATCGTCGATCAGCTGGTTGAAGTCGCCGTCGCGCTCGTCGAGGGCATCTTCCACCCAGCGTTCGAGATTGTCGCTGATGCGCTGACCGCTACCGTCCAGCACGCCGCCCAGTCGATACCACCCGCCACGGCTCAAGGCGTGGCGGAACTTCCAGTCGGGCAAGGCCACGCTCAACGCCTTGACCAGCGCGCCGGGCCCGCTACTGACCGCAACCTTGGCGCAGGTTTCGACAATGCTGGGAGCAAGCGATTTGCAGTATTCCGACCATCCCTGTGTTTCTTTCATCGGATTTTCCTCGTTTTCAGATGTCGTTTTCTTCGGCCAGTCGTGCCTGTGCGCTTCGCGGACTTCGATCTCGGGATCGCTGGTCATCGGCGGCAGGAATTCGAGCGGGGCGTTGCCGACGGCGGCCAGGCGCACCCACCATTCCTCGTCCTGAGCAGTGCCGCGGCGAGGCCCGGCAACGCGCGCTCGGCGACGATGGCGCGGACTTCCGGCTCGGGGTCGTTGGCCAGCATGTGCAGCGCGAAGGAGGGTAGTCGCGAGGCGACGACCTTGCGCACTTCGCGCCCGTGTCCTGACCAGGCGGGTGAGCTGGCCATGCGGCAGGCGGCGGGCGACGGTGGCGCGGATCAGGTAATCCTCGTCGTTGATCAGCTGAACGAGCAGCGGCTCGGGCAGGCGCGTGGCGACGGAAAGGCGAACTTCGCGGTCGCGATCCTTGACCATCGTTTCGAGTTGTTCGACCGGCAAGCGGGTTGCCACCACGCGACGCACGACTTCTGTCGGGGTCGGATTTGAGGACGAAAATCTCGTCGACCGGCGCATAGCGTGCCGCGATGGCCCGCCTCCCAGAAGATGTCGTCAAGATAGTTGACGGCTTCCGAGCGATTGTTGCGCAGGAAGCGGTCGATCTGCCGCCCGCTATGGGCGCGGATACAGGCGTCGCCGGTGTACAGAGGTGTGCGTTCAGGTGGCCGGGGAAGTAGTTGCAGCCGGAACACAGTCCCAGTTTGCCAAAGCCGGCCTGAGGCTGTTGCTGTTCACTCTTCATCGACCTTGGCGGCAATCAGGATGCCGGAGGCGATGGCGGCATCGTTGGTCAGTTCGAGACAATGACCGGTCGCGCCGGAAATGTAGTAGAGGTCATAGCCGGTGACCGTAAACGCAGGCTTGTAGCGGGGCGAGACATCGTCCTCGCTGCATTCCGTGAAATGCAGTTCCGGGAAGCGCTGGCGCAACGAAGCGGCGCGTCCATCGAGGAGCGCGGCTTCGCCGACCTGGGCGAGCTGGCTGGGCGTAATCACGACTGTGCATCCTCTTCGGCCAGATCTTCCTCGAAACGGGCGAGCGAAGCCGAACGAACCCNCATGATCTGGGCAAGCCAGGNGGGCGGCGAGGCCAGGCGTTCCTGCAATTCAGCGAGAATTTCCCGCGCCGGCCNCCCGGTCGGCTTCTTGACGGGATGCACACCGGCGCGAACTACCTTGGCGGCAGCCGGGCCGCCGATCGACTGGATATAGACGATCTGGCAGTCGCCAATCAGCTCGGAACGGGCGGCGTTCTTGTCCTCGGCACCGTCGGCTTCGGCCGTGCTGCGCACGTCGATCAGCTTGATCGCCTGCTGGCCGACCTGATAGACCAGAAAACGGTCGCAGGAGCCGAAGTGGCCGTCGAGATTCTCGCCGCGATTGGCGGCGACGGCGACGCGGATCGAACCGGGCATCTCGCCATCGGCGTAGGCCTCGATCACCGGAAAATCGCTGTGTTCGATGCCCTGACCCCAAAGCACGCGAACCGCTTCCTTGAGTTGTTCGGNCTCGACGCCGACATGGCAGCCCTGCTCGGCGAAGTCGCCGGCCAGCAGGGTGCGCAGGTCTTCAACCGTCAATTTGCCGAGTTTCGATTCGGTGAGTGGCGGTTCAAGTTTTTCGATGAGTGCTGCGACAAAAGCCTTTACATCAAGGCCGTTTAGGGCGCGGGCGGCCAGCGCGATACGCAGCGCGGCTTCGCGTGAGGCGATAGGTGTGGGCGACATGGTTAGCTCCTGGCAGCATCTTCAGTGGAGCGCCAGCTCAGATCACACCGCGCTGGCGCTCGGCTCAAGAGGCTGGATGATCAGGCGGGGCTGATGCAGCCGGACGGACAGACATCCACGCACAGCGGGGAGTCGTTGTGGCCGTCACATTCCGTGCAGGTCGCGGCGTCGATCTTGTAGAAGATCTTGCCGGAACTGATCGACTTGGTCGGGCAGACCGGCTTGCAGTCGCCACAGGCGGTATACATGTCGGGATCAATCTTCATTGCCATGATGCTNCTCCTTTCAATCCGCTTCTGCTGGCTAATTGGCTGGCTGGGCGGTGAGGGTTTGACGAAACTCAGTCCTCGGCGGCGCCGAGGCGCTTGGCACGCAGGGAAATGGGCAGGCGGGGCGGCTTGGCGATCGGATCGATGTAGTACGAGCCGCCATTGTCCAGCTTCAGTTCGCCGCCCCACTTTTCCGGGGTGTCGAATTCGATGGATTCGATGGAGGCTTCCAGGTCGCGCTTCGGGAGATAAAAGGTCAATCCCTTTTCGCCCTGACGGATCATGATATTAGCCATTATTATGCTCCCTAGATAATTGGCAAGTCGTCGGTGCCTTTTCGCCGCCGTTGCCGACGGGCGCCCAGGTGATCCGGATTAGCGGACCAGGTCGAAGTTGTAGTCGGTGGTGCCCATGCCGATCGTTTCCTTGTCGAGTTGCTCAAGGACGGCGTTCGTCAGTTGGGTGACCACGGACATCATGCCTTCGTAGCCCATCGTGGTAGCACGATGCTGATGGTGACGGTCGAAGATCGGGAAGCCGAGGCGGATCAGCGGTACTTCGAACTCTTCACCCTTGTGGCGGGTGTCGCGCTGGATGTACTTGCCGTAGCTGTTGCCGATCAGGAAGTCCGGCTTGTCCGTGAAGCACAGGCTGCGCATGTGCCACAGGTCGTTGCCGACATAGACCTTGCCCAGCGTGCCGAACGGGCTGGCAGCGAGCAGCTTCTCGACAGCCTTGCCCCAGCGCTTGTTGGCGTTGTGGGACAGGATGTGGGTCGGCTCGGCGCCAACTTCCAGCAGGATCTTGACCATGCCCATGACGAAGTCCGGGTCGCCGTAGATGGCGAACTTCTTGCCGTGCAGCCAGGCGTGGCTGTCGGAGATCAAGTCCATGCAGCGGCCGCGTTCGAGTTCCAGAGAGGCCGGGATCGGCTTGCCGGTCAGCTCGGAGACCTTCATCAGCAACTCGTCGGTCCACTNGACACCCATCGGGATGTTGAGCTTGGGAATGTCATGGTTCCAGGTGTTCTCGACGAACTTCTTCGTCTTTTCCAGCTGGGCCGGTTGCAGCAGGATGGTGGTGATGGCGTTCGGTGCGTNCCTGACTTCATCCATCGTCGTGCCGTAAGCGTACATGCGGAATTCGCCGTCGGCCGGGGTGTCGAAGACATCGGTGGGGTCGGACAGCAGCTGATAATCGACGCCCATTTCGGACATCATGCGCTTGATGACGCGATAGTTGCCGAGGTAGGTTTCAAAGCCGGGGACGAAATTGACCTTGCCGTTGCTGCCGACTTTCTTGCCTTCCATGTAGTTCAGCGTGAAGTAGCGCAGGATGCCTTCTTCCATATTGTCCCAGCCGGTGGTGTGCGAACCGACGAAGGACGGGGTGTGGGCGAAGGGAACCGGGTACTCTTGCGGAACGTGACCGGCTTTCTTGGCGTTGTTGATGAAGGCGTTCAGGTCGTCACCGATGACTTCGGCCATGCAGGTGGTCGACACGGCGATCATGTCCGGCTTGTAGATGGCCTTGGCGTTTTCCAGGCCGTCGAACATGTTCTTCTGGCCGCCGAACACGGCTGCATCTTCCGTCATGGAGTCGGAAACGCAGGAGCACGGTTCCTTGAAGTGACGGTTGAAGTAGGTGCGGAAGTAGGCGACGCAGCCTTGCGAACCATGCACGTAGGGCAGGGTCTTGTGGAAGCCGGAGGCGCAGAGGACGGCGCCGAGCGGCTGGCAGGCCTTGGCCGGATCGACGGTCAGGGCTTCGCGCTTGAAGTTGAGATCCTGATATTCCTTCGTGGTGGTCCACATGAAGGTTTCCCAGACCTTTTCCGGACCGTGACCTTCCTCGAACTGGGCGCGTTTTTCGGCCAGGTTCTTCTTGTAGTCATCGTCGCGGAACAGCGGATAACAGGGCTTGATCTTTTCTGCGGTTTGCATTTGCTATCTCCTTGCCCGTACCGCTCATCTGCAGTGCCGGGCGCAAGGTTGATGATCAGGTCCGGGGAACGGGGCGGCTGAAGGACGCGAAGTCCGCAATCAACCGCCGCCATCACCTGTTTCCCAATTCCTGAAACTCAGGCAGCCTTCTTCACTTCTTCTTCAGCAACCTTCTTCCATGGCGGGGTCAGGTTCTTGAAGGTCGGGTTGGAGAGGGCGATGTCCATGTCACGGGCGAAGATCGCAAAACCGTCGTAACCGTGGTACGGACCGGAGTAGTCCCAGGAGTGCATCTGGCGCAGCGGAATGCCCATCTTCTGGAAGATGTACTTTTCCTTGATGCCGGAACCGACCATGTCGGGCTTCAGGCGCTTGACGAACTCTTCCAGTTCGAAACCGGTGACGTCGTCGTAGAGCAGGGTGGCGTCACCCATTTCCTTGATCGTACGGTCGTAGTCGTCGTTGTGGCCGAATTCGTAGCCGGTACCGATGACTTCCATGCCGAGATCTTCGTAGGCGCCGATGACGTGACGCGGACGCAGACCGCCGACGTAGAGCATGACCTTCTTGCCCTGCAGGCGCGGCTTGTACTTGGCAATGATCTCGTCCATCATCGGCTGATAGCGGGCGATCATGGCTTCGGTCTTTTNCTTGACGGAGTCGTCGAAGAAAGCGGCGATCTTGCGGCAGGATTCGATGATCTTCGTCGGGCCGAAGAAGTTGTATTCCAGGTAAGGAATGCCGTACTTCTCTTCCATGTGACGGGAGATGTAGTTCATCGAACGGTAGCAGTGCAGCAGGTTCAGCTTGACCTTCGGGGTGTTCATCATTTCGGCGATGGTGCCGTCGCCAGACCACTGGGCCACGACGCGCAGGCCCATTTCCTCGAGGAGGATACGGGNTGCCCAGGCGTCGCCGCCGATGTTGTAGTCGCCGATGATGGCCACGTCGTNAGGAGTCGATTCGTATGCCTGTCCGTCGCGCTTGTCGAGCACCCAGTCACGGATCGCGTCGTTGGCGATGTGGTGGCCGAGCGACTGCGATACGCCACGGAAGCCTTCGCAGCGAACCGGAACGACCGGCTTTTCGATGGCTTTCGAAGCCTTCTTGGAGACGGANNTATCGTCACCGATCAGGCCGATCGGGCATTCGGACTGGACGGAGATACCCTTGTGCAGCGGGAAGAGTTCTTCAATTTCTTCGATCAGCTTGGCGAGTTTCTTGTCGCCACCGAAGACGATGTCCTTTTCCTGGAAGTCCGAAGTGAAGTTCATCGTGCCGAAGGTATCGACGCCGGTGGTGCCGACGTAGTAGTTACGGCGACCGGCGCGGGAATATTGACCGCAGCCGACGGGGCCGTGCGAGATGTGGATCATGTCCTTGATCGGACCCCAGACCACGCCCTTGGAACCGGCGTAAGCACAACCACGGATGGTCATGACGCCCGGCANGGACTTGCGGTTGGAAGTGATGCACTTCTTGGATTGTTCAAGCGTGACGTCGTTGGAAGCGAGGTGCTTACGATCCTTTTNGGCTTTGTCCGGATAAACCTCAAGCACCTCGGCAATGAGGGCATCGGTTTCTTCGCGAGTCATGGTGCTCATATTTTCCTCCTGACGCAGCTACCAATCTGTAGCCAGCGCTCTGGTTGAAAGTGGCGGATGCGGCTGGCACCCGCCGTCGTGCGATAACTACTTAGCTACTTAGGCAGCCAGGTCGGCGGCGGTCTTGCCGACGATGGACTCGTCTTCTTCTTCCATGATGCCGAATTCCATCAGGAGCTCTTCCAGCTCTTCCATCTCGATCGGGGTCGGGATGACGAGGTTGGTGTTGTTGAGCACCTTCATGGCCAGCTGACGGTATTCGTCGGCTTGCTTGTGCTTCGGATCGTATTCGATCACGGTCATGCGGCGGATTTCGGCGTGCTGAACGGCGTTGTCACGCGGCACGAAGTGGATCATGGTGGTGCCGAGGCGGGCAGCCAGGGCCATGATCAGTTCGTCTTCGCGGTCGGTATTGCGGCTGTTGCAAATCAGGCCGGCCAGACGGACACCGCCGGAGTTGGCGTACTTGACGATGCCCTTGGAGATGTTGTTGGCCGCGTACATGGCCATCATTTCGCCGGAGCAGACGATGTAGATTTCCTGAGCCTTGTTTTCGCGGATCGGCATGGCGAAGCCGCCGCAAACCACGTCGCCCAGCACGTCGTAGAAGACGAAATCGAGATCTTCGTCGTAGGCGCCTTCTTCTTCAAGGAAGTTGATGGCGGTGATAACGCCGCGACCGGCACAGCCAACGCCGGGTTCCGGGCCACCGGACTCGACGCACTTGACGCCACCGTAACCGACGGAGAGAACGTCCTCGAGTTCGAGGTCTTCAACGGAACCGGCTTCAGCAGCCAGGTGCATAACGGTGGTCTGGGCCTTGCTATGCAGGATCAGGCGGGTGGAGTCGGCCTTCGGGTCGCAACCCACGATCATGACCTTCTTGCCGGCCTCAGCGAGGGCAGCAACAAGGTTTTGGGTGGTCANGGACTTGCCGATGCCGCCTTTGCCATAAATGGCGCATTGACGCAGTTTTGCCATGGTGTAATCTCCTTAGTCTGTCAGTCGATTTGCGAGGGAATCATTGAGAGTCGCACTCACCTTCTGCACGTTACGTGCCAGGTCGACTGGCAGACCGCAAGCTATTGAATATTCAATGAAAACTTCAAAAGTGGCCGTGCCGTCGGATGTGGGGGCGTCCGACAATTCCCCTACGCTTTGTAGGGGTGACGACAAAGCGTCTTTACCGCGGGACTCCCGCCTGCCGATCAATCGCTGCAATTTGCCGGCAGTGGTGCTGGGGAGTCTGACCTACCAGCAATACCCTTCTCCTTTGTTGCTTGATGGCGTGGCCGAACTGCATCGTGACTTGTTTCGTCGTTTGGCCGCCGCTGTTCCGGAGGCAAGGGCCGAAGTGTTTCGTGATTACCTGACCGTTCATTTCCGTCTTGAGCGGCCGGAAGATATTGGATTCACGGGCCGCCGAAAGAGTCGGGCCAGGGCTAATTACATACGCATGATCCGTGGCTGGAGCTTCGATTCTGACAGTCGAGAAGGCGCGGTACTCAAGGGATGGGTCGAGTCGCGCNNTGGATTGATGCCGCGATACCACGGCATGCCATTACGCGACCCGGCCGGCGATGCCTATCGGAGTTACATGGAAATGCGTTCGCAAGGCTTGTATGGAACCAATGCGCTCGAGTCGCAACTTGACCTGGTTTATGCCTTTTGTCAGATGGAACTCGCCATGCGCCATCCGGAGGCGCGTCATGTCACTCTATATAGAGGCGTTAATCGGATGGCCGATCATGAAGTTCTGGCTAAAGGCGACGGTGGGCAGCATGTGATCCTGCTCAATAACATCAGTTCATTCACACATAGTCANGAACGCGCCTGCGAGTTTGGTGACTACATTCTTGCGGTCGACGTTCCGCTGACCAAGATTTTCTTTCACTGTGGATTGCTACCTGGGATTCTTCAGGGTGAAGACGAGTTTCTGGTGATTGGTGGCGTGGTGAATGTCACTTTGTTCACATTGTAGGGATCGGATACGAACAGAGTAGGGTTGTCGACCATTGCTATCCGGCGAATGCAAGCGGGTCAATCTGCTGCTTTTTTGATTTCGTTCTCAATATTTTCCATGGTTGCTTGACTGTGATTAGGTTGTGTATATAATGCGCACCTCTTGCGGTGCCGGGGTTTTCGGTGGTGCGGGGAAGAGGAAAGATTAAAAAGTTGTACGAAGTGCTTGACGAAGTTTGGAAGGTTCTTCATAATCTCGCCTCTGCTGCTGACGAATCAAACGAAACGGCGCGGCGGAAACGATCTTTAAAAACTTGGACAACCGATAGGTGTGGGTGCCTTGATGCGAAGCGATTTCGGTCGCAAAAGTATTAAAGGCAATCACACGGATGGAGAGATCCATCGAGGTAGAAGTAAAATTCTACCGTCAGTGAATTGTGAGTATTAAGTTGGATTGAACTGAAGAGTTTGATCCTGGCTCAGATTGAACGCTGGCGGCATGCCTTACACATGCAAGTCGAACGGTAACGGGCCTTCGGGTGCCGACGAGTGGCGAACGGGTGAGTAATGCATCGGAACGTACCTTTCAGTGGGGGATAACGTAGCGAAAGTTACGCTAATACCGCATATTCTGTGAGCAGGAAAGCAGGGGATCGCAAGACCTTGCGCTGATTGAGCGGCCGATGTCAGATTAGCTAGTTGGTGAGGTAAAGGCTCACCAAGGCGACGATCTGTAGCGGGTCTGAGAGGATGATCCGCCACACTGGAACTGAGACACGGTCCAGACTCCTACGGGAGGCAGCAGTGGGGAATTTTGGACAATGGGNGCAACCCTGATCCAGCCATGCCGCGTGAGTGAAGAAGGCCTTCGGGTTGTAAAGCTCTTTCGGCCGGGAAGAAATCGTATGGGCTAATACCCTGTGCGGATGACGGTACCGGCATAAGAAGCACCGG
>CP054864.1:477500-3452123 GCA_013363835.1 Dechloromonas sp.
CACCGTGCGGTACTTGCTCTTCTTGTCTGGAAATTGACAGCGGTCGTTTCGTGGATCTCCTCGTCGACGCGGCGACCAATACACGAGTCGATGAAATGCGGCAGTTGCTCGAGAATGCCGTTTACGCACCCACTCGTGGGCGGTACAAAGTCTATGTCATCGACGAAGTATACATGCTTTCCAATTCGGCCTTCAACGCGATGCTCAAAACACTTGAGGAGCCGCCCGATCACGTCAAGTTCATTCTGGCAACTACGGATCCGCANAAAATCCCGGTTACGGTTTTGTCGCGCTGTCTGCTATTCAATCTGAAGCAGATGCCCCCGTTGGCGATTGCAACTCANTCCGCCCATGTTCTTCAAGCTGAGGGTGTCAATTTTGAGTTGCCGGCCCTTGGCTTGATTGCGCGATCTGCTGCAGGAAGCATGCGTGATGCATTATCGCTACTAGATCAGGCGATTGCGCATGGCGCAGGAGAGATTGAAGAGTCTCAGGTTCGCGCCATGCTCGGAACGGTGGATCTCGATTATCTGTATTCGATACTTGAGTCCGTGCAGAGTGGCGATGCCAGCAGGCTGTCCAGCATTGCTGCGGAGATGGCAATGCGCAGCCTTTCCTTTGGCGTTGCACTTCAGGAACTGGCATCACTATTGACCAGACTGCAGATTGAGCAGTTGGCTCCGGGCTCGATTGATGAAGAGGATCCCGATCGAGTACGGCTTCTTGCTCTGGCAGGCCAGCTGTCTCCTGAATTTGTTCAGTTAGCCTACCAGGTGGCCATCCAAGGCAGAGTGGAGCTAGCGCTGGCACCCGATGAGTATAGTGGCTTCGTTATGACCCTGATGCGCATGTATGCTTTTCGTCCGGAGTCAGTGGCCGATGTGGTGTCATCAGTTGAATCGGCGGTTCGTCGAAGTGCTCGAACCCAGTTTCCCAAGGCCGTGCCAAAACTGCCGGATGAGCCTGCCGGGAAACTTGGGATTGCAATTCAGACTGACCGTTCGGCAGAGTCCGAGGGCGCCCAGTGGCGTCAAATGGTGGCTGACCTTCAGATAAACGGCTTGGCAAGGGAGCTTGCACAACATTGCGAACTTAGAGAATTGAGCGACTCNGAGTGCGTGCTGCGCATATCGCCAGCGCATGGTCATTTGCAGATGAAGCCGGCGCCGGATAAATTGCGCCAGGCGCTGAGCGACTATCTCGGTCGCTCTATCGCTCTGCGTTTCGAGCTAGCGCAAACGGAGTCGGAAACGCCGGCCGCTACTGTTGGTCANGAACGCCTACAGCGGCAGGAGCAGGCAATGGCATCTATCGANAAGGATTCGTTCGTGCGCGACGTCATCGAGACTTGTGACGCGTCGCTTGTCGAGTCCTCCATTAAACCCATCGAGTAGCGGAGAAAGACGAATGATGAAAGGTGGCTTGGCTGGCCTGATGAAACAGGCTCAAGCGATGCAGGACAATATGAAGAAGGTTCAGGAGCAACTGGCCCAGACGGAAGTCGAAGGGCAGTCAGGTGCGGGCATGGTCAAGATCATAATGACCTGTGCGCACGATGTGCGTCGTGTCAGCATCGATCCGTCGGTTCTGGATGACCGTGAAATGCTTGAAGATCTTGTCGCTGCTGCGGTAAATGACGCGGTACGCCGGGGAGAGGAATTGAGCAGGGANAAAATGTCAGGATTTACGGCAGGCATGAATTTGCCGCCAGGCTTCAAGTTNGCCGTTCTAAAAACAGTGAATCCATCAGGCCTCCAAGCCTTGATCGATGCGTTGCGCTGTTTGCCCGGGGTTGGGCCAAAGTCCGCGCAACGGATGGCCTATCATCTGCTTCAGCACGACCGGATCGGGGCGCAGCAACTCGGTGACGCTGTCTTGAATGCACTGAGATCGGTTCGCCACTGCAAGCGCTGCAACACTTTCGCCGAAGAAGAGATTTGTGAGCGTTGTGCCTCTCCACATCGTGACAAGTCGGTGCTTTGTGTCGTCGAAACGCCAGTCGATTTGAACATGATGGAGCAGACGCATGCTTACCANGGGCTTTACTACGTGTTGATGGGCCGCATCTCGCCGCTTGATGGTATTGGGGCGCGGGAACTCGGTTTGGAGCAATTGATGTCGCGTATTCAGGACGATCTGGTACGAGAAGTGATTCTGGCCACCAATTTCACGAACGAGGGCGAGGCAACAGCACATTACATTACGGCCATGCTGAATCCCAAAGGTATCCGTGTAACGCGGATTGCGCGNGGGGTGCCTGTGGGTGGCGAACTCGAGTATGTCGATAGTGGCACCCTGGCGCAGGCGTTGCGCGAGCGCCGGGCATGTGGCGGGTGACAATGTCTTCTATCGAGGGTTACGTTGTCGTATAATCCAGCGTTTATTTAATCCCATCCAATTCCTTTAGGGGTCTGCGTTATGAGCAATCAAGGAAAAATGGACTGCGGAAGACGGCGTTTGATCGTCGCCACCGCGGCCGTCGGCGGGGCTGGTGCGGTTGCTGCACTGGTGCCGTTTGTCTCCAGTTTGCTTCCATCAGAGCGCGCCAAGGCAGCAGGCGCTCCGGTAGAAGCCGATATCGGCAAGCTTGAAGCCGGCCAGATGATGACGGTGGAGTGGCGGGGCAAACCGGTCTGGATCATTAACCGCACTCCAGAAATGCTCGGCACGCTACCGAAGCTGGATGGTTCGGTGGCCGATCCGAAATCCGAAGTCGACATGCAGCCGTCCTACGCTCAGAACGAAACCCGATCCATCAAGAAGGAAATCATGGTGGTGATCGGCATCTGTACCCATCTGGGTTGCTCNCCNTCTTCAAAGTTCAAGCCTGGTGCCGAAGAAGGAATGGCCGCTGACTGGCTGGGTGGTTTCCTCTGCCCTTGTCACGGCTCCACATTCGACTTCGCTGGCCGCGTGTTCAAAGCAAAGCCTGCCCCGACCAACCTTGAAGTGCCGCCACATGTGTATCTTTCCGATACGCGTATCCTGATCGGCGAAGACAAGAAGGAGCATAAAAATGGCTGCTGGCAAGTTCGAAAAGTACAAATCCGACGGATCGATCGGTGGCAATGCGCTGGAGTGGGTGGATGCGCGTTTTCCGGCAACATCTTTGTACAAGGAACACCTCTCGGAATACTACGCGCCGAAGAACTTCAATTTCTGGTATTTCTTCGGTTCTCTGGCGTTGCTGGTTCTGGTCATTCAGATCGTTACCGGCATTTTCCTCGTCATGCACTACAAGCCGGATGCGTCGCTCAACGCCAGTGGCGTGCCGGTCGCTTTTGCCAGCGTCGAGTACATCATGCGCGATGTGCCGGGAGGCTGGATCATTCGCTATATGCACTCGACGGGTGCTTCAGCGTTCTTCATCGTGGTATATCTCCATATGTTCCGCGGCCTGCTTTATGGTTCCTACCGCAAGCCGCGTGAGCTGACCTGGCTGTTCGGCTGTGGCATCTTCCTGGTACTGATGGGCGAAGCCTTCTTCGGCTACCTGCTGCCTTGGGGTCAGATGTCGTTCTGGGGCGCTCAGGTGATCGTCAATCTGTTCTCGGCGATCCCCGTGATTGGCAACGATCTGTCGATTCTCATTCGTGGCGACTTCGTCGTCGGCGATGCGACACTCAACCGTTTCTTCTCTTTCCACGTCATTGCCTTCCCGCTGATTCTGCTGGGTCTCGTGGCTGCGCATATCCTCGCGTTGCATGAGACCGGCTCCAACAACCCGGATGGCATCGAGATCAAGGCCAACAAGGACGAAAACGGCATCCCGCGCGATGGCATTCCGTTCCACCCGTATTACACGGTCAAGGATATCGTCGGTGTCGTGGTGTTCCTGATGGTCTTCTCGGCGGTGATGTTCTTCGCGCCGGAAGGCGGNGGCTACTTCCTGGAATACAACAACTTCTTCCCGGCCGACCCGCTGAAGACGCCGCCGCATATCGCGCCGGTCTGGTACTTCACGCCTTACTACTCGATCCTGCGCGCCATGGTCTGGAACTTCTTCGGCCTGCCTGCCAAGTTCTGGGGCGTGGTCGGGATGGGCGCTTCGGTCGTCATCTTCGCCTTCCTGCCTTGGCTCGATCGCAGCCCGGTCAAGTCGATCCGCTATCGTGGGCCGATCTACAAGACGATGCTGACGCTGTTCGTAATCTGCTTCTTCATTCTGGGCTATCTCGGAACCCAACCGCCGTCGCCGATGGGCGAACTGGTTTCGCAGGTTTGCACCTTGTTCTACTTCGGTTTCTTCCTNGGGATGCCCTGGTGGTCCCGTATGGACAAGTTCAAGCCCGTGCCTGAACGCGTGACGATGAAGTGAGGATGCGAAAAATGAAAAAATTTCTGATGGCATTGCTTTTTGCACCTCTGACCGTTTTGGCGAGCGGCGGTGCCCACCTGGACCACTGGCCAGGTGCCGTGGGTGACAAGGCTGCGTTGCAAAATGGCGCCAAGTTGTTCGTCAACTACTGCCTGAATTGTCACGGTGCTTCCAGTCTCCGTTACAACAAATTGACGGAAATCGGCCTGACCGAGCAGCAAATCAAGGACAACCTGATGTTCACTACCGACAAGATCGGCGAACAGATGCGTGTCGCTGCTCGTACGGATGAGCAGAAGCTCTGGTTTGGGGCGGCCCTCCTGATCTGACCGTCATCTCGCGCGCCCGTGCTTCGGAAATGGGTTCGGGGCAGACTGGCTCTACACCTATCTGCGTACCTTCTATCGCGACGAGAAACGCCCGACCGGTTGGAACAACGTGGTTTTCGAGAACGTCGGCATGCCAAACCCACTGTGGCAACTGCAGGGTCAGCAAGTCTTGAATCACGAAACGCACAAGCTGGAACTGGCCGTTCCGGGAACGCTTTCGCCGGCCGAGTTCGACAAGGCCGTTTCCGACCTCGTCAGCTTCATGGTCTGGATGGCCGAGCCGCAACAGGAGTTCCGCCAGCGCCTCGGCTGGTTCGTTCTGGCTTTCCTGGCGGTGCTCTTCGTGCTGGCTTACGCGCTGAAGAAGGAATACTGGAAAGACATTCACTGATCTTGCAAGGATTAGTTGTCGGCATCGCGGGTTTGGCTTCGGCCGACCCCGATGCCGAATCTCATTTTGAGGGTTACCACCAATGATGAACCTCTACTCGGGCACCACTTGCCCTTTCAGCCATCGCTGCCGCATCGTCCTTTATGAGAAGGGCATGGATTTTCAGGTCATCGATGTCGACATGTTCAACAAGCCGGAAGACCTGGCTGTCATTAATCCGCATAACCGGGTGCCGGTGCTGGTCGAGCGTGACCTCGTTCTCTTCGAGCCAAACATCATCAACGAGTACATCGACGAACGTTTCCCGCATCCGCAATTGATGCCGGCGGACCCGATCATGCGCNNGCGTGCGCGCCAGTTGCTGGTAGGCATGGAGCGGGAAATCTTCTCGTTCATGGAAGCGATCGAAAAGAACGCCAAGACCGCCGACAAGGCGCGTCTGGAAATCCGTGCCCGTCTGACCGAAATCGTCCCGATTTTCAACAAGCAGAAGTTCATGCTGGGGGATGAGTTCTCGATGCTGGATGTGGCCATTGCACCCTTGCTCTGGCGTCTGGATCACTACGGCATCGATCTCGGCAAGGCTGCCGCCCCGCTGATGAAATACGCCGAACGCATCTTCAGCCGCCAGGGCTTCATCGATGCCCTGACCCCTTCCGAAAAGGCGATGCGCAAGTAAGGCATGGAACTTCCTCGACCAAACCCTATCTCCTGCGCGCGATCTGGGAGTGGTGTAATGACAATGCCTTTACACCGTATATCGCAGTGCAGGTCGATGCGCGAACCAACGTGCCGCGCGAATTCATTCGCGACGGGCAGATCGTCCTCAATCTCGGTATCGAAGCGACCAACAAATTGCAGATCGGCAACGATTTGATCGAGTTTCAGGCGCGATTTGGCGGTGTCGCGCGTCAGTTGTCGGTTCCGGTGAGCCAGGTGTCGGCGATTTACGCACGGGAAAACGGTGCGGGCATGGCTTTCGAGGTTGGCGTCGAGGGTGAGGAGGATGCCTCGGAGGTGCCAGAATCCAGCCCCGAGGTCGCTGTCGAGGAAAATCCCGAGCCACCGCGCCCTGATGGAGGGCGTCCGAAGCTTCAGCGCATCAAATAGGGACGGCGGTTGCGGTCGATGCACCAAAACGGGGAGATTTCCACAGGGATCTCCCCGTTTCACGTCCAAGTCCATGATTCTTCTATATGGCATGGGTGTTGCTCCCAGCATGGCCGGAAGGAACATCATGAAGACAGAAGTCAAATCCACTTGTTGCTACTGCGGTGTCGGCTGCGGTGTGTTGATCGAAACCGAGGACGGTACGATTACCGGCGTTCGCGGCGANCCGGAGCATCCGGCCAACCGGGGTCGTCTATGCACCAAGGGGGCCACTCTGAACCAGACGGCCGGGCCCGCTTGTCGCCTCCATCACCCAGAACGCCGGGCGATCCGCCAGGGAAGCGAAACGCTCAGTTGGGACACCGCACTCGACGAGGCGGCGGAGCGCTTTGCCGACACCATCCGCGCCCACGGGCCGGACTCCGTGGCGTTCTATATCTCCGGCCAGTTGATGACCGAGGACTACTATGTGTTCAACAAGCTGGCCAANAGCCTGATCGGCACCAACAACGTCGACACCAATTCGCGGCTCTGCATGTCGTCGGCGGTGGCCGGCTACAAGCAGACGCTGGGCGCCGATGCGCCACCTTGCGGCTATGCGGATATCCTGCAGGCCAAGATCATCTTCATCGCAGGTGCCAATCCGGCCGTCGCTCACCCGATCGTTTTCCGCTATGTCGAGGACGCCCGCGCCGCCAATCCCGATCTGAAGATCATCGTCGCCGACCCCCGTCGCTCCGAAAGCGCCGAGATTGCCGACCTGCACCTGCCGATCAAGCCGGGTACCGATATTGCACTGTTCAACGGCATGCTCAACATCCTCATCAATGAGGGGATGATCGACGAAGACTATATTGCCGCGCACACCACCGGTTTCGAGGCACTGCGCGCCATCGTCAGGAACTATCCGCCGCCCATCGCCGCCGATATCTGCGGTATNCCGACGGCCGACCTGCTTCAGGCAGCGCGCTGGTTCGGCAGCAGCGGCCCTGCGCTGTCGATGTACTGCCAGGGGCTCAACCAGTCGTCGCACGGCACCCACAACAATGCCGGCATCATCCATCTGCACCTGGCGACCGGCCAGATCGGCAAGCCGGGCGCCGGNCCNTTCTCGCTGACCGGGCAGCCCAATGCCATGGGTGGGCGNGAGGTCGGCGGGCTGGCCAACCTGCTGTCGGCCCACCGCGATCTCGGCAACCCGGCGCACCGGGCCGAAATGGCCCGCTTCTGGGGCGTGCCNTTTGTGCCCGCCAAACCGGGCAAGGCTGCGGTCGACCTGTTCAAAAGCCTCAAAACCGGCGAAATCAAGGCGGTCTGGATCGCCTGCACCAATCCCGCGCAGTCGCTGCCCAATCAGGCCGCAGTGCGCGAAGCCTTGCAGGCTGCCGAATACGTGGTGTTGCAGGAAGCCTATGGCAATACCGATACCGCAGATTATGCCGATCTCTTGCTGCCGGCCAGTGGCTGGGGCGAGAAATACGGCACGGTCACCAATTCCGAGCGCTGCATCACCCGTGTCCGGCCGGCTGTCCAGGCACCGGGCGAGGCGCGTCACGACTGGGAGATTGTCGTCGATTTCGCCCGCCGGCTGGGCAAAAGGCTCGGGCATGACGGTGCTGACCGGCTGTTTCCNTATGCCGATGCCGAGGCCATCTTCAACGAACACCGCGAAAGCACGCGCGGCCGTGATCTCGACATCACCGGCCTGAGCTATGCCTTGCTCGATGCCCAGGGGCCGCAACAATGGCCTTATCCGGAAGGCGCGGCTGGCGGCAAAACCAGGCTCTATGAAGACGCTAGGTTCCCTACGGCGGACGGCAAGGCACGCTTCGTGGCGGTCGACCATCAGGCGACGGCCGATGTGCCGGACGCCGATCTGCCGATCAGCCTGCTTTCCGGCCGCATGCGCGACCACTGGCATGGCATGAGCCGCACCGGCACCGTGCCGCGCCTGTTCAATCTGGAAGATGAGCCGCTGCTCGCAATGCATCCCTGCGACATGCGCCACCGGAACCTGGAGTCCGGCGATCTGGCGCGCGTGAGCAACGCCCGCGGTACGATCATCGTGCGCGTCGAGGAGCGCCCCGGCCTGCAACGCGGCCGCGCCTGGATGCCGATGCACTGGGGCAGCCAGTTCATGAACTCGCCGGGTGCCAATGCCCTGGCCTGCGATGCCGTCGATCCCTATTCGATGCAGCCGGAACTGAAGCATGCGGCGGTGCAGATCAGCAAGGTCGACCTGCCTTACCCGCTGGCCATCGTCCGCCGCTGCGCCAGCCATGGCGATGCGCTGGCGTTGATGCAAGAAGGCAGATCAAGGATTTCNCGCTTTCCCTATGCGACGATAGGTATGTATGGACGNCGGCAGCCNCTGGTGGTTTTCAGGGCGGCGGCGGAAACGGCGCTGGCCGATGAAACGATTGCCGAACTCGATCGCCTGTTCGGCATGGACAGCGACGAAGGAGCCATCGTTTATCGGGATGCGCGGCGCAGTATCGCCAAGAAGGCGATCGCTCGCGACGGCCGCCTGCTCGGCGTGCGGCTGGCTGGCGAGACGCTGGCGCAGAGCTGGCTGAAGCGGGCAATGGCGGAAGACGAACTGGACGCCAGCCTGATACGCCTGGCGCTGGCGCCCAGCGCCAAGCCGCCGGTGACGATGGCGCCGCGCAACATCGTCTGCAAGTGTGCCGATGTCAGCGACGTGCAGATTCAAAAGGAACTGGCGGCAGGTGCCAACCTCGCCGGCCTCCAGGAAAGACTGAAGTGCGGCACCTTCTGCGGCTCCTGTGTGCCGGAGATCAAGCGTATGGTGGCGGAAAGTGCGACACGACAAGCTGCGGCAGCCTGAACGCGGCGGGAGGAGACGATGAGTTACGTTCAGTACATCAAGGAAATTGGCCGTGGGTCCGAAGGCNNGCGCGATCTGTCGCGCGACGATGCCTACCGTCTTTACGCGGCCATGCTCGATGGTGGCGTACCCGATCTCGAATTGGGCGCGATCATCCTCGGTCTGCGCGTCAAGGGCGAATCGCTCGACGAAATGTTGGGTTTTCTGGGAGCCGCCGAGGAGCGCACGCACGGCATGCAGCGGCCGCATGGTCGCGTACGTCCAATCGTCCTGCCGACCTACAACGGGGCGCGCAAGGAGGCCAACCTGACGCCCTTGCTGGCGCTGATGCTGCAGCGCTTCGGTGTTCCGGTACTGGTGCATGGCTTGCTCGAAGGCCATGGGCGGGTTACCAGCGGCCACGTTTTTCANGAACTGGGCATCATGCCCTCGGCGTCGGTCACCCAGGCGCAGGTCGCGCTGGGCGAAAAGGGGCTGGCTTTCGTTCCACTCAGTGCGCTGTCACCCGGAATCCACAATCTGCTGGCCTTGCGCGCCCGGCTCGGCGTGCGCAATNNAGCGCACAGCCTGGTCAAGATGCTCGATCCCTTCCGTGGCGAAGGCGTACTGGTCGCTGCGGCGACGCACCCGGAATTCATCGATCTGATGCGGGACATGCTGCTGGGGCTGGATCGCCCCGGCATTCTGCTGCGTGGCACCGAAGGCGAGCCCTACGCCAACCCCAAGCGCCGGCCTCGGCTCGAATATGTGCATGATGCCAATGCCGACATTTTGTTCGAAGCCGAGCACGACAGCTTGCGGGCGCTGCCCAATCTCCCAGAGGCTACCGATGCGGGAAGTACCGCGGCATGGATACAGCGCGTCCTCGATCATCAGCTGCCGATGCCCAAGCCCATCGCCAACCAGTTGGCGTGCTGCCTGCTCGCCTCCGGCTACGCCGAGGATCTCAACCAGGCAAAAGCCATCGTGGCCGTCGAAGCGGGCAGCCTTTCCCCGTCTGTCGGCTAGGGCGAATCCCCGTTTTGTTGCACCGCAACGGGTGGTTTGCCCTGCTTTGGTGCGGGCTTGTTGCGGTCGACAGCCTGGAAACACGAAAAATCAATAACTTGAATTGTTGGCACGGTGATTGCTGTATCTGATTGAGACAGCGAGTCTGCCGCCAACGAAGGCGGCTTGGGCCGGAAGGCCTGATAGGTGGCAACGACGTCATGCGCTGAAGTAAATTTTGCACCTCGGGTGCGCGCAACGTTGGAGCCCTAGCATGAGCAAACCCCGCCTCGTCCTCATCGGCAACGGTATGGCCGGTGTTCGTACCGTCGAAGAACTGCTGAAGATCAAGCCGGATCACTACGACATCACGATCTTCGGCGCCGAACCCCACCCGAACTACAACCGCATCCTGCTCTCGCCCGTGCTGGCCGGTGAAATGCAGGTCAAGGACATCATCCTCAACGAGCTCGACTGGTACGCCGAGAACAGCATCAAGCTGCACACCGGCAAGCAGATCAAGACCATCGACCGCGTAAAACGCAAGGTCATCGCCGAAGATGGCACCGAGGAAGAGTACGACCGCCTGCTAATCGCCACCGGCTCGACGCCATTCATGCTGCCGATCCCCGGCAACGATCTGCCCGGCGTCATCGGTTACCGCGACATCAAGGACACCGACGAGATGATCGATGCCGCGACCAGGCACAAGCACGCGGTCGTCATCGGCGGCGGCCTGCTCGGCCTGGAAGCGGCCAACGGCCTCAAGCTGCGCGGCATGGACGTGACCGTCGTGCACCTCGGCCCCTGGCTGCTCGAGCGCCAGCTCGACGAAATCGCCGGCAAGATGTTGCAGAAGTCGCTGGAGGACAANGGGCTCAAGTTCCTGCTGCAAACCCAGACCGAAGCGCTGATTCAGGGCGAATCGGGCCGCGTGGCCGCGATCCGCTTCAAGGGCGGCATGCAGATTCCGGCCGACCTCGTCGTCATGGCCGCCGGTATCCGCCCGAACTACGCGCTGGCCGAAAAATCCGGCATCTACTGCAACCGCGGCATCGTCGTGAACGACACGATGCAAACCTACGACCCGAAAATCTACGCGGTCGGTGAATGCGTCAGCCACCGCGGCATTGCCTACGGTCTGGTCGCGCCGCTCTTCGAGCAGGCCAAGGTCGCTGCCAACCACCTGGCCGGCTACGGCATCGGCCGCTACACNGGCTCGGTCACCTCGACCAAGCTCAAGGTGACCGGTATCGACCTCTTCTCGGCCGGCGAGTTCATGGGCGGCGAAGGCACCGAAGAAATCGTCCTCAATGATCCCTACGGCGGCGTGTACAAGAAGCTGGTGATCAAGGAAAACAAGCTGGTCGGCGGCGTCATGTACGGCGATACGGCCGACGGCCCGTGGTACTTCCAGCTACTCAAGGACGGCCGCGACATCCACGACATCCGCGACTCGCTGATCTTCGGCCAGAGCCTGGTCGGCGACGTCGGCCATGCCGGCAACAGCAAGGCCGCCGAGATGGCCGATACGGCCGAGGTTTGCGGCTGTAACGGCGTGACCAAGGGCACCATCGTCAAGGCGATCAAGGAAAAGGGCTTGTTTACCCTCGACGAGGTCAAGAAGCACGCCAAGGCCGCGTCGTCCTGCGGCTCATGTGCTGGTCTGGTCGAGCAGATCCTGGCCTCGACCATCGGCGGTGCCTACACCCCGGCGGCGCTCGATACCAAGCCGATGTGCGCCTGTACCGATCATTCCCACAAGGTCGTGCGTGAGGCCATCGTCGCCAAGCACCTGACGACCAAGGAAGCGGTCTTTGCCGAAATGCAGTGGAAGACGCCGAACGGCTGCGACAAGTGCCGTCCGGCGGTGAATTACTACTTGATCTCCAGCTGGCCGCACGAGGCCAAGGACGATCCGCAGTCGCGCTTCATCAACGAGCGCGCCCACGCCAACATCCAGAAGGACGGCACCTATTCGGTCGTGCCGCGCATGTGGGGTGGGCTGACGACGCCGTCCGAACTGCGCGCCATTGCCGATGCCGCCGAAAAATACAACGTACCCACCGTCAAGGTCACCGGCGGCCAGCGTATCGATCTGCTGGGCGTCAAGAAGGAAGACCTGCCGCTGATGTGGGCCGACCTCAACGCCGCCGGCATGGTTTCCGGCCACGCCTACGGCAAGTCGATCCGCACCGTGAAGACCTGCGTCGGTGCCGAGCACTGCCGCTTCGGCACGCAGCGTTCGATGGACATGGGCGTCAAGCTCGAGAAGATGCTCTTCGACATGTACTCGCCGCACAAGGTCAAACTGGCCGTCTCCGGCTGCCCGCGCAACTGCGCCGAAGCCGGCATCAAGGACGTTGGCGTGATCGGCGTCGATTCCGGCTACGAGCTGTACATCGGCGGCAACGGCGGCATCAAGACCGAGGTCGCGCAGTTCCTGTGCAAGGTCAAGACCGACGAGGAGGTCATGGAGTACTCCGGCGCCTTCCTGCAGCTCTACCGCGAAGAGGGCTGGTATCTGGAGCGCACCTGTCACTACATGGAGCGCGTCGGCCTCGACTACATCAAGGGCAAGATCCTGGAAGACGACGAAGGGCGCAAGACCTACTACCAGCGCCTGCTCGACTCGCTGAAGGATGCCCGCGATCCCTGGGAAACCAGCCGCGAAGGCGATGCCATCAAGCAGTTCATTCCGATCAAGGTCGAAGCCTGATAACCCGAATACGAGAGAAAAACCATGAGCAATTGGAAATTGATCTGCAAGCTGGAAGACATCCCACAACTCGGCTCGCGCGTCGTGCATTGGCCGGAGCGCGGCAAGATCGCCGTGTTCCGCACCGCCGACGATGAAGTTTTCGCCCTGCACGACAAATGCCCGCACAAGGGCGGCCCGCTGTCGCAAGGCATCGTGCACGGCAAGCGGGTGACCTGCCCGCTACACGGCTGGAACCTCGGCCTGGAAGACGGCCAGGCCGTGGCGCCGGACGTCGGCTCCTGCAAGAAATTCGAAGTCAAGGTGGAGGGCGGCGACGTCTTCCTCGCTGCCTGAGCGCTGCGGTCAACCCTGGAAAGTACCCAAATTGGACAAGAAATCATTCCTTCAGGCCGGCCATACGCCCACCTTGCTGGCGGCCTTCCTCTACTTCGACCTCGCCTTCATGGTCTGGGTGCTGCTCGGCCCGCTCGGTGTCGGCATCGCCAGNGACCTCGGTCTGAGTCACGCCGANAANGGCCTGATGGTCGCCACGCCGGTGCTGGCCGGCGCGCTGTTGCGCATCGTCATGGGCATCCTGGTCGACCGCCTGTCGCCCAAGAAGGCGGCCATCATCGGTCAGATCGTGGTTATCGCGGCGATGCTTTACGCCTGGCTGGTCGGCGTGCATAGCTATACCGAAGTGCTGGTACTCGGTGTCTTCCTCGGTGTCGCCGGCTCGTCGTTCGCCGCCGCGCTGCCGCTCGCCTCGCGCTGGTATCCGGCCGAGCACCAGGGCACGGCGATGGGCATCGCCGGTGCCGGCAACTCCGGCACCGCGCTGGCCGCGCTGTTCGCTCCCGGCCTCGCCGCCGCCTTCGGCTGGACCAACGTCTTCGGCATCGTGCTGATTCCGCTGGTGATCGTGCTGATCGCCTTCGTCTTCATGGCCAAGGACGCTCCGGACGCACCGCCGCCGAAAACCCTGGCCGAATACCTGAAGGTGTTGAAGGACAAGGACGCCTGGTGGTTCATGTTCTTCTACTCGGTGACCTTCGGCGGCTTTGTCGGCCTGGCTTCCTCGCTGGTCATCTACTTCAACACCCAGTACGGACTCGACCCCAAGATGGCCGGCTTCTTCACCGCCGGCTGCGTCTTCGCCGGTTCGCTGGTGCGGCCGATCGGCGGCAACGTCGCCGACCGTATCGGCGGTGTCAAGTCGCTGACCGTCATGTACATCTTTGCCGCGATCTTCCTGGCCATCGTCAGCTTCGGCCTGCCGGAAGCGTGGATGGCGCTGGTCGTCTTCGTCTGTGCCATGCTTTCGCTCGGCATGGGCAACGGCGCGGTGTTCCAGCTGGTACCGCAGCGCTTCAAGAAGGAAATCGGCGTCATGACCGGCCTCGTCGGCATGGCCGGCGGCGTCGGCGGCTTCTACCTGGCTTCCAGCCTCGGCTACTCGAAGCAGCTGACCGGCAGCTATCAGGTTGGCTTCCTGATCTTCGCCGGCCTCGCCGTGCTCGCCCTGGTCGGCCTGACAGGCGTCAAGACCCGCTGGCGTACCACTTGGGGTGCAAGCCATCTGACGACGGCGAAGATTTGAGATTGTGCAACCAACAGAGAGACAACCAATGAAAGAAGGCTTTTTTGATGTCGACCGCAGCAGCCCTGCTGATGCCCTCGGTATTTGCCGCCGAAGCCGCCAAGTCGACCCTGAGTGTGGGTGCGGCGATCAACAAGGCGGGTCGCCAGCGGATGTTATCGCAGCGCATGGCCAAGGCCTTTGCGATGCAGACGGCGGGCGTCATGCCTGAAAAGGCGAGCAGCCTGCTCGAGCAATCGCGCAAGCTGTTCGAAGCGCAACTGGCGGAATTGAAAACGCTGGCGCCGACCGAGGCGATCCAGGCGGCGCTGGCCGACCTCGACAAGGCGTGGGCCGGCTATCGCGAAGTGCTGGGCAAGCCGCGCACGCCGGAAAACGCCCAGCTGGTGCTGGCCGAATCCGAGAAGACCTTGCGCGCCGCGCATGTGTTGACCGGTCTCTATGAAAAGCAGGCGGGGAGCAGCGCCGGTCATCTGGTGAATATTTCCGGGCGCCAGCGCATGTTGTCGCAGCGCATGGCCAAATGCTTCCTGTTCGAGCAGTCCGGCGTCGCAGCCGAGACGCTCAGGAAGGAGCAGGAGGCGGCCCGGCGCGATTTCGTCGCAGCGCTCGCCGAATTGAACGCCGCACCGCAGAACACCGCCGAAATCCGCACCGAACTGGTGCTGGCCAATACGCAGTGGCTGTTCTTCGAGCAGGCGCTGAACGGCGAGGAGCGCAACCGGGAAGTCGCCGCCCGCAACGTGGCGACGACCAGCGAGCGCATCCTTGAAGTGATGGACAGCCTGACCGGTCAGTACGAAAAACTGGTACGCGGCTGATGACACGGGCGGCAGGCAGGCGGGGTGCGGGTGAACTCCGGGCTATGGAAAAGCCCCAGAAAAACCGCCTGCAGTTCGCCGTCGGCCATTCGTCGCTGACCGGCCCGCGCGAGCGCAACGAGGATTACTGCGGCATCGCCACGCCGGAAGGGCAGGAACTCGAAAACAAGGGCATCATCGCTGCCGTCGCCGACGGCATCGGCGGCCANCAAGGNGGGCGCGAGGCGGCCGAGTACACGGTGCGCGGCCTGCTCTCCGACTATTTTGCGACGCCCGACACCTGGGGCGTGCCGCGCGCCATCGAGACGGTGACCACCGCGCTCAATCGCTGGGTGATCGCCGAAGGCAGCCGCAATGCCGAGCTGGCCGGCATGGCGACGACGCTTTCGGTCGTCGTCCTGCGCGGTCGCCGCTACTACACCGCGCATATCGGAGACAGCCGCATCTATCGCCTGCAGGAAGGCCGGCTGGCTGTGCTGACCGTCGATCACACCTGGGAACACCCGGAGCTGAACAACGTGCTGTCGCGCGCCATCGGCCTCGACCCGCGCGTGCTGATGGATTTCGCCGACGGCGACCTGGCGGTCGACGATCGTTTCCTGCTCGTTTCCGACGGCGTCTGGGGCGTGCTGCCCGATGCGCTGATGGCCGAGGTGCTGCTCGATCATCCCGAGCCACAGGCCGCCGCCACCGCCGTGACCAGCCTGGCGCTGGCGCAGGGCGGGCACGACAATGCGACGGCGGTCGTCATCGACGTGCTCGGCTTGCCGCGCGCCAGCCTGCGCGACAGTCTGGAAGCCGTCGCCAGCCTGCCGCTGCCGCATCGTTTGAAGATCGGCCATGAAATCGACGGCATGATTGTCGAGGAAGTGCTGCACGATGCACGCGAAACGCTGC
The DNA here is from genome assembly GCA_013363835.1 of Dechloromonas sp. Taxonomy (GTDB): domain Bacteria; phylum Pseudomonadota; class Gammaproteobacteria; order Burkholderiales; family Rhodocyclaceae; genus Azonexus. The sequence continues at coordinate 493,503 of CP054864.1, forward strand.
TCTACCGCGTGCGCAGCCTGCGCAGCGGGCAGCTGGTGCTCAAGACCTTGCAGCCGATCATGGAAGGCGATGCCGAGGCAGCCGCCGCCCTGATGGAGGAATGGCGAGCGCGGCGGGTGGTGTCNCCCTTCTTNCCGCAGGTCGTGCCGGCCGAAGACCAGAGCTGCCTCTATTACCTGATGACCTGGCATGCCGGCGCCACGCTGCAGGCACGGCTCGATGCCGACCAGCACTTTCCGGCCGGCGAGGTGGTGCGGCTCGGCATCGCGCTGCTCAAGGGCATCGCGGCACTGCACCGGCTCGATATCGTGCATCGCGACATCAAGACCGACAACGTCCATCTCGGGCAGGATGGCGTGCTGCGTATCCTCGATCTCGGCGTCGCGCTCAGCCTGGGCGAACGCAAGGCGGACGATCCCGTCGGCCAGGCCGGCACACCGTCGTACATGGCGCCCGAATTGTTCGAGGGGGCGCCGCCGGCCGCCGCCTTCGATCTCTACGCGGCCGGGGTGACGCTCTACCACCTGCTGACGCGCAAATACCCTTATGGCGAGATCGAGCCTTTCCAGAGCCCGAAATTTGGCGAACCGGCCCGACCGGCGCGTTGGCGCCCGGAAATTCCCGGCTGGCTGGAGAACATCCTGCTCAAGGCGGTGGCGCGCGAAGCCAGGGACCGTTTCGAGACTGCCGAGGAATTCCTGCTGGCGCTCGAACGCGGGGCCAGTCGCCCGGTCGCAGCGCCGGGCCGGCAGCTGCTGGCGCAGCGCAATCCGCTGATGCTGTGGAAAATCGTTGCCGCCGCGTCGCTCGCGGTTAACCTGATTTTGCTGCTCAAATTGCTGGGTTAGCGCAATGCCAGGCTGAATTCGGTGGTGGCATGCGCTGTACTGCTGCATCGCGAAATGCCGAATTCGGAATCAAATATTCACGGCGCAGTCCACTGAGGTATCGGCGATCCAGGGCATTGCTTCGTTGGTGGCGGCATGGATCGGCCATTCATCATTGATTGTGCGGAGGTGTCCATGTCTGACAACTTGCCCCCTCGGCATCCAGCGGGTCAAGGTCGTTGCCGTGTCGGTGGTCGAACTTGAGCGGGCGAACCGTTTCTATCGGGACAAGCTCGGCCTCGAGCCGGCTTTCGANGGGGCGGAGCAGGTCGGCTGGCAACTCGGCCAGGTGATCCTGATGCTCAAACCGGATTGGGCAATGCCGACCGAGCAGCCGAATCCCCGGGTCACGCTGGCCACCGACCACGCACCGGCCACCCAGGAGGCGTTGCGGGCTCGCGGCGTCACAATCGCCAATGAAGTGCAGGTCTATGGCGATTTCCATGTTGGCAGTTTTCTCGACAGCGAAGGCAACAAGTTCTGGTTCTGCTCGCCGGTGAATAACGCCAGGCGTCAACGAGCTGATACCGGCGCCGGATGTGGCGCCGAGACGGCCACGGGCCGTGCGATTTGGCGGGCGCCTGCTTTATCATGGTGCTTGTTCCGGGCCTTGTGGGTGCCGGCAACCTTGTTCAATGAACCGAAAGCCGCCATGACGACTGCCCTGATCCTCTTTGCCCACGGCGCCCGCGACCCGGAATGGGCTNNGCGCCGTCGCGTCCAGACGGCGATTCGCCAGCAGGCGGGTCATATCCCTGTCGAACTGGCNTTTCTGGAATTCATGACGCCAACGCTGGCCGAGTGTGCAGCGACGCTGGTCGCGGCCGGCGCCGCGAACATTCTGGTGGTGCCGATGTTCATCGCANNCAGGGGGCATCTGAAGCGAGATGTGCCGGAAATGCTGGCCCTGTTGCGGTCGACCCATCCGGAAGTGCGATTTTCACTGGGCGGCGCAATTGGCGAGGAAGAGATGGTTATCAAGGCAATGGCAGACGCCGCCTTGAAACTGGCTGGTTCGGAGTTTGCTTAGAACAACTCCATGTTGACCGTACTAGTCATTGACGAATCCCGCTCGCGGGCCGGNGAAATCTGCGCCGGGCTGGCGCTCGCCGGCTACCAGGTGGCCGCCATCCTGGCCGGCTCTGAAAACCTGACGGCCGAGGTCGAGAAACTTCAGCCCGACGTGATCCTGATCGACACCGAAAGCCCGACCCGTGACACGCTGGAAAACCTGGCGGCAATGAACAAGAACATGCCGCGTCCGGTCGTCATCTTTACCCAGGAAGATGGCCAGGCCACCATCCGAGACGCGGTCAGGGCAGGCGTTTCNGCCTACATTGTCGATGGCCTGGATTCGCGGCGCATCAAGCCCATCGTCGAGGTGGCGCGGGCCCGTTTCGAGGACNNACAGGCGCTGCGCCGCGAGCTCGACGAGATTTCCCAGAAGCTCTCCGACCGCAAACTGGTCGACAAGGCCAAGGGTGTGCTGATGAAAGCCCGCGGCATCGACGAGGATGCTGCCTACCATGCGATGCGCAAGCTGGCCATGGAGCGCGGCCAGACGATGGCGAAAGTGGCACGCGACGTCATCGACATGGCGCGTTCTACTCTGATCATTCCCCGTTATTGTGCGGCGGGTGTCGGTTGCTGCACTGCAACAGTGCATGCGCTGCCGAAGAGCTTGTCGTCGTCAAATAAAACCCATTCAAAATCATATGGTTCCAACGATCTAGTTTTGACTAGATCTGGCACGACCATTGCAACAGCTCTCCCAAACGCACGGTCAATGGCGGCCGGGCAATGGTTCGATCAAGGTGATCGAGCTTTCGGGACAAGGGCGTCCATCCGTGCTGCCGACTTTGCGGCATGGGTGTGGCGCCCGTTTTGTTTTTCGATTCGAGCAATCTAGGAGCAAGCAATGGAAGACACCAAACTGGCGCCGGAATCCAAGCCGTCTTTTTCTCGTCGTGATTTTGTTACAGCCGCACTGGGAGCATCGCTAATGTCCATGGTNACCCCCGGCGTTCGCAGCGGTGCCTGGGCCGCCGGTTCGGACGCCCCCGAAAAGAAGGAAGTCAAGATCGGCTTCATCCCGCTGACCGACTGCGCCTCGGTCGTCATGGCCTCGGTCATGAAGTTCGACGAAAAGTACGGCATCAAGATCATCCCGACCAAGGAAGCCTCGTGGGCTTCAGTGCGCGACAAACTGGTCAATGGCGAACTCGACGCCGCCCATGTGCTGTACGGCCTGATCTACGGCGTTCAGCTTGGTATCGGCGGCCCGAAGAAGGACATGGCCAACCTGATGACGCTGAACAACAACGGTCAGGCAATCACGCTTTCCAACCAGATGCGCGACAAGGGCGCTACCGACGGCGCCAGCCTGGCAGCCCTGATCGCCAAGAAGGAAAAGGAATACACCTTCGCCCAGACCTTTCCGACCGGCACCCACGCCATGTGGCTGTATTACTGGCTGGCAGCCAACGGCATCAACCCGCTGAAGGACGTCAAGACCATCACCGTACCGCCGCCGCAAATGGTCGCCAACATGCGCGTCGGCAACATGGATGGNTTTTGCGTCGGCGAGCCGTGGAACAACCGCGCGATCATGGACAGCATTGGCTTCACAGCCGTGACGACGCAGGACATCTGGGTCGATCACCCGGAAAAGATTCTCGGCACCACCGCCGAATGGGTGCAGAAGAACCCGAACACGGCACGGGCCATGGTCGCCGCCATCCTCGATGCCAGCAAGTGGATCGACGCCTCGATCGCCAACAAGCAGAAGACGGCCGAAACCATCGCCCAGAAGGCTTACGTCAATACCGATACCGAAGTCATCGTCGCCCGCATGCTTGGCCGCTACCAGAACGGCCTCGGCAAGAGCTGGGACGACAAGAACCACATGAAGTTCTTCAATGACGGCCTGGTGAANTTTCCCTACCTCAGCGACGGCATGTGGTTCATGACCCAGCACAAGCGCTGNGGGCTGCTCAAGAGCCATCCGGATTACCTGGCGGTCGCCAAGCAGGTCAATCGCATCGACGTGTACAAGCANGGGGCCGCCGCAGCCGGCGTCGCCCTGCCCAAGAGCGAGATGCGCACCAGCAAGCTGATCGACGGTGTGGTCTGGGATGGCAAGGATCCCGCCAAGTACGCCGACAGCTTCAAGGTCAAGGCCTGATATTGAGTCGCCATGCCGGCTGGGCTGGCATGGCAGCGAACCAACGCTTGGGAGCAATGCCATGAGCGCAATGACGATGGACGGTGATTTTGGCGCGGAAAAGCCGGTCGACCGCAACACATACAGCAAGCCGGGCGCGGAAGTTGCCGCCGAACCGGTCAAGGAAACNAAAATGGAAAAATCCGCAACCCTGCCGGTGCAGTCCGCCGGCACGCCGTTTGGCGAAAAGCTGGCAGCCTTCGGGCGTGCCATCCTGCCGCCGATGCTCGGCATGTTGATTCTGCTTGCNCTCTGGTACGTCGCGACGATGAAGGGCGGCAGTATTCCCGGCCCGGCCCAGACCTGGGAGGCCGCCAAGGTGTTGTTTGCCGACCCGTTCTACCGTAACGGGCCGAACGACCAGGGCATCGGCTGGAATATTTTGTCCTCGTTGCAACGGGTTGGCATCGGCTTCGGCTTTGCCGCCGTGGTCGGCATTCCGCTCGGCTTCATCCTCGGTCGTTCGGCCTTCCTGTCGGCCATGGTCAACCCGATCATCAGTCTGCTGCGTCCGGTGTCGCCGCTCGCCTGGCTGCCGATCGGCCTGCTGGTGTTCAAGAAGGCCGACCCGGCGGCGACCTACACCATTTTCATCTGCTCGATCTGGCCGATGATCATGAACACCGCCCAGGGCGTGCAGCGCGTGCCGCAGGATTACCTCAACGTTGCCCGCGTGCTGGCGTTGTCGGAATGGAAGGTCGTCACCAAGATTCTCTTCCCGGCCGTATTGCCCTACATCCTGACCGGCATCCGCCTGTCGATCGGCACCGCGTGGCTGGTCATCGTCGCCGCCGAAATGCTCACCGGCGGCGTCGGCATCGGCTTCTGGGTGTGGGATGAATGGAACAACCTGAAGGTCGAGCACATCATCATCGCCATCTTCGTCATCGGTATCGTCGGCCTGATCCTCGAACAGAGCCTGATCCTGCTGGCCAAGCGGCTGACCAAAGAATCGTCGTAAGGAGACCGGATCATGGAAAAATTCGTACAGATCGAACGTGTCGGCCAGACTTTCGACACCAAGAAAGGCAAGTTCGTCGCCCTGCGCGACATCGACCTGACCATCAAGAAGGGCGAGTTCATCGCCCTGATCGGCCACTCGGGCTGCGGCAAATCGACGCTGCTCAACCTGATTGCCGGCCTCACGTTGCCGACGACTGGCGTGCTGCTGCTGGAAGACCGTGAAATCGGCGGNCCCGGCCCGGAGCGCGCGGTGGTCTTCCAGAACCACAGCCTGCTGCCCTGGCTGACCTGCTTCGAGAACGTCTATCTCGCCGTCGAGCGCGTTTTCGGCGCCAAGGAAGGCAAGGCCAAACTGAAGGAGCGCACCGCCGCCGCCATCAGCCTGGTCGGCCTTGACCACGCCAGCGCCAAATACCCGCACGAAATCTCGGGCGGCATGAAGCAGCGTGTCGGCATCGCCCGCGCCCTGTCGATGGAACCCAAGGTGCTGCTGATGGACGAGCCTTTCGGCGCCCTCGACGCGCTGACCCGCGCCAAGTTGCAGGACGAGCTGATGAAGATTTGCGAAGCGACCAAGGCGACCACCGTCATGGTGACGCACGATGTCGACGAAGCAGTGCTGCTTTCCGACCGCATCGTGATGATGACCAACGGCCCGGCGGCGACCATCGGCGAAATCCTCGAAGTCAATCTGCCGCGCCCGCGCCAGCGCCTGACCCTGGCGCACGATCCGGCCTACATCGACTACCGCGCCGCGGTGCTCGAATTCCTCTACGAAAAGCAGGCGCACGTCGAAAAATAGCCGCCTGATCCGGGTTGTCTCCATCGTCGCTATGCTCTCTCCTTTTAGCGACCTTTGCCCATCGGCACATGCCGGTGGGCATTTTTGACTTTTGATTCATCTGCTTGCATTTCATGGCAACGCGGCGCTATGGTGCCGGACATCGAAAACGAGGAAATAAGAAGTTCGCGATGTTCGTTCTGCCCGGCAAGCTGTCCCGCAAGATCGTCGGAATTCTGGTCGCCTTCTTNTTGGTNGCCCTGGCCGCCATCGGCATGACGCTTTACCTTTCATGGCAACTCGCAGGTGTGGCAGCGGCGATCAACGATGCCGGCAGCCAGCGCATGCGCACCTACCGCATGGCCCACCTGATGGCGCGCAGCCTCGAGGTGAAGGACAAGGAAGCCGACTTTGGCCAGCGCGTGGCGAGCGAACTTGGACGCTTCGACCAGGTATTGCGCGACCTGCGCCAGGGAGACCCGGCACGACCGCTGGCCCCGCCGCGCGATGGCGACGTCGANGAGCGGCTGCTCGCCGTTGAACTGGCCTGGCGCGATGCGATGCGGCCGCTGGTNCGTCGCTTTCTGCAACAACCTGCCGACCGGCGGGAAGCGGCGCTCGACCGCTTCGACGGCGAACTGGAGGGTTTTGTCGGGCGTATCAACGATCTGGTATTGGCGATGGAGCACAGCTACACCTACAACAGCAATCTGTTGCGCACCGTACAGGCCATACTGATGCTGCTGGCGGTACTCGGCACGGCGATCCTGATCCGCTTTTTCCTGTTGCTGGTGATCCGCCCGATCGGCGAACTGCATGATGGTATTCGGCGTATGAGCAGTGGCGACCTGAGCGTCCGCCTGCCGGTGAATACCGACGACGAACTGAGCGGACTGGCGCGCGGCTTCAACCAGATGGCCGAGCATCTGCAGGTCGCCTACTACACGCTGGAGGAACGGGTTGCAGCCAAGACCCACAGTCTGGCCGAACGCAACCGGGAACTCGGCATACTCTACGAAATCACCGCTTTTCTCAGTGAGGCGGCGCCGATCGAAACGCTCTGCCAGGGTTTCCTGAATCGCATCCGGCGAGCGCTGGGTGCTGATGCCGGTGCCGTGCGGCTGTATGCCGCCGATACCGAGAAGCTCTACCTGATGACGCACGAAGGCTTGTCGAACGAGTTCGTCCTGCGCGAGTCGGAGATGAACTGCAGCGATTGCCTGTGCGGCGACGTCATTCAGTCCGGCATGCCGGTTTCGTTCGCCACGGCCAGCCCGCCACCCGGCATGAAGCTGCGCACCTGCGTGCGCGANGGATTTGCTACCGCCTGTGCTTTCAGCGTGCGCTACAACCGCCAGCGGGTCGGTGTGTTCAACCTGTATTTCCGGGAGGAGCGCGCGGTCTCCGCAGCGGAGAGCGAATTGCTGGAAACGCTGGGTCAGCATCTCGGCGTGGCCATAGAAAACCAGCGCCTGCGCTCGCGCGAGCGGGAACTGGCGGTTTCCGAGGAGCGCAACCTGCTGGCGCAGGAACTGCACGACTCGATTGCCCANGGCCTGGCCTTTCTCAATATCCAGGTTCAGTTGCTGCAGGATTCGCTGCGCAAGGGGCGTGGNGACGAGGCCATGCAGACCGCCGGGCAGTTACGTGAAGGCGTGCAGGAAAGCTACGACCACGTACGCGAACTGCTGGTGCANTTTCGTACCCGCATGCATCAGTCCGATCTCGACTCGGCGATTGCCGCTGCGCTGGAAAAATTCGAGGGGCAGACCGGGATCGCCACCGAATTCGCGTGCGAAGGCAGCGGTGCCCCGCTGGAGCCGACGGTGGAACTGCAAATCATGCACATCGTTCAGGAAGGTTTGTCGAATGTTCGCAAGCATGCGTGCGCCAGCCGGGTTCGGGTGACGCTGCGGCGTTCGCGGGAGGCGATCGAGGTCGTGGTCGACGACGACGGCGGCGGCTTCGATCCGCAAAACGAACCCAAGGTGCTCTCGGATCGCCATGTCGGGCTCAAGATCATGCGCGAGCGCGCGCACCGAATCGGCGGCGAGTGTCGGATAACGTCGGTGCCGGGCAAGGGGACGCAGGTGCGCCTCGTGCTGCCGAAAACGCTAACCAAGGAGAATCAGGATGGCTGAAAAGATTCGTGTCCTGCTGGTGGATGACCATGCGCTGTTTCGCGGCGGGGTCAAGACCTTGCTGCAGCGTCATGACGATTTCGAGGTGCTCGACGAGGCGGGCGACGGGCTGGAAGGCATCAAGCGGGCGCGCTCGCTGAAGCCCGATGTCGTGTTGCTCGACCTGCACATGCCCGGCATTTCCGGGCTGGAGGCGGTCAAGGTCATCAACGAGGAAATTCCTGGTGTGCGGGTGCTGATGCTGACCGTTTCGGAAGACGCGCAGGATCTCATGGAGGCCTTGCGCGCCGGGGCCAGCGGCTATCTGTTGAAGAACATCGAGACCGATGCGCTGCTCGACGCCATTCGCCGGGCGGCGGAGGGCGATTCGGTGGTGTCGCCGCAAATGACGGCCAAGCTGGTGCAGGGCGTGCGTGGGCAGAGCCGGGGTGGAAATCCCCAGGTCGAGCGCGACCGTTTTTCACCGCGCGAGCGCGATATCCTCAACGGGCTGGCGCAGGGCGGCAGCAACAAGGAAATCGCCCGTACCCTCGACCTGGCGGAAAGCACGGTCAAGATCCATGTTCAGAACATCTTCAAGAAGCTGGGAATGACCAGTCGCGTACAGGTGGCGCTCTACGCGGCCGAGCACGGCTTCGGACCCGCGCCGCGTCAGACTTAATCGACGAGCGGCTGCGGGCAGCGCCGCCGGAAGCTTTCGTAGGTGGCGCGGTAGCGGGCTGCCAGTTCGGGTTGGTTGCGGTCGACGGCATTTTCGGCACGATTTCTGAGCACTTCGCCAAGGTAGCTCAGGCCGGCTTCCGAGCGCAGAAGATTGCTGCCCACCAGCACGGCGACAATCGGCGGCAGGTTCGCCGCTTCGGCGATCGCCGCGACTTCGTCATCGGTCAAGCCGCACATGTCGATGCAGTCCTTGAGTGAAAGCATGCCGGTTTCCTTTTGCCCTCGTATTAGCTGTTCCGACCGATGTCGCAGGTCGTGGTTCCGACGATATTGTAACTGTCGGTAAGCGAAACCCGGCAGCTGCCGGGTTTTCGGGGATCGACGCGGGCGCCGGAGGCTGGCGTCAGCCAGGAATGGGGTGGGTACGTTGCAGGTGTTTGTAGGTTTCGCCCAGTTCTTCCACGTGCTGGTAGTGGCCGGTTTGCAAGGCGTGTTCCATATTCTCGACGATCATCGAGTGCAGGCGAAGGACGCCTTCCGGCGTGCTCAGCAAGGCTTCGCCGAGTTCTGCGGCAATGGTCATGGGGATGTGTTCATGTTCTGCAACAGCCGCGATTTCGCCGCGGTCGAGGTCGCAATAATCGAGTACGTCCTGAATCGAAAGCATGTATTCCTCCTTTGGCAGACAAGATAACCATTGAAACCCGAAGGGCTCGTTATCGTTGTTATGTCCGCCTTGTGGTTTTTGTGGGTGGAGGATCACCTTCTTTCTAGCAAAAATGCCCGAAAATCAAGGTCGACCGCAACAGGCCGCTAGATGCGCAGCAGCCCGGCGGGCAGCGGGTGAGCGAGCTGCAGGCGGCTGATGGTCGGCAACAGGTCGAGGCGGGTTTCCTTCTTGAGTCGTTGTGCCCGTTCCCGCATGTCGTCCAGCCTGGCGGCAACCGGCTCGCCGCCGGTGGCGAAGACGATGGTGTTGCCGCTGTCGCACGAGGGAAAGACGGCCACGCGCCCGTCGAATGCATTGCGAATGCGCTCGACGCTGGCGGCGAACCNCTTGTTGCGGCCAAGCAGGTTGACGCAGAGCAGTCCTTCGTCGGTCAGTCGGCTACGGCAGGCCTGATAGAACGGCAGCGTGTCGAGCGCGCNCGCGCGGGCATCCGGGTCGAAGCCGTNCACCAGGATGCAGTCGAAACGCCGCTCACCGGTCAGCATGAATTCGGCGCCGTCGTCGATGACGACATTCAGGCGGGCCGGGTCGTCCGGCAACTTGAAATACTGGCGGGCAATGAATTCGACCTGCGGATTGATCTCGACGATGGTGATCCGGCAGTCCGGCAGGTTGCGGTAGATGAACTTGGCCAGCGAGCCGGCGCCGAGCCCGACCAGCAGCGCNNTGCGCGGCCAGCGGAGGTTCCCGCGCAACAGCAGCCCGGCCATCATTTCCCGCGTGTAGGCCAGTTCCAGCGACCACGGCCGGGCGATGCGCATGGCGCCCTGCACCCAGTCCGAACCGAAGTGCAGGTAGCGCACGCCGTCCTCTTCGCTGATGTCGACCGAGTGCCGGGAGGCGACTTTCTTGTTGTCACGGTACATGCCCTCTGGAATGGCACCCCAGGTGGAATCGAACCACCAATTCGCCCTTAGGAGGGGCGTGTTATATCCATTTAACTATGGAGGCGAAGCGTTGTTGCCGGCAGGCGCGCATTGTACCGGTGGGAGGCCAATTTGTGATAGATGCGCTTTCCGCGAGCCGTTAGAATGTCGGCTCTCAACCACTCGGCGCCTTGCGGGGCGCCGTTTTTCATAGTCCCGATGCCCTATCTCAAACTATCCGACGCCTGCCTTGCCTACGGCCACGTGCCGCTTCTCGATCATGCCGATTTCCTGCTCGATCCGGGCGAACGGGTGGCGCTGATCGGCCGCAACGGCACCGGCAAGTCGTCGTTGCTCGCCGCGCTTGCGGCCGGGACCGGNCGCGGCCGGCTGGATGATGGCGAGGTCTGGGTGCAGCCCGGCATCCGTGTCGGCTATGTGCCGCAGGAGCCGCCGTTCGATCCGGCATCGACGGTCTTCGAAGCGGTGACCTCGGGCATGGGCGAAGCCTCGCGGCTGCTTGCCGCCTATCACGAGGTATCGCACCGGATGGCCGAAGGCGAGGGCGATCACGATGCCTTGCTGGCGCAGATGGAAAGCCTTCAGCATGAGCTGGAAGCCTGCGGCGCCTGGGCCTACGAGGCGCAGGCGGAGAAGGTCATCGACCGTTTCGGGCTCGANCCGGAGGCCAATGTCGGCAGCCTCTCCGGCGGCCAGNNAAAGCGTCTGGCGCTGGCCCAGGCGCTGGCCGTGGCGCCCGAAGTGCTGCTGCTCGACGAGCCGACCAACCACCTCGACATCGCGGCTATCGAGTGGCTGGAAAACCTGCTGATCGAAACCGGCGTCACGCTGTTCTTCATCACCCATGACCGTTCCTTCCTCGACCGCGTGTGCACGCGCATCGTCGAGCTCGATCGCGGCAAGCTGGCCAGTTTTCCCGGTAGTTTCAAAGCCTATCAGGAGCGCAAGGAGGCATTGCTGCATGAAGAAAGCCTGGCCAATGCGCGCGCCGACAAGCTGCTCAAGGAAGAGGAAATCTGGATCCGCAAGGGCGTCGAGGCACGCCGGACGCGGGCAGTCTTCCGTGTCCAGCGTCTCGACAAGCTGCGCGCCGAGCGTCAGGCGCGGCGCGAGCGCATGGGCAAGGTCAATCTGCAACTCGACGCCGGCGACAAGAGCGGCAAGCTGGTGGCCGAGCTGGAGCATGTCGGCAAGCGCTACGGCGAGCGAATAATCGTCCGCGACTTTTCGGCGCGTATCCAGCGCGGCGACAAGATCGGCGTGATCGGCCCCAACGGCGCCGGCAAGACGACGCTGCTGCGCATGATCCTCGGCGAACTGAAGCCGGACGAGGGCATCGTGCGCCAGGGTACGAAGATCGAAGTCGCCTATTTCGACCAGTTCCGCACCCAGTTGAATCCGGATGCGTCGCTGGTCGACGTCATTTCGCCGGGTTCCGATTATGTCGAGATCGGCGGGGCGAGGAAGCATGTGATCGGCTATCTCGAGGATTTCCTCTTCGCGCCGGAGCGTGCCCGTTCGCCCGTCAGTTCGCTCTCCGGCGGCGAGCGCAACCGCCTGCTGCTGGCCCGCCTGTTCGCGCGGCCGGCCAACGTGCTGGTGCTCGACGAACCGACCAACGACCTCGATATCGAGACGCTGGAGCTGCTCGAAGAACTGCTGTCGAACTACGACGGCACGCTGTTCCTGGTCAGCCACGACCGGACTTTTCTGGATAACGTGGTGACGCAGACGATCGCCGCTGAAGGCGATGGCGCGTGGAAGGAATATGCCGGCGGCTACAGCGACTGGGCGGCATACAAGGCGAGCGTGCTGAAGGAAGCCGGCAAGGCCAAGGCCGATACGAAACCTGCGGCCAGGGTGGCCGAGCCGGTCAAGGCCAAGGGCGACAAGCTGTCGTGGAAGGAACAACGCGAACTGGAGGCGCTGCCGGAAAAGATCGCCGCGCTGGAAGCGGAGCAGGGCGAACTGACCAAGCGTCTCGAAGACCCGGCGATCTACCAGGCCGATCCGGCGGCGGCGCAGCAGGCTGCCGAACGGCTGGCGGCCATCGACGACGAACTGATGAACCTGCTGGAGCGCTGGGAGGCGCTCGAGGCGCGCGCCGGGGCGGCACCTGAAGCGGTGACCGGGGCGCGCCGGGCGCCAGCGGGCGGACGGCGTGCGATAATGGCTCCCGTTTCGTTCACCTCCGCCATGCGCTACGCCATCATTCCGGTCACTCCNTTCGAGCAGAACTGCACCGTTTTCTGGTGCGAGAAAACTCGCCAGGCGGCGGTCATTGACCCCGGTGGCGATATCGAGCGCATCCTTGGGTTTCTNCAAAAGGAAGGGCTGTCGCTGGCCAAGATACTGGTCACGCACGGCCATATCGACCATGCCGGCGGCGTTGGTGCGCTGGCCGCGCAAACCGGCGTGACCATCGAGGGGCCGCATGAGGAAGACCGCTTCTGGATTGTCGGCATGCCGCAGCAAAGCAAGATGTTCGGCTTTCCCAACGTGCAGAGTTTCGAGCCGGATCGCTGGCTGCAGGCCGGTGACAAGGTGAATTTCGGCGACGTCGAGCTCGATGTGCTGCATTGCCCCGGCCACACCCCGGGCCACGTCGTCTTCTACCACCTGCCGAGCAAGCTGGCGCAGGTCGGCGACGTGCTATTCCAGGGTTCCATTGGCCGTACCGACTTNCCGCGCGGCGATTACGACACGCTGATCCGTTCGATCCATGAACAGCTGTTCCCGCTCGGCGACGATGTCGAATTCATTCCCGGCCACGGGCCGATGTCCAACTTCGGCGAAGAGCGGCGCTACAACCCCTTCCTGAGTGGCAGGTTCGGCTGATTCCGGGCGTTGAAGGGGCCTGTTGCGGTCGACCGCATTTTTGGGCCGATTTTCAAAAGGTGAGGCGATGACGCCCGACTACTGGCAGCAGGCAGCGCAGGAACTGGCGGCAAACGACGAACGCATGGCCGAGCTGGTCGAACGCTACGCCGGCCTGGGCCTGGTGTCGCGCGGCGATCCCTTCGGTACGCTGGCCCGTTCCATCGTCGGCCAGCAGATTTCGGTCAAGGCGGCGGATGCCGTCTGGGGGCGTTTCGTCGCGGCGGTCGGCGACGTTTCGCCAGCGGCGGTACTGGCGGCGGGCGAGGCTGGGCTGGCCGGCTGCGGCCTCTCTCAGCGCAAGCGCGAATATGTGCGCGACCTCGCCGCGCATTTCGCCAGCGGCCGGCTCGACCCGGCCGATTGGGTGGCGATGGACGACGAGGCGGTGATCGTCGCGCTGACCGAAGTACGCGGAATCGGCCGGTGGACGGCCGAGATGTTCCTCATTTTCAACCAGTTGCGTCCCGATGTTTTCCCGCTCGACGATCTCGGCCTGCAACGGGCGATCCATGAACGTTATTTCGCCGGCGAAAAGCAGCCGCGCAAGGTGCTGGCCGCCATTGGCGAGCGTTGGCGGCCGTGGCGTTCGGTCGCCACCTGGTANCTGTGGCGCAGCCTCGATCCGTTGCCGGTAGAGTATTGAGATAGCCGATTCGGCCTTTGGGGTAAAATACGCGCCAACCAAGAAAACGGGCTGTCCATGAAAACAACTTTCCTAGATTTCGAGCAGTCGATCGCCGACCTCGAATCCAAGATCGAAGAGTTGCGCTTTGTCCAGGATGATTCCGCCGTCGATATCGCCGAGGAAATCGGACGGCTGGAAAAGAAGAGCGCGCAACTGACCAAGGATGTTCACGCCAAGCTGACGCCGTGGCAGATTTCGCAGGTGGCGCGCCATGCGCAGCGGCCCTACACGCTCGACTACATCTCGCTGATCTTCACCGACTTCGAGGAACTGCACGGCGACCGCGCGTTCGCCGACGACCACGCCATTGTCGGCGGNCTGGCCCGCTTCAACGGCGAGCCGGTCATGGTGATCGGGCACCAGAAAGGTCGCGACACCAAGGAAAAGATCTTCCGAAATTTCGGCATGCCGCGCCCCGAAGGCTATCGCAAGGCGCTGCGCCTGATGAAGCTGGCCGAGAAGTTCGGCATTCCGGTGATGACCTTCGTCGACACGCCGGGCGCCTATCCCGGCATCGATGCCGAAGAGCGTGGCCAGTCGGAAGCCATCGGCCGCAACCTCTATGTGATGGCCGAACTCAAGGTACCGGTGATCGTCACCATCATCGGCGAAGGCGGCTCCGGCGGCGCGCTGGCCATTGCCGTCGGCGATGTCGTGCAGATGTTGCAGTATTCGACCTATTCCGTGATTTCGCCCGAAGGTTGCGCCTCCATCCTCTGGAAGAGTGCCGAGAAGGCACCCGAGGCGGCCGAAACGATGGGCATCACCGCCCATCGCCTGAAAACGCTGGGGCTGATCGACAAGATCGTCAACGAGCCGCTCGGCGGCGCCCACCGCGACCATGCGGCAATGGCGCACAACCTGAAGAANGCGCTACAGGACGCGCTCAAGAATCTCTCTGCGCTATCCACCGCCGAACTGCTGGCCACGCGCTACGAGCGGCTGATGAGCTATGGCCGCTTCAAGGAACAACCCGTCAAGTAGCATTCCAGCCCGGGTCGCCGCATTTCTCGCCGCCCGGGAAGCGGGGGCGGCTGCTGAGTGTCGGGCTATCCGGCGGCTGCGACTCGGTCGTGCTTCTGCATGTTCTGGTCGAGCTTGGTCTTGGCGACCGGCTCCGTCCCATCCATGTCCATCATGGATTGTCGTCCAATGCCGGCTACTGGGCAGCGTTCAGTCAGGACTACTGCCGGCGGCTGGGCATTTCATGCCAGGTCGCGCATGTGTCGGTCGAGCGCGACAGCGGCCTCGGGCTTGAAGCGGCTGCTCGTGCTTCGCGCTATCAGGCGTTTTCCGGCATCGCAGCGGAAACACTGTTGCTTGGTCATCATCAGGGCGATCAGGCGGAAACCCTGCTCTTCAATCTGCTGCGCGGAGCCGGCGTCACCGGTGCGGCAGGAATTCCGGCGGAACGCAGGCTGGGGTCTCTGCGCATCCTGCGCCCGTTGCTTGACGTGTCGCGCCGCGACATCGAGGCCTATGCCCGGGCTGCGCAACTCCAATGGATAGACGACGAAAGCAATGCCGATACTTCCTTGTCGCGCAACTACGTGCGCCACGAAGTATTGGCCACGCTGGCCGATCGCTTTCCCGCAGCTGAAAAATCTTGCGCAGGCCGCCAGCCACTTCGCGGAAGCCGACGTACTGCTCGGGGAGTTGGCCCTGATCGACTGGCGGGTCGCAGCCGATGGCGATGCTCTGGTGATGGCGAAAATCCGCGAAATGTCCGGTGCGCGGATCAGGAATTTGCTGCGCTTTCGCCTGCGTCAGCTCGGCTGGCAGGTGCCGGTGGCTGCGCGTCTCGACGAGTTCGTACGGCAGTTGCTGAGTGCCGGGCCGGATCGTCATCCGGGTCTCGATCTTGCGGAAGGCCGTATGGCGGTCCGCCAGGGGCGCCTGCATTGGCTTGAGCAAGGGTGACAAACTGTTACCAAGCGCCATTCCGGTGCGTTGGTCGTTCGGTTACAATCACAGGATTATTTTCTTGCTGAACAGGCCATGATTACCGGATCCATTGTCGCCATCGTCACCCCCATGCACGAGGATGGCAGCCTCGATTTGAACTCNCTGCGCAATCTGGTCGATTTCCATGTGCGCGAAGGCACCGATGCCATCGTCGTCGTCGGTACCACCGGCGAATCGCCGACTGTCGACGTCGAAGAACATTGCGAACTGATCCGTGTCACGGTCGACCATGCTGCCGGGCGTATTCCCATCATCGCCGGTACGGGTGCCAATTCGACCTCGGAAGCCATCGAACTGACACGGTTCGCCAAGTCGGCCGGTGCCGACATGGCGCTGTCGGTGGTCCCCTATTACAACAAGCCGACCCAGGAAGGCCTCTATCGCCACTTCAAGGCGATTGCCGAGGCCGTCGAGCTGCCGATTCTGCTTTACAACGTGCCGGGCCGTACGGTCGCCGACATGAGCAACGACACCATTCTGCGTCTCGCCGGGGTGCCGGGTATCGTTGGCGTCAAGGATGCGACCGGCAACATCGATCGAGCCTGCGACCTGATCGCCCGCGCTCCCAAGGATTTCGCCCTGATNACCGGGGACGACATGACGGCAGTGGCGACCATCAGTCTTGGTTTCCACGGCGACATCTCGGTGACCGCCAACGTCGCGCCGCGCCTGATGCATGAAATGTGCGTTGCCGCTCGCAACGGGGATATTGCCAGGGCGCGCGAAATTCATTTCAAGCTGCTCGGCCTGCATCGCGACCTGTTCTGCGAAGCCAACCCGATTCCGGTCAAGTGGGCTGTACAGCAAATGGGTCTGGCGCCCGCCGGCATACGCCTGCCGCTGACCACGCTATCCGAAGCCAACCACGGTCGCGTGCTTTCCGCAATGCGCCAGGCTGGCGTGATTGCCTGACGGAGGAACATGAACCATCGGCTTTTCCGCCCGGCGCTGGCAATGCTTGCCATTGCAGTTGCGGGTTGCAGCAGCGTAAGCGACATCATTCCAGATTCGAANAAAGTGGATTACAAGTCGGCAAGCAAGGCGCCAACGCTTGAGGTGCCGCCCGATTTGTCACAGATCGCCCGCGATGACCGTTATGCGGTGCCCGATGCGGCCGGCAAGGGGAGTGCTACGTTCTCGGCCTACACCGCCGATCGCACGCCAGCCGCACAGGCGCAGAACACCTCCGTGCTGCCGACGGTCGACAAGGTACGCGTCGAGCGTTCCGGCAACCAGCGTTGGCTCGTCGTGACGGCTTCTCCCGACCAGTTGTGNGGGCCGGTCAAGGATTTCTGGCAGGAAACCGGTTTCATCATTGCGGTCGAACGGCCGGATGCAGGCGTGATGGAAACCGATTGGGCTGAAGACCGGGCCAAGATCGGCAGTGACTTCATCCGCGATACGCTGGGCAAGTTCATGGATTCGATATACTCGTCCGGCGAGCGCGACAAGTTCCGTACGCGGCTCGAGCCTGGTGCCGAGCCCGGTACCACGGACATTTTCATCAGCCATCGCGGTATGGAGGAGGTTTACACCTCGGCTGCCAAGGACGATACGCGCTGGCAGCCACGCCCACCCAATCCGGAACTTGAGGCCGAGATGCTGCGTCGCCTGATGGTCCGTCTCGGCGCTGAGAACCAGCGCGCAGCGGCCAGTGTCGCGGCAGCCAAGGCCGAGCCGCGGGCCAAACTGGCGCGCAACAACGACGGTGCCGGAACCCTCGAGGTTTACGAGCGCTTCGACCGTGCCTGGCGGCGTGTCGGGCTGGCGCTGGATCGTGTCGGCTTTACCGTTGAGGACCGGGATCGCTCCAAGGGGCTCTATTTTGTCCGTTACGTCGATGCCGACGCCAATACCAAGAAGGGTTCCAGCGGCTGGCTCGACAAGTTGAGTTTCTGGAAGAGTTCCGACCCGGTAGCCAGTGCCAGGGTGCAGTATCGTATTTACGTTGCCGAATCAGGTCAGAACACCACGGTACAGGTTCTTTCCAGCGAGGGCGGTACGGACAAGTCCGAAACTGCCAAGAAGATACTCGATCTGCTCTATCAGCAGTTGCAGTGATCCGCTTCGCATCGCTTGGTAGCGGCAGCGCTGGTAATGCGCTGCTGGTCGAGAGCGATGCAACTTGCCTGATGGTCGATTGCGGCTTTGGGCAGCGCGAGACGCTTCGCCGTCTCGCCCGCCTGGAGCGGGAACCCGGCAATATCTCCGGNGTGCTGGTGACCCACGAGCACGGAGACCATGTCGGNGGTGTNTTTCCCTTTGCCAGGCGTTACGGGTTGCCGGTATGGCTCAGCCACGGAACGTATGTCGCATGCCGTTCGTTAGCCGAGGGCGTGGATGTGCGGATCGTCGATAGTCATCAGTCGTTCCGGATCGGTGCGTTCGACATTCAGCCATATCCCGTTCCGCACGATGCCCGGGAGCCGATTCAGTTCGTNTTTTCGGACGGAACGCGGCGACTCGGGCTNACAGATGTTGGCCACATCACCCAACATATCCGCAACATCCTGTCCGGCATCGACGCGCTGATCCTCGAATGCAATCACGATATCAGCCTGCTGGCGGCATCGAACTATCCTGCCTCATTGCAGCGGCGTATCGGNGGGCGATTGGGGCACTTGGACAACCAGGCTGCCGCGGATCTTGTGCGTCAAATAGGCAGCGACCGGTTGCAGCATCTGGTCGCTGCACACCTCAGCAAAAGCAACAATAGCCCTGATTTTGCGCATCAGGCAATCTCTGCCGCGCTAGGTACCGCTGACGAACGAATAGGTCTGGCNTTGTCAGGAAAAGGCTTTTCCTGGCGATGCATCGTTTGACAGGCAATAAAAGCGGGCCTTGGCCCCGCCTTTCCTGAGAGCGAAGAATTACTTCTTGGCTTCCATGCCTTGCATGCCGGACATACCAGCCATGCCAGCTTGTTCGGCCGGCTTGCGGCTTCCATGCCCTGCATACCGGACATGCCGGACATGCCCGACATACCGGCCATGCCAGCTTGTTCGGCCGGCTTGGCGGCTTCCATACCCTGCATGCCGGACATGCCGGCCATGCCAGCTTGCGGTGCAGCGGCTGCCGGAGCGGCCGGTGCCGGAGCGGCAGCCTTCGGCTCTTCCTTCTTGCCACAGGCGGTCAGGGCAACGGCGATCAGCGCAGCAACGAGAATAGACTTATTCATGAGAGATTCCTTATCGACAAGAAGAAAAACATGGCAAAAATCGATGGTCATTAGACCGATCAAAGATAATTATAACAATTTTTGGAATTAGCGCGCTAAATGCTGCGTTGCGGAATGTTGTTGAGTTTCATAGACCCAAGGTCGTCGAGCCAACGGGCGTGCCGCCTTCCGTCCAGATTTCTCGAANACGCCGCCGATAAGGCGTCACTTCGTCCCCTTCGTCGATCAGGAGCTTGCATCGGGGCTGATCGCGATCGAAACGAATCAGGGCGTGCGCATCGTCGACCAGAATCATGGCATCGCGCAGGTGGCTCAATTGTTCCGGGGTTTCGTGCACTGCACTATTGTGGCTGAAGGTCTTGAGCAGGTCGCGGAACAGCGGTTGTTGCTGTTGCAATGGTGCGGCATTGCGTAGTGCGATGCGCAAGCAGTCTTGCCGTTCCGCGGACAAAACCATCTTGAGAATCGCGATCCGCGTCGGGTTTTCAAAATGCAGCTGGAGCAGATCTTCGTCGTAAATGCAGATCCGTTTGCGGGCAAGCGCCAGCACACGATCTATCGCAATCTGGTAGTCGGACCAGGACGTAAAGAGTTCGCGAGACATGGCTTGTAGTTTAGTCCATTGTTAGAATTCGCGCATTTTTCCGGAGTAATTATGCCGATCGGGGTTATCGAATCGCTGGATCACGAGGCGCGTGGTATCACCCGCCTAGACGGCAAGCGGGTATTCGTCGATGGCGCGCTGCCTGGTGAAACGGTTGAATACGCAAGCTTCCGGCGCAAGCCCAATTACGAACTGGCACATCTGGTGAGTGTCCATTCTGCTTCGGTCGCCCGGGTTGAGCCGCGTTGCGAACATTTTGGCGTATGCGGTGGGTGCGCCATGCAGCATCTCGACCCTTCTGCACAAGTTGCGGCCAAGCAGCGGATTCTCGAGGACAGCCTCTGGCATGTCGGGAGGGTTCGTGCCGGGCAAATACTGCCCCCGATCTTCGGCGAGCCCTGGGGCTACCGGCATCGCGCGCGCCTGGGGGTGCGCAAGGTGGANGAGCAGGGTGGAATGCTGATAGGGTTTCATGAGCGGCGTAGCAGCTATATCGCCGACATTCGATCCTGTGCGGTGTTGCCGCCGCATGTGTCCGCCCTGTTGCTGCCGTTGCGCGAACTTTTTGCCGCGATGTCGATTGCCGACCGCTTGCCGCAAGTGGATGTGGCCGTCGGTGCCCAGTGCACTGCATTGCTATTGCGGATACTCCAACCGCTGACTCTTCAGGACGAGTCGTTGCTGCGTCAGTTTGCCGATCGGCATCGGATCGTCTTCTATCTGCAGCCCAAGGGGCAGGACTCTGCCTTTCGCTTTCACCCTTACCAGGGGCTCCGNTTGTCCTACACGCTGCCGGAATTCGGTCTCGAATTCGAATTCAAGCCAACCGATTTCACCCAGGTAAACCATGCTGTCAATCGGGTTCTCGTGCGGCGGGCAATGGTTCTGCTGGATCCCAAACCTGGCGAGCGAATCGCCGACCTTTTCNNTGGACTCGGAAACTTTACGTTGCCCATCGCCCGCTCTGGTGCCAAGGTGCTGGGTGTCGAAGGAAGTCCGGCGCTGGTCGAACGAGCGCGCCAAAGCGCTGCAGCCAATGGGCTTGCCGACAATGTCAGATTCATCGCCGCCAATTTGTTCGAATGTACGCCGGCATCGATGGCGGCGTTCGGCCCTGTCGACAAAATGCTAATCGATCCACCGCGCGAGGGGGCGATCGAAGTGGTCAAGGCGCTTGGCGACGATGCTCCGAGGCGGCTCGTCTATGTTTCCTGCAACCCCGCCACGCTGGCGCGTGACGCCGAGGTGCTGGTCAAGGTGAAAGGCTATGACTTCATGGCTGCGGGCGTGGTGAATATGTTCCCGCACACGGGCCATGTCGAATCGATCGCCGTATTCGACAGGCAATGAAAAAGGGCGGCCCGGGCCGCCCTTGTCGTGATGGATACGATCGGTCAGTCGCGTTCGCCGGTAAAGGCCATGATCAGTTGCAGCAGGCTGACGAATACGTTNNAGACATCCAGATAGACCGCCAGGGTCGCCGAGATGTAGTTTGTCTCGCCACCCTGAACGATACGGCTGATGTCGTACAGGATGTACGCGGAGAAGAGCAGTACGACAACTGCGGCGATGGTCAGCGAAAGCGCAGGAATCTGGAAGAAGATATTGGCGACGGCGGCCAGCAGCACCACGATCATGCCGACGAACAGGAACTTGCCCATGCCGGTGAAGTCCCGCTTGCTCACGGTTGCAATCGTGGCCATCGTCAGGAAGATGGCGCCAGTGCCAGCGGCGGCCAAACCGATCATCGATGCGCCATTGGAGAAGCCGAGTGCGACCTGCAGGATGCGCGACAGCATCAAACCCATGAAGAACGTGAAGCCAAGCAGCAGGGCGACGCCCAGGCCGCTGTCCTTGTTCTTCTCGATGCCCCACATGAAGCCCCAGGCGATGCCGAGGAAGAGCATGAAGGCCATGAACGGGCTACCGGCCAGGAAGCTGAACTGTAATTGGACGCCGACCAGTGCGCCGAGCACCGTCGGTATCATGGACAGCCCAAGCAGCAGGTAGGTATTGCGCAATACGCGGTTTTGCTGAAGCGCAAGTTCGGCAGAACTCTGGCTGGCGATCTGGAAGTCAGTTTGCATGCGAAATCTCGCTTTCACTAGTTATTACAGGCGATAAGACTAATCGACCGAGCCTAAAGTTTCAACATTTGCCAAGCGGGTCGTCGAGGCAACAGGCGTGGCGAATGTGCTAGCATACGGCCCCTCGGGTCTGTGGCAGAGTGGTTGAATGCACCGGTCTTGAAAACCGGCGTGGGGAAACCCATCGTGAGTTCGAATCTCACCGGACCCGCCAGTCATGCGCTATGCAGGCCATGGCTCCAAAATATGCTGGCCTTGGCCTTGCAACTATTCGGCCGCTGCGGTCCGTACCGCGTCCGCCCAGCAATTGGGCGTCTCGTAGAGACGAATCCGCTCAAGTCGCAGGTGATTGCCGTAGGTGTCGCGGTAAACCGTGTTCAGGCGGTCGAAGGCGATACGTGCCAGATTCTCGGCAGTCGGTACTTGATCAAGGATGACCGTCTTGTGATCGGGCAGCGAGTTCAGAAAATCGACGATGGCGCGGTCACCGGCAAAGGCCAGAAAGGCGTGATCCCATTCGTCAACCAGGTTTGCCTTGGCCAGGTNCCTGACCANGGAAAAGTCCATGACCATGCCGTTGGCGCTGTCACCGGCCTTGTCGATGATGTTTCCGGAAAGCGTTATTTCAATGACGTAGCGGTGGCCATGCAGGTGCCGGCACTGGCTGCGGTGGTCGGGGATGCGGTGGCCCGCGTCGAATTCGAGGCGGCGGGTGATCAACATGGCGGAATCGTCTTTTGTGCGGCCGACGATTATACAATGACCGGATGCTGACGACTGACGACCACCGGCGTGACAGCGCCGGGCTGCGCTACGTGTATCCCGTGATTTCNCGCCGGGCGGGCGGCGTTTCGGTGGGCATCAACCTGAACGTGAACAATGCCTGCAATTGGGCGTGCGTCTATTGCCAGGACAACTTGACCNNTGGCGGACCGCCGCCGATCGATCTCGATCTCCTCGAGCGGGAGTTGGCGGGTTTTCTGGAGGATACCTTGCATGGTGAGTTCATGTCGCGGCATGTGCCCGCTGATGCGCGTCGCCTGATGGATGTCGCGTTTTCCGGAAATGGCGAGCCGACGAGTGCTCCTGAGTTTGACGAGGCGGTTCTTCGGGTGGGAGATGTGTTGCGGCGTTTCGGGTTGGCCGGAAAGTTGCCGCTGCGTTTGATTACCAATGGCAGCATGTTGCATCGACCCAATGTTCAGCGCGGTGTGCGCATGATCGGCGAACTNGGGGGCGAGGTCTGGTTCAAGGTCGATCGGGCGTCGGCTGCCGATGTGGCGACGATCAATGGGGTGCCGCTGGACAGCGAGCGAGTGGCGCGCAATCTTGAGCGTTGTGCAGGGCTGGCGAAGACCTGGGTTCAGACTTGCTGGTTCGCCCTGGATGGACAGGCGCCGGATACGGCGGCGCGTAGTGCTTATTGCGCATTGNNCTTGCCGCTGGCAGCGCGCCTGGCGGGGATTCATCTTTATGGGTTGGCGCGNCCTTCGTTGCAGCCTGCGGCGCCGCGCCTCGGGCGCCTGGCGGCGGCCGAGCTGGATAAATTCGCTGCCGAGATNCACAAAGAAACAGGCATCCGGGTGAAAGTTTCTCCTGATGCCTGTTGCGGTCGACGGCCTTTTCAGGCCGATTTTCACGCGGCCTTCTTGGCCTTGCTGCGTGCCGATTTCTTGAGGGACTTGTAGAGGTCGGGTTCCTGCGTCTTCAGGTATTCGATCACGTCCCAGTCTTCGCGCTTGATCGACTTGATGTCGATTTGCTCGACATGGACCAGGCGCAGGAGTTCGCGAACCGGCTTGGGCATGTTGCGGCCNNGCTCGTAGCGGGAACCGCCGCTTTGCGTGACGCCGAGGGTGGACCAGAATTGTTGCTGGTTGAGCCCGAGCTTGCGGCGAATTTCACGGGCGTCGATCTTTTCGATGGTTTTGACGGTGGTCATCATTCTCTCCGTTCGCTAGTGTTCTGGGCTTACCCAAGTATCCTAGCGATTTATAACTTAGGTAATAGTTCGGATTGTACCGACTTATATGACATCGGACAAGTGCCATTGCCATAAGTTTCCTCGGATTTCCTTCGGGAAAACCCTATGGTATTCAGGGGTTGCGTGAATGCCGGGCCAACATTCGTATCGCCGGTGCTTCCCCAATCGGGCTGGATGCTCTACCATCCGCAGACCAACAATCTAGTATTTCCGGAGAGACACATGCAGGTCAGGGAGATCATCAATCTCAAGGGCGGCACCTTGTATACCGCTTCGCCGCAGCAAGCCCTGGCGGCAGCCATCGACACCATGGCGGAGCTCGACGTCGGTTCGCTGGTGGTCATGGAAGCCGGAAAGATGGTGGGCATGCTGACCTTCCGCGAAGTGCTGCAGGCGATGAAACAGCACGACGCCTGCCCCGTGGGGGTGACGGTCGGCGAAGTCATGGTTCGGGATCCGGTGACGGCTTATCCGGACATGCAGGCCAACGACCTGCGGCGCCTGATGATCGAAAAGCACTCGCGCTACCTGCCGGTGGTCGATGGCGATACGCTGATGGGGGTCATTTCCTTCCTCGATGTCGCAAAGGCCGTGCTCGAAGAACAGAGCTTCGAGAACAAGATGCTAAAAATTACATCAAGAACTGGCCAGACGAGCCGCAGGCCTGAGTCGAGCTGGTCATCAAGGCGGCTGAGGCCGCCTTTTTCTTTGCCCGTGGCCGGTTGCGGTCAACTGTCCGGATGAGGGCTTTTTGTCCGGCGTGATAAACTGTTCCCTTCGTTTTTGACTGTTCCTTCCCATGTCCGGCAATACTTTTGGCACCCTGTTTACCGTTACCTCGTTCGGCGAATCGCATGGCCCGGCCATCGGTTGTGTGGTAGATGGTTGCCCGCCCGGGCTGGCGCTCGATGCAAACGACATCCAGGCCGAGCTGGATCGCCGCAAGCCGGGTACTTCGCGCCATGTGACGCAGCGCCGCGAGCCGGATGCGGTCGAAATCCTTTCCGGGGTCTTCGAGGGCAGGACCACGGGGACACCGATTGCGCTGCTGATCCGCAACCAGGACCAGCGCAGCAAGGATTACGGCAACATCGCCGAGACTTTCCGTCCCGGCCACGCCGATTACACCTATACCCAAAAGTATGGCTTCCGCGACTACCGTGGCGGTGGCCGCTCTTCGGCGCGCGAGACGGCGGTGCGCGTGGCGGCCGGCGCGATTGCGCGCAAGTGGCTGCTGGAGCGCTACGGCGTGACGATCCGCGGCTGGATGAGCGCACTCGGGCCGATCGAAATCCCCTTTGTTTCTGCCGGTGACAT
The DNA here is from genome assembly GCA_013363835.1 of Dechloromonas sp. GTDB lineage: Bacteria > Pseudomonadota > Gammaproteobacteria > Burkholderiales > Rhodocyclaceae > Azonexus. The sequence goes on from CP054864.1 coordinate 518,478, forward strand.
CGACGGCAACGCCTTCTTTGCGCCGAATGCCGGGGTGGTGCCCGAGCTGGAAAACTACATGGACAGTCTGCGCAAGTCGCTGGACTCGGTTGGCGCCAAAATTACCGTTACCGCGACCGGCGTACCGCCGGGCTGGGGTGAGCCGGTGTACGACCGGCTGGATGCCGAAATCGCCTACGCAATGATGGGAATCAACGCCGTCAANGGGGTCGAGGTCGGTGCCGGCTTTGCCTCGGTGGCGCAGAAAGGCAGTGAGCACGGCGATGAAATGACCCCGGAGGGTTTCGTGTCCAACCACGCCGGTGGCATTCTCGGCGGTATTTCCACCGGCCAGGACATCGTCGTCAACATGGCGATCAAGCCGACGTCGTCGATTGCCCAGCCGCGCCGCTCGATCGACTGCCAGGGCAATGCCATCGAGGTGGCGACTGANGGGCGGCACGANCCCTGTGTCGGCATTCGTGCGACGCCGATTGCCGAAGCCATGCTGGCGCTGGTCTTGATGGATCACGCCCTGCGGCACCGCGCGCAATGTGGCGATGTCGTCTGCCAGACACCGCGCATTCCGGGAAAAATCGCGTAAAATCTTCAGTTTTTGCCGCTCATCGAGCGAATTTGCCGTTACAGGGAGCGTTTCATGCAAGTCGATCACCACGATCTCCATCACGAATTTCCGGAATTCAATGACGCGATTCACGCGCTGAAGACTGGTAATGCCCACTTCGCCAAGTTGTTTGCCAGCTACCATCGCCTGACCGGCAAGGTCGAAGACCTCGAAGAGCATGATATGCCGGTGTCCGATTTCACCATCGAAGACATGAAAAAGCAGCGCGTCAAGCTCAAGGACGAGCTGTACCACCTGCTGCTGGCCTACCGTGCCGGCCAGCAGGCCGCCAAGGCCTGATCGGCGCTTTGCCCGACGGTGCATCCGGTAGAATTGCCGGATGCACGCTCTGCCATACTGGCGCCTCTCGGGTTACTATTTCTTCTATTTCGCCTTCATTGGCGCTTTCTCGCCCTATTTCGGGCTCTATCTCCAGTCACTGAATTTCTCCGCCTGGGACATCGGCCTGCTGATGTCGCAGATGCAGCTGATGCGCCTGTTCGGCCCCAATTTGTGGGGCTGGCTGGCTGACCGCTTCGGCCGGCGCATGGCGATCATCCGCCTGGCGGCAGTTGCCGGGCTGGCGGGATTCACCGCTTTTTTCTGGCTCGATCGGCTGGGTGGCATGCTGGTGGCGATGGCGGTCATCGCCTTCTTCTGGAGTGCCGCGCTACCGCTGGTCGAGACATTGACCTTCGATCATCTGCGCGAGCAGCGCGGCCATTACAGCCGCATTCGCCTGTGGGGATCGGTCGGTTTCATCGTCGCGGTGCTGGCGACCGGCGCCGTGCTCGATGTGCTGCCGCTCAACGGTGTGCTCTGGGTGTGNCTGGGGATCCTCGCGGGCATCCTTGTGCTCGCCGCCATCCTGCCCGATGTGCCGGCCGTACCGCTTGCCCACGACAGTCTGCCGGTCGCCGACATCCTTCGCCAGCCGCGCGTGCGAGCGCTGCTTGGNGCCTGCTTCGCCATGTCCGCCGCNCATGGGGCCTTGTATGTCTTCTATTCGATCCACCTTGCCGGAAACGGCTATAGCAAGGCCGAAGTCGGCGGCTTGTGGTCGCTCGGGGTACTGGCGGAAATCGTCGTCTTCATGCTGATGGCGCGGCTCGTGCAACGTTATTCCTTGCGTACCCTGCTGCTGGCCAGCTTCGCCGCCGCCGTGCTGCGCTTTTTGCTGATCGGCTGGGGAGTCGAATCAATGGCCGTGATGGTGGTGGCGCAGTTGATGCATGGCCTCACTTTTGGCGCCTATCACGCTGCCGCCATCGCCGCGGTCAATCTCTGGTTTCCNGGGCGGGCGCAGGGCCGCGGGCAGGCGCTCTATTCCAGCATTTCGTTCGGCGCCGGGCTGCTTGGCGGTCTGATCAGTGGCTGGACGTGNGATGACATCGGTGCCGGCTGGACTTACACGCTGGGTTCCATGTTCGCGGCGATCGGTCTGTTCCTGGTTTGGCGCTGGGTACGCGAGCCGGTTGCGGTCGACGTCGCNTTACGAGGCAAAACCACCGATCCTGTGCCATAATCCAATGCTTTACGGCCCATTCGAAGCATTTCATGTCGAAGACACTTTACGACAAACTCTGGGAAAACCACGTCGTCCATCAGGAAGCTGACGGCACGGCCCTCCTNTACATCGATCGTCACCTGGTGCACGAAGTGACCAGCCCGCAGGCCTTCGAAGGCCTCAAGCTTGCCGGCCGCAAGGCTTGGCGGGTTTCCTCCATCGTCGCCACGGCCGACCACAACACGCCGACCGACCACTGGGACGAAGGGATCAAGGATCCGGTTTCGCGCCAGCAGGTCGAGACGCTGGATGCCAACATCCGCGAAGTCGGCGCGCTGGCCTACTTTCCGTTCAAGGATCCGAAGCAGGGCATCGTGCACGTTGTTGGCCCGGAAAACGGCGCGACGCTGCCCGGCATGACTGTCGTCTGCGGCGATTCGCATACTTCGACGCATGGTGCCTTCGCTTGCTTGGCGCACGGCATTGGCACCTCGGAAGTCGAGCACGTCCTGGCCACGCAATGCCTGCTGCAGAAGAAATCGAAAACCATGCTGATCGCCGTCGACGGCAAGCTGGGCAAGGGCGTCACCGCCAAGGACGTGGCGCTGGCCATCATCGGCACCATCGGCACCGCCGGTGGCACCGGCTATGCGATCGAATTCGGCGGCAGCGCCATCCGCAGCCTTTCCATGGAAGGGCGCATGACCCTGTGCAACATGGCCATCGAAGGCGGCGCGCGCATGGGCTTCGTCGCGGTCGACGACACCACGATCGATTATTTGAAAGGGCGTCCGTTCTCGCCGAAGGGCGAGATCTGGGACAAGGCCGTCGCCTACTGGCGCACGCTGCATTCCGATCCAGGGGCGCAGTTCGACCGCGTCGTCACACTGAAGGCCGAGGACATCAGCCCGCAGGTGACCTGGGGCACGTCACCCGAAATGGTTGTCGCCATCGATGCCGTGGTTCCCGATCCGGCCAAACAGGCCGATCAGGTCAAGCGCGAGGGCATGGAGCGCGCGCTGCAATACATGGGCCTGAACCCGAACACGCCGATCAAGCAGATTGCCATCGACAAGGTTTTCATCGGTTCAGGCACCAATTCGCGTATCGAGGATTTGCGCGAGGCCGCGAATGTCCTCAAGGGCCGTCATGTCGCCGCTAACGTCAAGCTGGCGCTGGCCGTGCCGGGTTCCGGTCTGGTCAAGCGTCAAGCTGAGGCCGAGGGGCTGGACAAGGTGTTCATCGCCGCCGGTTTCGAGTGGCGCGAGCCGGGTTGCTCGATGTGTCTGGCGATGAACGCCGACCGTCTGGAACCCGGCGAGCGTTGCGCCTCGACCTCGAACCGCAATTTCGAAGGTCGTCAGGGGCCGGGCGGACGTACCCACCTGGTAAGCCCGGCAATGGCGGCGGCGGCGGCGATTGCCGGCCGCTTCGCCGATGTTCGCGACGTTCTGTAAGCAAGGAGTTGAGGATGAAAATGGCATTTTTTGGGCGTTGACCGCAACAGCCCTCATTTTTGCCAGTGGCTGCAACACGATCGCCGGCATTGGCAAGGACATCGAAAAGGGTGGCGAAGCCATCCAGAAATCGACCAGGTAAGTATCCCCATGGAAAAATTTGTTCGTCTCGAAGGTTTGGTGGCACCGCTCGACCGCAGCAACGTCGATACCGACGCCATCATCCCGAAGCAGTTCCTGAAATCGATCAAGCGTTCCGGTTTCGGCCCGAATGCCTTCGACGAGTGGCGTTATATGGATGTCGGCCAGCCTGGCCAGGACAATTTCAACCGTCCGAANAATCCCAATTTCGTGCTGAACCAGCCGCGCTACCAGGGCGCCGAAGTGTTGTTGACGCGCGCCAATTTCGGTTGTGGCAGCTCGCGCGAACACGCCCCGTGGGCACTGCTCGATTTCGGTTTCAAGGCCATCATCGCCGAGTCCTTCGCCGACATNTTTTTCAACAACTGCTTCAAGAACGGCATTCTGCCCATCGTCTTGCCCGGCGCTGAAATCGAGGCACTGTTCCAGCAAGTCGAAGCGACGCCTGGTTACAAGCTGGTCGTAGATCTGCCGTCGCAGGCGGTGGTGCGTCCCGATGGGCATGCGGTTCCGTTCCAGATCGACGCTTTCCGCAAGGAGTGTTTGCTCAATGGCTGGGACGATATCGGCCTGACCTTGCGCCATGCTGANAAAATCAGGGAATTCGAAGANAAACGGCGTATCGACCAGCCTTGGCTGTTCGCATAACTAGGAGACGACATGAAGATTTGCATTCTGCCGGGTGACGGTATCGGCCCGGAAATTACCGCCGAAGCGGTGCGTNNACTCAAGGCGCTCGACCTCAAGTTCGAGATGGAGGAGGCTTTGCTGGGCGGAAGTGCNGTNGACGCGACCGGCCACCCCTATCCCGAAGCGACCCAGAAACTGGCACGTGCGGCCGATGCCATCCTGCTTGGGGCCGTCGGCGGTCCGAAATGGGATAGCCTGCCCCANGAACAGCGTCCGGAGCGTGGTCTGCTCGGTATCCGCAAGGATTTGAACCTGTTCGCCAATTTGCGCCCGGCGATTCTCTACCCGGAACTGGCAAATGCCTCGACACTGAAACCGGAAGTGGTTGCTGGCCTGGATATCCTGATCATTCGCGAATTGACNGGGGACATTTATTTTGGCCAGCCGCGAGGCGTGCGTGAGGAAAACGGCGAGCGCGTCGGGTTCAACACAATGGTGTATAGCGAATCCGAAATCCGTCGCATCGGCCACGTCGCCTTCCAGGCGGCGCAGAAGCGGAACAAGCGGCTATGCTCGGTCGACAAGATGAACGTGCTGGAGTGTACCCAGTTGTGGCGCGACGTGATGATCGAGGTGGGTAAGGATTATCCCGATGTCGAACTCAGCCACATGCTGGTCGACAACGCCGCAATGCAACTGGTCAAGGCACCCAAGCAGTTCGACGTGATGGTCACCGGCAACATGTTTGGCGACATTTTGTCCGACGAAGCCTCGATGCTGACCGGTTCGATCGGCATGCTGCCGTCCGCTTCGCTCGACGACAAGAACAAGGGTCTCTACGAGCCGTCGCACGGGTCGGCCCCGGACATCGCCGGCAAGGGCGTGGCCAATCCGCTGGCCACCATCCTCTCGGCGGCGATGCTGCTGCGCTACACCTTCGGGCTGGAAGAGCAGGCACTGCGCGTCGAAAATGCAGTCAANAAAGTCCTGGCGCAAGGCTATCGCACCGGCGACATCTACGAGCGCGGCACTAACAAGGTCGGCACCAAGGAAATGGGCGACGCCGTGCTGGCGGCGTTGGCGTAAACCGAACGACGGGTTCGGGCGTTAAACAAAGATTAATTCGGAGAGAGAGTCATGAAGAAGGTTGGTCTGGTCGGTTGGCGTGGCATGGTCGGTTCCGTGCTGATGCAGCGCATGGTCGAAGAGGGCGATTTTGCCCACATCGATCCGGTTTATTTCTCGACGTCCGCCGCCGCNGGCAGGGCACCGGTGTTCGGCGGCAAGGAAGCCTCATTGCCGTTGCAGAGCGCGTCCGATATCGAGGCGCTGAAGGCATGTGAAATCATCATCACCTGCCAGGGAGGCGACTACACCAAGGAAGTCTTCCCCAAGCTGCGTGCCACCGGCTGGAACGGCCACTGGATCGATGCCGCCTCGGCGCTGCGCATGGCCGACGACGCAGTGATCATCCTCGACCCGGTCAACATGAACGTGATCAAGGACTCGCTGGCCAAGGGCGGCAAGAACTGGATCGGCGGCAACTGCACGGTGTCCCTGATGCTGATGGGCCTCGGCGGCCTGTTCCAGAACGACCTGATCGAATGGGCCACCTCGATGACCTATCAGGCGGCATCCGGTGCCGGTGCGCAGAACATGCGCGAACTGATTGCCCAGATGGGAACCATCCATGCGTCGGTTGCCGACCTGCTGGCCGATCCGGCTTCGGCCATTCTCGACATCGACCGCAAGGTCGCCGAGACGATTCGTTCGGACGCCTTCCCGAAGAAGAATTTCCGCAACACCCCGCTCGCCGGTTCCTTGATCCCGTGGATTGACGTACCGGTCGAGGGCGGTCAATCCAAGGAAGAGTGGAAGGGTGGTGCCGAATGCAACAAGATTCTCGGCAAGCCGGCTTTCCGTTCGCCGGGTTCGATTCCCATCGATGGACTGTGCGTGCGTATCGGTGCCATGCGCTGCCACTGNCAGGCGCTGACCATCAAGTTGAAGAAGGATGTGCCGCTCGACGAAATCAGCGACATGCTGGCCAAGGCCAANCCGTGGGCCAAGGTCGTGCCGAACGATCGCGAAATCTCCGAACGCGAGCTGACGCCGGCTGCCGTGACCGGCACGCTGACGGTGCCGGTCGGCCGTCTGCACAAGATGGCGATGGGCCCGGAATACCTGGCCGCTTTTACCTGTGGCGACCAACTGCTGTGNGGAGCCGCCGAGCCTCTGCGCCGCATGCTGCGCATTCTGCTCGACGCCTGATCGGCGGTGGCATTCAAGAAAACCGGGGGCGACTCCGGTTTTTATGTTGGAAATATGCCAAAACGCGCTGTTTAGAAGCCAGCTTAGCTTGCATTGCTAAGTCCATGATGTTAATTTGAAACTCCCGAATTCAATGCTCAGTTCCCGGTGTGACAACATGACCAAGACAAACTTCAAGAAACGTGCAGTAGCGGTGGCTGTTGCCTCCTGTCTATCATTTGCTCCCTGGCTGGCCGAAGCCGCTGGATTGGGCAAGCTCACGGTGCTTTCCGGTCTTGGGCAGCCACTGCGTGCTGAGATCGAAATCAATGCCACGCGTACGGAGTTGGCCGGCATGTCGGCGCGCCTGGCCTCTCAGAAAGCCTTCCGCGAAGCCGGGATCGATTACGCGACTGCGCTCTACGATCTGCGTTTCGCAATCGACAAGCGCGCCAACGGTAGCGCTGTATTGAAGATCACTTCCTCGAATCCGGTTAACGATCCGTTCATGGATTTGCTGGTCGAACTGAGCTGGCCGGACGGTCCGGTCGTTCGTGAATACACCTTCCTGCTGGATCCGCCGGAGATTGCGGCAAAGGCTGCCGGGCGCCCGGTTTCAACCGCTGAGGCACGGGTCGTCGACACCGTAAGAAGTGCGCCGGTCGGGGCCACGCCCGCAGTTCGTTCCGATGTGTCCAAGCAATCGCTGGCGGCGCCAAAGGCCGCAGTAGAGCCGAAAAAGGCTCAGGAGGCGGGAACTCACGTGGTTCAGCAAGGGGAAACCTTGCGCAAGATCGCCGGCGAGACCAAGTACGAAGGGGTGTCGCTGGAGCAGATGCTGGTCGGGTTGTACAAGAAGAACCCGGATGCCTTCATCGGTGACAACATCAATCGTCTGAAGGCNGGAGCCATTCTCAGCATCCCCGACAAGGCGGCGGTCGCGGCTGTTTCCGAGAGCGATGCGAAGCAGGTCTATCAGGCGCAGGCAAACGATTGGGGCGCCTATCGTCAAAAACTGGCGGGCGCTGTGGCGCAGGGGCAGTCCAGGCACGAAGACGCATCGCAGAGTGCGTCCGGCAAGATCACCGCCCGNGTCGACGAGAAGACTCCTCCNGTTGCGCCATCGAAGGATCAGGTCAAGGTTTCCAAGGCGGAGTTGCCAGGCAAGNNGGGAGCCGGCGGTAAATCGCTACCCGCCGCAGAGGAGGATTTGATCGCCAAGGAGCGGGCTCTCAAGGAAGCCCAGGATCGTCTGGCGCAGCTCGAAAAGAACGTCGGCGAGTTGCAGAAGCTGGTCGACATGAAAACGCAGCGCCTGGCTGAACTGCAGCAGCAGGCTTCGGGCAAGCAGGACGAGGCGAAGCCTGCGGCACCGGCGGTAGCTGCCGAACCTGCCAAGCCGGCGGTACCGGCTGAACCGCCAAAGGCGGCTGAACCGCCACCGGCAGCGGAGCCGCCCAAGGTGGCCGAAGCACCCAAACCAGTGGAAGAGCCGCCCAAGGTAGCTGAAGCCGCCAAACCGGCAGAGCCGCCAAAGGCGCCGGAGGCGCCCAGGAAAGAAGCCGTGGCGCCGGCACCGGAGCCCGAATCGGACTTCGATCTGTTGCCTTTGATTGGCGGTGGCGGTTTGATTGCGCTGCTTGCCGGCTTCTTCTTTATGCGGCGNCGTTCCGAGCCGGAAGCCCCAATGACGACGGCGGTTCCGGGGCCGGCAAGTCTGGGGCCGAACTCTGTCTTCCGGATGACTGGCGGCCAGAGTGTGGATACCGGAAACGTGCCGCTCCAGACCGGTGAATTCAGCCAGACCGGGCCCGGCACCATCGATACCGACGAAGTCGACCCGGTCGCCGAGGCCGACGTGTACATGGCCTATGGACGAGATGCACAGGCCGAAGAAATCCTGATCGAAGCCTTGCGCAAGGATCCGCATCGTACGGCCATCCATGCCAAGCTTCTNGAAATCTATTCGAACCGCAAGAGCCTCAAGCAATTCGACACGCTGGCCAGCGAGTTGTATGCGCAGACGGGCGGTGTCGGGCCGGATTGGGAAAAGGTTGCGGCGATNGGGGTGGCGCTGGATCCGGCGAACCCGCTGTATTCCGCTGGAAAAGCCGGTCCGTCGTCAGTTTCAGAAGCCGTGCCGGCATCATCTGCGCCCGATGGCAACAAGTCCACGGTCTTGCTNCCCGGGGCTTTGGGAGCAATGGCCGCAGCGACGGTGGCCGCGGCAGAGCAGCTGGCGGTTCCGGAATTGCCGCAAGGCGTGCCTGAAGCCGATAACACCGGCTCGGCTGAGGGCGACTATACCCAAACCGTCATGGACAAGGACACCAGTTCGCTCGATTTCGACCTGGCGACGCCCGACTCCAAGCCCGAAGCGGCAGTTGAGCCGGAGCCAGTGTCGCTGCCGGAACTGGAAGCCCTGGATTTCGATCTCGGAACTTCTTCGCAGGAAACGCCAAGCCAGCCTTCTTCTGACTTCGTTGAGATTGCACCTGTCGACGAGGTTAACAACTACTCCGCGACCACCATTGTAGGCCTCGATGAAGCCGTGGCGCCGGAGCCAGTGGCCATCGACTTCCAGCTCGACACTGCTGCGCCGCTTTCGGATACCGTGGTCAATCCCGGGTTTGCTCAGGAAACACCGAACGACCAGACGACGATTGTCGATGGCAGCCTTGGCACGGGGGCGCTCACGGCGGTAATGCGGACGATTTCGACATCAATCTCAGCGAATCGGTTTTCATCGGACAGCCGATGATGAACAGCGATTTCGACATGACCACGATCAATCTCGATCTTGCCGCCGAATCCGCAGACTCGACGCAAGTGCTCAATATTGTCGATGCATCCGGCAGTCCGGATTCCGGCAGCGCTCAAGGAAACGACGAGGTGGCGACCAAGCTGGCGCTCGCCAAGGCATATGAAGAAATGGGGATCATTCGCAGGCCCAGAACTGCTGGAAGAGGTGATTGCCGAAGGCAACAACGATCTGGCTCAGCAGGCGCGGGACATGATTGCTCGCTTGCAAGGGTAGAATCCGGTTTTCGCAACGGCACATGGCCCCGCGTGGGGCCATGTGCATTTCGGGGCCGCCATTGCATCCATCCTGTGCCTTGCTGGTTTGCCTGACGGCCATCGCCGTCATACAGTTTCTCGGCCATGTCGGGTTGGGCATGGTATTGCTGGTGCTACTGCTGCGCTTTGACCTGGTGTTTCCTCGCTGGTGGGCATTACTGCGCCGCATGCGCTGGCTATTTCTGACGGTGTGGCTGATCCTGTCCTATGGCACGGCCGGAGAAGCCATTTTCGACCTTGCCTGGCTGCCGACCTACGAGGGCATTGCCGAGGCGACCCTTCATGTGGTTCGCCTGGCGCTGATGCTGGGCTGTCTGGCCTGGCTGTTCACGGCGCTCGGGAAAACGGCTTGCAGGTCGCGCTGGTATCGCTGTTGCGCCCGTTGTCGATGCGTGGCATCACGACCGACCGATTGGTAGTAAGGCTGTCGCTGGTCATGGAAAATTTGCGGGAAGAATTGCCAAAGGCGCATGGCGCCGCATGCTCGAAGGCCATGCGGAGACGGTCGATGGGCCGACCGCCATGCGGGTCGAGGTGCCAGCCTGGCGGCGGTTGGATTATGTCGTCTGTCTGTGTGTCCTGGTGTTTTCAATCGTTGCGATTTATTTGGGGTAAGGGTGACGGCCAACAGGATTGCCATCGGGCTGGAGTATTGCGGAACTGCTTTTCATGGCTGGCAGAGCCAGGCCATGGGCGGCACCGTGCAGGATGCCCTCGAGTCCGCACTGGGTGCGATTGCCGGCCAGCCCGTCGGGGTCGTCTGTGCCGGACGAACCGACGCCGGTGTANNCGCCACGCATCAGGTCGTGCATTTCGATGCGCCGGTCGAACGGCCGCTGAGTGCCTGGGTGCGCGGCGTTAACGCACATTTACCGGAAGGAGTGGCCGTCCGTTGGGCGCAACCGGTCGCCGATGATTTTCACGCCCGTTTCAGCGCGCGCGGGCGGCGCTATCGCTATGTGCTGGTCAATCGTCCGCAGCGGGTCGGTCTATGGCACGGCCGGGTCGGCTGGTATCACGGGCCGCTCGATCTGGCGGCGATGCGCGATGCTTGCGGTCGACTGCTCGGCGAGCACGATTTTTCGGCCTTCAGGGCCGCCGGGTGCCAGGCCAAGACCCCGGTCAAGTCGCTGTGGCGTGCCGAGCTACGGCAAAGCGGTTTGCTGTTCGTCTTCGATTTCGAGGCCAGCGCCTTCCTGCATCACATGGTGCGCAACCTGGTCGGGTCGCTGGTCCACATCGGCAANGGTATGCAGCCGCCGGGATGGATCGACGAACTGTTGCGCATGCAAAATCGCCAGTTGGCGGCGCCGACCTTTTCGCCGGACGGCCTCTATTTTCGCGGCCCGATCTACGAGCCGCATTGGGGCTTGCCCGATCCCGGCGATGATTTTCTCGATGGAATGCTGACATGAAAACGCGCATCAAGATTTGCGGCTTGACGCGGGAAGAAGACGTCGACGCGGCGGTTGCAGCCGGGGCCGATGCGATTGGTTTCGTCCTCTACCCGGCCAGTCCGCGTTACGTGACGCCACAACAGGTTGCCGCACTGGCCCGGCGAATACCGCCCTTCGTGGAGGTCGTCGGATTGTTCGTCAACGAGTCGCCGGCAGTCGTGCATGCGGCCTGCGACATCGTGCCGTTCAGCCTTTTACAGTTTCACGGCGATGAGGATACTGCCTATTGCCGTCAGTTTTCCCGCCCCTATATCAGGGCCGCGCGGGTGAGGCCGGGGCTCGATCTGGTAGAATTCGCCCGCGCGTTTCCCGATGCCCGNGGTCTGTTGCTGGATGCCTTCGTCGAAGGCTACGGCGGTGGCGGCCATGTTTTCGACTGGACGCTGATTCCGCCGCAGTTGCCAGGCTTTCTGGTGTTGTCCGGCGGNTTGACCGCAGCCAATGTCGGTGCGGCCATCGAGCGCGTGCGGCCGGTTGCGGTCGACGTCTCCTCNGGGGTGGAAATGGGCAAGGGCATCAAGGATCACGCGAAAATCGCCGCCTTCGTCGCGGCAGTACGGAAAGCCGATGAGTCAATATAACTTCCCGACGCCAAGGGCCATTTCGGCCCCTACGGCGGCGTTTTCGTCGCCGAGACGCTGTTCGGCGCGCTCGACGAACTGAAGGCGGCCTACGCCGCAGCGCAGGCCGATCCGGCCTTTCGAACCGAATACGAATACGAGCTGAAGCATTTCGTCGGTCGTCCGTCGCCGATCTACCATGCCAAGCGCTGGTCCGACCTGCTCGGCGGTGCGCAGATTTATTTGAAGCGCGAGGATCTGAACCACACCGGCGCCCACAAGGTGAATAACTGCATCGGCCAGGCCATGCTCGCCAAGCGCATGGGCAAACCGCGCGTCATCGCCGAAACCGGTGCCGGCCAGCACGGCGTAGCGACGGCCACGGTCGCCGCCCGCTACGGCATGGAATGCGTGGTGTATATGGGCAGCGAGGACGTCAAGCGCCAGGCCGCCAACGTCTATCGCATGAAGCTGCTCGGCGCCACCGTCGTGCCGGTCGAATCCGGCTCGAAGACACTCAAGGACGCGCTCAACGAAGCGATGCGCGACTGGGTGACCAACATCCACAACACCTTCTACATCATCGGCACGGTCGCNGGGCCCGCACCCTATCCGATGCTGGTGCGCGATTTCCAGAAGATCATCGGCGAGGAATGCCTGACCCAGATGCCGGAAATGGCCGGGCGCCAGCCGGATGCGGTGATTGCTGCCGTCGGTGGCGGTTCCAACGCGATGGGTATTTTCTANCCCTATATCAATGTCGAGGGCGTGCGCCTGATCGGCGTCGAAGCGGCCGGTTCCGGTATCGAAACCGGTCATCACGCCGCCTCGCTGACCGCCGGGGTGCCGGGCGTGCTGCACGGCAACCGCACCTACCTGCTGCAGGACGAGGATGGCCAGATCATCGAGACGCATTCGATCTCCGCCGGTCTCGATTACCCCGGCGTCGGCCCGGAACACGCCTGGCTCAAGGATATCGGCCGCGCCGAGTACCAGCCGATCAACGATGCCGAAGCGCTCGAAGCCTTCCACAACCTGTGCCGTCTCGAAGGCATCATCCCGGCGCTCGAATCCAGCCATGCGCTGGCCTATGCCGCCAAACTGGCGCCGACGCTGGCCAAGGACAAAATTCTGCTGGTCAACCTCTCCGGCCGGGGTGACAAGGACATGCACACCGTGGCCGAAAATCCGGGATCGTGTTTTGATGCCTCCAAGCTCACTTTGTTCGCTGTCCCACGCCGGGGCGTCGGCCGCCCACGCTCGGCTCTGCATGGCCGAGCGGCTGCGGGGCGCGGAGCGGTGCTCCGCGAAACCCCGCTTCGCCCCTTGGGGCGGCCCTGCAGGAGTCCGTCTGATGTCGCGCATCAAGTCCGCTTTTGAACGCCTCGATGGCGAAGGCCGCAAGGCGCTGATTCCCTTCATCACGGCCGGCGATCCCGATGCCGCGCTGACCCTGCCGCTGATGCACACGCTGGTCGAGGCTGGCGCCGATGTCATCGAACTTGGTGTGCCGTTTTCCGACCCGATGGCCGATGGCCCGACCATCCAGCGTGCTTCCGAGCGGGCGCTGGCCAAGGGCATGACGCTGCGCAAGGTGCTCGCCCTGGTAGTCGAATTCCGCAAGACCGACGACAAGACCCCGATCGTGCTGATGGGCTACGCCAATCCGATCGAGGCGATGGGCCTCGAGAAATTCGCCGCCGCTGCCGCCCAAGCCGGTGTCGATGGCGTCCTAGTCGTCGACTATCCGCCGGAGGAGGCCGCCAACTTCGGTGCCGCCATGAAGGCACAGGGCATGGATCCGATATTNCTGCTGGCGCCGACCTCGTCGGCAGAGCGGATCGCGCACGTGGCGGAAATCGCCAGCGGTTATGTCTATTACGTTTCGCTGGCCGGCGTCACCGGTTCCGGGGCACTGAATGTTGATGCGGTGGCCGAGCGCCTGCCGTTGATACGCCAGCAGACCGGTTTGCCGGTCGGCGTCGGTTTTGGCATTCGCGATGCGTCGACCGCGGCACGCATTGCCGGTATTGCCGATGCGGTTGTCGTCGGCAGCCGGATAATCGAAGAAATCGAACGATCGACGGCAGAAACTGCCTGCGCCAACGTGAAAACCCTGGTCGCGGATATTCGTCGCGGTGTGGATGAGGTGAAAAATGAGCTGGCTGAACAAACTGCTGCCCCCAAGATCAAGCGCGAACAGGGGCCGCAACGGCGCGGTACGCTGCCCGAAGGCCTGTGGAGCAAATGTCCGTCGTGCGAGGCCGTGCTTTACGCCACCGACCCGAGAACAACCTGCAGGTGTGTCCCAAGTGCGGCCACCATAACCGGCTCGATGCGCGTGCCAGGCTCGATGTCTTGCTCGATGCCGAAGGGCGTTTTGAGATCGGGGCCGAGGTGGTTCCGGTCGACAGCCTGAAATTCAAGGATTCCAAGACCTATCCGCAGCGCCTGATGGAGGCCAACGAGGCGAGTTGCGAGAGCGATTCACTGGTCGTGCTGCAAGGTGCGGTCAAGACCATGCCGGTCGTTGCCGCCGCCTTCGAGTTCGACTTCATGGGCGGCTCGATGGGTTCGGTACTCGGCGAGCGTTTCGTGCGCGGCGTGCAGACGGCGGTCGAACAGAAGATGCCTTTCATCTGCATTACCGCTCTGGCGGCGCGCGCATGCAGGAGGGTCTCTTTTCGCTGATGCAGATGGCCAAGACGACCGCCGCGCTGACCAAGCTATCCGAAGCCGGCCTGCCTTTCATCTCGATCCTGACCGACCCGACCATGGGCGGCGTTTCCGCTTCCTTCGCCTTCGTCGGCGATGTGGTGATCGCCGAGCCGAAGGCGCTGATCGGCTTCGCCGGCCCGCGCGTCATCGAGCAGACGGTGCGCGAGACGTTGCCCGAGGGCTTCCAGCGCTCCGAATTCATCCTTGAGAAGGGCGCCATCGACATGATTGTCGATCGTCGCGAACTGCGCGACCAGGTCGCCCGCATTCTGGCGCTTCTGCAAAAACTGCCGGCTGCCGCTTGAAGACTCTCGAAGACTGGCTGCAACATCTCGAAGGCCTGCACCCGAAAGGCCAGGCCGGCATCGAACTGGGGCTGGAACGCATTCGGCACGTCAAGGCGGCGCTCGGACAGACGCAGCATTGCCCGGTCATCGTCGTCGGCGGTACCAACGGCAAGGGTTCCACCTGTGCCTACCTGGAAAACATCATTGCCCGCGCCGGCTACAAGGTCGGCTGCTACACCTCGCCGCACCTGCTGGCCTACAACGAGCGGGTGCGCGTCAACGGCCAGCCGGCCAGCGACGAAGCACTGTGCGCCGCGTTCAGCCGGGTCGAAGCGGCGCGGCAGCAGGTAGCCACGGCGCTGACCTATTTCGAATTCGGTACCCTGGCCGCCTGGGAAGTTTTCGCCGAAGCGCGGGTCGAGGCAGTCATCCTCGAAGTCGGCCTCGGCGGACGCCTGGATGCGGTCAACGCCTACGAACCGGATGTTTCCGTCATCACCACGATCGCTCTCGATCATACCGAGTGGCTGGGGCCGGATCGCGAAAGCATCGGCTTCGAGAAGGCCGGTATCTACCGTGCCGGCAAGCCGGCCCTGTGCGCCGACCCGCAACCGCCACAAAGCCTGCTCGACCACGCCGCTGCCATCGGCGCTGATCTGCGTCTGATCGGCCGCGATTTCGGCTTCGAGCGGCCGAGGGCGGAAACCGGCGANAACCGGCTGCAATGGCGCTGGTGGTGCCGCTCCGGCGATCAACTGATCAAGCGGGCGCTGGCTTATCCCGGCCTGCGCGGGCCGACCCAGCTTTACAACGCGGCGGTTGCCCTGGCTGCGCTCGAGGCGCTGGGCGACAAGTTGCCGGTGACCATGCAGGCGATCCGTCCCGGACTGATCGAAACCGAACTGCCCGGCCGCTTCCAGGTGCTGCCGGGCAAACCGGCCATCGTTCTCGATGTCGGCCACAATCCGCAGGCGATCAAGGTGCTGGCCGACAATCTGGCGAACATGGGGTTTTTCGACCGCACGCATGCCGTCGTCGGCATGCTGGGCGACAAGGATATCGTCGGCGCCCTGCAGTCCTTGAAGGACAAGGTGGACGTCTGGCATGTGGCCAGCCTGGGTGGCCCGCGTGGCACGCCCGCCGCCACGCTGGCCGCTGTGATCGCCGATTCCCGGCTNGGNGGGCGGATCGTTTGTCACGACTCGCCGCAGGCGGCGATGCAGGCGGCCAAGGGGCAAGCCGCTGAAAGTGATAGAATCTTGGCCTTTGGATCCTTCTACACGGTAGCCGGAGCGCTGCAGGCGCTGCGGGCAAGCCCTAGTCATGGACGATAACGACGCTCAGTCTCAACTCAAGAAGCGCGCCCGACGCCGGTTGGTGGGCGCCGTGGCATTCGCCTCGGTGGTCGCCGTCGTGTTGCCCATGGTGATGGATCACGAGCCGCGCCAGACCGTTCAGGACGTGGAAATCCGCATTCCGGGGCAGGACGAAAACCTTTGTCACCCAGGCTGGCGGTGCCGCCGCCCAGCGAAAAGCCAGCGCCCAAAATTCCCGAGCCAGCTGCCGAAGTCCGGCCCGCGGCGACCGCCGAAACGGCATCGGTCAAGCCGACGGCGCAGGTGATCGAAACGAGCAGGACAAACCGGCAGACAAGCAGCCGGAAAACAAGCCGAAAAGCCGCCGCAGAAGGCAGCCGACAAGTCGCCCGCCAAACCGGAAAAGCGCCGGAGAAGCCGGTAGAAAAGCCTGCAGCCAAGGATGCGTCGGCAGAGGCCAGCGCGCGGCGGCGATTCTTGCCGGGCAGAGCGGCGCATCCGAAACGGCGCCGGCACAAGCCAAATCGGGCGAGTACGTGATCATGATCGGGCCTACTCGAACGAGGACAACGTGCGCAACCTGAAGGCCAAGCTGGCTGAAAAGAACATCAAGACCTACAGCGAGCCGCTGCAGACGCCCGGGGAACCAAGACGCGGGTCCGTGCCGGGCCGTTCGCGAGTCGCGAAGCCGCCGAAAAGGCGCTGGAAAAGATGAAGCAGATCGGTGTTTCAGGTGTGATTGCAGGCAGGTGATGGCAACGTTCGACTATGTCGTGATCGGCATTGTCACCATCTCTCTGGTGCTTGGGTTGTGGCGTGGCGTGGTGAGCGAGTTGATCGCGCTGGCGGCCTGGGTAACGGGTTTCATGGCGGCGCTGGAGTTTGGGGCCGCCACGGGACATGTGGTGTTCACTGGTTGACCGACCCGGCGCTCGGGTGCTAGCCGGTTGCGTACTGGTTTTCGTCGGGGTGCTGGTCGCCATGTCGGTGATTCGCCTGGCGGTACGCAGCATGGTCAAGGCACTCGGGCTGACTCTTTCCGATCGCCTGCTGGGCATGTTTTTCGGCCTGGCGCGCGGTGTGCTGCTGGTGATGATGCTGGCTGCCGCTTACGGCATGACGTCGGCACCGCAGCAGCTTTGGTGGAAGGAGGCGACGCTGGCGCCGCCGTTGGAAACAGCAGTTCTGGTCGCCAAGCCCTGGTTGCCGGACGATTTGGCAAAGAAGATTCGATTCAGTTAGGCAGGAAACAGCTATGTGCGGNATTCTCGGCGTGATGGCGACATCACCGGTTAACCAGTTGCTCTATGACGGGCTGATGGTGCTCCAGCATCGCGGCCAGGACGCGGCAGGCATTGCGACGGCAGAGGGCAATACCTTCAATCTGCACAAGGGTCCGGGGCTGGTGCGCGACGTGTTTCGCACCCGCAACATGCGCGCCCTGCCCGGTAACTGGGGAATCGGCCACGTCCGCTACCCGACCGCCGGTTCGGCCTACAACTTTGCCGAAGCCCAACCGTTTTACGTCAATTCGCCATTCGGCATCGTGCTCGGCCACAACGGCAACCTGACCAACGCCGAGCAGTTGAAGGGTGAGATGTTCCGCCTGGATCGCCGACATATCAATACCAATTCCGATTCCGAAGTCCTGCTCAACGTGCTGGCGCATGAATTGCAGTCCGCCGCGCATGGCTACGAACTCGACGTCGACAGCATCTTCCAGGCCGTCGCCGGCGTGCATCGCCGTTGCCGGGGCGCTTATGCGGTGGTCGCGCTGATCGCCGGCTACGGACTGCTCGCCTTCCGCGATCCCTACGGAATCCGCCCGCTGGTCTATGGACAGAACGAGACCGAAGCTGGCACCGAATACCTGGTCGCGTCCGAATCGGTGGCGCTGGATACGCTGGGCTTCCAGATGGTGCGCGACATCGAGCCGGGCGAGGCGGTGTTCATCGACCTCAACCACCAGTTGTTCAGCCGCCAGTGCGCGCAGCAGCCGACCTACTCGCCGTGCATTTTCGAGTACGTCTATCTGGCGCGTCCGGATTCGGTGATCGATGGCGTGTCGGTNCACGAAGCGCGTCTGGCGATGGGCGAACTGCTCGCCGAGAAGGTGCGCAAGCACATTCCGGTCGAGGACATCGACGTCGTCATCCCGATCCCCGATTCCAGCCGCCCATCCGCCATGCAACTGGCGCAGGCGCTCGGCATCCCGTTCCGCGAAGGCTTCGTCAAGAACCGCTATGTCGGCCGCACCTTCATCATGCCCGGCCAGTCGATGCGCAAGAAATCGGTGCGCCAGAAGCTCAACACCGTCGGCCAGGAATTCAAAGGCAAGCGCGTGCTGCTGGTCGATGACTCCATCGTGCGCGGCACGACCAGCCGCGAGATCGTCGAAATGGCCCGGGCGGCAGGGGCGATCAAGGTTTATTTCGCCTCGGCGGCGCCACCGGTGCGTTTCCCGAACGTGTACGGCATCGACATGCCGACGCGTGCCGAACTGATCGCCACCGGCCGCACCGACGAAGGCATCGCCCGCGAGATTGGCGCCGATGCGCTGGTTCACCAGGACATCGATGCTCTCAAGAAGTCGGTGACCACCATCCGCGCCGACTTGACGAACTTCGACGCGTCGTGCTTCGACGGCTGCTACATCACCGGCGATATCGACGAGTATTACCTCGATGCCGTCGAAGGCAACCGCGGTGCCAAGTCGGCCAAGGGTAACGACGACGAAAGCGACGGCGATGGCCGCGCCGCGCAGCAGCTGGTGCTGCAGCTGGCGTCGGGGGCAGGACTGATGACTGACTCCGGCAACGACAGCCCGAATTACCGCCCCGAGACGCTGGCTGTCCGTGCCGGTCAGGAGCGCAGCCAGTTCGGCGAGCATTCCGAGGCGCTCTACCTGACCTCCAGCTTTGTCTTCAAGAGCGCTGCGCTGGCCGCCCGCCGCTTTTCCGGCGAGGAGGAAGGCAACGTTCACTCGCGCTTCACCAACCCGACCGTGACCATGTTCGAGGAACGCCTTGCCGCGCTGGAAGGCGCCGAGGACTGCGTCGCCACGGCCAGCGGCATGTCGGCGATCATGGCGCTGGTGCTGGCGCACCTGAAGAACGGCGATCACATCGTCGCCTCCAGCGGCCTGTTCGGCGCCACCGTCCAGCTCTTCTCGAACATCCTGGCGCGCACCGGCATCAGCACCACCTTCGTGCCGCAGACCGATCCGGCCGCATGGGCGGCGGCGATCCGGCCGGAAACCAAGCTGTTCTTCCTCGAAACGCCGTCCAACCTGTTGACGGAAATTGCCGATATTTCGGCGTTGACCGCAACCGCCCACGCCAGGGGCATTCTGGTCGCCGTCGACAACTGTTTCTGCACGCCCATCCTGCAGCGACCGCTCGAACTCGGCGCCGATCTCGTCGTCCATTCGGCGACCAAGTACCTCGACGGTCAGGGCCGCGTGCTGGGCGGTGCGGTGTGCGGGCCGAAGAGACTGACCGAGGAGGTCTTCAAGTACCTGCGTACGGCCGGTCCGACGCTATCCGCCTTCAACGCCTGGGTGCTGCTCAAGGGGCTGGAAACGCTGAAGATCCGCATCCAGGCGCAGTCGGCCAACGCCCTGCAACTGGCGCGCTGGCTCGAAGCGCATCCGAAAGTGGCGCGCGTCTTCTACCCCGGCCTGCCGTCGCATCCGCAGTACGAACTGGCGCAGCGCCAGCAGAAGGGCGGCGGCGCCATCGTTTCCTTTGAAGTGAAAGGCGCCCGCGAGCAGGCGTGGACGGTCGTCGACCACTGCGAGCTGCTGTCGATCACCGCCAACCTCGGCGACACCAAGACCACCATCACCCATCCCGCGTCCACCACGCACGGCCGCATCACCCCCGAAGCCCGGGCGGCGGCCGGCATCAGCGAAGGCCTGCTGCGCGTCGCCGTCGGCCTCGAAGCCGTCGAAGATCTGCAGATCGACCTCGACCGCGGCCTTTCTCATCTGATTCAATCGCGGCGCCCGGCTTGCCGGGCTGCCGTACGGAGTTCCCATGCAATTCACCGATCTCGGTCTCAAGGCCGAACTCCTGCGCGCCGTCGGCGAGCAGGGCTACGATACGCCCACNCCGATCCAGCAACAGGCCATTCCTGCCGTCATGACCGGCCAGGACCTGATGGCTACGGCGCAGACCGGCACCGGCAAGACCGCCGGTTTCACGCTGCCCATCCTGCATCGCCTGGCCAGCGGCGCCAACGACCGTCTGACGCGCATTTCCAAGACGCCGCGCGTGCTGGTGCTGGTGCCGACGCGCGAACTGGCGATTCAGGTCGAGGAAAGCGTGCGCACCTACGGCAAGCATCTGCCGATCAACTCGCTGGCCGTCTTCGGCGGCGTCGGCATCAATCCGCAGATCGCCAACCTGCGCCGTGGCGTCGATATCCTGGTGGCGACGCCGGGGCGCCTGCTTGACCACGTCCAGCAACGCACGGTCGACCTGTCCGGCATCGAGATTTTCGTCCTCGACGAAGCCGATCGCATGCTCGACATGGGCTTCATCCGCGACATCCGCAAGGTCATCGCGCTGTTGCCGAAACAGCGGCAGAACCTGATGTTTTCCGCCACTTTCTCGCCGGAAATCCGCGAACTGGCGGCCGGCCTGCTGCACCATCCGGTGTCGGTCGATGTCGCGCCGCGGAACACGGCCGCCGAGACGGTCACCCAGCGCGTCATCGAAACCAACCGCGAGCAGAAGAAAGACCTGCTCAAGCACCTGTTCGAGACACGCGCCCTGCATCAGGTGCTGGTCTTTGCCCGCACCAAGCACGGCGCCGACGCGCTGGCCCGCGCGCTGGACAAGGCCGGCATCAAGTCGGCGGCGATCCACGGCGACAAGTCGCAGGGCGCCCGCACCCGCGCCCTCTCCGAATTCAAGGACGGCAAGCTGGTGGCGCTGGTCGCCACCGACATCGCGGCGCGCGGCATCGACATCGACGCGCTGCCCTACGTCATCAACTACGAACTGCCGAATGTCGCCGAGGACTACGTGCACCGCATCGGCCGCACCGGCCGCGCCGGGATGGAAGGCGAGGCGATTTCGCTGGTCTGCCACGACGAACGCCCGCAGCTCAAAGACATCGAGAAGCTGATCAAGCGCAGCCTTGAACGCGTGGTCGTGCCCGGCTTCGAGCAGTCGGCCACCGCCGCGCCGCGCCCGCCCCAGCCGCCGCGCGGCCCGCGCAAGCCTCAACCGCAGGGCAAGCCGCAAGGCCAGAAATTGGGTCAAAATCCGGTCGACCGCAGCAGCATCACAGCGGCAACCGGCACCGCTGAAAGCCTCAGGGTCGAGCCCATGGCACATCGTTCATGCAGCCGCTGAGATGGCGCTCGTTTCGAGCGAGTAGCGCCATTGAACATCATGCATGCTGGCCAGGTGTGCGGCCCTGGGTGGCGCGCAAGGATGCGCTGATGCCCCAATCAGGCCATCGATGGCATGCCCATTCGATTGCAACAGCGCTGCCCAGGTCTGTTGGCAGGCTCCTGGCCGTCGAGCGTATCGGCGTCGCAAGTTCCCGCATGAATGTCCATGACGCACCGGCGGCCCCATTCGACGCCAGCTACGTAGCGCTGCGCCTGGGCAGGACGAGGCGCATGGTCACGCATGGCGAGGAGGATAGCCGATCGACCCCGATGCGCCGATGACCGCGATCATCAACGCTATCGGTCTTGGCCGACGCTGATTTGGCACTTCGTCACGAGGCCAGGTGCCGACGAACCGGAACGCGTGGCCAGATTCAGATTCATCAACGCCAGGCGCATTGGCGGTCGCCGGCAGCAGGGCTGTGGTGGCGCCGAGTAGCGCCATGAACATGTCCGATTGCGTATCCCAGGTGTCGCCCTGGGTGCCGAGGAATTCGTCGGCCCNCTGGCCCAGTGCCAGGGCGGCGGCCCATTCGAGCAGTTCGTAGCTGGCGCTGATGGCCATGGCGACGCAGACGCACAGGAATCCGGTCATCCGCCGCCCGGNCACATAGGCGCCGCGCAACAGGATTTCGCGCGCCACCATGGCCGGTACGAGACCCTGCATGAAATGGCCGATCCGGTCATAGGGATTGCGCGCGGTGCCGAGCTGATCCTGCAGCCAGAAGCCGAGAGGAACGTGGGCGTNAGAGGCACCGCCCACGATCAGCACCAGCATGTGGGCGGCGATCAGGCAATAGAGCAGGGTGGTCAGCCGATAGCTGTGGCGTGTGGCGATCAGCACCGGCAACGCGATCAGCACCGGCGCCACTTCCATGATCCAGGTGGCGCGGTCGAAGGGGGCGATGCCCGAGACGACCAGCGCCAGCGTCACCGTGGCGAGCAGGGCGGGCCGCAGCGTATCGCCTGCGTTCATTCAAACGGCCTCGCCGCGAATCAGTTCCAGCAGTTCCGCACCGTAGTGCTCGANTCTGGCACTGCCCATGCCGGTGATGCCGGCGAGCAGGCCGTGGCTGGTCGGGCGAGCTTCAGCGAGTTCGCGCAGGGTTTTGTCGTGCAGGATGACGTAGGCGGGCATGCCTTGTTCGCGGGCGGTGTCGGCGCGCCATTTGCGCAATAGCTGGAATAGCTCCTCGTCGGCTGGTGCCAGTTCGGAAACAGGCGTCCGGCTGAGCTTGGCCGATGTCGGTTTGCGTTTGGCCGGTCGCCTGAGCTGCACCGTGCGCTGGCCTTTCAGTACTTCGCGCGCCGCTTCGGTGAGCTGCAGGGCACCGTGTTCGGCCATGTCGACATGGACCAGGCCGGCGGCAGCGAGCTGGCGGAAGACGCTCTTCCAGGCATGGTCGTCGAGGTCGTTGCCGACGCCGAAGGNTGGCAGCTTGTCGTGGTTCCACTGCCTGATCTTGTCGGTCGCCTTGCCGCGCAGGATGTCGGTCAGGTGGCTGACGCCGAAGCGCATGCCGGTGCGGAAGATGGCCGACAGCGCCTNTTGTGCGGCCAGCGTGCCGTCCCACAGTTCCGGCGGTTCGGCGCAGACGTCGCAGTTGCCGCAGGGCTGGCGTTCTTCGCCGAAGTAGTCGAGCAGCACCTGGCGGCGGCAGCGCGNGGCTTCGCAGTAGGCGAGCAGGGCGGTCAGGCGCTGCGCTTCGAGAATCTTCTGGCNCTCGCTTACGCCGGATTCGGCGATGCGCGCATGTTGCAGNNCGACATCCTGCATGCCGTAGGCCATCCAGGCTTCGGCTGCTTCGCCGTCGCGCCCGGCGCGGCCGGTTTCCTGGTAGTAGGCTTCGATGCTTTTCGGCAAATCCAGATGGGCGACGAAGCGCACGTCCGGTTTGTCGATGCCCATGCCGAAGGCGATGGTGGCGCACATGACCAGGCCTTCCTCGCGCAGGAAGCGGCGCTGGTTCGCAGCCCGCTCTGNGGCCGGCAGGCCGGCGTGGTAGGGCAGCGCGGGGTAGCCTTGGGCGGACAGCCATTCGGCGATTTCCTCGACCTNTTTGCGCGACAGGCAATAGACGATGCCGGCCTGGCCCTTGCGTCCGGCGAGGAAGCCGAGCAACTGCTNTCTGGCATTGTCCTNTTCGACGACGGTATAGCGGATGTTCGGGCGGTCGAAGCTGGAGAGGAAGACGCNGGCCTCGGCGAGGCCGAGGCGGACAAGCATCTCGTTGCGCGTTGCCTGGTCGGCGGTGGCGGTCAGCGCGATACGCGGAATGTTCGNGTAGCGTTCGTGCAGCGCCGAAAGCTGCAGGTATTCCGGGCGGAAATCGTGGCCCCATTGCGAGACGCAATGCGCCTCGTCGATGGCGAACAGCGCCAGCTTGCCGGCTTCGTAGAGCGCGTCGAGCAGGGCCAGCGTGCGGTCGAGCAACAGGCGCTCGGGAGCGATGACGAGGTCGAGGTTGCCCGAGAACATCGCCTGCTCGACGGCCTGCGCCGCACGCCAGTCCAGGGTCGAATTGAGGCAGGCGGCCTTGACGCCGAGCTGGGTCAGCGCGTCGACCTGGTCCTGCATCAGCGCGATCAAGGGCGAGACGACGACGGCGCAGCCCGGGCGCAACAGGGCGGGGATCTGGTAGCACAGGCNTTTGCCGCCGCCGGTCGGCATCAGCACCAGCGCGTCGCCGCCGTTGGTGACGTGATCGATGATCTCGGCCTGGGCGCCGCGAAAGGCCGGGTAGCCGAAGGTGTCGCGCAGTGTGGCGAGGGCGTTGGTTGCGGTCGACACCGTTCTAAGGCCGATTTTCAACAACGACGGCTTCGCGGTGCAGCGCCGTGCCATCCCACACCAGGCACTCGCCACGGTCTTCGTGCCAGTCGGCGAGCACCCAACGCTCGACATGGATGCCGTCGACGATGTGGTCGTGCCTGGCCGGCTGATGCGTGTGTCCGTGGATGAAGGTGACGTAGCCGTGATCGCGCAGGAAATCGTCGGTGGCGGCGGCTTGCAGGTCGGCATAGACGGAGCGCACCATGTTGCGGCTGCGCCAGCGGAAATAACGCGCGATCATACGGCGCAGCCAGCGCGGGCGGGCAAGCATCCTGGCCTGCCATTCCGGCGTGCGCACGCGGGCACGGAAGGCCTGATACGCGGAGTCGTCCAGGCAAAGTGCATCGCCATGCGAGAGGACGAAGCTCCATTCGGGGAGTGTCAGATCGTAAGGGTCGGTCAGCAGACGGATGCCGGCGGCGTCGGCGAACTTCTGGCCGAGCAGGAAGTCGCGGTTGCCGTGCATCAGGCTGATCCGCACCCCGGCATCGGCGACAGCGCGCAGGGCGGCGAGGATGCGCCTATGGTAGGGGTCGTCGATGTCGTCGTCGCCGATCCAGGCCTCGAACAGGTCGCCGAGGATGTAGAGCGCCTGCGCCCGGCGGGCGCGGCCGGCCAAAAACTGGAGGAACAGCAGTCGCCCCGGGTGACCGGGGCGACAGGTGCAGATCGGAAATGAAGAGGATCAAACGATCTCGGCCTTCTCGATGATGACTTCCTCGACCGGGACGTCCTGATGGAAGCCCTTGTTGCCGGTGCGCACGGCGCGGATCTTGTCGACCACGTCCAGGCCGTCGACGACTTCGCCGAACACGCAGTAGCCCCAGCCCTGGCCGGACGGCGCCTTGAAGTCGAGGAAATCGTTGTCGACAGTGTTGATGAAGAACTGGGCGGTGGCCGAATGCGGGTCGCTGGTGCGGGCCATGGCGATGCTGCCGCGCTTGTTTTTCGCCGTTGGCCGCTTTGTTCTCGACTGGCGCCTGGGTCGGCTTCTGGTTCATGTTGGGCTCGAAACCGCCGCCCTGGATCATGAAGTTCTTGATGACGCGATGAAAGATCGTGTTGTTGTAATGGCCGGCTTCGACGTAGGCGATGAAGTTGGCGACCGTCTTCGGCGCCTTTTCGGCGTCGAGCTTGAGGGTGATGGCACCGTGGTTGGTGGTGAGCTTGACTTGCGACATGGTGGGGTTTCCTTATTTGTCGGAGATGATTTTGACGCTCTTGATGATGACCGGCGTCGTCGGCACGTTTTCGTAAAAGCCCTGGTTGCCGGTCGCCACCTTGGCGATCTTGTCGACGACATCCATGCCCGAAGTGACCTTGCCGAAGACGGCGTAGCCATAGCCACGCGGGTCGGCCGCGGTCTTGTGGTTCAGGAAATCGTTGTCCTTCAGGTTGATGAAGAACTGGACGCGGGCCGAATGCGGGTCGGCGGTGCGCGCCATGGCGATGCTGCCGCGCTCGTTCTTCAGGCCGTTGGCGGCTTCGTTCTGGAGGGCCGGGGTCAGGGTCTTCTTTTCTTCCATGGCCGGGCTGAACCCGCCACCCTGGATCATGAATTCGTTGATGACGCGATGAAAGATGGTACCGTCGTAGAAACCGTGCTTGGCGTTGTAGAGGAACATCTCGACGGTCTTCGGCGCCTTCTCGGCGTTGAGTTCGAGCGTGATCTTGCCCAGCGTGGTGGTCATTTCGACGGTGGGCGCCGCCCAGGTGGCCATGGAAACGAGCAGGCCGGCGGCCAGGGTGGAGAGCTGTTTCAGCATCGGGTGAATCCTTTGCAAGGGTGTCGATCAGCGGCCGGTCGGTTTGCCGGGCGTCTTGATCAGGTCGTTGGCGAGCGCCAGTTTGAGCTTGGCGCTCTTGCTGCCGGCGTCGAGCTGCAAGGCCTGGCATAGGCCTGGCTGGCCAGCTTGGCGTGCAGGTCGCCGAGGTTTTCGTAGGCGACCGCATAGGAAGGGTTGGCCTGGATCGCCATTTCGAGCGCCATGCGTGCCTTGTCGTACAGTTTCTGGCGGGCGTAGAGCACGGCCAGGTTGTTGTACGGCTCGGGCATTTCCGGGTAATCCTCGGTCAGCTTGGTGAAGACGGTGATGGCCTCGTCGGTCTGGTTCGTTTCGGTGAGGATCACGCCCTTGAGAAAGCGGGCTTTTGCTTCGTCCGGCGTTTCGGCGAGCTGGGCGTTCACGCTTTCGAGCGCCTGGGCATAGTCGCCGCGTTTGATGAAGCGTTGGGCATCGCCCAGGTTGTCCGCTAAACCGGCGTGGCGACGGCCATTGCCAGTCCGACGACGATGGCCCGCAAGGTTGGCGAAGCCCGGAAACGCGGCTGTGGCAAGGGGGCGGAGGTCATCGCTATGTTATACTCGGCGCTGGTTTACAATCGTCCGATTCTACCAAGAACGCCAGCCTTTCCAAAGTTTAACGAGTGGCCGGCGACGTCGCGAAATCCTCCAATGCTCAAAATCCATAACTCCCTGAAACGGGAAAAGCAGGTCTTCACGCCCATCGAACCGGGCAAGGTGCGCATGTACGTGTGCGGCATGACGGTCTATGACTACTGCCACCTCGGGCACGCCCGCGTCATGGTCGTCTTCGACATGGTCTATCGCTGGCTCAAGGCCAGCGGCTACGACGTGACCTACGTGCGCAACATAACCGACATCGACGACAAGATCATCAAGCGCGCCATCGAAAACGGCGAGACGATCCAGCAGCTGACCGACCGCTTCATCGCCTACATGCATGAGGATGCCGACGCGCTGGGCGTGTTGCGCCCCGACCACGAGCCGCGCGCCACCGAGTTCGTGCCGGAAATGCTCGATCTGATCGGTCAACTCGAAACGCGCGGCCTGGCCTATAAGGCCACCGACGGCGACGTGAACTACGCGGTGCGCAAGTTTCCCGGTTACGGCAAGCTGTCGGGCAAGTCGCTCGACGATCTGCGTGCCGGCGAGCGCGTCGAGGTCGATTCGGCCAAGGACGACCCGCTCGATTTCGTGCTGTGGAAACACGCCAAGCCGGGCGAACCGGCCTGGGAATCGCCCTGGGGCAATGGCCGGCCGGGCTGGCACATCGAATGTTCGGCGATGAGCTCCAAGCTGCTCGGCAAGCATTTCGACATTCACGGCGGNGGCCAGGATTTGCAGTTCCCGCACCACGAGAACGAAATTGCCCAGTCCGANGGNGCGCATCAGTGCACCTTCGTCAATTACTGGATGCACAACGGCTTCGTCCGNGTCGACAACGAAAAGATGTCGAAATCGCTCGGCAACTTCTTCACCATCCGCACCGTGCTCGAACGGTACGATGCCGAAGTCGTCCGCTTCTTCATCCTGCGTGCCCATTACCGCAGTCCGCTGAACTACTCGGATGCGCATCTCGACGATGCCAAGCGCAGTCTGGACAGCCTCTACTTCGCCCTGCGCGACNNGCCGCCGGTTGCGGTCGACATCGACTGGAGCAAGGATTTTGCGGCGCGCTTCGCGGCGGCGCTGAACGAGGATTTCGATTCGCACGGCGCGATCGCCGTGCTGTTCGAGCTGGCCGGCGAGGTCAATCGCCAGCGCAGCGGCGAACTGGCCGGCTTGCTGAAGGCGCTGGCCGGCGTGATTGGCCTGCTGGAGCGCGAACCGTCGGTCTATTTGCGTGGCGGTGCGGCAGCGGCCAGCGGGCTGGACGAAGCGGCCATCGAGCGCATGATCGCCGAGCGCGCGGCAGCCAAGAAGGCAAAGAACTTTGCCGAATCCGACCGCATCCGCGACGAACTGAAAGCGGCCGGCATCGCTTTGGACGACAGCCCGCAGGGAACGACCTGGCGCGCGCCTGGAAATGAAAACGGCCTGTGAAAACAGGCCGTTTTTTCGTGTCGACCGCAGCAGGTCTTACTTGAGCACCTTGCCGCCCGGACCGATGACCGTCATTTCGACGAAGCGCGAACCCTGGCGGTTGGAGGGGGAATAGGTCACCTTCAGACCGCCCATGTCGAGGTTGGTGCTTTCCAGCGCAGCCATCAGTTTTTCGCGCGATGGATCCTTGCCCATGCGTTTCAGTGCGTCGACCAGGGTGCGAGCCATGGCGTAGGCTTCGATACCGTAGTAGGAATAGCCCCCTTGCCNGCCTACCAGCTTCTGATAATCGCGAACCATCGGAACGATATCGTTCCACGGGTAGGGCATGACCTGGGAAATGCCGATGCCGCGCGCATCCGGCCCCAGCTCGGCGACCAGCTGTTCGGTGCCGACCGGCGACAGGGTCATGAACATCGGACTCTGGTTGCCCTTCTTCATCGCCTTCACGAAGGCAGCGGTCGGTTTGTACAGCGTCACCATCACAACGGCCTGCGGCTTTGCCTTGGCGATGGCATCGACGGCGGCGGCGACGTCGACCGAGTTCCGTTCGACGGTGGCGGCGACGGATGGTGCGAGATTATGTTTCTTCAGTGCGACCGTCACGCCATCAAGCCCGGATTTGCCAAAGCCGTCGTTCTGATAGAAGACGGCAATGTTCTTGAGGCCGAGCGACACCAGCTGATTGACGATGGCTTCGGTTTCGTCCGCGTAGCTGGCACGCACGTTGAACATGTAACGGCTGTTCGGGTTCTGCGAGATCGGTTCGCGCAGGGTGCCGGCCCNCGAGATGGTGCCGAGCAGCGGTANCCTGGCCGGGCCGAAGACCTTGTTCATGGCCTCCGTGGTCGGGCTGGAGCCGTAGAAGGCGAGCAGCGCAAACGAGTTCTTTTCGTCGATCANGGCCTTGGTGTTGGCCACCGTGCGATCCGTTTCGTAGCCATCGTCGAGCGCGACCAGCTCCAATCTGCGACCACCGACGCCACCGGCCTTGTTGACCTGGTCGAAGTAGGTCTGGATGACCGTGCGCATGTCGATCCCGTAGGCGCCGTTGGTGCCGGAGAACGGCCCGGACATGCCTATCGTGATCTTGGTGTCGGTGATGCCCGGCTCGGCGCCGGCCATCGTCGAAACGGCGATGGCTGCCACGGCAAGCAATTGCTTGAAGAAATGCATTGTTCGTCCCCTCCCTGTCGGTGCGCAGATTCTAACAGCCGAAAGGCGAAGGGGGAACAGGCAGGGTGGCCAGCTGCGGTCGACGCTGCGCCGAAAAGCGGAATCGAATCGATCGCCGAAGAGTGCCCTAAACCTGCCGTCGCAGGTCAGCCTGCGCTACAAGGCGAAGGAGTCAATCGCCGAAGAATTCCTTCACCTTGTCCATCCAGGACTTGGCGCGCGGATTGTGCTTGGCGCCGTTGTCGCGGCTGGTGGATTCTTCCAGTTCGCGCAGCAGTTCCTTCTGGCGGTCGGTCAGGTTAACCGGCGTTTCGACCACGACGTGGCACATCAGGTCGCCGTGCGTGTGGCTGCGCANCCNCTTGATGCCCTTGCCGCGCAGTCGGAAGACGCGCCCGGACTGGGTTTCGCCGGGAATCTTGATGCTGGCGGCACCGTCGAGCGTGGGAATCTCGATTTCGCCACCCAGCGCAGCAGTGGTGAAGGAGATCGGCATTTCGCAATGCAGGTCGTTGTGATCGCGGGTGAAGACGGCGTGCGGCTTGAGGTGGATCTGCACGTAGAGGTCGCCCGGCGGGCCGCCGTTGACACCGTGCTCGCCTTCGCCAGCCAGACGGATGCGATCGCCCTCGTCGACACCGGCCGGAATCTTGACCGACAGCGTCTTGTGCTGCTTGACGCGCCCGACGCCGCCGCAGTTCTTGCAGGGGTCGGCGATGAAGCGGCCGGTGCCGTGGCACTTGTGGCAGGTCTGCTGGATCGAGAAGAAGCCTTGTTGCAGGCGAACCTGGCCCGAGCCGCCGCAGGTCGGGCAGGTCTTGGGTTCGGTGCCGGGTTTGGCGCCGGAGCCATGGCAGACCTCGCATTCGTCCATGGTCGGAATGCGGATCTTGGTCTCGGTGCCGTGTGCCGCCTGTTCGAGCGTGATTTCGAGGTTGTAGCGCAGGTCGGCGCCGCGATAGACGTTGGAACGTCCGCCACCGCCGCCGCGCCCGCCGAAGATTTCGTCGAAGATGCCGCCGAAGGCGTCCGAGAACCCGCCGCCGCCGCCGAAGCCGCCGCCGCCCATGCCAGCCTGCGGGTCGACGCCGGCGTGGCCGAACTGATCGTAGGCGGCGCGCTTCTGGCTGTCCGACAGGATTTCGTAGGCTTCCTTGGCTTCCTTGAATTTCTCCTCGGCCGCCGGGTTGTCCGGGTTGCGGTCGGGGTGATGCTTCATGGCCAGCTTGCGGTAGGCCTTCTTGATCTCATCATCGCTGGCGTCGCGGTTGACGCCGAGAATCTCGTAAANATCGCGTTTAGACATATTCGTTACCCGTCAAGTGACAAAGGCGCCGAGCGCCGCCGGAGGTTTCCGGAAGGCTCGGCGCCGGGCGGTTGCGTCAGGAGTTACTTGTCCTTGACCTCGGTGAACTCGGCATCGACGACATCGCCTTCGTCCTTCTTGGCCTGCTGGGCGCCGGCATCGCCACCGGNGGCGGCGCCTGCTGCCTGCTGCTGGGCGTACATCTTTTCACCCAGCTTTTGGGCGGCNNAGGACAGCGCCTCGGTCTTGGCGACGATGGTGTCCTTGTCGCCGTCGCGCAGCACGGATTCGACATCCTTGATCGCCGCTTCGATGCTTTCCTTCTCGCCGGCGTCCAGCTTGTCGCCATACTCGGTCAGCGACTTCTTGACCATGTGCACCATGCCGTCGGCCTGGTTGCGGGCGTCAGCCAGTTCAGGACNCTTCTTGTCCTCTTCGGCGTGCAGTTCGGCGTCCTTCACCATGCGCTGGATTTCGTCTTCGCTCAGGCCGGAGTTGGCCTTGATGGTGATCTTGTTTTNCTTGCCGGTGGCCTTGTCCTTGGCGGTGACGTGCATGATGCCGTTGGCGTCGATGTCGAAAATGACTTCGATCTGCGGCGTGCCGCGCGGGGCCGGCGGGATGCCTTCCAGGTTGAACTGGCCGAGGCTCTTGTTGCCGGAAGCGACTTCGCGTTCGCCCTGCAGCACGTGGATGGTCACGGCGGACTGGTTGTCGTCGGCGGTCGAGAAGACTTGCGAGGCCTTGGTCGGGATCGTCGTGTTCTTCTGGATCAGCTTGGTCATGATGCCGCCCAGGGTCTCGATACCCAGCGACAGCGGGGTGACGTCGAGCAGCAGCACGTCCTTGACTTCGCCTTGCAGCACGCCGCCCTNGATGGCAGCGCCGACGGCGACCGCTTCATCCGGATTGACGTCCTTGCGCGGTTCGCGGCCGAAGACTTCCTTGACCTTCTCCTGCACCTTCGGCATGCGCGACTGGCCGCCGACCAGGATCACGTCGTCGATGTCGCCGATCTTGCAGCCGGCATCCTTCAGCGCGGTCAGGCAGGGCGCAACGGTGCGCTCGATCAGCTCGTCCACCAGCGACTCGAACTTGGCGCGGGTGATCTTCAGCGCCAGGTGCTTCGGGCCGGAGGCGTCGGCGGTGATGTAGGGCAGGTTGACTTCGGTCTGCTGGCTGGAAGACAGCTCGATCTTGGCCTNTTCGGCAGCTTCCTTGAGGCGCTGCAAAGCCAGCACGTCGGCCTTCAGATTGACGCCGGATTCCTTCTTGAATTCGTCGATGATGTAGTCGATCAGGCGCTGGTCGAAGTCCTCGCCGCCGAGGAAGGTGTCGCCGTTGGTGGCTAGCACTTCGAACTGCTTTTCGCCATCGACGTCGGCGATTTCGATGATGGAGATGTCGAAGGTGCCGCCGCCGAGGTCATAGACGGCGATCTTCTTGTCCTTGCCGGCAGCCTTGTCCATGCCGAAGGCCAGCGCAGCGGCGGTCGGCTCGTTGATGATGCGCTTGACTTCCAGACCGGCGATGCGGCCGGCGTCCTTGGTGGCCTGGCGCTGGCTGTCGTTGAAGTAGGCCGGCACCGTGATGACGGCTTCGGTGACTTCTTCGCCGAGGTAGTCTTCGGCGGTCTTCTTCATCTTGCGCAGCACTTCGGCGGAAACCTGCGGCGGGGCGATCTTCTTGTCGCGCGCCTCGACCCAGGCGTCGCCGTTGTCGGCCTTGACGATCTTGAACGGCATCAGGGCGATGTCCTTCTGCACTTCCTCTTCGAAGCGGCGGCCGATCAGGCGCTTGACGGCGTAGAGGGTGTTCTTCGGGTTGGTGACGGCCTGGCGCTTGGCCGGGGCGCCGCACAGGATTTCGCCATCTTCGGTGTAGCCGACGATGGAGGNGGTGGTACGTGCGCCTTCGGAATTCTCGATAACCTTCGGCGAGCCGCCTTCCATGATGGCGACGCAGCTGTTGGTGGTGCCGAGGTCGATGCCAATGATCTTGCCCATGATTTATTCCTTGATGTGAATTGCTGATGTTCAGAAGTGGGGCTTGCCGCCCGATTTCAAGCGCCTGTTGCGGTCGACCGCAAAAACGCCGCATTTTCATTGTTTGCCCTTGGCCACCATGACCAGTGCCGGACGCAGCACGCGCTCGGCGATCAGGTAACCCTTTGCAGTACGGTAACGACGGTGTTGGCCTCCTGGTCGGAATCGACCATGCCGATGGCCTGATGCTTGTGCGGATCGAATTTCTCGCCGGCCGGATTGACTTCGACCAGGGCGTTCTTTTCGAAGGCGGAAACCAGCTGCTTCAAGGTCAGCTCGACGCCGGACTTGAAGCTGTCGACGGTCTGTTCCGGCACGGCCAGCGCCGCTTCCAGGCTATCCTTGACGGCCAGCAGTTCGCCGCGAACTTCGACGGCGAACTTGTGCGCCTTGGAAATGTCTTCCTGCGCGGCGGCGAATGTTTTCGCCTTCGGCCTTGGCGCGCAGCCAGGCATCGTAGTGTTCGGCGGCTTTCAGTTCGAGGGTGGAATTGCTCCTCGACGCTGGGCAGCGTATCGGTATGTTCGTGAGCCACGGGCTCGGGTGCTGCTTCGGGGCTGGTTCGTTGCCCAGCAAGGGTTCCTGGGGATTTTCCGGTGGACATGGACGCTTCTCCAAAAAGTTGCTCGATATCTGGGGCGGCGTTCCGTATTTCAAGAGCCCGGCCAAACAATTCGCGACCATTTGCCGGATGGCGCCCGGCGGCACGCGTGCTAGGATAAAAGCTCGACCGGAATATTACGAAGCGCATGGAGACGATAGGCAAATACCGGGTGGTCAAGGAGCTTGGCAAGGGCGCGACGGCGACGGTNCACCTGTGCGTGAGCCCCGATTCCGATCGCCCCGTCGCCGTCAAGCTCATTCGTTTCGGCCAGGATTGCGCGGCCATGTCGCGCCGCCTGCGCAAATTGTTCCAGAACGAAGGCATGGTCGCCCGGCGCCTCGATCACCCCAATATCGCGAAGGTTTACGAAGGCGTCGTCGAGGATGACTACGCCTATCTGGCCATGGAATACATCCANGGGTTTTCCCTGGAGCAGCATATCAAGATCGACAACCTGCTGCCGCTGCATCGCGTGATCGGCATCATATTCAAGTGCTGCATGGCACTCGATTCGGCTTACCGGCAGGGCATCATCCACCGCGACATCAAGCCGGCGAACATTCTGGTCAAGGCCAACGACGAGCCGATGCTGGTCGATTTCGGCCTGGCGCTCAACCTCAACAAGGACATGGATCGCGACTCGACCTTCATCACCGGCGTCGGGTCGCCGTCCTACATGTCGCCGGAGCAGGTCAAGGGCTACCAGCTGAACCAGAAGACCGATCTCTATTCTCTGGGTGTCGTGCTCTTCCAGCTGCTGACCGGCCGCCTGCCGTTCCGCGCCAAGAACCAGGCGACGCTGATCTACCGCATTATCAATACCGATGCGCCGGACGTCACGTCGCTGAACCCGAACCTGCCGGAAGGCCTGAACGCCATTCTCAAGCGGGCGCTGGAAAAGGATCTCTACAGCCGCTACCGGAATGGCGCCGAGTTCGCCAAGGATCTGGCGGCGGTTCGCTACCATATCGTCGATGACGATGTGGCTGTTCAGGACACNCGGCACTTCGANAAGCTGCGCAAGCTGGATTTCTTCGTCGAATTCGAAAACGTCGAGCTTTGGGAAATCCTGCGCATTTCGGTCTGGCGCCAGATCGCGCCGCAGGTGGCGATCATTCGCGAAGGCGAACACAACCGGATATTCGGGATGCTGATCGAAGGTTACGTCGAGGTCTCGATTGCCGGTCGTGCCTTGTGCCGCCTGGGGCCNGGGGAAGTGATCGGCGAGGTCGCCTACCTGCACCCGACGCGCGACGAGCGCTCAGCCACCGTGGTGACGCTCGAAAATGCACTTTTCCTGGAAATCAACGCCTCGGCGCTGGCCTTGGCGTCGGAGGAACTGCAGGAACGCATGCGCACGGCGCTGCTCGGTCGCATGATCGATCGCATGCGCGAGGTCAACCGTATCGCGGCGTCGCACGGCACGCCGGCCGTCGCCATCGGCAGGACGCTGGCGCCCGCGACCACCGGCACGACGCCGGGCAGCGGGCTCGATCTCGAACTTGCCCCGATGACAATCCGTGACCGCAGGGTCAGAGGTGGATTGCACCCAGCGGCGTAGCGTGGCTGCGTCCACGGCGCCGCTCTGGCGGGCGATTTCGCGGCCGTTGCGGAATATCGCCAGGGTTGGAATGCTGCGGATGTTGTAGCGGGCGGCAAGTTGCTGTTCGCTTTCGGTATCGACCTTGGCCAGGCGGACGGCCGGCTCCAGCTCCCCGGCGGCGCGGGCGAAGGTCGGTGCCATGCTGCGACAGGGACCGCACCACGGCGCCCAGAAGTCGACGACGACCGGCAGGTCGCTACGGCCCACGTGGCGGTCGAAATTGGCGGCGTTGAGGTCGACCGGCTGGCCGGCGAACAGGGCTTGCCCGCATTTTCCGCAGACGGGTTTTTCGGCGAGGCGGGCGGCCGGCAGGCGATTGACGGCATCGCAATGCGGGCAGACGACGTGCAGCGGGTCACTCATGGCGCTTCCTTCGTATCAGGGAATGCTGATATGGGGATGCGGCCGCCGATTTCAAGTTTTGGCGCCGAGTGCCCTGGCGCGCTGGGCTGTTGCGGTCAACGCCGAAATATCGGCCATTTCCGTGGTGTTCCAGCCGCCCAGATGACGTTCGACCAGCCCGCTCAGCGCGGCTATCCAGCGGTGGTCTTCGTTGAGTGCCGGAATGTAGTGGTATTNCTTGCCGCCGCTGGCGAGGAAGGAAGCCTTGCCCTCCATGGCGATTTCTTCCAGCGTTTCCAGGCAGTCGGCGACGAAGCCGGGGCAGATCACGTCCACGCGGCGGTGCCCCTTGCCCAGCGCCTCCAGCGTCGGTGCGGTGTAGGGTTGCAGCCATTCGGCCTTGCCGAAACGCGACTGGAAGCAGATCTTGACCTGCTCGGACGAAAGATTGAGGCGCTCGGCGAGCAGGCGGCCGGTCTTCAGGCACTCGCAATGGTAGGGGTCGCCGAGATCGAGGCTGCGGCGGGGCAGGCCGTGAAAGCTGATCAGCAATTGGTCGCCGGAATCCAGGCGGCCGTGTTTCTTCCAGTGTGCAAGCACCGACTGGGCGAGCGCTTCGATGTAAGCCGGATCGTCGTGAAAATTGCGCACGAAACGCATCTCCGGCTGGTTACGCTGGGCCAGCAGCCAGCGGCAGGCGTCGTCGACGACGGTGGCCGTGGTGCTCGCCGCGTACTGCGGATACATCGGCACCAGCAGGATGCGCGTGGCGCCGCCGGCTTTCAGCTTGTTCAATACGTCGGCAATCGACGGCGAACCATAACGCATCGCCCAGTCGACCGTGATGCGATGCCCGCGCTGGCCCAGATAGCCGGACAGCAACTTGGCCTGGCGTTCGGTATGAACCCGGAGCGGCGAGCCTTCGGGCAGCCACACCGAGGCGTATTTCGCGGCGGATTNTTTCGGGCGGACGTTGAGAATGATGCCATTCAGGATCAGCCACCAGATCGGGCGCGGGATTTCGACGACGCGCGGATCGGACAGAAACTGCCGCAGGTAACGCTTGAGTGCCGGGGCCGTGGGCGCATCCGGGGTGCCGAGATTGACGAGGACGACGGCTGTGCCGGGGGCGGTGCCGTGCTGATAGGGTGGTTCGGCCTGAAAGCGTGGCATCTAGTAGTTCTGCTGATTCGAAAGGGCGCTGGAAAGCAGTTTGGCAGTGATATCGACAATGGGATCACGNNCGCTCGTAGGCCATGCGGTCGGGCCGATGACGCCGACCGAGCCGACGATCTGGCCGTCGACGGTATAGGGCGCGGCGATCACGCTGCATTCGTCCAGCGTGGCGATGCCCGACTCGCCGCCGATGAAGATCTGGACGCCGGCGGCACGGTTGGAGACTTCCAGCAGGCGCATCAGGCTGGAGCGCTGCTCGAAGAGATCGAACAGTTCGCGCAGCCGCTTCATGTTCGACGAAAGTTCCTCGACATCCATCAGGTTGCGCTCGCCGGAGATCACGTAAGGCGTTGCGTTCCTCGACAATGCTCNGTCGCCGGCTTCGAGCGCCAGCGTCATCAGCGGCTTGATGTCGTCGCGCAACTGCTGGATTTCGGCCGACAGGCGCTGGCGGATCTGCTCGAAATCCATTCCGGCGTAATTTTGGTTCAGGTAGTTGGCAGCCGAAACGAGTTCGGCGGCCGAATAGGCTTTTTCGGTGGTCAGCACCCGGTTTTGCACGTCGCCGTCGGTGGTGACGATGATCAGCAGGATGCGTTTCTCGGTCAGGTTCAGGAATTCGATCTGGCGAATGCGGCTCGTTGTGCGTCGCGGCGCCATGACGACGCNCGCGAAATGGGTGAGGCTGGAAAGCAGCTGCGAGGCGCTGGAGATGACCTGATTGACCGGACGGCCGTGCAGGGCGCCTTCCATCTCGTCGAGCTGGTGCGTTTCGAGCGGGCGCATGGTCAGCAGGGTGTCGACGAACAGCCGGTAGCCGCGCGGGGTCGGCACGCGGCCGGCCGAGGTGTGCGGACTGGCGACGAAGCCGGCTTCCTCGAGGTCGGCCATCACATTGCGGATGGTGGCCGGCGACAGGTCGAGACCGGAAAATTTCGACAGCGCGCGCGAGCCGACCGGCTGGCCGTCGGCAATGTAGTGTTCGACCAGGGCCTTGAGGAGGGTGCGGGAGCGATCATCGAGCATGGCAAGGCATTGTACAAAAACCGGGGCGGCGCGCGGCCATTTTTATGCAAGAATTCGGGCCATGAACTCCAGCTTCGGCTCCTATCGCTCGCCCAAGACCATCGCGCTGGTCGGCAAGTACCATAGTCTCGAAATTGCCGAGTCGCTGCGCCGTCTGGCCGAATACCTCTACGAGCGCGGGGTTTCGGTGTTCATCGAGCGCGAGACGGCCGAGCACATCGGCCGCCAGGTCGATCTCTCGCGCTGGGTCACCTGCGGCTTCAACGACATCGGCGCCCATGCCGACCTCGCCATCGTGATCGGTGGCGACGGCACCATGCTCAATGCGGCGCGCCGCCTGTCGCGCTATCGCGTGCCGCTGGTCGGGGTCAACCANGGGCGCCTGGGCTTCATGACCGACATCGGGCGCGATGACATGCTGACCTGCATGGACGATCTGCTCGATGGCCGTTTCGCTGCCGAAAACCGCATGCTGCTCGACGCCGACGTGATTCGTCAGGGCAAGGAAATCGCGTCCAACCTGGCGCTCAACGATGTCGTCGTCGACAAGGGAGCGATCGGTCGCATGATCGAGTTCGAGCTCTTCATCGACGGCGAATTCATCTACAACCTGCGCTCGGATGGCTTGATCGTCTCGACGCCGACCGGGTCGACCGCTTATTCGCTGTCGTCCGGCGGCCCCATCCTGCATCCGACGTTGACCGGCATCGCACTGGTGCCGCTGTGTCCGCACGCGCTGACCAACCGCCCGATCATCGTCAACGACCAGGCGGAGATCGAATTCCGCATTACCCATGCCGACGATCCGCGCGTGCACTTCGACGGCCAGGTGACGCTGGATCTGCAGCCGGGCGACAGCGTCCGCCTGCGCCGCTCGGCCTACACCATCTGTTTCCTGCATCCGCCGGGTTACAGCTATTTCGCCATGCTGCGCCAGAAGCTGCACTGGAGCGAGCGCCCCAAGAGCAACTGATGCTGCGCCACCTTGCGATTCGCGATTTCGTCATCGTCGACCGGCTGGAACTCGAGTTTTCGGCGGGTTTCGGCGCGTTGACCGGNGAGACCGGTGCCGGCAAGTCGATCCTCATCGATGCCCTGGCGCTGGCGCTCGGCGAGCGCGCCGATGCCGGCGTCGTCCGTGCCGGCTGCGAGAAGGCCGAGGTCGCGGCGACCTTCGACATCGCTGCGGTGCCGCAGGTCGGCGCCTGGCTGGCGGACAACGACCTCGATGCCGAGGACGAACTGATACTGCGCCGCGTGCTCGATGCCGGCGGCCGTTCGCGCGGCTACATCAACGGTTCGCCGGCCACCGCCCAGCAACTGCGGGAAGTCGGCGAGTTCCTGGTCGACATCCACGGACAGCACGCCCACCAGTCGTTGCTGCGCGCCGATGCGCAGCGGGCGCTGCTCGACAGCCACGCCGGGCTTGCCGGCGAAGCGCAGCAGGTCGCCGCCGCCTGGCGCGCCTGGCGCGCTGCCCGCCAGGCGCTGGAAGATGCCGCCAGCGGCGCCGAGGCGCTGGCGCGTGAACGCGAGCAGCTCGAATGGCAGGTGCGCGAACTCGACGCCCTGGCGTTTACCAACGAGGAATGGGGCGAGCTGGAAGTCGAGCACAGGCGCCTTGGC
Organism: Dechloromonas sp.; assembly: GCA_013363835.1. Lineage (GTDB taxonomy): Bacteria > Pseudomonadota > Gammaproteobacteria > Burkholderiales > Rhodocyclaceae > Azonexus. The sequence goes on from CP054864.1 coordinate 557,471, forward strand.
CATGCCGCAAGCCTGATCGAGGGTGCGCAGTTCGCGCTGGAGGTGCTGGCCGACGGCGAAGCCGCCTGCGCCAGCCAGGTCGATGGCGTCGCCGCCCGGCTCGACGGGCTGGCGAGCTACGATCCCGCCCTGGCGGAGGTGGCCGGGCTGTTGCAGTCGGCGCAGGCCGAACTGGCGGAGGCGATTTCCACGCTGCGTCGTTATGCCGACCGTGTCGATCTCGACCCGGCGCGGCTGGCGGAAGTCGAGCGGCGCATGGAGGCCGTGCTTGCCAGCGCCCGCAAATATCGCGTGCAGCCGGGCGAGCTTCCCGGTTTGCTGGCGGGCTGGCAGCAGCGTCTCGCGGCGCTCGATGCCGCGGTCGATCTGGCCGGGCTGGCGGCGAAAGCGGACGCTTCTCAGGCCGAGTATCGCCGGCTGGCGACGCAGCTTTCAGAAGGCCGGCAGCGTGTTGCCGGCGAGATGGGGACGGCGGTCAGCGCGCTGATGCAACAACTGGCGCTGGCCTCGGGCCGCTTCGAGGTGGCCTTGCTGCCGTTGGCCGACGGTACGGCCAATGGCCTGGAACAGGTCGAGTTTCGGGTCGGCGGTCTCGCCGGCACGGAAGCGAAGCCNCTGGCCAAGGTCGCGTCCGGCGGCGAACTGTCGCGCATCAGCCTGGCCATCCAGGTCTTGACTTCGCGTTCGGCCAGCGTGCCGACGCTGATTTTCGACGAGGTCGATGTCGGTATCGGTGGCGGTGTGGCCGAGATCGTCGGGCGATTGCTGCGCGAGCTCGGTGGCGAACGTCAGGTGCTTTGCGTGACCCACCTGCCGCAGGTCGCGGCACGCGCCGAGTGGCAATGGCAGGTCAGCAAGGAAACCCGCGACGGTGTGACGCTCAGCGCCATCCAGTCCCTGGGGAAGATCAGNCGCATTCGCGAAATCGCCCGCATGCTGGGCGGTGTCGAGGTGACGGACATCACGCTGGCGCATGCCGGCGAGCTGTTGCGGTCGACCCGGAAAAAGGCCAAAAATGAAGTTCGCCGGCTGGCTTCTCAGAATAGCCGCGTAACCGCGAAAACCGCCAGCAACAGGAAGAAAACACCGCTGATCCGGTGTATCCATTTCAGCGGCAACCGGTTGAGCAGCTTGCGCCCGGCGAAGACGCCGAGCGCCGAGGTCAAGGCCAGCGCAGCCGTGGCGCCGGCCCAGACCGCCGTGGGTTCGCCCGTGCTGCCGAGGCCGGCCACCGCGAGCTGCGTCTTGTCGCCGAATTCGGCCAGAAAGATCAGCAGGAAAGTGGTGGCGACGATCCCATGGCCGGCTTTTTCTTCGACGTTTTCATCCTCGTCTTCTTCCTGATAGCGCAGGGCGCTGATGCCGAACGCGGCGAACAGCACGGCAACCGCCAGCGTCACCAGCCATTCCGGCAGCCAGGCGGCGACCGCCGCGCCGAACAAGACGGCGAGCAGGTTGAGGATGGCGAAAGCGGCGACCGCACCAATCACGACCGGCAGGCCGCGATGGCGGGCGGCCAGCGTCATGCAGACCAGCTGGCTCTTGTCGCCGAATTCGGCGAGGCCGACCAGCAGGAAGGTGGTGCCGGCCGAGCCCAGCCATGGTCCGGACAGGGCCGGCATCCAGTCAGGTGTCACGCTTTTCTGCCGCTCAGGATTTGGGCGTCTTGTCCCGGTTGGGGCAGTCGCCCTTGGTGCAGTGCGCGTAGAGGTAGAGGGCGTGATCCTGGATGGCGAATCCGCGCTCGCTGGCAATCTGGTTCTGCCGGCGCTCGATTTCCGGGTCGTAGAATTCCTCGACCTTGCTGCAGTCGATGCAGACCAGGTGATCGTGGTGGTTACCGCGATTGATCTCGAAAACCGCCTTGCCGGATTCGAAAAAATGGCGTTCGAGCAGGCCGGCCTGTTCGAACTGGGTCAGAACGCGATAGACAGTCGCCAGGCCGATGTCCATGTTTTCGGCGATGAGCATGCGATAGACGTCCTCCGCCGTCATGTGCCGCATGCNTGCCCTTTCGAACAATTCGAGGATCTTCAGACGCGGGAAGGTGGCCTTGAGACCCATGTTCTTGAGGCTTTGCGGGTCGCTCATTGTTTTGTGTCCATTGGTTGTCGGGGCGAAGAGCAATCAGGTATTTCGGGTATGATATACCGCTTCAAAGATGTTTGAGAAACTTCGGATTTCCGCATGTTCCGCTCCCTCTGCTCCAACTCTGCGCTGTCGTTTTGCTGCTGGCAGCGTGCAGCTCGCCGCTCAAATCCATCAATGCCTACAAGATCGATATCCAGCAAGGCAACGTGCTGACGCAGGAAATGGTCGCCCAGCTGAAGCCCGGCCAGACGCGCGAACAGGTGCGTTTCATCCTGGGTACGCCGCTGCTCACCGACGTGTTCCATCAGGATCGGTGGGATTACGCCTACAGCTATCGCAACGGCAGGACGGGTGAGGTCACACGCTATTTCTCGGTATTTTTCGATCAGAGCAATCGCCTGGTAAAGTCTCCGGCGACGTCGAAGTGGCGGGTCTTGAAGACCTCAGCGCGCCGAAGGCGAACACGCGGCTGATCGACTTCGGCTCCCTGCCCACCGACGGAACGGCGCCGCCGATGCCGCCGCCCGAGGGCGAGGGATTCATCAAGGGCATGTTGAAATCGATCGGACTCTGATTATGGCTGGAACGCGAATTGGTATCGTTGGCGCCGGTGGGCGCATGGGGCGCATGCTGCTCGAAGCGGCGTTGAAGGACGAGGGTGTCACGCTCGGCGGGGCGTTCGATGTTCCGGGAAGCCCGGCGATCGGGCAGACCGTGGCCCAATTGACAGGTTTGCCCAGTGAGCTCAAGGTCAGCGACGATCTCGCCGACGGGCTCAAGGACATCGATTGCCTGATCGACTTCACCCGGCCGCAAGGCACGCTTGAACATCTCGAACTCTGTCGTCAGGCGGGCGTGGCGATGGTCATCGGAACGACCGGTTTCGAAGCGGAGGGCAAGGAGAAGATCGCCGCGGCCGCCCGTGACATTCCGGTGGTTTTGCACCGAACATGGCGGTCGGCGTCAATCTGGTCTTCAAGCTGCTGGATACGGCTGCGCGAATCCTGAATCAGGGATACGACATCGAAATCGTCGAGGCGCACCATCGCATGAAGATCGATGCGCCTTCGGGTACCGCGTTGCGCATGGGCGAGGTAGTGGCCGGCGCTCTTGGGCGCGATCTCAAGGAATGCGCCGTTTATGGCCGCGAAGGCGTCACCGGCGAGCGCGATCCTTCGACCATCGGTTTTGCCACCGTTCGTGGCGGCGATGTGGTCGGTGACCATACGGTGATGTTCTGCGGGATCGGCGAGCGTGTCGAGATTTCCCACAAGGCGGGAAGCCGGATGCCCTACGCACTGGGCAGCATGCGGGCGGCCCGTTTCCTGGCCGGCCGCACCAACGGCTTGTTCGACATGCAGGACGTTCTGGGGCTGCGCTGATCGTTTTGTCCGTTTCAGGGCGTGAGCGAACCCGTTTCGCCGGATGCCGACATTGCCGGGTTGACCTGTTTTCGGCTAAAATAGAAAGGTTTAAAAAGCACAAGCGGGGAGGCGCGAGCCTTCCCGCTTGGCACATGAATAAGCAGAAAATATCAGGAGAGCCGAAGTGTCGCTGCTGCCCTCATACACACCGCCGTCCTCGCCCTCGCCGATGGGACGGTATTCAAGGCCAATCCATCGGCGCCGATGGCGTCACCAGCGGCGAAGTGGTGTTCAACACGGCGATGTCCGGCTACCAGGAAATCCTGACCGACCCTTCGTATTGCCGTCAGATCGTCACGCTGACCTACCCGCATATCGGCAATACCGGCTGCAATGCCGAGGATTTCGAATCCGATGCCAACTACGCGGCTGGCCTGATCATCCGCGATCTACCGCGTCGCGCTTCCAACTGGCGCTGCGAGGACGACCTCGGCAGTTACCTGAAGAAGCATGGCATCGTCGCCATCGCCGGTATCGATACCCGCAAGCTGACCCGCATCCTGCGCGAAAAGGGCGCCCAGGCCGGCTGCATCCTGGCTGGAGAAGTGGATGAGTCCAAGGCGCTGGCCATGGCCAAGGCCTTTCCGGGGCTGGCCGGCATGGACCTGGCCAAGGTGGTTTCGGCCAAGGCCGGCTATGCCTGGAGCGAAGCCGAATGGACGCTGAAGGGTTACCAGCAGCGTGGTGAAGAGCGTTTCCATGTCGTCGCCTACGATTTCGGCGTCAAGCGCAACATCCTGCGCATGCTGGCCGAGCGCGGCGTCAAGCTGACCGTGGTGCCGGCCCAGACGCCGGCGTCCGACGTATTGGCACTGAAGCCGGACGGCGTCTTCCTGTCCAACGGCCCGGGCGACCCGGAGCCGTGCGACTACGCCATTGCAGCCATTCGCGAATTCCTCGACCGTGGCGTGCCGACTTTCGGCATCTGCCTCGGCCATCAACTCCTCGCGCTGGCTTCCGGCGCCAGGACGCTGAAGATGAAGTTCGGCCACCACGGTGCCAACCACCCGGTCAAGGATCTCGATTCCGGCCAGGTGCTGATTACCAGCCAGAATCACGGATTTGCCGTCGATAACGAGTCGCTGCCGGCCAACCTGCGTGCCACCCACGTCTCGTTGTTCGACGGTTCGCTGCAGGGTCTTGCCCGTACCGACGTGCCGGCCTTCTCGTTCCAGGGTCACCCGGAAGCGAGCCCCGGCCCGCACGACGTGGCCTATCTGTTCGACCGCTTCCTCGACTGCATGACGCGTGGCGTCGCAGCACTGAACCCCGCGCAATAAAGGGGAGATAAGAAATGCCGAAACGTACAGACATAAACAGCATTCTGATTATTGGCGCCGGTCCGATCATCATCGGCCAGGCCTGCGAATTCGACTACTCCGGCGCCCAGGCCTGCAAGGCCCTGCGCGAAGAGGGCTACAAGGTCATCCTGGTGAACTCNAACCCGGCGACGATCATGACCGACCCGGAGATGGCCGACGTCACCTATATCGAGCCGATCACCTGGCAGGTCGTTGCCAAGATCATCGAGAAGGAGCGCCCGGACGCGCTGCTGCCGACCATGGGCGGCCAGACCGCGCTGAATTGCGCGCTCGATCTCGACCGCGAAGGCGTGCTCGCCAAGTTCGGCGTCGAGCTGATCGGCGCCTCCAAGGAAGCCATTGACAAGGCCGAGGACCGCCAGAAGTTCAAGGACGCGATGACCAAGATCGGTCTCGGGTCCGCCAAATCGGCCACCGCCCACAGCATGGAAGAGGCCTATCAGGTCCAGGCCGCCATCGGTTTTCCGACCATCATCCGTCCGTCCTTCACGCTGGGCGGTACGGGTGGCGGTATCGCCTACAACATGGAAGAGTTCGAGACCATCTGCAAGCGCGGTCTGGAAGCCTCGCCGACCAACGAGCTGCTGATCGAAGAGTCGCTGCTCGGCTGGAAGGAATACGAGATGGAAGTCGTCCGCGACAAGGCGGACAACTGCATCATCGTCTGTTCGATCGAAAACCTCGATCCGATGGGCGTGCATACCGGCGACTCGATCACCGTCGCCCCGGCGCAGACGCTGACCGACAAGGAATACCAGCTGCTGCGTAACGCCTCGATCGCCGTGCTGCGCGAAATCGGCGTCGATACCGGCGGTTCCAACGTGCAGTTCTCGATCAATCCGAAGGATGGTCGCTGCATCGTCATCGAAATGAACCCGCGCGTGTCGCGCTCCTCCGCTCTGGCTTCCAAGGCCACCGGCTTCCCGATCGCCAAGATCGCCGCCAAGCTGGCCGTCGGCTACACGCTGGACGAACTGGCCAACGACATCACCGGCGGCAAGACGCCGGCGTCGTTCGAGCCATCGATCGACTACGTCGTCACCAAGGTGCCGCGTTTCGCCTTCGAAAAATTCCCGCAGGCCGATTCGACGCTGACCACGCAGATGAAGTCGGTCGGCGAAGTGATGGCCATGGGCCGCACCTTCCAGGAATCGCTGCAGAAAGCCTTGCGCGGTCTGGAAGTCGGCGTCGACGGCTTCAACCTGAAGTCGGTCGATCCGGAAACCATCGACGAGCAACTGGCCCGTCCGACGCCGGACCGCCTGTGGTATGTCGCCGATGCTTTCGGCGTCGGCATGAGCGTCGAAAAGGTGTTCGACCTGACCAGGATCGATCCGTGGTTCCTGGTGCAGATCAAGGAAATCGTCGATCTCGAACTGGCCGTGGAAAAGCGCGAATTTTTGTCGTTGACCGCAGATGAGCTGCGTTTCCTGAAAAAGAAGGGTTTCGCCGACCGTCGACTCGCTTACCTGCTGAAGACGACCGAAGCCGATTTCCGCAAGCGTCGTCATGAGCTGGGCGTGCGTCCGGTTTACAAGCGCGTCGATACCTGCGCCGCCGAATTCTCGACCGATACCGCCTACCTGTACTCGACCTACGAGGAAGAGTGCGAGGCGAAACCGACAGACAAGAAGAAGATCATGGTGTTGGGCGGTGGCCCGAACCGCATCGGCCAGGGCATCGAGTTCGACTACTGCTGCGTGCATGCGGCGATGGCGATGCGCGAAGATGGCTACGAGACCATCATGGTCAACTGCAACCCGGAAACGGTTTCCACCGACTACGACACGTCTGATCGCCTCTACTTCGAGCCACTAACGCTGGAAGACGTGCTGGAAATCTGCGCCATCGAGAAGCCGGTCGGCGTCATCGTCCAGTACGGTGGCCAGACTCCGCTCAAGCTCGCGCTGGCGCTGGAAGCCAACGGTGTGCCGATCATCGGCACGACGCCGGAATCCATCGATATTGCCGAAGACCGTGAGCGCTTCCAGAAGCTGCTGCACGACCTCGGCCTCAAGCAGCCGCCGAACCGCACCGCGCGTACCGAAGAGGACGCATTGCGTCTGGCTGCCGAGATCGGCTATCCGCTGGTCGTCCGCCCGTCTTATGTGCTGGGTGGCCGCGCCATGGAAATCGTTCATGAACAGAAAGACCTCGAGCGCTACATGCGCGAGGCGGTCAAGGTTTCCAACGATTCGCCGGTGCTGCTCGACCGCTTTCTGAACGATGCCGTCGAGTGCGACGTCGACGCGTTGTCCGATGGTGAAGAGGTGATCATCGGCGGTGTCATGGAACACATCGAACAGGCCGGCGTGCACTCCGGCGACTCCGCCTGTTCGCTGCCGCCGTACTCGCTGTCGGCCGCCGTGCAGGACGAATTGCGCCGCCAGACCAAACTGATGGCCAAGGCGCTCAACGTTTGCGGCCTGATGAACGTGCAGTTCGCGATCAAGGACAACGATGTATACGTTTTGGAAGTCAATCCGCGCGCTTCGCGGACCGTGCCCTACGTCTCCAAGGCCACAGGCCTGCAGTTGGCCAAGATCGCCGCGCGTTGCATGGCCGGGCGCAGCCTGAAAGACCAGGGTGTGACCAGGGAAGTCATCCCGCCGTATTTCTCGGTCAAGGAAGCCGTCTTCCCCTTCGTCAAGTTCCCCGGNGTCGACACCATTCTGGGCCCGGAAATGAAGTCGACCGGCGAAGTCATGGGTGTCGGTGTCAATTTCGCCGAAGCTTTCGTCAAGTCGCAGCTGGCGGCCGGTGTGAAGTTGCCGAAGTCGGGCAAGGTTTTCCTGTCGGTCAAGGACAGCGACAAGACCAAGGCAATCGAAATCGCCCGTCACCTCCATGAAGCCGGCTTCCAGCTGGTGGCCACGCGCGGAACCGCGCATGCGATCGCTGCGGCGGGTCTGCCGGTGGCGCCGGTCAACAAGGTGACCGAAGGGCGTCCGCACATCGTCGACATGATCAAGAACAACGAGATTGCGCTGATCATCAACACGGTCGAGGAAAAGCGCGGGGCGATCAACGACTCCCGTTCGATCCGGACCTCCGGCCTGCAGGCACGCGTCACGATGTANCCGACGATCTGNGGGGCCGAGGCGGCGGCGGAAGGTATTCGCAATCTTGGTGAACTCGTGGTTTATCCGATCCAGGCGTTGCACGAGCAACTTCACTAACAAAACCCCGAGCCGCCGGGCGGCCCTGTACGGGCGCGGCGGTTTGCTTTGCTGGAAGAAAAGATGAGTAAAGTTCCGTTGACCGTGACCGGCGCCGAAAAGCTTCGAGAAGAACTGCATCGCCTGAAAACGATAGATCGCCCGGCCGTCATTGCCGCGATTGCCGAGGCTCGCGCGCATGGCGATCTTTCCGAAAACGCCGAGTACGATGCCGCCAAGGAGCGCCAGGGTTTCGTCGAAGGGCGCATCCAGGAGGTCGAGGCAAGCTGTCGAATGCCCAGATCATCGATCCCAAGCTTCTCGATGCGGATGGGCGTTGCGTTTTGGTGCCACCGTGGAAATCGAGGATCAGGATTCCGGCGACGTCGCGACCTATCAGATCGTTGGCGAAGACGAGGCCGATATCAAGAATGCCAAGCTTTCGGTGGCCTCGCCGATGGCTCGCGCTCTGATCGGGAAATATGCCGGCGATATTGCCCAGGTTCAGGCGCCGGGAGGCATCCGCGAATACGAAATCATCGACGTTCGCTACGAGTAACCATCGGTGCGCAGACTGTCCGAGGCGCTCTACCTCTCAGCCATTACCCTTTGGGTCGGTGGGATGTGGGCCATCGGATACGTCGTCGCACCGGTGCTTTCACCAGCCTTGGCGACCGGCAACTGGCCGGTGCGGTGGCAGGCAGGCTGTTCGCGCTGATCGGCTGGATTGGACTAGCCAGTGCCGCGTACCTGATGATATTCATCATAGCCCGGCGTGGTGCCCAGGTTTTCAGAAGCGCGATTTTCTGGTTGGTGTTGTTGATGGCCGTGCTGGTGGCGGCCAGCCAGTTCGGCATTCAGCCGCTGATGGCGCAGCTGAAAGCGGCGGCCTTGCCACGCGAAGTAATGGAAAGCGTGATGCGTGACCGATTCGCCGCCTGGCACGGCATTTCCAGCATTCTCTACCTGGTGCAGAGTCTGCTGGGTTTGTGGCTGGTCATCTGGGCTGATCGCGGGTTGCGGTGATCAACCCTGGAATGCGCGCTTGGTCTTGCGCGGGGCAGCGGCCGGGCGCCGCGTTTTGGGCTTTTTGAGCGTTGACCGCAGCAGGGTCGATCGGGGCGGGGCGGTACCACCAGCAGTTTGCCAATTTGTTGAACCGGTGCGGCACCCAGTTCGGCGCAAATCTGCTCAAGATAGGCGGTACGATCTTCGCGGCTGTCACCGTAAACGCGTATCTTGATCAACTCATGCGCTTGCAGATTGACGTCGATTTCCGCGAGAACTGCCTTGGTCAGGCCGTTTTCGGCAATCGAGACGACCGGATTCAGGCTATGGGCCCGGGCACGCAGTTCGCGCCGCTGGGTAGAATTCAGTTGCAGCATAGTAAACCTCTCAAAAACGGCATTTTACCGAATGAAAAGAACCAGAACCAGCAAAGCGTGGATGCGCGAGCATGTCAATGACCCTTACGTTCAGCTTGCCAAAAGGAAGGCTGGCGCTCGCGGGCGGCTTTCAAGCTGATGGAGATGGATGACAAGGACAGGCTTCTGAAACGCGGCGAGGTGGTCGTCGACCTCGGTGCGACACCGGGGGCTGGTCGCAGGTCGCAGCCAGACGTGTTGGCGACAATGGCATGGTGCTGGCCCTCGATCTGCTGGAAATGGAGCCGATTCATGGTGTCGACTTCATTCAGGGTGATTTTCGCGAGGACGACGTGCTGGCCAGACTTGAAGAAAAACTCAACGGACGTAGTGTGGGGCTTGTAATGTCGGACATGGCGCCCAATATGTCGGGTGTACCGCTCGTCGACCAGGCGCGGATCATGCATTTGGCCGAACTGGGATTGGCGTTTTCACAGGAGCACCTGAAACCGGAGGGCGCATTTCTGGTCAAAGTGTTTCAGGGCGCAGATTACGAGGCCTTTTTTCGTGCGATGCGTGAAGTATTCAAGACGGTTGCGGTGCGCAAACCGGAAGCGTCGCGCGACCGTAGTGCCGAGCTTTATTTGCTCGGCCGTGTATTGCGTTGAAGGTTATGTATAAAATGGCGTTTTTATCGCTCGACGCTGTAGAAGGAGAGCAAACTTGAACAACATGTTCAAAAACTTGGCAGTCTGGCTCGTCATCGGTTTAGTGCTGATGACCGTGTTCAATCAGTTCAATACCCGCCAGGTTGCGCAGGGGTCGATCGAATATTCGCAGTTCCTCGACGAGGTCAAGCAAGGCCGCATCAGCAAGGTGGTCATCGAGGGCGCACGCTGAAAGCGACGACGACCGAGGGCAAGCGCATCACCTCCTACGCGCCGCCCGACCTGTGGATGGTTTCCGATCTGCTGAAAAACGGTGTCAAGATCGAGGCCAAGCCCGAAGAAGAACCGTCGTTCCTGATGAATCTTTTCGTAAGCTGGTTCCCGATGCTCCTGCTGATCGGCGTCTGGGTGTTCTTCATGCGCCAGATGCAAGGCGGCGGCAAGGGCGGTGCGTTCTCGTTCGGCAAATCCCGCGCACGGATGACCGACGAAGCGCAGAACACCATCACGTTTGTCGACGTTGCGGGTTGCGACGAAGCCAAGGAAGAAGTACAGGAGTTGGTCGACTTCCTGCGTGATCCCTCCAAGTTCCAGAAGCTCGGTGGCCGCATTCCCAANGGGGTGCTGATGGTGGGTAACCCGGGCACCGGCAAGACCCTGCTCGCCAAGGCGATTGCCGGCGAGGCCAAGGTGCCGTTCTTCAGCATTTCGGGTTCCGATTTTGTCGAAATGTTCGTCGGTGTCGGTGCGGCGCGCGTCCGTGACATGTTCGAGAACGCCAAGAAGCATGCCCCGTGCATCATCTTCATCGACGAAATCGACGCGGTCGGTCGTCACCGTGGCGCAGGCCTGGGCGGCGGCAACGACGAACGCGAACAGACCCTCAACCAGTTGCTGGTAGAAATGGACGGTTTCGAAGGCCATTCCGGCATCATCGTCATCGCCGCGACCAACCGTCCCGACATCCTCGACCCGGCGCTGCTGCGTCCGGGCCGCTTCGACCGCCAGGTCGTCGTGCCGCTGCCGGATATTCGCGGTCGCGAGGAAATCCTCAAGGTCCATATGCGCAAGGTGCCGATTGCCGGTGACGTCAAGGCCGACGTGATCGCTCGCGGTACCCCGGGTTTCTCTGGCGCCGACCTGGCCAACCTGGTCAATGAAGCCGCCTTGTTTGCCGCTCGGCGCAACAAGCGTCTGGTGGACATGGATGATTTCGAGATGGCCAAGGACAAGATCATGATGGGCGCCGAACGCCGTAGCATGGTCATGACCGAAGAAGAGAAGATGAACACGGCCTACCACGAGTCGGGCCACGCCGTGGTTGCCAAGTTGGTGCCGAAGTCAGACCCGGTGCACAAGGTCACGATCATCCCACGTGGTCGCGCATTGGGCCTGACCATGCAGTTGCCCGAGCAGGATCGCTATGCTTATGACCGTCAGTATCTGATGAGCCGCATCGCGGTACTGTTTGGTGGCCGTATTGCCGAAGAGCTGTTCATGAACCAGATGACTACCGGCGCCTCGAACGATTTCGAGCGGGCGACCTCGATGGCGCGCGACATGGTGACGCGTTATGGCATGTCGGATCTCGGTGTCATGGTCTATGGCGAAAACGAGGGCGAGGTTTTCCTCGGCCGGTCGGTGACCCAGCACAAGAATGTTTCGGAAGCGACGATGCAGAAGGTCGATGCCGAGATTCGTCGCATCATCGATCAGCAATATGCGCTGGCTCGCCAGTTGCTGGAAGAGAACCGCGACAAGGTCGAGGCGATGACCAAGGCGCTGCTCGAGTGGGAAACCATCGACGCCGAACAGATCGACGACATCATGGACGGCAAGCCGCCGCGTCCGCCAAAGCCGACGCAGAGCGCACAACGCTCCGCGCCGCCGAGCGATGCATCCGGCGCGGCACCGAGTGCTCCGGCAACCGCCTGATCGCCAGCGAATAATCCGGGCCGGGGCATGCTCCCGGCTTTTATTTTCTCCCATGTCCGTCCTTCACTGCGGCCGCTTCAGACTGCCACTCGATCGCCCGCTGGTAATGGGTATCGTCAACCTGACCCCGGANNTTCGTTTTCGGGCGATGGAACGGGGGATGTCGCGCGTGCCATCCATCATGCCCGCCATCAACTCGAGGCCGGCGCCGATATTCTCGATCTCGGCGCGGAATCCTCACGCCCCGGGGCAATACCGACTCCGGAGATGGAGGAGTTGCGGCGCCTGATCCCCGTGCTCAGGGAGGTTTCGGGCTGGGGCGTGCCGGTGTCGGTCGATACCTACAAGCCTGCGGTCATGCGCGCTGCGCTGGAAGCCGGGGCGACGATGATCAACGACATCAGTGCGCTGATCCATCCGGGGGCTATCGACATCGTTGCCGCCAGCGATTGTGCGGTTTGTCTGATGCACATGGCCGGCGAGCCGGGAACCATGCAGCAGTCACCCAGCTACGACGATGTCGTGGGCGAAGTGCGGGCTTTTCTCGACGCTCGGGTGAGTCTTTGTCGGGCCGCGGGGATTGCCGACAATCGTATCGTGCTCGATCCGGGGCTCGGTTTCGGCAAGACACTGGCGCACAATTTGGCCCTGTTTCGGGCGTTGACCGCAACAGGCGTCAATCAACTCCCGGTTCTGATTGGGGCGTCGAGGAAAACCATGCTGGGAGCGATCACGGGGCGTCCGGTGGAAGGGCGAATGGCTGCCAGTATTGCCGCCGCGCTGCTAGCGGCACAGAAGGGCGCGAAAATCCTGCGCGTGCATGATGTCGCGGAAACAATAGATGCGCTNGGCTGTCCTTGCAGCCGTGGAAGAGAGAGGAGTTCTGCAATGAGTAGAAAGTATTTTGGCACCGACGGCGTACGCGGTCGTGTCGGCCAGGCGCCGATTACNCCCGATTTCGTGATGCGCCTCGGCTACGCAGCCGGCAAGGCGTTGCTGGGTCAGGCCGCCATGCCGGAAGGCGAGCGTCCGTCGGTGCTGATTGGCAAGGACACCCGGCTCTCCGGCTACATGCTCGAATCGGCGCTCGAGGCGGGTTTCTCTGCGGCAGGCGTCGATGTCTGTCTGGTCGGGCCGATGCCGACGCCGGCAGTGGCCTACTTGACCCGCGCGCTGCGGTTGCAGGCGGGGATCGTGATTTCGGCGTCGCACAATCCCTATTTCGATAACGGCATCAAGTTNTTTTCGGGTCAGGGTACGAAGTTGCCCGACGATGTCGAGCTGGCGATCGAGGCTGGTATCGATCAGCCCATGGTTTGCGTGGCGGCTGCGGATCTCGGCCGCGCGAAGCGGATAGACGATGCGCGCGGACGCTATATCGAATTCTGCAAGAGTACCTTCCCCAACGATCTCGACCTGCGTGGTCTGAAGATCGTCGTCGATTGTGCGCACGGGGCGGCCTATCACACCGCGCCGGCCGTCTTCCATGAACTGGGCGCCGATGTCGTGACGATCGGTTCTCAGCCCAATGGATTGAACATCAATGACGGCTTTGGAGCGACCTCGCCCAAAGCTTTGTGCGAAGCCGTTCTCATTCATGGGGCGGACCTCGGCGTTGCCCTGGACGGCGATGCCGATCGCATCCAGATGGTCGATGCCGCTGGCAAACTTTATGACGGAGATCAGTTGCTCCATGCGATCGTCAAAAGTCGGGCGCGGCACGGTGAAGTGAAAGGNGTCGTCGGTACCTTGATGACCAATCTGGCGCTCGAGCACGCTTTTGGCAAGATGGGCATACCTTTCGCTCGGGCGGCCGTCGGCGACCGCTATGTGGTCGAAATGCTGCACGAGAAGGGGTGGCTGTACGGCGGAGAGAACTCCGGCCATATCCTTGCGCTCGATCGTCATACGACCGGGGACGGCATCATTGCCGCCCTCCAGGTTTTGGCCGCACTGCGGGAATCGGATGGCAATCTGGCGGATTTGCTGGGCGGTCTGCATCTCTATCCCCAGAAGTTGATCAACGTTCCGATGGCGAAGGATTTTCCATGGAAGGATGATGTCTCGATTCAGCGGCGCCTTGAGGAGGTCGAAGGGCGTATCGCCGGGCGGGGGCGGGTGCTGTTGCGTGCCTCGGGTACCGAGCCTCTTTTGCGGGTGATGGTCGANGGGGAGGATGAAAAGGAAGTTTTNGCCGCCGCCGAAGAACTTGCTGCGGTGGTGCGCGAGGCGGGGCAACGAGCGCTTTGCACTCCTGCTGATTCTTGACGGTAAACCTGTGCGCCCGCTATAATCCTAGGGTTTTGCCAACGGAACGGCCTGTCACATGCGTAAAAGCTTGTCGCTGGAAACTGGAAGATGCATGGCAGCCTCCAGAGCAATGCAGCCTTGCTGGAACGCTTGAAGTCCGGAGTTTCCGGTGTTGGCTGCGAAGTGGCAGTTTGCGTGCCTTATCCATATCTCGCGCAGGTCCAGGCCGAACTCAAGGGTACGCCGATCTCGTGNGGGGCGCAGTCGCTCAGTGAGCACGGATCGGGCGCTTACACCGGTGAGGTTTCCGCCTCGATGCTCGAGGACTTCGGTTGTCGCTACGTGCTGGTCGGGCATTCCGAGCGACGCAGTCTTTTTGGCGAAAGTGATGTGATTGTCGCCGCCAAGTTCGTGGCGGCCCAGAGGGTCGGGTTGGTACCCGTGCTGTGTGTTGGTGAAACGCTTGCCGAGCGGGAGTCCGGTCAGACCATGAAGGTGGTTGCGCGACAGCTCGATGCGGTAGTCGAGTTCGCAGGTGTTGAGGCGCTGGGTGCGGCCGTGGTTGCTTATGAGCCGGTATGGGCCATTGGGACCGGGATGACGGCGACNCCGGGGCAGGCGCAGGAGGTTCATGCAGCAGTGCGTGCTCTTGTTGCTGGCAGGAATGTGGGGTTGGCGGCTGAACTGCAAATTCTGTATGGCGGTAGCGTCAAGCCGCAAAATGCGGCTGAATTGTTTGCGCAGCCCGATATCGACGGTGGTTTGATCGGTGGGGCGGCGTTGGTTGCGGATGATTTTCTGGCGATTTGCCACGCGGCAAGTTGATAGGCGGAAATAATGAACTGGCTTTTTCTCTTCTTCTCACAATTCATATCCTGGTTGCGCTGGCCATCATCGGGCTCGTCCTGATGCAGCATGGCAAGGGCGCGGACATGGGGCGGCCTTCGGTAGCGGTGCCTCCGGCAGTCTTTTGGCGCGACCGGCTCGGCCAATTTTCTGAGCCGCACCACCGGGATTCTGGCTGCCGTGTTTTTACTACCAGCTTGAGCCTGGCTTATGTTGCTTCGCATAAGCCAAAAACGACTGGTAGTGTGATGCAGGAAACGGTACAATCGCAGCCGGTTTCGCAGCCTGCGCCAGCAGCTGGCGAGACGCCTGCGGTGCCGGCGGATGCTGGCTCCAAGGCAAAAGACATACCGAAGTAACGCAGGGTGGTTTTCCCGGCATGTGTGCCTCGCCGGGATGGCCAAAAGCAGGGCCGACGTGGTGAAATTGGTGACACGCTATCTTGAGGGGTAGTGGCGCAAGCTGTGCGAGTTCGAGTCTCGCCGTCGGCACCAAACAGGGGCAGTGGCCAAAAAGGCGCGCTGTTTTCGTATAAGAAACTGAATATTGGCGGCGGATCATGGAAACCTACTTTCCAATCCTGATGTTCGTCCTGGTCGGGATCGCAATCGGCGTCTTGCCTGTTGCGATGGGCTTTCTGCTTGCGCCCAGCCGGCCGGATCCCGAAAAGCTCGCCCTATGAGTGCGGTTTCGAGGCTTTTGAAGATGCGCGCATGAAATTCGATGTGCGCTACTACCTGATTGCCATCCTTTTCATTCTGTTCGACCTTGAAATCGCCTTCCTGTTTCCGTGGGCGACCATTTTCAAGGATATCGTCGCGAACGATTCGATCAAGTTGTTCGGCTTCTTCGAAATGCTGGTCTTCGTTGTGATCCTGGTCATTGGCTATGTTTACGCCTGGGCCAAGGGTGCGCTGGAATGGGAGTAAGGTTCCGTCATGGGTATTGAGGGCGTCCTGCAGGAAGGTTTTGTCACCACCACGGCTGACAAGCTGATCAATTACATGCGTACCGGCTCGATGTGGCCGATGACTTTCGGTTTGGCGTGTTGTGCAGTCGAAATGATTCATGCGGGTTGTGCTCGCTACGACCTTGATCGTTTCGGTATCGTGTTTCGTGGCAGTCCCCGGCAATCCGACGTCATGATTGTGGCAGGAACGCTGACGAACAAGATGGCGCCTGCATTGCGCAAGGTGTACGACCAGATGGCCGAGCCGCGCTGGGTGATATCGATGGGCTCGTGTGCCAATGGTGGTGGCTACTACCACTATTCCTATTCGGTTGTCCGTGGCTGTGATCGAATCGTGCCGGTCGATATTTATGTTCCGGGCTGTCCTCCGACCGCTGAGGCGTTGATCTATGGNCCTCATTCAGTTGCAGAACAAGATTCGTCGTACAAATACCATTGCTCGTTNAATTGTCGAGGCTGATTCGATATGTCTGCCAAGCTGGAAACGCTTAGCCAAAACCTGCAGAGCCATTTCGGCGACAAGCTAAAGTCGCTCAAGCTGGCTTTGGGTGAAGTAACCATCGAGGTCGGTGCGGATGACTATCTGTCCATAATGACCGCGTTGCGAGATGAGCCAAAGTTCGGTTTCGAAGAATTGATCGATCTCTGTGGTGTCGACTATTCAACTTATGGTGATGGCGCGTGGCAAGGTCGGCGCTTTGCCGCGGTTTCCCATCTGCTTTCGATTCAGAACAACTGGCGTTTGCGGGTGCGTGTTTTTGCCGAGGATGACGAGTTTCCATCGGTTGCTTCAGTCACCGGAGTCTGGAAGAGCGTCAACTGGTTCGAGCGCGAGGCTTTCGATCTCTACGGCATAGCTTTCGTTGGTCATGATGATCTCCGCCGGATTCTGACGGATTACGGTTTCATCGGTCATCCGTTCCGTAAGGATTTCCCTATCTCCGGTCATGTCGAAATGCGTTACGACCCGGATCAGGCTCGCGTGATTTACCAACCGGTTACCATCGAGCCTCGCGAGAATACNCCGCGCATCGTGCGCGAAGACACCTACGGGGATCCGGCACATGGCTGATATCCGCAATTTCACACTGAATTTTGGCCCGCAGCATCCGGCAGCGCACGGCGTGCTGCGTCTGGTTCTTGAACTTGATGGGGAAGTGGTTCAGCGCGCCGATCCGCATATCGGATTGCTGCATCGGGCCACTGAGAAGCTCGCGGAAACAAGAACCTGGGTGCAGTCGGTTCCATATATGGATCGACTGGACTACGTTTCCATGATGTGCAACGAGCATGCCTACTGCATGGCGACCGAGCGCTTGCTCGGGATCGAGGTGCCCGAGCGCGGCAAGTACATCCGCACGATGTTCGATGAGGTGACGCGTATCCTCAACCATTTGTTATGGATCGGTTGCCACGCACTGGACGTCGGTGCCATGACCATGGCGCTTTACACCTTCCGCGAGCGCGAAGATTTGATGGATGCTTACGAGGCGGTATCCGGGGCGCGAATGCATGCCGCCTATTACCGTCCCGGCGGTGTTTACCGCGATCTGCCCGATCGCATGCCCCAGTATCAGGAATCGACCTGGACCAGCGCGAAGAAAGCGAAAGAACTCAACGATAACCGTAGTGGTTCGCTACTGGATTTCCTTGAGGATTTCACCAATCGCTTTCCGACCTATCACAGCGAATACCACACGCTGTTGACCGACAACCGTATCTGGAAGCAGCGACTGGTTAACGTAGGCGTGGTAACTCCGGAACGTGCGCTGCAGATGGGCTTCACCGGTGCAATGCTGCGCGGTTCTGGTATTGCGTGGGACTTGCGCAAGAAACAACCCTATGGCGCCTACGACAAGGTCGACTTCGATGTTCCGGTTGGCGTCAACGGTGACAGCTATGATCGCTATCTGGTGCGTATGGAGGAAATGCTCCAGTCGAACCGCATAATCAAACAGTGTATCGATTGGTTGCGCAAGAATCCTGGTCCGGTTATCACCGAAAATCACAAGGTGGCCCCACCGCCTCGCGAAAGCATGAAGTCCAACATGGAAGAGCTGATTCATCATTTCAAGCTCTTTACCGAAGGGATTCATATTCCGCCCGGNGAGGCCTACGCCGCTGTCGAGCATCCGAAGGGCGAGTTTGGGATTTACTTCATATCCGACGGTGCCAACAAGCCGTATCGCATGAAAATTCGCGCGCCAGGCTACGTGCATCTGGCCGGGATGGACGAAATGTCCCGTGGCCACATGATCGCCGATGTCGTTACGATCATCGGTTCCCAAGATATTGTTTTTGGCGAGATTGACCGCTGATGTTTTCCGCTGAAACCCTCCAGAAGTTTGCCCGTGAGGTCACCAAGTACCCCGTCGAACAGAAACAGTCGGCGGTGATGGCCTGTCTTGCACATGCTCAGGAAGAAAAGGGCTGGTTGCCTCCTGAAGCCATCGAGGCCGTGGCAGTTTATCTCGGCATGCCGCCTATGGCGGCCTTGGAAGTGGCCACCTTTACAACATGTACGACCTCAAGCCGGTCGGCAAATACAAGATCACGGTCTGTACCAACCTGCCCTGTGCTTTGTCCGGAGGCTATCACGCTTGCGAATATGTGCAGAAAAAGCTTGGTATCGGCTATGGTGAGACCACTCCCGACGGCAAGTTTTCGCTGAAGGAAGGCGAGTGCATGGGCGCCTGTGGCGATGCGCCGGTAATGATCGTCAATAACCGCAGCATGTGCAGTCATATGCATCCGGAGCAAATCGACAAGCTGCTCGAGGAGTGCAAATAATGGCAATGCTTGGATCGATCAACGGCGTTCTGATGGAAGGTTTGGACGGGGATAACACCTGGCGCCTTAAGGATTATGTGGCGCGCGGTGGTTATGTCCAACTGCGCCGCATCCTGGAAAGCAAGATGTCCCAGGAAGAAGTCATCAGCGAAGTCAAGAAATCCGTTCTCCGTGGCCGGGGTGGCGCCGGGTTTCCAACCGGGCTGAAATGGTCTTTCATGCCGCGTTCTTTCCCGGGCGACAAGTATGTGGTCTGCAATACCGACGAGGGTGAGCCCGGGACGTTCAAAGACCGGGACATCATGCGCTACAACCCGCATTCGGTCATCGAGGGCATGGCCATCGCTGCCTACGCAATGGGTGCCAATCGAGGCTACAACTACGTCCACGGTGAAATCTGGGAAATATACAAACGCTTTGAGGAAGCGCTTGATGAAGCTCGGGCTGCTGGTTTTNNAGGTCAGAACATCCTTGGCTCAGGCTTCAATTTTGAACTGTTCGCCCACCATGGCTATGGGGCTTACATTTGTGGCGAAGAAACGGCCCTGCTCGAGTCAATCGAGGGCAAGAANGGGCAGCCCCGATTCAAGCCGCCGTTCCCGGCATCTTTTGGTCTTTATGGCAAGCCGACGACGATCAACAATACGGAGACCTTCGCCNNCATTCCTTTCATCCTGAAGATGGGTGGTGAGGAGTTTCTCAATCTGGGCAAGCCCAACAATGGTGGCACAAAGCTGTTTTCCGTCTCTGGCCACGTAAACCGTCCCGGAAACTATGAAATTCCGCTTGGCACGCCGTTTTCCACCTTGCTCGAGATGTGTGGCGGGATGCGTGGTGGACGCAAAATCAAGGCTGTAATTCCAGGTGGTTCTTCAGCGCCGGTTATTCCGGGTGCGGTGATGATGGATACCACGATGGATTACGATGGCATCAGCAAAGCCGGTTCGATGCTCGGTTCCGGTGCGGTTATCGTGATGGACGAAACCGTCTGCATGGTCAAGGCGCTTGAGCGTCTGTCGTTCTTCTATTACGAAGAATCCTGTGGCCAGTGCACGCCGTGCCGTGAGGGTACAGCCTGGATGTACAAGGTGGTCCATCGTATCGAGAATGGTTTGGGCAAACCCGAGGATCTGGACCTGTTGAACAGTGTGCTGGGCAATATCATGGGTCGCACGATTTGCGCGCTCGGTGATGCAGCAGCCCTCCCGGTGCAAAGTTTCCTCAAGCATTTCGGCAGCGAATTCGAGTACCACATCGAACACAAGACTTGCCTGGTTCCCAAGGATGTGCAATGGGCGGGCAGTGGTTTCCACAAGGCTTCGGCCTGAAAGAAACCTTCCAAGCGATAGAGACAAAAGAACTGGCTCCAAGGTAGCGACATGCTAGAAATCGAGATCGACGGCAAGAAAGCGCAAGTACCCGACGGCAGCACGGTGATGGATGCCGCGCAGCAGGTGGGTGTCTATATCCCGCATTTTTGCTACCACAAGAAACTTTCGATTGCCGCCAACTGCCGCATGTGTCTGGTGCAGGTGGAAAAGGCGCCGAAGCCGTTGCCCGCCTGTGCAACGCCGGTGACCAATGGCATGAAGGTCTTTACTCACTCCGATCTCGCCATCAAGGCGCAGAANGGGGTGATGGAATTCCTGCTGATCAACCATCCTTTGGACTGCCCAATCTGTGATCAGGGTGGCGAATGCCAGTTGCAGGACATGTCCGTTGGTTATGGCCCGATGAAGAGCCGCTATACGGAAGAAAAGCACGTTGTCTTCCACAAGAACGTTGGCCCGCTCATCTCGATGGAAGAAATGAGCCGTTGCATTCACTGTACCCGTTGCGTTCGCTTCGGTCAGGAAATCGGCGGCATCATGGAACTCGGTATGGCCAATCGCAATATGCATTCCGAGATTACTACCTTCCTGGGGCGTACGGTCGATTCCGAATTGTCCGGCAACATGATCGACCTTTGCCCGGTTGGTGCGCTGACTTCCAAGCCTTTCCGCTACACGGCGCGTTCTTGGGAATTGCAAAGACGCAAGTCGGTGAGNCCCCATGATTCCGTCGGGGCCAATCTGGTAGTTCAGGTCAAACTCAACGATGTGATGCGAATTCTGCCGCGTGAAAACGAAGCGGTGAATGAATGCTGGATTTCCGACAAGGAGCGTTTCTCCTATCAAGCTTTGAATTCCGAAGAGCGCCTTACCAGGCCGATGGTCAAACANGGGGGCGAATGGCGTGAGGTGGACTGGAATGTGGCACTTGACTATGTTGCTCACGGGTTGAAGGATGTAGCACGTGAGCATGGCGGTGACGCCTTGGCAGCGCTTGCTGCTCAGAGTTCCACACTGGAAGAGTTGCATCTTCTGGGCAAAGTGCTCAANGGGCTTGGGAGTGGCAACTTCGATTTCCGTCCCCGCCAAGTGGATTTTGGAACCGATTTCAAGCGCCTTGGCGCGCCTTGGCTTGGCATTAGGCTTGCCGAGATCAAGGATCTGGACTCGGCATTGGTCGTCGGTTCCTTCCTGCGAAAGGATCATCCGCTTATCGCGCAGCGTTTGCGTCAGGCGGCCAAGGCTTATACCAAGGTAAGTCTCATATCCGTGACNGGGGATGATCAACTGATCAACCTGCATGCAAATGAGGTCGTAGCGCCGGCAGATCTGGCAAAAGCACTGGCTGCCGTGGTCAAATCCGCAGCGGAGATCAAGGGGCTNGTTGTTCCGTCCGGTGTGGAAGGCGTCGTCGCTTCCGACGTAAGCAAACGGATTGCCCAGAGCTTGCTCGATGGCGAAAAGCGGGCTGTGTTTCTCGGTAATGTGGCGATGCAGTCCGCACAGGCGACACAACTGCATGCGCTGGCGCTGGAACTTGGCAAATTGACGAATGCAACCGTCGGATTCCTGGGCGAGGGCGCCAATACGGTTGGCGGCCATGTCGGCTGGGCACTTCCGTCGGGAGCGAATGCACGCCAGATGTTCGAGCAGCCGCGCAAGGCTTACGTTTTACTGGGAGTGGAGCCGGAGTTTGATTGTGCAAACCCGCAATTGGCGGTTGGCGCGCTGAAACAGGCCAGTCTGGTTGTCTTCATGTCTGCATTCAAGCACGCGCCGGCGCTCGAATACGCCGATGTAATGCTGCCTGTGGCGCCCTTCACCGAAACCTCCGGTACTTTCGTCAATATCGAGGGGCGGGTACAGGGTTTCAATGGCGTCGTAAAGGCTCGGGGTGACAGCCGTCCGGCCTGGAAGGTCTTGCGTGTTCTGGGTAATGTGCTGAATCTCGATGGATTCGCTTATCAATCCAGCGAAGCGGTGCGCGATGAGATCATCGGCGCGGGCACGGAGTTCGTTTCCGGACTCGACAATGGGTTGACAGGCGTAGCCATCAACCTTCAAGCGGCACCGGTCAGTGGTTTGCAACGCATTGCCGATGTGCCGATCTACTTTGCCGATCCCATGGCTCGTCGGGCGCCCGCGTTGCAGCAGACTGCGGACTCGATCGCACCGATGGCGCGAATGAACGAAGCGACTCTGGGGCAACTCGGGATTGCTGCGGGTGCGTTGGTCAGAATCAAACAGGGGCAGGGCGAAGCAACCTTGGCGGCCAAGCAGGACAATACTGTTCCGAGTGGGTGTGTTCGCGTCGCTGCAGCTCACGTCAGCACCGCAAACCTTGGCGATATGTTTGGCCTGATTTCTGTGGAGCGTGCATAAATGGACGCACTAATGAATTTCGGGGTGGGGATTTTCGGTGGAGTCTGGCCGGCGGTATGGACCCTGCTCAAGATCATCCTGATTGTGGCGCCCCTGCTGCTTTGTGTAGCCTATCTGACATGGGCCGAACGCAAGGTGATCGGATACATGCAGGTTCGTATCGGTCCCAACCGGGTCGGGCCNCTCGGCTTGATCCAGCCGATCGCCGACGGCCTGAAGTTGCTGCTCAAGGAAGTGATCGTTCCCAGTAGTTCCAGCAAGGGGATTTTCATCATCGCTCCGATGCTGGCCATCGCACCGGCATTGGCAGCCTGGGCGGTGGTGCCNTTTACCGATACTCTGGTGCTGGCGAACATCGACGCAAGCCTGCTGTACATCATGGCGATCACCTCGATGGGTGTCTATGGTGTCATGCTCTCCGGTTGGGCGTCGAATTCGAAGTATGCCTTCCTCGGTGCGATGCGTTCCGCAGCGCAGATGGTCTCCTATGAAATTGCGATGGGCTTTTCGCTGATCTGCGTTCTGATGGTTTCGAATAGCCTGAATCTGGTGGAAATCGTCAATGCCCAGGATCANGGGCGTTTCGCAAGTCATGGCCTTGGCTTCCTTTCCTGGAACTGGTTGCCGTTGTTGCCGATGTTCATCGTCTATCTGATTTCGGGTACAGCTGAGCTCAATCGCGCTCCGTTCGACGTCGCAGAAGGCGAGTCGGAAATCGTTGCCGGTTTCCATGTCGAATACTCCGGTATGGCGTTCGCGCTGTTCTTCCTGGCCGAATATGCCAACATGATCCTGGTGGCGGCGCTCACCTCCATCATGTTCCTCGGTGGCTGGCTGTCGCCGGTCGGGTTCCTGCCCGATGGGATCATCTGGCTCTTCGCCAAGATGTCGATCATTCTCTTCCTCTACCTCTGGTTCCGCGCCACGTTCCCGCGTTATCGCTATGACCAGTTGATGCGTTTGGGTTGGAAAGTGTTTTTGCCGATCTGTCTGGTGTGGCTCGTCGTCGTCGGTGTCTGGATGATGTCGCCGCTGACTATTTGGAAGTGAGGAGAGAGACATGGGTTCGATGAAGGAAATCTTCAACAGCCTCCTCCTCAAGGAGTTGTTGAAAGGCATGTCGGTTACTGGGCGTTATTTCTTTGCCCGCAAGATTACCGTGCAGTATCCCGAAGAAAAGACACCGCAAAGTGCGCGCTTCCGTGGCCTGCACGCCCTGCGGCGTTATCCGAATGGCGAGGAGCGCTGTATCGCCTGCAAGCTTTGCGAAGCGATTTGTCCGGCGCTGGCGATCACCATTGAAGCTGAGCCACGTGATGATGGCTCACGCCGTACGACGCGCTACGACATTGATCTGACCAAATGCATTTTCTGCGGCTTCTGCGAAGAGGCCTGCCCCGTTGATGCCGTCGTCGAAACGCGCGTCTATGAGTACCACGGAGAGCGGCGAGGGGATCTCTACTATACGAAGCAGATGTTGCTGGCCAACGGTGACCGGTACGAGGCGCAGATTGCCGAGGATCGGGAACAAGATGCTCCTTACCGATAACAGGTACTAGCGATGGATTTTCAGACTGTAGTCTTCTTTTTCTTGTCGGCGATTCTCATATTCGCCAGCCTGCGGGTCATTACCGCACGCAATCCGGTGCATGCCGCATTGCATCTGATCCTGGCGTTTTTCACCTGCGGCGGAATCTGGGCACTTCTACAGGCCGAATTTCTGGCGATCGCGATCATCCTGGTCTATGTCGGGGCGGTCATGGTTCTGTTCCTGTTTGTCGTGATGATGCTGGACATCAATCTCGACCGGATTCGCCAGGGCTTCTGGAATTACCTGCCGTTGGGCGCTATGTTGGGTATCCTGATGGTTCTCGAAATGGGGTTAGTCCTCGGTAGCAAATACTTTCAGGTGCCGGCGGCCGATGCCATCGCTCCTGCCGGGGTTTCAAATACGAAGAGCATCGGTGCCTTGATGTTCACCGACTTCGTGTATCCCTTTGAGCTTGCATCCATCGTGCTGCTGGTCGGCATGATCGCGGCGATCGTGTTGACCTATCGCGGGCCGAAAAAGTCGAAATATACCAATCCGAATCAACAGGTCTTCGTCAAGGCGAAGGATCGTGTCCGCGTACTGCAGATGCCTGTCGAAAAAGACTGAACCCCGGGGCGCCAATGCTTACTCTTACCCTCTCGCATTTCCTCATTCTGGGCGCAATACTTTTTGCGATCAGTGTGGTCGGCATATTCCTCAACCGGAAGAATCTTCTGGTCTTGCTGATGGCCATCGAATTGATGCTGCTTGCGGTCAACATGAATTTTGTGGCGTTTTCTCACTATCTCCAGGATCTCTCTGGTCAGATTTTCGTCTTCTTTATCCTGACCGTCGCCGCAGCTGAGTCGGCAATCGGTCTGGCCATCCTGATCGTGCTGTTCCGCAACCTGAAGAGCATCCATGTGGATGACCTGGGTAGCCTGAAGGGTTAAACATGGAAATGCAAAAGCTCTATCTCCTGGTTCCCCTGGCACCCTTGTTCGGGGCCATCATCGCCGGTCTGTTCTGCCGCGTCATACCCCGCTGGGTGGCGCACACTGTGACAATCGCTGGCGTCGCGATCGCGTTCATCGCCTCCGTTGTGATTTTCCGGGATGTACAGGCCGGCAATGTATTCAACGGGTCGGTTTACACTTGGCTGACCAGTGGTGACTACAAGTTCGAAGTGGGTTTCCTGATCGACACGCTGACCACGACGATGATGCTGGTCGTCACTTTCGTGTCGCTGATGGTGCATATCTACACGATCGGCTACATGCAGGAAGATCCCGGATACAACCGTTTCTTCAGCTATATCTCGTTGTTCACGTTCTCGATGCTGATGCTCGTGATGAGCAACAATTTCATGCAACTCTTCTTCGGTTGGGAAGCGGTCGGTCTTGTTTCCTACCTGCTGATCGGCTTCTGGTACACCCGCCCGACGGCAATTTTCGCCAACATGAAGGCCTTTTTGGTCAACCGCGTCGGTGACTTCGGCTTCATTCTCGGCATCGGTCTGGTGCTCGCCCACTTCGGAACGCTGGACTACGCGGAAGCTTTCAGAAAAGCGCCGGAATTCGCTGGTACCACGATCAACATTCTCGGCTCCGCCGACTGGTCGTTGATGACGGTTACCTGTATCTGCCTGTTCATCGGCGCGATGGGCAAGTCGGCTCAGGTTCCACTGCATGTCTGGTTGCCTGATTCGATGGAAGGCCCGACACCGATTTCGGCGCTGATTCACGCCGCGACGATGGTTACCGCGGGCATCTTCATGGTCGCACGCATGTCGCCGCTGTTCGAACTGTCGACGACGGCCCTCTCCTTCGTCATCGTGATTGGTGCCATTACCGCCTTGTTCATGGGCTTNTTGGGGATTATCCAGAACGACATCAAGCGAGTGGTCGCGTATTCGACTCTGTCGCAGCTGGGATACATGACGGTTGCGCTGGGTGCATCGGCCTACTCGGTGGCTATCTTCCATCTGATGACTCACGCCTTCTTCAAGGCGCTGCTTTTCCTGGCGGCGGGTTCCGTGATCATCGGCATGCACCACGATCAGGACATTCGCAACATGGGTGGCCTGCGCAAGTACATGCCGATTACCTGGATCACCTCGCTCATCGGCTCATTGGCCTTGATCGGAACGCCGTTCCTGTCCGGNTTTTATTCCAAGGATTCGATCATCGAAGCAGTGGCGCTGTCCCATATNCCCGGGGCTGGGTTCGCATATTTCGCAGTATTGGCAGGCGTCTTCGTGACCGCTTTCTACTCCTTCCGCATGTATTTCCTGGTGTTCCATGGCGAGGAGCGTTTCGGCAAGGCCGGCGATGACGACCACCATGACCATCATGGTGATCATGACGATGAGGAAACCTCGCACGATCATCATCACGGTCTGGCGCCGGGACAGAAGCCGCACGAAACGCCCTGGGTCGTCACACTGCCCCTGGTGCTTCTGGCGATCCCGTCTGTGGCGATCGGTTATCTGGCCATTGGTCCGATGGTGTTTGGCGACTACTTCAAGGGCGTCATCTTCATCGATCATCATGCCCATCCGGCGATGGAACATCTGGCCGAGCACTTCCATGGTGCTGCAGCCATGGGTGTTCATGCGCTGACCAGTTTGCCGTTCTTCCTGGCCTTGGCTGGCGTCGTGGTTTCCTGGTTCTTCTACATGAAGCGTCCCGATATCCCTGCCGCGATTCAGCGTCGCTTCTCGGCCATCTACACGCTGTTTGAAAACAAATATTACTTTGACAAATTCAATGAAACGGTCTTTGCAGGCGGTGCCCGCCTTCTCGGCAAAGCCCTGTGGCGAGGTGGTGACGTAGGATTCATCGACGGCGTCATCGTCAATGGCTCCACGAAACTCGTTTCAATGATTTCCGCCATAACCCGGGCCTTCCAGACCGGTTATGTCTATCACTATGCATTCACCATGATCATCGGTGTGTTTGTCCTGATGACCCTGTGGATCAACCGCGTCTGACCGAAGAGCTCGCAGAGTACCAAGGAAAAACATGTCGAATTATCTGCTCTCACTTGCCATCTGGATCCCGATCATTGGCGGCCTAGCGGTGCTTGTCGCTGGCTCGTCGGGAAATGATTCCAAGGCGCGAGGATTGGCCCTTCTCGTGGCAATTGCCGGTTTTCTCGTTGCCATTCCGCTGTGGGCCGGTTTTGATAATACAAATGGTGGCATGCAGTTCGTTGAACTCGGGAACTGGATTCCACGCTTCAATATCAACTACCACCTCGGCGTTGATGGCATTTCGATGCTTTTCGTTGTCCTGAACAGCTTCATCACCATTATCGTGGTTGCCGCAGGTTGGGAGGTGATTCAGGAGAAGGTCGCACAATACAATGCTGCCTTCCTGATCATGTCGGGTTTGATGAACGGGATTTTCAGTGCGCTGGATGGCGTCCTGTTCTATGTCTTCTTTGAGGCTTCNCTGATTCCCCTCTACCTGATCATCGGTGTCTGGGGCGGCCCGAATCGTGTCTATGCGGCGTTCAAGTTCTTCCTGTTCACCCTCTTTGGTTCATTGTTGCTGCTGTTGGCGTTGATGTACCTGTTCATCCAGTCCGGTGGTAGCTTCTCTATCCTCGACTGGCACAAGCTGCCGATCTCCCTTGGCGCACAGATCTGGTTGTTCGTCGCGTTCCTCGTCGCCTTTGCCGTCAAGGTGCCGATGTGGCCGGTTCATACATGGCTGCCGGACGCGCACGTCGAGGCACCGACCGGTGGCTCCATCGTGCTGGCCGCCATTGCGCTGAAGCTCGGTGCCTACGGCTTCCTGCGGTTCTCGCTGCCGATTGCGCCGGATGCTTCTCACGAATTGTCCGGGCTGGTCATTGCACTTTCGCTCATTGCAGTTGTTTATATCGGCTTCGTCGCGCTCGTTCAGACCGACATGAAGAAGCTGGTTGCCTATTCTTCCATTGCGCACATGGGATTCGTGACGCTGGGCTTTTTCATGTTCAGTTCGATGGGCATCGAGGGCGCGCTGGTGCAGATGGTTTCACATGGCTTTGTTTCCGGCGCAATGTTCTTCTGTATCGGCGTCATGTATGACCGCGTCCATAGCCGCCAGATTGCCGACTATGGCGGCGTGGTAAACACCATGCCCAAGTTTGCCGCACTGTTCATGTTGTTCTCGATGGCCAATGCCGGTCTGCCGGCGACCTCCGGCTTCGTCGGCGAGTTCATGGTCATCCTGGGTGCGGTCAAGTTCAACTTCTGGGTGGCAGTCGCTGCGGCCAGCTCGATGGTGATCGGTGCCGCCTACACGCTCTGGATGTACAAGCGGGTAATTTTCGGGGATGTCGCCAATCACCACGTTGCCGAGTTGACCGATGTAAACAACCGCGAATTCGCCATTCTCGGCGTATTGGCCCTCTGTACCCTGTGGATGGGCTTGTATCCACTGCCTTTCACGGAAGTCATGCACGCTTCGGTCACTGACCTGCTGCGTCATGTCGCCATCAGCAAGATTCAATAAACGGTAGCCGACATGTTCGACAATTTCGTTGTCCCCGATCTCCTGCCCGCCGCCCCGGAACTCTTTCTGGCGTTCATGGCGCTGGTCATTCTTCTCATTGATCTGACGGTCAAGGACAGTCGCCGTACGCTGACGTTTGCGCTTACCCAGCTAACCCTGATCGGGTGCCTTGTCATCCAGCTTGGGACCAGTACCGGCGAAGTCGTCTATACCTTCAGCAACACCTTCGTCGATGACCTGATGGCCGACTTGTTGAAGACTTTCCTCTACATGACGGTGATTGTCGTTCTCTTCTATTCGCGTGGTTACGTGATGGATCGGGAATCGATGAACAAGGGTGAGTACTATGTGCTGACGCTGTTCGCGACGCTCGGCATGATGGTGATGATCTCTGCCAATCACTTCGTCACGATCTACCTTGGTCTTGAACTGCTGTCGCTGTCGCTCTATGCGATGGTTGCGATGAACCGTGAGTCGGTGACTTCCACTGAAGCGGCGATGAAGTATTTCGTGCTGGGAGCGCTGGCTTCCGGTCTGTTGCTCTACGGTATGTCGATGATCTATGGCGCGACCGGCACGCTTGAAATCACGGGGATTGCTGAGCGTCTTCAGAGTGGCGGTGTGAACAAGACCGTCCTGGCATTCGGCCTGGTTTTCCTGGTTTCTGGCTTGGCTTTCAAACTNGGGGTCGTTCCTTTCCACATGTGGATTCCCGACGTCTATCATGGTGCGCCGACCTCGGTCACCTTGCTCATCGGTTCGGCGCCGAAGCTGGCCGCTTTTGCCATCACCATGCGCCTGCTGGTCAGTGGCTTGATTGCCATGGCGCAGGACTGGCAAGCGATGCTGGTCATTCTTTCGGTACTGTCGATGGCTATCGGCAATCTGGCCGCGATCGCCCAGACCAATCTGAAGCGCATGCTGGCCTATTCCGCTATTTCGCACATGGGGTTCATGCTGCTTGGCATCGTCACTGGCGTCGTCAATGTCGATGGCCAGTTCATGCTGAATCCGTTTGCCTATTCATCGGCAATGTTCTACGTGATTGCCTACGTCCTGATGTCGGCCGGTACCTTCGGCATGATCCTGCTGATGGCGCGAGCCGGGTTCGAAGCGGACGAGCTGGATGACCTCAANGGGCTCAACAAGCGCAATCCGTGGTTCGCCGTCATGCTGATGCTGATGTTCTCAATGGCAGGCGTGCCGTTCTTCATTGGGTTCTTTGCCAAGTTCTCCGTATTGCAGGCGGTCGTCGCTGCCGGCTACATGTGGCTGGCGGTCATTGCCGTGCTGTTCTCGTTGATTGGTGCCTTCTACTACCTGCGGGTCGTCAAACTCATGTACTTCGATGTGCCCGCTGATCCAACCCCGCTTACTGCTTCCTTGGACATGCGGATTCTCATTTCCGCGAACGGACTTGCGGTTGCCTTCCTTGGTATCTTCCCGCAATTGATCATGGCGCTCTGTGCCTACGCCGTGATGCGATCGTTCTGATTTCGGGAAGTTCCCCGGCCATTCAAAAGACGCCCCGTATTCAGGGGCGTTTTCATTTTCAGAGCCTTAAATGACGCACGATACCCACCTCATTGAAGCGGAACTGGCCAGCGAAGTCGTTTTCAAGGGCAAGTTGCTGGAAGTCCGCAAGGATACGGTACAGCTTCCCGATGGCAAGGAGTCGCTTCGGGAATACATCGTTCATCCCGGTGCCGTCGTCATTCTTGCCTTTCTCGATAATGGCAACCTGCTGTTCGAGCGGCAGTTCCGTTATCCGTTGCGGCGGGTGTTTCTCGAACTGCCTGCCGGTAAAATCGATCCGGGCGAGGCCATTATCGACACGGCACGCCGTGAGTTGCAGGAAGAAACCGGTTACGTGGCAAGCGAGTGGACGTATCTCGGCGTAATGCATCCGTGTATCGGCTATTCGGACGAGCGAATCGAGATTTTCGAGGCCCGTGGCCTGCATCTGGCTGGTGACAAGCAACTGGACCACAATGAGTTTCTGGAGGTGGTCGAAGTTTCGCCGAAAGATGCCAAAGCGGCGGTCTGGAGCGGCCAGATCACCGATGCCAAGACGGTGTGCGCGCTATTCTGGCTCGAGCGTCCGTGAGCATGTCCGCATCAATTTGAAATTTGCCCTTTTTGGCAGTCGACCGCGACAGACGAAAAAAGCCCCGGAAATTTCCCGGGCTTTGCTTTTTGACGGCTTGCGGCGGGGGATTTAGCCGCAGGTACCGACAGCGCCGCAGGCGGTGCAGAAATCGCAGCCATCCTTGCGGATCATCGTATGGTTGCCACACTCGCTACACAGCTTGCCCTGAGTCGGATGGACGGTGTTGCTGGCATCTTCCGGCGCTTTCAGGATGCCCATCTGCTGGATCGNGAAGCCGTTTTCATCGAGAACGCCGAGCATCGCATAGCGGTGGATGATCAGATTGGCGACGTAGGCAACAGTCGATGGGTAGGTCTGTTGCTTGCGTGAGCCGGGAACGAAAGCCATGAAATCGCCCAGCGGCTCCGGGTAATCGAGGAGCTTGCGCAACTTCATGCCAATCCAGGCCGGATCAAGAACGCGCATATCGAGCGACAGTAGCTTGCACAGGCCATCCAGCGCGCGCGGATAGTTGCCCGACAGCCACATCGAATAGGGGCGGGTGATGCCGTCCGGCAGGGTGATTTCCTTGAGGCCGAGGACGAAATCCTCGCCGGTGGAGGGGTTGTTGACGTCGACCGTCCAGGACAGCGTGCCGTCGGTGCCGGTCTTCGGCTCCTTGGCGCTGAACAGTGCATCCTTGACCGGTGTCGTTCCCTCGTGCTTGAAGGCGCCAAGTTGCTCGCAACGCCAGCGGATGATCTGCGCCATCGCGGAAACCACGGATGGCACCCGTTTGCGCTCGCCATGCGGTGGCATCGGCATGTCGAAGGATTCGCCCGGCGTCTTGGCCAGTGCCTCGAGCTTCATCTCCAGCCACCCATGGTCGTTGGCGCGCATGTCCATCGACAAGGTCTTGGCGACGGCGCCGAGGCCACGCGGTTCGGCAGGGCCGTTGGCCCAGACTTCGAACGGCCAGGCACGGCCTTCCGGCTCGACGTGGCCGACGAAGAGTGCGAACTTGCCGATCGGCGAATCGAGCATGTAAGTCCAGCACAGGTTGCCTTCCGGCAGGCTGGGGCGGTTCGGCCAGCGCAGGCTGGAGAGCACCGGGGCCGGCAGATCCTTGATCGACAGGCGGCGGTTGGCGTCGGAAACGAAATCCTGCGGCGATTTGGCGTCGACCGCAGCAGCCTCCGCGGGCGCCGGTTCGACGGAAAGCACCGAGCCCAGCACGCTGTTCGGACGGTAGGTTGCCAGGCNCTTGAGGCCGGATTTCCAGGCGCTCATGTAAAGATCCTGGAAATCCTCGTAGGGATAATCTGCCGGCACGTTGACCGTCTTGGAAATCGACGTGTCGATATGCGGCGCAACCGCTGCCACCATGTCCTTGTGTGCCGCGGCCGAGATTTCCAGCGCCGTGACAAAATAATCCGGCAACTTGGTGACGTCACCGCCAAGATGCTTGTAAAGGCGCCAGGCGTAATCCTCGACCGAGTATTCCTTGAGCGTACCGTCCGGCATGCGCTTCTTGCGGCTGTAGGTCCACGAGAAGGGCGGCTCGATGCCGTTCGAGGCGTTGTCGGCGAAGGCCANGGAGATGGTGCCGGTCGGCGCGATCGACAGCAGGTGCGAATTGCGCAGGCCGTTCTTGCGGATTTCGGCCTTGACCTCGTTGGGCAGGCGGGAGGCGAAGTTGCCGCCGGAAAGATAGAGTTCGGCGTTGAACAGCGGGAAGGCGCCGCGTTCCCTGGCCAACTCGGTTGAATAGAGATAAGCGGTGTCGCGCATGAATTCCGTCATGCGGGTGGCCATCGCGCGGGCTTCCGGCTTGTCGTAGCGCAGGCGCAGCATGGCCAGTGCGTCGCCCAGGCCGGTGTAACCGAGACCGACGCGGCGCTTGTTGGCGGCTTCCTGTTGCTGACGCTCGAGCGGCCAGTGCGTGGCGTCGAGCACGTTGTCGAGCATGCGCGTGGAAACGCGTACGACCTCAGCGAAGGCTTCGAAGTCGAACTCGGCTTTGTCGGAGAACGGATGCTTGATGAACAGCGTCAGGTTGATCGAACCCAGGCAGCAGCAGCCGTAAGGCGGCAGCGGCTGTTCGGCGCAAGGATTGGTGGCCTCGATGACTTCGCAGTAGTTTAGGTTGTTGTCCTTGTTCATGCGGTCAAGGAACAGGATGCCGGGCTCGGCATGGTCGTAGGTGGATTTCATCACCTGGTCCCACAGGTCGCGCGCCTGCACCTTGCGGTAAACCCACAGGCCGTCCTCGCGCTGGTAGGNCCCGGTGGAACGCATTTCGGCGTTGGGCTCGGCACGGTGCGTCAGCTCGACTTCGGTATCGTTATCGACAGCTTCCATGAAGGCATCGGTGACGCCGATGGAGATATTGAAATTGGTCAGGTCGCCCTTGTCCTTGGCGTGGATGAATACCTCGATGTCCGGGTGATCGCAGCGCAGCACGCCCATCTGGGCGCCGCGGCGGGCACCGGCGGATTCGACCGTTTCGCAGGAGCGGTCGAAGACGCGCATGTAGGAAACCGGGCCGGAAGCACGCGACTGCGTACCCTTGACGTGGGCGCCCTGCGGGCGAATGGAAGAAAAATCGTAACCAACGCCACCACCACGTCGCATTGTTTCGGCAGCCTGGGCCAGCGCAGTGTAGATGCCGGGCTTGCCATCAGTCGTTTCGACAATGGAATCACCGACCGGCTGCACGAAGCAGTTGATCAGCGTCGCCTGGAGATCTGTTCCGGCTGCGGAGTTGATGCGGCCGGCTGGAATGAAACCATTTTCCTGCGCCCACAGGAATTTTGCTTCCCAGTGCGCGCGATCCTTTTCCTGCTCGACCTGAGCCAGCGCATAGGCGACCCGGCGGCGCACGTCAGNAACATTGATTTCCTTGCCTTTGGCGTACTTTTCGATCAGTACCTCGCTGGAAATTTCCTGCTCTGGAAGGGGCGCGATTTGCGGCGGCGCCGGGATTTCGGTCAGCGATAGTTGTTCGGAAACTGGGCTCATTTTTGCTCCTCGGCATGGCGACGATTATCGGGCTTGTTGGTTTTCGAATGAGCGCCAATCTACTATATCTAGTGGTTCAAAGCAATAAGTTGACTAGATATGGTGTCGTTCTCGTCGAAGCCAACCCTGGTGTCATGCCCCGGAAACCCTGAAAAACAAGGCCTGTAAGGCGCAGTAAGGATTTGGCAATTTGCGCAAATTAATTTCGGCACTCGCGTTGTGCCAAATATCGCGCAAATATTTTTCTTCTGCCTGCCC
This sequence comes from Dechloromonas sp., assembly GCA_013363835.1. Taxonomy (GTDB): domain Bacteria; phylum Pseudomonadota; class Gammaproteobacteria; order Burkholderiales; family Rhodocyclaceae; genus Azonexus. The sequence goes on from CP054864.1 coordinate 591,406, forward strand.
GTGGTCCGTTAATTCTGGGAGCGATGTAACTCAGCTTTGCCTGCCAAAACGCCATTGATGACGATCAAGGCAAGCGGGAACGCATATAGCCAAGTCCACCCTTGCGCGAAGAGCAACAGGAGCAATGCCGGTGTGATGTAGGCTAGTCCTAGGAGAAATAGGAATTTCATCCGCTTGAAGCCTCTTTAGCGTCCTGTCACCAACCAAGTAATGGCACCGCCGCAGAGTCGGATCACGAAGACCAGCAACAGTGCCAGTGCGACACCAGAAAAGGCATTGGCCGCAACGAATTGACCCGCGACGTAGCAGAGCGCCATACCGATGATGAGTGCGAGGTCGATAGCCATTTTCATTGATACTGAAATTCGCCAAAAAAGCAGACTGACAAGGAAGCGAGGCGGCGCCGGATTCGAACCGGATCATAGCGGCCAAAGCCCCTAACCATTCCCATTGGAAACAACCGCCTCAGATGCAGTATAGGCCAAAAATGCCCCAGTTCCGCATGGGAGTGTCATGCAGAGCTGGGGCGCGCACGCCATGGGTGGGACTCTTGACCGGGATGCTATGGCGTGCGTCTCGCGTCCAAGCCTTGGCCCTCGCGTGAAATCAATCCTCCCAGGCACCCGGCGCTAGTCTGCGCAATGCCTCGGCACCTTTCGGGTCTGTCTGTTCAAGACCCGCCGGAAAGCGCGGCTTGGCGGGCGGTGTGCTCAGTGCTGCGATGGTTTCGGCGGGAGTGTCCGGGTGAAACTGCCCGAATTGCCCGAATACGCGGTTGAATATCTCAATGTCTCGTGCAGATGCTAGTAGTCGGGCGGGGTCGGCAGGTTTAGCCGACAAGGCCGCCAAATTGGCCAGGCCGGGCAATGCCGGGTTGTTGGTCAAACCCAAGCCAACAATCTTCTGCACTTCGCCAGTCACGGCGTTATAAGGGAAGACAGGCGAAATATAACGATATTCACGGGCGGCAATCATTGCCCTGGCCTTGTCCGTCCATTGCACGCCAACCGCAAACAAGCCGGCACCTTCGCGCCAAACCATCTGCCTGAACCAGCCGGCGGCCGGCGCTGGCTGGCCGTTCTTTCCGCATTGATTGTCTGGTGTTCGTAATCGATCACCAGCTCATCAACGGAAGCCGACGCGGCAATCACGCGCTGGGCAATCTCGGCATCGATCTTCCAGCCGGGAAGATGCGCCGGGCGGCCATCCTTCGCACGAAATACCCCGCCGGCAAAATGCGGAATTCGCGCGCGGCCTCGGACAGCGATTGGGTCAGGGCGGCCAGGTGCGAGATCATGGCTTGCGTTTCGCAGTCGGGGGAATGTCAAAGCCGAGCTTGAGGATTTTGCCCGCCAATTCCTGTTTGCGGCTGCGCAGTTCGACCAGGCGCGCTTCAAGCGCGGCAATTGCCGCAACCCGTTCATGGCGGGGGTTCCCACGTCCTTTGCCCTAACTCGGTCGTAACCGAATTCTTCCGGCGTCATGCGATCCATCGTCTTTGCAGGCCTTCACGAATCAACTGGGCGCAGAAGTAATAGAAGGCTCGGTCGACTAAACTCGCTATGCCGCCCGTCAGTATTCTGGCATCGCTCGAAAGCGATCCATTGCCCAAGATTGCGCCCTGGATGACGGAAAATCTCAAGGGTTTTCCAACATCGTGTAGATCAACCTGCCCAATACCGCCGTCGCCCTGGCCATACCCCGTTCTTCCACTCGCAAAATTGGCAATGAAAGTACGGAGTTTTTCAGCGTGGCGTTCACCGCTGGCGTCCACAAAATCAAGGATGGCGGCCTTCATGTCTTCGAACGGAACGGGGGCCAATGGCAACGCCTCCAGCTCGGTTTCAGCGGCGTCGATTTCCTTGCACGTCTGCTCATAGTCAGCCTTGAGCGTATCCCCGGTCTTCTTGACCTGCTCGTAAGCGCTGGCGACTTCATCAAAATTTTGGTGTTCCACGGTGGTTATCTCCTCGGATGGATTGTCAGGTTTAGGGGCGGGGCTTTGCACGGCTTGGATGGACTTTTCCATTCACGGTGTTTTTAATGGCTACGACGCTGCGGTGATAGCGTCTGGCAAGTTGATTGAATGCCTCGCGCGTGCTCATCTCTTGGATCATCTCGTCGAAGTCTTCAATGATCTGCCGATCACGCAAAGCATTCATGGCGATGGTGCAGCGGGGGATGTACATGTTCATCGGGGAACGTTGCCCCCAGCCGAATGACGTTGTCTGCGCCAATCACCGCCGCCAGTTCCTCGAAGCGTTGCGCGGCAATGCCGGCGGGCGGGCGCGATTTGGCAAAGCACCAATTCATGCCGCCAAATTCGGCAAAGAGATTCAGGGCATTTTCTAGGCCGATGGCCTCGGCAAATTCTTTTGCAACGGCGGGCAGCAACGGCACGATCAGCGCAATTTTCTGTTCGTCCAGATCGGCAAATTTCGGCAGCATGGCGGTTCCCTGATGGCTTGCAGCAAGTATCAGGGAACGGGTTGCCTCCCGCAGGGGAAAGGGTTACACAGGAAGGGTGCTAATATTCTTCTAAGGGCGGATGCGTTTCGGACGTTTTAGGTTGGAGGGCTTCGGCAGCATCAACTACCGCCCGCCTTATCACAAAACCCGCGTTATTTCGCTCGCCATCGCGTTAATGAATCGGCGGGAATGCCTGCGTAGCGACCCGCAAGAAAAACCGCCAGAGGGCGATTCTGACGGTTTTGGGCAGGGTTGGATTTCACGGTTAACCGGACGGCAGATCGGGGATTTCCAGCAGCGCCTGCTCCAGTGCATCGCAATCCGCCTTGCAAAGATTTAGCAGTTCAAATGTGGCGTTGGCAATATCGCCAATCGCATCAAGTTGACGCTGGATTATCTCCGGCTGCAAGGTGCTTGACATGTAGTAGTCGACTGCGCCAATGACCGAATGGGCAGCGCGTAGCCTGCTGGAAAGGTCGTACCAGACGGCGGGAATGTGTTGCCTGCTCATGCCGCTTCCCGTTCCAGTTTACTGATGACGGGTTCAAGGCTATCAACCAACTCCTTGGCTTGCGCCAGTAACAGACGCGCGCCACTCATGGGAGCCGCTTGGGCGGCCTCCAGTTCGGCGGGGATGCCTAGCCCTTCGGCGCAATCGTAATCGGCCAGAATCGCCAGGCCGTAGGCGGTGTCGACCAAGCGGGAAATTTCCATCAGGGTATGCCAGGCGGTACGGTCACACATGGTCACGTCTCCCGGCTTTTCCGGCCTTGCCCATCAGACGTTCCACGCTGCGACATAAATCGTCGAGAGCGGGTTGCATCATCGTTGCCAGACTGCGGGCGGCATCGGCGGATGCAACGCTTGTCTCAAGGAGAGAATGCGCGTTCTGCAACTGGAAAAGCGCATTGTCGATTCGGAGGATAATCTTGGTCGTTTTCATTTGGCTTGCTCCTTGGTTGAAAAATCGTTCTTGCTAATGCTCTGCCGCTGTATCCACTTCCCCAAAGCGGCCAACACTGGCTGAATCGCGCTCTTCGTCAGAAATCGTGGGTGTTCGACATGGCCGCGCGGTTTCATCCAGGCGATGAAACGCGGGTCTTCCAGGCCGCCGTAACCGACTTGCCGGGCGCGATCTTCCAGGAGCTTCCATTGCCGTGCGGTAGGCCGGTTTTCTGCACTACCGGCGGCGACTTTCGGCTTCTTCTTGGGGGCTTCTGNCACGAAACCAAGACGCCTGAATTCGGCCATCACGGCATCGAACCGCGAAAGGGTGATGGCCGTGGAACTGAATACCCCGGCGGTGCGTAGCAGTAGCGCCCGGTAATCGGCATCGTCCATGTTCAATTGATTGCGGGCAGTCTGGATCAGGCGGATTTTGCTGCCGAAGATCAGGCCGTCGTAGGCGGGGAGGCGGGCGCTCATGACAGTTCGCCCCAGGCACCTGCGGAAACGGCGGCTGCCTTGAAAATATCGGCATCTATCGCCTTGCCTTTCACCTTGGCAAACTTTCGGGCAATACCGACCGTATGGGAGAGCAGGCGCAAGCCGCCGTCCTGCACGCCGATCATGACGGCCGTCTCGCGCACCGCGCGCCNCCGAATGCCCCAAGCCGATAGCAGGGCGTCGACATCACCTTCGGTGGGCAGATCAACTACAACACGGGCGCCACCAACCCGGCTCATGATCTGCCCAATTTTGGCGTCGACCAGTTCCTTGTAACCCGTGAGGTTGCCCATGAGTGCAATCGCAATCCCGAGCTGGTCAGGGAAATAGCGCAGTTCGTCCAGGCGGCGCCGGCTTAATAGCTGCGACTCGTCAAAAATTATCAGGCCGCCATCCGGGATGCGTGAGCGGATGGTGTCGAGCTTTTTCATATTTTTGCGGGTNNAGAACTGAGCGCCATCCATGCTGTCTAGCACATTTGCATGCAAAGCCTCGCGTGTTCCCTCGTTGCCCGTACAACGCACCAACACGACAGGCCATAAACCGATTGGGCGTGGCTGCCCGGCACTCTTTAAGTACCATTCGGCAGTTTTCGTTTTACCGGCGCCAGATGACCCGTAAATCAGTGCAATGCCGCGCTCTTGCGTTTCCTCATNCGCCGGGTGTGCAACACCGCCCCTCGATTCCCTTGCACGATCAAACGCCTTGATGATGCGCTCTGAGGTGGGTGTCATGACAAACCCGCCGGCATGGGCGCTGGCCGCATCGATTTCGGCTTTCCAAGCCAAAAGCGCTGCAATGGCACTCACCGCCAGTGCCGTCCACCAAGCTTTCAGGCGTTGCAAGGATGCCCCGGATTCGGTAGCGATCCGCGATAGCGGAATCTTGGCGATGGTCAGCAAGTCCTCGACATAGGCGCGCAATTCCCGTACCTCGCGTGCGTCCTCGCTGATTTTTCAATGGTTTCGGCCATAATTCGAGCTCCATAGATTGTTGAAGGCTGGGGCTTGCGGTGGCAGCCGCAAGCCCTTGTTTTTCAGTGCTTGCCAGCACGGCGCAGCGCCCCGGCGGTCATGCGGTTCATTTCTTCCGCCATCGCCTTGATTCGGGCGGCGGCGTCGGTTTCGGACTGGGTTGGCTCCCGCGATACCTCGGCTGCGGTCTGTGTCAGTTCAACGACCTTGGCGACGGGCAGGATTTCGCCGGTTTCGGTGTCGATCAACTCGGGGTGTTTGCCCGCCAGACGCTTGGCGATCTCGCTCGGGTTGTCGGCGGACTGAATGTCGAATAGAGCCTTGGCACGCGCTTTGGTCGATTTCGTGAAATCGCTCCGTGCCTTCATGATCTTCTTCGCGGATTCCTTGCAGTTGCCGGGTGTCCGCTCGATTTGCGGCACGGCGTCCGCCTTGATCTTGCTGCCCAGGTAGAGCGTGACTGGCTCTGCAAAGTCATGACGGTTGTAGACGGCGTAATAGCCGCGAACCCTTGGCAGGGCTGCGGTTGCCTCGGAGTAGTAGCGTGCCCCGTGAATCGCAAATGAGCCATCCTGCCGAATCGTGACCTTGATTGCCGACAGCACGCAGCGCCGGTATTGCGGCCGTGTAATGGTCTTCGGCACATAGCCAGGCGCGTTCATCAACTCGGTATACACCGCCATCGGGCTTTTGCCATTCATCCCGTGCCCCCGGTGCGGGGCGCGGTGATAGGCTTCGATTTCCTCGGTCAGCAGCTTGCGCACCAGCTCGATAGGTGCGGCCTTGGTTGCATCCCACTCTTCCGGCCGGGCTTCCGGCTTGTGCCCGCAATACGCCCCGCGAAACTCTGGCCGTGTCTCGTGCATCCCGGCTAGCGTGCCGAACAGACGTTCAATCGGCTTGGTTTGGCCGTGGGCAGNGGTTGCCCAGGAAACGGCAATATTCAGAAAAGGAATCAGGCCGATGATTTCATCCTCTTTGACCTTGCCCCGGCGGCGCCAAGGTGCGCNCCCGGTAATTTCCTTGGCGGCGGCCTCCATGCCGTTGTCGACCTGTATCTCCTTCGGCCGAATCAAGCGGGTATTGCTGAAAGCGTTGACCAGAGCATTGCGCACCGCATCGGCATTCAACTCCGGGCCTAGCGAATAGCCCACAAAGTACCGTGAGCGAACCTCTTGAACGCCATACAGCCACATCCTGAAAACCCGCCCCTTGGGGCCGAATTCGCCCTTGGTATCGCGCACCATCAAGTCAATGCGCCGGCCATCCATGCTCCAGGTGTCATGCAGCTTGTATGCCTCGTAATCCCGTTCCAGGGTTGGCGACAGGCGTTTCAAGGCGGTCGGGCCTTCCTTGATGAGCGTGGCCACATCGCGGTCGACGCTGAATTTCAGGTCATTTCTGGCCGTCGACAGGCTGGGCAACTGCCCCCAGCCTTGCGCCTCGGCTTCCCGCTCGGTGCGTTTGTACGCCGTCGCTACTTCTGCGCCGGGGGTTAGGGCACCCTNCAGAAAATGCAGCCAGGACTGCCCCGGCCATTCCGCCCGGACGGCATTGGAACGCCCGGAAAAGTCCGGCGTCAGGGCGGGCAGCCAGTCGGTTTGATCCAGGCCGTCGACGGCTTGCTGCCATTCGTTGAACGTCGACCGCGCTACGTCGAATTCTTCCTTGATTGTCGCGTAGGCGTCCATTTTCCNCGTGCCGGCACGGCGCAGCTCGTTGAAGCGCAGCAGGGCGGCAAAAGCAGCGCGGGCGCGGGCTTGGCATTTTTCGGTGGATTCGTCATACCTCTTCCAGTGAACGCCCCTGTCTTCCGGGCTGAAACTCGAACCGCTGGGGAACAGGTCGCCAGTCAGGCCGGCGGCGGTGAATTGCTCGTGGTAGTACATCGCCTGAGCAATAGCGGGTAAGGCGTCGANGGGAATAGCCCAGCCTTCGCCACCGGGGCCGGTGATTTTGTGGGCGCCGGGGTATTTGCCGGCGGCCGCGTTGTCTCGAACCGCTTGCACGGAAATTCCAAGCAGCGATGCAGAGGCTTTCGCGTTCAAAAATGTTATGCCAGGTTGCGACCCTTGACGGCTTCCATGCTGTGTTTTCCGAGTGTTGCCATTAGCCTCAAACCCAATGTTTGCAATGGTTTCGGCGGGGTCGCAACCTGTTTTTCAAAATTGGCGTCAGGTTGCGACCTTTCGCGTTTTGGGTCGCAACCTGTTTCGGTGATTTCTTGCCGGTTTTTTGTTGCGTTTTGCTTCCGGTCAGACATGGGAAACCTCCCAGGTTGTACCGGAGAATTTCCGCTCCAAGCGACGGGCAACAGTAGCGGCGTCGGCTTCAGAGTCATACCTGGTAGCGCGTTCGCGCTTCCAGGTGGCCACCATGCCGGTAGCCGTCAAGCCGGCGGCGTAAATCCCGGCCATCGTTCGGCCCAGAGCTGCGGTGCAATGCACGAGGTAGCTTTCACTCATGACCGCTCTCGGTAATTTCACCATCCTTGAGGCCAAGCATGACGGCGATTTTGTGGCCGGTTCCCATCGTTGCAGCGTTGCGCCCGGTCAAAACCTGATTGACCGAAGCGCGGGAAAATCCGTGAGCATCTGCCCAGCTTCCGATACTTACGCCCCTGCGCAGGAATTCGGCGCGGACTTGTTGCGCGGTGCGCGTGCTTCGTGGTTTCATGAGATTGGTTCCTCTTAAATGAACACATATGGGTTCAAATATATTAAGAACACAATTGGGTTCGTGTCAACACGTATGTCGAATATCAGCAAACGCTTAAGAGAAGAAAGAAAGCGATTGGGGCTTTCTCAGGGGAGNTTTGCCGATTTAATTGGCATCCACCGGAACACGCAGGCACGCTATGAACGCGGCGAAAGAGAGCCTGATACCGCATATCTCGACTCCATCCGTAAGACAGGTGTTGACGTCGGCTATGTGATTGGCTATTCGCTACCTACACCAGCAGAGAAACTCAATGACTTCCATTTTTCGTTGAAGGTTGGAAGCACAGGCGAACAAGCCAAGGATATTTTGGGGCAGGCCATTCCAGGGATAGAAGCCCGATATGACGGGGACAAAGCAGGGGTGCTTGTCTTAGACGCCCTTGGAGTTGCCTACGATGACTGGAACCGGATTGTCGAAAAGCTTGTCAGGCTCAATGAATCTGGGGTTCCGTGTAGTGATTCGAGAGACCCAGCATGGGCTTGGGAACTGGCCAAGGTCAGCAGCCGGATTCGCGGCATGATTGAAGACGCGGCAGCTCTTGATTCTGCGGTGCTTGTAGCAGTCCTAGATGGTGTAGAGCGCGCACTATTATCCTGCGGCGGAACGATGACGGCAGATAAAAAGGCAAGGGCGGTTGCTATGCTCTACCGGGCCTTCAAGGCCAGCGGACAAGTCGATCAGGCCATGATCGAGGAAGCGGTTAGGCTGGCCGCTGATTGATTTGTAACGCCCCAGCCAAGGGGCGCGTTAATCGCGCTTCTGGCATTGCGCGATATTTGGCACAACCTGCGAAAATCGGCGTACCAGGGAGGCGACGAACCTTCCCTTCATGCGCCCTGTTCAATCCTGCGTGGACGCTGTTTGAAATTGCCGGTTTTTTGCGCGAACTGAGCCCAGAGTCCGGCTATTTTTGTTCACTTTTCCACTGGGCTGTTTTTCCCGGTCATCCCGCCGAGACCCTTGCTATACCGGCTCTTCCCGGAATTCCTGCGGCCGCTCGCTATGGTTTCGGCACTGCCGGAATGAACATACCTCACAGCCCCGGCACCTTTCGGTGGCGGGGCCGAGGAGCAAAAATTTTCTCAGAGTGCCAATAAGGTCTGTGCGTGATGAGCCATCATCCATTCCTCGTTGGTCGGAATCACCAATACATCGACACTGCTGTTCCCGGCACCGATATGGAGATCGTGGCGCGCGTTGGCTTCAGTATCCAGACGGATGCCCAACCACTCGGACTGCAGGCAGACGCGGCGCCGGACTTCGGCGGCGTGCTCGCCGATGCCACCNNTAAACACCAGCGCATCGAGGCCGCCGGCTGCCGCTGCCAGCGAGCCCAGCTCGCGAACGATACGGTAGCAGAAGAGATCGACGGCTTCCTGCGCTTCGGGCTTGTCGCTGGAGAGCAGGGTGCGCATATCCTGGGAGATACCCGAGACGCCGAGCAGACCCGACTCCTTGTAGAGCATCCTGGTCATTTCCTTGANCGCCGGGCNCTTGGTTTCCATCAGGTGCAGCACGACCCCGGGGTCGAGATTGCCGCAGCGCGTTCCCATCATCAGTCCATCGATGGTCGAAAACCNCAATGTGGTACCCAGGCACTTGCGTCCGACCATCGCCGCCATGCTGGCACCGTTGCCGAGATGCGCAACAACGACGCGCCCCTCGGCGCGGGTGGAGGNTTGGGGCAGCGCACGGGCGATGTATTCGTAGGAAAGCCCATGAAAACCGTAGCGCTTGATGCCTTCGGCAGTGACCCAGCGTGGCAGGCCGAACATCTGGGCGACGGCTGGCTGGCTGCGATGGAAGGCGGTATCGAAGCAGGCGACTTGCGGCACTTTAGACAGCAGGGCTTGCAGGGCACGGATGCCGGCGACGTTGTGCGGCTCGTGCAGGGGCGCCAGCGGAATGAAACTGTTCAGGTTTTCCAGTACCTGACTGTCAACAACTGTCGGTTGCGAGTAAAGATCGCCGCCATGGACGACACGATGGCCAACGGCGACGATTTCCCAGCCTGCATGACTGGCAGTGAACCATTTGAGCAGCGCATCGAATGCCTGCGCGTGACTGACCTTCTCGCCGGTCAGCGTCTGATCGGTGATGCGTTCTCCAGCCTCGTTCTTGGCGACCATCCTGGTGACATCGGTGCCGATCCCGTCGATCTGCCCTGATACCACGGCGATCGGGGAAATCGGATGCGCCAGCTGAAACAGGGCAAACTTGATTGATGAAGAACCGGCATTGATGGTGAGGATGCCTTGCGACATGTTATGCAACTCCCTTGTTTCTGTTGGCATGGGCGACGAGCGCGGCAATGACGCACGAAGCGGTACGGGTTTCCGCCGTGTCGGCGCGGCTGGTGAGGACAATGGGCACCCGTGTGCCGAGCACGATGCCGGCGGTCAGTGCGTTGGCCAGATACTCAAGTTGCTTGGCGACCATGTTGCCGGATTCGAGGTCTGGCACGACGAGAATTTCGGCATGGCCGGCAACGGCCGACTTGATGCCCTTGGTCTTGGCGGCAACAATGGAAACGGCGTTGTCGAAGGCCAGCGGGCCGTCGAGGATGCCGCCGGTGATCTGGCCACGGTCGGCCATTTTGCACAGTGCGGCGGCGTCCAGCGTGGACTGGATTTTCGGGTTGACCGTTTCGACCGCCGACAGAATGGCTACTTTCGGTTCGGGAATACCGATGATGTGTGCCAGTTCGATGGCGTTCTGAATGATGTCGACCTTGTCGGCCAGCGTCGGCGCGATATTGATCGCCGCGTCGGTGATCAGCAGTGGGCGATGGTAGGTCGGCACGTTCATCAGGAAAACGTGGCTGATCCGGCGCGAGGTACGCAGTCCGTTGGCACGGGAAACCACTTCGCCCATCAGTTCGTCGGTATGCAGGCTGCCCTTCATCAGCGCTTCGGCATCGCCGGTACGCACCAGGGAAACGGAAATGGCAGCAGAATCATGGCTGTGCCGTGCATTGACGATGCGGATGCCATGCAGGTCGATGCCGAATTCCTCGGCGACGGAACGGATCTNTGATTCCGGCCCGACCAGGATCGGCTCGATGATGCCTTCCTGAAAGGCGATGACCGGNNGCTTGAGCGACTCCCTGTCGCAGGGGTGGGCGACCGCCGTCGGGATCGGCTCCAGGCCTTTGACCATGCCCAGCATCTGCTGGTAGCGCTCGTGCTTGTTGTCGATGCTCACCTGTGGGCGATGCACCTCTGCCACGCGGGAGATGCGCTCGGTCGGGGCCAGCACCTCGGCGCTGCCGCGCACGACCTGCAGGTTTTCCTGGTTGGTGCACACGCAATCGAGAATGATGTGCTTGTTGTGATCGAATTTTTGCTTGGCGGTCACGGTGATGGTGATCGTGTCGCCGATGGTGACCGGCCGCGAGAAGTGCAGGGATTCGTCGATCAGGATGGTGCCGGGGCCGGGAAACTGGGTGCCAAGCACCGTTGAAATCAGCGAGCCGCTCCACATGCCGTGCGCCATCACCTCGCGGAACATCCCGCTTTCCGAATAGTGCGAGTCCGTGGCGCTTTCGTTCAGGCTTCCGGTCAGGACGGCGAAGAGCTTGACATCCTCCGGCATGAGCGTGCGCGTGAGGCTGGCGGAATCGCCGACCCGGATTTCATCGTAGGTTTTGTTGACGATGAATCGATGTTCGCTTTCTTCATGCATATGTTGCTCCCGAAATGCTGTGCGGGCTGGGTAGTCCACATTATCTACGGTAGTAGTATAGTGTGCTGCGGTGCAGCAAACAATGTTGCCGATCGGATGTCGAGCTCGGGAAGCGGCCGCAGTCGTTGATTTTCCGGCAAGGCGATTCGTAGGCGGCAAGGTGAAGACAAGCAGTGTTGCACGCTGTCGTCTTCATCGCTTGCGGCATGCATTGCTCAACAATAAAGGGGCAAACAGGCCTCAACAACTTGATAAAGGAAAACAGCATGAACGCCATTAATGAGAATCCCAGCGCAGCCGAAAGTGTGTTCGGGCGCCCCCTGGCCGGAAAGAAAGGGTTGATCACCGGTATTGCCAACGACAAGTCGATCGCCTATGCCGTGGCCAAGGCGGTCACGATGCTGGGTGCGGAAGTTGCCCTGACCTACCAGAACGACAAGACGGCAAAATACACGCAGCCACTGGCCGAGGGACTGGGGGCCAAGCTCTTCGAAAAACTCGACGTGACGCAGCCGGGCAGCCTGGAAGGCGTCATCGAAAAATGTGGCGCGGAATTCGGCAAGATCGACTTCGCCATTCACTCGATGGCTTTCTGCGAAGCCGATGACCTGCACGGCCGCGTCATCGACACCTCGGAAGCCGGTTTTGATTCGGCCATGAACATTTCCTGCCACAGCTTCCTGCGCATGGCCAAGGCGCTCGAGCCGCTGATGACTGACGGCGGTTCGCTGATCACCATGTCCTATCTCGGCGCCGAGCGCGTCGTGCGTAACTATGGCGTGATGGGCATCATCAAGGCGGCGCTGGAATCCGCTGTCCGCTATATGGCTTACGATCTGGGGCCCAAAGGCATTCGCGTGTTCGCCGTGTCGCCCGGCCCGATCATGACGCGTGCCGCCTCCGGCATCGCCAATTTCGACAAGCTGCTCGAGGCCGATGCCGTCAAGGCGCCGCTCGGACACACCGTCACCATCGAAGAAGTGGGTGCGCTGACGGCCTTCCTGTGCACCTCCGGTTCGTCGGGGATGACCGGGCAGACGATCTACGTCGACGCCGGAGCGCATATCGTCGCTTGAGCGAGATCGGCAGGAACGGCTTATAGTGATCGTTCCTGCCTGTCATTTGCTTGGAGCACGCCATGGCGACCAACTGCGGTGAACTGCTGCCCGATCCGATCCCGGAGCATCCCCTGCTCAATGGGCGAAAGGAGATCGGTCGCGGCGAAAGTACCATCGTTCTCGACGGTGATGTGGTCGATGGGCAGGAACGCGTCNNTAAGGTGCTTTCCTCGCCGACCGACCATGCCTATTACACGGCCCCGGATCGGCCGACCGGCAAGCACTTTCCGATCGTTTATGCCGATCACGGCGTTGTTGGCCGCTCGAGTCGTGGCTTTCCCTTCCATATCGTCGAGGTCGAGAAGCTTTACCCGCTACCCGGTAGCGGCGATGCCGCCGAAGTGGCGACCAAGCTGAGCACCTCCTATTTCGATGCCTGCCTGATGTGGCGCAACCTGGCGCAGGACATGGGGCGCATCGCGCTGCATCACCTGGTCGTGACGCCGATGGGGTGGAGCGACACGGTGCAGGAGTCGCTCAAGGCACTCGANAGTTTTTCCCAGGAGTACGGGGCGTTGCCCGATCTCATCAAGGCCGACAACCTGATGATGCGCAAGGATGGCACGCTCGTATTTTCCGATCCGGTATTCATGGAATAAGGCATGACCATCTGCCAGGTAAGTTACACATCGCGGCTGCACGCCGAATCACTCACCGGAAGTCCGCACGTTGCGGTCATTTCGATCACCGACCCGGGCTCGGACGACGCCGTTCTGGATCCCGCCTTTCTCGATGTCCTGCGCCTGTCGTTTTCGATGCCGTGCCGGCCGACGAATATCTGCCGGCGCCGCTGCCGGGCATGTTCGATCATTTCATGGCGTGCCGGATCGGCGATTTCGTCGGCCAATTGCACGCGGCGCCTGCCGCCGTGTCGGTGGTTGTCCATTGCGAATATGGCGTCAGCCGCTCCGCCGCCGTCGCACTATACGTTTCCGCCTATGCGAAGGCGCCGCTGGCGGCCGCGAGTTCGCCTACGATGCCAACCTGTGGGTGGTCCAGCAGTTGTCGCGTCTGCATCCCGAACTGACCATCGATATTCCTGTTGAGAATGGCGCCAGCGAACGCCGCATCCATCCGCGCGCGGACTGATTTTTCAATTTGCCAACAGAATAAATTGTCCGGTCTTTGACCTGACGCAATAAAGCGTAACGTTATGGTGCTAGGCTTTCTCCCGTCATAGGCATTTGCCGGGAGGTTGTCGTGGCCCTCAATGAAATGCATGCCGAGGCGGTGGCCGGGATCGTCGACCGCATTGTTACCCGCTATCGGCGCGATCCGACCTGCATGGTGCAGATCCTGCGAGAGGTGCAGGAAGCCTGCGACTGGATTCCGCCGGAAGCCATCGACCGCATGCAGGTACTGCTTGGCGTGCCGCTCACCAAGATCGAAGGCGTCGCCGGATTCTATTCCTTCTTCTATACCCAGCCGCGCGGCAAATACCGCATCCTGTTCTCGGATAACATCACGGATCGGATGCTCGGCAACAAGGCGATGATGGACCGCCTGTGCGGCAGCCTGTGGGTCGAACGCGGCAAGGTTTCGGAGGATGGCCTGGTCAGCATCGGCAAGACGGCGTGCACCGGCATGTGCGATCAGGGGCCGGCGATGCTGGTCAATAATTATGCCGTGGCNGGGTTGACCGCAACACGCATCGACGAGATCGCCGAACTGATCCGCAACAAGGTGCCGCTGGCCGAATGGCCGGCCGAGTACTTCCGGATCGAGGACAACATCCGGCGTGCCGACATCCTGCTCGGCAGCGACCTCAAGCCGGGCGATGCGCTGCTGGCGGCGCGGGCACGGGCGCCCAGCGACGGCCTGATGGCCTCCAACATGCGTTCCTGGCGCGAAGGGCTGCCGACCGGCCTGAGCGGCCCGATCTCGATGCTTGACGAGATCAAGCGCGCCAACCTGCGTGGCCGCGGCGGGGCCGGATTCACCACGGCGCTGAAATGGGAAGCCTGCCGCAATGCGCCCTTGAAGGCCGGGCACCAGCGCATCGTCGTCTGCAACGCCGACGAAGGCGAGCCGGGCACCTTCAAGGATCGCGTGCTGCTGGCAAAATATGCCGACCTGGTCTTCGAAGGCATGACCGTGGCTGCCTATGCGGTGGGCGCGACGCGTGGTTTCGTCTACCTGCGCGGCGAATACCGCTACATGCTCGACCACCTGAACGCCGTGCTGGCGCATCGTCGCCGCGAAAACCTGCTGGGCAACAACATCCTGGGCATTCCGGGCGCCGATTTCGACCTCGAAATCCATGTCGGGGCCGGTGCCTACGTCTGCGGAGAAGAGTCGGCGCTGATCGAATCGCTGGAAGGCAAGCGCGGTACACCGCGCAACCGGCCGCCTTTCCCGGTCACCAACGGCTATCTCGACCAGCCGACCATCGTCAACAACGTCGAAACCTTCGCCGCGGCGGCGTTGATCGCGCTGAACGGCGGCGACTGGTACGCCGGCATCGGCACCAAGCATTCGGCGGGCACCAAGATTTTGTCGGTTTCCGGCGACTGCGAACGGCCAGGTCTCTACGAATACCCCTTCGGCGTCAGCATCCGCCAGGTGCTGGAGGATTGCGGGGCGCAGGATACCCAGGCCGTGCAGGTCAGTGGCCCGTCAGGCATCTGCGTCGCGGCTGACGAATTCGACCGTATCATCGGCTTCGAGGACATTCCGACCGCCGGGGCGTTTACGGTATTCAACAACACCCGCGACATGTTCCAGGTGGCGCGCAACTACGTGCATTTCTTCCAGCACGAGAGCTGCGGTTTCTGCACGCCGTGCCGCGTCGGTACCTCGTTGCTGAAGAACCTGATGGACAAGCTGGCCAACGGCGCCGGATCGCCCTACGACTTCGCCGAAATCGAGAAGCTGAACCAGTTGCTGCAGTCGATGAGCCATTGCGGCCTCGGGCATACCGCCTGCAACCCGGTGCTCGACACCATCGCCAAGTTCCGTCCGGCCTACGAAAAACGCATGATGCAGCAGGACTTCACGCCGGCCTTCGATCTCGACCGGGCGCTGGCGGCAGCGCGCCAAATGACCGGGCGCGACGATGCGGCGGCCCACCTGACTACGGAAAGCGGAGGTGCAGCATGAGCCAGACCTTCATGCTCGACGGCAAGCCCATTCCTTTCGAGGAAGGCGAAACCATCATCCAGGCGGCGACCAAAGCCGGCGTCTTCATCCCGCACTTGTGCTACCACCCGGAATTCAAGCCGCACGGCTCGTGCAAGCTGTGTACCGTCAAGGTCAATGGCCGGCAGACGGCCTCGTGCACCATGCGGGCGATGGCCGGCATGAATGTCGAAAGCGATACCGAGGAAATCAACGCCGAACGGCGGGCGCTGACCCAGATGCTGTTCGTCGAGGGCAACCATTTCTGCCCCTCTTGCGAGCAGAGCGGCAACTGTCAGTTGCAAGCCACCGCCTACCATCTCGGCATGATGTCGCCGCATTACGACCATTTCTTCCCCAATCGTCCGGTCGACGCCTCGCACCCCGAGGTGCTGCTCGATTTCAACCGCTGCATCCTCTGTTCGCTGTGCGTGCGCGCCAGCCGCGACGTCGATGGCAAGAACGTCTTCGCGCTCTCCGGGCGCGGCATCGGGACGCATTTGATCGTCAATGCCAAGTCCGGCCAGCTCGGCGACACCAATTTCACGCTGGCCGACAAGGCCGCGCAGGTCTGCCCGGTCGGCGTCATCCTCAAGAAGCGCAAGGGCTTCGCCGTCCCGATCGGCGAGCGCAAGTACGATNNAAAGCGCCGATTTCCGAACCCGCCACCACGGAGGGCCGCTGACATGAACGCACCCGCCAAGAAGCTCAAGGTCGCCACGACGTCGCTGGCCGGCTGTTTCGGTTGCCACATGTCNTTTCTCGACATCGACGAACGCCTGTTCACGCTGCTCGAATACATCGAATTCGACCGCTCGCCACTCACCGACATCAAGGAATGCAGCCCCGACTGCGACATCGGCATCATCGAGGGCGGCCTGTGCAATGCCGAGAACGTCCATGTGCTGCGCGAGTTCCGCAAGAACTGCAAGATCCTGATCGCGATGGGGGCGTGCGCCATCAACGGCGGCCTGCCGGCCCAGCGCAACCATCTGCCGCTGACGACCATTCTCGAAGAGGTCTATCACACCAGCCCCGGGCTGGCCAACGGCATGATCCCGAACGATCCGGAGCTGCCGCTGCCGCTGAACAAGGTGCANCCGATCCACGAGGTGGTGAAGGTCGATTACTTCATCCCCGGTTGCCGCCCTCCGGCNGACGCAATCTGGAAGGTGCTGACCGACTTGCTGGCCGGGCGCGAACCGACGCTCGAACACGGCCTGATGCATTACGACTGAGGTTGCCCAATGACCTACCAACTAGAAACCGCCCAACACCCCGAAAAGCTGCGCCGCGTGGCCATCGANCCCGTGTCGCGGGTCGAAGGCCACGGCAAGGTCACCATCCTGCTCGACGACCAGAACAAGGTGCACCAGGTGCGCCTGCACATCGTCGAATTCCGTGGCTTCGAGAAATTCATCCAGGGCCGGCCGTATTGGGAAGTGCCGGTCATGGTCCAGCGCCTGTGCGGCATCTGCCCGGTGTCGCACCATCTGGCCGCCTCCAAGGCGCTCGATGTGATCGTCGGCGCCAGACGGCTGACACCCACCGCCGAAAAGCTGCGCCGCCTGATGCACTACGGCCAGATGCTGCAATCGCACGCGCTGCACTTCTTTCACCTGTGCTCGCCGGACCTGCTGTTCGGTTTCGACAGCGACATCACCAAGCGCAACATCGTCGGCGTCGCCGCCGCGCACCCTGAAATCGCCAAGCGCGGCGTGCTGCTGCGCCGCTTCGGGCAGGAAGTGATCCGCGTCACCGCCGGCAAGCGCGTGCATGGCACTGGCGCCGTGCCGGGCGGCGTCAACAAGTCGCTGACCATCGCCGAGCGCGACGAGCTGCTCAAGGACATCTACCACATCGTCCAGTGGTCGCGCGACGCCGTGCATCTGATCCAGAAAGTACATCCAGGACCCGGCCTCTACAACAGCTTCGGCATCTTCCGCTCCAACTTCATGTCCATCGTCGGCCACAACGGCGATCTCGACTTCTACCACGGCACCCTGCGTGCCCGGGATGACAACGGCAAGCTGATCTTCGACCACGTCGATTACCAGAACTACGACGATTACATCGAAGAAGAAGTCCGCCCGTGGAGCTACATGAAGTTCCCGTTCTTCAAGTCCATCGGCAAAGAGCAGGGCTGGTACAAGGTCGGTCCGCTGGCCCGCGTGCAGAACTGCGACCAGATTCCGACCCCGTTCGCCGAACACGAGCGCAAGGAATTCGTCGACTACGCCGGCGGCACGCCGATGCACGCGCCGCTCGCCTATCACTGGACGCGCATGATTGAGATGCTGCATGCCGCCGAAACCATCAAGGATCTGCTGCACGACGACGATCTGCTGGGCGAGAACCGCATGGTCGAAGGCGAACGCAGGATGGAAGGCGTCGGCGTCATCGAAGCCCCGCGCGGCACGTTGTTCCACCACTACCGCGTCGATGAGAACGACCTCATCACGATGGCCAACCTGATCGTCTCGACCACCAACAACAATCAGGCGATGAACGAAGCCGTCCGCCACGTCGCGCGCCGCTACCTGAACGGCCGCGAAGTCACCGAAGGCCTGCTCAACCACATCGAAGTCGCCATCCGCGCCTTCGANCCCTGCCTCTCCTGCGCCACGCACGCGCTGGGCAAGATGCCGCTGGCCGTCGAACTGGTCGATCCCGAAGGCAAGGTCGTTCACTCGCTGAGCCGCTCGTGACCGCGCCGCTCGTCGTCTTCGCCGTCGGCAACCCCAGTCGCGGCGACGACGCCATCGGCCCGGTCATTTGCGGTCAACTGGCAAAATGGCTAGCAAATGAAGGTTTGGCCGATCAGGTCGACCTGATCGAAGACTTCCAGCTCAACATCGAGCACGCCCTCGACCTGCAAGGCCGCGAACTCGCGCTGTTCATCGACGCCGGTGAAAACACCCCGGCCCCTTTCGTTTTTGCCCGAATTTACCCGTCGACCGCAACAGGCCACACCACCCACGCCCTGCCGCCCGAAGCCGTGCTCCAGGTCTATCGGCAGATGGAANNGGCGGAACCGCCGCCGGCTTTCGTGTTGTGCGTGCGCGGTGAAGGCTTTGAACTGGGGCGGAACCGNACCCCGACGGCGCAGGCCGGAATCGACGCAGCGATGGCCTTGCTGGAAAGGCTGCTCTTCAAAACGGCGTTCGCTGATTGGGCTGCTGAAGCCATGTCGTGAAGGTACGCTGTCTCACAACCGGTATGAACGCGCGTGGCGTCTCGGGCAGAACTTGCCGCACGGGCAGGCGATGGGCAGCTTGATCCACTTTTGCAATCGACTTTGGGAACTCAGGGCAATGTATTTGTGTGTCCCAGATCCACTTGTCCGGGAAAGCTCCGCGCGGGGTTCGCGCCGCTCTGCAGCAGGTCGTCGAGAAATGCCTTGGCTGGAATCGACAGCACCTTGGTCCGCAGATGAACCACGCTCCATTTCCGTTTGAGCGGGAAACCGGTGACGTCGAGGAACGCCAATCCATCGCGCTCCGGCATCCCACCGAGTGCCTGTCGTGAGAGGACGGTCAGTCCCATGCCGCTGGCGACGAGTTCGCGGATGGCCTCGTTGCTCGCCAGCGACAGGCGCACCTTGAGCTGAACGCCGGCTTGGCGCATGTGTTCGTCGATCACATGGCGCGATCCCGAGCCTTCTTCGCGCAGGAGGAAGGGTTCAGCCGCCAGTTCCTGCAAGTTCACCTGGCGGCCAACCGCCCAATGCGTGGCGGGTGCCAGTACCAGATATTCATTGTCGAGAAACGGGTGGCTGACGATGTCGAGGTGCTCCGGCGGGTAGGACATGATGTACAGGTCGTCCTGGTTGCCATGCAGGCGTTCGACGATTTTTTGTCGGTTGGCGATCTCCAGTTCGATGTCGATGTCCGGGTAGCGCCGGTAGAAGTCGCCCAGCATGCGCGGCANAAAGTGTTNTGCGGTCGTCACCAGCGCGACCCGCAGCTTGCCGCGCTTGAATCCCTTGAGATCGTCAATGGCCGACTCGAAGCGGTTCCAGATGTCATCCAGCTCCCGCACCGTGGCCAGCATTTCCTGACCGGCTGCGGTCAACGCGATTTCCCGGCCGTTTTGTTCAAATAACGGCAGGCCTATCGTTTCCGCGATCTGCCGGATTTGTATCGAAACCGCCGGCTGGGTCAGATGCAGTTCCTCCGCTGCCCGGGAAAAGCTGTGCAGCCTTGCAACTGCGGAGAAGGTTTCGAGTTGACGAAACGTAATGCGGCGGCGTGGCATATATAAGTTTGGACAAATATAAAACAGCAAATAGTTTAATTGGATTTAATCGCCTTGTGTCTTCATAGTGGCGCTGTCCCTGTTGCAAGGGGCTACCCAACAAACAACCCAAGGAGAATCGCCATGCGCCATTACCCAGCCAACAGTCCCGAAGCCCTGGCCCGCATCGTAGCCATCGCCATGATGGCCGACGGCGCCATCGACTCCAGCGAACTGAAGTCGCTTGAACGCCACGACATCATCAAACGGATCGGCCTCGATCAGGCGCGCTTCGACAAGGTCTTCTACGAATACTACGCAGACCTGTCGACCAGTGCGCATCGCCTGCCTTCCGGTCAGTTCGAGCTCGATGGCCTGACCATCGGGCTGCTGCTCGACGAGATCCGCGATCCGGAACTGCAAAAGATGGCCCTGCGCTCCATGCTCGATGTGGTCAATTCGGATCGCTGCTTGACCGGTAGCGAAGCGAGTCTGATTGCGCAGGCTCTCAAGCAATGGGAAATTGCGCTCTACGAGGTTTCGGATACCACCATTCCCAGCCATCGCTCACCGGGTCGAGTACTACAGTGACTTTCCTGAACTGATCGGCGGGGCGGGTCGCTCCGCTGCGCCGTAATCAAACCCTGTTGCAGTGCCAAGCCCGATGCCTTTCGAACCCGTCATCCTGTTNTTNCTGCTCGGCCTGCTGGCTGGCGTTGTACGTTCAGACCTCAAGATTCCAGGNGTTCTTTACGAATCCCTGAGTATCTTCCTGCTTCTCGCCATCGGCCTTAAAGGCGGCATTGAGCTGTCCCGCTATCCGCTGGCCAGCCTCGCNCGGCCAGGCCTCGTCGTGCTCGCTGCTGCGGCGCTCATTCCGCTCATCGCGTTTTCCGCGCTCCATCGTCTCGGGCGCCTGCCACGCCCCGACGCGGCGTCCATTGCGGCGCATTACGGGTCGGTCAGTGTCGTCACCTTCGCCGTCGCTGCCAGTTTCCTGAGCCGCCTCGATGTCGCCTACGAGGGCTATCTCGTCGTTTTCCTCGTTCTGCTCGAGTTTCCTGCGCTGGTTCTCGGTGTGATCCTCGCCCGGCGCGCCGATGGGCCAACGCGCTGGGGGCCGATGTTGCATGAGGTGCTTTCAGGCAAGAGCATCGTCCTGCTCGTCGGTGGCCTGCTCATCGGCTGGCTGGCCGGCCCGGAGGGAATCAAGCCGCTCGACCGGTTGTTCATCGACCTCTTCAAGGGTGTTCTGGCCTTCTTCCTGCTCGAAATGGGGCTGGTGGTCGCCAGCCGTCTGGGCGATCTGCGCAAGGCGGGCGCTTTCCTGATCGGCTTCGGCGTTGCCATGCCTGTGGTCGGTGCCGCCCTTGGTTTGCTGGTTGGCAATCTCCTGGATCTGTCGATTGGCGGTTCCGTGCTCCTTGCAGTGCTTTTCGCCAGCGCGTCCTACATTGCCGCGCCGGCCGCCATGCGCATTGCCATCCCCGAGGCCAATCCAGCCTTGTCGATTGGCGCGGCGCTCGGCATCACGTTTCCTTTCAATTTGCTGATCGGCATTCCGATCTACCATCACATGGCGGTTCGTCTTGCCGGGGACTTCTGATAGCCTCGAAACTTCATCCGCGCCAGCTCCTGACCATCATCTGCGAAGCGGATCTCGAGCGCCAGCTGGTTTCCGAATTCCACCGCCTGGGAATCGGCGGCCACACCATTACTGACGCCCGAGGGCAGGGCAAGCATGGCGACCGCGACGGGCTGTGGCCCGCCAGCGCAAACATCCGTATCGAGGTGCTTTGCGAATCTGCGGTTCTGGATGCGTTGCTGACCCTGCTCGAGCAGCACTATTTCAAGAGCTACGGCCTGGTGGTATTCGTCAGCGAGGTTTCGGTGCTGCGCAGCGACAGGTTCTGATCGCCAGGGTGTCGGCCACCCGGCATCCATGAAACAACCCTTGTCGCATATCCGCTGGCGCGGCCGGTTGGCGAGGGCGCAGTCGCCTTTGCACGCTTGGCACCGAAAGTGCTCTCTCCCCGCCAGATGCGACCATGAACGCCGTTTTGCGTGTCATTTGTCGCACACCCATCCTGTCCTTGTCGCATTTGTTACTACGGAGAGCATCGTGCCCGTACTGATTCAAAACACCACCCGGATCGCCCTCAAATCCGCCAAACCCACCGGCCTCGGCATGGCCCAGCTCGGCTTTCCNGTGCTCGACATTACCCAGGTCAAGAAGGGCAAGCTCAATGAATTCCTGCAATCCACCGAAGACGGCAAAGTCGGCCGCCGCTACCAGAACATCCGCGTCACAGCGGTGCGGACAGCCGAAGGTGGTGTCGAATCTGCCAAGGTTTTCCTGCAATTCGAAGTCTTCGGCGACGACAACGTGCCGGAAGGCGCCAATGGCGGCTACACCGTCGCCCTGCTGAACGGTACCGACGCGCTGCTGACGTTACCGGCAAGCAGCCTTTTCCTGCCCTATGGTCGCGCCTGGTACGAAAATCAGGCCGTCTTTGATCTGCCGCTGGCAGTCTTCGACCAGGCCGATCAACTGCAACTCACCGTCAATACTGACCGGATACGCGCCATCTGAGTGGCTGACGACAGCTCAAGCGGGCGGCGCAATGCCGCTCGCCGCCAATTGCCGCTCCAGCGTATCGGCAGCCGCCGCAACATCCACCACACNGCGGCGCATCAGCGCCAGCATTTCGCCCAGCAGCACGGCCGGCGACGCTTCCATCACCCNCTGGCCGATCAGCCAGCCGGCCAGCGCCGCCTCGTCGCGCTTCAGCGCCCGCGCCGTTTCGCGCTGCCAGTCGCTGCCGAAAAGCAGCCGCGCATTATCGCGAAACAGCTTGCGTGCGGATTCGTCGCGGGCGGCAGCATCGACCGGCAACGCAACCGTGCCCGCCGCCTCGGCCGCCACCGGCTGCGGCTGCATTGCCTCCGCCAACCGGCTCAGCTCCGGCAAGATCGAGCGCACCAGCTCGAGACCACTCAGCGGCACGATCCAGCAGCGCTGCTTGGCGCTCCAGCGCGCTTTCGGCACCCAGCGCAGCAGGCGCTCGATGGTGTCGGTGTATTCGGC
Source organism: Dechloromonas sp. (assembly GCA_013363835.1). GTDB lineage: Bacteria > Pseudomonadota > Gammaproteobacteria > Burkholderiales > Rhodocyclaceae > Azonexus. The sequence goes on from CP054864.1 coordinate 614,259, forward strand.
CTTGATGACGATGGCGCGGTCGGTGGCATAAACCCAGGCATTCGCCGGCAGCGGATGTGTGGCAAGGCGGGAACGGGCTTCTTCTTCGGTCAACATGGCATGTCGCGTGGGGTTGGATCAAAGCGATGCAAGCAAATTGGGCGCCAGTCCATTGGCGCGGCGCGAGCCGTTTTGACGAATTTCATTTTGGCCATTTTTGACCGTCGACCGCAACAGGCACTGCGGGACGGTAAACCGTGGATGATTTCGAGGACATTCCGTAACGCGGGATCGTTGGTGCAGGCTGTTATTGGTGCGCTACTTGCATTCCCGTTGGAAACAGCGTTCAAACGGGCGATTCCTGTCATGTTTCGTGCAATTCAACCCAACGGCAATGCCACCACTTGTGACGAAGAATGGGTCATCTGGAATGGCCAGCTCGGCCTGGTCACCACGGCCGCCCTTGGCTACGTCGAAGCTGGCGCCAGTGGCCGCAAAGCGTGGCTGGCAGAACCCTTCGACATGGTCGGNCCCTTCAGTCTCGACGAATTGGAGACCCACGGCAGAATCGCCTTTGCTGCTTGTCTCGTCATGTCGCGCCTGCGTTGGCAAGAAGACCAAGCGGCATTGAAACGCGAGTCAAGAATCCTGCGCCAAGCCGCCCAGGAGCGAATGAATGAGGAATTTGCGCGCTTCCACGGCCGCCAAAGCAGACCCCAAGCCAGGCGCCAAGCCTCGGACGAGCGGGAACATCGCCAAGTGCTGGAGCTGCCGGCCGACGGAAGGCTTGATCGACGCGAGGTCAATGCCGCATTCCGACGGCTCGCCCAGAAAGCCCATCCCGACGTCGGNGGAAGCCACGAGCAGTTCGTGCGCATCGCGAAAGCACGCACCGTCCTGCTCGACGCGATTTCGACATAAACAGGTAAATGTACTCATGACCCACATCATCGAATTNCCCATTGCGAACAATCTGCGAAGCCACGATTACGATGCCGACATTGACGAGATATTGGCGTCCGTCCCGCCGAAAAGGCGGGANAAACTCAGGTTTGAGCTGATCAAGACGATCGACGGCTACGATACCTATTTCACGCAATGGTCCCTGAGTTTTCCTGAAGCCTGCGATGAAACGCTACGCAAACAAATTTACGACCTGGCGCACCAGGAGCATGGCCGGAAAATGCGCATGCTGAAAGACATCATGCGGCTCAAGGCAATGGTTCTGGTGTCGCAATACCACAAATCCAAGTGATTGGAATCGAACACGGACCACAGCTTCTGCGGACCGAACGCACTGATTGGCTGAGAGGTGGCAAAGGCCAGCGAACGGCCTAACACCATAGGCTGGTGCTCGGCCGTAGCCGACCTTGGCTACCCCGGTGCGTCGGGCCGCAATATTGCGCTTACCCGCCGCCGGGTGGGGTTCTCCTGAGCGGTAGCTTCCGGACTGGCGAGCTTACTCCCGCCCCTCTGCTGACGGGCAAGCGGTTTGATCGCCAACGACAGGTGCCAGAATGGAGCGGCCTCTGCGTGTTCAAGAAAACCAAGGCGATCCAAACGCCCATGACAAGAGCGTCCACAGTGAACGTTTTAGGCTGAGAAATAGCGTCCCAGCTCGATGCCGATGACGGCAATCCATACAANAAGGGTCACCCCGACGGCGGCCGCTGCCATGTCCTTGATGATCTTGATCTTGTCGTTGTGACGTTCCTCGACGAAGTCGCACAATGCCTCAATTGCGCTGTTGACGATTTCGGCGAACACCACTAGGGCGGTTACCACCAGGATAAGCAGAAAATCCACCCAGGCGCGCAGCACGAAGGNCCCAGCGAGTACGCCGGACAGCACCAGCTTGTAGGTCACCGACCAGTCATAGATAACGGCATAACGCAGGCCAGAAAATACCGTCCTGATCTTCCGCAAAGGATGATAGCCCGGCTCGCCGATGCCCAGGAATTTGTGGCGCATTAGACCCTCCGCCACACAGGCAGGCGAAGTAGAAGCCAGACCCAGAGTAGGCCGGCCAGAACGCCGAACAGCACGTCGCTCGGGAAGTGTACCTGCAGGTAGAGCCGTGAGAAACCTACGGCCACCACCAGCAGCAGCCCGGCCACTACCTGTCCGCCCCACCGCCAACCGCCCGTGACCATCAGCCAGGCAGCGACGANAGCAGTGACCTGCATGGCATGGGCACTCGGAAAGCTGGCATCTGCCGGCATTGCAACAAGGCTCGGAAAGAGGTCGGGACGCTCCCGATCGACAGCCAACTTCAGCATATGGGCGACGGCGGCCGCCCCGAGGATGGCAGCAGGGATAGACAAGCGCTTGCGCAAGTACCTGCCTTTGTCGGCCCGCAAGCCAATGGCGAAGGCCAGCGGCAACAGCACGGCCAGAGAGCCCAGCCAAGTGATAATGCCCATCGCCGCACTCAGCGCCGGGTGGCGCAAGTCGTTCATCCAGACCAAGAGTGCGCTGTCCAAGATGTCAAGCGCGTTCACGTTCCAGCTTTTCCTTGCGCAGGGACAGGCCGATAGAGATGCCGATGAAGGTCGCCACCACGGCGAGCGAGAATCCGACCGGAATCTTGTAAATGTCGATCAGTATCATCTTTAAGCCTATAAACACGAGCACTGCCGCGAGACCATATTTGAGCAGCGAGAAGCGGTCGGCCATGTCGGCCAACAGGAAGTACATGGCGCGCAGGCCCAGGATCGCAAAGACGTTCGAGGTCAGGACGATGAAGGGATCGCTGGTGATGGCGAAGATGGCCGGGATCGAATCGACGGCGAAAATCAGGTCGGAAATTTCGACAAGGACCAGGGCGAGAAAGAGCGGGGTGGCATAACGTACGCCGTCCTGCATGACGANAAATCGCTCGCCATGCAGGTTGTCGGTGACCTTCATGTGGCCGCGCAGCCATTTGAGTATCGCGTTGTTCTCCAGATCGGGCTTGGCATCGGCGAACCACCACATCTTGATACCTGTGACCAGCAGGAAGGCGCCAAAGACGTAAAGGATCCAGTGGAACTGGGTGATCAGCCAGGCGCCGGCAAAGATCATGATGGTACGCATGACGATGGCGCCGAGGACGCCGAACACCAGGACGCGTTNTTGCAATTCGAGGGGAATCCCGANAAAGGAGAACAGCATCAGCCAGACAAAGACGTTGTCGACCGCCAGGGATTTCTCGATCAAGTACCCTGTCACGAACTCAAGCGACTTCTGGTTGGCGACTTCCCGCCCGGCGCTGCCTTCAAGATACCACCAGAGGGTGGCCGCAAACAGCAGCGAGATCATGACCCAGACGACCGACCATGTCGCCGCCTCGCGAAACGACACGCGGTGCTCCTTTCCACCACCGACGACGAACAGGTCGATGGCCAGCATTATCACGACCACCGTGGCGAATGCCACCCATAGTTCCGGACTGCCGACACTCTCCATTTCCACCTCCTTAGTTCTTCTCAGTCAGCCGACATGCGTATCGGCTCAGGGCATCTGCCCCCACAGGCCCGCCGGGGCTGCCAGCGCTCAAGCATGCTGTAAATCAGGTTGCTCTCGGCATCGCTCAACTGGCCGTCGCTGTTGATCACCGCCAGCATGTGCCGCAGCAGTTTCTCGCGCGCCGCAGGGTCGGACACCTCATCCAGCATGCCGCCCAATGCCTTCGGGGCAATCTGGTAGCCTCCGCTGCTCACCGGCAACTTTCCAGCAACATCACTGCAGAAATCGGATAGCACCTCGGCAAAGGCCGACCGCGCAATTCCCAGATCGGCGAGGATGCACCGCCGGTCGAGGGTGTCGATTTCACGCTCATCGAGCCGGCCATCGGCCAGCAAGGCGAGCACGACCAGTCTGGCCTGGGCGCGCGGACTGTTGGTCGCATACGCGCGCAGAGGGTGCCGGAAGCCAAAGACCGGCGGCAGGGATTCAACGGCTTGCAAGCACATCATGTCGTTCTCCTCAGGCCGCACGGCGGTAGCCGGAGTCAACCTCAACTGATTGCGCCTGGCGGGCCGGCATGACCGGAACCGCGGCCCCGTCATCAACTCATGGGCCTGGGCATAAGCCTGAACCATGCCCAGTCGCTCGCGGCGGGCCAGTTCGCGGGCCCAGCGGGGATCGGCATCGCAAATGCTTCGCAGTCATTGATGGTAATCATGGTGTTCTCCTCTGTCAGGGCGCCACGGGAATCCGCAGCACACGGGCGAACTTTAGGAGTTTACAACGAACCAATAAACAGAACATTTGCGCTAATATTTTTCCATTTTATGGAATAAAAATGATGAAACCCGACGACCTGAACTATAGGCATCTCCTGTATTTCTGGGCGGTAGCCAAGGAGGGCAGCGTCACGCGCGCGGCGGAACGGCTCGGCCTGTCGGTACAAACCATCAGCACCCAGCTTACCCTGCTTGAGCGCCAACTCGGCCAGGCCTTGTTCGCCCCGCAGGGACGGTCGCTGATCCTGACCGAGGCCGGTCGCACCGCGCTTGTCTATGCCGAACAGATTTTTCAGATCGGCGGNAAGCTCCGCAAGGCGCTGGCCGAAAGCGCACATAACCGGCCCCGGTTCTCCGTCGGTGTCACCGATGCGGTTCCCAAGCTGATCTCGTTCCGCCTGCTGGAATGCCTGCTTCAGCCACCGCTCAAGCTCCGTCTGGAGTGCATCGAGGGCGATTTCGAACACTTGCTCGGNGAACTGGCGCTCAACCGTCTCGATCTCGTCGTCGCCGACCGTTCGGCGCCGCAGCGGGCCAATCTGAAGCTGGATTCCCACTTGCTGGGCAATGTCGGCATCTCGCTTTTCGGAAGCGTCGACCTGTGCGAACAATACGGACAGGAATTTCCNCGGCACCTCGACGGTGCNCCTCTGCTACTTCCGACGCGTAGCGANCCGCTGCGCGGTGCTATCGACGCCTGGTTCGAAACTCACGATCTCCGACCCGAAATCGTCGGGGAATTCAGCGACAGCGCTCTGCTAAAGACCTTCGGCCGCGCTGGCCTTGGACTCTTTCCTGCACCGGCCGCGATGCAGGCCGACATCCTGGAGCAATTTCAGAGCCAGCCACTCGGTGCGCTCCACGGGGTGAGCGAAAGCTGGTATGCCATCTCCACCTATAAACGACTACCTCATCCCGCCGTCGCTGTCATTCGAGACGCAGGCGGCGAACGCCTTGTCAATTAGGGGGCGATTCAGTCGGAATTGGGTCAAGGGTCCGCAGTCGCCAAGCTAGGAGGTCAGTGCTCGACACTACTTGCAGCTCAATGGCTGCTGGTCGGTGCATTACGGACCAAGTAAGGCCGCCAGTCAAATGACCGGAACGGCCGACGATTTGCCCTACAACTTTTGAGGCACCGACATCGCGGCCTTGGTTGCCGCCTTGTTTCGGGTCGCAAACCAGCGCCGGTTCAACCCCAAGAACTTGATCCACAACAAGCCAGCTCGCATTCACTGGCCTATAATTCCCTATGAGTAATGACCAGTCGGTCAGTAACCAATCGGGTGATGTATGGATAGCGGGCGTTTGCGGAAGATTCTGGTTTTGGCTTTTTTGGCGTTGACCGCAACAGGCGGGTATTTCCTCTATCAGCAGCGTCCGGCGGGCTTGCCGGCCGGGTTTGCGTCCGGGAACGGGCGGCTGGAGGCGACTGAGGTGGATGTGGCGACCAAGATTGCCGGGCGGCTGGCGGTGTTGGGGCCGCATGAGGGCGATATGGTCGAGGCGGGGGCGGTGGTGGCGCGGCTGGATGCCGACGATCTGCGCGCCCAGTTGCGGGCGGCCGAGGCGCAGGTGGTGCAGGCGCAAAAGGCCGTTGAGGAGTCGCAGGCCGGGGTGCGCAAGTCGCGTACCGATGTGGCGCTGGCGGGCAAGACCTTGAAGCGTTCGGAAAGCCTGGTCGAGAAGGGCTTCATCAGCAAGAGCAAGCTGGATACCGACCAGACCGGCATGGAAGGCGCGATGGCCGGGATGGATCAGGCGCAGAGCCGGGTGGCCGAGGCGGAGGCGGCGCTGGCTGCGGCCATGGCGAAGGTGGAGAGTTTGCAGGCGAACCTGAACGATACTTCNCTGAAATCGCCGATTTCCGGCCGCGTGCTNCACCGGCTGGCCGAGCCGGGCGAGGTGCTGGCGGCGGGCGGCAAGGCGCTGACGCTGCTCGATCTTTCCGACATGTACATGACGATCTACCTGCCGACCGACAAGGCGGGGCAGGTGGCGCTGAACAGCGAGGCGCGCATCGTGCTCGATGCCTTGCCGGGGCAACCGATTCCGGCGCTGGTCAGNCTTGTGGCGCCGAAGGCGCAATTCACGCCGCGCGAGGTCGAGACGCGCACCGAGCGCGAAAAGCTGATGTTCCGCATCAAGGTCAAGCCCGACCTGGACTGGCTGGCGGCGCATCGCGATCTGGCCAAGGGCGGCCTGCCGGGCGTCGCCTACGTGCGCCTCGACGCCAACGCACCGTGGCCGGCCAATTTGCAGGTCGCCGGAAAGTAAAACGCCGTGGAACGCCCGCTGGTCGCCAGTCTCACCGGCGTCAGCCACCGCTATGGCGCGGTGACGGCGCTGGAGGCGGTCGATGTCGCTTTGCCGGCCGGCTGCATGGTGGGGCTGATCGGGCCGGATGGCGTCGGCAAGTCGTCGCTGCTGGCGCTGGTTTCCGGGGCGCGGAAGATTCAGACGGGCAGGGTGGAAGTGCTGGGCGGCGACATCGGCGAGCGCCGTTTTCGCGCTTCGGTGCAGCCGCGCATCGCCTACATGCCGCAGGGGCTGGGGCGGAATTTGTANCCGACGCTGTCGGTGTTCGAGAACGTCGATTTCTTCGGCCGCCTGTTCGGGCAGGGCAAGCGCGAGCGCGAAGCGCGCATTGCCGAACTGCTGGCCAGCACCGGTTTGTCGCCCTTCCGCGAGCGGCCGGCCGCCAAGTTGTCGGGCGGCATGAAGCAGAAGCTCGGCCTGTGCTGCGCGCTGATCCACGATCCCGACCTGCTGATTCTCGACGAGCCGACGACCGGCGTCGATCCGTTGTCGCGTCGCCAGTTCTGGGAGCTGATCGACAGCATCCGCGCCCGCCGGCCGGGCATGAGCGTGCTGGTGGCGACGGCGTACATGGAAGAGGCCGAGCGCTTCGACTGGCTGGTGGCGATGGATGGCGGCAAGGTGATCGGCACCGGCACGCCGGCCGAACTGCGGGCGCAGACTGGGCAGACGACGCTCGATGGCGCTTTCATCCAGCTATTGCCGGAGGAGCGCCGGCAGGCGCACCAGGCACTGGTGATTCCGCCGCGTGTCGGCGATGGCGACACTTACGCCATCGAGGCCGACGGCCTGTCGCAGCGTTTTGGCGACTTTACGGCGGTCGACCGCGTCAGCTTCAAGATCGAGCGCGGCGAGATTTTCGGTNNTTTCGGCTCCAATGGCTGCGGCAAGACGACGACGATGAAGATGCTGACCGGCCTGCTGCCGCCGAGCGAGGGCGCGGCGAAACTGTTCGGCAGGGCGGTCGATGCCGGCGATCTCGAAACGCGCAAGCAGGTCGGCTACATGTCGCAGTCCTTCTCGCTGTATGGCGAACTGACGGTGCGCGCCAACCTCGACCTGCACGCGCGGCTCTTCCATCTGCCGGACGAGCGGCGCGGNCCGCGCATCGCCGAGCTGATGCAGCGTTTCGGGCTGGAAGCTTATGCCGACAAGGCCGCCGCCGAACTGCCGCTGGGTATTCGCCAGCGCCTGTCGCTGGCCGTGGCGGTGGTGCATGAGCCGAAACTCTTGATCCTCGACGAGCCGACTTCCGGCGTCGATCCGGTGGCGCGTGACGATTTCTGGGCGCTGCTGGTCGAGCTGTCGCGCCAGCAGGGCGTCACCATCTTCATCTCGACGCACTTCATGAACGAAGCCGAGCGCTGCGACCGCATTTCGCTGATGCACGCCGGCAGGGTGCTGGCCAGCGACACCCCGGCCGGCCTTTGTGCCGCACGCGGCCAGCCGGATCTTGAGGCGGCGTTCATCAGCTATCTGGAAGAGGCGACCGGGGTCGAAAAAGCGCCTGTTGCGGTCGACCCCGAAAAGGGGCAAAAATGGCGGTCGACCGCAACNAGGCCGGAAAACCGCCCGAGTGTTGGCCAAAGCGTTGGCCAAAGCGCTTTCAGCCCCCGCCGCCTGCTCGGCTACGCCTACCGCGAGGCGCTGGAACTGCGCCGCGACCCGATCCGCCTGGCCTTCGCCTTGCTCGGCTCGGTGCTGCTGATGTTCGTGCTCGGCTTCGGCATTTCGCTCGACGTCGAGGGGCTACGCTTTGCCGCGCTGGATCGTGACCAGTCGCCGGAAAGCCGCGCCTACATCCAGAACATCGCCGGCTCGCGCTATTTCATCGAGCGCCCGGCGATTGTCGACGACGCCGATCTCGACCGCCGCATGAAGAACGGCGAGCTGGCGCTGGCCATCGACATTCCCGCCGATTTCGGCCGCGATTTGCGGCGCGGCCACTGGCCGGAAATCGGCGTCTGGGTCGACGGCGCCATGCCATATCGCGGCGAAACCGTGCGCGGCTACCTGCAGGGCATGCACCTGGAGTACGTGCAGCAGATCATCCGCGAGGCAACCGGCTTCGAGACGGCTTACCCGGTCAATATCGTTTCCCGCTACCGCTACAACCAGGATTTCAAGAGCATCTACGCGATGGTGCCGGCGGTGATTCCGATCCTGCTGATCTTCATCCCGGCCATCCTGATGGCGCTCGGCGTCGTGCGCGAAAAGGAACTCGGCTCGATCACCAACCTCTACGTGACGCCGGTGACGCGCCTNCAATTCCTGCTCGGCAAGCAGTTGCCGTACATCGTGGTGGCGCTGATCAGCTTCGTGCTGCTGGTCATCCAGTCGCAACTGATGTTCCAGGTGCCGATCAAGGGCAGCCTGCTGGCACTGAGTTTCGGGGCTTTCCTGTACGTGATCGCCACCACCGGCTTCGGCCTGCTGATCTCGACCTTCACCAGCACGCAGATCGCCGCGCTGTTCGGCACGGCGATCCTGACCATCCTGCCCACCGTCAGCTTTTCCGGGCTGACGACGCCGGTGGCGGCGCTGGAGGGAGCGAGCTACTGGATCGGCCAGTTCTTNCCCGCCAGCTATTTCCTGATCGTCAGTCGTGGCACTTTCACCAAGGCGCTCGGTTTCGCCGACCTGTGGCCGCAGTTCATCGCGCTGGCCTGCTTCATNCCCGTGCTGACGGCGTTGTCGGTGGCGCTGCTCCGGAAGCAGGAGAAATAGCCATGCGCTTCGTGACGCTCTCCAATATCTACCGCCTGGGCTTGAAGGAACTGCAAAGCCTGCGCGCCGACAAGGTGCTGCTGATCCTGATCTGCTGGGCGTTTTCGGGGGCGATCTACACGGCGGCGACGGGCGCCTGCAGGAACTGCGCAACGCGCCGATTGCGGTGGTGGACGAAGACCAGTCGCCGTTATCGCGGCGTATCGTCGGCGCGTTTTACCCGCCGTATTTCCGTCCACCGCAACAGACGACGCTGGCCGAGCTGGACAAGGGAATGGATTCCGGGCGCTTCAACTTCACGTTGGTCATCCCGCCCAATTTCCAGCATGACGTGGAGACCGGGCGCAAACCGGACGTCCAGCTCAACATCGACGCGACGATCATGAGTCAGGCCTTCATCGGCGCCACCTACATCAAGACCATCGCGCTCGGCGAGGTGAACGAATACCTGACCGGTACCCGCGACGCGACCGAATCGCCGATCAAGCTGACCACCCGCGTGCGCTTCAATCCCAACCTGATCGGCGTCTGGTTTGGCGGCGTCATGGAAGTCATCAACAACGTCACCATGCTGACCATCATCCTGGTCGGCGCCGCTTTCATCCGCGAGCGCGAACACGGCACCATCGAGCATCTGCTGGTGATGCCGCTGACGCCCTTCGAGATCATGATGGCGAAAATCTGGGCCAACGGGCTGGCGGTGCTGGTCGGCGTCAGCTTTGCGTTGCTGGTGATGGTGCAGCAGGTGCTGAAGGTGCCGATTGCCGGTTCGGTGCCGCTGTTTCTGGCGGCTGCGGCCTGCTACCTGTTCGCGGCGGCGTCCATCGGCATTTTCCTCGGTACGCTGGCGCGCTCGATGCCGCAGTTCGGCTTGTTGGTGATTCTCTGCATCATCCCGCTGTTGATGCTTTCCGGCGGCGTCTCGCCGCGCGAGAGCATGCCGTCGCTGGTGCAGAACATCATGCTGGCCGCGCCGACCACTTACTTCGTCCGCCTGGCGCAGGCCATCCTCTACCGGGGGCGGGCTTCGACGTGATCTGGCGCGACCTGCTGGCGATGACCGGCGTCGGCGCCTGCTTCTTTACGATCGCCTTGCTGCGCTTCCGCAAGGCAGTGACGCAGACGCAGGTGTGATCCGTCTGATCGCTCTCAGGGGACTACATCAGTGTCTTGATAAATTCACCAATGCATGACTTATTGCAAGAAAATGACACAAATTGTTTAAGTGTCACCATTGCGAGTTTGAACTGCTTCGACTTTGCGGGTTCTTTTTCGATGTACTGGAGTACTGTTTCCGCTGTCAATGCCTGCCCGCGCCCGCCAAAATGAGTATCGTTTGGAAGATAAATATCAAGGTTGCCAGCAGCAATCTCTGCTTGTATAACCTTCTCAACTTGAGGGCGATTGAGTCTAGGATCACTCAATTGATCGATTATTCCACGTGGCAGCGTTGGGTCGACGAGGTCGTCGTGATACGCGCTCAATTTATCTGGAATTGGCAATGCTATGAATAGCGTCTTTCCATTCGACTGTATCGTCTGTTGGAAGCTCAAAAGCTGGCATTGCATCTCTTCGATATCCTTCGACGTCCAGTTTTTCTTGCGAAGGTCATCTATAAAAACGAGAAGTGAGGTTGAGCGCTCGCTCGAGAAACGGGGAGTTCAGCGGGTATTCTTTGACAAGGGAATCCCGGACAAAAACTCCCTGATGTTCTTGAGCAGGAAATCCCGCGCATATGTCAGTTGTTGTTTATCGATGGGCCTGCAGATGGCATTCTTACCTCCTCGATTTGATACTTCGGAGGATTCGAATACCGGATAGTCGGAGGCTCCACCAATGCTTCTGCAGCCGCTTTGTGCTTGTTTATTTCTTGAATCTCAACACAAGAACTGGCTTCGTTTACAAGTCTTCTTTTGCGAAACGCTCGAGCGTTTCAAAATGAAAACAGCGGGTGGGCTTTCGCGAAATCCTGGACTTTCAAATATTTTCTTAATTTGATTTTCAATGTCTAAAGGAACTTTGTTGTCCTGTTTTGTTCCGTCGTCATCGACTCTAATGACAAGAACTGAAAGACCCTTGGCAGCAAGATAATTAGGCCACGATTTTCGATGTCGAATGAAAATGAATCTCCACAACGACCACATCGAAGTGGCGATCAACGACACCTCCACGGGTTACCAATGAAGGGCGAAAAACCTGTGAATCGCCCGGAACCAGTGACGCTTCGAAGCCTTAAACTTAGGCAGAAGGAGAAGTCATGAGCAGCAAGCGTTATCCGGAAGAATTCAAGATTGAAGCAGTCAAGCAGGTCACTGAACGGGGCCACGCGGTAGCTGATGTCGCCAATCGCATCGGCGTCTCGCAACACAGTCTTTACGAATGGCTCAAGCGCTACAGCCTGCCCGATGGTGAGAGGCTCGAACTGCAAGGCCAGTCGGCCGAGATACGGCGCCTCAAGGCTGAACTGAAGCGCGTCACCGAGGAGCGCGACATCCTNAANAAAGGCCGCAGCGTACTTTGCCAAGGAATCCCGGTAAGGTACGCATTCATTCGGGCCCATGAAGCGGCGTATCCGGTTCGCCGGCTGTGCCATGTGATGTCCGTGCATCCTAGCGGCTACTACGCCTGGCGATCCGATCCAACCTCGCCGCGAGCCAAGGAAGATCAACGTTTGCTCGGCTTGATCAAGCACGCTTGGCTGGAAAGCGGCGGCGTCTATGGCTACCGCAAGATCACCCACGATCTGCGTGACCTCGGTGAGCGCTGCGGCAAGCACCGCGTTTATCGTTTGATGCGGCAGGAAGGGCTGCGCGCCCAGGTTGGCTATCGCCGTCGTGCTTGCCGTTACGGGCGCCCTGCGGTAGTTGCCAGCAATCGGCTGGAACAGAACTTTGATGTCGAGGCGCCGAATCGGGTGTGGGTGACCGATATCACCTACATCATCACTCACGAGGGCTGGCTGTACCTGGCAGTGGTGCTAGACTTGTTCTCAAGACAAGTTGTCGGCTGGTCAATGAATTCACGCATGGACCGGGAACTGGCAATCAATGCCTTACTGATGGCTGTCTGGCGGCGAAACCCTACTTCGCCGGTCATCGTGCATTCTGATCAGGGCAGCCAATACAGCAGCCATGATTGGCAGGCTTTCCTGAAGGCCAACAATCTGGAGGCCAGCATGAGTCGGCGTGGCAATTGTTACGATAACGCCGTGGCTGAGAGCTTCTTCCAACTACTCAAGCGTGAGCGAATCCGTCGCAAGATCTACATCGACCGCGACGAAGCACGCCGCGATGTCTTCAACTACATCGAAATGTTCTACAACCCGAAACGCCGCCACAGCTATGTCGGCAACGTTTCTCCGGTAGAGTTCGAAAACCAATATCTCAACCGGCTACAGAGTGTCTAGCAAAGCCGGGGCGATTCAAACAAAGACGGTGTGGTGCTGGGGGTTGAAGTCTGAGGAGATCTTTATGTGCAGGTTCAACCGGCATTGTTGATACGCATCAAAGGTGGCTGTCTGGTCGCCGTACATGATAGTACCCTCGATTGGTTGCTACGCCCATTTGGACATGTTTTTACTCCGACAACTTGTTACGGTGCTTGGAGCTGCGGCCCTATTTATTGATCAGACGTTGGCCGCCGATACCGCCGAGCGGCAGTTCGAGGCGCTGGCGCGGTTGCCCGATGCCAGCCTCGGGGCGGCGGTGGGGCAGGTGGTGGAGGTCGATATCGACCTCGCGGCCAGTCCGGGATTCGCCGTCGAGTTGCGCGGCGAACGGGCCGAAGCGCGCTACCGGATGGCCTTCAACCAGGTCGCCGAAGGCTGGAGCTGGCAGCCGCAGGCCGATCCTGCGGTCGACGACTATTACCGCTACAAATTCCTGCCGTTGCAGTCGGTAGCGCTCGAGCGCGGCAGCTACGAGCACGAGGACAAGATCGGCGCGCCGCAGCANATGAAGGTGAGCTGGCGCTACGACTATTTTCTGGCTTTCGACAATCTTTACGACTTCTACCCGCGCCGTGTCGACGACGACGCGGGATTCGTCGCCAACCTGCCGGCCGCCTCGGCCGCGCATCTCGGCATGCGCGCCACGGCCCGCCTGGGACCACCGGTGATCAGCGAGAGCACGACGTTCTGGAAGGCGACCTACGGCAAACCGACCGACTTCACACTGAANAAACGCTACCTGATCGGCACGCTCGAATCGGTGTCCTTCGTCGATCTGGACAGCGGCGCCGCGCTCTGCACCATTGCCCGCGAGGGCAACGACTGCCTCGGGCGTTGATGGTCAGCGATAGACCAGCACCGGCACCTTGGAGTGGGTCAGTACCTTGTTGGTCTCGCTGCCGAGCAGGAAGCCGCTGATGCCGCGGCGCCCGTGCGAGGCCATGAAGATCAGGTCGCAGCCCGATTTTTCGGCGGCCTCGATGATGGCCTCGTAGGGTACGTCGCTGGTCGCCGAAATGGTCGCGCATTCGACGCCCGCGTCGGCACATTGCTTTGCGACTTCACCGAGATATTCGGCAGCCTGCTGCTCGGCCAGTTCGGCGAATTTTTCCGGGGTCGTCGGGTCGATCAGCGCACCTCGCCGAAATAGGCGATCGGATATTCCGGCTTGGCGAAGAAGACCGTGACCCTGGCGCCGGCTTCCTTGGCGAACGAAATGGCCCGCTTGGCGGTCGCTTGCGAGAGTTCCGAGCCGTCGGTGGGTACGAGAATATGCTTGAACATTGCTTTCCTCCTCTATGCGTCATGCCGGCCTGGCGGCCTTCTTGCGGATCATGCTACGCCAAGTCGTGGCGAAGTGAAACAGGGGGTGTGGAATCACCGAAATCCCCGGCAAAAGTGGGTGTGGATACCCAAAATCCGAAGCATCGACATGGTATGTGGACTTGTTACCGAATGAGGTCAGAAACATGTCCGAGAATTCGTCCCCAAGAAACCATGGTATCGACATCAACGGTTTGAGCCCGCTCGAGAGTGCCGGCCTTGCAGTCAGCAAGGCCGCCGATCCGTACGGGGTGACCGCCTCGCTGCTCAACGCGCAGGCAGCCTGGATGATGCATCCACAGGAGTTGATGCGGGCCGCGAGCGCGCTGTCCGGCGACCTGATCGCGCTGCAGGCGCACCTGATGCGCCGCGCCATGGGCATGCCGTCGGCCGACGTGATCGCACCGCATGCCGACGATGTCCGCTTCGCCGACCCGGTGTGGACCCAGGTGGCGACGTGGGACATCATCAAGGAGTGGTATCTGGCCTTCACCCACCGCCTGCAGGACATGTATTTCGAGACGCCGGGCCTCTCCGACAAGGAGCGCCGTCGCGCCGCGTTCTGGTCGCGCAAATGGCTCAACATGGTGGCGCCAACCAACTTCTTCTGGCTCAACCCGGTGGCCATGGAACGCTTCATCCGCACGCGCGGCCAAAGCGCCGTGCAGGGCTTCCAGAATTTCATGCGCGACATCCAGGCGAAGAACATCCAGATGGTCGAGCCGGATGCCTTCGTTGTCGGCAAGGATCTGGCGACGACACCGGGCAAGGTCGTATTCCGCAACCGTCTGGTGGAACTGATTCACTATGCGCCGACCACCGAGAAAGTGCGTGCGACGCCGATCGTCATCGTCACGCCGTGGATCAACAAGTTCTACATCCTCGACCTGACGGCGAAAAAGAGCATGGTCAAGTACCTGACCGACCAGGGCTTCTCGGTCTTCATCACGAGCTGGAAGAATCCGGGGCCNGATATGGCCGAGGTTCGTTTCGACGACTACCTGCTCGAAGGCGTCAATGAGGTCGTGCGGGTGGCGTGCGACTTCTGCAAGGTGCCCAAGGTTCATCTGGTGGGCTACTGCATTGGCGGTACCCTGGTGGCGACCTACATGGCGTGGGCCAACCGGCGTTTCGATGCCGATCAGGTGCCGGTGGCGCACTGGACGCTGTTCACGACGCTGACCGATTTCGCGCATCCCGGCGACATCGACGTGTTCATCGACGAGGCATGCGTCGGCGCGATCGACGAAACCATGGCCAAGCGGGGTTATCTCGATGGCAGCGAAATGGCTTCCTCGTTCCGCCTGCTGCGCTCGAACAGCCTGATCTGGCACTACTGGGTCAGCAGCTACCTGATGGGCGAGGATCTGCCGCCGTTCGACGTGCTGTTCTGGAACGTCGATGCGACGCGCATGCCGCGCGCCATGCACTCCTACTACCTGCACGAGATGTACCTGAACAACAACCTGATCAAGCGCGACAAACTGACCATCGCCGGCGAACCGATCGACCTCGACCGCATCGTCCAGCCGCTCTACGTGGTGACGGCGGAGGATGACCATATCGCGCCGTGGAAGCAGTGCTACCGCATCCGCAAGTACATCAACGTGCAGGCGCCGGTGCGCTTCGTGCGCTCCAGTTCGGGCCACATCCTCGGCATCGTCAACCCGCCGGTCAATCCGCCCAAGCGCTCGTACTGGATCGGCGAGCCCGAGCGCAACGAGCATTGGGAGCACTGGTTCGACCGTGCCGAGCACAAGCCGGGGAGCTGGTGNGAAGACTGGGCCGCGTGGCTCGGCGGGCGTTGCGGCGAACTGGTCGATGCCTATCCGGCAGCGCGCCGTACTTACCCGGCACTGGCCGAGGCGCCCGGCACCTACGTGCTGGAGAAATAGCTTTCTCGCCGCTTTGCATCGACGCGCCGCGTTGTCGCGCCGATGCAATTCATGCGCTTTTGACGGTGGTCAAGGAGCAGGCCGCCACGCATCCCGAGAATGGGCCCATTGCCACGCAGCGAGTTAGCCCATGACCACCATCCGCACCTTCATGACCGACGACCATCGTCACTGCGACGATCTTTTCGCCGAGGCCGAGCAGGCGCTTGGCAAGAAAAACCTGCCGGCAGCGACGGCGGCCTTCGCGCATTTTCGCGGTGCCATCCTGGCTCATTTCGATTGCGAGGANAAAACCCTGTTCCCGACTTTCGAGGCCAAGACCGGCATGCGCATGGGGCCGACCCAGGTGATGCGCATGGAGCACAGCCAGATGCGTGCGCTACTCGACGATGCGCTCGCCGCGCTGGAACGGGGCGATCCCGACGATTACCTCGGCCTGGCCGACACCCTGCTGATCATGATGCAGCAGCACAACATGAAGGAAGAGAATATCCTCTACCCGATGTGCGACCAGCATCTTGCCGCCGAAGCGCCGGAACTCCTGGCCCACCTTGAAAGCGAACTGACCGAAGCATGACTCACCCGAAAAGTACGCATGTCGTCGATGCCCGCTACATGGAGCCGCCCGAACCCTTCGTGCGCACCATGGAAATGCTCGATACCCTGAAGCCCGGCGAAAAAATGCTCCTCCTGCTCTTTCGCGAGCCACACCGCTTTACAAGGTGCTGCGGCAGAACGGGTATAGCTACGAATCCGAGCTGGTGTCCGACGGCACCTTCGAAATCCTGATCTGGCGCTGAGCCGGCACCCGCATGCAGGCGCTGCTGTCGTTCGACAAGGCTCCNCCGTTCGCGGCGCCGCTGCGCTTCTTCCTGACGGCNCCCTTGTTCGCGCTGCTGGCCGGCCTGCTGCTTCTGGTAGTGGGGGAGGGTATGTTCGCTTCGCGCTGGACCCCGGCNCTGCTGGCGGCGACGCACCTCGTCACCGTCGGTTTCATGCTGCAAGTGATGCTCGGTGCGCTGATCCAGATCCTGCCGGTGGTAGCCGGCGCCCACCTGCGCCACCCGCTGGCGGTTGCGCGCTGGCTGCATGGCGGGCTGTCGGGCGGGGCGCTCCTGCTCACCGCCGGTTTCCTGTTCGGTCAGCCGGCCTTGCTGGCTGCCGCCGCGCTGGTGCTCGGGGCCAGCATCGCGATGTTCCTGGTCGTCACCTGGCTGGCGCTGTCCGGCGTGCCGTCGACCAGCCCGACCATTCGCGGCCTCAAGTTTGCCCTGTTCGGCCTGGCTGGCGCCGTCGCGCTCGGCATCGTACTGGCGCTGGCGCTCGCCTGGGGCTGGGCCGTGCCNAGGCAGGCGCTGACCGATCTGCATGCCGCCTGGGCGTTCGGCGGCTGGGCCGGTACCCTGCTGGCGGCGATGGCTTATGTCGTGGTGCCGATGTTCCAGCTGACGCCGGGCTATCCGG
Source organism: Dechloromonas sp. (assembly GCA_013363835.1). GTDB lineage: Bacteria > Pseudomonadota > Gammaproteobacteria > Burkholderiales > Rhodocyclaceae > Azonexus. The sequence continues at coordinate 631,637 of CP054864.1, forward strand.
CGCGGCCCAGCTGGTGGCTCCCGCGCGTCATGCTCGGGCTGGTGCTGNNGTGGACGCTGGCGGTGCTGCTCGAATGGCCACTGGCGATTCGGCTGGTGCAGGGGCTGACGGCACTGGCCGGCATCGCATTCGCGGTGCTGACCCTGCGCCTGCAGGCCAGCGCCGCCGGGCGCGCGGATGCCACACACCGCTACTGGCAACTGGGACTGCTCAGCGCGATTTTTGGCCTNTTTTTGCTGTTGACCGCAACAGCCTGGCCGACGCTCGCCGAGTCGCCCCGATTCAGCCTGCTGGTCGGCATCCTGCTGCTGGTCGGCGGTTTCATGTCCTTCATCGTCGGCATGCTCTACAAGATCGTGCCGTTTCTCGCCTGGCTGCATCTGCAGAATACTTGCGGCGGGCAGGCGCCGAACATGAACCGCTTGCTGCCGGAGGTCGCCATGCAACGTCAGATGAAAGCGCATGCCGTGACCGTGGCGCTNTTGCTGGCGGCCGTCGCCTGGCCCGAATGGCTGGTGCGGCCGGCGGGTGCGGCGCTGGCACTGGCCGGCGGCTGGCTTTTCTACAATCTGTGGGGCACCGTCGGCCGCTATCGCCGGCATCTCGCGGAAGCGCTTCCGGCATGAGCTATCTCGCCCTCAAGCATCTCCACGTCACCTGCGTCGTCATCAGTGGCCTCGGCTTTTCCCTGCGTGGCTGGTGGATGCTGAGCGGCTCGCCCCTGTTGCGGGCGCGCCTGACGCGCGTCGTGCCGCATGTCGTCGATACCCTGCTGCTCGGCAGCGCGCTGATCATGGCCTGGCAGAGCGGCCAATATCCCTTCGCCCAGGGTTGGCTGACGGCCAAGCTCTGCGGTCTGGTGGCCTACATCCTGTGCGGAACGATGGCCCTCAAGCGCGGCAAGACGCCGCGCCAGCGGCTGCTGTTCCTGATACTGGCGCTGGCCGCGTTCGCCTATATCGTCGGCGTGGCGCTGACGCGCAGCCCACCCTTTAAGCGCGATGATTCATCAGCGCCTTGAGGCCGGCGACGTCGAGAATGCGGATGTGTTTCTGCTGGACGGCGATGAAGCCTTCTTCCTGAAAACGCGAGAAGGCGCGCGAGACGGTTTCCAGCTTGAGGCCGAGATAGCTGCCGATTTCTTCGCGCGTCATGCGCAGATAGAACTCGGCATGCGAGAAGCCGCGCGCGGTGAAGCGCTGCGACAGGTTGAGCAGGAAGGCGGCGAGGCGTTCTTCGGCGCGCATGGTGCCGAGCAGCATCATCACGCCATGGTCGCGGACGATTTCGCGGCTCATCACCTTGTGGAAATGGTGCTGCAGGGTGTGGATCTCCCGCGACAGGCTTTCCAGCCGCGAGAACGGGATGGCGCAGATTTCGCTGTCTTCGAGGGCGACGGCGTTGCAGGTGTGGTGTTCGCTGCTGATGCCGTCGAGGCCCAGCAACTCGCCGGCCATCTGGAAGCCGGTGACCTGTTCGCGCCCGTCTTCGAGCAGCACGTCGGTCTTGAAGAAGCCACTGCGGATCGCGTAGATGGCGTCGAAGGGCACGCCGGAGCGGTAAAGGTGCTCGCCGCGCTTGAGGCGGCGGCGGGTCGAAACCAGATCGTCGAGTCGTTCGAGCTCCTCGATGCTGAGCCCGAACGGCAGGCACAATTCGCGCAGATTGCAGTTGGAACAGGCGGTCTTGATGACCGAAAGGGAAATCGTTTTGGTGGCGGTCAGGGAGGCATCAGGAACCCGTGTAAGCTTGATCCAAGTCAACCGTAAAGTCGCCGCATCCGAACATAATCCGACCTACTCTTGGTGGCATGTTTAATGAATTTCGCAACTGAAAACCTCGTCTTCGATCCTCAGATCATTCGCCGTTTCGATATCAACGGCCCACGCTACACGTCCTATCCGACCGCCGACCGCTTCGTCGAGGCATTCGACTCCGAGGCCGCCAAGCACTGGCTGGGCAAGCGCAACATCGGGGGCATCAGCCGACCTTTATCATTATACTTCCACATACCGTTCTGCAACACCATTTGCTACTACTGTGCCTGCAACAAGATCATCACCAAGGATCACGGGCGCAGTGCCAAGTACCTGAAATATCTGGCCAAGGAGGTTGCACTCCAGAGCAAGTATCTTGACGGTGAGCACGAGGTGATCCAGCTGCACTGGGGCGGTGGCACGCCGACCTTCCTGTCGCACGACGAAATGCGCCAGTTGATGGAGACGACGCGCAAGCACTTCAAGCTGCTCGACGGCGGCGAATACTCGATCGAGGTCGATCCGCGCAAGGTCGACACGGCAACGGTGGCGTTGCTCGGCGAGCTGGGCTTCAACCGCATGAGCGTCGGCGTCCAGGATTTCGACGAACGCGTGCAGCAGGCGGTCAACCGGATCCAGAGCGAGGAAGAAACCGCCAACGTGATCAATGCGGCACGCGCCAACGGCTTCAAGTCGGTTTCCGTCGATCTGATCTACGGCTTGCCACACCAGACGGTGATGGGTTTCAACCGCACCCTCGAGCGCGTGCTGGCGATGGATCCTGACCGTCTGTCGATCTACAACTACGCACACCTGCCGAGCCTGTTCAAGCCGCAGCGCCGGATCGCCGAGCCGGATCTGCCGTCGGCCGATGCCAAGCTGCAGATTCTGGCGCTGGCGATCCGCAAGCTGACCGAAGCGGGCTACGTCTTTATCGGCATGGACCACTTCGCCAAGCCCGACGACGAACTCGCCGTCGCCCAGCGCCAGGGGCGCCTGCATCGCAACTTCCAGGGGTATTCGACCTACGCCGACTGCGACATGCTGTCCTTCGGCATTTCTTCGATCGGCAAGGTGGGGCCGACCTACAGCCAGAACGTCAAGACCCTGGACGAGTACTACGACCGCCTCGACGCCGGNATGCTGCCGGTGTTCCGCGGCATCGAGCTGACCGCCGACGATATCCTGCGGCGCTCGATCATCCAGGCGTTGATGTGCCATTTCGAGCTGTCCATCGAGTCGATCGAAAGCGCGCATCTGATCGATTTCCACAAGTATTTCGCGGGCGAACTCGAAGACCTCCGGGAAATGGAACATGCCGGCCTGCTCAAGGTCGAGCGCGAGTGGATCACCGTGCTGCCGCCGGGGCGCATGCTGGTGCGCATCATCTCCATGGTTTTCGACCGCTACCTGCGGGCCGACCGCCAGCGGACCCGCTACTCGAAAGTGATCTGATTCGCGTGCAAGCGGCGGGGAGGGCGGGTAAACTGCACGTTTCCGCCTGAGCCAACGTTGCACGATGCCCGATTCCGCCTACTTAGCCCTGTTCCTCGTCGGACTGCTGGGTGGCACGCACTGCGTCGGCATGTGCGGCGGCATCGTCGGCGCGCTCTCGCTGGGGCGCCAGCACGCTGGGCGATGCACCTGGCCTACAACGCCGGTCGCATCATTTCCTACGCCGTTGCCGGTGCGCTGGCCGGTGCCCTCGGCGCCGCCAGCCTGACGCTCGACGGGCAGGCGCCGGTGCGACTCGCGCTCTATCTGCTGGCCAACCTGATGCTGGTCGCGCTGGGTCTCTACCTGCTGGGTGTGACGCGGGCGCTGGCTTTCACCGAGCGCGCAGGCCAGCATTTATGGCGGCTGATCCAGCCTTTGACGCGGCGTTTCCTGCCGGCGCGGACGGTCGTCCAGGCTTTTCCGCTGGGTTTGCTGTGGGGTTGGCTGCCCTGTGGCTTGGTTTATAGTGCGCTGGCGACGGCGCTAAGTGCCGGGTCGCCGGGGCGCGGCGCCTTGCTGATGCTGGCTTTCGGGCTCGGCACGTTGCCAAATCTGCTGCTGGCGGGCATCCTGTTGGCAAGGCTCAACGAATTCGTGCGGCGCCCGGCGGTGCGTATCGCTTCCGGCCTGCTGGTGCTGGGCTTCGGTATCTACGGCCTGATCGGTTTGATGCGTATGCTGCACTGGTTCTAGGAGAAAACATGACGATGAAAATCCTGCTGGCGGTCGATGGTTCGGTTGTTGCGTTGCGCGCGGTCGACCATCTGATCGGCCATGTTTCCTGGTTCCGCGAAATGCCGGAAATTCACTTGCTGCACGTGCAGCCGCCGATTCCCGTCGGTCGCGCGCTGGCGCACGTGAGCAAGGAGACGCTGCATGACCACTACCTGGAAGAGAGCCGCGAGCACCTGCGCGAGGCTCAACAGAAGCTCGATGCGGCTGGCCGTTTTCACACCACCCACGTCCACGTCGGCCAGGCGGCCGAGGTGATCGCCAAGGTGGCGGGCGAACTGGGCTGCGATCTGATCGTCATGGGTACGCACGGGCGTGGCGGAGTCGCCGGTCTGGTCATGGGCTCGGTCGCTTCCCGTGTGCTGCATCTGGCGCCGTGTCCGGTGCTGCTGGTCAAATGAATGAAACGGCCGACGCTCGCGTCGTCGAGTTCGCCATTGCCGGCATGACCTGTGCGGCGTGTTCCGCACGCCTGGAAAAAGTCCTCAATCGCCAGCCCGGCATCCAGGCCAACGTGAACCTGGCGGCCGAGCGGGCGCGTGTGCGGCTGGCAGGGGCGGCGGACGAAGCGGCGGTGATCGCGGCGGTGGCGCGGGCCGGTTTTTCGGCCAGCCTGGTCGACAAGGACACGAGGGAACGCGANAAAGCGCGCCGTGCTGCCGACTACCGGCGCGAGATCAACCGCTTCCGGATCGCCGTGGCGCTCACCCTGCCGCTGGTCGGGCAGATGCTCTTCATGTTCGGCGATGCACATCACCATGCCGAACTGCCGCGCTGGCTGCAGTTGGCGCTGGCGACGCCGGTGCAGTTCTGGATCGGCTGGCGCTTTTACGATGGCGCCTACAAGGCCTTGCGTGGCGGTGGCGCCAACATGGATGTGCTGGTGGCGCTGGGCACCAGCATGGCCTGGGGTTTCTCGGCCGTGGTGACGGTCTTCGGCCTCGATCAGCACGTCTATTTCGAGGGCGGGGCGGCGGTCATCACCCTGGTACTGCTCGGCAAGCTGCTGGAGGCGCGGGCCAAGGCGCGGACTTCGGAGGCCATCGAATCGCTGATCCGTCTGCAGCCCAAGACAGCGCGTATCGAGCGCGACGGCCAGTGGGTCGAGATCGCAGTCGATGCGCTGATGCCAGGCGATGTCTTCATGGTGCGTCCAGGTGACAGCGTGCCGGTCGATGGTGAAGTCGTCGACGGCGTCTCCAGTATCAACGAGGCGATGCTGACCGGTGAGAGCATGCCGGTTGCCAAGGCGGTCGGCGACAAGGTGTTCGCGGCGACCGCCAATGGTCAGGGCGCCTTGCGCTGCCGGGCGACCGGCGTCGGCGAGCAGACGCTGCTGGCCGGCATCATCCGCATGGTCGGCGAGGCGCAGGGTTCCAAGGCGCCAGTGCAGCGGCTGGCCGACCGGATTTCGGCGGTCTTCGTGCCAGTCGTCTGCGGCATCGCGCTGGTCACCTTTGGCGGCTGGTGGCTGTATGCCGGCGATTTTGCCCTGGCGCTGGTCAATGCAGTCGCCGTACTGGTCATTGCCTGCCCGTGCGCGCTGGGCCTGGCGACACCGACGGCGATCATGGTCGGCACCGGGCAGGGCGCGCGGGCCGGCATTCTGGTCAAGAACGTCGAGGCGCTGGAGCGGGCGGAAAAAATCGCCATTCTGGCGCTCGACAAAACCGGGACGTTGACCTGCGGCGAGCCGGAGGTCACGGATATCGTGCCGCTGGCCGCCGGCAGCGACGATGCGCTGCGTCTGGCGGCGGCGCTCGAGCANGGGTCGGAACATCCCTTGGCGCGCGCCGTGCTGGCCAGGGCTGCTGCGGTCGACCTGCCAAAAGTGGCAAATTTCAAGGCGACCCCGGGCATNGGTGTGGCTGGCGAGGTCACTGGGCGAACNCTTGTGCCCGGCTCACCATCCTGGCTGGGTTTGGGCGACGACCCGACGGTGATGCGCCTGCAACACGCGGGCAGGACAGTCGTGGTCCTGGCCGAGGGGGACAAGGCGCTGGCCCTGCTGGCGATCGCCGATACGTTGCGGCCGACCTCGCGCCGCGCGGTCGAGCGCCTGCGCGCGCGCGGCATCCGTGTCGTCATGCTGACCGGTGACAACGCGGCGACGGCAGCGGCCATCGCCCATGAAGCNGGTATCGACGAATTCCGTGCCGGCATCCTGCCCGGAGACAAGGCGGCGGCGGTTGCCGAACTGAAAGCCGGCGGGCTGGTGGCGATGGTCGGTGACGGCATCAACGACGCGCCGGCCCTGGCGGCGGCCGACGTCAGTTTCGCCATTGGCGCCGGTTCCGACGCGGCGCTGGAGGTGGCGGATCTGACCCTGATCCGCAGCGACCTGCAGGGTGTGGACGATGCCATCGAACTCTCGCGAGCGACGCTCGGCAAGATTCGCCAGAATCTGTTCTTCGCCTTTATTTATAATGTGCTGGGGATTCCGCTGGCGGCCTTTGGTGAGCTGAATCCCGTCATTGCCAGTGCAGCGATGGCCATGAGTTCGGTGTTCGTGGTGTCGAATTCNCTGTTGCTCAAGCGCTGGCGCCCGAAGATACGCTAGGCACTTGAAGGGGGCTGTCTGCAAGCAAAGAAAAACTGGCATTTTACGAAGCGCTGCTGGAAAGCATGCAGCGTGTCGTCTATTGTCTGAATCTCGATACCGGGCGGTTCGAGTACATCTCGAGCGCCGCGGCCGCCCTGTTCGGTCTCGATGCGGATGTGGTGCGCGATGCCGGGATGGAACTGGTCAGCCAGCACATGCTGCCAGGGATTTCGACGCGGTCATGGCACACATCGCGGAAGTCGCGGCAGCCAGCCCCGGGCAGCGCGTGTCGCTGACCGCGCAGTATCGCGTGTTGGGTGCCAATGGCCGGGTAAGGCACTGCCACGATTCGATGACCCTCGACGTTGACGCGACCGGCCGGGCGCGGATGGCCTTCGGCGTTGCCGTCGATGTCAGCCGGCGGGTGCAGGCCGACGTGGCGTTGCATGAAAAGGAAGCGCAGTTCCGGGCCACCATGGAGGCGGCCCAGGTGGGCATCTTCGTGCTGCAGGACGGGCTGTTCCGCTACGTCAATCCATTTCTGGTGCGCCTGTGCGGCTATACGGAAGAAGAGTTGCTGGACGGACTCGGGCCGCTGGATCTGATCCTGCCCGAGCAGCGCGAGTTTGTGCGCAAGCAGATTCAGTTGCGGGCCGCCGGAGAGCCGGGCAGGCCCTACGAACTGACGGCGGTGCGCAAGGATGGCAGCACCCTGCCGATCATGATCATGGGCTCNCCGACGACTTACGAGGGCAGCCCGGCATCGGTCGGCACCCTGACCGATATCACGGCCCAGAAGGATGCCGAGCGGCGCGCCCGGGAACTGGCCGATTTCGANCCCCTGACCGGGTTGCCCAACCGCCGCCTGCTCAGCGACCGCTTCAACCAGTTGCTGGCCAGTGCCGAACGCGAGGGGTCGGAGATTGCGCTCATCTTCCTCGATCTCGATCACTTCAAGCGGGTCAACGACTCGCTCGGCCACAGCGTCGGCGATGAACTGTTGCGCGCCGTCGCCCATCGTCTTTCCTCGGTCGTGCGCAAGGTGGATACGCTGGCTCGCCTCGGCGGCGACGAGTTCATCATCGCCTTGCCCGGNCATCCGCGCGCGGCCGCCGAAGTCGCCAGCCGTCTGCTGGAAGTCTGCGCGACGCCGTTTTCGGTCGGCGGTCACGATCTGATCATTACGCCGTCGCTGGGCATCAGTCTCTATCCCGATGACGGCCGCGACTTCGAAATCCTGCTGCGCAATGCCGATGCCGCGATGTACAAGGCCAAGGAAGCGGGGCGCAACGCGTTCCGCTTCTATTCCAGCGAAATGAACGTGGCAACGCTCAAACATCTTCTGATGGAGAGCGGTTTGCGCCGCGGCCTGGGCGCCCGCGAGTTCGTGCTTCACTACCAGCCCCTGGTGCATGTCGAGAGTGGCGACATCATCGGGGTCGAGGCGCTGATTCGCTGGCAGAACCCTGAAGTCGGGCTGGTGGCCCCGGATCAGTTCATTCATGTGGCCGAGGACATCGGCCTGATCAACCCGATCGGCGAATGGGTCTTGCGCGAAGCCTGCCGCCAGTTGCGCGTCTGGCAGGATGCCGGTTTGCCGACCTTGATGATCGCGGTCAACGTCTCGCCGGTCCAGTTTCGCCAGCCTGGCTTTGTCGATACGGTGGCCAGCGCGCTCGCCGCTTCCGGGCTGAACCCGCGCTTTCTCGAGCTGGAATTGACCGAACGTACCGTGATGCAGGATGCCGAGCAGACGCTCGACACCTTGCTGGAACTGAACCGGATGGGCGTCGAACTGGCGGTCGACGACTTCGGTACGGGCTATTCCTCGCTTGCCTATCTGAAACGCTTTCCGGTCGGCAAGCTGAAGATCGACCGCTCGTTCATCCGCAATCTGGAATTCGACATGGATGACCGGGCCATCACCTCGACCATCCTCAGCATGGGCCGCGGCTTGCGCCTCGAAGTGCTGGCCGANGGGGTCGAGACCCAGCAGCAATACGACATTCTGCGCAGCTTTGGTTGCGAACTGGTGCAGGGCTACCATTTCAGCCGCCCGTTGCCGCCTGAGCAGTTCGTCGCTTTTTTGAAGAATTACAGTTCGTCCGGCAAGGAGTAGGGCATGGAAAGCAGCATCATCAAGGTTGGCGGCATGAGTTGCCAGGGGTGTATCAAGAATATCGGCGGCGTCCTGTCCGCCATGCCCGGCGTCGCGTCGGCCGAGGTGTCGCTCGAAGCGGGAGAGGCGAAGGTCGCCTTCGATCCGCAGGTGGTCACGCGCGACGCGTTGGTGGCGGCGATCGAGGATGCCGGTTTCGACGCCGAGTAGGCTAAACTCGCCGGCAGAAATCAAACCAAGAGAACAGTCGTGTCAGAAAAAGAACCAAGGCTTACCGCGCTTTCGCACGGTGGCGGTTGTGGTTGCAAGATCGCGCCGGGTGTGTTGCAGCAATTGCTGGCCGGCATCAAGCCCGGCATCATTCCTCCCCAACTGCTGGTCGGTACCGAAACCAGCGACGACGCGGCGGTTTACCAGATCAATGCGCAGCAGGCCATCGTCGCGACGACCGATTTTTTCATGCCCATCGTCGATGACCCCTACGATTTCGGGCGCATCGCGGCGACCAATGCCATTTCCGATGTCTATGCCATGGGCGGCACGCCGCTGTTCGCGCTGGCGCTGGTCGGCATGCCGCTCAACGTCCTGCCGCTGGAGACCATCGGCAAGATTCTCGAAGGTGGCGAGGCGGTATGCCGGGCCGCCAGCATTCCGATCGCCGGTGGCCATACCATCGATTCGGTCGAGCCGATCTACGGCCTGGTCGCCATCGGCCTCGTCAATCCGGCGCACCTGAAACGCAATTCCGGTGCCCGGCCGGGTGACCGCCTGATTCTCGGCAAATCGCTCGGAGTCGGCGTNCACAGTGCGGCGCTCAAGAAAGACAAGCTGAGCGACAGCGACTACGAGCTCATGGTTGCCAGTGCCACCCAGCTCAACACGCCGGGGCCGGTGCTGGCCTGCCTCGATGGCGTGCACGCGGTGACCGACGTCACCGGCTTTGGCCTGCTTGGACACCTGCTGGAGGTATGCAAGGGCAGCGGCGTGCGGGCCAGGGTCGATTTTTCCGCCTTGCCGCTGTTGGGCCGCGCGCTGGAATTTGCCGACGCCGGCTATGTGACCGGCGCTTCTGCGCGCAACTGGTCCAGCTACGGGGATGCGGTGCGACTGGCCGCCGGGTTGGGCGACAACGAGCGGGCGCTGCTGACCGACCCGCAAACTTCGGGCGGACTGCTGGTTTCGTGCACGCCGGACACGGTGACCGAAGTGCTGTCGATCTTCCTACAGCAGGGCTTTTCGCATGTTTCGGTGATCGGCGAAGTGGTCGAAGGCGAACCGGGGATCGAGGTCGGCTGATCGGCGAAGCCCGAAAGCCGGCAAGGTTTGGCTACCCCTGGCGTCAGGTGCGCCGAGCGGGGGCGCATTGACGGCACGTGCAGGTAACCCACGCGCTCATTCCAGCCCTGCATCATGCAAGGCGCTGCGGGATCGCTTCAGCGCTTGATTGCCGGCGCGCAGCCGGCCGCTTGCCAAGCCGCGAGCCAATAAAACCAGACGTCAGTCCCAAGCCAGGAAATGGTTGTTTCTGGTTTATAAATGCGATATATTCTCATTTACATTCAGGAGTCAGCCAGCCATAACGCTCAGCCAGCAAGGTTCTGAAAAAGCTGTTTGAGCGAGCCTGTGGCGAGAAATTTCAGCCGGCTCCTGCAATGCTCGCCGCCCGGTGGCGAGCATTTGCGCCGAACAGCAGATTCGGCAAGCCAGCCCTTCAGCCAGCCAGCCTCCCCAATAACGAGCTGAAGGAATCTGCCTGTGAAAAACAAGAGGGTCAGGGCGAAAGCGTGCGCGCTTTCGTCGTCGGTCGCCGCCGAGGCGGCTGTGGAAAAGCGGAAATTGCTGCCGCTNGGGGCGATGGTTGTCGCCGGACTGCTCGGGGCAAGCGATACGGTGCTGGCCGAGGAGGAAAANACCCTGTCGGCGGTGACGGTGACGGCAAACGCCGAGCCGCCACCGCCCGATGGGCTGCGCGCGACCAGGACGCGCGTTGGTCGGGTGGAGCAGGATCCGCACGATCTGCCGCAATCGATCGTTACCGTGACGCGTTCGCTGATGGACGAGCAGGAGACCAACACCTTGCGCGAAGCGCTGCGCAACGTTCCCGGCATCTCTTTCAACGCGGCGGAAGGCGGGCGTTCCGGCGACAACATGATGCTGCGCGGCTTCTATACCTTCGGTGACATCTATCTCGACGGGATTCGCGACACGGCCCAATACAACCGCGAAACCTTCAACCTGGAACGGGTGGAGGTATTGCGCGGTGCCGCCGCCATGCTGTTCGGGCGCGGTCAGGCCGGCGGCGTCATCAACCAGGTCAGCAAGACGCCGATGCTCTATGGCATCAACGTGGCCGGCGTCGGCGTCGGTACCGACGGCTACGCCGCCTTGAATGCCGACCTCAACCAGCGGATCGGCGACACCACGGCAATTCGCATCAACATGATGGCGCGCGAGGAGGACAGCGCGCGATCCAACCCGGTGAGCGGCACCACGCCGCACATCCAGCGCACCGGCTTCGCCCCGAGCATTTCGTTCGGCCTGGGGACCGAGCATGAGGTCAATCTCAGCTATTACTACCTGACGACCAGCGACCGGCCGGATTACGGCGTGCCGTTCAACAGCGCGACCAAGCGTCCCAACGAGGCCTACGCGAAGGCCAACGCCTATTGNGGGGTGAATGGCAATTTCGACAACAGCGATACCAATATCGTTACCCTGAACTACCTCCATACCATCGCCCCGGACACGCAATGGCGCACGGTGGTGCGCGGCGCGAACTACAAGCGCTCGTACTGGGCGGTGGCGCCGCAGGGTGGGGCGCCGACCGCGTACAGCCTGGCATCGCAGGCCAAAACGCGCGAGACCGACACCGACAACTTCGCTTTCCAGAGCGACTACAGCACCACCTTCATGACCTTCGGCCTGAGGAACGAGTTTCTCGCCGGCGTCGAATATCTCTACGAGGACAACAAGCGCTGGAGCTTGCGCAACATGGGCACGGCGACCCGGCCGATCTACCAGTCCGGCCAGTTTACCGGGGCGCCGAGCACCTATACCGGGAACAGCTACAGCCTTTTCGTCCAGGATGCGCTGGAGTTCGTTCCGAACTGGAAGGCGCTGGTCGGCATCCGTCGTGACGAAATCCGCGCCGATTACGTGTCGGTGAGCGGTACGACGAGCAATGCCTTTTCCGGCAACTTCGGCGAGTGGAGTTTCCGCACCGGTATTTCCTGGCAACCCGACCCGGCGCAACACTATTATCTGAGCTACAGCGATACCTTCAGCCCGACCGCCGACCTTTACCAACTGTCCGGCAGCGCCTATCCGCCGGAGCGCGGCGAGGTCGTCGAACTGGGCGCCAAGTGGCTGCTGCTCGATGGCGATCTGGCGCTGCGCACGGCGATTTTCAGCGCGGAAAAGACCTGGGAACGCAGTACCGATCTCGATTCGCCGCAGTATTCCATCCTGACCAGGAAGCGTCGCACGAACGGCGTGGAAGTCGAAGTCGCCGGGCGCATCACCGACAAGTGGGAAGTGTTCGGCGGCCTCGCCTTCATGAGCGCGGAGATTCTCGAACTCGCCCCGGGTGCCAACAGGAATTTCCTGCATCAGACGCCGCGCAATACGCCCGAACAGACGGCCAACCCAGGNACGACCTACCAGCTGTTCGATGGCTGGAAGATCGGCGGCGGTGCCGAGTTCAAGAGCGAGCGCTATGGCTACCAGCCGGCCGCCGCCGGGACTGCCGCGTTCGCGCCCAACATCGCGCCGTCCTATGTCATCTGGAACGCGATGGTCGCCTACGAGCAGCCCAGGTACAACATCAAACTGAACATCCAGAACGTCTTCGACAAGTTGTATTACGACGCGATCTACGACAACGGCGGCTTCGTCTATGTCGGCCAGCCGCAGCGTTTCATCCTGAGCGCCGAATACAAGTTCTAGGCGCATCACCCACCCAGCCCCCGTTGCCTTGTGCGGCGGTGGCTCATGCTTGAGGAAGCCATGCTGATCACCATCGACGACGTCCTGACCCCCGAAGAACTGGCCACCGCCCGCGATCTCCTGTCGCGGTCGACCTGGTCGAACGGGCAAATTACGGCCGGCCTGCAGGCGGCCAAGGCCAAGAACAACGAGCAACTGGCCGAGAGCGCCGAACACCTGCCGGCCCTGCGCCGTCTGGTGCTCAAGGCGCTCGGGCGCAACGCCATGTTCTTCACCGCGGCGCTGCCGCTCAAGATCCTGCCGCCCTTNTTCAACCGCTACGGCGGCGACAGCAACTCCTACGGCTTTCACACCGACAACGCCATGCGTCAGCTGCCCGACGGCAGCGGCTATGTGCGNGCCGACGTCTCGGCGACGCTCTTCCTTTCCGATCCGGACGAGTACGAGGGCGGCCTGCTGACCATCGAGGACACCTTCGGCAAGCACGGCGTCAAGCTCAAGGCCGGCAGCATGGTCGTTCACCCTTCGACCTCGATTCACGAGGTGGCGCCGGTGACCAAGGGCGCGCGCGTCGCCTGTTTCATGTTCATGCAGAGCATGGTGCGCGATCCCGGCCAGCGCCGCCTGCTGTTCGACATGGACATGGCGCTTCTCAGCCTGCGCGAGACGCACGGCGACACCGATCCGGTGGTACGCCTGACCGGCTGCTACCACAACCTGCTGCGTCGCTGGGCCGATTCCTGATGTTCCGCGCACCGCTGCTCGACGGCATCCCGCGCGACATCGCGGCGCTCGCCGACTACGAGCCCTATGCCAGACGGCGACTCGACGACAACGCCTGGGCCTATCTCGATGGCGCCGTTTACGACGAACTGACGCATGCCTGGAACCGCGCCGCCTTCGACCGCCAGGCNCTGCTGCCGCGCGTGATGAACGAGGTGGCCGGTGGTCATTGCCGCGTCACGCTATTGGGCTGCGAGCATGCCTGCCCGGTATTGCTGGCTCCGGTCGCCTGGCAGAAGCTGTTTCACCCCGAGGGCGAGCGCGCGACCGCCTATGCCGCCGCCGCGCTCGGCGCCGGCATGATCCTCAGCACGCTGGCCAGCTGCACGCTCGAAGACGTGGCGGCCACCGCGCGGCAGGCCGGCACCGGCGCGCGCTGGTTTCAACTTTACCTGCAGCCGGAACGAGGTGCTTCGGCGGAGCTCGTGCAGCGTGCCGAAGCGGCCGGCTACGAGGCCATCGTGTTCACCGTCGATGCGCCGCTGAACGGCATACGCAACCGCGAGCAACGGGTCGGTTTCCAGTTGCCGCCAGGGGTCGAGTCGAGAACCTGTTGCGGTCGACGGCCAGAAATGGCCAAAACCAAAACCGGCGGCAGCGCGGTATTCGACGACCTGATGCGCCACGCGCCCACCTGGCGCGACCTCGAATGGCTGGTCGCCACGACCCGTCTGCCGGTCATCGTCAAGGGCGTGCTGCATCCCGACGACGCGGCGCATGCGGTGGACCTCGGCGCCGCCGGCATCGTCGTTTCCAACCACGGCGGCCGCACGCTCGACACCTTGCCGGCCAGCCTCGACGTCCTGCCCGCCGTCGCCCGCCGCCTCGCAGGGCGCGTGCCCATCCTGCTCGATGGCGGCATCCGGCGCGGCAGCGACATTTTCAAGGCCATCGCGCTGGGCGCCTCGGCGGTGCTGATCGGTCGCCCCTATNNCCACGCGCTGGCCGCCGCCGGCCCGCTCGGCATCGCCCACGTGATGCGGCTGTTGCAGGACGAACTGGAAGCGACCATGGCCTTGTGCGGCGTCGCCAGCGTGGACCGGATTACCGCCGAATACCTGTACGACCATCCCGCAAGGAGAACTTCCGCATGAACAAACGTCTCTCGCTGATCGCTTTCGTGCTGGCCGCCGCCAGCTTCGCCGCCCCGGCGCAGGAAAAGGTGCTCAACCTCTACTCGGCCCGCCACTACCAGACCGACGAAGCGCTCTACGCCGATTTCACCCGGCAGACCGGCATCAAGATCAACCGTATCGAAGGCAAGGAAGAGGAGTTGATGGAGCGTATCCGCAACGAGGGCGCCAACAGTCCGGCCGACGTTTTCATCACCGTCGACGCGGCGCGCCTCGCCAAAGCCGACGAACTTGGCCTGTTCGCCCCGGTTCGCTCGAAGCTGCTGGAAGCGCGGATTCCCGACTATCTGCGCACCAGTACCTGGTTCGCCTTCTCGACCCGCGCCCGCGTCATCATCTACAACCGTAGCGCCGTCAAGGGCGAGCAGGTGCAGACCTACGAGTCGCTCGCCAATCCACAACTGAAGGGCAAGCTGTGCACCCGTTCCGGCGCCCACCCGTACAACCTGTCGCTGGTCGCCTCGCTGATCGCCCATGACGGNGAGGCGCGAACCGAAGCCTGGGCGCGCGGCGTCGTCGCCAATTTTGCGCGCGCGCCGAAGGGCGGTGATACCGACCAGATCAAGGCGGTCGCTGCCGGCGAATGCGGCGTCGCGGTGTCGAACACCTATTATCTGGCACGCCTGGTGCGTTCGGAAAAGGTCGACGAACGCCGCATGATGGAGCGCGTCGGCATCGTCTGGCCCAACCAGGCGACCACCGGCACCCATGTCAACATCTCCGGCGGCGGCATGGTCAAGACCTCGAGGAACCAGGAGTCGGCGGTCAAGTTCCTCGAATACCTGGCCGGTGACGAGGCGCAGCGCCATTTCGCCGATGGCAATAACGAGTGGCCGGTGGTGGCGGGCGTCGCCGCCAATAACCCGGCGTTGACGGCGCTCGGTACCTTCAAGGCCGATCAACTGCCGATCGGCCAGCTCGCGAAGAACATGGTCGCCGCGCAGATGCTGCTGGATCGCGCCGGTTATCGCTGAGCGGCGACGCAATGAAGACGGCGCCGCGGCGCCCGTCATGGATCGAACCTGGGAGGTGCTCGCTCAGGCCGCCTGGAGCATTTGCTTTCCCGCCCGGCCCTGGCACTGGTTCGCTTCCTGCAGGCATTCGTGGGCGCAGGACGCGCAACGGCCGCAGTCGCGCGTCACGCCGAGATCGCGCCGCAAATCCTTGAGCGTGCGGGCACCGCCTTGGGCGGCTTCACGAATCTGACGGTCGGTGACCGCCTGGCAAACGCAGACGTACATCCGTGGACTCCTGTTGCGTGTTGTAGATGAGAACGTTTCTTATTCTAATTTAGTGAGAATGATTGTCAACAACTATTTCGTTGCAGCGAAGGTATTCCGGTTTTGTGGCATTTTCGACAGTCGACCGCAACCAACCGGATATTGAGCAATAGACGGGCCAGCAGGTGTCGTATGTCCCACGGAAATGAAAAAGCCGCAGGCTGGCTGCGGCTTCGGTGAGCGGGAGACTGTCCGTAAATCAGCCTTCGCCCGGCTCCATGTGCGCTTGCAGGTAGTTGGGCAGGGTCACATCGACGATCAGGGTCTGCTGGGTTTCCAGCCAGTCGATGGCTTCCTCGCAGTGTTCGAGCAGGTCTTCCAGCAGGTCGCGGCTGACGTAGTCCTGCAGGGTTTCGCACAGGGCGATCGATTCGACCAGCAGCGGGCGCTGGATTTNCCTTTCGTACTTCAGGTCGCCCTGCAGGCATTCGACGACATTTTCTCCGATCAGCAGTTTGCCGAGGTTCTGCAGATTGGGCAGGCCTTCGAGGAAGAGGATGCGCTCGATCAGTTCGTCGGCTTCCTTCATGACGCGGATCGACTGCTTGTACTGGTAGTCGTTGAGCTTTTCCAGGCCCCAGTTGCGGAACATGCGGGCATGCAGGAAGTACTGGTTGATCGAAGTCAGCTCGTTCTTCAGCACCTGGTTGAGCGCGGTAATGACCTTCTTGTCGCCTTTCATCGCCTCTGCTCCTTAAGCCGGGTTGCCCGAGCCCATCTGGCTCTGCTGGTAGTTGGCCAGGCCGACCAGCTCGATCAGCCCGATCTGCTTTTCGAGGTAGTAGGCATGATCCATTTCGGTGTCTTCGAGCTGGACGCCGAGCATGTCGCGCGTCACGTAGTCTTGCGCCAGTTCGCAGGCGGCAATGGCTTTCTTCAGTTCGCCGACGACCTTGTATTCGACCGCGAGGTCGGCCTTCAGCATGTCCGGCACATTCTTGCCGACCTTGAGCGCTTCGCGCTTGGCGAGGTTGGGCTTGCCTTCGAGGAACAGGATGCGCTGGATCAGCGCGCGNNCGTGCTGTCGCTCGTGCTCCGACTCGTGCAGCGCCTTCTCGGCGAGGTGCGTGAACCCCATGTCGGCATACATTTCGCCGTGAATCAGGTATTGGTCGACTGCGGTCAGTTCACCGGCCAGCAGATCGTTGAGGATGTCGATGATTTTTTTGTCGCCCTTCATGGCTTTCTCCGGATGTTCATTGAGGGAGCGGGCTGGCTGGCGACCTCGGCTGGCTTGCCCTTGGCGTTATTGTAGCCGCCGCTCATTGCATTTGAAGGCGGTAAACGGGAAAAGTTCTTTAATTACAATTAATTACGAACCGTTCTCATTACCTTTTCGCGCTCCGGACGAGGCCGCAGGCCAAGACGAATGCCGGGTCATGGGTATCGGTGTCTGTCGCTGGCGTTGTCTGCCGCTGTTTCGGTCTGAAAGGGTAATGGCCATTCCAGGTATTGGCCGTCCAGGCGCAATAGCACGCGCAGTTGCCAGTTCATGCGGCTGGTGGTGCAAGGGGATGTTGCCCCGGGCGCTGAAGCTGTCGTCTCCCGGTCTGAAAAGGCAGCGACATTCCCGGTCAGGGGCGTTTCGACACCGTGTATCTGTGCTGAAAGAAGCTGGATCCGGCCTTGCTCGCTCCGGGCCTCGATAACGAACGACTGGTTTGGAGCGATTGGGCGCCCGGGAACGGAGAGGGTGACGCGGAGGTTGCTGGGCAAGGTGAGTTGGCAGGGTTCTCGTTGCAAATCGCAACTGGCCGGCGGCAGGAGCGTAAGCTGCGGCGGGGATATGGGCCGGGTCATCTTGAAGGCGATCAGCAGTGCGAGCAGGGTCAGCAGGAAGCCAAGCAGATCCTGCGCGAGTCGCGGCGGGCGGCGCCGGGACTCGCTAGGAGGGTGAGGCCAGTGCGCTCACCAGACGAAGAACACCAGATACCAGATGGCGATCATCAGGGATGTCGGCCACAGCATTGCGAGGGCGGCGATGAGCTTGCGCGACGCCGGCACCGTCGCCCTGGCGAGCAGCTTCAGGACAAGCGCGGCGGCCAGCCNGCCGGTGGCGAGGAGCAGGCCACGAAAATAGGGAAGCCAGCCAAGCCAGAAGCCTTCGGCCTTGAGGTGCGTGACGGTCAGCATCGAGAGTCCGAGGATGATGCTGGCTGCCGCCATCGGCGCCAGGCTGAGGGCGAAGCGCTGCCAGGTGTGGAAAGGCGTCCTGATTGCCCGTGCGGCGACCAGCGGGCCGAGCAGCAGCAGGCTGCCGAGCAGGAAGCCGCCGCAGAGCAGGTAAGCGAGGATCAGGCTGCCGTCGAGCCAGGTAAATACGTCACCGGCTTCCGGGTAATGGGTCATCAGCCACCAGGGGGCGTTGTCCGCCAGCAGGGCGAAATGCTCGTGTTCCACCAGCCATTCGGCCAGGAACAGCTTGAGATGCAGGAGCCACGGGCTGACCGTCCACTGGAAGGCGGCGGTGGCGACACCGAGGACGCCGAACAGCAGGGTTACGGCGTCGGCGGTTTTGGCTTCGTTGTCCGGGTTCAGGACTTCGCCGAATGGCGAGCGCCAGGCCAGTTTGACAGCATCGCGCTGACCCGCGCAGCGTCCGCAGGCGTGGCATTCCCCGGCGCTGGTCATGCGCCGGATGTCGACCAGGGGCGCGCAATTGACCGGCTCGAAATCGCCCTCGTGGCGATCCCAGGCCGCGCGGTCGACGCGGTAATGCAGCGGGGCGATCTTGGCGAGGATGGCGAAGACGCCGGACGCCGGGCAGAGATAGCGGCACCAGATCCTTTTCGCGGCCATATAAAGGCCGAGGCCGATCGCGGCGATGGTGGAACCGCCGAGCACCAGGAGGGCGGCTTGCGGGTATTCGTAAACGCTGACTAGTTGGCCGTAGACCGTCGNGCACACGAAGGCCAGGAAGGGCCAGCCGGCCCATTTCAGCCAGCGCGGCAGCGCCTTGCCCCGGCCGTAGGCGCTGACCCGCTCGGAGATGAATCCCTCGGGGCAGAAGATGCCGCACCAGACGCGGCCGAGCGTCACCGTGGCGATCATCACGCCGGGCCACCAGACGCCCCAGAAAATGAACTGGGCGAACAGGCGGAAGTTGTTCCAGATATGCGCCTGTTCAGGCGGTAGCGGCATGAAGGCGGGAACGATCACGAGCACCGAGANTACGGCGACGACGAACCATTGCAGGGCGATGATCGGGCCGCGGTGGCGGCGCAGGAACAGGCCGATTTTTTCGAGTCGACCACGACTGCCCGGTGGCTGGAAATGCAGGGTGTGTTCGCTCATGGCCGCGTTCTCCGGTAGCCGATGAAGACCAGCAACCAGTAGGCGGCCCAGGCGAGCAGCGTGGTCAGTGCCGGACGGGCGCGGTAGCCGGAGAAGTCGGCGATCAGCTTGCCGGCTTTCGTCGTGTCGTCGATCAGCAGCGAGGTATCCCAGACCGGGTCGAGCATCGGCGGCAGCCAGCCGGCGCCGATCAGGCGGTCGATGGCGGCGACGAACAGCGCCGAGGCGAGCACCAGTAGCAGGATCGACGACAGGCGCAGCAACAGGGCGATGTTGAGCCGGGCCAGGCTCTTGGCGGCCAGCCAGGCGGTGGCGGCGGCACCGGCCAGGCCGGCCAGCGCGCCGCCGATCAGGGCGCTGTAATCGCCTTCCTGCGACATGCCATAAAGGAAGATCACCGTTTCGGCACCTTCACGGGCGACGGCCAGCGCCGCGACCACGGCGACGCCGATGAAACCCGATTTCTCGGCGGCGGCGGAAAGATCGGCATGCAGCCGGGCCTTCATCTGGCGGCCGTTCTTGCGCATCCACAACACCATCTGCGTGATCAGCCCGGCAGCGACCAGCAGGGTGCCGATCTGGAAAGCTTCGAGCGCGTTGCCGGTCAGTTCGTCCTGCACTGTCAGTAGCGCCCAGCCGAGCAGCAGGGCGAGGCCGACGCCGGCACCAAGGCCGATGAACAGTGCACGCTTGCCCCTGCCGCCGGGGTCGTTGCCCTGCAACCAGGCGTAAAGAATGCCGGCGATCAGGAAGGCCTCCAGGCTTTCCCGCCAGACGACGAAAAATGCGTTACCCATACTATGCTCCGTGCTTGCTGGCTGTCATTGCGATTTGGCTGGCTGGCGGTTCATTTGGCGACGATGCGGCCCTGGCCGGTTTCCGGGTGGAAGTCGTCGAAGAACTTGTAGGTGCCCGGTTTCATCGGGACGAAGACGAGACTGCGAGTGACGCCGGNGGCGAGCACCAGCTCCTNTTTCAGTTCCAGGCTCTCGAATTCCGCGGCACCCGGTCNCTCGTTCTTCACCTCCAGCCGGAAGCGCGTGCCGGCCGGTACTTCCAGCGTTTNCGGAAGTATCCGGCCGTCCTTCATCAGCAGCTTGTAGGTGGGCAGCTCATCGGCGATGGCTGCGGTCGACGCCAGAAAAAGGCCGANAACCACGGAATGGAGAGCGTGTTTCATAAGTTCCTCAATAGACGATGTTGGCGCGCAGGCCGAGTACCGTGACATCCTTGGCAGCCGCATTGCCGCCGCCCTGGGTCAGCCACTGGAAGTCGGGGCTGAGCTCGAATTGCGGAGAAATGCGGTAGCGGTAGTACAGCTCGGTGATCGTTTCGGCGCCGCCCGGCACGAAGTTGAGCGGCGTGCCGTTCCAGTCGTAGGTGGCGTTCTTGTAGCCGCTACCGGTTTGCAGCCAGCTGAAGCCGATGCCGAACGAGTCGGCACNCCGCTCCCAGTAGCTGCCGCTGAGCTGGGCGCCGACGGCGACCGCCTGGTTGAAGGGCAACTCGCCCTTGACCAGGTTGCCGTAACGACCGAATACCGTGATGCCATCGCCGATGCGCTGGTCGACCGAGACGCCGATCCCGGTGTGCTGGGTCGATTGGCCGGTTGCCCAATAGTCGAAATCCTCGCCGGACGAGCGGTTCCAGGCGTAGAGCCGATAGTTGCCGGTGAGGCCGCCGAACAGCTTGAGCTGGGTTTCGGCCTGCGCGAAGAGCAGCGGCTGGGTCAGGCTGGCCTCGTAGTTGGAACCGCGCGGGCCGGTGCCGAAGACGCCCAGCGACAGGCGCCATGGCTGCGTCTTGTCGAAGCTGTTGGTGTAGCCGACGATGAAGCCGGGCTGAAAGCCGTTGGCATCGACGCCGACTTCGCGTCCGGCATCGAGCAGCGGGTTGTGGACGAAGACGGAGTTGAGGAATTGCTTCGACTCATCGCCGGCCGCCACGTTCTGGTCGAAGAAGCTGAAGATGTCCATCTTGCCGAAGGTGATGTCCATCGTTTCCCGCGAGTAGGGTTTGAAACCGCCGAAGGGCAACGGGATCGTGGCCTGGTAGTAGGCCTGGCCGAGGATGACCACCGAGTCGTCCGGGCTGGCGCCGCTGGCGCGGAAGGCCAGTGCGTTGGGGGCGCTGGCGTAGTAGCCGAGGGCGGAGAATGCGGTGTTGAGACCCTGGCCCTGACCGATGCGGAAGCCGCCGAACAGCTTGTGCTCGATGTCGCCGATCGGTTGCAGCGGTAGCTCGACGGTGACGTCGGCGCGGTAGTTGAGCTGTGCTCCGGTGAGACTCTTGCCGTCGCTGTCCGTGATCGGGGGCAGGCCGTTGGCGCCCTGGACGACGGTGGCCAGCGCGGCGGTCGCCTTGATGCCGTTGAGCGATTCGACGACCTTCGACGATTTCTTCATTTCGAGCACGTCGTTTTCGGTGGCCTTGAGGCGCACCGTCAATTCCGGCTCGTTTTCGGAGAGGCGCGGGCTTTCGAGGCCTTNGGCGATTTCGGCGTTCTCGTTCCTGAGTGCCTTGACTTCCTTTTCCAGCTCGGTGTTGCGCGCTTCCAGCCTTTCCATGCGCTCCATCAATTTTGCAGGGTGGCCGCGTCCGACGAGGCGNNGCGCCGCGGGCAGGGCCAGCCCCGCCGCGACGAGCGCGGCGGTCAGTTTGGTGGGTTTCATGGCTCAGTACCCGCCCTTCTTGCCAATACCGACGTAGGTGAATTCGTATTCGACTTCGAAGGGCTTGAACCAAGGGCGGACACCGGTGGCGCGGTCGGTATGGCGGCCGAAATGCGAATGCGCATTGGCCGACGGCGGCAGGATCAGGTACTTCACCTTGTACTTGCCGGGGCCGGCGAGTTTGACGTTTTCGCCATAGTGCGGGCCGTCGTTGGCGACCATTGGCATGAAGTCGCCGGCCACCTTGTAGTCGCCGCCGATTTTGGAAACCTCGTACTTGATGACGAGGTAGGGCATCCAGGCGCCTTCCTCGAAGCCGTTCGGGTTGTTTGCCAGCGCATGGATGTCGGCCTNCAGGTGGATGTCCGATTCCGACACCTTGCTCATCATGCCTTCCGGCTCCATCTCGATCGGCTGCAGGTNGACGGCGGCGATTTCCATGCCGGCACGCTGTTGCGGAACGCCGATGGGGTATTCGATGGCGAGGGCGGGGCTGGCCAGCGCGGCGAAAAGGGCCAGTGCGGAAACGAGTTTCTTGGCGAACGACATGGTAAGACTCCCTGGTTTCTCTGGCTGGCTTGCTACTGCACGGCTGGTGACTGCGGCTGGCTGGCTCGAGGACGGTTATGAAGAAAAGTGATCAGTGCGGATTGTTCAACGGCTGGGTAACGAAGCCGATCTTCGAGAGGCCGGCACGGCGTGCTGCGCTCATCGTTTCGGCAACCGATTCGTAGCGCGTGCCGCGATCGGCCTTGAGTGGAGTTCGATATTGGGATCGCGGTCGACCGCTTCGCGAAAGCGGGTTTCCAGGCTGTTGCGGTCGACTGCCTCGGAACCGACGAAAACGCGGTTGTCGGCGTCGATGCTGACCTGCAGGGTCCGCGGCTTGTCATCGATCGGCGCGCTGGCGGCGCGTGGCAGTTCGACCCGGACCGAGTGCGTCAGCAGCGGGGCGGTAATGATGAAGATGATCAGCAACACCAGCATCACGTCGACCAGCGGTGTCGTGTTGATTTCCGCCATCGGCGCCTGGGTGTTTTGGGATGGAAGCTGCCGATGGCCATTTACGCTGCTCCCGTGGCGGCGCGGGCGCGCATCGGATGGATCTGCGTGCTGTTGGCGACGAAGGGCTTACCGACGGTGAAGAAGGCGTGCAGATCGTGAGCGAAGGCATCGAGATCGGCCAGCAGCACGCGGTTGGCGCGGGTGAAGGCGTTGTAGGCGAAGACGGCAGGCAGCGCGACGGCGAGACCGGCGGCGGTCATGATCAGCGCCTCACCGACTGGCCCGGCGACTTTTTCGAGTGCCGCCTGGCCGGAAAGCCCGATGGCGACCAAGGCGTGATAGATGCCCCAGACGGTGCCGAACAAGCCGACGAAGGGAGCGGTGGCGCCTGTCGTGGCGAGGAAGGTCAGGCCGTTTTCCATGCTTGCCTGGGTGCCGGTGAGTTGTTGGCGCAGGGCGCGCTCCATCTGCTCCGAGGGATCGAAGCGGGCGGCCAGGCGGCCGGCGGCGGTTTCGCAATCGGTGTTGCAGATGCTGGCCTGCGTCGCCAGCTGGGTGTAAGGGCTGTCACTACCGGCCTGGCGCAGGCGCTCGATTCCCTCGGTGACGCTGCTCGCTGACCAGAAAGCGGTCACGGCGCGGGCGGCGCGACGTATTTGCCACCAGTCCCAGGCCTTGGCAAGGATCAGGTACCAACAGGCGATGGACATGATCGCCAGAACGACGGCGACGGAGTGCGAGACGGCATCGCCGCTAGCCAGGAGATGGGCGAAGCCGAAAGCGTTTTCCTGCATGATTACTGCTCCAGTTTGAAAATGATGGGAATCAGCACCCAGCTCTGGACGGCGGTTTCGCCGCGCTTGGCCGGGATGAATTTCCAGGCTTGCACCGTCTTGCGCGCCGCTTCGTCGAGGCGCGAACTGCCGGATGAGGTTCTGATCTCGACGCTGTCGGCGTTGCCGTGAGGATTGACCGAGACGCGCAGGACGACTTTGCCCTCTTCGCCCACGCGTCTGGATAGCGGGGGATAGGGCGGGGCCGGGTTGCGCAGGTAGTCGGCATCGAAGCGTGCATGGGTGAGCGTTTCGCTTGCCTGGCTTGTGGTGGATGGTTTGCCTTCCGCCGGCACGGCGACCGGAGCTGCATCTGCCGGCACCGTGCTGCTGGTGGTTTCGAGGATCGGCACCGGGGCTTGGACACCGGTACCGCCTTCTGACGTTGAGGTTGCGGGTGGATCACCGGCAGGGGCTTGGCTTCGGGCGCTTTCTCGGCTTCCGGCGGTGTACCAGATCGACGATCAAAGGGTGGCCATGATCTGCGGCGCGCCGGCTCTGGCGGTGACAATCAGTGCCAGCAGGCCCAGATGCAGGGCGACGATGATGCCCAGCAAACTGCTGCGCTGGAATGAGGATGGGCGCGCTAGAACGTAACTCATGGGGTCTTTTCGGCTGTGCCGGGCACCGGGGAAAAACCTTTGGCTTGCTGGCTTCATGCTCGCTGGCTACAGGGAGGGAGAGATGGACAACGGAGGAAAAATGAAAAGGCTATTTGGTCAGGATCAACTTGTTTTCGCGGGTGACGCGCAACAGGTAGAGTTGTCCGCCATGATCGATTTCAAGCGTGGCGGCACCTTGCAGTAGCGCCGCGCTATCGACGCGGGGACGTGGACTGGCGGGCGATGCAGTGATGGGTTGAGCCGGGGCTGGCGGTATGTGCTGTTTCATTTGGATGCGAATGCAAACGATAATGGATCTCATTTTGTTGTTAATGAGAATTGCTGTCAACGAGATTCAGGTATCCAGAGCCAAAATGTTGCATCCGCACAATTTCGTGGAATGCCGGTCGGGTGGTGAAATCGGGGAAACTCCCTGAAATTCCGTCTTCCCGGCGGGCGTGCCTGGTTCTTACGGAAAGATGGCAGTGACTTTGTGAAGCACATCATCTATTACTAAAGTAATGGATTTGGCTTTGATAAGGCGTGATCTTGAGTATCCTGATGGTGCTCGAAGCCGGGATGGCCGAAAGCCAGATGCAGGATCGAATGAATGACACAGCAAAAGACGACACGACAATCGC
Organism: Dechloromonas sp.; assembly: GCA_013363835.1. Taxonomy (GTDB): domain Bacteria; phylum Pseudomonadota; class Gammaproteobacteria; order Burkholderiales; family Rhodocyclaceae; genus Azonexus. Next base: position 656,472 of record CP054864.1, read on the forward strand.
GCGGGTGAACTCCACAGAGTTCGCCTGGCAGTTGCCATCGCGCTGGTCGCCCTCGCGGCGGTGGGGTGGATCGCCTTTCGCTGGCAAGCTGTTCCGAGTGATCCGCCGCTCGAAGAAAGGGTTCTGACCATTGTGCAGGAGACGGGAGGGCGCCCCGGTGAGCCTATCCTTCCACTGCGCCGGGCCGAAGGACTGGACCCGGCCAAGGTCGCGCTCGGCCGCCGCTTGTTCCATGATCCCCGGCTTTCATCGGACAACAGCATTTCCTGTGCGACCTGTCACCCACTGGAACGGGGCGGCGCCGACGGGCTACCGGTATCTTCCGGTGTCGGTGGCGCACAGGGCAATATCAATGCCCCGAGCGTGCTCACCGCTGCACACAACTTTCGCCAGTTTTGGGACGGCCGCGCAGCGACGCTCGAGGAGCAGGCAGGCGGGCCGATCACCAACCCGATTGAAATGGCATCGACCTGGGAGCAGGTTCTGGCCAAGTTGCGCGCCGACCGAGATCTTGAGCGACATTTCGTCCAGGTTCACCCGGCTGGTCTGACCCCGACAACATCCGCCATGCGCTCGCCGAATTCGAGCGCTCGCTGCCTGCGCCGTCCCGCTTCGATCGCTGGCTGCTCTGCGACGAAAGCGCACTGGAGAAAACGAACTGGCCGGCTATCGTCTGTTCAAGAAGCATGGCTGTAGCGGTTGCCATCAGGGGCGTAACGTCGGCGGTAACCTTTTTCAGCGTTTCGGCGTGATGAACGCCTATTTCGCAGCGAAAACGCCAAGCAAGGCCGACCTCGGTCGCTTCAACGTGACCGGCAGGGATGAAGACCGCCACGTGTTCAAGGTGCCCAGCCTGCGCAATGTGGCGCGTACTGCTCCGTACTTTCACGATGCGTCGGCCGAGCGTCTGGAGGACGCTGTGCGGGTCATGGGACGACACCAGCTGGGTATGGAGCTGCCCGAAAGCGATGTTACGCAGATCGTCGCTTTCCTGCGTACGCTGGACGGCGAGGATGCGCCTTGAAACCGCCGTTCCCGGAATGCGGACACTATGGATCATCGGCGGGCTGTCGTTGGCGCTGCTTGTTTTACTCGTTTACCTGGGGCGCGAAGCCGACCCTCACGGTCGCAACCGCGACCTTGCGGTCAACGAAACAATAGCGCTCGATCTTGCGCTGAACCTCGAAGTGCTCAAGCTNCAGCCAGGGCGGAGCCTGAACTACGATGGGCTGGTCGCCATTGGCCGCGCCATCGATGGCAACCTCCGCGAACTGGAAAGCGAGTTCGCCAGACTTGGTGTCGCGGGCGAACTGGCGCCGGTGGCCAGCAGCTGGGGTGANAAGCAGCTGCAGGTCGAGCGCTTCAAGCGCGTTAATTCGATTTTCAACACCTCGCAGCGGCATTTCGCCAACCTCGCCGAAGAGCTTACGCAGCGCCAGGAAAGCGGGCGCCTGGCTGTTGCGGCGCAGCAAGTGATGTCATTCCTGATGCGCGGTGGCAACGATCCGTTGCCACCACTGGTCGGCGCCATGGATCTGCTCGACAAGGAAATTCCGCAATGGAATCCGGCCAACCAGGAGCCGGGTCGGCTGCTGATACAGCACGGCAATTTACTGCTCGCCAATATCCGGGATGTGCAGGATATCTCCCGAGCCATTCTCGATTCCCCGATCGAGGCACAGGTTCGCCGGGCGTACCATCGCTATGCCGAAGCACACGCCACGCAGGCACGCGTCGCCAGCTATTACCGTTGGGCGCTCGCTGCCTTCGCGCTGCTCCTGGCCGCCACGGTCATCCTCGTTCTTGCCCGACTGCGCCTCGCTCTCTCGCATCTGCGCAGCAGCCACGCGGTACTGGACAACATCGCCGATAACCTCGGCGAGGGAATCGTCGCATTCGATGCTGGGCAGCGGCTACGCTTTATCAACCGTCGCGCCGAGGAAATGCTCGGCCGGCGCGGCACGGCATTGTTCGGGCTGGCGCCCGCCGAAGTGTTGTTCGGCGGCCGTGACGAGGAGAGTTCGCCGCCGCTGGCGCCAGCCATTGCCGGGCGTCGGCATTTCATCGGCGAGGCCCGCCTGGCCGGCGAGCCGCCGCTGCCCGTCGCCATGCTTGGCGCACCGCTGCCCGACGGCCATGGCGCCNNGTCGCCGCATGGTTACGTCCTGTCGCTGCGCGATCTGTCGCAGGCGCGCCAGACCGAGGCGCGCCTGTTCCTCGCAGCCCACGTCTTCGATAGCCTGGCCGAGGCGATGGTCATCACCGGCGCCGACGGCCGCATCCAGTCGGTCAACCCGGCGTTCACCAAGATTACCGGCTATGCCGAGAACGAGGCGCGCGGGCAGAAGCCCGGCGAACTGTTGCGTTCCGGCCAGCATGATCAGGATTTCTACCGCAGCATGTGGAAGTCGCTCGCCGAGCAGGGCAGCTGGCAGGGCGAAGTCACGAACCGGCGNAAAAACGGGGAATCGTATACTGAATGGCTGTCGATCTCCGCCGTGCGCGACGGCGACGGACGGGTCGTCCAGTACGTCGGCCTGTTCAGCGACATTTCGGAGCGCAAGGAGGCCGAAGCCTTCATCTACCATCTGGCTTACCACGATCCGCTGACCGGGCTGGCCAACCGCGTGCTGCTCCGCGACCGCCTCGACATGGCTCTGCGCCAGGCGCAGCGCAGGAACCGCACACTCGCTGTCATGATCTTCGACCTCGACCGCTTCAAGGTGGTCAACGATACNCTCGGCCATGCCGCCGCGACCAGTTGCTCGCTGGTCGCCCAGCGCCTGCAGTCGATGACGCGCGATGCCGACACNCTGGCCCGCCTTGGCGGAGACGAATTTGCCCTGCTCGTTCCCGAAATCGCCAATGCCGCGGATGCCGAGAACATCGGACGCAAGTTGCTCGCCGCGATGAAGCCGGCCTTCGCCATCGTCGGGCGCGACCTGTTCGCGACCACCAGTATCGGCATCGCCGTCTTCCCGCAGCACGGGGANACCAGCGAGGATCTGCTGCGCAATGCGGATGTCGCGCTTTATGCTGCCAAACACGCCGGGCGCAACACNCTCAGCCTGTTCAATCCCAGCTCGGTCGACGGCCGGGACGATCTCGAAATCGAGACCGGCCTGCGCAACGCGCTTATACGCAACGAATTGATTCTCCATTACCAGCCGCAGTTCGCGGCAGGCGGCAACCGAATTACTGGCGTCGAGGCGTTGGTGCGCTGGCAGAATCCGGCCCTTGGCCTCGTGCCGCCGGAACGCTTCATCCCGCTTGCCGAGCAGACCGGACTGATCGAGGAAATCGGCGAATGGTGCCTTGACGAGGCCTGTCGCCAGCTTGCCCAATGGCAGGCGGATGGCGTCGCCATNTCCCGCGTCGCTGTCAATGTTTCGGCCCGCCAACTGCGCCGTCCGGGGTTTACCGAGCGCGTCGTCAGCGCCGTGCGGCGCCACCGGTTGCAACCGCACGAGCTTGAACTCGAACTCACCGAAAGCCTGCTCACAGAGGACACCGAGCGTACCTTCGCGATTTTCGCCGAGTTGCGCAGGGAAGGCATTCGCATCGCGATCGACGATTTCGGAACCGGCTACTCGTCGCTCAAATACCTGGCCGACCTGCCGGTAGATGTGCTCAAGATCGACCAGAGNCTCGTTGCCCGCCTCCATGAGCAGTCCGAAAGCCTCTATGTGACTCAGGCGATCATCATGCTCGCACAGTCTATGAACATTCAGACCATCGCCGAAGGCGTCGAAACGGAAGAGCAGCGCTCGCAACTCCTGGCTCTCGGTGCCGAGGAGGTACAGGGCTACCTGATGGCCCATCCCCAGCGTGCCGACGAAGTAGCACGCCTGGTTACGGAACTCAACGGGGAATAACAGGAAGCGCAGCACCCGATGTGGCGCGGATGTTGAGATCAAAGTTGTCCAATCATCCGTCACTTGAGTCGTTTCCAGGTTAGCGAACTTCGGTAAGGATCGAGAGCGCAGGTGCGCCTAATGGAGAAGCCACGGTTCAGTTCCCGATGACGAAAGTGCTCAAGGCATCCAGAACTTCGTGCGCTCGCTGACGGTGACGCTGGCATCCGCGACATCCACGACGTCGATAGTGATCGGGATGGCGCCGCTGCCCGTTGCTCCGGGATCAGCCTTGACGACCGCAGTCTGCGTACCGATTTNCCCGCTTACGACAGTAACTTCGTTGTCCCCGGCCAGACGGATACCGTCAATCCCGGCGATGCTGATGCGGAAGGTCCGTGTCTGGTCGCCGGTGTTCATGATCTGCAGGCGATAGGTATTTTCGATCGAGCCGTCGTCTGCTTCGCGGGAGAGCACGTTGCGATCTTTCAGGACATTTACCTTCAAGGGGATGCGTGTCGCCAGGGACCAGGCGGTGGCTACCGAGAGCAGAAGCAGGATGGCGGTATAGATGATCACCCGCGGCCGGGCTGCCCGACGCACGATATCCACCGGCGTATAACGCATGCTGACAGCATTTTCTGTCGAATAGCGGATCAGGCCGCGCGGGTAATTCATCTTGTCCATTACCTGGTCACAGGCATCGATACAGGCCGCACAGCCGATGCATTCGTTCTGCAGGCCGTTGCGGATGTCGATCCCGGTCGGACAGACCTGGACGCAGATACCGCAGTCCACGCAATCGCCGAGACCCAATGCTCGCGGATCGCTGCCCTTGGCACGGGCACCGCGTGATTCGCCGCGCACGGTGTCGTAGGCGATGATCAGGGTATCCGGGTCAAGCATGACAAACTGGAAACGGGCGTAAGGACAAATCTGCCGGCACATTTGCTCGCGCAGGAAACCGGCGTTGCCGTAGGTGGCGAAAGCGTAGAACACTACCCAGAACGCCGACCATGCTCCGGGCGAGAAGGTAACCAGATCGTGTATCAGTTCGCGGATCGGCATGAAGTAACCGACGAAAGTGATCCCGGTCCACAGCGAAAACAGCCNCCAGGTCGCGTGCTTGGCACTCTTGATCGCAAGCTTGCGCGGCGACCATGGCGCCGCATCGAGCTTGATGCGTTGCGGCCTTTCGCCTTCGATGATTTTCTCGAACCACAGGAAGATTTCCGTATAGACTGTCTGCGGACAGGCATACCCGCACCACAGGCGTCCCGCTACGGCGGTGAACAGGAACAGCGCCAGTGCTCCGAGAATCATCAGCAGCACGAGATAGATCGTGTCCTGCGGCCACAGCACGAGATCGAAGAAATAGAACTTGCGGTTGTCGATGTCGAACAACACAGCCTGTCGCCCGTGCCAGGGTACCCAGCAAAGTCCGTAGAAGACGATCTGGGTCAGCCAGACGCAAACCCAGCGCCAGCGCGTGTAGGGGCCGCTGATCGAACGCGGATAGACCTTGGCATCCGGATCGGAGACAGGCTTGATCTCGATGACTTTCCTGGTGGTGGGAGCTTTGACATTTTTGCTACAGAGTTATGGCGACCAGTACGGATTGCGCCGGGGATTCGCTATAAGGTATAAATGAAATGAATCTTGATCCTAGCAACCTTCCTGAGTATAAGCAATATATAAAATATATCTTATAGACCGATATGCGCCTGAGCACCTTTTCCGACTACAGCCTGCGTGTTCTGATGTACCTCGGTGCGCAGCCGGACCGGCTGGCTACAATTGCCGAGATCGCTGACGGCCATGGCATTTCCGAAAGCCACTTGATGAAGGTCGTGCATCAGCTTGGTCGTTGCGGCTTTGTCGAGACGGTTCGTGGCAAGGGCGGAGGGATGCGATTGGCTCTTGCGCCGCAACATATTGTGCTCGGCGACGTTATCCGCCAGGCCGAAAGCGATTTCATCCTCGTCGAGTGCTTTGGTACCGACGCTACCTGCCGGATCCAGGGAGCATGCCATTTGAACGCCATTCTCGGTGAGGCTTTGAACGCCCTGTTCCTGGTGCTGGACGGTTATACGCTGGCGGATCTGCTGGTGAATCCGCAGGACTCATCCCGGCGATATCCTGTAGCGAAACGGTCGGCCGGACAGCTGTCACGAACTCGGTTATAGGCGATGACCATGGATCGCAATGACCAGCCAGTGTTCACGCTGGGGAGTTGATACTCGAACAGACCGCAGACGCCATCATTTATTCCAACCGGCAGGGCATGATTGAACGCTGGAACGCTGCGGCTGCTGCAATGTTCGGTTACACGACCCCAGAAGTGCTTGGGCAGCGCCTTGACCTGATCATTCCCGAGCATCTGCGCGCGCACTGGCGTGGTTTCGAAGCTGCCATGGCAAATGGTACGACACGGCTGCATGGCCGCCCGACACTTACCCGGGCACTGCACAAGTCAGGGAGCAAGCTTTATGTCGAAATGAGTTTCGCCTTGGTCACCGATGTGGCAGGAACGGTTCTCGGCTCGGTGGCGATGGTGCGCGATGTGACCGAACGTATGGAGCGAGAAAGGGTGTTGACCAAAGGGGCGCCAGGGAAGCCCTGATGGCTCCGGCGTCGCCGATGCGATGAATGCCTGAGCGTTACCGGAATCCCGCGCTCGTCAAACGCCGGCTATGCCGATTCTGCATCCGGGTCGATCCCCAGTCTCCCCATTTGTACCAATCCTCTCCGAGCATTTCGGCAGGGTGCTGGGTGCGACCGGAACCGTTTCCGCACTGCAGCGAATTCACCGAGCAGTATTTGTCGCATCCCCAGCAGGTTCGCTCGGGGTGTTTGGGGTGCAGCGGAAATTNTTTCGTCATGTCGGAAGATTTGANAAACAAGGGTTTTTCACTCATGTCTCGTTACCTCCGTGCCAAGCATGCTGCCCTGATTAGCGACAGTCAAACTTGCCGTTTGGCTTTTTCTGGATCGCATTGCTACGCTGTCGGCCATCGGCTTGAATGCAGACCCTTGATCGACCATGCGTACATGAGGCTCGCCTCGTTGAACTCCTGCTTTGTTTCGGTATCGAGCCACCAGATCAGTCTGCGGCTATCCGGGCCGAGGTACTGCCAGTAGCGCACTTCGCCACTACAGAGTTCGATCGCATATACAGCGTTTATGACCGGTTCGTTCATCGTAGTTTCTAATGCAGTTTACGCTCACGCACAAGCGACTTTCCGATTGGGATGCTGGAAGCAATTTCTGCAGGATTTCAGTGCCTGCCTAACTTAAGGTGGTGGTCCTCGGCGGCCAACGTCGTTTGTCGAGGCGCAGCCGTGACAGCGAGAACGGCTGCCGCAACTGACAGCACGAGATTACTTTTATGTGACTCATCCCGGGCAACGCAAAAATGCCGGACTAACATAACCGGATAACGATCTGGTGGCTTTAACGGAAATCAATCGTCGCAATTGCGTGTCTCGAAAAGTGGGGATGATTCCACTATGTCTCGACACCCTCAAGGAGCGCACCCGGCCCCAGGACAGCCACCAAGCATTCACTTTTTGCGAAGTGCATCGCCGGTCCGATGGATAGCGTAGTCGTTGCCAGCTTAAATATCCTTGCGATCTGTTGAGTAGGACTCAGCAGTGGTAGGCGAAATCCTCTCCGGAGAACATAGCATGGCTAAGAAAGTCCCAGGCTTTGCGAGTGAATCTGCGACTGAAGCCCTGAGCGAAGTGTTGTTGTTTTCAGGGCGGGCACAAAAGCCACGGCGGACCGTGGCTTGAATTTGGTGCGTTCGAGCGTCAGGCAGGCTTTTTCCTGAACTTGCGCTCGCCACCGGCAGAGTCCGGACGGCCTTCGTCGACGCGCAGGTTAATCGGCACGCCGCGCACGCGGGTGCGCTTGAGCGCATTGGCGGCTTCCGGCGGCATGCCGGCGGGCAGTTCGATGGTGCTCGACTCGTCGTAGAGGCCGATGCGGCCGATGAAGCGNNGCTCGATGCCGGCTTCGTTGGCGATGGCGCCGACGATGTCCTTGACCTGGACGCCGTGGTCGCGGCCGACGTCGATGCGGTAACGCACCATGTCGCCGACCGGTGCCGGACGACGCGGCTTGTCGTCGAAGCGCGGCTTGTCGCTACGGCTTTCGAAGCGGGGCTTGTCGCCACGATCGTCGAAACGCGGCTTGCGCTCGTCGCGTTCGCCAAAGCTGGCGGGACGGCGGCTGTCGAAGGCGGCGGCAGGTGCCGGACGCGGGTCTTCGCNCACGATCTGCAGCGGTTTCCCTTCCTGCGCCATCATGGCTAACGCGGCGGCGACTTCCTCGGCGCCGACATCGTGCTCTTCGGCGATCTGCGAGACGATGTTGGCGAAGAAGTCGAGGCNCTCGGCGTTGAGTACTTCAGCGACCTTGCTCTTGAAGTCGGCGACGCGCTTGTTGGTCACGTCGGCACGACTGGGCAGCGTAAGCGGCGAGATCGGCTGGCGCGTGGCGCGCTCGATGGTGCGCAGCATGCGAATCTCGCGCGGGGCGACGAAGAGGATGGCGTTGCCGGCGCGGCCGGCGCGCCCTGTTCGGCCGATGCGGTGCACGTAGGCTTCGGTGTCGTAGGGAATGTCGTAGTTGACGACGTGGCTGACGCGCGGCACGTCGATGCCGCGTGCGGCGACGTCGGTGGCGATGACGATGTCCAGCGCACCGGACTTCAGCTGCTCGATGACGCGCTCGCGCATCTGCTGGTTGAGGTCACCGTTCAAAGCGGCGGCGGCATATCCGCGGGCGGCGAGCTTGTCGGCCAGTTCGACGGTGGCTGTCTTGGTGCGGACGAAAATGATCGCGGCGTCGAAATCTTCCTCGACTTCAAGAATGCGGGTAAGGGCATCCAGCTTGTGCATGCCGGAAACCTGCCAGTAAACCTGACGGATCGCGGCGACGGTGGCGGTGGCCGATTTGATCTTGATTTCGCGCGGCTCGACCAGATACTTTTGCGCGACGCGCCGGATCTGCTCCGGCATGGTGGCCGAGAACAGGGCGGTCTGGTGCTGTTCCGNGGTGCGTTCGAGAATCCATTCGACATCGTCGATGAAGCCCATACGCAGCATCTCGTCGGCTTCGTCGAGGACGAGGGTCTTCAGGTTGTCCAGATTCAGCGTCTTGCGCTCCAGGTGGTCCATGACGCGGCCCGGGGTGCCGACGATGACGTGGGCGCCGCGCGACAGTTGCTTCAACTGGATGGTGTAGCTCTGACCGCCATAGATGGGCAGCACGTGGAAGCCGGGCATGCCATGGGCGTAGCTTTGCAGCGCCTCGGCAACCTGGATGGCGAGTTCGCGCGTCGGCGTCAGGATCANGGCCTGCGGCTTGGCGACCTTGACGTCGATCTGCTCCATCAACGGCAGGGCGAAGGCGGCGGTTTTGCCGGTGCCGGTCTGGGCCATGCCGATGATGTCGCGGCCGTCCAGCAGGACGGGAATGCACGCGGCCTGGATCGGCGACGGGGATTCGTAGCCGATTTCGGTGAGTGTCTTGAGAAGTGAGTCGCTTAAGCCGAGATCGGCGAAGCTCGTGGCGGTTGAAGCCTCGGTTGAAGACATGCTGTTCCTTTCATCGTCGCTATTGGGCTTTGTTATGGCTGGCGACGGATTGGCCCGAAGGTCGGGCGGCCTGAGTTCCCGATGCAGCCATGCCGGGGGCGAATCAATGAGGTGAACCTGCAAAACAAGAACGACGGGGCTGCTTCGGAGACCTGCGGGCATTGCTTCAACACATTGATATTAATAGTTTACCATTTCCGGCCGGCTGGATACGGCCGACTCGCCACTGCCCTGGCAGATTGGCCGAAAAAACGTCGAATTTCTTTACGTTTTCGTGAAATGTCATTGGCAAGCCACTGTTATGGCAAGATAAATCGATATGGTTTGAATCTTGCTCAAAAACAACGGCCTTGACCGGGCGCTCGGTACTGATGGCTCTTGCGAGCGGGTGAGTTCGACAGCGGGATCAGGTTGGCTACATCAAATAAATATTGGGAACGCTTGTTTCCAAGCAATGGAGACGAAGACAATGAAGAAGAGTGCTGGGCACGCTTGCGCTTGTCGTGGCCATGGGCCTGCCTGCATCGGCCAATGCATCACTGCAGTCGCTGTCCGACATGTTCGTATTTGGCGACAGTCTGTCGGACGGNGGAAATAGCGGAATAGTCAGTCGGGCAGCTACCGGAGGGACGGTCACTTTCCCGCCAGCGCCTTATTACAACGGCCAGTATTCCAATGGGCCGGTGGCGGTCGAGTACCTGTGGCAAAGCTATAACGGTGGCGCCAGCTTCGCTCCCTCGCTGGCAGGCGGTACCAACTATGCGATCGGTGGAGCGACGAGCGGCGTGGAAAATTACAACTCGTTCAGCTCAAGTACCGGCCCCCTGGCGCCCGCCTATAACCAATTGGGCAACAACTGGCAGCTCAATACTTTTGCTGCCCAACTTGCAGGTGGTCGGACGTTCGATCCCGCCACCTCGCTTTTCGTTGTGTGGCTGTTTCCCAACGACGTNTTTTTGGCCAATTCGAACAACTTGCTGCCTGGAACTGCCTGGGGCGGGCTTGGCGGGCCGCTTCCCTTTCCCGGTGGTTTGAGCAATCTGAACAATGTGTCGGCACTCATCACCAATGGCGTCACGAATATCGCATACACCGTGAGCGCACTTGCGAGCATNGGGGCGCAACACTTCCTGGTTCCAAATATGCCTGACCTCGGCAAGACGCCAGACGCACTGGGAACCCCTGCTGCGGCAGGTTTGTCTCTCCTGAGCCAGACGTTCAATTTCTATCTGGCGCAAGCGATGAGTCAACTTGATGCGGCACTGGCTTCGGCCGAGATCGTTCAGTTCGACACCATGGGCACCCTCGACGACGTGATCGGCAATCCCAATGCCTATGGCATCAAGAATGTCGCTCAGCAGTGCATCCTGAATTATGTCGCTTGCGCGGCTGATAATTTCCAATGGCTGTACTGGGACAGCGTGCATCCCACGACCTACGCGCAGCGCATCCTGGGTGCCGAGTTCCGGGCTGCGATTCCCGAGCCTGAATCCATCTTTCTGCTGGCGGTTGGTCTGCTGGGCATTTTCGTGACCCGTCGCAAGCCGACGGCCTGATTCCGAGCGCTACCCCGAACCCCTACAGCGGGGTTTTTCGTTTGAGGAATTGCCTCAGTCCGGGTGGGCCAGCGCAGCAAGTTCGGCTGTGCTGAATCCGGCAGCGAGGCGGGCGGCTTCGTTGAACGGCGCCTGCGGCCACGGGGCTCCGTATATCGTGAGCAGTTCGCGATAGGTGGGCTCGGCTTCCAGCCCGCGTTCGCCGCACAGCCGGCGGAACCAGGCGTCGCCGAGACCGACGTGGCCGATTTCGTCGTGCAGGATGATGTCCAGCAGGCGGGCGGACGCTTCGTCGCCGGCCTGCGCCAGCCTGGCGCGAATGGGCGGTGTGGCGTCGAGACCGCGCGCTTCCAGCAGGCGGGGTACCAGTGCCATGCGTACCATCACGTCGTCCTGGGTTTTTCCGCCATTTCCCAGAGGCCGCCGTGCGCGGCGAAATCGCCATAGTCGTGGCCGAGCGCCTGCAGGCGTTGGCGCAACAGGGTGAAGTGATAGGCCTCCTCGACGGCGACGCCGACCCAGTCGGCGTAGTACTGCTCGGGCATGCCGCGAAAACGCGCGGCATGATCGAGGGCCAGGTTGATGGCGGAAAATTCGATATGGACGATGGCGTGCAGCAGGCGGGCGCGACCTTCCGGGGTTTTGCGCCGCGCTGTGGCACCAGCCGGTGCGGGACGAGTTCGGGCCGCGGCGGGCGGCCGCAGACGAGCGCGCCGGCAGGTGCGCCTTGCCAATCCAGCTCGCCCGCTTGCCACTCGGCGGCGACGGTTGCGGTCAACGCCAGTTTCTGGTCGATTTCCGTGGCGGCGAGCGCTTCGGCGAGCGCCGCGAAAAGCGAACGGGTCATGGTACCGGGTTGGTGTAGCGCAGGTGGATGGCGTCGATTTCGGCGAGCAGTTCGGCGGAGATCGGCGTTTGGGTGGCCGGTAGCGTTTCCTTCAGTTGGGCCAGCGACGAGGCGCCGATGATGGTGCTGCTGACGAACCAGCGCGAGCGCACGAAACCGAGTGCCAGTTGCACCGGCGTCAGGCCGTGTTTGGCGGCGAGGGCGACGTAAGCGGCGCTGGCGGGCATGACGTTGGGTTTCGAGTAGCGCTGGCCGAAGGCCGGCCAGCGGCTGATGCGCCCGGCGGTGTCGTTGCCGTCGAGATACTTGCCGGTCAGGTGGCCGAAGGCCAGCGGCGAGTAGGCGAGCAGGCCGACCTGCTCGCGGTGGCAGACTTCGGCGAGCGAGGTTTCGAAGGTGCGGGTCAGCAGGTTGTAGGCATTCTGGGTGCACAGCACGCGCGGCAGACCGAGTTCGTCAGCCAGGCGCAGGAAGGTCATGACGCCCCAGGGGTGTTCGTTGGACAGGCCGATGGCGCGTACCTTGCCTTCCTNGACCAGTTCGGCGAGGGCTTCGAGTTGCTCGCGGATCGGCGTGCACTCGCGTTCCTTGCTTGGATCGTACTGCCACAGGCCGAACATCGGCTGGTTGCGTTCCGGCCAGTGCAGTTGATAGAGATCGACGTAATCCGTCTGCAGACGTTGCAGCGAGCCGTCGATGGCGGCCCGGATATTGGCGCGGTCGAGCGCCGGCGGCCCGCCGCGAATCCAGTCGAGGTTGCGCGAAGGGCCGGCCACCTTGGTGGCAATCAGGATGTTCTCGCGTTGCTGGCGCCTGAGCCAGCGCCCGACGATGGCTTCCGAGGCGCCGCAGGTTTCGGGGCGCGAAGGGACGGCGTACATCTCGGCGGTATCGATGAAATTGACGCCGCTGGCCAGGGCGAAATCGAGCTGGGCATGGGCGTCCGGCTCGCTGGTCTGCTCGCCGAAGGTCATCGTGCCAAGGCATACGTCGGGAACGTTCAGTTCGCTGCGGCCGAGCGGGCGGGGATTGAGTTGGGCGAGCATCGTGGCTTCTCCGGAAATGGGCGGTTTTCAGGGTTGACCGCAGAGCACGCCATAAATCAGCACGTGCCGTTGCAAGACGTCGTCGAACCCGGCGGGGACGATGGCGAGTCGATGGTCCGCCGACGCTTCGCAGTGCGCTTCCACCCAGTTGCTGGCGGCATTGAAAGCGTCGTCGAAGGTCGCGAACAAGCCATCCAGCCCGGATGCCCGAACCGGCAGGAAATTGCCCGAGTTGCGGTCGAGCAGGGTGTCGGTATCGAGCATCTGTACCGCGTACCCGCGTGCCGGTCTGGGTAGCGGCAGGTCGCCGAGGATGAAGCGGTCGCCAAAGGCGTCCGCGCTTAAAGTGAAGCGGGGCATGCGGCATTTTATCCGCAAGCGAGGACGTCGGTGCTGCGTGCTAGAATGTCGGTGTAACAAAAAATTCACAGGACTGTCATGTTCGGAAAATTGATGCCCAGNGAGGGCAAGTATTTTGACCTGTTCAACGCTCATGGCGAGTTAATTGTTNNCGGGGGCAGAGAGTTATCCAACCTGATCGGTGCGCTGGTAGATGCACCGGCGGATGCTGCGAAGCATGCCGATGCGATCGACGACATTGAGCGTCAGGCCGACAAGATCACGCACGATACCCTGGCCCAGCTCCATACCTCGTTCATCACGCCCTTCGATCGCGACGAAATCCACCAACTGATCAACAGCATGGACGACATCCTGGACATCATCCAGGACGTCGCCGAGTCGATGTCGCTTTACGACATCCATCATGTGCCGCCCGATGCCAAGGCGCTGGCGGACATCACCGAACAGTCGTGCAACCGGGTACTGGCGCTGGTCAAGCTACTGCACAACATGGAGAACGCACCGGCGATACTCAAGCTGTGCCACGANGTGGATGAACTGGAATCCGACGCCGACCGCATGCTGCGCGAAGCGATGTCCAAGGTCTTCCGCGAAGAACCGGACGTGCGCCAGGTGATCAAGCTCAAGGAAATGTACGAACTGCTGGAATCGGTCACTGATCGCTGCAAGGATGTTGCCGGAACGGTCGAGGCCATCGTTCTCGAAAATTCCTGAGCGGGCTTTCCAGCATGGACAACCTGCAAATCAGTTTCGGGGTCATCGCTACCCTGGTGATCGTCGCCTTGCTGTTCGATTTCATGAACGGCTTTCACGACGCCGCCAACTCGATCGCAACCATTGTTTCGACGCGTGTTCTGAAGCCTTTCCAGGCGGTGGTCTGGGCGGCTGCTTTCAATTTCCTGGCCTACTTCCTGTTCCACCTGACGGTCGCCAAGACCATCGGCAAAGGCACCATCGACCCGGGTATCGTCGATTACTACATCATCTTCGGTGCGCTGGTCGGCGCCATTCTGTGGAACGTCATCACCTGGTACTACGGCATTCCGTCGTCGTCCTCGCACGCGTTGATCGGCGGCCTGGTCGGCGCGGCGTTGGCCAAGGTGGGCTTCAGCGGCCTGATCATGGCCGGCGTGTTGAAGATCATCGCCTTCATTTTCATCGCGCCGCTGCTCGGTTTCCTGATCGGCGGCACGCTGATGGTGATCGTCTCGTGGATCTGCCGCAACATGGCGCCGCGCAAGGTCGACAAATACTTCCGTCGCCTGCAGCTGCTTTCGGCCGCCGCCTATAGCCTCGGTCATGGCGGTAACGACGCACAGAAGACCGTCGGCATCATCTGGGTGCTGCTGATCGCCGCCGGTCTCCCAGGCGAGCGANNTGTCGCGCCGCCGGGCTGGGTGGTATTGGCCTGCTATTCGGCGATGGGCCTCGGCACCATGTTCGGCGGCTGGCGCATCGTCAAGACCATGGGCAACCGCATCACCAAGCTCAATCAGGCGCGTGGCTTCTGCGCCAACAGCGGTGGCGCGATCACGCTGTTCATGGCGACCGCGCTCGGCATTCCGGTATCGACCACGCACACCATTACCGGCGCCATCGCCGGTGTCGGCTCGACGCGTGGCGCCCGTCGGGTGCGCTGGGGCGTCGCCGGCGGCATCGTCTGGGCGTGGATACTTACCATTCCGTGCAGCGCCGCGATGGCGGCGCTGGCCTGGTACGTCGGTCGTCAGGTTCTCTGATTTGAAGGTATTGCGCTTCCTGCTCCTGCTGGCGTTGCTGGCAGGTGTGGTCTGGCAGTTTCCGGTACTTTGGGAACTGGCAGTCGCCGCCGCGATCGGCGGTGTCTGGATATTCTTCCACATTCCGCCCGCGCAGGACTAAGCCGGGATATCCGGCACCAGCATTGCCTCGAGCAGCATGATCTTGTCCTTGAGCGCCAGCTTGCGTTTCTTCAGGCGGCGAACCAGCAACTCGTCGGGTGGCGGATTGTCGGTCAGGTGGGCAATGACCTGGTCGAGGTCGCGATGCTCGATCTGCAATTCGTGCAAATTATGGCGAATTTCGGCGATTTCCCCATCGTTCAGCATTTCGGTAGTCATGGCGTATCCCTTGCAAGCAGCGATGTTTTGCTAGAATAACCCGAACAGTTTTCGGGAGGAGAGACAAATGCAACATCACGTGATCGTGGTATTCGGCCGGGACAAGGAATTCGAATTCAAACTGATCGGCGGTACGCCGGCTGAAGAAGCACGCAAATGGTTCGACCATGAATTCACAGTGCTGGAATGCGATGTGGCGACGCCGACCGGCAAGATTCTTGCCGTCGACCGCATTCTCAGCGTTGCCAAATATGCCGGCGAAAACCGCTTCCGCGAGCAGCGCACGTGGGCCGAGCAATTCGCCAAATACACGGCGGCCTTGCTCGGGCGCGAGCTGATTCGCGTCGACGTCGAGCATTACAGCATCGGCTACTGAACGGATGAACAAGGCGTTTGTCAGGGAAAGCGACAGCGAGGACGACGAAGAGCTTGAACCCTCGCTGAAGCTCCCTGCCGGAACGCGCAATTACATCACGCCGGCCGGTCATGCCCGGCTCAAGAGCGAGCTCGAAGAACTCGTCAAGCGCGAGCGNCCCCAGGTGGTCGAAGTTGTCGCCTGGGCCGCTTCCAACGGCGATCGCTCGGAAAACGGCGATTACATTTACGGCAAGCGCCGCCTGCGCGAGATCGACCGCCGCATCCGTTTCCTGACCAAGCGCCTCGACATCGCCGAAGTCGTCGATCCGTTGCGCCAAGGCGATAACGACCAGGTCTTNTTCGGCGCCCGCGTGACCGTCGCCGATGCAGAGGGTAACGAAAATACCTATACCATTGTCGGTGTCGACGAAGCCGATGTGGCGCGCGGAAGAATCAGCTGGATTTCNCCNCTGGCGCGCGCGCTGATCAAGGCGCGTGAAGGCGACTCCATCCGCTTCCAGAGCCCGGTGGGGATTCGGGAGATGGACATCGTCGAAGTCGTTTACGATCACATAGAATAGTCGCTGTTGGCATCGCGCCGAGTTTCCATTGGAGGATCGTCGGCTTCACCGGGCCTACGCAACGACCATGAACGCATTCTTCGTCGCTTTACTTTTCTTCGCCGGTGCCCTGGGCGCCACGCTGTTCGGGTTCCTGCTCCGCAACAAGCTGCCGGAACATCACGTCAGCGAACATTCGCGGAGCGTCATTGTCCTCAGCACCAAGCTGGTCGCGACGATGACGGCGCTGCTGCTGGGTCTGCTAGTGTCGTCGGCCAACGACTCTTTGCAAAGCTTCAGCAGCGGTCTCGAACAGATGGGCGCCCGTCTGGCAACCACCGACCGGTTGTTGAAGGACTACGGCCCGGAAACGCGGGAGGTGCGCCAGGGGCTGCGTGAGCATACGGCGCTTTCGGTCGCTGTCATCTGGCCTGAGGAGCGCGAGAATCTCGTTGCCTTGAAGTTGCTGGTCTCCGGGCAAGTGCCAAAAAGTGGTTGGGACGGCGCGGTACGCGATGCCTCGNNCATGCAGTCCGTGCCTTGGCGATCACGTCTTTTCTGCCCGACATCGAGGGAAATTGCTCGACCTGAAGCCCCAGGGGACGCACAGCGCTGGCGGCAAGCCGAGGCCTGCGCCAGCTCGGGATGCTTGCTNGAACAGCATTGGCTGCTGGTCGAAAAGGCTCAGAATACGGTGCCGATCACCCTGCTGCTGCTTCTCCTCGCCTGGTTGCTCATCCTCTTTACGACTTTCGGGCTCTTTGCGCCGCGCAATGCAACCGTGACGACGGTGCTCGTCTTGTGTGCCGTGTCGGCCTCGGCGGCAGTTTTCGTCATCCTNGAAATGAACAGTGTGACCAGTGGCCTGTTGAAGGTTTCCGGCGAGCCGCTGGTTCGCGCGCTGAGCGTGATGGGTGGCTAGCCTGCCGCCCAGCGCATCGGTGCGGAGGATGGGCCTGGTTTCGTTCCGCCACTCGCCTGAAATCAACATGCTCGAGCGATCAAGGACCTCCCGCGCACCGTCTGGCTGATCGGCCTGATCAGTCTGGTGAATGACAGTGCCAGTGAGATGCTCTATCCGTTGATCCCGCTTTATCTGGCATCGGTTCTGATGGCAGGGCCGCGCNNGCTGGGACTCATCGAGGGAATCGCCGAGGCAACGGCGAGTCTGCTTAAACTGTTTTCCGGGGTCATCGTAGATCGGACGCGTCGTGCCAAGCCGTGGATCGTCTTCGGGTACGGACTGGCCGGGCTGGGGCGGCCATTGATTGCCTTCGTGAGCAGTTGGCCGTGGCTGCTGGCGATCCGCTTTGCGGACCGGGTCGGCAAGGGCTTGCGCTCTTCGCCGCGCGATGCGCTGCTGGCGGCGAGCGTACCGGTGGAGCGGCGCGGGCTGGCGTTCGGCCTGCATCGGGCGATGGACAATGCCGGCGCGGTGATCGGGCCGCTCCTGGCCTCGCTGTTGCTGGCGGCGCAGGTGCCGCTGCACGACATCTTTCTGTGGTCTATCGTGCCGGCGGTCTTGTGCCTGGCGCTGGCGCTCGCCATCCGCGAGCCGGTGGTCGAGGCGGCTGCTGCGTCCAAGCCCTTCGACTGGCGCCTGCGCGGCATGCCACCGTTGTTCAAGCGTTATCTGGCAGTGGTCGCGCTGTTCACGCTGGGCAATTCGTCGAACATGTTCCTCTTGCTGCGCGCCCGCGAGCTGGGCGTGGCCGAGGCGACGATTCCGTTGCTGTGGGCCGCTGTAGCGCTGGTGGCGACGCTGTTTTCGACACCGCTGTCGGCGCTGTCCGACCGTTTCGGGCGGATGTACCTGCTGGTTGGCGGCTATGTGGCTTATGGCGTCTTCTACCTGCTGCTCGGTTCCATGGCGCATGACGGGCCGCTGTTGTTTGCGCTGTTCGGTTTCTACGGGCTGTTCATGGCGGCGACCGANGGGGTCGAGAAGGCGCTGGTCGCCGACCTGGCGCCGTCCGAGCGGCGCGGCACGGCGTTCGGCTGGTTCAATCTGACGGCGGGGTGATGNTTGTTGCCGGCGTCGCTGGTTTTCGGCTGGCTGTGGCAGTCGATGGCGTCGTGGGTGGCCTTCGGTTTTTCTGGCGTCTGCGCGCTGCTGGCGGCCGTGTTGTTGCGGTTTTGGGTGTTTTGCGAGGGTCGACCGCAACAGGCCTCTTGAATTTCCCAAGCCTGCCCCCATCTCCCATCCCACCTTTTGGTTTGATTGGGAGTTTCAAGCATGTCCGAGTCTGCAACCGCGAACGCCAACCGCGAGACCCTGGGTTTCCAGGCCGAAGTAAAGCAACTGCTGCAATTGATGATCCACTCCTTGTACAGCAACAAGGAGATTTTCCTGCGCGAGCTGATTTCCAATGCGTCCGACGCCTGCGACAAGCTGCGTTTCGAGGCACTGAACAACAGCGCCCTGTACGGCGACGACAGCGATCTGAAGATTCGCGTTTCGTTCGACAAGGCGGCGCGCACCGTCACCATTTCCGACAACGGCATCGGCCTCTCGCGCGACGAGGCGATCGAGCACCTGGGCACCATCGCCAAGTCCGGCACCAAGGAATTCTTCTCGGCGCTGACTGGCGACCAGGCCAAGGATGCCCACCTGATCGGCCAGTTCGGCGTCGGTTTCTATTCTTCCTTCATCGTCGCCGACAAGGTCACGGTGGTTTCCCGCCGTGCCGGCGTCGAAGCCGGCCAGGCCGTCAAATGGGAATCCGGCGGTGAGGGCGATTACACCGTCGAGATGGTCGAGAAGGCGGCGCGCGGCACCGACGTGACGCTGCACCTGCGTGAAGGCGAGGACGAACTGCTCAGCAGCTGGAAGCTGAAATCGATCATCCGCAAGTATTCCGACCACATCACCCTGCCCATCGTGATGAAGAAGGAAGAGTGGGACAAGGACAAGGGCGAGCAGGTGACGACCGACGAGGACGAAACGGTCAACCAGGCCAACGCCCTGTGGGTGCGTTCCAAGTCGGATATCACCGACGAGCAGTACAAGGAGTTCTACAAGCACGTCGCCCACGATTTCGAAGACCCGCTGGCGTGGACCCATGCCCGTGTCGAGGGCAAGCAGGAATACACGCAACTGCTCTACATCCCGGCCCGCGCGCCGTTCGATCTGTGGGATCGCAACGCGCGCCACGGCATCAAGCTCTATGTGCGCCGCGTGTTCATCATGGACGATGCCGAGCAACTGATGCCGCTCTACCTGCGCTTCGTGCGCGGGGTGGTCGATTCGTCCGACCTGCCGCTGAACGTCTCGCGCGAGATCCTGCAGGAATCGAAGGACATCGACAACATCCGTTCCGGCTGCACGCGCAAGGTGCTGGCGATGCTCGAAGGCCTGGCCAACAGCGACGAGGCGGAAGACAAGGAAAAGTACGCCAAGTTCTGGGAAGCCTTCGGCGCCGTTCTGAAGGAAGGCGTCGGCGAAGACCACGCCAACAAGGAAAAGATCGCCGGCCTGATCCGCTTCGCGTCGACGCACAACGACACGCCCGACGAGACCGTTTCGCTGGCCGACTACATCGGCCGCATGAAGGAAGGCCAGNNGAAGATCTACTACGTCACCGCCGACACCTTTAACGCCGCGAAGAACAGCCCGCACCTGGAAATCTTCCGCAAGAAGGGCATCGAGGTGTTGCTGCTTTCCGACCGCGTGGACGAGTGGGTGGTTGGCCACCTGACCGAGTTTGAAGGCAAGCAGTTGCAGTCCGTCGCCAAGGGCGGCCTCGATCTCGGCAAGCTGGAAGACGAAGCCGAGAAGAAGGAAGCCGAAAAGGCAGCCGACGAGTACAAGGAACTGCTCGACAAGGTCAAGACCGCGCTTGGCGACAAGGTCAAGGACGTGCGCATCACGCATCGCCTGACCGATTCGCCGGCTTGCCTGGTTGCCGACGAGCACGACCCGTCCGGCAACCTGGCGCGCCTGATGAAGGCCGCTGGTCAGCCGATGCCGTCGACCAAGCCGATCCTCGAAATCAACCCGCAGCACCCGGCGGTGATGCGTCTGAAGTACGAGGAAAGCCGCTTCGACGACTGGGCGGCGCTGCTGTTCGAACAGGCGACGCTCGCCGAGGGCGGCCAGCTCGACGATCCGGCCGGTTTCGTCAAGCGCATCAACGACCTGATGATGGCCTTGTCGGGCAAGTAAGCTGCTGCAAGCCTTCCGGGCGGTCGGTTGCGGTCGACCGCGCCGGAAGGGCAAAACCGGATTTTCTCCTGCGTTGCCGAAAGGATTCTGCATGACCGATCTCTTCTCTCCGCTGCGTCTCGGCGCCTTCGAACTGCCCAACCGGGTCGTGATGTCGTCGCTGACGCGCAATCGCGCCGGGGCCGGCAACGTGCCGACCGATCTGGTGGTCGAGTACTACCGCCAGCGAGCGTCCGCCGGCCTGATCCTGACCGAGGCTTCGCCCGTTTGCCCAGAGGCGCACGGTTATCCGCGCACGCCCGGCATCCATACGGCCGAGCAGATCGCCGGCTGGAAGAAAGTGACCGACGCCGTGCATGCGGCGGGTGGGCGGATTGCCCTCCAGATCTGGCATGTCGGGCGGATTTCGCATCCCGACCTGCAGCCGGGCGGCGTTTTGCCGGTGGCGCCTTCGGCGCTGCGCCCGGCCGGGCAGACGGTCACCCCGAGCGGCATGCAGGATTTCGTGACGCCGCGGGCGCTGGAAACGGCTGAAATTCCCGGCGTCGTCGCGGCCTTTGCGCAGGCCGCGAAAAACGCGATGGCAGCCGGCTTCGACGGCGTCGAAGTGCATGGCGGCAACGGCTATCTGATCGACCAGTTCCTGCGTTCGTCGACCAACCGGCGCAGCGATGCCTATGGCGGCAGCAAGGAAAACCGGGCACGCCTGCTGCTCGAAATCATCGAGGCGGTGAGCGCGGCGATCGGCGCCGACCGGGTGGGCCTGCGCCTTTCCCCGGTGACCCCGTTCAACGACATCAGCGACGCCAATCCGCAGGAAACCTTCGACTACGTGGTCGGCGAGTTGAACCGCTTCGACCTGGCTTTCCTCGACATCCTGCAGGGTACCGGCGGCGCGCCGCGCGACCAGTGGCTGCCCTTTGATTACGCCCGATTGCGTGCCCTCTACAAGGGCAATCTGGTGCTCAACAACGGCTACGATTTTGCCAGCGCGCAGCAGGCCATCGCCAGCGGTGCCGCCGATGCGGTCGCCTTCGGCCGCGCGCTGCTGGCCAACCCCGATCTGGTCGAGCGTTTCCGGCGCGGTGCGCCGCTCAACCAGCCGGATTACGAAACGCTCTACGTCGGCGAAGAGAAGGGTTACACCGATTATCCCGCGCTGCCGGCCTGATGGTTGGCGGTTCGCCCGGCGGCGAGCAGCTGCGGTTGCTGGTGACGCGAACGATGCCCTTCGGCAAGCACAAGGGGACATTGATCGCCGATCTGCCGGGCAACTATCTCAACTGGTTCGCCCGCGAGGGGTTCCCGCCCGGCGAGATCGGCCGCCTGCTGGCGCTGATGCATGAACTGAATCACAACGGATTGGCTTCGCTGCTCGACCCGTTGCGTCCGGGTGGGCGGAGGGGCCGGCGAGGCGGTGCTTGAGGCGACCTGTCGCGGTCGACCGGCAGAATGTGGCCGAAACCGGAGCCGCCGTCATGGCGGCTTCGTCCGTCTCGGCGGGCGGTCTTTGCGGGCGCGAAATATCGGCAAGCCACTGGTCAGGTTACGGGCATGGGTAGTGACGTAGAATGCGCGGCGATCAAATTTTCCCACCCCGAATGAAATCCAGTCTGCGCTCCCGCTTCCTGCTGCTGCTTGCCTGCATTGCCGTGCTGGGCGGCGTGGCTGGATACCGTTTCTATGCCTGGTATTCCGGGAGATCGTGGCCATCCTGGGGCAGCGGTTTGCCGAGCGCAATGTGCTCTACGAGAAGAGCAGGGTGCTTGGCATGGTGACCCGCGAGGTGACCCTGGTGCAAAAAATGGCCGACTCGCAGCGCCTGCGCGATTGGGCAGCCGCCGAATCCAGCCCGGAACGCAAGCATCAGGCGCTCATCGAGCTCGAAGAGTATCGGCGCATACTCCGCGATAGCAGTTATTTCTTTGCCCATGCGGCTTCCGGAAATTACTACTTCAACAACGAGAAGGGCGGCCATGAAATCGGCCAGCCGCGCTACACGCTCGACCCCGCCAACCCCAAGGATGCCTGGTTCTACCTGACCCTGCGGGATGTCAAGGACACGCAGCTCAATGTCGATACCGACCGCAAGACAGGTTTGACCAAGGTCTGGATCAACGCGGTGGTGCGCGGCGACAACGGCGACGCGGTGGCGGTGGCCGGCAGCGGGGTGGATATTTCAGACTTCATCAA
Organism: Dechloromonas sp.; assembly: GCA_013363835.1. Classification (GTDB taxonomy): domain Bacteria; phylum Pseudomonadota; class Gammaproteobacteria; order Burkholderiales; family Rhodocyclaceae; genus Azonexus. The sequence goes on from CP054864.1 coordinate 679,115, forward strand.
GGCCGTGGTGAGCAGCGAATTGCCGGGCGTGACCAACATCCTGATGGATCGCGGNGGTGCTATCCAGGGGCATCCCGATGTCTCGATGATCGATTTCGCGTCGGCGCGCAAGGCGGCGGGCAAGGAGGCGCAACAGACCGTTTTCGAACTGCTCGACGATCCNCGAGGGCGCGAAGCCCTGCGGCGGGCGATGGCGGCACTGGTTGACGGCAAGGCCGACGTTGAGACGCTGGATCTCGTCGTTCAGGGCCAGCGTCAGCTGATCGGCGTGGCCTGGTTTCCGCAAATACAGTGGTTCGTCCTGACCATGACCTCNGCCGACGGGGCGAGTGCCAACACCAGGCTGCTGCCGGCGGTGATCTGGCTGATCGCGGCGCTGGTGCTGGCGCTGCTCGCCGCCATGCTGATATTGCAGAAGACGGTGATCCGGCGCGTCATCCGGCTCGACCGGGCAGCCCGGGATCTGAGCGAAGGGCGGCATACCGAGATGGCCGCCGATCCGCTGGATGACGAACTTGGGCGCCTCGGCCGGACGTTCGGAACGATGGCCGAGCGCATCGCCAGCCATACCGAAGACCTGGAGCGTCAGGTGGCCGAGCGCACGGAAATGCTCGAGCAGGCCGCCCACACCGATTTTCTGACCGGGGTTATGAACCGTCGCGGCATGTTGCAACGCCTGGAGGCAGAGCGTCATCGCCTGGCGCATACCGGCGGCTTCCTGGCCGTGATGCTTGTCGACGTCGATCATTTCAAGCAAATCAACGATACCTGGGGCCATGCGCTTGGCGATCAGGCCTTGGTCGCCGTTGCCAGGGTGTTGCAAAACTCGGTGCGCGACTACGACCTGGTGGCGCGCTGGGGTGGCGAAGAGTTCATGGTCGCCTTGTTCGGGCTGACGAAGTTCGATCAACTGCGGGTGGTCGCCGACAAACTACTCTGCGCGATCAGACAAAACAGGCTGGATTGCGGCGAAACGCGGCTTGCTCTTACTTACAGCATTGGCGCCGTGATGGCCGCGCCGCAGGCCGATCTGGATGCCATTGTCCAACGCGCCGATCTGGCGCTATACCAGGCAAAGACCGAGGGGCGCGATCGTGCGGTGCTCGATTGCCTGATGCTGGACGAACCGGCGTGCGGGCAGCAGCAGTGCTGCAACGAAGACAAGCCGTGTCCGGTGGCCATCAAGGGGCCGAGTTCTGACGCCACCCCTGTCCGATCACTGGGCGCTGAACTGAGCGCGCAGGCAGGTCATGTGGTCGGCACCCGCCTTGTCGCGGCAGGCGGCAGCGGCCTGCTTGTTCAGTTGGCAACGTTGGGGTCGGACGTTCTGCTGCAATCCTGTTGATCCAGCTTCTGCTCTGTGCATTGGCGGAAGGACCAGCCGACCAGGCCGGCGCATTCCCTGGAGGCCTGTTTGCGTGCTTCGCAGGGTTGGGGTTGGCCAGGCTGGAACAGTTGAAGCTGCGCTCCTGCTGCCTGACGCAGGCTGCAAATGCCGAGCCAGTCTGATCCTTGCAGATGGTCTGCGCCAGTTCGCGTGCTTCCGTGGTTTGCGCCGCTGCCGGCAGGCTGAGTGACGTTGCCAGCAGCGCGCCGCCAATATATTTCCAGGGAATTTCATTCGTTGCTCCTTGCCAAGGCCGTGGGGCATTGTAAATGCTCGGCGGAAACAAATGAAACGGCCGGTTGCGGTCGACCGGCCGGAGAGGGCAAAAACGGGGCGCAGTCCACGGCGCCCCGTGGCTTACTTGACGCCGAACTGGGCGCGCAGACAGGCCTTGTGGTCGGGGCCGACCTTGTCCTTGCAGGCTTCGCGGGCCTTCTGGTGCAGGTCGCAGCGTTGCGGATCGGCCGCCTTGCTGCACTCGGCCGCTGGCATCTTCTGCTGGATGCACTGGCGGAAAGCCGGGCCGGTCTGGCCTTCGCATTCCTTGTAAACCTTCTTGCGCGCTTCGCATTGCTGCGGGTTGGCGGCCTTGGCGCAATCGAAGTTATGCATCTGCTCGTGCAGGCATTGCTTGCGGGCCGGGCCGACGGCGTCCTTACAGGCTGCGCGCGCCTGATCGCGTGCCTGCTGGTGCGCCTTGCAGGCTTCGGGGTTGGGCCTGGGCGCAGTCACGCGGGGCCATGCCACGCGGTCCCATGCCACTCATGCCGCCCATTCCGGGGCCCATGCCGCTCATGCCGCCCATACCCATACCCATACCGCCCATACCCATACCACCCATGCCCTGGGTCGGCTGGGCCATCGCGGGCAGGCAGAGCAGCGAGGCCAGCAAGGCACTACCGATCATCATCAAGCGTGTCTTCATGTTTCTCTCCTTTGTGGTTTTGTGCCCCTTTATTCTAGGCGTCTACCGGCGTCCATACATTGGGATTTGTAAATGACTGCAAATGGATGCGCGCCGGGTTACAAAGCGTTACGAATGACATGCTATATTCGGTCGCATGGACGAAATCAATGCGCATGAGCACCGCCTGACGCTTGCCGAGGTGCTCGAGTGGATGGTCGCCGACGGCCTGGTCGACAAGGATGTCGCCGAAGCGCTGAAAGTCGAACGCCGACTGCACTCCGCCAAGGATCATCCGCTGGTCGTGATCGCCGACCAGAAATGGCGCCCGCCCGGGCAGCCCGCCCGCCTGCTGACGCTGGAAGCGCTGACCGAGTGGCTGGCCGGCAAGGTCGGTCTCGACTACCTGCACATCGACCCGCTCAAGATCGATTTCACCGGCGTCGCCGAGGTCATGTCCAGCGCCTATGCCGGGCGTTTCAGCATCCTGCCGGTGCAGGTGACGACCCGCGAGGTCGTCATCGCCACCGCCCAGCCCTTCGTCCGCGAGTGGGTGCCGGAACTCCAGCATATCCTGCGCAAGGAAATCCGTCGCGTTCTGGCCAATCCGGACGACATTTCGCGCTACCTGGTGGAATTCTTCAATCTCGCCAAGTCGGTCAAGAAAGCGGCGGCCAAGGGCGAGGTGACGGCCGGCCTGTCGAGCTTCGAGCAGCTGGTCGAGCTGGGCAAGGGCAATCGCCAGTTCGACGCCAACGACCAGCACATCATCCATATCGTCGACTGGCTGTGGCAGTACGCCTTCGACCAGCGTGCTTCCGACATCCACATCGAGCCGCGCCGCGATCTCGGCATCGTGCGCTTCCGCATCGATGGCGTGCTGCATCAGGTGTACCAGATTCCGATGGCGGTAATGAACGCCATGACCAGCCGCATCAAGCTGCTCGGGCGCATGGACGTGATCGAGAAGCGCCGCCCGCAGGACGGCCGGGTCAAGACCCGGACGCCGAACGGGCAGGAGGTCGAGTTGCGCCTGTCCACGCTGCCGACCGCCTTCGGCGAAAAGCTGGTGATGCGCATCTTCGACCCCGAGGTGCTGGTGCGCGACCTGCGCTCGCTCGGTTTTTCGAGCGACGACGAAACGCGCTGGAAGCAGATGACGACGACGCCCAACGGCATCGTGCTGGTCACCGGGCCGACCGGCTCGGGCAAGACGACGACCTTGTACACGACGCTCAAGCAACTGGCGACGCCCGAGGTCAATGTNGTACCCATCGAAGACCCGATCGAAATGGTCGAGGCCGCCTTCAACCAGATGCAGGTGCAGCACAACATCGATCTCGGCTTTGCCGACGGCGTGCGGGCGCTGATGCGGCAGGACCCTGACATCGTCATGATTGGCGAAATCCGCGATCTGGAAACCGCCGAAATGGCCATCCAGGCAGCGTTGACCGGCCACCTCGTGCTGTCGACGCTGCACACCAACGATGCGCCGTCGGCGATCACCCGTCTGCTCGATCTCGGCGTCCCGGCCTACCTGATCAACTCGACGGTGCTCGGCGTCATGGCCCAGCGCCTGGTGCGCACGCTGTGCCCGCATTGCAAGAAGGCGGTGCCGATCACCGAGGATCAGCGGGCGGCCTGGCGCCAACTGGTGTCGCCGTGGAAGTCGAACGAACCGACGCAGCTTTTCCATCCGGTCGGTTGTCTGGAATGCCGGATGACAGGCTACAGCGGGCGCATCGGCATCTACGAAATCCTGCTCAATTCGCCGGAGCTGCGCAAGATGATCCGGCCCAATGCCGACCTGGCCCAGCTGCGCGACCTCGCCAGCCGCGAAGGGATGTGGCCGCTGCGCATTTCCGGCGCGCTCAAGGTGGCACAGGGGCTGACCTCGCTCGACGAAGTGGTCAAGGTGGCGCCGCCGGGCGACGAGCAGTAGGGCGTGTTCCCGGTAACCGGCGCCGCCGGCCACTTACCGTGACATCCCCGCGTCTTTCTGCCACTGGTAAGATTTGCCCGGGCGAAGGATAATTCGCGCACAATTCTCAGGGGAGGTCACATGGCAGTCGAACTGTTCAACAATGGCAAGCATATCGTCCACGCCTTCTACGATCTGGTCGACGAAAAGACCACGGGCGCGGTGCAGTGCAACCAGTTCCTGATCGTCGATAACGGCCACAGCGCGCTGATCGATCCGGGCGGCAACATGACCTACACCGGCCTGTTGATGGACATGCAGCAGTACTGCTCGTCCAAGAATCTCGACTACATCTTCGCCTCGCACCCCGATCCGGACATCGTCGCGTCGGTCAACAAATGGTTCGTCGCCTCGCACTGCAAGGTGATGATCTCCAGCCTGTGGACGCGCTTCGTACCGCATTTCACGACCGGCAAGGACGTTTCAGAGCGCATCATCGGCATTCCCGACCCCGGTGTGACGATCCCGCTCGGCGAATGCCGCATTTCTGCCCTGCCGGCGCACTTCATGCACGCCGAAGGCAATTTCCAGTTCTACGATCCGGTCGCCAAGATCCTTTTCACCGGCGACCTCGGCGCTTCGATCGTCAATTCGGCCAAGGCTGCTGAGCCGGTCACCGATTTCGCCAGCCATATCCAGTACATGGACGGCTTCCACAAGCGTTACATCGTCTCCGGCAAGGTCTGCAAGTACTGGGCGAACATGGTGCGCCAGCTCGACATCGAGCAGATCGTCCCGCAACACGGCAACCGCTTCGTCGGCAAGGACGCCGTCAACAAGTTCATCGACTACGTCGAACGCCTCGAATGCGGTGTCGACCTGATGACGCAGGACAACTACCGCCTGCCGCGCTGAACCCTGGTGGCAGCCGATTTCATCGGTCGCCATTTTCGGCCTTTTTTGCGGTCGACCGCAACAGGCTGCGTCAGATCATCCCGGCCTTGCGCCGGATGGCATCGACGTAGGCCAGCGCATCCATCTCCCCACCCTGGCGCTGCGCGCGCCAGATCGTCTCGCCCAGGCATTCGAGAATCACATGCTCGGCCTCGTGCTCGCCCAGGCGCGCGCGCAGCCGTCGAAGGCGGTGCGGATGCCGGGCGGCTGGTCGATGCTGACCTGCTCGTGAATCGCCAGGTGCAGCGACAGATGGAGGAAGGGATTCATCTGGCCGCCCTCCGGTGTCCATTCCTGACCCAGGGCCTGATCGGCATCGGACAGCAGCGCGTGATACTCGGGGTGGCGGGCGGCGATGTCGGCGGCGGTCACTTCGGCGCCGACCAGCGGCAGGCGTTCCAGGTGCTTCTTCCAGGCACTACAGAAAAACTGGCGCACCTGGTCGCGGGAGGATTAAACATGAGCGCTTTCGTATAACAGGGTGATGACGGTGTTCTGGAACAGGCGGTTTTCCCCGTCCACCGGAGCGATCTGCCCGCTGCCGTAGGCGCCGATCAGCGGCAGGTCGGGGAACTGCTCGCGGAAGGCCAGCAGGTCGCGGTCTTCGTTGCCGTAGAACAGCGGGCCGCGACCTAGGCAGGAAAACATCACCGCGAAATTTGGTCTTTNTTCGCTGTCGACCGCAGCCAGCAGCGATTGCCGCATGTCCTGCTCGGCCGCCAGCGGCTGGCGAATCGCCCAGCGAATTTGGGTGCCGGCCGCCAGCGGCGCTGCCAGGCTCAGCGAACCATCGCCATTGAGGCCAAGGATGGGCACACCCGGCAGGCCGGGCTGAACCACGACGACGATCTGATGCAGCGGCGGGTTCTGCCGCAGTTCCGCCGGCAGGCTGCGCTGCAGGCTGTCGCCGGCGGTTAACCCACTGCAGCGCTGCAGTTCATAGCCGGCGGCGGCGTCGACGGTGATCGCTTCGCCCAGCAGACGCAATCCGGTGGCGCAGGCGATGCGGGCGCGCAAGCCGGGCAGCCGGGTTTCGGCGCAACAATCGTCGGCCAGCCGGCCATGCGCCCAGGCGGCGGCATCGCTGTCGAGCAGACCGGCGCGCGGCGCTCCCGTTTGCCAACCCCAGGGCAGCGTGCCGTGGCCGCTGAACGACAGCAGCGGCACGCCCGGCTCGGCCGCCGTTTCCGTTTCCCCGACGACGAGCGCGGCGGCACCCGACTGATCGAGCAGCCAGCCGTCTTCGGTAAAGAGGCCGTAAGCAGTGCAGCCGCTGACCTGCAAACTGCCGGCGGCGCGGGCGGCGGCGATCAGCGCGGCTTGCGCGTGGCGGGCGAAATCGCGGGTCAGAAAAAGCAGTACGCTGTCGGCGCGCGTCAGTTCCGCGTGGGCCAGCGCCTCGCGCACGGCGGTCGCCGCCAGTTCGGGCAGCGGCTGCGGCCCGCTGACCAGGCTACTGGCGACCCTCACAGGCTCTTGCCCTTGAAGCGGCAGAGATCGACCACCACGCAGCGCCCGCATTCCGGCTTGCGTGCCTTGCACACGTAGCGCCCGTGCAGGATCAGCCAGTGATGGGCATCCTTCTTGAATTCATCGGGCGTCACGCGTAGCAGTTTCTTCTCGACTTCCTCGACCGTCTTGCCCGGCGCCAGCCCAGTACGGTTGCCGAGGCGGAAGATATGCGTATCGACCGCGATGGTCGGGTGCCCGAAGGCGGTATTCAGCACCACGTTCGCCGTCTTGCGTCCGACGCCGGGCAAGGCTTCCAGCGCCGCACGATCTTCCGGTACCTCGCCGCCATGCAGTTCGACCAGCATCCGGCAGGTGGCGATCACGTTCTTCGCCTTGGTGCGAAACAGGCCGATGGTCTTGATGTAGTCGATCAGCCCCTCGACGCCGAGCGCCAGCATCGCCGCGGGCGTGGGGGCGACGGGAAACAGCTTGACCGTCGCCTTGTTGACCCCGACATCGGTCGCCTGCGCCGAAAGGATGACGGCGATCAGCAACTGGAATGGGGTTTCATAGGCCAATTCCGTCATCGGCGCCGGATTGGCGTCGCGCAGACGGGTGTAGAACTCGATGATGTCGGCTTTCTTCACGGCGCTCGATTCAGGGGCGGGGGTGAGCGGAATTCCCGAGCGCCGACGTGGCGGCTGGCCCTCGTTTTGGGCCCGTGCGCGCAGTTGACCGCAACCGCCGTCGACATCCTGGCCGGCGGAGTTGCGCAGCTTGGTCAGGATACGGCGGCGGTTGAGGCTGGCGGCGAGTGCGGCGGCGCGTTCCGCAGTGGGGCGGCGGAAGCCGGTGTCGTCGATGGTGTTGAAGGGGATCAGGTTCATCATCGCGTATTTGCCGGTGAGCAGGCGGACGATGCCGTCCATCTCTTCTTCGCTGTCGTTGATGCCTTCAAGCAGCGTCCATTGGTACTGGATCGGGTAGCCGGTGCTGCGCGCGTAGCGTTCGCCGAGTTCGACCAGTTCTTCGGGATCGACGCGCGGCGCCTTGGGCAGCAGGCGGGCGCGCAGCTCGGCGTTGGTGCTGTGGAGCGAGAGGGCGAGGGCGGGAACGACGCGCTGTTGCGGCAGGCGCTCGAAAACGCGGGNGTCGCCGACCGTCGAGAAGACCAGGTTCTTGTGGCCGATGCCNNATGCGGCGGTGCCGAGGAGGTCGATGGCTTCGAGGACGTTGTCGAGGTTGTGCGAGGGCTCGCCCATGCCCATGAAGACGACGCGCCGAACCGGGCNGCGGCGGGCGAGGACGACCTGGGCGACGATTTCGGCGCTGCCGACCTGGCGCAGCAAGCCGTCCTTGCCGGTCATGCAGAAGATGCAGCCCACGGCGCAGCCGACCTGGGTCGACACGCAGACGCCGTCGCGCGGCAGCAGCACGCTTTCCACGGTCTGGCCGTCGCTCAATTCGACCAGCAGGCGTTCGGAGCCGTCTTCACCGACATGGGCGGAGCGCAGGCGGGCGAGGCCGGCCAGCTCGCTTTCGAGCGCCGGCAGGGCGTTGCGCAGTTTGAGCGGCAGGAAATCTTCGGCGCGTTGGCGGCGGGTGCCGTGGTTCAGCGGGTTGCCTGCTGTCCAGGCACGCAGCACGCGTTCTTCATGGCAGGGCTGGGCGCCAAGCGTCTGCAACGCCTGGCGCAGTTGCTCGATGCGCATGGGCGCGCCGGTCAGTGGCAGCCGGCGGTGGCGACCGGTGCCGGCGGTTGCTGGTTGGCGCGCCGGGCAGCGCGGGCGTCCATCCAGTTCTTCCAGGCGATCAGGCAGCCGAGCAGGATGAAGGCGCCGGNGGGTAGCAGGGCGAGCAGGAAGCCGGGGTAGCTTTCGGGCAGCAACTGGATCGGGTGCAGGCTGGGAAAGACCATGTCGATGCCGCCGAACAGCGTGCCGCTGCCGAGAAACTCGCGCATGGCGCCGAGCAGGCCCAGTGTCCACAACATGCCGACGCCCATGAAGATGCCGTCGAAGGTGGATTGCAGCGGCGGGTTCTTGGCGGCGAAGGCTTCGACGCGCGCCAGCACGATGCAGTTGGTGACGATCAGCGGGATGAAGATGCCGAGCACCAGGTAGAGTTCGTGCAGGTTGGCGTTGAACAGCAGGTCGACGACGGTGACCAGCGCGGCGACGATGAGGATGAAGACCGGGATGCGGATTTCATGCGGAATGAAGTTGCGCAGCGAGGCGACGGCGACGTTCGACATGGCCATCACGATGATGGTCGCCAGCGACAGCATGATGCCGTTGACGGCATTGGTGGTGACGGCCAGCAGCGGGCACAGCCCGAGGATCTGGACGATGGAGGTGTTCTGCTTCCAGACACCGTTGCCTGCAATGGTCTTGAATTCGTCGCGCGTCATCATTTCGCGGCTCCTGCATTGGCGAACAATTGGTCACGATTGGCGTCGGCCCACTTGACCGCTTTGACTACGGCCTTGGACACCGCGCGCGGGGTGACGGTTGCGCCGGCGTGGTAGTCGATGCGGCCGCCGTCCTTTTTCACCTTCCATTCGCCTTCGCCCACGCGGGCCAGCGAGAGGCCGGTGAATTGGGTGATCCACGGGTGTTCCTTGTTCTTGTCCTTCTTGATCTCGATGTAGTCGCCCAGGCCCGGCGTTTCCTTGTGCTGGGTGACGCGCACGCCGGCCACCTGGCCGTCGGCGCCCACGGCGACGATCAGTTNGATCTTGCCGGCGTAGCCATCGGNGGCGACGGACTCGAAGACCAGCGCCACCGGCTNGGCGTTCTTGCGGGCGCGGTAGAGCCTCGACGGCTCGCCGACGCCGAGTTCCGGCGTCGCGGGCAGGTCGATGACGTCTTCGAGCAGGGCATTGTCGTACTGGTCGCGGGGCAGCACTTCGTCGACCAGCTTCATTTNTTCCTCGGCAGCCGAGGCTTCGATGGCCGGCTTGGTCCACAGGTAGGCGCCCGACAGAAGGCCGGTGAAGATGATGACGAAGACGAACAGGATGGCTGCCGTGCGGGCCGCCATGCCGGGTGCGGAAATTTCCTTCGGCGCGCTGGTCATGCCTTGTCCTTCATGCCGAAAATCGGCGGCTGGGTCAGCAGGTCGATCAGCGGTGCGCTGAGGTTCATCAGCAGGACGGCGAAGGCGACGCCGTCCGGATAGCCGCCGAAGACACGGATGATGTAGGCGAGCAGGCCGGCACCGGCGCCGAAGATCAGCTTGCCGCGCGGCGTGGTGCAGCCCGAAACGGGGTCGGTGGCGATGAAGAAGGCGCCGATCATGGAGCCGCCCGAGAGCAGGTGGAACATCGGGCTGGCGAACTGCGCCGGGTTGTACAGCCAGAGCGCGCCGGAAAGCAGGGTCATGGCCGCGATGAAGGCGGCGGGGACGTGCCAGGTAATCAGCTTGCGCTGCCACATCCAGAGGCCGCCGAGCAGGTAGCCGCCGGCCACCCATTCCCAGCCGCGACCGGCGAAATTGCCGAAGATATCCTGGTTGGCCAGCAACTGGGCGACATCGACGCTGCCTTCGCCGAGCTTGAGGGCGGTCTTCAGCGCATCGAGCGGCGTCGCGCCGGAGAGCGCATCGACGCGCGGCGCCAGGCCNNGGATGATGTTCATCTGCTCGCCCAGCGACATTTGCAGCCCGACGCTCGGCCATTGCGACATCAGCGCCGGGAAGGCGACGATGCAGACGGCGAAGGCGACCATCGCCGGGTTGAAGGGATTCTGGCCGAGGCCGCCGTAAAGGTGCTTGGCGACGACGATGGCGAACACGGTACCGAGCGCCACCAGCCACCACGGCGCCAGCGGCGGGAAGGTGAGGGCGATCAGCCAGGCGGTGACGACGGCCGAGCCATCCGAAAGGAACATGGCCAGCGGCTTGCCGCGCACCTTGAGCATCAGCGATTCGGCGAACAGCGCGGCGAGCGAGGCGATGACCAGTTGCACCAGGATGGCCGGGCCGATCAGCCAGACGTAGGCGACGATGCCGGGAATCAGGGCGATGCAGACTTGCGTCATCACCTGGCTGACGCTGGCGTCCTTGAGCAGGAAGGGGGCGGGGGCGAACATCATTCGGTTTTCTCGCTGGCCGGGGCCACGGGGTNTGGCTCGCTCAGATGGGCGGCCTGGCGGCGTGCCTCGATTTCCTCGATTTCCTTTTGCTGCACGGCGTTCAGCACTTCGGTGTTCTTTGGCTGGGCGGCTTCGCGCTGGGCCTTGGCGCGTTCCATCGCGGCCTGGATGGTGGCCATTTTTGCCGCTTTTTGCGGGTCGACCGCAACAGACGGGGTTCCGTCTCNGCTAGCAGCGGTGGCGGAGGATTCAGCGTCGGTCGCAGCGGCAGCGGCAGCAGCGGCTTCCGCCGCCTTCTTGGCGGCCTGGGCGGCAGCCGCCTTGGCCAGTTTCTCGGCCTTTTCCGCCTTTTCGCGTTCCTCGCGGAACTGCTTGAATTCGAAACGCGCCTTGGCCTGGTCGGCGGCGTTCTTCTCGCGCTCGCGCGCCCAGATTTCGCTCTTGGCGAAGCGGAAATACTGCACCAGCGGGATGCGCGACGGACAGACGAAGGAGCAGCAGCCGCATTCGATGCAGTCGAAGATGTGATATTCCTGCGTCTTGCCGAAATTCTTGGCGCGCGAGAACCAGTACATCTCGAACGGTTGCAGTTCGTGCGGGCAGGCCTGGGCGCAGGAACCGCAACGGATGCAGGGCATTTCCGGCGCCTTGGGCGGGAACAGGCGGTCGTTGTGCGCGATCAGGCAGTTGGTGGCCTTGACCACCGGCACGCCGGCTTCGGGCACCAGGAAGCCCATCATCGGGCCGCCCATGATGATGCCGTCGGTGTCCGGGTGCGGCGTCGCCAGTTCGAGCAGCTCGTCCATCGGCGTGCCGATCAGCACCTCGTAGTTGCGCGGCGCATGCACGTTGCCGGTAACGGTGACCAGCCGCGAGACGACCGGCTCGCCATGTGCGATGGCGCGCCAGGCGGTGTAGGCGGTGGCGACGTTGAAACACTGGACGCCGAGATCGGTCGAGCGCTTGCTGGCCGGCACTTCCTTGCCGGTCAGGACGCGGATCAGCTGCTTGGCGCCGCCGGCCGGGTAGAGCGTCGGGACCTGGACGACCANAAACGGCTCTTTCAGGGCGTCGACCGCAGCACGCATGGCGGCGGCGGCTTCCGGCTTGTTGTCCTCGATGCCGATCAGCACCTTCTTCGGTTGCAGCAGGTCGCGGAAGATGCCGATGCCGCGTACGACTTCCTCGGCGCGTTCGCGCATCAGCAGGTCGTCGCAGGTGATGAAGGGCTCGCATTCGGCGCCGTTGATGACCAGTTCTTCCATCGGCACCGTTTTCGACGGCGTCAGCTTGCCGTGCGTCGGGAAGACGGCGCCGCCAAGGCCGACGACGCCGGACTGTTGCAGGTACTGACGGGTGTCGTCGGGCGCGGCGTTGGCGTAATCGAAGGGCTGGCGCGCGATCCACTCGTCCTTGCCGTCCGGCTCGATGACCACGCACAGCGCGTCGAGACCGGAGGNGTGCGGCTGCACGTGCATGGCGACTTCCAGCACCGTGCCCGAGGTCGGCGCATGGACGGCTGCCGAGATCCAGCCATCGGCTTCGCCGATCATCTGGCCTTTCAAGACCTTGTCGCCGGCCTGGACGACCGGACGCGGCGTGCCGCCGATGCTCTGGTGCAGCGGCACGACCAGGCGCGAGGGGAGGGCGACGGCAATCGGCAGGGTGACGGACTGCGTCTTGTTGGTCGGCGGCTTGACGCCACCCTTGAACTTGAACAGGTTCATCAGCATCAGGCGGCCTCTTTCAGCGGCGCGGCCTTTATTTCGACGATTGGGTATTTCCACTTCCAGTTGTCGATGTTCTCGCCTATCGGCTCCATGCGGATGCACTCGACCGGGCACGGCGGCAGGCACAGTTCGCAGCCGGTGCACAGCGGGGCGACGATGGTGTGCATCTGCTTGGCGGCGCCGACGATGGCATCGACCGGGCAGGCCTGGATGCACAGCGTGCAGCCGATGCAGGTCTGCTCGTCGATGATGGCCACCGACTTGGGTTNTTCCTCGGCATCGAGCGGCTTGGCTTCGCGGCCGAGCAGGTCGGCCAGGCGCTGTACGCCTTCGCTGCCGCCCGGCGGGCATTTGTTGATTTCCTCGCCGTTGGCGATGGCTTCGGCGTAGGGCTTGCAGCCCGGGTAGCCGCACTGGCCGCATTGCGTCTGCGGCAGGATGGCTTCGATCTTTTCGACCAGCGGGTCGCCTTCGACCTTGAACTTGATCGAGGCATAGCCGAGCGCTGCACCGAGCACGACGGCACCGAGGGCCATGATGGCGATGGCTAGAAGGATTTCCATGCGCTTACTGGTATTTGTCCAGGCCGGCGAAGCCCATGAAGGCCAGCGCCATCAGTCCGGCCGTGACCATGGCGATGGCGACGCCCCGGAAATGAACCGGTACTTCGGNCCCTTCGATGCGTTCGCGGATGCCGGCGAAGAGGATCAGCACCAGCGAGAAGCCGACTGCGCTGCCGGCGCCGAAGAGCAGCGATTCGACGAAGTTGTAGTTGTTCGAGATATTGAGCAGCGGCACGCCGAGCACCGCGCAGTTGGTGGTGATCAGCGGCAGGTAGATGCCCAGGGTCTGTTGCAGGGCCGGCGAGGTCTTGGCGATGACCATTTCGGTCAGCTGGACGATGGCGGCGATGGTGACGATGAAGGACAGCGTGCGCAGGTATTCCAGCCCGAAGGGCATGAGCAGGAAGTGGTCGATGATGTAGCTCGCACCGGTCGCCATCGTCAGCACGAAGGTCGTGGCAGCGCCCATGCCGTAGGCGGTTTCCAGCTTCTTGGAAACGCCCATGAAGGGGCACAGGCCGAGAATCTTCACCAGCACGACGTTGTTGACCAGCACCGCGCCGACGAGGATGAAAAGGTAGTGGCTCATGTTTGGGGGAGTTGAGGGCCGTATTATCGGGTGTTGGTCTGGCGCGAACAACCGCGATGATTGTGCGGGCTTAGACCTTTTCTTCATTACATATGCCAGAGTATCCGCCACTTCGCTGACAAGATCCGGACCGCGATAGATGAAACCGCTGTAGAACTGCACCAGACTGGCCCCGGCGCGGATTTNTTCCGCTGCATCCTCGCCGCCCATGATGCCGCCGACGCCGATGATCGGCAGTTCGCCGGCCAATGCGGCGGACAGCTTCTTCAGCACGTCGGTTGACTTGCGGAACACCGGCGCACCGGACAGACCGCCCGCCTCATTGCCATTCGGCATGCCTTCCACACCTTCGCGCGACAGCGTGGTGTTGGTGGCGATGACGCCATCCATGCGGTGGCGGCGCAGCGCATCGGCAATGGCGGTGATCTGCTCGTCGTCGAGATCGGGCGCAATCTTGAGCGCCATCGGCACGTACTTGCCGTGCTTGTCGGCCAGTACTTCCTGGCGCGCCTTCAACTGCGAAAGCAGGTCGTCGAGCGCCTCGTCCTTCTGCAGTTCGCGCAGGTTCTTGGTGTTCGGCGACGAAATGTTGACGGTGACGTAGCTGGCGTCGTTATAGACCTTGTNCAGGCAGATCAGGTAGTCGTCGGCTGCATTCTCGATTGGCGTCGTCGCGTTCTTGCCGATGTTGATGCCGAGGATGCCGCCCTGTTTCGGGAACTTCGCCAGCCGCACGTTTTCCAGCAGGCGGTCGACGCCGGCGTTGTTGAAGCCCATGCGGTTGATGATGCCCTGCGCTTCCGGAATGCGGAACAGGCGCGGACGCGGGTTGCCGTCCTGCGGTTTGGGCGTGATCGTACCGATCTCGATGAAGCCGAAACCGAGCGCCGCCAGGCCGTCGATATGGTCGCCGTTCTTGTCCAGCCCGGCGGCGAGGCCGACCGGATTGGGGAATTTGAGACCCATGACCTCGACCGGGCACGGCGTGACCGGCTTGGCCAGGCATTTGGCAAAACCCGTCGAATCGAGGAAGGAAACGCCGCTCATGCCGATGCCGTGCGCGGTCTCGGCATCGAGGGCGAAAAAGAATTTGCGGATGAGTGGATAGAGCATGGGTCGCGATTTACCGCATTGCAGCATGAATGCGGACTGATGGATTGCTTGATCTGCGTCGCGGGCGCTGTCGTGTCGCAGCATGGCAATCCCCGCGGCCTCTTCCAAATGCATATCTTCCATGAGGCCGACCCGCACTGCACACGCTCAGCCTGGCGAACGCCGTGAGCAGCGGGGCTGGCGTGCCTGGCTGGTTTGACGTTTGATTACAAAACATAACTTTTTGCCGCGTTCGGAGACGGTAAACTCGCGCCATGCGCATTTTGCCNCTTTTTTGCTGTTGACCGCAACCGGCTCGGCACTGNGCGGCCGGGCTCGATCCCTTTGGTACGGCTGCCATTACGCCGCCCATGCCGTCGCCCCAGGTGGCCGGGCGGCAGGCGGATGTGCCGTGTGCCCGCGAGATCCCGTCTGCGCCGCTGTCGGCGATCGATGCCGTCGACCTGACGCTGTGCAACAACCCGCAAACCCGTGAAGTGTGGGCGGCAGCCCGCGCGCAGGCGGCGCAGGTCGGCGTCGCTCAGGCGGCCTGGCTGCCGAATCTCGACGGTCGGCTGGGTGCCAGCCGCTACCAGAACGATGGCCGCTATTACAACGCGAGCAGCGCGGCGCTGACTTTGTCCTGGCTGGTTTTCGATTCCGGCGCGCGCTCGGCCAATGGCGAGAATGCCCGCCAGTTGCTGGCCGCTGCCGCCGCGACGCAGGATTCCCGGGTGCAGTCGCTGTTCCTTTCGGCCTTGCAGGCTTTCTACACGGCGCAGGCGACGCGTGCCGCCGTCGTGTCGACGACCGAGGCCGAGCGCGCGGCGCGTGAAGGTTTCAATGCCGCCGAGTCGCGCTACAACGTCGGCGTCGCCACGCCGGCCGACCGCCTGCTGGCGCAGACGGCGCTGTCGCAGGCGACCCTCACGCGGATCAAGGCCGAGGGCGAGGCACGCAATGCGCTGGGCGCACTGGCCAACGCGATGGGCTTCAAGGCGGGCCAGCCGCTGACGCTGGAACCGCCGCCGGCCGAATTGCCGGCCGGCGATTTCCAGCGCGAGGTGGCGGCGCTGATTGCCGAGGCCGAAGTCCGGCGCCCCGATCTGAAAGCGGTCGAAGCGCAGGTCAAGGCGGCGCAGGCCAACGTCGATCTGGTGCAGGCGCAGGGGCGGCCGACCATCAGCCTGTCNGGCCCGACCTGGGCCGAGACCGATCGTGTCGCCGTCAATGGTGGCGTCATCGGCGTCACCGTCGATCTGCCGCTTTTCAGCGGCTTCGACACCACCTACCGGGTGCGTGCCGCCGCCGCCCAGGTCGACGTCAAGAACGCGCAACTGGAGAGCTTGCGCAACCAGGTGGCGCTCGATGTCTGGAAGGCCTACCAGAGCCTGACCACCGCCACGCAGAGCCTGAAGACGACGGTCGATCTGGTGGCCAGCGCCGAGCAGTCCGAGCGCGTCGCGCTGGGTCGTTACAAGGCGGGCGTCGGCACCGTGCTCGATCTGCTGACGGCGCAGAGCGCCTTGGCCAGCGCCCGTTTGCAGCGCATCCAGGCGGCGCTCGACTGGTTCGTTTACCGCGCCACGCTGGCCCAGGCGGTCGGCGCGCTCGATTACACGCTGCTGCAACCGGCAGCCGAAGGAAGACCATGAAACACATCGGCAAGATCGTCATCGGCGTTGCGCTGGCTGCCGGCCTGATCGGCGGCGGCGTCTGGGTCGCCCAGCAGCGCGCGGCGCAGAATCCGGAAACGCGCTTCAAACTGGCCACCGTCGACAAGGGCGAAGTGATCCAGACCGTTTCGGCCAACGGCACGCTGACGCCGCTGGTGCTGGTGAACGTCGGTACCCAGGTGTCGGGCACGGTCAAGAAGCTCTACGTCGATTTCAACGACAAGGTCGAGGCCGGCCAGAAGATGCTGGAGCTCGACCAGTCGCTGATGGCGGCGCAGGCCAAGCAAAGCGAGGCGAACGTGCTGAACGTGTCGGCCTCGGTCGAGCTGGCGCGGGCCAACGCGGTGCGCATGAAGCGCTGTTCGAGAAGGAATACGTATCGCGCCAGGAGTACGACCAGGCGATGCAGGTGCTGAAATCGGCCGAGGCGCAACTGGCGCAGGCCAGGGCGGCGGCGGAAAGGACCGGGTCAACCTGAATTACACGGTGATCACCTCGCCGGTGTCCGGCGTCGTCGTCGCGCGCCTGGTCGACATCGGGCAGACCGTGGCCGCCAGCTTCCAGACCCCGACGCTGATCCAGATCGCGCAGGATCTGTCGAAGATGGCCATCGACACCAGCTTCGCCGAGGCCGACATCGGCAACATCAAGGAAGGCCAGAAGGTGCGCTTCACCGTCGATGCCTTCCCCAACCGCAGTTTTCAGGGCGAGGTGCAGCAGATCCGTCTGAACCCGACCAACCAGCAGAACGTGGTGACCTACAACGTCCGCATCCGCGTCGATAATCCCGATCTGCAACTGCTGCCGGGCATGACGGCCTACGTCAATATCGGCGTCCAGAAACGCAGCGACGTGCTGCTGGTGCCCAATGCCGCGCTGCGCTTCAAGCCGGCCGATGCGGCGGGCAAGAAAACGGAAAATGGCCAAAATTCGGGGTCGACCGCAACAGGCCCGGATGGGCGGCATGGGCGGCATGATGGGCGGCGGCGGGCCCGGCGGCGACAAGAAGGGCAAGAAGCGCGACAGCCAGAGCGGCACGGTGTACGTGCTGGCCGATGGCGAACTCAAGCCGGTCAGCGTCCAGATCGGCATCACCGACAACCGCAATACCGAAGTCGTCAGCGGCGAACTGAACGTCGGCGACCGCGTGGTGATCGGCGAGAACACGGTGAGCGACAAGAAGCCGTCCAGCGTCGGCATGCGGATGTTCTGAGGCACGATCACGGTGAGCCTCTTTCGATGACCGAACCCGTCATCCGCGTCGTCGGCCTGGGCAAGTCCTACGAGACGGCGGCCGGGTTGTTCCCGGCCCTGAAAGGCGTCGACCTGGAGGTGCGGCCGGGCGAGTTCATCGCCATCATGGGGCCGTCCGGGTCCGGCAAATCCACCTTCATGAACCTGCTCGGCTGCCTCGATACGCCGACATCCGGCGACTATTTTCTGGCCGGCCAGAACGTCGCGCACATGGACAAGGACGCCCTGGCGATCCTGCGCAACCGCACGCTCGGCTTCGTCTTCCAGGGCTTCAACCTGCTGCCGCGCATGAGCTTGCAGGACAACGTCGCCTTGCCGCTGGTCTATGCCGGTGCCGACAAGGAAACCCGCCGCGCCGCCGCGCGANNGATGCTCGACAAGGTCGGCCTCGGCCAATACGCCGACTCGCTGCCCAGCCGCATTTCGGGCGGCCAGCAGCAGCGCGTGGCGATCGCCCGGGCGCTGGTCAACAAGCCGCACCTGATCCTCGCCGACGAGCCGACCGGCAACCTCGACAGCCACACCAGCGAGGAAATCATGGGGCTGTTCGGCGAGCTGAACAAGGAAGGCATCACCGTCGTGCTGGTGACGCACGAGCCGGACATCGCCGCCCACGCCAAGCGCCAGGTGCGCTTTCTCGACGGCCATATCGTCAGCGACCATCTGACCGAGGTGGTGCCGGCATGATGCTGAAGGCGATGCTCGGCGAAGCCTGGCTGGCGATGGGCGCCAATCGCCTGCGCACGGCGCTGACCATGCTCGGCATGGTGATCGGCGTCGGCGCCGTCGTCATCATGATGGCCATCGGCCAGGGCGCGCAGTACGCCGTGCAGCAGACGATCAGCACGATGGGCAGCAACCTGTTCATCGTCCTTTCCGGCTCGTTTACCACCGCCGGCGTGCGCAGCGGCTCGGCTGGCGGGCCGACGCTGAACGTGGCCGATGCCGAAGCGATTGCCGAGCTCGATGGCGTGGTCAACGTCGCGCCGACGCATCAAGGGTCGCGGCAACTGGTTTACGGATCGCAGAACTGGAGCTCGCAGGTCATCGGCACGACGCCGCCGTATCTCGATGCGCGCGCCTGGAATGTCGTCAACGGTGCCGGTTTTGGCGATTCCGACGTGCGCGCGGCGACGTGTCGCGTGATCGGCAAGACCGTCGCGCAAAACCTGTTCGGCGACGAAAACCCGGTCGGCAAGACCATGCGCATCCAGCAAAANCCCTTCGTCGTCATCGGCGTGCTCGGCAGCAAGGGCCAGAACCTCGACGGCCGCGACCAGGACGATACCGTCATCATTCCGCTCACCACCGCCCAGCGCAAGGTCTTCGGCACGCCCTTCCTGGGATCGGTGCGGATGATCATGGTGCAGGCCGATTCGGCCGAGAACATGCAGCGCGTGATGGACGCGACCACGGCCTTGCTGCGCCAGCGCCACCGCCTGCGCGAGGGCATGCCCGACGACTTTTTCATGCGCAACCTGTCGGCCGCTGCCGAATCGGAGGCCGAAACGACGCGCACCATGTCCATCCTGCTCGGCGCCATCGCCTCCATTTCGCTGCTGGTCGGCGGCATCGGCATCATGAACATCATGCTCGTCTCGGTGACCGAGCGGACGCGGGAAATCGGCATCCGCATGGCCATCGGCGCCCGCCAGCGCGACATCCTCACGCAATTCCTGCTCGAAGCGGTGATGATCTCCTTCGCCGGCTGCCTGCTCGGCCTCGTCCTCGGCCTCGCCATCGCGCTCGGCATCAACGCCTTCACCGGCATGGTCATCGTCATCTCCGGCGGCGCCGCGCTGGTCGCCTTCGCCGTCGCCGCCACCGTCGGCATCTTCTTTGGCTGGTATCCGGCGCGCAAGGCGGCGCAGCTCGATCCGATCGAAGCCTTGCGCTACCAGTAATGCCGACATCGCCGGCAAAATGGAGTAAAGTGAATCCAATCGCCCTTGGCGGGAACAAGCTCCACCGCGTAGTCCACCGTCATCAACTGAAATGAGGGCAGCATGATCGTCAAACGCCGAACGTGGTTGTACCGACTGACCGGCCAGGCATTCGCCCAGCTCATCTCGTTCAACGAACCGGTCACCGCCCACAAGGCCCGCGAAGTGTTGCGCCGCTCGGTCGGCGACCCGCTCGACCTGTGGGGCCGTGACAAGAGCACCGCGCTGCCGGTCACGATGCGCGAACGCTGAGGCAGTCGTCGCAACCGGATTTGCCCGCAGCACAGGAAATCCGGGCCTTTTTGCCGTCGACCGCAACAGGCCGTTTTTGGATTCACCCGGGCAGTGGGGAATCCACGCCAACCTCGTTTAAGCTTGGAGCCTTCCAGGCAGTTCAGAACAGAGGTTCGCATGGCGCATATCACCCGTCATCTCATCATCGAAGGCATCGTCCAGGGCGTCGGCTACCGCGCCTCCATGGCCGAACAGGCGCGTCTGCTCGGCGTCACCGGCTGGGTGCGCAACCGCCGCAATGGCAGCGTCGAGGCGATGGCCGCCGGTGAAGACATGGCCGTCATCAAACTGATTTCCTGGGCCCGGCGCGGNCCGCCGCGCGCCAGCGTGGAGCGGGTCAATATCGCCGTTGGCGAAGGGGAGTTNCGAGGGTTCGAGCAGCGGGCAAGCTGCTGATTCGTCGGGGCTGGTCAGTCCGTTTTGGATTGCGCCAGCTTCTCAAGGGCGAACGCAGCGCGCTGGATTGCCTTTGGATCCAGGCGAGGGGNCTTGTTCTCAGGCAGCAAAAGCCAGCCTGAATTCTTGGGGTTGATCACCTGAACCATGTTTGGCTTTATCGGTGCGGTTCGCTCCACATACCAGCCGGGCAATGCGAGGACTGCAGTCACCGNGAAGGCTTCGCCAGTCGATTCGCGCAGATAGTTGGCCAGCCAGCGGGCCTGACGGTCGGCTTGATCGACAGGCTTGGTTTCCTTCCAGCTGCCGAAATCCAGCGATTTGCCATCGTATTTGACTTTCGGGCTGCCGTTGCCGGCGGGTGGTTTGAGGCGCGATTTGGTTTCGATGGCGAATACGCCGGCCGGGGTGATCGCCACATGGTCGATATTGAATGTGCCGGCTTGCAGGTCGTGAATGATGCGGTTGCAGCCGGCCAGCGAGGCTGCCAGTTCCTGGGCTGTCGCCTGCTCGGCGCGAATCGCCTGCTTGATCTGCCGCTGTCGTGGCATTTCCCGAGCCAACTTGCGCCCCAGATACATTGCCAATGCGATGGCGGAAAACAGGAGCAGGTTATCGAGCCAATCCCAAGGGCGGACTTCTGTGGCTATACGCCGGATCGAAATTGTCAGTGCGACCATCAGGCCCGCTGAGAGCGCGAGAATGAAGTGGTCCAAGCGCGAATCGTAAAGATCATCAGATTGACTCTGCAAACTTTGCCCCGGCAGGTTGCGCAGCTCTGTTGTGATCGGATCCCGGCGATCAATTTGGTCGAGTCGGTGCCGTTTCCACAGAACAAAACCAAGCAGGACGAATATTGGCAATAGCCCAATCGTCTCAAGCAGGAGTTGCCAGAAATCATTTACTCGCTCCATAACGACCGTCCGCGTTCATCCTTGCGCGGCCGAGGGCGACGAGGGTTTCGAGGAGTTGGGGCAGGCGCTTCTTCCATGGGCCTTTGCCGGTGAAGCGTTCGGCGATGGCGGCTTCGTCGANGGGCAGCGGGCTGTCGGCCAGGGTTTGGGCGATGGCGGCCACCTGTTCCGGCAGCGAGGCGGGCCAGGGCGTTTTTCGGCGNNGGGCGGGCCGGGGTTGCGGTCGACCCGGAAATCTCGGGCAAATCCATTTTGGCCTGTTTTGCGGGTCGACCGCAGCAGACGGGTTTTGGAAGTCGGGGCGGAGCCAGCGGATGTGGCCGGCGGCTTCTTCGGCGGCGCGCTCAAGGTTGAGGGCGACGAGGCGGTCGAGCAGGGCGTCGGTGGCGGTCGGCGCGAGGTCGGACCAGCCGTAGGCGGCGAGNNGCACGGCGGTGTCGAGTTCGTCGTGGAGCTGGCGGAGGACGGCGACGAGGCCGGTTTCGTGGATGGCCTTGTCCTTGGCGGTGAGCGCTTCGCCGCTACGCAGTTTGGCCAGTACGTTGTACATGCCGGTAAGCGTCANGGTCGGGTGGGCGGCCTGCTGGCNGCTTCGGTGGGCGTCGAGTTGCTCGGCGAGGGCGGCGATGCGGGTTTGCTGTTCGGGGCTGGCGACGGGGAAGGNGAATGGGTCGAAGCAGCGGGATTTGTTGTAACGCGGACGGTCTTCAAGTGTGCCGCCAGCGGCTAGCGCCCAGACAGCGTGGACTTGCGAGGAAAGCACGCCGAGGGAGTAGGCGTCGGCTAGTGCGATGCCAATAAGNNCATGGTCCGGCGCAATGCTCGCATCTACGAATTGGAAGAGGCGGTGCTTTGCGGTTTCGACGGTGGCGATGAAGCGGGGTAAATCTCTGACAGCTACGCGNNAAATCTTGCGGCATTCAGCGAACAACCACCATTGCTCTTTGAGGCGTGGCCGATTGTTTTGGTCACGCTCCGGCTTGACGCGGTCTAGTACCCATTGGTAGGCCGCCGGGTAGCGGCTGCGGGCTTCAGCGGTCAGGCCGTAGAGGTCAATGACCGAGACGCCGCGCGGCTTATCGGTTAGATCGCGGCCGTTGCGGTAGGGGCGGATGCGGTCGCAGGGTTGCAGGTTGCTAATTTCCTCTGGAGGAACGATGAAGCCTGAGCTAGCAAGCATGTAACCGTTCGAGCTGATTCCCGAATTTGCCTTAAGTGGTTCGGTGCTCCCGATATCGGAGCCAATTGTCAGATCGGCATGGATGCGGCCGGCCTTCTCGTTGAGTTCGATGTATACGGCATCGGCTTCAGTGCCGCCTTCGCCAACGACGGTTTGCAGCGTTCCCGGGGCGTCGCCCGGCTGGCCGACGGTCATCGCGATGCGCACGGNCGCGCCGCTGGCGCNGTCGACCCACGGGTGGTCGGGGATGGCCCAGGCGAGGGCGAGTGGCGGCTGGGCGCCCAAGTGGTGTTCGAGGACGCGGCGGTTGAAGGTTTGCGTGAGGCTGTTGGTGGTGATGAAACCGAAGCGCCGGACTTCACCGCGGCGGGTCAGGTCGGCGGCGTGGTGCCACCAGAACATGACGAAATCGGCGGATTCGGGGACGGCCGGCCAGGCGGCGCGCAGGGCTTCGGTGTAGCCGTCGCCGAGTGCTGCGCGCATTCGCTTCGTGCCGATGANAGNGGGATTGCCGACGATGTAGTCGGCTTGCGGCCATTCGGCAGGGCGCGGGTTGGTGTAGCGCTCCAGCGGGATTTGTGCTGCTTCGTCGGGCACTTTTTCGCCGGTGACGGGGTGGTCTTTCAGCGNTGCGCCATCCCAGCGGGTGAGCGGCTTGCCGGNCTCGTCGGTAGCGAATTCCACGGCGTCGTAGGCGAGCACGGCGTCGCGGCATTCGATGTTCTTGAAATCGCGCAGGATGGGGCTGGGCGGCAGGCCGCTGCCCTGGGTGCGGAAGTGCCATTNGCCGATCCAGAGGACCATTTCGGCGATGGCGGCGGCGCGCGNGTTGATTTCGAGGCCGAGGAACTGGTGCGGGTCGACGGTGAGGCCTTCGACTTCGAGACGTTGTTGCGTGTCGCCGAGCTGGGCGAGGTNGTCGAGGACTTCGCCTTCGAGGCGCTTCATGTGTTCGAGCGTGACATAGAGGAAGTTGCCGGAGCCGCAGGCGGGGTCGAGGACGCGGGTGGTGCACAGCTTGTGGTGCCAGGCGCGGACGAGGTCGGCAGCGTCTTTGAGCTTGCCTTCGTTGGCGAGCAGCAGGGCGGCGGCCTGNNGGTGTCGTGCCAGTTGGCGCAGCTCGATGACGGTGGGCAGGACGAGGCGGTCGACGTAGGCGCCGGGGTGTAGGGCGCCAAGGTCGTGGCGTTCGAGCGCGTCGAGGGCGTTTTCGAGCAGCGAGCCGAAGATGGCGGGTTCGACTTCGGCCCAGTCGGCGCGACTGGCTTCGAGCAGCAGGTCGATCTGGTCGCGGTCGACGGGCAAAACTTCGGGTTTGAAGAGCTTGCCGTTGAAGCGCGGCAGCTGGGCGCGGATGGCGACGGAAAACCGGCCTTCGTCCATGGCCTTCCAGCTNNCGGCGACGAGGGGTACGAATTGCTCAGGGGCGTTCTTCAGCGTCTTGAGCAGGCCGGTGAAGGCGCCTTCGCCATCGACCTTGGGCAGCAGGCCGACGTCTTCGGCGAACATGGAGAAGAGACAGCGCGACAGGAAGTGGGCGACGCGCTCGGCGGCGTATTGGCCTTCGAGCGACTTGGCGACGCGGGCGAGGCGCACGGCGATGTCGCGCGTGGCGCGGGCGGTGCGGCGGCTGGGGTCGANGGCGGGCGGGTCGTCCCAGACGGCCTTGAGGCGGGCGCGGATGTCTTCGCGGGCGAGGTCGTCGAGCCGGATGCGGTGGCTGCGCGGGTCGGGGAAGGGCGTGTAGCNTGCCGCCGCCANGGTGAATTCGGCGTAGAGTTCGATGACGTTGCCGACATCGAGGACGACGAGAAAGGCGGCNNCGGCCTCGTCGGCGGGCAGGTGGCGGGCGTAGTTTTCGGCCTGGCGCGGGCGCGCAGGNNGGGCGTCGTCGAATTGCCGGGTTTCGGNCGCGGCGCGGATTTTCTTGGCTTCGCCGATGAAGCTGCCGCGTTTGTAGCAGTCGATGAAGCCGTTGCTGGTGCTGCCGTCGCCGTGATGAANAACGACGCGGCGCTCGAAGACGTAGGGGTTGTCGCGGGTATCTTCATTGGCCGGCTGCGGCTTGGCGACGTCGAGCAGATCGCAGAGGTCGGCGATGAAGAGTTGGTAATTGGCGCGCTCGGAGCCGCCGGCCCCGCGCGGGAGAAAAGTGTCGATCTGCATGATGGCGGAATTGTAGCCGACGGTTGCGGTCGACCGCCAAAAAGGACCGATTTTCGCGTTCAGTATTCGCCGAGGACTTTGTAGAAAGCGAAGATTTCAAGCGTTGTGTTTGACATGGATAACGAATGAAAGGACTTCCCGTCCCGAAGTAGCGGCGGAAGCCGCCGGCAGCAGTTGCTGCCATGATTGAGTTTCCACACTGAATCATTCATTCGAAAGGGAAGTCCATGGGTATTGTTACAGTCGGCATCGATCTCGCCAAGAATGTATTCGCTTTGCATGGTGTTGACCAGAGTGGCAAGGCGGTATTTATCAAGCCCAAGGTGGTTCGCGGGCAATTGCTGGAAATGGTCGCCCAGTTGCCGTCCTGCCTGATCGGCATGGAAGCCTGCTCCGGCGCCCACCATTGNGCGAGAGAGTTCAGCCGCTTCGGCCACACCGTCAAGTTGATGGCGCCCAAGTTCGTGGCGCCGTACCGGATGAGCGGCAAGCGCGGCAAGAACGATGCAGCCGATGCCGCCGCCATCTGCGAAGCCGTCACCCGGCCCAACATGCGCTTCGTGCCGGTGAAGGATGTCGACCAGCAAGCCATTCTCTGCCTGCATCGTACCCGGCAAGGCTTCATCGAAGAACGCACCGCGCTCTACAACCGGCTACGTGGCCTGATCAGCGAATTTGGCATCGTTCTGCCGCAGAAAGTTGAACGCCTGCGCCGGGAAATCGGCGCCCATCTAGAAGAACTNCCCTGCTGGGCTAACCGTTGCGTCGGCGACCTGCTCGTACACGCCGACCGCCTCAACGAACGCATCGAAGAATACGACAAAGCCATTGCCCAAGCAGCCAAACAAGACCAGCGCAGCCGGCGACTGATGCAACTTCCCGGCATTGGCCCGACGACGGCCAGTGCCCTGGTTGCCAGCCTGGGCGGTGGTCATGATTTCAAGAATGGTCGGCAACTCGCCGCCTGGGCCGGCCTCGTCCCCGGCCAGTACAGCAGTGGTGGCAAAGCGAGACTGGGGCGGATCACCAAGGCNGGCGACGCCTACCTGCGCAGCCTGCTCGTCATGGGCGCCCGCGCCGTTCTCGCCGGACTCGGCAACAAGCAAGACCGATTCAGTCGTTGGGCCAGAAATCTGGTCGAGCGACGCGGCTACTGGAAAGCAGCGGTCGCCATAGCCGCCAAGAACCTGCGACTGGCGTGGGCAGTGCTGCACTACGGCGACGATTTCCGACTAATCGAAGAGACCGCCTGAACAGCAAAAGCGTCTATAGGAAGAGGGAAGGAATCACCGGCCGCTCGCTGGCGGCCCAAGACCAGCGAAGCACTGCAGCGTTGATGTGAAGCGGGTTGGACCCGCGCGGGGAGAGCCTGATTAGCTCTGAGGCAAGAGACTCCCGGCTAACGAATGATACCGCGCGCGTCTTTCATCAGGGTCCGGCAAAAGCCCAATATGACCGGTTGTAGTACCGCAGTCCTTCACCTTCTCACCGACACAGCAGGGAATCGATGAACAGTCAGAAAACAGGATCAGGCATGAAACGATAAAACGTCAGAACGCTTGCAGAGAATGGGAAGCCCTTGTAGCTGAGTTAATGCACAAGCAATACCAAATCAACGCCAGTTTTCAAGCAGAAGACCGCCAACGCGCTCGAATTCACCGGTGTTCGAGGTCACGACGATCAACCCGTGCGCCAAGCCGCAACCGGCGATCAGAATGTCGTACGGCCCGATGGGTTGGCCTCGCCGCTGCAAGGCGGCGCGAATGGCGGCGGCTGCGATGGCATCGGCTTCGCTCAGTGCCAGCGTAGTGATGGCGTTGAACATGCCATCAAGAACGGGGCCGATTTTTCTGGCGCGTTCGGGATTGAGTTGCAGGCCGAATTCGATCTCCATGCGGGTGATGACGGAGACGGCAATCTGGCTGGGCGGCGTGGCTTTGATGCGGGCGAGTACGCCGGGCTGGCCTTTGACAAAATCGCTGACGGTGCAGGTGTCGAGCAGGTATTTCATGCCAGCGGGTCGGCGTTGGGAGGCGCCAGTTGGTCGCGGCTGGCTTCAAAGGCAGGCATGTCGGGAATTCCCTGAAAGCCGAGAACAGCTTCCGGCCATTGCGGTTTGGCGTGGCGGGCCAGCCATTCCGCAACCGCTTGCCGAATCAGTGCATTGCGGTTTTCGCCGGAGTCTTGTGCGGCGAGGGTCAATTGCTGGCCGGTTTCGTCGTCGAGATAGATGTTGAAGTTCATGGTGCCTCCGCATAACACGTTTATATGTTATACGGAGCCCGATGCGCGATCAAGGGTTCTGGCATTCCGAAACAACGTCGTCGCCTCTCTGCCCGCAGGGCGTGAAGGCGGCGGGCCAGGNGGTGCCGGCGTCATCGATATGCGCGGCTAGGGTTTCCCAGAAGAGCACGCCTGATTTGTCGAGTTTCAGGCGCAGCAGCCAGCCGCGCTGGGCTTCGGGGTAGTCGAAGCCGTCGAAGACGAAATTGCCGAGGCTGTGGACGATGGGCTTGCCCTTGTAGATCTCGGCGCCTTGCGTGGTGTGCGGGTGGCCGCCGACGACGAGGGCGGCGCCTTCGTCAATCATTTTGCGGGCGAGGGTTTTCGCTCGGTNCGGCCGGGTTTCCTTTTCCCAGCCCCAGTGCATGAAGGNGATAACGAGGTCGGCGCCGGCCGCCTTGGCGGCTCGGATGTCGGCGATCACCCGGTCGTCTTCGCTCCAGGCGATGCCGGGCCAAGTGGGGCCGGCTTCGAAGGCGCGTGGCTTGAATTCGTTGTAGCCGAGGACGGCGATCTTCAGGCCGTTCTTTTCGATCCACAGCGGCCGGTGGGCTTCGGCCAGGTTGCGGCCGCCGCCGAAATACGCGATGCCGGCATTGGCGAGGTGCTGCATGGTCTCGACGAAGGCTTCGTGGCCGTAGTCGCCGGAATGGTTGTTGGCGAGCGAGACGGCGTCGAAGCGGCCTTGCAATACCGTCAGCGTGTTCGGTTCGGCACGGAAGGTGACGATCTTGGTGGCGTGTGGCTGGCCGCCGCTGGCGACCGGCACTTCGAGATTGCCGATGCGGTAGTCGGCGTCGGCGAGCAGGGCGGCGAAGGNGGCGAGCGGATCGCCGCCTTGCGCGATGGTCTTGCCGGGGCCGTCGGCGAGCATGATATCGCNCGCGAAGATCAGGGTGACGGGGTCGGCGTGCGCCAGGGCGCTGGCGAGGCAGAGCAGGAGGCCTGTTGCGGTCGACGTCAAAAAAGTGCCGATTTTCATGGCGCTTCCTTCATTTCGCACCAGTATTGCAACTCGCCGTCGCGCACCGGTTCGACGACATGGCGCCCGGTGAAGCCGCCCGCCGCTGCCGATGGCGGCGGATAGGGATAGGTGGCCTGATGGATGACGACCGGGCCTTCGTTGCGGTCGGCGAAAGTGGTGAGCTTGATGCCGGCGAGGTCGGCGGGCTGGTCGCGGAAGACGATGCGGAACAGGAAGTAGGAGCCGATGGCAACCGGCGCGACGGTGTAGGGATCGCTGGTCGGCGCCGCTTCGACGACGCGGGTTTCGCCGCCGTAGGTCAGATGGCAGCTTACCTTGGCGGCGTATGCCGAAGGGGCCAGCAGCAGTGCGATCAGCGCTGCCGCCAATACGTTTTCAGTGTTCCTTGCCATCGATCCGTGCCTGAAAAAGTCGGGGAATGTAGCGCCAGCCGAGCAGGCCGAAGGCGAGCAGCCAGCAGGCGGCGGCCAGATCGAGCCAGCGCAGGTAGGCGGCGGGAGCGAGTTGCGGGCCGAGCACACGCAGGCCGAGCGCGAGGATCATGATCCACAGCACGGCCTTGTCGTAGCGGGAGAACACGACCTTGCGCCCGGTATGGCCGTTGGCGATGCGGACGATCATGGCCGGGATGACGAGGCCCATCGCGCCGAAGGTGAAGAGATGGACGGAAACGGTGCCGACCCAGCCGGTACTGCCCGGCGGCGGCAGGGCGTCGATCAGCAGTTGCCCGGCGATGGCCAGGTAGCCGAGGAACATGATGCCGATGTCGAGGCGGGTGAAGGCCTTGAGCGGATGCCAGAAGGCGAGGCGGCCGAGCAGCAGGAGCGCCAGCAGCAGTTCCAGGCTCCTGGCCAGCGCGCCGGGGAGCAGGGCGGTGAAGACGAGGACGACGGCCAGGCNCTTGATGGCGAGATCGAGGGCGGGCCGGCGCAGGATTTCGACCTGGAAGGCGCTGCGCATGAACTGGCTCAGCGTGCGTTCGAGCATGACCAGGAAGGCGACGCGGAACAGGCCGAGGGTCATGCTCCAGCCCAGGTTGAAGTGCTCCGGCGCGAGCAGCAGCAGTTTGGCGAGCCAGAACAGTGGCAGGGCGATCAGGAAAAAGCCGTTGTCGAGCCGGTAGCTGTCCTTGTCGCGATGGCGGATCAGGGTGGCCAGCAGCAGGGCGATCAGGCCGGGAACGAAGAGATTGGTCGCCAGCAGGAAGAGCGGCGTCGGCCAATGGCCGCCGAAACTCATGGCGACCCGTTCGAGCAGCCAGGCGGCGGCCAGCCACATCAGCGTGGCGCCGTGGTAGCCGCGCACGCCGACCCAGTTCTTGGTCGAGGTCAGCAGAAAGCCGCCGAGCACCGCCCAGCCGAAGCCGAAGAACATTTCATGGGCATGCCACTGGATCGGCGAAAACCTGGCGACGGGGCCGGNCAGGACGCCCTTGAAAATGAGTATCCAGACGACCGGCAGACTGGCGCCGGCCAGACAGGCGAGCGCGAAGAAGGGCCGGAAGCCGACGAGCCACAGGGGATGCTTGGGGAGAGCACGGAGGTTGCCTTGTTTTCGGGGACTGCACTGTCGCATGGCGCGCGGCACGCGACCTGATCCAGCGCAATCCTCGCGGATCAGCGGGTGGGCGGCTTGCCGACTTCCTTGAGCTTCAGGTCGACATGGCGCGGCTGGCCGTCGACTAGGGCGCGGTGGATGGTGTCGTTGATGAACAGCAGCTTGCCCTTGCGCTCGATGCGGGCGGTGACGGTGATCTGGGCGTTCTTGCCGATCAGGTCACGGTCGACCGTGAGCTTGAAGGGAATCGGCAGCGGGTTGCCGGCGAGGCCGATGCGCTGCTCGGCGAGCGTCAGCGCCGGCGCGTCGGCGCGGGCGGTGTCCTGGACGCGGATGATGAGCACGGCATCGGCGGGCAGGGGGACGTGGCGTTCCAGTTGATGCTGCCGCTGAGGTCGACGAAGGCGCTGGCAGCAGCCGGCTGGTTGCCGGCAAGGTGCCGTCGGCCAGCAGGCAACTGCGCAGGCGACTCTTGCCATCGGTGAACAGGGCTTTTTCTTCCTTGGTGTGCAGCGCGACATCGCCGCTGCGGTAGGAGGCGCCGGAGGCGGCGATGACTTGCGGCAGCGTGAATTCGCGCCCGCCAAAACGCAGGCTTGCTTGCGGTCGACCGTCGCCATCGGCCGAAAATGCCACGTCGAAGCGGGTGCCATCGTCGCAGGTGTAGGTCAGGCGTTCGCCTTCGGCATGGGCGAGGGAAAAGAAGGCGAGGCAGAGGAGCGAAATCGGGCGCAGGTTCATGGAGTGCTGTCGTTGAATTGAAGGGTTTGCCACTGGCCGTCGAGCAGGCCTTCGATCGGCCGGAAGCGCGATTTGTAGGCCATCTTGCGGCTGTCGGCGATCCAGTAGCCGAGATAGAGATAGGGCAGGCCGAGGGCGACGCACTGCGCGGCCTGCCAGAGAATGTTGTAGGTGCCGAGACTGGCGTTGGGCAGGTCGGGGTCGAAGAAGGTGTGGACCGAGGACAGGCCGTCTTCGAGGACATCGACGATGCTGACCATGCGCACCGTACCGCCCTCGGAAAACTCGATCAGCCGGGTATCGACGCGGCTTTGCAGCAGGAAGTGCCCGTATTGCTCATGGCTGTCCTCGTCCATGCCGCCGGCGTGGCGGGCGTTCTGGTAGCGGGTGTAGAGCTCGTAGTGTTCGTTGAAGAAGGAGAGCGGCAATTCGCGCACCGTGAGCCCGGCATGGCGCTTGAGCGCACGGCGCTGGGTGCGGCTGGGCTGCAGTTCGGCGACCGGCAGGCGAACCGGAACGCAGGCGCGACAGGCATCGCAATGCGGTCGATAGGNAAAGGCGCCGCTGCGCCGGAAGCCGTGACGGACGAGCGTGCTGTAAACCTGGGCATCGATCAGGTGGGTCGGCGTCGCCACCTGCGAACGTGCTTCGCGCTCGGGCAGGTAGCTGCAGGGATAGGGCGAGGTCGCGTAGAACTGGAGCAGTGAGAAGGGCAGCGCGGAATCGTCGGGCAGGCCATGGTTACCAGTTCAGATCGAGATTGTCGTTGGTCCAGCGATGACGCGGGTGCGGGCTGCGGGTCAGTTCGTTCAGGCGCGCCATGAAGTCGCCGCNGGGAATCTCGCGGCCGCCAAGCGAGGCGAGATGCTCCGTGCGCATCTGGCAGTCGATCATGCCGAAATCGTGCGCTTCAAGATAGCGAACCAGATGTGCGAAGGCAATTTTCGAGGCGTTGCTGCGGCGCGAGAACATCGATTCTCCATAGAACATGCGACCGATCGCCAGGCCGTAAAGGCCNNCGATCAGTTCGCCATCGGCGTGAACTTCGACCGAGTGCGCCCAGCCGAGTTCATGCAGGCGGACGTAGGCTTCGGTCATTTCCTCGCTGATCCAGGTGCCATTCTGGCCGGGGCGCGGCATGTCGGCACAGGCGGCGATGGTGGCGTGAAAGTCGTGGTCGAAGCGTANCTCGTAGTGCCGGCCGCGCAGGGTTCTGCGTAGCGAGCGGGAAAGGTGGAATTCGTCGGGGAAGAGCACCATGCGCGGATCGGGGCTGTACCAGAGCGGATAACCCTCGGCCAGGCCCCATGGGAAAATGCCGTTCAGGTAGGCGTCGAGCAACCGCGCCGTCGATAGATCGCTGCCGATGGCGAGCAGTCCGCCCATGTCGTCGCGGCTGCTCTCGACCGGCGGAAAGGGGTCGAGCAGGCCGAGAAAGGGAATCATGCGCGCTACGGGGCGGTCAGCGGGTGCGTTCTTCGGCCAGCCAGGTGACCGGTCTGGCATGCTGTTCGAGCCTGATCTCGCAGGCCGGGTCGGCGCATTCGTCGNTGTTTCTTGAAGGCGATCACATGGTCGGCATCGAGGCGGATGCCGATCTTNTCGCCGATTGCGTGATTGTGGTGCGAGGGCACCAGTGACAACACCTCGGTGCCGCTGGCNGAGGCGCAGGGTGTAGAGAATGTCGGCGCCGCGAAACGCCTTGTGCAGCACTTCCGCCTGTACCGGACTGCTGTCGTCGTGCACGATGTCGTCGGGCCGCAGCAGGATGTCGACGCGGCAGCCGAGATCGCAACGGTCGCAGGTTTCGTTGCACTCGACCGGCGTGTCGGACACCAGGGTGCCGAGTTCCATACGCACGCTGTTGTTCTGGTCGACGGTGCCGACCACCAGCACGCCCTGGCCGATGAAATCGGCGACGAAGCGGTTGGCCGGGCGGTGATAGAGGTTGTAAGGCACATCCCATTGCTGGATGCGCCCCTCGTGCATGAGGCCGATCTCGTCGGCCATGGCGAATGCTTCGTGCTGGTCGTGGGTGACCATGATCGCGGTCGACCNCTCGCGCTTGAGGATTTCGCGCACCTCGACCGAAAGCCGCTCGCGCAAGCCGACGTCGAGGTTGGAAAAGGGCTCGTCGAGCAGGATCAACTCCGGGCGCGGTGCCAGCGCGCGGGCCAGCGCGACGCGCTGCTGCTGGCCGCCGGAAAGTTCGTGCGNGAATTTGTTGCCCTGGCCGTGCAGCCCCACCGTGGCCAGCAACTGGCGAACGCGCAGATGGCTGTCTTCCTGCGGCTTGCGGCCGAGGCCGAACGCTACGTTTTGCTCGACGGTGAGGTGCGGGAACAGGGCGTAATCCTGAAAGACCATGCCAATGTGCCGCTTTTCAGGTGCCACGCGGCNGGCGGGGCTGCTGACCACTTCCCCATGCAGACGAATTTCTCCGGCGGCGATCTCTTCGAAGCCGGCGATGCAGCGCAGCAGCGTCGTCTTGCCGCAGCCGGACGGACCAAGCAGGCAGGCGATCTGGCCGCTTTCGAGGCGAAAGTCGACGCCGTCGACCACGGTATGCTTGCCGTAACGCTGTACGACGCCGATGAGCTCTAGTTGGGACATGGGGAAGAATTATAAAGCCCAATGGCGAGCGGATTGGATGTCTCGCGTGGCACCGACACCCGGTTTCGATATCGGTACCGCCCATCAATCGCTGTTCTCTCGCTCACCGTGAATAAATTCACATGTGGAGATTTTGATCGTCGGGATAATCGGAATCGTGAAAAACCGCTTGGTGTCTGCCGTACCCGCGACAAGTCGGGGGTGATGACTGAAATCTCTTGCTCGAAGACAAAAAATGAAAAATTACGCTGGTAAGTTACTGTTGGGTTCTCTTGTTTTGGCATCCTCTCTGGCATGTGGCAGTGCCGTTGCCTCGGTGGTAGCCTATGAGAAGCGTTTGATCACCAGCAACAGTTTTTCGGATTACAAGGCGGGCTGGGCCTCCCAGTCTTCCTCCATCAATAACGGGCTGATCAACGACTTCAGCGGTCAGATGGGGGCNAATAATACCTATAGCCATCTGCGGATCGATTTCTCGATTGGCGGTTCCGTGGCCGGTGATTCGATTCTGTTCGAGATAGCGCCGGATGCCGGCTATGGCGGTGCCATCTATCTGGATAACGTTCTACAGACAGCCAGTTACACCGATCTGTGGTGGGGCGGAAACTGGAACAACCTCGCGGAAATCCTGAGCGCAAACATTACCCATGCCAGTCTCGGCAACCACGTGCTGGAGGCCTACTGGGCCGAAGGTTGTTGCAATGGCGGCCAAGGGGGCCGTTTCAGCGTCAACGGTCAGGGCTGGCGGTCATTGTCGGTCGCCAACCTCGACCGGCTGGCGGTTCCGGAGCCCGGAACTTTCGCTTTGCTGGGCCTTGGCTTGATCGGCTTGGGCGCGACCCGTCGCAAGCGGCTTGGGTAAGTTCGGGTAGTTCACACCGGGCCGTACTGGAAAAGCGGGTCCATCGGGACCGGAAGTGTCCAGGAGCCAGGGCCGGTCGCCCAATCGATAAATTCATTGAAATTCCACGTTGATAGTGGGGTTAGGCGACGGTTGCGTATAATTCGCATTCCTGTATGCGTACCGCCAATCGCTCCCTTGCTTGTAGTTGCCGTGCTTGTCGCCGTGCTGGCCGGCTTGCCGGTGGCCAGCGTCGGCCTCAACATCTTTGTCGGNGGTACCAGCGCGACATGGTCGCATCTGGCGCAGACGGTACTGCCCGAATATATCCTCAACTCGCTATTGTTGTGCCTNGGGGTTGGCACCGGGGTTGCCCTGCTNGGGGTGGCGACGGCCTGGCTGACGGCCATGCACGAGTTTCCCGGGCGACGCTACTTCGAGTGGGCGCTGGTGTTGCCNCTGGCCATGCCGGCCTATGTCATGGCCTATGTCTATACCGATTTCCTGCAGTTTGTCGGCCCGGTGCAAACGGCGCTGCGTGAAGTTTTCGGCTGGGAACACGGCGATTACTGGTTNTCGGATATTCGCAGCCTGCCCGGCGCCGTCCTGATGTTCGTTTGCGTACTCTATCCTTACGTATACCTGCTGGCGCGCGGGGCTTTTCTCGAACGTGCGAGCGGCATGCTGGAGGCGGCGCGGACGCTCGGTATGGGGCCGTGGCAGGGCTTNTTCTCGGTCTCGTTACCGCTGGCGCGCCCGGCGATTGCAGCTGGCATCGCCCTGGCGCTAATGGAAACCTTGGCCGATTACGGCACCGTCGCCTATTTCGCCGTCAATACCTTCACCACCGGCATCTATCGCGCCTGGTTCTCGCTCGGTGACCGTGTGGCGGCTGCCCAACTGGCGGCCATGCTGCTTTCCTTCGTGCTTTTCCTGTTGATGGTCGAGCGCGTATCGCGAGGTCGGGCACGCTATAACAACACGACCGGGCGCAATCGCCCGATGCCGGGTGCGCAGCTTGGCGGAGCTGCCGCCCTGTTGGCGGTGCTTGTCTGCGTCGTGCCGCTGCTGCTGGGCTTTGTGCTGCCGGCAACGTTGCTCCTCAAGATGGCGTTGACCGAGGGCGATGCCCAGTTCGGCGAACGTTTTCTCATGTTGTCGCGCAACAGTTTCGTGCTGGCTGGCATCACGGCATCCATCGGCGTGTTCCTGGCGCTGTTGATGGCCTATGGTGCGCGATTGTCGAAAAGCGCGTTCGCGCGTGGGCTCAACCGTCTGGTCGGACTGGGCTACGCGGTACCNGGGGCGGTCATCGCCGTTGGCGTGCTGATTCCCGTGACGCGCCTCGACAACTGGCTGGCCGGACAGTGGGAACACTGGTTCGGCAGCAATCCGGGCTTGTTGCTGACCGGCGGCATCGCGGCGCTGATCTACGCCTATCTGGTACGCTTTCTGGCGGTGGCGCTGCATACCGTCGAATCGAGTCTGGCCAAGATCACGCCCAACATGGACGACGCTGCCCGCTGCCTGGGCCTGGGGCANGGGGAAACGCTGCGCCGCGTGCATGCGCCGATGTTGCGTGGCAGCCTGTTCACCGCCGGGCTGCTGGTTTTCGTCGATGTGATGAAGGAACTGCCGGCGACATTGGTAATGCGTCCCTTCAATTTCGACACGCTGGCGACTCAGGTCTATACGCTGGCTTCCGATGAGCGGCTGGCCGAGGCGTCGACGGCGTCGCTGGCCATTGTCGCCGTCGGGTTACTGCCGCTGATCGCGCTGTCGCGACAGATTTCCCAAGCACGCAATGAAAACACCGCCGAAGCGGGGTGTGGAAACGTCACGGCTAACCTAACGGCTTTACTTGAAGCCGACGCGGTCGAAAATCATCTGTGCCTTGATCTGGTACATCGCCAGGTTTTTGACCGGCAGGCTGTCAGCCTTGAATTTGCCCAGCGCTTCGAGGGCTGGATTGTTCATGATGCCGTCGACCACCGGCCATTCGTTGTTGCCGTCGGCAAAATAGCGCTGGGCGTCGTCGGAGGCGAGGTATTCGAGGAACTTGACGGCCGCTTCCTTGTGCGGCGCTGTCTTCAGCATGCCGCCGCCGGAAACGTTGATGTGGGTACCGGTGGTGGCCTGATTGGGCCAGACGAAACCGACCTTCTCCATCATTTNTTGCTCTTCCGGCTTCGTCGACCGCAACAGGCGGGCGACGTAATAGGTGTTGGTCAGCGCAACGCCGCATTCGCCTGCAGCCACGGCCTTGATCTGGTCGGTGTCGCCACCTTTGGGAGCGCGGGCGAAGTTGGCAACCATGCCTTTCGCCCAGGCTTCTGCATTGGCTTCGCCCTCGTGGGCGATGATGGAAGCCATCAGCGACAGATTGTAGGGATGGGAGCCTGAGCGCGAGCACACCTTGCCTTTGAGGCGCGGATTGGCGAGGTCATTGTAGGTCTGAACCTCATCCGGCTTGATGGCGGCCTTGTTGAACACGATGATCCGTGCGCGTTTCGAGAAGGCGAACCAGTCGTCGGTGCGCAGGTTGGCAGGAATTCTGGAGTCGAGTAATTTCGAAGTGACCGGTGCGAACAGCCCCAGCTCGTGTGCCTTCGCCAGTCGGGCAGCGTNCACGGTCAGGAAAACGTCGGCCGGGCTGTTGCTGCCTTCGTTCTTGATGCGTTCGAGCAGCTCGTCTTCCTTGCCCTCGATGCGGTTGATCTTGATGCCGGTCTGCTGCGTGAAGTTGGTGTAGAGCGCTTCGTCGGTCTGATAGTGGCGGGCCGAATAGAGGTTGAGTACCTTCTCGTCGGCGTGAACGGAAAACGCCANAAGGGCCAGTGCGGCAAGGATCAGGCGGGGTAACAGTTTCATGCGGCAAGACTCCGGTTGCTTGTGGACGATGCCGCGATTTTAAATGCCAGATTCCGCTATGTAAATGAGAATTGTTATTGAATTTTCGCAAAAATATGCGGCGATTTGCCGCATTGTTCGCTCAGTTGCCTTCGATGATCCGTCGGGCGCCGTTATAGCGTTTGACCCAGTAACTGTCTTCCATGCTTTCGACACGGACTTCGGCCCCGGTACGCGGTGCATGCAGAAAATGGTTGTCGCCGAGGTAGATGCCAACGTGCGAGAAGGTGCGACGCATGGTGTTGAAGAACACCAAGTCACCTGGTTTCAGCTGGGACGTGTCGATGCGCTGGCCAAGCTGACTCATTTCGGCGGCAGTGCGCGGCAATTGCGCACCCAGGCTGTCCTTGAAAACCAGGCGTACGAAGCCGCTGCAGTCGAGACCACTGGCTTCATCGTTGCCACCAAAGCGGTAACGGACGCCGACCAGCTTCAGCCCTTGCAGGATCACATCCTGGGCTGCATTGGTGTAGCGCTCGAAGAAGGATGGCTGCTCTTCGCCCTTGCGTACCTGTTCGGAGGCGGATGCCGGAACGCTGGCAAAGGCACAGGTTACGGCGAGCAGGGTTGTGGACAAGACTTTACGCATAGATTCGGAATGTATTTGAAAAGTTGCCGCCTGTAAAGAGAATGAAAAATTTGCTGACTATGTTCATCGACTGTAATTATGAATACAATTTCCTTTCCACGGAGCGAGGATAACAATGGATTCCTTCAAGGCGCTGCTTATCGAGGAACGTGACGGCAAGATAGCCAGCGGCTTTTCGATGCTGGACGAAACCCGTCTGGATCCCGGTTCGGTGACCATTCGAGTCGCATACTCCAGTGTCAATTACAAGGATGCGCTGGCGGCGACCGGCGCAGGNAAAATCATTCGTCGCTTTCCGTGCGTTGGGGGCATCGACCTGTCGGGCACGGTGATCGCCAGCGACGATCCGCGTTTCAAGGCTGGTGACCCTGTCATTGCGACCAGCTTCGACATCGGCGTTGCGCATCATGGCGGATATGCCGAGATTGCCCGCGTGCCAGGCGATTGGGTAGTTCCGTTGCCTGAAGGTTTGTCGCTTCACGACGCGATGGCGCTTGGAACCGCCGGTTTCACGGCGGCGCTTGCGGTGGTCCGCATGGAAGAGAATCGCCTGACGCCTGCCAACGGACCGGTTATCGTTACCGGCGCTACCGGCGGTGTCGGCAGTCTCGCGGTCGATATNTTGGCCAAGCGCGGATATCACGTGGTGGCACTGACCGGCAAGGAAAGCGAAGCGGATTATCTGCGCAGTCTGGGGGCATCCGAAGTGCTGTTGCGCAANCACCTCGACCTGTCGAAAATTCGCCCGCTGGACAAGGCGAAGTGGGCTGGTGCGGTCGACAATCTNGGGGGCGATGTTCTGGCCTGGATCGCCAGTACGATGGCGCAGGGCGGAACGATTGCCAGCATCGGCCTGGCGGCGAGCATGAGCCTGAATACGACGGTCGCGCCGTTCATTCTGCGTGGCGTTTCTCTGCTCGGGGTCGACTCGGGTTATATTCGGGAGCCTTATCGCAGCGGCGTCTGGCAGCATTTGGCTACGGACATGCGGCCGCCGCATTTGGCCTCGATGTCGCGCATGATCGGTTTTGACGAACTGCCGGCAACCTTTAACGAATATATCGCCGGACGCGCCAAAGGGCGTGTCGTAGTGGCAATTGGTGGGAATTGAAATGGCTGATATGCCACGGATACTTGTGGTCGATGATTCGCGCCTGGTACGAATGGCGCTGGTCAGGAGTCTGAAAGACCATTACGAGGTTCGCGAAGAAGGTGATGGTGAATCGGCATGGCAACAACTGATTCTCGATAGTTCGATTCGGGCGGTCATTTCCGATTTGCAGATGCCGAAGCTTGACGGCTTGGGTTTGTTGCAGCGAGTGCGATCGTCCAAGTTGCGGCGGCTTGTGGATATGCCGTTTATCGTGGTTTCAGGCGAAGAAACCGAAGAGGAGCGGGAACGCGCGCGTTCTTTGGGCGCTTCCGACTTTGTGACCAAGGGCGGGTAGCACGGAAGTCCTGACCCGCCTCACCAATCTTATGGCGCTTTCCGCGGCCCGGGAAAATCTTGAAGCCGGCCGCGAAAGCATGGTGCAGGACCCGACGAGCGGTCTTTTTCCAGAAAATATCTCGAACTACAGGCGGTGCAGGCGCTCTCGCAAGCAACCCGTACCGGTGTCGAGCTTTGCATCATGGTGCTTGGCTTCGATTCTTTCGATACGGTGCGCGAGCGACTGGGCCTGAGCTTGCGGAGCGTGTCGGCACGCGGTTCGCGAAGATGCTGGCCGACAAGGTTCGCCAGGAAGACAGTCTCGGACACTACGGGCCGGGACAGTATGCAATCATTGCTCCAGGTACTTCGCCTACGCAATTCACCAAGTTTGCCGAGCGGGTTCGGGAAGCGGTCGAGGTTGCCAAGGTGCCGGTTCAGGGGCAGCCCGTTTCGTTGACCGTGAGCGTTGGTGTGGCATGCGTTCCGCCGGAATCCGAGCCTTCGGCCCTGGGTTTGCTGGAACTTGCCGTTGAGCGGATGAACGAGGCAATGGGGCTGGCGGCAACAGGATTGTCGCCGGTGAAGGAAGTGCGGCGGCACCACGCCAGCTCAGGCTGCAAAGGCCTTGGATCTCCTTGGGGCACGTCGTAATGAAGTTGTACGCCCCTACCTTGGTCAGCTTGGGGTCGAGTTGTTGCCCTGCTGCATTTGATGAATCAGGATTTGGTTTGAATCTGCCGATGGCAGAGATCGAGCGCCGATTAAATGACCGGATAGCAAACAAAAAATAATCCGGCAGTCTTTGTCGTGCAGGAAAACAAAATCAGAGGAGCCTTATGACGACGTACAAGGAGTTTCACCAGTATTCCATCGAGAAGCCGAACGAGTTCTGGACTGAGCAAGCCAAGCTCATCGACTGGAAGGAGCCATTTACCCAGGTTTGCGACTTTTCTCGCCCGCCGTTTGCCAAGTGGTTCGTCGGCGGCAAGACCAACCTGTGTTACAACGCGATCGATCGTCACGCCGCCAAGCGCCCGAACGACAACGCGCTGATCTATATCTCGACCGAGACCAACGAGGAGAAGGTTTACTCCTTCGCCGAGCTGCAGCGCGAAGTCGAGCGCATGGCAGCCATCTACCAAAGCCTCGGCGTCAAGAAGGGCGATCGCGTCCTGATCTACATGCCGATGATCGCCCAGGCCGCCTTCGCGATTTTCGCAGCTACCCGCATCGGCGCCATCCACTCGGTGGTGTTCGGTGGTTTTGCATCGGGTTCGCTGGCTACCCGCATCGACGATGCCAAGCCGACCCTGATCGTTTCCTCCGATGCCGGCATGCGCGGCGGCAAGGCGGTGCCGTACAAGCACCTGCTTGATGAAGCCATCGAGCTGGCCGAACACAAGCCGACCAGGGTACTGATGATCGACCGTGGTCTGGATTCTGCTTTCAACAAGGTCGCAGGCCGCGATGTTGACTACGCCACGATGCGCGAACAATTCATGGATGCTCAGGTGCCGTGCGAATGGCTGGAGTCCTCCGAACCGTCCTACATTCTCTACACCTCCGGTACCACCGGCAAGCCGAANGGGGTGCAGCGTGACACCGGCGGCTACGCCGTGGCGCTGGCCTCGTCGATGAAGCACATCTACTGCGGTGGCGAGGGCGAGACCTATTTCTCGACGTCGGACATCGGCTGGGTCGTCGGACACTCCTACATCATCTACGGTCCGCTGATCGCCGGCATGGCGACCATCATGTACGAAGGCACGCCGCTGCGTCCGGATCCGGGCATCTGGTGGCAGATCGTCGAGAAGTACAAGGTCAACGTGATGTTCTCGGCGCCGACCGCCGCCCGCGTGCTGAAGAAGCAGGACCCGGCGTACATGCACAAGTACGACCTGTCCTCGCTCAAGCACATCTTCATGGCCGGCGAGCCGCTGGATCAGCCGACGCACGAGTGGTTCCAGAACGAACTGCAGAAGCCGGTCATCGACAACTACTGGCAGACGGAAACCGGCTGGCCGATGCTGGCTGCGCTGCACGGTGTCGANAAGACTCCGATCAAGTTCGGTTCTCCGTCCTTCCCGGTCNNTGGTTACAACCTGCAGATTTTCCGTGAAGACGGTTCTATCTGCGGGCCCAACGAGAAGGGTATCGCGGCGGTGATCCCGCCATTGCCTCCCGGGTGTCTGAGCACTGTCTGGGGCCAGGACGATCGCTTCGTCAGCACCTATTTCACGCTGTTCAAGGAGCCGCTGGTTTACTCCTCTTACGACTGGGCGATCAAGGATGAGGACGGTTACTTCACCATCCTCGGCCGTACCGACGATGTGATCAACGTTGCCGGTCACCGCCTGGGCACCCGCGAAATCGAGGAAGCGATCCAGAATCATGCGGCCATCGCAGAAGTTGCCGTGGTCGGCGTAGAGGACAAGTTGAAGGGGCAGATGCCGATGGCCTTCGCGGTCGTCAAGGATGCCTCGAAGGTCGCAACGCCGGAGTTGGTCAAGGCGCTGGAGAAGGAAGTCTTCGCCACGGTCGACGGCATTCTCGGTGCCATTGCGCGTCCGGCCCGCGTTCACTTCGTGACCGGTCTGCCCAAGACCCGTTCCGGCAAGATGCTGCGCCGCTCGTTGCAGGCGCTGGCGGAAGGCCGCGATCCGGGTGATCTGACCACCATCGAGGATCCGTTCACGCTGGAGCAGATCAAGAACGCGCTGGCCAGCTAAGCTGCCCGGAACTGGAAGTTGCCTGATAACCCGCCAGTGAAAGCTGGCGGGTTTTTTTGCGTCTATCTCACCGGGGCGACGGCTGGGGCGGAGTGGTAGAATGCAGGCCGGTTCTACATTTACGGTTGTTTGAGGCTGATGATTTACGAAACCGTCGCCGCTGTCGATCTCGGGTCCAACAGTTTCCGGCTGCAGGTCGGGCGCGTGGTTGGTGATCAGATTTACACGCTGGACTCGATGAAGGAGCCTGTGCGCCTCGCATCCGGCCTGACGGCGGACAAACGCCTGGACGATGCGGCGCAGCTGCGGGCGCTGGATGCCTTGCGGCGATTTGGCGAACGCCTTCGCGGCCTGGACCGAGGTGCCGTCCGCGTGGTGGCGACCAATACGCTTCGCGTCGCCAAGAATGCGTCTGAATTCTTGCCATTGGCGGAGGAGGCGCTGGGCTTTCCGATCGAAATCATTGCTGGCCGTGAGGAAGCGCGCTTGATCTATATCGGCGCTTCACATTCGTTACCACTGGCAACCCACAAGCGTCTGGTCGTCGATATCGGCGGCGGCTCTACCGAATTCATCATCGGTAAGCGACATGACCCGCAGTTGATGGAATCGCTGTACATGGGGTGCGTCAGTTACACGCTGCGCTTTTTCCCCGATCGCAAGATCGACAAGAAACGTTTGCGCGAGGCGCAGATTGCCGCTGCCAAGGAAATCGAACTGATTGCCCACGATTATCAGCGGCTGGGCTGGAAGGAGGCCGTCGGTTCTTCGGGGTCGGCGCGGGCCATAGCCGACGTGCTGGAATTGAACGGCCTGAACCCGAATGGCGAAAGCGGGATCACCCGTGTCGGGCTGGACAAGCTTTGTGCCCTGTTGATCAAAGCCGGTTCGGCGGAGGCGCTGGACCTGCCNGGGGTCAANGGGGACCGCTTGCCGGTGCTGCCGGGCGGTATCGCCATCATGTCGGCGATTTTCGAGGAACTGGACATCGAGCGCATGACCTATGCCGATGGCGCTTTGCGTCTTGGTGTGCTTTACGATCTGTTGGGGCGCTTTCATCATCACGACATGCGCGAATCGACGGTGGCGCAATTTCGCAAGCGCTATCAGGTCGAGGCCGATCAGGTCGAACGCGTGGAAGCGACGGCACTCTCGGCGCTTACGCAACTTGCCNNGGGGGCGCCGTCCGAGGCCGATGTGCAGTTTCTGTGCTGGGCCGCGCGCCTGCATGAGATTGGCATTTCGATCGCGCATAATGCGTACCACAAGCATGGCGCCTACATTCTGACTTTTGCCGACATGCCCGGNTTTTCCAAGAAGGATCAGGCGCGACTGGCGATGTTGGTGCTCGGACATCGCGGAAAACTCGAGAAGCTGGGAGCGCTTCCTGCGGTCGACAGGGCCTGGAACCTGATTTTCTGCCTGCGCCTTGCCGTGCTGTTGCACCGGACGCGGGATGATCGGACGCTGCCGGCCTGGCGGGCAACTGCCGTTCCAAATGGCTTTCAACTGGAGTTGCCGGCCGACTGGCTCGCGGCCAATCCCTGGACAGCGGCGGCGCTGGGCGAGGAAGCCACAACCTGGCGCCAGTGCGGGCGTGAATACGTCGTCAAGTCGAGGACGACGAGGAAGGTTGCGTGAATTCGCCTCCCCGCCTGCAGGTCGAGTCGGGGAAGGTCGTTCTGGCCGGCGAGTGGACGCTGGCTGCCTTGCTTCCGCTTCTGGCGGAACTGAAGCCTGGCTTGGCCACCGAAGGCCTGGCGGAACATTCGTGGGACCTTACTGGTGTTACCCGGATGGATAGTGCGGCAGCCGTGCTGCTCTGGCGCGCCTGGAATGAGCGCTGGCCTGGCCGGCTGGAGATGTCGGCGGTGCATCGGCGGGTACTGGAACGGGTCGCAGTTTCGCCGCTGGCTGCGACTGCCGATGTCGCGCCGTCGACGAATCTGGTTGAGCGGATCGGCTATCTGGTGCTGTTGTTATTCGCCAATATCAAGGGTCTGGTGGTCATTTACGGGCAAATGCTGCTCGATCTGGCTTATCTGGTTCGCCATCCGTCGGAGATGCCGTGGCGGGAAATCGCTGCCAACATCTACAAGGCGGGCGCGATGGCCTTGCCGGTGACTGCGCTGGTCGGTTTTCTGATCGGCGTGACCATCAGTTATCTGTCGGCACTCCAGTTGCGTAGTTTTGGTGCCGATGTATTCATCGTGAACATCCTCGGCGTTTCCATCATTCGCGAACTCGGCCCTGTGCTGGTCGCCGTGCTGGTCGCCGGCCGTTCCGGCTCGTCGATGACCGCCCAGATCGGCGTGATGAGAGTGACGGAGGAAATCGACGCCTTGTCGGCCATGGGCGTGTCGCGCAGCGTTCGTGTGGTTTTGCCCAAATTATTGGCGTTGACCGTGACAATGCCTTTGCTGGTGCTCTGGGCTTCGGCCATGGCCTTGCTNGGNGGGATGGCTTCCGCTTTGCTGCAGTTGGGGATNTCCTTCGCCTATTTCATCGAAAATCTGCAACGTGCGGTGCCGGTTGCCAATCTGGTCATCGGCCTGAGCAAGGGCTTGGTGTTCGGTTTCACGATCGCCTGGGTCGCTTGCCATTTCGGGTTGCGCGTCAAACCCAATACCGAAAGCCTGTCCGCCTATACGACTACTTCGGTAGTGACGGCAATCACGCTCGTGATACTGATCGACGCGGTCTTCGCGATCTTCACGCGCAGCATCGGCATTCCGCAGCTATGAACGCGTGGCGCCAACCCCGTTGTTGAGATGCGTGGTCTGAGCACGCTGATCGGCGATCACTTCGTGCATCGCAATCTCGATTTGCGCGTGGAGCCAGGGCAGATCGTCGGGTTGGTCGGTGGTTCGGGTAGTGGAAAGACGACGCTGTTGCGCCAGATCATCGGTTTGCTGCATCCGGCAGCAGGCAGCGTCAGCCTGTTCGGGCGTGATCTCGCAACCGCCGCTGCCCACGAGCAGCGCGCCATGTTGCGACGCCTCGGGATGTTATTCCAGGGCGGGGCGCTGTTCTCGGCGTTGCCGGTATTCGACAATATTGCCTTTCCCTTGCGCGAATTGCGCTGCCTGGACGAAGACTGGATTCGCCGATTGGTTTACCTCAAGCTGGCGATGGTTGAACTCAAGCCCGAACATGGCAAACTGATGCCTGCGGAATTGTCCGGCGGCATGGTCAAACGGGTGGCACTGGCACGGGCGCTGGCGCTGGAGCCCGAGTTGCTGTTGCTGGATGAACCGACAGCCGGGCTGGATCCGGATCGGAGCCGGACGTTTGCCGAACTGATTCGGGATTTGAAGGGCGAACTTG
This sequence comes from Dechloromonas sp., assembly GCA_013363835.1. GTDB lineage: Bacteria > Pseudomonadota > Gammaproteobacteria > Burkholderiales > Rhodocyclaceae > Azonexus. Next base: position 723,631 of record CP054864.1, read on the forward strand.
GGTTGACGGTGATCATGGTGACGCATGACATGGATACGCTGGCGAGGCTGGCCAGCCACGTCGCCGTGCTGGCCGAGCAGCGAATAGTGGAATTCGGGCCGCAGGAGAAAATCATGGCCGGAGATCATCCTCTGGTCGCGGCCTTCCGGGGTAAGTAAACGAGGGTTACGCAGGAATCGTCGATGGAAAACAAGTCGCATGCCTTGATTGCCGGTATGTTCGCGTTGCTGCTNGGGGCGGCGGCGCTGCTCGCGCTGGTCTGGCTNGCGGGGAGCGAAGACAATCTGCGTGAATATGTCGTCGTGACCAAGCAAAGCGTGGGTGGACTGAACCCGCAGGCCCAGGTTCGCTATCGAGGCATCCGTGTTGGCAAGGTCACGGACATCCGCCTGGATCCTGAGGATACGAGCAACATCCTGATCACGATTTCGGTTTCCAACGATCTGCCGCTCACNCTGGGAACAGTCGCCAAACTGGCTTATCAGGGCGTTACCGGAATCGCACACCTACTGTTGATCGATACCGGNAAAAACCGCGAGCCGCTGGTCGCTGACCATGGCAAGCCGCCGCACATCGTGATGATTCCATCGTTGCTGGAAGAGATCGGCGATAGCGGCAGCGCCACGCTGCGTCAGGTGCAGGAAGTGATGGCATCGGCCAACGCACTGCTGAATGAGGANAACCGTCGACGCTTTTCCGCGACACTCGCCAATCTGGAATCTGCCTCCGGCAGCATGAAACCGGCTGTCGATAACCTGAACGCAACGCTGACGCAGGTGCGCAAATTGCTCGATGACAGGAATGTGCAAAATCTGTCGAAGGCGTCCGCCGAGATCGGTCCGTTGCTGGCCGACACGCGCTTGCTGATAGGCAAGATGCAACTGGCAACCGACAAACTCGATATTGCCATCGGCGATGCGTCTGCGGGCGGTACGTCGGCGCTGATGCCACGCCTCAATGAGTTGGCGGCCGACATTTCAACGACATCGCGGCAGTTGGGCCGCGTCCTGAAGCTGCTCGAAGATTCCCCGCAGGGCCTTGTTTTCGGTGTGCCGGCAGCTTCCCCGGGTCCNGGGGAAGCCGGTTTTGTGAGCGGAGAGCGCTGATATGCGACGTTCGATTGCGATGCTCGTGTGTCTTGGCCTCGTATCCTGCTATGGAACGGGCAAACACGGTGGGGATGCGCCCTGGCGGTTTACGATTTCGGACAGCCGGTACGGGAGTCGTCGCTGTCTGGCTGGCGCGGCAAGCTTGCCGTCGAGGTGCGGGCGCCGTTGTGGATCGACTCGCCGAGTATCGGTTACCGTCTGGCCTACGCCGAACCGAAGCGCTTGCGCGAATACACTCAGTCGCGCTGGGCCGGGCCGCCTGCCCAACTTGTTCAGCAGCGCCTCATCCGGCAGCTGGGCCTGATACCGGCCGGACAGGCGGGAACGCGCTGCGTGTTGCGAATCGATATCGACGAATTCAGCCAGGTCTTCGAAACGCCGGTCGGCAGCCATGGTGTCATTCAGGCAAGGGTGCAATTGCTCGATCGGTCGCGCATCAGTCTCGCCGTTCAGGAATTCAATATTGAAAAACCGGCGCCGAGCGCCGATGCGCGTGGCGGTGTTGCCGCACTGACAGTTGCGGTCGACCAGCTGGTAAGCGATATTCTGGTTTGGGAACAGCAATTGACGGGCAGCGGCAAGGCTGCTCCATGCGTTGGCTAGGCAGAAATGATGCGTTCGGCGATCCGCTTNNTTAAATCTTCCGGATGGTCGTCGAAGTGGGCGTAATGCATCAACGAAAGTCCAANAACGCAGGCGTAAAGAAGAAGGCTGCGGCTCTTGGCCTCGGCATCCGACATGCCGGCGGCGACGAACAGCTTGCGCGTGCAGTCGAGGCGATAAAGGTCGACCGCTTCGACGACTGCCGCCGCTTGCGGATCGTGGCGCGCCCAGTCACGTACCGCAAGTTCGATCGACATCCCCTTGCGATTGCGGCTGGCACCATAAACCTCGATGGCGTAGTGAAGCTGCGAGCGCTCCATGCCCGGGGTGAAGGATGTCGTTTNTTCGATATCGCGGATGCGCCCTTCACGCCAGTGTTCGAGGACGGCCGCCAGCAAATCCTGGCGATCCTTGAAGTGCCAGTAGAAGCTGCCCTTGGTGACGCCGCAACGCTTGGCGACAACCTCGACACGCAGTCCGGCGATACCTTCCCGCGCGAGAACGTCGATGGCGCTCTCGATCCAGTTGCCACGGTCGAGTTGGCTGCGCGGAGCAGCCTTTTTCGGACNGGCGGATCNGGGCAGGGGCTTGACAGAAATGTTTTCCATACGCTACCGTATGCACTCCATACGACACAGTATGGTCATTGTGCGCATTGGTTTGACATCTGTCAAACAGGGTGCAGGATATAGGCTTGAAAGACCATAAGGAGAGACTAGTGAAGATTCTCGTTCCCGTGAAGCGGGTGATTGACTACAACGTGAAGGTGCGAGTGAAGGCGGATGGCTCNGGGGTTGATCTGGCGAACGTCAAGATGAGCATGAACCCGTTTGACGAAATTGCGGTGGAAGAAGCGGTACGCCTGAAAGAAGCCGGCATCGCCACGGAAGTCATCGCCGTCAGCTGCGGCGTTGCAGCCTGCCAGGAAACCCTGCGCACCGCGCTCGCCATCGGCGCCGACCGTGCCATCCTCGTCGAAACCGACGTCGAACTCCAGCCGCTGGCCGTCGCCAAGCTGCTGAAAGCCCTCTGCGACAAGGAACAACCCCAGATCGTCATCTGCGGCAAACAAGCCATCGACGACGACGCCAACCAGACCGGGCAAATGCTTGCCGCCCTGCAAGGCTGGCCGCAAGCCACCTTCGCCTCCAAAGTCGTGATCGCCGACGGCAAGGCCACAGTCACCCGCGAAATCGACGGCGGCCTCGAAACCCTGGCGNNATCTCCTGCCCGCCGTCGTCACCACTGACCTGCGCCTCAACGAACCGCGCTACGCCACGCTCCCCAACATCATGAAAGCCAAGAANNAGCCGCTCGACACCGTCAAGCCCGGCGACCTTGGCATCGACGTCACCCCGCGCCTGGCCACCCTCAAGGTCGTCGAACCCCCAAGCGCAGCGCCGGCATCCGTGTCGCCGACGTCGCCGACCTCGTCAACAAACTCAAGAACGAAGCCAAGGTGATCTAAATGACCATCCTCGTAATCGCCGAACACGACCACCAAAGCCTCAAGGCCGCCACCCTCAACACCGTCGCCGCCGCGCAGAAGATCGGCGGCGACATCCACGTCCTCGTTGCCGGCAGCAACTGCCAGGCCGCTGCCCAGGCCGCCGCCCAACTGCAAGGCGTGGCCAAAGTGAAAGTCGCCGACGCCGCCCATTACGCCAGCCAGACCGCGGAAAACCTGAGCGCCCTGGTCATCGCCAGCGCNCCCGGCTACAGCCACATCCTGGCCCCGGCCACCACCTTCGGCAAGAACCTGCTGCCGCGCGTCGCCGCCTTGCTCGACGTTGCCCAGATCTCCGAAATCACCGGCGTCGAATCNCCCGACACCTTCGTCCGCCCGATCTACGCCGGCAACGCCCTGGCCACCGTCAAGAGCGCCGACCCGGTCAAGGTCGTCACCGTGCGCAGCACCGCCTTCGATGCGGTCGACACTGGAAACAATGCCGAAATCGAACCGATCGCCGCCACTGCCGATACGCAACAAACCCAACTCCAGAACCGGGAACTCACCAAGTCCGAACGTCCCGAACTCGGGGCCGCCAAGATCATCGTCTCCGGCGGTCGCGGTCTGGGCAGCGGCGAGAACTACCACCAACTGCTCGAGCCCCTGGCCGACAAACTCGGTGCCGCGCTGGGTGCCAGCCGTGCCGCCGTCGATGCCGGCTTCGTGCCGAACGACTACCAGGTCGGGCAGACCGGCAAGATCGTTGCGCCGCAGCTCTACATCGCCATCGGCATTTCCGGGGCGATCCAGCATCTGGCCGGGATGAAGGAATCGAAGGTCATCGTCGCCATCAACAAGGANCCGGATGCGCCGATCTTCCAGATCGCCGACTACGGCCTCGTCGCCGACCTCTTCGAATCCGTGCCGCAATTGGCCGCCGCTGTAGGCTAGAATTACCGTGTGAATCTGCCGGATACATTGCTGGGTGANGGGTGGTACTGGGCGGCGTGGCTCGTCTGGGTGCCGCTTTTTGCCCGCAGTGTCTGGCGAGCGCCATGGTTGCGTTTGAAGGATCCCGACCTGTTCAACGTCTGGCTTGGCATGATCGTGCTGTTGACGCTGATCTGGAGTATGAAGGCCGGTGTCAAACCGGGTCTGTCGATGCATCTGCTGGGGGCAACTGTGTTTACCCTCAGTTTTGGGCCACACCTCGCATTTGTCGGGCTCTCCTTGGTACTTCTGGGTATCTGTCTCAACGGGGGCTTCGATATTTTTGCGTATGCCATCAACGCGCTCCTGATGGCTGGCGTCGGCGTCGTGGTCACGCAGACGATGTATCGCATCGTCGTGCGTTGCTTGCCGCGTAATTTCTTCATTTACGTCTTCGTCAATGGCTTCTTCACCGCCGCATTGAGCGTTATCGGTGTCGGCGTCGTCGCAACACTGATAATGGTCGTGGCGGGGGCGTACGAATGGGAATATCTGGCGAGCGAATATCTGCCATATTTCCTGTTGCTGGGATTTTCGGAGGCCTGGCTGTCTGGAATGTTGATAACCCTGTTCGTCATCTATCGTCCGAACTGGATCGTCACATTTGACGATGCCAGTTATCTCGCCAATAAATAAAGACTACAATTCGTTCGATAACATGTCATTGGGGTTAAGGCAGGTGAACCGCAACGTATTCCGTTTTTCCCTCGCCGCCATTGCGCTAGCGATTTCTGGGCAGGCATTGGCGATTGGACTTGGTGAGCTAAGGAGCAGTTCTGCACTTGGGGACCGGCCACGTCTGGAGGCAGACATTCTTGGTGACAACAAGAGTTTGCTCGACCCCGCTTGTTTTCGGCTGGTGAAGCCCTCGGGTGACGATAGTCTGCCATGGCTGAGGCGTGCCACATTTACGGTGCGNCAAGGAAATCCGGCGGTTCTTGAAATTCAATCCGATACACCGCTCAACGAACCGGCGCTGGCAGTGGCCGTATCCGTGGCATGCGGCCAGGATATGGTTCGCGAATATGTGCTGCTTGCCTCACCGCCTACAGGTCGTGCGCTGATGACGATGGAACCCGCAGCGAAGCCGCGTCCGGCGACGTCGGCTTCAGCGTTGGAGCCCAGGGAACGAGTCGGCTTCCCAAGGTTCCTGCGCCTGTTGCGCCCAAGGTACCGNCTTGAGGCTGGCAAGGCGCCTATTCAGGCGGGCTCGGCTGAGGACGACAAGGCGGCAGCTGAGAAAATCAGAAGCATGGAGGCGACGGTCAGCGAACTCCAGAAACGCGCACGATCTTACGCAGAAGATCGAAGATGCCTCTTCGGCCATGCCGACCGCTTCCCAGCCGTCGGTTACGCCGCCCCAGCCGGTTGCGCCGGTCGTCCAGCCGCCTTCGGCCAAGCCTGCCCCTGCCGGATCGGANNTTCCTCCGGTTCGGGTTGGAGTCTCTACGCAGCGTTGATCGGTGGCCTACTGGTGGTCGCTGGCTTGCTGGGATGGCGACGCTATCAGGAACACAGGCAAGAAGCTGGTGCCGATGGGCGCAACCCCGAAGTTGATCCGCCACGGTTTGGCGAGCGTGCGGAGCGTGGTGGGGTCGACCTGCAAGTCGATCCGGTTGCCATGGCGATGCCACCCAAGCTCGATGAATCGGTGCTGACGGCGCAGCCGGCAGCGACACCTGANCCTTTGTCGCTGCAGTCATCGACACACGATTCGATGTTGTCGATTTCTGCTGCTACGGTCGACGAGCATTTCGAGGCCAATCCCGTGATGGAGCTGGCGGAAATCATGCTGTCGTTCGGTCGTGTCAAGGGAGCGGCTCAGGCATTGCAGGAATACATCGATGCCAGCCCCCAGGAGGCTTTGAAACCATGGATTCGCCTGATGGATATTTACCGCTCGGCGGGCATGCGTCACGAATTCGAGAAGGTTGCTCAGGAACTGAACAAGAATTTCAACGTCGAGGTTCAGAAATGGGATGCGGAACCCGCCAAGCAGGGGAGGTCGACGTCGTGCTCGATACCGGATNNCGGAAAGGCATTCCGATCCGGTTGGATTGAAGGGATCGAGAGCATGCCAGCGATCATGGAGCAGGTGCTGATTCGCTGGAATTCGGGCGATGTCGTCGCCTATCTCGACCAGTTGCTCCGCGATAACCGCGGTGGTACTCGCTTGGGCTTCGCTCTGCCTGTCGTCGAGGACATCCTGTTCCTGATCGAACTGAAAGAAAATTCCAACAATGTGGAAAGTGACGCCAAATAATCATGAGTGAATATGTTGCNCCCTTGCGGGATATTCGGTTCGTAATGCAGGAATTGGCTGGTCTTGACCAGATCGTTTCGCTGCCGGGTTGTGAAGAGGCTTCGGCAGATGTCGTCGATGCCATTCTGGACGAGGCCGCCAAGTTTGCCAGCGAGGTGATTTCTCCGCTCAACCGGGTGGGTGATACCGATGGCGCCAAATGGAAGGATACGGTCGTCACCACCTCGCCCGGCTTCAAGGAGGCGTACCGCCAGTTTGTGGATAACGGCTGGAACGGGCTCGGTTGCGATCCCGAGTATGGCGGCCAGGGGCTGCCACGTTTGTTGTCCACTGCGGTAAGTGAAATGTGGAAAGGCGCCAATCATGCCTTTTCGCTGTGCCCGATGCTGACCCANGGGGCGATCGAGGCGCTGATGATTGCCGGTACCGACGAACAGAAGGCTGCTTACCTGCCGAATCTCGTATCCGGCGAATGGACCGGCACCATGAATCTGACCGAGCCCTCGGCAGGCTCGGATCTGGCTGCGGTCCGTAGTCGTGCTGAGCCGGTGGGCGACGGAACTTACAAGATATTCGGTCAGAAAATTTTCATTACCTATGGCGAGCACGACATGACGGACAACATCGTCCATCTTGTGCTGGCACGTACGCCCGATGCGCCGGAGGGCGTCAAGGGCATCTCGCTGTTCGTCGTTCCCAAATTTCTGCTCAAGGCGGATGGAACGCCGGGCGAGCGCAACGATGTCTATTGCGTCTCCATCGAGCACAAACTGGGCATTCACGGCAGCCCGACGTCAGTACTGGCTTTCGGCGATCACGGCGGTGCCATCGGCACGCTGGTCGGCGAAGAGAATCGCGGACTCGAATACATGTTCATCATGATGAACGCGGCCCGCTTCAATGTCGGACTGGAAGGACTGGGCGATGCCGAACGCGCTTACCAGCGCGCTGTAACCTATGCGAAGGAGCGCATTCAGGGTACAGAAGTCGGCGTACGCGGCGGCCCGAAAGTGCCGATCATCAAGCATCCAGACGTGCGCCGCATGTTGATGTCGATGCGGGCACGGATCGAAGCCATGCGTGCGCTGGCTTATGTCACCGGCGCCGCGCAGGACCACGCCCATGCCAACCCGGACGAAGTCGCCCGCAGGCAGGGACAGGCCTTTGCAGACCTTATGATTCCGGTGGTCAAGGGCTGGAGCACTGAAAGCGCTGTCGACATTGCCTCGCTGGGCATTCAGGTGCATGGCGGCATGGGCTTCATCGAGGAAACCGGCGCTGCCCAGCATCTTCGCGATGCCCGCATCACCACCATTTACGAAGGGACGACGGCAATCCAGGCGAACGACCTGATCGGGCGCAAGATTGCCCGTGAGAAAGGCGTGACCATTCTTGCCGTTATCGCCGAGATGCGCGCCGACGCGGCAAGACTCGATGGCGAACTCGCCGGGATTGGCGCTCGCCAGTCGATTGCGGTCGACGCTCTGGAAAGGGCAGTTTTCTGGATCGTTGCCAATTATTCCGGCGATCCCAAGGCAACGCATGCCGGTGCGGTGCCCTTCCTCCACCTGCTCGGGATTGTGGCCGGTGGCTGGCAAATGGGGCGGGCAGCGGTGATTGCCCGGGCCAAGATCGCCGGTGGGGACGTTGATCCCTTCTGGAACGCCAAGCTGGCGACGACGCGCTTCTTTGCCGACCATTTCCTGACCCAGGCATCGGGACTCGCNGAGTTGATCGTTGCCGGAGCTACCGGAACGCTGGAACTGGCCGAAGACAGCTTCTGATATTTGAATCGGTTTTCCCGAAAGCCCACGATTGTTGTTATAATCGCGGGCTTTTCAACCTGCCCTACCGCAAACGCATGGCGGAGGGTATATCCCAAAAGGAGTTTGCATGCGCCATTACGAAATCGTCTTTATCGTCCATCCGGACCAAAGCGAGCAAGTGCCTGGCATGGTGGAGCGCTACCGCGCCATCGTGACCGCCAAGGGCGGCTCGATCCATCGTCTGGAAGACTGGGGTCGCCGTCAACTGGCCTACCCGATCCAGAAAATCCACAAGGCACATTACGTCCTGATGAACATTGAGTGCGACGGCGAAACGCTGAACGAACTCGAGCATTCGTTCAAGTTCAACGATGCCGTGCTGCGTCACCTCACCGTCAAGATGAAGGCAGCCGTAGCGACGCCTTCCCGATGATGAAGGAAGAGAAGTCCAAGTCGCTGTTGGCTGGTGACGCTGGCGCACCGGCAGCCGCAGTCGAAGCACCGGCGGCCTAACGGATATTTGCACGGGAACTGCGGTTAATCGCATCGAGATTTCGGGAAACTGGTCGAGCGCAAGGCTTTGCGCTATACGCCAGCCGGGGTTCCAGTCAGTGAGGGGCGATTGCGACATAGCTCCAAGCAGGCTGAAAGTGGTGCGGAGCGCCTGGTAGAGGTGGAAATCGCTGTGCTGGCCTTGGGCGAGCCCGCTCGCTGGCTACAGGCAGCACCTCTCGGACGTTCAGTCAGCGTGACTGGCTTTCTAGCTGCCAGAAGCCGAAACAGCAAAGCCCCCGTGCTACATGTGAATTCAATAGAATTTTTGGAAGGAAACGAAAATGGCTCGATTCTTCAAGAAGAAGGATGACGACAAGAAAAAGAAGCGTGGCGGCGGTCTGTTCAAGCGCCGCAAGTTCTGCCGCTTCACCGCTGAAAAGGTCGAACAGATCGACTACAAGGACGTGGATGTCCTGAAGGAATTCATCCAGGAAAACGCCAAGATCATGCCGGCTCGTCTGACCGGCACCAAGGCCGGCTATCAGCGCCAGCTGGGCACCGCGATCAAGCGTGCCCGCTTCCTGGCCCTGCTGCCCTACACCGACAACCATCAATAAACGAGGAGACGAAACATGCAAATCATTCTGCTCGAAAAGGTGGTCAACCTCGGTAACCTCGGCGATGTCGTCAAGGTCAAGGACGGTTATGCCCGTAATTTCCTGATTCCGAAGCGCATGGCCAAGCGTGCCACGCCTGCAGCCATGGCCGAGTTCGAAGCGCGTCGCGTCGAACTGGAAAAGATCGCCGCCGAAAAGCTGGCCGCCGCTCAGGGCGTTGCCGACAAGATGGCGGGTCTGTCCGTTTCCGTTGCCCGCAAGGCTGGCATGGACGGTCGCCTGTTCGGTTCGGTCGGCAATGCCGACATCGCCGAGGCTCTGAAGGCTGCCGGGTTCGACATCGACAAGGCTGCCATCCGCATGCCGGATGGTCCGCTCAAGGCGATCGGCGAATTCCGCTCGACGTTGCCTTGCACACGGATGTGCTGGCCAATATCACCGTGGCGGTTGTTGCCGAGTAATCACCGTCGTGTCGCACAATAAAAGGCCTCGCAGTTGCGGGCCTTTTAATTTAAACTTCTCCCCATGAACCAGCGCCCGCAGAAACCCAGAAACGCCGATTCCACCCTCGATCAGTTGCGCGTTCCGCCGCACTCCATCGAGGCCGAGCAGTCGGTTCTAGGGGGCTTGTTGCTTGACAACCAGGCCTGGGATCGCATGGGCGACCTGGTAAACGATACCGACTTCTATCGCGACGAACATCGCCGAATATTCCGGCAGATTCGCAATTTGCTGGAACGTGCAAAACCCGCCGATGCGGTGACCGTAGCCGAGGCGCTGGACGTTGCCGGTGAGGGCGAGCAGACCGGCGGTCTGGCCTACCTTGGGGAACTGGCGGCCAATACGCCCTCTGCAGCCAACATTCGGCGTTATGCCGAAATTGTTCGCGAGCGGGCGGTGCTTCGTCAGTTGGTGGCGACAGCGGACGAAATTGCCGCCGATGCTCTCAATCCGTTGGGGCGTGATGCCGAGACGCTTCTTGACGAAGCTGAATCGAAGATATTCAAGATTGCTGAAGCGGGTGCTGGGCACAACGAAGGTTTCGTTCATATCAATCCCTTGCTGACCCAGGTCGTCGAACGCATCCAGGAACTGCACGATCGCGATAACCCGACTGACATTACCGGTGTGCCCAGCGGCTATGCCGATCTCGACAAGATGACCTCCGGCTTGCAGGCCGGCGATCTGATCATCGTCGCCGGGCGTCCCTCGATGGGCAAGACTGCTTTTGCGCTGAATATCGCGGAGAACGTCGCGGTCGATTCCGGTCTGCCGGTCGGCGTGTTCTCGATGGAAATGGGCGGCACGCAGTTGGCGATGCGCATGTTGGCTTCGATCGGTCGTCTCGACTCGCATCGCGTGCGTACCGGGCGCCTCAACGACGACGAATGGTCGCGCCTGTCGTTTGCCTTGGGCAAGTTGCACGAAGCGCCGATTTATATCGACGAAACAGGNGGGCTGAGCCCGGCCAATCTGCGTGCCAGAGCACGCCGGCTGGCACGCCAGTACGGTGGCAAACTCGGCCTTCTGGTGATCGATTACATCCAGTTGATGAGTGGCAATCGTCAAGGGGAAAACCGGACGACGGAAGTTTCGGAAATTTCCCGCTCGATCAAGTCGCTGGCGAAGGAACTGCAGGTGCCTATCGTTGCGCTGTCGCAGCTTTCGCGCAAGGTCGAGGAACGCACCGACAAGCGGCCGATGATGTCCGATTTGCGAGAATCCGGCGCTATCGAGCAGGATGCCGATGTGATCCTGATGATGTATCGCGAGGAATACTACAAGCCGGATACGCCTGACAAAGGCGTTGCCGAGGTGATCATCGGCAAGCAGCGTAATGGCCCGACTGGAACGGTGAGGCTGGCTTTCCTAGGCGAATACACGCGCTTCGAAAATCTCGCGGGCGGCTCCGGCGGGCGATCGGATTACTGATCGCTGGCGACGCCCGGCCTTCGCGCTTTCTGTAATTGCGTCAGAGCTCGACCCGGCGCGAATTGATCAGAACTCGAAGGCTGGGGATTAGTACCATCCCGTCTGCCTCTCTAGACTCCAATTGAGGCAGAATCAGGAAAGGCAGGGTGCCATCTTGGCCGGGTAATACGATGTCGCTACCGACGTTGTAGGCGATCCAGTTCATTTNCCAGACGCCGAACAAGACTTTCTTCAAGGACAATAGCTTGCTGTCGCGATCCGAGAGGCCTTCCAGAGCGATTGCGCGTCGGACATCGCTGGGATCGACGGGAATCCAGCCGAATCCCGGTACGTAGAATTCGGCGCGGACGTGCTGCGCTCGGGTTGCATCTTCGCTGGTCAGGCCAAGGCTGCGGAACAGGCGTGAAGGGCCGACACGCAAGCCATAGACACAGCGGGCGGGGATTCCAATGGCGCGACAGATCGATACGAACAACCCGTTGATGTCGGCGGAGCGGCCGCCATATTGGCCGCGGATGAGCTGCTGGCGTACGTTCCCGGTGCCACTGCCAGGGAGCGCCGGATCGTAGGTCGTGTTATCGACGACCCAGTCATAGATGGCTTTGGCCTGGGCGACAGGATCCTTGATGCGGCCGATGATTCGTTCACCTTGCTGGTGTGCCAGGCCATCGTTGGGGATCAGCGATGAGGCCTGAAGGTTGCGGCGGAGGATGTCTTCGCGTTCTGGTGCAACCGTGCGCTTGGAGATATCGAAATGGCGATCAGCCGTGGTGACCAGGGTCTTGATCTGGAAACGGCCGTCGCTACCATCCGTCCATTCAGAATGAAAGACTTCAAGGTCACCATCCGGCAGCCGCCGCATGCTCGACAGCTCGGGATTGCCGTTCCAGCTATGGCCGAGGGTACGCTGAAAGAGCGTGTCCTGATTCAACGGCAACGGCAGCCAGAGGCGGGTCTGGCCGCTGGCGGCCTTCAGTTTGACTGTGGTGATGATTTCAAAGGTGCGCCAACTCGACGGTGGCTCTGCCGCTTTGACCGGTGGCAGGCGTGTGGCGGAGGTGCCCTGCGGTGGTTTCTCGGTGATCGGATCTTCTGCGGTATGCGCAACCGGCCCTTGTGCCGNTGGCAGACGAGTGCTTGGCCGAGTGATGGGCGGAAGAAGATGGCTTGGAAGTTCCCGATTTGGCAGTCGGTTTGGATGTCGCTTTCGCATCCGTCTTTTCTTTGCCGCCAGCGCCTCGGCGGATAACAGGGAGAGCGCGGCAGCAGATGCCAGAAAATCACGACGTTTCAAGAATTTCCTCCGGCGGAGACAGCCCGTGGCTGAAACGAAAAGGCCGTGTCACTGACACGGCCCCTTTAGTTATTTGGTGCGATTATAGCACTTCAGCCGCGTGATCAGCCAGACGGGAGCGCTCGCCACGTTGTAACGTAATGTGACCGGAGTGTGGCCAACCCTTGAAGCGGTCGACGACATAGGTGAGACCGGAACTGCCTTCGGTCAGGTAGGGTGTATCGATCTGCGCGATGTTGCCGAGACAGACGACCTTGGTGCCTGGGCCGGCACGGGTGACCAGGGTTTTCATCTGTTTCGGCGTCAGGTTCTGCGCTTCGTCGATGATCAGGTATTNTTTGAGGAAGGTGCGGCCGCGCATGAAATTCAGCGACTTGACCTTGATCCGCGAGCGAATGATGTCGTGCGTCGCCGCCTTGCCCCATTCGCCGCCATAGGGGCCGCTACCTTCATCGATATGGGTAAGCACGTCGAGGTTGTCTTCCAGCGCCCCCATCCACGGCGCCATCTTTTCCTCCTCGGTGCCGGGCAGGAATCCGATATCCTCGCCCACAGGCACCGTCACGCGGGTCATGATGATTTCGGCGAACAGCTTGCTTTCCAGCACCTGCGTCAGCCCGGCGGCAAGCGTCAGCAGCGTTTTGCCGGTGCCGGCCTGGCCGAGCAGGGTGACGAAGTCGATATCCGGATTCATCAGCAGATTAAGCGCGAAATTCTGTTCCCGGTTGCGCGCGGTGATGCCCCAGACGGCGTNTTTCGGATGGGTATAGTCGACGAGTGTTTCGAGCACGGCCGTCTTGCCGGCAGTTTCCTTGACGATGGCGGTGAAGCCATCCTTTTCCAGCCAGACGAATTCGTTGACCAGCATTTGCGGGCCGAGCGGGCCGGTGACCTTGTAGTAGGTCTTGCTGTCCTTTTTCCACGACTCCATGCCCTTTCCATGCCTGTCCCAGAAATTGTCGGGCAGGGCGCGGGTGCCGGTGTAAAGGATGTCGGTATCCTCCAGCACCTTATCGTTGAAGTAGTCTTCGGCCAGCAGGTTCAGGGCGCGCGACTTGATGCGCATGTTGATGTCTTTCGACACCAGGATGACGGGGCGCTTGGGAAATTTCTTCTGCAGATGGATGACGACCGACAGGATCTGATTGTCGACCTTGGAAGTCGGCAGACCCTGCGGCAAGTCGCCGCTGATTGCCTCGGTCTGCAGGTAAAGACGGCCGCTCGCCAGCTTGGCCGATGGGCCGTAAAGATCGATGCCCTCATCAATGTCCACGCCGTCGTGCGCCAGCATTTCATCGAGCATGCGCGAGGCTTGGCGCGCATTGCGGGCAATTTCGGACATGCCCTTCTTGTTGTTGTCGAGTTCCTCCAGAGTCATGATCGGCAGGAAGATGTCGTGTTCCTCGAAGCGGAAAAGGCAGCTCGGATCGTGCATCAGCACGTTGGTATCGAGGACGAAAATCTTGGTAACGGCGGGCTTCTTGGCGGCTGCGGGCTTGCGCGGCATGAATTGGGCCTTTGGTTGTAGTTGGAAGAGATTAAAGAGAAGAAACGAAATCAAGGACATCCTGAGCGTGGCCTGGTACCTTGACGCCACGCCATTCGCGGCGCAGTACGCCTTTACGATCGATGACGAAGGTGCTGCGTTCGATGCCCCGAACCTGTTTCCCATACATGTTTTTCATTTTCATTACGGCAAACAGATTGCAGACGGTTTCGTCGGCATCGGAGCCGAGTTCGAAGGGCAACGCCTGCTTTGCCTTGAAGTTCTCGTGCGATTTAACGCTGTCTCTGGAAATGCCCAGAATGACGGCGTCGACCGCGACAAACCGGTCGTAGAGGTCGCGAAACTGCTGTGCCTCGGTCGTGCAGCCAGGCGTGCTGTCCTTGGGGTAGAAATAGATGACGACGACCTTGCCGGCCTGCGCCGCCAGATTGAAGGTTTGTCCGCTGGTGGCGGGCAGGGAGAAGTCGGAAATTTTGTGTCCAGCATGTGTTCGCTCCGTATCGCTAATTTTCGGGCATTGTGGGCAATGGGCAGGGAGGCGGTCAAGTTGTTACACTCCGTTCCATGCGGAATTGTTTGATCAACTTCATCTTCATTGTCCTGCTCGCCGGTTGCGGCCAGGCCTGGAACGATCCCTACCCGGTGGCCGATGCCGAGCGCAACATTCTCTACGCTGCGTTTACCGATCGGCCCAAGCATCTCGATCCGGCACAGTCCTACACCGAGGACGAAATCACCTTTACTGGACAGATCTACGAGCCGCCGCTGCAGTACCACTACCTCAAGCGCCCGTATGAACTGATTCCCTCTACGCTGGTGGAGATGCCCGGCCTGCGCTTTTTCGATGCCGCTGGCCGCGAACTGACTGCCGACGCCCCGCTCGACAGCATCGCCGAGAGTGTTTATGAACTCCGCTTGAAACCCGGTATCCGTTATCAGCCGCATCCGGCTTTCGCGTTGGATAGTCACGGTCAACCCGCNTATTTGGGCAAAAATGCTGCGGATGGGCGGCAAACGATTGCCGATTTTTCGCAGACTGGCACGCGCGAGCTGACTGCCGATGACTATATCTATCAGATCAAGCGCCTTGCTCATCCAAGGTTGCATTCGCCCATCTTCGGGATGATGGCCGACAAGATCGTCGGGCTCAAGGAACTGGGTGAAGCCTTGGGGCAGGCTGCGCAGGACATGCCGGCGGATGCGTGGGTGGATCTCGATGCCTATCCATTGTCGGGCGTGGAAAAAGTCGATTCGCATACCTGGCGCATCCGTATCAAGGGAAAATACCCGCAGTTCCTGTTTTGGCTGGCAATGCCATTCTTCGCGCCGGTGCCGCGCGAAGTCGATCGCTTCTATGCCCAGCCTGGCATGGCCGCGAAAAACCTGACGCTGGACTGGTGGCCGGTCGGCACCGGGCCGTTCATGTTGACCGAGAACGACCCCAACCGGCGCATGGTGCTCTCGCGCAATCCCAATTTTGACGGCCGCCAGACTTACCCTTGTGAAGGCGAGGCCGGCGACCGCAAGGCAGGCTTGCTGGACGACTGCGGCAANACCTCCCCGTTGCTCGATCAGGCTGTCTTCACCCGGGAAAAGGAGGCGATTCCCTACTGGAACAAGTTCCTGCAGGGCTACTACGATGCTTCGGGCATCTCCTCGGACAGTTTCGATCAGGCGATACGCGTCAATGTCGGCGGCGATGTTGAACTGACCGATGAAATGCGTGACCGGGGAATTCGCCTGCTGACCTCGGTCAAGACATCGATTTTCTACATGGGTTTCAACATGCTCGATCCGGTGGTTGGCGGTTTGCATGAGCGGTCGACCAAACTACGGCAGGCAATCTCGATTGCCGTGGATCAGGAGGAGTACATTTCGATTTTCCAGAACGGTCGCGGCATCGCGGCCCAAAGTCCTCTGCCGCCGGGGATCTTCGGCTACGAAGATGGCGAGGCAGGCACGAACCTGGTGGTTCACGACTGGGTGGATGGCAAGCGCAAGCGAAAACCGGTCGAGGTGGCCCGGCAATTGATGGTCGAGGCAGGCTATCCGAACGGCCGCGACGAGAAGACCGGCGAACCGCTGGTCATCAACCTCGATACTACCGGCGGAGGCATGGGCGAAAAATCGCGGCTGGACTGGCTGACCCGGCAATTCGCCAAGATCGATGTTCAACTTGTCATTCGCTCTACCGATTTCAACCGCTTCCAAGACAAGATTCGCAAGGGCAATGTCCAGCTTTACTACTTGGGGTGGAACGCCGACTATCCGGATCCCGAGAACTTCTTCTTCCTGCTCGACGGAAATGAAAGCAAAGTAGCGAAGGGCGGNGAAAATGCCTCCAACTATGACAATCCGGAATTTGACCGCTTGTTCTCGCGAATGAAGAGCATGGACAACACAGCGGAGCGCCTGGGCATCGTCCGACAGATGAACCGCATTCTGCAGCACGATGCCCCTTGGAACTTCGGTCTGCATCCCAAGAGTTACACGCTCATTCATCGCTGGCTGAAGAACCGGAAGCCGAGCGATGTCGCCAACAATATCCTCAAGTATCAGCGCATAGACGCTGTCGATCGCGCCAATGCGCGGCGCGAGTGGAACCGGCCACTGGTCTGGCCGCTCTGGCTCGGGTTGGCGGTCGTCTTGCTGGCTGTTGTTCCCGCCATTGTCGGCTATCGCCGTCGGGAACGGAGGGCGGCGGTAAAGTGAATCCGCTGCATTGCAACTTACCTTGTATGGCCTGATTGCAACAGAAGATTGCCCAGCGTTGTTGGATGGTCGGCGATGAAGTCGGCGCCCCAGGTATCGATCGGGCCACTGTTGCCGAGATAGCCGTAGGAAACGGCTGCCGTTTTCGTGCCGGCGGCCAATCCTGCGACGATGTCACGCCGATCATCGCCGACATATAGCGTGCGCTGCGGGCGCANGCCGAGAATTTCGCATGCGTGCAGGATGGGCAGCGGCGAGGGCTTGGCTTCGGCAGTGGTGTCGCCACTGACCANCGCAGCGGGTGCGGGTGTCAGGCCTAATGCTGCGACCAGCGGTTCCGTGTAGCGAGTCCGCTTGTTGGTGACGATGCCCCAGGCGATTCCCCGCGACTCCAGCGTGTCGAGCAATTCGGGAATGCCGTCGAACAGTCGCGACAGGTTGCACAGTTGGCCGGCGTAGATTTCGAGAAACGAGCNGGACAGCCGGGCGTATTCGCCATGCGAGGTTTCGATGCCAAAACTCTTCCAGAGCAAGCCGCGCACACCTTGCGAGGTATAAGGGCGGAGGCTGGAAAATGGCTGTTGCGGTCGACCTTCCTCGACAAGCAAAATATTGACGGCGCTGCACAAATCGGGCGCCGTGTCGGCCAGCGTGCCGTCAAGGTCAAAAGGACCGCCTCAAACATTACGCGTCGTGCGCACCAGATAATTGACGCCGGTATCGTTGCCCAGCGCATAACGCTGCGTCAGCGGGTTGTAGGTCATGCCGATCAGTTCATCCGGCTCCAGCCCTGCCTGTTTGCACCAGCGCGTCAGTTCCGATGGCTTGATGAAGCGGGCGAAATCATGTGTGCCCTTGGGCAGCATCTGCAGCAGGTATTCGGCACCGATGACAGCGAACAGATACGCCTTGGGGTTGCGGTTGATGGTCGAAANAANAACTTGTCCGCCCGGTTTGACGAGGCNGACGCAAGCGCTGACGATGCTGGCGGGATCAGGCACGTGCTCCAGCATTTCCAGGCAGGTGACGGCATCGAAGGCGCCCGGCATTTCCTCGGCCAGTTGTTCGACGGAGATTTTACGGTAGTCGACCTTCTGGCCGCTTTCCAGCAGATGAAGCCTGGCGACTCCCAGAGGTTTTTCCGAGAGATCGATGCCGGTCACATCGGCGCCGCGAACGGCCATTCCTTCCGATAGCAGGCCGCCGCCGCAGCCGACATCGAGAATGCGTTTACCGTGCAGGCCGATGGCATCGTCGATCCAGTCCAGACGTAGCGGGTTGATGTCATGGANGGGTTTGAACTCGCTGTTGGCATCCCACCAACGGTGGGCAAGTTCCCCGAATTTATCCAGTTCGGCAGGGTCGGCGTTGAGCATGGTTCGTTCAGAAATGTCAGTTTTGGAAATTGAAAGAAAAAGCCCTGCCGAGGCAGGGCTTTTGATGAAGCGCAGTGGCTTACTTGGTGCCGATGATTTCGATGTCGGCACGACGATCCGGTTGCAGGCACTCGATCAGGGCCTTGGTCTTGGCATTGCCCTTGCACTTGTCGCCGGTGACCGGCTGGGTCTTGCCCTTGCCTTCGGTGTANNCACGGTTGGCTTCGATGCCCTTGGAGACCAGGTAGGTCTTGACGGCAGCAGCACGGCGCTCGGACAGTTTCTGGTTGTATTCGGCAGAGCCGATACGGTCAGTGTGACCGACGACCAGGATCACTTCCAGCTTGATGGCGCCAGCCTTGGCAACCAGTTCGTCGAGCTTGGCCTTGCCTTCGGGGCGCAGCGTGGCCTTGTCGAAGTCGAAGAGGGCGTCGGCAGCGACGGTGATCTTTTCACCGCTCGGTTTCGGCGCAGCGACCGGCGCAGCAGGCTTCGGCGGTTCGCACACTTCCTTCGGAATCAGATCCTTGTCGCACTGGCAACCAGCCGGATCCTTGGCGGCAGCGGCCGGGGTCCAGTAACCGGTGCGCCAGCACAGGTCAAAGCCGCTCTTGGCGACGACATCGCGTTGGTCGATGACATAAACGCGTTCTTGTGCCTGGGCCATGGAGGCGCCGAAGCCGATGCCGGCCAGCAGGGCCAGAACCAAAGATTTCTTGGCAACATTCTTGATCATTGTTTTCCTCGTTGAAGAAAATTAGCAAACCTTTTACCCGAGTAGCGACCTGTATTCAGGATTCCCTACGGACCTCCAGCCTATTCTGCCATAGGGCTATTGCCGATTCCAAGTCATTTTGGGCGCCCCGAACAAGCTTTTTGTGGTCTACGCAACACTTTCCTGCGACCCATACGTGCGTCACGCATTCCCGGCCGGCGACATGAACCAGATGGGATACGGGATCGTAACAAGGCTTTATGTTCAGGCCATTGAGACCGACGGCGACGAGATCGGCGGATTTTCCCGGCGTGATGGAGCCGATTTCATNTTCAAGGCCCAGCGCCTTTGCGCCATCGAGCGTCGCCATGCGGAGAATTTCGCGCGCCGGAAGGGCGCTGGCGTCGCCAGTGCTGCCTTTGGCCAGCAGGGCGGCCAGTCGCATCTCGCTGAACATGTCGAGTCGATTGTTGCTGGCGGCGCCGTCGGTTCCAAGGCCGACGTTGATGCCCATTTGTCGCATCCGCGCCACAGGCGAGATACCGCTTGCCAGTTTGAGATTCGAGGTCGGGCAATGGGCGATGTGCGTGCCGGTTTCGGCCAGCAGTTCGATATCCTCGTCAGTCAGATGGACGGCGTGAACGCCGATGAATCCCGGGCCCAGCAATCCGAGGCGTTTTAGCCGAAGCAAAGGCGCGGTTCCGTGCTGTTTCAGGCTTTCCTCGATTTCGTGGCGGGTTTCGTGGATATGGCAGTGAACCGGCAGATTGAGTTGTGCCGATAGAGTCAGAATTCTTTCGAAGCTGGCGTCGGAAACCGTGTATGGCGCATGTGGGGCGAGGCAGAAACCGATCAACGGGTGGTTTCGCCATTTCTCGCGTGCGGCGAGGCCCTTGTCGAGGTAGTCCGCGGCATCGCTGGCATAAGGCGTCGGAAACTCCAGGATAGTCATGCCGACCGTGGCGCGCATGCCGAATTCCGCTGCCGCGGTGGCGGTCGCCTCGGGGAAAANATACATGTCGTTGAAGCAGGTGACGCCACCCAACAGCATCTCGGCACAGGCGAGCCGAGTACCATCGTATACATATTGCGTTGAGAGATTGGCTGCTTCGGCGGGCCAGATGTGTTTCTGCAACCAATCCATCAATGGCAGGTCGTCGGCCAGTCCGCGCATCAGCGACATTGCGGCATGCGTGTGCAGATTGACGAGGCCGGGAATCAGCACATGGTCTTCGAGGATGGCGCGTTGTTCGGGATTGAAGCGCCTTCTTGCCTCGCTGGTGGGCATTACGGCGACGATCCGCCCGGCATCGACAGCTACCGCGTGATTTCTGAGCAGTTCATCCGGGGCGACCGTGGCGATCCAGCCGGCTTCGATCAGCAAGTCGATGTTTTCAGGCATGGGATTCATGGAAATCGGCGTCTGTCTTGGGATTGGTCGCGTGTTAAAATAACAAATTACGCTCAATTCAACCAATAGAGGCAGCGCGCGAGCGGTGCCGATGTGAGACATGGATCAATTCGCCAAAGAAACACTGCCGATCAGCCTCGAAGACGAGATGCGGCGTTCCTATCTCGATTATGCGATGAGCGTGATCGTCGGCCGGGCGCTTCCGGATGCGCGCGACGGCCTGAAGCCGGTGCATCGCCGGGTGTTGTTCGCGATGCACGAGCTGAACAACGACTGGAACAAGGCGTACAAGAAGTCGGCGCGTATCGTCGGTGATGTGATCGGTAAGTATCACCCGCACGGCGATACGGCGGTCTATGACACGATTGTGCGCATGGCGCAGGACTTCTCCCTGCGCTACATGCTGGTCGATGGCCAGGGCAACTTCGGTTCGGTCGACGGCGACAATGCGGCGGCGATGCGTTATACCGAAGTGCGGATGGCCAGGATCGGCCACCAGCTGCTCGAAGATCTGGACAAGGAAACCGTCGATTTCGGGCCGAACTACGATGGCTCCGAGCAGGAGCCGCTGGTATTGCCGGCGCGCATCCCGAACCTGTTGATCAACGGCTCGTCCGGTATCGCAGTCGGTATGGCAACCAACATTCCGCCACACAACCTGAACGAGGTGGTGGCGGGCTGCCTGGCGCTGCTGGAAAACCCGGCGATTTCCATCGATGAGCTGATCGAGCACATTCCTGCGCCGGATTTTCCGACCGCGGCGTTGATCTATGGCGTGATGGGCGTGCGCGAAGGCTACAAGACCGGGCGTGGGCGGGTCGTCATGCGCNNGCGCACCCATTTCGAGGAGATGGACAAGGGCAATGGCCGCCAGGCGCTGATCGTCGATGAGATTCCCTACCAGGTTAACAAGAAGTCGCTGATCGAGAAGATCGCCGAACTGGTCAACGAGAAGAAGATCGACGGTATTTCAGATATCCGCGACGAATCCGACAAGTCGGGGATGCGTATCGTCATCGAGCTGAAGCGCGGTGAGGTCGGCGAGGTCATCCTCAACAACCTGTACAAACAGACGCAGCTGCAGGATACCTTCGGGATGAACATGGTGGCGTTGGTCGATGGCCAGCCGCGCCTGCTCAACCTGAAGCAGATGCTCGAATGCTTCCTGTCGCATCGCCGCGAAGTCGTCACGCGTCGCACGGTNCACGAGCTGCGCAAGGCTCGCGAACGCGGGCATATTCTCGAAGGTCTGGCGGTTGCGCTGTCCAACGTCGATGAAATCATCGCGCTCATCAAGGCTGCGCCGACGCCGGCTGATGCCAAGGTTGGCCTGATGGCTCGCCAGTGGCGCAGCCCGGTCGTCGAGGAAATGCTGGTGCGCGCTGCGTCCGACGCGTCGCGCCCGGATGGTCTGGCGCCTGAGTTCGGGCTTTCGGAACAGGGTTACCGCCTTTCCGACGCTCAGGCCCAGGCAATCCTGGAACTGCGCCTGCAACGCCTGACCGGTCTGGAGCAGGACAAGATCGTCAGCGAATACAAGGACGTGATGGCCAAGATCCTTGATTTGCTGGACATTCTGGCCAAGCCGGAACGCATTACCGAGATCATCGTCGGCGAGTTGACGGCAATCCGCGACCAGTTCGGGGACGAGCGCCGCTCCGAGATCGTGCTGCACACGCAGGAACTCGGCATCGAAGACTTCATCACGCCGCAGGACATGGTCGTGACGCTTTCGCACGGCGGCTACATCAAGGCGCAGCCGCTTGCCGACTATCGCGCCCAGCGTCGGGGCGGGCGCGGCAAGCAGGCGGCGGCGATCAAGGAAGAGGATTTCGTCGATCACCTGTTCGTCGCCAACACCCACGATTACATCCTGTGTTTCTCGAACCGTGGCCGCTGCTACTGGCTGAAGGTTTACGAAGCGCCGCAGGGCAGCCGCAACAGTCGCGGCAAGCCGATCGTCAATCTCTTCCCGCTGGAGGAGGGTGAGCGCATCAACGCCGTGCTGCCGGTCAAGGAATTCTCGGACGACCAGTACGTCTTCATGGCGACCGTCATGGGCACCGTCAAGAAAACGCCGCTTTCCGATTACTCCAACCCGCGCAAGGCCGGCATCATTGCGGTCACGCTGGACGAGGGCGATTACCTGATCGGCGTCGAGCTGACCAGCGGCAGCAGCGACATCGTGCTGGTCTCGAACGCCGGCAAGGCGGTCTGGTTCGACGAGGAAGACGTTCGTCCGATGGGCCGTGGTGCGCGCGGCGTTCGCGGCATGAAGCTGATGAAAGACCAATCGGTCATTTCCCTGCTGGTTGCCGAAAACGACCAGCAGACGGTGCTGGTGGCGACCGAGAACGGNTTCGGCAAACGCACCGTGCTGGCCGATTTCCGCCACTCCGGGCGCGGCACGCAGGGTGTGCGCGCTATCGCCGACAGCGAGCGCAACGGCATCGTCGTTGGCGCCAAACTGGTCAACGACGAAGACGAAATCATGCTGATTACCACCGGCGGCGTGCTGATTCGTACCCGCGTTGCCGAAATTCGCGGCATGGGCCGGGCGACTCAGGGCGTGACCCTGATTTCGCTGGACGATGGCGAAAAGCTGGCTGGGCTGGAAAAAGTCGCTGAATCCGTGGTCGAGGTCGATGGCGAAGCGCCTGTTGCGGTCGACGGCGAAAACGGGCAAATTCCNGCGCCGGCCGCCGAAGGCGAGGGTGGAGAAGTCTGATGGCGCGCATCTGGAATTTCAGCGCCGGCCCGGCGGCATTGCCGGAGGAGGTCCTGCGCCAGGCGCAGGAGGAACTGCTCGACTGGCATGGCGCCGGATGCAGCGTTATGGAAATGAGCCATCGTGGCAAGGAGTTCATGTCCATCCTCGATCAGGCCGAGGCCGATTTGCGCGAGCTGATGGGCATCCCCGAGCAGTACAAGGTGCTTTTCCTACAAGGTGGCGCGACGCAGCAGTTCGCGCAGATTCCAATGAACCTGCTGGCCGGGCGTTCCGCCGATTACATCGTGACCGGCTCGTGGTCCAAGAAGGCGTTCAAGGAAGCGCAGCGCATCGGCAATGTCCGTTGCGCGGCGACTACCGAATCCAGCGGTTTCACCCGTTTGCCGACCGCCGACGAGATCAAGCTCGATCCCTTCGCGGCCTACCTGCATCTGTGCACCAACGAAACCATCCACGGCGTCGAGATTCCCGCCCAGCGCATTGCCGAAACCGGCGTGCCGCTGGTGGTTGATATGTCGTCGCACATTCTTTCGGCGCCGGTACCGGTCGAGAAATTCGGCCTGATCTACGCCGGGGCGCAGAAGAACATCGGNCCCTCGGGACTGACGCTGGTCATCGTCCATCGCGACCTGCTCGGCATGGCGTCGCTGAACATCCCGACGGTCATGGATTACGCAGTGATGGCCGAGAATGGCTCGATGCTCAATACGCCGCCGACCTACGGCATCTACATCGCCGGCCTCGTCTTCCAGTGGCTCAAGCGCCAGGGCGGGCTGGAGGGCATCGCTGCGGTCAACGCCGAAAAAGCCGGCATTTTGTACGAAGCCATCGACGGCTCGGGCGGCTTCTATCGCAACCCGGTCGATCCCGATTGCCGTTCGCGGATGAACGTCCCCTTCACCCTGACCAATCCCGAACTCGACGCCACTTTCCTCACCGAAGCGAAGGCGGCCGGCCTGGTTTCGCTGAAAGGTCACAAGTCGGTCGGCGGCATGCGGGCGTCCATCTACAATGCCGTTTCGCTGCAAGGCGTGCGGGTGCTGGTGGATTTCATGAACGATTTCGCCAAACGCAACGGGTAGGAACCGATGAGCGACGATCTGCACAAGGCCCTGGCCGGCGTCCGCGCCGAAATCGACGGCATCGACGCCGAACTGCTGCGCCTCCTCAACCAGCGTGCCCGCTGCGCGCAAAAAGTGGGCGAGATCAAGGCCGAGCACGGCGAAGCCGGGTACATTTACCGCCCCGAGCGCGAGGCGCAGGTCCTGCGCCGCTTGCAGGAAATCAACCCCGGCCCCTTGTCCGGCGAAAACATCACGTTTTTCTTCCGCGAAGTGATGTCGGCCTGCCTGTCGCTCGAGGAGCCGCTCGGCATTTCCTTNCTCGGCCCGCTCGGTTCCTTCACCGGCAGCGCGGCGACCAAACATTTCGGCCACGCCGCCCGGCTGCTGCCACAAGCCTCAATCGACGATGTTTTCCGCGAGGTCGAATCCGCGCATGCCCATTACGCCGTGGTGCCGGTCGAGAATTCGACCGAGGGCGCAGTCGGCCGGACGATGGATCTGCTGCTCGCCACGCCACTCAAGATTTGTGGCGAAGTGGTGCTGCGCATTCACCAGAACCTGCTGACCAACGAGACCGATCTCGGCAAGGTGACCAAGGTTTACTCGCACGCCCAGTCGCTGGCCCAGTGCCACGAATGGCTGAATCGCAATCTGCCCGGCGTGCCGCGCATTTCCGTGGCCAGCAACTCGCTGGCGGCGCAGATGGCGGCCGAAGAGGCCGGCGTCGCGGCGATTGCCGGCGAGGCGGCGGCCGAACGCTACAAGCTGCCCAAGCTGATCGAGAACATCGAGGACGAGCCGAACAACACCACGCGCTTCCTGGTGCTCGGCAAGCACGACGCCGGTGTTTCCGGGCGCGACAAGACTTCGCTGATCATGTCGGCCCCGAACCGGACGGGCGCCTTGCACGAGTTGCTGCTGCCGTTGTCCGCGGCTGGCGTCTCGATGTGCCGCCTGGAATCCCGCCCGGCCCGGAATGCGCTGTGGGAATACGTTTTCTATGTCGATATCGAAGGCCATCGCGATGATCCGGCAGTCAAGTCGGCGCTCGACAAACTGGCCGCACACGCCGCCTATCTGAAAATCNNCTCGGTTCCTACCCGGTTGCCGTTTATTGAGGAATTCCCCATGAGCCTCGTTGACCACGCCTTGTCCTACGTGCGTGCCATATCCCCCTACCAGCCAGGCAAGCCGATCACCGAACTGGCGCGCGAGATGGGGATTCCGGTCGACAAGATCGTCAAGCTGGCCTCCAACGAAAACCCGCTGGGCATGAGCCCGAAGGCGAAAAAGGCGGTCGAGGCGGCGATCAACGGTATCGAGCGTTATCCCGATCAGTTCGACCTGATTCGGGCGGTGGCCGAGCGAGCAGGTTTGGCGCAGAACCAGGTCGTGCTCGGCAACGGTTCCAACGACGTGCTCGACCTGATCGCCCGCGTTTTCCTGGCGCCGGGCCGTTCGGCGATTTTCGCCCAGCACGCCTTCGCGGTTTATCCTCTCGCCACGCTGTCGACCGGAGCAGAACTGATTGCGACCCCGGCCAAAAATTACGGCCACGATCTGAACGCCATGCGTGCCGCTATCCGCCCCGATACGCGCATCGTCTGGATCGCCAACCCGAACAACCCGACCGGCAATTTCCTGCCTTATCCGGAAGTGCGCGCTTTCCTCGAAGCGGTGCCGCAAGACGTGGTCGTGGTGCTCGACGAGGCCTACAACGAATATCTGCCGCCCGCCGAGCGGGTCGATACCGCGGCCTGGATCAAGGATTTCCCGAACCTCGTCGTTACCCGTACCTTCTCGAAAATTTTTGGTCTTGCGGGGCTGCGCGTTGGCTATGCGCTGGCTTCCGCCGAAATTGCCGACCTGATGAACCGCGTGCGCCAGCCGTTCAACGTCAATAACCTGGCGATTGCCGCAGCGGTCGCTGCGCTTGATGATCACCCGTTCGTTGCCGAGAGCTACGAACTCAACCGGCGCGGCATGGAACAGCTTGTCGCCGGCCTGCAGCGGCTGGGGCTGGAACATATCCCGTCGTACGGGAATTTCGTCACCTTCAAGGCGGGCGATGGCGCTGCGGTCAATCAGAAACTGTTGCGGCAAGGCGTTATCGTGCGCCCGATTGGCGGCTACGGCCTGCCCGAGTGGTTGCGCGTGACCATCGGTACCGAGCCGGAGAATGCCCGCTTCCTTGAAGCGCTGGAGAAGGCGCTGTAAATGTCCGAATTCGGCAAGATCGTCGTCTTCGGCACCGGCCTGATCGGCGGTTCATTCGCGCTGGCGCTCAAGGAGGCGAATGCCGTCGAGGAGGTCGTCGGTTTCGGCCGCACGCCGGCTACCTTGCGGGTGGCCCAGCACCTTGGCGTGATCGACCGTGCCGGCATCAACCCGACGCATGAGATCGAAGATGCCGACATCGTGCTGGTGGCGACGCCGGTTGCGCAAATGCCGGAGATCTTCGAGCGCATCGCACCGTATCTCGGGCCGGATACCATCGTCACCGACGGTGGTTCGACCAAAGGCGACGTGATTGCCGCCNNGCGCGCTGCCCTTGGCGAGCGGATCAGCCAGTTCGTCCCGGCCCACCCGATTGCCGGTGCCGAAAACAGCGGCCCGGCCGCGGCGCGCTGGGATCTTTATCAAGGCAAGAAAGTCGTCGTCACGCCCTTGCGAGAAAACACGGACGATGCGCTCGACCACATCAAGCGCGCCTGGTCGCTGTGCGGGGCGGACATATATGAACTGACGCCGCAGGCGCATGACCGTNNGTTCGCCGCCGTCAGCCATCTGCCGCATTTGCTGTCGTTCGCCTTGGTGCACGATCTGGCCGTGCGCGAGGATGCCGACCTGTTCTTCACTTTCGCCGCTTCCGGTTTTCGCGACTTCACCCGTATCGCCGCCAGCCATCCGGAAATGTGGCGCGATATTTGTCTCGCCAACCGGGAAGCATTGCTGACCGAACTCGATTGCTACCGCGCGCAGCTGGACGAACTGCGCATGGCCTTGGCGCATGGCGATGGCGAGCGGCTGGAAGAGGTATTCGGCATCGCCCGTCAGGCAAGGCGTACCTGGGCCGGTGACTGATGTCGCGGCTGCTCGGGGCGCTGCTGCTGGGTGTGGCCCTTGCGTTGCCAGTCGCCTGCAGCGCCGCGGANACCCCGGCCATCCTGCTGGCAGAGGTCTATCGCGACCAGGTCGATGTCACACGCTACCTGGTCAGCGANAAACTCGACGGCGTGCGCGCCATCTGGGATGGCAACACGCTGCGCTTTCGCAGCGGCAAGGAAATCAACGCGCCGCGCTGGTTCATCGATGGACTGCCNGAGCGTCCGCTCGATGGCGAACTCTGGATTGCGCGCGGAACCTTCGAGCGCCTTTCCGGCATTGTTCGCAAGGATGTCCCGGACGATGGCGAATGGCGCCAGGTCCGCTACATGATNTTTGAACTGCCCGGCGCGCCCGGTACCTTCCGCGAGCGGGCCGAGGCGATACGCGAGATCGTGCGGCAGGCCAATGTTCCCTGGCTGCGTGAAATCGAGCAGTTTTCGGTGGTCGACCGCAACAGCCTGAANAAACGCATGAAGGTCGTCAAGGCCGGCGGCGAAGGCCTGATGCTGCACCGTGCCGACGCGCTCTACGAAACCGGCCGCAGCGATACGTTGCTGAAAATGAAACCCTGGGAAGATGCCGAAGCGGTGGTTGTCGGTCATGTGCCCGGCAAGGGAAAANNCGCCGGCAGGCTGGGCGCGTTGCGCGTGCGCACTGCAGACGGNCGCGAATTCGCNCTGGGCACCGGATTCACGGACGCCCAGCGCAGCGATCCGCCTCCGATCGGCACGACGGTGACCTACCGTTACCGGGATCTGACNAATACCGGNATGCCGCGATTCGCGAGNTTCTTGCGAATGCGGGTCGAATAGCGTCAGGCAACGATATTTGCACCTTGATTTTGGAGCCGAATAGATGATTCTCGTGACCGGAGGCGCCGGGTTTATCGGTAGTAATTTTGTACTCGACTGGCTGGCACAGAGTGACGAAGCGGTAGTTAACCTTGATGCGCTGACCTATGCCGGAAACCTGGAAAATCTTGCTTCNCTGCAAGGAGACTCGCGCCATCGCTTTGTCACGGGCGACATCGGCGATTTTGATCTGTTGTCCGGACTGTTGGCTGAAAGCCGGCCACGCGCCGTCATCAATTTTGCTGCCGAATCCCATGTCGACCGCAGCATTCATGGTCCGGAGGATTTTATCCAGACCAATATCGTCGGCACCTTNCGGCTGCTCGAAGCAGTTCGAGCNTACTGGGGTGGCCTGGATGGCAAATTGAAAGCCGGTTTTCGTTTTCTCCACATATCCACCGACGAAGTCTATGGGTCGCTGGCAGAAAGCGACCCGGCATTCAGCGAGACCAACCGCTACGAGCCCAATAGTCCCTATTCGGCGAGCAAGGCCGCCAGCGACCATCTGGTGCGCGCCTACCACCATACGTACGGGCTGCCGGTGCTGACCACCAATTGTTCCAACAACTACGGCCCTTACCATTTCCCGGAAAAACTGATTCCNCTNGTTTTGCACAATGCGCTGGCGGGCAAGCCTTTGCCCATTTATGGCGATGGACGGCAGATTCGCGACTGGCTCTACGTCAAGGATCACTGTTCAGCCATTCGTCGCGTTCTCCAGGCGGGCGTGCCGGGCGAAACCTACAATGTCGGTGGCTGGAACGANAAGCCNAACATCGAGGTGGTGCATGTGCTGTGCGAACTGCTGGACGAACTGCAACCCCGTCAGGATCGCAAATCCTATCGCGAACAAATCGTTTTCGTGCAGGATCGGCCAGGCCATGACCGCCGCTATGCCATCGATGCAACCAGGATCGAACGTNNTGAACTCGGGTGGAGACCAGCCGAAAGCTTCGAAAGTGGTATTCGCAAGACGGTACAGTGGTATCTTGATAATCANGGCGGGGTGCGCAACGTGACGAGCGGTGCTTATCGCCAATGGATGGAAACGAACTACGGAGAACGCGCATGAGTTCGCGCAAGGGCATCATCCTTGCCGGCGGTTCCGGCACACGCCTCTACCCGGCCACACTTTCGATCTCGAAGCAACTGCTGCCGATTTTCGACAAGCCGATGATCTATTACCCGCTCACCACGCTAATGCTGGCCGGAATACGTGAGATTCTTATCATCTCGACGCCGCAGGACACTCCGCGCTTCGCCCAACTTCTGGGCGATGGCAGCCAGTGGGGCATTAATCTGCAATATGCCATCCAGCCGAGTCCCGACGGTCTGGCCCAGGCCTTCATCCTCGGCGCCGGATTTGTCGGCGACAACCCGAGCGCACTGATTCTTGGCGATAACATCTTCCACGGGCACGACTTCAGCGAACTGCTGCAGCGGGCCAATGCACGATCAGAAGGCGCCACTGTTTTCGCGTATGCTGTGAATGACCCGGAACGCTACGGCGTGGTCGAATTCGACCACGGAAGGCGCGCAATTTCCATTGAAGAAAAGCCGAGCCAGCCAAAATCTCGCTATGCGGTGACCGGACTGTATTTCTATGATCGTGACGTGGTCAATATCGCCCGGAACATTCGCCCCAGCNNGCGCGGTGAGCTTGAAATCACCGACATCAACCGCGCCTATCTCGAACATGAAAAGCTTGAGGTCGAAATCATGGGGCGCGGCTATGCCTGGCTCGATACCGGCACCCACGACAGCCTGCTCGAAGCCGGGCAATTTATCGCCACCATCGAAAAGCGCCANGGGCTGAAGGTGGCCTGCCCGGAGGAAATCGCCTGGCGAAAGGCTTGGATCGATGACGCCCATCTGGAAAGCATTGCTGCAACTTATGCCAAGACCGGGTATGGACGATACCTGCAAGGTTTGCTGCGCGAAAAGGTATTNCTGATGCAGGCTACACCCACGGCAATTCCCGACGTCCTTGTTATCGAACCCAAGGTCTTTGGCGATGACCGCGGGTTCTTTTTCGAAAGCTTCAANCGCCCAAGCTTTGCTCAGGTCACCGGGTTCGCAGCTGATTTCGTGCAGGACAATCATTCCAAATCCGCCAGGAACGTTCTGCGCGGTCTCCACTACCAAGTGGCGCCCAAGGCTCAAAGCAAGCTGGTTCGAGTTGTTCAAGGTGAGGTTTTCGATGTGGTGGTCGACCTCCGGAAAAATTCCAGAACCTTTGGCAAATGGGTTGGTGAGACTCTGGCGGCGGAGAACAGGAAACAACTCTGGATTCCCTCAGGGTTCGCGCATGGCTTTCTTACATTGAGCGATTACGCCGAAGTTCTTTACAAGACAACCGATTACTATTCGCCCGTTCATGAGCGCTGTATCCGCTGGGATGACCCGGAAATTGGCATCGCATGGCCGTTGACCGCAACACCCGTGCTATCGGCGAAAGATTCTCAGGCAAAACCTTTGCCGAGTCGGAGTACTGCTGATTGAGGCGGGTGAAGTCCCGTTTCAATCGAGGTAGGACAAAAGTCAATATAGGCTTGGTTGCTGCGTTGCAGTAAAATTACATGTTTTGGTTTTTGGGCGTGATAACCATGCTGATTCCTGTCATTCTCTCTGGTGGTGCAGGCACTCGCCTGTGGCCGGTGTCCCGTGAAGGTCATCCCAAGCCTTTTATGAAACTGGCCGACGGCCAGAGCTTGCTGCTCAAGACCTACCTTCGGGCTGCCAATGTCTCGCAGGGCGGTGAAATCCTNACTGTCACCAATCGCGACTACTTCTTCATGAGCAAGGATGAACTGGCCAAGGCCAAACTCGGCGATAACCAACCGGGTGTGTTTCTGCTGGAGCCGATCGGTCGCAACACGGCGCCNGCGGTCGCCATGGCTGCGCTGCATGTTTCTGAAAAATACGGTCGCGATGCCCGTTTGCTTGTCCTGGCTGCCGATCACCTGATTCAGGATCAGCAAGCCTTTGCCAAGGCCGTGGCAGATGCTGCCAGTCTGGCAGCAGAAGACTATCTGGTCACTTTCGGCATCGTTCCCGATGCCCCGGAAACCGGGTTCGGTTATATCGAGGCTGGCGGCGAGGCAGGTGCCGGCAAGGTCGTNCAGCGTTTCGTCGAAAAGCCCTCGCAGGATAAGGCAAGAGAATATCTCGCAGCCGGCAATTTCCTCTGGAATTCCGGGATGTTCTGCTTCAAGGCAGGTGCGGTCCTCGATGAACTGGCGGTACATGCNCCCGATGTGCTCAAGGCTTGCGAATCCTGTTGGACAGAGATGAAGGCAAGTGGCTCGCGGACAGATTCCATGCTCGAAATTCCNGCCGAAGCCTTCGGCGAAGTGCCCGACATTTCTGTCGACTACGCAATCATGGAGCGTTCGGGCAAGGTGGCCGTCGTTCCGGCAGACATTGGCTGGAGCGACATTGGTTCCTGGAACGCGATCCGCGATCTGGCAGTGCCGGATGCTGACAGCAACCGTGCAGTTGGCGATGCCATTTTCGTCGATACCCGCAACACCTACGTGCAGAGTGAAGATCGCCTCGTCGCCGCCGTTGGGCTGGATAATCTGATGATCATCGACACCCCCGATGCGCTGCTCGTAGCGCACCCGGACAAGGCGCAGGACGTCAAACAGGTGGTCACTCGCTTGAAGCAGCGAGACCACGAGGCCTACAAATTGCATCGCACCGTCGCTCGCCCCTGGGGAACTTACACGGTGCTGGGAGAGGGACCGCGCTTCAAGATCAAGCGCATCGAAGTCAAGCCGGGCGGCAGCCTCAGTCTGCAAATGCACCACCACCGCAGCGAACACTGGATTGTCGTTAGTGGCATGGCCAGGGTAGTGAATGGAGAAGACGAAATCTTCGTTGGGACCAATCAGTCGACCTACATTCCGGCTGGCCACCAGCACAGACTGGAAAACCCGGGTGTGATGGACCTCGTCATGATCGAAGTGCAAAGCGGGGAGTATCTGGGAGAAGACGATATTGTCCGCTTCCAGGACGTATACGGGCGCTGCTGATGGCGATCGGCATGCTGCGCCCACTCTGGGCATACCGCGGTTTCATCGTCGGCAGCGTCAAGCGGGAATTTCAGTCCAAGTACCGGAACTCCTTGCTTGGTGCCTCAGGNACAATAATCAATCCGTTGGCAATGATTGTTGTTTATACGGTGATTTTTTCGCAGGTCATGAAGGCGAAGTTGCACGGTGTTGATTCTGCATTTGCCTACAGCATTTTCCTCTGCGCCGGGATTTTAACGTGGGGACTGTTCGCGGAAATCGTCGGTCGTGCACAAAACACCTTTCTTGAAAACGCCAATCTGCTCAAGAAACTGAGTTTTCCTAGACTCTGTTTGCCAGTAACGGTGGTGGTCAATGCCGCGATAAATTTTGTCATCATCTTTGGACTGTTTTCCGGGTTCCTTGTGTTATCCGGAAACTTTCCCGGTTGGCCTTTTTTNGCCATGTTGCCGCTACTTGGCATCCTTGTCGCCTTTGCCATTGGCCTGGGCATTACACTNGGTGTGCTGAATGTGTTTTTTCGCGACGTCGGTCAGTTGTTTGGCATTTTTCTTCAGTTCTGGTTTTGGCTTACGCCCATTGTTTACCCGGTTAATATCCTGCCAGAACGTTTGCAAGCATTGATGAAGTTTAATCCAATGGCATGCCTGATTGAGGCGTTCCAGCTTGTACTTGTCAGCGGGCAATGGCCCAACTGGTATGGCCTTTGGCCAGTAACATTGCTGGCGATAGTCTTCTGTGTTTTGGGTCTTAGACTCTTCCGTCGCCATGTTGGCGAAATTGTGGATGAACTCTGATGGGCACCATCAAGGTCACGAATCTTGGCAAAGCCTACAAACAGTATCCCAACCGCTGGTCGCGGCTGGCTGAGTGGGTTATACCCGGACACAAGCGCCATACACTCAGGTGGGTGCTCCAAGATATCAATTTTACCGTCGCCCCCGGTGAAGCAGTNGGCATCATCGGTATCAACGGTGCAGGCAAGAGCACCCTGCTAAAAATGATTACTGGAACCACGCAGCCCACGACGGGTAGTGTTCGCATCACTGGCCGTGTGGCGGCGCTACTTGAACTGGGCATGGGCTTTCACCCTGATTTTACAGGGCGCCAGAACGCCTTCATGGCTGGGCAATTGCTNGGCTTCAGTGTGGAGGAAATCGCCCGTCTGATGCCTGAGATCGAAGCATTTGCCGAGATTGGGGACTACATCGACCAACCTGTCCGCGTTTACTCTAGCGGCATGCAGATGCGCTTGGCTTTCAGCGTCGCCACAGCGCAACGGCCGGACGTGCTGATAGTGGACGAAGCGCTTTCAGTGGGTGATGTCTATTTCCAGCACAAAAGTTTTGAACGTATTCGCGAGTATCGCAAGCAGGGCACCACGCTCCTGATCGTTAGCCACGACAGGCAGGCTATCCAGAGCATTTGTGATCGTGCTGTTCTATTGCAGGCTGGCCATGTCGCGATGATTGGAGATCCGGAGGCGGTTATGGACTACTACAATGCGCTGCTATCAGAGACGCGGAACCAGTCGATTCGCCAAGAGGTTATGCCCGACGGAAAGACGCGAACCGTATCGGGTAATGGCGACGCTGAAGTTATCGCAATTGAGCTTCTGGATGAAAGCGGAAAATCAGTGGAGGTCGTGGATGTTGGCCAGATGTTGACTCTGAAGATTGCGGTAAGAGCTAATCGTCCACTNCCGCGTCTGGTACTCGGCTACGGAGTTCGGGACCGGTTCGGGCAGAATATGTTTGGAACGAATACTGAT
This sequence comes from Dechloromonas sp., assembly GCA_013363835.1. Lineage (GTDB taxonomy): Bacteria > Pseudomonadota > Gammaproteobacteria > Burkholderiales > Rhodocyclaceae > Azonexus. The sequence continues at coordinate 757,433 of CP054864.1, forward strand.
TTGACTGAACAACCCCTATATGATTTGGCCGCAGAAGAAATAGTGACGTATCGAATTACCTTTCCAGCCAATTTTGGCGTAGGCGCATATTCTGTGCAGGTTGCAATCGTCGCCGACGGTTCGCGTCTGGATAACAAGTATGAATGGCGAGATCGAGCGCTAATGTTTCAGGTAATCAATACCGATAAGCATGGCTTCGTTGGGTGCCTCTGGCTCGATCAGAATATACGAATTGAAACTTAGTGAGCTACTCGGGCGTTGCGACTTGGCGAAAATGAAAGAAGTAGAGAGAGACTAAGAGCGAAGGATTATAATATGACAAACGCGAACAAAGTGATGCGCGATGGAGTCGATGCAGCTAAATCGGCAGCAGCGGTTGTGGCACAGATTAGTACAGGCGCACCTGCTACAGTAGGTGCGGTAGGCCAGGGCGCTAGCCAATTCGGTCAACGAGATAGTTGGATTTCTCGATTCATTTCCCGTGTCTTTCGCCGCTTGCTTCCTCTGGTTCGCCCAGCGCTTTATCGATATCGTCAGTATATGAATCGTCCGATACTCGAGCAGTTGTCGCGAATCGAGAGCCGAATGGGAATTCGAGGCGAGGCAACCCCAGCAGCAATGGCTTTTGCGGGGCGAACCGAGCAATTGATCGGATTGAAAATTACGCTCTTGCTGCCGCACGACGCACTGCCGTTTGGTTAGGAGACAAGCGTATTTTATTAAGAACAAACGTTGGCTATGTTGTGTCCAGCGTTAGCGATCCGGCACTACTTAGTTGCCTGTTAGAGAATGGAGAGTTAGAACCAGGAACTCGTCAAATCATAGAACGGATAATTAAGCCTGGTATGACCTTCATCGATGCTGGGGCGAATATTGGCTTGCATACCCTTGCTGCAGGGCGGGCGATGCAAGGTGCGGGCAAGATTGTGGCTTTCGAACCCTATGGCCCAACTCGGGAACTGCTTTCCGAATCGGTGTTCATGAATGGACTTTCGGACATCGTCGAAATCCACGAGGCGGCAGTGTCGACAAAATCGGGAATTCAATCGCTGCATCTCGGAAAAGTCAGTGGCCATCACTCGCTCTACCCGCTCGGCGATAACGGGAGTGCTGATGGCACTTCGGTGCCGGTGCGCTTGGTGAGCCTCGCCGAGGTGATTTCTGCTGGAACGCGGGTTGATCTGATCAAGATCGATGTCGAGGGGCGGAACTCGATGTTTTGCATAGTGCAAGACCGTTCATCGAATCCAACCCCGAAATTGCCCTGATCGTTGAATTTGGTCCATCGCATCTGGAGCGAACGGGGTGTAGTGTGGAAAACTGGTTTGCAGCCTTTGCCGAGATGGGCTTTGTGTATCAGGAGATTGACAGTCTCGAAGGCACGCTGAGCGAGATTGAACAAAGGCGGCTTGCGCAAGTGGCGTCGGCAAACCTGTTTTTGCACGTCCCGGCGCTAATATTTGGAAACAGGCATGCGCGATGAAGTGATCGTATTGGGAGACAGTGGTCACGCCAAGGTTTGTATTGAACTGTTGCGAGACATGGGCTATCGGGTGGCCTACTGCGTTGGTGTCAGCGGGGCGCAACGTTGTCTTGATCTCCCAGTTCTTCAGGGTGACGATCACTTGATCCGCTTGCGAGCGGAGGGTTTCAAGTTGGCTTTTGTCGCCATAGGTGTTAACGCAGTACGTAGTCGAATCGCGTCATTGGCCGATGCACGGGGATTTGAGCTTGTAAATGCAATCAGTCCGCGGGCGAATGTCTCCCCTTCGGCAAAGTTTGGAAAAGGAATTGCAATTATGGCTGGCGCGGTGATCAACGCCGATGCAACCATCGAATCCCTTTCGATCGTGAATACGGGAGCAAGCATTGACCATGATTGCAGCATTGGTGAAGCGGTGCATATTGCGCCTGGTTGTTCACTAGCCGGTAACGTGACTGTCGGTGCTGGCAGTTTCCTTGGCGTGGGCTGCAAGGTGATTCCCGAAATTATCATTGGGCGAAACGTCACAGTTGGCGCTGGCGCTGTCGTTATCCGAGACCTTCCGGACAATATATCGGCTATAGGCGTACCCGCCCGGCCACTTATCAGGAGAGTATGAGTGAATCGAATTCCCGTCGCCCAGCCTTGTCTGGCGGGCAATGAACGANNGTATGTTCTGGATTGCCTCGATAGCAACTGGATTTCCTCCGCAGGGAAATACATCGCTGCCTTCGAGGAGTCATTCGCGCAATTTTGCGGCACCAAGCACGCGGTGAGTGCCAATAATGGAACGACTGCGCTTCACCTCGCTCTGGTGGCAATGGATTTGCAACCTGGTGATGAAGTGATTATTCCAACCGTGACATATATCGCAACGGCAAACGCCGTACGTTATTGCGGCGCAGTGCCAGTTTTNGCGGATGTCTTGCCGGATACCATGAATCTTGATCCGGCAGATATCGAGCGCCGCATTACGTCGCGCACCCGGGGCATCATTCCGGTGCACTTGTACGGTCATCCTGCGGACATGGAAGCGATCAACGCGGTAGCCAGTCGTCACGGATTGTGGGTGCTCGAGGATGCCGCAGAGGCCCATGGGGCGAAAGTGAACGGGCGGACGGTCGGCGCACTGGGCCGGTGCGCGACCTTCAGCTTCTTCGGTAACAAGATTGTGACGACCGGCGAGGGCGGGATGATCACGACCGACGATGATGAACTTGCGGCCCGCTTGCGCCTGTTTCGCGGGCAAGGAATGGATNNCCCGCGTCGCTACTGGTTTCCCGTGGTGGGGTATAACTACCGCATGACCAACATTCAGGCGGCGATCGGCTTGGCGCAGATGGAAACTATCGAGCAGGCGCTCGCTGATCGCGACCGCTTGGCCCGATGGTATGACGAAGCCTTGGCNGCCGCCCGGACGCAGATCGTGCTCCCGACGTGTCAAACTTGGGCTCGCCAGGTTTTCTGGATGTATAACATTTTCCTTCGCGACGGTGATGAAGAGCGCCGGAACGCCGTAATGCGCCATTTGGATGAACTTGGCATTGAGACGCGGCCCGTGTTTTACCCGATGCATGTCCTTCCGCCCTATTCCCAGCCCAGTGACTTTCCGGTTGCCGATCTGTGGGCGCAACGTGGCATCAACCTGCCGACCCATCAGCTGTTGACAGAGAGTGATATCCAACGGGTTGCGGAGAGTTTGGGCAAGGCGCTGTTGAACGCATGAAAATTGCTCTTTGCTCATCGTTCGTCCCTTTGTTTTACGGAGGGGCGCGCAACATTGTCGAGTGGCTNGAGTCGACGCTTATCGCTGACGGACATCAGGTCGAGCGCGTTCACCTGCCGCATATCGACACGCCCGAGCAGTTGCTTTCCCAGATGGCGGCCTATCGCTGGGTTGATCTGGAAGCGGCCGACCGCGTGATCTGCTTTCGGCCACCGGCACATTTCATACAACATCCCAACAAGGTGCTTTGGTTCATTCATCATGTACGCNNCTTTTACGACCTTTGGGATTCGCCCTATCGCAATTTTCCGGACGACAGGCGCAATCGCACTATTCGCGATGCGTTGCACGAAGCTGATACACGGGCGATCAATGAAGCGCGCGCTGTGTTTACTAATTCGGCGGTGGTCAGCCGCCGGTTACGGGAATACAACGGCATCGACAGTGAAGTCCTATATCCGCCAATCTTCGACGCAGGGCGTTTCCATTGCCAGGGCTTCAATGACGAGGTGGTCTATATCTGCCGCGTCGAACACCATAAACGCCAGCATCTTTTGGTTGAGGCGATGCGGCATACGCAGACCCCGGTGCGCCTGAGATTATGTGGAAATATTTCTGGAGCGGAATACATGGAGGAGTTGCACGCCATGGTTCGCCAGCATGGGCTGGAAAGTCGTGTGCATATAGAAAACTGCTGGATCACAGAAGATCAGAAGGTGCGCTACCTTGCGGATTGCCTGGCCGCAGCGTATCTGCCGCTCGATGAAGACTCCTACGGATACCCCAGCCTGGAGGCCAGTCATGCCGGAAAGCCGATTTTGACGACGACTGATTCCGGTGGTGTGCTGGAACTCGTTGAAAATGGTCGCAATGGCTTGGTNTGTGATCCGTTACCCGAAGCCTTGGGGGAGGCGCTGGATCGCTTGTATGACGATCGCCGGGCAACTGAGCGCATGGGGAGGCGNGCGCGAGACCGGTTGGATGAGTTGGGGATCAACTGGCCGAGAGTCCTGAACAGGTTGCTGGCATGAAAATTCTCGTAGTTAACAACATGGCGCCCTTTTTGTGGGGGCCGAGGAACTGGCGGTGCACCTGCAACGCAACCTGGTCGCTGCCGGCCATCAGAGCGAGGTTCTGCGGATCCCTTTTCGCTGGGAGCCGGCTGCCTGCATCTCGTCGCAAATGCTGATGGTCCGTGCTTTTGAGTTGCAGAATGTAGATCGGGTAATTGCACTGAAATTTCCCGCATATCTTATCCGGCATCCGCACAAGACGTTATGGCTGCTGCACCAGTATCGGCAGGCCTACGACCTGCTTGAGGCAGGGCAGACGAATTTGCCTCCAGGGATCTCGGGACTGCGATAGGTGATGCTATCAAGGCAGCAGATAACGAAACGTTTTCTGAAAGTAGGCGAATTTTTGTTAATTCAAAAGTTACACAAGCGCTTGAAGAAGTATAACGGCTTTGACTCAAAGGTACTGCTGCCTCCTATTAACGATCCGGAGATGTTTGTGGGCGGAGTACCACAAGGATATATTTTTGCCGGCGGACGCAGTGAACAGCATGAAGCGGCAATATTTGCTAGTCGAGGCTTTGGCAAAGTGCGCCGCATCGGTTCGGCTCTTGATTGCCGGTCCTCCTGATTCGCCGGATGACGTATTGCTCTTGGGAAAGCTGATTGAAAACATGGTTTGTCAGATCGTGTCAAGCTCGATCTGCGCTTCTTGTCGCGTGAAGAATATGCTGCCTATCTGAATGCAGCCAGTGCGGTTGCATATCTACCGTATGATGAGGACTCGCTTGGCTATGTCGCGATGGAGGCGGCAATGGCCGGCAAAGCCTTGATAACGGCTCATGACAGCGGTGGTATTCTTGGTCTCGTTAGAGAAGGGAGACTGGCTGACTGCTGGGCCAGAGCCGGAGTCGTTGGCACAGGCAATGTCGGCGCCTGCGCCGATAGCGCCTCGGTTGTTAGGCGAGGCGACGGCGCACGATCGCTGTGGCTGCAAATGGATATTTCATGGCCAAGGACGATAGAAAGGCTGCTTGCATGAGGCTAGTCATGTTNACGCCTGGCGTAGCGGCTTCNGCGATTGGTCGCATGGCGAATATCGTTGTGTCCGCACTAAAGGCACAAGGTGTCGAACTCTGTGTGGTGCGGGCCGAGGCAACCCAAAAGATGCTGAATGAGAGCATTGACTTTGGCGTTCCGACGCTCTCCTGGACTGAAACGGATGATATTGAGGCTGTTATCGATTCGGCCGATGCGGTTGTTCACCATGTCGGCGACCATTTTCCTTTTCATGAGGGATGTTTGCATTGGCTGGAACGCCAACGGGGCATAGTTTGCATGACTTCTTCTTCTTGGGGGATCTTTCGCCGCTTGATTCAGAGCCATCGCGAACGGGGTGAGGCGGTGCTCAGGTATTGGTATGGCGAGGAGATGGCACGCGATTGGCCGCGATACTTGTCATCTCAAGACTTTATCGCAGCTACTCATCTAGAGGCGCCGCTTACAGAATGGGTTGCCAGCCAGGCGAGCGCCGTCATTGCCCATAGCGCTTGGGGAATGGATCGGGTGCTATCTGCCTGTCCTGGGCCAGTTCGTGTGGTGCCGTTGGCTTATGAGATGCCGCAGGCAGGCGATATTACGGATTCAGCTCGCCCANNGTGCAGTGGCGAACTGCAGGTGTTGACCGTGGGTCACGTAAACCCCAACAANAGAGCGGAATGCGTGATCCGTGCGCTCGGTTCGGACAGGAAGTTACGCGAGAGTGTTNNGTTTTACACGCTTGCCGGAATGGTGACCGACGATACCCGTCGTCGCCTGGAAAAATTGGCCTCGGACTCAGGCGTACAACTTCGCGTTTGCGGTGAGGTTAGTGAGGCAGAACTGCACACCCTGCTCAGTAATGCAGACGTCGTCTGCTGCTTGAGGAATCCGACNTTGGAGGCTGCCTCGGCTTCGGCAATCGAGGCNACGCTGAGCGCTCGCGCGGTTATCGTTGAGGATCATGGTTTCTATTCCGAATTACCTGATGACTGTGTGTGCAAGATTCGGCCAGATCATGAAGAGGAGGATCTGGTGCGCATTTTCCACACGCTCATCGGACACTGAGGCACGCAATGCACGCGGTGTCCGGGCTTCGAATGGGCTCGACAAACATTTTCNCGAGAAAACTACGCGCGACAGCTAATGGATATCGTGAAGCTCAGTCAACGCAGTGCGTTGGTATCCGAGGTGATGCAGGGTTTTGCACATCAACTGGAAGCCTGGGGAGGGGGAGCGTCGATGTTATGTTTGCCAGAAACCTTGGATCCGCTGCGTGTTCTTGATGTTGGGAAAGTGAATCTGTGAATGGTGGAAGCGCGATCAGGTAATGCCCTCTCTGAAAATATTTAATTTTATTGGAGCCTGCTTTGAATATTGCAATTGTTACGGGAATAAGTGGTCAGGACGGAGCCTATTTGGCGGAATTGTTCTTGAGAAAGGTTATGTTGTTTATGGTACTTATCGTCGTACCAGTTCAGTCAATTTTTGGCGTATCGAGGAACTCGGCATCCAAAATCATCCTAATCTGAACTTGGTGGAATTTGACCTACCGATCTTTCCGCGAGTATCCGTCTTCTTCAGGGGACCGGTGCTACCGAGGTCTATAACCTTGCTGCTCAGAGTTTTGTCGGGGTCTCATTCGATCAGCCGCTTACCACCGCAGAAATAACCGGCATCGGCGCCGTAAATCTTCTTGAGGCGATTCGCATCGTTAATCCGAAAATTCGCTTTATCAGGCCAGCACATCCGAAATGTTCGGGAAGGTACAGGCGATTCCCCAGATCGAGTCCACGCCTTCTATCCGCGTAGCCCCTATGGTGTGGCCAAGTTGTACGCGCACTGGATGACGATCAACTATCGTGAGTTATGGCATTTTCGGCTCCAGCGGAATTTTGTTCAACCATGAATCCCGCTGCGCGGACGCGAATTTGTGACGCGCAAGATCACGGATAGCGGCGAAGATCAAACTAGGCAAGATTGATGTTTTGGAACTTGGCAATCTTGATGCCAAGCGTGACTGGGGTTCGCGAAAGAATACGTTGAAGGAATGTGGCGGATGCTACAGGCCAGAACCGGATACCTATGTGCTCGCGACCAATCGAACCGAGACAGTGCGTGATTTTGTTTCGATGGCCTTTAAGGCAGTTGGCATTGCGGTCGACTTCCAGGGGACGCGGAAAAAGAAGTAGGCATCGACGTTGCAAATGGCAGAACTGTTGTGCGAATCAACCCGAAGTTCTATCGCCCGGCGGAAGTGGATCTTTTGATCGGTAATCCGGAGCGCGCTAGGCAAAGACTTGGTTGGGAGCCGACGACGACCTTGGAGCAATTGTGTGCCATGATGGTCGCTGCAGACATGAAGCGTAACGAGCGTGGTTTCTCGTTCTGACCAACCGCGAGCCTTGGTGACAGGGCTTGGCGGATTTACTGGGCGCTACCTTGCCAAGGAGCTTGAATTGGCGGGATACAGTGTCTTCGGCACTGCTCATGGCTCGGAAGCGATTGGTCCGGGAATGTACGGTGTTGATTTGTGCGATCGTGTTTCGCTTGCCCGGGTGGTCGCCGATGTTCAACCGCATGTCGTTGTCCATCTGGCAGCCATTTCGTTTGTGGCGCATAGCGATGTCGACGCTGGAGTACCGGACGAATATCGTAGGCTCAAGAAATCTTCTGGAAGCTCTGTCAGGGATGGCTCAGAAGCCGAGTTCAGTCTTGCTTGTCAGCAGTTCAAATGTCTATGGAAATAGCGTAGCTGGGGTCTTGGACGAGAGAATTCCCCAGCTCCGGCAAACGATTATGGTGTTAGCAAGCTGGCCATGGAGTATATGGCGCGCATTTGGATGGATCGGCTTCCCATCATTTTATCAAGGACGTTCAATTACACTGGCGTCGGACAATCGCCGCAGTTTCTTATTCCCAAGATCGTAGGACATTTTCGGCGTGGTGAAGAAGAGATAGAGCTAGGCAATATCGATATCGAGCGTGACTTCTCGGACGTTCGTATGGTGGCCAGAGCCTATGTGGCATTGCTGGTGAACGGCACGGCTGGAGAGGTATTCAATGTTTGTTCAGGCAAAGCACATTCGTTGAAAGAGGTGCTGGCGATGATGGCGGAAATTGCAGGCTACGAAATCAAGGTGCGTGTGAATCCAACATTTGTGCGAGCCAATGATGTGAAACGCTTGCAGGGGAATGCCGGTAAGTTGAAGCAGGTCATTGGTGATTGGGGAGAGATTCCATTGCGCGACACATTGCGTTGGATGTATACCAATGACTAACCATCCAATGCGTGTCGGGATTAACGCGACGGTTTTGCTATCGCCGCGTACAGGCATTGGGCAGTATGTTTATCATCTAGGGCGNGAGTGTCTTGAGTCTGACGATGTTAGNCCCTTTTTCTTTTATGGAACCTGGAAAAGGCAGCTACGTGCGGAACCGTTGCCGAATATCGACACGATTAAAGGCTACATAAAGAAAGCGGTTCCATGGTCTTATGAGATCAGAAGCCTGATTTTTCAGGCGCAGTTCTCGGGAGGATTGCTAAAGAGGCCAATCGATGTCTATCACGAGCCAAGTTATCTGGCATATAGTTTTCCCGGTCCATCCGTTATTACGGTTCACGACCTTTCCTGGGTTCGTCATCCCGAAACGCACCCGAAGCAACGCCTGGCGGCGATGGGCCGCCATTTTCCCCGCTCTCTGGAGCGTGCGTCAGCGATTCTTACCGACTGCAGTTTTGTGAAGCAGGAACTTGTTGAGACCTTCGGNGTTAACCCGGAGCGAGTGACGCCGGTGCTGTTAGGGGTATCACCTGANTTTTTTCCGCGCGCGCCGGCAGAGTGCAATGCATTTCTTGCCGATCACGGATTGGCGCACGGGCAATATGTGTTGTCGGTTGGTACGCTTGAGCCGCGCAAAAACATTCCGGCCCTGATCGATGCGTATTCAATATTGCCGGCCGATTTGCAGCAGCGTTTTCCGCTGGTACTGGTCGGCATGCGCGGCTGGTTGACCAGCGGCCTGGAAGCGCGCATGAAGCCGCTAGTGGAACGCGGTGTGATCAAGCCGCTCGGTTATGTGGCTGACGAGATGATGCCGTTGATCTACAGCGGTGCGGCGGCATTCGTCTTTCCTTCGCTATACGAGGGTTTCGGGCTACCGCCGCTGGAAGCCATGGCTTGCGGTGTGCCGGTGATTTCGTCCAATTCTAGTTCCTTACCTGAGGTGGTTGGCGACGTGGGGGTTCTCGTCGACCCATCGAATGTGGACGCACTGGCCGAATCTTTGCGCCACATGCTCGAAGATCAATCATTTGCTGGAGCGCTTGCANNCAGCAGGGTGAGACGGGCGGCGGGGTTTTCATGNGANAAAACTGCTGCCGAGACAATTGCAGTCTATCGTCGTGCGCTTGCTGCGTAGGGAAAGCACTTCTCAGGAATTTGTCCTTTCTTCATTGTTCAATGCGTTGATAGATGGCGGTTTTCTGCAAGCTACTGATGTTGTCTTAGGGTGCCTGGGTGCTGCGGCTTCGGAATACGATTGCCAACGAAGCAGTGCTTTTCATGGGTGTGTCACGGCATTGTTTGTAGCGTGGAAGAAAAGGCGTTATGCGTAACAAGCTAAATGAAAAAGCCATCGGTGCTCCATGTTCACCGGACGTACTTTCCGGACCCGCAGGGCGGCATGCAGGAGGCGATTCGTCAATTGTGTCTGGCGACGAAGGCGGCCGGGGTTGCGAACACCATTTTTACCCTTTCCCCAAAACCGCAACCGGCGGTGATCGAGCGACCGGAGGGGCGGGTGGTCCGCTCGCGCTCGTGGGCTGCACCGGCGTCTTGCGATCTGGGCGGCATTGATGCGGTGACCCAGTTTCGTAATTTGGCCAAACAGTCGGATGTCGTGCATTTTTATNNACCCTGGCCTTATGCCGATCTGATCCACGCGGCAACCGGNGTAAATACGCCTGCGGTGCTGACCTATGTTTCGGATGTGGTTCGCCAGCGCTGGCTGGGGCGAGCGTATGCGCCGTTGATGTGGCGTACGCTGCGCAATATGCGCGCCATCGTCGCCAACTGCCCGGCCTACGCGCGGACGAGTCCGGTGCTTTCCGACCCGGCGATTCGCGACAAGGTGCGGGTCATTCCCTTGGGGATTGTCGAAGAGTCCTATCCGGTGCACGGCGATGATGCAGTGTTTTCCCGACTCGGCCTGGCGGCGGACGAGCCATTTTTCCTGTTCATTGGGGTTTTGCGCTACTACAAGGGCTTGCATGTGCTGATCGAGGCGGCGCGGCAGGTGAAGGCGCGCATCGTGATTGCCGGCTCGGGGCCGGAAGGGGANAAGCTGCGCGCGCTTGCCGGGCAACAAGGGGCAGCGAATGTGCTGTTTGCCGGGCAGATTTCCGACGAGGAGAAGGTGGCGTTGCTCAAGCGCTGCCGGGCGCTGGTGCTGCCATCGCATTTGCGCTCCGAGGCTTACGGAATGGTGCTGGTCGAGGCATCGATCTTTGGCCGGCCGCTGGTTTCCTGCGAAATCGGGACGGGCACCTCGTATGTGAACGCGCACGAGGAATCCGGCCTGGTGGTGCCGCCGGAGGACCCGGTTGCGCTGGCGGGTGCGTTGAATGCCTTGCTGAATGACGCCAATCTTGCCGAATCGCTGGGACGNGCGCGCGGGCGCGCTATGAGCGTCTTTTCCGGCCCGGCACTGGGGCGGGCGTATGCCGATTTGTTCCGCGAGGTTGCCGCTTGAATCTGGTCTCCGGCGCCACCGGTTTCATCGCCCAACGTCTTTTCGCTCGTTGCGCGAAGCGGGTTGCCGTGCGTGGGGCTGGCGCGTTCCGGCATCGTCGGTGCCGCTATGCGTATCGCGGATTTGGCCGATAAATCGGCGTTGACCGCAGCATGCACAGGTATGGATCGGGTATTCCACTGCGCCGGGTACGCACATGCCTTTTCGTCGTTATCTGGCGATGACTCGGCGTTGCACTGGCAAATCAATTTCGAGGGGACGCGCAACCTGGTCGAGGCGGCAGGCGCGGCGGGGTCAAGCGCTTTGTCTTTCTGTCCAGCGTCAAGGCCATGGCCGAGCCGGGCAGCGTTGCTGCCGACGAGGACTTGGGCGGGGAGCCGGCAACAGCTTACGGCAAGGCCAAGCGGGCAGCGGAGACGGCGGTGCTTGAGGCGGGGCAGCGATACGGCATGCATGTCGTCAATCTGCGTCTGGCCATGGTTTATGGCGCCGGGGGCGAGGTAACCTCGAGCGCATGGGAAGGCTTGTTCGGCGCGGGTTGTTTCCGCCGCTGCCCGAAACGGGCAATCATCGCTCGTTGGTGCATGTCGATGACGTGGTTGCGGCGATGAGGCTGGTTGCCGATGATGATCGGGCAAATGGCCGTACCTATATTGTGGCGGCGCCGGAAGCGCCATCCGGTCGCCAGCTCTATGATGCCTTGCGACAAGTGCTTGGGATGGCGCCACTTGCGTGGGAGGTACCGGCAGTTTTATTACGCATAGGCGGGCGAGTGGGTGATGGTTTGAGGCTTTGACGCAGCGCCGTATGCCGCTGGACAGTGAAGCGCTTGAGCGCCTGCTGGGCTCGGCCTGGTTTTCGCTTACGCGGATCGAGCGCGAACTGGGCTGGCGGGCGCAGGTGTCGTTGGTGGATGGTTTGGCGGAAATGTTTGGTAATGTCGATCAGGAAACTTGATTTCAACGCGCCTGAGGTTACTATACAAATTGCGTTTTATATAGTAACCATGGGGTGAGCGATGTTGCGTTTTTCAAGCCTTTCNCTTTCTGCCCAAACTGCATACGCCGAGTTGTTCAGCCAGACGCAGGCAATTGAATTCGATAACGCCTTAGGNGGGTTGGTGGGCGCGTTTCACAGACGCACCCTCAAAGGTCGTGAATACTGGTATTTTGCCTATCGGGACATGGATCAGAAGCTGCGCATGGTCTACGTCGGCCCCGACAATGAGCGAGTTCGCGCGCTGGTTTTGCGCTTCGGAGAGGCAAGACAGGACAAGCCATTGGTGGCGCCAGCGCGTATGGCGATCGCCGCTGGCGGTTCACCGGCCGCGCCCAAACATTTCCGAATTATNCAGCGTTTGGCGGAATATGGTTTTTTCAGGGCAGGTGGAATCCTGATAGGTACGCATGCCNNTTTCGCGATGGGCAATATGTTTGGTGTTCGCTGGCATGATGGTGCTACGACGCTCGATGTGGATTTTGCCCATGCCGGTCAGAATGTTTCTGTCGCTTTGCCAGCTGATATCCAGATCGATGTACACGGCGCGCTGGAATCGCTCGAAATGGGATTGCTACCGATCTCCCAATTTAACGGCAAGTCAGGGGCACAGTACCGAAACCCGCGGGATCAGGAACTTCGGCTGGANTTTTTGACGAGTATGACCCGTGATGGCCAGCCGGTGGTCATGTCGAACCTCAATCTCACGCTTGAGCCGCTCAAGTTCATGGAGTTTTCTTTGGAGCATCCGTTGCAGGCTTGTGTCTTTTCCAGTTTGGGTGCCTGCATTGTCAATCTGCCGTTGCCAGAACGTTACGCGGTGCATAAGCTCGTCATTTATGGAGAACGGCCGGTAAGCGAACGTNNGAAAGCAAGCAAGGATTTGTTGCAGGCGGCAAGTCTTGCGGGCTACTTTCTAGCTAATGGTCAGGCGAATATGTTCAATGAGGCTTGGCGCGATGCATTAGGTCGAGGTAAGGGCTGGCGCGTAAGGGCAGAGCAGGGCAAGGACGCCTTACTCAAGGTTGCGCCGGAACTGGCTGACGAATCGCTCTGGTGTAGTTGATTGGATACTCATGAAGCGCTTGTTTGATCTGGTAATGTCAATAACGGCTGCATTTTTACTAGTCTTGCCGATACTGCTGGTTGCGTTGGCTGTAAAGCTTACCTCTCGTGGTCCCGCGCTATATTGGTCGGATCGTGTCGGGCGCCACAACCGCATTTTCCGGATGCCGAAATTCCGCAGCATGCGGGTCGATACGCCTACGGTCGCCACCCACCTGTTGCAGGATCCGAAGGCGTATTTGACGCCGATTGGTTCATTCCTGCGCAAGTCGAGTCTGGATGAGTTGCCGCAGCTCTGGAGCATTCTCGTCGGCGACATGAGTTTCGTCGGACCGCGCCCTGCGTTGTTCAACCAGGACGATCTGATCGCGTTGCGCACGGAACAGGGGTCGATGCGCTGGTGCCGGGTTGACGGGTTGGGCGCAGGTGAATGGTCGTGACGAGTTGCCGATTCCGGACAAGGTGAAACTCGATGTCGAGTACCTGCAACGCAGGTCATTCATGTTCGATTTGCATATTCTCTGGCTGACTGCGTTGAAAGTGATTCGTCGGGACGGCGTATCGCACTGAGTATCGGTTGACGCTTCAGGCAAAATCGGTGCCGGCCGGCTTGCCAAGCGGTTAAAATACGTGTTGCAAAGACTACGGGCTGCCATGAGCCCTCGCCAGTTTGTCTAAAGCCGTCCTCTCCACCCTCGTTTTCCTGTTCGACCTGTCCGCCTTGGTCTTCGCTTGGGCNGGGCGGTTTTTGCTGCGCTTCAATTTCGATGTGCCGGCAAATTTTGCCTTCGCGCTTTGGTGGGGCTTGATTGTTCTGTTGCCCGTTCATGCGCTGGCCTGTCGTTTTGCTGGCCTCTATCGCGGCATCTGGCTTTTCGCCAGCTTGCCAGACCTGAAACGGGTTTTGCGTGCCGTGGGGCTGTCGACCGCAGCTGTCTTCCTCTTCTTCGTGTTTTTCCGTCATGAGCAGCAGCTGGTCCCACGTTCATTGCTGGTGCTCTATCCGATGCTGTTGGTGCTCTATATGGGCGGTGGCCGCGCTGCCTATCGGATGTGGAAGGAGCATCGCCTCTATGGNGGGCTGATTGCCCAGGGCAAGCCGGTGGTGATCGTCGGCGCCGGGCGTGGTGGCGCAATGCTGGCGCGCGANATGGAGCGGAGTGCGGATTGGCGGGTCGTGGCATTGGTCGATGACGATCGCAGCAAGTGNGGGCGCGAGCTTTCCGGGAATCGGATTTTCGGTGGCATCGAAAGCCTGCCCGAAGTGCTGGCTTCCGAAAAGGCGTCGCATGTGATTCTGGCGATGCCTTCGGCGGCTGCCGAAGCTTGCCGCAGGGCGACGAATCTCGCGGTCGAGGCTGGCGCCCACGTGTTTACCGTGCCCGGCCTGGAAGACGTGATGTCGGGCAGGGTGGCCATTTCGTCCATTCGTCCGGTGGCGATCGAAGATCTGTTGGGACGGGAGCCGGTGTGGATCGATACCCGGCATGTGGCTGCAATGATCGCGGAAAAGACGGTACTGGTGACCGGAGCCGGGGGCTCGATCGGTAGCGAGCTGTGCCGGCAAGTGGCGCGTTTCGGGCCGGCGCGCCTGGTGCTGTTCGAGCAAAGCGAGTTTGCGCTGNNTAGTACGGTCGAGCAGTGGTTTGCGGTCCATGCGCCGGAAATCGAACTGATTCCGCTGGCTGGCGACGTCAAGGATGCGGCTCGGCTGGATGAGGTTTTCGCGACTTATCGGCCGCAATCGGTCTTTCATGCCGCCGCTTATAAACACGTGCCGCTGATGGAAGTGGGCAATGCCTGGCAGGCGGTTCGCAACAACGTGTTGGGTACCCTGATGCTCGGCGAATGCGCCATCCGCCACGGCGCCGAACGCTTTGTGCTGATCTCGACCGACAAGGCGGTGAATCCGACGAATGTCATGGGCGCCACCAAGCGCCTTGCTGAAATGGTGTGCGAAGCCTTGCACAGACAGGGTGGAGCGACTCAGTTCGAGATGGTGCGCTTCGGTAATGTCCTGGGCAGTACCGGCAGCGTGATTCCCAAGTTTCAGGCGCAGATCGCGCGCGGCGGGCCGGTGACGGTGACGGACCCCGAAATCACGCGTTATTTCATGTCGATTCCCGAAGCGGCGCAATTGGTGTTGCAGGCGGCGGCGATGGGGCAGGGCGGCGAGATATTCGTGCTCGACATGGGTGAGCCGGTGAAGATCGTCGATCTGGCGCGCAAGATGATTCAGCTTTCGGGCTATGCCGAGGGCGAGATTCGCATCGAGTTTTCCGGGTTGCGACCCGGTGAGAAACTTTACGAGGAACTGTTGGCGGATGCGGAGGAAACGCGCGAAACGCCACATCCGAAGCTGCGCATCGCGCGGGCACGTGCGGTCGACGACGATTTTCTCGCCAATTTGCGTCCGTGGCTGGCGCTGGCCGGCCAAGGCGATGCGGCCGTGCGCGAAGCGCTGATGCGCTGGGTCCCCGAATACTGCCCGGCAGCGAATATTTCCTGAATTTTTCGCGGCGTCTGTCGCGTACCACCAATGGTGATCTTGTGACCCACGAATTCCTCGACCTTCCACAGCTTCTTTCCGCCAGCGGCACGGTCCGCCTGCCCGGCTCCAAGAGCATTTCCAATCGAGTACTCCTGCTGGCCGCGCTTGCCGATGGCGAAACCGAAGTGCGCGACCTGCTGGCGTCGGACGATACCGAGCGCATGCTGGAAGCGCTGAAAGCGCTTGGTGTCGGCGTCGAGCATCTGGGGGCGAAAACTGGTTGTGCCGGGCTCTTTCCCGTCAAGCAGGCCGAATTGTTCCTCGGCAATGCCGGTACCGCTTTCCGGCCGCTGACCGCAGCGCTGGCGTTGGCCGGTGGCGACTATGTGCTGAAGGGCGTNGCCCGCATGCATGAAAGGCCGATCGGCGATCTCGTCGACGGGCTGCGCCAGCTTGGCGCCGACGTGACGTATCTCGGCAACGAGGGCTATCCGCCCCTCCGCCTCAAGCCGGCGACGATTGANGCTGGCGGTAGCGTCAAGGTGCGCGGCGACGTGTCGAGCCAGTTCCTGACCGGCCTGCTGATGGCTTTGCCACTGACCGGCGAAACGGTTGCGGTCGACGTCGTTGGCGAGCTGATTTCCAAGCCTTATATTGAAATTACCCTGGCGACCATGGCGCGTTTTGGCGTCACGGTCGAGCGCGAAGACTGGCAGCGCTTCACGGTCAGAGCCGGCAGCCGCTATGTGTCGCCGGGAACGATCTATGTCGAGGGCGATGCGTCGTCCGCTTCGTATTTTCTNGCGCTCGGCGCCATCGGCGGCGGGCCGGTGCGTGTCGACGGAGTCGGGCGCGATTCGATCCANGGGGACGTGAAATTTGTCGAAGCCTTGGCGCAGATGGGCGCGCGCATCGAGATGGGGCCGAACTGGATGGAATCGCGGGCGCCGGAAGGAGGCCTGGTTGCGGTCGACCTCGATTGCAACCATATTCCCGACGCGGCGATGACGTTGGCGACGGCGGCCCTGTTCGCCCAGGGTACGACCACCCTGCGCAACATCGCTTCCTGGCGCGTCAAGGAGACCGACCGCATTGCGGCGATGGCAACCGAGTTGAAGAAGCTCGGGACATTGGTGGAAGAAGGTGAGGATTTCATCCGGGTCACGCCGGCTGAATTGAAGCCCGCGGCGATCAATACCTACGACGACCATCGCATGGCGATGTGCTTTTCGCTGGCTGCGTTCGGAACGCCATTGCGCATCAACGATCCGAAATGCGTCGCCAAGACCTTNCCCGATTATTTCGAGCGTTTCGCCGCGGTCACCCGCGCCGCGCCGGTCATCGCCATCGATGGCCCGTCGGCTTCCGGCAAGGGAACGGTGGCGGCGCGCGTGGCGGCGGCACTCGGCTATGCGTACCTGGATTCCGGTGCCTTGTACCGGTTGACCGCGCTCGCGGCGCAGCGCNNAGGCGTTGCCTGGAGTGATGAAAGCGGTGTGGCGGCGATCGCCGCCGGGCTCGATGTNGTCTTTTCCGAGAGCGACATTCGCCTTGCCGGGCAGTCGGTTGGCGAAGCCATTCGCAGTGAGGAAATTTCTTCAGGTGCGTCGCAGGTCGCGGCATTGCCTGCGGTTCGGGAGGCGTTGTTGTTCCGCCAGCGGGCGTTCAACACCTTGCCCGGACTGGTTGGCGATGGGCGCGACATGGGGTCGGTTATCTTNCCTCGGGCCGCGCTCAAGGTGTTTCTGACGGCGAGTGCGGAGGCCAGGGCAGAACGGCGCTATAAGCAGTTGATCGAAAAAGGATTCTCTGCTAACCTNCCCGACCTTCTGCTTGATCTGCAGCAACGTGATGCGCGGGATTCCCAGCGTAGCGTGGCGCCGCTCAGGCAGGAGGCGGATGCCAGGTTGCTCGATACGACAGCGCTCACCATCGAACAGGCGGTGAATCAGGTGCTGGCGTGGAGCAGGGAAGCATCGCAGTAAGGCATTGCCGGTCGACGGATCGGCAATGTATTTTCAACTCTAACCCGCTGTGGATCTGGCGATCCGTGGCATGAAAGTTCTCTCCGTAATGGAATCTTTTGCTCAACTGTTTGAAGAATCCCTGGCTCGCCAGGAAATGCGTCAAGGCGAAGTCATCACTGCAGAAGTGGTGCTCATCGATCACAATTTCGTCGTGGTCAATGCCGGCCTGAAATCGGAATCCTATGTTCCGCTCGAAGAATTCCTGAACGATCAGGGCGAAATCGAAGTCAAGGTGGGCGATTTCGTCCAGGTTGCCATCGAAATGCTGGAAGACGGCTATGGCGCCACGCGCCTGTCGCGCGATCGCGCCAAGCGCATCGCCGCCTGGAACTTCCTGGAAGAAGCCCTGAACAACAACTCCCTGGTCACCGGCACCATTACCGGCAAGGTCAAGGGTGGTCTGACCGTCATGTCCAACGGTGTCCGTGCCTTCCTGCCGGGCTCNCTGGTCGACATGCGTCCGGTCAAGGACACCACGCCGTACGAAGGCAAGACCATGGAGTTCAAGGTCATCAAGCTCGACCGCAAGCGCAACAACGTGGTCATGTCCCGCCGTGCCGTGCTCGAAGCCACCGCTGACAAGGATCGCGAAAAGCTGCTCGAGAACCTCAAGGAAGGCACCGTCGTCAAGGGTATCGTCAAGAACATCACCGACTACGGCGCGTTCGTCGACCTGGGCGGCATCGATGGTCTGCTGCACATCACCGATCTGGCCTGGCGCCGTGTCCGTCACCCGAGCGAAGTGCTCAACGTGGGCGACGAAGTCACCGCCAAGATCCTCAAGTTCGACGCAGANAAGAACCGCGTCTCCCTGGGCATGAAGCAACTGGGCGACGATCCGTGGGTTGGTATTGCCCGCCGTTACCCGGCCGGTACCCGCCTGTTCGGCAAGGTCACCAACCTGACCGACTACGGTTCCTTCGTTGAAATCGAACAAGGCATCGAAGGCCTGGTGCACGTCTCTGAAATGGACTGGACCAACAAGAACGTCCATCCGTCCAAGGTCGTTTCCCTGGGCGACGAAGTCGAAGTCATGATCCTCGAGATCGACGAAGAGCGCCGCCGTATTTCGCTGGGCATGAAGCAGTGCAAGGCCAATCCGTGGGACGACTTCGCGATGAACCACAAGAAGGGCGATAAGGTCCGTGGTGCCATCAAGTCGATCACCGACTTCGGCATCTTCATCGGCCTGCCTGGTGGCATCGACGGTCTGGTTCATTTGTCCGACCTGTCCTGGAGCGCCTCCGGCGAGGAAGCCATCCGCAACTTCAAGAAGGGTGACGAAGTCGAGGCGCTGGTGCTCGGCATCGACGTCGAGAAGGAACGTATTTCCCTCGGCATCAAGCAGATGGAAGGCGATCCGTACACCAACTTCATCGCAACCCACGAAAAGAACAGCATNCAGAACGCCACCGTCAAGTCGGTCGACGCGCGCGGCGCCGTGCTGACCCTGGATGGCGAAAACGAAGGTTACCTGCGTGCTTCCGAGTTCTCGCGCGATCGCATCGACGACCTGTCGCAGCACCTCAAGGTGGGCGATGTGATCGAAGCGATGATCATCAACGTCGATCGCAAGACCCGTGGCATCAACCTGTCGATCAAGGCCAAGGACAGTGCCGAGCAGCACGAAGCGATGCAGAAGCTATCTGCAGAGTCTTCCGCCGCTGCCTCCGGTACGACCAATCTGGGCGCCCTGCTGAAGGCCAAACTCAACCAGCAAGGCTGATAAGGCACAAGCATGACCAAGTCCGAGCTCATCGCCCGGTTGGCGGAGCGTTTTCCCCAGCTGGTGGCGAAAGATGCTGATTTCGCGGTCAAGATGATTCTCGATGCGATGTCCGAAGCGCTGGTGCGCGGGGATCGTATCGAGATTCGCGGATTCGGCAGCTTTGCGCTCAACTACCGGCCGCCGCGCACCGGCCGTAACCCCAAGTCGGGGGAAAAGGTCAGTGTGCCGTCCAAGTGGGTTCCTCACTTCAAGGCAGGTAAGGAACTGCGCGAGCGGGTCGACCAGTCGATCTGACGCCGGTTCAGGCGCATTGTAGATTCTGGGGCAGTGAAATTCACTGCCCCTTTTTCTTTGATTTCATGACTGCACTGACTTGGGCCGTACGGCTCATCATATTTTCGTTTCTGCTGCTGTTCGCCGTGCGCAATACGCAGCCGACGATGTTGCGATTCGTGCTCGATTACGCCTGGGAGGCTCCGTTGGTCATCGTTCTGCTGGCATTTTTCGCTGGTGGCGCGCTGCTCGGTGTCTTGTCGGTGCTGGGCGTGATCTATCGTCAGCACCGCGAAATCTCCCGTCTCAAGCGCCTGACGGTCAAATCTCCGGCAGCNGTCGCCCCCGAACCGCCGTCGCCACTGGCATGAGCGATCTCTTCGACTACTGGCAGTTGCTGCTCATCCCGCTGTTCTTTGCGCTGGGCNNTGCCGCCGCGCGCGTCGACATGCGGCAGGTGGTGCATGAGTCGCGTGCCTTGCCGCGCTCGTACTTTCAGGGTCTCAACTTCCTGCTCAACGAACAGCCGGACAAGGCCATCGACTCCTTTCTCGAAGTGGCGAAGGTTGACTCGCAGACGGTAGAGCTGCATTTCGCGCTGGGCAATCTCTTTCGCCGACGCGGCGAGACCGAGCGCGCCATTCGCATGCACCAGAATCTCATCGATCGTCCGGACCTCGACGATGAGGTGCGCCTGCATGCCTTGTCCGAACTGGGACAGGANTTTTTGAAGTCCGGCTTGCTCGATCGTGCCGAAGAAATCTTCAATAAACTCGTGGGTACGCCCTTTGAGGACGAGGCCAAGCGCAATCTGCTGGAAATCTATCAGGTCGAGAAAGAGTGGCAGAAGGCTATCGACCTTGCCCGCGAGATGCCGGGTGTCGCTACGCAGCAGCAGGTCGCCGAGTTCTATTGCGAACTGGCTGCCGGAGAAATCATGCGCTCGCGCCCCGACAGTGCCCGTGCCTACCTCGCCGCGGCCATGGAGCAGAACCGCAAGTGCGTGCGGGCCAGCCTGCTTCAGGGCGATTTGCTGTTGCAGGAAGGCAACCTGTCAGGTGCGATAGACGCCTGGCAGCGGATCGAACAACAGGATCCGACCTATCTGGCGCTGGTCGCCCAGCGCCTGCTGGAAACCTATCGCAAAATGTCCCGGCGTGATGAAGGGACGGCGCTTCTGCGGGGCTATCTTGAGCGTTATCCTTCGCTCGACCTGCTGGATGTNCAGTACCAGCAGATTCTCGAAGGAGAGGGCAACGAGGCTGCTTATCGCCTGGTGCGCGACGAGTTGGCGCGCAACCCGACGCTGCTCGGACTGGANAAACTGATGAGCGCCCGCCTGCCACTGGCCGCACCGGAGATCCGGCCGGATGTGGAGCTCGCGAAGACAATCATCCANGGGTATACAAAACGGTTGTCACGTTATCGATGCGATAATTGCGGTTTCAAGGCGCGCCAGTTCTATTGGCGCTGCCCGGCCTGTGGCGGATGGGAATCGTACCCGCCGCGCCGCAGCGAAGAATTCGATCAAACCTTGTAGGAATTATTCATGAAGATTACCGTGGTTGGTACCGGCTATGTTGGGCTGGTCAGCGGCACCTGTCTTGCGGAAGTGGGTAACGATGTCCTTTGTCTTGACGTCGATCCCGCCAAGATCAAGATTCTTGAAGACGGCGGTATTCCCATCTACGAACCGGGTCTGCAGGAAATGGTCATGCGCAACGTCGCTGCTGGTCGGCTGCATTTCACTACCGATATCGAAAGGGCGGTCAGGCACGGCACCATCCAGTTCATTGCCGTCGGCACGCCGCCCGACGAAGACGGCTCCGCAGACCTCCAGTATGTATTGGCCGCCGCCCGCAACATTGGCCGCCTGATGACGGATTACAAGGTCATTGTCGACAAGAGTACGGTGCCGGTCGGTACTGCAGCCAAGGTCAAGGCGGCTGTTGCCGAAGAACTGGCGAAGCGTGCGGTCGACATCCCATACAGCGTCGTTTCCAATCCGGAGTTCCTCAAGGAAGGGGCTGCTGTCGAGGACTTCATGCGCCCTGACCGCATCGTCGTCGGGGCCGACGACGACCAGGCCATCCACCTGATGCGTGCGCTNTACGCGCCGTTCCAGCGCAATCACGAGCGGCTCATCGTGACCGACGTCAAGAGTGCAGAACTGACCAAGTATGCTGCCAATGCCATGCTGGCGACCCGCATCAGTTTCATGAACGAACTGGCCAACCTGGCCGAAGTGCTCGGTGCCGACATCGAGATGGTGCGCCAGGGCATCGGTTCCGACCCGCGTATCGGCTATCACTTCCTCTACCCCGGCTGCGGTTATGGCGGCTCCTGCTTNCCCAAGGATGTCAAGGCGCTGATCAAGACGGCTGCCGATGATGCCAACATCACCCTCAAGGTACTGACGGCAGTCGAAGAAGCCAACGACCTGCAAAAGCATGTCCTGAGCGACAAGATCAAGTCTCGTTTCGGTGATCTCAAGGGCAAACACTTCGCTCTATGGGGGCTGTCGTTCAAGCCGAACACCGACGACATGCGCGATGCGCCCAGTCGTGAATTGATNCAAGACCTGTTCGCGGCAGGTGCCACGGTGACGGCCTACGATCCGGTCGCCATGCACGAGACGCAGCGCATCTTTGGCGATGAGCCGCGCCTGAAGTACGCCGAGAATCCGATGGGGGCGCTCGACAATGCCGACGCCCTGGTGATCGCCACCGAGTGGAAGGAATTCCGCAGTCCGGATTTCGAAGCGATCAAGCAGACCTTGAAGAACCCGGTAATCTTCGACGGCCGCAACCTCTACGATCCGAAGTTTGTGCGCGGTCTCGGTNNATCGAATATTTCGCCATCGGGCGCTGAACGCATGTTGGAAAAAGTCAGGAATGTGCGCCTGTTGGTGGTCGGCGATGTCATGCTCGACCGCTACTGGTTCGGCGAAGTGAACAGGATCTCGCCGGAGGCGCCGGTGCCCGTGGTCAAGGTCGAGCGCCAGGAGGAGCGCCTTGGCGGCGCCGCCAACGTTGCGCGCAACGCCGCCTCGCTGGGTGCCGTATCGGCCTTGCTCTCGGTGGTCGGCGACGACGAGGCGGGGAGGACACTCGGTCGCTTGCTGGAAGAAGGGCAAATCGATGCCAGCCTGCATGTCGACCGCAACATCGATACCATCGTCAAGCTGCGCGTCATCGGCCGCCAGCAGCAGCTGCTGCGCATCGATTTCGAGACGCCGCCGTCACACGAAATCCTGCAGGCCAAACTGGCTGATTTCGAGAGCCGTGTCGTCCAGGCAGATGTCGTCATCCTCTCGGACTACGGCAAGGGTGGATTGACACATATTTCGGAAATGATCCGCATTGCCCGTTCCTACGACAAACCGGTTCTGGTCGATCCCAAGGGGGACGAATGGGGCAAGTACGCCGGGGCAACTGTGATCACGCCGAATCGCTCCGAGCTGCGCGAAGTGGTCGGCAAATGGTCATCGGAGGACGAACTGATCNNCAAGGCGCAGAAACTGCGCGGTGAGCTCGGACTCGACGCCCTGCTCGTGACGCGCAGCGAGGAAGGCATGACCCTGTTCGCCGACGATGGCATTCATCACCAACCGGCTCAGGCCCGCGAAGTCTTCGATGTCTCGGGCGCTGGCGACACCGTTATTGCCACGCTCGCCGTCGTGCTCGCCGCCGGTGCGGATTGGGCCGAAGCGATTCGTATCGCCAACGTTGCCGCCGGCATCGTCGTCGGCAAGTTGGGTACCGCCGTCGTTACCCGCGAAGAACTCGCGGCCGCCATGTAAGGGAAAATCATGTACATCGTCGTCACCGGCGCCGCCGGCTTCATCGGTTCCAACATCGTCAAGGCACTCAACGAGCGTGGTGTCACCAACATCATCGCCGTCGACAACCTGACCAAGGCCGACAAGTTCAGGAATCTGATCGATTGCGACATCGTCGATTATCTCGACAAGCACGACTTCATCGCCCGCATCCAGGCCGGCCATTTCGACGGCGAGATCGAAGCCATCTTCCACGAGGGCGCCTGTTCCGACACCATGGAAACCGACGGGCATTACATGATGGAGAACAACTACCGCTACTCGATGATCCTGCTCGATTGGTGCCTCGATCAGGACGTCCAGTTTCTCTATGCCTCGTCGGCAGCGACCTATGGCGGCAGCAACGTGTTCAAGGAAGAGCGCCAGTACGAAGGGCCGCTCAACGTCTATGGCTATTCCAAGTTCCTGTTCGACCAGATCGTGCGCCAGCGCCTGGCACAAGGTGTTTCGTCGCAGATCGTCGGCTTTCGTTATTTCAATGTTTACGGACCGCGCGAGACACACAAGGGGCGCATGGCCTCGGTGGCTTTCCACAACTTCAACCAATTTCGCGCCGACGGCAAGGTCAAGCTGTTCGAAGGCTCGCACGGCTACGAAAACGGCGGCCAAATGCGCGACTTCGTCTTCGTCGGCGACGTCGCCAAGGTCAATCTGTTTTTCCTCGATCATCCCGAGAAATCGGGGATTTTCAACCTCGGCTCCGGCCGGGCACAGAGTTTCAACGATGTCGCGGTCGCTGCGGTCAACGGTTGCAGAAGGGCAAAAAACGAGGCGCCCCTGACGCTGGAGGAATTGCGGGCACAAGGTTTGCTGGAGTATGTTGCNTTTCCCGAGGCACTGAAGGGCAAGTACCAGGCATTCACGCAGGGCGATCTGACCAAACTGCGTGCAGCCGGCTACGATGCGCCGATGGCCACGGTCGAGGAGGGCGTCTCCCAATATATCGAGTGGCTACAGCGCAATGTATAAAACCCTGCAGGATTTTGTCGGAAACACGCCGCTGGTGCGGCTGGTACGCATTCCCGGTACCGACAACGAAAAGCGCGGCAATGTCATTCTCGCCAAGCTCGAAGGCAACAACCCGGCCGGTTCGGTGAAGGACAGGCCGGCGCTGTCGATGATCGCCCGTGCCGAGGCGCGCGGCGACATCAAGCCGGGCGACACGCTGATCGAGGCGACATCCGGCAATACCGGCATCGCACTGGCGATGGCGGCGGCGATGAAGGGCTACCGGATGATTCTCGTCATGCCGGAAAACCAGAGCATCGAGCGCCGGCAAACGATGCGCGCCTTCGGTGCCGAACTGGTGCTGACTCCGAAAGACGGGGCATGGAACTGTGTCGCGATGTTGCCGAAAAATGCGTGACGAAGGCAAGGGAATCATCCTCGACCAGTTCGCCAACCCGGACAACCCGCTCGCCCACTTCGAAGGCACCGGCCCGAAATCTGGCGCGACACCGATGGCAAGATTACCCATTTCGTCTCCAGCATGGGTACTACCGGTACCATCATGGGCACCTCGGCCTTCCTGAAAAAGCAGAATCCGGCGATCCAGATCGTTGGCTGCCAGCCGGAAGACGGCAGCCAGATTCCCGGCATCCGCAAATGGCCGGAGGCCTACCTGCCGAAGATCTATGACAAAACCAACGTCGACCGCATCGAATACGTCAGTCAGGCCGATGCCGAGTCGATGACGCGCCGCCTGGCGATGGAAGAAGGCATCTTCGCCGGCATTTCATCGGGGGCGCTGGCCGTCGCTCTGCGCCTGTCGCAGTCGCTGGAAAATGCGGTGATCGTCAGCATCATCTGCGACCGCGGCGACCGTTATCTGTCGACGGGCGTTTTCCCCATGAAGCCGGTACTGGTCTTCGACATCGAGACCATTCCCGATGTCGCCGGCCTGCGCCGCCTGAACGATCTGCCATCCGAATTGTCGGATGGCGAGGTCGCCGAACTCGCCTTCCAGCAGCGCCGTGCCAAGACGGGCAATGATTTCCTGCAGTTGCACCTGCAGCGCGTCGTTACCATTTCATGCGTGCTGCGTACCAGCGAGGGCCTGAAAGTCTGGTCGCTCGCCGAACCGGAACAGGGCGAGGGCGAAATCATCCAGCGCTTTTTCGATGGTATCGAGAAGTTCACNCCNCAGATCGTTTCCTGGAACGGCGGTGGTTTCGATCTACCGGTGCTGCACTATCGTGGCATGCTGCATGGCATCACCGCGCCGCGCTACTGGGATCTGGGCGACGGCGACTACGCCGATTCGCGCGATTTCAAATGGAACAACTACATCAGCCGCTACCATACCCGGCATCTCGACCTGATGGACTTGCTGGCGCTCTACAATCCGCGCGCCAACGCGCCGCTCGACGACCTCGCGAAACTTTTCGGTTTTCCCGGCAAGCTCGGCATGGATGGCGGCAAGGTCTGGGAAGCCTGGCTGGCCGGAAAGTCTGCCGAAATCCGCGACTACTGCGAAACCGACGTCATCAACACCTATCTTGTCTATAACCGTTTCCGCCGCTTGCGCGGCGAGCTGACGGCGGAAGAAGAGGCGGCTGAAGCCGAATTCGTCAAGGTACAACTCGCCAGGATCGGTGCCGCGCACTGGCAGGAGTTTCTCGCTGCCTGGGGCTGAATAAGGCGCAGGACGGCGTTATAATTCATAGTTCTCAAACCACAAACTGCAGAGAGACAACGATGGCCCTTAACAACGTTCCTTCCGGCAAGTCCCTTCCCAACGATTTCAACGTCGTCATCGAAATCCCGGCCCATTCCGATCCCGTCAAATACGAAGTGGATAAGGAAAGCGGCGCCGTCTTCGTCGATCGCTTCATGTCGACCTCGATGCACTATCCGTGCAACTACGGTTATATCCCGCACACCATCGCTGGCGACGGCGACCCGGTCGACGTGCTGGTTGTCACCCCGTTCGCGCTGCCGCCGGGCGTCGTGATCCGTTGCCGTCCGCTCGGCATGCTGGCGATGACCGACGAGGCCGGCGAAGATGCCAAGTTGCTGGCCGTGCCGGTGGACAAGCTGACCCCGCTGTACCGTAACGTCCAGACCCACGCCGACATGCCGACCCTGCTGCTCGATCAGATTTCGCACTTCTTCGAGCACTACAAGGATCTTGAGCCTGGCAAGTTCGTCAAGGTGGTCGGTTGGCGCGGTCCCGAAGAAGCCAAGAACGAAATCATGGAAGGCGTTGATCGCTACAACGCTGCCAAGGACAAGCCGGCCTACTAAGCTGCTTCATGCTGCGTATCGCCGTTGCCCAGTTCAATGCCGTCGTCGGTGACCTGACGGGCAACGTCGAACGCATCATCTCCTGCGCGGTTGCGGCCAAGGCACGTGGCGCGCAGGTCATGCTGACTCCGGAGCTGGCCCTGTGCGGCTATCCGCCGGAAGACCTGCTGCTGCGCCCGGATTTCTATCGGGCCTGCAATCGGGCGCTGGAAGATCTTGCCAAGCGTCTCGAGGCCGCCGCGCCTGGCTTGGCAGTCGTCGTCGGCCACCCCGAGGAGTATGCGGGACGCCGCTACAACGCGGCAACGGTCATCGAAAATGGNGCTAAAAAGGCGGTNCACCGCAAGATGCGCCTGCCCAACTACGAGGTTTTCGACGAAAAGCGCTATTTCGAAGCCGGTAGCGAAGCCTGCGTCATAACGCTGGGCGGCGTACGTTGTGGCATCAACATCTGCGCCGACATCTGGGAGGCAGGTGCCGCCGAACTGTCGCGGGAGGCCGGTGCTGAGTTGCTGCTCGTTCTCAACGCCTCGCCGTGCCATCTCGAAAAACACCAGCAGCGTGCGCAAGTTCTCGGNGAACGGATCGCTGCCACCGGCATCCCGGCTATCTATGCCAACCTCGTCGGTGGCCAGGACGAACTGGTTTTCGATGGAGCTTCGTTTGCGCTCGACGCCATGGGCAACTGCCGGATGCGTCTGCCGTCTTTCGACGAGGCGTTGGGAATTGTCGATTTCGACCATAATCGCCTTTATTCGGAACAGCTCGCGGAAGAACTTCCGGTCGAGGCCGAGGCCTACCGGGCACTGGTGCTGGGCGTGCGCGACTACATTGGCAAGAGCGGTTTCAAGGGCGCGATCATCGGCCTTTCCGGCGGCATCGATTCGGCATTGACGCTGTGCGTCGCGGTCGATGCGCTGGGTGCCGACGAAGTCCATGCGGTGATGATGCCGTCTCCTTACNNCGCGCAAATGAGCCTCGACGATTCGCGCGAGATGATCCGCAAACTCGGCGTGCGCTACGACGAAATCGCCATCGAGCCGGCGATGCAGACCTATGCCGACATGCTCGATCCCCTGTTCGCGGGCTTGCCGCAGGATACGACCGAGGAGAATATCCAGGCGCGCATTCGTGGCAACATCCTGATGGCGCTCTCCAACAAGACCGGCGCCCTGGTGCTGACTACCGGTAACAAGTCGGAAATGGCCGTCGGTTACTGCACTCTCTATGGCGATATGGCCGGTGGCTTCGCGGTGATCAAGGATGTTTACAAGACGCTGGTCTATCGCCTGTCACGTTATCGCAACACGCTGTCGCCGGTGATTCCGGAAAACATCATCGTTCGGCCACCGTCGGCCGAACTGAAGCCCGATCAGACCGATCAGGACTCGTTGCCCCCTTACGAAATCCTTGACGCGATCGTCCGCGCCTACATGGAAGAGGATCGCAGTCCACGCGAGATCATTGCCGCCGGCCTCCCGGAGGATGCGGTCCGGCGTGTCGTGCGCCTGTTGCGCATCGCCGAATACAAGCGCCGCCAGGCACCGGTCGGCATTCGCATTACACCGCGTGGATTTGGCAAGGATTGGCGGTATCCTATTACCAATCGTTATCTCGACGAATTTTAAGACATCGAAGCCCGAGGAAAGAGACATGAAGAAAATCGAAGCCATCATCAAACCGTTCAAGCTCGACGAAGTCCGCGAGGCACTGTCGGAAGTCGGCATTACCGGTCTGACAGTCACCGAAGTCAAGGGCTTTGGTCGCCAGAAGGGCCACACAGAGCTCTATCGCGGTGCCGAATACGTGGTCGATTTCCTGCCCAAGATCAAGATCGAAATTGTCGTCAATACCGACAGCGCCGATGCCGCCATCGAAGCCATCATCAAGGCGGCGCGCACCGGCAAGATCGGCGACGGCAAGATTTTCGTGATGCCGGTCGAGCAGGTCGTGCGCATCCGCACCGGCGAAACCAACGAAGCAGCGATCTGACCCCAAAGACGGTCAGACATGGAAAACGATCAGCAGGAATTCGACATTCCGGCGCTCAGGGCCAGGTTGCTGGTCCTGCTGGGGGCAGATGCCGGGGCTTATCCGAGGCATCTTGAGCAGAGATTTCCCAGAATTCTCGACAGGATCGTCGCGCTATGGGGAAAGCTGGCCTCGATGCTTTCCTGAAGGATTTGACCGTGACGCAACGCCATGGGCGTCAGGGATTTCCGGAAGAGGTCGCGGTGGAATTGTTCCGCCTGGCGGCATTGCACGGAGAGTTGAAACTGACGCCCGACCATTCGCAGGGAACGGGATGGTCGTGGATCGAGATACCGAGCTCTTCAAGCGCGAGTTTACGAAAGGCGATGCGTAACGGCGCTCAGCGCGTGCCAGCCGGACGTTGCGAACGCAACAGTACGATGACGGCACCTTCGCCGCCATCCTGCGGTTTCGCCTGGCAATAGGCCAGTATTTCGCTTTCTGCATCAGCCAGCCGCGCACCAAGCGCCGCAGCACTGCCTGCTTTCCGGGTGATCCCAGCCCCTTGCCGTGGATGACCCGGACGCAGCGTATCCCGCGTTTCAGCGAGTGGGCAAGAAAGCCGGCGAGAAGTGCGTGCTTCCTCGCGGTTCAGGCCGTGCAGGTCGATTTCGTCCTGAATGACCCAGCGTCCGCGCCGCAGATCGCGCAATACGCTGCTGGCCAGGCCAGTGTGCAGGTAACTCGGCTCGTCGCCACCTTCCATCCGGTCCTGCAGCGTGATTGGTCCATGCAGGCTTTCACGCAGCGCCGCATGCTCGTCGGCCAGGTGTTGCAGAGGACGTGGCGCCAGCGGCTGGCCGCCGAGATGGACGCGCCCCGATTTCGGCAGCGGCCGGGCATCGGCCACTGCGGCCCGAAACGCTGCCAGATCGTCCGGGTCGATCAATGCGTCAGGCCTTCAGACGAGCTTGTCGAGATAGCGCTCGGCATCCAGCGCTGCCATGCAGCCCGTGCCAGCGGAGGTGCAGGCCTGGCGGTAGATGTGATCCTGCACGTCGCCAGCGGCGAAGATGCCGGGAATGCTGGTTTGCGTGGCATTGCCGCTACGCCCGGCCTGGGTCACGATGTAGCCGTTTTCCATTTCCAGCTGGCCGGCGAAAATGTCGGTGTTCGGCTTGTGGCCGATGGCGATGAAGACGCCAAAGACATCGACATTCTGCGTGGCGGCGGTCTGCGTGCTCTTGATGCGCAGACCGGTGACGCCGGAATCGTCGCCAAGGACTTCGTCCAGTGTGAAATTGCGCAGGATGGTGATCTTTCCGGCCTTTTCCTTTTCGAACAGTTTGTCTTGCAGGATCTTCTCGGACTTGAAGGTCTCGCGACGATGGATCAGTGTGACATGGCTGGCGATATTGGCCAGGTAGAGTGCTTCCTCGACCGCGGTGTTGCCGCCGCCGACGACGGCGACCGGCTTGTTGCGATAGAAGAAACCGTCGCAGGTGGCGCAGGCGGAGACACCCTTGCCCATGAAGGCTTCCTCGGACGGCAGGCCAAGGTACTGGGCCGAGGCGCCGGTGGCGATAATCAGCGCGTCGCAGGTATAGGTGCCGGCATCGCCGATCAGGGTAATCGGCTTGCCGGTCAGCTGCGTTGTGTGGATATGATCGAAGACGATTTCCGTATCGAAACGGCGGGCGTGGGCCTCGAAGCGGGCCATCAGCTCGGGCCTGGACGCCATCGACATCGGCCGGCCAGTTATCCACTTCGGTGGTCGTCATCAACTGGCCGCCCTGGGCGAGGCCGGTGATCAGCAGCGGCTTGAGGTTGGCGCGGGCAGCATAGACGGCGGCGGTATAGCCGGCCGGGCCGGAACCGAGAATGATGAGGCGACTGTGACGGGTCGGTTGGGACATGCTGAACCTCGTTGATGATTGATCGCCAAATTATAGCCTCCAACCGCGGGCAGTTTTTGCCAGTCTCCTTGAAATTCGTGAATTAAGTTTATAATCTGCGCGTAACTCCATGAAGGAAAATGCTTTATGTCCACCTCAAATGTCGGCTTGAGTTTGGTTGTCCTGCGCAATGTGCCGCTCTTTTCGGGCCTGGAAGAACAAGAGCTGGAGCGCCTGTCACGTGTTGCAGTACGGCGGCGTGCCGGGCGGGGTGATCAGGTGGTCCGTTCGGGAGAAAGCGCGGATGCACTGCTCATTCTGTTGACCGGCCGCGCCAAGGTCACCAATTTCGACGAGGAAGGCCGCGAGATCATCCTTGCCTGGCTGGGCCCGGGCGAGTTCTTCGGCGAAATGGGTTTGATCGATGGCAGCGCCCGCTCGGCAAGCGTGGTGGCCGTGGAGAATTGTGAACTGCTGTCCATCGGCAAGCAGGAATTCCAGCGCTGCATGCAGGATAACTTCCAGGTGGCGCAGAAGCTGATGCAGATTCTGGTTCGTCGCCTGCGCGAAGCGGATCGCAATATCGAAAGTTGCGCTGCTCGATGTCACGGCCGGGTTGCCAGGCTGTTGCTGGACCTTTCGAAGAAGAAGATGGCAAGCGACTGGTCAAGAAGAAGATTTCGAAGCAGGACATGGCGCGCATGATCGGTGCATCGCGCGAAATGGTCAGCAAGGTGATGCGCGACCTCGAGATTGGCGGCTACATCGTTACCAACGGTGACCAAATCACGATCACCGGAGCATGAGCGTGGGGGCGCGAACGGTCGACCGCGCGACTGCCGGGCAGTTGCCGGAGAAAATCGGCAATCTGCTGCACGAATCGCGCTGGCTNGGCGCTGGGGCGCTGGCGCTGTATCTCGCAATGGCCTTCTGNGGGTTCAGCAAGGATGACCCGGGCTGGTCGCACGCCGTCGTTTCCAGCCAGCTGCATAATCCCACCGGGCATGCCGGTGCCTGGATCGCCGATCTCATGCTCTACCTGTTCGGGCTTTCCGCCTGGTGGTGGATCGTCCTGTTGCTCATGTTCATGTGGTGNGGGTTCCGGCGACTCAATTCGCCGCTCGGTCATGTCGATCGCCGGCCGCTCTACATCGCGCTTTCAGGTTTTGCACTGCTTCTGGTGGCAAGTTCTGCACTCGAAGCGCTGCGCTTTCATTCGCTGAAGGCCGAGTTGCCGCTNGGGCCGGGCGGCCTGCTTGGCATCGAAGTCGGCCGCTTGCTGGAACATCTGTTGGGGTATACCGGTTCGACGCTCGTCTTGCTGGCGGCGATTGCNGGGGGCTGGAGCATNTTTTCCGGGATGTCCTGGCTGTGGGCATTCGAGCGACTGGGCGATGCCATCGAATCCTTCGGAGGCTTNTTCTTCGGGTTGCTCGATACCTGGCGCGATCGCCGTATCGGGCGCNNAGTCGCGCAGCAGCGCGAGGATAAAGTCGAGGTCGAAAAGCGTCGCGTCGAGCTGCATGATCCGATCATCATCGAGACGCCACCGCCCGAAGTGCCGGTTTCCAAGAAGGCGGAAAAGCGCATCGAACGGGAGAAGCAGGTCGCGCTCTTCCCCGAGGCGATCATCGGCGGGCAATTGCCGCCGTTGCACCTGCTCGATCCGGCGCCGCCAGTGACCGAGACGGTGGGTGCCGAAACGCTGGAATACACGTCGCGCCTGATCGAAAGGAAACTCGCCGACTTCGGCGTACAGGTCAAGGTGCTGGCCGCGATGCCCGGCCCGGTTATTACGCGCTACGAGATCGAGCCGGCGGTTGGAGTCAAGGGTGCGCAGATCGTCAATCTGGCGCGGGATCTGGCACGGGCGCTGGCCATGGTGTCGATCCGCGTCGTCGAAACGGTGCCCGGCAAGTCGTGCATGGCGCTCGAATTGCCGAACCCCAGGCGGCAGACGGTCAAGTTGTCCGAGATCATCTCCAGCAAGCCCTACAACGACATGACCAGCCCGCTGACGGTTTGCCTCGGCAAGGACATCGGCGGCTTGCCGGTGGTTGCCGACCTGGCCAAGACGCCGCACCTGCTGGTCGCCGGGACCACCGGTTCCGGCAAATCGGTCGGCGTCAATGCGATGATCCTGTCGATGCTCTACAAGGCCGAGCCGGATCAGGTGCGCCTGATCATGGTCGACCCGAAGATGCTCGAACTGTCGATCTACGAAGGCATCCCGCACCTGCTGGCGCCGGTCGTCACCGACATGAAGCAGGCGGCCAACGCGCTGCACTGGTGCGTCACCGAGATGGAAAAGCGCTACAAGCTGATGTCGGCGATGGGCGTGCGCAACATCGCCGGCCTCAACACCAAGATCAGGGATGCCGAGAAGAAGGGCGAGCACATCCCGAANCCGCTGACCCTGACGCCGGAAACTCCGGAGCCGCTGAAGACCATGCCTTTCATTGTCGTCATCATCGACGAANNGCTGGCCGACCTGATGATGGTCGTCGGCAAGAAGGTCGAGGAGCAGATCGCGCGACTGGCACAGAAGGCCCGGGCATCCGGCATCCACCTCGTGCTGGCGACGCAGCGTCCGAGCGTCGATGTCATCACCGGCCTGATCAAGGCCAACATTCCCACCCGGCTTTCCTTCCAGGTTTCCAGCAAGATCGACTCGCGCACCATTCTCGACCAGATGGGTGCCGAAGCGCTTCTCGGGCAGGGCGACATGCTCTACCTGGCGCCNGGTACCGGCTATCCGACCCGTGTTCATGGCGCTTTCGTTTCCGACGATGAAGTGCATCGTGTCGTCGAGCACCTGAAGACGACCGGTGCGCCGGAATACATCGAGGACATTCTCAGCGGTGCCGGCGGCGACGACGAGGAGGGCGGCGAGGGCGGCAGCGACGGCGGCGATGCCGAGAGCGATCCGCTCTACGATCAGGCGGTCGACATCGTGCTCAAGAACAAGCGGGCCTCGATTTCGCTGGTGCAGCGCCACTTGCGCATCGGCTACAACCGTTCGGCACGCATCATCGANGCGATGGAAAAGGCCGGACTGGTGTCGTCGATGGATGGTCGCGGCGGCCGCGAAGTGCTGGCGCGCCGGGAAGCCGAATGAAATTTGCCCTGAAATTGCTGTCGACCGCAGCAGCCATTGTTTTTCCCTTGGCAGCCGAAGCCGGGGCGATCGACCAGTTGCACCGCTTTCTGCAGGAGACACGGACGCTCAAGGCCGATTTCGCGCAGATCGTGATTTCGCGTGGTGGCCGCAAACCGCAGCAATCAGCCGGAATGGTGGCGATCTCGCGACCGGGCAAGCTGCGCTGGGACATCCAGAAGCCTTACCGCAGCTGGTTGTCGGCGACGGTGAAAAATCTGGATCTACGATAGCGAACTGAAGCAGGTCACGGTGCGCCCGGCGGGGCAGGCGCTGGGCGGTTCGCCCGCTGCGCTGCTGGCCGGCAAGAACGAACTGGAAAGAACTTCGCGCTGGCCGAAGCCGGTGAATCAGATGGCATGGACTGGGTCGAAGCCTTGCCCAAGGCGAGCGACAGCGGCTTCGAGAAAATCCGCCTGGGCTTTGCCGGGAGCGATCTCGCGGCCATGGTACTGGTCGACAGCTTCGGCCAGACGACGCAGATTCGTTTTCGAAACTCGAACGCAACCCGACATTGCCGGCATCCACTTTCAAGTTTTCGCCGCCGCCCGGCGTCGACGTGGTCGGCGGCTAGACGCCCGTGCCGGCGCGCCGGTGAAACTCCATGAATGCCTCGGCGACCAGCGGCTGGGAGAAATGAAAACCCTGGCCGAACTGGACGTTCGAGTTTTCCAGCGCTGCTCGTTGTTGCGGCGTTTCGATGCCTTCGGCGATCACCGTCATCTGCGATATTTGCAGCAGCGCGCCGACTTCCTCCAGCCAGGGCGGGTGCGGGCAATCCGGCTGGATCTCCCAGATCAGCGACCTGTCCAGTTTGACGATATGGAAATTGCAGCGCGCCAGCACCGCCAGGTTGGCCGGGCCGGAAAGCGTCACGTCGTCGAGCGCGACACGGATGCCGTGTTCGATGGCACCGTTGATCGCCGCCACGCCCAGCGCGTCCGGTACGCCTCTTTCGGTGACCTCGAAGACGAGTTGCGAAGCCAGGTCGAGTAGCCCGGCCTTGCCTGCGGCATACTCGATACCGCCACGTCCGAGGATTTCCGGCGGCACGTTGATGCTGATGTACGACTCCGGATTGGCGCGCAACCAGTCTGCCAGTTCGCTTGCCATGGTATCGACCACCCAGTAAGTCAGAACCCCGGAAAGCGGTGTGTTTTCGATCACCGGAATGAATTCATCCGGGCCGATGACACCCGATGCCCGCCGCCAGCGGATCAAGGTTTCGGCGCCGACGCAGCGACCGTCGCTCAGTGCAATGACAGGAAGGTATTCGAGGAAGAATTCGCCGTTGGCCAGACCGGCGCGCATCGAGTCGAGGGTGATCGGTGCTTCTGCTTCAGGCTGGCTCATTTTCTCGTTATCCGTATTGGGTCGCTGCTTTCAGGTCGTGATTCTCGAACTTGCCGAAGGCATTATTCTCCACAGATAGCCTGCATGCAAGAAGGATGGGTGCAAGACGAGTTGTTGCCGGTAGCTGGCGAACCTTCCCGGTCATTGGGGCAGCGGGCTTATGCGGGTAAACTGGCCGCATGCAGCGGATCAAGAATCTTTAGCGGAACGGGAATTTCCATTGAGCGATTTGTTTTCTCAGAATGCGGTTGACCGNGGTGCCCCGCTGGCCGAGCAGTTGCGGCCGCAAACGCCGGACGAGGTGATCGGCCAGCAGCATCTGCTCGGCCCCGGCAAGCCGTTGCGGCTGGCCTTCGAGTCCGGCCAGCCGCATTCGATGATCCTGTGNGGGCCGCCCGGNGTCGGCAAGACGACGCTGGCGCGCATGATGGCCACACAGTTCCAGTGCGAATTCATCGCACTGTCGGCGGTGTTCTCGGGCATCAAGGAAGTGCGCGAGGCGGTGGCGCAGGCCGAGCTGTGGCGTGGGCAGGGCCGGCGCACCATTCTCTTCGTCGACGAAATCCATCGCTTCAACAAGGCGCAGCAAGATGGATTCTTGCCTTTCGTCGAATCCGGCCTGCTGACCTTCATCGGTGCGACAACCGAGAATCCATCGTTCGAAGTCAATTCGGCGCTGCTGTCGCGGGCCTCGGTCTATGTGCTGAAATCGCTCGACGAAGCGGCGCTCGGCGAGTTGTTCGAGCGGGCCCGTGCTCGCGCGCTGGCCGATCTGAGCTTCGACGACGGCGCCCGCGAGCGCCTGGTCGGGCTGGCTGACGGCGACGCCCGGCGGTTGCTCAACCTGCTCGAACAGGTGCGTACCGCCGCGCATACGGCGGGGCTGGTTGCGGTCGACGGCCAATTCATCGAAGAAACCGTGGCGCAGAACCTGCGCCGCTTCGACAAGGGCGGCGACGCCTTCTACGACCAGATTTCGGCCCTGCACAAATCGGTGCGCGGCTCCGATCCCGATGCCTCGCTCTACTGGCTGTGCCGCATGCTCGACGGCGGCGCCGACCCGCGCTATCTCGCCCGACGCATCGTCCGCATGGCCTGGGAAGACATCGGCCTGGCCGACCCGCGCGCCATGCAGATCGCCAACGACGCGGCGGCCACTTACGAGCGCCTCGGCTCGCCCGAGGGCGAACTGGCGCTGGCCGAGGCGGTCATCTACCTAGCCGTCGCTGCCAAATCGAACGCCGCCTACATGGCCTGGAACGCCGCGCGCGCCTTCGTGAAGCAGGATGGTTCGCGGCCGGTGCCGGTGCATCTGCGCAACGCGCCGACCAAGCTGATGAAGGAACTCGGCTACGGCAAGACCTACCGCTACGCGCACGACGAACCGGAAGCCTATGCCGCGGGCGAAACCTATCTGCCGGAAGGCGTCGCCCAGCCCGGCTGGTACCAGCCGACCCCACGCGGGCTGGAAGGCAAGATCGCCGAAAAACTGGCGCACCTGCGCGAACTCGACCATAAGGCGAAAAAATAATGGACATGGCGCAGACCATCGCCCTCTCCGCCGGCCTCGCCTGGGCCAGCGGGCTGCGGCTGTATCTCGTTGTGTTCCTGGCCGGCGTGCTGGCGCATTTCGGCTACCTGCAACTGCCGTCCACGCTGGCGGTGTTGCAGCACCCGCTGGTGATCGGCGTCGCCGGCATCATGGCCGTCGCCGAGCTGATTGCCGACAAGGTACCGGCCTTCGATTCGGTGTGGGACGGCTTCCAGACCTTCGTCCGCATCCCGGCCGGCGCGCTGCTCGCCGCCTTCGCATTGGGCGAGGTCGACCCGGCATGGATGGTCGCCGCCGGCCTGATCGGCGGCACGATCACGGCCGGCACACACTTCGCCAAGGCCGGTAGCCGACTGGCGATCAACACCTCGCCCGAGCCGTTCTCCAACTGGATCGCCTCTTTTAGCGAGGAAGGTATGGTGCTCGGCGGGCTGTGGGCAATGCTGGCTTCGCCGGTGGTCTTCCTGGTGCTGCTCGCGATCTTCATGGTACTGGCCGTGCTGGCCATCCGGCTGTTTTCCCGACTGCTGGCCGGCATTTTCCGGCGATTTTCCCGGTCGACCGCAGGCAATGCCCAAAGTGGCACCTGATGCATACTGGCACCTTCGTCGCCCCGGTCTTCCGCGACCGCCTCAACCAGCAGTTCATGCTCGGCGCCCGCAACCAGTCCTTCCTCACCGAGTACGTCTCGGGCATGGCGACGGTGAAATCCCTACAGATGGAACCCGACATCGACCGCAAGTACGGTGACTTCCTCGCCCAGTACCTGGCTGCCGGTTTCTCCACCAAGCAGGTCGGCAACACCTACAACGTCATCGCCAACGGGCTGGAACAAGTGATGACCCTATCCATCCTGATCGTCGGGGCGCTACTGGTCATGCAGAACGACGGTTTCACCGTCGGCATGCTGGTCGCCTTCCAGATGTTCGCCAGCCGCATGAGCCAGCCACTGCTTCGACTTGTCGGCCTGTGGCAGGAATTCCAGCAGGCCAACATCGCCGTCAAGCGCCTGGGCGACATCCTCGACATGCCGCAGGAGCCGCATACCCTGACCCCGAGCCGGGAGAACCAGGGACCGGGCAGGATCGATCTCAGCCATCTCGCCTTCCGCTACTCGGAACATCATCCCTGGCTCTACCGCAATCTCAGCCTGACGCTGAAACCCGGCCACCTGACGGTACTGATGGGTCCCTCCGGCTCAGGTAAGAGCACGCTGGCCAAACTGCTGCTCGGCTTTACCAGCCGAACGAAGGGCAGATCAATCTCGACGGGAAGGACATCCGGCATCTGGCGGCCAACGAACTGCGCACCACCTTCGGCGTGGTGCCGCAGAAACCGTGCTCTTCTCCGGCACGCTCTACGACAATCTGGTCATGGCGCATCCGCATGCCAGTTTCGAGGACGTGATCCAGGCGTGCAAGGCGGCGGAGATTCACGAGGTGATTGAGAAACTGAATGACGGGTATCAGACGGAGATCGGGAAAGAGGGACGGGGCTGTCGGGGGCAGAAGCAGCGGATCGCCATTGCCCGGGCGCTACTCAAGCGGCCGAAGATTCTGGTCTTCGATGAGGCGGTGTCGAATCTGGATCAGCAGACGGCGGAGCACTTTGCCAGGACGATCAACAAGCTCAAGGGAAGGTCACCATGTTGTTCATTACGCATCAGATCCCGGGGGCTGGCGGTGGATGAGGTGATTGAGCTGGGAACAAACACGAACCGGCAGATGGAAGTCGTGGAGGAGGAGAAATGAAGGCATTGGATGTGAGCCATGGCGAGACAAAGACTCTGTCGCGGTCAACCGGGAAAAACGGCCAAAATCCCCGTCGACCGCAGCAGGTAGCGAGGGTGCGCCCAACGGTGCTCGGCTAACGAAATTTGCTGGAGGCAAGCGACATGAAGTGTATGAACTTGCTGGCGTGGTGCTTCGAGCAGTGGAAGGCCGAACATGTTGACCGAAGGCCAGGATGCTTGCGAGCGATGCCGAGGTAGCTGGGGAGCCAACTTGGAGGGAATGGGAATCCTGGAAGCGAAGCGATGGATGGTGATGTTTGGAGCGATTCTCGCCATGGGAACGGTGACGAACGCGAACGCGGGATTGTTCGGGTTGGGCGGGACGAGCTGNGAGGAGGTTCTACTGCATGACGGCGGCAAAGTCATCGTCGAGCGCTCGCAGAACTATGGNGGGCGGCACGAGATTGGGCAATCGCCTCCGGTCAAAGAGCACACCATTACATTCACGCTCCCTGATTCCGGTAAAACGATCAAATGGAAAAGCGAATATGGTGATGACATCGGTCGTACCAATTTCAATCTTCTTGCGCTCCATGTTCTCAGTGGTGTGCCATATCTCATCGTTGAGCCGAATCTCTGCCTGGCCTACAACAAATGGGGACGACCGAATCCACCATATGTCATCTTCAAATTCGATGGCAACGCATGGGAGCGGATTCAAGTAGCGGCATTACCTTCNCAATTCAAAACCATCAACTTGATCGTCAATAACGGTCGGGAGGAAGACATCCAGAAAGCTGCGAATCAACTGGGATATGTCTCAGCAGAAAGCGTTCATGCAATCAATAGCAGTCTTAGGCAACCCGAATACCAAACCATCCAACGGGAGGCACTTCTGGGTNNGCCTGAGCGGTGTATTAAAACCAATTACTACGGCAAGGCTGGTTGGCTAAGCNNGGATTGGTTTGTTGATCAACCGAATCTCAATGCTTGTTTGCGGTTTTGCGATCTAAAGAACATTGGTGCTGAAGACTGTCCATGCAATTCAATCTTTAAGGGAAATAATCATGTCAACAGCAGCGTTTGCAATTCAACAACGCAACAACGCTGAGGGGTCCAACGCTCAACGCTGCAACGCTCTGCAACGCTGCTGCAACGCTGAGGGTCACTGCAACGCTGAGGGGTCACTGCAACGCTGAGGGGTCAGGTCTTGCATTAACGCACTACCCAAACTACGCTAACTGCCATGTCCAGACCATTGCGTATTGAGTTGGCCGGCGGTTTGTATCATGTGACTTCTCGCGGAGATCGCCGGGAGGCTATTTATTTTTCGGATGCAGACCGGCAACAATGGCTGACGATTTTCGCCGAGGTATGTCAGCGCTTCAATTGGCGCTGCCATGCCTGGTGTCAGATGACCAATCACTATCATCTGGTTGTGGAAACGCCCGAGGCCAATCTGGCGCAGGGAATGCGACAGTTGAACGGCGTGTATACGCAGTACATCAACCGTGCCCATCGACGCGTCGGCCATGTGTTTCAGGGGCGCTACAAAGCCATCCTCGTTGAGCGTGACGCCTATCTTGTCGAATTGTCGCGCTATGTGGTGCTCAATCCGGTTCGTGCCGGCATGGTGTCTTTGCCTGGGGAATGGCCCTGGAGTTCATGGCAGGCCATGATGGGGCAGGCGCCGTCGGCGGAATGGCTAGAAACCCGGTGGCTATTACGGCAGTTTTCGGAAGATGACATTCAGGCACGCAAGGCCTATGAGGATTTTGTTCGTGCCGGGGTTGGCTTGCCCAGTATTTGGGAAGAATTGAGCGGGCAAATCTACCTGGGCAGCCGGGAATTCATCGAGGTAGCCCAGGCCAGCCTTCCAGGTCAGTCTCAGAGCAAGGAAATTCCNCGCATGCAACGGCGGCCTCCAGCAAAACCGCTGGCCGACTATGCAGCCAGGTTTCATGAACGCGACGATGCCATCCGCGCCGCGTTTGCCAGTGGCGACTACACCCAGGCCCAGATTGCAGAACATTTCGGCGTTCACTATTCAACGGTCAGCCGCGTCGTGAAAAAGGAACGGGAAGGTAATCGAGTGCTTCGCGAGCGGCGATGAAAGGCCAGATGCCGTTCGCTTCCTCTAAGCTCGGAGGCTTTCTGGGGCGCTTGTTGCGTCGCGTATAATCTCCGGTTTTCGAGGTGGACCGCCTGTTGCGGTCGACCCTCAAAAACAGGAAAAATCATGCTCGACATCCAACAACTCCGCTCCAATCTCGACGCTGTTGCCGCCGGTCTGGCCAAGCGCGGCAAGCCGATCGACTTTTCCGAATTCACGGCGCTGGAAACCGAGCGCAAGACGCTGCAGACGCGCACGCAGGACTTGCAGGCGCAGCGCAATTCGCTGTCCAAGCAGATCGGCATGCTCAAGGGGCAGGGCAAGGATGCGTCCGAGGTGATGGCCCAGGTGGGTGCGCTGGGCGATGAGTTGAAGGCTTCGGAAGCCCGTCTGGCCGAGTTGCTGGAAAAGTTCAACGCCATCCTCGCCGGGCTGCCGAACATTCCCGACGAATCGGTGCCGGTGGGCAGCGACGAAACCGGCAATGTCGAGATCAAGCGCTGGGGCACGCCACGCGTGTTCGATTTTCCGGTCAAGGATCATACTGACATCGGCGAGGCGCTCGGGCAGCTCGATTTCGCCACCGCCGCCAAGATTTCCGGCTCGCGCTTCTCGCTGCTGAAGGGCGGCGTCGCCCGTCTGCACCGGGCGCTCGCCCAGTTCATGCTCGACACGCATACCGCCGAACATGGCTACACCGAGGTCTATACGCCTTATCTGGTCAATGCCGCCAGCCTGTTCGGCACCGGCCAGTTGCCCAAGTTCGAGGAAGACCTGTTCAAGGTGCTGCGCGGCGAGCAGGATCCNCTCTACCTGATCCCGACCGCCGAGGTGCCGGTGACCAACATCGTGCGCGACGAAATCCTCGCCGCCGANGTACTACCGCTGAAGTTCGTCTGCCACACACCGTGTTTCCGTTCCGAAGCCGGTTCCGGCGGGCGCGACGTGCGCGGCATGATCCGCCAGCATCAGTTCGACAAGGTGGAATTGGTGCAGATCGTCCATCCCGAGCAGTCGAACGCGGCGCACGAGGAACTGACGCGCCAGGCCGAAGTGATCCTCGANAAGCTGGAGCTGCCCTACCGCCGCATGGCCTTGTGCACCGGCGACATGGGCTTCTCCAGCCAGAAGACCTACGACCTCGAAGTCTGGCTGCCGGCGCAGAATACCTACCGCGAGATTTCCTCGTGCTCGAATTTCGGCGCCTTCCAGGCCCGCCGCATGCAAACGCGTTTCCGCAACGACAAGAACAAGACCGAACTGGTACATACGCTGAACGGTTCCGGGCTGGCGGTCGGCCGCACGCTGGTGGCGATTCTCGAAAACTATCAGCGTGCCGACGGCAGTGTCGACGTGCCGGTCGCGCTACGCCCGTATATGGGTGGCCTGGAACTGCTGGAGCCGGTGCGCTGAGCGTTTCGGCGCGGCTTGACGCCAGAGGCACAGGCGCGGCGCAGTCACTCGCTGCCGGCTCTTGGCGCTTCGTTTGCCGTAGCGTCTTCGCCAATGACTGACGGGGCTTTCAGGCTCGGGCCACCCTGTGTTTTCAGTTTGAGGCCGGGCCGGGTT
Source organism: Dechloromonas sp. (assembly GCA_013363835.1). Classification (GTDB taxonomy): domain Bacteria; phylum Pseudomonadota; class Gammaproteobacteria; order Burkholderiales; family Rhodocyclaceae; genus Azonexus. The sequence continues at coordinate 799,457 of CP054864.1, forward strand.
TCATTGCGCGCCAGCATCGCTTCGACGGTTCGCCGGCTCGGCTGATAGGCGCTTTCGTGGCGGACGAGAATGTCGTAATAACTGCGAATGTTCTCGACCAGAAACACCGCCTCGCCGCCGCGGGCGCGGCCGGATTTCAGGCGTTCATAGTATTTCGGCACGGCGAGCAGCGGCAGGATGCGCTTCATCTCGTACCACGCCGCCGGATCGGCACCCTCCTGTTTCGCCAGGGTGCGGGCCACGTTGAAATGGCCGGGACCGATGTTGTACGCCAGCGCCATCCAGGTGCGGTCGGGCTCCATGACGTCGTCGGGCTGGAATTCCTTCAGCATGTTCAGGTAGCGCGCCCCGGCGATGATGCTTTCGCGTGGATCGAGACGATTGCCGACACCGAGCCGGTCGGCGGTTTCCGCGGTCAGCATCATGATGCCGCGGACGCCGGTCGGGCTGGTGGCGTCGGCTTCCCATTGCGATTCATGGTAGGCGACGGCGGCGATCAGGCGCCAGTCGAGGCCGGAAACGATCTGCGCCGCCTGGAAATGCTGGCGCAGCCTGGGCAGCATGGTTTCGATGCGGCCCAGGAATTTGACAATATCGGCCCGCTTGAGCTTTCTNNCATGGCCGAAATAGCGATCCTCCAGCCGGGCCAGGGTGCCGTCGCGCTGAACTTNTTCGACGAAATCGGCGATCCGGGCCGCGAGTTCGGCGTTGGGCCGGTTGCCCAGCCACCAGACGACTGCCGTTTCGTCGGTCAGCTCCAGCGTGGTTTGCAGGGTCGGCACGATCTGGCTGGCGATCTCGACCAGGGACGAGTCGACGGCGGCGAAAGCGACCTTGCCGTTGCCGACGTCTTCGAGAAGCGCGAAGACGTCGCCCTCGCGCACCTCCACGATCGTCATGTCGGGGATCGATTGCTGGATCGCGCGCAGGGTTTCCAGTTGGCGCGAGCCTGCCATGACGTGAATGGTCTTGCCGGCCAGTTCGGCATGCTCGTCGAGCGGCANGGAAGCCTCGTGCTGCACGATGACGTCGCGGGTCTGCAGGATGGGCGGGGTCGCCCTCTGTGCCAGGGCACCCGGTTCGGAAAGCCAGCCGGCGGCGATGTGCGCCTTGCCGGCGCTGATCACCGCTTCGATTTCTTCCGGCGCGACGACCTCGTATTTGACTCCGACACCGAGTTCGGCGGCAAAGGCTTCGATCAGGTCGTGCTCCAGCCCGACCACCGCTCCGGAGTGATNCGACGGGTAAGTCAGCGGGCCGGGCGTCGTCACGACGACCAGATCGTGTTGCGNCGGCGTCGGAAAGGGCAGNNGGCGCGATGCACGACCGCTCTGCTCGCCGCAACCGGCAAGCAGGAAATACAACCCGAAAAGCAGCGTTTTGAGACAGCGCATCCTGTTGTTTGTGCTATTATGTCGGCCGCTTCGGAGAGGTGGCAGAGTGGTCGAATGTACCTGACTCGAAATCAGGCGTACTGCAAGGTACCGTGGGTTCGAATCCCACCCTCTCCGCCAAGCGAACAAAATCAAGCGCCTTTCAAGGCGCTTTTATTCTACCCCGAGTTGTGCCGGCGATTGCCGATGCCGTCCGGAAGCACGGATCGGCGGCGCGCTATACTGATTGGCCTTTTCCTACGGGTCTTCGATGAGCAGTCTCCCGATCAAGCAGGCGCAAACGGCTTCGTGGATTCTCGCGGGCCTGGGTGTGTTCGCCGTTCTCCACTTGCATTTGTTGCCGACATTGCTGGCCGGCCTGCTGGTTTTCCAGCTGGTTCATATGCTGGCGCCCAGATTGCAGAGGCATTTCGCCAACGAGCGTTCGCGGCTGGTCGCCCTGTTTTTGCTGACCTTGCTGGTGGTGGGTGCGGTGACGGCGGCCGTGATAGGCACACTGGCGTTTTTCAAGGGCGACTCGGGCCAGATCGCGCTGCTTTTCGGCAAGATGGCGCAGATTCTCGAGGATGCCCGTTCGACCCTGCCGGCGTGGATCGTCGACCTGCTGCCGGAAAACCATGATGGCTTGAGGAGCGCGAGCATCGACTGGTTGCGCGAACACGCCGCCGAGTTGAGAAACATCGGCAAGGAGGCGGCGTTGACCCTGGCGCACATCCTGATCGGGATGATCATCGGCGCCATGATCTCGCTTCATCAGACCTCGCCCAATGTCCAACAGGGGCCGTTGGCGCGTGCGCTGATCGAGCGCTGTAGCTGCTTTGCCGATGCCTTTCGCCGCATCGTCTTCGCCCAGATCCGCATTTCAGCCCTGAATACGGTGTTGACCGCAAGCTATCTGGCGCTCGTGCTGCCGCTGTTCGGCGTTCATCTGCCGCTGACCAAGACGCTGATCGCGGTGACTTTCATCGTTGGCTTGCTGCCGGTGGTCGGCAACCTGATCTCGAATACCGTCATCGTCATCGTCAGCCTCTCGCAGTCGTCCCACGTTGCGTTCTTCTCGCTGATCTTCCTGATCGTCATCCACAAGCTGGAGTATTTCTTCAACGCGCGCATCGTCGGCGGGCAGATCAACGCCCGGGCCTGGGAGCTGCTGATCGCGATGCTCCTGATGGAGGCGCTGTTCGGCTTGCCCGGCGTCGTGGCCGCACCGATCGTTTACGCCTGGGTCAAGCGGGAACTGGCCGACGCGGGCTGGCTATGAGGTCGCCTTAAAGTGCCTGGACCGACAGGCCACCATTGCCGAAACTTTCCGGGCTGGCGCCGACCACGAACAAGCGAAAGTTGTTGTTGCGCGCGAAGTTGCCGATGACCTTGGCCTGATCGGTCATCAACACCCCGACATCGCCAGGTGCTTCCAGCGTGTTGCCGTTGAAGGCGCAGTTGAAGCCTGGATAGTGGTCGTCCTCGCTGTCGACGCGATTGTCGGTGACCCGCAGGTCGTGCCACGCCGGGAGGCTGCCTTGGGCACTGTCGATGACCTTCTTGAGCGCCTTGGCGCTGATCCGCATGCCTTGCAGCACGTTGCGTTCAAGCAGGAGGCTGCCGTTGTCGTCGAATGTCACGGCACCGGCTTTCATCGCGTGGCCTACCCGCTGCAACTGGTCGGGCGTGAACGGGGGCAGTTCATCGGATTCACCGAACAGCGTGATGCGACCATACAGACGGTTGTTGATCAGGCTGGCGTCGTCGGTATCGTCGAGCGCCAGTGCGAAAGNCCGGGTGGCCGCGTGCAGCGATGTGGCCAACTGACCGATCGCCTTGGCCAGCGCGGCCGTACTGCTGGTGCGGCCGATGGCGACGCTCAGTGCGCGCAGGTCGCGCTGCTCGCGTGCGGTTAGCAGTGCGAGGTCGTTGCCGCGTAGCAGGGCGTTGATTTCGCCGACCAGTTGCTTGCGCTCGGCTGCGCTGATGGCGCTGAGCGCCTCGGCGGCATCGTTCCGGCTGTCGTCGAAATTGGAGTTGGGTCCGAGTGCCTTGGCGTATTGGACGAGACCGGGCACACGCTCGACGACGAACCTGACGCGGACGTTGTCGTCTCCGGCAGCGACGGCGATGATCCGGGTGCCCTCAATGGTCAGGCGCCGGCCGATCCGCAAAACGCTGCTGCCGACGGCGCTGATGCCGGCGATGTCGAGCTTGCCGAGGCGCAATTCCTGACAGCGCGTCAGCGAGATACTGTGCGGATCGCCGGAACCGACGATCGTGAAGTTCTCGAGGATCAGCGCCGCGAAGTTGTCGAACTTGAAATCCTGATTCTTCAGAACCAGGCGGCTGGCCGGGCCGGCGCCGTGGATGCTGACGCGCTGGCGCGCGGTGCCGGTCAGGCTGAGGCCGTCACTCAAGGTGTGATTGCCGGGCAACAGGCAAATGCAGATGTCGCGCCGGTCGTCGGCGAGCAGCGTGCGCAGCGCGAGGTCCAGGGTTTCGTACTCGCCAGCCAGGCCGACGGTGACGCAGCAACCGCCACCCTGGGTGCGTTTGCACAGCGTATCGATGGCCTCCTGGACGGTGTAGGCCTTGGCGGCCAGCAGGTCGGCACAGTTTGTCGGGTCGTAGGCGACGCCGCTGGCCAGTGCCAGCCGGGCGCTGAAATGGACGGGCAGATAGCGGCCTGGTACGACTTGCCCGGCGACCAGCAGTTCGGCAGTGGCGTGTTGAACCGGCTTGGCCGGATCGGATGCGAGCGACCAGGCGATGCTGGCGACGCCATCGGCCAGGGTGTCGACTTNCTCGACCTTGGTGCCGTTCGGCAGCAGCCCATCGCTAACGGTAAAGCGCACCTNTGCACCGCCGACCGGAAACTGGCCGTTGGCGACGCCGACCTGCAAGGGGCTGGGCAGGGCGATCTGCGCCGGGGTGTTGGCCGGGTTGGTCTTGACGCTCTGGCCGTCGCCACCGACGTAGTGAAGCTGGGTCAGTTCGGTCAGGCTGGGGAAGAGCGGACGACAGTCGGTGATTTTGGCCGTCCACGCACCCGCCTTGAATTCGAGCAGTGCCAGGCGCGCGAAGGCGCGCAGCACGCCGGACGGGGCGACGAAAGCCGCCTTGCCCGCCTCGCGCGGCCACTCGATATTGGCGGTGGCGGTGCGCGCCGGGATCAACCAGTAGTCGCCGATGCGGTAGGTGCCGGGCGCGAACTTCAGTTCGATGCCGTCCTGCGCCATTTCGTCCCAGCCTGTGTTGGCATTGGCGATGGCTACCGGCTTCAGGTCGGCGACGCCATCCCAGCGGCGAACGCGGGNGTTTGCGGGGAACAGCGCCGCGTCCAGGGCATGGCCGATGCGCGTGGTCAGGTCGACGGTGACGACATTGCCCTCGGTGCGTAGCACCTGCACCAGCAGGCCGGGCTGGCCGAGCAGTTCGTGGGTGTCGTCGATGAACTCGACCCAGCAACCGGCGGTGATCGCCAGCACGTCGTCGCGGCCGATGCTGGCGACTTCGAATTCGTTGGCGATCGGGTCGTCCAGCCAGCGCACGACGCGGCTTACGATGCTGCCGTTGTCGCGCGACCACTTGTAGCGGGCCTTGCCGGTGACGCTGCCGTCGTCGTGGATCTCGACGCGATAGAGATGATTTTCGAGCAGCCGGTAGCCGGCTTCCGGCGGCAACTGGCAAGGCGTCTTGGGTGGAATGCTGGCTTCGGCGCGGGCCGCGAGGCGGCCGTCGGCTGCTGCGGTCAACGTCTTCCAGGNGGCGATTTCCGACAGGCAGGTCAGGGNGGTGTCCAGATCGGCGGCACGCAAAAGCTTCACCTGCCAGACGGTCTNTTCGCGGGTGCAGGTGTCGGGGCCGCCGAGCGCCACTTCGCGCATGCTGGCATCGCCGAGCGGCAGGTCGAGCGGGCTCAGGTGGCGCTGCCAGGCTTCGAGGTAGGCGAGGTAGATGCCGTCCGCCGGCGCGACGGCGCTGCCGGCGTTGTTGAAGACGACGANCGCGGCGATGTCGCTGGCCTTGACGCCTTTGGGCGGCAGGGGCAGCAGGCTGGCGCTGGCCGGCAGCACCGGCGAAGCCGTGTCCGGCAGGTCGGGCTGGTTGGCGACCGTGGTCGGGGCCGGGTTTTCGCAGAGCAGGCCATCGACATAGAGGCGCCCGGCCGAGATGTTCAGGTCGCTGCCGTTGGGCGTCAGCGCGAACCCGGGGTTGTCGAGCGGCACCGCGACAGGGCCGAGGCTGTCGCGCGTCTCGATTTCGATGCGCCGGTTGAGGATGTCCTGCTGCTCGTTGAAGTCGGCGTCCATCTGCACGCGGCCTTGTTGCATCCGCACGCTGCGATAATGTCTGGCCTGGTCGAACGTGGCGCGGCTGAGGTCGGCTTTCATGAGGTCTCTCCCGGGTGGCTGGGGATGTTGAATGGGGCAGTCAATTGACGAAAATCGGGGCCGCTGCGAGGCCAAAGCGCAGATATTCGTCCAGCGCCAGCAGCAGATTGGCTTCGCGCTGGGGCTGTTGCAGCAGATTCCAGACGCCCATCTCGGCGCCGTTGTCGGCACCGGTGCGGATTTCCAACGCGGTGCCGCGCGTCAGTTGGCCGTAGGCCGGCGTGCCAAAGCGGATGCTGGTGAAGGCCGGTGTGACCCGCATGGCTTCACGGGCGGCTTCGGCACTGCTCAGGTCGCTCATCGCCAGATCGGGTTGGCAGCGATGGCGGCGCGGCGTTTTCGAGGTGAACGGCAAATAGCTGTAGCGCACGCAGCCTTCCTGCCGTCGGGCGATGGTGACCAGCGCATCGAACAGGCAGTTGCCGGCTTCGAGACGGCCGGCATCGGTGGTGCCGAGCACGGTACTGGCGAGTACGTTCAGCGGGCTGTCGCCGACATCGATGGCGACGCCGCTCGCGCTGCCGTCGGCGCCATCGATCAGGCTGTCCTGCACGACGACGGTAGCCAGCGNGTTTTTGCTGCGCAGCGGGCCGCACAGGCAGCGGTAGAGGGAAAGCGTGAGTTCGGTGCCGGCGCCGGTATGGGCGATGCCGCCCCGAGTCGGAACGAGGCTGCAATGACGCAGGCCGACGGCATGCAGCGGGCCTTCCAGCTTGAGCGCACCGTCGAGCAGCAGGCCGCCCAGGCTGAGCCGGGTGCTGGCGTTGCCCTTGAGGGAGAAGTCGCCGACCAGCACCGGGCGGCGGCCGGCGGCGGCCTGGATGGCGAGGTGGGTGTCGGGCAGATCGAGCACCGGCGTGACGGTTTCCGTGGCATCGGTGTCGAGCACGAGCAGTGTGCGTTTGCCGGCAATGACCCGGTTGACCGCATCGGCCGGGTTGGCGGGGGCGTTGAAGGCGGCAGCGAGCGTTGGCGTCGCGGCGCTGGGAATGCGGATCACGACATCGAATTCGCTTGCGGCCGGCAAGGCGGCGAGCGGGTTGGGGTTGCCTGGGCCGGGGCGCTGATCGAAGGGGCCGGCCCCGACATCGCCGGGAAAGCCATAAGCGTAGGCGACTTCGACACGGCTCGCGGCGCTGCCGGCGGGCAGGGCAAGCCGGCCACGGCGCGGGTCGATCCCGACCAGCACGCCGCCGGCCGCCGGAAAAGTCTTGTCCGGCCGGCCGGCCTTGCGGGCGGCGACAGTGAGCGTGGCCGGCGGGCGCCGCCAGTCTTCCGGCACCACCGTGGGAATCGAGCTCAGGTCGCAAATGACCAGATGCTCGGTCGGCACCGCCTGGCCATCGAGCCAGACGCGCAGTACCGGGCCGCCGGCGGCGTCGGCGAAAAAGCGGTCGTCGGGGTCTTCGCCGTCGGTCAGCGCCTGGCGGCGGGCTTCCAGTTCGGCGTGCAGATCGTGCCAGTTCAGCGCTTCCGGCACGTTGACCGGCTCCGCCAGGTGGCTGATGTCGGTCTCGCTGCGCGGTCGGTTGAACAACGGCTGATCCAGGCCAAGCGGATCGAAGGTGTAGAAGCCGGTTCGTGTCGTCGNCCGGGCGGCGCTGGCGCGCTGCATCGGGCAGGCTTGCAGGCGCCAGAGGAAAAGGCCGACATTGGGCAGGTTGTAGCGGCCAGCCGGCAGCGCGCGGACATCGGCGGTATGCAGCTCGTTGCCGAAGGGGCCGTCGATGCGGCTGAGCGGGCGCGGCTGGCGCAGGTCGGGGGTGCGCAGGGCGTGCGGGCGCGGGTGATTGAGGTATTGCGTGGTCGCCACCCGCTCGAAGAATTCGACGGCGCGGGCGCGCCAGCCGGTGGTGTCGAAGGCCAGTTCTTCGAGCACCAGCGCCGTCCCTTTTCNGCGCCGCAGGCGCAAGGTGTTGGCGACGAGGGCGCGCGGGCCGAAGGCGGCGGTGCCATCGACCGGGTACAGNNCGCGCACGCCGAGCAGGTCGCCGATGTAGGGCACGACCCAGTCTTCGCAGGTTTCGATGAAGGCGTTGTCGTAAAGCCGCTGGATGTCGGCTTCGAGCAGCGCGCCCTGGCGGGCGATGACGCCGAGCAGCGCACGCAGCGGGCCATTCTCGCCATCGCGCTCGCGGTAGAAGGCGGGCAGCAGTGCCAGCAGGGTGTCGGCGTCGAGTTTCATGGTGTGCGCTCCGTGAGAATGACGGCGCCCGGGTCGAGCAGCAACAGGTCGGCCGGTAGCAGGGCATTGTTCTGCCAGCGCGCGGTGTTGGCCGGCAGGCGGCCGTCCGGGCCGGCCACGGAGAGAATCTTGAGGCCGTCGCGGAACTGCGTCAGGTTGTCGAGATCGGCGCCGACGACGCCGGNCGACGCGACGCCTTGCAGCACGGCCAGTATCTCGCTGCCGGTGAGCGGCTGGCCGAAGTCGCGTGCGGCGAAGCCGAAAGCGGTTTTCAGCGCTTCGTGCGCGGCGGCGATCACCTTGGCCGCTTCGCGATCCGGCGCGATCCAGAGGCCGGCGCCGAGGCCGAAGCGCAGGTCGTGGCAAGGGCTGACGCGTAGCGGCTGGTGCGGTGGCCGGGCGGCGTCGATGGCGGCGAGCAGGTTGCGGTAAAGGGCGGAGCCCGGGTCGAGCGCGGTGCCGTCGGCGCCGGAGACGGTGAGATGCACGAGGCGCTGCTCGCCATCCCACAGCCAGACGGCCTGGGCCTTGCCGATGCCGGTGAAGGCGGCGGCAAAGTCTTCGAAATCGCGCAGAGAGACGATGCGCTCCAGCGTGCGCACCGTCAGCGGCGCGTTACGGCGGGCCGTGTCACCGGCTTCGGCATCGGTGCCGCCGCTGGCCGCCACCGGGTTGTCGACGGCCTTGACGCCCAGCGGGCGGGTCAGCAGCATGCTGATTTGCCCGGCCTTGACGTTGCCGGCGCTGCCGAGGCCGACGCGGTAGCGGGCTTCGACGTTGCCGCTGCCGGTGGGCAGGCGCGTGCCATGGGCGCCGTCGCCGAATTGCACGGTAGCGCCGCCGTTTTCGTCGAGCTTGACGGTGTAGGCGCGCTCGCTCGGGCCGGGCGCGGTGAAACGCGGCGCTTCCTGCCAGAGCAGGCCGTCCACGCGGATTTCGAGGGTGCTGGCGGTGCCGCTCGGCGTTGCGGCGGCGATGTAGGTCAGCGGCCCCTGGCGCAGCGCAAAGCGTTGCAGGCTGCGGCTGCCGTCGCCGCTACCGAGCGGCTCGGGCTGGATGCGCATCTGCTTGCTGTCGCCGCNGCTGGCCGGGGCCAGGTTGGCATTGATGCGGACGGAGGCCGGCAGGTAGGCTTGGATCAGGTCGCTTTCGAGTAGCAGTTCGGTGCGCCCGCTACTGCTGTCGTTGTGCTGGATGCGGACAATTTCGGCGGCCGGGACGACGGTTGCGGTCGACCGCGAAAAATCCTCGAATTCCAGATCGACCGTTTTTCGGTCGCGGGCGATGCGGATCGCCGCCAGCGCGTCGCCCTTGGCCAGCCGGGCGCGCAGCTTGGCGTTTTCCGGCAGATCGGCCAGCGTCAGGCCGGAGACGGCCAGCCAGCGGCCTTCCGGCAACTCGGGCTCGTAGCCGGCGAGGACGATCAGATGCCCTTGCAGGAAGCCGGAAAGCGGCCGGGTCGCCCAGTCCAGCGGCTCGGACTGGCCGAAGGCGGTGGTGGCGCGGACCTGGTCGTTGAACGTTTCGCGCAGGTTTTCGCCGCTCAATGTCAGCCGGGTGGCGGTCGCCGAGACGGTGAAGTCGGCCCGGGCATCGTCCTCGGTATTGACGATGCGATAGACCTCCTCGTAATTGGGGATGGACAGGACCGCCCAGCCGCCGCTCAGCCATTTCGGGTAGCTGGCGTCCAGATGCAAGGTATGAACGTCGCGCGGATAGAGGCGGGCGGTGGGAATGATCGCCCGTGTGACGCCGGGCCCGGACCATTCCAGTTTGCAGGCGGCGGCGCCGCCGTTTTCGTAATATTCCAGCCGGATGTTGTGTTTGTGGTCCGCTTGCAGGCGGGCGGTGCCGGTGCGTTCGACGTAGCCCTGGTCGATCCAGAAGTCGATGGTGAGTTCACCGTCTATCCATAGCCGCAGCCCGTCATCGGCTGTGACGANAAATGTGAACTGGCCGCTGCTCGGCGGCTGTATCCAGCNCGACCAGCGCACCGAAAAATGATCGTCCGGCACGGCCGGATCAGGNNCGCCGCTACCCCAATTAAACGCAACCGTGGCATCGGTGCGGCTCAGCAGGAGTTCGCGGAAGCCCTTGCCCTGGTAGTATTGGCCGAGCAGCCCGGTGCCGCTGGCGCTGCCGCCGGGCGGATCGGAGATGTCGGCCAGCGTGAAGCCGGGCCATTCGGGATGCTGGCCGATCGACGGCTTGGCATCGTCGGCCATGCCGAGGTAAGTCGCGCGCAGGTTGGCCGGCATCGCCCGCCAGTCCGGCGCGTTGTGGCCGAACAGGTGGGCGCGGCCGCGCAGGGCATGGCAGCGCGGGTTCGCTCTGGCGGGATTGACGCCGCGCCACGGCTGGCCGAGGCCACGGTCGAGGGTGACGATGGTGTAGCCGATGTCTTTCGTATCGCCGGGGTCGGCGGGCAGCACTTCGCGAAGACGGGCGACACGACGGAAATCCCAGTTTTCATTGCCTGGATCCTTGCTGCGCTCGTCGCCGACGATCAGCAGCGCGTCGCCGACTTGCAGGCGGGTCGCGGTGCCTGCCAGGTAGATCGTGCGCAGGCCCATGCGCGGCGGCACGGTCTCGTTGGCGAGCACGGCCAGCGCGTTCCAGCGCGCCTTGGCGTCGATGGCTTCCAGCGTCTCGAAGGTCTGCGCCTTTTCGTCCTGGGCGGGCACGCTCTGGGCACGGGCGCCGACATCGATACGGGTTTCGAGTGGCGCGCCGGGCGCGGTTTCCAGCGTGAAGGCGAGCCAGGTCGAGGCGGCGACGCCGGGCCGCAGTTCGTAGCCGATGGCACGCGCCAGTTCGAGTATCGAGCGGCGTTCGGTCGCGGTGCGCAGGTAGTTTTCGTTGCCGATCCGCTCCTGGTAGAAGCTCAGGACATCCAGCACGGCGGCCCAGCTGTCGAGCAGGGCGATGGCCGGGTCGTCGCTGGCGCGCGTCGTCAGGTCGGCAAGCGGCGCCTCGTCGGCGAGGTCGGCCAGCAGGCTCTGGCGGAAGCGGCCATGGGTGCCGACGCGCAAGGCAAGGGCCGTCTGGCCGGNGGGCTGCGTCTCGTCGACCGGAGTCAGCGGGCTGATGCCGGCGCAGCAACCGCAGTTTTCGGGTGTGCTCATGAGCCGCCCTCCACGATGAAGCCGATCTGGCCGTTTTCGGGGAAATTCGGATCGCCGTCGGCGCGCAGCACCTCCAGCGGCGAAACGGTGATGATGCCGGCCGCCAGTTCGCCTCGCGGGCTGCGCCCCAGCGCTGGAAGCGGCGGACATCGACCGAGGCGACGCCGGCGACCGCCATCGCCGTGGCGACGACGGCCGACAGGTAGAGCGGCGTGCCGAAGGTGTAGCGATCCGGGTGGAAGAAACCGGGACGGCCATGGCGGTCGACGCTTGCGGTGAACGCCGAAATCAGGGCCGATTTCACGTCGGCGGCGAAGTAGCCGCTGGCGACGCAGACCTGAAGCTGGATGTCGAGGGGCACATGCACGGGATCGGCGAATTCCAGATCGTAACCGGCCAGCCGGAAGCGTTCGAGGAAGCTGCGCATGGTCTGCTTGAAGGCGGCATCCACCGGCTTGCCGTTGCGGCGGTCGAGCATCAGGAAGACGGTGTGCCAGGAGCCGGTCCAGCGCAGGCGGGCGGCGGCCCGCTGGATATCGGGATGGCGCTCGGCGGCGCGCGCGTAGTCGTCGGTGGTGACGGCACGCTCCTGTGTGCGGAAGGCTTCCGGGGCGTTGAGACGGATCGCGTCCAGCGTTTCCGGCTCGGCGCCGCCCTGTGCGGGCAGCGGGTTGCGCAGGCGCTTGATGCCCAGTTTGAGATCGGCGTCGTCGCTGACCAGAGCGGTGATCGCCTCGGCGCCTACATTGCCGCGCGTGCCGCCGCCCAGCCGGTAGCGGGCAAGCAGGCGCTGGCCGGCGATGGGCGCCGCGCCGAACTGGTTGTCGCCGAAACGCAGCCAGGCGCTGCCGTCGTTTTCGGTTTCGACGACGAATTCGCGCGCGAAGCGTTCGCTGCCGAGCAGGTCGCGCTGCGGTGTCCACGGCGTTTCGCCTGGGTCCGGCTGGTCGCCGAACAGGCTGGAGTCGTCGGCCAGCAAGCGCATGTTGGCTGGGCGCGCCTGGCGCGGATCCTGGGTCAGAACGCGGCTGGCGGAGAGCGGCCGGCTGGTATTGGTGGCGATGTCGTGGTCGTAAGGCTCGCCGAAGGCGAGGCCGGTTTCCGGAGTCGTGGCCGGTAGGGCAGGCGCAGTGCGGGCGTGCCACCATCACCTACCGTGTCGGGCGCCAGCGTTTGCCAGGGCGGGTCAGGCCGTGGTCGGCGAGTACGACATTGCCGCGGGCGACGGCGATGGCCTGCCTGACCAGCGCGCCGCCGAGCTCGAATTCCTGGCTGACGCAGAGCGGGAAGGGTAGCGCGTCGTCCGGGTGCCACTCGATCAGCAGCAGGTCGGTGGCGGTCAGGTCGTCGCGGCCGGGCTGGACGGCGGTGAGGCGGATCGGATGGCGATGGCTGGCGTCATCGGCGACCCGGCCGGTGGTCGGGCTGAGGATTTCTTCGAGAATCAGCACGTCGCCGGCAGCGAGACTGAGCGCTGGCGTATTGACCAGCGCTGCCGAAGTCGTGCCGCGCGGCAGGCAGTAGTGAGAATCGGCGAAATCGTGGATGGCGATGCTGCTGTGTGCGGCGTGCAGCACCTGGTCGTGCAGGGTCTCGAAGACCTCGATGCCGGCTTCCGGCAGCAGGTCGAGCAGGTCGCTGCGGCGCACCGGGTCGCTGCCATCGGCGGTGGCCAGCAGCACGCTGCCGGCCGGGATGGTTTTGCCTCTGCGGCAGCGTCGACCGCAACAGACACGAACACGCGGGCGTTGCAGCCGTCGTGCAGCGCATAGTCGAGCAGGCGGGCATGGCGGCGCAGCGAGGTACGGCGGCGGGCGGTGCCGAGGTAGGCTTCGGTGGCGACGGCGTCCTGCGCGTAGGAAAGATGGTCGCCCACGTAGGCCAGCGTTTCGACGAGCGCCACCGTGAAGTCGGCCGGGCTGCGCTCGGTGAAGCCCGGCATCAGTTGCGCCATGCGGTCGAGCATCAGGCGGCGGAAGCTGTCGTAGTCCTTGGCCAGGTAGTCGAGGCGGGGTTCGGGCGGGGTGGCCGGCGGGCAGGTGTGCACGTCGGCGCAGTCGAATTCGGAAGGGCAGCCGGCCTTGAAGTTGAGGCGGATGGTCGACAGGCAGATGTCGAAGCCGGGCGCCGGGGCGTCCGGGTCGGCCGGGTCGACCAGGCTCAGCGTGTACCAGGAAAAATCGCCGGCCCGGTCGACCTTCAAACGGATTTCGTGGCCGTTGAGCACCGGTTCGTCGGTCAAGACGATGCCGGTGACGCGCACGCCGCCTTCGATGCGGACATTGGCGCGGCTAATGCCGCTGACCGGGTGGGCGCAGACGACGCGCAGGCTGCGCTGGTCGACCGAGGCGATTTCGACATAGGCGATGCCGTTCTTGCCGACCGGGTCCTGGTCGCGCAGCAGTTGCAGGCGGCGCGGGTTGTCGCTGCGGAACTGGCGGTTCATGGCGCGCTCCGCGTGAAGCGGGTCAGCCGGCGCTCCTGGCCGTGGCGGACGACGTACTGGACATCGACCGCCAGCGTGCTGTCATCGTGCTCGACGTGCACCCTTCGACGACGATGCGGTCGCCCAGCCATTGTTGCAGGGCGCTGTACCGTCATCTGGATGGCGGCGGCGAGGGTGTCGCTGTTGGGGGCGAAGACCAGCTGCAGCAGGCCGCAGCCGAAATCGGGCCGATTCACCCGTTCCCCGGGAAGGGTGAACAGCACCTGCTCGATCATGTCGCGCAGATGGGTTTCGTGATCCGCCTCGGTGCTGCGGCCGCGATGGTCGGGCTGGAAGGGAAGTGGAGGTTCATGTCAGGTGCCCATCACGCGTGTCTGCGTTACGGCCACCGTCATCGGCGTCCCGGTCGGCGCGCAGATCGACGGCGAGGCCTGGAGCAACGCCGGCTGGCCGCCGATCAGCACGCGCGTGGCGCCCATCAGCCACTGGCCGGTGACGCAGGGGCCGTTGCCGGCGGTGGGCGGCGGCATGGCGCAGCCGGCGATCATGTAGGGGCGCCGAGNCGTGGTCGCCGGCTGGCCGGAAAGCAGCACGCGCGGGTTGGGTGCCGTCGGCGTCGCCTGGCCGCCGTGCGCACAAAGGACGGTGGCGCCGAGATGGAGGAGGAAGCCGGGCATGGTCGTGTCTCCTTTCGCTCAGATCACCGTCAGGGCGCCGCCGTTGATGGTCACCGTCGGGCCGGTGAGCATGATGGTGGCGCCCTGGCCGTTGGAAATGGTGATGCCGATCTCGCTGATCGAGATCATTGCTCCGGTCATGCTCTTGAGCAGGATGCCGCCGGTCGGGCCGGGCAGGTCGGAGATCATCAGTGTGTTCTGGTTGCCGGTCTGCAGCACGATGCTGGGCGAAACCGGCAGCCCGGCCAGCGCCAGGGCCGGCACTTCGGCGGCCGAACNCCAGAAGCCGCCGACCCAGATCGGGTAATCCGGGTCGCCCTGCTCGAATTCGACCCAGACCCCGGCGCCGATCTGCGGCTGGACGAAAACGCCGCTCTGGATGCCGGCGAACGGCACGCAGGGCATCGCCCACGACGACAGTGCCGGGCCGAGCACGTCGGGCACCTGCACCTGGATGCGGCCGGTCTGCATGGGGTCGATGTTGTTGACGACCACCCCGCGATATTTTCCGTAATAGCGTGTCTTGTCGCTCATGCCGGCACCAGGGGAAGGGTTGAGACGAGGCCGTTGCGGGCCAGGGAAAAGCTCTGCTTGAACTCGCCTGCTTTCAGCGTGCTGCTGACTTTCTTGACGTAATAGAGCCCGTCGAAGGACAGTCCGGCACCGCGCACGCCGACCAGTTGCCGTGCCTTGAGCACGTGGCCGTAGCGCAGCACATCGAGGCTGCCGTCGCCGGTGACCGCATCGGCCGACGAGCCGGCTGCGGCGGCCAGGCNCTTGCCGAGGGCGGCGATGGGCGACAGCTTGGCGGTGTCCTTCATCAGCTTGAGCGCCTTGGGCATGGGCGGAATCAGGCCGAGCGGCGGATTGGCCAGGCTGACGTCGGGAACCGGCAGCGGGATCGGGAACTTGGTGATCGGGTTCTGGATGAAGACGATAGGCAGTTCGGCATCGGACTGATTGACCGAGAAGTTCAGCGAATCGACATTGCTNNGTACATCCATGCCGAGATTGAGTGCCGGTTGCACCATGCCGATCCGGATTTCCGGCCCCCAGTAGGCGATGTTGGTCCCCGGCGCCGGGCCGGGTTCGACGTAGAAGACATGGCCGGCTTCCCTGGCGAGCTGGCGGATGTAGGCGAGATCAGTGCCTTCGTGGGTCGGGATGCGGTCGACCGGGATCGGGATGTCCTCGAACAGCGAGGGAATGACCAGCGGCAGCATGCCGTAGAGGCCGTAGCGGGCGACGATCAGCGCCACGCGGGCGGCCGGCGGCATGGCCGGGTAGGGCAGGCCGCTCATGTCCTGCTTGTCCATCGCCACGGTCAGGTCTTCGCCGGTGATGGTCAGCTTGCTTTGCCCCGGCTCGTGGCCGCCAGTGATTTCCTGGCGGGTGATCAGGCCGTCCATCAGCACGTTGGGCAGGCTGTTCAGCGTGGCGACGATGATGACCCGCAGCCACGGCACCTGGCCGCCGGCCACCAGCAGCAGGGTGTGCAGTGGCGAGCGGTTGTCCACGACGAAACTGAGCTGGAAACCGCTGGCCGAATCGGCGGCCGAGGTCACTTCGACGCTTTCCAGCGCGTCCATCAGCGGCTTGGGCGCCGGGATCGGCACGCCGGGGCCGATCAGCAGGGTGAGGTGGATGCCTTTAAGCACCGCTTCCTCCATTGTTGAAACCGTTGCCGCCGCCGAGGCTGGCCGGCAGGGTCAGGCGCAACGTCATGCCGGGGAATTCGAGATCGCTGGGCACTTGCGCGCCGTTGCCGTCGGCGATCCGCCAGAACTGGATCGGGTCACCGAGGTTGGTTGCCGCCAGCCGGTCGAGGCGGTCGCCGCCCAGCACCAGGACTTCCCCACCGGCACCAGCGTGGCCGGGTCGGGGATGAAACGGCGGCGTAGATGGACGACCTTCTCGCCGTCCGGCGTCGTGAGTTCGGCAGTGGCGACGCCGTTGTAGCGGCTGTTGGCGGGGAAACGTTCGATGCTCATGGCAGTCCACTCAATCCCAGCGAGGCCAGGCTGCCCAGGCCGGCATCGGCTGCCAGGCGTTCCTTGCGCTGCTGATAGACCATATAAAGATGCCCGCCCTTGTCGCCGAAGCCGAGATCGCCGACATGGAGGACTTTCAGGCTGAGCGAGACCTTGGCGCGGATCGGGTTGAGCACGCTGTCGAAGGCCTCTTCGGTAATCGAAAAATCGGTGATGCGCACCGGCACCACGCGCTCCTTGCTCCACACGAAAAGCGTCAGCGGCGCCACGCTTGGTGCGATTTCCAGCGTGCCGAGGTTGAGCAGCGCGTTGTTGCGGATCAGGGTGTCGCTTTCCGGGTAGACGATGGTCTCCAGCGCCGCCAGTTGCGGGTGGATGCCGGAAGACACCGTCTTCGGGTGCTGGTCGGGAAATTCAAGCTGGTCGGTGGCATCGATTTCGGCATCGAGTTTGAAGGTCTCGGTCGGTGGCCNCTTAAGGCGCAGCGGCTCGGAGAACGGACCGCTGTGCTCGGTGGCCTGCGGCTGCAACGTCCGGGTCAGGGTTTCCGGGTTGTATTGCAGCGAGATCACACGCTGCACGGCGCCGCTTTCGGGGTCGATCAGGATCAGGCCGCCGCGCAGCAGCTTGGGGAGAGGGGCTGCTCATTTGTCGAACCTCACGCGCACATCGTAGTCCGCCTCGTCGAGCGAGCTGGCGTTGCGGATTTTTCCGTAGGGCGGTTGCCAAGCCATCTTGACGATCAGGTCGTCCTGATCGAAAAAGGAGCCCACGTCCTCGTCGTAAATCTGGACATGAATCGGCCCGTTGACCGGCATCAGGCTGGGCAGCGGCAGTGCGAAACTGCCGGACTGGCCATCGTTGAGACTCTTGACCGGCGTCCGGAAGTGCTTGCCGCCGCTGCTCAAGCGGGCATAGACCTCGTCTGCTCCGGTCCAGTCCTCGGTCTTCTTCACGGTGACGTCGACGATGACCTGGCGACTGGACAGCGCCTGTTCCATCGCGCGTTTCTCAAGCGTCTTGGCGCTCTTGTCCACATCCCTGGCGGTGGTCAGCGTGTTGTTGACCGAGCCGAGCGCGACCAGCATTTCGCCGGTGCTGCGCTCGGCGGCAGGTTTGTTGCTGGTTTCCGTCGCGCTGACCGGCAACGGCAGATCGATGGTGTCGAGGGTCTTTTGCTCCCGGGATCGCGTACCGTCTTGGCGTCGTTCCATTTTTGCCGCATCGGTAAAGGCGGTGCTCGGCAGCCCGGGTGAAATCAGCCGGATGGCGGGCGGGTCGAGCGTGGCGGTGCCTGCCGCATCGGATTTCCAGCCCCACTCGACCGAACCGAGATAGGTGTTGGCCAGCGGCCCGGAAAGGGCCAGTGCCGAGACCTCGAAGGTCTGCACCCATTCCTGCCGCGCAAACTCGATGTGGCGGGTCGGACTGTCCGAGAGCGTGGCTTTCTTGACCTCGAAGGTGCCGTCTGCCTTCTTCTTGCGGAAGCCGTGCTCGCCGAAGGTGTCCTTTCCGTAACCGGCCCCGGGGCCAACTGTCTCGGGCGCGGGAACGGCGTCGGTCAGCTTGCTCGGGATGGCGCCGGGTTTGGCGTCGGTGGCGTAGAGCGGGTTGGTGTTGGGCGCGCGCCGGGTGCCGGTGTCCGTTTGATCGATCACCCGGCCGGGGTCGCTGTCGGTCTTGCCGAGCGCCATCGTTCCCTTGTGCGCGCTGGGGAACTGGTGGCATTGACCGGCCCGCCGGCGCCTTGAGCGAAGCGTGCGCACGGTCTGCACGGTGCCGATCAGGTCGGCCTCGACCAGGTCGTTCGGCGTGAAGTGCAGGTCGATGTTGGCGCCTATGGTCTTGCCAACCANCGCCGCCCCGCGTGGCGGACGATTGACCGGCGCATAGCGGTCAGTATCGAATTCGCCGCCATTCGTCTTCACCGCGCAGGCGATCCCCGGCGTAAAGCGCGACAGGGTCGGGCCGGGACGGCCGGCAAAGTAGGCTAGAGCGGCGTTGTCGGCCTGTCTTTCGGCGGCCGGNNCGGCAATGCCCAGGCCTCGGTTTTGCCCTTTTTCGGGGTCGACCGCAACAGGCATGTCTTGCTGCACTACATGCGCCAGTTCATGGGCCAGCAGGCGGCGCCCGCCCACGGTGTCGGGCAGGTAACGGTTGGCGGCGAAGGCGATGTGCGAACCGTGGGTAAAGGCATCGGCGCCAAGGCGGGTTGCGTCAAGGTGGGCGCTTGCGTCGTCGTGGATGAGCACTTGCGCAAAACTGTGGCCGAAGAAAGCTTCCANTTTCGTCGCACAAACGAGCCGGCAGGACTGGCCGGCAGAGCCGGATCGTGTTGCCAGCAAGTCGCTACGGGCAGCGGACGCAGGGGACTTCGGCTGGCGTTCGGCCGCCTTGGCCGGTGCCTGAACGGGGCGGCGAACTGGCTCATTTGCTCAGCCCTGGTTGTGCCCGGGGCCGCCGACCACCTGTTTGAGAACGGCGTCCGGCAGCGTTCCCTTGGCATCGCTGTCCATGTAGAAAATGTCGTAGGCTTTCAGTTCCTTTTCAGGTGCAGGGTCGTAGGCTTCTTCGATCCCGAAATCGCGGAGCATTTCGAGCGCCTTTTCCTTGGTGACTGCGCCCAGGTCCTGGTGGTACTGTTGGAAATGGCGCGGAAGTTGTTGCCCTGTTTGAGCAGGGCCATGGCATGCGATAGCCGTTTCTTGTCCTTGGGCTTGATCGCCATGTAGCCGATGGGAGTGAAACCGCTGGCGACGAGCAGGCGAACGCCATAGGTGGCGAGCACGTCGCAGTCGACCTTGAGTTGTTTGCTTTGCGGCCCGGCTGCGCTCAGGCCGGTAATGTGTCCGTTCTTCTCCGGCGCGACATCCTCCTTGGTGTCTGCCGGTACGTGCCACATGAAGCCTCGACGATCTGCGTACTCATGGCTTCCGCCTTGGCGGCATTGCCGGGGTACTGCTTGGCGAGGGCGGCCCCGATATTTTCGGTATTGGCCTCCAGCCAGGCTTTCAGCGTATTGATGTCGCGTGCTGTCGGCGCTGTGACGGCGGCACCGGCAGCATTCAGCAGCCCCATCACGTCTTCGATCGTCAGGCGCTGCCGGTTGCCGACGGCCCAGCCCTTCGACGGGTCATCGGGCATCGTAACGACGTTCGTGTTCTTGTCTTTCATGCCCTCATTGAAATAGGCGTTGTCCGATACCGTGCGCAGCAGCGGCTGCAAGCTTTGTCCGCCATCATCCAGTCGGCGAAGTCAGCGCGCGCAGCCGGAAAAAGCGCAGGATGTTGGCGAGCTTTTCCGGCAGGGCGGCGTCGGCGGCATAGGCCTTGACGATGATCTTGAGCGCCGCGTTGACCTTGCCGCTTCCCAGCTTTGCCGCGTACTTCCCGTCGTCGCCAAGGGCGGTCAGCAGGCCATGATCGCTGCACTTGGTAGCGCTTACGGCGTGATCCTGGGCAATTCTGGTGATGTGGGCTTCGCTCAGTTTGCCGGGGTGGTCGAGGGCACTCAGGTAAATGATCTTGCGCAGGCCGAGGTCGGTGAGTCGTGGTGCCAGCGCCATTGCTTCGTCAATGAACCCGGCAGCTGCCAGATCTGCGGCCAGTTGTTCGGCGCGGATTTCCTTTGATCGACATCAGGGCCGCCTTTGAGGATGCGGTCGGCCAGATTCGCGGATTTCTGGAACTGGCGTTTCCAGGCTTCCTTGGCCTTGGGTCCTTGGGTTCGGGGAGCAGTTCGGTAGGCGATTTGTGGGTGATGTCGTGACCGTGAGCCTGAAGTGTCCGGGCGTATTCGGCATTGTTCGGGTTCAGCGACTTCGGGTCGCTCGCCTTGGCTTTCAGTTCCTCGTCGATCTCCTCGTCCAGCGTCTTGTGATCCAGCCGTGGCCTGCCTTCGCCGGCCTGCTGGGCGACGTGGGCCAGTTCGTGGGCGAGCAGGGCGCGGCCGGTGGCGGTTTCCGGCGCCCATTGGCCGGGGGCGAGGGCGATGTGCGGGCCATAGGCGATGGCCCGGCTGCCGGCAGCGCGAACGGCATTGGCGGTTTCGCCGCTGGCAAAGACCCGCACTTGCGAGAAATCGTGGCCAAAGGCCTGCTCGAAGGGCGCGCAGGGCCGGGGCGACGGCTTGCCCGCCGGTTTCAGGGAATGGGCTGCCGTGGTTGAGCTGACCGGGGAGATGCCGGCGCGGGGCAAGGCTCGTTGGGGTTGGGCCAGGGTGTCGAAAGCGTGGATCGCCCGGCGGTCGGCGTCCTGTTCGCGGCCCGGTCGTCCGGGCGAAGCGCGGTTGGCCGTGTCGGCGAGCCGGGCCGGGCTGTACTGTTTCATGGCCGGCCTCCGCCACGTTTGGCGCCGAGGTTCAAACCGGTGATGGCGCTTCTGGCCACGGTCTCCGGGCGCAGATCGGCGGCATTGGCGTGCAGTGTCTTTAGGCTGGCGCCCTGCGTGTCGTCCAGCGACCCGGTCGCAGCGCGGCTGGTCAACTCGCGCTCCAGCGCCGCAATGAAGGCTCGGCGCTCGGCCGGCGTGTAGCCGGGCAGGCTCAGGTGGTCGATGTGGAGGTGGATTTTGCGGCTCATGCCCAGCCTCGCGTTTCGGCATCGGCCAGCGGCCGTTCGTGTTTCGAGGCCTCCGCATGGGCCGCCTGGAGCAGGTGGGCCATGCTTACCGGTTCGCCGGCATCGGCGGCGAGATAGGCGGCATTGAGGGCAATGTTGCGGATGCTGCCGCCGGTCATGGAGAGGCGGGAAAGCTTGTCGAAATCGAGCTCGCGGGTCGGCGTGGCGGCCGGGAAGGCGCGCTGCCACAGGGCCAGGCGCTGCGCCTGGTCGGGGANAGGAAACTGCACGATGAAGCGCAGCCGGCGCAGGAAAGCCGGGTCGAGGCTGGATTTCAGGTTGGTGGTGAGGACGGCCAGCCCGTGATAGGCCTCCATGCGTTGCAGCAGGTAGCTGACTTCGATGTTGGCGTGGCGGTCGTGGCTGTCCTTGACCTCGGTGCGCTTGCCGAACAGGGCGTCGGCTTCGTCGAAGAGCAGGATGGCGCCGCAGTCTTCGGCAGCGTCGAAGACCTTGCGCAGGTTCTNTTCGGTTTCGCCGATGTACTTGCTGACGACGGCCGAGAGGTCGATGCGGTAGAGGTCGAGTCGCAGCGCATGGGCCAGCACTTCGGCGGCGAGTGTCTTGCCGGTGCCGCTCTCGCNCGCGAACAGCGTGGCCAGGCCGAGCCNCCGGCTGCTGCGGGCGGCGAAGCCCCATTGTTCCTGCACCTTGTAGCGTTGACGCAGGTGGGCGGCGATCTGGCGCAGCACCGCGAGTTGGGCTTCCGGCAGCACCAGGCTGTCCCAGTCGGCGCTTGCGTCGAGACGTTGTGCGAGGTTGTCCAGCCCGCCCCGGCTTGCGCGGCGGCAGCTTTCCCACAGTGGTGTCGCGTGGCGCGCGACGCTTTCTCCGGGCGGCAGGGCCAGCGTCTCGTGCAGTGAAAGCGCGATGTCCTGCACGGCCCGGCTGCCGAGCCGGAAATGGCTGGCGGCGCGTTCGAGTTCCAGCGCGGCATGCCGAGCCTGGCCGGGGCCGAGCGCGTCGATCCACAGTTGCTGACGGTCGCTGCCGTCGGGCTTGGCAACGCTGACGCGCAAGCTGGGGACGTTGAGTGCCGGGGCGACCGGCGCGGCCAACAGGCAGAGACCGCCAACCCCTTCGCTCAGGATGCGTGCGGCCTCGCCTGCCTGCGAGCCAGTGTCGCCGAAGAGTATCAGCAGGGCGGCACCCAGTAGCGTGGCTTCGCGTTGCCAGAGGGTGATCAGCGCCGCCCGTTCTTCGGCACTGCCGGGGATGTCTTCGGCGCGCAACACCAGACATTGCAGGTCCAGCGCGGCGGCGCAGCGCGCCGCGATGTCTTCCTGAGCGGCCGGGTCATCGCCTTCGAGGACGATCACGGGCAGCGCCATTTTTGCCTCATTTGACGGTCGACCGCAGCCAGNCAGGGTTTGCAGCGCGCCGGCATGCGCGGCGGCTTGCAGCGGCAGGCTGCGCGCCGGGCGCAGCAGGTGGGCGAGGCGAACGTCGAGCGCGTTGATGCCGCCGATGAAATGCAGCACACGCTCGTCGATGCGCAGACGCCCGGCGGTCAGGCCGGCGCTCTCATCGACTTCCAGCAGACGCCAGCGGCGCAGCGGGCGTTGCGGGGTCAGGGCGCTCCAGTGCGGTGCATCGAGCGCGCTCAGGGCAAGGCCGAAACTGACCCACGGCCGTCCGGGGTCACCCTGTGCCTGCGCGCAGGCGTGGGCCAGCTCGCCGCTCATTTCGACACCCGCGCAGAGCAGCAGTACGTCGCGCTCGAAGCCGGAAAGGCCGAACTCCCTGGCCAGCCAGTCGATGGCGCTATCGTCGGACAGCGCCTGGCGGGCCTCGGCGACGGCCGGCACCGGGTCGCCGCGACCTTCGGCCGTGGGTAGCAGCCGTTGGCCGAGCCGCTTGAACTCGGCGACCAGCAGTTGCTGGTTGGCGATGGTCCAGTCCTGGGTCAGCGGGGCGTTCATGGCAGCACGATCCGGCGGTCGAGGTAGGCGGGCGGCGTGGCGGTGCGGTCGACGATGGGGCTCTCGAAGCCATCGACGCGCAGGCGGGCCAGCAGGCTGCTGCCGGCGGCGGGGCGTCTGCCAGCTTGAAGGTCAGGCGGCTGGCTGTGGCATTGATCGGCTCGGCGGCGATTTCGCGCTCGCCCAGAATGAGCGTGACGCTTTGCCCGGGGCGGATCGGCGGCGCCACGTCGAGCACCAGCGTGACCGTGCTGCCGTTGCGCGTGGCGCTGAACGGGGGCAGGACGGGTTGCGGAGCGAGCGCCAAGGGCAACTGGTTGCTGGTGCGCGCATGGCTTTCATCCAGGCGCTGCACCGAGAGTTCGACGCGATAAAGGCCGACCGGCAGATCGTTCGGTACGGTGAAGGTGACGGCGTTCGGCCCGCCCTTGCTCACCGGCACGCGGCGGCCGATCTGGAAGCTGGCGAGGTTCAGCGTCACCTGGCGGTCGACGCCGTCGAGATGGTGGCCTTCCAGCGTGACGTCGCCGCCCGGTACGGCGACCGGCTGCTGGTTGGCCGGGGTCACCGCTTCCAGCGTCGGCAATGGCGGCGTCAGGCCGCTGAAGGCGAGGACGCCGCGCTCGCGTTGCGAAACCGGATCGGTGCCGCCGCGACTGAGAACCGGCGGCGCGCTGCGTGCTGCCTTGCGCGATTCGATTAGGACGACGGAAACCTGGAACGCTGCCGTCGGCCGGTAATGCGCCTGCAAGGCCGACCACAGGCGGGACATTTCCTCGATGCCGAGCGCCGCCGGGGTGATCTTCAGCAGTTCGACCTGCTCGGCCAGGTCGGCGCTGCGCAGGCTTTATAGACGGTTGGCAGGATGGCGCCGCTGACGACGGCGGGGTGCAGCGCCCGGCGGATGGCGTCGCGCGACAGGACGGGGTTTTCGTGCAGCAATTGCAGCGCGTAACCGAGCAGTACCTCGGCTTGCAGATCGGCACGCCCGTAGGCGGTGAGCAGATAGTGCAGGTCGAGCGCCAGCGGCGGGTTGCCGATTCGATTGCCGCTGGCATCGCGCGATGGCAGGGCGGCATTGCGCCAGGCGGTATTGGGCGTGACCTGATGCAGGAAGAGATTGAGCTGCGGGGCGATCTGGCTGTCGAGCGAGACGGTGTCGGGCGCCTGCGTGGTGACCACGACCCCGGCGCCCAGGGTGTCGGTGATGGCGTGGTCGATCAGGCCGGAATCGAGCAGATCCTTGATGACGGCGGTGACGCCGGCAATGGCCAGGGCGTTGCTCATGGGCGCCCTCCGTTGCGGCGGGCCAGATAGTCGCTCAGCGACAGCGGCACCGGGCCGCGCGGGCGGGGTGCCGGCGGCGGCGTCGGGCGAGCCGGCGGATTGACTTCGAGACGGCCGATGGTGATGTGGACTTCCGGCGCCGGCTCGGTGTCGGCAGGCGATGCGCTTGCAACGGCCGACGGCGCTTGCGGCAAGCCTGCCCGGGATGGCTGAACGAGGGGCTGGATGTGCGGCACCGGCCGGGTCGGTGAATCGCCTGCCGTTTCGGCGGCGACAGCAGCCTGCGGCCGAACCAGGCGGGCGACCAGCGTTTCGAGGTCGAAGCCGGCCGGGTCGGCGGCAGGACTCGCGGATTGCGGCCCGGCAGGGCGATCGAGGGCCGGTGTAATGGGCGCTGGTGCGGTTTCGCGGGGAGCCTGCCTGTGGACGATGGCTGCGGGCAGGGTTGCCCGTGCCTCGTCGGCGATCGGCGGTACCGCCGTATGCCGGGGTGCCGGTCGGCCGGCGCGGGGACGGCAGGCGGATTGGCGGCCAGCGTGTCAGGTGCGGGGCGCGCGAAACGAAGGTCGTTGGGCGAGAGGAGAGTCGGGAGTCTCGCCGGCCGGCGGACGGGCGGATGGGCGCAGGTCGCCTGCCGGCGCTTCACGATTCGGGAGTGGCGGCGCGGATAGGGGCGCTGGCAGTGACCCTGGGTTGTCCTCGCCGGTCATGGGTTCCTCGGCAGGGGAGCATAGGGCAGCGCGGCGCGCAGGCGGATGTCCGGTGCCAGGCCCAGGCTGCGCGTGGCGAGTTGGTGGAGGAATCCGTTCTTCGACATGTCAGCCGACCATGCTCAGGTAAGCCGCCCGGCGGGCGGGGCTGAGGCTGAGAATGTCCGCCTCGCGCCAGCCGTAGGCGCTGGCCAGTCGGTGTACCGCTTCGAGCAGCTGGCGGGCGCGGGCAGAGAGTTCCGTCCAGAAGCAGGCGGCGACATCGAGGCAGGCATCCCAGGCGTGGCCGCAGTCGCTGCAACGCATGGCGAGTCGGATGTTGGCTGCCGGGTCGAGCTGCTCCATGCGGGCTTCGAGTTCTTCTACCAGCGCCGGAGAAGTTTCGGTTTTGGCCATTTTTGGCCGTCGACCGCAACAGGCCGGTANTGGCGGGCTTTCGTCTATCTCGCACCGGGCCAGCAGCTTTGNCACTGCCTCCTCCGGGTCGGCGGCATCGAGAATCGCTGCCTGATCGCGGCTGCTGGGCATGCGCCACTGCCGGTTGTCGATGANCGATGCGTGTGTCGGCTCGGGCGCCGGGAGTTCGCTGATCAGGATGCTGCCGTCCAGGGCGAATTCCATGACTGCACCGCAGGCGGGGCAGGGGGCGTAGCCATCCAGCGCACTGCCGAAGGTGGCGTTGCGCAGGGCCAGCAAATTGACCTCGCGCCAGCCGACCGGGCGGTCGGCCAGGGCATCGGGCGCTTCGTCCGGCATCGCCAGCGCCAGCGCCAGCAAGGCGCGGTCAATCGGGTGGCGTGTCTGGCCCGCGTCCCACAGGGCAAGAATCTGGGTGGCACTCAAGGGGCGCACGATCGTCTCCCATCGACGCGATTAGCCCGGCTCGACAAAGCTCGGCTCCGCCGGCTCGGTGACTTCATAGTCGCGTTCCCAGCCTTCGTTTTCGAGCTTGATATGTTGAATCGCCACGGCGTTGGCATTGGCGTCGAGGTCGGGCAGTGCCTGGTATTCGGACACCCAGCAACGAAAGACCTTGTAGGCCAGCGCCAGTTGCCCTGCCTCGTTNNGGACCTCGATGATGAGATCCTTGCGGAAATCCTTGAGCGAGACTTCGCTGCCGAGGCCGGAGCCAAGATTCCAGACCTTGTTGGCCCATTGCTCGAAACTGGTGTCGTGGGTGACGCCGCGCTCCAGCGTGATCGCCTCGAACTTGCTGCGGCCGGGCGACTTGCGGCCGGTGGAGGGGTCGCCGCCTTCACGGTGTTCGACGACTTCGGTCGTCCGCTTGAGCGACGACACCTTGCTGATGCCGGCGACGTAGCGGCCATCCCATTTGACGCGGAATTTGAAATTCTTGTACGGATCGAAGCGCTGGGCATTGACGGTGAACTGGGCCATTTTTCAATCTCCTCTTGATTCGGTTCGGGGTCAGACCTGGATCTGTCCGGCCAGCTGCTGGATGCTGATGACCACGAATTCGGCCGGCTTGAGCGGGGCGAAGCCGACCAGAATGTTCACCACGCCGCGATTGATGTCGTCCTGCGTCGTCGTTTCGCGGTCGCACTTGACGAGATAGGCCTCGCGCGGCGAGCTGCCCTGGAAGGCGCCCTGGCGGAACAGGCCGTTCATGAAGGCGCCGATGTTGAGGCGAATCTGCGCCCACAGCGGATCGTCGTTCGGCTCGAAAACCACCCACTGCGTGCCGCGATACAGCGATTCCTCGATGTAGAGCGCCAGGCGGCGCACCGGCACGTATTTGTACTCGGAGGCCATCTGGTCGGCGCCGCGCAGGGTGCGGGCGCCCCAGCTCACCGCACCGTGGACCGGGAAGGTGCGCAGGCAATTGACGCCGAGCGGGTTGAGGCTGCCGTTTTCGCCGTCGGTCATCGGCACGGCCAGCGATTGCACGCCGGCCAGGTTGGCGTCGGTGCCGGCGGGCGCTTTCCAGACGCCGCGATTGCCGTCGGTGCGGGCGTAGAGCCCGGCCATCGTGCCGCCCGGCGGCGTCAGGCGCGGCTTGCCGTTCTTGAGCGGATCGGCGACGTNGACCCACGGGAAATAGACGGCTGCGTGATCGGACTTGGGCAGGGCGGTACCGGAGACGGCACTGACCATCCNCGCCACATCCGTGGCGGAGGGCGGCGCATCGACGATCAAGAAGGCGCGACGTTCCTCGCAGTACGATGCGGCATCGGCCAGCACGCCGGGGTCGGTGATGCCGGGCAGCACCAGGAGGTTGAAGAGGTCGGCGTCTTCCAGCGCGTACAGGCCTTCGCGCTTGGCGCGGCTACCGATGAAGGCCGGGTAGATGTCCGCCGGCCCGTAGGGCGTTTCGCTGCCGCCGCCGAGGAAGGCATCGGTCGGCGGGCTGGCGAGCGTGGCGCCGGCCAGCAGGTGCAGGCCGGCTGCGAGATCGTTGGCCGGGGCGGCACTGACCGCAATCGCCGAGCCGGCGCCGCGCGAGCCGCTGGCCAGCACCAGCTTGCTGCTGGCAACGCCGGCCGTGAAATTGGCATAGGCCGGATTGCCCGGCTTGAGGGCGCGCACAGCGGCCTGCAGGCGGCTGGCCACGTCGCCGATCTTGGCGGCGAGGCTGCCGCCGGCCGCCGCGCTGCTGCCGAGATCGACGACATCAGGCCCGTAGCCGTCGAGGCCGATGCGCAGGCTGGTGTGAGTGGCATCGGGCAGGGTGTCGAGATCNNGCGCGGCGAAGGCGGCACTGGTCAGCGTCGCCGGATC
This sequence comes from Dechloromonas sp., assembly GCA_013363835.1. Classification (GTDB taxonomy): domain Bacteria; phylum Pseudomonadota; class Gammaproteobacteria; order Burkholderiales; family Rhodocyclaceae; genus Azonexus. The sequence continues at coordinate 826,930 of CP054864.1, forward strand.
AGGCATCGGTGCCGGGCGCAGGCTGGCCACGGCATCGACTTCGCTGCCGCCGTTGGCAACCCCGAGTTTCAGCACGCCGGCCGCGTTGTTGCGGGTGCCCGGCAGGACGCGGACGGACGAAAATTCGCCGCCCTTGCCGGATGTGAGCACGAGTCGGGTGCTGTCGGGAGCGCAGGAGAAATTCAATAGTTCCTGCTTGCCGCCGGCCTGTGCCTGAACCTTGGCGGTGATGGCGTTGGCCAGCGTCTGCCGGCGATCGGCCACCGTGGCCCNCGCAACATCGGCAGGCAGCGTGATGCTGACATTGACCGGCGGCAGGCCGTTCACCACCACGCGAAAATCGGTATGGGTGGCGTCGAGCAGGGTCTGCACGTCGCCCAGCGCGCCGCTGGTCGAGGTGGCTGCCGGCAGCGCGTTCAGCGTTGCACCGGGAACCTCGCGTACGACCTTGACCAGTTGCGACACGCCATTGACCAGATCCGGCAGATAGCGCGCGTCGGCAGAGTTCATCGAGACGTTCTGGTATTGTTCGGCGCGGCCGTCGCTGCTGCGGATGAAGGCGATGTTGAAGGTACTGTCCGGGTTGGCGGTAGCATGGTCGACGCGAATCTGGATGCCGTTGCCGGACTCTCCGGCGTCGAGCGCGGTGACGGTGAGCACCGTGGCAGCCGTGGCGTTGAGCAGCGGGCGGCTGGCCGGCGAAGCGGTTTTGACGACACGGACGATCCAGGCGTCGGTACNCCCGTTCAGGAAGAACTGGCGCACCCCGTAGCTCATTTCGGAATCGGCCGACAGGCCGCCGAAGGCGCGCTCGAAATCGGCAAAGCTGTAAATGCGCGTCGCCTTGTTGATCGGCCCGCGCGGAGCGGCGCCGATAAAGGCGGCGACGGAAGTGGCGACGCTTGCGATGGTGCGGACACCGCTGGATATTTCCTGAATGTAAACCCGGGGATGCGAGCTGGATGGGCATGGCGGACTCCTTTCAACGGGCGGCCGATGGCCATCCCTTCACGAACGTATCGATACTGTTGCCGGATCCGGATTGGCTGCGTCGCGGCAATGTCCACGCGAGCCCAACCGGGTTACCATCTGCAGAACCCCTCAAGCCGGGGTCGAAAGGCGGGGTGGGTGATCGCTGCCTCACCACGCCAGGGCTGGTGCCCTGAATGTTCCTCACGTCATCGGAGGCTATTGAAAGTACTTCTGGTCTGAATCGTCTGATGGAGCCGCTTGCGGAAAGCCGACGACGCGTATGTTAGCGAGCAGCGATGTTGCGAAGTACCGACTGGCGGCGTGGAGTGGCGAAAATTATTACAACGTACTGGAGCAGGATAAGCATGCGAGTCGGAAATTTCAAGATCATTTTCGTATCTGAATTTCATGGATCGCTCGCCGTGACTGCCCCTCGATGAATCCAGATGGAATTATGCATCTTGCACTTTGACGTCCACCTTTCGACTTTTGTTCCGTCAACTATTCGGGAATTTTCGGATGGCTGAATACGGCTTATTCCCGGCAGAAAATTTCACGGTCACGACCGGACAGAATGCCGGTGGCCGGGTGCTGCCGCAGGCTGCCTGGTATTTCCGGGAGGAAACGATCGCCGTACCGGCGCCGGGCATGCCGGTGGCCGGCTTTGCGGCGGCGCTGACGATGGCGCAGGACCTGGCGAACTGGGCCGCCGGGCATCCTCCNGGGAGCGGCGTCGCGTATCCGCCCCTGGTCTGGGTCGGCGCACCGCATGTCGAGCGCGACGCGGTGCTCGACGCGAGCGGATCGAAACTCGTTACTCCGCATGGCGAGTTGTCGCTGCAGCTGGTAGCGAAATTGCCGCTCAACCGTTCATGGTTCGACGCCAGCAGTGTTGCCTTCTGTTGCGGTCGACCGCTGAAAATACGGGGAAATCGAATGGGCGAGCGCTTCCTTGCGCGCACCTTCTGGCCGCAGGACTTTCGCCTGCCCGAGGCGCCGCCGGGCGGCAGCATGGCTGCCGACCCGCGGGCGATCCGCGACTGGCTGCGTGCGCTGCCGCAGGGCGGGGCGCGCGGNCCCTTCACGGTGGAATCGGTCTGGCGTCGCCCGGATGCGTTGCCCATAAGGGCCGGCCAGCCGCTCATCGGCCTGATGCTCAACGGCGCACAGGGCGACGACGACGAGGCGCACGGCGGCCATTTCGCGCTGATGACCGGGCAGGTCGGCACGGAAGGCGCGCTCGACGACCTGCTGGTCAACAATTTCTACACGCTGGACAGCGAGAGCGAGAAGGGCATCCTCGCCGCCCCGGTGCCGCTCGACAATTATCTCGGCGATCTCAACAGCGGCCAGGCTTGGTATCGGCCGTCGTACATGCTGGTGGCAACCTTTCGCGATGAGCGGGTGGCGGGCTACCTGCAGTCGGCGCTGGGCCGCGTCTACAACCACTTTTATCGGCATCAGTTCGTATACCAGCACGCCCGTGCCAACTGCGCCGGCATCAGCGTGACGACGCTGCGCACCCTGGGTTGGCGCATCCCCGAGCGCGGGCCGGAAAGCTGGCTGCAGGCGATTTTGGCGCTGCCGCTGACGGCGCTCAGGAAACGCAGCCTGCGCAAGGGCAAGGCGGTGTTCGACTACCTGACCGAAGACCGGACCCGGCTCTACCCGGCTGCCGCCTTCGAGGAGATCGCCGCCGACCTGCTTGCGCTGGCAAGCGGGCACCGCCAGCGCGCGTTGACGGATTTCGAGCATCTGCTGGCCGATGCTGTGCAGGAGATCATGCTGATCCGCGTTCCCCAGTTTCCGTCGAGCCGTGCCTGGGGCGACTGGCCGGTCGAATCGAGCGTCGAATACGCGGCGCGCGTGCCGTCCGATCCGGCACGGCAGCAGATCATTCCGGTGCCGTCGCGGCCGTTTCCGGCAGAGCTGCGCGATCCACAGATGCCCGGCGAGCCGCCGTTGCGCTCGGATTACGCCGTGCTGGCCTGGGCGCTGGCGATTGTTGCGCTGTTTGTGTTCATCCTGCGCCGGCTCTTGGCATAATCCGCCTGTGCTCGCCTACATCGTCCGCCGCCTGCTGTATGCCATCCCGATCCTGATCGGGGTGAACCTGCTGACGTTCGCGCTGTTCTTCGTCGTCAACACCCCCGACGACATGGCGCGCATGCAACTCGGCGTCAAGCGCGTGACGCCCGAGGCAATCGAAAAATGGAAGGTCGAGCGCGGCTACGACCGGCCGCTCCTGTTCAATTCGGCCGCTTCCGGATTGTCGACCGTAACCGACACCATCTTCTTCCAGAAATCGGCGCGCATGTTCGTCGGCGATTTCGGCCGCGCCGAGGACGGCCGCGACATCGCCCGCGAAATCGGCAGTCGCATGGGGCCGTCGCTGGCCATCGCGCTGCCGACCTTCATCCTCGGCCTGTTCGTGACGGTGACTTTCGCGCTGACGCTCGCCTTCTTCCGCGCCACCGCCTTCGATTTCTGGGGTGTCGTATTGTGCGTCGCGATGATGTCGATTTCTGGCCTCTTCTACATCATCGGCGGCCAGTTCCTGATCAGCAAGGTGTGGCGGCTGGTGCCGATTTCCGGCTACGCGGACGGCATCGACGCCTGGCGTTTCCTGATCCTGCCGGTCTTCATCGGCGTCATTTCCGGTATCGGTTCCTCTACCCGCTGGTATCGCACCATCTTCCTCGAAGAAGTGAACAAGGATTACGTGCGCACCGCGCGCAAAAACTTGCCGGAAACCGTCGTCTTCTTCCGCCACGTATTGCGCAATGCCTTGATCCCGATCCTGACCGGCGTCGTCGTCGTCATCCCGCTGCTCTTCATGGGCTCGCTGCTCACCGAATCCTTCTTCGGCGTGCCCGGCCTTGCNAGCTACACCATCGACGCGATCAACGCGCAGGACTTCGCGGTGGTGCGCTCGATGGTCTTCATCGGGTCGGTGCTCTACATCGTCGGCCTGATCCTGACCGACATTTCCTATACCGTGGTCGACCCGCGGATCCGTTTCGAATGATGGGCTTCCAGATCGTCGTCCTCTGGTCGGACATGCTGATCTGGCTGCTGGTGGCGGCCGGCATCGGCGTCGGCGTGCTGGTGGCGAAAACGCCGCCGCTGCTCGCCGCCTGGCGGCGGGTCGGCGCCAACCGGGTCGGCATGGCCTCGGCGACCGTGCTGCTCGCCTTCATCGCCGTCGGCCTGCTCGATTCGCTGCATTTCCGCCTGCAACTCGAAGGCAAGCCGGGGCAGAAGGCCAGCTATGCCGTCGAGGTGCTGTCGGTGCTCGACGTGCTGGCGGCGCCGCTGCGCCAGCGCAACGANAANACCTATTCCGAACCTTTCGCCACCCGTCTCTATGCCAAGGAAACCATCGATCTGCCTGGCGGCGAGGCGCTGCGCGACTACCCGCGCCTGAAACACGGCGGCCGCCATCTCGGCGAGCGCGAGGGCGAGGTGGCCGCCGATGCCGGGATGACGGCGTTCCGTCTTGGCCTGCTGGCCTTGCTCGGCTGGCTGGCGCTGGTGGCTGGCGCCGCAGCGGTTGTCCAGCGCGGCGCTGTTGCGGTCGACGCCTCGGGATGGCANAAAATCTGGCGCGGCGAAACGGTGTTCGCCTGGAATGCCGTACTGATTACCCTGGGCATCCTGCTGGTGACCCTCGTTCCGCTCTTCGCGCTGGCCGGCCAGTACCACGTCTTCGGCACCGACAAGGTGGGGCAGGACGTGCTCTACCAGGTGCTGAAAAGCGTGCGCACCGGACTCATCATCGGCCTGGTGACGACGCTGGTCATGCTGCCGATGGCCGTCCTGCTCGGCATCGTCGCCGGCTATTTCCGGGGCTGGATCGACGATGTGATCCAGTACCTCTACACCGTGCTCAACTCGATCCCCGGCGTGCTGCTGATCGCCGCCGCCGTGCTGATGATGCAGGTGGTCATCGACACCCATCCGCAATGGTTCTCGACCGCCGCCGAACGCGCCGACCTGCGTCTGCTCGCCCTCTGCTTCATTCTCGGCATCACGAGCTGGACGGGGCTGTGCCGCCTGCTGCGCGGCGAAACGCTCAAGCTGCGCGAGCTCGAATACATCCAGGCGGCGCAGGCCTTCGGCGTGTCGAGCTGGCGCATCGTCGTCCGCCACATCCTGCCTAACCTCATGCACATCGTCATCATCGCGCTGGTCATGGATTTCTCCGGGCTGGTGCTGGCCGAGGCGGTGTTGTCCTACGTCGGCATCGGCGTCGATCCGACCATGATCAGTTTCGGCACGATGATTAACAGCGCGCGCATGGAACTGGGCCGCGAGCCGGTCGTCTGGTGGTCGCTGGCGGCGGCCTTCACCACCATGTTCATCCTCGTGCTGGCGGCCAACCTGTTCGCCGACGCGGTGCGCGATGCGTTCGACCCGAGGGCGGTCGCATGAGCCACCGAGCAGGGCGTAGCGGGGATGCGAGCAAGGCGAATGCGGCCCGCCAGGCCGGTGCGCGACGCTTTGTTTCGCTAACGGGGCGTGGAGGCATGGCCTGATGCTGGAAGTCACCAAGCTGCGCCTCGGCTTTGCCGCCGGCAAGAAGATGCTGGTTGCGGTCGACGGCATTTCCTTTGCCATTTCNAAAGGCGAAACCTTCGCCTTGCTCGGCGAATCCGGCTGCGGCAAATCGGCGACAGCGCAGGGCATCATGCGCCTGTTGCCGGCCGCCGGGCGCATCACCGGCGGTAGCATCCAGCTGGAAGGCGAAGAGCTGCTGACCCTGGCCGAAGCCGAGATGCGGCAAGTGCGCGGTGCGCGCATCGCGATGATCTTCCAGGAGCCGGCGACCAGCCTCAACCCGGTGCTGACCGTCGGCATGCAGATCGGCGAAGTGCTCGACCGCCATTGCGACCTGCGCGGCGAGCCAGCCCGCCAGCGCATGCTTGAACTGCTGCGCCAGGTCGGCATCGCCGACCCCGAGCGGCGGCTCGACGAATATCCTTTTCAGTTTTCCGGCGGCATGAAACAGCGCGTGATGATCGCCATCGCGCTGGCCGGCGAGCCCGACCTGCTGATCGCCGACGAACCGACGACCGCGCTCGACGTCACCGTCCAGGCGCAGATTCTCGACCTGCTGGCGCAACTCCAGCGCGAGCGCGGCATGGGCATGCTGCTGATCACCCACGATCTCGGCGTCGTCGCCAAAATGGCGCACCGAATCGGCGTCATGTACGCCGGCGAACTGGTAGAGGTTGCCGACCGCGAGGAATTCTTCACCCGGCCGCAACATCCCTACACGCAGGCGCTGTTCGCGGCCTTGCCGGAAGTGTCGCGGCGCGGCATGGCGCTGACGACGATTCCCGGCCAGGTGCCTTCGCTGGCGGCAATGCCGGCCGGCTGCCGCTTCGCCGACCGCTGCCCGCACGTGATGCCGGTCTGCCGCGACATTTCGCCGGACTGGCGCGGCGTGGCCGCCAGCCATACCTTGCGCTGCCACTGGATGGGCAGCGCGGCCGCTGCTGCTGACCACACCCCGCGCATGGGCCTCGGCCATCTCATGCCCGAGATGACCCCGTTCCTCGATGTGGTCAATCTGAAAGTCCATTTCCCGATCCGTCGCGGCATCCTGCAATGGACGGTCGGCCAGGTGCTTGCGGTCGACGGCGTTTCGCTGGCCATTTCCGCCGGCCGCACGTTGGCCTTGGTCGGCGAATCCGGCTGCGGCAAGACGACGGTCGGCAAGGCGCTGCTGCAACTGGTCAAACCGACCGCCGGCAACGTCCGTCTCGGCGGCAGCGAACTGGTCGGCCTGCAGGGCAAGCGCCTGCGGGCGGCCCGGCGCCATATGCAGATGGTNTTCCAGGACCCGTTCGCCTCGCTCAACCCGCGCTTGCGGGTCGGTGAAATCATCGCCGAAGGCATGTCCGCATTGGGGTTGGAGAGCGACGCCGCCGCGCAGGGCAGGGCGGTGACCGCTCTGCTCAAACAGGTCGGCCTGCCCGACGAAGCCGCCGGCCGCTACCCGCACGAATTTTCCGGCGGCCAGCGCCAGCGCATCGCCATCGCCCGTGCCCTCGCTGTGCAGCCGGAACTGCTGATCTGCGACGAGCCGACTTCCGCGCTCGATGTTTCGGTGCAGGCGCAAATCCTCAATCTGCTCAAGCAATTGCAAGAAGAACTCGGCGTCGCCTACCTGTTCATCACCCACAATTTCGCGGTCGTCGAATACCTTGCCAACGATGTCGCGGTGATGTATCTCGGACGCATCGTCGAGCGCGGCAGTGCGGAAGAGGTACTGCGTACACCGAAGCATCCCTATACCCAGGCCTTGTTGTCGGCCGTGCCTGTNCCCCGTCTGGATGCTCATACGGTGGCGATCCGCCTGCCCGGCGAAACCCCGTCGCCGGCCAATCCACCCGCAGGCTGTCATTTTCACCCGCGCTGCCCGCAGGCCATGGACGTCTGCCGGCAGCGTTATCCGGGAAGCAGTCAGGTTTCAGCGACGCATACGGTNTTGTGCCATCTGGTTGGTTGAGTTACCCACCAAATCCGCAGTAGGCGAAGTGGACGCGACAGCGGTGCGACACCCACATTTTCTGGTGGCATCTGAGGTGCGAACTTTAATCACTCGGCACAGGTCAGAGTGCTCGTTGCCAGCCGAAATCGAGGCGTCCTGCCAGCCCGTTTCGGTCTTAAGAACGTTGGTGCGGTTCCAGCGTTCGACCCCAACTGCCAGGAGGCCGCCCATGATGTCCGACCAGGAGCCGTTGGTCGCAAAGCTTCGCCAGGATCACGCGTATTTGATCGAGTTGATGCAGGAGATNCAGGGCCTGTGCGATCGCGAGGAGCCTGCCAGAAGTTGCACCGCCTGCCCGGTCAGTCGGCGCACAATTTGTGGCAGCAATATCGAACAGTCGATCCGGATCTTCATCGAGATCACCTTGCGCCACAACCTGATTGAAGCGGCTTGCATGGACATCAATGTTCCACGCGCCCATCGCATTGCCCACAATCTTGCACACATCGAGATGGCCGATATGATGGAGGCGATCCTCCGGACTTTCGAAGCAAGTGGCAATGGCGCGGTCGCCGTCGAGGAAATCGGTGCGTTGCTTGATACACACGCGAAACATTTCGTCGAATACGACCTGCCGCTCGAAAAATACCTGCTTGCGGCTTAGCGAATCGGAACGCGCGCCCGGGTTGCCGCCTTGATGGCGGGATCGCTCGCTGTCGACCGTGGTTTTTGCCCGTTATTGGCAGTCGACCGCAACAGGCTGAGGTAGGAAGCCGGTCCGAGTCCGAAACCCCGGATTAAGCCCCCATGATGGCTGACTGATTAGCTACGGCGACCGTTGCCCGATTTGGCGACCTTGGTGGCCGTTGATACCGATGGTTTGGCGGCAGCGGTTTTCGTTTTGTCGCTGGCGGGTGCTTTCGCAGCCTTGTTCAGGGTTCTTGCGGTGTCGATGGCGGCCAGTTTGGCGCCGCCTTTCTTTGCCTCCCGACTACGATCTTGCTGTCGGCNTGCTTTGCCCTTGGACAATTTATCTGCCTTGCCCGAATGCACTGCCGAGGTTGCCGCGATCTGTGCCTTCGGCTCCGGTTCGACGACCTGTGGCAGGCGCGGGTCGGTGCCCATGTTTTCGATGTCGTCGGCACCCTTGCCGGCGGGCACCAGCACGGTGGAGCCACCGGCCAGTTTCANCCTGCCGCTCAGGCCGTTGGCGCGCATCAGTTCGGAAAGCGCGATGCCGAAGCGCGCGGCGACCTGATCGAGCTTCTCGCCGGATTTCAGCGTGTAGGCTTCCCATTCGGTCAGCGGGGCGTCGTGGCTTTGCAGGTTGTTCTGGAAGGTGGCGAGTTTTTCCGCGGGTAGCACGACCGGCGTCTCGGCCTTCATCACCGGGCGGTTATGCGCCGGGTTGAGTGCGACGAATTCGTCGACCGGCATGTTGGCCAGGCGGGCGGCGGTCTTGACGTCCATCGGGCGCGGCGTTTCGACGGTCGCGAAGTAGGGGCGGTTGATGATTTGCGGCAGGCCCAACTGGCTCATCAGTGCCGCGTTGTTGAAAATGTTCTTGAGTGCCTGCAGTTTCGGCACGTAATGCCGGGTTTCGTTCGGCATCGTCAGGCTGGCGTAATCGGTGGGCAGCCNCTTGGCCTGGTNTTTCTCGATCGCCCGCTTGACGGCGCCTTCACCCCAGTTGTACGAGGCCAGCGCCAGGTGCCAGTCGCCGTGCATTTCATAAATGGTTTGCAGGTATTCCAGCGCCGCACCGGTCGAAGCGACGATGTCGCGACGCTGGTCGTGCCACCAGGTCTGTTCCAGATTGAAACGCTTGCCGGTCGCCGGGATGAACTGCCAGAGGCCGGATGCATGCGAGCGCGAGTAGGCCATCGGGTTGAACGAACTTTCGACCATCGGCAGCAGCGCGATCTCGGTCGGCATGCCGCGCGCTTCGAGCTCCTCGACGATGTGATGCAGGTAGGGGCGGCTACGCTCGACCATGCGACGCAGGGCGTCGGGACGGTTCTGGTACCACTGCTGGTAATGCAGGGTCAGGTCGTCGTTCAGATTCGTCATCGCAAAGCCGTTGCGCAAACGAATCCACAGGTTATCGTTCTGGCTCGTCAGGTCCACGGTGTTCGCCACGGNGGGCGCGGTACGGACTTCGTGGATGCTCAGGGTGTCTTCGATGCCCGCCGAAGGCGACAGCATCGACAGCAGAATGGGTTGGGCGGTGTTGTCGGCGTTAACCGGCAGGGCGGTCAGCGAAACCAGGGAGACCAGTGCGCTGCCGGCAATCCNTTTGACCATCGAGGTTACGTTGCGATCGTGCATGGCGAAAAACTCCTGCCTCGGAACGGGGTGGCCGAAAGTAATAATTATAACGCGGCTAGCCGACAATAACCCTGTTGTGCGTGCGGAAAATAAAACCGGCCGAAGCCGGTTTTCTACGATTGTTGGCGGAGTGGACAGGACTCGAACCCGCGACCCCCGGCGTGACAGGCCGGTATTCTAACCAACTGAACTACCACTCCATTGCACTGCAAAATCTTGGCGTCCCCACGGGGATTCGAACCCCGGTTACCGCCGTGAAAGGGCGGTGTCCTAGGCCTCTAGACGATGGGGACCGGACAGATATTACTATTCTTTCACGTTGCCTGGTGGAGGTAAGCGGGATCGAACCGCTGACCTCTTGCATGCCATGCAAGCGCTCTCCCAGCTGAGCTATACCCCCGGTGCCGTGAAAGAGCGCGCATTATATGGACTCGAAAGGCGCTTGTAAACACTCTTTCGGGATTTTTAGCTTTTGTGCGGCGAGCTTTTCGAGCACCTTTCGCGGCCGATCAGCGCAATCACCGCATCCACCGACGGCGTTTGCGCCTGCCCGGTGAGGATCACGCGCAGGGGCATGGCCAGTTTTGGCATCTTGAGGCCATGTTTGGCGACGGTCTCCTTGATGAGCGCAGCGATGGCCGNGATCTCCCAGGCGACGCCGGCGATGCCGGCGGCAAAATCGGCCAGCGCCGGGCGCGCTTCGTCGGCAAGATGCTGCGCCAGCAGTTCCGNGCGCCGCGCGACATCGACGTAGAACACCTCGACGGCATCGGCCAGCACGTTCAGCGTATTGCTGCGGTCCACGTACAAGGCGACGGCGTTTTCGAGGTTCGGGCCACCCTTGGTATCGATTCCTCGGGCGGCGAGGCGGGCCTTGACCTCGGCGGCCAGTTCGGCAGCCGGCATCTGCTTCATGTAATGCTGGTTCAGCCACAGCAGCTTTTCGGTATTGAACTGGGCGGCCGAGGCGGTGATGTGATCGAGATCGAACCATTCGACGAATTGCTGACGCGAGAAGACCTCATCGTCGCCATGTGACCAGCCGAGGCGGGCCAGGTAGTTGATGACGGGCTCGGGCAGGAAGCCGTCGTCGTCGTATTGCATCACCGATACCGCGCCATGCCGCTTCGACAGCTTGGCGCCGTCGTCGCCGAGGATCATCGACAGGTGCGCGTAGGTCGGTACTTCGGCGCCGAGCGCCTTGAGGATGTTGATCTGACGCGGCGTGTTGTTGACGTGGTCGTCGCCCCGGATGACGTGAGTGATGCCCATGTCCCAGTCGTCGACGCAGACGCAGAAGTTATAGGTCGGCGTGCCGTCGGCGCGGGCGATGATGAGATCGTCCAGTTCGGTATTGGCGAACTCGATGCGGCCCTTGACCTGGTCGTCCCAGGCGACGACGCCATCCTTCGGATTCCTGAAGCGGATGACCGGCGGCACGTCGGCCGGTGGCGTCGGCAGCGTCTTGCCGTCTTCCGGCCGCCAGCGACCGTCGTAGCGCGGCTTGATCTTCTGCGCTTCCTGCTCGGCGCGCAGGGCGTCGAGTTCTTCGCGCGTCGTGTAGCAACGATAGGCGGTACCGGCGGCCAGCATCTGCTGGATCACCTCCTTGTAGCGATCCATGCGCTGCATCTGGTAGAACGGCCCTTCGTCGTGTTCCAGACCCAGCCACTGCATGCCGTCGAGAATCGCCTGCACGGCTTCCGGTGTCGACCGCGCGACATCGGTGTCTTCGATGCGCAGGATGAACGTGCCGCCGTGGCGGCGGGCGTAGGCCCAGGAGAACAATGCGGTGCGGGCGCCGCCGATGTGCAGGTAACCGGTGGGGCTGGGGGCGAAACGGGTGCGAACGGGCTTCATGGAATGCGGAATCCGGGTGTAAACAAAGGCGCATATTCTATCCGACCCGCGTTTGACCCGCTTCGGGACTTATGGTTAAATGCGCGCCTCTTTTGCGGGCGGTTAGCTCAGTGGTAGAGCACTGCCTTCACACGGCAGGGGTCACTGGTTCGAACCCAGTACCGCCCACCACGCAAAGAGATCACCAAACCCGCACGGCTAAAGGCTTTGCGGGTTTTGTTGCCTGGCGATGCGGGATCGACGTCAAGGCTCGAGGTTCAGGCTGCGGAATGTCTGCTCGGCGGCTGGCATTTTNNTGCATTCGATGCCGCCAATGACAACACCACCGTCGTCGCTCAATAGTTGCACGCGATTGCCGCCCGGGATGGCGAACAGCGCTGGNNGCCGTAATTCCTTGAGATCGGCAGCCGAAATCGGGATGGGCGCGTTCCCGCGCTCGCCTGACCAGCGGAAGAGGGTGAAGCTGCCCTTGTCGCCGGTGGGGCCGGCGACGATCAGGTAGCTGTTGCCGATGCGTTCGATACTGCGGATGCCGCGTTGGCCGAGATCGAGTTCGAGGGTTGGCCGAAGCGCGTGCTGGCCGGCGATGACTTCGTCCGGGTTGTCGAGCGGGATGAGCAGCGCCCGCTGTTGCGGCAGGGGGCTNNGCAGGCCGATCAGCAGTTTGCCGTCGCCAGTGGCAGCCAGGCCTTCGATGTTGAGGCCGCCGCNGGCTTCGGGCGGGCGGCGGGCGGCATCTTCAAGGCGGTAGGGCTTGAGCGTATCTGCAGCGAGCATGTCGTGCAGCAGATTGCCATAGGCCTGCCCGACGGGTTTGACGCTTGGCGGCTGGCCGGGAACGACTTCGGTGGCGAAGAAGCGTTGCCGGGCTGGCCGTGCCTTGCCTTTGCTGTTGCGGCCATGCGAGGTGATCCAGAAGATGCGTGAGCCGATGGCGGCGGCGCCTTCGATGTCGGATTCCTCTTCGGCGCCGGTGCCAAGGAAATTCGTCAGATTCAGCGATGCGACGGGCGCTGGCTGGCCTTGGCGGTAAATGCGGAGCGTGTTGTTTTCGTCGTTGGCAACGATGAAATGGCTGGCGTCGAGCGCGACGGCGGCCGAGGCGTCGCAGGGGCCGTTGAAGGTGCTGATCTGCTGGGCGGCGGTCGGGGTCGCGATGCTGACGGCGAGCAGGGCTGCGGTGGTGGTACTGGTCAGCTTGGTCATGCGATGTCTCCGATCCTTGATGCCGGTGGCCGGGCGAGGGTAGCGTGACCGAAAACTCGGTGAGCTGGTCGGAAGAACTGGCAGCGATACTGCCGCCGTGGGCGACGACGATGGATTTGGCGATGGCCAGCCCGAGGCCGCTGCCTTCGCCACCTTGATCGGCGCGGATGAAGCGCTCTAAGATCGTGCGCAGTGCCGCTTCGGGAAATGGCCGNNGGCCGGTGTTGCTGACGGTAATCACCGCCGCCCCGTCGTTTTCGCGCACCGAGAGGCCGACGCGGCCATCGGCCGGGGTGTGCTGGATGGCGTTCAACAGCAGGTTGCCGATGGCCCGTTGCAGCATCAGGCGGTCGCCGTGCACGGTCAGTTCCTCGCCTTCCAGCGTCAGTTCCTGGCTATCGGCCAGGATGCCGTAGTAATCGAACAACTGGCGCCCGAGATCGAGCAGCGGGATCGCTTCGCGCTGCGGCACGATCAGGCCGTGCTCGGCCTTGGCGAGGAACAGCATGTCGGCGATCATCCGGCTAAGGCGCTCGTATTCCTCCAGGTTCGAGGCCAGCAGGTCGCGGTATTCGTCGTCGCTGCGCGGCTTGGCGAGCGACACTTCGGTCTGCATGCGCAGGGTGTGGATCGGCGTGCGCAGTTCGTGGGCGAGGTCGGCGGAAAAGTCGGAAAGGCGCTGGAAGGATTCTTCGAGCCGGCCGAGCATGGCATTGAAGGAGGCGACCAGCTCGGCGAGTTCCGGCGGCACGTCGGCTTCGGGGATGCGTGCGGCCAACTGGCCGGCGGAAATCTGGCCGGCGGTCTGGGCGATGGCGCGCACCGGGTGCATGCCGCGGCGGGCAATCAGGATGCCGACGACAACGGTAAGCAGCGTGGCGGCGAGCAGCGCCAGCCAGAAATCGTGCTGCAGCTGGTCGAGAAAGTCGGTGTGATGGCGGATGTCGCGGCCGACCACGACGCGCGNCGTTTCGCCCCACGCCGTTTGCAGCTTGCCGGCGACGACGCGGTAGTCGCGTCCGGCGAGCGTCAGGCGCACCGGGGTTTCGCCGACAGCGCCGGCAGCAGCGGCCAGTTGGCCGGTGAGCGGCGAATCCGGCCAGTTGAAAATGGCCCCTTTTTCGCCGTCGACCGCAACCAACACGCCGTGTTCGCCAATCAGTGCATCGCCGAGACGGGCGGCGAGGGCGTCGGGCGTGGGTTCGAGGCTGCCGACATGGCGGGCGAGCGCCAGCTTGCCGAGCAGTTCGTGGGCATCGAGTTCGGCCATGTGGGCATCGGCCGAACGGCTGAGATAGGTGCCCAGCGCGGCGAAGACCAGCGTCGCCAGAAGCGCGAAGGCGAGCGACAGGCGCAGGGTGATGGAATGCCGCCAGTGGCCCATGTCAGCGGATTTCCAGGACGTAGCCCATGCCGCGCAGGGTGTGGATCAGTTTGGGCGTGAAATCGTCGTCGATCTTGGCGCGCAGGCGGCGAATGGCAACTTCGACGACGTTGGTGTCGGAATCGAAATTCATGTCCCACACCTGCGAGGCGATGAAGCTGCGCGACAGCACCTCGCCGGGGCGGCGCAGGAAGAGTTCGAGCAGCGCGAACTCCTTGGCCGTCAGGTCGATGCGCCGGCCGGCGCGGGTGGCGCGGCGCTTCAAAACGTCGAGTTCGAGATCGGCCAGGGCCAGCGTCTCGGCTTCGCGCACGCGGCCACGGCGCAGCAGGGTGCGCACGCGGGCGAGCAACTCGGAAAAGGCGAAGGGCTTGACCAGATAATCGTCGGCACCGAGTTCCAGCCCCTTGACGCGGTCCTCGACCTGGTCGCGGGCGGTCAGGAAAAGTACCGGCAGCTCGCGCCCGGCGGCGCGCAAGGCTTTCAGCACCTGCCAGCCGTCCAGGCCCGGCAGATTGACGTCGAGAATCAGCAAATCGTGTTCTCGGCCAGCCCTTCGTGCATGCCGTCCAGCCCGTTGCGCACCAGGTCGACGGTGAATCCGGCCTCGGCGAGGCCTGCCTGAGGTAGTCGCCGGTCTTCGCTTCGTCTTCGACGATGAGGATTTTCATGGCTGCATTTTGCCCGAGCGGCGGCCTTTTTGTCCGCAGATTACAAAGTTGTAATCCGGCTGTCAGGAGCGCGTTCGGCGCAGGGGGCGACAATTTCCGCATCTTCCATGAAAGGAAAACGTCATGCGCCTGATTCTCTCTCTTCTCCTTGCCCTCAGCCTGCCGACTTTCGCCCAGCACAACCACGGCGCGATGCAGCCCGCCGCCGCCCAGGCCGCGCCTTTGAGCGACGGCACGGTCAAGAAGATCGACAAGGCGGCCGGTGAAGTCGTCATCCAGCACGGCCAGCTCGACAGTATCGGCATGCCGCCGATGACGATGGCTTTCGGCGTGGCCGACAAGGCGTGGCTGAACAAGCTGAAGCCCGGTGACAAGATCCGCTTCGCCGCCGAGATGAAGGGCGGCAATGCCATCGTCAGCCGTTACGAAATGGCGAAGTAGGGGCAGTTCGTGCCCGACATCGTCCCCAACTGGCACCCGGCAGCCGTTCATTTCCCGATTGCGCTGGGCGTGACGGCGGCACTGTTGCTGCTGGCCGCCCGGCTGAAACCGGCGCATGCTGGCTTTTCCGACGCCGCGCGCTGCTGCTGGCCGCCATCGGTGCCGTGCTTGCGTCGGCGTTGGGCTGGCATGCCTTCGGCACCGTTGAGCACGACGCGGCCGGCCATGCCGTGATGCTCCGTCATCGCGACTGGGCGTTGAGTACGTCGCTGCTGCTCGCCATGCTGGCCCTGTGGGATGGCTGGCGGTGGCGTGCCGGGCAGCCCGTGCATGGCGCCTTGCTGCCGGGCATGCTGCTGGTCTCCGGGCGCTCGCCGTTACCGGCTGGCTGGGAGGCGAGATGGTTTATCGGCACGGGGTGGGTGTTGCGGTGGCACCTGTCGCCGATCCGAAGACGCCGGCTGAAGCGCTGGCACCGGTCACTCATGCACCCGATGCAGCCAGTCGTCGAGCATGTTCCTAAAGGATGGCAAACGCCATCGCCACTAGGTTATCCACCATGTCGCGTTTGCTCTCAACGCTCCTTCTTCTAGTCGCCTTTTCGGTCGGGGCAAGCGAAACCCTGCCCGGCGCCAACGTCGAATCGCTGCTCGCCATCGCCCGCGAGGGCAGCCCCGATCTGCGCATGGTGCGGCTGGAGGCGGAAGCGGCGCGTGAGCGCATCGGCCCGGCCGGCGCCTTGCCCGATCCTTTCCTGCGCGTCGAGCTGGAAAACATCACGCGCGGCGGCACGCAGACCGCGACGCTGTCGCCGGCGAATGTCGGCGATACCAAATATCTGCTGGCGCAGCCGCTGCCATTCTGGGGCAAGCGCGATTTGAAGCGCGAGATCGCCGCCGCTGAAGCAGAGCAGGCCGGCGGACGCGCCGCCGATACCTGGGCCGAGGTGGCGGGGCGCATCAAGNNGCTCTACGCGCAATACTGGCTGACGCACCGCGCGGTGCAACTGACGCGCGAGAACATCGCGCTGAGCCGCCAGCTCGAACAGATCGCCCAGGTGCGCTACNNAGCCGGCGGGCTGGCCGCGCAGCAGGACGCGATTCGCGCCCAGGTCGAGCGCAGCAATCTGGACAACGAACTGGTCGGCATGGAAACCGATTACCGCCAACAGGCCGCCTTCATCAATGCCATGCTGGCGCGCAACGCCAATGCGCCGCTGGCCGAGCCGAGCGCCTTGCGCCCGCTGCCGGCGCGGCTCGATGCGGCGCGGCTGAGCGAGCGGCTGGTCGAACGCAACCCGCAACTGGCCATCGAGGCGGCGCGTATCGACGGCGCCGANAAGAGCCGCGATCTGGCTTACCGCAACAACTTCCCGGATTTCATCGTCGGCGTGCAGCCGATGCAGGTCGGCGATCGCGTCGATGCGTGGAACCTGATGCTGGAATTGAACATTCCCTTGCAGCAGGGCACCCGGCGCAGCCAGGAGCGNCAGGCCGAGCGCATGCTGGAAGCGGCCGCCGCCCGCAAGGAGGCGCTTGCCCATCGCCTGCACGGCGAGTTGAGCGGTGCGGTCGCCAGCCTGGAAGTGGCGCGCATGACCGAAGACATCACCCGCAACCGCCTGTTGCCGCAGGCTGAACTGACGTTCAAATCGGCGCTCGCCGGCTACGAGACGGGCAAGGTGGATTTCGCCACGCTGCTCGACGCCCAGCGCCAGATCCGCAATGCCAAGCTCNNGCTGCTGCGCGCCCAGGCCAGCCAGCAACAGCGGCTGGCCGACATCGAACGCCTGCTCGGAAGACCTGTGAGAACCGGCACCACCCTGATCGTTGCCGCTATCGCCCTCGCGGCGGGCGGTTTTGCCGGCTACCGGCTGGCCTTGACGAAACCGGAAGCCGCCATGGCGCCGGTTGCGCTCNNGACGGCCAAAAAGGGCAAAAAGCTCCTTTACTACCGCAACCCGATGGGCCTGCCCGACACCTCGCCGGTGCCGAAGAAAGACCCGATGGGCATGGATTACCTGCCGGTTTACGAAGGCGAGGACGATACGGATAGCGGCCTCAAGATCAGCGCGGAAAAGATTCAGAAAATGGGCGTCAAGGCCGAAGCGGCCAAGCTGCGCCTGCTCGACCGCAGCGTGCGCGCCAGTGGCCGGGTCGAGATCGACGAGNNCCGCACCTACACGGTGACTGCCAAGTTCGAGGGCTACATCGAGCGGCTGTATGTGAATACCAGCGGCCAGCCGGTCGGGCGCGGGCAGCCGCTGTTCGAGGTNATCAGCCCGGAGCTGGTTTCTGCGCAACGCGAATACGCCCTGGCGGCGCAGGGCGTCGGCAAGCTGGGCGAGGCTGGCGGCGAGGCGCAGGGAGCGATGCAGCAACTCGCCGAATCCAGCCTGCAACGCCTGAAGAACTGGGATATTTCCGACGAACAGGTCAAGGCGCTGGCCCGCTCAGGCGAGGCCAAACGCACGCTGACCTTCCGTTCGCCGGTCGCCGGCATCGTCACCGAGAAAAAGGCGGTACAGGGCATGCGCTTCATGCCGGGCGAAACGCTGTTCCAGATTGCCGATACGGCGGCGGTCTGNGTGCTGGCCGATGTGTTCGAGCAGGACATTGGCGCTGTGGGCGTCGGCCAGAAGGCGAAGATCACCATCAACGCCTANCCCGGCGAAGTCTTCGAGGGGCGCATCGCCTACGTCTATCCGACGCTCAAGGCGGAGACGCGGACGGTGCCGGTACGCATCGAACTGCCCAACCCGAAAGGCAAGCTGAAGCCGGCGATGTTCGCCGACGTCGATATCCCGGTTGGCGGTGCGGGTCAGGTGCTGACCGTGCCGGCCTCGGCGGTCATCGACAGCGGCCCGCGTCAGGTGCTGATCGTGCAGCTGGGTGAAGGGCGCTTTGAGCCGCGTGTGGTGCGGCTGGGGCAGCGGGGCAGCGATTTTGTGCAGGTGCTGGACGGGGTGNNCGATGGGGAAATGGTTGTTTCGTCGGCCAACTTCCTGATCGATGCGGAGAGCAATCTGAAAGCGGCGTTNGGGGGGATGCAGAAGGCGGGGCGCTGCTACCGCCTGAAACCTTCTGCTGTCGGGCATAAGGCGGTTGGGGTGTTGAATGCTGTTGATCCGGCGGCGGGGACGGTGTCGATTTCGCATGAGCCGGTGGCGAGTTTGAAATGGCCGGCGATGAAGATGGATTTCGTGCTGGCGAATCCTTCGCTGGTGGCAGGNGTGAAGCCNGGGGCGGTGGTTGAGTTCGAGTTTGTCGAGCGNGGGGCAGGGGAATGGGTTGTTACTTCTTTGGGGAAGAAGTGATGGGGGTTTCGCTTTTCCGGTTTGGTGGGCTTTCTGATGCGCTGGTTTCCGCGCCTGAAGCGCGGGCGTACTTTCTTTTGTGTGGCCAAAGAAGTAGCCGCCACCCTGGGTCGGTGCCGGCTGCGCCGGTTCCCTGCGCTACTCGGTTTGGGCGGGGCTGCGCAACTCGGGCTGCGCCCTCAGACAGTGCTCGCCCTTTTTCCGCCCAAGCCTGCGTTGCTCGGCACCTCTCAAGGGGTGGTGGCCACCCGGAGCTGAGACGTGGGCAGTAACAATGAGCGCTGGCGCGGCGCGAGATTTTGATTTTTGCCCTTTTTGCCGTCGACCGCAACAGGCAATAGTTTCAGCATGACTGTCGAGCGAGACGCTTTCGGGCCCCTGAGAGGTGCCGAGCAACGCAGGGTTGTTGAGGGCTTCGGCTGGCGTTGTTTGAGCCGCAGGCGAGTTTAGCCAGCCGCAACAACCCAGTAGCGCAGGGAACCGGCGCAGCCGCACCGACCCAGGGTCGCCTTTTCTTTGGCTACTTTCTTTGGCGAAGCAAAGAAAGTACGCCCGCGTCAGGCGCGGAAACCGCGGCATCAGAAAGCCGCCAGGCGTCCCAGCTGAAAGCCCTTCATGCTTAATGCNCTCATCACCTGGTCCGCCAAAAACCGCTTCCTCGTCCTGCTGGCGACGCTCTTCATCGTCGTCGCCGGCATCTGGTCGGTCCTCAAAACCCCGCTCGACGCGATCCCCGATCTCTCAGACGTGCAGGTCATCCTGTACNNCTCCGAATTCCCCGGCCAGGCGCCGCAGGTGGTCGAGGATCAGGTCACCTATCCGCTGACCACCGCNCTGCTTTCGGTGCCGAAATCCAAGGTCGTGCGCGGCTTTTCCTTNTTCGGCGCCTCCTTCGTCTATGTGATTTTCGAGGACGGCACCGACATCTACTGGGCCCGTTCGCGTGTGCTGGAGTACGTCAATTCGGTCTCCGGCAAGCTGCCCAAGGGCGTGACGCCGACGCTCGGGCCGGATGCGACNGGCGTCGGCTGGGTGTATCAATACGCGCTGCTGGCCAAGGACAGGACGCTGGCCGAGTTGCGCACCCTGCAGGACTGGTATCTGCGCTACCAACTGGCGAAGGCGCCGGGCGTCGCCGAGGTGGCGAGCATCGGCGGCTTCGTGCAGCAGTATCAGGTGACGGTCGATCCGGCCAAACTGAAGGCCTACGGCATTCCGCTGATGCGCGTCGCCGAGGCGATCCGCAATTCCAACCGCGATGTCGGCGGGCGCACGCTGGAGATGGCGGAGACCGAGTACATGGTGCGCGGGCGCGGCTATCTGCGCGGCCGGGAAGAC
Organism: Dechloromonas sp.; assembly: GCA_013363835.1. Classification (GTDB taxonomy): domain Bacteria; phylum Pseudomonadota; class Gammaproteobacteria; order Burkholderiales; family Rhodocyclaceae; genus Azonexus. The sequence continues at coordinate 846,945 of CP054864.1, forward strand.
ATCGAGAATCTGGTGCTGAAAGCGCAGAACGGCACGCCGGTGCGCATCGCCGACATCGGCCGCGTCGAACTGGTGGCCGACGAGCGGCGCGGGCTGACCGAGCTGAACGGCGAGGGCGAGGTGGTGTCCGGCATCGCCATGGCGCGNTACGGACAGAATGCGCTGGAGGTGATCGACAACATCAAGGCCAAGGTCGCCGAAATCGGCGCCGGNGTGCCCGAGGGCGTCCGTATCGAAACCGTTTATGACCGCTCGGAACTGATCCACCGCGCCATCGACACCCTGAAGCGGACGCTGGCCGAGGAAAGCGCCATCGTCGCGCTGGTCTGCATCGTCTTCCTGCTGCATCTGCGCTCGGCGCTGGTCGCCATCCTGATGCTGCCGGTGGCCATTCTCGCCGCCTTCATCGGCATGCGGGCGCTCGGCATCAACGCCAACATCATGAGCCTGGGCGGCATCGCGATTGCCGTCGGGGCGATGATCGACGCGGCAATCGTGATGATCGAGAACGCGCACAAGCATCTCGAACGCCTGCAACCCGGCGATTCNAGGAGCGAAGCCATCATCGCGGCCTGCAAAGTCGGGCCGGCGCTGTTNTTCAGCCTGCTCATCATCACCGTCTCCTTCCTGCCGGTATTTACCCTCGAAGCCCAGGAAGGCCGGCTGTTCGCGCCGCTGGCGTGGACCAAGACCTTCTCGATGGCCGCCGCCGCCTTCCTGTCGGTGACGCTGGTGCCGGTGCTGATGCTGCTCTTCATTCGCGGCCAGATTCGCCCGGAAGCCGAAAACCCGGTCAACCGCTTCCTGATCCGCCTCTATCGCCCGATCATCGCCGGCGTCATGCACTGGAAGAAGGCGACCATCGCCGCTGCCGTGCTCGTGCTGGCGATCAGCATCGTCCCGGCCAGCCTGGGCAGCGAATTCATGCCGACGCTCAACGAAGGCACGCTGTTCTACATGCCGACGACGCTGCCCGGCATTTCGGTGACCAAGGCCGCCGAACTGCTGCAAACGCAGAACAAGATCATCAAGAGNTTTCCCGAAGTCGCTTCGGTGTACGGCAAGGCGGGCCGGGCGCAGACGGCGACCGATCCGGCGCCGATGGAAATGTTCGAGACGGTGATCAACCTCAAGCCGGAGAGCGAATGGCGGCCCGGCCTGACCACCGACAAACTGATCGCCGAACTGGACAAGGCGCTGCAATTCCCCGGTGTCGCCAATTCGTGGACGATGCCGATCAAGGCGCGCACCGACATGCTGTCCACCGGCATCCGTACGCCCATCGGCATCAAGATTTTCGGCACCGATCTGGTCGAGATGGAACGGCTGGCCAAGGAGATCGAAAGCGTGGTCAAGGCCGTGCCCGGCACCAGCAGCGCCTTCGCCGAACGCATCACCGGCGGTTTTTACCTCGACATCGTGCCGGATCGCCGGGCGCTGGGCCGCTACGGGCTGAGTGTTGGTGAGTTGATGGATGTCGTCGCGGCGGCCTTGGGCGGCGAAATGGTCACCACCACCGTTGAAGGCCGCGAGCGTTTCGGCGTCACCGTGCGCTATCCGCGCGACCTGCGCAGCGACCCGCAAGCCATCGCCCGCGATGTGCTGGTGCCGGTGCCCGCCGAAATGGGCGCCCCGGCGACGATGGTGCCGCTCGGCCAACTCGCGGAAGTGAAGATCAGCACCGGCGCCCCGGCCATCCGCACCGAAAATGCGCTGCTTTCCGCCTACATCTACGTCGACATCCGCGACCGCGACATCAGTTCCTACGTCGCCGAAGCGCGCCAGGCCGTCAATGACAAGGTGAAATTCACGCCCGGCACCTACGTGACGTGGAGCGGCCAGTTCGAGTACATGGAGCGCGCCGCGCAGAAGCTCAAGATCGTCGTGCCGCTCACGCTGCTGATCATCTTCGTGCTGCTCTACCTCAACTTCCGGCGCATCACCGAAACGCTGATCGTCATGCTCTCGGTGCCGTTCGCGCTGGTCGGCGGTGTCTGGCTGATGTGNGCGCTCGGCTACAACATTTCCGTCGCCGCCGCCATCGGCTTCATCGCGCTGGCCGGCGTCGCGGCCGAAACCGGCGTCATCATGCTGATCTACCTCGACCACGCGTGGGCGGCGGTGCAGGCAAAATGTGCCTCTGANGGACGTCGGCCGCAAGCGGCCGATCTCTACGCCGCGATCATGGAAGGTGCCGTCGAGCGCGTGCGCCCGAAGATGATGACCGTCACCGCGATCATGGCCGGCCTGCTGCCCATCCTGTGGGGCACCGGCACCGGTGCCGAAGTCATGAGCCGCATCGCCGCGCCGATGGTCGGCGGCATGATCTCATCGACAGTGCTGACGCTGGCGGTGATCCCGGCGATCTACGGTGTCATCAAGGGCTGGCGGCTNCGAAACTCGGCGCTAAACGCAGATTCGGCGAATGGCAGAACTTTCTTCCTGCCGCCCTCATCCAATGCCCATGCCAATGAAATCCGTTGGCATCTTGCGGCATATTCGGAGGGCACATCATGAAGAATCGGTTTTGCATTGGCGCTTGCCCTGCTTGCCTGCGGAATTTCCGCACAGGCGCAGACCAGCGCGAAACAGATGACCGGCAGTTGGTCGCTGGTGTCGCTGGAGACCGATACCGCCGAAGGGCGCATCCAGCCATTCGGTCCGGCGCCCATCGGCTACATCTATTTTGCGCCCAACGGGCGTTTCGGCTCGCAGTTCATGCGCGCTGACGTTCCCAAGGTCGCCGCCAACAACCGCCTGAAGGCCACGGCTGAAGAGAACATCGCCATCGCNGCTGGGGCCGTCGCCTTTTTCGGCGAATGGAAACTGGTCGATGCCAAAACCGGCGAAGTCAGCCTCCACATCATCGGCAGTTCCTACCCCAATTGGAACGGTAGCGACCAGACGCGCTTCATCAAGGTCAGCGGCGATGCGATGACACTCGTCAATNNCAGTTCTCCGTCGGCCGGAACGTCTACCCTGAAGCTGAGCCGCGTCCGCTAGCCGTCGCGGAAGAGTTGGCCGAACGCGGAAGCGACAGGGGTCTGGTAATGACTCGCCGCTCACCACATCAAGTCATCGGGAATCTGGTAAGCGGCGTAGGGATCGTCGGCATCGACCTCGTTGCTGGTCTTCTTCACCCGCACGACCAGCGTGGCATCGCGTTCGGCGATCTTGTCGGCGATCACCCGGGGCACCAGTTCGGTGTTGTCGCCCTGGCAGACGATGACCAGCCGCCCGGCGATCAGGTCGGCCTGAACGGCGGCCGAAACGTAGATCCGCTTGATCTTGTTGTCGTGGGTGAAGTTGTAGGCGATGTCGCCTTTGCCCTTGCTCTGGCGGCTCTGCTGCACCATCTGGGCGATCTGCGCCATGATCGCCTTCTGCAAGGCGGCCGCGTCGCGCTGGGCGTTCAGCTCGCGCGCCCGCTCGGCGTTCCTGCGCTGCGTTTCGAGGGCGGCGAGGCGGATTTCGTCGACCGTCTGCGTGCCGGTGCGGCGCTCGATCTTCTTCTGCTGGCTTTTCTCCTGGTTGGCCTTGTTGACCTTCTTCTTGTCGATCAGGCCGGCTTTCAAAAACTGGTCTTGCAGGAGGCCATCTGCCGCTCCGTGAGTTGGGTTTGCTGAACCGGAAAGTCGGCAGCATAGCAAAAATGTGGAAATGCCAGCCCACACCATGAATTCGTTTGCACCTTTTCCTGCGCCGATGATCCAATCGCAACGCAAGCCGGGCAGCGGGCCGTCCGATTGCGGCACACAAGGGAAATGCATGAACGTCATCGAAAAATTGAAGCGCGGGCGGCCGATCTCGGCAACGGCATGGTCATCCGCCGCGCCTTGCCCACCCGGCAGCGGCGCATGGTCGGCGCCTGGTGTTTTCTCGACCACGCCGGGCCGCTGACGTTCGAGCCCGGCCACGGCATGAGCGTCGGCGCCCATCCGCATACCGCGCTGCAAACCTTCAGCTGGCTGATCGAAGGCGAAGTCCTGCACCGCGACAGCCTCGGCAACGCCCAGATCATCCGCCCCGGCCAGGTCAACCTGATGACCGCCGGGCGCGGCATCGTGCATACCGAAGAATCCTTGCCCGGCGAGCGGCGCCTGCACCTCGCGCAGCTCTGGATCGCGCTGCCGTCCGGCGTCGCCGACTGCGAACCGGCCTTCGACCACTACCCCGAATTGCCCCGCTGGGAAGCCGGCGGCTGCACNCTGACGCTGCTCGCCGGCAGCTTTGCCGGCCATATCGCNCCGGCNAAACTCCATTCGCCGCTGGTCGGCGTCGACATCGCCGGTGCGCAGGGTGGGGTGCTCGAACTGGCGCTCGATCCGGCCTTCGAATACGGCATCCTGCCTCTCGAAGGCAGCTTGCGCATCGGCGCCGAACACTTCGCCACCGACGAATTCGCCTATCTCGGCACCGGGGCGGAAACGCTCAGGGTCGAACTGGCACCTGGCACCCGGATCCTGCTGCTGGGCGGCGAACCCTTCGCCGAACAGATCGTCATGTGGTGGAACTTCGTCGGCTACAGCCGGGAAGAAATCGCCCGGGCGCAGCGCGACTGGGAAAGCGGCGCCCCGCGCTTTGGCGAGGTTGCCGGACACGAGGGCAAACGGCTGGCAGCGCCGCCGCTGCCGTGGGCGGTGAACGGCTGAGGCCATTGGCGCGTATCCGGCACTTCCGGTAGCAAGCCATTTCCGGTGAACCAAGACGCCGTTCCACAGTCGTAGCCAAGGTCGCCGCCAGTGCGTGGCGCCCACCAACCCCAACGAAAGATGAAGTAATGGAACTCTCCCAGATCAGCGAATCCCTCCAGCGCGATGCGGTCTGGGTCGTTTTTCTGAACGTGCTGCTCCAGCAGGCGGGACTTCCCGTTCCGGCCGTGCCGACCCTGTTGCTGGCCGGCAGCCTGGCGGTGTCGTCCGGGCAATTCGCCGCGATCCTGGCGGCGGCCATCCTCGCCTCGGTGATCGCCGACTGGATGTGGTATCTGGCCGGGCGCGCCTTTGGCTATCGGGTGCTCTCGGGCCTGTGCAAGCTGTCGATCAACCCCGGCTCGTGCGTCAGCCAGACGGAATCGCGCTTTGTACGCTGGGGGCTGGGTTCGCTGGTCGTCGCCAAGTTCATTCCCGGNTTTTCGACGGTGGCGCCGCCGATCGCCGGCTCGTTGCGCATGGCGCTGCCCGGATTCCTGCTGGCGGCGGCAGCCGGNGCGGCGTTGTGGGCGGGGCTCGCGCTGGGCACCGGCTGGGTCTTGCGCCGGGAGGTGCAAGGCGTCATCCGGGCGCTGGACGAAGAGGCCGGCAGCGTCGCGCTGGCGTTCGCCGGGCTGGTCGCCGCCTGGCTGGCCTGGAAGCTGTGGCAGAAATACCGTTTTCGCCAATGGTCGGCGGTACCGCACATCACGCCCGCCGAGCTGCTGGCGGCCATNCGAGGCGACCAGCCGCCGCTGCTGCTCGACCTGCGCGGGCCGACGATGGTGGCGGAAACCGGCCCGATTGCCGGGGCTGTCGTCGCCGAGCATGATCGTCTGCTGGAGGCGGTCAGCCACTGGCCCCGCAACCGGCCCATCGTGACCCTCTGCGCCTGCCCGGAAGATGCCGGCGCCGTCCAGGCCGCCCGGCGTTTGCTGGACGAAGGTTATTTGTCGGTGCGTCCGCTGAAGGGCGGTTACGAGGCGTGGCTGGCGGCCGGCCAGGCAGTGGCCGACGAGCCCGGGCTCAGGGTTTCCTGACCAACTGCTTGGCGAAGGCCGCGTCGTTCCTGGTGATGCGCGGCGCCTGCTGCGGCCNCTGGGCGTCCACAAAGCGCACGAAATCGTCGAGCGGCAGGGCTTGCGAAACGTCCTTGTCCTGTCCGTCGACCTGCTCGCGAAGCAGGAACAGGCCGCTACCGGTCATCGCCATCCGGTAGTCGCGTCCTTCGCTACGCCGGTTGAGGCGGGCGACGGCGGCGCTGGCGCGGGTCGAGCGCGTGGCCATGTCGGCTTCCTCAGTGCAGCGTCGGGTCGTTGGCGAACAGCTCGGCGACGTCTTCCGGGCTGAAGCGGTATTCGTGATTGCAGATGTCGTCGCGGATCAGGATTTCGCCGTGTTCCCGCAGGATCGTTTCGGCATCCTCGCGGCCCAGGCTGCGGATCATGTCACGCACCTTGGTCCAATCCTGCGGGCAGTGGTGAACCACGGTCTGCGGTTCGAAGACGCGCACGCCGTGGGCTTCCATCTCTTCGTGGAAAAGGCGGCCGAGCAGGGCTTCGGCGTCGAGTTCCAGCAATTCGGCGGGTTTGACGGTGGCGGCAAGCTGCGTGATGCGCGCCCAGCCGTCGGCGTCGCGGGCGTCGGCATCCGGCATTTNTTGCAGGAACAGGCAGGTCGCGGCGCGTGGGCCGGCGATCACGAAGAGGCGCGACGGCTGCTGTTCGGATTGTTCGAGGTAATGCTCGAAAATCGCCGCGATGCTGTCGCCGACCAGCGGCACGAAGCTCTGGTAGGNGTGGCGCGCTTCCGGCATGTCGAGGCTGAGCATCAACTGGCCGCCGGTGTGGGCGCCGAGCAGTTCCGGCACCGGCGCCGGCAGCACGACCGGGTTGCTGCGCGCCATGCCGCGCATCTGCAATTGCTCGTTGCAATCCATCACCAGCAGCTGGATCGGCCCGCTGCCGCGCAATTGCAGCGTCAGGCGGCCTGGCTGCTTGAGCTGGGCGGCGATCAGCGCCGTCACGGCGGCGGTTTCGCCGAGCAACTGGGCAACGGTCGGCTGATAGTCGCGGCCGGCCTGCATCTGCTGCCAGGCGTCGCCCAGGTGCACGACGGCACCGCGAATGTCGAGATGCTCGAAGAANNAACGGCGGACGGCGCTGTCGCTCATTTCAATTCGGCGGCGTAGGTTTCCGGGCTGAAGCCGACCAGCAGCTTGCCGCCGGTATCGAGCACCGGCCGCTTGATGAGCGCCGGATACTGCGCCATCAATTTGAGCGCCTTTTGCTCGTCGACCCCGGCACGCTCGTCGTCGGAGAGCTTCTTCCACATCAGGCCGCGCGTATTCAGCAGCTTTTCCCAGCCGGCGCGGGCGTTCCAGTCCGGCAAATTGGCTTCGGCCACGCCGGCCTTCTTGTAGTCGATGAATTCGTAGGCGACGCCGTTCTCCGTCAGCCAGTTCATGGCTTTCTTCATGGTGTCGCAGTTCTTGATGCCGTAGAGCTTGGTCATGGTAATTTTGAGGTTGCCTGATCGGGTTTTCTGAACGAAGGCAATGATAGCAGCCTGCCCTCGTATCAACGGAACTCGAACGCCTCCCGATGAAACGCCTCGCGTGGCAGGCCGTTGCCGGTCANGCGTCTGCCCAGCGCTTCGCCCCAGGCGGACGGGCCGCAGAACCAGACGCTGGCGCCGGGTTTGAGGCGGGCCTGGATGTCGGCCGGGTCGAGCGGGCCTTGTTCGTTGGTCAGGCGGCGGTGCAGGCGCACGCCGGCTTGCCGGCAGAGGGCTTCGAGGTTTTCCGGGTAGGCGGTGGCCTGCGGTGTGCAGTAGAAAAAGTCGGTTTCGCTGGCCACCGATGGCCGCGCGATGCGGTCGTTCAGGCGGGCGAGGAAGGGCGTGACGCCGATGCCGCCGGCCACCCAGATTTGCGGTGCCGGGCCCCGGTTGCGGTCGANCTGCCAAAACAGGGCAAAATCAAAATTGCCGTAGGGGCCTTCGAGCTTGATGCTTTGGCCGACGCGCAGGGTTTGCGCGAGCGTACCCGTGTAGTCGCCGAGCGCCTTGATGGCGAGGGTCAGGGTGCCGGTCTCGCGTTGCCAGGCGGAGGCGATGGTGAAGGGGTGGGCGCCTTCGGCCTTGGCGCCGAAATCGGCCAGCAGGAACTGGCCGGCGCGGTGGCCGGGCCAGTCGTCGTGCGGGCGGCAGACGACTTCGAGGATGCCGTCCGCGTGCCGGTGCAGGGCTTCGATTTGCGCCGGATATTGGCGCTGCTTGCCGATGCGTCCGCTCAAGGAAAGCAGNNCGGCGGGAACGACGCCAGCAGCGGCGAGCAGCGCGGTCAGCCAGCCGAGCGGCTGCTGCCAGAAACTGCCGGGCAGCATCATCAGGCCGTGGAACACGCCGGCCAGGAAGACGGCGCCGAAAGCCTTGTGCACCAGGCGGAACCAGCGGTAGGGAATGCGTTTGACGAGGGCGATGACGACCAGCGCCAGCAGGATGTAGCCGGCCCATTCGCCGACATCCTTGGCCAGTTCCATCCAGAAATCCGGCGGGCCTTTGGGGCCGGCACCGCGCGGGCGGGGCGCCATCAGCCCGGCGCGGGCCAGGTTCTTGGGCAGCCATTCGCTCATCCAGTGGGCAANAACCAGAATGCCGCCGCCGATGCCGAGGGTCTTGTGCAACTGGTAGAGCCTGTCCAGCCCGCCGAGGCGCTGTTCCAGCCAGCGCGGGCGGGCGGCGAGCACGATGCCGGCGCTCATCCACCACAGCGCGAGGATGCCGGANNGAAGCAGCACGATGGCGCGCCGCCAGTTCCAGAATGTCGGATCGCTGGCGAGCAGATCGGGCAGGACAANAATGCCCCACAGGCCGAGCGGCACGAGGGCGAGGAGGATGGGGATGCGTTTCATGGCGATTCGGTGCTTCTTTGGTTTGCCGATACCCGTATTGTGCGCCGCGCCGGTGTAAAGGGCTGTTGTCCGGATGTTGCGAAATGTAAGCGGCGTGCGCCTTTCAGGCCGCCGGGGCAGGGCCGCGCACAACTGCCCGAGCCGTTTCACCGCGCTTTCGATCTGCGCGTTATACGGCCAGCCGCAATTGAGGCGGACGAAATGTTCGAAGCGCCCGGCGTTGGAAAACATGGCGCCGGGCGCAATCAGAATGCCTTCGGCCAGCGCGGCGTTGAAAAGCTGTGTGGACGNAACGTTTTCGGGCAGTTCCACCCACAAGGCCAGGCCGCCATCCGGGTGATTGAAGCGCGTGCCCGCCGGAAAATGGTCGGCAATCGCCGCCGCCATGCGCGCCCGCTGGTGATCCAGCGCCGCCCGCAGCTTGCGCAGGTGGCGGTCGTAGGCGCCGGAAGCCATGAAATCGCCCGCGGCNNGCGCAAGCTCCTCGTTGTTGCGGCTTTGTACGTGCTTGAGCATTTCGACACGGCTCTGCCAGCGGCNCGCCGTCATCCAGCCCAGCCGCAAGCCGGGCGCCAGCGTCTTGTGCAGCGAGGCGCAGTGAATCACGTTGCCGGTCGTGTCGAAAGCCTTGAGCGCCTTCAAGGGCGTGTCACCATTGGCCAGCGCGCTGTAGGTGTCGTCCTCGATCAACGGGATGCCGCGCTCGGCGCAGAAGGCCACCAGCCGGGCGAGATGGTCCTCCGGCATGATGCTGCCCAGCGGGTTTTGCAGGTGCGGCACCACGACCACCGCCGCAATCGCCGGCTGCGTTTGCGTGGCCAGTTCCAGCGCTTCCAGCGAGATGCCGGTCTGCGGGCTGGTCGGGATTTCCAGCGCGCGCAGGCCCAGGCTTTCGAGGATTTGCAGCAGCCCGTNAAAGGTGGGGGATTCGATGGCCACGATGTCGCCCGGCTGCGTGACGGCGCGCAGCGCGAGGTTGAGCGCCTCGATGCAGCCCTGCGTGACGACGATGTCGTCGGCGGCGATCAACATGCCGTTGCCCAGCGCCCGCCGCGCCAGCACCTTGCGGAAATCCGGGTTGCCGTTGTGCGGCGAAACCTTCACCAGCAGTTCCGGTCNGTGGCGCAGCGCGCGGGTGGCGGCATTCTTCAGCGCCTCGCCGGNGTAAAGCGCCGGTGCGCAGCGGGCGCCGGAAAAATTCACCTTCACCGCGCCTTGCCGCCCGCGCGCGATGAACTCCGAAACCCGGGCGTTGATGCCCACGTATTGCGCGGCATCGAGCGGCTGATCGACAGGCGGCTCGGCCAGCGGGCGCGGCGCATGGCGGCGCGGCTGGCGCACGAAATTGCCCGAACGCGGCCGCGCCTCCAGCCAGCCCTCGCTTTCCAGTTGCCGGCAGACCTGCAAGGCTGTCGACAGGCTGATCTCGTGGCGGGCCATCAGGCTGCGCATCGACGGAAAACGCGAGCCCACCGCCAGCGTGCCCGCCTCGATGGCGGCCCGGTAATGTGAGGCAAGGCGGCGATAAAGCGGCGCGGCGAGTGCGGGCGTATCCATGACGCAATCTTCTCCTGCGGCGAGGCCGGGCGACAGATATAGATCGCCCAAAACCGTACCATAACAGATTGCAAAATCGCCATCTGCTACGGAACAGATAGCCCGATGCTGTGCCTGTTTGGCGCTACGCCCGCTGACTAACATGCCTCCATCGCCCCGGCCCCGGGGCAGTTCGATGGAGAAAATCATGGAAGATCGGCGAATGATGCGTCTGGCGCTNCGGCAAGGGGAATCGCGCCGCGTGCTGGTGGAAGCGGGAACGACGGTGCTGATCGTGGCCGGCGACCTGGCGCTACGCGGCCCGCTGGTCTGGGTGGCGGAAAGCGTGGTGGCACCGGAACAGCGCTTGCGCCCGGAACAATCGCAAGTGATCGAAACGGGCGGCTGGATCGACCTGACGGCAGTCGAGGCGGCGGAGTTGGTGGTGCTGCCACCGGAGGGTGTTCAGGTTTGGCAGAAGGTAGCGCGCTGCTTCGAGCGCTTGCTGGGCCATGAAGGCGGGAAGAGACCGGCGGCCCTGCCTTGAAAATCGGCCTTTTTCGGGTCGACCGCAACAGGCCGGGTTTGGCTGGTTACAGGGTGGAGCGGTTACATGGGGGCTGGTCCATGCAACTTTTGGACTGCTTACTTCCTTGGATTCCGGCGCATAAGTACCACCACCCGATTTGTCAGCGCCCGAGAAATGGCATAAGGCAGACAGATCAGTACCGGTCCGATCACCAATGCTGCGCCAGGGTGAATCTGTCCGTAAATCAGCAACTGCGCCACGGCATCCAGCACTATTCCCATGGCAATCAGGTCGCGAACGACGGTTAACCCGCTGCGTAGCAGGTTCCAGCGATTCTCGCTTCCGAACAGCAGGCCATAGAGATACGCCGGCCTGCCCGCCTGGGCGTCGTTCAGCCCGCTGCGCCACCCGAGCACCATCGCGATCAATGGCTGGAAAATAAACCTGAGGCGTCCCGGACCGCTAAACCGCTGCGGCAACTCCTCCANAAACTGTGGCGAAAACAGATAAATGCGACCCGTCTCGAGGGTGTCGCGTATTGCCGACGGGAGAGCAGCCAACAGTATCAGCACCGCAAGAGCGATCACGACTTTACTGAAATGGCTCCGTTTCAAGCTCACGTTTTTCCTTGATGCCGGCTGGTCAGATTTATGGAAAACCGAGCCCGGCCCCTGCGATTTGCGAGCTCGGCGGGAATCCAAGATTGGGGCTACTCTTTCTTTGATTCGGTCGTATCGGGCAGGCCAAGTGCCTTGCTGTAGGAGTCCTGATGCGCAGCGCACCCGGCAAGACAGGCAGCAAAAGCATGGGTACAACGATTTTCGAGAACATGAGCATCTCCTGGTGATTAAGAAATGAAACGTGTTGCAGAACGGAAAACCGAGCCTGGCCCATATGATTATTGATTTATTCATTGGACACGAAGCTGGTTCTTCTGGGTATCCAAGCCAAGGGATCGATCCCCTGGCGCGATCGCTGATCTTGTTTGCCTGTTCACGCGATTTCGATGTATTCGTCTTGCTAGCTGGGTTTGCGGCCAACCAGTTAACCCGACAAAATAGGGAAGGCGGAGGTAATTTCATCAAAGAAGATTTCTCATCTACCATGCACCATATTTGCGGCTATTCTTTGGCCTCAGTCAACGAGTATCCAGATTACTCTTTCGCAGTTGACGCCAGCACTGCAATGCGTCTTCCAGATTTTCTTCACAGTACATTTCTTTCCGCCAAGATCACATATCTGATAACAATCTAGTCCGCGCCGCTCAAAGATTCTTTTCGGAACTTCATTGGCAATTAGAAGCGACAGTAACACCTTCGCAGGTATTTTCGGCATTGCCAATCTAGCTGCGCTGGGAATGCAGTTCTAAAAACTCATTACTAGATGCGAGGACTTTGGATTCGTTTATTGAAAGCATTGCTGTTCCTTTCTGCGGCCATTTCAATTCTTTGCTTCTGCGACAGAGTCACACGCAACGCANNTGTATTCAACATCCGACAGATGGGTGAGCACATACAACCGTTTATCCGCNNGCCGTGTGCCTTGGCCGAACGGCTTCAGTATGCTGCTCATTCGGTATGCACAATTTGCTCCCATGCCACGGAGCACAAACTCGTTTGTTTNTCGATTTCGTAGAGCCCCGTACGGCGCCAAGTTGTGGGTCGGGAAACTGACCAATCAGGCGGTAAAGAGCCATCGAATTATCTCCTATCGTCCAATGGGCATAACGTGATGCGAAAACACGGATAACAAGGCGTCTTCTTGTAGGGTAAGGGTTGCGATCCAAAAGCTAAACGAGCTAAAAGGACAGACCACGTTTTATTTGCCAACTCGGCATGGAGCCAGCTCGGGTCGAGGTCGGCGCCATCGACTTGTGACCGCCAAGTTCCAGCCTCACTGGCGAAATATTCCGGGTGGCCAAGGGTGCGTAGATGCGGGTTGGCGCTGTTCTGGATGCTTGAGCAATCCACAACGCCACTGCTTCCGTCGCAAAAAGTAACCGCCAGCTTGAAATCAGGAAGCACAGATACTGTGATCGCCAAGACGCAGCTGGAACTCAATGGGCGGATATTGTTGGGTTGCTGTTTGGCTTGGCATGCATGATTTTGCTGTTGGCCCGTTGAAACATGCTAGCACAGCAGAGTTTTCAGCCATTGTCTTGAGCTATTGCCAGAAAATACCGGCAAGAACACGGTAGCCAGCCTTTGAAAATTGGCCTTTTTCGCGGTCGACCGCAACAGGCTGTCTGGCGGCCTGTTGTGGTCAGATCAGCGGCGCTTGCCCAGGTCAGCGGCGACCAGCGTCCCAACCTCTTCGTCGATCAACGTCCAGAAAGGGTTGCTGCGCAGGCGGGTGAGGGAGCCGAGGTGATGGTGACGGCGCCGTTTTCGCCGCGCAGCAGCCAGGAGCCGATGCTGGGGATGCCGTTGCGGCCGCTGCCGGGAGGAAGCCGTGACCGGATCGTCCGGCGGGAAGGGCAGGGCGACGTGGCCGAGGAGACGAGGCTGGCGGGCCAGGCGAGGCGGGGTGTCGCTGGTGCTGTCGCTGCCGTCGGGCGCCAGGTGGCGGATGCCGATGGCGGGGCTGTCCGGGTTGGCGTTGCCGACGATGTCGAGCTGGTAGCGGCGCGTTTGTTGCGCCAGGCGGTCGATCAGTTCGCCGGCTTGCGGGCGTTGGACGCTGGCGAAAACGCGCTGGCGATTGACGTCGAACAGCAGGTGGTGCCTGGCGCCGTCGAGGTTGCCGTAGAGCAGGTCGGCGGCGCCGAGCGAGCCGACCGTGGAATCGACGACCGACTGCCAGGTGACGACGGGCGGCAGCTCCTTGATGCGGCCGCTTTCGCGGGCGCGCAGCAGCGATTCCCGCAGGGCGCGGGTGCTGCGGTTGACCTGGCGCGAGGCGTTGACCGGGAAGGAGTTGAACTTGTAGGGTCGAATTCGGAATTGATGTTCTGCCAGCGGACTTTTTCGAGCAGCGGGATGGGGATGATGCTGAAGAAGTCGATGATCGAGGCGAGGTCCGCGACGCGGGTGATTTCGATGGCCGGGAGATCAGCAGCACGCGATCCGGGCGGCGCAGCGTGGTGTCGTCGAGGGCATCGAGCGCGTATTGCATGGCCAGCGTGCCGCCGGTGGAGTAGCCGCCGATGTAGAAGGGCTGGCCGGGGTGACGCGGGAAGCGACGTCGCGGGCGGCGATGCGCACGGCGGCGGTCCAGTCGCGGTGGCTCATTTCGACCATCATCGAGGGCAGGGTGCCGTGGCCCGGCAGGCGCAACACGGTGACGTCGAAGCCGCGCGCGTGCAGCGAATCGGCCAGCGCCTTGGCCGAGTAGGGCGAGTCGGTGAGGCCGTGGATGAGCAGCGCCTGGCCCTTGGGCTGCGCCTGGGCGAGGCGGAAGGAGCGGTTGTGCGGGGCGCCGTCGACCAGCTTGTTGACCGGGCTTTCCGGGTTGAAGCGGCTGAACAGGTAGGCTTCGTCGCGGCTGTTCCAGCCGGCGACCTTTTCGGTATTCGGCGAAGAGTTTTTCTTCCTGTTTCAGGTAGCCGGCGAAATCGAGGTTGCCGTGGCGCAGGGCGGAGAATTCCTCGCTCAGGCGCTCCAGGTGCCACGGGTGCAGCGGCGGCAGCATGGTGACGGCGTAGAGCGTAAGCCGGAAACGATGGCCAGCCCGACCAGCCCGGCGATCCAGGCGAGCCGCACGCCCAGGCGCCAGAGGCGGCGCCCGGCGGCGGTGGTCAGGTGGAAGAGGCGCGCCATCAGCGTTTGAGCTTGGCGAAGGCCGAGGCCATCGCGTTGTTGGCGGGCGCCGGGCCGCTGCTGCGTTGTTGCGGGCGGCTCGGGTTGCCACGGCTGGCCGGGGCGCCATCGTGACGCTCGTGGCGCTTGCCTTGCGTCGGTTCATCGCCCATGCGCATGGTCAGCGCGATGCGCTGGCGTTGCAGGTCGACTTCCAGCACCTTGACCTTGACGATCTGCCCGGCCTTGACGACGGTGTGCGGATCCTTGACGAAGGTGTTGGACAGCGCCGAGACATGCACGAGGCCATCCTGATGGACGCCGATGTCGACGAAGGCGCCGAAGGCGGCGACGTTGGTGACGACGCCTTCGAGGATCATGCCGGGGCGCAGGTCGCTGACTTTCTCGACGCCATCGGCGAAGGTGGCGGTCTTGAATTCGGGGCGCGGGTCGCGGCCGGGCTNTTCCAGTTCCTTGAAAATGTCCTGCACGGTCGGCAGGCCGAAGCGCTCGTCGGTGTATTTCGACGGATTCAGGCGNNCGAGGGCGCGGCTGTCGCCGAGGATTTCCTTGATCGGCTTTTTCAGGTCGACGATGATTTNTTCGACCACCGGGTAGGCTTCCGNGTGCACAGAGGAGGCGTCGAGCGGGTTGTCGCCGTTCGGCACGCGCAGGAAGCCGGCGGCCTGCTCGAAGGTCTTGTCGCCGAGGCGCGGCACTTTCTTGAGGTCGTCGCGCGAGCNGAAGGCGCCGTGGGTGTCGCGGTAGGCGACGATGTTGCTGGCCAGGCTGCCGTTGAGGCCGGAAATGCGGGTGAGCAGCGGCACCGAGGCGGTGTTCACATCGACGCCGACGGCGTTCACGCAGTCCTCGACGACGGCATCGAGATTGCGCGCCAGCTTGCTTTGCGAAACGTCGTGCTGGTATTGGCCGACGCCGATGGATTTCGGCTCGATCTTCACCAGTTCGGCGAGCGGGTCTTGCAGGCGGCGGGCAATCGAGACGGCGCCGCGAATCGAGACGTCGAGATCGGGGAATTCCTTGGCGGCGAGTTCGGAGGCGGAATAGACCGAGGCGCCGGCTTCCGAAACCACGATCTTGGTCAGGCGCGCTTCCGGGTAGCGCTTCATCACGTCCTGCACCAGCTTGTCGGTTTCGCGGCTGGCGGTGCCGTTGCCGATGGCGANCAGCGAGACGCCATGCCTGGAAGCCAGGCGGGCGATGGTGGCCAGCGAGCCGTCCCAGTCGTTGCGCGGTTCGTGCGGGTAGATGGTGGCGGTGTCGAGCAGCTTGCCGGTGGCGTCGACGACGGCGATCTTGCAGCCGGTGCGGATGCCGGGGTCGATGCCCATCGTCACGTGCTGGCCGGCCGGGGCGGCGAGCAGCAGGTCTTTCAGGTTCTTGCCGAAGATGCGGATGGCTTCTTCTTCGGCGCGCTCGCGCAGTTCGCCCACCAGTTCGAGTTCGAGGTGGGTGTGAATCTTGACCTTCCACGTCCAGCGCACGGTGTCGGCCAGCCATTTGTCGGCCGGGCGGTTTTGCGCCTTGATGCCGTAGCGGGCGGCGATGCGTTGCTCGCAAGGGTGGGNGCCGGGCTTGAGGTTGTCGGTATCGAGTTCGGAATCGAGCGCCAGGGTCACCGAAAGGAAGCCTTCGTTGCGTCCGCGCAGCAGGGCCAGCGCGCGGTGCGAGGGCATGGTTTCGATCGGCTCGGCGAAGTCGAACCAGTCGCGGAACTTGGCGCCTTCCGATTCTTTGCCTTCCACGACGGTCGACCGCAACAGGCCGTGTTCCTTGAGGTATTCGCGCAGTTGGCCGAGCAGTTCGGCGTCTTCGGCGAACTTTTCCATCAGGATCTGGCGGGCGCCGTCGAGCACCGCCTTGGCGTCGGCAAAGCCGGCGTCGGCGTTGAGGAATTTCTCGGCTTCTTCGTCCGGCGTCAGTTCGGGGTNTTCCAGCAGCGCCAGCGCCAGCGGCTCGATGCCGGCTTCGCGGGCGATCTGCGCCTTGGTGCGGCGCTTTTGTTTGTAGGGCAGATACAAATCTTCCAGGCGCTGCTTGGTTTCGGCATCCTCGATCTCGGCCTTGAGTTCCGGCGTCAGCTTGCCTTGTTCCTCGATGCTGGCCAGCACCGCCACGCGGCGGTCTTCGAGGTCGCGCAGGTAGGTCAGGCGTTCTTCGAGCGTGCGCAGTTGCGTGTCGTCCAGTTCGCCGGTGACTTNCCTGCGGTAACGGGCGANTGTGGCGCCTTCGTCGAAACGGACGGCAGCGGCGACCTGAGGGCGGACGCCGGNTTCAANGGCAATGCGGTGTTCGATGGGTGCGAGCATGGGTGTGGCGGTGCAGCAAAATTGGGGGCTGAATGATGCGGAATCGCCGGGGAACAACTGCTCCGGCGAAGACGTGCTGTTCAGTCAGTTCTCGCGACCTCCCGCAGATTGTTGGTGACGAGGGTGGCATTCAGGCTGAGGGCGTGCGCTGCGATCATGGTGTCGAGCGAACCGATGCCGAGGCCGCGACGTTCCAGGTTCGCCATGGCCAGAGAGCTTTTTCGTCGAAAGGCAGGATGGCGGTGTGGGCTTGCCGGTTGGGCCGAGCCACTTTTGGCCACGCCGTGGCAGTTCGGGCAGCGACGCTGGAAAGGCCGATTTCGCCGAGCTGGAACTGGCGAATTTCGGCGGTTTGCTGCGAATGATCACGCCACGATCTCCGCGCAATTTGCGCTTCCGGCTGCTCGCTCCAGAACGAAGCCGGGCTTTGCCAGCGCTGCTTCGAGCGTTTCCCAGGTTGTCCATCGGCAGTTACGCCTGACGCCGACTTCCTTGCCGGCAAGCGGAATTCTTTCGGAGGCGAACGGCCTGGCAGCCCCGACTGGAAGATGCGCGGTATCCATTCCGGCTTTGGTGTATATCAATGGTAGCTATCTATGGAAATTAAGCAAGGCTTGCAGAATGTCGCCTAAACTGGCGCTTTCCAGAATGGCGCGCAGGCCGGGTTCATCGATGCGTTTGGCGGCCTTGTCGGGGTNCAGCCNAGAGCGCATGCGGTGGCTTTCTTCCCATTCGCCGTCGGGCAGGCAGTCGTTCACCGCCAGGCCGAAGACGGTGACGGTGCAGGTGCCGCCCCATTTTCNGTAGTCGTAGCTGCCCAGCGGCTCGGTGTCGATGCNTGCCGCGCACGCTTCCTCGAAGGCTTCCTTGGCAGCCGAGTCGTGTGCCGTCATGTCCGGTTCCTGGACGCCCTTGGGCACGACCCAGCGCTTGCCGCTGCGCGNGGCGACGAGCAGGAATTCGAGGTGGCCGTCGACACGGCGCCAGGGGATGGCGGCGGATTGGGTGAAGAAATGGTCGGGCACCGGGCCGAGCGCCGAACGGTATTGCGGCTTGACCCAGGTGGTTTCGTCGTCGGGGATTTCGCCCGGCCGCGTGACGGACAGCAGGTGGGCGCAGCCCGGCCCGGCGTCGCGCCAGTTGCCGGCGATTTCGAGCCTGGCGAGGGCGGCGGTGGGCAGCAGCTTGCCGTCTTCGGGAATCTCCGGCGGCTCGCCGACGAGCAGGTGGATGAGTTCTTCCAGGCCCGGATTGTGGCCGACGAGCAGCAGGCACCTGGCCTTCTTCGGCGCTTCTGCGAGCACCGAGAGCACCTGCGTGCCGGGGGCTTCGTAGAGGCGTTCGTCCCACATCACGTCGTCGAGGGNGATGCCCAGCGCCTTGCAGGCGGCTTCGGTGGTTGCTTTGGCACGGGCGGCCGGGGAGCTGAGCACGGCGTCGGGGATCAGGTCGAGGTGGCGAATCCAGGCGCCCATCTTGCGGGCGCCCTTGCGGCCCCGGCCGACCAGCGGGCGGTGAAAGTCTTCCAGCCCGGTCGTCCAGTCGGATTTGCCGTGGCGCAGGATGAGCAACAGCTTGCGTTTCATGGTCTGGCTTAAAGCGCTGCGAGCTGGCTCTGGTAGCGCTTGGCGTTGTCGACGTAGTGTTCGGCGGAGTGCTTGAGTTTGGCGACGTCGTCGTCGGTCAGTTCGCGCACGACCTTGCCCGGCGAGCCGACGATCAGCACCTTGTCGGGGAAGACCTTGCCTTCGGGAATCAGCGTATTGGCGCCGACGATGCAGCCCTTGCCAATGACGGCGCGGTTGAGGATGACCGAGCCGATGCCGATCAGGCTGCCGTCGCCGACGGTGCAGCCGTGCAACATGACGAGGTGGCCGACGGTGACATCCTTGCCGATGTGCATCGGCACGCCTTCGTCGGTGTGCAGCACCGAGCCGTCCTGGATGTTGGTGTTCTCGCCGATGTGGATCGGGTCGTTGTCGCCGCGCANGCTGGCGTTCCACCAGATCGAGGCGTTGGCGGCGAGGCGGACGTCGCCGATGACGGTGGCGTTGGGGGCGATCCAGGCGTTTTCGCCGATTTGCGGCTGCTTGTCGCCGAGACGATAGACGGACATGCGGGCTCCTTGGGGTTTTGAAATTTGGCCATTTTGCGGGGTCGACCGCAACAGGCCGAATCTTAACCGCTAGCACGCCGAAATTGCCTGTTGCGGCGGGGGCGGCCATCGGCTTGCCGCCTCGAATCGCGGCTAGAATGCTTGGTGCGCCCTAAGGTCGGCGTGATATGGCGTGCGGGGGAATTCATGTACGAGTCGGTAAAGGAAGCGCCGCTGGCGTGGGCTGCGTTCGTCAGGCGACTGCTTGGTCATGGCGCATTCGCCCTCGGGCTGATCGCCGTTTCCCTGGTCGTCGGCATGTTCGGCTATCGCTGGTTCGAGCAGCTGTCCTGGGTGGATGCCTTCCTCAACGCGGCCATGCTGCTGGGTGGCATGGGGCCGATCCATCCGCCGCAGACCACGGCCGGAAAACTGTTCGCCGGCTTCTATGCGTTGTACGCCGGGCTTGCCTTTCTGGTCACGGCNGGGCTGCTATTCACGCCGGTGTTGCATCGGCTGCTGCACCGCTTTCATTGGGACAGTCGGAGCTGAAGGGTTTGGGAGGCATCGTGAATTTTCGCAACATCAAATCATGGCAATGGGCCGTGCTGGTGCTCGCCCTGCTGGTCGCGCTCGACTGGATGATCCGCCGGCCCGACGGCCGCACGCGGGCGCTCAACGAGGCGATCCAGACGGCGGCCAGCCCGCAGTTGAAGAATTANCCCTATCCCTTCCATGTCATGCGCGTCGACAGCAGCACCGCCGTCATGGGCACGCCGCGCAATTTCGAGATGCCGGCCTTCCGCTTTCTCGGGGCGATGTACCCGGATTTGAACGTCAAGGATCACGACAACCCGGCCTTCATTGCGCTCGAAAAGACGCTGGGCCAGGTGCAGGACGAGGCCAAAGGCATCGTGCTGGCCCAGCCAGGNATCACCGGCGTGAAATGGGAACTGGACCGCGATTGGCTGCAACGGCACCATCTGGAGGTGCCGGACAAGCCGCCGGTCGTTAGGCCGGCTTGTCTGCCAGCTTCTGCACGATCAGGCTGCCGATCATGTCGCCCTCGACATTGACCGCCGTGCGCGTGGTGTCGAGGAGGCGGTCGATGGGTAGCAGGATGGCGATGGCGGCGGTCGGCAGGCCGACCGATTCGAGCACCAGCACCATGCTCAGCATGCCGACGCTGGGGATGCCGGGGCGCCNGATGGCGCCCAGCATGGCGACGAAGAANNCGATCATCTGGCTGGCGATATCGAGTTCGATGCCGGCCAGACGGGCGACGAACAGCGCCGCAGCGGCTTCGTAAAGTGCCGTGCCGTCCATGTTGACGGTGGCGCCCAGCGGCACCACGAAATTGGCGATGTCTTTCTTCACATGCAGGTGCTGCTCGGTGCAGCGCAGCGTGATTGGCAGCGTGGCGGCGCTGGAACTGGTGACGAAGGCGGTGACCAGCGCCTCGCGTGCGCCCTTGAAAANACGCAGCGGCGACATGCGGGTGAACAGCCAGAGGATGAACGGCAATACGACAATGCCGTGGAACAGCGTGGTGCCGGTGACGACGACGATGAAATGGCCGAGGCTGCGCAACAGGCCGCCGTCCTGCGTCGCGACCAGTTGCAGGAGCAGGGCGGCCAGGCCGAACGGCGCCAGACGCATGATCCAGCCGACGATGCGCAGGCAAAGTTCCTGCAATTCCTCGATCAGCACCCGAATGTTGCGGTAGCGCTCGCCGCCGACGACCAGCGCGATGCCGANGAAGAGGGCGACGATGACAATGGCCAGGATGTCGCCATTGGCCAGCGCCTTGAACGGGTTCTGGAACAGGCCGTGCAGGAATTGGGCGATGTAGTCGGGCAGCGGCATCTGGCGCGCCTGGTAGTCGCGCGTGGCGTCGGCGAACATGGCCAGATGCAGGCCGTCGCCGGGCTTGAACAGGTGGGCGGCGCCGAAGCCGATGACGATGGCGATGGCCATCGTGGCGAAGAAGATCAGGGTCGTCGTCCANNCACGGTGCATCTGGTCGTGNNCGCGCAGGTTGGCGACGCCGACGACGATGGACGAAAACACCAGCGGCACCAGGATCATGCGCAGCAGGTCGAGAAACAGGTTGCCGACAATCTTTGCGCCGTACAGCGTGTTGGCGGTCAGCGGCGCATCGCACTNGCCGGCCAGCCAGAAGCCGCCGGCGATGCCGATCAGGCAGCCGATCAGGATTTGCGTGTTGAGCGACGGTTGGCGGGGCATGAGGAGTCCGGGAAACGGGTCGGGAACCGCATTGTAGCCGGCCGTCATGATTTGGGTCAGGGAGCGGTCAGGCTGTTCGGGCAGGATGGAATCGTAGTAACTCCTCCTAGAAAAAATTTACCCGCGGCGTGGCGGGTTTTTTGCGGATGGGGCGCGTCAGTGCAGCGCCTTGGCCAGTTTCGGATGTGTCGAGAGGTAGTAATAAAGCGTCGGCAGTACGAACAGCGTCAACAACGTTGCCGAAATCAGGCCGCCGATGACGACCAGCGCCAGCGGGCGCTGCGTTTCGGAACCGATGCCATGCGACAGCGCCATCGGCAACAACCCGAGCATGGCGAGCAGGGCGGTCATCAACACCGTGCGCAGACGCGACATGGCACCCTGGAAGACGACCTGGTAGGAATCCAGACCCTGCTGCTTCAACTGGTTGAAGTAGCTGACCATCACCACCCCGTTGAGTACCGCCTGGCCGAACAGCGCGATGAAGCCGATGGCCGCCGATACCGACAAGGGGATGCCGGAGAGCAATAGCGCGAAGATGCCGCCGATCAGCGCGAACGGGATGTTGCAGATGATGATCAGCGCGTCCTTGAACGACTCGAAGGCATCGAAGAGCAGCACGAAAATCAGCAGGATCGACAGCGGCACGACCAGCATCAGGCGCTTCATCGCGCGTTCCTGGTTCTCGAATTCGCCGGACCAGGTGATCGAGTAGCCTTGCGGCAGCTTGATGTCTTNTGCGTGTTGCTGCATGTCGGCGACGACGCTGCCCATGTCACGGTCGCGGATGAAGACGCCGATGGCGACGACGCGCTGCCCCGATTCGCGGGCGATGTTCATGGCGCCGCTGCCGAGCTTGAAATCGACCAGGTTGGCGAGCGGCACCTGGGCGCCCGATGGCGTCGATACCAGCACCTCGCGCAGGCGGTCGAGCGAGCGTTCTTCGCCTTTCAGCTTGACCACCACGCTGAAATGGCGTTCGCCTTCCCACAACTCGGTCGCTGCCTTGCCGGCCAGCGCGGTTTCGATGACGTCCTGGATGTCGGCGACGTTGAGGCCATAGCGTGCGGCGGCCGCGCGGTCGATTTNCAGCCGGTACTGCGGCAGGTCGCCGTCGCGGTCGATGAAGGCGCGGGCCACGCCGGGCACGCTGCCGATCCGGTCGAGCAGCTGGCGGCCGGTATCGCGCAACGTCTTGACGTCGTCGCCGAATATCTTGATGACGATCTGGCCGTCGATCTGGGAAATCGATTCGAGAATCTGGTCGCGCACCGGCTGGCTGAAGGTCGGTTCGATGCCGGGCATGTCGTTGACCTTGTCTTCCATCTCGCGCACCAGCTTGTCCTTGGTCATGCCGGGGCGCCATTGCGAATCGGGTTTCAGGTCGACCAGCAGCTCGGTCATGTTGATGTTCTTGGGGTCGGTGCCGTCTTCCGGTCGCCCGGCCTNTGAAACCACGGCATTGACTTCCGGGAAGCTGGCCAGATGCCGCAGCTTACGCATGTCGCNTTTGGCTTCATCGACCGAGACCGAGGTGGGCAAGGTGATGTTGACCCAGATCGACCCTTCGTTCAGTTCGGGCAGAAACTCGGTGCCGAGTTGGGGAACGAGGGCGGCAGTGATCGCCAGGGCGGCCAAAGNCGAAGCCAGTACCTTGCGGGCATGGGCCAACGCCCATTTGAGTGCCGGCTCGTAGCGGTTCATGAACCAGTGCATGAGCCTGGTTTCTTCATGCGGGACGTGGTTGCGGAAGGCGATCTTGCTGAGGANAGGAACCAGCGTGAAGGACAGGATCAGCGAGGTGATCAGCGCGGCGACCACCGAGTAGGCCATCGGCGAGAANNAGATCTTTCCCTCGTGGCGCTGCATGGTGAAGATCGGCAGGTGAGCGACGATGATGATGATGATCGAGAACACGGTGGGGCGGCCGATTTCCATGACCGCATCGTGGATCGTTCGGGTGTGCGGCCGATGGTCGTTTGCCTTCTGGGCTTCACCCAGACGCCGGAAGATGTTTTCGATGACGATCACCGCGCCGTCGACGATGATGCCGAAATCCATGGCGCCGAGCGACAGCAGATTGGCCGGGATGCCGACCAGCGACAGGCCGATGAAGGTGCCGAGCAGGGCCAGCGGGATGATCGAGGCGACGATGGCCGCCGCGCGCAGGTCGGCGAGGAACAGGTAGAGCACCAGCGTGACCAGCAGGGCGCCTTCGAGCAGGTTCATGAAGACGGTCTTCAGCGTCTTGCTGATCAGCCAGGAGCGGTCGTAATAGGGAATGATCCGCACGCCTGCCGGCAACACCGAGTTGTTCAGGGTGTNCACCTTGGCCTTAAGCGCATCGAGCACCATGGACGGATTTTCGTCCTTGCGCAGCAGCACGATGCCGGAAACGATATCCTCCTGGTTACTGCTGGCGTCGGTGTAGCCGACCATGCCCTGGGCCGGTACGCGGGATTCGATGACCTCGGCGACGTCGCGAACCAGAATCGGCGTTCCCTTGTTTTCGGCCACCACGACGTTGCCGATATCGGCCGATGTCTGCAGCAAACCGAGCGAGCGTATCAGGAACTGCTGGCGGCCCTGGGCGACCGAGCCGCCGCCGGCATTGGCATTGGCACGCTGCAGCGCATTGAAGAGCTGGCCGATGGTCAGGTTGTGGTCGCGCAGCCGGGCGAGGTCGGGCTGGACTTCGTATTGCCGGATCGGCCCGCCGAGCGAAACGACATCGGCGATGCCGGGCACCTGCTTGAGCTGGCGGGCGATCGTCCAGTCCTGGATGGCCCGTACTTCGCTCGGTTTAAGGCCGGGTGCCTCGACCCGGTAGCGGAAGATTTCGCCGGTGGCGGTGGCCGGCGNGGCGAGTTCCGGCTCGACGCCGGGTGGCAGGTCGAGGCCGCGCAAACGCTCCTCGACCAGCTGCCGCGACATGAACAGGCTGGGCTTCTCGTCGAAAGTGACGACGATGAAAGATAGGCCGAACTGCGTGTGCGAGAACATGCGGATCGAATTCGGCACGCCGGCCAAGGCGATTTCGAGCGGAATGGTGACCTGTTTTTCGACCTCCTCCGGCGCGCGGCCGGGAAAGAGGGTGATGACCGTGACCTGGGTGTCGGTGACATCGGGAAAGGCTTCGATCGGCAGGGTGCGGAAGGCGGAAACGCCAACGCCGATGAACAGCACGAGACCGAGCAGGATGAACAGCGGTTCATGGAGCGCGAAATGAACGATGCGCTTCATCATTTGGCGGCTTGCATCGGCTGGCCGGGAAGCGCCTTGAAGAACTTGATCAGGTGCAGGTTGCCTTCGATGAGGACCTTTTCGCCTTCCTTGACGCCGCTGAGGATTTCAATTCGGCCGCCGCGCTCCGGGCCGGCCTGAACCGGGCGCAGGATATAGCGGCCGGTCGCTTCCTCGACAAATACGTAGCGCTGATCGCCGATCAGGAAGACCGCCGCACTCGGGGCCAGCAGGGCTTGCGTCGGTGGCAGTTCGATCAGGGCCGTGGCGAACATGCCGCCCTTCAGGCGGCGATCGGGATTCGGCACCTCGCCGCGAACCCTGATGGTACGCGTGGTCGGGTCGACGAAATCGCCGACATGCCTGATCACGCCGGCAAAGCGCTCGTTCGGGTACTGTTTGACCTGCAGGCTGAATTTCTCGCCCGCCTTGAGTGCCGCCAGATCGGCTTCGCTGGCATCGATCCGCAGCCACAGGCTGGTCGGGTCGGTGACGACGAACAGCGGGTCGCTGTTTTGTTCCGGCCGGAATTCCAGCCCGGGATTCAGGTTGCGCTCCACCACGATACCGGCCAGCGGGCTGCGCAGCGTGTAGCTGCCGTCGCTGGCGCCGCCCAGGCCCCAGGCGCCGGCTGGCGCGATCCGCCTCGGCCTGGGCGCGCGCGGCTTCGGCCTGCGCCTGCTGCCAGTCCTTGTCGGCGACGATGCCGGCCGCGTGCAGCTCGCGCTGGCGCTCAAGGCCTGTTTCGCCACTTGCTGGTCGGCCAGGGCTTTTCGTGCGTCGGCCTGGGCCTGGCCGAAATCGGCTGAGTTGAGGGTGGCCAGTACCTGGCCAGCCTTCACCTCGCTGCCGATTTCGACGGTGATTTTCTGCACCCGGCCGCCAACCTGCGGCACGATGCGCACCGTGCGATCTTCATCCCACACCAGCCGTCCCGGCAGGCGCAGGGTTGAGCCTGGGTCCTTTTCAACAGTGGCGGTTTTCAGGAAATCGGCCTTGTCGGGCTCGCTGAGGATGGCGCGGTCGCCCTCGGTCTGGACGGCGGCCGTTTTTGCGGGTTCCGGTTCCTTGCCGCAGGCGGTCAGGGCAAGAATCACGGCAAGGCTGATCAGGTGTCGCTTCATTTGGTTTTCCCGTAGTCGGCCTGCAGGCGCCAGGCGGCCAGGGCCTTGGCGTAGTCGGCGCGCGCCGTGGCGGCTTCGATCTGGATCTGGCGCAGGGTGCGGCGCGCATCGAGGAGATCCATCAGGTTCATGGCGCCCCGGCTGTAGGCGAGTTCTGCAGCCTTGGCCACCCGTTCGGCATCGGCAAGCAGGCCGGTTTCGAGGCGCTTGAGACGCTCTTCGGCGGAGCGCAGGGCACTGCCTGCCTGATCGGAGCTGCCGACTGCCTGCGNCCAGGGTTTTTCATAGACCAGACGGGCGGCAGCCAAGTCCGCTTCCGCGCGGGCAATGTCCCCTTCGTATTCGTGGAAGACGAAGAGTGGAACACTTACGCCGAAGCCATAGCTGTTGGTCGGTTCGCTTTGCATATTGTGTTCGTACTGGACGCCGAGGGTCACGTCGCGCGTTTTNNGGGCCTTGGCCAGATCGCGTGCGGCTTCTGCTGCTGTGACGCGCAGGCGGGCCGCCGCGACATCGGGGCGTTGCTCCAGTTCGCTCCGCCGGAGTTGCTGATCGCCGACCGTTGGCCAGTTGTCTGTTGCCACCAGTTGCGCGGCTTCGCGCTCGCGGCCGATCAGGTAGGCCAACGCCATCCGGGCCTGTTCAAGTTCGGCCTGGGCTTGTCTGGCATCGTTGTCGGCACGGGATTTGTCGATTTGCAGTCGCGCCAGCTCCACTTGGGAAATGTCGCCGGCTTTCAACCGGATGCGCCCGCTGTCGAGGCTCTTGTCGTAATTGGCGGCCAGTTCGCCAGCCAGACGACGCTTGTCCTGGGCCAGGCGCAGGTCGTAGTAGCTTTGCTGGAGCGTCAGCAGTTGCTGGCGCTCGGTGTCGTCGAGATCGTGCCGGCTGGCATCGAGGCGGGCGTCGGCGCCCTTGATCCGCAAGTCCCGTTTGCCGCCGCGTTCGACCAGTTGATCGAGGCGCAGCACGTTGTCCATCTTCTTGTCTTTCCAGGGGCCGGCGCCATAGCCGGACCACGGGGAAATTTGTGTGATGTTGAGCGAAACCTGCGGGTTGGGCCGTTGACCGGCAGTCAGGACATCGGCTTCGGCACCGGCTACGGCGGTGCGCGCCAGTTGCAGTTCGCGGTTGTGTTCCTGCCACAGGGTCTGGGCTTCGGCGAGCGTCAGGGGCTGTGGCGCTTGCGCCAGAAGCGTGGCCGGGAGCAGCAGGATTGCGGCGATAAGCGTGCGCATGCGGGTCATCGTGGGCAGGAGTGGTATCGTATGGGGCTATCCTGACCAATCTCTGACTGCGATGCGGATACTGCTTGTCGAAGACGACACCCTCCTGGCCGACGGGCTGGCACGGGCATTGAGCCAATCCGGCTACCTGATCGACGTTGCCGAAGATGGCAAGACGGCCGATCTCTGGCTGGAAAACGAAACCTACGATCTGGCCATTCTCGACCTCGGCTTGCCCGGTCTGGACGGGGCCGATGTCTTGCAGCGTTTGCGGGCACGCCGGCAACGGGTGCCGGTCTTGATCCTTTCGGCGCGCGAGGCACTGGAGGAGCGGGTGCGTGTGCTCGACCTGGGCGCCGACGACTATCTGGTCAAGCCGGTGGCGCTGGCCGAACTCGAAGCTCGGGTGCGGGCGCTGATCCGGCGCGGGCAAGGGCGNCCCGATCCGACCATCCGGCTGGGCCGACTGACCCTGGATACGGTGGGCAAGCGTGCCTGGCTGGATGCCGAGGCGCTGGATTTGACGGCACGGGAGTGGGCGGCGCTGGAGTTTCTGGCCCAGCGCGTCAACCGCATCGTCAACAAGGATCAGATCATGCAGGCGCTTTACAGTTGGGAGGAGGAGATCACGCCCAACGCGGTCGAAAAATTCATTTCCCGCCTGCGCACCAAGCTGGAGCCGGCCGGTGTCGTGATCCGTACCGTGCGCGGCCTTGGCTATTACCTGGAAAAGCCGATCGAATCCGGTAATGCGCCAGCCTAGCTTGCGCTTTTTGCTGTTGCGCTGGCTGCTGCCGGCGATGCTGGCCTTGTTGCTGGCTGGTGCGGTAACGGCTTACTGGGTGGCGTTGCGTAGCGCGACCAAGGCGTATGACCGCGCCTTGTTCGATACCGCGCTGGCCATCGTCGAGCAACTGAGCATACAGAATGGCAAGCCGGTATTGCCATTGACTGCGCAGGCGCGGGATGTGCTGCTGGTCGACAAGTTCGATCAGGTGNNTTTTGCGGTGCGCGGTCCGAATGGCGAATTGCTCGACGGCGAACCGGGGCTGCCGATGCCGTGCGCGNNCCTGCCGAGAGCGGTATGGCAGGAGGGGCGCTACTATTTCGACGGCCGGCTGGGTGACAGGCCGGTGCGCGTGGCAGCGCTGAGGGCCGAACAGGGCGGGCAGACGTTTACCGTGCTGGCCGGAGAGACGCTGGTCAAGCGCAATGCGCTGGTGCGCGAGATCCTGTTTGGCATGCTGTTGCCTGAAATGTTGCTGATTGCGGTCAGCCTGGCGGTGGTCTGGTTTGGGGTGCGCGCTGGCTTGAAACCCTTGGCCAGCTTGCGCGAGGAACTGGCCGGGCGCTCGCAGGCGGACTTGCGGCCGCTGACTACGGATGTGCCGGATGAAATTCAGCCGGTCGTNCAACGAAATCAACGAGCTTCTGAACCGTCTCGGGCATTCGCTGGATGCCCAGCGGCATTTCGTGTCCGATGCGGCGCATCAGCTGCGTACGCCAATCGCGGCCCTGCAAGCCCAGGTCGAAGCGACGCTGGCCGAGTCGGATCAGTCCATGCATCGCCAGTTGCAAGGGATTCTCGCCGCTGCCCATCGCTTGTCGCATCTGGTCGAGCAGATGCTGATGCTGGCCCGCGCCCAGCCCTCGCTGGCCAAGGCGCAGCCAAGCGTGGCGCTTTCCGAGGTAGCGCANNGGCCGCTGCCGAGGACTGGCTGCCCGTGGCGATCGACAACGGAATCGATCTGGGGTTCGATCTTTCGCCTTGCACGGTTGCCGGCAATGCCCTGCTGTTGCAGGAAGTGTTTGCCAATCTGCTCGACAATGCGTTGCGCCACACGCCGCGCGGNGGCAGCGTCACGGTACGCTGCGGCGCCGACGACGATTGTGCCTGGCTGGTGGTCGAGGACAGCGGCTGCGGGATNTCCGAGGCCGACCGCGAGAAGGTGTTCGAGCGTTTCTATCAGTCGCCGGGCGGTGGCAGCCGGGGTAGCGGTCTCGGTCTGGCCATTGTCCGCGAAATCGCCCGACAGCATGGCGGCCAGGCCACCATCGACCGTTCGCCGGAGCTGGGCGGTGCGGGGTTACCGTCCGTTTTGCGCTAGCATGAGCCGTCGTCGACTTTGCCGGAGCCGTGAAATTGAGCGATTTTGAAGCGTTGACCGCAGCTATCCTGAAGTTTCGCGACGAGCGCGACTGGCGGCAGTTTCATTCCTTGCGCAACCTGATTACCTCGCTCAATCTGGAGGCGGCAGAGCTGCTGGAATTGACGCAGTGGAAGAGCGATGCCGAGGTTGAATCCCTGCCGGCCGACCCGCTGGCGGGCGAGGCCTTGCGCGACGAATGCGCGGATATCCTACTTTATCTGCTGTTGATCGCCGACAAGGCCGGGATCGATCTGGTTGCCGCAGCGCAGGACAAGCTGGTGAAGAATGCACGTAAATATCCGGTCGAAAAGGCCTACGGCTCGCGGGCCAAATATGACCAACTGGGCTGAAATTCAGGCCTGAGTATCAGGTGCTCTGGCTTTCCAGCGTGTACTTGGCCCCGGCGTCGCGGGCGAGTAGCTCGGTCAGCCTGGGCAGGGTCTCGTGCAGCTTCTTTTCGAGCGTCCACGGCGGGTTGATGACGAACATGCCGCTGCCGTTCATGCCAAAGCCATCCTTGGACGGGGCGCTGACTTCCAGTGTGACGTGCAGCCAGTCGGCGGCGCCCAGGCTTTTCAGCCGATCCGGCAATTTGCGCGATTCGAGTTTGGTCAGCATCGGGTACCACAGCGCATAGGTGCCGGTGGCGAAGCGCTTGAGCGCTTCCTGCAAGCCCTTGACGACGTTGGTGTAGTCATCTTTGGTTTCGTAGGAGGGGTCGATCAGCACCAGCGCACGCCGGGTCGGCGGCGGCAGGATGGCCTTCAGCCCGGCAAAGCCGTNCGCCGCGGTGATCGTTACCTGGCGCCCGGCGCCCTTGAAACATTCCTGGAGCAGCTTGACGTCGGTACTGTGCAGCTCGAAGAGCCGCAGGCGGTCGCTTTCGCGCAGCATCTGGCTGGCCAGCCAAGGCGAACCCGGATAGTGGCGCAACTGGCCGTCCGGGTTGAGCATTTTGACGAATTCCAGATAGTCGACTGCAGCCGGCGGCAGGCCTTTCTTGTCCCACAGGCGGCCGACGCCATCGCGGTACTCGCCAAGCTTGCTGGCGTGGGCCGATTCCAGCGCATAGCGGCCGGCTCCGGCATGGGTGTCGATGATCCAGAATGGCGCCGGTTTCTCGCCCATGTACTCGGCGGTCTGCAGCAGGATGATGTGTTTCAGCACGTCGGCATGATTGCCGGCGTGAAAGGCGTGACGGTAGCTGAGCATGGGGGCCGATCGGGGCTAGAGCGGAACGAGGGCGAAGAACTCCTGCCCTTCGGAGGCTTCGAGACGCCTGCCGATCTGCCAGAGCTGGGATTCGCCATAGGCGGTGAGCTTGATCTTGTGACCGCTGGCCAGGTGGCCCGGGCGGGCGATGATTCCCGGGCGGCCGCCGTAGCCAGGCAGGCGATGGAGATAGATGCCGCGGCGGATTTCGCCGTGCCCCGGCAGGTCGACCACGCTGACCTGCGGCGACAGCGCCTGCAAGCCGAGTTCGAGGCGGCCATCGGTATTGGTGGCGATGCGGCGAACCATGCAGACATGCACCTTGCTGGATTCGCGCGGCTGCAGGGCGACGATGTTGCCGACGCCGATCTTCCAGTTTTCGCCCTGGATGAAGCGCACCAGGAAGCCGTCCGGACTCTGGTCGATCAGCGCCCATTCGCTGGGCGAGAACGATTTTGCCCCGTACAGATTGATCGCATCGATGGCCCGTCGCGATCGGGCGCTGCTTTCGAGAAAGGGAATCACCTGGCCAATGCCGCCGACGAGATCGGCATGCGGCTTGAAACGTTTGCGCTGAAAGCGCCGCATCGACCGGCCGCCAAGGGCCAGTTGCAGCGTATGCAGAAGGGCGGGCGGAATGTCGAGCCCGGGTTCGTCGATACTTTCCGGGCTGCGCTCGGCGGATTTGTCGAGGGCAGCCAGCACACCGCTGCAATCGATGATCAGACCGTCGAATATGGGTACCCCAGNCGGCATGCGCTGTAGCGCCTTGCCGGGGTTGCCTTCTTCCGGGCGAATCAGGAAGCACGCGCCGTTGGAGCGCCGGTGGTTGGTTTCCGGCGTGACCTCGGTGATCGTTGCATGAACCGCCAGTTGCTGGGTACAGAAGATAGCGGCTGCCAGGTCGCAGCGTGGCAGCTTGCTTGGTTCGAGGTAGGCGAAAAGCAACGCGCTCAGGTATTGCTGTTCGATCGGGGATATGTCCTGGTCACGGAGCCCGGCACAGAACCCACGCGCCAGCTGGTACAACTCGTGGAGTTTGATCCAGGACGTCGACGAGGGCTTGGCGTAGCTGCGGAACGCCAGTTGCTGGCGGCGTGCCAATAGCGCCATGGCGCGCAGGGTGGCGCGCTGAAACATGCGGCACATCGCCTTGTGCTGGTTGCCCTGGGCGATTTCCCGGGCCAGCTTGAAATAGCTCCCGGCCAGCGCCTTCATCAGATTGTCGGCGGCCAGTGCCGACGTATTGGCGGCGATGGGCAGGGNGAGCGGCGAGTATTCGATATGCTGTTCAAGCACCGGCAACGCCTTTTCGGCTTCCAGGCGGGCGTCTTCGAGCAGTTTGAAGCGCATGTGAAGGTTCTGGTGCGCGGCGATCGCCGGAATCACGTGGGTCGTCAGTTCGACGACCATCTCGTAGGACGACAGCCCGGCGACCGTGTCGAGCAGCTCACGCAATTCGGCAGCCTTCTGTTCGGACAGGGGCTGGGTGAAAGGGAGCAGATCGCGAAACTTCGATAACGCAGACTTCATGGCTCGGAATAAGTGGAATATGAGCCAATTATCCCGTAAATTTCCAGGGCATACCGTGGCATGTTTCACGGTCCGGATAGGTATCTCGGCGCAATGGACTTCCTTGAACTCTTGCTGCTGATGCTTCTGGCGGCCGCTGTCTGGCTCTGGATGGACAGTCTCAGGGCGCGTGAAACGGGAATTCGGGCGGCTCGAGAGGCATGTTCCGAAGAAGGTTTGCAATTGCTGGACGAAACCGTCGTCATTCGTTCCCTGCGACCGGCGCGTGACGACGACGGGCAATTGAAACTGCGCCGCGTCTATGCCTTCGAATACAGCGACAACGGCGACAACCGGCGTTCGGGCAGCGTGACCATGCTTGGGCAGCAGGTGGAATACCTGCATGTCCGTCCTCAACTCTATGTGGTGCCCAGGGCGCCGGAACGTAATGACACTCTCCATTGAAAGCATCGAATTCCATGGCATCGAAGCCTTGCGCCTGAACGGGCCGCGCGGTTCGTCGGCCACCATCAGCCGCCTGGGCGGGCAGGTCTTGTCATGGGTCACGCCCGACGGCCGCGAACGCCTGTTCTTGTCCGAGCGCGCGATTTTCGACGGCAGTGTGGCGATCCGCGGCGGCATTCCGGTCTGTTTTCCGCAGTTCGCCGGCCTTGGCGCGTTGCCGAAGCACGGTTTCCTGCGCACGCGCCTGTGGGACGTGGTCGCCCGGCGGAGCGGCGAGGATTACGCCCTGGTTACCCTGGGCATAGCCGACGACGAAGAAACGCGCAACTTGTGGCCGCATGCCTTCAAGGCTGAAATTACCCTGATGCTGGAGGTCGACCGCGTCGATCTCGAATTCAGCGTCGAAAACACCGGTGCCGCGCCTTTCGACTTCACCGGCGCGCTGCATTCCTACCTGCGTGTGGTTCAGGTCGAGGACGTGGCGCTGGAAGGGCTGCGCGGTTATGAATACCGGGATGCCGCCAATGGCGACCGGATCGTTCGCGAAACCGGCACCGAACTGATCGTCGAGGGTGAGGTGGATCGCGTTTACCACGACGTCAGGCGTCCGCAATTGCTGAAAGCCGGCAACCTCAGCCTGGGTATCCAGAGCCAGGGCTTTCCCGATGTCGTGGTGTGGAACCCGTGGGTCGACAAGTGCGCGGCGCTTGCCGACATGCCGGCGGATGGCTGGCGGCACATGCTGTGCGTCGAAGCGGCCTGCGCCCGCCAGCCGGTGGTGTTGCCACCCGGCGAGGAATGGTACGGGCGGCAGACGCTGGTTGCCGTGTGAGGCCGATGATTTGCCGCCCGGCCGTTCAGGACGGCAGGACCGAAAATCCGGAAACGCGGTTGCGGCCGGCCTCCTTGGCGCGATATAGCCATTCGTCGGCGTCGTTGATCAACTGATCCAGGCTTTCGTGGGCGCCGCGCTCGGCGATGCCGAAGCTGGCCGACAACTGGATCGGCTTGCGCAGCGTACCCAGACGCATTTCTTCGATTCGCGTGCGCAGGCGTTCGGCCAACACGCCGGCCTGCTNCCCGCAGGTTTCCGGCAGCAGGATGATGAATTCCTCGCNCCNCCAGCGCGCGGCAAAATCGCTGCTCCGACAGGCCTCGGCCAGCAACGCCGAAACGGCCTGCAACACCTTGTCGCCCATCGCATGTCCGTGGGTGTCGTTGATTTTCTTGAAGAAATCGATGTCGACCATCATCGCCGACAGCGGGCGCCGGTTGCGCTTGGCGGTGTTCCAGAGGGGTATGGCGATCTCGAGGAAGGCCCGGCGATTGAGCAGACCGGTCAGCGGGTCGGTGCGGGCGAGGTGTTCGGCGTGCAGGCGGGCGCGCTGATCCTGGCGCATCCGGTAGGCGAGGGCGAGGGNCAGCAGAATGCCTTCGGCGACGACGCCCCAGCCGGCCGCATGAAAGGCGATGGGAGAGTAGGTCAGACCGAACCAGACGGCCAGTGCTGTGGCGGTGTTGCCCAGCATCGAGGTCAGTGCGGCGGCGAGAAAGTAGCGGCCGGCCACCTGGCCGTGGCGCACGGCGACGAGGCCGAGCCAGACCATGAGCGCCGAAAAGGCGAAGACGAAGATGAAGGCGAACTGTACGGCTTCGGATTGCCGTTGCGCGACGATTGCCAGACAGACGACCAGCAGGCTTGAAATTGTCGTCCAGCGCACCAGCCGATGCGTGTTCGGCTCGTGACGGCGGAGGTCGAGGAATCCATCGGCAAAGCGCAGGCCCAGGCAGCCGAAAATCACCATCAGCAACGGAATGGCGTATTGCTGCAGGGCGGGGTTGCCCGGCCACAGCCAGGCATAACCGTGCCCGGTGTAGCTCAGATTGAGCAGGGTGAAGCTGCCGAGGTAGAGCGTGTAATCGAGATAGCTGCGCTCGCGCAATCCGATGAAGAGCATGCTGTTGTAGGCGATCAATGCCAGCAGGAAGCCGTAGAGCAGGCCGTAGCCGTAGTCGTACTGATGGGCGAGGGCGCCGATCTGCTCGGTGTCCAGCAGGCGGACGGGTACCAGCAACGGGTCCGGCGTGGCGATGCGCACCATGAGGTCGCTACGGCCGGGCGGCAGTTTCAGGTCAAAGACATAGCCCAGTCCGACCTGCGGATGCTGGGCCGTCGCCTCGGCGTCGCCGGCGCGCAGGCGCTGGATGACCTTGCCGCCATGGACAATATAGACGTCGATCCGGTCCAGCCAGGAGTTCTCTATCTGGAGACGACGGCCGACGGGTTGCCGGCCGTCGTTATCGATGGCCAGATGCAGCCAGAGTGGCGGGGCGCCAATGCCGAACTTGAGAACTTCCTCCTTGCCCTGGGTGAAATTGCCCTGGCGCAGTTGTTCCTGGGCCTCCTCGATCGTCAGGGGATGCTCTTTTTTCGGNNCCAGGACGTCGAGCCAGCGCCCGAGCGGGTCGGCCGGCAAGGCAGCGAGGTCGGTGGCGCCGACGATGGCGACGTGCAGTGCGATCAGCCAGAGCAGTGCAACACGCACCAGCCANNTCCCGCGACGTTCGGGCGCGAAGCGGAGTGAAGGGCGGAGGAAGCGTGCATGCAATCGGACATGGACGCAGATTAGGGGCGTTGATGTCGATGCCGGTATGAAATTTGCCACGCTTGCGATGCGAAATATCAGGGCGTGTTCTGGTAAGCGACAGGCTGCGCAAGGGTCTGGCGGGAGGCATTGGCAGGCGCCGCTTACCGTCAACACGCCCTGTAAAACAAAAGGGAATTTTTGATTTGCGTTGGCGTCCGGAAGCCCGCTTTTCGCTAGGCTCGGTATTTCCCGAACGACTGTCCGCGTCCAAGGCATGCACATCCACTCCTTCACCTTCGCCGCCGTGCGACTTGCCCTGATCGACGCCTGGCGTCTCGCCAATGCCACGCGGGCGGTCAGCATCGCTTATTCGCTGCTCTTCGTCGCCGGTGGGCTGGCGATCATGGGCGGGTTGCTGGCACTGGGCAGGGCACCTTTCGTGATTGCGGCGGCGGGCGCCTTCATGCTGGTCGGGCCGGCCATCCTGGCGGGCTTTTTCGGCATCGCGCACAGCCACGAGACGGGCGGGCGGCCCGGGCTCGGCAGCGTGGTCTCCGGTTTCGCCGCCGCCGCGCCGGCTCTCTGGGCGCTGGCCCTGGTGTGCGGCCTGCTGTTCATGATCTTCATCACCGACGCTGCCATTCTCTATGCCTACATGGTCGGCGGGGCGCCGGTCTGGCTGGGCGATCTGATTCCCGCGGCGGGCGGCGTGATCGGCTTCGTGAAGTGGGCGGCGATTTCGGGATTGATCGTGGCGCTGCTGCTGTTCTGTATTTCGGCCTTTTCGGTGCCGTTGCTGTGTGAGCGGCGGGCAGGACTGGTCGACGCGGTGGTGACCAGCGTTCGTGTCGTGCTGGGGAACTTCGGGCCGGCCATTTTGTGGGCTTTTTGCTGTCGACCGCAACCATCGCCAGTATCCTGCTGCTGCCGCTTCTGCCACTAACCCTGCCATGGCTCGCCTACGCCAGTCGCGCACTGTATCGCCGGGTATTGCCGCTGGCGTAAAGCTTTGTTGCGTTGCGGCAACGGTATAATCGCGGACTTTCCGCTATCTAGCCGCTCGCCGTGACCGCACTCGACACCGAAATCGCCCGCCGCCGTACCTTTGCCATCATTTCCCACCCCGACGCCGGTAAAACGACGCTGACCGAAAAGCTGCTGTGGTTCGGCGGCGCCATCCAGGTGGCCGGCGAAGTGCGTGCCCGCAAGGCCTCGCGCCATGCGACTTCGGACTGGATGGAGCTGGAAAAGCAGCGCGGCATCTCGGTGACCTCGTCGGTGATGCAGTTCCCCTACCGCGAATGCATGATCAACCTGCTCGACACGCCGGGCCACGAGGACTTCTCGGAAGATACCTATCGTACGCTGACGGCCGTCGACTCGGCGGTCATGGTCATCGACTCGGTCAACGGCGTTGAGGCGCAGACCATCAAGCTGTTGAACGTCTGCCGCATGCGCGACACGCCGATCCTGACCTTCATCAACAAGCTCGACCGCGAAGGCAAGGAGCCGATCGACCTGCTCGACGAAATCGAGTCGGTGCTTGGCATCCAATGCGCGCCGATGACCTGGCCGATCGGCATGGGCAAGCGTTTTCGCGGCGTCTATCACCTCTACGACGACACCATAGCCTTCTTCGATCCGCAGGCCGAGAAGGGCACGGCGGAGATCATCCANGGGCTGGACAACCCGCGGCTCGACGAACTGATCGGTACCCAGGCCGACGAACTGCGTGGCGACATCGAACTGGTGCGTGGCGCTTCCCATCCCTTCGACGCCGAGGCCTACCTGAGCGGCAAGCAGTGCCCGGTCTTCTTCGGTTCGGCAGTCAATAATTTCGGTGTGCAAAGCTTGCTCGATGCCGTCGTCGATCTGTCNGCGGCGCCGATTGCCCGGCCGGCCGTGACGCGCAAGGTCGAGCCGAACGAGCCCAAGTTCTCCGGCTTCGTGTTCAAGATCCAGGCCAACATGGACCCCAAGCACCGCGACCGCATCGCCTTCCTGCGCGTCTGCTCGGGGCGTTTCGAGCGGGGCATGAAAGTCAGGCAAGGCGTGGCNGGCAAGCTGCTGGCGGTCAACAACGCCATCACCTTCATGGCGCGCGACCGCAGCACGACCGACGAGGCTTTTCCCGGCGACATCATCGGCATTCCCAATCACGGCACCATCCGCCTGGGCGAAACCTTCACCGAGGGCGAAGACCTGCGCTTCACCGGCATCCCGTCCTTCGCGCCTGAACATTTCCGTCTTGCCCGCATCGCAAACCCACTTAAAATCAAACAATTGCAGAAAGGTCTTCAGCAATTGGCTGAAGAAGGGGCAACCCAGCTTTTCCGGCCTTTGTCGGGTACCGACCTGATTCTTGGTGCGGTCGGGACGCTGCAATTCGACGTGGTCGCCAGCCGCCTGGAAAACGAATACGGCGTGCAGGTCATCTTCGAAAACTACAACTGCTCGACGGCGCGCTGGATTCATGGCGACCCGGCCGAGTTGCGCCAGCTTTCCGAACGCTACAGCGCCAACGTCGCGCTCGACGGCGCCGATGACCCGGTTTACCTGGCGCCCAACAATGTNCACCTGAACATGGTCAAGGAAAAATATCCGAACCTGCGCTTTGCCGAAGCGCGCGAGGTGATTTAGCCGCGCTGTCGTGCCACTGATCATGCCCGCCTTGCGCCCGTCTGGCGGGTAGCCGAATGGGGAAATGGCTGCAGAAAGGGGCTTTTCAGGCTGCTGCCGGATTTGTTGCGGTGCAACCAGCGGTTCCACAATTTTTCTGTGGATAAGTCTGTGGGCAGGCGCTTGGGAGCGGCCTCGAAAAGGCGCCAGTATTGGATGTCACCTGCCGTGCCTAAAAATAAGGCATACGGTTTCGTCGCCAGGAGAACGAGCCAGGGCGCAGGCAAGATAGGGGGCGGTGGTGTCATTTTTGGTGTTTTTGGCAGTCGACCGCAACAGGATGCCGAATCGCTCTCTCCGGGCACTTGACCAGTCGCTCGCTCCGCCTTCAGAATGAACCCATGACTTCCGCCGCCTGCCCGATTACCGCTACCAACCTGCGCCGCCTGCCGCGTGCATGGCGCGTATTCGCTTGTCTGGGGCCGGGCGTGGATTAGACGTTTTTCACCCGAATTTTCAAGGCCGCAGCGAATGAATCCTGCGGCCTTTTTTTTGTATCGCGCAGAAAGGAAATGCCATGACCCGCCTTGTCCAATGCGCCTCGCTCGACGAGGTGCGCCAGCAGATCGACCGCGTCGACCGCGAACTGGTCGCCCTGATCGCCGAGCGCGGCCATTACGTTCGTCAGGCCGCAGGGCTCAAGAAGACCGCGGCGGAAATCCCGGCGCCACAACGGGTAGCCCAGGTGCTGGCGCGGGTCGATGTGCTGGCGCGGGAATCCGGGGCCGATCCCGCGGTCGTCGCGGCCACCTGGCGCGCCATGATCGACGCCTTCATCGAAGCCGAGCAGGGCACGCACGCGCTCCTGCATCCCCCTCGACAAAAGCAAGTTGATTCGGAGTCCGCCATGTCCATTCCCGCCGCCTATCTCGGCATCGTCCTGATCTGGTCCACCACGCCGCTGGCCATCCAGTGGAGCACGCANGGGGCCGGCTTCGCCTTCGCCGTCCTCGCCCGCATGCTGATCGGCGTCGTCGTCGCTGCGCTGCTGCTGGCCGTCTGGCGTATCGGCCTGCCGCTGCACGCGCGGGCGCGACGCGCCTATCTGGTCGGCGGCCTCGGGCTGTTCGGGGCGATGGCGCTGACCTACTGGGGCGCTCGCTACATCCATTCCGGGCTGGTGTCCGTGCTCTTCGGCCTGTCGCCGCTGATGGCCGGCGTGCTGGCGGCGCTCTGGCTGGGCGAACGCGCGCTGACGCGGCTCAAGGTCGGCGGCATGCTGCTCGGGGCCGGCGGGCTGGCGGTCATCTTCCTCCACGGCGACAGCCTCGGCGGCGAGCATGCGCTGGCCGGGCTCGCTGCGCTGCTGGCGGCGGTGTTCATCTATTCCGCCTGTCTGGTCTGGCTCAAGCGCATCGGCGACGACAGCCCGCCGCTGGCCACCACGGTCGGCACGCTGACGGTGTCGCTGCCGCTTTTCGCGCTGGTCTGGCTGTTCACCGACGGTCACCTGCCGGCTGCCGTGCCGCCGCGGACGGGCGCCGCCATCGCCTACCTCGGGGTGTTCGGTTCGGTGATCGGCTTCGCGCTGTACTACTACGTGATCAAGCACATGGAAGCGTCGAAGGTGGCGCTGATCACGCTGGTGACGCCGGTCATCGCGCTGTTGCTCGGCCATGTGCTGAACGGCGAAACGATCGGCCTGCGCCTCGGGCTGGGCACCGCGCTGATCCTCTGCGGCCTGACGGTGCACCAGTGGGAAACGCTGGCCAGCCTGCGTCTGGCGCGGGGAGGGCTGGCGACTAGGCGGCCTTGCGCCGTTTTCCGAGTGCCTATAAATTGACTGGCCCGGCACTGCGCCGGGCCATTCCTTCCTTTTCCGGTGACCGCCTTGGCCAGAATCCAGATCACGCTACCCGAGCGCTTCGGNTTTTCGACCGAAATCGCCATCTACATAAACCATATCAACTACGGCAACCATCTCGACAATTCGGCGCTGCTGTCGCTCGTTTCCGAGGCCCGTGTGCGCTTCTTCAAGGCGCTCGGCTACAGCGAACTGGATGTTGANGGGCTCGGCATCATCGTCGCCGACGCCGCGATCCAGTACCGTTCCGAGGCCTTCCACGGCGAGGTACTGCGTTTCGAGATGACGGCCGGCGACTTCAACAAGTACGGCTGCGACCTGGTCTGGCTCGCCAGCGAACGCGAAAGCGGGCGCGAGGTGGCGCGCGGCAAGACGGGCATCATGTTCTTCGACTATACCGCGCGCAAGCCGGCGGGCGTTCCGCCGGCCTTCAGCCAGCGCTTCGCCGGATGATTCCGATCCGCTACGTCGAACCGGTATTCCGCCCGCCGAGCGAGGCGGAATCGCTGATCCTGCCGGTCACCGACGGCTGCTCGTGGAACCGGTGCACCTTCTGCGAGATGTACACCGCGCCACAGAAGAAATTCCGGGCGCGCGACGAGGCGGAAATCCTCGAAAGCATCCGCCTGACCGGCGAGCGTTACGGCGACCGGGTACGGCGCGTCTTCCTGGCCGACGGCGATGCGCTGGTTTTGCCGACCCGGCGGCTGTTGACGGTGCTCGAAGCGATCCGCACCCACCTGCCNGCGGCGCGGCGCATTTCGACCTACTGCCTGCCGCGCAACCTGCGCAAGAAATCGCAGGCGGAAATCGACGAACTGGCGGCGGCAGGCCTCAGCATGGCCTACGTCGGCGCCGAATCGGGCGACGACGCGGTGCTGGCCGCGGTCGACAAGGGCGAAACCTTCGAAACCACGCGCGCAGCGCTCGACAAGCTGGGCGCCGCCGGCATCACCCGTTCGGTGATGATCCTCAACGGCCTCGGCGGCAAGNNGTCCAGCCGCCAGCATGCCGAAAATTCGGCCCGGCTGGCCAACGCCACGCAGCCGGAATACCTGGCGACGCTGGTCGTCAGCTTTCCGCAGGGCGAGCAGCGCTTGCGCGCCGGCTTTCCCGAATGGGAGCCGCTCGACCAGCACGGGCTGTTTGTCGAGATGGAGCGATTCCTGTTGCAACTGGAACTCAGGCGCACGGTCTTCCGCAGCGATCACGCCTCCAACTGGCTGGTTCTCAAGGGCACGCTCGGTGCCGACAAGGAAAGACTGTTGGCGCAGGTGCGGCAGGCGATCGCCGACCCCGGCCAGGCGCATCTGCGGCCGGCCTGGGCGCGTGGGCTGTAGCGCCCGGAATTCGATTTTGCCCTTTTTTCCGGTCGACCGCAACAGCCGGGCTCAGGCCGCCTTGCCGACGCGCAGCGCGCTGAAGATGGCCAGCGTTTGCAAAATCGCGACGCCGATCAACACTTCGCCGAAGCGGCGCGCATCCATCAGGCCGCCGAAAATCAGCGGTGCCGTCGCCAGCCCGAGGTCGAGGCCGGAATAGACGAAGCCGTNGACGCGCCCGTAAGCAGCCTTGCCGAAGCGCGCGGTGGCGGCGCGGCGCACCAGCAGGTCGCGCGACGGCCCGGCGATGCCGGTGCAGAAGCCGATGCCGGCCATCAGCGGAAGGACGCTCCAGGCCGGTGGCCAGCCGCTGGCGAGCAGCACCGCGAGCAGCGCCGCAAAGCCGAGGGCCAGCGCGATCAGCAGATCCTGCGCCTGCTTCTGGGCCAGGAAACCGCCGAGCACGATGCCGGCGGCGCCGGCAGTCAGGTAGGTCGACAGCGCCAGCGCGCCGGTGGTCAGCGACAGGCCATAGACCGCCTGCAGGATGGGGCTGGCGAAATTCTGGATGGCGCCGAAAGCGCTGGTGATCAGCAGGAAGAACAGGAAGCATAGCCAGACGGCGCGCGAGGTGAGGAAGGCGAAGGTCGGCCCCGCGTTACCGGCTGCCCTGGCGGCATGCGGCTCCGTATCGGCCAGCGCCTCCCGGCGCCACAGCAGCAACCCTAGGGCGAGCAGAGCGACGACGCTGGCGCCGAGCGCCGCACTGCGCCAGCCGGCGGCCGCCGCGATGCCGGTCAGGAAGATCGGCGCGGCCGCCCAGCCGAGGTTGCCGGACAGCCCGTGCACCGAAAAGGCGTGCCCCAGCCGCGGCTGCGACACGCGATGGTTCAGTACCGTGAAATCGGCCGGGTGGAAAACGCTGTTGCCGAGGCCGGCGAGCGCGGCGACGGCGACCAGCGAGGCGTAACCGGTCGCAAAATGCAGCACGACGCCGGCCAGCGCAAAGCAGGCGATGCCGGCGGCCAGCACGCGGACGGCACCGAAGCGGTCGACGANAAAGCCGGCCGCCGCCTGGCCGATGCCGGAAACGATGAAGAACACGGTCATCGTCGAGCCGATGCCGGTGAAGGACAGGCCGAATTCAGGCATCAGCCACGGAAAGAGCGGCGGCAGCAGGAGGTGGAAAAAGTGCGAAACGCCATGCACGAAGCCGATCAGCGAGATGGTTTCGATATCGCGGGNATGCGGGGAGGGGAGAACTTCGGCGGTCATCGAGCGGCAGGGGGATATCCGGACGCTCAGTGTATGCCGCCTGCTATTGACGCAGATTCGATAATCGGACAAAATTATCGCAATGCTGACACACTTGCCTTTCGACCCTGTNCCACGCCGGGCGCCGACGCCGGCAGAACCGCTGACCGTCAACCAACGCCGTTTGCCGGCCGACGTGCGCGTGCCGCTGCACAGCCACGACTGGGCACAACTCGCCTTTCCACTGCGCGGCGCACTGCGCATCGCGGCAGCCGGCATGGCCTGGCTGGCGCCGGCTTTTCGCGCAGTGTGGATTCCGCCGCACATCGAGCACGAGGTCGTCGCCCTCGGCGAGGTCGAGCTGCGCACCGTCTATGTCGCCGCCGAAGCGGCGCCGCTGCCGCTCCATGCCTGCTCGGTGATCGAGGTGTCGGATCTGATGCGGACGCTGGTCGAGGCGATCAGCCGGGTCGAGGATGGCGATGCGGCGCGCCACGACCTGATGATCCGCCTGCTGCTCACCGAGATCGGTCGTGCCCCGCCGCTTTCGCTGGGCCTGCCGCTGCCCTCCGACCGCCGGCTGCAGACGCTGTGCGGCGCGCTGATCGACGATCCCGCCTCCCCGCTGTCGCTGGCCGAGTGGGCGGCCCGCGTCGGCGCCAGCGAGCGGACGCTGGCCCGGCTGTTCGCCGGCGAGCTGAAAATGAGCTTCGGCGCCTGGCGCCAGCAATTGCGCCTGGCGCGGGCGCTTGACCTGATCGGCCGCGGCCGCCCGTGCGGCTCCGTCGCGGCGGAACTGGGCTACGCCAGCCAGGCCGCCTTCTCGGCCATGTTCAAGCGTGCCTTCGGCGTACCGCCGGGGCGCTTCATGCAGGAACGCAGTTCGCTGCCCGCCGACGAGCCACTAAACGACTGACCAAGGAGTTCGATAATGGAAGCAAGCTTTTGGCATGCGAAATGGGANAAAGGCGAGACAGCCTTTCACCTGGATGACGTCAATCCATTGCTGCTGGATCACTTCGGCACGCTGTCCTTGCCCGCCGGAAGTCGTGTCTTCGTCCCGCTGTGCGGCAAAACGAGNGATATTCCGTGGCTGCTGGAATCCGGCTATCGGGTCGCCGGTGCCGAGTTGAGCCGGATGGCCGTCGAGCAATTGTTTGCCGATATGGATTTGACGCCGAGTGTTTCCCAGGTCGGCCCGCTGACCCGCTTTGCATTCGAAGATATCGACATCTACAGCGGCGACATCTTCGAACTGAGCGGCAGCGAGCTTGGCCGGATCGACGCGGTCTACGACCGGGCGGCCCTGGTGGCGCTGCCCGCCGCCATGCGCCAGCGCTACGTCGACCATCTCATCGCAATCACCGGTCGCGCCCGGCAACTGCTGGTCGCCTACGAATACGACCAGAGCCTGCAGGANGGCCCGCCGTTCGCCATCGGCGCCGAAGAAGTGCGCCGCCTCTATGGCCGGCATTACGCGCCGGCGTTGCTCGCCAGCGTCGAAGTCGCCGCNGGCCTGCGCGGCAAGTGCCCGGCCACCGAACACGTCTGGCTGCTGCAGCCGGCCTGAGGCTGTCGGCGTGCGGTGGACACCGCTACACTGCGCTTTTTGCTGAAGGATGCATGACGATGGAACGCTGCCCTTGGTGCGAAGGATTCGACCTCTACCGCGAATACCACGACACGGAATGGGGCCTGCCGCTGCACGACGACCGTGCCCTGTTCGAACTGCTGATCCTCGAAGGCGCCCAGGCGGGCCTGTCGTGGGCCACCGTGCTCAAGAAGCGGGCGCATTACCGGCAGGTATTTGACGGCTTCGACCCGCACCTGATCGCCCGTTACGACGACAGCAAAGTCGCCGCCCTGCTGGCCGACCCCGGCATCATCCGCAACCGCGCCAAGATCGCCGCCACCATCCAGAACGCCAGGGCCTATCTGGCGCTGACCGCCGGCGGGCAGTCGTTCAGCGATTTCCTGTGGTCCTTCGTCGGCGGCGCTCCGCTGCAAAACGCCCGCTCATCGCTGACCGAAGTCCCCGCCAAAACCGCGCAATCGGATGCAATGAGCAAAGCCCTGACCCGCGCCGGTTTCAAGTTCGTCGGCTCGACGATTTGCTACGCCTTCATGCAGGCGGCCGGGATGGTGAATGACCATCTGGTCGGTTGCCCGCGATATGAGGAAGTGCAGGGGGCTATCGGGAATGACTGGCTATGAGGTGCTTCTGGCTAATTTTGGCCAAAGCAGAAATTCGTTCCATGGGTCGGCAATGTCAGCTTCCGGTTTAGGCCGCAGTCGATTTGAGCAGGTCAGGTTGGCCGCGATTTGGCGATCATCACGGCACGACTCCGCATCTAGGACCGCCGTCGTGAGCCCATCAATAGAAAGCTCGATAGCCAAGCCAACAATAGCAGCGTCAAACCTGCATACATTGAAATTTTGGCTCTAGCGATCATTGGTGACTGGGAGGCTAGCCCGGCATTCCGGCCACGAAGGATTAGCTTGTTGTCGACCTGAAGCAACTCGACGTGGCGCAGAAAGTTCTGACCAAGCAATGCCGTGTTGGGCGAATTGGGCATTACTCCGATCGTTAGTGGTGGGGTTGCCAAGCCACTCACCTTGATAGACTGATTCTCGAAAAGCTGGCCAATTACCGAGCCATTTGCAGTTTCGAACTTGGTCGGTTTGCCTGAAAGCAATCCAAGTTGAGCTGCAAGATTTCCGTCAATCGATACATACGATGCGCCGGTATCAATCAGGAAACGGATTTGTTTGCCGTTGAGAACGCCGTCAATGTAGTGATGTCCGTCCTGCGCCCTCGGTATGATTATTTCGAGATGGTTGCCTGTGACGGATACCTTGGGGGCACTGGTCCAGGTAAATAAGGAAAAACAGAGCGCTCCCAAGCCCAGCCAAATGAGTGTGTTAGTAAGAAAGGATTTGCGCCCGGTGTAATTGCTATTTGTCCTTAAAAATGAATTGGTGTATCGCTCAAATTTCGACCGAGCTTTGCTTTCTTGTCGCGCATTCAAGCAAGAGGAAGACTGAAACTGCTGTTTGGCTTGTTTTCTATACCAATCTCTGTCGTAGATTCCCATCAATGGTCCCGTAAACGTGGCTTAGGCGACGAATATACCATTAGAATTTTTGGGCACTTTCGACACGATTTTTCAATTGGCAGTCAGATTGCGATGATCGCTACTGTGATGACTCCTCATCCTTCTCCAACTTCAGCGAAGCGGAATTAATGCAGTAGCGCAGCCCCG
This sequence comes from Dechloromonas sp., assembly GCA_013363835.1. GTDB lineage: Bacteria > Pseudomonadota > Gammaproteobacteria > Burkholderiales > Rhodocyclaceae > Azonexus. The sequence goes on from CP054864.1 coordinate 891,866, forward strand.
TCGGCGCCGGGCCGTCGGNGAAGACGTGGCCGAGGTGGGCGCCGCAGTCGTGGCAGGTGACTTCGGTGCGCAGCATGCCGAAGCTCTTGTCGACGTGCTCGTCGATCAGTTTTTCATCGTTCGGCGTATGAAAACTCGGCCAGCCGCAGCCCGAATCGAACTTGGTTTCGGAACGGAAGAGCGGTGCGCCGCAGCAGATACAACGGTAGGTGCCGTCGCTGTGGGTGTCCCAATATTTGCCGGTGAAGGCGGGTTCGGTGCCCTTCTCGCGGGTGATACGGTACTCGGTCGGGGTCAGCTGGGCACGCCACTCGGCGTCGGTTTTCTCGATTTTCGGCATGGCTGTTCTCGTCAGGTTCAGCCGGCTAAGACCGGCGGTTTCGGCTATGATTCAAGGAGATTTCTCAGGATACCGCGAATGAACCCCAATCCTCTCAGCGACAGCGATCTCGACCGCCTCGAACAGCTTTTGGAAGCCGACGTTTTTCAGGAAGATGCGATGCGTCTTGACGAAATCCAGGCCATGCTCTGCGCCATCGTCAGCGGGCCGGTGCCGGTCGAGCCGGCCGTGTGGCTGCCGGAAGCGCTGGGCAANGGGCTGGAAAACGCGGACGATCCGCTGGTCGCCGAAACGATCGAGCTGCTGATGCGCCTGAATAACGACCTCGCGGCTGCGCTGCTGGAAGACGAGACGATCGCGCCGATCCTCTATCCGCTCGATGAAAGCGGCGAGGAATACGACTACCTCGCCTGGGCCGATACCTACGTCTTCGGCGCCGGGCTGGCCGGCGACTGGTTCGAACTGGCCGGCAAGCATGCCGACGACCTTTCCGAACTGCTGGAGCCGATGTTCCTGCTCAACGGCATGCTCAAGGAAGACGTCGAAAAGGCCGGCGAACGCTGGTTTTCGCCCGCCGAAGAGGCGCGCCTGGTGGCCGATATCCAGGAAAACCTGCCGCTCATCGTGCAGACGCTCTACAACTTCTGGCGCAACAAGCGATCCGGTGCGACGCTTCGCCGCGAAGCGCCGAAGTCCGGTCGCAACGACCCGTGCCCCTGTGGCAGCGGGCGCAAATACAAGCAGTGTTGCGGTCGACCCGAAAAATTGAACTGATTTCACCGGGGCGGCGATGAAGCTCTACCTGGCCGGCCCCGATGTGTTCCGCCCGGACGCCCTGGCCTGGGCCGAGGAGGCGCGCCGGCTGTGTGCCGCTGCCGGTCATCGCGCGCAGGTGCCGCTCGATGGGGTCGAAACCACGGCGTCCGGCGTTTACCGCGCCAACATCGCGCTGATCCGTGAGGCCGATGCCGTGCTCGCCAACCTGAACCCGTTTCGCGGTTGCGAGCCGGATTCCGGCACCTGCGTCGAGGTCGGCTTTGCATTGGCACTGGGCAAGCCGGTGATCGGCTATCTGGACCGCAACGAGACGACGGTCGCCCGCGTTGCCCGCCTTGCCGGCCGCCCGCTCGAAATTCGCGCCGGCCGGCCGGTCGACCGCGACGGGCTGCATGTCGAGGATTTCGGCCTGCCGCTCAACCTGATGCTGGCGGTGCCGGCTACCGTGGTCGTCGGCACGCTGCGGGACGCGATCCGGCAACTCGATGCCGCGTGCCTCGGGGATCATGTGCGGCCGGCGTGACGATTGCATCAAACCTGCGCCAGTGCGGCTTGCCGGGCCTATACTGACGCCGGTTGTATTACCGAAAAAGTGAAGGAAAATGCCCGCGAACGTAACCGGCCCCTGGTGGCTTGCGCCCTTGCCGCAAGACCTGGCGGCGGAGGTGAAGCGCCANGGCCTGTCGAGCAGCGAAGCGCGCGAAAGGCTGGCCGGTTTCGGCCCCAACCTGTTCCGTGAACATCCGCGCAAATCGTTGCTGCGCCAGTACCTTTCCCGCTTCCGGAATCCGCTGGTCGTCATCCTGCTGGTGGCCAGCGCGGTGTCGGCTTTCACCGGCGAGGTCGCCAATTTCCTGATCATCAGCGTCATCGTCCTGCTCAGCGTCACGCTCGATTTCGTCCAGGAATACCGGGCCAATAACGCGGCAGAGCGCTTGAAACAATCGGTTTCCCTGCGCGCGCGGGTCATGCGCGACGGCCAGCCGGTCAGCGTTCCGGTCAAGGAGGTGGTGCCGGGCGACGTCGTGCTGCTGTCCGCCGGCGATCTGGTGCCGGCCGATGGAAGGGTGCTCGAAGCGCGCGATTTCTTCGTCATGCAGGCCTTGCTGACCGGCGAATCGTACCCCGTCGAAAAGCGCCCGGGAATGTTGGCCGAAACGGCGAGCGAATTGCAGGAAGCGACCAACGCGCTGTTCATGGGCAGCACGGCGATCAGCGGCAGCGCCCGCATGCTGGTGGTCAAGACCGGCGCCGCCACCGCCATCGGCGAGATCGCCGACAGCCTGGCTCGGCCCGCCGAGCCGACCGCCTTCGAGCTGGGCACCCGTCGCTTCGGCATGCTCATCATGCGCCTGACGGTGCTCATGGTGATGTTCGTGCTGCTGGTGAATGCCTTCTTCCACAAGCCCTGGCTGGAATCCTTCCTGTTCGCGGTGGCGCTGGCCGTCGGACTGACGCCGGAACTGCTGCCGATGGTCGTTTCGGTGACGCTGTCGCGCGGCGCCTTGCGCATGGCCAGGCAGCGCATGATCGTCAAGCGCCTGTCGGCGATTCAGGATCTGGGGTCGATGGACGTCTTGTGCACCGACAAGACCGGCACCCTGACCGAAGCCAGAATCCGCCTCGAAAAGCATGTCGACCCCAACGGGCGGCCGAGCGAGCGGGTGCTCGAACTGGCCTATCTGAACAGCTTTTTCGAGACCGGCCTGAAAAGCCCGCTCGACGAGGCCATCCTTGCGCATCGCCATATCGAGGTCGGCCAGTGGAANAAGATCGACGAAGTGCCCTTCGATTTCGAGCGGCGTCGCGTCTCGGTGCTGATCGACAACGGCGAGACGCGCTGGCTGGTGGTCAAGGGCGCGCCGGACGACATCGTCGGCNNTTGTACGGAAGTCGAGACGGAAGGTGGCGAGAAACGGCAGGCGCTGGACGCGGCGGCACAGGAAGCGATCGGCGGCCAGCAACGGGCGCTGGAGGAAGAGGGTTTCCGGGTGCTCGGCATCGCCTGGCGGCAGGTGCCGATGGCACATTCGCACGCGGTGGTCGGCGACGAGTCGGAACTGGTGCTGGCCGGCTTCGCTGCCTTCCTCGATCCGCCGAAGGAGAGTGCGGCACCGGCGCTGCAGGCCCTCAAGCGGGCCGGCGTGGCGATCAAGATCGTCACCGGCGACAGCGATCTGGTCACCCGGCATGTCTGTGCCCAGTTGAACATTCCGGTGACCGGGGTGCTGACCGGCAAGGAAATCGCCCAACTCGGCGACCAGGCCTTGCGCGCCCGGGTCGAAACGGTCAATCTCTTCTGCCGGGTCAATCCGGCGCAGAAGAACCGGGTCATCCAGGCGCTCAAGGCGCGCGGCCATGTCGTCGGTTACCTGGGCGACGGGATCAACGACGCGCCTTCGCTGCATTCCGCGGATGTCGGGCTGTCGGTCGATACGGCGGTGGATGTGGCCAAGGAAGCCGCCGACATCATCCTGCTCAAGCACGACCTGCATGTGCTGCAGGCCGGGGTCGTCGAGGGGCGGCGCACCTTCGGCAACATCATGAAGTACCTGATGATGGGGACCAGCTCCAACTTCGGCAACATGTTCAGCATGGCCGGCGCCGCGCTGTTCCTGCCTTTCCTGCCCATGCTGCCGACGCAGATCCTGCTCAACAACATCCTCTACGACGTGTCGGAGACGCCGATCCCGCTGGACGAGGTCGATGCCGTCGAAATCCGCAGCCCGCGTGCGCTCGACATGAATTTCATCCGCAATTTCATGCTGGTCATCGGGCCGATCAGCTCACTGTTCGATTTCCTGACCTTCTATGTGATGCTCGTCGTGCTGCAAGCCGGCGAGCGCCTGTTCCAGACCGGCTGGTTCATCGAGTCGCTATGCACCCAGGTGCTGGTTATTTTCGTCATCAGAACGCGGGGAAGTCCCCTGAGAAGCCGCCCGCATCCGTTACTGGCGGCTACTTCGCTGGCCGTCGTCGCGCTTGCCGCAATCCTCCCGCTGACACCGCTNGGGGTGCATTTCGGTTTCGTTCCGCCACCGCCTGCGTTCTACGCGATTCTCGGTGGCATGGTGGCGGCCTACCTCTGCATCGTCGAGCTGGTGAAACGTGCTTTCTACCGCTGGGCGCTCAAATTGCACCCGCCGCGCCCCTGAGTTTGTGCAAAAGATCGCACCTGGAATTTTGAAGAAAAAATTTGAATATCGTGACAACCAAATTGTTCTAAGTGCGTTAAGACTGCATTCGGAACTTTTTTGAGGTCGTAGAAGTGCGTTGGTTGGTATTCGCGGCGGCAACTGTCTTCTGTTCATCGGGCATGCTTGGCTCGAGTCCGGTGTCGGCTCAGAGCCCGGTAAACGATGCTGCGGTCGAGCAGTCGGTCGTCGTCACGCCGATTCCGATGCCGGCCCAGGTGACCGAATTGTCGGCAAGCGTGATGCGTCCGGCCAAGAAGGTGAAAGTGGCCGCCAAGAGCGTCGCCAGTCCGGCCAAGTCGATGCTGTCGCGCACGGAACGCCATCAGGTTGCCCTGTTGACCAGCAAGTCCTCGGGCGAAAGCCGCCTGCTGCATGACTTGTCGGATAACGACGACGATGCNCCCGGTCTCGACGATCTCGACATGCATCGTTCGTTCGCTCGCCCTCGGGTGGCCAAGCTTGTCGATCAGGATCGCGATGACGAAGCGCAGGGCTTCTCGCCTGCCGTCAAGCTGCGCCTGTTGCTGGCACGCATGCGGGCCGTCGAGGTGCATGCGATGGTCTGGCCGGAGCACGCCGCGGATGGCGGGGATGCGCTGTCGGATTCGGTCAGCCAACGCCTCGCCGAGGCGCGTGCGAAAGCCGTGCAGGCGCATCGCGACCGCTTCGCCTGAATATTTTCCCGATTTAGACCCTTCAGAGCAGTTCCGTGTCGTCGTGCGCATAGGCCGGCGCGCAACAGCACAGAATCCTTAGCGGGGTCGTTCCCGTATTTTCGACGCAATGCGGCGTTCCCGGCGGAATCGGGATGCTGTCGCCGACGGCGATCGTGAAAGTCTCGCCGGCCAGCGTCATCAGGCCCAGGCCGCTGCTCACGTGATAAATCTCTTCGCTCGTCCGGTGCCTGTGCAGCAGGGTCTTCGTGCCGGGCGGGACGATCGCTTCGGCCAGGCTCTGGTTGCGCACGGCATGACTGCTGGGGTGCAGCAGCTCGCGGATTTCCGAGCCATCCTTGGTGATGTAGGGAAGAACGTCGCCCGTGGCGGTTTTCGCGCTCACTTGCCGCCCCAGGGCTGGATCGGCACCGTCGAAATCGCGTTGGCCGGCGCGCCCTCGATGACCCGGCGGCTGATCGCCAGATAGACCAGCACGTTGCGTTTGCTGTCGAAAAAGCGGTGGATGTTGGTTTCCTTGAACATCAGCGAGGTGTTTTCGCTGAACACGACTTCGTTTTCCGGCATTTTGGCGGGCAGGGTGATCGGGCCGACCTGGCGGCAGGCGAGCGAGAACTGCGATGGGTCTTCGGCCAGTCCGAAGCTGCCCTTGACGCCGCCGGTGCGCGCCTGGCTGATGTGGCAGGTGACGCCGGGGATCTTCGGGTCGTCGTAGGCATAGACGCAGACCCGGTGATTGGCGCCGATCAGCTTCCAGGTGGTCGTGGCGCAGCCGATTTCCTCGGCGCCAGCGGGCAGGGAGGCTGACAAGGCGAGGGCGGCGGCGAGCGGGGCGAAACGGCTTGGGGTCATTGATGGCCTGGCTTTCATTGGAGGTTCTGGAGAAATTCCTTGCCCTGCCGCCGTCCCTGCGCCATCAGTTCTTCGATGAATTCCGGGCGCCGGTCGAGCTTGGAGGGATAGTCGAGTTCCGTTTCCAGCGCGATGAAGCGCAATTCGACATGTTTCATGTGGTCGGCGCTCAGCCAGCCCTTGGCCAGCCAGTCGTTGGTCTGGCGGACGAAGAACAGTTCCTGATTGAGCGACAGGTTGCCGGCCAGTTCGTTGCGCCGGTCTCCAATTTCGCTGATCGATTGCGGCTCGCGGCGCTGGCGTTCGGGGTTGATCTGGATGATCCAGATCTCGTCGGGCTTGGCGTCCCGGCTGCCATGGCCGGAAAGGAAGCTGCGGATCGGCGGATTTTCGGAGAACAGGCCGTCCCAGTGACGCCCTTGCCGATATGCACGGCGCGAAAGAGCTCGGGAATCGCCGCCGAAGCGAGCAGGGCGTCGACGGAAATCCGTTTTCCGGGTGCGGATGGTGGGAATGGAAGACGGTGAATTCGCCGCTCAGGACATTGACGGCGCCGGCCATCAGGGTCGGCGAATGTGTCTTGATCAGCGACGGCAGTTGCGCGAAGTCGATATGCTGTTCGAGGATGGAAGCGAGAAAATCCTGGCCGGTCGTCGGCAGCTGGTAAGGCTCAGTTCCGGCGTCGGCAGGTAGTACTTGCTGCGTTCCAGCCAGACCAGGAACTGGTTGGAAGCGCGTCGGGCGCCTGGGTCGCCGACATCTGGCGCCAGAACGATGCCAGCAGTTGGCTGCCCCGCCCGGGGCGCCGAGCAGCAGGCTGTACCAGGCGATGGCCGCGCACAGCGCGCCGCCCGAGGTGCCGGAGAAGCCGTGCAGTTGGTAGCGCGAGGTGTCCAGCCCGGTGAGCAGCGATTGCAGCACGCCGCCGGTAAAAGCCGTGTGGCTGCCGCCGCCCTGGCAGGCGATGGCGATCTTGCGGCGCGGTGTGCCGGCATCGGCAGTGGGTGTCATCGGGCATCCTTTCGCTGGGCGTGGGGTCAATGCTTGCAGCTTGCCGACATATTTTGCCAGCAGTTTGTAGATGTCGCGGTCGAATGGCGGTCGTTCTGCATCCAGCAGTGCGCTTGCCTCGTCATCGCGGGTGATCGTGCCGAGATAGCGCCAGCCGTCGATCAGGTGGGCTTCTTCGCCCTCGCGGATCAGCGCCGGGCCGGTGAGTGGCCACGAAACCAGCTTGAGCCTGACGAGGGCGCCGACCAAGCGCAGCGTGTGCCTGGCCAGGGNCTCCTTGCCGATGCAGGCGCCCTTGCAGCGCCTGATCTGCAGGCCGAAGCAGGGTTTGCCCGGCGTCGCCTTCTGCAGCCCGAGCAGGACGTCGCACAGGTTGTGTTCGGTGGCCAGTGACCGCAACACCTCGTTGGCTTNCCTTGGGTTCTTGAACAAACCGTAGCAGGATGTGGATAAGCTGAAATCGAGTTCGTGCGCCGAGACGAGTTGCGGACGCAGCCAGCCTTCGCCTTCGTCGACCAGCGTCCAGGTGCACAGGTCGTCGTTCTTGCGCAGTTGCCGGTTGTGCGTCGGTTGAAGGTTCTTGACCAGCCGCGCTTCCTTGAGCAGGGCGCCGATCTCGCCAGCGGTTTCGATCCAGTCGATGCGCCGGACCTGCTGGGCCAGCGCCATTTCCTTGGCTGAACTGTGGTCGGCGGCGAAGTGCGACAGCACGCGCTGGCGGATGTCCTTGGCCTTGCCGACGTAGAGCGGCAAATCACNCGTGTTCGCTTTTTCCCCGTAGANAAGGTGAACGCCGGGCGTGTCGGGCAGGTCGTCGATCAGCGTGGCGTCGAGATGCGGCGGCAGGCTGGGACGGGCGTTGAGTTTGTTCAGCGCAGCCGTTTCATCGCTGCTGCGGTCGACGTGGATTTNTTGCCAGAATTGGTGGATCAGCTGCGCGTCGGCCAGCGCGCGGTGGCGGGCGTCGGCCTGCAGGGCGTGGCGCTCGATCAGGCTGTCCAGGTTGTGGCGGTGGAATTGCGGGTAGAGCGTGCGCGACAGTTTGACGGTGCACAGTACGGGCGCTCGGAAGGCGACGCCGAGGCGCTTGAATTCGTTCTTGAGGAAGCCGTAGTCGAAACGCGCGTTGTGGGCAATGAACAGCCGGCCTTGCAGACGGCGCAGGGTTTCCTCGGCGACCGCCGCGAACGGCGGCGCGTCGGCCACCATGTCGTTGCTGATGCCGGTCAGTTGCTCGATGAAGGGCGGGATGCGGGTGCCGGGATTGACCAGTTGCTGCCACTCGCGCACGGTGCCGTCTTCATCGACTTCGACGATGCCGATTTCGGTGATGCGGTCGCTGGTGGCGGTGGCGCCGGTGGTTTCGAGGTCGACGAAGGCGAGGGCGCATGGCGAAACGAGTGGAGATCGGGCGCCGATGATAGCGTTTTCCGGTGGGCAACTCACGGGCAAAGCATGGGCACCAGCGTGATCGGCACCGGCCCGTCGCGGGTGGCGGCATCCGGCGGCTTCTGCAGGCAGTAGCTGCGGCCGTCGGCGTTGGTATGGCGGAGGATGTCGTCGCGGATCAGCTCGGTCTTGGCCTCGTGTTTGGCGGTGGCGCGTTCGAGCGGCGTTGCCGCCGGCCGGTGCGGTGCGGGCGGCGCAAACATCGGGTCGAGCATCCGGCGCCGGCTGGCGGTATCGATCTCGGCCTTGCCGCGTTCGATCATGTCGTGGGCGTCGGGTAGCCTTGCCGTTGGCGGAACGGCCTGGATGGGTGACGAAGTGGCGACGGCAGGTGAGGCCGGCTGGCCTGGCATGGCGCGGCTCGCCGCTGCCCGGCGCTGGCGTCGAATCATGCTGGATCGATGGCTGGTGGGCGGCGGGCGGTGCCAGCGGCCGCCAGTGGATCGACAAGGGTGGCCTGTTGCGGTCGACCGTCGAAAATGGCCGAAAATGGGGCCATAGCATCAGGGCCATTCCGTGGGCCAGCAGCGAAAGGAGGACGAAGCGGCGCAGGCTGCGCTGCCCGCTCGCAGCATCAGTCGGCCAGCCGGGGTTCGATGAATACCGGGGCATGCTCGCCATTGGGGCTGATCGGCAACAGGCGCTGCAGGGCCAGGACATAGGCCTGCATGGCGGCCAGCCCCGTGCCGGTAAGCATGTAATACGACTGTGGCCGGCCATTGCCGGATTCCTTGCGCACCGTCACATAGTCGGCAGCCAGCAGCTTTTTCAGATGGGCATCGAGATTGCCGTCGGAAACTTCCAGCTGCCGCTTGAGATCGCTGAAGGTCTGCTCGCCGGCACCGGCGAGAAAGGCCACCAGTTGCGTGCGCAGCGGCTGGTGGAGCAGGGCGTCGAGTTCTTCCATGACTTGATTTTCCTTGGCGTGGCTCGCCATCTATTTGAGGTTGAACTCGGCGCCCAGTTCGCCCGGGCTTTGCGCATCGCGCTTGCCTTCCTTGTCGCCGGGCAGGGCCAGCCAGACTTTGCCGCCGACCTTGCCGTGTCCGGTGCTCCAGGTCTTGCCGTCGAAACTGATCTGGTCGCGATAGGTGTAAATGTCCTGCTTGAGGCGGACGTACAAGGTGGCTTCGTCCCCTTTTTCAAACACGTTGCCGACGACCTTGGCATTGACCGGCAGATTGGCGCCCGCCGGGTAGAGCAGCACGAAATTTTCGTCGGCCGGCGCGGCCTGGCCGTAGCGAACGACGGGCAGGCGGGCGATTTCTTCGGCTGAGGGGCCGGACAGGCCGGCGCAGGCGCTTAGCGCGAAGGCTGAAAAGGCGAGCAGGATGGGTGTTTTCATGGGAGGCTCCGGGGTGGGTTATTTCGGGCGCAGTTGCACGATCAGATTGCTGGTGACGAGCGGGCCGCGCTCCGGCGTCAATTCGGCCTTGACCCAGGGAATGCTGATCCAGCGCGTCTGGCGCGACTGTTTCCAGGATTCGCCGGGAANACGGGTGTCGCCGGTGAGTTGTCCATCGCGCAGCAGGACTTCGATGGGGTGGGCGAGCGTCAGCGACAGCACCGCTTTTTCGTCGCTGCTGAAGATATCGCCGCCGATCTCGATTTCCACCGGCACGCGTGTCCCGGCCGGCAGCGCGACGACGGCTTCGCCACCCGGCCGGGCGCCACCCAGGAATTCGGCCAAGGGCTGGGCGGCCATCTCGGGCAAGGCTTGCTCGTGGGTGCGCTGCTCAGCCANGATCGGCACGATCAGCACGGCGCCCAGCCAGCCCAGCATCTGCAGCAGGCGGACGTAGGACGGGCGATGGCGGCCACGGTCGAGCATCAGGGCCAGCAGCGGCAGGCCGATGCCGAAAACGGCGGCGGCGACCCAGCGCATCGTCTCGAAAGGCAGCTTGGCAAACAGGCTGCTGATGCCGATCAGCATGGTCAGCAGGCCGGCCCATTCGAGCAGTTCTTCCGAAAACAGGCCATGCACGTAAAGGCTGAGGCCGAGAAAGACCAGCCAGACGGCGCAGATCATGTAGCCGCCGCCATAGAAGAAGGTGGCGAAAGTGGTCAGCGCCGCCAGCCCCATCATCAGCCACCAGACCTTGAGCACTTGGCGGTGGATGAAGGACCAGGCTTCGTCGCGCGTTTGCTTGACCGAGCGTGTCCAGCGCCAGTCGACGGTGGCCGTGGCGATGAGCACGGCGGCCAGCAAGGCCAGCCAGGCGAGGGCGCGCTGGGTCAGGTCGGGGATTTGCGCCGGGGTCAGGATCGATTCCGAGAGCGCGAACAGCAAGCCGGCCGGGATGCCCCAGAGCAGCAGGCTGTGCCGTTCGACGCGCAGATTGCGATGCCCCGCCGAAAGCATGGCGTGGATGGCGCTGAGTTGTTGGGCGGCAGGTGTATTCATTGCGGCATTCCATTTACTCTGTTTTGCAGAGTTTATAACTCTGTTTTGCAGAGTGTCAAGCGTCAGACTGCGTTCGGCTTGTCGCAAAGTCGACAAACGACGGTGCGGGAACTCGCTGGAGGAAGGGTGGGTGCGGGTTTGCCGCCGGTCTCCGGTTGGCATCGCTTTTGCGTTGCGATGGCCATCGCTGCTTTCCGCCCTGCAATCCGCCATGACCACCGCTGAAAAACCACCTTCCACTGCCTGCCGGCGAGCGCTGCCGCCGAACTGATTCGCAACGAACCGACCGCCGCCGTCTTTGACGTGCGCGATATGGCGAGCTACCAGAAAGCCCATGTCGAGGGCGCCGCGCATCTGTCCGAAGATCGCCTGCTGGCCTGGATGAAGCGCCTGCCGAAGGAAACGCCGGTGGTGATCTATTGTTATCACGGCAATGCGAGCAAGACCTTCGCCCAGATGTTCGTCGATTTCCGTTATACGCGGGTATTCAGCGTCGATGGTGGCTACGAGCCGCTGGCGGTGGCGCTCGCCAATGGCGTGGCGGCATGAACGACGATCGCGTATTTCGCTGGGTGCGGACGCATCCCTTGTCGCCGATTCACGTCGATTGCGCGACGGCCGTGATGCTCAAGATTCTCGACGGCAAGTGCAAGATGCGGACGGGCGAGAAGCTGGTCATGGAGCAGCTCTACGATCAGGTGAAATGCTTCCCCGCCACNTTGCTGGGCGAGGAGTTTCATCGCCTGATCGGTGCCGCCCGCCGCTATGCGGACGAGGCGCTGAAGAACTTCATCTACGANAAGCGCGTGCTGGCCGAAACCATGATCTCGCGGCCGGTGATGAAGGAATTCAAGGCCATGATCCGCCAGCAAGGGCTGCTCGACGAGGTGCCGGAAGAAGAGAGCGAAGCGGCATGAGCAAGAAGTTCTACATGACGCCTGGTTCGTGCTCGACCGGCATCCACATCCTGCTCGAAGAATGCGGCCTGGTCTTCGAGGCCTACATCGTCGACCTGCTGGCCGGCGACCAGTACAAGCCGGACTATTTGGCGATCAACCCCAAGGGCAGCATCCCGGCGCTGGTGCTCGACGACGGCAGCGCGCTCACCGAGTTTTCCGCCATCGCCTGGTGGCTGGCGCGCAGCTACCCCAAACGCAAGCTGCTGCCGGAGAGCATCGAAGGCGAGGTGCGCGTACTCGGGATCATGAATTACGCGGTGCATACGCTGCACACGCAGGGTTTCGCGCGCATCTTCACCACCGAACGCTTTTCGTCGAGCGCCGCCGAACAGGAATCGGTGAAGGCGCANGGGCGACAGATCATCGACAAGGGCTTCGCCATCGTCGACCGCGAGCTGGCGGGGCGCGAATATGTTGTGGACCACTTCGGCATCGCCGATGCGGCGTTGTTCTACGTGGAGTTCTGGGCGGAACGCATCGGCATTCCGCTGCCGGAAAACTGCGCGGCGCACTATCGCCGCATGCTGACGCGGCCGGCGGTGCGCCAGGTGCTGGCGGAAGAGGGCTACGCCTCGGCCTTGCGCTGAGGGCCGGGCGCAAAATGAAATTCGGCAAAAAGGCGGTCGACCGCAACAGGCGGCCGAGGCCTCTGGGTCAGCGTGCCGTCTTGTAAATCACCGCCCACAGCGCCCGCAACTTGCCGCTCAAGGTCAGCCGTTCGTCGGACAGCGCTTCGAGGAAATCGGAGAGCCGTTTTGAGCGGGCGACGGCAAACAGCACCAGGCCGACGAAACTGACGCTGGCGATCAGTCCGTGCAGCGCGCGTTCGGTCACCGAGCCTTCGCCGAAGGCGATGATGTTCATGCCGAAATAGCCGGTGGTGACGGTGGCGATCAGGCCGAGGATGGTGATGACGGTGAGGCGGACGACCGTGTTCGACTGGCGGCGTTGCGAGTCGCTGTCGAGGTAGTGGCTCATCTCGCGGATTTCGTCGCGCACATCGTCGTAGATGGCGTCGTTGTGCAGATGGTTGGCGCAGATGCGGTACATGGTCTGCACATGCGGGCGCTCCGAGAGTTCGTGGAACCAGTAGCGGTGCGTGAAGCGCAGGAAGGTCTCGAAGTTGGCGCGGATGCGCCGCTTGAAACGGCGCACCGAATTGTCGTTGCGGATATCGAGATCGTTNNTGGCATCGACCAGCACTTCCGAAAACACCAGCAGCGCGGCCCGGTGCAGGTGGGCGATCAGGAAGATCAGGAAATACTGGTGGCGGAACTGCGCCAGCACGCCGCGCTCGCCATCGGTGAAAAAGGGCACGGCGGCGTCGCCGACCACGGTGAAGGTGTTGCCGGTGCACATGAAGCGCGTGTTCGGCCCGGCCTCGCAGTCGGTCCAGAAGCGATCCTGGCAGAAACGTTGCTCGAATTCGATGACATTCGGCTCGTTGATGGGCAGCGTCTCGTCCGGGTGCAGCATGCTGGCCAGGCCGATGCGCACCCAGTCCTCGCGGCGCAGCGCGCGCGGCTGGTCNNGAGCGAGAAAGGCCATGATCGGCATGCGCTGGTATTCGATCAGCCGGTAGCGCAGGTCGCCGGGCTCGTCGGAATGCTCGATCACCAGCGGCCGCAACAGGCTGGCCCAGTGTTCGGAAACGCAGGGGCTGCGGTGTTCGCAGACGTAGCCGAGATATTNTTCGCGGCGCTCGGTGTCGGAACGGGCGATCACCTGACCGTCGCGGCCGATCCACTCCGCCAGATAGGCGTTGTGCAGCCNCTCGCCGCTTTCTTCCCAGCCCGACGGGTAGGCGCGGCCGAAACGGAAAAGCAGGTCGCGCACCGTAGCCAGCGGCAGGTCGCTGGCACGTACCTCGAGATTGAGCTGGATCAGGTCGAGGTCGTGAAAGAAATACAGGTCGAGATGGACGACGTGCAGTTCGATTGGCGTCTGTCCCTTGCGCAGCGTCAGGCGCAGGCCGGCGATGTCGTGCCGCCGGAAGACGTGCATCGGCGAATTGCCCGGCGGGTCGTCGGGCGAGGAATGGCGAGAACGTCCTTCGCCGTAGAGAAAACGCTGAACGTAGGGCAGGAAGGAAACGAACTCGCGGTAATGGCGCTCCTTGAACTGGCTCGGGTCGTCGGTGAATTCGTCATCGATGCGCTGCCACGGGTGCTCCTTCTGACGCGCCTCGAAAACCTCCCAGTGCCGACCTTCTTCCGCGTTGCCAGGCAGCGGCGTCAGTTGCAGCGGCCACATCAGGCTCGCATGCAGCAGGCGAACCGTGGGGTTGTCCTGGATGGCGTTGGGTGAAGACACAAAGGCTCCGAAGGTTGATTGGCACCAGCGGCGATTTTATGGCGATATGCGCGCCACATGAAGGCGAAATTTCGGCGCCGGGCGGTTTGTGCGAAAAACCGGGCGCGGCGCATCACGATGGCGCGTGATCGTCCTTGCCGATCCTGTTACTCACGGGGAATTTGAAAATCGGCCTTTTTTCGGGTTGACCGCAACAGGCGGTCTGGCGCGCCAGGGATCAGGCGTCGGGAGTCGTGCCCGAGCTCTTGCCTGAGCGTTCCGTGAAAAACAGCAACAGCCTGAGCGTGACGACGCATCCGAAGGCGGCGCCGAGAATCGCAGCCCACGACCATTCAGGAACAGGTAGGCGCCAAGGGCCGTCAGGATCAGAAAAATGAGGGCGAAAAACATGTGGGAACGATGCGGGTGTGGAGGAAAGGGTTAGCCGGCCAAGTTTCCGAGAACTGCTTCAGTCAAGGCTCTCCAGCCACGCCTTCAGCTTTCCGGCAGCATCCGTCCATTGCGGGTCGAGCATCAGCATGTGACCGGCTCCTTCGATGACCAGCGTTTTGGCATTCCACGACGCAGCGGTGAAGAAAAGCATGGAAGCCGGGAAAACCTGGTCGGCCGAACCGCCCATGACCAGCGCCGGAATACGCGCCCGGCCACGGGCGATGCGCAAGGNGGCGGTGAGCATTTCGGCAACCGCCTTTTCCGATTCCGGCTGGATCAGCGGCAGATACTGGACGGTTTCTTCCGGCGCCATGCTCGGCGAGAAATAGACACTGGCCATCGTGCGCATGGTTTNTTCGCTGGCCGTGCCGTTGACCGCATTCGGCAATTCCGCAAAGAAATCCGGCATCGTCAGCGCGAAGCGGCCGGCCGTGCNCCNCGTGCCGGTCGGCGGCACCGGCGCCAGAAAAGCCACGGCACGCGCCGTGCCCCGTTCGAGAAAACGCTGACAGACCAGACAGCCCATCGAGTGGGCGATCAGCACCGGCACCGCGGGCAGGCTGGCCACGGCCGCCGCCAGATCGGCGACATAATCGTCGATACCGAAATCGTCCAGATGCGCCCGATTCCCCGGCAGGCTACCGTGGCCGGAAAGCTCCAGCGCGTAGCAGTCGTACCCCTGATCCTGAAAATACGGAATGAAGCGAACGCCCCACAGCGCGGCGTTGCTGTAACCACCGTGGATGAACAGCAGCGGTGGTTTGGTGCTTGGGTGATGGGCGGGGTGGTGGTGGATGACTGGGGTGTTGGCGGGCATTTGATACTTTTGCTAAAAAATGAAATAAGAACTGGGCGGCCCCTTTCATGTCGAGGCACAACCCTGCTTACTTTCTCGTTGTGTTGCGATACTTGTCTATGTGTTTTGCATTATTTCGCTGCCTGAGTTGCAATGCGCTATCCCAAGCCGGGCGGGATGGGTGGAACCAAGTCATTGCGGCCATCGAAGCGGCATCGGTGCTGACTTTGGTGTCGCAAATTCCTTGCTTCCTTTGATTTCGTAAATCGGGAACTCGTCCAACAGAATCGAGTCACAGAAAAATATTTATTGGTAAGACGCCGAGATCATATGAATACCATTATTTCCAGCGCATCCCAGCCAGGTTGCCACAGATGATTAAGGTAAAGTCACCGGAATTGGTCGTTCAGCAGTTCGAAACAAAATCGAGCCTGGTTCTGCAAGCCATCGATTTCAACCTCCAGAAGCGAATTAAACGACAGGCTCGCCAACAATCCGGTCGTCTGTAGGTTTCTGGCATTCCTCCGGGGTTTCGGATTTCTTCGTCGGCAGACATGGTTCGTTACGCGATCCGACAGGGTGTTTTCAGTTTGTGACAGATTGCCGCATGGCGATCTTACTGACATGGTGGCATGAACGTGCTTGATTTGAAGAGATGGCGAGCAGGCTACAGTGTCGGCAATTGGCTTCTGGATAACCAGCACAGGGTTCTACTCGGCCTCTGCGATGAAGCGATCGAACTGGTGCCGATAGACAAGCTTTGCGACATGCTCGACCCGAAATTCCAAAGCACCGGGACGATCTGCTGTTCTACATTGAGGAGCATTTCAAAACCGAAGAACGCCTGCTCAGGCAGTACGCGAAATCCATCTCTGAGCAGCATCACGACGAACACAGGTATTTCTGGCAGATGCTTAACGAAAACTGCAGGAAATCGCCAATGGTGAAATCGGTAGGGAGGAGTTTCGGCAGTTTCTCACCGAATGGTGGACGTATCACATACTTCAGTCAGATCGTAAATTTTCACAATTGATCCAACGGGCAGCCTGACTTATTCCAGTCGTTTGATTCCAAATCCAGGCAAGTGATTTGGGTCAATTCGTGTATCTTTCGACGGGAAAACCCCTGCTAGTTGTTGCCTACTGCTGGCAACTTTTCGTCTAAATGGCGAATCCGTTTGGCAATCAATGTCCAATCTGGGTTGCCACGATACAGCCCCCAAGTCCGGCCGCGATGTGTCGATTGTCTTGTGTTGGCGTTTGCGGTGACGAGCGGTTTTGGCCGCGTCACACAAACTTATTCCGAATAAAGAAAGCTATTGCATAAATCGTAACCTTGTTTATAGTGACGGTTTGTAATTCATAATTACAGTAGAGGAGAAAGGTCAATGAGCAAGAAAGTAGCATACGTAACTGGCGGTATGGGTGGCATCGGCACGGCGATCTGCCAGCGTCTGGCGCAGGATGGCTTTTCCGTGGTGGCCGGTTGCGGCCCGAATTCGCCGCGCAAGGATCGCTGGCTGGCGGAGCAGAAGGCGCTCGGTTTCGATTTCATCGCTTCCGAAGGCAACGTGTCCGACTGGGACAGTACCAAGGCGGCCTTCGACAAGGTCAAGGCGGAAGTCGGCGAAATCGACGTGCTGGTCAATAACGCCGGCATCACCAAGGACGGCCAGTTCCGCCGGATGAGCGTGCAGGACTGGATGGCGGTCATCGATACCAACCTGAATTCGCTGTTCTTCGTCACCAAACAGGTGGTCGACGGNATGATGGATCGCGGCTGGGGCCGCATCATCAACATTTCCTCGATGAACGGCCAGCGCGGCCAGTTCGGGCAGACCAACTATTCCGCCGCCAAGGCCGGCATGCATGGCTTCACGATGGCGCTGGCCCAGGAAGTCGCCGCCAAGGGCGTGACGGTGAACACGGTTTCNCCGGGTTATATCGGGACCGACATGGTGCGTGCCATTCGCGAAGACGTGCTGGAAAAGATCGTGGCGACGATTCCGGTCAAGCGCCTGGGCGAACCGGAAGAAATCGCTTCGCTGGTTTCCTGGCTGGCGTCGCAGCAGGCCGGTTTTACGACCGGCGCCAATTTCGCCAGCAACGGCGGCAACTATATGACCTGAGCCTTTCGGTTCCGCTTTTTATGAGCATGGCCCGGCGAATTTGCCGGGCCTTTTTGTTTCAGGGCGATTCGGCCGCGCTGGCGGGCCGGGCCCAGTTCAGCGTCCGTTCGATGGCTCGCTGCCAGTCGCCGAACAGGTCGGCGCGGCGGGACTCGGGCATGGCCGGTTCGAAGCGCCGGTCGGCTCGCCACAGTGCGGCGATTTCGGCTTCGTCCTGCCAGTAACCGACCGCCAGTCCGGCCAGAAAGGCCGCACCGAGCGCAGTGGTTTCGGTGACCTGTGGGCGCACCACCGGCACGCCGAGCAGATCGGCCTGGAACTGCATCAGCAGGTCGTTGTGGGCGGCACCGCCATCGACGCGGAGTTCGTTCAGGGGCATGCCGGCGTCGCGCTCCATAGCCTGGAGCAGTTCGGCGCTCTGGAAAGCGATGGCTTCGAGCGCGGCGCGGGCAATGTGGGCGCGGGTCGTGCCGCGTGTCATGCCGAACAATGCACCCCGGGCGAAGGNGTCCCAGTAAGGTGCGCCGAGCCCGGTGTGGGCCGGCACCAGATAGACGCCGCCGTTGTCGGGAACGCTGGCGGCGAGCGCTTCGACCTCGCGCGCACTGCCGATCAGCCCGAGTCCGTCGCGCAGCCATTGCACGGTGGCGCCGCCCATGAAGACGCTGCCTTCGAGCAGGTAGGCGGTGCGGCCCTCGCGTTGCCAGCCGACGGTCGTCAGCAGCCGGTGGCGGGAATCCATCGGCTGCGCCCCGGTGTTCATCAGCAGGAAGCAGCCGGTGCCATAGGTGTTTTTCGCCATGCCGTGTTCAAGGCAGGCTTGCCCGAACGTGGCTGCCTGCTGGTCGCCGGCCATGCCACCGAGCGGGATGGCGGCGCCCAGCAAGGCGGGGTCGGTGTGCGCGATCAACTGGCTGCTGTCGACGATTTGCGGTAGCAGGGCGGGCGGAATGTCGAGCATCGCCAGCAGGTCTTCGTCCCAGCAGCGGCGGTGGATGTCGAAGAGCAGGGTGCGCGAGGCATTCGAGGGTCGGTGACGGGCGCGCCGGCCGGAGAGATTCCAGGCCAGCCAGCAGTCGATGGTGCCGAAGGCCAGTTCGCCACGCTCGGCGCGGGCGCGGGCACCGGGGATGTGGTCGAGCAGCCATTTGAGCTTGGTGCCGGAAANATAGGCGTCGACGACGAGGCCGGTGCGCTGGCGAAACAGCTCGGCGTGGCCGGCGGCGGTCAGTTGGTCGCAGATCGCGGCGGTGCGCCTGTCCTGCCAGACGATGGCGCGGTGCAGCGGTTCGCCGCTGGCGCGATCCCAAAGCACCGTCGTTTCGCGCTGGTTGGTGATGCCGATGGCGGCGATCCGGCTGGCCGCAATGCCGTTGTCGCGCAGCACGGTCTGCGCCACCGCAAGCTGCGCCCGCCAGATTTCATCGGCGTCGTGTTCGACCCAGCCGGGTTGCGGAAAATGCTGGGCGATTTCCTGTTGCGCGACGCCGTGAATGCCGCCCTGGCGGTCGAATAGGATGGCGCGGGCGCTGGTTGTGCCCTGGTCGAGTGCGAGAACGAACTGGTCGGGAATGGCGTTCTGATGGTTTCCGGCAAGCGGGAGAGCGCCAGTATAGCCGGCTATTTCAGGTACGGCCGGAACATGAAAAATGCCTGTTTTTGGGCGTCGACCGCAACAGGGCATTTACGTGCAGTTATGGCGCCTTATGGCGTGTTTGGCCGCTCCAGGCCGACACTTCCGGCCTCATCGCTTGCTTGAAACAACCAGTTCAACTCGGCGCATTTTCCGGCGATATTCCGCAGATCGCTTGGCGCCGGGTGATTTTTCGCCACCAATCACATTCTTTTGATCTGATGCGGTTTGACCCCAGTTTTTCAGAACAGCGCTAACTGATTCAACCCTTGCATCCGCGACCGCGAGGTTGAACGAACTGCTTCCGTTGTCGTTGGAATAGCCGATCAGTGTGACGCGCATTGCCCTGTCGCTCTTAATCTCGGCTGCGATATCTTGCAGTTTGTATTTTTCCTGCGCGCTGATGGAACTGGAGCCGAGCGAAAAATAGATGCAGTGTTTTTCATCGACGACGCCTGAGCGTTGTTCGGCCAGGCTGGCTCCATCGGACTGCTTCTGTTCCACCTTGGTAGCGAGCGACGGTTCCACTGCTGCGACAATCGGATTAGCCTGCTGGTATTCAGCGGTAGTGCCACATCCGGCTATGAAGAAGAGCGGTATGACCAACGCGAGCACGCCGTTGCGCACGTTGCCAAACATCGATTTGTCAGTCATGAACCATGTCGGCCAGTGGTGTTGTAGCAAAGGCCTCGTCTTTTCCGGGAAGTTGGCTTATCAGTTCATTTAGATTGATATGCAATGTTTTAAGGGACACCACAGGTATCGCCGCGAGCGCCTTGGGTAAAACCCCTCGGCAGGGCCGGGCAACGCCGCGATTGCCTTTTTCCCTCGCTGGTCAGGCAAAGGCCGACGCGTCGCTGATCCTTGATTTGTTTCTTCTTGACCAGGCAATTTTTTGCCACCAGCTTTTCGACCAGCAGACTGCACGTCGACTGGTGAATCCCAGTCGGCAGGCCAGTTCGGTAACGCCGATTTCCGGGGAGCGCTCAATTTCCTGTAGCACCCACATTTGCGAACCCGGCAATCCGCAGGACTCTTCCAGCTCCCGGAAATACTGGCGCATGGTGCCGTAGATGACGCGAAATTGTTGCAAGACTTCCAGCGCCAAAGGGGTTGCAGTTTCATTCATGGCAGCGATTGGTTGCGCAAAATCGGGCTATAATTATATTGCGAAACAATGTAAATTTAGTGGCTTTTTCAATTGTTCAATTAATAAAGGTATCCGGGGCTTGCCCCATTTTATGTTCAACTCGATTCAGCTCTTCGGCTTGGTGTTGCTAGGCGGTCTGGTCGCTGGAGAGGTGGCGAGAAGACTNTTTTCGTTGCCACGAACGACCGGTTACGTGCTGTTCGGTTTGATCGTCGGCCAGAGCGGCCTTAATTGGGTCACGCCCATGCACATTGAGTCGGCGCAGTTGTTCATCGATCTGGCGCTTGGCTTGATCCTGTTCGAGTTGGGTTATCTGGTGCCGCGCTGCAATTTCGAGACCGGTCGCAGCCGATTGCTGGTGGGGGTCTTGTCCTTGATAACGGGCTCCCTGGTATTGATCCTCTTTCGCTATTGNGGGTTTTCAGTCGGATCGGCGCTATTTGCGGCAGCCCTTTGCATCGCCACTTCGCCGGCCATCACCATCGCTACTTGCAGCGATGTTGGCGCGAAAGGGGAGCGCACCGGTTTGCTTTACACGATGGTGGCAATTAATGGCGCCATTGCATTTGCGGTCGTGGTGCTACTGGTGCCTTTCCTGATCGACAGCGAGCCAATGAGTGGATTCGCCCGCGTCAGCAGTGCGCTCGGCAGCATCATCGGTTCCGTGATTCTGGGCGGCGCCTGCGCCGGTCTGGTTCTGATGGGGGCGGACAAGCTGGAACGGCAGGTAGAACACCAACATCTGCTGATTCTGGGCACGATTGTACTGGGCGTCGGCACCGCCATTTATCTGGAAGTGTCCGTGTTCCTGCCCATGTTGATCTTTGGCATTCTGGTCAGCACGATCGATCGGGAGCGCAAGGTCGTTGCGATTCGGATTGCCAGCGATGCCAGGGTGTTTCTGGTCATCACTTTCGTGCTTGCCGGCGCTGCGCTTGACATCGCTTACCTGCGGGATTATTGGCTGGAAGCGATATTGATCGCGTTGGTGCGTTTGGTCGGCCAGGTGGTCGCCCTTCTGATATCGCGTACAACCATTGACCTGACGGTACGGGAAAGCCTCTACCTCGGCATCGGGCTACAGCCCATGTCGAGTATCGCACTGGTGCTGCTGGTCAACACCCAGATGCTCTATAGCGGCATGGATTCCATGCTGGTCGGCATGTTGATGGCAACGATCCTGCTTATGCAGTTGTTTGGTCCCTTGACCACGCAGACGGCGATCAAGGGATTTGGCGAGGCAACGCGGCTTCGAACCCCGGCTCGCACCAGTTCTACAGAAGAAAGCAACGGAGGCCAGACATGACCAAACGCCCTTTGCGCATCGGACTTTCGGCCCGCATTTACCATCCGCAGCCTGGCGCGACCGGGTTGCAGTCCAAATCCCTACAGTACCTCGAACAGTCTGTGGCCCATTGGGTCATGTCGCGGGAGGTCATGGTNTTCATGATCCCCTCGGTCAGTGGGGACGGCATCGTCCATCGCAGCAGCATTCGCCTTTCCGACTATCCCCAATATCTGGATGGGCTGGTCTTGCAGGGTGGTGCAGACATCAGCCCACAATCCTACGGCGAGGACCCAATCAAGGCAGAGTGGTCGGGAGATCGTCTGCGGGATGCCTATGAAATGGAACTNATTCATGAGTTCATGGAGGCGGGCAAGCCAGTTCTGGGTATTTGCCGGGGAGCGCAATTAATCAATGTCGCTCACGGCGGCACCCTTTATCAGGATATTGCTACACAGTTTGAACAGCCGGACGTTCATGTNACTGACGACTACGACAAGCATGCCCACGCGATTGTCTGGGAGGCGGGCGGCGGACTGGGCAAGCTATACCCGGAGCTTGGCGGCGGCAACGTGATATCCATTCACCACCAGGCCATCAAAGCTTTGGGCAGNGGGTTGCGGATCGAGGCTCACAGCGCAGCGGATGGTTTGATCGAAGCGATCAGGCTCGACGGTAAACCTTATGTACTGGGGTTGCAATGGCACCCGGAGTTCCACCCGCCAGGCAGTCCGGATTTGCTGGACTGCAACCCAATCCTTGACGAATTTCTGATGGCTGCAAGAGGTCGACGATGGTGATTTTTGGCCGACTTTCAATGTCAGCGGCAGAAAAATGCAAGGCATGATCGACAGAATCATTTCGCCCCTGCGTACGGTTTGGGAAAACCTGCTGGACCGCCTGTTTTTCCTGCCNCCGTTTCCCGAAAACATCGATTCTCTCGCACTGTTCAGCCTCCTGCTGGTCGTCGGTCTGCTGATTGGCGAATGGTTGCATGCGCATCTCCGGTGGCCAAAGCTTATCGGTTACGTGCTGGCTGGCATCGTCTTTGGNCCCTCGGTTTTGGGTTGGATAAGTGTCGAAGCGCTGGCACAGGCCCGGCCGATTGCCGATGCGGCGCTCGGTTTGCTGATGATGGAGGTGGGTCGGCGCCTCGACTTGAGCTGGCTGCGCAGTAACCCCGAATTACTCCGCGCCGCCGTCGCCGACATTACCTTGTCGTTTGCGCTGATCTTTGTCTTCGCCCTTTGGCTGGTTGGGCTGTCACCCGCCTGGGCTGCGGCGACGGCCGCCGTGACAATGGCGTCTGCTCCAGCCGTTGTATTGCTCACAATCGAGGAAGCCAAGGCCCAAGGGCTGGTGACCGAACGCATCATCCTGCATACCGCCATTGGCTCCGCTGCTTCCTTTGTTGCTTTCGCCGTCGTACTCGGGGTTGTTCATGCCGAATTGAGCGAGGATTGGCTGAACGCCATCGTGCACCCGCTGTGGGTGGTCGTGGGCGCGTTGCTGGTCGGGGGCCTTGGAGCCTTGCTGGCACTGCGAATCGCCAAGACATTGCCAAAGGGTTCGCTGGCACAGGTCTTCGTGCTGATCGCCTGTGCCCTGCTAGCTGTCGGGATCGCGCGCATGCTCGCTGTTCCGGTCTTTCTGACCCTCTTNTTGATGGGCGTGCTGCTAGCATCGCGTGATCGGCATCAGACCTTGCGCTACACCGAACTGCCGGAGGGGCACTGGCTACTCGCCATCGTCCTNTTTGTGATTGTTGGCGCATCGCTGCCGTGGCATGAATTTACCTTGCTTGCCGGCCTGCAAGCGCTTGGCCTGCTTTTGGTTCGTGCAGCAGCCAAAGCCGGCGCGATGGCCGGGGCGGGCGGCAGCATGTCATTGCCGAAGCGTCTATTGGTCGGCATGGGAATTCAGCCGCTGTCGGCGACGGCGGTATTCATGGCCTATGAAATTGCCAGTCTGTATCCCGAAGTGGGACGTTCAGCGCTGACCTTGCCGTTGTTTGCAGCGGCGATGATGGAGCTTGTTGGTCCTGCATTGTGCCGCCTGGCGCTGCGGAGATCGGGCGAGTGCGAGAACGAAACCCGGGATCGCGGAGGTATCGCATGAATAGCAAACCATTGGGTAAGTTCAAGGAAAGCGCTGCCTACTCTCTGGGGTCGAGCTGGAGCTGCAATTGGTCTCGAAGCGCGATTTCGACCTGACGCGGGGTGCCACCGACCTCCTCGGCAGTCTCGATTACGATGGACGCTTTGGCGAGATCAAGCTGGAAATCACTGAAAGCATGATCGAGGTCAGCACGTTGGCGCGGGCGACAGTCGATGGTATTGCAGCGGACCTCGGCGGCCTGCGCGATACATTGCGCCGACATTGCGAGCGCAACAACATCGGTGTCTGCGGTGGTGGAACGCACCCTTTCCATCATTGGCCGGAACGGCGCATTTGTCCCGGCGACCGCTTCAATGACCTTTACCAGCGCTATGGGTATCTGGCCAAGCAATTTACCGTCTTCGGCCAACATATCCATGTCGGTTGCACTTCCGCCGACGATGCCATCTGGCTGACTCAGGCGCTCGGGGTGTATGTCCCGGCATTTATCGCCCTCTCGGCATCGTCGCCATTTGTCGATGGCGTTGACAGTTTCTACCAATCGGCTCGGCTCAATGCGGTTTCTGCCTTTCCGCTCAGCGGACAGTGCCCGCCGCTCACGGGCTGGCAGGATTTCACCGAACACTTTGGCTTCCTGCAAGCCTGTGGCATCGCGCAGGGTATCAAGGATCTGTATTGGGATGTGCGCCCGAAACCGGAGTTCGGAACCGTTGAAATTCGGGTTTGCGATACGCCATTGGGCATCGAACAGGCGACTTCGCTGGCGGCGCTGGCGCAATCGCTCTCGCGCTGGCTATTACGTACCCGTCCACCATTGCATACCGGCAAACAGGTGCATGTTGCCCGTTACAACAAATTTCAGGCCTGTCGTTACGGGCTGGAGGCAATGATTTCCGACCCGGTTGGCCAAAACCAGATTCCGTTGAGGCAAATCTTGATGGAATTGCTGGATGCGATTTCCGGGGATGCGCATGAATTGAATTGTACCCACTGGCTTAATCCTCTCAAGCAGGTGATCGAGGGGAATGCAGGCGATGCAGCATGGCTGCGCGCCAGGGAAAAGCAGCATGGCAACCTGAACGATGTAGTACGCGAAGCCAGTGAACGGTTGATGGGCAAGAACGCTCACTCTTGGGAAAACAAATGAAACGCAGCTTGCCTGCTGCCTTGCTGTTACTGTTCGTTGCCACGGGAGCATGGGCAGCGAATTCGTCCTGTCTGTTTGAGCGTGCGCCGGTCGGCGCACAAAAANNTGGGTCATGGATAGACAAGAGCAACTGGCTGGCGATTGAAAACCAGCGCCTGAGTCTGCAAGCGGCTGATGTCTTCATGCCCTCATGGCGTTATTTCCAGGCCGGAAACAAGGCAAAGATTTCTCCCAAGCAAAGGCAGGTCGATACCCTGCCCAGTATCGATCCGCTGGATGGCAGTCAGCGCGATATCGGTTTCCTGCTTGACAGTCGCCTGTATGCGGATGGCTTGGTCGTTTTGCGTAACGGGCAGATTGTGACCGAGCGCTACCGCAATGGTCTTGTGGCAGATAAACCGCGCCTGCTACTCGATGCGGCCCGTCCGTGGCTCAACATGCTGGGCGCAATCAGTATCAGCCAGGGAAAACTGAATGCCGACAAGTCTGTTGTTCGCTATCTGCCAAACCTGGCTGCCTCAGGTGGATTGCGAAAATTGTCGATCCAGCGCCTGCTGGAAGACGAGGAACAGTATGGTTGGACGCAAGAGGAACTAGATCGATGGCATCGTGCAGCCGGCTGGACGACAACTCAACCCGAGGCAGGTGTCCGCGCCTGGTTGACGCAACCCGGCCGCTGGGATAGACCGTTGCAGGACAAGGAGGCTCATTCGTTTGACCCCGCTCCGGAGGACGATCTCTTGGCGTGGACATTGGCCGAAAGTAACGCAATACCGCTATCCCAATTGTTTTGCGAGCAACTGCTTTCCCGTAGCCGCCCGGAGCATCCCATACTTTGGCTCAGCGACTCGCAAGGNGTTGAATTGGCTTCGGGCCTCGCATTGAGCTTGCGGGATTTCGCGAAACTCGGCCAGGTTCTTGTAGAGGCACGGTCGAGTCGAAATCGCGGNAAAATTCCCGGTTGGTTTATTGAGACGCTGACTGCGTCTTCGGGGCTGCGCACTGCGGGCGTCAAAGGACTGGCGAAAGGGAGCGAACTGCGATACGGGTTCGTACATCTGGGCGGAGCACCGAATCGGATTGCCCTGATTGGGCAGCATGGAACCAGTATTTTTGTCGATCTGGATCGGCGCCTTGTAATAGCCTTGTACGCGACCCGTCCGGGAAACAGTTCTGCGGCAATGCTGGCAACACTGGAAGAGGTATGGAATGTGCTTGGCCATGCCAGCGCCAATTAAAATCGCGTTACAGACTCCATAACAATCACTACAGCTAGCAGTTTGGAGTATCGAAGTCTTGTCGTAGTTTCAGAGTCAAATGTCGTAGAGGTTTCAAATGCTAGTCGCCATCGTCCTTATCTTCGTGATCGCCTATGCAGCAATCGCTCTGGAACACCCGCTCAAGGTCAATAAGTCTGCCTCAGCGTTGATTGGCGCGGGATTGTTATGGACCGTCTATGCGCTCTCTCTGGGAGATACGCATTTGCTGACGGAGCAATTGGGCGAGTCACTGATGGGAACGGCACAGATCGTGTTTTTCTTGATGGGTGCGATGACCATTGTCGAGGTCGTCGATGCGCATAATGGCTTCGAGGTCATCACCAAACGAATCAGAACGACGCGATTGTCGTCGCTGATGTGGCTGGTCGGTTTCGTGACATTCTTTCTGAGCGCGATCCTGGACAACCTGACTACCACGATCGTGATGATTTCCCTGATGCGCAAACTATTGGCCGCCAAACATGAAGATCGCCTGTTTTTTGCCGGGATTATCGTCATCGCCGCCAATTCGGGCGGCGCCTGGTCGCCGATTGGCGACGTGACAACGACGATGCTCTGGATTGGCGGTCAGATTACCTCGCTCGCCATCATTCAGGCGGTGCTGTTGCCTGCCTTGGTAAGCATGGTTGTTCCGATGGGCATTACTGCCTANTTTTTACGTGGCCGAGAGGTGGTCAGTCCGGAACTGACCGAAAACAACCACGGGGTGGAGACGACTGAGTTCGAGCGCAATCTGATGTTCTTCCTGGGTCTCGGGATATTGGTTGCCGTTCCGGCATTTAAAACGATTACCCATCTGCCGCCGTTCATGGGCATCCTGTTCGGACTGGGGATTCTCTGGTTGGTCGGTGACCTGGTTCATCGGCACAAGGAAGACGAATTCAAGATCCATTTCACCTTGGCGCATGCTCTGAGCAAAATCGACATGAGTTCGCTCGTGTTCTTCATCGGGATTTTGCTGTCGGTTGCCACGCTAGAACATACCCACATCCTGACATCGCTGGCGCAATGGCTGGATCAGGCCGTCGGGCGACAGGATGTGATCGTTTTAATCATCGGGATCGTCAGCGCGATTGTCGACAACGTACCCCTGGTTGCTGCTTCTATGGGCATGTACAGCCTTGCAAGCTATCCGCCAGACCATTTTCTGTGGCAATTCATGGCTTATTGCGCCGGCACNGGAGGGTCTATCCTCATCATCGGTTCAGCCGCTGGTGTGGCAGCAATGGGCCTCGANAAAATTCATTTCTTCTGGTATGTAAAGAAAATTAGTGGACTCGCGTTGGTGGGGTATTTCGCCGGTGCCGGCATGTATCTTCTTCAGCGTGGCTTGCTTGCCTAAGCGTCTTCCCGGTCGATGCAAATTTGATCGGTCATGCCAGGCTTCTATCTTCAAAGTCATCAGCCATGTACTTCTGAATATCGCCTAGCCCGGGGCATTGGCGGGGATTAACCACGCCTCGGGTATAATGCCGGCCTCCCCGCCTAACGCGAATTACCTCCTCATGGCCGACATTCTTTGCCTCAAGGGCGACGCCGCCTTTTCCGCCTTTCGCCTGCAACGCCTGACCAATCGCCTGACGGCGGCAGTGTCGGACATCGAATCGGTGGTCGCCGACTACTGGCATGTCGTGGCGCAACGGCGTGTGCTTGATGCCGACGAGCGCGCCAAGCTGGCGACGCTGCTGGAAGAGAAGGCGGCCGGTGCCGAAGCCGGGGAACTGTTCCTGGTCGCCCCGCGCATCGGCACCATTTCGCCGTGGTCTTCCAAGGCGACCGACATCGCCTGGAACTGCGACCTCGACGCCATCGAACGCATCGAGCGGGTCGTTGCCTTTCATGTTCAGGTCAAGGGCGGACGCGCGCTGAATGCCGACGAAAGAAAGATCGTTGCCGGCTTGCTGCACGATCGCATGACCGAATCGGTGCTTTCCGGCTTTGCCGAAGCGGGCGAACTGTTCCGCCATTTCGCGCCGAAGCCGTTGGCTACGGTCGACCTCCAAAAAGGGGGCAAATCTGCACTGGTCGAGGCCAACGGGTCGCTCGGCCTGGCGCTCTCGGATGACGAGATCGACTACCTGCTCGACATCTTCACCAAGGCCGGCCGCAACCCGACCGACGTCGAACTGATGATGTTCGCCCAGGCCAATTCCGAACATTGCCGCCACAAGATTTTCAACGCCTCGTGGGTGATCGATGGCGAGAAGAAGGACAAGACGCTGTTCGGCATGATCCGCGAAACGCATGCCGCCGCGCCGCAAGGCACGGTGATGGCCTATGCCGACAACGCCTCGATCATCGAAGGCGCGACCATCCGNCGCTTCTACCCGGATGCCGACCGTGGCTATTCCTACAAGGAAGAGCTGACCCACATCCTGACCAAGGTCGAGACGCACAACCACCCGACCGCGATTTCACCNTTCCCCGGCGCATCCACCGGCTCCGGCGGCGAAATCCGCGACGAAGGTGCCACCGGCAAGGGCTCCAAGCCGAAAGCCGGCCTCTGTGGCTTCTCGGTCTCCAACCTGAACCTGCCGGATGCGCCGCAGCCGTGGGAAAAGGCCTACGGCCGCCCGTCGCGCATCGCCTCGGCGCTGGACATCATGCTCGAAGGGCCGATCGGCGCAGCCGCCTTCAACAACGAATTCGGCCGTCCGAACCTGACTGGCTATTTCCGCACCTACGAGCAGGATGTCGCCGGTACGGTCCGCGGCTACCACAAGCCAATCATGATCGCTGGCGGCCTGGGCTCCATCCAGGCGCAGCAGTCGTTCAAGGAAGAAACCTTCCCGGTCGGTACGCTGTTCGTGCAACTCGGCGGNCCCGGCATGCTGATCGGCCTTGGCGGCGGTGCCGCCTCGTCGATGACGGCCGGCGTCAATGCCGAAGACCTCGATTTCGCTTCGGTCCAGCGTGGCAACCCGGAAATCCAGCGCCGTGCGCAGGAAGTCATCGACCGCTGCTGGCAGATGGGTGCCGATAACCCGATTCTGTCGATCCACGACGTCGGCGCCGGTGGCGTTTCCAATGCCCTGCCGGAATTGGCCCATTCGGGCGGCGTCGGCGCGGTGTTCGATCTGCGCAAGGTGCCGACCGAAGAGCCGGGCATGTCGCCGGCCGAAATCTGGTCAAACGAATCGCAGGAACGCTACGTGCTGGCCATTCCGCCGAACCGCATCGCCGAGTTCCAGGCCATGTGCGAGCGCGAGCGCTGCCCGTTCGCAGTCGTCGGCGAAGCGACCGGTGACGGCCACCTGACCGTCACCGACGCGCATTTCGGCGTCAATCCGGTCGATATGGAAATGGAAGCACTGCTCGGCAAGCCGCCGCGCATGACGCGTGACGTCAAGCACGAACCGGAAACCTTCGTCTCCTTCGACGCCACCGCCATCGAACTGAAGGATGCCGCCTATCGCCTGATGCGCCTGCCGACCATCGCCGACAAGACCTTCCTGATCTCCATCGGCGACCGCTCGGTCGGCGGCATGACCGCCCGCGACCAGATGGTCGGGCCGTGGCAGGTGCCGGTGGCCGATGTGGCGGTGACGACGATGGGTTATCAAGGCTACCTCGGCGAAGCCTTCGCGATGGGCGAGCGCACGCCGCTGGCGGTGCTCGATGCGCCGGCTTCCGGCCGCATGGCCATCGGCGAGGCGCTGACCAACCTGGCCGCTGCCGACATTGGCGATCTCGGCAAGGTCAAGCTTTCCGCCAACTGGATGGCGCCGTGCGGCGTGCCGGGCGAGGATGCGCGCCTGTTCGATACGGTCGAGGCCGTTTCCGATCTGTGCAAGGCCATCGGCGTGTCGATTCCGGTCGGCAAGGATTCGCTGTCGATGCGTACCGCCTGGGAAGAGGGCGGCGAGAAGAAACAGGTGGTGTCGCCCTTGTCGCTGATCGTGACCTCGTTTGCTGCGGTCGACGACGTGCGCAAGACCAAAACGCCGCAACTGGCCGTCGATCAGGGCGAAACCGAACTGCTGCTGCTCGATCTTGGCAAGAGCCGCCTGGGCGGTTCGGCGCTGGCTCAGGTGTATAACGCCACCGGCAGCGATGCGCCGGATGTCGACGAGCCAGCCAAGCTGAAAGGTCTGTTCGACGCCGTGCAGAAGCTCAACCGCGAAGGCATGCTGCTCGCCTACCACGACCGTTCCGACGGTGGCTTGTTCGTCGCCGCCTGTGAAATGGCCTTTGCCAGCCGTCGCGGTGTCTCGCTCGACCTCGATGGTCTCTGTTACGACGCCGGTGCCGGCGATGTCGATGGTTCCGAAAAGCGCCCGGATCTGCTGGCGGGCCGCGATTTCGAGCACATCGTCCGCGCGCTGTTCAACGAGGAACTGGGCGCGCTGATCCAGATTCGCCGTGCCGACCGCGAAAAGGTCACGCCCATCCTGCGCGCCTGCGGCGTGCCCTACCATTTTGTCGGTACGCTCAACGAGTGGGACGAAATCCGTGTCACGCGCAATGCCAAGCGCGTGCTGCGCNNGAAGCGCGTCGACCTGCAACGCGCCTGGTCGGAAACCAGCTACCAGATGCAGACCATGCGCGACAACCCGAGTTGCGCCCAGCAGGAATTCGACCGCATTCTCGATACAAGCGACCCCGGCCTGACGCCGAAGCTGACCTTCGATCCGCAGGACGATTTCACCAAGGTCTATCAGGACATCAGCGGCCGTCCGCGTGTTGCCATCCTGCGCGAGCAGGGCGTCAACAGCCACTACGAAATGGCCGCCGCCTTCGACCGCGCCGGCTTTGCTGCGGTCGATGTGCATATGAGCGACATTCTGGCCGGCCGCGTCAGTCTCAAGGATTTCAAGGGCCTGGTTGCCTGCGGCGGCTTCTCGTATGGTGACGTGCTTGGCGCCGGCCTCGGCTGGGCGCGGACCATCCTGATGCACGACGGCTGCCGCGACGAATTCGCTGCCTTCTTCCAGCGCAAGGACACCTTCGCGCTGGGCGTCTGCAACGGCTGCCAGATGATGAGCGCGTTGAAGGCCATCATTCCGGGTGCCGAGCACTGGCCGGCGTTCCGCCGCAACCAGGTCGAGCAGTTCGAAGCGCGTTTCGTGATGACCGAAATCCTCGACTCGCCGTCGATCTTCTTCGCCGGCATGGAAGGCTCGCAGGTGCCCATCGTCGTCTCGCACGGCGAGGGCAGGGCGGTATTCGACAACGCCGATGACCAAGGCAAGTGCCTGTCCGCCGTGCGTTACGTCGACAACAAGGGCGAGCCGACCGAGGTCTACCCGTACAACCCGAACGGTTCGCCGGGCGGCCTGGCGGCCGTGACCACGGCCGACGGCCGTTTCACGATCATGATGCCGCACCCGGAACGCGTCTTCCGCACCGTGCAGATGTCCTGGCACCCGGAAAACTGGGGCGAGGACAGCCCGTGGATGCGCATGTTCCGCAATGCGCGACGCTGGGTGGGGTAAGCGGGCTGCCTGAAACGAAAAAGGAACTCCACGGAGTTCCTTTTATTGTGGGCGCTGCCGGCCGCGTTTCAGGCCTCTGCCAGCTGGCAGACGTCGACCCACTGTCCGCCGGTGACTTCGGCCAGTTGCGCCGGGCTGATCCTGACTGCGCTGTGAACGGCGCCGGCTGCGGGCAGAACTTCGTCGAAGGCCTGCAAGGAGAGATCCAGATAGATCGGCAGCTCGCTGGCCAGGCCGAAGGNGCAGACACCGCCGACCGGATGCCCGGTCAGCGCGACGACTTCATCGGCCGGCAGCATCTTGCCCTTGCCCAGGGCGTCCTTGAACTTCCGGTTGTCGATACGGGCATCGCCGCGAGCGACCAGCAGGATGGCCTTGTCGCNCGCGATACGGAAGGCCAGCGTCTTGGCGATGCGCCCGGGTTCGACACCGTGCGCCTCGGCGGCCAAGGCAACGGTTGCCGTGCTGACGTCCAGTTCGATGACCGGGATGTCCAGTTGGCGCGCGGCAAAGAAGCGGCGAACCGATTCGAGGCTCATTGATCCAGCAAACCACGCAGCTTGTCGAGCTGGCCGACCAGTTGGTGCGAGGCTTCGTTGAGTTCCGGCAGCAGCAGGTCGGCGGAATCGCCAAGACCGTTGTTGCTGAGATCGATGATTTCGTTGGCCAGCATGTGAAAGCGGGTGTGATTGCGACGAGTTGCCCAAGGTTGGCGGATTTGCCGTCGCTGCCGCCGAGCGCCTGCAAGGCGCTGGCGAGCATGCAGCTCCGGTGCTCGGACAGCGGCATGTCGGCGTAGGCCCCATCGGCGAAAGCGTTCAGGAACTGGCGTCGCCATTGGGTGTGCAAGCGTATGGCGCTGTCGATGTCGATACGCTTCATGGCAGGGTCTCCGGAGGGCTGATGGCTGGCGGCTGGGGTAGTTTTTGCCGAAGCCTGAATTATGCCGCAGGCGCGCGTTGCCGCAAGTGGTGCGCCGGTTGCGGTCGACCATCAAAAAGGCCGAAAATGGCCTGCTGCCTCCGTGGCGGGTCGCCGTCCCGTTCAGGAGCAGGCGATGCGGCTGCGGCGACGCCAGCAGGCCGGGGTCTGTAGCGCGGCGATATCCGGGCCATGGTCGTCGAAGATGGCGCGGGCGCGTTGGAGGCGAACCTGCTCGTCGTGGGAAATGCCGGCAAGCAGATCGAACCAGTGCTGAAGACGTTTCATGATGGCGACTCCTGTTGGTTGTGGGTAACTGTATTAATAAACAGTAGTTGGCGTTCGGTCGCAGAATAGTCGATAACTGTATTAATGTACAGTATTCGAGAAAATATTTTTCCGGGGTAGGCTTGAGTGGTCGATCCAGCACGAAAGGCTCTCCATGTTGCGCGCCAAGTCAGTTTGGATTCCTCCGGCCGGTACCGTGGCAACCTATCTGGGCAGAAGCCGGAAGTTGTCGCGCACGGTGCGGGTGGTCGCCGAAGCTTCGGCGGGTCGGCTGGTGGTCGAGGCGATCGGCAGGCGNGGTGTGCCGGTTCGCATCACGATCAAGCAGGAAAATCTCAAGCCGCTGCCGCCTGGCCTGTTCGACTAGGCGGCGCGGAGTTGTCCTGAAAAGACGGTATTTGCCGCGGAGTGGGAGAGATGACCGATTTGCTCGTTCCGACTGAGTTGCTGACCGGCGTTGCCGAGATGGATGGTCAGCACGATCACCTGTTCAACAGCATGTTGCAGGTCAAGAATGCCCTGTTGTCCGTTTCCGATGTGGACGAAAAGGGCCTGACGCTGCTTGCCCGGCTGCTTGATGAATTGCTGGAACATTTCGCCTGGGAGCAGGAAGCGGCGCGCGCGAACGGCATTCCGTTCGAGCATCACGCCCGGGAGCATGCGCGAATCGCGGCGTTCGTGCGCGGCAAGATTCCCGAACTGCGCGACGGCCGTTGCAATGTGCCGGCGCTGATGGTGTTCATGGAACGCAGTTTCGAATCGCACGTGGCGCATTTCGATCTGGGGCTGGGCGCGGCCCTGCGCGCTGCTCAGGGAAGGACGTCGCCAGGTAGTGGTCGGGCCACAGCGACCGGCGCAGGCTCGCCAGACGGCGGGCGAAGCCGGGGCGACGTTCGGGCATGCCGATCCTGATGCTGCCGTCGCCGATGCACTCGATCAACGCCAGACCGTTGCCGCGCAACAGGTGGCTCTCGCCGGGTTTCAGGAAGACATCGGCAGTCTGGCCGGATAGCGTGATCCAGACGGTGCCAGACGTACATTCGACGCGCAATCCGCGCGCGTCGCGCAGGCTGAGTGGCCGGTTTTCGGTAAGTCGGATTTCACCGGAACTGACGTCGATTCGCATGGCGCTCTCCCGTAGTTGTTGTGCGAGAAAGCATAAATCCGGGCTTGCGAGTGATACAGTAGCAATCAAATTGAATTGTGACCAATACAGTGTCGTCTTGAACCAACTGTGCTGGTCCAGGGAAAAGCAAACTGTATTGGTGAGGCAATGACCGCGGATCTGTTGCGTTACGANAAACTCGCTGCCGACCTGGCCGGCATGATTGCCGGCGGCATGCTGCGCCACGGCGACCGCCTGCCGTCGGTCAGGCGGCTGTCGCAGGAGCGTCGCCTGTCGGTGTCGACGGTGGTGCAGGCCTTACGCCAGCTGGAAGATCGCGGGCTGGTCGAGGCGCGGCCGCAATCCGGCTATTTCGTGCGGCGCGCGCCCATCGCGCGGGCCGAGCCGGCGCAGCGCTCGACGCCGGAAGCCGCCGTGCCGGTCGATGTCACCCAGCGTCTGGTGCGCGTGCTGCAGGCCGGCATGAAACCNGGGGTGGCGCCGCTGGCCGCCGCCTTGCCGGCGCCCTCGCTGCTACCGGTGGCGGCGCTGCACCGCCTCTATGCCGGCGTCGCGCGGCGCCACCCGAAGCTGCTCGAAGGCGGCAGCCACATCAACATGGACGAGCCGGCGCTGGTGCGCCAGCTGGTGCGCCGCTCGCTGGCCTGGGGCGGGCCGTTGGCCGGCGACGAGATCGTCATCACCAATTCGNNCACCGAGGCCCTCGGCCTTTGCCTGCGCGCGGTGACGCAGCCGGGCGACACGGTGGCCGTCGAATCGCCGGCCTATTACCTGATGCTGCAGTTGCTCGAAACGCTGGGCTTGAAGGCGCTGGAAATTCCGACCGACCCGCGTACCGGCATTTCGGTCGAGGCGCTCGATCTGGCGACGCGCGATGGCCGCGTGGCCGCCTGCCTGCTGGTGCCGAACGCCAGTAATCCCCTCGGCAGTGTGATGCCCGATGAGAANAAACGCCTTCTGGCGACGTTGACCGCAACCAGNGGGGTCGCGGTGATCGAGGACGACATTTACGGTGACCTGCATTTCGGCAGCCAGCGGCCGTGGCCGATCAAGGCTTTCGATACGGCCGGCAACGTGCTGCTCTGCTCGTCGTTTTCCAGNAGTCTGTCGCCGTCGCTGCGCATCGGCTTCGTCGCCGCCGGGCGCTACCGGCAGGCGCTGGCCCTGCAGAAGACGATCACCAGCGGCGGCACCAATCCGCTGACCCAGCACGTGCTTGCCGAGTATCTCGAGTCGGGCGCCTACGAGCGCCACCTGCGCGGCTTGCGGCGTGCCTACGAATCGCAGGTGGAAAGCATGCGGCAGGCCCTGACCCGCCATTTTCCGGCGGAAACGCGGATGACCCAGCCGCAGGGCGGCTATGTGCTGTGGGTCGAGTTGCCGGAAGACATCGATACCACCGCCTTGCACGAAATGGCCGTTGCCCGNGGGCTGGCCTTCGTGCCGGGCGAGCTGTTCTCGGCCAGCGGCATGTACCGCAACTGTCTGCGCCTGAATTGCGGCAANCCCCATACGCCGGAGATCGAGGACGCGGTGCGCCGCCTGGGACAAATGATCGCCGTCACATAGCGCGTCATAGCGCCCCGATCAAATATGGGGTCGCGAAACTACGGTATCATTAGCGCTTTTTGGCGAATCCGCGTTCGCCGTTTTGAACGTGTCTGAAGGGTAGTTCATCTCATGTTTGATGCAGTTCGCAACAATAAAAGGATCGTCCAGCTCTTTCTGGCGCTGATTACGCTGCCGTTCGCTTTCTTCGGCGTCGAATCCTACGTGCGCAGCGTCGGCACCGGCGACGACGTGGCGCGGGTCGGCGATGTCAAGATCACCCAGCAGCAATACCAGCAGACATTGCGCGAACAGCAGGAACGTCTGCGGGCGCAGTTGGGCGGGCAGTTCGATCCCAAACTGCTGGACACCCCGCAAGCGCGCCAGGCGATTCTCGACGATCTCATCGACCAGCAACTGTTGCTGATCGAGACGGGCAAACGCAAGATGTTCGCCAGTGACCAGGCGATCCGCACCGCCATCGGCGGTATCGAAGCCTTCAGNGTCGACGGCAGGTTTTCGCCGGAGCGCTACGAAAGCCTGCTGAAAGCCCAGGGCATGACGCCGGCCAGCTTCGAGGCGCGTCTGCGCCAGGATCTGACGCTGCAGCAGCTGGCCGGCGGCATCGGCCAGTCGGGCCTGATGGCGCGCACGGTCAGCGATCGCATCCTGGCCATGCAGACCGAGAAGCGCGACGTGCAGGAGTATCGCATCGGCGTTGATGCCTTCCTGGACAAGGTCAAGCTGGAAGACGGCGCGGCGAAGAAGTTCTATGACGAGAACAGCCGGCAGTTCGAAATTCCGGAACAGGCCAGGGTCGAGTTCGTCGTGCTGTCGATGGAGACCATCGGCGGCCAGCTGACGGTCAGCGACGCGGAAATCAAGGCTTGGTACGAGGGCCACAAGGATCGCTTCCAGCAGCCGGAAGAGCGGCGCGCCAGCCACATCCTGATCGCCTCGGAAAAGATCGGCAAGGACAAGGCGCGGGCCAAGGCCGAGGAGCTGTTGAAGGAAATCCAGAAGAACCCGGCGGCTTTTGCCGACCTCGCGAAGAAGAATTCCGACGATCCGGGTTCCGCTGCCAANGGGGGCGACCTCGGCTTCTTCGGGCGCGGCATGATGGTCAAGCCGTTCGAGGACGCGACTTTCTCGCTCAAGGATGGCGAGATTTCCGGCATCGTCGAGTCCGATTTCGGTTTTCACATCATCAAGGTGACCGGCATCCATGCCGCCAAGGANAAACCGCTGGCCGACGTGCGCGGCGAAATCGAAGCCGAATTGAAGAAAGCCGGTGCCACGCGCAAGTTCGCCGAAGCGGCGGAGAATTTCAGCAACATGGTCTATGAGCAGTCCGACAGCCTGAAGCCGGCGGCCGACAAATTCGCCCTGGCGATCAAGCAGTCCGACTGGCTGGGGCGCCAGGCCAATCCGGCGAGCGGCACGCTGGGCAATGAAAAGCTGCTGGCTGCGCTGTTCTCGGAGGATTCGATCAAGAACCGGCGCAACACCGAAGCCGTCGAAATCGCGCCGAACACGCTGGTTGCGGCGCGTATCGTCGATTACAAGCCGGCGTCGCTGCAGCCTTTCGAGGGCGTCAAGAGCACCATCGAAACGGTGCTCAAGCGCAAGGAAGCGCAGGCGCTGGCCAGAAAGGATGGCGAGGCGCGCCTGGAGGCCTTGAANAAGGGCGAGGACAAGCTGGCCTGGGGGCCGGTCAAGCGCGTTTCNCGCATCGATCACGCGGCGCTGCCGCCTGCCGCCGCGCCTGCCGTTTTCCGCATGGANGCNAGCAAGCTGCCGGCATTCACCGGCGTCGAACTGCCTGGCAACGGCTATGCGCTGTTCCGCCTGAACAAGGTGGAAGCCGGCGAAGCGCTTGACGACGCGCGCAAGCAGGCGTTGCTCGGCCAGTTGGGGTCGCTGGGCACGCAGGAAGAGGTGCAGGGCTATCTCGCCGCGTTGCGCAGCCGTTACAAGGTTGAAATCAACAAGGCGGCGCTGGAAGCCAGAGACAAGTAAGCGACAGGCGGGCAGGCCGGCAACGGCTTGCCGTGTGCCAGGCAAACAAAACGCCGACCGGAGATTCCGGTCGGCGTTTTTCATTTTCGTGCCTTTTGCGGGTCGACCGCAACAGGCCGGTCAGGCGGTTACGCTGGCAATGGGTCGGCGTTGCCCAGCGCCGTGGTGTTCATGCCGCCATCGACGTACATGATCTCGCCGGTGATGCCGCTGGCCAGGTCGGACAGCATGAAGGCGGCGGCGTTGCCGACTTCCTCGATGGTCACGTTGCGGCGCAGCGGGGCGTGATGGGCGTTGTAGGCGAGCAGCTTGCCGAAATTGCCGATGCCGGAGGCAGCCAGCGTCTTGATCGGGCCGGCGGAGATGGCGTTGGCGCGGATGCCTTCGGGGCCGAGCGAGAAGGCCAGGTAGCGGGTGGCGGCTTCGAGGCTGGCCTTGGCCAGGCCCATGGTGTTGTAGTTTGGCATGGTGCGCTCGGCGCCCAGGTAGGAGAGGGCGAGCAGAGATGCCTTGCGACCCTGCATCATCGGACGGGCGCCCTTGGCCAGCGCGGGGTAGCTGTAGGAGGAAATATCGTGGGCGATGCGGAAGGCTTCGCGCGAAATGCCGTTCAGGAAGTCGCCCTCGATGGCTTCGGTCGGTGCGTAGGCGATCGAGTGCACGAGGCCGTCGAGGCCATCCCAGCGCTTGCCGAGTTCGACGAACAGGGCGTCGATCTGCTCGTCACTGCTGACATCGAGCGGGATGGTGATGTCGCTGCCGAATTCGGCAGCGAATTTCTTGATGCGATCCTCGAAACGCTCGGACTGGTAGGTGAAGGCGAGCTGCGCGCCTTCACGGTGGCAGGCCTTGGCGATGCCGTAGGCGATGGAGTGCTTGGAGAGCAGCCCGGTGATCAGAATCTTCTTGTCGGCGAGAAAGCCCATTTGATGTTCTCCCTAAGGGGTTTAGCCCGAAGATTATAAATCATCACATGTTCGGATAGGTCGGTCCTTCGCCGCCCTGAGGCGTCACCCAGTTGATATTTTGCGTCGGGTCCTTGATGTCGCAGGTCTTGCAGTGCACGCAGTTCTGCGCGTTGATCTGCAGGCGCGGGTTGTTGCCCTGTTCGTCGCGCAGGATCTCGTNGACGCCCGCCGGGCAGAAACGCTGTTCCGGCGCATCGTACTTCGCCAGGTTGACCGCGATCGGCACCGCTACATCCTTCAGTTGCAGGTGGCAGGGCTGGTCTTCCTCGTGGTTGGTGCTCGACAGGAAAACGGAGGACAGGCGGTCGAAGGTGATCACGCCATCCGGCTTGGGGTAGGCGATGGNGGCGCATTCGGCGGCCGGTTTCAGTTTGGCGTGGTCGGGCGTCTTGTTGTGCAGCGTCCACGGTGCCTTGCCGCCAAAGACGATCTGATCGATGCCGAACATCAGCGAACCGAGTTTCAAGCCCTTGTTCATCCACGGCTTGAAGTTACGTGATTTATGAAGTTCATCGTATAACCAGCTGTNTTTGAAAGCTTCTGGATAGGCTGTCAGCTCGTCGTGCTGGCGCTNCCCGAGCAGTGCGTCGAAACAGGCTTCGGCCGCCAGGCTCCNCGACTTGATCGCACAATGGGAGCCCTTGATGCGCGCTGCGTTGAGGAAGCCGGCATCGTCGCCGACCAGCACGCCACCAGGGAAAGTCAGCTTGGGCAGCGATTGCAGGCCATGGGCGGTGAGGGCGCGGGCGCCATAGGCGATGCGCTTGCCACCTTCCAGGAACTTGCGGATTTCCGGGTGCGTCTTGAAACGCTGGAATTCCTCATAGGGCGACAGGTGCGGGTTGCTGTAGCCGAGGCCGACGACGAAGCCGATGGCGACCTGGTTGTTTTCAAGGTGGTAGAGAANACCGCCGCCATAGGTGTCGGGCGCCATCGGCCAGCCACCGCTATGGATGACAAGGCCGAGTTGATGGTTTTCCGGCGTGATTTCCCACAATTCCTTGAGGCCGATGCCGTAGGTTTGCGGGTCCACGCCGTCGCGCAGATTGAATTGCGCTTCGAGTTGCTTGCCGAGATGGCCGCGGCAGCCTTCGGCGANAAAGGTGTATTTGCCGAGCAGTTCCATGCCGACCTGGAAATTCGGGCCTTCGGAGCCGTCGTGCAGGCGGCCCATGTCGCCGGTGGCAACGCCCTTGACCGCGCCGCTCTCGTTGAACAGCACTTCGGCGCCNNAAGCGAAACCGGGGTAGATTTCGACGCCCAGCGCCTCCGCCTGTTCGCCCAGCCAGCGGCAGACATTGCCGAGCGAGATGACATAGTTGCCCTCATTGTGGAAGCAGCCGGGCAGCAGGCTGTTCGGCACCTTGGTAGCGCCGTTCTCGGACAGGATGAAAAAACGGTCTTCCGAAACCGGCGCATTGAGGGNGGCGCCGTCTTCTTTCCAGTTGGGCAGCAGTTCGCTCAGGGCGCGCGGGTCCATCACGGCGCCGGACAGGATGTGGGCACCGATTTCGGCGCCTTTTTCGATCAGACAGACCGAGATTTCGGTATTTTNTTCCGCCGCCAGTTGCTTCAGGCGGATTGCCGACGCCAGGCCGGCCGGGCCGCCGCCAACAATGACGACGTCGAATTCCATTGCTTCGCGTTCCATGATGTCTCCTTTTGATTTATTTGTGACGCTGTTGACAATACGGTACAGTATGGAGACTTATTCAGCAACCCCGAAAAGTGGTTTCATGGAACACAGAAGAAAACTCGTCCACGTCACGCAGATCCCCATCCGCTGGGGCGACATGGATGCCTATGGGCACGTCAATAACACCGTCTATTTCCGTTTCATGGAGCAGGCGCGCGTCGAGTGGATCGAGGCGCTCGAGGTGCCGGTCCGCCCCGGTGGCGCCGGGCCGGTGATCGTCAATGCCAGTTGCACCTTCCTGATCCCGATGAATTATCCTGGTACGGTCGAGGTGCGCACCTACGTCGGGCATGCCGGACGTTCCAGCGTGCCGACCCACGTCGAGATGCGTCTCGTCGGCGATGAGCGAATTCATGCCGAAGGTGCGGCCAAGGTGGTATGGATGGATACGCAGACCGGGAAATCGGTTCCTTTGCCGGATCATGTGCGGGCATTGATCGAAGCAGAGTAAACTCGCAGCCCATCAAGTCGCCAATCCGGAACACCATGGGCCAACGAAAAACCTGGGAAAAGCTGCTTTCCACCGACCGGCCGGGCGCCGGCAAGGCGCCGGGCAACCCCGAGCGCACGGCATTCCAGCAGGATTACGACCGCATCGTCTTCACCTCCGCCTTCCGGCGCATGAAGGACAAGACCCAGGTCTTCCCGCTTTCCAAAAGCGATTATGTCCGTACCCGGCTGACGCACAGCCTGGAGGCCAGTTGCGTCGGTCGCTCGCTGGGTGCCGTCGTTGGCCGCGAGATCATCGCCCGCCACGGCCTGCGCGATGTCGAGTCGGGCGATTTCGGTGCCATCGTCGCGGCGGCCTGCCTGNNGCACGACATCGGCAATCCGCCCTTCGGCCACGCCGGCGAGGATGCGATCCGCGAGTGGTTCCGTACTTCCGGCCTGCTCGATCGCCATCCTTTCACGCCGGCCCAGCGCGCCGATTTCGAGCGTTATGAAGGCAACGCGCAGGGCTTTCGCATTCTTACCCGGCTACAGAATCCGGCCAACCCCGGGCTGCAACTGACCAGCGCGGTGCTGGCGACGTTCACNAAATATCCGCGTCCCTCGCAGCTTGCGGCCGAACTCGACGGCAAAAGCGGCAAGAAATTCGGTTTCTTCCAGCAGGATGCCGAGGCTTTCGAACGGGTGGCGCGGTCGACCGGCCTCGTCGAGCGAATTCCGGGGCAGGCCTGGCGCCGTCATCCGCTGGCTTTTCTCGTCGAAGTGGCCGACGACACCTGCTACCTGATTGTCGATCTGGAAGACGCCGCGCGCCTCGGCTTCGTGCCCTACAAGGATGCCGAGTGCCTGCTTGGCGAACTTGCCGGCAACGCCATCAGCGGCCGCCGGCTCGACCGCCTGCATGACCCCAAGGAGCGCCTCGAGTACCTGCGCGCCAAGGCCATCGGCCGCTTGCTGGATAGCGCAGCGGCAGTCTTTCTGGAAAACGAGGATGCCATTCTCAAGGGCGAATTCGACGACGAATTGCTCGACCAGTCGCCGGTTGCCATTCCCCTGCAAGCCATCCTCAAGCTGGCCAAGGAAACCATCTACACGGCGCGTCCCGCGCTGGAAATCGAAACTGCGGGCTTCGAGGTGCTCGGTGGACTGCTCTCGCTCTTCGCCAGTGCCGTCGAAGCCGGCGCCGGGCAGGAGCGGCTGACGACGCGCGANAAAATGCTGCTCAAGCTTTTGCCGGCACAGTTCCTCGGTCACGGCGGACAACCCGATCCCGANCCCTACCTGCGCCTGCTGCANGTCGCCGATTTCGTGGCCGGGATGACCGATTCCTACGCCGTCGATATGTACCGCAAGCTCAAAGGTATCGACATGCCGCGCTAGCCGGCGACAGGCTTGCTGTATTTCCTGGCAGGTGATTTGAGAAAATTGGAAAACAGACAATTTCCCCACAAATAAAACCATAGGATGAACACAACCTTTCAGTCCGCCGAACGCAAATATCGTCCGGACATCGATGGNCTGCGCGCCATCGCGATCATTTCGGTGATTGCGTATCACGCNGGGTTTCCTGGATTTTCCGGNGGGTTTGTCGGTGTCGATATATTNTTCGTCATATCCGGNTTTCTGATTACCTCGCTGCTGTTCAACGAAGCCATGGCAGCCGGCNNGGTCGGGTTTCTTGGCGCCTTCTACGCGCGGCGCGTGCGCCGGCTGATGCCGGCGGGTCTGCTGGTGGTCGCAGTGACTCTCGTGCTAGGTGCGTTGTTCATGCTTCCGGCTGAAAGAGCANNGCGTTCATTGGCGCGATCGGCGATGGCGGTAGCGTTCTTCGTCTCGAATTTCTTCTTTTCAAGAAAACCGGCGGANTATTCCGATGATCCTTCACTCGGAATGCCGTTGCTGCATACATGGTCGTTGGCCGTTGAAGAACAGTACTACCTGATCTGGCCGTTGATCACGGTGCTGATTTTCGTCTGGCGGGCGGGCAGCGTACCGAGGGTTCATGCGCACCCGTTCGATCAGGTTCTCGGAATTTTGCTGGTCATGTCGCTTGCGNNTTGTCCATCGGGATGACACGCGACCATCAAATTTTGCTTTTACCTGCTGCCGACCCGTGTCTGGGAATTTGCCATCGGCGGGATCATCGGTTTGGCGGAGAAACCNTTCTATCTGCGGGTGAAGGCATGGGCTGAAATGCTGGCAGTGGGCGGTCTTGCGCTCATCGTATATTCGGTTGTCGTCTTCGATCACGGCACGCCCTTTCCCGGGGCGGCAGCGATGCTCCCCGTGTTTGGCACAGCGCTTCTGATCGTCGGCATGACGGCAGCCGAGCACAATTCGCTGCGTCGGATACTCGCCATCAGGCCAATGGTCTTCGTCGGCCTATTGTCCTATTCCTGGTANCTTGGGCACTGGCCACTGCTATCCATCTACCGGNNGCTTAACTTGGGCGTTCAGGATATTGCAGCCAATGCGGTGATCGTCAGGTTGGCATTGCTATTGGCCTTTCTCACCTATGTTTTTGTCGAAAATCCGGTTCGGGTACGACGGCCAGGACCATTTCGACAGGTGAGAACGACGCTGTTTGCAGAACAGCGAATGTGCGTTATCACGCTATCCTTGGGTGGTGTATTGATGTGGNNTTTGGAAACCATCAGAACAAATCCTCCGATTTCTACAAACCCATCGTATCGGCGCAAAACGACTTCTCTCTTATCGGGAAAATGCATGTTGAATGCGAATCTCCGATTAACGNNATCTGCTGAAGCATGTGTCCATGGACCGGATAAAAAGCATCCCAGGATTCTGCTATGGGGCGATTCGCATGCCGATCACCTGATGGAAGCCTTGATCGCGGCGTTCCCGGATGTGCCGGTCTGCATTGACCATGACCGGATGTCCGCCGGTGATCGGTTTCGAATCTTCCGTGCCGGCACAAACGAAGTTTTGTGCAGAATTCAACCAGCGGGTTTTGAAGCGAATCCTGGACATGAAGGGCGACGGACTTGCGGGGTGGTGCTCCGCCAGGTGGCCGAGTCATTTGTGGCATCGAAGCATCGCCGTGCTGGAGCCGCGAGGGAGCCCTTTGAGCCCCAGAAACTGGCGGAAGCTCGCAGCAAGATGCAGGCGAGCCTTGATGCGATGCTGGGCACCCTTGAGCGTGCCGGATTGCGTGTTGTGGTGCTGGCGCCTACGCCGGAACTGGTATATTCAGCGCCCACCTGCCTNCTGGTTGGGAACGAGTCGTACTGCAACGTTCCGCGCGCCAGGAACGAGCAATTGCTTGGTGATGCAAGGGCTGCGCTCTCAGAGGTCGTGAATCGGCATAAAAATACGCGACTGGTAGATCCTGCGGATTTCTTTTGTGATGCGCAGACCTGCTTTGCAGTGCGCGATGGAAAAATTTTAT
Organism: Dechloromonas sp.; assembly: GCA_013363835.1. Lineage (GTDB taxonomy): Bacteria > Pseudomonadota > Gammaproteobacteria > Burkholderiales > Rhodocyclaceae > Azonexus. The sequence goes on from CP054864.1 coordinate 935,671, forward strand.
ACACAGACAACGATCACATTACCGCAACAGCAGCCCGCGATCTCGGAGATTTCCTTCGAACTGATCTGGGTTGGTTGTTGGGGGACGGATGGCAATGCATCGGCCATCGGCGCCAGAGCCGCAAAGTGAATGAATCCACCTTGCTAATTTATATGATTGAAGCGGGGCAGGTTGCCAAATAACAATAGAGTTTCAGAATGAACAAAACCTTTCAGTCCGCCGAACGCAAATACCGTCCGGACGTCGATGGCTTGCGCGCCATTGCGATCATTTCCGTGATTGCCTATCACGCGGGGCTTCCGGTTTTCCGGGGCTTTGGTGTTGATATATTNTTTGTCATCTCCGGCTTCCTGATTACTTCGCTGTTGTTTAACGAGGCAATGGCGGCNGGAAGGGTTCATCTTGGCGCTTTCTATGCGCGCCGGGTTCGCCGCTTGATGCCGGCAGGCCTTTTNGTGGTCGCAGTCACGCTTTTGCTGGGGGCCTTTGTTTTGTCTCCGNNGCCTCCGATGAGCAACCTGGCGCGCATGGCAATTGCCTCTTCCTATTTCGGTTCGAATTTTATTTTCAGAACGACAGGCGGGTATTTCGATGCGCCATCCTTCAGCCTGCCGTTACTGCACACNTGGTCGTTGGCCGTTGAAGAACAGTACTACCTGATCTGGCCGTTGATCACGGTGCTGATTTTTCGCCTGGCAGGCGGGCAGCGTACCGAGCGGTTCATGCGTACCCTCGATNNACAGGTTCTCGGAATTTTGCTGGTCATGTCGCTCGCTTTGTCCATCGGAACGACGCGTAACCATCAGAATTTTGCGTTTTTCCTCCTGCCGACCCGGGTCTGGGAGTTTGCCATTGGGGAATGGTCGGTTTGGCAGGCGCTACTTTCTATTCACGCCTTCAACGTTGGGGCGAGTGGNCTGGCGATCGGCGGACTGGCGCTGGTCGTCTATTCGATAGTTGCACTGGATCACAGTACGCCGTTCCCTGGTTGGGTGGCGATGTTACCGGTATTCGGGTCCGCGCTGCTGATCGTCGGGATAACGGCAGACGAGGGTAGCCAAGTACGACGCTTGCTTTCGTGCAAACCAATGGTTTTCATCGGCCTCTTGTCCTACTCGTGGTANCTNTGGCATTGGCCATTACTCTCGCTATACCGAATTCACAATCTGGGCGCTCAGGATGTTGCCGCCAATGCGCTAATTGTCGTGATCGCACTGTTGTTGGCCTGGCTAACCTACATCCTGGTCGAGCATCCCATTCGGGCGTGGAGACCGGGGCCGTTCCGTGGCGTCAGATCAACGCTCTTTGTTGGTCTGGGAATGATGCTTGCGACCTTATTGATGGGTAACATGCTGAAGTGGTGGCGTGACTATCAGGCAGGTCTGGAACATCAGGCCGTTGTCATGGCTCAGCGATGTTTCTCCCTATCGGAAAACCTGCACCTTGAATGCCTACAAGCCGATCAGTGGCCAGCCGAGGAGTGTATTCATGGGACGGACAAGAAGCATCCCAAGATACTTTTGTGGGGCGATTCGCATGCAGATCATGTGATGCCGATGCTGATGGAGGCGTTTCCCGATGTTGCAGTTTAACTGACCATGATGGGCTGTCCGCCAGTTATCGGCTATGANATCGCAAGTGCCGTTACGTCCACATACTGTGCCGAATTCAATCAGCGAGTGCTTCAGAAAATACGGGAATTGAAGGACGAGGGGCTACAGGGTGTCGTGATTTCTGCACGGTGGCCAATGTATTTGTGGCACCGAAGCATTTCGGTTTCCGAAAAGCAGCTTGATAGCGCGAGGAGACCCGCAGAAAATNNAGCAGCGGCACGCGCCGAAATGGCAGCGAAATTCGATGCGATGCTAAGCCTTCTGGAGCAAGCCGGCGTACGGGTTCTGGTGCTCACGCCGAACCCGGAAATGGTGTACCTCCCGCATTTGTGTATAGGGCTGNNGGGAGGGGCGCTCTGCGATGTCTCGCGCGAGGTCACCGATACNATTGCTGGGGACTCAACGGCTGTACTTGCCGAGGTCGTCAGTCGACATTCCAATGCACGANNCTGGACAAATGATTGATTTTTCTGCGACAAACAGACCTGTTTTNNGAAGCGCGACGGGAAGATTCTCTATATCGATGAAAATCATTTGAGTGCGACGGCGGCTATTGGCTTGGCGGATTTTCTACGCGCGGATCTTGATTGGCTGCTTGGGCGGAAAACCGGATCGGTTCAATCGGAAAGCACAGTCAAAACTCTGGAACGGTGATTGTGGAAAACGCCTGAGGGCAGGGCGAACTTGAAAGTTGGCTTTCTCCGGTTTCCAGGCTGAAATTTGCTGGACACTGGGGTCTGCGACAACATGTCGCAGGAGACGAAACGCTGAGGACGTATGCTCCGCTCTTTTCCGGGTTTTCCATGAACGTTATTCAATATGGCCGGTTAGGCGTTTTCGCCGCCTGCGCTTTCGGCGCGCTGGCGAATGCCAACGCCTCCTGCGGCCAGGCGTTTTGCGTCGTCAATACCAATTGGGCGATGCAAGGNATTCCTTCCGATCCNGGGGGTAGCCGCCTCGATTTGCGTTTCGAGTCGATCAACCAGACCAACCTGCGACAAATCACTCGNATTTCGGCGGCAGACGATACGGAAGATCCGTTGGAAAGGCGCACCTCNAACCGTAATTTCATTGCCGTACGACTACACGTTTCCAANCGATGGGGCTTCACGTTTGCGGCGCCAGTGCAAAAACGCATTCATGAGCATACCGTCGACCCGACTGGTATCCCGGTCGACGAGCAATGGAATTTCACCCGCATCGGTGATGTCAGGGCGCTGGCCAACTACAGCATTGTCAGCGATGACGATCCGCTGAACCGTTTCGGTTTCCAGTTCGGGCTCAAATTGCCGACCGGCAGCTACAAGGTCAGCAACAGCGATGGCGTCAAGGCCGAACGCTCGTTGCAGCCNGGAAATGGCAGCACCGATGTGATCGTCAGCGCCTTTTACACATCGCGGATTCACACCGATGCCGCTTGGTTTGCCCAACTCGGCTACCAGCAGGCGGCGCTGACGCAGGACGATTATCGTCCGGGCAGCCAAGTCGGCTTCACCGCCGGTTACAACCAGCCGCTCGTTGGCGCGTTGACCGGTACGCTGCAACTCAATGCCTTGCTCAAGAGCCGCGATAGCGCGCGCCAATGCGAGTGGGATCTGTCCGGCGGAAGGTATGTGTTCATCAGCCCCGGACTCAGTTATGCCGTATCGAACGCAGTGCAGNNCTACGCATATGCCCAGTTGCCGATTTACCGCNNTATGAACGGTATCCAGTTGGTGGCGGATCGCGGNTTTGTTGGCGGTGCAGCGTTCCAGTTCTGAGCGATTTTCGCGTCAGGTCGTGGTTTTAAAGGAACGATCGGCTGGCGTACAGGCGCTTTCATGCGCTTGCTGGCCGAACAGCATCGCCATCAACGGCTGGTCAAGCACCCTGATCTGGCGTGTCGTGAGATCGAATTCGCAAAGGCTGGTCAGCGATCCGCCGATGTTCGCGGCTTCGTAGGCCATCAGGGTCAGCCGGTCGATCCGTAGGCGCGCGGGTAGCCCGGTGTCGCAGGCTGCCATGTGCTGTATGAGCGCCCNTAATGGAAACTCGTGCCGATACAGCCCGCAGGTGACGTGCGGCGTGTAGGGAAACGTCTCNNGTCGGGATGCCGGTTTCCGGCCAATGCGACGGGTGGCTAGAATGCCGCGTGCGCAGTCGTCGACCGAGAAATAGGCGGCCGAGGCAAAGCTGTCCGGGTTGCCGATTTCCACTACGAACGGGGGCGGTGNCGCTGGTTTTAGGGCAGCGATCTGGTCTTGCAGCGTGGCGGCCGGGTAATCGTCGTCCAGGCTCGCCTTGGCTGCCGGAAAGCCGCAGAGATGCAGGGTGACGTGCGCCTGGCGCCGGTAGTCGGGCAGCAGGTAATCGACAAGATGCGCGCGCATGGCCGCAATCGCAGACCGCAGGGCAGGCGTATCGACGTCAATCGCCCACACAGCGTAATGGCTGCGCCCCTTGCGCCATTCGACGAAATCGCGCTGGACGCTGGCGAGCGTCATTTCGTGGGGGCGGGAAGGACTGTCGGCATGGCTCGAGCGGTGGATAAGGGGCTAATTGTAATGCTGCCGCCTGCTGGTAAGGGATTTTGTAAGTTCGCCGAACAGGAGAATTAAGGGCAAAAAACGAAATAAATAATTGCGCCGAGCGCGCCAAATATCGCGCAAATATTTTTCTTCTGCCTGTCTGGCCCTTTAATTCTGGGAGCGATGTAACTCAGCTTTGCCTGCCAAAACGCCATTGATGACGATCAAGGCAAGCGGGAACGCATATAGCCAAGTCCACCCTTGCGCGAAGAGCAACAGGAGCAATGCCGGTGTGATGCAGGCTATTCCTAGGAGAAATAGGAATCATCCGCTTAAAGCCTCTTTAGCGTCCTGTCACCAACCAAGTAATGGCACCGCCACAGAGCCGGATCACGAAGACCAACAAAAGCACCATCGCGATACCGGACAAGGTATAAGCCGCAACGAACTGACCTACCGCATAGCAAAGCGCCATGCCGATGATAAGTGCGAGGTCGATAGTCATTTTCATTGATACTGAAATTCGCCAAAAAAGCAGACTGACAAGGAAGCAGGCGGCGCCAGTTCGAACCGGATCATAGCGGCCAAAGCCCTAACCATTCCCATTGGAAACAACCGCCTCAGGTGCAGTATAGGCCAAAAATGCCCCAGTTCCGCATGGGGAGTGTCATGCAGAGCTGGGGCGCGGCCGCCATGGGTCGTGAGCCATTGGGGCACTATGGCGTGCATCTCGTACCCCGACTATCCACTGAAGAAAACCTTCAGGCGACCAGGCCGGCTTTTCAATTGCCCGGCCAGCTCGGCGCGCTGTTTCCGAAGATCGGCGATTTCCGCATCGATGGTGGCAATGCGGGCGCGGCGCTCGTCAAGCGGCATGGCCTCTTCGGGGAAATTCATCGTCGCTGCCATATCCTCAACACGCGCCATGATGGCCGGCTTCAGATACCAGTAAGCGGCGTCTTCCTGAATGACGCCGCTGTTGAGATATGGATTCAGGAAATTGATTGGATTTCGATTCTTTCGAGCGCGAAAAAGGCGGGATCGATGCCTTCAAGTTGACGGGTAATCTGATTGGAGAAGGCGCCGGCCTTCTGGTCGACCATCGCCTCGATATAGGCGACAAAATCGGCACAGGAAACGGGCGCCTGGCCGATGGTCTGGCGTTCGGATTGCAGGGCGTCAATTCGGTCATCAAAGCCTGAATGGTCGAAACGATTTCCTTGGTGGCTTCGTTGACTTGCTTCAGCAGCGTGGAAAGTTTAATGCTCACGGATTTTCTCCCAGGGGTTTGGGTTTTGCCGCTGTACGGCAGGTCGACCGGCTCCACAGCGCCGGATTCAAGCAAGGCGGCGGCTTCGGCATCGCTCAGATCGATGATTTGGCCGGCCTCGGTTCTCTGGCCGTTATGCTTGATCGGCCCCAATGCGCGGTATTGCATGGTGGTTCCTCCTTGAAAATTCACAGCAAAAACTTCTCTGCCAGGTGCGCGCACTCGGCAAAGGAGAGATGCGGGCAGGATGCTTCGACCTCCTTTGCCCGCTGGTAACATGCCCAGCCTTCCGGCGTGACTGACCAGCCGGCGGGAATGCGGATGTCTGGACGGCGGCTNNGACGCCAAGCGCCGGTCGGACTGGCGAAGCAAACCACGCCCGGCGGTTCGACCATTTCGCCGAAATTGAGAGGCGCCATCCCCCTTACGGNCGGTGGGCATGCCCCGAGAAAGCCGATGTGACGCAGATTCCAGCCACCGCTGCCGAGCGAATAGGCGGATTCGAAAGATGCCGAAACATGCTTGTAATAACCCTTCTTCACGGCGTCTAGCAGGCCGGCACCGACCTTGGCGACGGCGTACAGCGAGCCCCGGCGGTGAAACAGTTCGCTGACTTCGCCGAAGGCCGGCTGGTTGTCGGCGGGGTGCCCCAGGACCAGCGGCGCCGGGTTGCGGCGCGTCCGGTAGTTGGTGCAGATTCGCTCCAGGTCTTGCTCGGTCCATTCTGTTTCACGGCCGCTCATGCTGACGTGCCGGCCGGCGCGGAAACATTCAAAAATTCGGGTGTTGTCGGTGCTCATTTTTCGCCCTCATCGGGTTGCTTGGCCCGNGCTCGGATGGACTTTTCCATTCACGGTGTTTTTAATGGCTACGACGCTGCGGTGATAGCGTCTGGCCAGTTGATTGAATGCCTCGCGCGTGCTCATCTCTCGGATCATCTCGTCGAAGTCTTCAATGATCTGCCGATCACGCAAAGCATTCATGGCGATGGTGCAGCGTGGGATGTATACATGTTCATCGGGGAACGTTGCCCCCAGCCGAATGACGTTGTCTGCGCCAATCACCGCTGCCAGTTCCTCGAAGCGTTGCGCGGCAATGCCGGCGGGCGGGCGCGATTTGGCAAAGCACCAATTCATGCCGCCAAACTCGCCAAAGAGATTCAGGGCATTTTCTAGGCCGATGGCCTCGGCAAATTCTTTTGCAACGGCGGGCAGCAACGGCACGATCAGCGCAATTTTCTGTTCGTCCAGATCGGCAAATTTGGGCAGCATGACGGGTTCCCTGATGGCTTGCAGCAAGTATCAGGGAACGGGTTTCCTCCCCAGGGGAAGGGTTACACAGGATGGGGGCTAATATTCTTTCAAGGGCGGATGCGTTTCGGACGTTTTAGGCTGGGGAAAACAGGCATCAGCTACCGCCCGCCTGATTCGTTTGAATCCATGAATCAGGGTGGCGTTTAGAACATGTTACGCCGCGCTTTGATCAACGTAAGCCGGGCGGTTAATGCCCAAGTGGCACCGGCAATAAAAAACCGCCAGAGGGCGATTCTGGCGGTTTTGGATGGTGGCATTCAGCGGATTTTTGCTTTCTTGAGCAAATCGACCAGGACGGATAGTTGTTCGGCGCCACATAACGTCAAGTGAATATGGATGTCGCCATGGAAAGCGATACTCACGCTCCTCCCGCCATGATATTCCCAATGTTGTGGTTGCCTATAACCGATAGGACATTGTGAATATCGCCGCCCTGATTGAGCTGCCCTTCGTTCGTGTCGAGATCCACTCTCATGATTTCGCCATGCTACTTAGCGGCTGCCTCGATAAAGCAACCGCTTGATTGGTTGCTTGGATCAATTTCGAAACGGCGCGATCAGCTTTTTTGTGCTCTGGCCCCTTCCTTCGTTTTCACGCTGGGGCCAAGACATATCCCGCCGATGGTGACCATCGACCAATAATCCCCGTGCCTCAAGGGTTTCCCTGAGAGTAATCCAGTCAGGCAAAAGCATCATCAGACTGAGCAATATTGAAAACGGTTGCCGCTGCCTTGGTGAGTTCTTCACAAGAGCTATCAAGCCTTGCAACGATCTGCATGGCGTTCTAATGTTGTGCAAATGCTCGGCATGGGTGGCTTGCCGCGTCAACTCCTTGCTGTATTCGATAGTCAATTTATCGATGTCATTGATTTCATCGTTCTCGTGATGCGGTATGACGTCCAGGCAAACGTCGACCAAGGCGCGGATGTCCGTTTCATCAGCGTCGTTCAATTTGCCCCCTTCTACGAGGCGGAATTGCATCAGGCGCATTACGGCACCAACCTTCAAAAGTTTGAATGACAGGTTGTTTTCAGCGGTAAGGAGCCGATTGAAGAGTTCAGAGTGCTGGTTCATTGTCAATTTCCTTTAGCAATGGAAAAATCTATTTCACAGGGTTGAATCTGATGTTCGTTGACGACGGCGCAGTCGGCGGGGCTGTTGAATTCAAGCATTGGTCTGACCCCTTTCGGTTTGAAATTTTTCAGGGCGGTAATCGCCTTCCTCGTGGTTTCCGAATCAAGGAATCTCGGGTCGGATACCTTGAAGTGACTTTGCAGCCAGCGGCGCAGGCCAGTCGCGTCTTCCTTGCCCTTGTATTCCTGCCAAAGCCGGCGAATTAGCGAGCGCTGGGCGTAGGTGGCATGGTCACCCGCTCGGAAGGGTTCGCGCCGCTTTTCCCTGGCTGCCGTGGACTCGAATCCGAGCTTGCCGAATTCGACCATCAAGGCGGCGAATCCGGGGATGGAGAGGTCTTTGGTTGAACTCACGCCGCCAACACGCAGGAGCAGGGCGCGATAATCATTATCGTGCATGTCCAGTTGCTTGCGGGCAATGGCGATCAGGGCCATTTTCTTGTGATCGATCATGGTCACCTCACCGGAAAAATACGGTGTTCATCTTCGCGGCTTCACGAAGGATTTTCAGGTCGACCGGCTGCCCCCTCTCGCTGGCCATCCGCTCGGCATCTTCAAAAGCTTTCGCAATGAAGCGCATCCCGCCGGTCGGGCCGGGTCTGGAAACCATCTTCCTGGCTTCCTCAATGATCGTCGGGTTGGTACCCAAAGCTAGGGCGTACTTCTCGCCGTCGTCAGGCTGATTTTTATTGATGATGCGTGTCCTGGCGCGGCTCAGGAATGCACCAAGTTCGTTCTGGTGGCTCCTCACGAACCCGTTTGAGGTGGTATTGGAGACCAGCATCATGGATGCCGGTCCGCCGTCGAAGATGTCTCGCAGCGTCGTCCAGGAACCCGCTCAAACGCATAGTTGGCTTCATCGATAATCAGCAGGTCGCCAGGCCGCAGGGCGTTCCTGATGCGTTGTCCTAGCGAGCGACCATGCAGCGAATTTCTCGTTAACGCGCATGGCATCCGAGATGCGCTGATAAATTTGTGTGGTCGTTCGGTCTTCGTCGGTCAGTGCGAAATAAGCAGCCCCTGGCGTTTCATGGGTCATCGGGTGGGCCTGTGCGAAGCGTTCCAGCGTCTTGGTTTTGGAAATGCCATAGCCGCCGATCAGGTGGAACAGTCGCTTGGTCTCAAGGGCTTCCATGGCGATGCCGGAGATATAGAGGCCGGTCGGGATTTCGGTATAGTCCCGAGCCTTCTGGTGACGCTCAGCGGTGTAGTCATCAAGCCAGCGCTGGAGCTGAAACAGGGTCTTGGCTTCGTCGAATCGGTTTCGATCCGTCAGCCCCGGCCATTGATCTCACCCAAACTGCTGCGGTGGCCGGCATCCAGAAGGGCGTGAATCTTGTTTTCGGCAATGCCGCTTTTTCTCTCGATAAAGCCGATGTGCATGCCGCCGGCAAGCAGCGATTCCAGGCGGCCCAAGATGGTCACGGGTCGGAATGAAGTCACTTGGCATTTCCGCCCGCAATTCTGCTTTTGTTGCTGGTTTCATATAAAATTTCCTCGCGGTGGTTGTTGTTACTGAAGGCCGTAAGGCGGCAACCTGACGGGTCTGTTTCTTCATCGGTGCCCAGGGCGTCCGCATCCTTTGCTTTTTGATCAGGCGTGCGCGTTCGACGGCCTCCCAGTCGTCTTCCGGCAGAGTTTCTTCAATGCTGGCCACCCGGTCATACATGCTGCGCACCGTGCCGGTTTCGTGGTCTAACCATTGCCCTGGCAGCAAATGCACCTGCTCGACTGTGGGTGGTTCGCTGGCCTGTTCGACGGCTTCCCACCTCCCTTGAACTCTTCCGGTAGTGTGATATTTGGGCCGAAGGGCACGACTGGCGCGGGCGGGCTGAGTTGGGCGAATTTGCCCATTTCAGCCACGGCGTCGACCTTGTCGCTGCCCTGTCGCATATCGCGGATGCCCTTGGTCATCAGGGAAATGCGGCNGACCTGACTCGATTGCGCCGGGCGGTCGACAATCCCGAATTCGCGGGCGCGGTAGGCAATCAGCGGATCGGTCAGAGTGCCCGTGGCATCGCGCGGCAAGATAACGATCTGGTCGGCGTCCCACTTGGCGTAATAGACCAGGACCTGATTGCCCATAACCCAGGNGGAGGCCATGACATCGTGCCAATAGGTTGTCCCCGCGATCTCGATGCCGGTGTTCAGCACTTTGTACGGTTTACGTTCGGCCAGGGCCATCAGCAACACGCTGTAATCGACGTCGACCGCCTGCCATCCGGCCTTGATGTGACGTGCAAACTTGTCGTTCGGGCTGCTGCCGTCGCCCTGCTCGCGGGCGTGGTAGTNAGCCATCGCCACCTCGAATGCGTTTTTGAATTNGCTCCAGTCGCCATCGAATGCGCGGGGCGCCTTGCCAACCTTGTGGGTTTTTCTTCATCCGTCGCCGCCGATCCAGCCAGGGATGAAGCAAAAGGCCGTACGCTCCAGAACGCCGAAAAGCCCCTCCTTGGGTGCCTTGCCTTGCGGGTTGTGGGGTGTCGCCCGGACAACCGCACGGGGTCTTCGCCNAAGGCTGGCGTCTTCGCTGTCGGCTTGCTCGATACGCTGCTCGAGATCCGCCGAATCCATGCAGTAAGCCCGAAAATCCTTGACCATCAATGACAGCCGCTCAAATCCGGCCATCATTTCCTTCCATACGTATTCGCTGCCGTTGTCCAGATAGAGAATTGACGGCAAGCCCCAGGAACGAACCATCTGCACGAACGAATAGGCGATATGGGCCTGCGTGATGCTGCGCCCCTTCTCGAACAGGAACAGGGNTGTAGAAACCCGGTTCGTTGCCAGATCAAGCCAACTCACCATGCGGGCGGTCGCCTCGCTGCCGTCTTCCCGCTTGTTCAAAATGTCGACCGGGTGGACGTCGCCCATGACGATCTCCATAGGCACCAATCCGGTACGGCCGCGCATGACGCGGGGCTTGAAATGGTCGGCAAACTTGCCGGCGTCCAGGGACTTGGCAGCGGCCTTGCGCAAATCCTTGAATTTCTTCACCTGAGCAATGCCGACATCGCAGTTTTCCAGGGAGGCACCGGCCCAACCTTTGGCCCGCGACAATTCAACCANGGCGCGTTCGCCAGGTTCCTGATTTGCGGCATCGTCCCGTGAGTGCTCAGGTACAGGTTTTGATGTGCTGACGCAGGTCAGCCCAGATTTCCCGCAATTCTTTTCTTCAAACGGGGCGGTTTTGTCGAATGCGCGGGAAACAATCACGCGCTCCTCGTTCAGATCGCCGCGCGCGCGGATCAAGGCGTTCAGGCCGCCTTGTTCGTATTTCGCAATCANGGTTCGAGATGCCCGCGTAGTCATAGGACCAAGTTTTCCGTTCGGGAAAGTGATCGGCATGGCGTCGACGATTTTGCGGATCATCTCCGGGCGGCCCTTGCTGTGCTTTTGATGCAGCAAGGCCGGCGATCAAGGCTTCGAGGAAAACTCCTTGTCGATAGCGGCCTGCCGGTGGGGGCGGTTTCGCGGATCAGCGTGGCTGCCGGGATATGCTTGAGCTGCTTGGGAATATCAGGCGTCTTGAACAATGCCGGGTGTTGATCCCGCCAGGCGCTGGCGAGGTCGACGGGCAGGGATGGGACAAAGACCTGATACGCCTTGCCGCGATTGCCGCCGACGCTGTCCACGATGCGGACAACCAGGAGGCTTTACGCCAGGTGCCGCCGGTGTAGCAGCGTTTGAGGGCTTCTCGCCCATTTCTTAGATTGGTTCCCGACAACTCGGCAAAATCTTTGACACCCAGCCAGAAACGCGAGTCCTCAATGCCTTCCGCATTCGGGTCAGATAAAGCCAGAGGCATGGTTTTGTCGTCATGCGACATCGAAAATTTCCCAGGATGTGCCGGAGAATTTGCGAGCTAGACGGCGCGCTACGTTGGCAGCGGCCGTTTTCGAGTCGTAGCGGGCAGCGCGTTCATGTTTCCAGGTGGCAATCATGCCGGTTGTGGTCAGGCCAGCGGCATAGATGCCGGCCATGGCGCGGCCGGTGGCTGCGGAGCAGCGCACAAGGTAGCGTTCACTCATGATTGCTGGTTTCAGGATATCGCCATCCTTGAGGCCAAGCGCTACGGCGATCCTATGTCCGGTGCCTTTTTGCAGCTATTTTTCCATTCAGCACTTGACTGACCGCCGATCCCGGAAAGCCGTTTTGATGTGCCCATTGGCTTTGAGTAATGCCTTTACGGAACCATTCAGACTTGATTTCTTGCGGGTGCGCGTCTTCTGTGTTTTCATAAAAACCTCCGTTACTAAAATTGTTCAAAATAGAACAATCATGATTGTTCATAAAAGAACATTTTGTGTCAAGAGGTGTTTGTGACTGGTCTTGGNAAAAGACTCGCAGAAGAACGAAAGCGTCTAGGGCTAAGTCAATCAGCTTTTGCTGATCTCATAGGAGTTTCGTTTAGCAGCCAGCGACGATACGAAGATGGGCGGAGTTCTCCCGATACGCTGTATCTGGATAGCCTGCGGAAGCATGGCGTGGACGTCAGNTATGTAATTTCCGGCCGTGCTAAACAGTCTGCAAAGGGCTATAACTCGGATACTTTGGTCGAGTTTGGCTTGGCGATAGCAAAGCTGTATCAGATTTCACCTGAAGAATTGAACGGCTTGGCACATTCAGTCAGTGAAGCCATGAAGGGTNNTGAGGCCTGATTCGATGGAAATGTGGGCCATCGAGAAACGGCTGACATCCTACGAAGCAGCTTTTTTGTGCATACCTCGGAGTTTTTCTCGAATCGGCTGAAATCGATACAGGCAACCGGAGACGATGCTGCACTTGATCCACTATTACTCGCCAAAGTTATCAGTGGCGTGGAAAGTGCCTTGGCCTGCGGGCAGAAATGCTTGGAGCCAAGGAAAAAGCCCAGCGATGGTAATGCTCTATCGAGCATTCAGGCAAGCGGCAAAGTCGACCAGGCTATGATTGAGGAGGCGGTGAAGCTAGCTGTGATTGATTTAATTGCGCGTCTAGCGATCTGGGTTGCGCGATATTTGGCATGAATCACAGGGGCCGCATAGGGGCCGCAATACCCCAACAATCATCTAAAACAGGGCCGCAATGCGTTTCAATCGTTGGCGTGCTCATTTTTAAGCGCCTGCCGTTTTCCTGTCGCCCTCTGTCGGCTGTTCATTCAAAACCACGCACCGCCCGTAAACACGCGCTTCCCGGCCTCTTTTCTTTCGCGGCGCGCAAGTTGTTTCAGGCGCGCACCACGTCTCCTCCCGGCTCCTCCCGGCTCCTCCCGGAATAATCCGGCCGTTTTCCTATCTTAATTCCTACTCGATTCGGGAACTTTGAATATCTCCCCCACTGCCGAAAATGCCGGAAATATCCCCGGGGCTTGCATTGGATCGATTAACTGTATATAAATACAGTCATCGATCCAGTCGGAGAAAATCATGTTCAAGCTCACGCCGCGTCAGCAGGAAATCCTCGATTTCATCAAGAGTACGCTCGAAGTGCTCGGCGCGCCGCCAACGCGGGCGGAGATCTCGCAGGCCTTCGGTTTTGCCTCGCCGAATGCCGCCGAGGATCACCTCAAGGCACTCGCCAAGAAGGGTGCCATCGTGCTCGAACCCGGCTCGGCGCGCGGCATCCGGCTGGTCGAGCAGCTCGGGTTGCCGCTGATCGGCAGCGTCGCCGCCGGTTCGCCGCTGCTCGCCGTCGAGAACGTGCAGGGCCGNTATGCGCTCGATGCCCAGTTGTTCAGTCCGCGTGCCGATTACCTGCTCAAGGTGCGCGGCCTGTCGATGATCGATGCCGGTATTCTGGATGGCGACCTGCTGGCCGTGCACAAGACCAACCAGGCGCGCGACGGCCAGATCGTCGTCGCCCGGCTGGACGAAGAAGTGACCGTCAAGCGTCTGCAACATCGCGGCGGCTTTATCGAGCTGATTGCCGAAAANCCGGATTTCGAGCCGATCGTCGTCAATCCGGGCGAAGTCGAGTTCGCCATCGAAGGCATCGCCGTCGGCCTGATTCGCGGGGCGATCAGCCGTCTGTCATGAGTGCCGCGCCAGCGCCGTCGATCTGGCGGCGGTGCTGGCCCGTGGCGACATCTGGCGCGGCGACGCGCTGGCCAGCCTGCCGGAAGCCAGCATTCCGAGCGGCCACGCCGCGCTTGACGCCGAATTGCCCGGTAGCGGCTGGCCGCGTGGAAACCTGACCGAAATCCTGGTCGACCGTAGCGGCCTTGGTGAAATGGCCTTGTTGCTGCCGGCNCTGGCGCAGTTGTCGGCNGACGGGGGCTGGCTGGCGCTGGTGGCGCCGCCCTGGCTGCCGCATGCGCCGGCCTGGGCAGCGGCAGGCGTGGCGCTGGAACGGCTGGTGATCGTGCGTGCCGGGCGGCAGGTCGCCTGGTCGGTCGAGCAATTGCTGGCCAGCGGCGGGTTTGCCGGGGTTCTGGCCTGGCCGGAGGCAAACATCGATGCNGCCGCCTTGCGCCGTTTGCAGGTCGCTGCCGAGGGGCGTTCGGTNTTTGCCTGTTTATGGCGGTCGACCGCAACAGCCGGCATTCCGTCGCCAGCACCGTTGCGGGTGCTGCTGAAGCCGGTGTCGGCAGCCGGCGCCTTGTCGGTGCAAATTCTCAAGCGGCGCGGCCGGCCGGCGGCGCGGCCGCTGGTTCTGTCCATTCTTCGCCCTGGGAGAACAACCCGTGTTGTGGCTGGCGCTGCACTTTCCCTNGTTGCCGCTCGAAGCGCTGCCCTTGCGGCAGTCGCCTAGTGTCGCTGTCGTCCGGGGCAGGGTCGTCGCCTGCGATCAGTGGCGGCTCAGGCCGGGGTCGGGGTCGGGCAGAAGCTGTCGACGGCGCTCGGTTTGCAGCCCGGGCTGGCGGTGTTCGAGCGTGCGATGCCGTGCGAAACGCAGGCGCTGGAGAGTCTTGCCTGCTGGGCCGGGCGTTTTACGCCGACGGTCAGTCTGGCGCCGCCGGCCGGGTTGCTGCTCGAAATCGGCGGTTGTCGGCGCCTGTTCGGCGGGGCCTCGGCGATTGTCGAGGCGGTGCTGGCCGGCTGTGCGGCGCAGGATTATTCCGTCGCCTGGGCGGCGGCGCCGACGCCGCTCGGGGCGCGCTGGCTGGCGCAGGCCGGTGGTGGCGAGATATACGAAGCGGCGGCAGCCATGCAGGCAGCGCTGGCCGACTTGTCCTTTGGCGCGCCCGGCTGGCCGGCCGAAGTGCAGGACAGGCTGGGGCGTTCGGGCTCAAACGGCTGGGCGAACTGAGGGCGCTGCCGGCTGCCGGGCTGCGTCGGCGCATCGGCAGCGCGCCGCTGGACGACATGCTGCGCGCCTGGGGCGATCTTCCCGATCCGCAGAAATCTTTCATCTTTCCGGAAACCTTTACGCAGACCATCGAGTTGCCGGCTCGCGTCGAACATGCGGAGGCCTGGCTTTCGCCGGCCAGCGGCTGTTCGCGGCATTGGCCGGCTGGCTGCACGCGGCAATTGCTGGCCCGCGTCTGTCGCCTGCAATTCACGCATGACGATGGTTCGCGCAGCGCGCTGACGCTGCGGCTGGCCGAGCCGGCGGCCGACGAGGGGTTTTTTGCGCCTGTTGCGCGAGCATCTGGCGCGCCTGAAGCTGGCGGCGCCGGTCGAAGTCTTGTGTCTGCGGGCCGACGAGGTGGTCGCCAGGCCCGGCGTCAGCGCCCACCTGTTCCAGCAGGCCGTGACCGGGGAAGGCGCGCTGGCCTGCCTCGAGCGCCTGCGCGCCCGGCTGGGCGAGGGCGCGGTGTGCTCGCTCGCCCAACGTGCCGATTACCGGCCGGAGCAGGCGACGCTGGCGCGCGATCTGGGTGTGACTTCAGGCGCAACGTCGGGTGGAAATTCAGCTACAAATTCGAGCGCAACTTCGGGCATGCAGGTCGATTCGGATTTGGCCCCTTTTTCGGGGTCGACCGCAACAGGCAACGCAACGCGCCCTTTGTGGTTGTTGCCTGAACCGCAAGCCCTGGCCGAGCGCGCCGACGGGCCGCACTGGCATGGCCCGCTGGTCTTGCTGACGCGGGCCGAACGGCTGGAGAGTGGCTGGTGGGATGCCGGCGAGGCCGGCGCGGCGGGTGACTTGCGGCGCGACTATTTCGTCGCCCGCAACCCGCAGGGGCAATGGGCCTGGATCTTCCGCGACGCACAGGGTGGTTTTGCATGGCCTCTTTGCCTGACTACGCCGAGTTGCACTGCCTGTCGAATTTCAGTTTCCTGCGCGGCGCCTCGCATCCGGAAGAACTGGTCGCGCAGGCGGTGAAGCAGGGTTACGCGGCGCTGGCGCTGACTGACGAATGTTCGCTGGCCGGCGTCGTGCGCGCCCATCTGGCGGCACAGCAGGCCGGGCTGAAATTGATCGTCGGCAGCGAAATGACCACGGTCGACGGCCTGAAACTGGTGTTTTTGGCCAAGAACCGCGAGGGCTACGGCAACCTGTCAGCGCTCATCACGCTGGCCCGGCGGCGTGCGGCGAAGGGCAGTTACACCTTGCAGCGCCACGATCTGAACGTCGTCTCGCCGAACGGCGCNCTGCCCGATTGCCTGGTGCTGTGGGTGCCGGGCGCAATGCCGGCGGTCGATGATGGGCGCTGGCTGGCCGGGCATTTTCCCGGCCGCGCGTGGATCGCCGTCGAACTGCACGCCGGGCCGGACGATGCCGCCCGCCTGGAGCAACTTCACGCGCTGGGCGAAGCCTGCGGCCTGCCGCTGGTGGCTGCCGGCGACGTGCATCTGCACGTCAAGGCGCGGCGCCCGGTGCAGGACGTGCTGACCGCGCTGCGCCTCAAGACCACGGTGTTCGACGCCGGCTACGCGCTGTTTCCCAATGGCGAGCGGCATTTGCGCACGCGCTTGCGCCTGTCGCGTCTTTACCCGCGNCTGCTGGAGGCGAGCTTGCAGATCGCCGCGCAATGCCAGTTTTCGTTGAGCGAACTGCGTTACGAATACCCGGAGGAAATCGTCCCGGCCGACGAAACGCCGGCCTCCTGGCTGCGCAAGGAGACCGAGCGCGGCTTGTGCCGGCGTTACCCGGACGGCGCGCCGGCCAAGGTGCGCGGGCGCAT
Source organism: Dechloromonas sp. (assembly GCA_013363835.1). Classification (GTDB taxonomy): domain Bacteria; phylum Pseudomonadota; class Gammaproteobacteria; order Burkholderiales; family Rhodocyclaceae; genus Azonexus. The sequence continues at coordinate 952,558 of CP054864.1, forward strand.
CGAGCACGAACTGGCCATGATCGCCGAGATGGCTTACGAGGCCTATTTCCTGACCGTTNNTGACATCGTCTGCTTCGCGCGCAGCCGCAGGATTCTCTGCCAGGGACGCGGCTCGGCGGCCAATTCGGCGGTCTGCTACNNGCTCGGCATCACCGAGGTCGATCCGGCGCGCGCCGAAATGCTGTTCGAGCGTTTCGTCTCGAAGGAGCGCGGCGAGCCGCCGGACATCGATGTCGATTTCGAGCACGAGCGGCGTGACGAGGTCATCGCCTACATCTACGANAAATACGGCCGCGAGCGGGCGGCGCTGGCGGCGGCGCTGATTACCTACCGCACCAAGGGCGCGCTGCGCGATGCCGGGCGGGCGCTCGGCTTCGGCATCGCCCAGATCGACGCGCTGACGGCATCGCTGGCCTGGTGGGACAAACGCGAGCAGCTACCGGAACGCTTCGCCGAACTCGGCCTCGACCCGCAAGCGCCGCGCGTCGANAAGTGGCTGTGGATCGCCGAGCAGTTGCGCGGCTTTCCGCGCCACCTGACGCAGCACGTCGGCGGCTTCGTGATTTCGCGCGGGCCGTTGGCGCGGCTGGTGCCGGTCGAAAACACGGCGATGGCCGAGCGCACGGTGATCCAGTGGGACAAGGACGACATCGATGCGCTGGGGCTGATGAAGGTCGACATCCTGGCCCTCGGCATGCTGTCGGCGATCCGCCGCATGCTGGAAATCGTCGGCGAGCGGCGCGGTCGACCGCTGGAAATGCATGAAATTCCGCCCGAAGATGGCGCAACCTACGAGATGCTTTGCCACGCCGACAGCATCGGCGTTTTCCAGGTCGAGTCGCGCGCCCAGATGGCCATGCTGCCGCGCCTCCAGCCGCGCCGCTATTACGATCTCGTCGTCGAAGTGGCGCTGGTGCGGCCGGGGCCGATCCAGGGCGACATGGTGCATCCGTATCTGCGCAACCGGAAAAACCGNCGCTTGATCGAGAAGATTTCNCCGGCGGTCGATGCCGTGCTCGAGCGTACCTGCGGCGTGCCGATCTTTCAGGAGCAGGTCATGCAACTGGCCGTCGTCGCCGCCGACTTCACGCCCGGCGAGGCCGACCAGTTGCGCCGCTCGATGGCCGCCTGGAAGCGCAAGGGCGGGCTGGAACATTTCGAGCAGAAACTGCTGGCCGGCATGGCNCAGAACGGCCTGCCGGAAAGCTTCGCCCGGCGCATCATCGCGCAGATTCAGGGCTTCGGCGAATACGGNTTTCCCGAATCGCACGCCGCCAGTTTCGCGCTGCTGGTCTATGCCTCGGCCTGGCTCAAACGCCACCATCCCGCCGCCTTCCTGTGCGGCCTGCTCAACAGCCAGCCGATGGGTTTCTACTCGCCGTCGATCCTGGTGCAGGATGCGCGGCGGCATGGAGTCGTCGTGCTGCCGCCGGATGTCACCGCCAGCGACTGGGACAGCCGCCTCGACGATGCCGGCGCCGTGCGCCTTGGCCTGCGCGAAATCAGCGGGCTTTCACGGGCGGTTGGCGAGGCTGTTGCGGTCAACCGCCANAAAAGGCCATTTTTCAATGTGGCCGATCTTGCCGCGCGCGCCGGGCTGACGCGCCGCGATCTCGACCTGCTGGCCGCCGCCGACGCCCTGCAAAGCCTGGCCGGCCATCGTCGGCAAGCGGCGTGGTCGGCCAGCGCCGACAATGTGGCGGTGCAGGGCGATCTCTTCGCCGGTCAATCGATTCAGGAAACGGCAGTGGCGCTGCCGGCGCCGGGCGCCGGAGAAAATCTCGTCGCCGATTANCAAAGCCTCGGCCTGACCTTGCGCTGCCACCCGCTGACCCTGCTGCGCCAGCAGTTGGCCGAACGCCGCTTCGTCCCGGCTGCGGCCCTGCGCGCCAGCGGCAACCGCGCCCTGATCCGCGCCGCCGGCATCGTCGTCGGCCGCCAGCGGCCCGGCACCGCGACCGGCATCGTCTTCGTCACGCTGGAAGACGAAAGCGGCCTGACCAACGTCGTCGTCCAGCCCTGGCTGGTCGAAAAACAACGCCGCGAACTGCTCGGCGCGACGCTCGGCGTTTTCGGGCAACTCCAGGTGGAAGGCGAAGTCGTCCATCTGGTCGCCAAGCGGCTGGTCGATCTCTCCGCCTGGCTGGGGCGGCTGGAAACGACCAGCCGGGATTTTCATTGATGAAATTCCGGGCGACCGCCTGCGCTCTCCGTTCCTGCGTCCGCTGAGCCTCAGGGCAATTTCTGCCCGCTTCGCTGCGCCAGGAACGGGGTGCCGAAGCGCAAACGGTAGGCTTCCGCAAGTCGCGCCGAACCGAAACCATTCAGATGGTTGTCGTCATCGTAAATCGGCACATTGTCGATGTCGGCGATACACTTTCCGTCAGCGCATTGCACCGCCTGCAAATCGATGTAGATCAGTGACGGGTAGCGCGCGCGCGTCCGCGACGATCTTCCGGACAAAATCGATATGAGNNTCCTGGCGGCCTGGTCGGATTGTCGGATAACGCACTCGTTTTCCTTTTCCTGGCGCAGCTTGATGTGCTGGTTGAAGCAGAGATGCATATTGACGCCGGCTTCCGCAGACTGCCCGACGATGACCGGAATGGCGCCGCTGGCAACGATCTTGTCGACGGCCAGGGAAAGCCTGGCAATTTCTTCCTGCGGGTAATAGACATTCCAGCGATGGATCAGCACGACGTATTTTGGCCGGATGGCGGCAATTCGCGCATATTCGTCGGCCACGGCATCGCCGCAGCGCTGCGCGTCACCGGGTTTGCCGTAGGCATGCGGGATTCCCGGCAGCATCAGGCATCCGCCGTAGGAACGAAGGATCACTCGCAGTCCGGTGTCGCGGGTCAGTACATCGACGAGCCAGCGGTGGTTCTTGGCATGGGAGTCGCCGATCACATACACGATATCCCCGTCTTCCTTGCCGCCGAACTCGCAGGCGGCAAGCAGGCCTTTGGACTTGTCCTTGATACAGTGGTGCGAGTTGATGTTGCCGTAACTGGAGAGGATTGCGTGAATGCGTGCCGACTCGGCACCCAGACGCTGCGGAAAACCGTCGTTCTTCCAGGCCAGGAGGTAGGCGCCGCGCGCCAGCAGTATCGGTACGACGCAGAATAGGATCACCGTCGTGACAAAGCGCAATTTGAGTTTCTTGCCCGGCCGTTCGACGTGGCGAAATGTCAGATCGGCCAGCAACAGAACCAACGCCAGCAGGAACAGTCGGCTGCCGATACCGATTTCGATCTGCAGATAGGTAATGAAAGCGATGAGCGGCCAGTGCCAAAGATAGGCGGAGTATGAAATTTTTCCGAGGTGCGCCAGCCACGGCGTCGAAAGCACGGGGTCGTACCTTCCGAAAAGAATGATCAGGGCGGTCAGCAGACAGACAAGCAGGGNCGTTGTAGCCGGGGAAGGGGTCGCTGGCGTGAACAGCATGGAGAGCGCGATGATGCCGAGCAAGCTGCCGGCAACGAGCCATCTCTTCAGAACCGGCGATGCCTTGATGTCGAGTCGTGCGACCAGGGCGCCGATCAGCAACTCGAAGAAGCGCGCAGCTGTCAGGAAGTAGCCATGCTGATCACGTGAGAGCGCGATGGAATAGGCGATCAGCGCAATTGTCAGGATATACAGCGCAATGTTCAGGGCGCGCGGCGGCAGGTATTTACGCGCCAGCAGATAGGCGATCGGGAAAATCAGGTAGAACTGCCATTCGATGCTCAGCGACCAGGTATGCAGCAAAGGCAGATCGTGGGCATCGGCGGCGAAATAATCGCTGATCGCTTCGCGAAAGAAGGTGTTGGATCTGAAGGTGAGCGCCGCATGAGCGCTGTTCAGATAACTCGTGAAATCCTCCGGCAGCAGCAGGAGACTGGCAACCACCGTCGTTACTGCAAGTACCACCAGGAAAGCCGGCATCAGGCGCTTNNGGCGGCGCCCATAGAAATTCGGCAAACCTGTCAGCAGGCCATGTTCCTGACTTAGCAGCGAAGTGATGAGAANACCGGAAATGACGANAAAGACATCGACCCCGATATAACNCCCGGTAATCGGCGGAATGCCGAAATGGAAGGCCATGACCAGGAGAATCGCCAGGGCGCGCAAGGCGTCGATGTCGGCTCTGTAGTCCAAAACCGGCCCCCTTGCAGCCTTTGCGTTGTCGGTCGCTTCGTTCAATTTGCAGTCAGGTGCTTACGCACTTCCCCTGTAATCAGAGACAGCATCGCTTGTCCCAAAGTACAAAAACCGGCCGTGGGCCGGTTTCCGTTTTTCGGCGCAGGTATGTCAGCCCGTCAACGGCTTGACCACGCGCTTGACGGCAGTGTCGTCCGGGTGCGGGTGGATGCTGAAGCCGAGGCTGGTCATCAGGCGGAACATCTTGGCATTGGTCGACAGCACGTCGCCGACCACGGCGCGGTAACCTTTCTGGCGTGCGCAGTCGATCAGCGCCGTCATCAGCTTGCGGCCGACGCCTGCTTTCTGCCAGTCGTCACCGACGGCGAGGGCGAATTCGACCGATTCGCCATCCGGATTGCCGACGTAGCGGGCAACGCCGATTTGCGATTCCTTGCCGTCGTCGTCGGTCAGCGTGGCGACCAGCGCCATCTCGCGGTCGTAGTCGATCTGCGTGAAGCGGACCAGCATGGTCTGGGTCAGTTCGCGCAGGGTGTCCATGAAGCGGTAATAGCGCGATTCGTCGGACATGTTCTTGACGAATTCCTGCTCCATGTCGGCGTCTTCCGGGCGGATCGGACGGATGGTGACGACCTTGCCGTCGTTCATCTGCCATTCCTGAACCAGATGCACCGGGTAGGGGTAGATCGACATGTGCGCGTAGCGGTCGCCGCTGGCGCCGCCGGCATGGTCGATGACGATGCGCGCATCGGCGGCGATGGCGCCATTCTCATCGACGATCAGCGGGTTGAGATCCATTTCCATGATCCACGGCAGTTCGCAGACCATTTCGGAGATGCAGAGCAGCACTTCCTTCAGTGCGGCGCGGTCGACCGGCGGCATGTTGTGGAATTGGTCGAGGATTTTCGAGGCGCGGGTCGAGTCGATCAGGTNCCTGGCCAGGAATTCGTTCAGTGGCGGCAGGGCAACGGAGCGGTCGCTGAAGACCTCGACGTCGAAACCACCGGCGCCGAAGGTGATGACCGGCCCGAAGATCGGGTCGCGGAAGACGCCGATCATCACCTCGCGGCCATTCGGACGCGACAGGAAGGGCTCGATCGAGACGCCATTGATCTTGGCGTTGGGATGCCGCTTCTGCACGGTGTCGATGATGTCGTGATATGCGTTGCGCACTGCCGGGGCGTTGGTGATGTTGAGGCGCACGCCGCCGGCATCTGACTTGTGCGGCAGGTCGGGCGAATCGACCTTCATGGCGACCGGGAAGCCGATCTGCTCTGCCAGCAGCAGTGCCTCGGTCGCCGTGCGGGCGACCATGGTCTGCGCCACCGGCACCTTGAAGGCGCGCAGGATGGCCTTGGATTCCATTTCGGAGAGCACCTTGCGGCGCTCGGCGAGCAGGGCCTCGATCAGCATCTTGGCGCCTTCGGCTTCCGGCCGGCCATGCTGGCGGGTCGGTTCCGGCGTCTGCAGCAGCAGTTTCTGGTTGCGGTAGTACTTCGAGATGTGGTGGAACAGCTCGATCGCCGTTTCCGGCATGCGGAAGGCCGGAATGCCGGATTCCTCGAGGAATTTGCGGCCTTCGCGAACCTGGTCCTCGCCCATCCAGCAGCAGATGATCGAGCGGTTCATCTTGTCGGCGGCTTCGACGATGGCCTTGGCGACTTCCATCGGCTCGGTCATGGCCTGCGGCGANNGCATGACCAGTGTGCTGTCCACGTTGGGATCCTGAGTGACGGTCAGGATGGTTTCGCGGTAGCGCTCGGGCGTCGCATNCGCGGCGATATCGATCGGATTGCTGTGCGACCAGTTGGGCGGCAGCGACTTGTTGAGCGCTGCCATCGTTTCCGGCGAAAGCTGGGCCAGCGGGATGCCGAGGTCGCCGGCGCGGTCGGCCGCCATGGCGCCGGGGCCGCCACCGTTGGTGATGATGGCCAGACGGTTGCCCTGTGGACGGAACTTGGAGGCGAGCGCCTTGGCGGCGTAGAACAGTTGGCCGACATTCTGCACGCGGACGACGCCGGCACGGCGTACTGCCGCATCAAAGACGGTGTCGGACACGGCAGCCATGCCGGAATGGGTCGACGCGGCCATCGAACCGGCTTCATGGCGACCGGCCTTGAGCAGGATGATCGGCTTGATGCGGGCGGCAGAACGCAGTGCGCTCATAANACGGCGGGCGTTACGGATGCCCTCGACATACATCAGGATATAGTGGGTGCGGTTGTCGTAAATCAGGTAGTCGAGAANTTCGCCGAAGTCGACGTCGGCGGTCATGCCCAGCGAGATCACCGAAGAGAAACCGACATGGTTGCTCTTGGCCCAGTCGAGAACCGCCGAGCACATGGCGCCGGACTGCGAAACCAGGGCCAGGTTGCCGGTGTTGGCGGTCACCCTGGCGAAGGTGGCATTCAGACCGAGGTCGGGACGGATGATGCCGAGACAGATGGGGCCGAGGATGCGGACATTGTAGGAACGGGCGATCTCGAGCACCTTGCGCTCGAGCGCGGCGCCGATGTGGCCCGATTCGGAGAAGCCGGCGGTGATGATGATGACGTTGCGCACGCCGCTACGGCCGCATTGTTCGATCAGTTGCGGAACGGTTTGCGGCCGGGTGGCGATGACCGCCATCTCGACACGGGCGCCGATTTCCTCGATCGACTTGTAGGCCTGCTGGCCGAGGACGGTTTCGTGCTTGGGATTGATGGCGTAGAGCCGGCCCTTGTAGCCTGAACCGAGAATGTNTTTGAAAATTACGTTGCCGACGGCATTTTCGCGGTCGGAGGCGCCGATGACGGCAACCGATTTTGGTTCGAAGAGGGTGGTTAGATAGTGCTGTTCCAACATGTTGAACCCCTTTTTAGGCGTTATTGTGCAACGCACAATATTAGCATAAATGCAATCTGATTGCCATGAACGTAGTAGGGGAATGCGCCTAGTCGCCGAGTTTGCAGTCGAGTATCAGCGGTTGGGAAAGGATGCGTGCAGTCGGGCATCGGCCGGCGATTTCCAGCATCCGGGTGCGCTGTTCCGGCGTCAGGTCGCCCTCCAGCGTAATGGTGCGCAGGATGTGGTCGCGGAAACCCCATCCACCTCGAGTTTTTGATGGCTGAGTTCGATGTGGACGCGGGTCAGCGGCAACGCCTTGCGCTCGGCGTACATGCGCAGCGTCATCGAGGTGCAGGCGCCGAGGCCGGCCATCACGAATTCGATCGGCGCCGGCCCGGCATCGGCGCCACCGACGCTGACCGGCTCGTCGGCAATCAGGCGATGCTCGCCAACGATCACCTCTGCTGGTATCTTCCCTGACCATTTTCCTGAACGACGACGCTGCGGACATGAGTGGCTCCACGAATGACAATCCTGCGATGATACCCCATCGCCGTGGGTTATGCGTCACCTGAACAGGTCCCGGCAGGCGGGCGGATGGTCGATCTGGCGTGCGGCAGCGGCCGCCATGCGCGTTTGCTGGCGGCACAGGGGCATCCGGTGCTGGCGGTCGATCGTGACCTGGCGCTTTCCGGGCTGCGGGCGTGCCGGGTATCGAAACGCTTGTCGCCGATCTGGAAGGCGCCGACTGGCCGTTGGCCGGCCGGCAGTTCGCGGGCGTGGTGGTCACCAATTACCTGTGGCGCCCGCGCCTGGCCGAGGTCTGTGCGCTGCTGGCCAGCGGCGGCGTCCTGATCTACGAGACTTTCATGGTTGGCAACGAGGCCTATGGTAAACCGTCGAACCCGCCTTCCTGTTGCGTTCGCAGGAACTGCGCGAGGCGGCGCGGGCGGCCGGCTGCGCGAGCTCGCCTTCGAAGAGGGCTACGTGGCGAAGCCCGAAGCCGGCGCTGCGTCAGGCGATCTGCGCTGTTCGTGAGTGAACGANTGCGTCGGCGAGATCGGCGATGCCATNTGGCGACAGATCGTCGGTGACGAACGNCCGTGGGTGCTGGTAGCCGGTGAAATTCTGGTTCTGGGAGCGGCGGTACAAGGCATCGTAGTGTTGCTCCAGCAACTCGCGGACCAGCGTCGGCCAGCGCCGTCGCGNAACCTGCTCCGTCCAGCGGTTGAGCGTTTCGCGGCTGTGCATGCCTTTAGGCGGTCAGGCGTTGGTCAGCAGGTCGGGCGCCTCAAAAATAATCGTAGTCGGCAGCAGGAAGGCGACGCGGGCGGCCAGCGAGGCTTCGACGTCGAGACGTTCGCCCTGGCGAATGCTTTCGAGCAGCGTCTCCGGCAGGTGCAGACGGCCGATCTTGCGGCTTTCGGCTTCGACGTATACCGGCCGCGCCGGGTCGAATGCCGAGATGGNCTGCAGCAGCGTCGTCTCGAACCATTTCTGGCTGGGTTGGGGCTGGCCGGGCANGATGCCGAGAACGGAGCCCTTGTGGCAGGCCAGCGTTTCGAGATCGAGTACCTGCTCGCCGAGTTCGGCGATGGCTTGCAGCATGCGCGTCTTGCCGCTGCCGGTGGCGCCGCAGACGACGCGAANACGACAACTGGCGGGCAGCTCATCGAGTTGGGCGATGACGTGGCTGCGCCAGGTCTTGTAGCCGCCGTCGAGCTGGGCGGCTTTCCAGCCGATGGCACGAAAGACGGTGGTCATCGAGCCGCTGCGATTGCCGCCACGCCAGCAGTAGATCAGCGGTTTCCAGTCTTTCGGTTTGTCGANGAAGCTGGCGCGCAGATGGCGGGCGATGTTTTCCGAGACCAGCGCGGCGCCGACCTTGCGCGCCTCGAATGGCGATACCTGCTTGTAGAGCGTGCCGACGACGATACGCTGCTCGTCGTCGAGCACCGGGCAGTTGATCGCGCCGGGAATGTGGTCCTCGGCGAATTCGGCGGNGGAACGGACATCGATGATGGCATCGAATTCCCCAAGGTCGGGAAGGGTGGGCGGCCGGGCGTCATCGGCTTATTTGAGCAGGGGCTGAAGGCTGGGCCAGACGGCATCGAGGATCAGCGGCTGCGCCGCGGCTGTCGGATGCAGTCCATCGGACTGGAAATAGCGGCGGTCGGGGCAACCGGTGCCAGCAGGAAATCGAAGAAGGCGCTCTTCTTCTGGGTTGCCAGCTCGCGGAAGCCGCGTCGAATTCGGCCGCGTACGGCCCGTAGTTGGGCGGCAGGCGCATGCCGATCAGCAGCGTTCGGGCACCGGCGGCGTGGGCGGCGTCGAGCATGGCGGTCAGGTTGTCGCGCATCTGGGCGAGCGGCAGGCCGCGCAGGCCGTCGTTGGCGCCGAGGGCGATGACGACGACCGCCGGTTTGTACTGGCGTAGCGCGTCGGGCAGGCGGGCGCGGCCGCCGGCAGTGGTTTCGCCGGAGATCGAGAGGTTGGCGACGCTATAATCGAGGCGCTTTTCCGCCAATTTCTGGCGAGCAGCGACGGCCAGGCTTGTTCGGGCCGTATGCCGTAGCCGGCGGAGAGCGAATCGCCCATGACCAGAATGGTGCGTGCGGCGAGGGCAGGCGTGGTGGTGAAGAGCAGGGCAAACAGGAGCAGGACGATCCGCATGATGGAAAAACCGGTAGTTGAAGTGCTGACGTTGGGCAAGACGGTCGATAACGGCGGCGAGCCGCTGACGATTTTGCAGGATATTTCCTTCTCGGTCATGTCTGGCGAGACGGTGGCGATTGTCGGCGCCTCGGGCTCNGGGAAATCGACGCTGCTCGGGTTGCTGGCCGGGCTCGATGTGCCGACGGCCGGCGAGGTGCGTCTCGACGGCACTTCGCTGACGGCGCTCGACGAGGATGCGCTGGCACGCTTGCGCGGCAGGATGCTCGGTTTCGTGTTCCAGTCCTTCCAGTTGCTGCCGTCGCTGACGGCGCTGGANAACGTCATGCTGCCTTTGGAATTGGCCGGTTTTCGNGGGTCGACCGCAACAGCCCGCGAATGGCTTGCCCGTGTCGGGCTGGATCACCGACTCAAGCATTATCCCAAGCATCTTTCCGGCGGCGAGCAGCAGCGTNNGGCGCTGGCCCGTGCGTTTGCACCCAACCCGCGCCTGGTGCTGGCCGACGAGCCGACCGGCAATCTCGACGCGGCGACCGGCCAGCAGATCATCGACATGATGTTCGAACTGAATGCGAAACAGGGGACGACGCTGATTCTCGTGACCCACGACGAGGCGATTGCCGCGCGCTGCGGACGGATTCTGCGGATTCAGTCCGGGCGGCTGGGCTGAACCGTGGTGCTGGCGTCGATCACGTTGCCGTGATTGCCGTGGCGGACGTAGAGCACCTGCGCCGCCTGCCAGGCGGCAGACGTTTCGGGTTCGAGCGCCATGCTGTGCGCCAGCCGTTCCAGTCCGATGGGGCGCCAGCGTTGGTCGGGAAACCGGCATGCGATTTCATCTTCTCCAGATGAAGCTCAAATAGCAATGCGATGCCGGCCGACCACCGAGGGCAGGATTTCGAGCAGGGTGAGAAACGAGCGCAGGCTGATCTGGCTGGGAAAGGCGATTTCCGGCAACTGGTAGCCGAGGTGGCGACCGAAGGCGGCGAGGAAGGGCATCGCCAGCCACAGCATCCAGCCGCATGTGTGAGGAGGAAAGCCCGCCGGACCGGATGCGCCAGGTCGGGCCGTTCGATGATTAACGGGAGGGCTTGATGCCGCGGTCGGNGCTGGTCCATCGTGCGCGCTNTTCGGAGTCTCGGAAAATGATTTTCGGCAGCGCCGNCACGGCGGTGGTGGCGGTGATGATCCAGTAAATGATCGGGTACCAGATCATCCAGAAATAATTTTTCAGCAGACCGCGGTCGTAGGGGCGGTCGAGGACCAGGCTGAGCATGATCTGGAGCAGGCAGGTGGTGCCGATCAGCAGCCCGGTCCAGCCCAGCATCAGCATCGGCGTGCTTTGCAGGTCGATCTTGTAAAAGATCAGATCGGCCGTGCGGTAGATCACCAGCAGCATGAAGAGGCAGGCCCAGAGGATGCTGGCGGCGTATTCGATGCACAGGGGCCAGAGGCGCAGNNGTTCTTGAAGGAAAAGTTGCGGCAGGTAGTCGAGCAGCACCTGGGTGCCACCCATCGACCAGCGCAGGCGTTGCTTCCACAGGCCGCCCAGGGTTTCCGGCATCAGGATCCAGCACAGTGCGCGCGGCTCGAAGCGGACTTCCCAGCCGCCCAATTGCAGCTTCCACGAAATATCGACGTCCTCGGTCAGCTTTTCCGGGCTCCAGTAGCCGACTTCATGCAGGGCACTGCGGCGGAAGGCGGTGATGACGCCGGAAACGGTGAAGATCAGCCCGACCGAGCGCTGGGCGCGCTTGATGAGGCCGACGATGGACGAGAACTCGCCGACCTGGATGCGTCCGAGCAGGGTCGAGCGATTGCGCACACGCGGATTGCCGGTGACGGCGCCGACCTCGTGGTGATCGAAGTGGCGGACCAGCCAGTGCAGCGAATACGGGTCGAGACGGGCATCGCCGTCGATGCCGAGCAGGATTTCGGNCCGTGTCATCANGGCGGCGGTGTTGAGGCCGACGGCCTTGCCCTGGTTTTCCAGTTGATGGACGACGCGCAGTTTTGGGAAACGCGCCGCCAGCGCGTTGANGATTTCGACGGTGCGGTCCTTGCTGCCGTCGTTGATGGCGATCACCTCGAAATTCGGGTATTCGAGTTCCATCAGGGCGACGATGGTTTCCTCGGCGTGCGCTTCCTCGTTGAAACACGGGACGAGGACGGCGATCAGCGGGTAATCGTCGCGCAAGGGCGGCTGATTGACGATGCGGTGCGGTTGACGCTCGAAACGCAGGTAGAACGCGATGCCGCCGATCATCCAGACCACCGACATCAGCACCGGATAAAGGAAGACGTAGGCGAGGATGGCGTCCCAGAAATCGCCGAGCAGGATCGGTAGCGGCGTCATGGCAATTGCGGCTGCCAGCGCAGCGACAGCGAGGAAAGATCGGGCCCATGACGCTTTCCGGAAGCCGGCGATGCCGAACTGGCGGAAGCCGGCGGCTTCGAGGCGGTTCATGCGGCGGGCGATGGCGGCGGCAGGCAAGGCGGGGTCGAATTCGAGCAGGACGCGAGTGGCCGCTTCGGCGGGCAGCTGGCGATAATCTCTTCGTGGCCGGCAGGACGACCAGATCGCCCTGGGCAGCGACGTCCAGACCGCCGGTTCCGGCGCCCGATCGACCGAGTGGGCGATCTGCAGCGGCCAGACCCAGCGCTCGGCCGCCTTGCGGATGCGTTCGGCGGCGGCGCTGCCGGGCGCGGCGGCTATGCGCAGGCCGGCGAAATTGACCTGGCGGGCGAGATCGGCGATCAGTTCCGGCTCATCCAGCCAGGTGGCAGGCAGGTCGATGAACACCGGCACGCCGGCCCGGCGCTCGGTCTGCCAGGCGATGTGGTTCAGCTTGTCGGCGGCGACCGGCCGCAGTTTGGTCGGGAACAGGGTCATTTCGCGCCCATCGCGCTCGATGGCGGGCTTGACGAAGGCAATGTTGGGGCTCAGTGTCAGCAGGCGGTCGAGGGTCGGCGACAGTTCGTCCTCGCCGGGGGCCAGGTGCCGGGTCGACCTGGACGCTGCGCCCCGGGTTGGGCGCCCAGGTAACGCGCAGCATTTCGGCGAAGGCCTGCAGCGTCGGGCTGTTTTCGATCAACTGGCGTTTCCAGACCGCCGTGGGCGTCGTGGCGTCGTTGAAGCCGTCGACCAGCGTCAGGCCGATCGGCATGCCGAGCCGGGCGGCGACTTCCTGGGCCGCCAGGTTGCTGCGGCCGTAGGGCCAGACGATGATGCGCGGCGCCTTGCCGGTGTGCTGGCTGATGCTGTCGCGCAGGCTGTGGCGCAAGCGGGCGAGGTAGGCGGCATCGTCCTCGTAGCGACCGTTGGCGTAGAGGCGGGTGGTCGTCGCCGGCTGCGTGTTGCCTTGCGGATTGGCGAGGATGCCGTGGTGCAGGTCGTAGGAGTGCGAGGCGACCTCGATCAGGCCGGAATCCTGCATTTCACGCACCTGCGCCCAGCTCAGGAATTTGCCGCGCGGCACCGGTTGGCCGTCGTAGTCGACCATCTCACCGTCCGGCACGTCCATCCATGTGCCGACCAGCGCAATCACGGCCGGATAGTTGAAGAGCTTGAGCAGCGGAAGGCGTGGGTGTAGGCGTCCTTGAAGCCGTCGTCGAAAGTGAGCAGCAGGGCTTTCGGCGGCAAGGACGGACCGCCGGCGCGGGCGGCGAGAATCTGCTCGACGCTGACCGGGTGATAGCCGTTGGCCTGCAGCCAGGCGAACTGCCGGGCGAGGTCGCTGGCGCGCACGGCGGTCGGCGTCAGCGGCTCGTGATCGGGGAGCACTTCGTGGTAGCTCAAGGCCATGAAGCGAGCTTCTCGGCACTGGCCAGGCCCGCCGCGAGGAGAAGAAGCGCGAAAAGCAGGGGGCGGATCAGAAGCGCCATAGCAGTACCAGGTTGGCGAAGTTGCGCCCTTCGCGTTCGCCGTCGTAGGGGCGGAGCATGCGACCGATGCCGTAGCGTACCGNAAGATCGCGGTCGAGTTCCCAGCGATGAGTGTATTCGATGGCTTCGATGGCGCCGGTGCCGTAGCCTTGTTGCCAGTAAGTGCCGCTGGTCATTGCCAGGCGCTGGCGGAAGGCATGGTCGTAGCTGCGCCAGGTGAGATTTTCGACGGCTGCGGTCAACCACAGCGAACGGTCGCTTTTCGGGTTGAAGTAATTGACGCTGGTGTCGAGCGAGTTGCGCGAGGCGTCGGCGCCGAGTGTCGTCTCGAACATCCATTGCGGGCCGCTGGCCCAGCGCTCGAACCACGACGCGTTGACGCCGGTGCGCAGGTTGCCGTCCGAAAATCGCTGGCGGCGGTAGCCAGCGAGCTTGCGCGATTCGTTCAGGCGCCAGTCGACGCCGAGGCTGGCGCGGTTGGCGTAAATGCCGTCGGCCACGGCGCGCAGCGGAATCTGGTTGGTCACGCTCTCGGCAACGCCATAGAAGGCCCAGTAATCGTCCGGCTTCCAGCGCACGGTGCCGGTGGCGCCGGCCTTGACGCCGCTGCCGCCATTGACTTCGCCGGTCAGCCGCCAGTCGTTCTGGCGCCATTCGACGCCGGCACCGCTGCGGATCCAGGTCTGGCTTTCGCCGTAGAAATCGGCGCTGGCCGAGTAGTTGTGGGCGAAGACTCGCCAGGTATCGGCGATCGGGCGGCTGTAGAGGTAGCTGTCGATCGACCAGTCGCGGCTGCCGAAATAATTGACTTCCTGCCCTTCGCCAAAGCCCGCCTCGACATAGAGTTCATAGCTGTCGTAGAGCCCGTAGCTGCGCTNGGCGCGGCGCACGGCGCCGTTGTCCGNGTCAAGGTCGATGGCATGGTCGAGCGAGGCGCGGGCAGCTGGCCAGTCCTGCAGGGCGAGCAGGTTTTCGGAGAGGTCGGCATGCAGCGCGGGATTGATCGGATCGGAGCCGATGGTCCGGCGCAGCATCTCGTCGCNCTGCCGTGGCCAGCCACGTGCCAGCGCCAGGCTGGCGGAGGACTGGCGGGCCTCGCTGTTGTAGGGAATGGCCGCCTGGCGGGCGTCGATGCGGGTCTGCGCCTCGCTCAGGCGGTCGGCGAAGAGGCGCACGCGGTCGGCGGTGATGTCGGCGCTCAGGCGCTCGCCGTTGTAGCGGCCGTCGAGATGGCGGCGCTCCGGCAGGCGGGCGGCGTAGCGGTCGATGTGATCGGTGGCGGCGTCGAGCTGCTCGGTTTCGACCAGGGCGTAGAAGAGGCCGAGGTTGGCCTCGAAGTCGTCCGGGTCGGCGGCGACGATGCGGGTGTAAATGTCCAGCGCGGCCTGCGGGCGACGCAGTTCGAGGTAGCTGCCGGCGACATCGCGTTCGGCCCAGAGGGGAACGGGAATGTCGCGGGCGAGCAGGGTTTCGTAGAGCGTGACGGCATCGGCGGCGCGGCGGCGGGCCGCCAGGGCGCTGATGCGGTCGGTCAGGCGGCGCTTGTCCTCGGCGTCCGGTGCCTTGCCGGCCAGGAAGTCGGTAGCGAGCGGGTCGGTTGCGGTCAACGCCTGGTCGAGGCGCANAAAGCTTTCCGGCCCGCGCTGGGTGTTGCGGTCGACGATGCCGTAGCGAATGTCGAGTGCGATGCGGTCGCCTTCCATGCTGCGCCGGTCGGCGGCGGAAAGCGGCGCGGCGAGGGTGGCGGCCTGCTCGAAGAGGCCGAGGCGCATGGCGGCGAGCCAGGCGGCCTTGCGCGCTTCGTTGTTGGCGGGCTGCTGTTTGAGAACGGCGAGTTGATGGCCGAGTTCAACCGTCCAGTCTTCGCCGCCAAGCGCCTGGGTCGGTGGCGGGGTGGAATGGATTGCTTTAGGCAACATCACCCATTCCTCACCGGCAACGGCGGTCGCGGCAGCAAGGGCGATGGTAAGCAGCAGGGCAAGGCGCGGGCGATTCATGACGCCGGATTGTAGCTTTTTCCCAGCACGGCGTGGGCGGCGCGTCGGCCGCTGCGCACGGCCCCTTCGAGGGTTGCAGGGTAGTCGGCCCAGGTGTAGTCGCCGGCCAGCATGACGCGCGGGTCAGAGGTCGCGAAATCCGGGCGGGCGAGCTTGGGACGGCAGGCAAAAGTGGCGCGCTTTTCGCGGATGACTTTTCGCCAGGTGACCGGACCAGGTAAGGCCAGTTCCGCAGCCAGCACTGCTGCCAGTTCGCTGTCGTTCAGGGTTTCCCATTCGCCGTGACCGCTCAGGACGCAGGCGAGCAACCCCTGGCTGCGGTCGACGACCCACTGGCCATATTTTCCGGACTGTTTTTGCAGGGGAAGTCGAGTCTGGTTGTTGGGTCGAACTGAAGGTGACCGTGGCAATCGGCTCGTAGTCGAAGTCGCAGGTCAGTTCCGGCCACAGTTTTTCTGCGTGTTGGGGCGCGGTGGCGACGATGACGGCATCGAATCTCGTTTCATCGATCACGATGCCGTCGCCGTTTGCTGAAAGGCCGCCAACGCGGGTGCCAAAGCTCAGGGTGGCGCTATTGTCATGCAGCCACTGGGCGGCAGGTGTCGGGAGCAACTGGCCGAGGTCTGTTCGCGGGAGGAGCAGGTCGGTATCGCTGCGCCGCGAGCTGCCCAGACTGTCGCGCAACACGTTGGCGAAGATCTGGGCCGACGCGCGTTCGGCCGGAATATTGAGGGCAGCGAGACACAGCGGTTCCCACAGGTGGCGGCGCAGGGCGCCGGTCTGGCCGGCTGCATCGAGCCACTCGGCGACACTAAGGTCTTCTTTCAGCCGAAAGCGGCGGCGCTTGACGCTTTCCATCCACCGGGCAGTGGCAAGTTTTTCACGCCAACCCGTGCCGCTGGCGGTGAGCAGTCCCCAGGCGACGTTGAGTGGCGCGGGCCAGTGGGGCAGGGCGAGGTGAAAGCCGGTCGGGTCGTAAACGGCCAGTGGGCGGCGCTCCAGAAGGCGATCAGGATCGGCGCCGACCTGGCGCATCAGGGCCAGCGTTTCGCGGTAGGCACCGAGCAGGATGTGCTGGCCGTTATCCACCGCGCCATCGACTTCGATTGCGCGAGCGCGGCCACCAGGTTGTCTTCCGGCTTCATAGAGGGTGGTTTTGACCCCGGCGGCGGTCAGGTCAACGGCGGCGGCGAGCCCGGCCCAGCCGCCACCGATGACCGCGACTTTCATGCGAAAGCCCAGGTTTTCCAGGCGATCCAAAGTTTGCGCACGGNGGTCAGAGCGATGCGCTGGTGCAGCACCTGGAAATTCTCGCGCTTGATCTCGTCGAGCAGGGTGCGATAGATCGCCGCCATGATGAGCCCGGGGCGCTGGCTCTTGCGGTCGACGGCCGGCAACTGGGCAAAAGCCTGCGCGTAGTATTGCTCGGCGCGCTCGGCCTGAAACTGCATCAGGGCAGTGAAATTGTCGGAATATTTGGCGTTGAGAATGTCGGCGGCCGGTACATTGAAGCGCTTGAGCTCGTCCATCGGAATGTAGATGCGTCCGCGCCGCGCATCTTCGCCGATGTCGCGGATGATGTTGGTGAGTTGGAAGGCCATGCCGAGATCATGGGCGTATTTTTGCGTCTGGCGATCCTTGAAGCCGAATATTTCGGCAGCCAGGAGGCCGACCACGCTGGCAACGCGGTAGCAGTAGAGCGACAAGCCCTTGAAATCGAGATAGCGCGACTGCATCAGATCCATTTCCATGCCGTCGATGATTTCCAGCAATTGCTCGCCGGGCAGGCTGAATTTCTCGCTGGCTGCCTTCAGGGCGAAGCCGACCGGGTGGGTCGGCTGACCGTTGGCGATGCGGTCGACTTCCTGGCGCCACCAGGCGAGCTTGGTCGAGGCGATCGACACATCATTGCATTCGTCGACAACGTCGTCGACCTCGCGGCAGAAGGCGTAGAGCGCCATGATGGCGCGGCGGCGCTCGATAGGCAGGAACAAAAAGCTGTAATAGAAGGAGGAGCCGCTGGCGGCGCACTTCTCCTGGCAATATTGGTCGGGATTCATGGGCTACATTCTAAAGGATCGCGCGGCCAGCACCGCCCAGTCCCATTTGCCGAGCTTCGGACGGCGCTGGAACACATCGCCGCGTACCCGCCGGATACGCTCCAGGATACGCAGGCCGCCCTGGATGGTCAGCCGGATTTCCCAGCCGAGCCGGCCGGGCAGGGCATGAACCAGCGGCGCGCCTTGCAGCATCAGTTCGCGTGTGCGGTCGATCTGAAAATCCATCAGTGCTGCCCAGTTGGCCGACCAGCGGCCGGCGCCGACATCGGCTTCGCTGACACGAAAGCGCGGCAGATCGGTTTGTGGGACGTAAACACGGTCTTTTTGCCAGTCGACCGCAACATCCTGCCAGAAATTGATTAGCTGCAGCGCGGTGCAGATGCAATCGGACTGTGCCAGATGCTCGGGTTCGGTACGACCGAACAGATGCAAAACCAACCTGCCGACCGGGTTGGCCGAGCGGCGGCAGTAGTCGAGCAGTTCCGGATAGTCGGCATACCGCTTCTTGACGACATCCTGGGCGAAGGCATCGAGCAGATCGCGAAAGAGCTGGATTGGCAGGCCATGTTGGCGAATGACCTCGGCCAGCGCGACGAACAGCGGTGCTTGCGGCGGTGTTCCCGATTCGATGCGGTTCAGTTCGGCCTGGTAGGCGGCCAGACCGGCCAGGCGTTGCTCGTTGGAGGCATCGCCTTCGTCGGCAATATCGTCCGCGCTACGGGCAAAATGATAGATCACCTCGATCGGCCGGCGCATTGATGCCGGCACGAGGAAAGAGGCAANCGGAAAGTTCTCGTAGTGATCGACTGACATTGGCTACGGAGTATAGGGTTAAGCAAATGGCAGTGGTAGAATCCGGCCGCCTGCCCAGGTGGCGAAATTGAGACGCACCAGATTTAGGTTCTGGCGCCGAAAGGTGTGGGGGTTCGAGTCCCTTCCTGGGCACCATAGATTCACTATAAATCATAAAGTTATTTTTATTTATTGATGTGATTTATAGAATTTTTCGCCGAGAATCTCGCTCGCGAATCGGGCGAGCGGCATGCGGAAACCGGCAGCGTTAGNGTGGCCGCCGCCGCCATAGCTGGCGGCAATTTCTGCGACATCGATCTTGCCTCTGGCGCGCAACGAGGCCTTCTCCTGACCGTCCGCACCCAGTTGCCATATCAGGCCGAAGCTGCCGCTACGTTCGGACAGGCGGTCGCCCAGTTCCGATGAAAACATCGCGTTGGCATTGATCGCCAATCCGCTGACAGCGCGCCAGGTGCGGTCGTCGTGGACCACCGTGGGCAGACCGTGGCGCAATGCCTGTAGCGGATCGAGAGGCTCGCCGCGTAACCTTGCCGGCATGACGAGACGACTTTGCGCCAGTCGCTCGACTTCGGTCTGGAAAAAGCGCTCGATGCTTTCGCCCTCGGCAAGCAATGCGCGATAGCGCGGACTATCGGGGTTGGNCGTGGCGCGAATCAGTTCGTCCCAGACCGCGAAATCGAAGTCCAGCAGCCGTAATGCCCTGCCAATGGCACGCGTTCCGGGCAGAGCGAAGCGCCAAAGATCCATGTCTTCGATGTGGCCCAGGATGAGCGGCACGGGTTGCGTCGGATGAAAGTATTTCCAGGCCAGCCGGGCGCCGGATTTTTCGAGGTCGAAGCAAAGGTTTAGCGGCAAGGTCGGGTGCCGGTAGCGTTCGCCGCCATCGGCGGCGACAGTCAGGCGTTGCGCCCAGGATTGGCGGGCCGAGACATGGTGGTCGATCTGGACGACCGAATTTGCCATGCCCGCCATGGCTTCCAGCGTGTCCGGCGAAAACGAGAAATCGAGAATATAAACGTCGTGTCCGGCAATCTCAGCCATTTCCCATGGTTGACCGTGGTGCATCGGGCAATAAGCGGCAGTGTCGCCAAAGCGTCGCCAGGCGGCATAGGCCGCGCCAAAGCCGTNCAGGCAGTCGGCGTGGTAGAGAATGGTGATCGGCGTAGCGGGCACGGGTCAGTAATGCGGCGGAAGTTCGTCGCGGAGGCTGTGTCGCTCGCCGGGGCGGCATTTTGAACCTGTTCACGTAGTGCCTTGATCTCGCCGACCAGCAGGTCAATCTGCTGTTGCTGGCGAAAGACGACCCGGTTCAGTTCGTCGATCATGTCCTCGGCGTAGCTGATCTTGATTTCGAGTTCGGTGATGCGCGCGTCCATGGGGTTTCCCGGCTTATTTCTCGTTGCGCCAGTCGCGCAGGGTTTCTTGCGCGGCGGCAGGTTCGTCTTGTCCGATCCGCGATCACGAATCAGCGGGAGCGCAGCGCCCAGAACAAATAAAAAGCATATCGCCAGGACGATCCATCCATCGTTCATTGCATATCTCCCGGAAAACGCGGCATCTTACTGTGATTCGCGCACGCCGTCGCGCGAGCTTTGGTATCTTTCGACCATTGCCTTCTAGATATGAACAATCATGGAAATATCAGCCCAGACCAGAGCGCAGGCGCAAGACCTGCTTGCCTTCATCGATGCCAGCCCTAGCCCATGGCACGCGGTGGAAACCGTCGCCGAACGGCTGCGGAAAAGCGGCTTCACCGCCCTGCGCGAGGACGAGCGCTGGCAGTTGGCGGCTGGTGGGCGTTATTACGTGATTCGTGGCGGTTCGTCGATCATCGCTTTCGTCTCTGGCGAGGCATCGCTCGCGGAGCGTGGCTTCCGGCTGGTCGGCGCCCATACCGACTCNCCCGGCCTGCGGATCAAACCCAAGCCGCTGCAGGCTGGCGACGGACTGTTGCGCCTTGGTGTCGAAGTCTATGGTGGGCCGATCCTGGCCACCTTTGCCGACCGCGACCTGGGCCTGGCCGGGCGNGTCGCGCTGCGCGATGGCACCGGCACCGCGCTGCGCCTGGTGCATTTTGGCGAACCGCTGCTGCGCTTGCCAAATCTGGCGATTCACATGAACCGCGAGGTTAACGAGAGCGGTCTGAAGTTCAACAAGCAGACGGAACTGCCGCTCACCCTTGGTCTGGCCGGCGACTGCGGGGATGCTGGCGGGCGCTTCCATGCCCTGCTGGCAGCGCGTCTGGCGGTCAGTCCGGGTGACATCCTGAGTTGGGAACTCAGCGCCTGCGACACACAGCCCGGCGCCTTCTGGGGGCTNGAAGGGGAGTTTATTGCCGACAGCCAGTTGGACAATCTTGCCTCCTGCCATGCCGGCCTGAGTGCCTTGCTGGCGGTTGAATCTCCNTTGACGACCAATGTTTGCGCCTTTTTCGACCACGAAGAGGTGGGCAGCGAAAGCGCCACCGGCGCCGGCGGCAGTTTCATCGCCGATGTGTTGCGGCGCATCGCCGGGTGTGCAGGGCTCGACGACGAGGCTTATCGCTGCGCGCTGGCCCGCAGNTTTTTCATCAGCGCCGACATGGCGCACGCCTACAACCCGAANTTTCCGGGCGCCTACGAGCCCGGCCATCGTGTTGCGGTCAACGGCGGCCCGGTGATCAAAACCAATGCCAACCAGCGCTACAGCACTGGGGCCGACAGCGCGGCGCGTTTTATCGTGTTCTGTGAAAAGGCNGGGGTGGCGTACCAGCAATATGCACATCGCAGCGATCTCGGCTGTGGCAGTACCATCGGCCCCATCGTTGCCGCCAGCCTTGGCGTGGCGAGCGTCGATGTCGGCTCACCGATGTGGGCCATGCACAGTATCCGCGAGAGCGCNGGCGTGGTCGATCATGGCTACATGGTGGCTGCCTTGACCGCGGCCTTTGGCGAGTGACGCCGCACATCCGGATTTCCGGCAAAATTTGTTGACTTGCCTCCGGACATCCTTATAATGCGCGCTTCTTCAGGCGGTTAGCTCAGTTGGTTAGAGCGCCACGTTGACATCGTGGAGGTCGTTGGTTCGATTCCAATACCGCCTACCAAATTCCTGAAAAGGCTGATAATGCTGTTCCGAACTTGCACCGCAGTTCAGAAACCGTAACCGAGTCAGCCTTCGTTCGACCAAAAAGTGCGGCTCGCCCCGCACTTTTTTCGCCTAGAGATTTGCCATGCCCGATATCAAACTGCCCGATGGTTCCATCCGCTGCTATGAGCAGGCGGTTACCGTTGCCGAAGTTGCTGCCAGCATCGGTGCCGGCCTGGCTCGTGCCGCGCTGGCCGGCAAAGTCGACGGCCAGTTGGTCGATACCTCGTATCTGATCGANAAAAATGCCGATCTCGCCATCATCACCGACAAGGATGCCGACGGCCTGGAACTGATCCGCCACTCGACCGCTCACCTCCTGGCCTATGCGGTCAAGGAATTGTTNCCCGAGGCGCAGGTGACCATCGGCCCGGTCATCGAAAACGGCTTCTACTACGACTTCGCCTACAAGCGCCCGTTCACNCCCGAAGATCTGGTCGCCATCGAAAAGCGCATGGCCGAACTGGCGAAGAAGGACATCCCGGTCGGCCGCGAGGTCTGGGATCGCGACGATGCGGTCAAGTTCTTCCTCGATCTGGGCGAGAAATACAAGGCCGAGCTGATTGCCGCCATCCCGGCTGATCAACAGGTATCCCTGTATCGCGAAGGCGATTTCATCGACCTCTGCCGCGGACCGCACGTGCCAACCACGGCCAAGCTCAAGGTCTTCAAGTTGATGAAGGTCGCGGGTGCCTACTGGCGCGGTGACCACCGCAACGAGCAGTTGCAGCGCATCTATGGGACGGCTTGGGCAAAGAAGGAAGATCTCGATGCTTACCTGCACATGCTCGAAGAGGCAGAGAAGCGAGATCACCGCCGTCTCGGCAAGCAGTTCGACCTCTTCCATATGCAGGACGAGGCACCGGGTCTGGTGTTCTGGCACCCCAAGGGCTGGGCGATATGGCAGGAAATCGAGTCCTACATGCGTGCTGTCTATCGCAATAACGGTTACCACGAAGTGCGCTGTCCGCAGATCCTCGACAAGACCCTATGGGAAAAATCGGGTCATTGGGAGCACTACAAGGACAACATGTTCACGACGTCGTCGGAAAACCGCGATTACGCGGTCAAGCCGATGAACTGCCCGGGCCATGTCCAGGTTTTCAATGCCGATCTCCGTTCCTACCGCGAACTGCCGCTGCGCTATGGCGAATTCGGTTCCTGCCACCGCAACGAGCCGACCGGTGCGCTGCACGGCTTGATGCGGGTACGGGGCTTCGTTCAGGATGACGGTCATATCTTCTGTACCGAAGACCAGATCGAAGCCGAAGTGACGGCCTTCAATGCATTGGTTAANAAGGTTTACGCCGATTTCGGTTTCCACGACGTTGCGGTCAAGCTGGCGTTACGGCCGGAAAGTCGCGTTGGTTCGGATGAGGTCTGGGACAAGGCTGAGAACGCACTGCGCCAAGGGTTGCACGCCTCCGGGCTGGAATGGACGGAATTACCGGGCGAGGGCGCTTTCTATGGCCCCAAGATCGAATTCCACATCAAGGACGCGATCGGTCGCACCTGGCAGTGCGGCACCATTCAGGTCGATTTTTCGATGCCGGGCCGGCTGGGCGCTGAGTATGTCGATGCCAACGACGAGCGCAAGGTGCCAGTCATGCTGCACCGGGCCATTCTCGGTTCGCTGGAGCGCTTCATCGGTATCCTGATTGAAAACTTTGCNGGGGCTTTGCCGCTATGGCTGGCACCGACCCAGGCAATCGTCCTGAATATCTCCGAAAAGCAGGCCGATTACGCCGCCGAAGTCGCGCAAAAGCTACACCAGGCGGGCTTCCGCGCCGAAGCGGATTTGCGCAACGAGAAAATTACCTATAAAATTCGGGAACATAGCTTGAACCGGCTACCTTATCAGCTCGTCGTGGGCGACAAGGAAAAGGAAGCCGGACTGGTGGCCGTGCGTNNACGCGGTGGTCAGGATCTTGGACAAATGTCCGTCGATGCCCTGATCGAGCGACTCCGAGGNGAAGTCTCAGCGCGTAGTGGCACGGCTTAATTATTGTTGTTTTCGGGGTTTCACCATAGCTCAGAACAAGGCGCATCGCCTAAACGAAGAAATTACGGTTCCGGAGATTCGTCTCCAGGGTGTGGAAGGCGAGCAGTTGGGGATTGTCAATATCCGCACTGCGTTGCAGATGGCCGAAGAAGCCGGGTTGACCTGGTTGAAATCGCGCCGACGGCAAAGCCGCCGGTCTGCCGCATCATGGATTACGGCAAGTTCAAGTACCAGGAACAGAAGCGTGCGCATGAGGCCAAGCTGAAGCAGAAGCAGGTGCAGGTCAAAGAAATCAAGCTGCGCCCGGGTACCGACGAAAACGATTACCAGATCAAGCTCAGGAACATGACACGCTTCCTGGAAGAAGAAGACAAGGTCAAGGTGACCTTGCGCTTCCGGGCGCGAAATGGCGCATCAGGAGTTCGGCATGCGTCAGCTGGAGCGAATCAAGGCAGACCTCGAAGCCGTTGGGCAAGTCGAGCAGATGCCGAAGATGGAAGGGCGGCAGATGATCATGATCATCGCGCCGGCCAAGAAAAAGGCTTGATAATCAAGCTTAAGTTTTAGTTGTAACTTGTTGTTTAAATAAGTGCTTTCGGGTAGTAGAAGTGTTCCCGTCGGGAGCCACCTGTCAGCATGTCATTAGGAGCAGAAAATGCCCAAAATGAAGACCAAGAGCAGTGCCAANAAGCGCTTCTCGGTTCGCGCCGGTGGCAGCATCAAGCGCGGCCAAGCCTTCAAGCGTCACATCCTGACCAAGAAGACCACCAAGGTTAAGCGTCACCTGCGCGGTGCCGTTGCCGTNTCTGAGCGCGACGTAGCATCTGTCCGCGCCATGATGCCCTACGCATAAGGAGATAGAAGATGCCTAGAGTCAAACGTGGTGTAACGNNGCGCGCGCGTCACAAGAAGGTTCTCGACCAGGCCAAGGGTTATCGCGGTCGTCGCAAGAACGTATATCGCATTGCCAAGCAGGCGGTGATGAAGGCTGGTCAGTACCAGTACCGTGACCGTCGTCAGCGCAAGCGCCAGTTCCGTTCGCTGTGGATCGCCCGTATCAATGCCGCTGCCCGTCTGGAAGGCATGAAGTACAGCACCTTCATGAACGGTCTGAAGAAGGCCAACATCGAAGTCGATCGCAAGGTTCTGGCCGATCTGGCCGTCTTCGATCAGCCGGCTTTTGCCGCCCTGGCCGCCCAGGCCAAGGCACAGCTCGGCGCCTGAGCGAAAGCTTGAAGAAAAAGGAGGCGCAAGCCTCCTTTTGTTGGTAGTTTTGTTGCAGTTTGCAGGTACTGAAGTCCATGGACAATCTCGATCAGATCGTTAGCGAAGCCCAAGCCGCCTTTGCTGCCATTTCCGACCCGGACGCGCTGGAACAGGTCAAGGCCCGTTTTCTCGGCAAGAGCGGCCAGATCACCGAACTCCTGAANGGCCTCGGCAAGCTGCCGCCCGAAGAGAAGAAAACCGCTGGCGCCGCGATCAACGTCGCCAAAACAGCCGTCGAAAACGCGCTTAACGAGCGTCGCGAAGCAATCCGCAAGGCGGCGCTGGAAGCCCGTCTCGCCGAAGAGGCACTGGATGTCACGCTGCCCGGTCGCGCCGAAGCGCGCGGCGGCTTGCATCCGGTAACGCGCACCCTGGAGCGCATCGAGTCCCTGTTCCGGTCGATCGGTTTTGAAGTGGCTGACGGCCCCGAGATCGAGGAAGANTTTTTCAACTTCACGGCCATGAACACGCCCGACGATCACCCTGCGCGTTCGATGCACGACACCTTTTATTTACAGAATCCGGACGGCACGATCGCCGAGAAGGTGCTGTTGCGTACCCATACCAGCCCGATCCAGGCGCGCTACATGAAGGCGCATGTGGCCTGTTACGGTCAACTGGAAAAAATGCCCGAAATTCGAATCATCGCGCCGGGCCGTGTCTATCGAGTCGATTCCGACGCGACCCATTCGCCGATGTTCAATCAGGTCGAGGGCTTGTGGGTGGGCGAGGGCGTTTCGTTTGCCGACCTCAAGGGCGTGATTGCCGATTTCCTGAAGAGTTTCTTCGAGACCGACGACCTCAAGGTCCGCTTTCGCCCGTCCTTCTTCCCGTTTACCGAGCCGTCCGCCGAAATCGACGTTGCTTTCATGAGCGGCCCGCTCGAAGGTCGCTGGCTGGAGATCGCCGGTTGCGGCATGGTGCATCCGGATGTGCTGCGCATCGCTGGCATCGATCCGGAAAAATACACCGGCTTCGCCTTCGGCTTCGGTCAGGACCGCCTGACCATGCTGCGTTACGGCGTCAATGACCTGCGCCTCTTCTTCGAAGGCGACCTCCGTTTCCTGCGTCAGTTCGCCTGACGCGTCACACCGAGCAATTCGCATGAAATTCTCCGAATCCTGGCTACGCTCCCTTGTCGACACGGCGTTGTCGAGCGAGGAACTATCCCATTTGCTGACTATGGCCGGCCTCGAAGTCGAAGGACTGGAGCCGGTCGCACCGAAATTCAACGATGTCGTCGTCGCCCGCGTCCTGGAAGTCGTCAAGCATCCTGACGCCGATCGTCTTAACGTCTGTCAGGTCGATACCGGTCGTGGCGCGCCGACAACCATCGTCTGCGGGGCGCCGAACGTCGCCGCCGGTCTCAAGGTGCCGTGTGCCTTGCCGGGTGCAAGTCTGCCCGGCGACTTCGTCATCAAGATTGCCAAGGTGCGCGGCATCGAGTCGTCAGGCATGCTCTGCTCTGCCAAGGAGCTTGGAATTGCCGAGGAGGCTTCGGGCCTGCTGGTTCTACGGGAAGATGCGCCGGTCGGACAATCGATCCGCAACTATCTCGATCTCGATGACAATCAGTTCGAGCTCAAACTGACGCCAAACCGTGCCGATTGCCTGTCGCTGGCTGGTGTAGCCCGCGAAGTGGCGGCGATTGCCGGGGCCAGTCTCAAACCGATTGAAGTGCCGGAAGTCGCGGCGACCATCGCCGACCAGCGTCCGGTCGTGCTCGATGCGCCCGCTGCCTGCCCGTTGTACTACGGCCGCGTCATCAAGGGCGTCGATGCCAAGGCGCCGACGCCGGAGTGGATGAAGCGCCGTCTGGAGCGTAGCGGAATCCGTTCGATCTCGGCGCTGGTCGATGTGACCAACTATGTGATGCTGGAACTTGGGCAGCCGCTGCACGCCTTCGACAATACCAAGCTCGAAGGCGCAGTGNNCGCGCGCATGGCAAAGGCCGACGAGAAATTGCTGCTGTTGAACGAGCAGACCATCGCCATCGATGCCGATGTGCTGATGATCGCCGACGACGCCAAGCCGCTGGCGATGGCCGGCGTCATGGGCGGCGAGGAAAGCGGTATCACGCTGGAAACGGGTGAGTTGTTCCTCGAGTCGGCCTTCTTCGCGCCCAAGGCGATTGCTGGCCGTGCCCGCCGCTATGGCTTCGGTTCCGATGCCTCGCATCGTTTCGAGCGTGGTGTCGACTTTGGCGGAACGCGTCGGGCGATGGAGCGCGCCACACAACTGATTCTCGACATCTGCGGTGGTCAGGCAGGCCCGGTGGTTGAGGCCAAGGCCGACTTGCCGCAACGCAATCCGGTTCGGCTGCGTACTGCCCGTGCCGCCAGGGTGCTGGGCATGGCCATCTCGGCAGATCAGATCGCCGGTTTGTTCTCGGGGCTGGATCTGCCGTATTCGCGTGACGGCGAGGATTTCCTGGTGACGCCGCCAAGCTGGCGTTTCGATATTGAAATCGAGGAAGACCTGATCGAGGAAATCGCCCGTCTGTACGGCTACGACAATATCCCGGCGCCGGCGCCACGTGGCAACATGAAGATGATGCTGCAAGTCGAGGCGCAGCGCCCGCAGGCGCGCATCCGCCAGATGCTGGTCGATCGCGGCTATCAGGAAGTGGTCAACTTCGCCTTCGTCGAAGAGGCCTGGGAATCCGATTTCGCCGCCAATTCCGATCAGATCCGCCTGGCCAACCCGATTGCCAGCCAGATGGCGGTGATGCGGTCGACGCTGTTCGGCGGCCTGATTTCAAACCTAGTTACCAACCTCAAGCGCAAGCAGACCCGGGTTCGCCTGTTTGAAACCGGTCGTACCTTCCATCGCGACGCTAATGGGAAGCCGGTTGCGGGATTCCACCAGCCCTTGAAACTGGCGGCACTTGCCTACGGTGGCGCCTTGCCCGACGGCTGGGGAAGTGGCGTGCGCAAGGTCGACTTCTACGACGTGAAGGGCGACCTGGAAGCACTGTTGGCGCCCGCGTCACTACGGTTTGAAAAGCTGGCGCATCCGGCCTTGCATCCGGGGCGTTCGGCCAAAATTCTGCTTGCCGGCCAGGAAATCGGCGTCATTGGCGAATTGCATCCGGAGTGGGTTCAAAAATACGACCTGCCTCAGCCACCTGTTTTGTTCGAGGTCGATTTCGAGGCGGTCAAGGCCGTCAAGGTGCCGGCTTACACCGAGGTTTCCAAGTTCCCGCCGGTCATTCGCGATCTGGCCATCGTGGTCGATCAGGGGCTGTCGCTTCAGCGTCTGCTGGATGGTCTTGAAGGACAGTTGCCGGCCCTGGTACAGGACATCCAACTGTTCGATGTGTACGTTGGAAAGGGTGTTCCTGAAAACAANAAAAGTCTTGCGTTTCGGATAGTTATGCAAGATACTCAACGTACTTTGCAAGATGCGGAAGTTGATTTGGCGGTACAGCAACTGGTTTCCTGTCTCGAGCAGGAGTTTGCCGCCCAACTGCGTGCCTGACGGAAAATACAACGATGACATTGACAAAAGCCGAACTTGCCGACCTGCTGTTTGAAAAAGTTGGCCTCAACAAACGTGAGGCCAAGGACATGGTTGAGGCTTTCTTCGAGGAAATCCGCAATTCCTGGAAACCGGCGATGGCGTGAAGCTATCGGGTTTCGGTAATTTCCAGTTGCGCGACAAACCGCAACGCCCCGGGCGCAACCCGAAAACCGGCCAGGAAATCCCTATCACGGCACGTCGCGTCGTTACCTTTCATGCCAGCCAAAAGCTGAAGTCCGACGTCGAACTCGCATGTGATGGAACCGCGGCATAAGCCTCACGGTGGCGAGGAGTTGCCACCGATTCCGGCCAAGCGCTACTTCACCATCGGTGAAGTCAGTGAGCTTTGCGGTGTCAAGCCACACGTTCTGCGCTACTGGGAGCAGGAATTCAACCAACTCAAGCCGGTCAAGCGACGTGGCAATCGTCGCTACTACCAGCATCATGAAGTCCTGCTCGTTCGGCGTATTCGCGAGCTTCTTTACAATCAGGGCTTTACGATCAGCGGAGCACGTAACAGGCTGGACGANGACGGGGTGATCGAAGAAGTTGCGGTCGACACTCAGGAGTTGCAGAAATCCATCGGTGGTTTGCGCGGCGAATTGCAGAGCATTATCGAACTGTTGCGCCTTTGATTCCCGGGTATTTCGGGTATAATGCTCGGCTTGTCGGGGCGTAGCGCAGCCTGGTAGCGCACTTGCATGGGGTGCAAGGGGTCGCGAGTTCGAATCCCGCCGCCCCGACCAATTAAATAACCGGCTTATGCCGGTTTTTTAATTTAAAGGTTGAAAAATAGATTAAGACAAATTAGATTGTTTCCACATTTTATTCAAGGAGGTAATCATGGA
Organism: Dechloromonas sp.; assembly: GCA_013363835.1. Lineage (GTDB taxonomy): Bacteria > Pseudomonadota > Gammaproteobacteria > Burkholderiales > Rhodocyclaceae > Azonexus. The sequence goes on from CP054864.1 coordinate 981,719, forward strand.
TTTGTCTTCTCTGACCCTTGCCGAATTGCGCGACCTGCAGCAACAGATTCCAGCGGAGTTAAAACGCCGGGAGGTGCAGGAAAAAGCCAATATTCTCAATGAGGTTCGTGCCTTTGCCAAAGCCCGCGGTTTCGCACTTGAAGAATTGGTGGGCAAGGAAGTGAAAATCAAGGTGCCGACGGGCAAGGTCAAGGTCAAATATCGCCACCCGGAAAATGCCTCGCTCGAATGGACCGGCCGTGGCCGCCAGCCGAAATGGGTTGCCGAATGGCTGGCCAAGGGTAGCTCACTGGATTCTCTGGCAGTCTGATATGCGTATTCTCCTGAGCAACGACGACGGTTATTTCGCGCCCGGTATTCAGACGCTGGCCGATGCATTGGCGGGCCTGGGCGAAATCGTGGTCGTTGCGCCGGAGCAGAACAGAAGCGGGGCGAGCAATTCGCTGACGCTGGATCGGCCGTTATTTCTGAAACAGGCGGCCAACGGNTTTTATTTTGTTAACGGTACCCCGACAGATTGCGTTCATTTGGCGGTGACCGGAATGCTGGATTATCTGCCGGATATTATTGTTTCCGGNATTAATCATGGTGCCAATATGGGCGACGATACCATTTATTCCGGTACGGTGGCGGCGGCGACCGAAGGGTATTTATTAGGCATTCCATCGATCGCCATTTCTTTGACCAGCCATAATGGCGAATATTTCAATACGGCAGGTCTGGTCGCACGTAATCTGGTCGAACGCTTTATCGATAATCCGATTCGTGAACCCGTTCTTTTGAATGTCAATGTACCCGATATTCCCCATGCCGATCTGCGCGGAACCGAAGTGACGCGACTGGGGCGGCGGCACAAGGCCGAGCCGGTCGTCACCATGCGCTCGCCCCGCAACGAAACGGTCTATTGGGTCGGCGCCGCGGGTGGCGCGGCCGATGCGGGGCCGGGCACCGATTTCAATGCGGTCGAGCGTGGTTGTGTCGCTATCACCCCGCTGCAAATCGATCTGACCCATACGGCCCAGCTTGCGGCCATTGCCCACTGGATGCAATGACGGCCCACGGTCTGNCACGGCGTCGGGATGACTTCGCAGCGGACGCGGGCGCGCATGATCGAGCGCCTGCGTGAAAAGGGAATCCGCAACGAGGCCGTGCTCAAGGCGATGGCCGCGGTGCCGCGCCATGTTTTCGTCGAGGAGGCGCTGGCTTCGCGCGCCTATGAGGACACCGCGTTGCCGTTGGGCATGGGGCAGACCATTTCGCAGCCGTTCGTGGTGGCGCGGATGATCGAACTCCTGCTCAATGGCCGGTCGTCGCTGGGCAGGACGCTGGAAGTCGGTGCCGGTTGCGGCTATCAGGCTGCCGTGCTGGCGCAATTGACCTCTGAAGTCTATTCGATCGAGCGACTCGGGCCGCTATTGGAAAAGGCCAAGGCCAACTTGCGGCAGCTGCAGCAGTTCAATGTCCGGCTGAAGCATGCCGACGGGCAGTTCGGATTGCCCGAGGCCAGTCCGTTCGACAGCATCATCGTCGCCGCAGCCGGGCTCAAGGTGCCCCAGGCCTTGCTGGAGCAATTGGCACTCGGCGGTCGCCTGGTCTTGCCAGTTGGGGCGACTGAGCAGTATCTTTCATTCATAGAACGCACGCCGCAGGCATTTGTCGAAACGCGGCTGGATCCGGTTCGCTTCGTACCACTTCTCGCAGGAACGCAATGATTCGCCTATTCGCACCTTTGGTTTCCGCCCTCGTTCTGGCGGGTTGCATGTCCCAGCCATGCGGCGCCGATCGTTGATCGCAGCACATCGGCACAGCCGCGGGCGAGCGCTCCTGTCGCTCCGTCCGGCCCCGGCTATTACACGGTCAAACGTGGCGACACGCTGTACCGCATCGCGCTCGATCATGGGCAGGACTACAAGGATATTGCTGCCTGGAACAACATTAGCAACCCGGGTGCGATACGTGAAGGACAGGTGCTGCGCGTCGTGCCACCGGGTGCCGCAACGGCTGTCGCCGGTGGTGGCGCGGTCGTCGCGCAACCTGTCGTGACCGCGCCGGTCGTCGAGACGCAAGCCCTGGATGCTCCCGGCAAGGTTGCCGGCGCTCCGGCGGTTGCCCCTGCAAGCACCGGGCCTGCCCCGAGGCCTCAAGCGCGAGCCGCGCGGTGGCAAGAGCCCTATTCCGACGAAGCCTATGCGCGCCTGAACCGGGCCGCCGATACACCGCCGAAACCCGTGCCTGTTGCGGTCGACCCCAAATCCGAGGCAAAACCGAGAAGCCGCCCGAGGCCAAGCCGGAGGCGAAGCCGGAGCCCAAGCCCGAAGTGGCGGCGGGCCCGGATGATGTGAATTGGCAATGGCCTTCGACTGGCAAGGTGATCAATGGCTACAGCGAGGCCGGTAACAAGGGCTCGATTTTGGTGGCAAGGCTGGCGACCCTGTGCTGGCAGCCTCCGAAGGCAAGGTTGTCTATGCGGGCTCCGGTCTGCGCGGCTATGGCGAGCTGGTGATCGTCAAGCACAACGCGACCTTCCTCTCGGCTTATGCACACAACCGCAAGATTCTGGTCAAGGAAGGCCAGCAGGTCACCAAGGGGCAGAAGATCGCCGAAATGGGCAATACCGACAGCGAATCGGTCAAGCTGCATTTCGAGATTCGCAAGCAAGGCAAGCCGATCGATCCGATGCTCTATCTACCCAAGCGATGACGCCCGGGGCGACGGACGATTCGGAAGACGATGAACTGGCAGCCGCCGAGGCCGAACTCGAGCCGTTGCCGGAGCCCGAAGCGGTCACGCCCGAACAGGAACTGATCGAGGACGTCACCCAGCTCTACCTGAACGAGATCGGCGCCAAGTCGCTATTGACGCCGGAAGAAGAGGTGGCGACCGCCCGTCTGGTGCGTGCCGGCGATTTCCAGGCGCGCCAGAAAATGATCGAACACAACCTGCGCCTGGTCGTCAATATCGCCAAACATTACCTCAACCGGGGCATACCGCTGCTCGACCTGGTCGAAGAAGGTAACCTCGGCCTGATTCACGCGCTGGAAAAATTCGATCCGGAACGCGGTTTCCGGTTNTCCACCTACGCGACCTGGTGGGTGCGCCAGAGCATCGAGCGCGGCATCATGAACCAGTCGCGCACCATCCGCTTGCCGGTTCATGTGGTCAAGGAAATCAACCTCGTCCTGCGCGCCATTCGCCATCTCGAGACGGCCGCAAGCCGGGAGACTTCGGTAGAGCGAATAGCCGCCCTGATCGATCGCCCGGCCGCCGATGTGCGGCGCATCCTGCAACTCAACGAACACATTGCCTCGCTCGACGCACCACTGGAAATCGATCCCAGCCATTCCATCGGCGAAACCATCGCCGACGAATCGGCGGTCAATCCCGAGACCCTGCTGCAATCGGCCGAAATGGGTTCCCTGCTGGACGACTGGCTGCACCAGCTCACGCCGCGTCAGCGCGAGGTGCTTGAACGGCGCTACGGTCTGAACGGTGCAGAAGTGGCGACCCTCGACGTGCTGGCGGGCGAGCTCGATCTGACCCGCGAACGTGTCCGGCAGATTCAGGTCGAGGCACTCGACCGTTTACGCAAGATCATCAAGCGCGGCGGCATCGTCCGCGACTCGCTGCTTTAACTGCCTAGGCGCGGCATGCGCGCCCGGATTTCCTCGGCGAGCTGGAAGACCGACATGGCGTAGAAGCTCGAGCGGTTGTAGCGGGTGATGACGTAGAAGTTGTCGAAGCCGAGCCAGTACTCGGTCGGCCNGCCCCGGGAAACCAGATCGACCAGCGTCACCACGGCCTGCGGATCGGCAGCGGCGGTGATGCCCTGGCGGGCCAGATCTGCCACCTTGAGCGTCGGCTGAATGCCGGCATCGATCAGGTTGCGGTCGGGCTCGCCACGGGTTTGGGCGGGAATGGCAATCGCCTGCCCGGATTGCCAGCCGTGTTGCTCGAGAAAGCGGGCAACGCTGCCGATGGCGTCGTCGACGCTGCCGTAGAGATCGACTTTCCGGTCGCCGTCGAAGTCGACCGCATAGCGGCGCTGGCTGCCCGGCATGAACTGTGGAATGCCGATGGCGCCGGCAAACGAGCCGCGCACATCCAGCGGATTCATGCCGTTTTCGCGTGCCAGCAGCAGGAATTGTTCGAGCTCGGTGCGGAAGAAGTCGGCGCGGCGCGGGTAATGGAAAGCCAGCGTGGCCAGCGCTTCGAGCACCCGGAAATTCCCCATGTTGCGCCCGTATTCGGTCTCGACGCCGATGATGGCGACGATGATCTCTTCCGGCACGCCGTAGGTGGCGCGGGCGCGGGCCAGGGCGATGCGGTNTTCCTGCCAGAACTGGACGCCCCAGTTGATCCGCCGCTCGTTCAGGAAGCGCGGCCGATAACGTTCCCACGAACGCTGTAACGGCGAAACAGGCGGCTTGATGAGATCCAGCACTTTGGCATTCGGGCGAATCTGGGCGAACTGCTCCAGCAATTGCTCGGCGTTGAAGCCCTCGCGCAGTTCGAGATCGCGGGCGAAGTCGATCACCTCGGGGTTGCCGGCAAATCCGGCGGTCGGCGTGGCGGCTTGCGTCAGGAAGCTCGATGCGGCGAGCAACAGGGCGGCAAAGGTGTGTTTCAAGGTGTTCTCCATCACGGCAGCCGGGCGATGGCGGCGCGCAGTTTCGTCAGATTGTCCGGGTTGTGGCCGTAGCGGGCCTCAAGGTAGGCGTCGACAACCTCCCTGAAGGCCGGCGCCAACGCCGGGCGCTCGATTTCGAGCCGGCTTGCGAGCGCCAGCGGCGTTTCCCAAGGCGCGCAGTTTACTTGTCTTCGGGCCAGTCGGCGCAGGGCTTGTTGCCAAAGGCGGGCCGCCGGATCGAGATGCGGACGCCGGTACAGTGCCCAGCCGGTCACCGCCAGCAGCAACAGTCCGCAGATGACGCCGAGCGCGGCGGCCATGTTGCGCCAGTCGGGGTCGCTCAGCCCGAGACGGGAGAGCAGTTCGCGCTGGCGTTGCGGGTTGTAGCCGAGAACGTACTGGTTCCAGGCATTGTTGATCGCTTCCCAGCGGAATTGCAGGGTGCGCAGCCAGTCGCTGCGCACCTGGATCAGAGCGGGTAACGGCTCGCCGTCCGGCATCGCGGCGGCAATTCCGCTTTCGACGCGGGTTGGCGACACGGCGGCGGTCGGATCGACACGCACCCAGCCCCGGCCAGCCAGCCAGACTTCGGCCCAGGCATGGGCGTCGGACTGGCGGACGACGACGAAGCCATCGACCGGGTTCGTCTCGCCACCCTGATAGCCGGTCACGACGCGTGCCGGCACGCCGGCAGCACGCATCAGGGCGACGAAGGCGGAGGAATAGTGTTCGCAGAAACCGCGCTGCGTGACGAACAGGAAGTCGTCGACCGGATTCTNCCCGAGCAGCGGCGGTTGCAGCGTGTAGCTGAAGTTGGAACCGGAGAAGAGGGTCAGCGCCTTCTGAACCAGTCGTTCCGGAGTGGAGTCTTCCTGGCGCCAGGATTCGGCCAGGGCGCGGGTGCGCGGGTTGGCTGCCGGTGGCAGAAGCAGGTTGCGGCTGAGGACGGGGGCGCNCTCGTCCCGGTTGAATCGGTAGTCGAGCACCGCCGTCAGCGAAAAACGCTGGCGCTGGGTGATCGGCACGCGGGCTGTTGCGGTCAACGTGCTTTCAAGGGTCAAATCCGCAGGCAGGGTGCCTGGTGCGTCGAGTGCCAGCAGCCAGCGCTGTTGATGCGCTTCCAGAGTCGTTTCATAGGCGATAACCGGCGAAAGCGACTCGATCTGCGGCGGTCGCGGGAGATTGGCCTGCTGTCGCCAGGTCTTGCCGTCGAACATTTCGAGCACCGGGCCGCGCCAGTAAAGTTNTTCGCGCGCCGGTGGCGGCTCGGCGAAGCGGGCGCGGAACGCGATTTCGCCGCTCAGCGCGAGATTGGCGATGGTGCCCGGCGCCATCCGGTCGGACAGCCCGGTGCGCCCGCTGTGGGCGTCTTGCGGCAGTCCCCAGAGCGGCCCGGAAACGCGCGGGAAGAGCAGGAACAGCACGATCATGAAAGGTACCGCCTGCAGCATCAACAGGCCGGCGTAGCGCAGGGTGGCCGCCGGGGTGCTGGCTGCGCCGCCGTTCAGGCGAACCAACGCGGCGGTGACCAGCGTCATGGCGGCCAGCAGCCAGAGGCCGGTGGGAATGCTCTGCGAATAGAAATAATGAGTGAGCAACAGGAAGTAGCCGAGCATGACGACGACCGTGGCGTCTCGCCGACTGCGCAGTTCCAGCAGTTTCATGGCCATGAAGACGACCAGCATGGCGACCCNCGCGTCGCGTCCGAACAGGGTGCGGAACTCGAACAGTATGCCGCCGCAGGCGACCGCGACCAGCAGGGCGAGCGGCCAGCGGCCCGGCAGCCGTTCGTCGCGCCACCACAGCCAGGCGCCCCAGGCGAACAGCGTGGCGGCCAGGGCGCTCAGCCACAGCGGTTGATGCTCGAAATGCGGCAGCGTGGTCGCCAGCGCCGCCGCGAACAGCCACGGCGTCGCTCCGCGTTCGAGGGCTTCGGCGGGACGAATGCTCATCCCGGATACAAGGCCAGCGCTTCGAGACAGCGATGCCGATGCGCTTCGCCGCTGCCCGGCGGAATTTCGTGCCCCGGTAGCCGTAGACCGTAGCAGGCGCCTTCTTCCTCGGCGGCCATGACCCAGCCGGCGATGATCTCGACCCGGGTATCCACCGTCATTGCGTCGGGCGTCAGCGACCAGTCGAGTTGCAGTTCGCGCTGGGCGCCGCCGGCAAACAGCTTGACCAGCAACGGGCGTTGCCCGCCATCGCGGGCGCTGGCCTTCCACGCCACGTGGCGGGGCGAATCGGCCGGCTGGCGCGTGCGGAAACNCCGAAAGTCTTCCTGGCCGTCCGCTCCGCGCTGGTCGCCGGCGCGGGGCGCCGCCTGCGGGGCGGCAATGGAGACGCCAGCGGCCGGGGTGACCAGGCAGCGCATCGCCGGTTGCAGATAGCTCCAGGCGACGAACAGGCCGAGCGGATAAGTGGTGGACAAACGGGTACGCGGCAGTTCCAGCCACCCGCGCCGGCCGGCCGTGACGGGCACGCCGATGTCGGCCAGCCCCTGTGCGGCGACAGCAGTCGTGACGACGGGCTGGTCGGCGCCGGCCTGCACCTGGAGTGCCAGTCGGGGCGTCGCCCGGTCACTGGAGAACTGGAGCAGGAAGAGCGCCTGGTCCCCGGCGAACACCGGCTGGCAGCGTCCGGNGGCGATGACCAGGCCATGCAGATTGCGGAAGGCGTGCACCATACCGACCAGCCCTAGGCCGGCGAGCAGGAAGACCAGCGCATGGCCGAGTGCCAGGTTGTAGTTGATGGCGCCGGTCAGCATGGCGAGCAGCGCAACAGAAAACAGGAGGCCGGCGCGCGTCGGCAGCACGAAGATGCGGCGCTGCGTCAGGCGTAGCGGCGCGCTACCGTCGCTCTGCCAGCGGAACAGGCGGCGTTTGAGTTCGGCGATCAGGCCCACGGGGTGCGGGAACGCAGTCAGGGAATGGCCACCGCGCGGATCAGCGCCNNGCGATGTCTTCCGAACGGGCCATGCCGGTGCCCTGTGTCGAGCGCAGGCGATGGCGGGCGACCAGGGCAGCATTTCCTGGACGTCGTCGGGCAGTACCATGTCGCGCCCGTCCAGCCAGGCCCAGGCGCGCGAGACGGCGAGCAATGCGAGGCCGGCACGCGGCGACAGGCCATGCTGAAACGTCGCGTCGCGCCGGCTCGCTTCGACCAGTGCCTGCACGTAGTCGATCAGCGGCCCGGCGGCGTGCGTCGCGGCAGCTTCCGCCTGCAGGCGGGGCAGGTCGCTGGCGGCGATCAGCGGCGTCAAGCGATCGGCCGACGAGCGCTGGCCGCCTGCCGCCAGCAGTGCCCGTTCGGCGCCGCGATCCGGGTAGCCGAGTTCGATGCGCATCAGAAAGCGGTCGAGCTGCGATTCGGGCAGCGGGAACGTGCCGATCTGGTGCGACGGATTCTGGGTGGCGATCACGAAGAATGGCTCGGGCAGCGGTCGTGTCTCGCCTTCGACCGTGACCTGGCGCTCTTCCATGGCTTCGAGCAACGCGCTCTGGGTTTTCGGGGTGGCGCGGTTGATCTCGTCGGCCAGCACCATCTGCGCGAAGACGGGGCCGGGCAGGAAACGGAATTCACCGCTTTGGCGCTCAAANNCCGAAACACCGGTGATGTCTGCGGGCAGCAGGTCGCTGGTGAACTGGATGCGCGAAAAACTCAGCCCGAGCAAATTCGCCAGTGCATGGGCGAGGGTGGNTTTGCCGACACCGGGCAGATCCTCGATCAGGAGGTGTCCGCCAGCCAGCAGACAGGCCAGCGATTGGCGGATTTCGCGATCCTTGCCGAGGATGACGCCGGCGGCGGCGGCGAGAATCGGCTCAAGAGGTTTTGACTTGGCCGAGAAGGAGGGATGTTTGACACCCAGCATGGTGGCATTTCCGAAAATATGGGCGGAATCCATTCTAATGCTTGAAGCGGCGCGCCGATTGGGTCGATAATCACATTTCGACGCGCGCTGAACGGCGCGCCGGTTCGGAGAGAGATAACAAAGTGACGACCACTGCCATCATTTCCCATCGCGACTGCCAGTTGCACGATATGGGTTCGCATCACCCGGAATGCCCGCAACGCCTGACGGCGATCAACGATCACCTGATCGCGCAAGGGATCGACGCCTACTTCGTGTATTACGACGCGCCGCTTGCCACCTTCGAGCAATTGTTGCGCGTCCATCCGGCATCGCATCTGGAGCGTCTCAAGCGCGCTTCGCCGGAGCATGGCGTGGTTCACCTCGATCCGGATACCGCCATGAACCCGCACACCTGGCAGGCGGCGCTGCGTTCAGCCGGCGCCGGTTGTCATGCGGTCGACCTGGTCATGAAGGGCGAAATCGAAAACGCCTTCTGCGCAGTGCGTCCGCCCGGCCACCACGCCGAGCGCAACAACGCGATGGGCTTCTGCTTCTTCGCCAATGCCAGCGTCGCCGCCCGCCATGCCATCGAGGCGCACGGTCTGGAGCGCGTCGCCATCATCGACTTCGACGTCCATCACGGCAATGGTACCGAGGATTGCTGCGCTGGCGACGACCGCATCCTGATGTGCAGCATCTTCCAGCACCCGTTTTACCCGTACAGCGGTGCCGACAAGCCGGCGGCCAACATGTGCAACGTGCCGCTGGCGGCAGGTTGCGGTGGNGAAGAATTCCGCGATGCGGTCAATCAGGTCTGGATGCCGCGCCTCAAGGAATTCAAGCCGCAACTCATCATCATCTCGGCCGGTTTCGACGGGCACTACGAGGATGACATGGGCGGCCTGAAACTGGTCGANAAAGACTACGCCTGGTGCACCGATGAACTGAAGAAGATCGCTGCACAATATTCGGAGAAGCGCATCGTGTCGATGCTGGAAGGCGGCTACGTGATGACCTCGCTGGCCCGTAGCGTCGGCGCGCACCTGCGTTCGCTGGCCGATCTCTGAGCACCGCATTTTTCGGATATTCCCAAGGGTGAGGTAAAATCTCGCCCTTTCTTAACGTTCAATCGGATGATTCCATGGCGTTGATTGTTCANAAGTATGGCGGTACCTCGGTCGGCAACCCCGAGCGCATCAAGAATGTCGCCAAGCGCGTTGCCAGGTTCCACGCACAAGGCCACCAGGTCGTGGTGGTCGTTTCCGCGATGAGCGGCGAAACCAACAAGCTGATCGCGCTGGCCAAGGAAGTTCAGGCCAGTCCCGATCCACGCGAGCTGGATCAAATTTGTGCCACCGGCGAGCAGGTCACCATTGGTCTCCTGTCGATGGCGCTGATGGGTATCGGTGTTCCGGCAAAGAGTTACACCGGCGGCCAGGTCAAGGTTCTGACCGATAGCACCTTCACCAAGGCCCGTATCCTGTCCATCGACGAAGCCAACATGCGCGCTGATCTGGATGCCGGCAAGGTCGTTGTCGTTGCTGGTTTCCAGGGCGTCGATGCCGACGGCAACATCACCACGCTCGGCCGTGGCGGTTCGGATACCTCAGGCGTCGCCCTCGCTGCCGCACTGAAGGCCGACGAGTGCCAGATCTACACCGACGTCGATGGCGTCACCACCGACCCGCGCGTCGTGCCNGAAGCCAGGAAGCTCGATACCATCACCTTCGAAGAGATGCTGGAAATGGCCAGCCTCGGCTCCAAGGTGCTGCAGATCCGCTCCGTCGAATTCGCCGGCAAGTACAAGGTCAAACTGCGCGTTCTTTCCAGCTTCCAGGATGAAGGGGAAGGCACGCTGATCACTGTTGAGGAAGACAAGAACATGGAACAACCCATCATCTCCGGTATCGCCTTCAATCGCGACGAAGCCAAGCTGACCATGCTGGGCGTTCCGGACACNCCCGGCATCGCCTACCAGATCCTGGGCTCCATCGCCGACGCCAACATCGACGTCGACATGATCATCCAGAACGTCGGCCACGACGGCACCACCGACTTCTCCTTCACCGTCAATCGCGGCGACTACGCCAAGGCCCAGGGCATCCTCGAAGGCGTCAAGGCCAAGCTCGGCGCCCGTGAAATCACCGGCGACAACAAGATCTGCAAGGTCTCCGCCGTCGGCGTCGGCATGCGTTCGCACCCGGGCGTCGCTTCCAAGATGTTCAAGGCGCTGGCCGACGAAGGCATCAACATCCAGATGATCTCGACCTCGGAGATCAAGATTTCCGTCGTGCTCGACGAGAAATACCTGGAGCTGGCCGTTCGCGTGCTGCACCGCACCTTCGGCCTCGATCAGTAAGGTTTGACCGCCGGGCGCGGAGGCTATATCATCCGCGCCTTCGTTGAAGTCTGGACCCGGAGACGTGGCCGAGAGGTCGAAGGCACTCCCTGCTAAGGAGCATGCGGGCAAAACCTGCATCGAGGGTTCGAATCCCTCCGTCTCCGCCAAGCATCAAGCAAATGCGCCCCGAACGGGCGCATTTGCTTTCTGGCTCCGGTTTTTCCACGAATTTGTAATGCAACCAGGCAATGCCTGGCGAGTAACACGGACTTGCAGAGACGATTCAGTTCTGCTTCAACCGCGGTTTTGCCCGCGTAGTCCATTCCAGGACAAGGGTGGTGAGGTGTGCTAACGGGACCCCACCGGTAGCGTCAGCATTGGACCGGGGCCGGCCTTGGTGTTGAGTTCAAGGCGCGACAACTCGACCAGCAGCGAAAAGGTCGCCTTCGTATCCTGATCACTCTCATCGATGTAGAACCAGTAGCCGCGATAGGGAATGGCTACCCGTGCGTGCGTCGGGCGTTCACCACCACCCTGATAATGGACCTTGAACAGTCCGCCGGTAATCTGCTCCCAGTCGAAGGGCTTGCCGGATTTATCGAGCGTCTGCGGTGCTAAACCCTGTTTCAGGTGCTCAGGCGGAACATCGACCCCGTGCGAGATAAAATACATGGCCTGCAACATCGACCGCGTTTCCAGATCGAAAACGCCAACCCCGCGGCNGGGATAAGTTACCGGGAAGGGCGACAGGGTTTCCTGAGAAATATCGTATTTGTCCAGCCCGGGCTTAAGCTTGAAAACCTGGGAGGCGAGCCGTAATTCGGGTGACCCGATTGCTTCAGGGCTGATGCGCACCACCGGTTGCTGAACTTTCCTGGTCAGACTCCAGGTTTNTCCATTGGCGTCGCGCCGATATTCGAACCCGTTCTTGGCGGCTTCGATGATGTCGCCGGCTTTGACGCTGCCCATCGGTAACGGACTGCCCGACGTTTCGATGCGTTCTTCGATGCCGAAGACGAGATGCCCCTTGTTCTGAAGAACTTGCAGTGCCTCGACGCCGCGCCGGAAATTGCTGAACTCGGGGGCATCGGCCGGCGTCGGGCCACTGGCCGTTTGCGCGTTGGGTACCCAGTTGAGATTTTCCAGATAAAGCCGGAAAACCGTCGAAATTGGCCACGTGGTTTTGGCCAGGTAGACCACCCCGTCCAGCGGTATGGGCGTGAACAGCTTGCGCGTGAATTCCTGATCGTCGAGCGGCGTCAGGCTGAAAGTCGGCCGGTCGGCTTGCTGGACCAGCGCCTGCGGCAGGATGGCGGTGAAGCTCTGGTTGATGTCCGCGCCGGAGGCCGCGAAGAACGGTGTCAAGCCGAGCGACTGGGTGCGCTCGAACTGTGCGGCGATGGCCGACACGCCCAGGCTGCTCGGTGTGTCGGTATAGCGCAGGCGAACGATGTTGAGCAGCAATTGCTCTTCGGTCGTGGACTTGATGGCCTCGTTGTATTCGAGCCGCGACTGCTGCAGCGAACGTGGACCGAAGGAACTGCAACCGGCCAGGAAAATGGCGACGAGTCCCATGACAACGAGGCCACTAAAGCCTGGCTTCTGTCCTGTTGCGGGAAATGTTGCGGCGCAGTTCGGATGGATGGCATGGGATTTCAGACAACGTAAATATTCAGTCTCGAATTGTATGTCCTGGCAATTACAAAATGGCGTCAAAGTCGCGGCAGCCGCCAGCATCGTGGTTCGACGCGTTCCGGCCGATGTTCATGGATTGCCGGCCTGTAAGCATCCGGGCTGCGTGTACCGGCGATTGTCGAATACAATCTCGGGCGGCCGTTGTCATGGGCTGATCGCGCTCCCCATCAGTCAGGCTGATGGGGGACTTTCTTCCGCAGCCGACCCGATTGCGCCGACACCCGTTTCCCGCGAGCTTCTTGAATTCAGGCATGAACAACGATCACCATTCCGTCCTGGGCATTATGCCCGGCGCCACGCCAGCCGAGATCAAGCGAGCCTATCGCCGTCTGGCGATGCGCTGGCACCCGGATCGCAACAGCGATCCGGTGGCGACGGAACGTTTCAGGCTGATACGCGCGGCGTATGAGCAGTTGGTTGCGGTCGACGGCGAAAAAGAGGAAAAATCCGCGCCCGCCGANGAACAGCCCGAGGAGACCGAGCAAGCGGCGCGGGCAGCGGACATTCGCCTGAATCTCGACATCAGCCTTGAGGAAGCGGCGACCGGTTGCCGCAAGACCATCGACTACATGCGTGGCAAGGCATGTCCGACCTGCGCAGGCAGCGGTGAGGCGGGCATGACGCGCACCCGCTTTTGTGGCGCCTGCCATGGCAGCGGTCGCGTGCGTGACGGCAAGCGCGGGCTGGTGAGTTGCGAGGCATGTCGCGGCCGGGGATTTTTCAGCGAGCGAATTTGTCCGGACTGCGGCGGTAGTGGCCGCGAGACGGCAGGCGTCAGCCTGGAGATCAGGGTGCCGCCGGGCATGCTGCCGGGCGACGAGTTGCGGCTGGCCGGGCAAGGCGAGGCGGCGCACGGCGATCTGGCGGCCGGCGATCTGTTCCTCACGGTGGTCATTCGCAGTCACCCGCTGTTCCAGATGCGCGGGCGCGACCTGCTCTACAGCATCCCGGTCAGCGCACTGGCCTTGCTGGCCGGGGGCGATATCGAGTTGCCCACCTTGTCCGGCGTTCTGAAATACCGCCTTGATGCGGGTGCGCCGGTGGCGCGCGACTTGTGTCTGACCGGCCAAGGGTTTCCCGGGCGAGGCAAGCACGCCGCTGGCGATCTCGTCGTTCAGTTACAGCCGGTTTTTCCAGTCACGCTGAGCGCCCGCCAGCGCAAATTGCTGTTGCAGGCCAACGCCGCATTGCTTGACGATGCGGCGACCAGCTTGCCGGAAATTGCCGCCTGGGAAGCGCAGCATATGCCGCAGCCGCCGCGATGAAATTTGCCAATTTTTGCCGGTCGACCGCAGACAGGCGAGCGTAATAAACTAGAAGCCTGATTTGCACACCTGCGGTGGCCCATGACCTCGATTTCGGAAGAACTTGCCGAACAGATTCGCGCCATTCGCGAGGACGTGGTCATGAAGACCCTGGCGGTCACGCTGGTCGCCTACGCCGTTCTGCTGCTGGGCAACATGGTGCGCAACGTTTATCTCGGCAACTCGCTGAGCATCGTGCACCCCGTGCTCTATCTGACCTTGTATGCGGTGTTTCTGTTGCGTGCGGCGATTGGCGCGGAGCGTATCGCCTGGTTGATCGTCATTCTGCTCTACCTTGCGGCGACGGTTGGACTGTTCGTCTATGGCCTAGCCGGCAATTCGGCTGCAGTCTATATGGCCTTCTGCTTCGTTTCGACCACCTTCTTCGGTGTGCGTGGCGGGGGCGGCCGCGGCCTTGAGTGTCGGCAGCTATGCCCTGGTCGGCATCCTGCATATTGCCGGCTTGATCAACCTGAGCCTCGATCTCCCGACTTTCCTGCAAAACCCCTATAGCTGGATCGCCGCAGTGCTGACCATCGGCTCGATGTCCTGGCTGGTTCTCAGTCAGGTTGGCAGCCTTAACAACCGTCATCTGAAGTTATTGGCCGAGCAGCACCATCTGGCACGCCACGATCCGTTGACCGGGCTGATGAACCGGGTGGCGCTCGAAAGCATCCTCGAGCACGCGATTGCCGAGGCCGCACGCGAAGACCTTTCCGTGGCAGTCTTTCTGCTCGACCTGGATCGTTTCAAGAACATCAACGATTCGCTCGGACATTCCGCGGCGACGACCTGCTGATCCAGGTGGCTGGGCGCCTGCGGGGTTGCGTGCGGAATCGGACATCGTCGCGCGGCTGAGCGGCGACGAATTCGTCGTGGTCTTGCCACACCTCGCTTCTCCGGATGTGACCGCCGTCGCTGGCAAGCTTGCGGCGGCGCTTTCGGCGCCCTACATGATCGCCGATCGCGAACTGCGAATGACGCCGTCGATCGGCATCGGCATTTGCCCGCGTGATGCAGGCGATGTCGAGACGCTGATCAAGTATGCGGATACCGCCATGTATGCCGCCAAGGCCAATGGCGGGGCGCGTTTTTGCTATTTTTCGCCGGAGATGAACCAGGAAGCGACCGACCGCCTGCTGATCGAATTAAGGTTGCGCGAGGGCATGGAGCAAGGCCTGCTGACCATGCATTACCAGCCGAAAATCGACATGACGGGGCGACTGACGGGGCTCGAGGCCTGATTCGCTGGGAAGGCGAGGGGGCATTTCCATGCCGCCGGCGCAATTCATCGCCATTGCCGAAGAAAGCGGGCTGATCGACGAAATCGGCGACTGGGTGATCGCCACCGTCTGCCGGCAGTTGCGCACCTGGCTGGATGACGGCATTCGGCCGCCCCGGGTGGCGATCAACCTTTCCACGCGGCAGCTGCGCCAGCACAATCTGGCGATGGGCGTGGCGCGCCGCCTGATCGAGGCGGCAGTAGCGCCGGATTTGCTGGAGTTCGAAATCACCGAGACGGCGGCCATGGAAAACGCCGATACCGCCGGGCTGCGACTCGGAGAGTTGAGCGCCATGGGGTCACCCTCAGCATCGACGATTTCGGCACAGGTTATTCGTCGCTGCTGCATTTGCGCAGTCTGCCGCTCGACGCGCTCAAGATCGACCATACTTTCGTGCGGGACATCGCCAGCGACGCCAACGATCTGGCGATTGCCCGCGGCACCATCGCACTGGCGCACAGCCTGGGCTTGCGGGTGGTGGCGGAGGGCGTCGAAACCCTGGAGCAATGGCAGTTGTTGCGCCAATACGGCTGCGATGAAGTGCAAGGCTTCCTGATTGCCAGGCCGGCACCAGCCGAGGCACTGGCCGACATTCTCGTCGCCGGGAAAGTTGCGGTCCCGGCCTGAAGCGTGTTCGAGTTCGATCAGAGCAACGGACTCATCGTCTGGACAGCGTTTTCGAGCAGACGGCGGGCGCGTGGGCGGGCGCGCCATTGCTCGGGTTCCAGGCGCTGGGATCGACCTTCGTAATTTTGCTGCAAGGCCCGCATGGCCGTGGAGAATTCCCGGTCGTAGGCGATCATCGAGACCTCGAAATTCAGCTCGAAGCTGCGTAAATCGAGATTGACGGTGCCAANAACGGTGATTTCCTCATCGACGACCATGCTTTTCGTGTGCAGCAGCCCGTCGCGGAAACGCATGATCCGGACGCCGACCGCCAGCAGATCCTCGATATACGCCTCGCTGGCGTAGCGTACCAGCCGCGAGTCGATCTTTTCGGGGACGATCAGCACGACCTGAACGCCACGCAGGGCAGCGGTGCGCAGCGCGGTCATCAAGGCTTCGCCGGGAACGAAGTAGGNGGTGGTGAGAACGATCTCGCGCCGTGCCGCGTAGATCGCCGCGAGCAACAGGGCGTCGATGCGCAGGATCGATGCCTGCGGCCCGGAAGGGAAGATCTGGATCTGGCTGCTGCCGGCTGGCGCCAGGCGGGGCGGCGGAGGCGGTGCGAAGCGCTGGCCGGTCTGCAGCGAGGTCACGGTGAGCGACACCGCTTCGAGCACCCAGGCGGCCGGCCCTTCGATCCTGACCATGGCGTCGACCCATTCGCCGACCCCGGCATCCTGCTTGAAGAAACGCGGATCGGCGATGTTCATGCTGCCGGTGTAGGCGATCCGGCGGTCGATGACGGCGATCTTGCGATGATCGCGCAGGTCGAAACGCACGAACAGGACGCGCAGCGGATTGACCGGCAGGACTTCGACGACGTTCACGCCGGCGGCACGCAGGCGCTCGAAAGCCTCGCTCTTGANAAACGGCCGGCTGCCGAGCGAATCCATCAGTACGCTGCAGGCAATGCCGCGCCCCGTGGCGCGCACCAGCGCAGCGATGAGGTCGTCGACGAAGCCGCCGGCATGCCAGATGTAGAATTCGAGGCGGACCGAAGTGCGGGCAGCATCGATATCGGCGATCATGGCCCGCATGATCGACGTGCTGTCGCTCAGCAACTGAAGCCGGTGGCCGCTCATCANGGGCAGGCCGACCGCGGCGTGGGCCAGTCGGCTGATGCTTTCGCCGCCTGCCGCCAGCGTCGTCGGTGCGGCGATGCATTCGGGCGGTATGTCGGCGGCCCAGCGCAGCATTTCCGGGCGCAGGGCAACGGCGCGCTGCATCCATTTCTTCCNCAGCCGTCGTTCGCCGATCAGCAGATACATCAGGGCGCCGACACCCGGCAGCAGAATGACGAGCAGCAGCCAGCCGACTGCGGTGCCGCTCGCATTGCGCCGCGAAAAGATGCGCAACGCGATGCCGACCAGGACACACAGGTGGAGAAGGGAAAGCAGGTTCAGCATGGTCGTGCGATGGAACTAGCTCTTCGCTTGTGGACGAGGGATGAAATTGAAGCGTTTTGGCAGTTCGACCGCAGCGATCCGTTGCAGCGGCAAGGATTGCCAGTCGATGGGCGAATTCACGCTGCCGCTCATCAGGCCAAGCAGGCTCTCGTCGTCGGCCGGGGCACCCGCGGCACTGCGACACTCGGCAAAGAATCCCGCCAGATCGCGGTCGTCGAGCAGGCCGATGCCCAGCGCCGTTTCGAGCAGGATGCTGCCGTTTTCGTCGAGGTNGACCGCATGGATGGTCCCGGCGGGCTGGCCGGTATGGCTGAAAAAGCCGTCGCCCTGGCGCCGGAATATCCATGGCGTGCAGGCGAGTTCGACGAAGACCCGCTGCGGGCCGTTCTGCACGAACCAGCAGCCGGCGTCGTCGGCGCCGTACTGCCGGTTCATGAATTCGATCAGCCCGCGATGGGTGACGCGCTCTCCCTGCAGTCGCCAGTCGCCGCGCCGGTCCAACGACAGCCAGTCGTAACAGGCGGGGACGTTGGGCCACTTGGCGATGGCGGAGAGATCGACGGCCATGTCAGTCGTCGTAGGAGGACATCGGCGGGCAGGCGCAGTTCAGGTTGCGGTCGCCATACACATCGTCGATGCGATTGACGCTCGGCCAGAACTTGTTGGCGGCCACCCAAGGCAGCGGGAAGACGGCCTGCTGACGGCTGTACGGGTGTTGCCAGTCGGCATCGATGACGTCCGCCTGCGAGTGCGGGGCATTTTTCAGCGGATTGTTGTTGGGTGACCAGACGCCGTTTTCGATCTGGCGTATTTCCTCGCGAATGCCGATCATGGCCGCGATGAAGCGATCCAGTTCGGCCTNTGATTCCGATTCCGTGGGCTCGACCATGATCGTGCCGGCGACCGGGAAGGAGACCGTCGGCGCGTGGAAACCGTAGTCCATCAGGCGCTTGGCGATGTCAATCTCGGCGATGCCGGTGGCTGCCTTGATCGGACGGATGTCGAGAATGCACTCGTGCGCGACGCGGCCATTCTTGCCGACGTAGAGCACCGGGTAGTNGGCGTTCAGCTTAGTAGCGACGTAGTTGGCGTTCAGGATGGCGACTTGCGTGGCTTTCTTGACGCCTGCGCCGCCCAGCATGGCGAGGTACATCCAGGAAATGGTCAGGATCGAGGCCGAGCCGAAGGNGGCGGCGGAAACCGCACCCTGACCGGCATTGACACGATCCACCGGGCCGGTGGGAGCGACCGCGTGGTCGGCCATGAACGGTGCCAGATGGGCCTTGAGGCCGATCGGCCCCATGCCCGGCCCGCCGCCGCCGTGCGGGATGGCGAAGGTCTTGTGCAGGTTCATGTGGCTGACGTCGGCGCCGATGAAACCGGGCGAGGTCAGGCCGACCTGGGCGTTGAGGTTGGCGCCGTCCATGTACCNCTGGCCGCCGTTGGCGTGCACGATGATGCAGATGTCCTTGATCGCTTCCTCGAAGACGCCGTGCGTCGAGGNGTAGGTAATCATCAGGCAGGCGAGGTCGTCGCGATGCGCCTCGGCTTTGGCGATCAGGTCGTCGATGTCGACGTTGCCGTTGTCGTCGCAATCGACGACGACCACCTTCATGTTGCACATCTGGGCGGTGGCCGGGTTGGTGCCGTGCGCGGATTTCGGGATCAGGCAGACGTTGCGGTGCGCTTCGCCCCGGCTGGCGTGGTAGCGGGCGATGGCGACCAGGCCGGCGTATTCGCCTTGCGCGCCGGAGTTCGGCTGCATGCAGATGGCGTCGAAGCCGGTGACGGTCTTCAGCCACTCGGTCAGAACGGCGATCATTTCCAGGTAGCCGACCGCCTGTTCGCGCGGGGCGAAGGGGTGGATGCCACCGAATTCCGGCCAGGTGACAGGAATCATCTCGCTGGTGGCGTTCAGCTTCATGGTGCACGAGCCGAGCGAGATCATCGAGTGGTCGAGCGCCAGATCCTTGTTCTGCAGGGATTTCAGGTAACGCAGCATTTCGTGTTCGGTGTGGTGCGTGTTGAACACGGGGTGTTGCAGGACGGCGTCGCTGCGGATCAGCGCCTCCGGCAGGGCCGAGTCGGCAGCGGCTACCTGCGCGTCGATCACCTCCATGTCGAGAGTGACCTGGGTGATCAGCTTGAACAGCGTGGCGACATCGTTGCGGGTCGTCGTTTCATCGAAAGAAATGCCGAGAACGCCTGCCGCGACGCGGCGCAGGTTGTACCCGGCGGCCAGTGCCTCCCGATAGACCGCTTCGGCGCGGGCGCCGAGCTCGAGATGGACGGTATCGTAGAACTGCTTGGTCAGCACCGTGATGCCGGCACGCTTCAAGCCTTCGGCCAGGATCGCCGTCAGGCGGTGGATACGGCCGGCGATCAGGCGCAGGCNCTCCGAACCGTGATAGACGGCGTACATGCCGGCCATGTTGGCGAGCAGCACCTGCGAGGTGCAGATGTTGGAATTGGCTTTCTCGCGGCGGATATGTTGCTCGCGGGTTTGCAGCGTCATGCGGTAGGCAGTGTTGCCACGCGTATCTTTCGAGACACCGATGATGCGGCCCGGCATCGAGCGGACGAAGGCTTCGCGGGTGGCGAAAAAGGCGGCATGCGGGCCGCCGAAGCCCATCGGGATGCCGAAGCGCTGGCTGGAGCCGAGGGCGATGTCGGCGCCCATCGAACCGGGCGATTTGAGCAACACCAGCGCCATCAGGTCGCTGGCGACGGCGACGGTCGTTCCCTTGGCCTTCAGTTTGCCGATCAGGCCGGTCAGGTCGCGGACTTCGCCGTTGTCGCCGGGGTATTGCAGTAGCGCGCCGAAAAATTCGTCGCTTTCGATTTTCGCCTCATTTTCGGNGTTGACCGCAACAGGCACCAGTTCGAAGCCGAAATAGGCGGCGCGGGTTTTGACCACGTCGATGGTCTGCGGGAAACAGTTGGCATCGACCAGAAAACGGTTGGATTTCGACTTGGAAACGCGGCGCGCCATCGTCATCGCTTCGGCAGCGGCGGTCGCTTCGTCGAGCAGCGAGGCGTTGGCGATTTCCAGGCCGGTCAGGTCGATGACCATCTGCTGGAAGTTCATCAGCGCTTCCAGCCGGCCTTGGGCGATTTCAGCCTGGTAGGGCGTGTAGGCGGTGTACCAGCCGGGGTTTTCCATCACGTTGCGCAGGATGACCTTGGGCGTCAGCGTGTCGTAATAGCCCATGCCGATACAGGATTTGTTGACGACATTCTTGCTGGCGATGGCTTTGAGGTCGGTCAGCGCTTCGTTTTCGCGGCGCGGCGCCGGCAGCGGCAGGTCGGCCGGCAGACGGATGGCGGATGGCACCGTCTGGTCGATCAGATTTTCCAGACTGTCGGCGCCGATGGCAGCCAGCATGGCGGCAATTTCAGCTGCACACGGGCCGATATGGCGGCCGATGAACTCGTCGTGCTGCTCCAGGGCTGAGAGCGGTTGATTGAGCGGCATGGGCGATCCTGTTCAGGCGACGTCGGCCAGGCCTCGATAGGCGGTGGCGTCGAGCATCTTGTTGATATCGGCGACATTGTCCGGCTTCATCTTGAACAGCCACGCCGCGTACGCATCCTGATTGACCGTTTCCGGCGCATCGGCGGCTGCCTGATTGACTTCGGTGACGATGCCGGCGATCGGCGCATAGACATCGGCCGCCGCCTTGACCGATTCGACCACCGCGATCTCCTTGTCGGCAGCGTAATGGCCGCCGACGTCCGGAAGTTCGATGAATACGAGATCGCCTAGTGCCTCCTGGGCGTGATCAGTAATGCCCACGGTGATGATGCCATCGGCGTCGAGCAGCAGCCATTCGTGGGAAGCTGCGTATCTGAGGTTGTCGGGAACGTTGGACATGATTTTCTCCTGAATAGGGGTAGTTAGATGACTGCTTTGCCGTTGCGGGCGAATACGGGTTTGGTGACTTTGGCCTTGAGCGCCTTGCCACGAATATCGACCTCGACTTCGTCACCAATCTGCACGCCGANGGGCAGGCGGGCAAGCGCTATGGATTGTTGCAATGTGGGTGAGAAACTACCGGAGGTAATCTCCCCATTGCCATGTTTTGTAATGACTTGTTGGTGGCCACGCAGCACGCCCTTGTCGAGCAGGATCAGGCCGAGGAATGCCTTCTGCTGACCTGCTGCGGTCAACGCCGGTTTTCCGACGAAATCGCGTTCGTCCTTCATGGCGACCGTCCAGGCCAGCCCGGCATCGAGCGGCGAAACCGTTTCGTCCATGTCCTGCCCGTAGAGATTCATGCCGGCTTCGAGGCGCAGCGTATCGCGNNCGCCAAGGCCGCAGGGGGCGACGCCGGCATCCTTCAATCTGTTCCATAGCGATTCGGCTTCAGCAGCGGGCAGCATGATCTCGTAGCCGTCTTCGCCGGTGTAGCCGGTGCTGGCAATGAAATATTGGCCGCTTTCCGCTGCGAAGAAGGATTTCAGATCGGCAATGGCGGTCTTGGTCTGCGGCAGGACATCCCAGACCCGGGCGCGGGCATTCGGGCCCTGTACGGCGATGATGGCCAGACTGTTGTCACCTTCGCGGCGCTGGGTGATCGTCACGTCCATCTTCCATTCGGCCGCTTTTGCGTGCATCCAGGCCAGATCCTTGTCGGCCGTTCCGGCGTTGATGACGATGCGGAAGCGTGTGTCGGTCAAAANATAGATGATGAGGTCGTCGATGACCCNCGCGGCGTCGTTGAGCATGGCCGAGTAGAGCGCCTTGCCGGGAACCGTGAGTTTGGCGACATCGTTGGCGACGAGGCGGGAGAGGAAGGGGCGGCAATCGGGGCCGGCGAGATCGACCGGGCACATGTGCGAAACGTCGAACATGCCGCAGTCGTTGCGCACGGCATGGTGTTCCTCGATCTGCGAACCGTAGTTGACCGGCATGTCCCAGCCGCCAAAATCGACCATCCGGGCGCCGAGCGCACGGTGAGCGGCATTCAAGACTGTTTTCCTCAGCATATCAATCCTTTGTGAGCGTTTATTAACGTCAGTTCTAGAAACGGAAAAAGGGTGAAACGAAAGAAACACTTCTTGCGTTTCACCCTCTGTCCTCGATACCTGAGAGATTTGCCCCATCGGTGGGTGTCGACCGCGACAGTCTTCACCTCTCTCCAGAGTTTCAGCGGCCAAGCTGCTGATTCCGCGGTCCTTTTGCCTGAGCGTTTTCGGGTGGATTTGCGCCTTCGGCGGCAGCTCGCGCTGCGCTCTCCCACGGAACGAAGGCACTATATCGGGATGCCGATATCTAATCAACCTGCTCCGATATGCCGCCGAAGCGGGGCGTCGGCGGCCTTCATGTTAAACTCTCCGTTTATTCAACAGCGCCAGTCCGTGACACCAGCCAATTTCGATTTTCACTGCCATTCGATCGTATCGGATGGCCTTCTGCCGCCGCAGGAGGTGGCCAGGCGGGCGGCGGCCAATGGCGTCGATCTGTGGGCGCTGACCGATCATGACGACATGGGCGGGCTCGCCATCGCTCGTGCGGCGGCCGAGGAAGTCGGCATGCGTTTCGTGACTGGCGTGGAAATCTCCATCGAATGGCAGGGGATACCCATCCACATCGTTGGCCTCGGCTTCGATCCCGCGCACCCCGCGTTGTCCGGCGGTCTGGACGAATTGCGCCTCGGGCGCAGCGAGCGGGCGAAGCGGATGGGTGAGGCGCTGGCCGACATCGGAATCCCGGGCGTCTATGAGGGTGCCATGTGTTTTGTCACCAATCCCAGCCTGATTTCGCGGGCCCATTTTGCCCGCTACCTGGTGTCGATCGGTATCGCCCGCGACGTGCCNGGGGTCTTTCAACATTACCTGACGCCGGGCAAGCCGGGCTATGTCGACCATCGCTGGGCGACGCTGGCGGAAGCGGTCGGCTGGATCAACGCGGCCGGCGGTGTGGCGGTGGTCGCGCATCCCGGACGCTACAAGATGTCCGGCGCGCAGACGCGGCAATTCCTCGGCGATTTCAAGGATCTGGGCGGGCAGGGCATCGAGGTGACCTGTGGCAGCCATTCGCCCGATCATGTGCTGCACTTTGCCCGTCTGGCGCGTCACTACGCCTTCCATGCCTCGCGCGGTTCCGATTTCCACGGCCCGGCGGAAAGCTATGTCGATCTCGGCAAGCTGCCGCAGTTGCCGGAAGACCTCAAGCCGGTCTGGCGACTGGTGCGCTGATTCATGGCTCGTGTCGTCAATATCCATCCGGATTCGCCGCAACAGCGTCTGCTGGTCCAGGCCGCGCAGTTCATCCGCGACGGTGCGGTCGTCGCGCTGCCGACGGATTCCTGTTACGCCCTCGGCTGCCATCTCGGCGACAAGGAGGCGATGGATCGCATTCGCCTGATTCGCCAGATGGACGAGCGCCATCACCTGACATTGATGGTGCGCGATCTCTCCGAAATTGCCCATTTCGCCCGCGTCGACAACGCCCAGTACCGGTTGCTCAAGGCGACGACGCCGGGCAGCTACACCTTCATTCTCGAAGGCACCAAGGAACTGCCGCGCCGCGTGCTGCACCCCAAGCGCAAGACGATCGGGTTGCGCGTGCCCGACCANCCGGTGGCGCTGGCGCTGCTGGAGGAGCTGAACGAGCCGCTGCTGACGACGACCCTGCAATTGCCGGGTGACGAAGCACCGCTGACCGAAGGCTGGGAGATCCAGGATCGCCTGGACGACCAGATTCAGCTGATTCTCGACGCCGGCCACTGCGGCACCGAGCCGACCACCATCATCGACCTGACCGGTTCGGCACCCGAACTGGTGCGTGCCGGTCGCGGCCCGCTTGCGCCCTTCGGCCTGGACTGACATGGACATCAATGCGCTGATCCAGACCATCGCCGTCGCCGCCTTGCCGGTAATTTTTGCGATTACCTTGCACGAAGCCGCCCACGGCTACGCCGCCCGCCACTTCGGCGACCCCACCGCCTGGCAGCTCGGTCGCATCAGTCTCAATCCGCTGCGGCATATCGATCCGGTCGGTACCGTGCTGATTCCCGCCGCCATCCTGCTGTTTTCCGGTGGCAGCTTCCTGTTCGGCTACGCCAAGCCGGTGCCGGTCGATTTCAACCGCCTGCGCAATCCGAAGAAGGACATGTTCTGGGTTGCCGCCGCCGGGCCGGCCGCCAACCTATTCATGGCGTGCTGCTGGGCCTTGCTGCTAAAACTGGCCTGGGTGATGCCGGGCAACCTGTTCACGCTGCCGCTGACCGAGATGAGCAAGATCGGCATCATCGTCAATTGCGTGCTGATGGTGCTCAATCTTTTACCTCTGCCGCCGCTCGACGGCGGGCGTATCGCCGTCAGCCTGTTGCCGCACAAACAGGCCTGGCAGTTCGCNCAGCTCGAGCGTTGGGGCTTCCCGATTTTGCTGCTCCTGTTGTTCACCGGTATTCTCGGCGACGTCATGAATCCGCTAGTGACCCTCGTCGCTCGGGCCATCGAATCCATTTTTGGGCTTTACTGATCGATTATGTACGCAGAACGTGTTCTTTCCGGCATGCGCCCCACCGGCGCGCTGCACCTTGGCCATTACCACGGCGTTCTCAAGAACTGGGTGCGGCTCCAGCATGAATATCCCTGCCTGTTCTTCGTTGCCGACTGGCATGCGCTGACCACACAGTACGACAACCCGCAGGGCATCGAGCAGGCGAGCTGGGACATGGTCATCGACTGGCTGGCGGCCGGCGTCGACCCTCACCAGGCCACGCTGTTCATCCAGTCGCGGGTGCCCGAGCATGCCGAACTGCATCTGCTGATGTCGATGATGACGCCACTCGGCTGGCTGGAACGGGTGCCGACCTACAAAGATCAACAGGAAAAGCTGGCCGGCAAGGATCTGACGACCTACGGTTTCCTCGGCTATCCGCTGCTGATGAGCGCCGACATCCTGATCTACCGCGCCGACAAGGTGCCGGTCGGTGAGGACCAGATTCCCCATGTCGAATTCACGCGCGAACTGGCACGCCGCTTCAACCACATGTATGGCCGCGAGCCGGGTTTCGAGGACAAGGCGCGCGAGGCGGTCAAGAAGTTGGGCAGCAAGAAGGCCAGGCTTTACGAAGACCTGCGCGTCCGCTTCCAGCAGAACGGCGACAAGGAGGCGGTCGAGCAGGCCAAGGCCATGCTCAATGAAATCCAGCATCTTTCGGCGGTCGACCGCGAGCGGCTGTTCGGCTTCCTCGAAGGCACAGGCAAGATGATTCTGGTCGAACCCGGCTACCTGCTGACCGAGGAATCGAAAATGCCCGGTCTGGATGGCCAGAAGATGTCCAAGTCGTACCACAACACGATTACCCTGCGCGAATCCGAGGAATCGGTGGCCAAGAAGATCAAGAGCATGCCGACCGATACCAACCGCGTGCGCCGTACCGATCCGGGCGATCCGGCCCGCTGCCCAGTCTGGCAACTGCACCAGGTCTACTCGGACGACCCCACCAAGGAATGGGTGCAGCATGGCTGCAAGACGGCCGGTATCGGTTGCATCGAATGCAAGCAGCCGGTGATCGACGGCATTCTCCGCGAGCAGGTGCCGATGCGGGAGCGGGCGCAGGTCTATCTGGATGATCCGACGCTGGTCAAGAACATCATCGCCGACGGCTGCGAAAAGGCACGCGAGCTGGCGCGCGAGACCATGCGCGACGTGCGCGAGGCGATGGGGCTGGAATACAACTGATGTTCGGTTACGATTGGGAAACACTGGTCTGGATCGCTATCGGCTTTGGCGGGCAGGCGTTGTTCATGATGCGTTTCGTCGTCCAGTGGTGGTCGAGCGAAAAGGCCAAGCAGGTAGTGGTGCCCGTCGCTTTCTGGTACTTCAGCATCCTTGGCGGGCTGGTGCTGACCGTTTACGCCATTCACCGCAACGATCCGGTGTTCATCTTCGGGCAGGGGCTCGGGCTGGTCATTTACTTCCGCAACCTGCACCTGCATTACAAGGGCAAGGGCCGCGCGGCCGCTTCCTGAGATGACGGTTGCGGTCGACGCCCCGGAAGTGGCAAAAATGGCAGCGCTGTTCGAGCCGGTCGCCCGCATCTACGGCCAGCCGGTCGAGCAGTTGCCGCTCGACCTCTACATTCCGCCCGATGCGCTGGCGGTCATGCTCGACGCCTTCGAAGGGCCGCTCGACCTGTTGCTGTACATGATACGGCGGGCCAATATCGACATTCTCGATATCCCGATGGCGCCGCTGACCCGTCAATATCTCGATTACGTCGAAGCCATGCGGGCGCGTAACCTCGAGTTGGCCGCCGATTACCTGGTGATGGCGGCGATGCTGATCGAGATCAAGTCGCGCATGCTGCTGCCGCGCCACAAGCTAGGGGAGGGCGAGGAGGCGGAAGACCCGCGTGCCGAACTGGTGCGCCGGTTGATCGAGTACGAGCAGATGAAGATCGCCGGCCAGAAGCTGAACGACATGCCGCAGGCCGAGCGTGAGTTCTTCTGGGTCGAGACGCTGGTCGAAAAATCGCTCTACGTCCGCCATCCGGAGGTTTCCGTCAACGATCTGAAGGAAGCCTGGGAAGCCATCTTCCGTCAGGCCAAGCTGAACAAGCATCACAAGATCGGCCGCGAAGAGTTGTCGGTACGAGAACACATGGGCATCATCCTGCGCCTGTTGCAGGAGCGCGGCGACTTCGTCCGCTTCGAAACGATGTTCGACCCGGCGATGGGCCCCGGCCTGGTCGTGCATTTTCTGGCGATGCTCGAACTGGCGCGCGAACAACTGATCGAATTTACCCAAACCGAGGCTTTTCAGCCCATTTACGTGAGAGTGCATCAAGGTGGAAGCGAGCCTGGTCAAGAAAGTGCTTGAAGCGGCCCTGCTGGCGGCCCGCGAGCCGATGACGCCGCTCGAACTGCGCAAGATGTTCGAGGCCGACCTGTCGACCGATACCGTACGCAAGCTGCTCGACGAGCTGCGTGAGGAATGGGCCGAACGGCCGGTCGAACTGATTCAGCTGGCTTCCGGCTGGCGTTTCCGGACGCGCGCCGAATTCCTGCCTTATCTTGAGCGCCTGAATCCGGAAAAGCCGCCGAAATACTCGCGGGCGATGCTGGAAACGCTGGCCATCATCGCCTATCGTCAGCCGGTGACGCGGGGCGACATCGAGGAAATTCGCGGCGTCGCAGTTAACGCCAATGTCATCAAAACCCTCGAAGAGCGCGGCTGGATCGATGTCGTCGGCCATCGCGATACCCCCGGCCGGCCGGCGCTTTTTGCGACGACCAAGCAATTTCTCGACGATCTCGGCCTGCGCAGCGTCAGCGAACTGCCGCCACTCGAACAAATCAGCCAGACACTGGAGCTGAACCATGAAAACCAAACGTAGNCCCCTCCGTCAGTCTCCCAAAAAGGCAGAAGGCGGTTTTGAAAATGGGCCCGAAAACGGGGTCGACCGCAACAGACAGCCAGCGCGTGCCCGGAGTGCGCGCAGCGAGGCACCTGTTGCCGCCCCGCGCCGCAAGCCGGCGCCAAATACCGGCGGGCGGGCCAATCGCGGTGCCATTGCCCGCGACGGACGCCCTCTCGCCGAGGCCAAACCGGAGCGTCTGCAAAAGGTGCTGGCGCAAGCCGGCATCGGCTCGCGCCGAGAAATGGAAGAATGGATCGCCGCCGGCCGCATCAGCGTGAACGGCGTGACGGCGCAATTGGGGCAGAGCGTTGTCCCGACCGACAAGATCAAGATCGGCGGCCGCCTGGTCAACGTGCGTTTCACGACGACCAAAACGCCGCGCGTGGTGATGTATCACAAGCCGGAAGGCGAGATCGTCTCGCGTGACGACCCGGAAGGCCGGCCTTCGGTCTTCACCGCGCTGCCGCGCATACGCGGCGGTCGCTGGATCGCAGTTGGCCGCCTCGATTTCAATACCTCCGGGCTGTTGCTCTTTACCACCTCGGGCGAGCTGGCCAACAAGCTGACCCACCCGAGTTCGGAGCTGGTGCGCGATTACGCCGTGCGTGTGCTCGGCGAACTTACGCTGGAGGCCCAGCAACAACTGCTGAATGGGATCGAACTCGAAGATGGCCCGGCGAGTTTCGCCAGTTTGCAGGATGCCGGCGGCGAGGGCGCCAATCACTGGTATCGCGTGACGCTTTACGAAGGCCGCAACCGCGAAGTGCGCCGCATGTTCGAGGCCGTCGGCTGTACCGTCAGCCGTCTTATCCGTGTCCGTTATGGNCCCTTCAACCTGCCGCCACAGCTCAAGCGGGGCCGCGTGCATGAGCTGAACGAGGTCGAGGTCAAGGCGCTGATGCGTGAGCTGGACAAAATGATCAAGCCGCCGGAGACGCCGCCGGAAAGCACATAAAGTCGGGCCGACGCATTTACCGGGAGGGATAAACTCGTTATAATTCACGGGTTTGTTCCTCCTGCCGTTTTCGGCGGGGCATCTTATTCATTCGAGGTGGGCGTTTCGCCCATTTTTTATTTGTGGTCATGGATTTAAACACGCTGCTTGAAACGACCGTCGTCGGTCTTGGTTATGAACTCGTCGATGTCGAGCTGTCGCCGCGCGGGCGGACGATTCGCGTCTTCATCGACGCGCCGGACAAGGCGAGCGGGGTCGATGTCGAGGACTGCGCCAAGGTGTCGAATCAGCTGTCACGTGTTTTCGAGGTCGAGAACGTCGATTACGACCGTCTCGAAATCTCGTCGCCGGGCCTCGATCGCGTGGTCAAGAAAGCGGAAGACTTCGCCCGCTTTGCCGGCCAGGATATCCAGATCAAGCTGCGCATTCCGCAGGGCGGTCGCCGTAACTTCCAGGGCGAACTGCTTGGCTGCAAGGATGGCAAGGTCGGCCTGCGCCTCGAAAAGGATGATGTGGAACTGGAATTCACCAATATCGAGAAGGCACGTCTGGTGCCCCGTTTCGACTGAAGGACTAGGAGGTTTTAGCCCATGAGCCGTGAAATTTTGCTGCTGGTCGATGCTCTGGCCCGCGAAAAGAACGTCAGCAAGGAAATCGTCTTCGGTGCCCTTGAGCTGGCGCTCGCGTCCGCGACCAAGAAGCGTATCAACGACGAGGCCGACGTGCGTGTTTCGATCGACCATGAAACCGGCAACTACGAGTCTTTCCGTCGTTGGCAGGTCGTGCCGGATAACGAATACGTCAACGAGTTCCTCGAAGTGCCGCTCTCGGAAGCGCAGAAGGACGATCCCGATGTCGAGGCCGGTGATTCGCTGGAAGAACCGTTGGAGCCGATCGACTTCGGCCGCATCGGCGCCCAGGCGGCCAAGCAGGTCATCCTGCANAAGATTCGCGACGCCGAGCGCGAGCAGATCCTGACCGATTTCCTGGAGCGCAAGGAGCACATCGTTTACGGCACCATCAAGCGCATGGAACGTGGCAATGCCATCATCGAAGCCGGCAAGATCGAAGCAGTCCTGCCCCGCGACCAGATGATCCCCAAGGAAAACCTGCGGATCGGCGATCGCGTCCGCGCCTACCTGCTGCGTATCGATCGCAACGCCCGTGGCCCGCAGATCATTCTTTCGCGCACCGCGCCGGAATTCGTCATCAAGCTGTTCGACATGGAAGTGCCGGAGATTTCCGATGGCCTGATGGAACTGAAGGCCTGTGCCCGCGACCCCGGGCTGCGTGCCAAGATCGCCGTCAAGTCGAACGACCCGCGTGTCGATCCGATCGGCACCTGCGTCGGACTGCGCGGCTCGCGCGTCACCGCGGTCCGTAACGAGATCGGTGGCGAGAACATCGATATCGTGCTGTGGTCTGCCGATCCGGCGCAGTTCGTGATCGGTGCGCTGGCGCCGGCCGAGGTCTCTTCCATCGTCGTCGATGAAGAGAAACATGCCATGGATGTCGTCGTCGATGAGGACAATCTGGCCATCGCCATCGGACGCAGCGGGCAGAACGTGCGTCTCGCGTCGGAATTGACTGGTTGGACGATCAACCTGATGACCCAGGACGAATCCGCCAAGCGTTCGGAAGCCGAATCCGCGGCAACGCGTATCCTGTTCATGGAAAAGCTGGATATCGACGAGGAGCTTGCCGACCTGTTGATCGACGAAGGGTTCTCGACGCTCGAAGAAGTGGCTTACGTGCCTTTGGCGGAAATGCTGGAGATCGATGGTCTCGACGAAGAGATTGTTAACGAATTGCGCAACCGTGCACGCAATGTGCTGCTTACCGAAGCCATTGTGACCGAGGAGCAGCTAGACGGCGTTGCCGACGATCTGCTGGGCCTTGAGGGCATGACGCGGGAGCTGGCCGCAAAGCTGGCCGGCAAGGGTGTCAAGAGCCGCGACGATCTCGCTGAACTGGCGGTTGATGAACTCGTGGANAATGACAGGCATTGACGAAGAGCGTGCCAAGGAAATCATTCTGAAGGCGCGTGCTCACTGGTTCGAGTGAGCGGGAGGGTAGCAAGTATGACCGCAACAACTGTTTCGCAATTTGCCGTAGAACTGAAGATGCCGGTATCGGCCCTGCTCGAGCAATTGGGCAAGGCCGGTGTCGGCAAACAAGGCAGCGCGGATGCGCTGACCGATCAGGACAAGACCCGTCTGCTTGATTACCTGCGACGCGCCCACGGTGACGAATCGAAGACCAAGATCACGCTGACCCGCAAGCAGACGTCCGAAATCAA
This sequence comes from Dechloromonas sp., assembly GCA_013363835.1. Lineage (GTDB taxonomy): Bacteria > Pseudomonadota > Gammaproteobacteria > Burkholderiales > Rhodocyclaceae > Azonexus. Next base: position 1,012,524 of record CP054864.1, read on the forward strand.
GGCGACCGATGCGCACGGTCGTGCCCGTACCGTCCAGGTCGAAGTACGCAAGAAGCGCGTTCTGGTCAAGCGCGAATTGGGTGAACACGTACCGGAAGCGGTTGCCGAAATGCCAGAGACCGCGGTGCCGGTGGAGGAANNATCCCGGTTGTCGAACCGGTCGTCGTCGCAGCGCCGCCCGTTGTCGAGCCGCCGCCACTGGTTGAAGCGCCGCCGCCGGTCGTCGAGCCGGTTGTTGAAGCTGCACCGGTCGCCGAAACGGTGCCGGAGCCAGCTCCGGTCAAGGCGCCATCACTGGCTTCCGTGATCGGTGAGGACGAACTCCGTGCGCGCGAGGAACAGAATCGCCGCTACAGCCAGTTGCGCGAGATTCAGGAGCAGGAGCTGAAGCAAAAGCAGGCCCGCGAGGCGGAGCTGGCGCGTATGCGCCAGCAGGCCGAAGTGGCAGCCGAAGCTGCCAAGGTGGCTGAACAGGCTCGCCAGCAGGCGGCTNGCCCAGGCTAAAACGCAACCGGCGTCAGCCGAGAAAGGGACTTTGCACAAGCGCCCTGATGCCCCGGGCAAGGATGCAAGAAGGGCGGCAACNGGGCGTGCCGACGACAGCCGCAAGAAGCCGGGCATCAAGACCCGTTCGTCCGATCCGGGTACTTCCTGGAAGAGCGGACGCGGCGGTCACAAGAAGCATGGTCAGGCTGCAGATGACGGCCAGGGCAGCTTCCAGGCGCCGACCGAGCAGGTCGTGCGCGAAGTGCATATNCCCGAAACCATTTCCGTTACCGATCTGGCGCACAAAATGGCGGTCAAGGCCATCGAAGTCATCAAGGTCATGATGAAGATGGGGTCGATGGTCACCATCAACCAGGTTCTGGATCAGGAAACGGCGATGATCGTGGTCGAGGAAATGGGCCACAAGGCGTTTGCCGCCAAGCTGGACGATCCCGATGCCTTCCTCGAAGACAATTCGGCGCACAAGGACGTGCCGCTGGAGCCGCGTGCGCCGGTCGTCACCGTCATGGGCCACGTCGATCACGGCAAGACCTCGTTGCTCGACTACATCCGTCGCGCCAAGGTGGCGGCGGGTGAGGCCGGTGGCATTACGCAGCATATCGGTGCCTACCACGTCGAAACCGACCGCGGCATGATTACCTTCCTCGATACCCCGGGCCACGAGGCATTCACGGCCATGCGTGCCCGTGGTGCCAAGGCGACCGACATCGTCATCCTGGTCGTGGCGGCCGACGACGGCGTGATGCCGCAGACCAAGGAAGCGATTCACCATGCCAAGGCGGCTGGTGTGCCGCTCGTGGTTGCAGTCAACAAGATCGACAAGCCGGATGCCAACCCTGATCGCGTCAAGCAGGAACTGGTCGCCGAAGGCGTTATTCCCGAAGAATACGGCGGCGATTCGCCGTTCTGCCCGGTGTCGGCCAAGAAGGGTACCGGCATCGACGAGTTGCTCGAACAGGTGCTGTTGCAGGCCGAAGTGCTCGAACTGACGGCGCAGAAACAAGCGCCAGCCAAGGGTCTGATCATCGAAGCGCGTCTCGACAAAGGGCGTGGTGCCGTGGCGACCATGCTGGTGCTTTCCGGTACCTTGAAGCGCGGCGATGTCGTGCTTGCCGGCCAAGTATCCGGGCGCGTCCGCGCCATGCTGGACGAAAACGGCAAGCCGATCAACGAAGCCGGGCCATCGATCCCGGTCGAAATTCTCGGTTTGTCCGACGTGCCGGCTGCTGGCGAAGAAGCCATCGTCCTCACCGACGAGAAGAAGGCGCGTGAAATCGCCTTGTTCCGCCAGGGCAAGTTCCGCGACGTCAAGCTGGCCAAGCAACAGGCAGCCAAGCTGGAAAACATGTTCCAGCAGATGGAGGAGGGCGAGGTCAAGACCCTGCCGCTGATCGTCAAGGCCGACGTGCAAGGCTCGCAGGAAGCGCTGGTGCAGACGCTGGCCAAGCTTTCCAACGAAGAAGTTCGCGTCCAGATCATTCACGGCGCGGTGGGTGCCATCAGCGAATCCGACGTCAATCTGGCGCAGGCTTCGGGCGCCGTCATCATCGGCTTCAATACCCGTGCCGATGCTGGTGCACGCAAGCTGGCCGAGACCTTTGGTGTCGATATCCGCTACTACAATGTAATCTACGACGCGGTCGACGAGGTCAAGTCGGCACTTTCCGGCATGCTTTCTCCGGAACGTCGCGAACAGATCATCGGCATGGTCGAAATCCGCCAGGTCTTCCACGTTTCCAAGGTGGGCGCGATTGCCGGTTGTTACGTGCTGGAAGGCGTCGTCAAGCGCAATTCCCGTATTCGTCTGCTGCGCAACAATGTGGTGCAGTGGGATGGAGAACTCGAGTCGCTCAAGCGCTTCAAGGATGACGTCAAGGAAGTTCGCAGCAACTTCGAATGCGGTTTGTCGTTGAAGAACAACAACGACATTCAGGAAGGGGATCATCTCGAAGTGTACGAAATCCAGGAAGTGGCGCGCAGCCTGTAATGAAGAAGGGTTTTCAGCGCAGCGACCGGGTCGCGGAGCAGATACGCCGCGACCTCGCCGACCTGATCCGGAGTGAGTTGAAGGATCCGCGTGTCGGCATGATCAGCCTGACGGCGGTCGAGTTGACACCGGACTACGCGCACGCCAAGGTCTTTTCACGACGCTCGATACCGGGCATCTGGACGAGGTTCAGCACGGTCTAAAGCGTGCGGCTGGTTTCCTGCGGCGCGAACTGGGGCGGCGTATTCATATTCATACGCTGCCCGAACTGCATTTCGTCGACAATTCACTGGAGCGGGGCGCCAGCATGTCCTTGTTGATCGACAAGGCTGCCGCGCTGAGTGACCAGACGCCGGAAGACTGAGCTTCGATGCAGGTCAAGAAGACCTGGAAACAGGTCGATGGTGTGCTGTTGCTGGACAAACCCATCGGCCTGACTTCCAACGATGCCCTGCAGAAGGCGCGCCGCCTGTTCTCCGCGGCCAAGGGCGGACATACCGGAACGCTCGACCCGCTGGCGACCGGTTTGCTGCCGCTGTGTTTCGGCGAGGCGACCAAGTTTTCCGCCGATCTTCTCGATGCCGACAAGACCTACGAAGCCGAACTCAAGCTCGGCGTAACGACCACTTCCGGCGATGCCGAAGGCGACATTGTCGCAACTGCTGCGGTCGACATNCGAAAAACCGACATTTTCAAGGTGCTGCCGCAGTTTGTCGGCGACATCGTGCAGATACCGCCAATGCATTCGGCACTCAAGCGCAATGGCCGTCCGCTCTACGAACTGGCGCGCAAGGGCATCGAGGTCGAGCGCGAAGCGCGGCTCGTGAGCATTCGATCCATCGAGGTGCTGGGATTTTCGGACGACCATCTGACGTTACGCGTTGCTTGCAGCAAGGGCACCTATATTCGCGTGCTGGCGGCTGATATCGGAATGGCGCTAGGGTGCGGCGCCCACCTGGTCGGCCTGCGCCGTACAGTGGTTGGCGATCTCAACTTGGCTCGTTCGGTGACTCTGGCGGAACTNCGGGCGCTGGACGAAGCCGGGCGAACAGCTTGTCTGCAACCGGTCGATGCACTTCTGCAGTCGCTTCCGTCGGTNCATCCTGGGGGAGAGGCGGCCAATCGCTTTTGTCATGGCAATCCGGTCGATCCGGGAACCGGATCGGCGGGGAAAACCCGTGTCTATGTCGATGGCCGGCTGATCGGTGTTGGGGAGCCGGGCAGCGATGGGCGCTTGTGGCCCAAGAGACTCGTGCAGTTGGCCGATTAAGCTGTTATAATCTTTTGCCTTCCGTAGCCAACGGAATATTTACATCAACTTGGCGCTTGCTCTATCAAACCGGGGCGGCGTCGTTACCATGAAAGAGGGTTTTGAAATGGCATTCACCACCGAAATCAAGGCCGGCATCGTTGCCGAATTCCAGCGCGCACCGGGTGACACCGGCTCCTCCGAAGTCCAGATCGCGCTGCTGACCGCACGTATCAACGACCTGACCCCGCACTTCAAGGAGCACAAGAAGGATCACCACTCCGTCGTGGTCTGCTGCGTCTGGTCAGTCAGCGTCGCAAGCTGCTGGATTACCTGAAGGGCAAGGACATCGATTCCTACCGTACACTGATTACCAAGCTCGGTCTGCGCAAGTAAGGCAGACGAAGCCTCGAAAGAGCGGCCCGGAAGTTTCCCGGCCGCTTTTTTGCTTTTGCATCCGTGTTTTTGTTGTTGTCGTAAGTTGTTGTTATCGTTGTTAATTGTGATGAGAGTGAAAGGAAGATATGTTTAACGTCGTGAANAAGACCTTCGCCTATGGTGCCCATCAGGTCACCATCGAAACAGGTGAAGTTGCCCGCCAGGCTGGCGGTGCCGTTCTCGTTTCCATGGAAGAAACCGTGGTTCTGGTTACCGTCGTTGCCGCTAAGAGTGCCAAGCCGGGTCAGGATTTCTTCCCGCTGACCGTCGATTACCAGGAAAAGACCTACGCTGCCGGCCGTATCCCGGGTGGCTTCTTCAAGCGCGAAGGCCGTCCTTCCGAAAAGGAAACCCTGACTTCCCGCCTGATTGATCGTCCGATCCGCCCGCTGTTCCCGGATGGCTTCTACAATGAAGTCCAGGTCGTTGCCACCGTGATGTCGTTGAATCCGGAAATCGACTCCGACATTCCGGCCCTGATCGGCGCTTCCGCCGCGCTGGCCATCTCCGGCGTGCCGTTCAACGGCCCGATCGGCGCTGCGCGCGTTGGCTACATCAACGGCCAGTACGTCCTGTGCCCGACCCTGAGCCAGCTCAAGGAAACGCAACTCGATCTCGTCGTCGCCGGCACTGAATCTGCCGTGCTGATGGTCGAGTCCGAAGCGGATCAACTGTCCGAAGAGGTCATGCTCGGTGCCGTCGTGTTCGGTCACACCGAGATGCAGAAGGCGATCAACGCCATCAACGAACTGGTCGAAGAAGCCGGCAAGCCGGAATGGGATTGGCAGGCTGCGCCGAAGGACGAGGCACTGGTCGCCAATCTGTCCGCTCTGGTCTCAGCCAAGCTCGAAGAAGCCTACAACATTACCGTCAAGCAGACGCGCAGCCAGGCTGTGAAGGAAATCCGTGCCGAGGCCGTTGCCGCGCTANNTACCGGTGCTGAAGGTGCTCCGGACGAAAACACCGTCGGTAACCTGTTCCACGAAATCGAAGCTTCCATCGTGCGCGGCCGCATCCTGAGCGGTGCGCCGCGTATCGATGGTCGCGACACGCGTACCGTGCGCCCGATCACCATGCGTTCCGGCGTCCTGCCGCGCACCCACGGTTCGGCCCTGTTCACNCGTGGCGAAACCCAGGCNCTGGCCGTCGCCACGCTGGGCACCAACCGCGACGAACAGATCATCGACGCGTTGGCCGGTGAATACCGTGACCGCTTCATGCTGCACTACAACATGCCGCCGTACGCCACCGGCGAATGCGGCCGCGTTGGTACGCCGAAGCGTCGCGAAATCGGGCACGGTCGTCTGGCCAAGCGCGCGCTGCTCGCCGTGCTGCCGAAGCCGGAAGATTTCTCCTACTCGATGCGCGTCGTTTCCGAAATCACCGAGTCGAACGGTTCTTCGTCGATGGCCTCTGTCTGTGGCGGCTGCTTGGCGCTGCTCGACGCCGGCGTGCCGCTCAAGGCACACGTCGCCGGTATCGCCATGGGCCTGATCAAGGAAGGCAATCGCTTCGCCGTCCTGACAGACATCCTGGGAGACGAAGATCACCTCGGCGACATGGACTTCAAGGTGGCCGGCACGACCGGTGGCGTCACCGCGCTGCAGATGGATATCAAGATTCAGGGTATCACCAAGGAAATCATGCAGGTGGCGCTGGCCCAGGCCAAGGATGCACGACTNCACATCCTGAACCTGATGCAGGAAGCTGCTGCCGGCCCGCGTGAAGAGATGTCTGCCTACGCACCACGTCTGTANCCCTTCAAGATCAACCCGGAAAAGATCCGCGACGTCATCGGCAAGGGTGGGGCAGTCATTCGTGCCTTGACCGAAGAAACCGGCACCACGATCGACATTCAGGACGACGGAACGATCACCATCGCCTCCAGCAGTGGTGAGGCTGCTGCCGCTGCCCGCGCACGTATCGACGCGATTACGGCGGAAGTCGAGATCGGCAAGATCTACGAAGGCACCGTGCTGAAAATTCTTGATTTCGGCGCCATCGTTTCCGTGCTGCCGGGCAAGGATGGGCTGCTGCACATCTCCCAAATTGCCCAGGAGCGCGTCAACAAGGTCGAAGACTACGTCAAGGAAGGCCAGGTCGTGCGCGTCAAGGTTCTGGAAACCGACGATCGCGGTCGCGTCAAGCTGTCGATGAAGGCTGCGGCTGCCGAGGAAGGGGCTGCCCAGCAGGCTGCTGCTCCGGAGGCCGCAGCACAACAGGCGCAGCAGCAACAGCAGTAATACCAATCAGCGCGAGCGCTGAACGTAAAAAGGCGCCTGACGGCGCCCTTTGTTTGCATGTTTTTGGCGGTCGACCGCAACAGGCGAGCCGAATGGCTCACTTTGCCATCTGCCGCTCCTTCATTTCGTCCAGCGTCTTGCAATCGATGCACAAGGTCGCCGTAGGCCGCGCTTCCAGGCGTTTGATGCCGATCTCGACACCGCACTTGTTGCAGAACCCGTAGTCGCCGCTTTCGATGCTGCTCAGCGTCTCGTCGATCTTCTTGATGAGTTTGCGTTNCTGGTCGCGATTGCGAAGCTCGATGGCGATATCGGTCTCCTGGCTGGCCCTATCATTGGGATCGGCAAAAACCGTGGCCTCGTCCTGCATGGTGTGAACCGTGCGATCGATGTCTTCGCTCAACTCCTNTTTGAGCGTCTCCAGAATCTTCCTGAAGTGCGCGAGTTGCTTCGCGCTCATGTAGTCTTCACCCGCCTTGGGTTCATACGGTGCGAAGTGTTTATGAAGCAGTTCTTCTGCCATTTTCTTGTGCGTNNCCCAGTGACGAANAAAGCAGTTAAATATCAGAAAGCCGGCATGCCTGCAAGGAAANNGTTTGTTGGTCGAATATAGGCCTTTGATCTGGTGCGGGTTTCCGGGTGGTGATAAAATCCGCTTCCTCGTGTCGGGGCGTAGCGCAGCCTGGTAGCGCATCTGCTTTGGGAGCAGAGGGTCGTGAGTTCGAATCCCACCGCCCCGACCAATTTCTTCTGGCTTCACCCTCAAGTGCCCGTAGCTCAACTGGATAGAGCAGCTGCCTTCTAAGCAGCAGGTCGGGGGTTCGAGTCCCTCCGGGCACGCCAAGACAATACTATTGAAATAGATTCTGCTTCCAGCGCGTATTTGTGCCATCCGAGCCATGTCGGATTTCTTTACAGAGACTGTCTGTCTGGCAGAGATGCTCTGGTTTTTCAAGCATGAATATTCGTTAAATCAAATGGATATTTTTATTGGCTGGATTTTTGCTTTAAATGTACACAAGTTATGTGTGGCAGGCTTAAGGTTGCCTCCCGGGAGTAATCAAATGAAGAAAGAATCTGTTGGCAATGACATCGAAAAACTCAATCCGGTCAGATGGAAGGATTGAGGTCTTCGATGTGCATTCAGAAATCAGCGCTACCCGTCGGCGATTCTCGCGTCTAGGTATCGGGGCGGCCCCGATTGTAATCAGCCTTGTAAGCAAGCCAGTTCTGGGCGCGCAATGCCTCTCCAACATGTTGTCCGGTAATCTTTCCGATCCCAATCGNGGGCATTGCAGCAAGGGTGCGAGTCCGGGGCGTGGGAAATCCCGGGGGGCATAAACGGTGTCAGGGACGCTCAGGCTTGGGCGCAGGCGGGATATGATACGGTAACTACAAAGTCAGTTGTGGGCATCGGAGTCAAGCAAGNNATGCTACGAAGGCGGGAGTACGGTTGCCAGTTTGCCGGCTGGTTTGCTGACGCAGTCGCCCAATACGAAAACTTTGCGCGAGGTGTTGCTTGATGAAAGCCACAATCGGGATCGGCATGTTCTCACGGCTTATCTGAATGCGAAATTCAGTGAAAATTCCGGTGGGGTTCACNNGTACATTCTTACCACGGCGCAAGTGATTGGTTTGGCCAATGGCTCGATTCCTTTGCCTTCGCCTTATGTCGACCTCAATACCTTCTTCGACAGTACTTGGCGATAAGTCCGAATACGAACTGGCGGTTATACTTGGCACATGTTTGCGAGGCCTGTGCGATTGATGCTTCGTTGGATGAGTTCTGCTGGAGTAACCAAGTATTATTCAACCTGATGAATTACTGTCGCCTGAAACGGTCGTAGAGATTCCTTCAGGATGCCTTTTATATTTACGAAAGTTGGGTGACGATTGCGTGGCCTTTGAGGTCGCTTCGTCAACAACGCACCTGATCGAGCAACCGGCAGGCCTGCTTCTTGAGTGGGCAAGTAACGATCCAAAATCCCTTTTGCAGTTGTCCGAAAAATTGCTTGAGACGGTAATGCTTGAACATCGCGAAGAAGTTTTTCCCTACGTGGTGAATGCGGTACGTAACTTCCTGCTTATGGGACTGCTGGAAATCAAAGAAATCGCCGCGTGAAAGTCGCGTCGCTGACAACNCCCGAACTTGCCGTCCGTCTTGGTGCAGANGGCCTTTGTTTCTCTATCGGCGATTTTGATATTTGCCTTAAATCTCCGCTGGAATCGGTCGCCAAGGCTGTTTCCTTTTTCTATGGGGATTACGAGCTTTGCGAGGCAGGCCGGTTTATCGATTATCGGGTTCATGTCGCGCCACCTGGAGTGTTCCGCCGTTGGTTCAGACCCCAGGTTAACTTCTCCTTTGACGGTTTGATGCCGTTCAAACCATTGCCGCAGGTGCAAGCATTTGCAATGTTCGAATGNGGCCTGAACTGGGTTATTGCCAATAATGCACATCAGTTTCTTGTAATCCATGCGGCAGTGGTTGAGCGCCATGGCAGGGCATTGATCTTTCCTGGTTCCCCTGGTAGCGGAAAAAGTACGCTTTGCGCTGCGTTGGTCAACCGCGGGTGGCGTTTATTGTCTGATGAAATGGCGCTGATTTCGCTTGCCAATGGGCTTGTCACACCTTTTCCAAGGCCGGTCAGCCTCAAGAATGCATCGATCGATATCATCAGGAGGTTTGCGGAGGAGGCAGTCATTGGTGATGTTATTCACGAAACCGCGAAGGGTTCCGTGGCGCATATGCGTGTACCTCTAGGCAGTATTGAAGCGTGCGGCCAACAAGCTGTTCCGGGAGTCGTGATCTTCCCGCGGTGGCAGGCAGGCGCGGCAAGTTCGCTGAGTGAAATCCCCAAGGGCCAGGCTTTGCTGAGGGTTGCCGAGAACAGCTTCAATTACAATGTGTTGGGCATAGCAGGCTTCAATACCCTCGCCGATATGATTGACCGCTGTCGATGTTACGCCTATTCCTACGAACTCCTTGATGATGCCGTCGAGACGATTGGTGGGCTTGTGCAAAATGCTTAGCGGTTATCGCGAGCAACCGCTCATTAGGTTCTTGCGTGATCCGCAGCGTGCCTGCCAAACNTTTCCTTTGTCGGAGTGGGAGGGGCTTCTACGTACGGCACGACGCGCAAATCTGCTCAGTCGTGTCGCATGCATCGTCGATGATATTGGGTATCTTGAACAATTGGCTCCTAAGGTTTGCGATCATCTGGGCAGCGCGTTGCGTGTCGCGGAGAGCAACCAGCTATCCGTCCTGCAAGAAGTTCGCAAGGTGCGGAGTGCTCTTGCTGAACAGCGGGTTCCGGTTGTCCTCCTCAAGGGGGCGGCTTATATTGCTGGAGAACTGGCTCCCGCACCGGGCAGGCTTCTCTCTGATATCGACATCATGGTGCCCGTCGGACAGTTACAAGTTGCCGAGAGGGAACTTGTTGCGCATGGTTGGATGCCTACCAAGTTCGATGCCTATGACCAGCGTTATTACAGACAATGGATGCATGAACTGCCCCCGTTGCGGCATCTCGAACGCGGTACCAATCTGGATGTTCATCACACAATCCTTCCNCCGACAGCAGCGCTAAAGCCGGACGTTAGCAAGCTTTGGGCGGAAGTGGTTGCTCTGCCATCCTACGAAGGCGTCTTTGTGCTTAGCCCAGCAGACATGGTCCTGCATAGTGCCACGCACCTGTTTCATGACGGGGAACTTGAGAACGGACTACGCGATTTGGTCGATATGGATGCCTTGATTCGGCAGTCTGATTACGACGGCAGTTTCCCGGAGCGCCTAGTTCAGCGTGCCGTCGAACTGGATCTGTCGCGGCCACTTTTCTATGCCTTGCGCTACTGTACAGCCTTGCTTGGCACACCCTTTCCGGAGCAGGCGTCCATTCTGGCTNNGAAAAATGGCAGCCCTGGCTCGCTGCTTGTCCGACTGATGGATATTTTGATCGTTCGAAGCATATGTGCTGTATTCATCAGTGAGACACCGAAAATGACGCACATTGCAAAATTTGCGATGTATGTGCGCTCGCATTATCTGCGAATGCCTATATATCTGCTGATACCGCACTTGATCCGGAAACAGTTTGTCTCAGAGTCGCGCCGCCAAGGAACAGCCAGATGAAGCAGGTTCCAAAGGCCGCGAGGCTCGCAGGATTTATTTATCGATTAGTTGGTTGAGGTAATTCGCAGGAATCGCGTAAGCGATGCCGGATGGCTGACTCAGCGCCGCCTCCTTAGTACCCTTGATGAATACCATGTTAACGACGCCAATCACTTCTCCGGAGGTGACATCGAAGACCGGGCTGCCACTGTTTCCAGGGTAGGCGGTAGCATCAAGCTGGAAGATATTGAATGTTCCACTTTTCAGCTGGCGGATCAATTTGTCATTAATCTGGCTTGCATTTCCAGCTGGCAGGGCAATAGGGGTTATCGAAGAAACTATCCCGCGGTGTGTAACTGGGGAGAACCCAAGTGCGCCACCGATCGGGAACCCTGTGAAGGCAATCGTTTGGCCTTCACGCACCGAATCCGAGTTGGCGAGCTTTAGCGCGGGAAAAGGCTCGCCTTCGATGCGCAATACAGCGAGATCATGAGTTTTGCTTACCGCGATAACTTTCGCCGGGCGCAACCTTGACTCGCTTTGACTACGGCCCTGGCCGATACGAACAACCAGTTCCATTTCAGGATCAGTGATGTCGGTGACGACATGAGCATTGGTGGCAATGAGATTTCCTTCTCTTACCACAAATCCGGTGCCACGCATGGCGAACTGTGGGCTACCGGNTTNTTTGTATGTGCCGATCACAAGGATCGATGGCTTGATGCGCTGGATTGTTTCAGCAAGCTCGGCAGTTGTGATTCCAGGCAACAGGCAGAACAGAAAGGCCAGAAAACCCGGAATCTGATGAAAGAAAGCATCACATCATCCTGCGCGAAGCGATTTTATGCAGCTCGGGTGAAGGATCGGTAATGGCTGGATCGTAGGGGTGTTCGTCAAGATTGAAGGTTTCGCGAATGCGCTTCACATAGATCTGGGTTTCCGCGTAGGGCGGAATGCCACCATAGCGATTAACCGCACCTTCGCCAGCATTGTAAGCGGCAACGACCAAGGCAACGTTTCNCTTGAAATAGGCCAGAAGCCAGCGCAGATATGCCAGACCACCACGGATGTTCTGTTCGGGGTCGAATGGCTTCTTGACGTTGAATCGTTCGGCAGTCTCTGGAATGAGTTGCATCAGACCTTGTGCATTTTTCGGTGATACCGCGCCGGGATTGAAGTTCGATTCGGCGCGAATGACTGCCATTGCCAGCCGAGGATAAACGCCGTACTCCGGTGCGAGCTTGAGAACCATTTCCATCAGCTTTCGTCGCTCTGGCGCTGCCAGTGCGACGATATCGTGACCATCGCTGTCAANAAGGCACTCTGGTGGCTTACTGACTGGTTCGCCAACCTGTTTCAGCATGCGTTGGGCCTGATTGTGGCCTTTCTTGGCAGCCATCTCAAAAAAGTAGGCAGCTGTTGCATCATCGCGGGAGGTACCCCGTCCGTTGGCATACATCCAGCCAAGACTGTATTGGGATTCTGCGTCACCAAGGCGTGCAGACTCGCAGTAAAGCTGGATTGCCTTGGCCTGATCCCGCCTGACCCCTTCGCCGTGCTCATAACTACGTGCCTCGTTGCGAAGGGCAATTGCCTTTTCCAATGATCCAGTAACTTGCTGGGCGTGGGCGAACGTGCCTGCACAACCCCAGAACAGGGCACTAAGCAGAACTGAGCGGGGCAAGCAGGAGGATTGGAAAGGCATGTGGATCATTGGATCGTTTTGTGCTCAAAGTCGCCAGACGCTGATGCCTTGTCCGGTGAGTGACTGCGCATCCAGCATGCACTTGACGTCGGTAACGACACCACCGGGCAATAGTTTTTCGACATAGTCTGTCGTCGGGCGTTCCTTCAATTGTCGATGGCTAACGGCGGCCACAATGGCTGCTGAACGAGGAAGGTCATCCCAAGCTACAAGGTCAACACCATATTCGTGATGTGCTTCGACCGGGTCCGCAATTGGGTCATGTACGACAACGCGAGCCCCGTAAGACTGGAGCTCACGCACCACATCAATTACCCGGGAATTACGCAGATCGGGGCAATCCTCCTTGAAAGTGAGACCCAGCACGATGACCGGGCAGTCTTTCACCGGATGGCCGCCACGGACCAACTGTTTGACGGTTTGCTCCGCGATCAATTTGCCCATGCCATCATTGATCCGGCGACCGGCGAGGATGACTTCCGGGTGGTAACCAAGCTTTTGCGCTTTGTGCGTCAGATAGTAGGNGTCGACGCCAATGCAGTGACCCCNCACAAGTCCGGGACGGAAGGGCAGGAAATTCCATTTGGTTCCGGCTGCCTGGAGGACCTCTAGCGTATCGATGCCAATCTTGTCGAAAATAATGGCAAGTTCATTCATGAGCGCGATGTTCAGGTCACGCTGAGTGTTTTCGATCACTTTTGCAGCCTCGGCCACCTTGATGCTGGAGGCGGGAAAAACACCGGCAGTGATCACGCTACCGTAGATTTCAGTAACGGTTGCCAACGTTTCCGCAGTGTCGCCGGATACTACCTTGACGATCTTTGTGACCGTGCGCTCCTTGTCTCCCGGATTAATGCGTTCTGGCGAATAGCCGACGAAAAAATCGGTCTTCCATTTCTTTCCTGAATGTTGCTCAAGGATTGGGATGCAGACTTCCTCGGTGGCGCCTGGATAAACAGTCGATTCATAAACGACAATGGCGCCTTGCTTGAGATTTTGACCGACGGCGCGAGATGAACTGACCAGTGGACTGAAGTCGGGTTGATGTGCGTCATCAACTGGGGTCGGCACTGCAACAATCACAANGTCTGCCTCCTTGAGCGCTGTAGGGTCGGTGCCAACCTCAAGAAGAGTGGCTGCCTTTAGCGCGTCGCTGCTGACTTCACCGGTTGGGTCAAAGTGCTGTTTATAGCAAGCCACCTTGTCCTCTGAAAGGTCAATGCCAATGGTGCGGAATTTTTNTCCAAACTCCACGGCCAACGGTAGCCCCACGTAACCTAGACCAACAACGGCAATGGTTTTCGTCATTTTTTCTTCTCTTTGATTTAAGTTAGACTTCAAAGCGATTTTTTCAAGCGCGTTACTTCTTCCTGATCTGCAAACTTGTCTCCAAGTTTGGCCAGATTGTCCAGTTCGCTGCGCGCTTCTTCTTNTTTACCCGCGCTGATCAACACACGGGCCAGATTTAAGCGAATTGCAGCGGCTTGCGNGGCAATCTCCAATGCCTNTTGGAGCAGTGCGATCGCACCTGCAGTCTCCCCTTNTTCAGCCATCAGCATGGCCAGTGTGTCCATGAAGGCAGGCTGGTTAGGAGCCAGTTTGTTGGCTTTCTCGGCGTATTCGATTGCTTTGGGCGATTTTGTCTGCCCGGTGGCCCATGCAAGGTTGTTGAGTGCCAAGGCGTTTTCGGGTTGCTGCTCGATTACTGACCGGTATTGCTGTATTGCCGCTGGATAATCCTTGCGTGCCATCGCAACATCTCCGAGATGAAGCCGGAACCCCGAATCTTTCGGGTGAGCTTTGATCCAGTCGCTTGCGGTCCTCTCCGCTTCAACGTTGTTCTGTGCAGAAAGAAGTGATTTATGCAGCCGGATCGCTAGTTCGGTCGAAGGTGCCAGCTTTAGACCGGTCCGGTAGGCGGTGACCGCCTCTGGCCAAAGCTTTTGAGATGCCTGAATGTCACCTTCAAGTACGTAGCCAGTGGCTTCCTTTGGGCGCTGTTNTTCGACATCGCGTGCTACCAAAAGGGCATCTTTTTGCTTGCCTGAAGCAAGATATGTAAGTATCAGGTTACGCTGGGCTTCAAGTTGGTCGGGCTTGATCGTCAGAGCCTTGCGCAGACTTTTGCNAGCTTCTTCATAATNTTTGGTGGCAAACTGAACCTCTGCCATTCGCATATCGGGTATCGGCGATGTTGGTTGCAGGGTAGCCAGCTTGGCGTAAGTAGCGAGTGCTTGGTTAGTTTCTCCGGCCAGCATCTGAGCTTGGCCGGCAACAAGGAGCAACTCAGGCTTGTCGGGCATGGCGGCGAGTGCTTCCTGGGCCGAGGTCACTGCCTNTTTGGTTTCCTGGTTAGCGAGGTAGTACTCGATAAGCGCAACTCGCGGCGCGATGTCATTTGGATTTCCGATTGACGCCTTGTTAATCAGCGCCACTACCTCTTCAGGCTTTCCACCGGTCGATGCAGTGAGTTTTGCCAAGGCCAGGAGCGCAGTCGCATTGTTTGGACTGGTAAGCAATACCGTTTCGAAGCGCTTACGAGCATCAGCAGGCTTGTTTTCTGCAATGTCGATAGCCGCCAGTGTGGCATATGCCGGAGCATAAGCAGGGTTGAGCGCTAATGCTTNTTCGAAATTTTGCCTGGCAGAGGCGATGTCTTTCTTTGCCAGATAGATGCGGCCGAGCATGCTGAACGTGGCGGGGTCATCCGGGGTTTTGCNTTGTAGGCCTTNGATCGCCTGCAGTGCCTTGTCCAGTTCATTGCGGCGCAGATAGGAGGCAATCAGCGCTCTATCCGCGGTCGTCCCCTTATCAGTCTCGGAAATATGTTCCAGTTCAAGCGTTGCTGCAGATACGTTTCCCTGAGCCATATTTGCGAGCGCAAGAGAAGTGCGTCGGGCTGGATTATCGGGATCAAGCTTG
This sequence comes from Dechloromonas sp., assembly GCA_013363835.1. Classification (GTDB taxonomy): domain Bacteria; phylum Pseudomonadota; class Gammaproteobacteria; order Burkholderiales; family Rhodocyclaceae; genus Azonexus. Next base: position 1,027,683 of record CP054864.1, read on the forward strand.
CTTGCCTTGGCAANAAATTCCTCGGCCCTCTTGGGGTCGCCTGATTGAATATATGCTTCGCCGGCTAGCGACAGGAAAGCTGGATCCTTGTCAATCTTGTCGAGAACGGGTTGGAGGGTGGAAATCGCTTTGGNGGTTTGGCCAGTACGCAAATAGTTGGCAATCAGCATCTTGCGAGCCATGGCGAGTTCAGGCGCTTGTTGTAGAGCCTTGGAAAGAAGTGTTTCGGCCTGAGCGTACGAGCCAAGGTGATACTCAGTGGCACCCGCAAGCTGCTGAAACAATGGGTTCTCTGGTGCAAGTTTGAGCAGTTGCTGAGTTATGTCGCGCACTTNTTTGTAATCTTTGCGTTGGTAGGCTAACTGCGCTTCCAGGTAAAGCGTTTGCGGGTTCTTCGGCGCAATTTNTTTCATCTCGTCAAGTTGCTTCGCGGCATCGTCGATCGTGCCCTTCTGCATCAGTGCCGAGAATATTGCGCTGTGAGCAGCTAGATGGTCGGGTTTGCTTTGAACTGCTTTGCGATAGAACTCTATAGCACCCGTTTGATCACCTTCGAAGGCAAGGAAGGATCCCTTGAGCAACAGTGCGTCGGCATCACCCGGGTTCTTTGAAAGAGCGCCGTCAACGATCGCGATAGCTCCGATGACGTCTTCCTGAGCAAACTTCGTACGGGCCTCAACAAGGAGGGCTGGTACGTAGTCCGATTTGGCGTTGAGGGCTGCCTTGAGTGCTTTCTGTGCTGCTTCGATGTTGCCTGAAGAGCGATAGGCCAGGCTGAGCGATGTCTTCAGGCTCGCCGCTGCTTCACCGTTCAATTCAAGGTTGGCAAACTCTTCAATGACCTTCTTGGTCTGGCCCATTGCAAGCATGGCCCTGACCAGCAAGGGAACGGTCAAATCAGGTTCGTATTTGAGATCAAAAGCCTTGCGCAATTCTACTTCGGCACCCCGAGCATCTCCTTCTTCAAGCAGTGCTTTGCCGAGTAGAAAACGTGCTTCGCCCGAATTCGGGTTCTGTTGCAGCGCGTTCTTGAACTGGATGACAGCAGCCTTGCTGTCGTTTTTGGCAAGAAATTCCTTACCCGATCGAATCAATGTTTCAGGAGAGTCACCTCCGCAACCGGCGAGCAGTCCGGCAATTAAGGCGGCTGTCAACGTGGCGACTCGAAGTACAGATTGGTTTTTCATTGAATTTTCCTCTTTCCCTATTTTTTACCGCAATCCAAGTCGATGCATCATGTCATAGAGAGTTGGCCGACTGATGCCGAGGATTTCCGCTGCCTTGGCCAAGTTTCCGTCTGTTCTGCCAAGCGCGGTGACTATCGCGGTTCGCTCGGCATCATCGCGAACTTGTCGTAAATCGATAAAATCGTTTTTATTATCAGTGGGTTCGCCGAGCCCAATGTCGTCACGTGTAATCTGGGTTCCATCGGCCATGATTACTGCACGCTTAATACAATTTTCCAATTCTCGAACGTTTCCAGGCCAAGGATGTGCCTCGATCGCGCGAATTGCATCGTCAGCCAGGGTCAAGTTGACTCGATTCTGTTCTGCGGCAAAGCGATTCACAAAAGCATGGGCGAGGAGGGCGGGGTCGCCGGCACGGGCACGAANGGGTGGGATGGTGACGACGATTTCGGCGAGCCTGTAATAAAGGTCTTCACGGAACTTGCCATCCTTGATCAAGGATTTCAGATCCTGGTGTGTCGCGCAGACAATGCGCACATCTACAGGGATTTCCTGCCGTCCGCCGATGCGCTCGACCACACGTTCCTGAAGGAAGCGTAGGAGTTTCGACTGGAGAGAATGCGGCAAATCACCGATCTCATCAAGCATCAGGGTGCCGCCGCTAGCGGTTTCGATCTTACCGAGCGTGGTTTTGGCAGCTCCGGTAANAGCGCCTTNTTCGTAGCCGAACAGTTCGCTTTCGAGAAGGTTTTCTGGAATGGCCGCGCAGTTGATGGCCACGAAGCGCTCACCCTTGCGTGATGAGGCTTCGTGAAGCCCACGGGCCAGAACCTCTTTGCCGGTACCACTTTCGCCGAGAAGTAGAACTGTCGCGTTTGTATTGGCTACCTTTTCGATTGTTCGGCAAGTTCGCAGCATTTCTCCGTCTCGAGTCAGGAGACCGGCAAGCGCAGCCGGGTGCTGAAGAGAACGAAGACGACGGTTTTCCTGCTGCAGGTCGAACAGGCGGAAGGCTCGGTCAATGGTTAGTGTAAGCAGTTCGGGGTCGAATGGTTTCGCGAAGAAGTCATATGCGCCAAGCGCAATCGCACGCAAGGCATTGGCCTGATCGTTCTGACCCGTGAGGACGATCACTTTTGTTTCAGGAGCGCTCGCAAGGATTTGCTCAAGCAATTGGAAGCCTTCAGAAACCGAGTCTGCCGCAGGAGGCAATCCGAGATCCATCGTCACAACCGCGGGGCTATGGCGATGAAGCTGATTTAGCGCGCTTTCGCGATCACCTGCGGTCAACGCTTCAAATTTGTCGAAAGACCAGCGTAACTGCTTCTGAAGAGCAGGGTCGTCTTCAACGATAAGTACAGGACGTAGCTTCTGTTCAGTCATGCCTGTTCCGTTTCATGTAGATCGGATCTACTTCCAGTGTCCAGCAAAGGAAGAGTCATCGTTATTCTGGTGCCTTTGTTTTCCTGACTATCCACTTGCAGTTCGCCACCCAGCTCGCGTATATACTGCGCNNGCTCGTATGCTCCAATGCCCATGCCAGACAATTTGGTGCTCTGAAATGGCTTGAATAGACNGTTCTGGATGAATTCCTGGCTCATGCCATGGCCGGTGTCGCCGACTTCGACGATTGCCCGGTCGCCACGTTTGACGAGCGAAACCCAAACCAATCCCTCCTCGGGTGTTGCGTCAAGGGCGTTCTGAACCAGATGACCAATAACGCGTTCAAGGCGATCTTCATGGCCTCGTGTGACAAGCTNTTCAGCGATTCGAATCTCAACGCGTCTTCNCTGTTCAATTTTACTCCGTCCGATACGCTCAATGACATCGGGAAGTGATACACCGCAAGCAGTACCTGGCGGTGTAGCGCCTTCACGCAGTTGCATCATCAATTGGCGCATGCGTTCGACAGAATGCTCCACGGTCATCAGCATGTCTTGTTGAAACTCTGGATTGTCGCGATGTCGCTCGGCATTACGCAACATCAAGGACAACTGAGTCACTATATTCTTGAGATCATGAACCACAAACGCCGACATCCGATTGAATGCATCGAATTTCCGGGCTTCGAGCAAAGCCTCTGTGGCCTGCATGCGCGCCAGAAAACCAGCTGCCTGACTGCCTGCAGTACGCAGCAGATCATTAACTTCCCAATTGACCTCAATTTGCGTCCGAGCGCTGCATAAGATGACGAAGCCGGTCATTTCGCGGCTCACCGTCAATGGAACGATTAACCAGGCATTGGGAATTCGATAGACCCACTCGGGTATCGAAAGGTTGGTGTAACGACCAGGCGAAGCGCGGTATTCCTCAAGATTGATGACCCATCCGCTGTCGATGAGGAAACTGCAAAGCTCTGAGCTGCTGTCTTCAATATCGTTATTGTGTGGAATATTCCAACGACCAACCATTCGGAATCCGCTTTGTCCTGTCTCCTTGAGCCACAATCNCCCGGCAGGACTTTCGACCATGTTGGCAAGGCCGCGTATAACCTGTTCCCNCATGGCTTGTGGTGAATCCTGAGCAGACAGTGTTTGCGTGAAACGGAGCCATTCCTCTCTGTAGTCATAGCGGTAGCTGAAGAAGTGTTTTCCGACCAACACTCTCAGTTTGGCGCGCATTGCGCCGGAGATACCTAGTACGCCAAGCAACAGGAGAGAGGCAAAGAGCACTGAAAGTTGGAGGGCGCGACCCCAGTCCCCTCCAAAGAAGCGAACGTAGTAGCCAACTGCCGCCATAAACAGAAGATAGATAGCTGCTATGAGTAAGGTTGCAGTATGAAAAGCGACCTNTTGCGAGAGCCGGATCTTGGCCGTCCAGTCGCGGCTGCGAATCGTGGCGACTAGAAGCAACGGGATTACCAGCGCATGGACGAAACCCCTAATAGCGTAGGCGTCTGCATCGATCTGATTGAATAACAATGCATCGGAATATAGGTATAAATCGAAGCCAAATTGCCCGAGCAATGCCAGGCACAATGGTTTGACGTTCCAGCGAGCATCGTCGGTGACATTGCGAAACAGTTGTTCCAACAGTATCAGAGCTAGAACGATCATCCCCAGTGCTTGCAGGAGTTGTGCCCTAGGGGCTGCGGGGAGAATTTGGAACGCACTAGTCAGATGCAGCACAAGGCCGCCAAATACCGTGGCCCAGCAGAGTGTAACTAGCCAACCTGGGATTGCCCGATTGTNTTCGTTGTCTGTTCTCGGCGGGGAGAGGAGCAGGATGAAAAATACATACCAGGCGCCGTAACGCAGTATATCCAGCAGCGAACCNNAAGAAAGAAAAACGAAATTCCCAGAAAAAGCGAACAGCGTACCCGCGATTGCCCAGAGCGCAGCCAGAACGATAGCGGCGAGCATGGCACTGGCTCGTTTGCTGCTACGCCATGTGTGGCCGAGACTGATCAGGTAAGTGGCGAGCAAGGCATAACTTGCTGCCGCAGTGCCCATACTCCAAGCGATCAGTAATGCCGTTTGTTGATCCATAGGCCAGTCGGGAGCTTCGTGGGCGTATGAAAATACTTAACGCCTAGGCTCAATGGGCACCTTTTCCTGTGACGACGACGCCAACAGTTTCAAAGAGGATAATCAGGTCGAGGAAAAGGGACTGGTTCTTGACATAATAAAGGTCATACTGCAGTTTTTCCGCTGAGTCCTCAACGGTTGCGCCGTAGTGGTAACAAACCTGTGCCCAGCCGGTTACGCCAGGCTTGACACTGTGACGCACGGCATNAAAGGGGATTTCACGGGTAAGTTGGTCTACAAAGAATGGACGCTCCGGGCGAGGTCCGATCAAGCTCATATCGCCCTTCAACACGCTGAATAATTGCGGCAGTTCATCGATCCGCAGTTTTCGGATAATGCTGCCAATTTNTGTTACACGGCTATCTGTCGAAGTGGCCCAGACTGGTTTGCCATCCTTCTCGGCATCGGTGCGCATGCTACGGAATTTGACCACGTTGAACAGTCGACCGTTGAGTCCGACACGTTCCTGGCGGTAAAGAATGGGGAATCCGCTTTCCAGACCAATCACCAAGGCGGTGAAGATCATGATCGGCAATGTTACTACTACCAGTATCAAGGAAAATACGATATCGGATATGCGTTTGACTAGGGCGCGTGCCCGACCTTGATTGAAGCCATCTCCGAAGATAAGCCATCCTGCATAGACCGAATCAAGGCGAATTTGCCCAAGGGTCCGTTCAAAGTAACTCGGAAGGTCCAATACCTTGATCCCGCGCAATTTGCAGTCGAGCAGGTCGCGGAGTGGCATTGAGCCGCCACGTCGTTCAGATATTGCCACGACGATTTCCTGGGCATTGGTCGCTAGCGCTGCCTCGTAAAGGGTTCTGCCTGATGAGACGATCTGAGCGTTGGGAACGATGGGGTTGTTTTCGTTGGGGCCAGTAAAGAAACCAACGATTTCCGCACTGGGGTCCGAGCGAATCAAGGCCTGCTTGACCTCATGGGCTCTTACACCGGTGCCAAATACAAGAATACGCCGTTTGGCAACTCCCGAAGTAACAGATGAGGTGGCGCTGATGCGACTAACAAGCAGGCCAAAGGCTGCGGACATTGCTGAAAGCTGGGCTAGTTCTCGACTTGCCGGCGCTAGTGGGAGGATGACGTAGATGGCATAGGCAATTGGAAAAGACAAATAGATTGACAGAAGCGCTTGAGTGCGTGCGTCAATGACGGTGCGCTTGTGAATACGCTGATAGAACCCAAGAAGAGTGCTGAGCGACATGGCGGTTGCGATGACGATCAGGCCAAACAGCAAGACCTGCTTGTGATCAATCGGCAACCCGTGACGATTCCACATGAGGGCGATAAGAACGCCAACGATGATGAAAGAGGAATCCAGTAGTGCTTGGGCCAGTGGTCGCCAATGAAACCAATGGCTAAACAGACGAATCATTAACATCCTCCCATGCCAACAAGCATCGGCACAGCGCTCAAAACCAACCCCTGTTCGAAATCTCGACAGGGAACTCATTCCGACATCCCACCGAACAATTAAGTTCCTCAAACTGATGGTTTATTATTCGGCATGGAGCCTCGGATATTCCATAGTCAATTTTATTGATGTTCTGGAATGCTGACCGTGGCTTATTTCACAATCGTTATTATTCAGCTACAGGTGAAACCGGACGATGGTATTGGGCAAGTTAGCCATTGTGAAAAAACTGATCAGCATAATATTTTAACTGCAGAAAGTATCATTTCAATTGTGAAGAGCGTCCAAAAACCGATAAAATCTCGGGTGAAACAATTGATTATCTGCTTTGCTTGCCGGTCAATAAACTAGGATACTACTGTCCCTAGTGTGTGGAACAATGGCAGGTAACACTCGTAAGCCCTAGACCAAAACCTCAAGTGGAGCTGGATGTCCAAGAAAGCCATGCGGGCTGGCGCTTGCGCCATAGGCTCCGGACTGGAAAACCACCACTAGATCGCCCGGTCCGGCGATCGGTAGTGCCATACGGTCGGCAAGGAGGTCAAGCGGTGTACCTAATGGGCCGACTACCGTGACCGACTCACGGTTATTTGCATCCATCCGATTACCGATGGCGACTGGATAATTCTTTCGGATAACTTGGCCGAAATTGCCGGATGCGGACAAATGATGGTTCAGTCCGCCATCAGTCACCAGAAACGTTTGGCCACGCGAAACCTTGCGGTCGACAATGCTGGTGACGTAAATCCCCGCCTCGCCGACCAGATAGCGACCGAGTTCGATGACAATTTGCGCTCCGGGCATATCAGATGCGGCGCGATTAATCAGGGTGTCAAGGTTGGTGCCGATCGGCGCGAGGTCAAGTGNACGTTTCCCTGGAAAGTAGGGAATTCCAAAGCCGCNCCCGAGATTGAGAAAACGTACTGGAGATGGAGCCTCGGTCGCCAGTCGCAGTGCCAGTTCGTACGATTTTTGCTGGGCCTCGCAGAGCGATGCGACCCGCAAATTCTGCGAGCCGGCGAAAAGATGGAAACCTTCGAACATCAGTTCATGGCTGCCAATTTCACGCAATAGCTTGGGTACCTGCTCCGCATCGATCCCAAATTGCTTCGGTCCTCCCCNCATCTTCATGCCGGAACCCTTGAGTTCGAAGTCGGGATTTACGCGTACCGCTACCCGAGCGGGAAGACCAAGCTCCGAAGAAATCATGCTCAATTCGGTGATTTCTCGGAACGATTCAATATTGATCAGAACACCGGCAGCCACTGCCTGGGTTAATTCGCAGCGGCGCTTGCCTGGGCCGGCAAAGCTTATTTCTGCTGGATTTGCTCCAGCATCAAGCGCTACCTTTAGTTCTCCACCGGAGGCAACGTCAATGCCATCGACCAAAGTGGCCATGACACTGACCAGTGCTGGCATTGGGTTGGCTTTCATCGCATAGTGCAGCTTGACTGCTTTGGNGAGAGCGGTGCGTAACTCCGTGACACGATTGCTTATCGCTTGTCGGTCATAGGCGTAGAACGGCGTCTGTCCGACGCGTGCCGCGAGACGCCGTAGAGGAATTCCGCCAACCATGAGTTGGTTGTCGGTAACGGCAAACTGGGTCATCGGGGCATGAACGGGTATCTGGCGATCAGAGGACGACATGTGAAATTGCTCCGGAAACGGGTTGGCTCAGCCTGCATTCTCCGAGATCCACTCGGTCGCGAGCGTCTTGCGGTCGATTTTGCCGTTGGGATTGCGGGGCAAGGGGCCGCTTCGCACACTAATCCCTGCAGGTACCATGTAAGCGGGCATGCGCATGCGACATTCAGCGAGCAGGGCGCTAGTGTCCATGTCGCCATNTGGAGGGGTGACAATGACCTGTATCGCTTGACCGAGTGTGTCGTGATCCACGCCAAAGGCGACACATTCACCGACCAGTTTGGTCGCATAAAGGATTTCCTCGACCTCGGTGGGGCTGACCCGGTAACCAGATGTCTTCATCATTTCGTCACGACGGCCGATAAAATAAAGGAAACCTTCGTCATCCATGCGCACCGTATCACCCGAAANAACAGCAATTTCAGGCAGAACAAGCCCCGCTTCGCGTCCAGGACNATTGGCTGGCAATGGCTTGTAGCGTTCGGCGGTTTNTTCGGGATCGTTCCAGTAGCCCATCCCGACCAGAGCACCGCGATGAACCAGTTCGCCTGGCTCATTGGGGGAGCAGTGAGTGCCGTCCTCCCGCAGGACAAGTATCTCGGCATTGGGGATGGCCTTGCCGATAGAGTCCGGCCTACGGTCGACCTCCGCCGGGGGCAAATATGTCGAGCGGAATGCTTCGGTCAGACCGTACATCAGATAGGGCTTCGTTTNTGGCAGGTGCCGGCGCAAGGCATCCAATGTTTCGCGCGGCATGCGGCCGCCGGTGTTTGCGAAGTAGCGCAGGTGCTCGGAGATCGATTCGGGCCATTTCAGTTGCGTCAATTGAATATAGAGAGGTGGAACGGCGGTTAGGCCGGTCACCGTTTCCCGCTCGATTGTCTTCAGTACATCGCGAGGTAGAAGGTAGTTGAGCAGCACGACGCGNNCACCGACATGAAAAGCTGTCGTCAACTGACTGAATCCGGCGTCGAAGGACAAGGGCAGGGCGGCAAGCAGGGTGTCGCCGGCATTGTTTTCAAGGTATGAGGCGACGCTCTTGGCGCCGGCAACCATATTCCGGTGCGAAAGCACTACACCCTTCGGCTTACCGGTGCTGCCAGAGGTGTAGAGAATACTGACGACATCGGTGTCGATGACCCGGTGGCCAGGCCTCGCGGGCATCGCAAGCAGTTCGCTCCAGCGGCAGAGATTCAGGCCGTCGATGACGGGCAGGGATTCGCCAGCGTCAAGAACGACAACATGTTGCAACTCCGGGCATGTCGCGAGCGTTTCATCCAGCAAGGCCAGGCGCTCGGACGAGGTGATCAGCACGCTGACGTTGCAGTCACGCAAGATATAGCCGACCTGTTCAGCCTTGAGCAACGGGTTGAGTGGTACGAATACGCCCCNCGCCGCTAAGCGCGCAAAGCTGGCTATGACCGTCTCGAATCGCTTTTCGAGATAGATGGCGACGCGTTGGCCGCGTCGAATCCCCAAATCCATCAATCCAGAAGCGAAGCTTGCTACTCGATCATGCAGATCATCGTATGCAATCGATTTGCCCCCAAAGGTCAATGCGTTGCTGTTCGGGAAGGAGTTGGCCGAATGCGCAATCAGTTCGTGAAGGAGGGTGGTGTTGGCCATGCTGATAATTTTATGGAAAGCGAATTGCGTTATGAAAATGGAAACAAGGGTTTGAACTTATGGATTGGTCAAAACCGAGATGCTCAATCACCATCTCGAGTTCAGCGAAGGTAGTGTATCGTCTTTCATGGATCGTTGCTCCAAGGGGCAAACATGTTCGTTTTGAGAGGTGGTCGATAATTCCATGAGCAAGCTCGGTAAGCTGAACGCATATGCGGATCTGGTGAAGGCACAGACCGGAAAGTCCAAGTTCAGGCAGTTTCTGGAAATTCTCAAATTGTCCCGTGGGCGCCAAAGGCTCGGTGCGGAGGAGTACTACGAACTTGGCGTATTCGACGATAGAATTTTTCCGGGGACGGCAAAGGCGCGTTGTGTGGGTTGGCGAGGCAGCGCGATAGTCGACCAACGCCTCAACGATGACTATTGGCGGGCCACGGCCAATGACAAGGTGCTCAATTATGCGTTGTTGGCGCATTACGGGTTTCCGATACCTGAGACCGTTGCCATGTTCTCACCCTCAGGCAGGCGGATTGCAAATGAAAGGTGCCTGCGTACCGAGGAGGAACTGGGCCGCTATTTGTCCACCGCGTTGCCTTTCCCGGTGTTCATCAAACCAATTCACGGTACCTATGGACGTGGAACTTTCTGTCTGCGGGAATTCATGGGTAATGGCGAGGGATATCTGGATTCCAGAGGTATGGTCGTCGGTCGAGGCGAACTGATGAGCGCTTGCCTTAACGAAAAATTCGGCGGGATGTTATTCCAGGAGCGTCTGGTTCAGCACCAGGAAGTTGCTGCAATCGTCGGTACTACCGTCAGTTGTGTCCGGGTGATCGTCGCACTCGGCCTTGGCGATTTTCCGCAGGTCTTGCTTGCCTTCTGGAAAATAGGNTCGGGAAAGAACATCACCGATAATTTCTGNCATGGGGAAAGTGGCAACCTGCTGGCATCGATCAATATCGAGATGGGAGCCGTTGAGCGGGTCATTACCGGCCTATGGCCAACGGGCGTCGAGTGCGGTGAGCATCCAGATACCGGTATGCAGTTGCTTGGCGCGCGCCTGCCCGACTGGTCGTCAGCGTTGTCCTTGTGTTGCCGGGCAGCCGAACACTTNCCCGGATTGAGGTTGCAACACTGGGACGTCGCATTTTCGGAAAGAGGGCCGGTTCTCATGGAACTCAATACGGAAGCCGATTTGGGCGTTCCTCAATACTTGGGCGGGAAGGCCTTCCTGACTGACGCCATCGAGGCCTGATGGATCGCTAAGATTTTCCGGCCAGATCGATGAGGTGTTTCCGGGCGTCGACAAACGACGCCTCGACGCTTGCATGCGCAGCTTCATCGAAGGGTTCCAGGACTGCAGCCGCGCCATGGTTGCGATTTGAGCTATCCGTAACTCCAATCTTGATGCGCCTGAACTGGTCGCTCTGAAAAGCCTCAAGAATGGAAGCTACGCCCCGATGACCGCCGGAACTGCCCTTCATGCGGGCTCTTACCTTGCCGANGGGCAGATCGATGTCGTCGAAGACGAGGATGCACTGGGTCACGCTGAAACGCATTTCTTCGGAGAGTTTCTTGAGGATCGGACCGGTCAGGTTCATCGGGCNTTTCGTCTTGACCAGCCAGAAATCGTGTCCATCCATGGTGATTTTCGCCAGCCACGCATGGGCGTATTCCCTCCACTCGCCGCCAAAGACCGAACACAGGCTGTCGAGCATCTCGTAGCCGACGTTGTGCGGCGATCNCGAGAACTCGGCGCCAGGGTTGCCAAGACCGATCACGACTTGCTCCCCGCGTCGAGGACAGGGTAGGAGGCTTCCTGCGANGTCGCCGGGGACAATTGCGGCAAAGGCCTGTTCAGCGAGTCCGGGAGGGCCGCGGTGTGATTTCAGATGGCTGCATTCCGAACAGAACATGTCGCGTCCGCAATCGTNCGACCAGCAGTTGACGGTTTGTGATAGCGACAGCGTGATACGGCTCAGGTGATCCTTCTTTTCGTTTCCCTTGAGGACGACGAGGTCTCCGTCCTTACGAATCGACTTGAGGAAACTTGCCACATCAAGGGTTCGGCTGATTGCAAGCAAGTTGCGTTCGTTGCCCGGTTTTCGCGCTTTGAGCGCAGCGGAAGCAAAGCGTCCGGAAANAATTGTGATATCGGCAACATCTTGGGCATAACTTGCCAGTTCCGCAATCTCGTTTTCTTTACGTTGGCAGTCCGAGATGGTTCCGAGTAAGAATATCTTCCGTTTTGCTTGAGCGTTGCGGAGTTGTTCGAGCAGAGGGCGGATGGTCCACGCGGGCGCCTTGAAGTCATCCCGGATGAAGGTGATTCCGCCAGGGCAGACGATTGGCTGCATGCGGCCCTCGGCAGGCGGTACGCCGCCGATGCCCCTGGCGCACTCGGCAAGCGTCAGCCCGGCGGCAAGCGCGCCAGCAATCGCACCTAGCGCAGAAGCCAGGAGTTGCTCGCCGTAGAGTTGGGTGCGGATTGATGCGGTTTCGTTATTGAAGCGGACCGTGANATGCAGAGGCGGCCATATCGCAACGATGTCGCTGGCGCGCAGATCAGCGTTCGCAGACTTGCCATAGGTGATCACCCGGCAAACGGCCTCTGTGGCCAGGCCCGCGACCAATACGTCATCCAGATTCAGAACGATGGTTCCGTTGCCGGGCATTGCACGAACGAGTTTGCGAANTTCCTGCGCAATGGCCTGCCGTGAGCCAAAGGCCGCCAGATGATCGTCACCGACCACGGTGATGATGCCGATCGACGGTTGCAGGACTGCCAGTTGCGGGTTCAGGGAGTCGGGGCGGTCTGGTAATCCCCCGGAAATTAGCGGCAGTTAAAAGTAGAATTTTCTCCACAGCAGCCCGAGGAAGTTTTACATGAAGACGTCACGCTTTTCAGACAGCCAGATCATCGCCGTACTCAAGCAAGCAGAAGGTGGCAGCCCAGTCCCTGAACTCTGTCAGGAACACGGCATCAGTTCCGCCACGTTTACAAATGGCGCAGCAAATTCGGCGGCATGGACGCCTCGCTGATGGCCCGGCTCAAGGAACTCGAAGCGAGAACCGGCGGCTCAGAAGATGTATGCCGAAGAACGTCTCAAGGCAGAGATCGTCCAGGAGGCGCAAAAAAGTGGTGAAGCCATCTTGCCGACGCGAGATGGCACAACGAACGGTGGAGAAAGGCGTCAGCATCCAGCTGGCCTGCCTGGCATTTGGCATCAGCCAGACCTGCTACCGCTACCAGGCAAAGCAGTCAGCAGAGAATGTCGAAATCGCCGACCTCCTGATCCGTCTGACCCACAACCAGCGGAACTGGGGATTCGGGCTATGCTTTCTGTATCTGCGTAACGTGAAGGGGCACCGATGGAATCACAAGCGGGTGTATCGCATTTACCGTGAGTTGGAATTGAACCTGCGGATCAAGCCCAAGAAACGGATTATTCGGGAGAAGCCTGAGCCGTTGGCAGTGCCGGAAGCCATCAACCAATGCTGGTCGATGGATTTCATGCACGACCAACTCTCTGATGGCCGGAGCTACCGGCTGTTCAACGTTATCGACGACTTCAACCGGGAGGCTGGCNNGATCGACATTGATCTTTCTTTGCCATCCGAGCGGGTCGTACGGTCGCTGGATCAGATCATCGAGTGGCGCGGCAAGCCGCAGGTGATTCGTAGCGATAACGGCCCGGAATACATCAGCGGCACTTTCATCGCTTGGGCAGCGCGACAAGGTATCCGGCTTGATCATATCCAGCCGGGTAATCCGCAACAGAACGCCTATATCGAACGCTACAACCGGACGGTCCGCTATGACTGGCTAAGCCACTACCTGTTCGAGTCAATTGAGGAAGTGCAGAACTATGCGACCGACTGGATGTGGACCTACAATCACGAACGCCCCAACATGGCGCTTGGCGGCATTACACCGAAACAGAAGTCAGCACTTTTAACCAACCCTACTTCTGACCGTTGCTAAAAATGGGATTACCGTCTCTCCCAACTCGGCGACACAGAATTTGTGCCACGGGCGAGTCCTGAGAATCACTTTTGCTATCTCTGGCGCTGCATTGCGTGACACAGGGTTTCCTATGGTTTGGCCTTTGACTTTCAATATGCCAACCAATAGATCCTTCGCGGTCGTCTTGCCGACGCTGCCAGCAACGCCAAAAAGAGCGTATTTCCGAGCATGCGGCGATAGCTCGACGCGGCCTGGACAATACGCCTGTCGATAATTTCGTCGCCGAAATGGGAACGTATTCTCCAATCAACGGCGTCGATGACCGCCTTGATTTTCTGTGTAGTATGTCATCTGTTGGGCATGCATTCAGTCAAAGCGCGTTGATCCAGGNGTATGCCGAACGATTGCCGTACTGCTTGAGAAATTCGCACATCCGCTCAGCAAGCCCGCGTCCGTGCAGTTGGGCAATTTCGGTTCCCCCGATATCGTTGACCTCGAGAATCTTCGGCCCCTGATCGGTGAAGGCGAAGTCGATGTGCTGGATGCGCATCAGTGGAATGAGTTCTCCTATCGCCTTGCATGCGTCGAGCACTTGAGGCCAGTCGGGAGATGAAAATCCTTGAANAGATACGCCGGAGTTGGGGTGCTCGCCCATCAGGCTGGTTTCCGGCCAGAAGCCGCCAAGGACGCGACTGATCGCGCCGGTCCGCGGATCGATGTCGGCCAGCAGGTTGCCATATTTTCCGAGGCTGAAATTGTCGACATGATTCGGCGGCACGGCAATTTTCCAGATCGCCCGGAACGGTTCGGAACCCCGGGNGCCGTTCAGGCAAATGACGCGGGCGCCACAGATTGCTTTCCAGCCGGTGAGGCGTTCAATTGGCTCGGCGAGTTTCAGCGGTTGTTGAAACAGGTAGCCGCATTCGGGCCGGTGATAACGACGGTCGACAGGGGTTTCCAGCCGACCGAGAAACTGCTCGACGCTTAGCGAATTACCATCAAGGAGTACCAGGGAGTCGCTGTCCTGGTCGTAGCGTTCAAGAAACGCGCTGCCGTATCCCTGCTGCGAATAGGCGGGTTTTCCAAAAAGCGGGTAAATGCCGGGGTTGCGCAGGAAGGTTGCAACTTCCGCGGTATCACGAAGATGCCTGCCAAGAACCGCAGGCAAACGAGAAGCGGCCTTGAAGCTTGCAATGGTCGGAACAACCGGGAGCCCGACGGCATCGGCCAGGGTCATGAAGACGGTTTTGTCCCAGGCGGGTAGCACGACATGACGGGGATTCAATGCCAGGCTCAATTCGGCTTGCAGGCGCCAGCCCAGAAAATNCCTGAACCCCCGCCCTGTAAGGTAGTCGGGATCGTAGAGCTTGTACCAGTAGTAATCGCTGATTCCGCAATGACCGCCCATCTTATTCAGGGCGAGAATCTCCCCGACTTGCTGGATCGCTCCCTTTCCGGTTTGCCGTGTGACAAGGCTTTGCCAATGCCGATAAGTCCTTAGCCGAGCAATTTTGAGTTCGGGTTTTCCATGNNTGGATTTGTCGACTGCCGATGTGGGTTCAGAGGTTACCATGTACCACGACTTTGCGATGTGCAGTATCTCACGGTCATGTTTGCTATCTGCCTCTATAATTCGCCGACTTGAAATCAATACTTGGGGAAAGGCGTGAATACCCAGCAGGAAATCCTATCCATTCTGGACGAAGTTCTCAGCCTCAAAGGCCGCTCGGCGGGCTTCAATGGCAATACGCCACTCCTTGGCGCCATTCCGGAGCTCGATTCGATGGCAGTCGTGGCGCTTCTGACAACCCTTGAGGAGCGTTTTGGTTTTCGGTCGATGACGACGAGATCGAGGGTAGCACATTCGCCACGGTCGGTTCGCTGGTCGAATTCGTCGAAGGCAAACTGGCTGTTTAGGCCGGCGCGACGCGGTGTTGCAAGCCTTTTTCTTCNNCAGGAAAACGGGGCAGCGGCTTTGTCTTTTTCGCGCTGCATGCAATGGGCTGGCACGCGGCTCGGTCATCTATCTGCATCCGTTCGCCGAGGAAATGAACAAGGCACGGCGAATGGCGGCGCTACAGGCGCGTGCCATGGCCTCCGCCGGCTACGATGTCATGCAGATCGACCTGCTTGGCTGCGGGGACAGCAGCGGCGATTTTGCCGACGCCACATGGCAGGCTTGGCAGGACGATGTTTTGCTGGCCTATCGCTGGTTGCGCACCCGAAGCCAGGCGCCGCTGATCTTGTGGGGATTGCGCGCCGGCTGTCTGCTGGCAGCCTCGGTTGCGGTCGACCTGGCGGAACGGGCAAATTTCATATTCTGGCAGCCTGCGGTGTCCGGCAAGCAGCATTGGCAGCAGTTCATGCGGCTCAGAATGGCGGGCGAGCTGGGCGCCGGAAATGCCAAAGCAGTTGCCGAAGAACTCAAGCAAAGCATTGCGACCGGCCAGACCATCGAGATCGCCGGCTATTCGGTATCGCCGGGGCTTTTCATGGANCTGGAAGAGGCCGGGTTGACGTCACCGGCGGGGCAGTCCGGGCGCGTCTGCTGGCTTGAACTATCGATGCGCGACGATCCGGTGCTAGCGCCGGTGTCGCAGAAATGCGTCGAGCAGTGGCGCGTTGCCGGATTCGAGGTCGATGCCAGGGTCGTTCGCGGCCCGGCGTTCTGGCAGACCAGCGAAATCGAGGATGCGCCGGAGCTGCTAGCGGCAACCACGGCAGCCCTGGAAACNGTTTCGATGAATGTGATCGAGCAGGCATTCGAGTTTTCCTGTGCCGGAGAGAAATTGCTCGGCATCGTGGCCGTGCCGGAGCGCCCGCAGACAACCGGAATTCTCCTGGTGGTCGGCGGGCCGCAATACCGTGCCGGCAGTCATCGTCAGTTTCTGCTGCTTTCCCGCGCGCTGGCAGCAGCGGGTTACGCCGTAATGCGCTTTGACTATCGCGGCATGGGCGACAGCACGGGCGATTTGCGTGATTTTGAATCGATCAACGACGACATCGCTGCGGCGATCGGCGCCTTTCGTGCTACCTGCCCCGGGGTCGAGCGCATTGTGCTCTGGGGCTTGTGCGATGCCGCTTCGGCCAGCCTGCTTTACTGGGATGCCACTCACGACGAAATCGTGTGCGGGATGGTACTGCTCAATCCCTGGGCGCGCTCGGAGGCCACGCTGGCGAAAACNCAGATCAAGCACTATTACGGTCAACGCCTCCTGCAGCCCGAATTCTGGGGCAAGTTGCTGAGCGGCAAACTGGGCATCGGGCGGGCGCTGAGCGGCTTTGCCAGCAGCTTGATGCGCTCTCGGCAGGCCTTGGCTGACAACAGAAGGATATCCGGCCATGCCCTTTCAGCAAAGGATGATGCGGGCATTCGAGTCGTTTCCGGGCCGTTGCTGCTGATCCTGAGCGCCAACGATTACACCGCAAAGGAGTTTCTGCAAGCTTGCCGGGATAACGGAACGGGCCAACGGGCGCTGGCTGGTTCATGCCTGACGCGCATCGACGTGACTGCCGCCGATCATACGTTCTCTTCGCGCGAATGGCGGCAGCGAGTGGAGGCGGGTACGTTGGCGTGGCTACAGAAGTCGATCGCCCCTGAGCCCAGGAGCACCCCGTGTCCCTCGACTACATGGTCTTCGATCCCTCGCCCTGCGGCTTCCCTCGGCCGCGCGTGGCGGTGCTGCCACAGGATTTCCAGCCGGCCGGCGACGACGATGACAGCCTGCTCCGAAACGTCGCGCCATTGACCGGNAAAGGAGTACATTTCAGTCGCGGCCGTTATGCGCTTGGCGAGGCTTATCGGCGTGCCGGACTCGATAGTGGCGGGACGCTNTTGGCGCCAGCATACCATTGTGTCACCATGCTCGATCCGGCGCTGGCGCTCGGTGCGGATGTGGTTCTCTACGCGTTGAGTGCCGATCTGACGCCGGATCGCCAAGGACTTGAGGAGGCGATCAAGCGTGCGGCAAAGCCGGTCAAGGCGCTGCTGGCGACTCANTTNTTTGGTTTCGTGCGCGATTTTTCATGGTTGAAAGATTGGTGCAACGTGCACGACATAGTTCTCGTCGAAGATTGCTCCCATGCGCTGTTNCTGGAACGCTATCAGGCCGACGGGGCGGGGCGCCATGGCCGCTTCGTGGCGTCCAGTCCCTACAAGTTCTTTCCAAGTGCTGACGGCGGCTGGCTTTACGCATCGACCACGGAAGCGCTGGCCGATGGCGGGACATCAAAGGCAGCCTGGCGGGAGGAAGTGCGTGCCATCAAACAGTTGTTCGAAGCACGACAGCGTCCGCGAGTTGGCCCGGACGATATTTTGGAGCTGGATGACCAACTGGGGGCATTGATCGAAGATGCAACAAACCTTGGCCGCGACGAGCGACTGCAGCGCCCGGCGCAGTCTCTTCAATANCCTAGTCGAGAGCACACGGCGGCGTTGCGCGTCTCGCGCTGGCTGATCGGGCATTCCTCGCTGACGACTGCCATCAGGCGGCGTCAGGCCAATTATCGGCGATGGGCGCAGGCGGTGCTTGAATTGCCTCACTGCCGTCCGCTTTATCCGGAGTTGCCAGATCGAGTCGTGCCCTACATGTTTCCGCTCTATATTGAACACCCGACGCCGCATTTCTACTGGCTGAAGCTGCTTGGCGTACCGGTTTGGCGCTGGGACGAAATGGCGCGTTCCGATTGCGCGGTGGCGACGGACTATCGGCTGCATATGCTGCACCTGCCATGCCATCAATCGGTGAGCAATGATGAAATGAACTGGATGCTAGCGGCGGTCGGCAAAGTGCTGCGACTGAGCGCGACGGATCGGAGCTGCAGGTGAGTTGGGAGCTACACCCGGCAAAGTCCGAGTTTGCGCGGTTCGCGGCCGACTGGGATCGTTTGAACGGTGAGTTGTACGCCAGCCACCCATTTTTCGACAGCCGCTTTGTCGGGCCGTTGCTTAAGTATTTCGGAACCGGTCGCGAGCGCTTGTGCATTTTCCGAGTGCAGGGGATAGTTAAGGCGGCGCTGATACTCCAACCGCGCGGTGGCGGACGATGGGCGACCTTCAGGCCGGCGCAGGCGCAAATCACGCCACTCCTGATCGCCGAAGCCGGGCTGCTTCCTTCCTTGCTGGAAGCGCTTCCAGGGATTGTCTGGTGGATCGAGTTTCTTGCGGTCGACCCGCGATATGCTCCCAAATTCGCCTATGCCAATGGACGAACGATTGCCTCTCGCCAGGCAACGAACATCGGCATCGAATCGGGAATCGACTTTCGAAGCTATTGGAAAAATCGCCCAAAGAACCTCCAGGCCAATATCCGTCGCTATATCAATCGACTCGAGCGCGAGGCCGGTTCGGCGCAGCTGTCGTTGCTCACGGCGCCGGAAAGCATGTATGAAGGCGTTCGCCGGTTCGGNGAAATGGAGGGCACCGGATGGAAAGCCGATGCCGGCACCGCCGTTTCGGTTGGCAACGCTCAAGGCCGGTTCTATGCCGAAGTGCTGGCCAGTTTTGCCGCCAGCGGCCAGGCNCTGGTCAGCGAATTCGCCATCGGTGGCAAACCCGCAGCATCGCGACTGCTGATCGGCAATACCGGCATGCTGGTCATCCTCAAAACGGCATACGACAACTCATTGGCCCGTTTTGCGCCCAGCCGGCTGTTGCTTTACAGATTGCTGGAGTGGCAACTNGGCCGAGCATCCGGGAAAACCGTCGAGTTCTACACCAATGCGACTCGCGAACAGGCAGAGTGGTCCACCAGTTGCAATATCCTGAATATCCAGCTGTTCCGCAACGATATCGCGAGCGTGGCTTACATGGTGCTCAGGTCGTTGAAGCGATGTTTGGTTCGGGGGCCATCGTCGATTCCACTGAAAGACGACGCCGCTGCCACGCTTAAAGTTTTTTCGTGTAACCATGTCCANGGCCTCGCTGACGGTGACGGTCGACTGGAAGGCTTCGCGCCGGGTGACGGCATTGAACATTCGCTGGAGTGGTTCGACCTGATGCAGCGGCAGGTCTATCCCGACGATCCTCAGGTCCGTTACTACTACGCCAGTGANGCGGGGAAGCCAACGGCAATCCTGCCAATGCGGCAGTCGCAACGGTGGGGCGTCCGGATGCTTGAGTCGCTCGGCAACTACTACACCTCGCTGTACAGCCCCTTTATCGATCGCGCCGGCAATTCCCTTGCGCTCCGTGGCCTGTTGTCCGCGGTTGCGCGCGAGAGCCGGGATCTGCATGTGATGCGATTTGCGCCGATGGATCCGGATGCGCCAACTTATGCTGTACTGCTCAACGCGTTGCGCGCCAACGGCTGGGTGCCGCTGACCTTCTTCTGTTTCGGCAACTGGTTCTTGCGGGTCGAGGGCGGGTGGGAAGGCTATTTGCGCTCCCGGAGCGCCAACTTGCGCAGCAGCATCAAGCGGCGCAGCCGGGTTTTTGCGGCGCAGGGCGGGACGCTCGATGTAACGGATGGAGCGGAAGGACTGGACGAAGCAATTGCCGCCTTCCAGGAAGTCTATTCAGCCAGTTGGAAGAAACCGGAGCCTTACCCGGATTTCGTGCCCTCGCTGATCCGCCTGCTGGCGGAGCGCGGCATGCTCCGGCTTGGTGTCGCGCGTCTGCAGGGGCGACCGGTTGCGGCGCAACTGTGGTTTGCCGGGCANGGGAAAGCCAGCATCTATAAAGTCGCCTATCACCATGCTTACGCCTCGCTATCGCCCGGCACGGTGCTGACCAGCCACTTGTTGCAGCATGTCATCGAACAGGATCATGTCGAAGAGGTCGATTTCCTGATCGGCGACGACGAGTACAAGAAAATCTGGATGAGCCATCGTCGGGAACGCTGNGGGATCGTCGCCTTCAATCCCCGTACCCTGGCGGGGAGTGCCTTGTTGCTCAAGGAGTTGGCGGGGCGCATGGTCAAGGCGACCGCGCAGCGGATTGTTGCTGCAGCCCGATCCATTGGCGCCTTGTCCGGTTTGATGATGCCCCAAAAAATGNNCACCGAGTTCCCGGCAAACGCCGGAGTCGATTACCCAACCCGAGAAAAAATGGTTTGGAAGACAATTCCGATCGAGCAATTCGCCGATCATGCAGCACAATGGGATCGCCTGGTGCGTCGTCGGCCCGGAACCCCGTTCCTCGAATCGGCGTTTCTGAAGTCACTGCTTGCCGAATTCGGCACGGGCGACGAACGCTTGTGTCTCCTGGAAGAGGAAGGCCGGCTCCGGGCCGCCGCGATCATGCAGCGGGATCGGCGGGCGGTCTGGCAAAGCTTCCAGCCTTCCCAACTGCCACTCGGGGCTTGGATTACCGACGGGCAAATCGAACTGACCAGCGCCATTGCCAGCCTGTTGCGACAGCTACCCGGCATCACCATGGCGCTGGGTGCAAGCCAGATCGATCCGCGCATGCAACAGCGACCGGAAGACACGGCGACACTACGAACCCAGGACTATATTGCCACCGCCTGGGTCGAAATCGATGGCAGCTTCGAGGAATACTGGGAGGCTCGTGGCAAGAACCTCAAGCAAAACACCCGCAAGCAAAGAAACAAACTTCAGTCGGAAGGCATTCAAACGCACATCGAATGCATAACCATGCCGGAAATGGTGGCGAAAGCCATCGAGGATTACGGAGTTCTGGAAAGCGCCGGCTGGAAAGGCGCCGATGGCACCGCCATTGCGCCGGGTAACGCGCAGGGCCGCTTCTACCGGGAGATGCTGGAGAAGTATTGCGCNCGAGGGCGTGGGCGCATCTACCGCTACCGCTTCGATGATAAGGTGGTGGCGATGGATCTTTGCATCCATGATGAAAACGTCCTGGTGATCCTCAAGACCGCCTACGATGAGGCGTATAAATCGGTATCGCCGTCGACGCTGATGCGCCAGGAGCAATTCCAGCAGCTGTTTGCCGANGAAAAGTTCCGGCGCATCGAATTCTTCGGCAAGGTAATGGAATGGCATACTCGTTGGACATCGCAAAGTCGAACCATTTATCATGCGACCGGCTATCGCTGGGCATGGCTGAAGTCATTACATGCCCGCCGCGCCGCGATCGCCGGCGAGGTTTCGGTTGCCCCTGCTGAACGATGAACTCAAACTCACTTCAATCCCGTATGACACCTTTGATGATGAGGCAATCATGAAACGTGTCCTGATGATCGCCTATCACTTTCCGCCTCTGGCAGGTAGCAGCGGCATCCAGCGCACACTGCGCTTCGTCCAGCATCTGCCCAAATTCGGCTGGGAGCCGCTGGTTCTTTCGGCTGATCCGCGGGCTTACGAGCGCACCAGCACCGACCTGCTGGCCGATGTGCCGGAAAACACGGTGGTGCGTCGCGCGTTCGCTCTCGACACCGCGCGCCACCTCTCCATCTCGGGTCGCTATGTGGGAGCCATGGCTCGGCCGGACCGCTGGGTCAGCTGGAAATTCGGGGCTGTACGCGACGGCATGCGGATGATTCGGGAGTTCAAGCCGCAGGCGATCTGGTCGACCTACCCGATTGCGACGGCTCACCTGGTGGGCGCCGAACTTCAACGCCGGAGCGGTTTGCCATGGATTGCGGATTTCCGCGATCCGATGGCGCAGGATGGTTACCCCGAGGATCCGTTAACCTGGCAGAGTTACAAGAACATCGAAGAGAAGAGCGTTGGTGCGGCACGTTTTTGCACCTTCACGACGCCCGGGGCAGCCCGGATGTACCGGTTGCGTTACCCGCAAAGCGATCAGCGAATCGTCGTGCTGGAAAATGGTTATGACGAGGAGGCCTTCGTTGCTGCCGCCAAGGGCGGCCAAACACGGAAAAGCCTCAACCCGGGCGCCGTTACGCTGTTGCACAGCGGTATCGTCTATCCNGCCGAGCGCGACCCGACGCANATTTTTGCAGCCTTGGGACAACTCAAGGCCAATGGCGAACTGGCGCCCGGTAGCCTGGTCGTCCGTTTTCGCGCCTCGGTCCATGATGACCTGCTCAGGTCGCTCGCTACCCGCTACGGCATTGCTGAATTCATCGACTGCCAACCACCCGTTCCCTATCGCGAAGCGCTGGCCGAGATGCTCGATGCCGACGGCCTGCTGGTCATGCAGGCAGCCAACTGCAACGAGCAGATTCCGGCGAAGATCTACGAATACCTGCGCGCCGGCCGTCCGATACTTTCGCTGACGGANCCCTCTGGGGATACCGCGACAACCCTGCGTCAGGCGGGTGCCGGCGACATCGCCCGGCTCGATTCGGTTGAGGAAATCTGCAAGGTATTGCCGGCTTTCGTCGCAGCCATCCGCGAGGGAAGGGCGGCGCTGCCGCATCGGCAGGCCGTCGCCGATGCCTCGCGCGAAGGGCGCACGGAGCAACTGGCCCGCCTGCTCGACTCGATGCTGAGCCGCTGACAGCGATGCCGACCGATAGCCTCCCGGCGCACGGTTTGAGTCCACCAGAAGGGCTGACTTGCCTCAGCGTGCGGGCTACCTGGCGGTTGCGCTGCTGGCGCTCTCACTGGGCTGTTTGCTTGCCTGGCACTATCCGCTCGCTCGAACGCTTACCTTGGCTCTGTTCCTGGCCGCCAGCGTGCTGGCCTTCTTTCGCTTCTCCTGGTCTCTGGTCATTCTCCCGGCGCTGTTGCCGGTCATCGGTCTGGCACCCTGGACTGGCTGGATCACTTTCGAGGAAGTCGATCTGCTGGTTCTGGCCATGGCGGGCGGAGGTTACGCTCGCGCGCTGCGCGATGGCNNGCCCATCCCGGTCCGGGGCTCGCCCTGGCTATTGACCGGCCTGTCCTTACTAACGGCCGTGTCGATCCTGATCTCGATGGCGCGCGGATTTGCCGATGCGGGCGGCTTTACCTTTGGCTGGTTCCAGGGGTATGTGGGAGCGATGAACAGCATCCGCATTGGCAAGAGCTTTTTCCTGGCGCTGCTGCTCGTGCCGCTGATCAGGCTGCAAAATNNGATCCCCGGAGGCGGGCAGAAAACTCGCCTGGGGGCTGGCGCTGGGCTTGGGAGCGCCTCGCTGGCGGCGTTATGGGAACGCCTCGCCTTTACCGATCTGCTCAACTTTTCCAGCGACTACCGCTCGACGGCGCTGTTCTGGGAAATGCACGTCGGTGGCGCAGCCCTTGACGGCTGGCTGCTGCTGACCATGCCGTTTGCCATCTGGGCTCTGCGTCATGCCCGGACGCCTGCGCAGTACGCCCTGGCGCTTGCACTGATCGTTCTTGCCGCCTACGCTGCGCTGACCACCTTCTCGCGGGGTGTCTATCTCGCGCTGGCAGTGGCCTTGCCGCTGTTGATCTGGCAGACCCGAGCGCATGCCGGTGGTGGTGGACAAGGTGCGCAGCAGCCGACCTGGAGTCCGCTGCGCTGGGTCATTGCACTGCTCCTGCTGGCCACCATGGCAGGGCTGGTGTTTTCNCGGGGCGGCTATCGCGGGTTGATGGCCTTGCTCAGTGTCGTTGCGGTCGCCCTGGCGCTGCCATCGGTGCTGCGCGGTACATCTGCCGTCCGGCTGGCGGCCGGTGGCGTCCTCGGGCTGATGCTTGGCGCGCTGCTTGTGCCGATTGCCGGCTTCCTGNNCCCAGGGCCTTACGTCCTGCACTTCGCCGTTTTCGCGGGGTTGCTTTCATTTTCCTCTATTTTAGGGTCGACCGCAACAACCACGGCAGGATACCCGGCGNNCCTCTATTGCATCACCGGCTTCTTCGCGCTGCTGCTCACCGCGGCCAACGTCGCCGCTCACTGGGGCGGCAGCGATGCGCTGTGGGGCATGCTCGGCGCGCTCGCCATCGTGCTTGCCGTGGCGCTGGGCAGTATCTTTTCAGCCCGGCCGGCGTGNGCTGATGACCTGCGTTGGCAGGGCACTTTCATGAGCCTGGCGGTCGCCGTCTGCGCGGTGATGGCTGTATTCATCGGTGGCGGCTACATGGGCGACCGCTTCTCGACCTCGTCGAAGGATCTCGAAGGTCGCTTCGATCACTGGCGCCTGAGCCTGTCGATGCTGCAAACGCCCTTGGATCATGCCTTCGGCAAGGGCTTGGGGCGCTACCCGGCGAACTATTTCTTTGCCATTCCGGAGAGCAAGTTCCCGGGGATCTACCGGATCGTCAGGGAAGGCGAGGGGAGCCGGCTGTTGCTCGTCGCTCCCCGGCATCCGATGAGCTTCGGCGACCTCTTCCGGGTTTCGCAGCGGGTCGAGTTCGGTGCCGCCGGGCCATTCCAGGTGACGCTGCAAATCCGGCCCAAGACCGATGTAAGCATTCATGTCGAGGTTTGCGAAAAACATCTGCTATACGCGGCCAACTGTGCCATCGGTAGAGCGAGCGGCAAGGCTGGCGGAGGCTGGCAATCGGCCACCATCAAGCTCGCCGGCCCGGAACTGAGCGGCGGCCCGTGGTATGCGCCGCGAATCAAGGTGTTCTCGCTGGCAATCGGCAACCAGAGCGGCGCCGCGGAAATCGACGAGGTGGCGCTGATCGGGCGGGATGGCCTACCGTTGCTGACCAACGGCGATTTCAGCAACGACATGCAGCACTGGTTNTTCAGCAGCGACCGGGACCACATGCCGTGGCATGCGAAAAATATCCTGGTCAATGTGCTGTTCGATCAGGGCTACATCGGCCTGGCGCTGTTCCTGTTGCTGACTGCCGTTGCCCTGTGGCGCCTCAACATCGGCAAGGCACGGCGGCAACAACTTGCCCCTTACCTATCGGCCTCGATAATTGGTTTCCTGGTGGTCGGGATGTTCGATAGTCTGATTGACGTGCCGAGAGTGGCATTGATGTTCTATAGTCTGATCCTTATGGCATTAATGCCAAATGCCTTCAATACATTGGACAGACAAGCCGAACCTACAACCAATTGACAAAGACAGGGAGCAGTTATGAGTCGTACTGCCAAGCATATCGTTTCAGGCCTGGCCGAAAGGCTGGGCTATTCCATTATCCCGACCTGGCGCCTGGAAACTCGCGAACTTGCGCAACTTCTGGGCAAGGTTTTNAAGCATTACGCAATAACGACCGTATTCGATGTCGGCGCAAATGTTGGCCAGTACCACGANTTTTTGCGTCAGCAGGTAAAGTTTACCGGGCAGATGCATTCCTTCGAACCGCAGCCGCATCTGGCCGATGCCCTGAACGGNCGACAGGCGGACGATTCCGCCTGGACGATTCACAACCTGGGCCTTGGCAGCAGTAACGGCGAACTGGCACTCAACGTCATGGCGCGGGATACCTTCAGTTCTTTACGGCAGCCGCTAGCGGATGCGGCGCAAACGTTCTCGGCCAGCAACACCGTTGTCGACAGCGTCGTCGTCCCGGTCCGCCGGCTGGATGATCTGTTCCCCGCCACTGCCATTGGCGGCCAGTCGTGTTACCTGAAGGTGGATACGCAGGGCTTCGACCTGGAGGTATTGCGCGGCGCTCCCGAATTGTTGAGAGCAACCCGGGCGCTGCAATTCGAGCTTGCGATCCAGCGACTCTATGCCGACGTTCCGCATTACCGGGAGATGCTGGAGATTGTCGAAGCCATGGGCTTTCGCATTTCCGGGCTATTTCCGATCAGCATCGACGAGAATCTGCAGGCAGTCGAATTCGACTGTGTCATGGTTCGCGCCCACGATACAAACTGACAGGTTGGTTATGAATGGAAGCGATACCAGGAGGCAATAATCCAACGATAATTGTTAGGGATAGTCCTTTGGAAAATGAAAACATGGATCGCCAGAGTAACTCGCTAATTTCCGTCATTATCCCGACCACCTGTGAGACTTCAAGGTCAGGACTCTTGAGGCGGGCTATCGGCAGCATAAAGACTCAAGAGTTTGCTGGTGGGGTTGAGATACTTCTGATTTGCAACGGGAATCGGCAAGACCTCAATTTGCTGGCAGAGCTTGAATCGTACTCGGGACTCCGTATTGTGCAATTGGAANNGGGAAATGTTTCTAAGGCGCGGTACGTCGGAGTGCGCAATGTCCGAACCGAGTTTTATTGTTTTCTCGACGATGATGACGAATTATTGCCTGATTGCCTACTAAAACGGTTGGAGGTAATGCGGCGTTACACTGATTGTGATGTTGTAGTCACCAATGGCATGATCCATTGCTCGGGAATCGATTCGCCGTTGGTTTCTTTGGAACTTGCCGCGACGATTAACTCGGACCTTTATGGTACTTTTCTTCGCCAAAATTGGTTCGCGTCTCCGGCATCCATGTTTCGAACCAAGTCGCTAAATTTGGATGTATTTGATTTTTCATTCAAATACTTTGAATGGACCTACCTTTTATTTTCGCTGCTTTCGTTANNAAGAAAAATTTTTTTCGATACAAATATTACTTACAGAAAATATGAAGACAATCCGCTCTCGGTGTCGAAGACGATTGAGTATTCATTGGCCTACCCAGAATTTCTACTTGAGCTTAAGCGACTCGATTTGCCCACGTATGTTAAAGCGGCGATACATGANAAATATCTTGTTGCGCTGAATGCAAGGTCAAATATCTATCGGATGCAAGGGCAATGGCTGAAGGCGTGGCAAGCACATTTGTCCTGCCTTGCCCAAGGAGGAGTTCGCTACTTCTCATACACTCGGCACCTTCTTTTGCCGAACTCTAAATGATTTTGCCACTAGTGATTTTTGCCAGGTTTGTACATGCCCGCTCACTTATTTAAAAACGAAAATCTTCCGTTAATTATTGGTGACGGTTATTTTGATAATTCTCGCATCAATGGGATATCTCAGTCGGTTTCGGTGGCTGAGGCATGGCACGCGGCATATCGCGAATATGGAAACGATGCGCCGAAAATTGCGTCTGGCCGATTTGCCGTCGCTTTCAACCCAGCGCCAGCCAAAACCTACCTTGCGGTAGATCGCTTCTCGACAAGTTCCATCTGTTATCGGATCAAAGACGGTCGACTACTGTTCGCCGAACGCGCTGACGAACTCGCCGGCGACGATGCCGAGCTCGANCCCCAGGCGCTCTACGATTACCTTTATTTCCACATGATTCCGGCACCGCGGACGGTTTTCAAGGAGGTTTTCCGCCTGCCTGCCGGCCACTATGCCCTGTTCGAAAATGGAAAGCTGACCGTCGCGCCGTGGTGGAAGCCGCATTTCAATGAAAACCGCCGCGCACCGCTCGGTGAATTGAAGGCCGAATTCCGCCAGATACTGCTCGACGCAGTTCGCGAACGGCTCGATGGCGACACCACCGGCTGCNNTTTCAGTGGCGGTACTGACAGCTCGACAGTGGCCGGGCTGCTCCGNGAAGTCACCGGGCAAGCTCCCCGCGCCTTTTCCATCGGTTTCGAAGCGGCCGGCTACGACGAAATGGAGTATGCCCGCATAGCAGCCCGCCACTTCGGGGCAGAGCACCACGAATATTATGTGACGCCGGATGATCTGGTGCGCAGCATTCCANNAGTTGCCGCTTCCTACGATCAGCCTTTTGGCAATTCGTCTGTCGTGCCGGCCTTCTACTGCGCCAAGGCGGCGCGAGAAGCCGGCCTGACNCGGATTCTCGCGGGCGATGGCGGTGACGAGCTGTTCGGTGGCAATACCCGCTATGCCAAACAGCGTGTGTTCGGTGCTTACGAGCGGATTCCCGGNTTTTTGCGCCGTGGATTGCTTGAGCCGCTGCTGACTGGCAGCGCGCTGCCAGAAAAGATTCCCGGCATCCGGAAGGCGGTCAGCTATGTTCAGCAGGCTAGCGTGCCGATGCCCGACCGCATGCAGATGTATAACCTGCTCGGCCGTTTGGGGCTTGGGGAGGTGCTGACGCCTGAGTTTCTCGCCCAGGTCAACCCGCTGGATACCCTCCGCCAGCAGCGGGAAACCTATGCTGCGGGCGATGCGCGTTCGTTGGTCAATCGCATGCTCTGGTATGACTGGAAATACACCCTGGCGGACAACGATTTGCCCAAGGTGCTGGGAGCGACAAGGCTGGCGGGTCTGGAGGTCGGTTTTCCGCTTCTCGACGACCGGCTGGTCGATTTCTCGCTGCGCCTTGATCCGGAACTCAAACTGAAGGGGCTGACCCTGCGCTGGTTCTTCAAGGAGGCGCTGAAGGACTTCCTGCCGCCGGAAATCATCACCAAGAAGAAGCACGGTTTCGGCCTGCCGTTCGGTTTCTGGGCGGTCGAGCACGCAGGCTTGAGGAATTTGGCGCTCGAGTCGCTGGAACACCTTCGGGGGAGNCGGATAGTCCGTGCCGCTTTTCTCGACAGGTTGCTCAAGGAATATCTCCCGCAACATCCGGGCTACTATGGCGAAATGGTCTGGATCCTGATGATGCTTTCGCAGTGGCTCCTGGCGCGCAAGCGCCGGCTCGATCTTTGATTCCCGGTAGCAGAAGTTCTCGGTTCGCGCCAACGTTCCGTTTCCTGGAGCAGTTCATTCGTGTCGACCCGTAAAGCCCTCGCACTCTCCTTTCTTGACCGCTATTCGGGGCTGGTGATTCATACGGCATCATCGATGGTGATCGCCCGTTTGCTTACACCGTCGGAGATCGGCATTTACTCGGTGACCATGGTGTTGCTGGGTTTCATCGCCACCTTCCGTGACCTGGGAGCCGGGCAGTATCTGGTGCAAAACAGGGAGTTGTCGGAAGAGAAAATGCGCGCCACCTGGAGCGTGCAGCTGGTACTCGGTATGTTCCTGGCGCTGCTCGTACTGGCGGCGGCCAATCCTGTTGCCGACTTCTACCGTGAACCGCAGATGTTCGACATCATGCTGGTTCTGGCCTTGAATTTCGCCATTACGCCTTTTCTCGCCTACCCGAATGCCTGGCTGGTTCGGGAAATGCAATTCGGATCGATCGCTGCCGTTCGCTTCATTGGTGCTCTGGTTCACGCAGCATCCGCGATCACGATGGCCTGGATCGGCTATGGTCCGGTCAGTCTGGCCTGGGCAAATGCCCTGACGACCGTGGCGAGCATCATCGCGATCTGGGTCTTTGCCCGTCCCTCGCTACCATGGCGGCCGATTGCACGCGGCATCGGCGACGTGGTCTCGTTCGGCGGCAAACTGACTGCCACCTCGCTGATGAATACGCTGTCAGGCGGGGCGCCCGAATTGCTGCTGGGCAAAATTCAAAGCATGGTGGAGGCCGGACTGTTTAGCCGTGGGCAAGGGCTGGTGGTCATGTTCCAGAGACTGGTCATGGATGCGGTCAACGCCGTCGCCTTGCCGTTNTTCGCCAAACAATCCCGTGAGTCAAAGAACCTCGCCGCCTCATTTCTGGTGGCGATGGAGCTTATCACCGGGCTTGGCTGGTCTTTCTTCATCGGTATTGCCTTGATGGCCTATCCGGCAATCAGGATTCTCTACGGTTCTCAATGGGATGATGCCGTCGAACCCGCTCGCTGGTTGGCAATTGCCTGCGCATTTTCGATTCCCGCATCAGTCTGTTCTCCGCCACTGATCGCCATCGGAGCAGTCAATGACGTACTTAAAGCCACTTTGCTTGCCACAATAGCGACTCTGGTTGCTGTGTTTATCGGAACCACGGCGGGCCTGCGGGAACTCAGTCAGTACTTGGTGGTTTCAGCGTTGATCACTTCCGCCATCTGGATCCATACGGTGCAAAAGCACATCGGCTTTGGCTTAAGGCAATTGCTTTTGTGNTGGGGCAAGAGCTTGTTGTTAGCGTTGGGCGCGTCGACCGCATCGGCGCTAGTCGTGTTCAAGTTTGGATGGCGTCCCGGCGAATTGTTTGTTCCTTCGCTGTTATCGGGATTCGGCGGAATTCTTGGCGCAATCGCACTCGCGTGGGTCACGAAGCATCAGTTGTGGCTTGAGGTGCGTCGAATGCTTCTGACTAGTTTTCCGGCCCGCTAGTCGGAGCACAGGTCTAGAGGCAATACCGATCCGCTCATCATGGTGTTGACGCTCGTTGAAAACTGACCAGAAAAGCGAGGTTGTGCGCGCTGAAAATTGACCAGGGTGATTAACTCGTCCGCTCATTTTTGAGCAGGATTTTAGGAGATGATCACCATGAAGGATCTGGGAAGGATTCGGCGGTTGTTTTACCGGGATGGCGTGTCGCTGTCCGAGATTTCGCGGAAGACGGGGTATAGCCGGAACACCGTCAAACGCTGGCTGCGGACACCGGAAGGCACGGAGCCGAAGTACGAACGGCAGAACCCGAACATCAAGATTGCCCCGTATGCGGCACACCTCATCAAGGCACTGAAACGGATGCCCGTCGTCCGAAACGGGATCGGCGGACCGCGCTGAAACTCTTTGGTGAGTTGCAGGCGGCCGGATTCACTGGTACCTACTGTCGGGTTACCGAATTCATCCGGCGCTGGCGTGCTGAATCGCCCCGGGTTTCGTGGAGGCTCCGTGGTTTAAGTACAGGCGTGATCGGCCTGTTGGGTGAGTTGCCAATAATACCGTTGCTCAGCCTCGGCGGGCGGGATGTATCCGATGGGCTCCAAGAGCCGCTGGTGGTTGAACCAGGTCACCCATTCGAGGGTGGCCAGCTCCAGCGACTCCACCGTTTTCCAGGGCGCCCGCCGATGGATCAGTTCGGCCTTGTACAGACCATTGATGGTCTCGGCCAGTGCGTTGTCGTAGCTGTCGCCCTTGCTGCCGACAGAGGGCTCGATGCCGGCTTCTGCCAGCCGCTCGGTATAGCGGATGGAGACATACTGCGATCCCCGGTCGGAATGATGGATCAGGGCGTCATCCCGTTCCGGCTGCCGGGCGTAGAGCGCCTGCTCCAAGGCGTCGAGGACGAAATCGGTTCGCATCGATCGGCTGACCCGCCAACCGACAATGCGGCGGGCAAAGACGTCGATGACGAAGGCGACATAGACGAATCCCTGCCAGGTCGCGACGTAGGTGAAATCCGAGACCCACAACTGGTTCGGCCGATCCGCTGTGAATTGCCGATTGACCCGGTCCAGGGNGCACGCCTTGGCATCGCTGACCGTGGTGCGAACGACCTTCCCGCGCATGACGCCCCGCAGACCGAGGCGCCGCATCAGTCGTTCGACGGTGCAACGCGCCACCTCTATGCCTTCGCGTTGCAATTGCCGCCAGACCTTGTCGGCGCCATAGACCTGCAAGTTGGCATGCCAGATCCGCTGGATGTGGGGAATCAGGAATTCATCGCGCCGGGCACGGGCGCTGCACAGGGCGGGATTACGCTGCCGGGCAGCATGGCGCCAGTAGGCGGACGGGGCGACCCGCAACAACGTGCAGATCGGCTCGACCCCGAAACGCTCACGGTGCTGGTCGATAAACGACCTCACTTCTTCTTGAGGCGGTCGAGCTCCGCCTGNCGCGAAAAACGCACTGGCCAGCCGCAGAATCTCGTTGGCCTGGCGCAGTTCTTTGACTTCGCGTTCGAGCGCCTTGATGCGCTCACGTTCAGCGGTCGGTATGCCATCACGCACGCCAGTGTCGATCTCGTGTTTCTTGACCCAATCGTGCAACGTCACTGTTGAACAGCCGATCATCGGTGCTATCGACTCGACGGCCGCCCAGAGCGATGGCCGGTCCTTACGCGCTTCCTGTACCAGCCGTACGGCACGCTCTTTGACTTCCGGGGAATATTTGTTCGTCTTGCTCATGGCTCCATTCTCTCAAGAAATGGAACCTCCTCAATTCCCGGGGCGATTCACCAGAAAAGCGAGGTTGTGCGCGCTGAAAATTGACCAGGGTGATTAACTCGTCCGCTCATTTTTGAGCAGGATTTTAGAGATGATCACCATGAAGGATCTGGGAAGGATTCGGCGGTTGTTTTACCGGGATGGCGTGTCGCTGTCCGAGATTTCGCGGAAGACGGGGTATAGCCGGAACACCGTCAAACGCTGGCTGCGGACACCGGAAGGCACGGAGCCGAAGTACGAACGGCAGAACCCGAACATCAAGATTGCCCCGTATGCGGCACACCTCATCAAGGCACTGGAAACGGATGCCCGTCGTCCGAAACGGGATCGGCGGACCGCGCTGAAACTCTTTGGTGAGTTGCAGGCGGCCGGATTCACTGGTACCTACTGTCGGGTTACCGAATTCATCCGGCGCTGGCGTGCCGATGGTGGTGCTGCGGTCACTAAAGCCTTCGTGCCGCTCCACTTCGAATTGGGCGAAGCTTTCCAGTTCGACTGGAGCGAAGAGCATCTGGTCATTGGCGGGGTCTGGCGGAAGATCCTTGCCTCGCATCTGAAGTTCTGCGCCAGTCGGGCTTTCGTGGTTCAAGCCTACCCGACGCAGGGTCACGAAATGCTGTTCGATGCGCATACGCGCTCGTTTGCCGCCCTGGGCGGCATTCCCCGGCGCGGCATCTACGACAACATGAAGACGGCCGTGGATAAGGTGCAGAAAGGCAAATCNCGCATCGTCAATTCGCGCTTCTCGGCGATGGCCTCGCATTACCTGTTCGATCCGGATTTCTGCAATGTCGCCAGTGGTTGGGAGAAAGGCGTCGTTGAGAAGAACGTCCAGGATAGTCGGCAGCGGCTCTGGCAGGATGCGGGCAAGGAGCGATTCAGTTCATTCACCGAACTGAATGTCTGGCTGCTCGCACGCTGCCGNGGGCTGTGGCAGGAGTTACGTCATCCCGAGTACGCTGACCTGACGGTCGCCGAGATGCTCGAACACGAGCAACCGAGCCTGATGCCGATGGTCGCGCCCTTCGATGGCTACGTCGAAACCCTGGGCAAGGTGTCCAGCACCTGCCTGGTGATACTCGATCGCAACCGCTACTCGGTGCCGTGCGAACTCGTGGGGCAAGCCGTCAGCCTGCGTCTCTATCCGGAGCGCATCGACATCGTGGCGCACGATGCCCGTGTGGCCAGTCATCCCCGCAATTTCAGCCGGCAGCAAACGCTCTACGACTGGCAACACTACATTCCCCTGATCGAACGCAAGCCAGGCGCCTTGAGAAACGGTGCGCCGTTTGCCGACATGCCAGAACCGCTGCAACGATTACGCGGCTTGCTCCTGCGTCGCGAGGGTGGGGATCGGGTGATGGCCAAGGTGCTGTCGGCGATTGCCCAGTTCGGTCTGGAAGCCGTGCTGGTGGCGGTCGATCTGGTTCTGGAGTCCGGTCTGCCCAGTGCCGAGCACGTCGAGAACATGCTCAACCGCCTGAAGTCCGGGCCCATGCCGCCGCCGGTGGATACGCCACTCACCGTCAATGAAGCCCCGATTGCCGATACTGGACGGTACGACCGGTTGCGTACGGAGGTGACTGATCATGCGTGAACTGATGAGCGAGTTCAAGGAACTGCGTCTGCACGGCATGGCTGGCGCCTGGGAGGAACTGGCCGCCAACGGCGGTAGCCGTATCGAAGCATCCCGCTGGCTGATCGAGCAACTGCTGCAAGCCGAACATACTGATCGGGTCATGCGTTCCATTGGGTACCAGATGCATGCGGCCCGGTTTCCGGTTCATCGGGATCTGGCGGGATTCGACTTTGAGCAATCGAAGGTCAATCAAAAGCTGATCCGGCAACTGGCCGACCTATCCTTTACCGAGGAAGCCCAGAACGTCGTGTTCATCGGCGGTACCGGAACCGGCAAGACACACCTGGCCACGGCGTTGGGCGTCTCGGGATCACCCATCACAGCAAGCGGGTTCGCTTCTTCTCGACGGTCGATCTGGTCAATGCGCTGGAACAGGAGAAGGCTGCCGGCAAAGCCGGACGGATTGCCTTGGGGCTGCTGCGCATGGATCTGGTGATTCTCGATGAGTTGGGGTACCTGCCGTTCAGCCAGGCTGGTGGGCCTTGCTGTTCCACTTGCTGTCGAAACTCTACGAGCACACCAGCGTGATGGTCACGACCAACCTGACCTTCGCCGAATGGCCGAGCGTCTTTGGCGATGCCAAGATGGCCACCGCCTTGCTCGACCGGCTGACGCATCACTGCCATATCAGGAGACCGGGAATGAGTCGTTTCGCTTCCGGCACAGCACGGCAACGGCCAAGTCGAGGATCAAGGCGCGGGAGCAGAGCAAGCGGGGCAATCCCCGAGGAGGACGTGTTCTGATGGGGGCCGCGTTGGGAAATCCGTTTCGGGCTACGCCCTCCACGGCTTTCCCAACGCATTCATCGTGGCTCGGAAATCAGTTGTTCTGAGCTACACTTATCCACAAGCCTACCTATGTCAGGTGGCTATCACCCCTGGTCAAAATTCAACGCGCACAGGTGGTCAAATTTAAACGCGCGCCGACACATCATGGCTATCAGAGCAAATTGGCCATGCTGCGTATCTTGAAACGCAATGGCTTTCGGTCCCAAGGCGTGAAACGGGGTAATTGGAAAAGATCGGAGTTTGAATTCGCACAGGACTGCTGAGTCGAAACCGCGGACTCGAAACCCGCTTGACGAACCATATCGGCATGTTTTTCAGAGAAATCCCGACCCGGCGCGCCGTTTGGATAGGCGAAGACGCGCATCGGGATTTTCAGAAGCGCTTCCAGTTCAAGCTTGCCGGATTCGATCTCTTTAAAAGCCGTTGCGTCATCCAGTCGCTCGAGAATGGGATGTGTGCTGGTATGTCCACCGATTTCCGCGCCACTTTCATGCAGAAGGCGCAATTGACGGTGTGTCATCATCAGGTCCGACGTTTCCGGGACAGAGGCGCGTCGGGCGATTTCCTNGGCGGTTTCGGCGCGCCCCCGGTGTTCGAAATACTTCAACTTTCCAAGTACCGCTTCGTAACATTTAACGCGAGATGAGTCGTCGGATATCCGATGGATGCCGAGGTCGAAATCGCCGAGGTCCAGTTCGTCTGCTTGAGATTGGCGAAACGCCTCTATGACATCATCGTTCCACATGCGACNCCCTTCGAGGAAGGAGGTCGCGATGAAGAAAGTGGCGGTGACCCCGTAGCGCTTGAGAATGGGCCAGGCGACCAGCAGATTGTCGGCGTAGCCATCATCGAAGGTGATGGCGGCCGCCGCCGNGGGAAGCGTGCCAGACTTGAGGCGTCTAGCGGCTTCTCCCAGCGGCAGTACAGTGAAGGTTCTGGAGATGAAGCGAACCATCCAGTCAAATTCTTCGGCCGATGGTTCGAAAGGCAGCAGGGNGTCTGCCTCCGGAAGAACGCGGTGAAAGATGAAGATGCTCAGCTTGCCGTTGCCGCCTCCTGGCGCCAGCCGGCGACTGATGAGCGGCCAGAGCATCTCAACCCCCTTGATGCAGTTCATTCGCCACGAGTCTGGCCAAGTCTCCGTAGAGTGGCGTGCTGTGGCGGACATAGCCGATGAAATGGCGGAAAGCGGTATCGCCATTGGCGCGATGCGGCGCACAGTACTTCGGGTGGGGTAGCAACTTGGAGCCTTCCATGCTGGCCAGAACGAGATTCGATGAAAACTGTTCGGTTCCCCATTCCGGCCATCGTGCCCCGAGTAGTGCGCCCATTTCCCGGGATATCTGGATAAGTTGTCCTTTGTCGAAAGCGCCCCGAGGGAATCCTGCAAACCCGGAGCAGGCACGCACATATTTCCATCGCTGCTGGTCGGATATTCGATCCAGGACCGACTCGGCGACCAATTGCACATGGTCGTTACCTTTGAGTTGCCCCTTGGCCCAGTTGGCAACCTCGGCCGCGGGTTGAATTTGCTGGACGTCCTCCGTGCCGAGCAGGAACGCGTGATTTTCCTNGATCGCTTGCTCGATTTCCGGCATGGGCTTGGTGGCGACGGTGTCTGCATCAAGCTGGATGACGAAGTGTTCCTGCGCATACTCGGCGATTGCCGTCAGCCTTTCCCAGGTCCCACCCTTCGGAAGTTCCGGGCAATGGAATTCCGCGGCATTGCGAAGCACAAGACTGGGTACATGCTTACGCAATAGATTCCTGTCATTTACCGTAATGGTCGGATCTGCAACCACTACTACTTTGGACGGTGAAACGTAGCGTGAGAAAGATTTCAATGCCAGCAGGTAAGGAAGCACGTCGCGATGGTGAACCATGGACAAAATTACCGGGCCAATCGCAATCGTATTCAACTGCGGAGTTCTTAATATATTCTTAACTGCCAGGTTAAATCGCAGTTTATTTAATTTATTGCCGATTATCACATTAATTTCCCTATAACAGCAATTACTTTCGGCCGATATATTGATTCGGCTTCCTAATCTTTCCAGGCGCCTGCGCGCTCTAATCTGCGCCGCAATCCTGGTAATGAATACCCTAATGAATAAGCTTGTTTTGCGGCTACCAGCGCCTTTTCATAATCTTTCATTTCGATATAAGCGAACGCTGCATAAACGGAAGAGTTAGTACTGATACCATCTAGAGATTCTGCCTTTTCAAGCTGAATTTTCGCCTCAGCGACCTTGCCACGTCGCGCGTAGTAATAACCATAGATTGATCTGACTAATGCGTCGTCCGGAGCAAACCTGACCGCGCGTTGAAAGAAGCAGTGGACTCGTAATAACGCTCNCGGTAAACGTTCCGTCTTGTGACGAATACCCAAATCCTCCATTGCCGCAAGCGCCTGAGGATGGTTTGGGAACGACCACAATGTATAACCAAATCCTGCCGCTGGCGGAAGTTCGTTGGCATGGCGTGATGACTTCTTCTGACCCTTCAGATATGCCTCATATTCCTGCGAAAAATGGGCTCCTTCAACCAATTCGCGATCACTTGGCCCTGCAGATCGATAGTCAAATGGGCCGTATTTGTTAGGAATCCATAGTGGCCTACAATCCTGCTCATAGAGTTCATGAGCTGGCCACCGCGTAGCCCAATCGGGATAGTTTCCCTGATTTAACGCTGCGAATGTTCCTCCCGAGGCTGCAGAAACGAAAGCAAGTAGGAAAAGACGTAGCGCCAACCGATGCGAGGCAATCGGATTCCTAGCCCAAAATACGTATGCCGACCAGAGGCCAACGCCCAGTTCATGAATTTATTGATGCGCATGTCGTATCTCGTTGATGTTGAATAGCCAGCTGCTAACGGCCTCTTGGATGATAGCCTTCAATTGCTGTTTCATTGTGCGCATTGACTCCAGCATTTCCACTGGATTGAACATTCAGCAACCAGCTCTTTGCCACGACCACGATAACAAGTATGTTGTAGGGCAAATCGAAATACGCCAAGCTCANAAAGGCTCCGCCTACGGCGTAGCCGATCAGGCTTACCTGGCTCATGGCACCAACATACTGGCACCATTTTGTTTCTGGTTCCTTGCCACCGTTTTTAATCAGCCAGGTCGCTGTTCGCCAGACTGACAACCATATGCCAAGAAAAAGAAATAGACCGATGTAGCCATGTTCGCCTAGAATCTGAAAATAGATACTGTGTGCGGCATGAATGTCGTTGGCGTCCGAGCGTACGGCGAAAATTTCGCGGTTGTACATGTCAAATCCTGCCCCCGTGATCTGGCTATTGGCCACATTGTAGGCGGTCCACCAAGCATTGATTCTGCCCATGGCGGAGGCATCTTGCTCGTAGTTTGCGATTGTGCCCATGCGAGCCTCCCACATCTCAGGCATCAAGGCCAACAACGCGCTACCGGCGATAACTAAGGCGCTACCGACTAAAACTTTTCGCGGTCCCTTCAACCACATGTAGAAGGCCATGGCTGCGATAGCCAATAGGGCGCCGCGGGAATGGCNTCCTATTGCAGCAGCTGCCGACAGAAGCATTGCCGCTACCAGCCCGTACTTGACCCACTTTCTGTCTGCTTGGAGCAGAAGATAGTACATAAACGGTATTACGATGATCAAGGCCAAGGCGATCTCGTTGTTTCNCCCTATGAAGCCGCCCGGGCNCCAAACACGATAGTTACCACCTGTGGCGATGGTGAAAATTCCCCNCTTGACCCCATAAAAGCCTAGCGAGAGGACGATCACCCAGACAAACGTGTTGATGTGCTTGCGTGTGCTCAAAAGTGCAATGGCCACCAGGATCATGAAGTCGACCTTCATCACCTTTTTCAGCATGTCCGTACTGCCTGCTACGTTGTATGAAAACACATAGGTTATGCAAATCCAGACCATGAAGAGGGCTAGCCAAGTTACCGGAGGAGANNAGAAGGGATTACGGCGCTCCTTGGTCATTGCCAGGCCAGCAAGGGTCGCGCCGGCAGCAATGGCGGCAACCGGGAAGGATTGAGAAAACCCGTAGGCAAGAGCGTGCGGATTCATAGTACTTAGCCAAGTCCAGAGCATGACCCNCACCCACGGTTGCTTCAATGCATAGAGGCTACCCAGCAGCACGATGCCGACTATCAGTATGTCACGCAATATTGTTCCCCAACCTTGATGACAACTTGCCAAATTTTTGACTTGCCAGCGCGCTTTCGAACGACTTGCGCATGCGCGGTCTTAACCACTCACCCGCAACCGCGACAATGCCTACCGAGATCAATACCAATCCGAGCGCCAAAGAATATTTTCCAANACCGGGTGACATTGAATGAAGAAGTGCACNCCACATGTAAATAAAAGGGAAATGGATGATATAGAGGGCGTAGGTCAGGCTGCCAACAAACCCTACCCACACCAGTGTGTCCGCCTTCAATTCTGGCAGCCAGACAGCTAGCCGTTGGGCTGCCACGAAGTTAGCCGCAACAATTACCGAAAGCAGCCAGTCTGCAGCAAAGTATCGGGAGAAATTCAATTCGGTATGCGCCCATTCACCCAGATACTTCATGACAACCCCGTCGCTGAAGGCGCGCATGAGGTCAAGGTGATGATAGCCCCAGAATGCAGCCAAGCTCCCTATCCAGAGTCCAAGGGCGCCGATTGGATGTAGCCGCTCAGAAACCTTCCAGCGATACGCAATTACACCGGCCAACCAACAAGGGGCCATAAGAACGATCTTTGGTCCAAGAAACAGGCAGATGCATGCGATCACTACCCACCGGCGGGAAGGGTTGCAGAAGCAGAAAACCCCGAAAAGTATGTAGTACCAGACCTCATAGTTCAACGACCAATATGGCACATTCGAAAAAGTCGTAATCGAAATCGTCCATATCTCGGCCAGAAAGACGAGACTTGCAGCTATCCGCAACGCGACGAAATCCGAAGGAATAGTCTTCAGATAAAGTTCGGGTGCTGCCGAGCGACCGATCACATCCAGAAGCGGGCTAAGCAAGACTGCCAATATTGACAACGACAATATTCTCGAAGCACGACTTGCGGTATAGGTGCTCGGAGAATATTCCCTTTGATCAACCACAAAAGCGACTACGTAACCAGAGANGACAAAAAACACGGTCACCGCGGAGTGTGCAAATTCCGCTAGGGGCAACTTTTCCGGAATGAGGAATCGAACATTAGAGTGGGCATAGACAACGAAACCCGCTGTCAACAGCCGCAGGACGTCCAGGTACAGGGAGAACCAACGACTCATTGATCGTGGTGTGCCATTCAACTCTGGAGCACTCATCGGCTTATTACTTCTTGTCTTGCCCAGCTAGAACTGGCGCCGATGCGTGACTAACTTCGTCAAGCAGGTATAAAGGACGACACTTCGTTTCAACAAACATGCGACCTAGATATTCCCCAAGGATGCCAATTCCAACCAGTTGCACAGCACCAAGAAAAAGGACAATCACCGCAAGCGAAGGATAGCCCTGGACGGGATCGCCGAACCTGAGCGTTTTGTAGATGATGAACAGCGCATAGAGCAGGGCCACTACTGCAACGAACAAGCCGAGGTAAGTCGAAATTTTTAGTGGGGCAATGCTGAAGGAAGTAATTCCCTCAATTGCGAAATTCCAGAGTTTTCAGTAATTCCATTTGGTAACTCCAGCAAAGCGGGCATCACGTTGATAATCGATGGCCTTTTGCGAAAAGCCAATCCAGGCAAACAACCCTTTCATGAAACGGTGACGTTCCTGAACCTGCTTGAGGGCGTCAACGGCACGACGATTCAGCAGGCGAAAATCACCAACATCTTCAGGAATGCTGACAGGGCCGACGCGCTGAATCAGCCGATAGAAGGCACGTGCTGTCGCCTTTTTCAACCAGCTCTCGCCAGCCCGGCTAACCCGCCGGGCATAGACGACATCGAAGCCTTCTCGCCAGCCTATAATCAAATCCGGAATCAACTCGGGTGGATCCTGCAGGTCGGCATCGATCACGATCACCGCGTCGCCCCGAGCCAAATCGAGGCCAGCAGTCATAGCGATTTCTTTGCCGAAATTGCGGCTCAGATTGACATAACCAACGTGCGGATCACTCGCCTTGAGGCTTCGCATGATATCCAGCGTGCTGTCGCGACTCCCGTCGTTAACAAAAAGTATTTCGTAATCGGGGCAATACTCAGCCAAAACAGCGGTCAATCGCCGGTAGAGTTCAGGCAGAACTTCTTCTTCGTTGTAGGCAGGGACGATTACAGAAAGGCAATACAGGTTCTCGACCGGCAAAGCAAATCCCTCATGTTGTGTCATCGTGTATTCCTCTCAAACGCCCAGAATCGACTTGCCAGATAATTTACTGTCAGGCAGATTAAGGTAGTAACAAGCTGTGCAACAAGGTAATGCAAATTGCTTTGGGGAACCAGTAGCGCCATTAGGCAAGTATTCAATGCCATGCTTAACGCCGCTATGGTCAGGAAGCGTGGCAGGGTGCGCGAATGTGGTAATTGGCTATTAAAGGTCCAATGGTAATTGAGCAGGTAGTTGATTCCGGCGCCTGCCAAGGCGCCCGCTGCTGAGGCAGCCACAGGGTTCAGGGCGAAAAATTGACCAGCATCCAGAGAATAGTGTAATGGGCTGCGGTCCCGATCACGCCAGTGTTGGCGAACTTGAAAAATTCACGCCACATGAATTGAATTTCTCTTGAGGCCACGGTTGCGGTTGGCATAAAGCAGCCAAACGGTAGCCAGCAATGCCATCAGGGAAATTGCCGCGCCATTTCGTTCTTGCGGAAGGCCTCGCCACCTGGCCTCAACCGTAGTATTTCCCGGTCTTAGGGCAATCATTGGCAGTCCGGTATCTTGATCGACCGACGGCGTTACCGCTTCGCCATTGACCAGGAATTCCCAACCCGGGAACCAGAACATCGGCAGACGAAAACCTTGAATATCTACCGTAGCCTCTGCAACCCATACTTTGTGATGGGTCTTGGAAACACTTCTTGTGCAACTCAATTTAAGGATTGAGCAATCAGCCTCCCACCCACCTTGGTCAAGATACTTTCGCCAGGCATCTCCGGCGGTGGCTGGCTTCATCTCCGGTTGCCCGCGCTGGGCAATGCCTGGTGCAGCTACTGTAAGCGCCGGCTTGGCCTCGGCGGTATACTGGCGTTCCAGTGCGCCAAGCATGGCAGTGCTGCCTATGAGAAACGCCCCGATCATCATCCACACCGTCTTTCTCCTGGTCTGCACCACGCACGCTGCCGACCAAACCAGTGCAAATGCTGATGCAACGAAAGCGATTTGGAGAAAGCGAAGAGGAAACTGAAGCCGCCTGAGAATTCCAATACGTTCCCAGAGTGGATAGGAGATTTCCGAACCCAATAGCAGCGCCAGTAAAGCCATTGTCAGCATTTCCAGGGCGCGCTGCCAGGAGTCACTGCTTTTCGATTTTGCCAGCCAGAGGAAGACGCCAGCCAAACCACAGGCCAGAACAGTCAGCAAAGGAATGGTCCATTGGAGATGAAACCAACGGAAGCCGGTGGCCGGCAAAGTCAGGTATTGAAGGAGAAAAGCGTTTCTCCAATCGAGATGAACAGGCGCATACCAATCCGCTTACGATACAAGTTGCTGGGTGGTCAGCGCCGGCAGCAAGTAGATTGCCGACAGGGCCAAGCCCAGCAACACGCCTAGCCCATGCTGAATCACCAGGCGTANGTGCCGTATTTTTTCCCTCAACGCTCGCCAAATAACAATAAGTGAGGTGCATATCAATGCCATGAAGGCCGCCAACACATGCGACATGACTAGCAAAGCAAGGCTCACGGCAGTAAGCGGGACGCGATGTTGCGAGCTAACCGATGAAACGACGCCGAGATACAGCACTAGCATCGGCATCGCAAAGTGCATGGGAAGGAACTGCTGGTAATGAGCTAGATGAAAAGCATAGGGCGAAACAGCCATAGCGGCTCCAGCCGCAACAGCCAAGGTGGCCGTGGTGTACTGNNCGGAAAACCAGTAGGTCACGGCGACGGTCGCGGCCGTACTCATGGCGCCAACTGCTAGGATTGCGGTCCATAGGCTACCCGTCACTGCACTGAACACCGCAACAGCGTAGTAGTAAAGAGGGTGCATGTAGAGAAAGGTTGGGTCGCCCAGGCCGAAATAGCTGTACGATGCCCAGCGTGGATAAAGCACCCNCTCCGAAAGCGCTGCCGCAAACTGGAGTGCCCAACGAAAATGTATCTTTATGTCCGGGCCATCAATAACTTGCGGGCCATGAAATGCCACCCAATGGGTAAGCATGCCCATGGACATAACCAGCACCAATAGCGGCAGGCCTGACTTTAGTCATGTCGTAACGATTCTTGAGTAAAGCGGCATCGTGGCATCGCGTCGATTGCTTAGTTGAAGCAAAAACATCTACTAACTCGGCCCAAAGATCGACGCCACCTTTCTGCCAAGCACGCATGAATAGGTCGCGTGCTTAGGTCTTTTTTGACGGGTCACCTTGGTAACTCATTTTCGGAAAGATTACGACCCAGTCAAGATCTGCTGCGAAAGATCATGTTAATGAGGTCTGCAAAGAATGGCGCAGGGTCGTCCAGAGCCCATAGGTAATACTTCACGTTCGGTCGGAAGAAGTCCGCTACAAAGCGAAGCAATTCACGACCCGGCTGCAATTTGAAGAAAGGATCCCTGATTTTTCCTCCTTGAAATAAAATTCGAAAGAGCCGTTTTAGTTCAGTGCCGACCATACGGCAACGAATTCTTTCNNTAGTTGATCCCATTTGAGCACTCATTCCCAAACCTTGAACCCTATAGGCAAGGTAAGCAAAACCAGCCTTGCAATGGACGGCCAAGGGAAAGCTCCCCCAGAATCGACCGTTTATCTCCATCAGCACCGCTCGGTTTGAAGCCGGGTCGAAACGGTATTCCACCATGGCCACCCCGGTCCAGCCGATGGCGCGTAGCAGATTGATTGATTGCTCCTGTAACGCGACATGCTCGCTCAGCGGCACGCTGTCGCAAACGCTCGAGAACCCACNCTCGGGAGGCCATTCGGCGATCCG
This sequence comes from Dechloromonas sp., assembly GCA_013363835.1. GTDB lineage: Bacteria > Pseudomonadota > Gammaproteobacteria > Burkholderiales > Rhodocyclaceae > Azonexus. The sequence continues at coordinate 1,071,170 of CP054864.1, forward strand.
AATATGTTGAAAACGTCGAANGGCCTGGCCTTCGTGCATATAGANAAACTGACCAAAACCGACACCGGGGCAGTATTCCTGAATAAGTGGCCACACTCCGACCGGTTCGTAGCGCCTACAAATCTCCAGGAGTTCTTTCGAAGTCAATGCGTATTCGGCCTTTACTAACGATATTCCACTCTTGGACAGTAGGGNGCCGACCGCATTAGGGTCTTTCCACTTCAAGACCACTGGATATGACAAATGCCTGCATAACTCGATGACCGTGTCGAAGGATTCTGGTTCAACTGTGCGCGGAACATTGATGCCTACCGACTCGGCTATTGCCAAGGTTTTCTGTTTATCGAGGACGATATTGATTGCTTCTTGTTTAGGCAATATGGGCCTAACTCGACCCAAGCGGGCACGATTGAGATGCAGCCAGTTCAGATTTGCTTCGGAAACCGTCATGANGACAGATGTTTCAAACTCATCACCCAAGCTTCGGATGCACTCGATAAGCGCCTCGCTTCTGGGTTGATTGACAATTATCGTGCGGTTTAGATAGCACGAGCGCAAGCCAAGTGCGTTGGGCGAGTGAGTGATTCCAATAACCTGCACTCCCGCGCGCCCAAGTTNCCTGACGATTCCCAAGCCAACTTGGGTTTCGAGTCCCAGTACGATGCACGGTGATTCTGGCATTGAAGTCATGATTAAAGTACCCGCCGGGTAATCTGTTGCAGATGGCGCCAAGTTGTTGCTCCCAGAGTTGCCCGGGGATAGTTTCCATTCGCTGGCAGCAACTGATTGGTAGCAAGATTTGAAAACCCCTTGGTGGGTAAAGTCTCCCGACGCTCCCCAAGAAACCGGCACAAGGATTCGAATCGACGCACGACAATGAGATCTGGCTCGGCCACGCCCGGTTTTAACATCTCGAAATTGTGTGAAACGACTACAAAGTCGGTCCAGCCGGATTGCTGGGCAGAGGTGATTGCCTGATACATTTCCTGAAAACTGCAGGCGCCAACTTGAGCGGGGCGCATCCGACCGAAGCCGTCGCGGAACGCTGAGACCGGAAANNAAGTTGTCACATCGTGTGCCAAGAAGGATTTGCCGANCCCATGCTTCCGGACCAATTCCGGCGCACTGATCGAATAGTAACCATTGATGCTGGAATCGATGTGGATACCATTACGCGCCAATGCTCGGAAAGTTTCAGCGTTGGCGGCATAACTGCCAGCCCGAAATGCAGTTACTTCCTTGCCGAGCGCACTTTCGAGTAACGCTTTACCATAGCGGATCAACTCGAATTGTTCTTCCAGAGAGTAATAGGTCAGGTGCTGGCGTTTTTGAGATTTCGGNNTGAGTATTGGCGGTTGTATCTCATCGGTCCACTCCGGGTGCAGGTGCAGTTGAACCTCCTGGCCGGCATCGTCGATCAGGCGGACAATCCGCTCCAGGTACTCCGTACCAAATCGGGCGGCGAACAGTGGCTCGACAAAAANAATGCCGTGGATACCATGCCGAGAGAGAATTTCGAGTGTCTTGGGCAAGGCGTAGTCGCCGTGCTTCGAATGGCCGGNGACGTAACGCGGGTAACAACTGGCGAATTCGCCGTCGAGATTGGTCCAGCCATTGCACCAGACCTCGATGTCAAAGGTAAGGTGGACGTTCATGAGGCGATGCACGGGCTGCCCGTGTTCCGGCAATCCATGGCCAGTTCCCGAACGGCGGAATGGATCAGGCTGAAACAGGTCCGGAAGTAGGCGCTGCAAAGGGTGTGCGGGTCGTGGATATGAATGCGATGCGGTGTTGCCCAGTGGCCTAACAAGGCAATGGCTTCTTGCGGGATTCCCTGGCTGGCGAGACGATGGGCATGGCGAATTTCCATCGCCAGCAGCAGATCACCTTCGCGATACTCGTAGTCGGTGAAATCGGTGGCGCGGTGGCCTTGCAGGTTGATGCCGAAATGTCGCGCGGTATCGATGGCCACATGGAAGGCCGGGTTTCCGGTGGAGGTCGACAGGCCGATGGACGCGCTGTTGAGTCCGATGGATGCGGCAACTGCTTCGGCAAATGCACTGCGATTGATGTTGCCCAGGCAGACGAACACTAACCGTCTTGTTGCAGCAAGATTGGGCTGAAGAAATCGATTGACCCGGCCGGCAAGGTATTCGGCTTCACCGAGTAGCACTCTGAACATTCCACGGTGCGTGCCAAAACTGCCAGCGATCAGGGTGGTCAGCCGCAGTTTTGGGCTGGCAATGGCTTTTTCTGCCGATGGTGGGCTGAGCAGTTTGTCCGAAGTAACCTGTTCGCTATTCAAGTTCCATTACTCCCGGTGACCAAGCTTTGTACATAGCGATACTTCCCAGATTTCTCCCNGGGAATCTCGCTGACACGCAATATCTCGACATCGACGTTTTGCCCCAGACGGGCCTTGATGCCTTCAGAAATGAGCGCTTCTACCTGTTGACCGCAGCTATCACTAGGAACGATATGTACAACGACGCGTTGCAGCGTTTCCTGTATGACTTTGAACGATGCGATGCCCGGGATGTCTCGGATCGGGTNGACCACGGCCAGACCATGCATGATGGTGCCGTCGGCGGCGACGATGAAATCGGTGGTGCGTCCCTGGATTTCCTCGAGCATCGGCAGGCCGCGGCCACAAGCGCAGGATCGCGTCGAGAGTATGGCGACGTCGCCGGTGCGGTAGCGGATGAAGGGAAATTCGCCAGTGGCCAGGTGGGTGACGACAACTTCGCCGGCCTGGCCTTTGGGCACGGGCTGGCCGTCCGTGTCGACGATTTCGACGATGATGTCTTCGGCCGTCAGGTGCATGCCGCCCTGCGGGCACTGGTGGGCGATGAAACCGGCGTCGCGACCGCCGTAGCCATTGGCGACCGGGCAGCCAAAAACGCGGGTGATGTCGTCACGCTGATGGTCGTATAGTCGCTCGGAAGTGACGAAGGCGACCTTGATGCCGAGATCGTTCATTCTCGTGCCGCGTTNTTCGGCATGACGCGCGATCAAGGAGAGTGACGATGGATAACCGAAGAGCATTGCCGGTCGGGTGGCGCGAATGGTGTCGACGAAGCCGTCGAGGTTGGCCTCGTTCATTTCGAAAGCCGGCAGCAGACGTGTGCGCAGCAGGCGATCACGGATCTGCCGCACGCGATCCTGCGACGTCAGTTCGATCGGACNTCNCCAGACGACGATCTCGGGATCGCCGATGTCGACGTTCCACCAGCGTGTGGCGCGCCATTTGGCGGCGACGTCGTGACTGACGCGCTCGTTACCGATGAAGAAGATCAGCGGTTCGCCGGACGATCCGCCGGTGTTGAAGCGGGCCAGACGTTTGGCATCGTCGGCCTTAAGCTGCACCTGGTTCTGCCGGATGATGGCCTTGGTCAGAAAGGGCAGGCGTTGCAGGTCATCCAGCGCGGTAATCTTTCCGGCGTCGAAGTTCAGGCTGGCGAACAATTGACGGTAGTAGGGAACATGGCACTGCGCCCTGGTCAGCAGGTTGCGCAGGCGTTCCAGCTGCAGTGCGGCCAAGCGCTCGGGAGACCACCACTGCGTTTGTTCGAGCTGCGTGCGTACAGCAACGGTGCTGTGATGCTTGAGACGCTCGTGGATCGGGAAGATCAGGCCAGCCACCAATCTTGTGTACAGGTCACTCATGTTGCCCCCTTGCTCCGTTGGCGATGCGCAGGAAATGGCTACTCAGCCGCGCCACTCGTTCGTCCCAGGCATTTTGTTCCGCATGGCGGCGGATCAGCGCTTTATCCCAGGTACGTTGCAACGAAGTGGCAATTGCGTGGTGCAGGGTTTCGCTGTCGCCAAATGGTACGACGATTCCCAGCTTGTCGTCGCTGACGACTTCCTTGTTGCCTCCGACGTCGGTAGTCACCACGGGCAGGCCGCAAGCCATGGCTTCGAGGAAGACGTTGGCCCAGCCTTCATTGCTGGTCGCCAGCACGAACACGTCGGCAGCCGACAGGATCGCCGGCAGATCTTCCGGGCGCCGGGCGCCGAGAAATCTCACACAGTTTTCCAGACCCAGCGCTTTCACCTGTTTTTCGAGTTCCGGTCGGTTATTGCCTTCGGGGCTGGCACCGCCGATGATGAGAANAATCAGGTCCGGACAGACTTCACGGATTTGTGGCAACACTTCGATGACCCGGTGGAAACCTTTGCGTGGAACCAGGCCACCTACCGAGATCAGAACCTGCGCCTCGGCCGGAATATCAAGCGCGCGGCGACAGGATGCACGATCCTGAGGAGCGAAGCGGACGGTGTCCACGCCGTTGCCGACGACCTCGATCTGCTGCGGGCTTGCGCCGTGGTCGATCAGCAACTGGCGCAGGGATTCGGATACCGAAAACACCCGGGAGGCCCGGATCACAGCCTGAAGCACTCGATCGGCAAAACGATGGTCCCTGATGTGCCGCGCTTCGGTCCCACGCAGGGTCACGGTAAAGGNGACGTTCAGCCAACGGCTGAGCAGGCTGGCTGCATACCCTTCGGGATAGGCGAAGTGGGCGTCGAGAATATCCAGTTGCCCCGAGGCCTTGAGCCGGCGCAAGAGTGGCAGCGCTCCCAGGGCCATCATCAGGCCATCGAACCTCTTGAGCAAACCTGGGACTGAAANGAACCTGGGAAACCGGATATCAACGCCGGATTGGATCTCATGATCGGGAGCGCCGGGCCGAAAATGTGGTTTGAAACGGCGAATCAGGCCTTGCAGCGGAAACCAAGGGGTCGGCACGACCACGGTGACGGGCAGTTGCCTGGCTACACGAAACATGCGCTCACGGATGAACAGGCCCGCTCCCGGTTGCACGCTGCTCGGAAAGAGGCTGGACAGAACCACGATGTGCGGCAGTTTCGGGTGACTCATTCAGGCTTTCTGATCGACGAGTCGTTGGTAGGGGGCGACGTAGTTGGCTACGCTGTTGTGCCAATTGCGTACCGATTCGACAAAATGCCGGCCGTTCGCCTTCAACACGGGCCAGCGCTGGCGGTTGTTGAGCAAATCGAGCAGGGCGGCACTCAGGGCGTTGCGATCGCCGGCCTTGAACAGGATGCCGGTGTGGCCTTGGTCGATCAGTTCCTTGTGTCCGCCGACATCGGAGGCGACAAACAACTGCCCCTGCGCCATGGCTTCCAGTGGCTTGAGCGGGGTGACCAGTTCGGTCAGGCGCATCGGATGGCGGGNGTAGGCCAGTACGTTGATCAGATCGTAGTAGCGGCCAACGTCCTTGTGAGGGACGCGGCCGGTGAAAATGACATGCTTCTCGAGACCGAGATGTTCGGCCTGATGGCGCAGGTTGGTTTNCTGTGGGCCGCCGCCGACCAGAAGCAGACACACGTCCGGGCGCTGGCGAATCATTTCCGGCAGGGCATCAAGCAACAGATCGAGTCCTTCGTAGGCATAGAAGGAGCCGATGAAGCCGACGACAGTTTTGCCGGTCAGCCCCAGTTTTTCTTGGAGTTGCGGATCGGGTGGACTGGCAAGCTGGAAGGATTCGACATTAACCGCGTTGGGAATGACGGTTACCTTGTCGGCCGGAATGCCGCGCGCGACGATGTCGGCACGCAGGCCTTCGCAAATCGTAAAGACGTGATCAACCTGCCGGATGGNCCGGGTTTCCAGATTCCGCGTTGCACGGTAGCGCAGGCTGCCCTCCGNGGTGCTGCCATGATCCACGGCGGCGTCTTCCCAGAATGCGCGGATCTCATAGACGACGGGGATGGCGAGCCTTCGTGCGACCTTGATCGCTGGCAGGGCGTTGAGTACCGGCGAGTGCGCGTGGATGATGTCGGGGCGGATCTCGCGGGCGACTTCTTCCAGTCGCATCTCGAGTTGCTTCATCAGCGCCATTTNCCTCGCGACCGGAATTCTGGTCAGTACGCCCTTGGCGACCGGGGTGCGGTAGAAGCGCAAGCCATCCACATCTTCGTAAGGTGCCACGATCTCACCGTGTTTGGGCGAGGTCAGGTGGAAGGTTTCCCAACCCAGGGCGCGTTGCTCACGCAACAACGCGGCAGTGCGGAAGGTATAGCCGCTGTGCAACGGAATCGAATGGTCGAGTACGTGCAGGATGCGCATCACGCTGCCTCTCCGGCTTCCACGACATTGCGCAGGAAGGCCTCGAACATCAGGATGGTCCAGATCGAAGCACTGTAGTCACGGATACCGTTGTTGTGGTCGCGTACCAGTTCTTCCAGATAGCTGCGGTTGAACCAGCCGGTGTCGGCCAGTCGCGAACCGAGTATGGATTCCTGGACCCGTGCTTTGAGCGGGCCGCGGAACCAGCGGGCGAGCGGTACGGAAAAGCCCATCTTGGGGCGGTATAGGACATCGCTGGGCAGATGCGGCTCCATTGTCTTCTTCAATAGATACTTGCCTTCCTGGCCGCGAATCTTGTACGACGAACCCAGCGTGGCCAGCCATTCGACCAGTTCGTGATCCATCAGGGGCTCGCGCACCTCCAGAGAGTGCGCCATGCTGGCGCGGTCTACCTTGGTGTTGATGTCGCCAACCAGATAGGTTTTGAGGTCGAGATACTGGATCAGGGCCAGCGGATCGTCCGTTCCTGCCTTTTCGGCGTATTGCCTGAATACTTCGCTGGCGTCATAGCCACCGAGCGATTGCCGGAATCCGTCGCTGAACAACCGCTTGCGCATCGGCGCGCGCAGGATCGAGATGGAATGAAAGTAGCCCTCGACCGAGGTTCGCGCCATCCCCTCGAACGTGGTTTTGGCGCGCAGCATGCGCGGCGCCCAGTCGGCTTTCGGGTACAGCTTGCCAAGGGTGCCGAACAGCGAACGGCGCAGGCCGAGCGGCAGGGCCGAGCGCATCTTTTCTTCCATCAAGTGCAGCCTGTAGCGGCGGTAGCCGCCAAAGCTTTCGTCGCCGCCATCGCCGGACAGCGCCACGGTGACGTGTTTGCGGGCCAACTGACAGACGCGGTAGGTCGGGATTGCCGAACTGTCGGCGTAAGGCTCGTCATAGAGCCTTGCCAGGGTGTCGATGAGGTCGAAGTCGTCGCTTTCGACCATGTCCAGGTAGTGATTTGTACGGTAACGGTCAGCGACCATTTTGGCGAAAGCCGACTCATTGTAGGCCGGGTCGGAAAAGCCGATCGAACAGGTGTTGACCGCAGCTGCCGATAGCCCGGCCATGATGGCGACGACGGCGCTGGAATCGACGCCGCCAGAGAGAAAGGCGCCGAGCGGCACTTCAGAGATCATGCGCAACCGGATCGATTCTTCGAGGCGATGCGTCAATTCGGCTTGAGCGTCGGCTTCGCTGATCGGATTGTTCAACGTGAAGCGCACATCCCAGTATTCGCGCGGCTGGCCGATCGGTTCGCCGCGGCGCAGCAAAAGGGTGTGGGCTGGCGGGAGTTTCCTCGCCTGTTTGAAGATGGTCCGTGGTTCCGCAACATAGCCAAGGGCGAAATACTCTTCGACGGCGCACGGGTCGATTTCGCGCTTCAGCGCACCGTGGGCGAGGATGGATTTGAGCTCAGAACCGAACAGGAAGTGTCCGTCGTCGAGCAAAGCGTAATACAGCGGCTTGACGCCCAACCGGTCGCGAGCCAGGAACAGCGATTCACGATTGCGATCCCACAGGGCGAAGGCGAACATGCCGCGGAAGCGGTCGACACAGTTTTCACCCCAGGCTTCCCAGGCATGGACGATGACTTCGGTATCGCTACGGGTGTGGAAAACATGTCCCAGCGCCTGAAGCTCCGGGATCAGTTCCTGGTAGTTGTAGATCTCGCCGTTGAAGACGACGCAGACGCTCTGGTCTTCGTTGTACAGCGGTTGCTGGCCGGTGGAAAGATCGATGATCGACAGGCGGCGGTGACCGAGTCCGACACCGGGTTCCAGATGCAGGCCACCTTCGTCCGGGCCTCTGTGGAACTGCGATTCGTTCATGCGATGCAAAACCGCGCGATCGATTTCGCGCTTGTCTCGGGTATCAAAGATTCCGGTGATGCCGCACATGGCGCTTCCTGTCAGTGTCTGCTTGTGTTTCCGCCATCGAGGCGCAGAAGTTTGTCGTAGGTGCCCTGGTAGGCAGTGATCATGGCGTTCATGCTGAACTTGCTTTCGACCAGGTTGCGTCCGGCCCGCCCCATGGCGCGGGCAATGTCGCGCTGATTTGCCAGACGAACGATCATCTCTGCCATTGCTTCGTGATCGGCTGCCGGGATGATGCAGCCGGTCACGCCATCCGACACCAGCTCCGCGTTGCCGCCAACATCTGTCGCTATGACCGGCAGGCCTGAGGACATGGCTTCGAGGATGGTATTGGAGACACCTTCCGCCAGCGAAGGCAGGACGAAGCAGTCGAGTTCGCGCATCAGATCGGGGATGTCGCTGCGTTCGCCCGGCAGCCAGGCGAGATCGCTTGCGCCTGCATCCGTCAGGATCTGCCGGCATTCGGCCAATAGCGGGCCGTCGCCGATCAGGGCGAGGCGCAGNNGCAGCCTGAGTGATGGGTCGATTTCGAGGGCACGAATGAAAGCGCGGACGAGGGTGGGTTGGTCCTTGACGGTCTGCATGCGGCCGACCGTGCCGACCAGCCAGTGGGCAGGGCGATGGAAAGGGCAGCNCGGCGGCGCCGGATTCCCTGAGCCTGGATTGAATCTGACGGAGTCGACGCCGTTATAAACCTGCCGCACCTTGTGTTCCGGAATATGAATGACCTTGGTGAGATAGTCGGCGAGGTCGCGCGACAGCGCGAGGTAATAACTCACGAACGGGCGGTAAAAGCGCCTGACGCGCTGATAGGTCACATTGCTCCCGTCGAGGTCGCCGACGTCCCTACCGTGTTCGCCATGAATTCGAACCGGAACGCCGGCAAGCCAGGCCGGCAATTGAACTTCCAGGGCGGCCAGGTTGCGGCTATGCACGACGGCCGGGCGCAGTTTGCGAAAAAGGCGGAAAAGTCGTGGGTACAGCCAGATGCCGTGTCCGGGCGACTTGCGCAGGGAAATGAACTGAACGTCGTCACGTACGATTCGTCTGCGAAATTCCGTGACTTCGGTCAGGGCGATCACCGCATGCCGGTAGCGATCGGCTGGCATGTAATTGATCAGGTTGACGATTCCGTTTTCCAGACCGCCGGTATCGAAGCGATACATGACGTGGGCAATCAACGGACGCGGGTCGGTCGTCATCATCGCGCCTCGTGTGCCGCAGCGAGCAGTTGATGAATTTGCGGGCCGACTGCCTGCGCAAAGGAATGCAGCCGTTCGGTCGAGTTTTCGGCAGGGGTGTATAGCATGATCACCGCCGAATCGTCGCCTTGTCCGCGCAGACGGGAAAGCGCGGTCAACCATTTGGCTTCGATGTCGCTGGTCGTAAGTTGGCCGTTGATCCAGTACCAGTGCCAGACGACAAAGCGCGATTCTTGGACGCCTTCCTTGCTCAGAATCTCGGTTTTACTGACCGACGGCGGGGNGCTCTCCAGGGCTGTCGGCACGGCGCTGCGGGAAATCACGGACCAGACCCGATCGTTGCTTGCGACCAGTGTGTTGGTCGAGGTAATCAACTTCCTTCCGTAGCCTTGATTGCGGTAGAAGGCTACATGTACCCCCACCGGGCCGCTGCCGTCGTCAAAGGTGGCCCGGGTGGTCGCCGAAGCGTTTTCGTAGGCCGGCGTCCAGGCGGTGAAAGCCGCCACTTTGCTCCAATTCCCTGTGGGTTGAAGCGTAGCGAGGGTTGCCGGGGCGGCGGCCCGGTCGGCATTGTTGATGGCCACGTAGGCGAGTGGTCCGAGTGCGGCCAGCGCGGCAACGATGGCCATGACCAGCCAGGCCGGCCGGCGATTGCTTGCCGTCGCGATCAGCGGCGTGGCGGTCGGCACGCTGGCGGGCGCCTGCTCGCTCCAGCGGGCGCCGATCAGGAACATTGCCATGATCACGATACCGAAGAAGAGCCATCCATAGATCAGGTGATCGACACCGACCGCCAGTTTGTTGCCGGACAGGTGGCCCAGCATCACGATCATGTAGGCGCGCAGCCAGTTGGCGAATACCGGCACGATGAAGGAAATCGCGATGAAAACGACGCGTCGGCGCAGGGTTACATAGTTCAGGTACGCGAAAAGGGTGCCAACGGTGACCGAGGCGATGATGTAGCGGATGCCGCTGCATGCTTCGACGACCGACCAGTAACCGGTGGGAATGACGAACTTCAATCCTTCCTGATAGANCGGAATGCCCGAGGCGCGCAGCGCCAGAACGGTGAACCATGCGGTCCACTCCATCAGCTTGGGCATCATGAAGTCGCCGACCGGCACGCAGAGCAGCAGGAAGGCGAGCGNGAAGGCGATCTGGCGGCTGACCGGGATGCCCACGGCGGAGATGGTCGCAAGAATGAGCAGGGTAACCAGGGAAAACTGCGTCAGCGCGTTTACCGCGGTCAACTCGCCCAGCAGCCAGAAACCCGTCGTCAATAGAATCAGCGGCAGCGGCCAGAACGTCGGCGCGGGGGNCAGGCAAGACAGTTCGCTACGCTTCCTCCAGATCAGCCAAAGCGTGATCGGCGGTACCACGAAGGCGTGGGCATAGGTGTCCGAGCGTGCCCAGATGGCGATCATCGCCCGCGCCGTGTCCCAGTACCAGAGCAGTATCCAGGCGAAGGTGGCGAGCAACGCTAGCAGCGTTACTGCCACTTTCGGTGGTCAATGCGGGTGGCAGGCTCGGTCATGCCGCTTGCTCCGCAGGAGAGCAGGTATTTGTCCAGGGCCCNCAGATGGGCGTCCCAACTGTAGCGTTGGACGACGCGCCGACGTGCGGCTTCGCCAATCGCCCTGGCTGTTTCGGGGGCATCGAGGACGAGGTTCATTTCGGCGATGTATTCGGACGGCGTCACGGCAGTCAGCAATTCCGAGCCATTTTCAGCGTCGACCGCAGCAGCACACTCGGCGGAGGCGATCACCGGCTTCGTCATGGCCATTGCCTCGAGTATCTTGTTCTGGATGCCGCGCGCGATGCGCAAGGGCGCGACGACGACCGCAGCGTACTGCAGATAGGGGCGCACATCGGGAACGGTTCCGCTGACGGCCACGTGATCGCCAGCGAGCGCGAGAACCTCGGCTGCCGGGCTGCGGCCGACGATATGGAAACGCGCCGTGGGCCAGCGTTTGAGAAGATCCGGCAAAACCTCTTTCANGAACCAGCTGACTGCGTCGATATTGGGCAGGTAGTCCATCGCGCCGGTGAATACCACGGGCAGTTCGTCGGCCTGGTACGGCGAGGATCGTTCCGGGGCAGNGGAAAAGTAGTCGGCATCGACGCCATTGCACATGGCTTCGACCCGTAACCGGCACTCCGGCGCCTGCTCGCAGAACAGTGTCGCCTCGTTTTCCGTGACGAAAANCGATCGGGTGCTCCGAGCCGCAATCCGCCGCTCGTAATTCAGCAGCAGCTTGCCTTCGCGCCGGTACAGCCACGACATCGGCCAGCGATGGCGCGGCGCATATTGAGTCCACTTGGCCGAATCGACATCGACGAAGTCGATCAGGATCGGCAGGCGCTGGAAATCCTCGACATACTGAGCCATCGCCGACGAAAAGACGACAACGGCGTCGATGTGGTTGGCGCGGCACAGCCGGTTGACCCAATCGAAAATCGCCGCGCTGCGATAGTAGCGCAGGGTAAGCGGTTCGTCCGCCAGCAGGCCGTTCAGGCTGGCGATTCGCGCTCGCCGTGGGTGCAGGCGTTCAACCTGGAGGTCGGCGCATAGAGCGCGGACTGCAGGCAGATGAACGTCATCGTCAGGGTCGTCGATGAATGTTCCGAGAAATACGCGATGATTCCGGGCAAGGTGCTTCAGCAGGTGGTACGAGCGGACCTTGTCGCCCTTGTTGGNGGNGTAGGGCAGGCGATGGACGAGGTAAAGGATGTTCGCCATCGGCTGTTACCCGAGATTCCGGACAATATGCGGCCCCAGTCGGTTGGCCAGCCCGATCGGCAGGCGCCGCCATGCCTCGATGAAGAGCTTGTATTTGGGGTTGTTCGGGTTGTTTTGAGGAATGGCGTCGCGCTTGTAGAGGCAATATTCGTAATGAAGCGGCTGAGGTTCGAAGCCCCAGTTCTTCTTGAATGCGAATGAACCGGTGCCCCGTTTGCTTCGTCCATAGTCGAAAACCTTGATGCCGCGTTCGCAGGCGCGGCGCATCAGTTCCCAGTATTTGAAGTCGTTGGCGGCTAGGTGACGGGCACTTTCGTCGTCGCCAGCATAGTAGGGGAGAATTTCGTCGCGGAAATAAAACGACAACACGCTACTCAACGAACGACCATCCGGTCCGCTCACCGTAAGTACTTCGCAGTCCTCTCCAANAACCTCAAGCAAGGTGTCGAAGTATTTCTTCGGCATGGCTGGTGTGCCATGGCGATGGACGTTGTCCGCGTAGAGCGCAANAANACGGTCTGTGTCGCGGTCAACTGTGCTGATTAGCCCATTTTTGATCCCTTTGCGCACCATTGCCCTTTGCTTGCGCGGGATAGCCAGCATGTTGTCTTCAAGCACCGGAAGCACAGGCTTGCGAAAGGTGACGTAGAGATCCTGTGTTGGCCATTCGGGATGGCGGGNGGCCACATTGCGGAATTCGAGATGGTCCACGCCCAGACTGCGGGCCAGTTCTTGCGCAGCACCTTCAAGGACTGCAACCGCCTCGGAATCGACAGCAGCGATGCCTCCATAGACCGCGAAAGGCAGGGCAACCAGGGCGTTTCCGAACAGCCGGCTTTTGACGTGGGCCAACGGGAGGATTCCCTGGATGCGACCTTCGTCCTCGGCAAAGAGAAAATAGGCAGGATGACGAAATACTTCAACGATGATCTTCTGCCAGGCGGAACGATGAAAGAAGCTTGCTTCGTTGCAATCATCGACAAACATGTCCCATCGCGAGGCAGTGGCGACGTCGCCCTGATCGAGTTGCTTTACTCAACATTCGGATCAGATCTCCGCGAGGAAGAGATGATCCATTCGGCCCCAGCGAAAATCGCCCAGAAGACGGTGCAGGCGAGCTTCCATACGGTGAATATTCACGTAATGCCGGAATCGTGTCCGGGTATTGATGCCGGGGATCCGCGGCTGTTCCGGATCGATTTCCCAAGGATGGAAATAGAAGACGGCAGTAAGTTGGTCGCCTTGATTGATCCGGCGCAACATCCAGCGAGATAGCCCATAGGGCATCAAGCGGAAATAGCCGCCGCCGCTTGCCGGCAAATTGCGATTCATGATGCGCAGCGTTGTGGCGGGAATTTCCAGGAGGCCGCCTACCATGTGCGCATGGCNGGNGGCATCCGGCATGCCGTAATGATCGTGGCGGATAGGATAGATGCTAGAACTGTAACGATAGCCGGCCCGTTCGAGGCAATCGAAGGCCCAGAGATTCTTGTGACCAATGGAAAAGCTAGGTGCGCGGTACCCTTTGACTTCAAGGCCACCAAGATCTTCGAGAATCGATTTTGCACGATGAATATCGTCGAAAANAGCCTCCTCCGACTGATCCGACGCGCGTTCATGGCCATAGCCGTGGCTTGCCAACTCATGGCCGCCGTCAACAATATCCCGGACAAGTTGCGGATAGCGCTCGGCCACCCAGCCCAAAGTAAAGAACGTCGCCTTCGTATCGTGCTGATGGAGCATCTCCAGAATGCGATCCACGTTACGCTCCACCCGACATTCCCTGATTGGCCATTCGCTGCGGGGAATATGCGGCGCGAACGCGGAGACTTGAAAATAGTCTTCGACGTCTATGGTGAGGGCGTTGGTGACCGGTACGGGTTGCATGGTTAGCGAACTCAGACCGTAGCTTGAGCCTGATGCATTTCAACGAGCCAGGCAGCAAGATCGCTCGCGATACGTTCGGCTGTCCGACCATCCCAAAGCTCTGGAACTCGCCCGTGTTTGCCGCGACCGGCAAGGATTTCCGCAGCTTCGCGCCGAATGGCCTCGATGTTGCGTCCAACCATGGTGTTGGTTCCCTGTTCGACCGTGATTGGACGTTCGGTATTTTCTCGCAGCGTCAAGCAGGGAACGCCAAGGGCGGTCGTCTCCTCCTGCAATCNCCCGGAGTCAGTAAGGACGATGCGTGCTCCGGCCATCAGTCCCACCATCTCAAGGTAGCCTTGGGGAGGAAGAACAATCAGTCGCGAATTTTCAAGCAAATGTTGCAGCCCGAAGCGTTCAATGTTTGCTCGGGTTCTCGGGTGCATAGCAAAGACCAGGGGCAACTGGCGAGAGATATCCGACAGGACACCGAGCAGTTGTACAAGATCTTCCCGGTTATCGACGTTCGACGGGCGGTGCAATGTGATGACGCCGTAGCCGTCGGATGAGGCAATCATCTTTGGCTCTTGGCCTGCTGCAGCAATGACGTCTGAAGGGGGCGNCGCGAATTCACGGTTATGCAATAGCGAATCAATCATTACATTGCCAACGAACCGGATACGCTCGACACCGATGCCTTCGCGAACCAGATTGGCCTCGGCACTGCGCTCGGTGGTATAGAGCAGATCAGCAATTTGATCGGTCAGCACACGATTGATTTCTTCCGGCATCTTGCGGTCGTAACTACGCAATCCCGCTTCGACGTGGACGACGGGGATGCCTTNTTTGACGGCGACCAGGGTACATGCCAGTGTCGAATTGACATCCCCGACCACCAGTATGCAGGATGGCTTGTGCTGGTCTATCACCGGTTCGAAGCGTCGCATCACTTCGGCGGTCTGCACGGCATGCGACCCCGAACCGACCTCGAGATTGATGTCCGGGCTGGGCAGGCGCAAGTCCTCGAATAGCTTGTCGTTCATGTCCTTGTCGTAATGCTGGCCGGTATGAACGAGCAGGCTCGGGATGGCCGGTGCGTTGGCGGCAAAGGCACGCAGAATCGGTGCCATCTTCATGAAGTTGGGCCGAGCGCCAACCACACAGATCACCGGGCCAAGATCGGCAGGCCATTCGGTAGTTGTCATGGGGTGTTTCCTGATTGTTCTTCGGCATCCGGCGAAGCGATGGACGGCAAGAGTTTTTGCAGAAGCGACAGCGTCGTGCTGTTGATCACNTTCAAGTTGTTGCAGGCTTTGTTCAAGACGAGCAAGGCGTTCGTTGAATTGCCAAGCGTTCAATCCGGCCACAAGTTGATCCAGATCGTCGTGAGACGATATGGAAATTTCCTGGATATTGCCATTCCGTTCGCGTTGTTTTCGTCTGGCTGGGCGTCCTGAAAAATCCGCGTCGGTTTCCGATAGTCTCGGGTCGTGCCAGCCATCTTCCTGATTGACTTCACGTCGCTGAAGCATGTTTGAGCCACGCGTTTCTTCTTCTATTTCGCGTGCGACTTCTTCGACATCAGATGCCTCGAATGCCTTTTTGTCGGTCAGGTAGCCAAGCAACAATAGGCGGTCGCAAAGCGAGTTGATGCGTCGTANGATACCGCTACTCGCCTTGAAGATTGCTTCGAACGAATCGTCAGAGAATTCGGGGGAACCGGTCGAGCCCGCATGTTTGAGCCGATGTTCGATGTATCCCTTTGTTTCCTCGACGTCCATCGGCCCAATGTGGCATGAGGCAATGACCCGTTGACGGAATTGCATCATCTGCGGGCTTTGCAATATCTCGCGAAATTCCGGTTGCCCAATGAGGTAACTTTGCAGCAGGGCATGGTTGCCAAACTGGAAGTTGGACAACATTCGCAATTCCTCAACCGCCCGAGCAGTGAGGTTTTGCGCNNTGTCGACGATCAACAGGCAACGCTTCCNCTTGGTGGTCATGTTTATAAGGAAGGCTTCAAGCGACATCAGTACGTCCGCTTTGGAAACGTCTCTGGTTCTGATGCCGAATGCAGCCCCGACCAAGCGCAATGTGTCGTCAGCATCGAGTTGGGTGCTCATCAAATGAGCTGCAACCATCTTGTCCTGGTCCAAGCTTTCCAGAAGTCCGCGGACAATGGTCGTTTTGCCGGCACCAACCTCTCCGGTGATGATGATGAACCCTCGTTCTGATGNCATGCCGTACTCAAGATAGGCTGTTGCACGCCGATGCTGTTTGCTGGCGAAGTAGAACGATGGGTCCGGATTCAGCTGGAAGGGCTTGCTGGTCAAGCCATAGAACGATTCGTACATGTACTAGAAGAACATCGTTATCGAACCTACCAACGCGTTCTCGGTATAGGGGCTGGTATCACTGTCGAATTCAGAACGACGGAGATTCAAAGAACCTGCCGTCTTTGCGCCGAAACGGGTCGATACGCCAACTTGGTAAGTTGTCATAGTGGTGTTGAGTGTATTCGTCAGCCCACTCTGGCTTTCCATCCGCGAGCCAAGGAGATTCAAGGCGGTCAGGGNAGTCAGGCGATGTGCAAAACTCACGGTAAACCCTTGTTGGGTTACGCGTGATGCTTGTCCAGCAATATTTGTATTCTGCCCGAAGACGGTCAGTGCTTCATTTTCGTTACGGGCGGCAATCAGCGTGAGCGAGTTTCTGGCACCATAGAGTATATACGCGAGTTGCTGGTTGCTTTGGACACGCGGGCGCTGTGCCGCGTAATCGCTTACCGCCTGAGCGTTGGGTGCAACACCAAGTTGGTTCAACAGATTCGTCACATAGGCTGAACGCGCCACAGGGTCCGGAATCAGGTTGCTGAACTGATCGAAATACATATCGTAGACCGTTCCCATGCCGGAAGTGGAGAACTGGTTAGGTATCAGCGATACATCCCGGATGGCCGTAANACGGATGCTGCTCAGCGGAAAGCGGTGACTGAGCAACACGTTGTAACCGTTTCCAAAGAAACGGTGTTCCTGGAATCCCGAAACCTGCGTTCGTTCCGTTGGGGTCCAGTTGATGCCGTAGCCGTAGGTGCNTTTGCCCTCGTTATTGAGCGATTGATAGTTATTGGTTTNCCAGCCACCACTGCCTGAAAGACTAAATTCGGGGAATAGCTTGTAAGTCAGTATGCCACGCACACGCCCATCATCGTAGTTTCGTCCGAGACTGTAGTCCGTATTCTGCTGGCTACCGTCGATTGCCCAGTTGAGGTTCTGGAACCTCGTGCTTCCACGAACCTGCCCGATCCATTGCGAAAGAGTGACGTTCGNAGAGGAACTGTTCTGGTAGTTCGTGGCTGATACGTTGTACCGGAGAAAGTAGTCCGCCGAACCGCCCAATTGCCCCTTGATGAAGGGTGAAAGCCTGTAGGTCGACGTTTCGGTCAGGTTCCTGTTATCGTAGATGGAGCTAGGGGTCTGTACGCCGAACGGGTTGATGATCTGTTGAGAAATATTGCCGCTGAAATCAAGAAACAACCAGTTATCGATTGCTTCCAGCGTGCCAAAGGCATTCAACACATTCTNGGCCTGACTGCTACTGTTGCCAGTAGAGTAACGCAGCCCATTCAATGAATAGTCGAGAAACATCTTCAACCGAGCCGTTCGCGCATCGATGCGAACGCCTGGGGATAACTGGGATATGAATCCGGTTTGAGTATTTGTCGAGCTAAGGTTGATGTTGTCCGTCAGCGTTTCGGTCAGGCCAATCCGCGNGGTAATTGTCCAAGTCCGCGGTGCCGCTTCACCGGCTAGGTTGCCTCCTTGCGTTCCGGTATTTTGAATTGGCGCCGCACCCGGAAGGTTTTGGCCNNCGGAAGTACCTGCCGGTGTGATGACGGAACTTGCCTGCTGAGCCAAGGCAGGCATGACGAAACAGCTACAGATCGCAATGCGTGCTGCAAACCGTGTGGCGTTATTTCTCGTTGCCATATCCGTATCCGTAGGCATATCCATATCCGTAGCGATCGGAAGCGGATTGTGCGGCTTGGTTCAGAAGCATCATTTTGAGTGGGCAGGACTCGATGGTCGATATGGCCTCNNTGACAGCAGCCTGCGTTGTTTTACCCGATTGAACCACGATAACAATTTGTCCCATGTGGGTTGCCAGGGCTCGTGCTTCGGTAGTCAACAGAAGCGNGGNGGAATCGAAGACAATGATTCGATCCGGATAGCGTTTAGACACGTCGTCAAGTAACCTGATCATCGCTTCGCTGGCAAGCAATTCCGTCGCGCGGGGGTGTGAAGTGCCGCTAGGGAGTATGGACAATTTCTCGACATTTGTATGAAGCAACACCGGCGAGATGTCTAGCGAATCCTCCTTGACAACATCAAGGAGTCCTTCGGCAGGCGGCAACCCGAGCATGGTGAGAACGGATGGTCGAGCGACGTCTGCATCAACCAACATGACCGTATTGTCCAATTCCATTGCGATACTGATCGCGAGATTGACGGCAGTGAAACTTTTGCCCTCCCCAGGAAGGGCGCTGGTTACCATGATGAGATTGCCGTTTTNGATGTGCTTTGATCCCTTGCCCATGGCATTGGCAATTAGGGNGCGCTTGATCACACGGAACTCATTGGCCAGCAAACTGCGCGATTGATTCGGAACAAGCAACCCCGAGGCAGCCATTGCATCAAGATCGAGCGTGACCCGCTTGTTCGCAGCTCGCGCGCTGGTTGCTTCAGAAGAAGCTTTGGCAGAGACGGNAGGAGGGGCGGGTGGTGAGAAGTGGGGGCAGAGGGGCGTTCCGCCGTCTTTTCAGGCGATACGCGCTCCGGTGTTTCAATCGCCGGTTTGCTCGGGCAACTCGACGCCAGCCTGACGGAGTTGCTCCAGCCTTTTCGCTGCTTGTTCAATAAGACTCATTGATTATCCTCAGGCAGCGCGTTGGGAGAGATAAGAAAGGATGGCGATTCCTGCTCCATATGTAACTATGAGCGCCCCGCCAGCCAACATGAAACGGACCAGACTGGCGCGCTCCTGCTTCTGTCGGGCTTCATTGGGAAGCAGCGAAATAATGCCGAGTAGCGGCAACCCTGTATCGTCGCGCAGCGACTTTCCATCAAAGAAAACCGGTCGTAATTGGCTTGCGACAAAGGCAGCAANAAGACCGCCGCCAATTGCCAGCAACAGTCCGAGCGGTAGGAGAACCAAGCGATTCGGTGCCACCGGTTTCGAAGAAACGCGTGGGGNGTCGATCAGGCGAAAATCGGCCCCGCCACCAGCGGATTCGAGGTCGCCAGTCAACTCCGCTGATTCGCGGCGGGCGACCAATTGTTCGTAATTTTNTTTGTGAATGTCATAGTCGCGATTGAGTTGCGTGTATTCCGCTTCGAGTTGTGGCATGGACTTCATCATTTCCTTGGTGCGCTTGTAGCGCGCTTCATATTCCGCAACCCGTGTGCGCAAGGACGCGACGCTCGCTTCAGCCTCACCCAGCGAAACCTTGAGTTGCTGGAAAGCAGGATTGTTGCTGATTCCGGCCCCAGGATTTGCTTNGGCAAATTTGCGACGGGAAATGATTTCCTGTCGCTTTTGTTCCTCCAGATCCTTGATCAGCCGCCTGGTTCCTATGACATCGGGGTGCTTGTCGGTGTATTTCTGAAGCAAGGCATCCAGATTGCGTTTTTGTGTTTCGATGCGGCCATCGATCTCCGGAAGAGAGATGCTGGCATCGGCGCCTGGCGATTCAGGGAGAAGCACAGGTTCTTCGCCGACGATCTGGCGGCGGAGAGCATCACGCGAGTTCTCGGCTTCCCGTAGCTCGAGCCGTGACTTCTCGAGTATTACAGCGATGTCGCCTAAACGATCTACGTTAGTCCTGCCGTCGGCTGTCTGCAGTTCCAGATTGTGCAATTTGAATTCCTTGAGGCGATTTTCGGCCTCTTCCAGCTNTTNTTCATAGTTGCGAATCTGCTCGTCGATGAACTTGCGCGCTGAATCCGAGTCCTGGCGCTTGCNCCCGAGACTGGACTCCACAAAGATCGAAACCAGCGACTGAACAATGCGTTGTGCCTTGGCCGGGTCGGAATCGCGGTAGGACAGTGTGTATAAATTGTCCCGGTTGGTGCTCTTGATCTCAAGAGTCTTGGTCAGACGCTCGATCAATTCTTCCTGATCGGACTTGCTTTTGATGTTGAGATCCGCATCCGACATGCGGATCAGTTTTTCGATATTTGGACGACTGATCAGAGTCCGGCTCAGCATCATGACCTGCTGGTCGATGTTGGGCTGCACAGCCAGACCGGACATCAGCGGTTTCAAAATCGATTGCGTGTCCACGAAAATCCGGGCGGAAGCCTCGTATTTGTCGGGAATCCGCAGGATCACGCCGGCCGCGATTGCGCCGACCAACCAAGCGAAGAGCATTCCCAGGCGTCGATGTTGCCATGCGCCACGGAGGATTGATCTGGCTTGCTGGAGAATTTCTTCCATCTGACTTGATCCGAACTCAAGGACCGCCGGGAGGAACGCTCCACGGCGGTTTCAATTACATTTGGTGAATCAGAACCAACTCTGCGGAATGATCAGGATGTCGCCGGGTTTCATGTCTACGTTGGCTGATACGTCACCACGTTTGACCAGATCCTTGAGCCTGACGCTATATTGAGTGTTGTTTTCCGAAGTGCGCAGAATGGTCGCCCGGTTGCCATCGGCAAAGTCGGTAATGCCGCCAACCGCGATCATTACGTCAAGCGCCGTCATTTTTTGCTTGTAGGGGAGCGTTTGCGGCTTGGTGGCCTCACCAATGACGCGAATCTGCTCGGTGTACGGGCCAACGAAGGAGGTGACGACAACCGTGACGACCGGGTCACGAATGAACTTGCCAAGTTCCGCTTCAATACTTCGGGCAAGCGTCGAGGGATCCTTGTTCAACGCATCGAGATCATCGATCAGGGGCGCCGAAATTTTTCCATCGGGGCGAACGGGCACAGTCATCGACAGTTCGGGGTTGCGCCAAACCACGATATTCAGATTGTCGCCGGGGCCGATCTTGTAGTTGTAATCAGGTGATGCGGCGGAAACTGGCGCAGGCGGATAGCTTGTGGAACAGCCGGTAATCGTAATAACGGCGATCGATGCCATCAGGCATTTGATGCCATTAAATAAGGTGCAGACATTCTTCAACATGGTATTCCCCAATCAGATCGCAGACAGCGCCTGCTTCGCAAATCAACAGGGCATAATCATAACGGAAACGTCGTTAGCGTAAAGGTTGTGCCTAAAAGCTTCCGGGAAGTATTTCACGTTCAGGCAAAAGCCCTAAATACAAACGTTATCGATCCTACCTCAGGAATTCCTGGCCGGGTGCAGGACTGCGGATCGAGAACTGGTAGCCCTGGCCGAATCAATCAAAGCAACGCAGCCGCAACCTTGCGTCCTTCAGCGGCGAGAATGTTGTAGGTTCGGCAGGCGGCTTGAATATCCATGATTTCGAGACCTATGCCGGCTGGCGCGAAGGGGCGCATCAGTGCGCCCTGCGGGAAGCACAGGCGGTTGCCGGTGCCAAGCAGGACGATTTCCGTACCTAATTCGAGCAAGACCTGCATGTCGGCTGAAGTCAGTGTCTCGACGGTTGCGGTCGACCATTCGGAAATGACGGATTCCGGGAGAACGATCAGGTTTTNTGAGTATTTTTCATGGTTGACCGCAACATAACCTTCACCATAGGCAGTGAACACGTTGAGTCCGGCAGTATTGGAGAGGTGTAGTTTCACGTCGCGATCAGCTTGAATAGCCCGTCAAAATTGCGGTGCACCATGCGATAAAGTAGGATTATACCTTTTCGCTCCAAGCGTTCCGGATTTGTCTGCCATGAGAGAGTTTTCCGCATCAAGCGCCTGCCTCCCTACGTCTTCAACATCACTGGTGAGTTGAAGATGGCGGCACGCCGTCGTGGCGAGGACATCATCGACATGAGCATGGGCAATCCGGACCAGTCGACGCCGCAGCACATTACGGACAAATTGGTCGAAGCGGCTTTGCGGGAAAACACCCACGGTTACTCGATTTCAAAGGGAATTTACCGGCTACGCAAGGCGATCTGCGACTGGTACAAGCGGCGCTACGATGTCGATTTCGATCCGGAATCCGAAGCGATCGTCACGATCGGCTCCAAGGAAGGGTTGGCGCACCTGATGCTGGCCACGCTGGACCGCGGCGATACCGTGCTGGTGCCGAATCCCAGTTATCCGATCCATATCTATGGGGCGATCATCGCGGGCGCCGATATTCGCTCGGTGCGCATGACCGCCGATGTCGANTTTTTCGACGAGTTGCAGCGCGCCATCAAGGAGTGCACGCCAAAGCCGAAGATGATGATCCTCGGTTTTCCGTCCAATCCTACCGCACGCTGTGTCGAACTCGAGTTTTTCGAACGGGTGGTGGCGCTGGCCAAGCAGCACGATATTCTCGTGGTGCATGATCTGGCCTATGCCGATATCGTGTTCGATGGCTGGAAGGCACCGTCGATCATGCAGGTGCCTGGTGCCCGCGATGTGGCGGTCGAATTCTTCACCATGTCGAAGAGCTACAACATGGCTGGTTGGCGAGTCGGTTACATGGTCGGTAACAAGGATCTTGTCGCCGCGCTGGCACGTATCAAGAGTTATCACGATTACGGGACGTTCACGCCGATCCAGGTCGCATCGATCATCGCCCTCGATGGCGACCAGACTTGTGTCGAGAATATCCGGGCCATGTACCAGAATCGCCGCGACGTACTGGCCAAGGGGCTCCACGAAGCCGGCTGGTTGGTCGAGGTGCCCAAAGCCTCGATGTATATATGGGCGAAAATTCCCGAAGCGTATGCGTCCATGGGATCGCTGGAGTTTTCCAAGAAGCTTCTGGCCGAAGCCAGGGTCGCTGTGTCGCCTGGTGTCGGGTTCGGCGAGTATGGCGACGACCACGTGCGATTCGCGCTGATCGAAAACGAGGAACGAATCCGCCAGGCGATTCGTGGTATCAAGGACATGTTCCGCAAAGATGGATTGCTATGAACGAAGTCGTCACGCTAGTGCCGGCCGACAACGAAGAGAAATTAATGCCCCTATCAAGAAATCCGCAAAACTCGCCAATGTCTGCTACGACATTCGCGGCCCTGTGCTGCAAAAAGCCAAGCAGATGGAGGAGGAGGGCCACAAGATCATCAAGCTGAACATCGGCAATCTGGCCGCGTTCGGTTTCGACTCGCCCGAGGAAATCCAGCAGGACATCATCCGCAACCTGCCCAGCGCCGCCGGCTACACCGACTCGAAAGGCATCTTCGCGGCCCGCAAGGCGATCATGCACTACTGTCAGCAGAAACACATCAAGGGCGTGACGCTGGAGGACATCTACGTCGGCAATGGCGTTTCCGAACTGATCGTCATGGCGATGAACGCACTGCTTGACGCAGGGGACGAAGTGCTGGTGCCTGCACCGGACTACCCATTATGGACGGCGGCGATCAGCCTTTCCGGCGGCACGCCCAAGCATTATCTGTGCGATGAGAACAACGAATGGTTGCCCGACCTCGACGACATTCGCCGCAAGATTACGGCGAACACCAAGGCCATCGTCGTCATCAACCCCAACAATCCGACCGGGGCGCTGTATCCGGACTGGTTGTTGAAGGAAATCATCGCCATCGCCCGCGAGAATCACCTGGTGATCTACTCCGACGAAGTTTACGACAAGGTGCTGTACGACGGTGTCACCCATACGGCCATCGCCTCGCTTTCCGAGGACGTGCTGACCATTACCTTCAACGGCCTGTCCAAGAACTACCGCTCCTGCGGCTACCGTGCCGGCTGGCTCGTGGTCTCCGGCGACAAGCGCAATGCCAAGGATTATATTGAAGGCCTCGATATGCTGGCTTCCATGCGCCTCTGCGCCAATGCGCCGGGGCAGCATGGCATCCAGACCGCGCTCGGCGGTTATCAGAGCATCGATGACCTGGTGGCGGAGGGCGGGCGCATGCGGCGCCAACGCGATGTGGCGCACGAATTGATCACGGCGATTCCCGGAGTTTCATGCGTCAAACCAAAGGCCACTCTCTACATGTTTCCNCGGCTCGATCCGGCGGTTTATCCAATCGAGGACGATCAGCAATTCATTTCCGAGTTGCTGCAGGAGGAGAAGGTTCTGCTGGTGCAGGGCAGCGGTTTCAACTGGCCTCATCCCGACCATTTTCGCCTGGTCTTCCTGCCGCATGAGGACGACCTGAAAGACGCAATCGCCCGCATCGCCCGTTTCCTCGATAACTATCGCAAGCGTCACAACACCAACCAAACCAAGTAAAGACAGACCATGAAACCTATTAATGTTGGCCTTATCGGCATCGGCACCGTCGGCGGTGGCACCTGGAATGTCCTCAAGCGTAATGCGGACGAGATATCCCGTCGCGCTGGTCGNCCCATTCGCATCACATCTGTGGCGGACAAGAACGTCGAACTGGCGAAGCAGGTGACTGCCGATGAAGCGCGCGTCACCGACGATGCCTTTGCCTTGGTCAATGACCCGGAAATCGACATCATCGTTGAGTTGATCGGCGGCTACGGCGTGGCCAGNGAAGTGGTCATGCAGGCCATCGCCAACGGCAAACACGTGGTGACCGCCAACAAGGCGCTGCTGGCAGTGCATGGCACCGAAATCTTTACCGCTGCCCAGCAAAAGGGTGTCATGGTGGCTTTCGAAGCGGCCGTCGCTGGAGGCATTCCGATCATCAAGGCGCTGCGNGAAGGNCTGAGCGCCAACCGCATCGAGTGGGCGGCCGGCATCATCAATGGGACGACCAATTTCATCCTGTCGGAAATGCGCGACAAGGGGCTCTCCTTCGACGACGTGCTGAAGGAAGCGCAACGGCTGGGCTATGCCGAAGCAGATCCGACTTTCGACATCGAGGGCGTCGATGCCGCACACAAGGCGACGCTGATCGCCTCGATCGCCTTCGGAATTCCGGTTCAGTTCGACAGNGCCTACATCGAAGGCATTACCAAACTGGAAGCCTCCGATATCAAGTATGCGGAACAACTCGGCTATCGCATCAAGCTGCTCGGTATCGCCAAGCGCCGCGAAAAGGGTGTCGAATTGCGCGTTCACCCGACGCTGATTCCGGCCAAGCGCCTGATCGCCAACGTCGAAGGCGCCATGAACGCCGTCGTAGTCAANGGGGATGCCGTCGGCACGACGCTCTACTACGGCAGNGGCGCCGGCGCCGAGCCGACCGCTTCGGCTGTGATCGCCGACATCGTCGATGTGACGCGCCTGGCAACGGCCGATCCCGAGCACCGCGTGCCGCATCTGGCGTTTCAGCCGGATTCGATGTCGTCGCTGCCGATCTTGCCGATGAGCGAAGTCGAAACCGGCTACTACCTGCGCTTGCGGGTCGAAGACAAACCNGGGGTGCTGGCCGACGTGACCCGTATTCTGGCGGATCAGCAGATTTCCATCGATGCCATGCTGCAGCGCGAACCGGAAGAGGGTGAGGGTGAAACCGACATCATCATCCTTACCCACGTCTGCAGGGAATGCAGCGCCGACGCGGCAATTGTCCGGATCGAGGGACTGAGCGCGCAAAAGGGCAAGGTCAAGCGGATTCGCCTGGAAGAGTTGCAGTAAGGCGGACTCGCGTACGTATGTGAAGCGGGGCGCGATGCCCCGTTTTTATTGGCTGCTGCCGGAGTTTGTCCAGGTGACTGCAGCCAGGAAAAGATAGCCGGCACCATAGACTGTCTTGATGAAGGCCGGGCTTTTTCATCAGACTCCAGTTTTCGCCGCAGTCGCGAGATGCGGACATCGATGCTGCGGTCGGTGGGGGCCAGGTCGCGGGTGCCCATCAGTTGCTCGCGTTGCAGGATCCGATTCGGATTGCTGACGAAAACCTTGAGCAATTCGGCCTCGGAGGTGCTGAGCAGGTGTTCCTCGCCATTGGGGGCGTGCAAGGTGTTGTTGGCGAGATTGAAACGCCACCCTGAAAATTCGGCGATTTGCCGCGCTGGCGCCGCTGCGACGCTTTCCTGCCGGCGCAGGATGCTGCGCACGCGCGCTACCAGTTCACGCGGTTCGAAGGGTTTCAGGACATAGTCGTCGGCGCCGAGTTCGAGTCCCATCACGCGGTCGCTGACATGAGCGCGTCCGGTCAGGATCAGGATGCCGCAGCTCGACTGCCCGCGCACCCTTTGCATGGCTTCGATGCCGTCCATGTCCGGCAGGCCTAGATCGATGATGCAAAGATCCGGCTGCAGGGTCCGCAGGCGACGCAGCAGGTCGCCGGCGCTGCGGCACCAGACGGTGCGGAACGAAAAATCGTCGAGCACCTGTTCGATGATACGTGCCACGCCGGGGTCATCCTCGACGATGGCGATCAACTTGCGGGATTCCGCTTCCTTCATGGCTTGTCTCGATCTACTTNTTGCATGGCCCGAGCCAGTTCCAGCCGGGAAAACGGCTTGGCCAGCACGGGCAGTTCATCTCTGCCGCCTTGCTGCGCTTCGTCGGTGTAGCCGCTCATCAGCACGACATGCATATGGGNGTGGTTTTCCAGCACCGTTGCGGCAAGCTGCCGACCGTTGATACNCCCGGGCATGATGACATCGCTGACGACGATGGCGATGTCGGCGACATGCTCGAGCATTTCCAGCGCCTGGATGGCATTTTCGGCCTCGATGACCGGGTAGCCCAGATCGACCAGCTGCTGGCGCACGACGCGCCGGACGCTCGGGTCGTCCTCGACGAGCAGAACCAGTTCTCCGCAGTGGGNGAGCGATTCATCTTCCGCCGGCAGGTCGTCATCCGGGTTGCGCGTCGTCAGCGGGAGCACCATCAACACCGTGGTTCCCTGGCCGGGCTGGCTCTGGATCGAGATGCCGCCGCCCGATTGCTTGACGAAGCCATAGGCCATCGAGAGTCCGAGTCCGCTTCCCAGTCCGAAACGCTTGGTGGTGAAAAAGGGTTCGTAAACCCGGGACAAGGTGGCCACATCCATGCCGCAGCCATTGTCGGCGACCTCGATCAGCGCGTAGCGGCCGGGAAGCACATCGAACACCGCCGCATCGGTGGCAAGTTCCACCGGACGGGCGGCAATATGCAGGCGCCNCCCTTCCGGCATGGCATCGCGGGCATTCAGGGCGAAGTTGAGCAGTGCACTTTCCAGTTGCCCGGGATCGACCAGGGCATGAATCGAAGCGCCCGACAAATCCGTCGATACGGCAATTGACTCGGGTAGCGAGCGGCGGACCAGTTTTCCCAGGCTGCCTATCAGCTGGCCGATGTTGACGGCCTCCGGCTCCAGCGGCTGTTGACGGGAGAAGGTCAGCAGCCGCTTGATCAATTGGACGCCACGGCGGGCGGATTGCAGCGCCGGTTCGACGAACTCGTTGACTTCGGCATCACCCGGCCGGTGGTCCTGCAGGGCTGCGAGGTTGCCGATGATGACGGTAAGCAGGTTGTTGAAGTCGTGGGCGAGGCCGCCGGTCAACTGGCCGATGGCCTCCATTTTCTGGGCCTGCACGAGTGCGGCCTGCATCCGCTTCTGCTCGGTGATCTCGTACGAAANAACGANAAATCCGATCGTCGCGCCTTCCGGCGTGATCTCGGGAACCAGCGTGCTTCGGGCAAACGCGGTCTGCCCATTGCGCGTCATCTGGTATTCGTAGGTAACCTGCTGGCCGGACAGGGCTTTTCTGACCGAATCGCGAACCTGATCNNAGACATGCGGTCCGATGACATCGAGCACGGCGCGCCCGGTGACTGCGCCTTCAGGGTGGCCATACCAGTCCGAGTACCCCTTGTTCGCGTACTGGTACACCTCATTGTGGTCGACGTAGCCGATCAGGATGGGAATGGTGTCGTTGATCAGCCGCAGGCGTTCTTCACTGCGGCGAAGGGCGGCGGTAATGCGGCTGTTCTCCGCATTGGCACGGGTCAGGTTCGCGTTGGCATTTTCCAGCTGGGCGGTACGTTAGCGTACCCGCTCGTCGAGCTGGATATTCTGGTATTCGGTCAGGTTCTCGATGTAACGCTGCTCGGTAACGTCGCTGTAGANGGTTACGAAACCCTTGTCGCGCAACGGCTCGCCGCGTAGCAGCAAGGTCCGGCCGTTGGGGCGCTGGCGCTCGGTGATGTGNNTGGCGAACTGGGCTGCTGACGCCACCCGTTCGCTGACCTGCGTCTCGACTTCGCCGGGGCCGTATTCGCCACGTTGGGCATTGAAGCGGATGAAGCTCTCGAATGGCGCGCCGACATAGGCAAGCTCGGCGGGAAATTCGAGCAGCCGAAGAAACGGTTCGTTCCAGGCCACCAGCCGCAGATTCGCATCGAACACCGTGATTCCCTGATCCAGCAGATCGAGTCCGGCCTGCAGCATTTCATAGCGCTGGGCAGTTTCTGGCGGAGCGGGCGGGCTGGTCATCGGGCGATTCTACGGCAGGCGGGTCGCCGGTATCTGGCTTGTAACCATTCGTTACATTTCAAAAATAGTTGCGCAAGAGTGTTTTGCAATCCTAGCTAAAAATAGCGGTACCCAAACAACGAGAACAGCACTTTCGCAAGAATCGTGAGGAGACGTTCGTGTCACAAAATCCCTATGCCGTTGGCCTGGATCAGAATCCGGCCAACTACGTTCCGCTTTCNCCCCTGAGTTTTCTCGAGCGCTCGGCCTTTATCTACCCGAAGCGCACATCGCTTATCCAGGGTGCTCGCCAATATACTTGGAAAGAAAGCTACGATCGTTGCCGCCAGCTCGCTTCGGCGCTGAAGAATCGAGGCATCGGCAAGAACGATACTGTTGCCGTGATGTTGCCCAATTCGGCACCGATGTTCGAATGCCACTTCGGGGTGCCGATGATAGGCGCCGTGCTCAATACGCTGAACACCCGTCTCGACGCCGAAGCCATCGCCTTCATGCTGGCGCACGGCGAGGCCAAGGTGCTGATCACCGATCCGGAATTCTCCGCCATCATCAAGGGCGCGCTGGCGTTGCTCGAAGGGCCGAAGCCGATCGTCATCGACACACTCGACCCTGAATTCACCGGCGGCGAAGCGCTCGGTGAAAAGGATTACGAAGCTTTCATCGCCGAAGGCGACCCGGACTTCGTCTGGAGTCTGCCGGAAAACGAATGGGACGCCATCGCGCTCAACTACACCTCCGGCACGACCGGCAATCCGAAGGGCGTGGTNCACCATCATCGCGGCGCCTATCTGAATTCTGCTTCCAACATCATTTCCTGGGGCATGCCGCCGCACTCGGTTTACTTGTGGACGCTGCCGATGTTCCACTGCAACGGCTGGTGCTTCCCATGGACGCTGGCGGCCAATGCCGGCACCAGCGTTTGCCTGCGCAAGGTCGATCCGGCGCTGATCTTCGGCCTGATCAAGGAACACAAGGTCAGCCACATGTGTGGCGCGCCCATCAGGTACGGGATGATGATCAACGCCCCGGCAGCGCTCAAGGAAGGCATCACCCACCAGGTCAATGGCCTGATCGCCGGTGCTGCGCCNCCGGCCGCCATCATCGAAGGTGCCGAGCAGATGGGTTTCAACATCACCCACGTTTACGGATTGACCGAAACCTACGGACCGGCCTCGGTCTGTGCCAAGCATCCCGAATGGGACAAGTTGCCGATCGACCTGCGCGCCGCGCGCAACGGCCGGCAGGGCGTGCGTTATCACATGCAGGAAGCGATCGCCGTTCTCGATCCGGTATCGCTGGAGCCGGTGCCCTGGGATGGCGAGACCATGGGAGAAATCATGTTCCGTGGCAATCTGGTCATGAAGGGTTACCTGAAAAATCCGAAGGCGACCGATGAAGCCTTCGTCGGCTGGTTCCATACCGGNGACCTGGCGGTCGTCCATAGCGACGGCTACGTCAAGATCAAGGATCGCTCCAAGGACGTCATCATCTCCGGTGGCGAAAACATTTCGTCGCTGGAAGTCGAGGATGTGCTCTACCGCCATCCGGCCGTGATCGCCGCTGCGGTAGTTGCCAAGCCGGACGAGAAGTGGGGCGAAGTGCCGGCCGCCTTCATCGAATTGAAGGATGGCATGCAAACCAGCGAAGCCGAAATCATCGAGCACTGCCGCGCCCATCTGGCCCGCTTCAAGGTACCCAAGCAGGTTGTTTTCGGCGAACTGCCAAAGACCTCGACCGGCAAAATCCAGAAGTACGTGCTGCGTCAGCACGCCAATTCGGCACTTGCCATCGAGTAAACCCTGCGCGCTACCTGCCGGCTGACTGTCGGCAGGGCGCTTCTGCGTCTGCAAACAAGGAAATCCAAGATGAAGATTCTCGTTCCCGTGAAGCGGGTGATTGACTACAACGTGAAGGTGCGAGTGAAGGCGGATGGNCTCGGGGTTGATCTGGCGAACGTCAAGATGAGCATGAACCCGTTTGACGAAATTGCGGTGGAAGAAGCGGTACGCCTGAAAGAAGCCGGCATCGCCACGGAAGTCATCGCCGTCAGCTGCGGCGTCGCCGCCTGCCAGGAAACCCTGCGCACCGCGCTCGCCATCGGCGCCGACCGTGCCATCCTCGTCGAAACCGACGTCGAACTCCAGCCGCTGGCCGTCGCCAAGCTGCTGAAAGCCCTCTGCGACAAGGAACAACCCCAGATCGTCATCTGCGGCAAACAAGCCATCGACGACGACGCCAACCAGACCGGGCAAATGCTCGCCGCCCTGCAAGGCTGGCCGCAAGCCACCTTCGCCTCCAAAGTCGTCATCGCCGACAACAAAGCCACAGTCACCCGCGAAATCGACGGCGGCCTCGAAACCCTGGCGATCTCNCTGCCCGCCGTCGTCACCACCGACCTGCGCCTCAACGAACCGCGCTACGCCACGCTCCCCAACATCATGAAAGCCAAGAAAAAGCCGCTCGACACCGTCAAGCCCGGCGACCTTGGCATCGACGTCACCCCGCGCCTGGCCACCCTCAAGGTCGTCGAACCCCCAAGCGCAGCGCCGGCATCCGTGTCGCCGACGTTGCCGACCTCGTCAACAAACTCAAGAACGAAGCCAAGGTGATCTAANATGACCATCCTCGTAATCGCCGAACACGACCACCAAAGCCTCAAGGCCGCCACCCTCAACACCGTCGCCGCCGCGCAGAAGATCGGCGGCGACATCCACGTCCTGGTCGCCGGCAGCAACTGCCAGGCCGCTGCCCAGGCCGCCGCCCAACTGCAAGGCGTGGCCAAAGTGAAAGTGGCCGACGCCGCCCATTACGCCAGCCAGACCGCGGAAAACCTGAGCGCCCTGGTCATCGCCAGCGCCCCGGCNTACAGCCACATCCTGGCCCCGGCCACCACCTTCGGCAAGAACCTCCTGCCGCGCGTCGCCGCCTTGCTCGACGTCGCCCAGATCTCCGAAATCACCGGCGTCGAATCCCACGACACCTTCGTCCGCCCGATCTACGCCGGCAACGCCCTGGCCACCGTCAAGAGCGCCGATGCCGTCAAGGTCGTCACCGTGCGCAGCACCGCCTTCGATGCGGTCGACACTGGCAACACTGCCGAAATCGAACCGATCGCCGCCACTGCCGATACGCAACAAACCCAACTCCAGAACCGGGAACTCACCAAGTCCGAACGTCCCGAACTCGGGGCCGCCAAGATCATCGTCTCCGGCGGTCGTGGCCTGGGCAGCGGCGAGAACTACCANCACCTGCTCGAACCGCTGGCCGACAAGCTCGGCGCCGCCCTCGGTGCCAGCCGCGCCGCCGTCGATGCCGGTTTCGTACCGAACGACTACCAGGTCGGGCAGACCGGCAAGATCGTTGCGCCGCAGCTCTACATCGCCATCGGCATTTCCGGTGCGATCCAGCACCTGGCCGGGATGAAGGAATCGAAGGTGATCGTCGCCATCAACAAGGACCGNGATGCGCCGATCTTCCAGATCGCCGACTACGGCCTCGTCGCCGACCTCTTCGAATCCGTGCCGCAATTGGCCGCCGCCGTTTAAACCAATAAAACCCGTGGAGTAAAGACTATGAGCAACTACACCGCACCGCTGCGCGACATGCAGTTCATCCTCAACGAAGTCGCCGGTCTCGAAGAAATCTGTGCCTTGCCGGGCAACGAAGAATGCTCGGTCGAACTGGTCGAGTCGATTCTCGACGAAGCGGCCAAGTTCGCCACCGGCGTGCTTGATCCGATCAACCGTGGCGGCGATACCGTCGGCTCGCTATGCAAGGATGGCGTCGTCACCACCGCGCCGGGCTTTCAGGAGGCCTACAAGCTGTTCTGCGAAACCGGCTGGAACGCCATGCCGTTCGACCCGGAGTACGGCGGCCANGGCCTGCCGGCCGTCGTCACCAT
Organism: Dechloromonas sp.; assembly: GCA_013363835.1. Lineage (GTDB taxonomy): Bacteria > Pseudomonadota > Gammaproteobacteria > Burkholderiales > Rhodocyclaceae > Azonexus. The sequence continues at coordinate 1,103,311 of CP054864.1, forward strand.
GGCGGTCAACGAAATGTGGAAATCGTCCAACATGGCGTTCGCGCTTTGCCCGATGTTGACCGGCGGCGCCATCGAAGCCATCGCCCACCATGCTTCCGACGAACTGAAGCAGAAATACCTGCCGAAGATGGTCGAAGGCACCTGGAGCGGCACGATGAACCTGACCGAGCCGAACGCCGGCTCCGACCTCGCCGCGATCATCAGCAAGGCCAAGCCGGCTGGCGACGGCAGCTACCTGGTTTCCGGCACCAAGATCTTCATCACCTGGGGCGAAAACGACTGCGCCGAGAACATCATCCACCTGGTGCTGGCCCGCCTGCCGGATGCGCCGCCGGGATTGAAGGGCATTTCCCTGTTCCTCGTGCCCAAGTTCCTGGTCAACGACGACGGTTCGCTGGGCGCACGCAACGACCTGATCTGTGCCTCCATCGAACACAAGCTCGGCATCCACGGCAGCCCGACCGCCGTGATGTCCTACGGCGAGAAGGAAGGCGCCATCGGCTACCTGATCGGCGAAGAGAACAAGGGCGTCGGCTACATGTTCACGATGATGAATCATGCCCGCGTCAACGTCGGCCTCGAAGGCGTCGGCATCGCCGAGCGCGCCTACCAGCATGCGCTGTGGTATGCCCGCGAACGCGTGCAGGGCAAGATCATCGGCGACAAGTCGAACGAGAAGAAGACCATTTTGCACCACCCGGATGTGCGTCGCCTGCTGATGGAGTGCAAGTCGCGCACCGAAGCCATGCGCACGCTGGCCTATTACGCTGCCGCCCAGATCGACAAGGCACATGCCGGCGACGCCGCCGCGCAGGCCCGCATCGACCTGCTGACCCCGGTGGTCAAGGGCTGGAGCACCGAGCAGGGCGTCGAGCTGTCGTCGACCGCGCTGCAGGTCTTCGGTGGCGTCGGCTTCGTCGAGGAAACCGGTGCAGCGCAGTATTACCGCGATTCGCGCATCACCACCATATACGAAGGCACGACCGCCATTCAGGCCAACGACCTCGTCGGCCGCAAGCTGGCCCGCGAAAAGGTGCCGGGCGCCGCGATGAAGGCGCTGCTCGCCGAGATGAGCGCCGATGCCGAAACGATTGCCGGCAACGCGCAACTGGGCAATATCGCGGTCAACCTGAANAACGGCATCAATTCGCTGTCGACCGCAGCAGACTGGATCATCGCCAATTACGAGAGCGACCCGGCTGCCGTCCATGCCGGTTCGGTACCTTTCCTCAAGCTCACCGGCATCGTCGTCGGCGGCTGGCTGATGGCCAAGTCGGCCGGCATCGCCGCCAAGCGTCTGGACGAAGGCAGCGGCGACACCTTCTACAACGCCAAGCTGGCGACCGCCCGCTACTTCGCCACCCACCAGTTGCCTTTCGCCGCCGCCTACGCGGCCGAAGTCACCGGCGGCGCCCAGTCGACGCTGGGTCTGGCCGAAGAACTGTTCTAAATCCGACGATGCGCCCGTGCCAACGGGCGCAATCGTGCTTGGCAATTTGCTAGGAGAGCGTGCATGCGTACTGATCGCGATGCCATGGAATACGATGTCGTGATCGTCGGCGGCGGCCCTTCCGGGCTGTCGGCGGCGATCCGCATCAAGCAACTGGCCGAACAGGCCGGCAAGGAAGTATCCGTCTGCCTGCTGGAAAAGGGCTCGGAAATCGGCGCGCACATTTTGTCCGGCGCGGTGCTCGAACCGCATGCGCTGGCCGAACTGATCCCCGACTGGCAGGAACGCGGTGCGCCGCTGAATACGCCGGCCGGCGAGGACAAGCTGCTGTATCTCAGCGCCACCGGCGCCACCAGGCTGCCGACCCCGCCGCAGATGGCCAATCACGGCAACTACATCATCAGTCTGGGCAACTTCTGCCGCTGGCTGGGCGAGCAGGCCGAGGCGCTGGGCGTCGAAATCTATCCCGGTTTTGCCGCCGCCGAAGTGCTCTATCAGGAGGACGGCACGGTCAAGGGCGTGGCGACGGGCGACCTCGGCATCGGCAAGGACGGCCAGCCCGGTCACAACTTCCAGCCCGGCATGGAGCTGCATGCCCGCCAGACGATCTTCGCCGAAGGCTGCCGCGGTTCGCTGACCAAGGAGCTGTGGGCGAAATTCAACCTGCGCGACGGCGTCGATCCGCAAACCTACGGTATCGGCATCAAGGAACTCTGGGAAATCGACCCGGCCAGGCACCAGCCCGGCCTGATCGTACATAGCGTTGGCTGGCCGCTGACCAGCGACACCTACGGCGGCTCCTTCATCTATCACCTGGAAAACAACCTGGTGGCAATCGGCATGGTCGTCGGTCTCGACTACAAGAACCCCTGGCTGTCGCCTTACGAGGAATTCCAGCGCTACAAGACGCACCCGGCGATTCGTGGCTACTTCGAAGGCGGGCGCCGCATTTCCTACGGCGCGCGGGCCTTGTCCGAAGGCGGCTACCAGTCGGTGCCCAAGCTGACCTTCCCCGGTGGTCTGCTGATCGGCGACACGGTCGGTTTCCTCAACGTGCCCAAGATCAAGGGCACGCACATGGCGATGAAGTCGGGCATGGTCGCGGCCGAAGCCGTTTTCGAGCACCTGGGCAAGGAAGGTGCCGGCGCGGAAGCGACGGAGTACGCCGAGCAGATCAAGAAAAGCTGGCTGTGGAGCGAGCTGTACCAGGTGCGCAACATCCGTCCGGCCTTCAAGTGGNNGGGTTGGGGCGCGCTGGCCTACGGTGCCATCGACACCTTCGTCTTCAAGGGCAAGGCGCCGTGGACCCTGCATCACCACGAAGACCACACCCAGCTGGGCGACAAGAACGTTCACCCGAAAATCGCCTACCCGAAGCCTGATGGCCAGCTGACCTTCGACCGCCTGTCATCGGTTTTCCTCTCGGCCACCAACCACGAGGAAAACCAGCAGTGCCACCTGCGCCTCAAGGATGAAAGCGTCGCCATCAGCGTCAATTACGCCAAATACGGCGCGCCGGAAACGCGTTATTGCCCGGCCGGCGTGTACGAAATCCTCGGCGAGGACGAGGGCAAGCCGCGCTTGCAGATCAACGGGCAGAACTGCCTGCACTGCAAGACCTGTGACATCAGNGACCCGACCCAGAACATCAACTGGACGGTGCCGGAAGGCGGTGGTGGGCCGAACTATCCAAACATGTAGGACTTGGGGCAGCGGCCCGGCATTGCTGCGGTCGACCCTGAAAAACACAAAAACCGAGAACAGCACAGTTTTTAAAACACATCGGAGTAACCAGGAGGTCTCATGTCTCAAGAAAACATTCAGGCGAAAATTCGAAATCAGCCGAAATTCGCCGAGCTCGTCGGCAAGCGCACGCGCTTTGCTGTCTTGCTTTCCTGCTCGTGCTGGTGCCTTACTACACCTTCATGTTCCTCGTCTCGACCCAGCCGCAGCTCTTCGCGGCCAGGATCGGCGAAGGCAGCGTCATCACCATCGGCTGGCCCATTGCGGCACTGATCGTCATCGGCGGCTGGCTGCTGACCGGGGTCACATCAGCCGCGCCAATGGCGAATTCGACAACCTCACCCAGGAAGTCCTGAAGGAGGCCCGCAAATGAAGCGCTCGATCACCGCACTGATCGCCGGCAGCCTGCTGGCAGTTTCATTTACGGTTTTTGCCGTNGGTGGCGCCATCGAAGGTGTCCAGAAGCAGCCGCTCAACATCAGCGCCATCGCCATGTTCATGGTCTTCGTGCTGGCGACGCTTGGCATCACCAAATGGGCGGCTGGCAAGACCAAATCCACGGCCGACTTCTACACCGCNCACGGCGGTATTACCGGCTTTCAGAACGGTCTGGCGATCGCCGGTGACTACATGTCGGCGGCGACCCTGCTCGGCCTGACCTCGATGGTGTATTTCAAGGGCTACGACGGCTTCATCTACGCCGTCTGCTTCTTCATCGGCTGGCCGATCATCTTGTTCCTGATGGCCGAACGCCTGCGCAATCTCGGCAAGTTCACNCTTGCCGACATCGCCTCCTATCGTCTCGACCAGAACCGTATCCGCACCTTCGCGGCGATCGGTTCGCTGACCGTCGTCTGCTTCTACCTGATCGTCCAGATGGTCGGTGCCGGCCAGTTGATCCAGTTGCTGTTCGGGCTGGAATACAACTACGCCGTGGTCGTCGTCGGCGTGCTGATGATGGTGTACGTGACCTTCGGCGGCATGACCGCGACGACCTGGGTGCAGATCATCAAGGCCTGCCTGCTGCTCGGCGGCGGCATCTCTCTGATGTTGCTGACCTTGTCGCAGTTCGACTGGTCGCTCGACAACCTGTTCACCAAGGCCATCGAAACCAGCAAGCTCGGTGAAAAACTGATGGTGCCCGGTACGCTGATGGCCGATCCGATCTCCGCCTTCTCGTTGTCGCTCGGTCTGCTCTTCGGTACCGCCGGCCTGCCGCACATCATGATGCGCTTCTTCACCGTGCCGAACGCCAAGGAAGCCCGCAAGTCGGTGTTCTACGCGACCGGCTTCATTGGTCTCTTCTTCCTGGTCACGATGATTCTCGGCGCCGGTGCGATCTACATCGTCGGCACCAACCCGGCCTTCTTCGAAGGCGGCCAGGTCGGCGGCAAGTTGATCGGTGGCGGCAACATGCCGGTCATGCACTTGGCCAAGGCGGTCGGTGGCGACATCTTCCTCGGCTTCCTGTCGGCCGTCGCCTTCGCCACCATCCTGGCCGTGGTTTCGGGCCTGGCGCTGGCGGGTGCATCGGCCATCTCGCACGACCTCTACGCCCGCGTCATCAAGAAGGGTTCGGCCACCAGCGCGCAGGAAATGAAGGTGACCCGCATCGCTTCCGTTGGCCTGGGCATCACCGCCATCCTGCTCGGCATCGCCTTCAAGGATCAGAACGTGCTGTTCCTCGTCGCGTTGGCTTTCGGCGTCGCTTCCTCGGTCAATTTCCCGATCCTGATCCTGTCGATGTACTGGAANGGCCTGACCACGCGCGGCGCGCTGTGGGGCGGCATTGCCGGCCTGGTGTCGTCGGTCGGTCTGGTGATTCTGTCGCCGACCGTCTGGGTCAAGATCCTCGGCAACAAGGCCGCGATCTTCCCCTACGACCATCCGGCCATCGTTTCGATGACGCTCGCGTTCGTCGTCACCTGGCTGCTCTCGGTCACCGACAAGAGCGCCCGTGCTGCCAAGGAAGCTGAAGCCTTCGACGAACAGTACATCCGTGCCCAGACCGGGCTGGGCGCTTCCGGCGCACATGCCCACTAAGCAACTCTGCGGGTGAGACATCGGAGAACAGCATTCCGTCGTCTCTATCCTTTCGGGAGCCTTCGGGCTCCTTTTTGCACTTTTTTGGACTTGCAAATGAACGAAGGTCCGGATATCCCTTTTCGCGGCATCGTGGAGCAGTCGCTGGCGGGCATGTACGTAATCCAGGATGAAGTGTTCCAGTACGTAAACGCCACCTTTGCCGGCATGCTGGGCTATACGCCGGAGGAAATGACGGGCATGCATTTGCGCCAGGCAGTGATGCCCGAGATGCAAGCGGAAACGGTTGCCAACTTTCATCGGCGGATCAGCGGCGAAGTGCCCAGCATCCGTTATACGACGCTTGGCAGGCACCGAAGCGGGGAGGCGGTCCATCTGGAGGTNTCTGGTTCCAGCGTGCTCTATCGCGGGCGGCTGGCGGTGGTCGGGGTCGGCGTCAATATCACCGAACAACTGCAGCAACAGGAAGCGCTGCGCCAGTCGCGCGAACGCCTGCGCGAGCTGGCCGCCTACATCAATACCCTGCGCGAAGAGCAGCGCTCGCGCATCGCGCGGGAGTTGCACGATGTCGTCGGCGGCATGCTGACCTCGATGAAAATGGACATCCAGCGCATCAATCGGCGCACGGACGATCCGGAACTGAAGGCCATCGTCGGCGATCTGCTGCATCTGGCGCAGGAGAGCATCGCCACCGTGCGTACCATTTCCGAGGACTTGCGTCCCGGCGCGCTCGACCACCTCGGTCTGGGGGCCGCCTTGCAGGCCATGCTGCGCCAGTTTTCGGAGCGCACCGAGGTCGCCAGCCAGTTGCAGGCCGAAGGTTTCGACGCCCAGCTCTCGCAGGCCCGGGCGACGGCGGCCTACCGGATCTGCCAGGAGGCGTTGACCAACATCGCCCGCCATGCCGGCGCGACGCAGGTCGTTGTCCGGCTGGCGAGCGGGGAGGGCTGGCTGACGGTCGAAATCGAGGACAACGGACGCGGTCTGGCCAGCCTGACGCCGACCGGCAAGAGTATCGGCCTGGTCAGCATGGCCGAGCGCGCGCGGGAGTTCGGCGGCAACCTGGCGTCACGCCCCGGTGCGGCGGGCGGAACCTGCCTGATCCTGCGCATGCCGCTGGAGGATCAATGATGCTGGAAATCCTGATGGTCGACGACCACGCCATCTTTCGCAGCGGCTTGCGCCGGCTGCTGGCCGATGAAGTCGACATGCGCATCGTCGCCGAGGCGGGAAACGGCCTTGAAGCGCTCGACAATTTGCGCGCCCGCCGCTTCGATCTGGTGTTGCTCGACGTCAATATGGGCGGGCGCAGCGGGCTCGAGACGATGCGCCGCATCCGTGCCGAATGGCCGGGCTTGCCGGTCATCATGCTGTCGATGTATCCCGAGGAGCAGTACGCGCCGATGGCTTTCGAACAGGGAGCCAACGGCTATCTCTCCAAGGATCGCGATGCGGAGCAACTGGTCGCGGCGATCCGCAGCGTTGCCGGCGGCGGCTGCTACCTGCCGCCCGGCATGCAGCGCAGCGCCTTGCGCCCGGCGGGCGAAGCACCGCTGCACCAGCGGCTGACGGAGCGCGAGTGGGAAATCCTGCGGCTGATCGTCCANGGGGTTTCGCTGACCGAAATCGGTAGCCGCCTGTGCCTGAGCGTCAAGACCATCAGTACCTACCGGACGCGACTGCTGGCCAAGCTGAATCTGGGCAGCAATGCCGAGCTGGTGCGTTATTGCCTGGAGCAGGGCATCAGCGACTGACCCACGCTACATGGCCCCGACCGCTCGCAGCCCGGCGATCTCGGTGCTGGCGAATCCCCAGTCGGCCAGCACTGCGCCGCCATCGCCGTCCGGAGCCGGCGGTGTCGGCATTGCCGCTGGCGTGCGGCTGAAACGCGGCGCTTACGCCGGCTGGGTGACGCCGTTGATTTCGATGAAGGTGTTGCGCGAGCGGTTGTGCGGGTGGTGCGGCGCTTCGTCCATGTCGAGCACCGGCGCGACGCAGGCATCGCTGCCCTCGAAGATGGCACACCAGGCGTCGCGCGTACGGGTGGCGATGATGGTCGCCAGTTTTTCCCTGAGCACGGGCCATTGGCCGCGATCCCACTGGGCCTGGAAGGCCGGGTCGGTAATGCCGGTTTTTTCCAGCAACAGCGCGTAGAACTGCGGTTCGATGGCGCCGACCGACAGCCATTTGCCGTCGCTGCACTGGTAGGTGTCGTAGAAATGGGCGCCGCCGTCGAGCAGATTGTCGCCGCGCTGTTGCGTCCATTGGCCCATCGCTTTCAGCGTGTACATCATCGACATCAGGGTCGCACTGCCGTCGGTCATCGCCGCGTCGACGACCTGGCCGCGCCCAGAACTGCGCGCTTCGAGCAGAGCGGCGAGCACCCCGAAAGCCAGCAACATGGCGCCGCCGCCGCAATCGGCGACCAGATTCAAGGGCGCCACCGGCTTGCGGCCCGGTTCGCCGATGGCATGCAGGGCGCCGGACAGCGACAGGTAGTTGATGTCATGCCCGGCGGCATGCGCCAGCGTGCCGTGCTGGCCCCAGCCGGTCATCCGGCCGTAAACCAGCCGTGGATTGCGGGCCAGACAGACGTCCGGACCGACGCCGAGACGCTCCATGACGCCCGGGCGGAAGCCCTCGATCACGGCATCGGCCTTTTCGATCAGGCGCAGGGCCGTTGCGATGGCCTCCGGCTTTTTCATGTCGAGCGCGACGACGCGCCGGCTGCGATTCAGAATGTCGATCTTCGGGTCGAACAGGTCGGCGGTCGGCCGGCCGGTGACGCTGGCCTTGCGTTCGATGCGCAGTACCTCGGCGCCGAGATCGGCGAGCAGCATGGCGCCCATCGGCGCCGGGCCGAGCGCGGCGAATTCCACGATCTTGATGCCGTGTAGCGGTCCCATGCTTGTCTCCTTCCAGTCGGTTGCGGTCGACCCTGGTTTTTGGCCTTTTTCGGGGTCGACCGCAACAGGCTCTATTCGGTAGCGATGCTGCGTCCGATCACCAGCCGCTGGATGTCGTTGGCGCCTTCGTAGATCTGCGAGATGCGCACATCGCGGTAGATGCGCTCGACCGGGAAGTCGCTGGTGTAGCCGACGCCGCCGTGGATCTGGATGGCGTCGGAGGCGATCTTCTCGGCGGCTTCGGAGGCGAACATCTTGGCCATCGAGGCTTCCTTCAGGCAGGGCTTGCCGGCATCCTTCAGTTGCGCGGCGCGCCAGACCATCAGGCGGGCGGCGTCGAGCAGGGTGTTCATGTCGGCCAGGCGGAAGTTGACTGCCTGGTGTTCGATGATCGGCACGCCGAAAGTGACGCGCTCCTTGGCGTAACGCACGGCCGCCTCGAAGGCGGCGCGGGCCATGCCGATGCTCTGGGCGGCGATGCCGATGCGGCCGGCTTCGAGGTTGGAGAGGGCGATCTTGTAACCTTCGCCTTCCTTGCCGAGCAGCGCTGAGGCCGGCACGCGGCAGTCCTCGAAAATGATCTGCACGGTGTCGGAGGCGTGCTGGCCCATCTTGTCCTCGGTGCGGCCGACGATGAAGCCCTTGGTGTCGGTCGGCACCAGGAAGCAGGAGATGCCTTTCTTGCCCGCCGCCTTGTCGGTCACGGCGAAGACGATGGCCATGTGGGCGTGCTTGCCGGTGGTGATGAACTGCTTGACGCCGTTCAGCACGAAGGAGTCACCATCGCGGTCGGCACGGGTGGTGATGGCAGCCGCATCGGAGCCGGTGTGCGGCTCGGTCAGGCAGAAACAGCCCCATTTCTGGCCGCGCGCCAGCGGCTTCAGCCATTCTTCCTTCTGCTGGTCGGTGCCGTATTTCTGCGTGATGCCGCAGGCCAGCGAGTTCTGCACCGAGACGATGGTCGAAGTGGCGCCGTCGCCGCANNTGGCGATTTCTTCCAGGGTCAGCACCAGGCTCATGTAGTCCATGCCGGCGCCGCCCCATTCCTCGGGCACGCACATGCCCATCGCGCCCAGTTCGCCCAGTTCCTTGAGCGCCTCGGCCGGGAAGGTGTGGTGCTTGTCCCATTCGGGGGCAAACGGGGCCAGACGCTCCTGCGCAAAGGCGCGCATGGAGTCGCGGATCATTTCCTGTTCTTGCGTAAGTATCATTTTGTCTCCTCCAGCCCCGGGTTAGAGCATTTCGACGGCGAGGGCGGTCGCTTCGCCGCCACCGATGCACAGGCTGGCGACACCGCGCTTCAAGCCGTACTTGCGTAGCGCGCCGAGCAGCGTGACGACGATGCGCGCGCCCGAGGCGCCAATCGGGTGGCCGAGCGCACAGGCGCCGCCGTGGATGTTGACCTTGGCCGGGTCGAGCTTGAGATCGTGCAGCGCAGCCATCGTGACGACGGCGAAGGCTTCGTTGATTTCGTAGAGATCGACCGATTCCGCCGTCCAGCCTGTCTTGGCGAACAGCTTCTGCATCGAGCCGACCGGGGCGGACGGGAACTGTGCCGGAACGCCGGCATGCGTGGTGTGGCCGACGATGCGGGCAACCGGGCTGAGGCCGAGCTTTTCGGCCTGCGAGGCGCGCATCAGCACCATTGCCGCCGCGCCGTCGGAAATCGACGAGGAGTTGGCCGGGGTCACCGTGCCGTCCTTGCGGAAGGCCGGCTTCAAGGTCGGGATCTTGTCGACGTTGACCGCAAACGGGCCTTCGTCCTTGTCGATCACCACATCGCCCTTGCGGCCGGCGACGGTGGTCGGGGCAATTTCCCAGGCGAAGCTGCCGTTGTTGCTGGCTTCGATGGCGCGCGTGGTCGAGCGGATGGCGAATTCGTCCTGCGCTTCGCGGGTGAAGCCGTAGGCAGTGGCGCAGTCTTCGGCGAAGGTGCCCATCAGGCGGCCCCGGGTTTCCTTGGAGTAGGCGTCTTCGAGGCCGTCCATGAACATGTGGTCGATGATCTGGCCGTGGCCGAGGCGGTAACCGCCTCGCGCCTTGGGCAGCAGGTAGGGCGCGTTGGTCATCGACTCCATGCCGCCGACCACGGCGGCGCCGTAGGAGCCGGCGAGGATGCCGTCGTGACCGAGCATGGTCGCCTTCATCGCCGAGCCGCAGACCTTGTGAATGGTCGCGCAACCGGCGCTCAGCGGCAGTCCGGCCTGCAAGGCCGCTTGTCGTGCCGGCGCCTGGCCCTGGCCGGCTTGCAGCACGCAGCCCATTAGCACTTCTTCGATCAAATTGGCGTCAATGCCGGCACGTTCGACCGCAGCCTTGATTGCAACTGCGCCGAGGTTGGCGGCGGTCAGGCTGGCGAAACCACCCTGAAAAGAGCCCATAGCGGTACGGGCGGCGGAAACGATGACGATAGGATCCTGGTTCATGTCGATTCTCCGGTAATTATTTGGCGGCCATGCGAATGGCGCCATCCATGCGGATGACTTCGCCATTCAGGTATTGATTGCTGAAAATGTGCTCGACCAGCGCGGCGTATTCGGCCGGCTTGCCCATGCGCGACGGGAAGGGAACCATCTTGCCGAGTGCTTCCTGGACTTCGGCCGGCATGCCCATCAGCATCGGCGTTTCCATGATGCCCGGGGCGATGGTCATGACGCGGATGCCGGAACGGGCCAGTTCGCGGGCAATCGGCAGCGTCATCGCGACGACGCCGCCCTTGGAAGCGGCGTAGCCGGCCTGGCCGAGCTGACCGTCGAAGGCGGCGACCGAAGCGGTGCTGACGATGACGCCGCGCTCGCCGGTATCGTCCGGCGCAGCACCGCTCATGATCTCGGCCGCGAGGCGGATCATGTTGAAGCTGCCGACGAGATTGATGTTGATGGTGCGGGCGAAACTTTCCAACTTGTGGGCGCCTTCCTTGCCGACGACCTTCTCGGCCGGGGCGACGCCGGCGCAATTGACCAGGCCGCGCAGCTGCCCAGCGATTGGGCGACGGCAAAGGCGTTGCGGGCGCTTTCATCGCTGGTGACGTCGGTTTGCACGAAGCGGGCATTGGCGCCCAGTTCGGCTTCGATCTTCGCGCCAGCTTCCGGTTTACATCGGCCAGAACGACCTTGCCACCAGCGTCGACGATCATCTTTGCGGTGGCGGCGCCGAGGCCGGAGGCACCGCCGGTGACGACGAAAACATTGCCCTTGATCTGCATCTTGTCTCTCCTTGTTGGATTGGTTTGGCGGATTGTTTCGAGCCATCAATTATGGGAATCCGGCGAGCCGTTTCGATGCCGGAATCGCTCAACATGAATGCTAGAATTTGCAACTGCTNNCTGGCCCATCTCCGGATATGGACGCAAAAACACCGAAAAAGGCACCATATCGATCAGCTTCGTCGAGGAGGCGCTGGTCTGCATCCGTGAGCGCGGTCTCGACGCTGATGGCCTGCTGCGTCGGGCGGGAATTTCGCCCGAACTCCTTGCGTCACCTCAGACGCGCGTCTCGTCGACGCACTACGGCCAGCTCTGGCATGGTATCGCGCAGACCCTGGACGATGAGTTCTTCGGCATGGACAGCCACCGGATGAAGGCCGGCAGTTTCACGCTGCTCTGCCATGCCTTGATCCACAGCGACACGCTGGAGCGGGCACTGCGCCGCGCCATGCGTTTCCTGCGCCTGATCCTCGACGACATGGCTGCCGAATTGCAATGCGAAGACGGCATCGCGCGCATCGTGCTCAAGGATGCGCAAACGCAGCCCAAACGGGCCTTCGCCTACGGCACCTATCTGCTGATGCTGCACGGGCTGGCCTGCTGGCTGGTCGGGCGGCGGATTCCCGTGCTGCGGGCCGATTTCCGCTGCCCGGAACCGGCCTACAGCGGCGAGTGGCGCATCCTGTTTGCGCAGGAACTGGCTTTCGATCAGCCGCATTCCGGCATTTCCTTTCCGCTTGACTATCTGGCGATGCCGAACATCCAGAACGAGCGCACGATGAAGGAATTCCTGCGCAGCGCCCCGGCCAACTTCCTGGTCAAGTACAAGAACAGCACCAGCCTGTCCGCCAAAATCCGCCGCCGCCTGCGCGAAATGCCGCCCTCAGCATGGCCCGATTTTGCGACCCTGGCCCAGCAGTTTCATGCCTCGGCGGCCACCCTGCGCCGCCGACTGGACGACGAAGGGCAGTCCTACCGCTCCATCCTCGACGATCTGCGCCGCGATCTGGCGATCACCTTGCTCAGCGACACCCAGCAGGGCATTACCGAAATCGCCGAGGCGCTCGGCTTTGCCGAACCCAGCGCNTTTCATCGGGCATTCAAGAAATGGACGGGTGCGCGGCCGGGCGAATACCGCTGCGCGGTAGGCGCTAGGGCGTGTTCACAGTAAGCGGCGGGCTGCGCAAGGGTCTGGCGGGGAGTGCAAGGCGCCGGTCGCGCGGTGCAGTGATCTGCACAAGCGAGCGGCAACGCGGCAATGCGCCCCGCCAGACCATTGCCCTTCGGGTTCGCCGGGGCGGGCGGTCGCGCGTTGCTCGGCTTGGGAATGGAACGACCATTCCCTGCACCTCGCGCCTTGGCGCCCATCCCGCCCCGGCAAACGCAGTCCCACCGGTTACTGAACACGCCCTATGCAAATTTAGGAATTTTCCTACAGCGTTTGCAGAAATATCCGGCTTACCGGCGGGTGCGATCCGGCTAGTCTCCTTCTTCTAAACCCATAACGAAGGAGACTCAGATGTCCTTGCAAGCCATCGATGTAACGCCGTCCGCCTATACCTATCCGCTGCTCATCAAGCAGTTGCTGCATTCGGCCCGTGCCACGGCTGGCGACACGGAAATCGTCTATCGCGACCAACAGCGTTACACCTACACGCAGTTCTTCGAACGCATCGGCCGCCTGGCCAACGCGCTTTCCGGGCTCGGCATCGGCCCCGGCGATACCGTGGCGGTGATGGACTGGGACAGCCATCGCTATCTGGAATCCTTCTTTGCCGTGCCGATGATGGGTGCGGTGTTGCAGACGGTGAATGTCCGCCTGTCTCCGGAGCAGATTCTCTATACACTCAACCACGCCAGGGCCGACATCGTTTTCGTCAATGCCGAATTCATCCCGATGCTGGCGATCATTCGCGAACAACTGGAAACGGTGAAGCAGTTCGTACTGATCAGCGACGATGGCGCCACGATGAGCAGTTTCAAGGTGCCTTATGCCGGCGAATACGAGGCACTGCTGGCTGCTGCGCCCGCGCATTACGACTTTCCGGACTTCGACGAAAACACGCGCGCCACGACCTTCTACACCACCGGCACGACCGGCTTGCCGAAGGGCGTCTATTTCAGCCACCGCCAGCTCGTGTTGCACACGATGGCCGCCGCCGCGACGCTGGGCGCGGCGGCCGAACAGGGGCGGCTGCATCGTAACGATGTCTATATGCCGATCACGCCGATGTTTCATGTGCACGCCTGGGGCCTGCCTTACGTCGCCACCATGCTCGGCCTCAAACAGGTTTATCCCGGCCGTTACGCACCCGACACGCTACTCCAGTTCATCGCCAGCGAAGGCGTCACTTTCTCGCATTGCGTGCCGACCATCCTGCACATGCTGTTGAGCAGCAAGGCGGGCGAGGGTGTCGATCTGTCGCGCTGCAAGATGATCATCGGCGGCGCCGCTTTCCCCAAAGGCCTGGCTGCGGCCGCCTTGGCGCGCGGCATGGATGTCTTCACCGGCTACGGCATGTCGGAAACCTGCCCGCTGCTGACCATCGCCCATGTCCGCGAAGCCATGCCCGATTTCGATGCCCAGGCCGCCGAGCGCATCAAGACCGGCTATTCGCTGCCCTTGGTCGATCTGCACACTGTGGATGCAGAGATGCTCGATGTTGCGCGCGACGGCAAGGCGACCGGCGAGATCGTCGTGCGCGCGCCGTGGCTGACGCAGGGCTACCTGCACAATTCTGCCGCCTCGGAAGACCTGTGGGAGGGCGGTTATCTTCACGCCGGCGACATCGGCACCATCGATCCGCGCGGCATGCTGACTGTCACCGACCGCCTCAAGGATGTCATCAAGACCGGCGGCGAATGGGTGTCTTCGCTGGAACTGGAAAGCATCATTTCGCAGCATCCAGCGGTCAATGAAGTTGCGGTGATTGGCATCAAGGACGACAAATGGGGCGAACGCCCGCTGGCCATGATCGTCCTGCGCGCCGGCCAGACGGCCAGCCCCGAGGACATCAAGGCCCACGTCCTGCGCTTTGCCGACGAAGGCCACATCTCGAAGTTTGCCGTGCCCGAACAGGTGCGTTTCGTCGACAACCTGGCCCGCACCAGCGTCGGCAAGCTCAACAAGAAGGCCATGCGCGAGCAACTGGACGGTTAATTCGTTTCAGGAGAAAGCTTTGAGCAAATTTACGGTTAAGAAGGCCGCCGTTCTGGGCGCCGGCGTCATGGGTGCGCAGATCGCCGCCCATCTCGCCAATGCCAATGTGCCGGTGGTGCTGTTCGACCTGCCGGCGAAGGAGGGCGACAGGAACGGCATCGTCAGGAAGGCGCTGGACGGCCTCAAACGCATGCAGCCGTCTCCGCTGGTGACGCGCGACAAGCTGCAATACATCGATGCGGCCAACTACGAGGAGCATCTGCCGCTGTTGAGCGAGTGCGATCTGGTGATCGAGGCCATCGCCGAAAGGATGGACTGGAAGAACGATCTCTATTCGAAAATCGCNCCNTTTTTGGCGTCGACCGCAACAGTCGCCTCCAACACCTCCGGGCTGTCGATCAATGCACTGGCCGACGCATTGCCTGCTGCGCTGCGGCCNCGGTTCTGCGGCATCCACTTCTTCAACCCTCCGCGCTACATGCCGCTGGTTGAAATCATCGCTACCCACAGCACCAATCCGGCTACGCTGGATGGCCTGGAAACCTGGCTGACCTCGCGCCTGGGCAAGGGCGTCGTGCGGGCGCTGGATACGCCCAACTTCGTCGCCAACCGGATCGGCGTCTTTTCCATCCTGGCGGTCATGCACCACACTGCCGCCTTCGGTCTGGGCCTGGATACGGTCGACGGCCTGACCGGGCCGAAAATCGGCCGCCCGAAAAGCGCCACCTTCCGCACCGGCGACGTGGTCGGCCTCGATACCCTGGCCCACGTCGTCAAGACCATGCGCGACACGCTGCCCGACGACCCGTGGCATGGCTACTTCAATGTGCCCGCCTGGATGGACGACCTGATTGCCCGAGGGGCGCTGGGCCAGAAAACCAAGGGCGGCATTTTCCGCAAGCAGGGCAAGGCGATCCAGGTCTTCGATCCGGCCAGCGGCGAATATCGCGATAGTAGTGACAGTCTGGCGGTCGAAGTCGATGCCATGCTCAAGATGAGCGACCCGGCGGCCCGCCTGAGTGCCTTGCGCACCTCGCACCATCCGCAGGCCCGGTTCCTGTGGGCGGTCTTCCGCGACCTGTTCCACTACTGCGCCGTGCAGCTCGAAAACGTCGCCGACAACGCGCGCGATGTCGATTTCGCGCTGCGCTGGGGCTTCGGTTGGGCGCAAGGNCCNTTCGAACTGTGGCAGGCCGCGGGCTGGGCCGAAACGGCACAGGCCATTGCCGCCGACATCGCTGCCGGCAAGACCATGAGCAGCGTGCCGCTGCCGGCCTGGGTTAANAAAGGCCGCAGCGGCGTACANTGGGCGGCCGGGTCATGGTCGGCCAGCCGTCAATGCAACGTGACACGTTCGACCCTGCCGGTCTATAGCCGCCAGCTATTCCCGGAGTTGCTGCTGGGTGANAACACTGGCCCGCCCGAGTCCAGCGGCGTCACGCTGTACGAAAACGATGGTGTTCGGCTGTGGCATCTGCCCGAGGTCGACGCCGGTATCGGCATCGTTTCCTTCAAGTCCAGGATGCACGCCATCGGCGACGAAGTGCTCGACGGCGTGCTGGCTGCGCTCAAGCAGGCAGCCGGCAGCCTCGACGGCGTGGTGATCTGGCACGACGCACCATTTGCCGTCGGCGCCAATCTCAAGCAGATCAGCGACGCCTGCTCAGCCGGTGATTTCGATCGCCTCGAACAGACGGTGAGCAGGTTCCAGCAGGCAACGATGGCAATCAAGTATGCGCAGCTACCGGTCGTGGCTGCCGTGCAAGGCATGGCGCTCGGTGGTGGTTGCGAGTTCGCCATGCACGCCGCCAAGCGCGTGCTGGCGCTGGAAAGCTATCTCGGGCTGGTCGAAGTCGGCGTCGGGCTGATTCCGGCCGGCGGTGGCTGCAAGGAACTCGCCTTGCGCGCGGCGCGCTGGGCTGCGCAGTCCAGCGCCGCCAGTGAAGTGCTCGGCAACCTCACGCCGACCTTCATGACCGTGGCGATGGGCAAGACCGGCAAGAGCGCCCACGAGGCCATCGATCTGGGCTTTGCCAAGGCTGGCGACACGATACTCTTCAACGCGCGCGAACTGCTCTTCGTCGCGCTCAAGGAAGCCCGACTGCTGGCCGATGCCGGTTATGTTCCGCCGATCCCGGCGCGCGGCGTGCCGGTGGCCGGCCGGGCCGGCATCGCCAGCATGGAAATGACGCTGGTCAACATGCGTGAAGGCGGCATGATTTCTGCCCACGATTACCGTGTTTCCCGCGCCGTGGCCGTGGCCCTGTGCGGCGGCGAAGTCGAATACGGCAGCCTGGTCGACGAAGCCTGGCTGCTGGCCGTCGAACGCCAGCAATTCCTCGAACTCCTCAAAACCCCGGAAACCCAGGCGCGCATCAAGCACATGCTGGACACCGGCAAACCTTTGCGCAACTGAGACGGTGGAGAAAAACACATGAGCAAACAGATTCAGGACGCCTACATCGTCGCAGCGACTCGCACGCCGGTCGCCAAGCGCAAGGGCATGTATCGCAACGTGCGCCCGGACGATCTCCTGGCCCACGTTCTCAGGAGTGTCATGGCCCAGGCACCGGGGCTCGACCCGGCGCTGATCGGCGACGTGATCGTCGGCTGCGCGATGCCGGAAGCGGAGCAGGGCATGAACGTCGCCCGTATCGGTGTCTTGCTGGCCGGGTTGCCGACCAACGTGCCAGGCATCACCATCAACCGTTTCTGCTCGTCCGGTTCGCAGGCCGTGGCCGATGCCGCCAACCAGATCCGCCTCGGCCAGGCCGACGTGATGATCGCCGCCGGCACGGAATCGATGACCGTCATGAGCAACATGATGGGCAACAAGGTGGTGGTGAATCCCGCCGTGTTCGCCAACGACGAACACCGCGCCATCGCCTTCGGCATGGGCCTGACCGCCGAAAAGGTCGCGCAGCAGTGGCATGTCAGCCGCGAGGAACAGGATGCCTTCGCCTATGCATCGCACCAGAAGGCCTGCGCCGCCATCGATGCCGGGCATTTCAAGGCGGAAACTTCGCCCTTCCTCGTCGATGAATATCTACCCGATCTGAAGACCGGGCAAGTCAAGCACCGGCAACGGCTGGCCGAACACGACGAAGGCNNGCGTGCCGACGTGACGCTGCAAAGCCTGGGCAAGCTGAAACCGGTGTTCCACGCCAAAGGCTCGGTGACGGCCGGCAATGCCTCGCAGATGTCCGATGGCGCGGCGGCGGTGCTGCTGGTGTCGGANAAAATCCTCAAACAGTTCAATCTGGTGCCGCTGGCCCGCTTTTGCAGCTTTGCCGTGGCCGGCGTGCCACCGGAAATCATGGGCATCGGCCCGGTCGCGGCGATTCCCAAGGCGCTCAAGTTAGCCGGTATTGCCGAACATCAGCTCGACTGGATCGAACTCAACGAAGCCTTTGCCGCGCAGGCGCTGGCCGTGCTGAAGGACGTGCCGCTCGACCCGGCCAAGGTCAATCCTCTCGGTGGTGCCATTGCGCTGGGCCATCCGCTCGGCGCTACCGGCGCGATCCGTACGGCAACGCTGGTGCATGGCCTGCAACGCACCGGCGGCAAATACGGCATGGTCAGCATGTGCATCGGGACCGGCATGGGGGCTGCGGGGTTTTCGAGCGGCTATAAACACTTTGTTCGACAGGCCGTCAAGGCCGGATTCGGGAGCCTGAGGGCCCTTTTCCATTGGTGCGACACGCTTCCATTGCGGAGGGTACTGGGGAAACCCCTATCAAAATTGAAATAATAACGATGGTCTCGACGTGCAATAATTAATCAACCGTAAATCAATTACGGAATGAATAAATATTCTGGCGAGGAGACAAGCTTGCCCCTTCAGGAGAAACAATGAGCGATTTCATTCTTGAAACGCGCGGGCTGACCAAGGAGTTCAAAGGCTTCACCGCCGTTTCGGACGTCAATCTCAAGGTGCGGCGCGGGGCCATCCATGCCTTGATCGGCCCGAACGGAGCGGGCAAGACGACGGTGTTCAACCTGGTCACGAAGTTTCTGCCGCCGACCGCCGGCACCATCCTGTTCAAGGGCGAGGACATCACGCGCGAGCCGCCGGCCATTACTGCGCGNTCGGGGTTCGTCCGGTCTTTTCAGATTTCGGCGACCTTTCCCCATCTGACCGTGCTGGAAAACGTCCGCATCGGCCTGCAACGCAAGCTCGGTACCGAGTTCCATTTCTGGAAATCCGAGAAGAGTCTCAACAAGCTGAACGGCGAAGCGATGGCGCTGCTGGAGGCAGTCGATCTGACCGAATTCGCCGATACCGTGACCGCGGAGATGCCCTACGGTCGCAAGCGGGCGCTGGAAATCGCCACGACGCTGGCCCTCGATCCGGACATGATGCTGCTGGACGAGCCGACGCAGGGCATGGGCCACGAAGACATCGCGCGTGTCGTCGAACTGATCCGCAAGGTGTCGGCCAACCGTACCATCCTGATGGTCGAGCACAACCTCTCGGTGGTGGCCAACCTGTGCGACCGCATCACCGTGCTGACGCGCGGCAGCGTGNNCTGGCCGAGGGCAGCTACGAGGAAGTCTCGAAGAATCCGAAGGTGCTCGAAGCCTATGTCGGCTCCAACGACATGAACGACGCGCACCACTGAGCGGAAGATCACCATGACCAGTGCTTTCAAGCCGAAACCCGAATACCTGCGCCTGACCGATCTGCATGCCTTCTACGGCGAGTCGCACATCCTGCACGGGATCGATCTGAGCGTCGCCAAGGGCGAGTGCGTCACCTTGCTGGGCCGCAATGGGGCAGGGCGGACGACCACGTTGAAATCCATCATGGGCCTGGTCGGGCGGCGAACCGGGTCGATCATGGTCAACGGCAACGAAGTCATCAACGTGCCGACGCACAGGATCGCCCATCACGGCGTTGGTTATTGTCCGGAAGAACGTGCCATCTTCGCTTCGCTGAGTGCCGAAGAGAACCTGACGCTGGCACCGATCGTCGCCAGCGGCGGCATGTCGGTCGACGAAATCTACGAAATGTTCCCGAATCTCGGCGAACGGCGCAACAGCCCGGGAACCAAGCTTTCCGGCGGCGAGCAGCAGATGCTGGCGATGGCACGCATTCTGCGTACCGGGGCCAAATTGCTGCTGCTCGATGAAATTACCGANGGCCTGGCCCCGGTGATCGTCAAGAAACTGGGTGAGGTGATTACCGAACTCAAGAAACGCGGCTTCACCATCATTCTTGTTGAACAGAATTTCCGCTTCGCCGCACCGCTGGCCGACCGCCATTACGTGCTCGAACACGGAGAAATAATCGCCACCATCACCCAGGAAGAGCTNCCGGGCAGGATGGACTGGCTGCATCAGACACTCGGCGTTTGACCGGGTTTGCCACGCCCTAAGGAGGATTCACCCATGCTATCCAAGAAATTTGCCACCACTGCCTGCGCCGCCGCGCTGGCTGCATTGTCCTGCGGCGCCCAGGCGCAGATCTCCGGCGGTTCCGTGAAGATCGGTGTCCTCACCGACCTGTCCGGTACCTACTCCGATCTTGCCGGCTCCGGCGCGGTGCTGGCGACCAAGATGGCCATCGACGATTTCATCGCCAACGAGAAGCCGAATTTCAAGATCGAGATGGTGAGCGCCGATCACCAGAACAAGGCCGACATCGCCTCCAACAAGGCACGCGAATGGATCGAGCGCGAAGGGGTGGATACCGTCACCGAACTGGTGACGACCTCGACCGCCCTGGCCGTGATGAAAGTCGCCAAGGAAAAGGACCGCATCGTCATCATGAACGGCCCGGCGTCCACGCCGATCACCAACGAGCAGTGCAACGACGTTTCGGTGCATTACACCTATGACACTTACGCCGTGGCCAACGGCACGGCCAAGGCGGTTACGACGGGCGGCGGGAAGACCTGGTTCTTCCTGACGGCCGACTACGCTTTTGGCCAGGCCCTGGAGAAGGATGCGACGGCGGTCGTCGTCGCCAACGGCGGCAAGGTTCTCGGGTCGGTCCGCCACCCGTTCCCCGGCTCCGATTTCTCCTCCTTCCTGCTCAAGGCTCAGGCCTCCGGCGCGCAGGTCATCGGTCTGGCCAATGCCGGTGCCGATACCACCAATGCCATCAAGCAGGCGGCCGAGTTCGGCATCACGCCCAAGCAGTCCCTGGCAGGCCTGCTGATGTTCATTACCGACATTCACGCCCTCGGCCTGAAATCGACCCAGGGCATGTACCTGACGGAAGGCTTCTACTGGGATCGCAACGACGAGACCCGCGCCTGGTCGAAGCGCTTCTTCGAAAAGCAGAAGAAGATGCCGACCATGGTTCAGGCCGGACAGTATTCGTCGATCTATCACTACCTGAAGGCGGTCAAGGCGACGGGCACCGACGACACGACCAAGGTGATNGGCGATGATGAAAAGACGCCGATCAACGACTTCTTCGCCAAGAACGGCCAGATTCGCGAGGATGGCCGCATGGTGCATGACATGTACCTGATGCAGGTCAAGAAGCCGGCCGATTCGAAGTATCCGTGGGATTACTACACGATCAAGGCGACGATTCCGGCGGCCGAGGCCTTCCAGCCGCTGTCGCAGTCGCGCTGCCCGCTGATCAAGAGGTAAGCAGACTCATCGCAATACCCGGTGCGAGCAGCGGTTCGCGCCGGGTCTGGAGTTTTCCATGGAAATATTCGGAATACCGACCGCGTTGCTGGGCAGCCAGTTGCTGGTTGGGCTGATCAACGGCTCTTTCTACGCCATTCTCAGCCTCGGGCTGGCGATCATTTTCGGCCTGCTGAACATCATCAATTTCTGCCACGGCGCGCAGTACATGATGGGCGCCTTCGTCGCCTGGATCGCGCTGACCCGCTTCGGTGTCAATTACTGGGTTTCGCTGATCGCCGCGCCGCTGATCGTCGGGGCGCTTGGCGTCGTGATCGAACGCCTGATGCTGCGTCGGCTGTACAAGCTGGACCACCTCTATGGCCTGCTGCTGACCTTCGGTCTGGCGCTGATCTTCGAGGGCATCTTCCGTGACCAGTTCGGTATTTCCGGCGAGAGCTACGAGGTTCCCGAGTTGCTTTCCGGCGGCGTCAATCTCGGTTTCATGTTCCTGCCCATCTATCGTGGCTGGGTCATCGTCTCCTCACTGACCGTCTGCTTCGGTACCTGGTACATGATCGAGCGCACCAAGCTTGGCGCCTACCTGCGTGCCGGCACGGAGAATTCGCAGATGGTGCAGGCGCTGGGCATCAACGTGCCGCTGCTGATTACGTTCACTTACGGCTATGGCGTGGCCCTGGCGGCTTTTGCCGGGGTGCTGGCAGCGCCGATCTTCCAGGTCAATCCGCTGATGGGGTCGAATCTCATCATCGTCGTGTTCGCCGTCGTCGTGATCGGCGGCATGGGTTCGATCATGGGTTCCATCATCACCGGGCTCGCACTGGGGTTGATCGAGGGGCTGACGAAGGTGTTCTATCCCGAGGCCTCCAGCGTGGTGGTCTTCGTCATCATGGTCATCGTTCTGCTGGTGCGGCCGGCGGGCCTCTTCGGCAAGTCCTGAAGCGAAGGAAAAGAAATGAACGCGCCTGCTTCTTTTGCCGAATCGAAACTGCCGCTGCTGCTCGGCGTGCTGTTCGTCCTGGGGCTGATCGCGCCGTTTGCGGTCNNACCCGACTTTTTGATGAAAATCCTGTGCTATGGCCTGTTCGCCTGCGCATTCAATCTGCTGCTGGGATTCGCCGGCCTGCTGTCTTTCGGCCATGCGGCATTTCTCGGTACGGCGGGCTATGTCTGCGGCCTGATGGTGCGCGATCTTGGCGTGACGCCGGAACTCGGCATTCTCGCCGGCACGGTGTCGGCCGGATTGCTCGGCTGGCTGTTCGGCTGGCTGGCCATCAAGCGTACCGGTATCTACTTTGCGATGATTACCCTGGCGCTGGCCCAGATGGTTTTCTTCCTCGCCATCCAGATCAAGGCGACCGGTGGTGAAGACGGCTTGCAGGGCGTGCCGCGCGGCAACTTGTTCGGGATTGTCGATCTGTCCGACAACATCGCGATGTACTACCTGGTGTTCGCGATCTTCTGCTTTGGCTTTTTCGTCATATACCGAACGATTCATTCACCTTTCGGCCAGATTCTCAAGGCCATCCGTGAAAACGAACCGCGCGCCATCTCGCTTGGCTACGATGTCGGCAAATTCAAGCTGATCGCTTTCGTCATCTCNGCTGCGCTGGCCGGTACGGCCGGAGCGACCAAGACGCTGGTTTTCCAGTTGGCTTCGCTGAGCGACGTGCATTGGCATGCCTCGGGCGAGGTGGTGTTGATGACCCTCCTCGGTGGTCTGGGAACCATCCTCGGCCCGCTCGTCGGCGCGGCGACCATCGTCGCGCTACAGACCCAGTTGGCTGATTCGGTCGGTTCCTGGGTGACCGTCATCATGGGCGTGATCTTCGTGCTCTGCGTGCTCGCCTTCCGACGAGGTATCGTCGGCGAGTTGCAGGCGCTGATCAAGCGCTCGGGCGTCAATTGACACGCTATTCGGGGGCACGTCCCCCGAATAGTGGCTGCGGATAGCCACGCGCGGCTTATGGTCTTGGCGATTCGCATCAAGGAATGCGTGCCGGCATCTCGGCAGAATTCCCTCCTGATTGCCATTCCGGCAAGCCACTCAAGGAGCTATGATGCAAGCCATTCATGTATGCAACCACACCACCCCGGAAGCCCTTTACCCTTCGATGCGCGCGGTATCGCCAAGCGATTCCGCCATGCAGCGATTTTGGGGCACTCGATGCCTTGCAGCCAGGCGAAACCATGCGCTTCTGCAACGACCACGATCCGCTGCCGCTCCTTGCACAGTTGCAAGCCAGATACGGTGAAAGCTTGAGCATTCAATACAAGCAGCGCGAGCCGGGCGCCATCGTCATCGACTTCGCCGTCGTCGCCTGATTGCTGTCCACCGCGAGCCTGACCGTTCTCGCCCTGCTGGGCAGCGCCATACTGGCGCTGAACGGGGTCGGTTCGCCGCTGGCAGTAGCCCATCTGGCGTTCGCGGTCGGCATCGTGCCGCTGATTTTCGCGGCGATGAGTCATTTCGTGCCGGTGCTGACGCGCACTGGCGACCCCGGGCCATGGATAATCCGCCTGCCGCCAGCTGCCCAACTGGCTGGCGCGCTGGCGGTGGCCGCAATGCAGGGGCTGGTTCCCCACGGCCTTTTACATGCGGCTGCTGCGGTCGACCTGCTTTTGGCGGCCATTTTGCTCAACTGGATCGCGGCCCGGGCNCGCGCCGCCCTGGGCTCGCCGCANCCCGGCTGGCGCTGGTACGGCACAGCGCTCGGTTGCCTGATGCTGGCGTTGCTGGCGGCACTGCTCATGCCGTTGTTGCCCTCGTACTGGAAGGCGCTACGGCTATTCCATCTTCACCTGAATACGCTGGGGCTGGTCGGGCTGGCCGCGCTCGGCACCTTGCCCGTGCTGTTGCCGACCGCGCTCGGCAAGCCGGATCCGGAAGCTGCCGGCTGGCTGCGCCGCCGCCTGTGGCTGGTGGCCGGCGGCGCGCTGGTGGTCGCCACCGGCACGGCGGTCGTCTGGCTGTTCGCGGTGCCGGGAGCGGCGCTGATGCTGGTGGCCGCGCTCGGCCTGGTCGGCCAGTGGGCCCGGCGCTTCGGCTTTCGGGCGCTGCTGGCGGACGGGGTCGCGGTGTCGCTGCTGGTCGCCGTTGGCGGACTGCTGCTTGCCCTGGCAGCCGGCGTCGCGCACGGCTCCGGCTTGACAGCGGGGCGCCCGACCTTGCTTGCCTGGGGTACTGGCTTTCTNCTGCCGCTGGTGACCGGCGCACTGAGCCAACTGCTGCCGGTCTGGCGCTGGCCCGGGCCGGCCATTCCGGCGCGCCACCTGATGCGGCAAAGACTNGCTGCCGGTGGCGTCTGGCGATCGGTGATGTTCTTTACAGCGGCTGTTGCGCTGCTCGCCGGTTTCGACCTGCTGGCGGGGGTTGGTGATCGGCGCNNAATGGGCTTGTTTGCCGGCAGTCTGCTACAAGCCATGCGCCTGTCGCGGTCGACGCGGTAAAATTGCCACTTTTCGCTTTCCAGGTTTTTACGCCATGCGCTACATCTCGACTCGCGGCCAGTCCGCGCCCCAGGCTTTCTGCGACATTCTTCTCGGCGGCCTGGCCCCGGACGGCGG
Source organism: Dechloromonas sp. (assembly GCA_013363835.1). GTDB lineage: Bacteria > Pseudomonadota > Gammaproteobacteria > Burkholderiales > Rhodocyclaceae > Azonexus. The sequence continues at coordinate 1,127,991 of CP054864.1, forward strand.
CCTCTACCTGCCGGAAAGCTATCCGCAGATTACCCGTGCCGAGCTCGATGCCTGGCGCAAGCTGTCGTATGCCGACCTGGCCTACGAAATCCTCTCCAAGTTCATCACCGACATTCCGGCTGCCGACCTCAAGGCCATCGTCGCCAAGACCTACACCGCCGAGGTCTATCGCTTTACGCGCAACGGCGGCAATGCGGCCGAAATCACCCCGCTGACCAGACTCGAAGACGGCCTCTACACGCAGGAGCTCTCCAACGGCCCGACGCTCGCCTTCAAGGATATGGCGATGCAGCTTCTGGGCAACCTCTTCGAGTACGTCCTCGACCAGCGCGGCCAGGCGATCAACATCCTCGGCGCCACCTCCGGCGACACTGGGTCCGCTGCCGAATACGCCATGCGCGGCAAGCACAACGTCAAGGTCTTCATGCTCTCGCCGGATGGCAAGATGAGCGCCTTCCAGCGTGCGCAGATGTACTCGCTGACCGACGCCAACATCTTCAACATCGCCGTGCGCGGCATGTTTGACGACGCTCAGGACATCGTCAAGGCGGTTTCCAACGACGCCGAATTCAAGGCCAGGTACAAGATTGGCGCGGTCAATTCGATCAACTGGGCGCGCGTCGCTGCCCAGATCGTTTATTACTTCCAGGGCTATTTCCTGGCGACGAAATCNAACGACGAGCAGGTGGCCTTTGCNGTGCCTTCGGGCAACTTCGGCAACATCTGCGCCGGCCACATCGCTCGCCAGATGGGCCTGCCGATTGCCAGGCTGGTGCTCGCCACCAACGAAAACGACGTGCTCGACGAATTCTTCAAGACGGGCGTCTATCGTCCGCGCACTTCGGCGGAAACCAACGTCACCTCCAGCCCGTCGATGGATATTTCCAAGGCCTCCAACTTCGAGCGTTTCGTCTTCGACCTCGTGGGCCGCGACGCCGGCGTGGTGCGCGAACTGTGGGCCAAGGTTGATAAAGGCCAGGCCTTTGATCTCTCGGGCACGCTCTACTGGCAAAACATGCCGAAATTCGCCTTCGCTTCCGGCCGCAGCACGCACGCCGACCGTCTGGCAACAATCCGTCTGGCCAATGAAAAATATGGCGTGATGCTCGACACCCACACCGCCGATGGCCTCAAGGTGGCGCTGGAAAACCGCACCGCCGGCCAGACCATGATCGTGCTTGAAACCGCCCAGCCGGCCAAGTTCGAGGAAACCATCCGCGAAGCCCTGAACACCGAGCCGGTGCGCCCGGCGGAACTCAAAGGCATCGAAAATCTCGAACAGCACGTTGTAGTCATGGATCCGGACGTCGACGCGGTCAAGCGATTTATCGTCGAACGCGTCTGACCGCCGTTCGAGCAACGAAAGGGCAGTATGGGCTGCCCTTTTTTCGTCTTCAGAAATACCAGGCGACGGCAGCCCGGAAGCGGCCATCCTGAATCACCGGCACGACGACCGTCGTCGTCAGCCCAACCGCCGTAGCGGCCTTGGCTGCGGCACCGGGTTCGAACAGCAGGCTGGCGCGAACGGTCGGAATGCCTTTTGNCCAGGCTTCGCCAATCGCGCCTTCGCCCGCCGCGATGCGTGCCTCGCCGTGACATTCGGCCAGATGCGGTTGCTGGTCGCAGTCGCCGGTACCGAAGCGCAGCGCGCTGCCATCTTCGGTCGGCACCCAGATCTCGAAACGGCGGGCAATCGGCGTCCCGAGTGCGGAAAGGAAAGTCATCACCACCGCTTGCCGGTTGTCGAAGGAGCAGGGAATGCCGACGCCCTTGCTGATGCCGATCTTGACGTCGCTGTCGCGCCGCAGCGTGCGTTTTGAACTCAGAATGTCCCGCGCGATCACCGGCATGCCGCTTTGCCAGACCATTCCCGGCAAGCCGAAACCGGGGCGGAACTTGGTGTGGCGCGCGGTCCACTCGAACATTTCGGCCGTGCCGTAATAGCCGTCGTCCATGCCCATGTCGAAGGATTCGGCGGGCGTATTGCTCCAGATCTCGATCCCGCCGACATTATCGACATCGTCACCGATGAAGAAGACGATGACTGCCTGGAGATAGTCGCCCGCGAAGATCGGCAGGGCGACGGCGGCGGTCAGGCCGGCCTTCCTGGCCGCCTCGGTACGCAGGAAATAGGAGTTGTCGAAGCTGTGCAGGATGACCGGTCGCCGGGTGGCCCAGGCCTTGCCCGGCAAGCCCTCATCATAGGCGAAGGACATGCTTTCGCTGGTGCCCTTGAAGTCTTCCAGTTCGCCGTAGAGGCCATCGAAGAATTCGAGATGGGTGTGCTGTTTGTTCGGTACCCAGATTTCGGTTACCCGGATCAATGTTTTCATGGTTTGTCGCAATCCTGACAAGGGTTGTATGAAAGACCTTTTGCCGGTGTCGCCGTTGACTCCCGAATATGGCGCGCAGCACGATGGCACATTGCATCGCTGCGTCCGGGCGCCGTTGCCCGGAATCGATTGAAGCAAGTTTCAAACCGGCATTCCGGACCGGGAAAAATGAGTGCCCTCGATCGTGAAGCCGGGCGCAACGGCGTTTGGTTGACCGAGCGGGGCTGCGAAATTGGTACGACCGGGATTTCGCGGATAGCCCGGGAAAAATGCGCAAACTGGCGCACGCCAGGCATTTTGTCGGTCAACTTGGTGCAGCCGGATATTTTGAAAATGAGGGAGCGGTGAAGCCCGGAGGCTTGCTGCCGCTTCAGGGCTAAACGCCGAAGCAGTTGAAATATCGCACCGGCGGGCCTTCAGCCGTGAAAAACTACGCATGCCGATGCGTTGCTGCGAATGGCGTTGGCCGATCGGGAATTCAATACGCTGCGCGAACACGATGTGATCGAGGAGGGCAGCGGGCACTCAGGTCGCTCGGCGCTGATCGACCTGGTGGCGATAAGAGCTGTTAGGTAGATGACCGCCGGGAATACGGCGCCGGCCAGCACCAGAACCAGCCATTCAAGATTGTGGCGGGCGAGGTAGCCAGTGAAATGCAGAACCAGAATGGCGATGGCGACAACATAAAACAACGCGAACAGCATGTGAAATTCCCTCGGTGATCGTTTTTGTTTCGGACTGCGTGTCGATTATGACCAAATTTGTCGCGCCCGCCTAGCCGGTCTTGTTCAGTCGGTGAAGCGCATCGACAGGTCGAGCGCCTTGACATNCCTGGTCAGCGCGCCGACCGAAATCCGGTCGACGCCGGTTTCGGCAATGCCGCGTATCGTTTCCAGACTGACGTTGCCGGAAGCTTCGAGTATCGCGCGGCCGGCGTTGATGGCCGTGGCTTCGCGCATCATCTCCAGCGTGAAATTGTCGAGCAGGATCATCGTCGCACCGGCGGCCAGCGCGGTGCGCAGCTCGTCCAGCGATTCGACCTCGACCTGGATGAACTTGCAGCGGTCGACGGCATTTTTCGCGGCAATTCCGGCTGCGGCCAGCGCTTCGGGAATGCCGCCGGCCGCGTGGATGTGGTTTTCCTTGATCAGGATCGCGTCCCACAAGGCCAGGCGGTGATTGCCGCCGCCGCCGCAGCGCACTGCGTATTTCTGTGCGATGCGCAGGCCGGGCAGTGTCTTGCGGGTGTCGACGACCTGCGCCTTGGTGCCGGCAATCGCATCCGCATAAACGCGCGCCTTGCTGGCAACGGCGGAAAGCAGCTGGAGAAAATTCAATGCGCTGCGCTCGGCGGAAAGCAGGGCGCGAGCATCGCCGCGGATCTCGCACAGGCGCTGACTGGGTGCGATCCGGTCGCCATCGGTGGCATCCCAGACGATTTCCGCCGCCGGGTCGAGTTCTTTGACGCAGCGATCAAACCATGCGCAGCCGCAGAGCACGCCGGCCTCGCGCGAGGTGACGGTGGCGCGGGCGCTGCGCCCGGCGGGAACCAGGCTGGCAGTGAGATCACCGGGGCCGATGTCTTCGGCGAGGGCGGCATCGACGTTACGGGCGATCTCGGCGGCGAGCGGGTAATCAAATTCAATGGACATGGAGGTTACGAATCGGCATGCTGGTGGCCGAATTGTACCGTCTGGGGATGGCATGTCCGAAGTGATCGGCGTCTTTCATGTAAGCATCGGTGTCCTCGCCGCATTCGTACTCGCCTTCGGCGTGCTCTACCTGTATGTCCGGGATGTCACCCAGAAGCGACATACCGTTCTGAGAAACTTTCCGGTCATCGGCCGCTTGCGTTTCTTCTTCGAGGATCTCGGAGAATATTTCCGCCAGTATTTCTTCCTTGGCGACCGCGAGGAAATGCCCTTCAACCGGGCGACCCGGGCCTGGGTGTATCGCATGGCGAAGAACGAAGGCGGGATTCTCGGCTTCGGTTCGACCTATGACCTTAACCAGCCCGGGGCGCTGGTCTTCGTCAACGCGGCTTTTCCGGTGCTGGAGGGCGAGCACCAGCCGACACCGCCGCTGATCATCGGCGAAGGCTGGTGCGACAAGCCTTTCGTCGCCCGCTCGCTGATCAACATCAGCGGCATGAGCTACGGCGCCATTTCGCAGCCGGCAGTGNNCGCGCTGTCGCGCGGCGCGGCGCTGGCCGGTTGCTGCATGGATACCGGCGAGGGCGGTCTCAGCCCTTACCACCTGGAAGGCGGCTGCGACGTGATCTACCAGATCGGCACCGCCAAGTACGGCGTGCGCGACGAACAGGGTAAGCTGGACCTGGATAAATTACGGGCCATGGCAGCGCACGAAAACGTGCGTGCCTTCGAGATCAAGCTGTCGCAGGGCGCCAAGCCGGGCAAGGGCGGCGTGCTGCCGGCGGCCAAGGTGACCGAGGAAATCGCGGCGATACGCGGCATCCCGTTCGGCAAGGATTCGCTGTCGCCGAACCGCCACCCGGAAACCGGCAACATGGACGAACTGCTCGACATGGTGGCGCAGGTGCGCGAGGTCACCGGCAAGCCGGTCGGCATCAAGACGGCGGTCGGCGGCTGGCAGTTCATGCACGAACTGGTCGAGGCGGTGAATCGCCGGGGACTCTACAGCGCGCCCGACTTTCTCGCCATCGACGGTGGCGAAGGTGGTTCCGGGGCCGCCCCGCAGGCGCTCGCCGACCACATGGCGCTGTCGATCAACGAAGCCTTGCCCAGGGTGGTCGATGCGTTGATCGAAAGCGGCTTGCGCGAACGGATCAAGGTCATCGCCTCGGGCAAACTGGTGACGCCGGCCAAGGTGGCCTGGGCGCTGGCCTGCGGTGCCGATTTCGTGAATTCGGCGCGCGGCTACATGTTTTCCCTTGGCTGCATCCAGGCGCTGCGTTGCCACCAGAACACTTGCCCGACCGGCATTACCACCCATGATCCGCGCCTACAACGAGGTCTGGTCGTCGAGGACAAGGCCGAGCGCGTCGCCGCTTACACGCGCAACATGAACAAGGAAGTCGAAATGATCGCCCATGCCTGCGGGCTCAGGCACGCGCGGGAATTCCGCCGGGAACATGTGCGCATCGTCCAGCCCAATGGCCAGAGCATGGCGCTCAACATGCTTTACCCGTACCCACCCATTCGTTGAATATCCGGCGGGCAGCGTCGATCACTTCGCCGGCCGTCAAGCCGACCGGGCCGACGCCTTCGGTCACCAGCCGATCCGCAGCCGCGCCGTGCAGGTAAACGCCGGCCAGCAGGGCGCTGACCGTCGGCCAGCCCTGGGCGAGCAGGGCGACGATCAGGCCGCTCAGTACATCGCCCATGCCGGCCGTGGCCATGCCGGGATTGCCTGTGGAATTGACCCAAAACGACCGTCGACCGCAGCAAGCACGGTGCCGCAGCCCTTGAGCGCGACATGGCAATGGTAACGTTCGGCGATTTCGCGCGCTGCGGCGAAACGGTCGGCCTGAATTTCTGGCGTCGTGCATTCGAGCAGGCGTGCAGCTTCTGCCGGATGCGGCGTCAAAATGGCGGGGTTGCCCTGGCTGGCCAGCGCGACGCGCAGATTGCCCTCGCTGGCCACCAGGTTGAGCGCGTCGGCGTCGAGCAATAGCGGCAGTTCACCGGTGATGGCCGTTTCCAGCAATTCGATTGCATCGAGGCTGGCGCCGAGGCCGGGGCCGCACGCCAGCGCCGTCAGGTCGGCCTGCAACAGGCTGCCGGGCGGCGCAGCATCAGTTCGGGTTGCCGCAGGTCGCAAGCGGGCGGCTGCGGGTCGAGCAGCCCCAGATAAACCCGTCCGGCACCGAGCTTCAGAGCCGCGCGACCGGCGAGGAAGGCGGCGCCGACCATCGACTGTGCACCGCCGAGGATGCCGGCGCTGCCATAGCTGCCCTTGTGGCTGTTCAGGCGGCGCGGGCGCAGATGGGCGGCAAAATCGGCCAGGTCGAGCCGGTAGCCATCGGCTGGCATTTCCACTGCCGGCGCAAGATCGAGGGGGCAACGCGGAGCTCGCCACAACGATCCGGGCCGTCCGCAGTCAGCAAGCCGGGCTTGGCGGCGATGAAGCTAAGCGTATGGCTGGCTTCGATGCACGGCGAGTAGGCGTGGCCGGTGTCGGCATCGAGCCCGGAAGGGCAGTCCAGCGCCAGTAGCGGGCAACCGTCGCGCCGCGCCGTGTCGTTGGCAGTCGCGATCCAGTCGGCGTAGTGTCCGGCCGGGGCGCGAGCCAAGCCGATGCCGAACAGGCCGTCGATAATCAACGACCAGCGGCGGTCGTCAGGAATGCGATCGACGGTGCTGCCTCCCGCGTCCACAAAGCGCTGTCGGGCCGCCGCCGCGTCGCTCGGCAGGCGCTCGGGATCCCCGCGAAGACCACGCAGGTCTGGAAAAACATTCGCGCAACAGGCGTGCGGCCTCGAAGGCGTCGCCGCCGTTGTTGCCCGGCCCGGCGAGGACGAGTACCGGCCGTTCGCGCTGGGCGGCCAACGCTGCCGCCCAATCGGCAGCAGCGGCACCGGCGCGTTGCATCAACGGCTCGCTCGCGTGCGCGGCTTCGATCTGGCGCAGACTGGCGCTGCGGTAGAGGGCATTATCCATGAATCGATTCTAGCGCCAAATCTGCCGCGCCAGCCGGATCGTCGTGGCGTGGATGGCAACGGTGTCGTCGATCTGCCGCGCGTAGCCGCCCGCCATCGCGATGGCGACCGGCACGTCGAGGTCCTTGCTGCGTGCGAACACGCGCCGGTCGCGCTCGGCCAGGCCGGCGAAGCTGAGTCCGAGGCGACCCAGACGGTCGTCGTGATAAGGGTCGGCGCCGGCCAGATAGATGACGAGGTCGGGGCGGGCGAGATCGAAAGCGGTGGCCAGTCCGTCGTCGAGATGCGTCAGGTAGGCCGCGTCGCTGCAACCGTCGGGCAATTCGATGTCGAGATCGCTGCTTTCCTTGGCGAAGGGAANATTGCGCGCGCCGTGAATCGAGAGGGTGAAAATGCTGTCGTCGCCGGCCAGGATGCTGGCCGTGCCGTTGCCCTGATGGACATCGCAATCGACGACCAGGATGCGTTCGGCGCNGCCCTCGGCCTGCATGGCGCGGGCGGCGACGGCGGCGTCGTTGAAGACGCAGAAACCTTCGCCCCGGTCGCGGAACGCATGGTGCGTGCCGCCCGCCAGGTTGGCCGCGACCGCACCATCGGCCAGTGCGGCGCGGCAGGCGCAGACGGTGGCGCCGGCTGAGCGGCGCGAGCGCTCGACCATGCCGGGGCTCCNAGGAAAGCCGATGGCTTTTTGAGCCTTTTCAGGCAGTCGACCGCAACTGACCTGCCGGATGTAATCCGCGTCGTGAGCGCGGGCCAGTTCCTCGTCGCTGGCAGCGTGCGGGAGATGAAAGTCGGCTGCGGAAAAATCGCCGCTGGCGAGCAGGGCTTCGCGCAAGCGGGCATACTTTTCCATCGGAAAGCGATGCCCGGCCGGCAAGGGCAGAACGAAGACATCGGTGTAGAAAAGCTGCACGACCGATGCCTTCGATGGTGAGTCAGTTCAGTGCCGCCGACATCTTGCGCCGGAATTCGCGGATCAGGTCGTCGTACTGCTCGCTGCCGCCAAGGGCTTCGAACAGTTGCAGCATGGCCTTGCGGCCGGCGCCTTCGTCGAAGAAGCGGTCGCGAACGACCACTTCCAGCGCGGCTTCCATCGCTTCGCGGAAGCGGCTTTGCGCCGCGTAGGCGCGGGAGAGTTCGAGGCGCACGGCGTGATCGGCCGGGTTGGCGGCCAGCCGGGCCTCGATTTCAGCGGTGTCGGCAGCGCCGGCTGCCAGCGCCAGGCGGGNCCGCAGGGTGTTGGCCCGGTCGGGTTCGCCGGTGTAGTCGCCGCTCAGCAATTGCTTCGCTTCGTCGTTGCGCCCCAACTGCATCAGCACATCGACGGCGTCCAGCTGAATGGCCTGATCCTGCGGGTTGGCCTGGCTGGCGGCGACCAGTTTGACCAGCGCTTCGTCGAGCTTGCCTTCGGCGACCAGCGCCGCCGCTTCCTCGCGCAGATTGCCGCCGGGGCCGGCGGGCAGGGCGAAGCGGTCGAGGAATTCGCGAATCTGGCTTTCCGGCAGCGCACCATTGAATTCGTCGACCAGCTGCCCCTGAAACAGCACCTTGACCGNAGGAATGCTGCGCACACCGAAATGCTGCGAAAGCTCCGGGTTTTCGTCGGCATTGACCTTGGCCAGGAGGAAGCGGCCCTTGTACTCCTCGGCCAGTTTTTCCAGCATCGGTTTCAGTACCTTGCAGGGCTCGCACCAAGGCGCCCAGAAATCGACGACGACCGGCACGTTTTCGGCCGGCAACAGGACTTTGGCTTCGAAATCTTCGATGGAAACGTCAAATGCGAATTCGGACATGAGGTGATTCCGGTGATTGGATTGAGGCGAATTATAGATGAAGCAAGTTTGAGGATTCTGCCCCTTTCGGCNNTATCATTCGGCTTTCCCGCAGCNNCTGTCTTTCCATGACCAAATTCGTATTCGTTACAGGCGGTGTCGTGTCCTCACTGGGCAAAGGCATCGCCGCCGCGTCGCTGGGGGCCATTCTGGAATCCCGCGGCATCAAAGTCACCCACCTCAAGCTCGACCCCTACATCAACGTCGACCCCGGCACGATGAGTCCTTTCCAGCATGGCGAGGTTTTCGTCACCGAGGATGGCGCCGAGACCGATCTCGATCTCGGGCACTACGAGCGCTTCACCAGCGCCAAGATGTCGAAGCGCAACAACTTCACGACCGGCCAGATCTACGACTCGGTGCTGAAGAAGGAGCGCCGCGGCGAATACCTTGGCAAGACGGTGCAGGTCATCCCGCATATCACCGACGAGATCAAGGGCAAGATCAAGGCCGGCGCCGAAGGCGCTGACGTGGCCATAGTCGAGGTCGGCGGCACGGTTGGCGATATCGAGTCGCTGCCTTTCCTCGAAGCCATTCGCCAGATGGGGATCGAGGAGGGTCGCAACAACGTCTGCTACATGCACCTGACGCTGTTGCCGTACATTCCGACCGCTTACGAACTGAAGACCAAGCCGACCCAGCACTCGGTCAAGGAACTGCGTGAGATCGGTATCCAGCCGGATATCCTGCTCTGTCGTGCCGACCGCTCGATTCCGGTCGAGGAACGGCGCAAGATCGCGCTGTTCTGTAACGTGATGCCGGAAGCGGTCATCGAATGTCTGGACGCCGATTCCATCTATCAGATTCCGGCGATGCTGCACCAGCAGATGATCGACGAGATCGTCTGCCACAAGCTGGGCATCCTGGCCCGCGCTGCCGACCTGTCGATCTGGAACAGGCTGGTCGAGGCACTGAACAATCCACAACACAAGGTGACCGTCGCTTTCGTCGGCAAGTACGTCGATCTGACCGAATCCTACAAGTCGCTGATCGAGGCGATGAAGCACGCCGGAATCCACACCCGCTGCCAGGTCGATATCCTCTACCTCGATTCGGAAGACATCGAGAAGCACGGTTGCGGCGTACTCAAGGGCGTCGACGCCATCCTGGTTCCCGGCGGCTTCGGCAGGCGCGGTACGGAAGGCAAGATCGCCGCCATCCGCTACGCCCGCGAGAACAAGGTGCCTTATCTCGGCATCTGTCTCGGCATGCAGCTGGCCGTCGTCGAATTCGCGCGCGACGTGGCCGGCATGGCCGGCGCGCACTCCACCGAATTCGTGCGCGACACGCCGTATCCGGTGATTGGCCTGATTACCGAATGGCTGGACGCCTCCGGCAAAGTCGAGAAGCGTGGCGAGGATTCCGACCTCGGCGGCACCATGCGTCTCGGCGCCCAGCTCTGCAAACTGGCCGAAGGCTCGCTGGCCCGCGAGATCTACGGCGCGGCCGAGATCACCGAGCGCCATCGCCATCGCTACGAAGTGAACAACACCCTGCTGGCCCAGCTCGANAGAGAAGGCCTGAAGGTCGCCGGGCGTGCCCCGGGCACCGATCTCTGCGAAATGGTCGAACTGCCGTCCGACGTGCATCCATGGTTCGTCGGTTGCCAGTTCCATCCTGAATTCACCTCCAACCCGCGTCAGGGTCATCCGCTGTTCACGTCGTTCGTGAAAGCGGCNGCTGGCCAACCAACAGGCCAAGGGTAAATGAAACTCTGCGGTTTCGAGGCTGGTTTAGACCAGCCNTTTTTCCTGATAGCCGGCCCCTGCACGGCTGAGTCCGAACAGCTTTGCCTCGATGTGGCCGGTCGCATGAAGGAAATCTGCGGCCGGCTCGGCGTGAATTACATTTTCAAGGCCTCCTACGACAAGGCCAACCGCAGTTCCGGCAAATCGGTACGCGGGCTGGGAATTGACGAAGGCCTGCGCATCTTTTCCGAGGTGCAGCGGCAAATNAGCGTGCCGGTGCTGACGGATGTCCACACGGTCGAGGATATTCCGACTGTCGCGGCGGTGGTCGACGTGTTGCAAACCCCGGCCTTCCTCTGCCGGCAGACCGATTTCATCCATGCCGTGGCCTCCTGCGGCAAGCCGGTCAATATCAAGAAGGGCCAGTTCCTGGCGCCGGGCGACATGAAGAACGTCGTCGACAAGGCGCGCGAAGTGAATAACGGCGCCGACAACCTGATGGTCTGCGAGCGCGGCGTCTCTTTCGGCTACAACAATCTGGTTTCCGACATGCGCAGCCTGGCGATCATGCGCGAAACGGGCTGCCCGGTCGTTTTCGATGCCACGCACAGCGTCCAGTTGCCGGGCGGGCAGGGTACGACATCCGGCGGTCAGCGCGAATTCGTGCCGGTGCTGGCGCGGGCGGCGGTGGCGGTCGGCATTTCCGGCCTGTTCATGGAAACCCACCCGTGCCCGGAAAAAGCCTGGTCGGATGGCCCGAACAGTTGGCCGCTCGACCGTATGGAAAGCCTGCTGACGACGCTGGTGGCGCTGGACAAGGCCGTGAAGCTCGCCGGTTTTGAAGAATCAAGGTGAGAAATCACTTTTAATAATCGAGTTTAGTTTGTTATTTTAATCCGTTGATAATAAGGAATTAATATGAGTTCCATCGTTGATGTTGTTGCACGAGAGATACTGGATTCCCGTGGCAATCCCACCGTTGAAGCTGATGTGCTGCTGGAGAGCGGCGTCATGGGCCGGGCGGCGGTTCCGTCCGGTGCTTCCACCGGTTCCCGCGAGGCCATCGAGCTGCGCGACGGCGATGCCGGCCGCTATCTCGGCAAGGGTGTGATGCAGGCAGTCGAGAACGTCAATACCGAGATTTCCGAAGCCATCATCGGCCTCGATGCGCAGGAACAAGCCTTCATCGATCAGACCATGATCGACCTCGACGGCACGGACAACAAGTCGCGCCTCGGCGCCAACGCCATCCTCGCCGTTTCCATGGCCGTCGCCAAGGCAGCCGCCGAGGAATCCGGCCTGCCGCTCTACCGCTATTTCGGCGGCATGGGCCCGATGCAGATGCCGGTGCCGATGATGAACATCATCAACGGCGGCGAGCATGCCAACAACAGCCTGGACATCCAGGAATTCATGATCATGCCGGTTGGCGTCGCGAATTTCCGCGAAGCCCTGCGCTGTGGCGCGGAAATCTTCCACGCGCTGAAGAAGCTGCTGGACAAGGCTGGCCATTCGACCGCCGTCGGCGACGAAGGTGGTTTCGCCCCGAACCTCGGCAGCCATGCCGAAGCACTGCAGATCATCATGCAGGCGATCGAGAACGCCGGTTACGTGCCGGGCAAGGACGTGCTGCTGGCGCTGGATTGCGCCGCTTCCGAGTTCTACAAGGACGGCAAGTACCACCTGTCCGGCGAAGGTCTGCAACTGACTTCGGCCCAATTCACCGATTACCTGGCCAACCTGGCCGATCAGTTCCCGATCGTTTCGATCGAGGACGGCATGTCCGAAGCCGACTGGGACGGCTGGAAGCTCCTCACCGACCGCCTCGGCAATTCGGTGCAGATCGTCGGCGACGACGTTTTCGTCACCAACACCCGCATCTTCAAGGAAGGCATCAAGAAGGGCATCGGTAATTCGATCCTGATCAAGATCAACCAGATCGGCACCCTCTCCGAAACCTTCGCCGCCGTCGAGATGGCCAAGCGCGCCGGTTACACCGCCGTCATCTCGCATCGCTCCGGCGAAACCGAGGACAGCACCATCGCCGATATCGCAGTCGGCCTCAACGCCGGCCAGATCAAGACCGGTTCGCTGTCGCGTTCCGACCGCATTGCCAAGTACAACCAGTTGCTGCGCATCGAGGAAGATCTTGGCGATACCGCGTCCTACCCCGGTCGCGAAACCTTCTACAACCTGCGCTGACACCAGAGATGCGCTGGCTGACGGTTGGCCTCCTCGCTCTTGTGGCCTTGCTGCAATACCCATTGTGGCTGGGTAAGGGCGGCTGGCTGAAAGTCTGGGAGTACGACCGTCAGTTGCAGCAACAGAAGGAAGTGACGCGCAAGCTNGAAATCAGGAACGCGGGCCTCGACGCCGAAGTCCGCGACCTGAAGCAGGGTTATGACGCCATCGAGGAACGCNNGCGTTTCGAGCTGGGCATGATTCGCCAGGACGAAACTTTCGTCCAAATNCCGGAAAAAGTTCCCGGAAAAGAGAGCAAATAAAGGCGTCGACCGCAGCAGGTGCCTCCGTTAGAATCGCTCACAGCAAGACCCACGCAGAGCGCTTCAGGAGAACAACATGCTGCTAAAGGTTGGAGAAAGAGCCCCAGCGTTTTCTTTGCCCGATGCCGACATGGAGACTGTCGATCTGGCGACTTACCATGGCAAGAATCACGTCGTTCTGTTCTTTTACGCCAAGGATGGAACGCCCTGCTGCACGAAGGAAGCGACCGATTTTTCGGATCACGAAGAGGAATTTCAGAAGCAGGGCTGCGTGCTGTTCGGCATCAGCCGCGACGAATGCCTCAAACACGCGGAATTTCGTGACAAGGAAGGCATCGGCACCGAATTGCTGTCGGACATCGACGGCACCGTCTGCAAACAGTATGGCGTCTGGCAGGCGCGGGAAGTGGATGGTCACCGAAAGTTTGGTATTTGCCGTTCAACGTTTATCATCGACAAGTCGGGCGTGATCAGACACGCGCTTTACAATGTCAATTACAAAGGCCACGCACTGGAAGTGCTGCGCCTCGTCAAGGAACTGAATTCATGAACATGCAGGTCGTCAAGGACTCCGTCATCACGCTCGACTATCACGTAACCGATCCCGATGGCGAGGTGGTGGATGAAGGGCGCGAACCGCCTGTTTACCTGCATGGCGGTTACGAGGACATCTTTCCGAAGATCGAGGAGGCNCTGCAGGGCAAGAAGGTCGGCGAATCCGTCAAGGTGAAACTGCAGCCGGACGAAGCCTTCGGCGAATACGATGCCGAGCTGGTCCAGGTCGAACCGCGCAAGGATTTCCCGAAGGAACTCCAGGTCGGCATGCAGTTCGAGGGCGGGCCGGAAGAAGGCGGCGACGAAGATTTCATCATTTACCGGGTGACCGAGATCGCCGACGACAAGGTGGTGCTCGATGGCAACCACCCGCTCNNGGGCATGGCGCTGGTATTTACCTGCACGGTGACGGCGATCCGCCCGGCCAGCGCCGAAGAAAAGTCGCATGGCCACGTCCACACCGGCGACGAAGACGAAGAAAGCTGCCACTGAGCCTTGGGGCCTATTTGCAGTAACCGGCAGTTCGTCGCTTACCGTGAATGCGTCCCCGGGGGCCAGGGATGGGTTTCGAATCTGAATAGCGTGGNGGCGTCGGTATCGACGATGCCGCGCGTCCACCCCATCAGCGGGTAGCCGAAGGTTTCGACACGGGTGAAATTGGCGACGGTTTTCCCGTTGCTGTCGTGCAAGGGCTGGTCGATCCGGCTCCAGTGGGTATCGCCATGCACAGCCAAGACTTGCCCTGAAANACGCAACGTCTCCTGGCGCAAGGTTTCGAGGAATTCCCTGAAACCCGGATGCGCCAGACCCTCCGAAAAGTGCTTGAAGTCGGGGTTGGCCTGGAACAGCAGAACGATGCCGGCCAGCCGCTCGCGCTGCGCCAGCGCGAAGTTCTCCTTCAGCCAGGCGATGACCGCCGGATTGCGCTCGCTGAATTCCCGCCGTGGCTCGGCTCGCTTGCCGTAGTTGTTGTCGTCGCCGGGCAGGTTGAGCGTGACGAACAGCACCGGGCCGACGCGAAAACGCGAGTGTTCTCGGTAGGCGCCGGGCTGACGCTCCAGCGGGAGCGTTTTCCGGCCCAGTGAATCGGGGCGTTGCCAGAACAGGCTGCGCAACGTGGCAAGGCGCTCGAGCGGGTCGTAGCCACCGTTCGACACACGGCCGCAATCCGTCCATTCGTTGTCGCCGGGAACGAAAATGAAAGGCAGCGGGCTGCTGTCGAAGAGTTGGTGCCGATCCCTGAAAACCTCCTCGTCGCAACGACTCTGCCCGTTCTTGATGTCGCCGACATGGACGATGAAATCGACATTGCTCGCGGCAATGGCGTCCAGCATGCGCGGCAACTCGCGGCGTTCGCCGTCGGAATAAGGCGTATCGCCGATCAGTGCGAAGCGCCAGGTTTCGGCGGCGCTCGCACCGCTCCAGAGGGCAACGGTTGCGGTCAACGCCAAAAAAGGGCAAAAATCAGATTGTCTGCAACCGGCCGGCGTTTTCTCAACGCAGCAGCCCTTTCAAGGCATAGAGCGCATCGAGCGCCTCGCGCGGCGTCAGGCTGTCCGGGTCGAGACCAGCCAGTTGTTCGATGGCCGGATGCGGCTCTGGTTCGGGCGCTTCCGCTTCGCCCTGCGCAAACAGATCGGGTTGCAGCGGATCGACCGCCGCACGCTGCTCGAATTCGCGCAACTGCTTCGCGGCGCGCACGACGGCATTCGGGATGCCGGCCAGCGCCGCGACCTGGATGCCGTAGCTCTGGTTGGCCGGGCCTTCCTCGACGGCATGCAGGAAAACGATGCGGTCGTTGTGCTCGACCGCGTCGAGATGGACGTTGGCCAGCTCGCGGTATTCGTGCGAGAGTCGGGTCAGCTCGAAATAATGGGTGGCGAACAGCGTCAGGCAGCGGTTCTTCTCGACCAGATGGCGCAGGATGGCGAAGGCCAGCGCCATGCCGTCGAACGTGGAGGTGCCGCGCCCGATTTCGTCCATCAGCACCAGGCTGTTGGGTGTCGCGTGATGCAGGATGGCGGCGGCCTCGGTCATTTCGACCATGAAGGTCGAGCGGCCGGAGGCGAGGTCGTCGGAGGCGCCGATGCGGGTGAAGATGCGGTCGAGCGGGCCGAGTACGCAACGGTCGGCCGGCACGTAGCTGCCGATGTGGGCGAGCAGGACGATCAGCGCCACCTGGCGCATGTAGGTCGATTTGCCGCCCATGTTGGGGCCGGTAATCAGCAGCAGACGGCGGTTTTCGGCCAGCAGGCAATCGTTGGCGATGAAGGTTTCGGCGCTGTTGGCCATTTCGCCTTCGACCACCGGGTGACGCCCACCGGTTACGGTCAACCCGATTTCCGGGGCAAATTCCGGCTTGTTCCAGTTGCGCTTCAAGGCGGTGTCGGCAAAGCTGGCCAGCAGGTCGAGTTGGGCGACGGCGCGGGCGATGTTCTGCAAGGTTGGTACGGCCGCCAGCAGCTCGTCGAGAATCGCCTCGTAGAGCAGCTTTTCGCGCGCCAGCGAGCGTTCCTGGGCGGACAGTGCCTTGTCCTCGAAAGCCTTCAGCTCCGGCATGATGTAACGCTCGGCATTCTTCAGCGTTTGGCGGCGGCGGTAGTCGTCGGGAATCTTGTCGACATGGGCGTGCGTGACCTCGATGTAAAAGCCATGCACCTTGTTGTATTCGACCTTGAGGCTGGCAATGCCGGTGCGTTCGCGCTCGCGGACTTCCATGTCGACCAGGAACGCGCCACAGTTGTCGTTGAGCGAACGCAGCTCATCCAGTTCGGCGTCGTAACCGGGCGCGATGGCGCCGCCGTCGCGGATCTGGGCGGACGGTTCGGCGGCGATGGCACGAACCAGCAGGTCGAGCGTCGTCGTCGGCGTTTCCAGATCGGTTTCCAGCACACCGAGCAGCGGCGAGTGGCTGCCGGCGAGCGGTGCACGCAAGGCGGTCAGCCGGGCCAGCGATTCGCGCAGACTGGCGAGGTCGCGCGGCCGGGCATTGCGCAGCGCGATGCGCCCGGCAATGCGCTCGATGTCGGCAATGCCTTTCAGTTCGCGCCGTACTTCGCCGGCCATGCGCCCGTAATCGTCGAGCAGTGCCTCGACGGCGCCGTGGCGGCCGGCCGGTATCTCGCGCTCGCGCAGCGNGTGGTGCAAAGCGTGGCGCAGCAGGCGGGAGCCCATGCTGGTCACGCACTGGTCGAGCAGCGAAAACAGCGTCGGCGATGGCTGTCCCCGCAGCGTTTCGGTCAATTCCAGATTGCGCCGCGTGGCGAGATCGAGGCCCAGATAGGCGCCTTCGAGTTCGACGGTCAGCGCCCGCAAATGCGGCAATTTGCCGGATTGTGTCGCTTGCGCGTATTGCAGCAGCGCCCCGGCGGCGGCGATGGACGGTTTGAGGCCTTCGGCCCCGAACCCGGCGAGCGAGGCAACCTGGAACTGCTCGCACAATAAGCGCCGGGCGGAGTCGAACTCGAAATACCAGTCCGGCTGGCGGGTGCGCGCCGCTTCGCGGCCGAAGTCCGGCGTCCATGATTCGGGATGGAGGATTTCGGCCGGGCGAATGCGTTCCAGCGTCGCCGGAATCTGCTCCACCGGGATTTCGGTGAGGATGAATTCGCCGCTGGCCAGGTTCAGCCGCGCCAAACCGGCCGTGTTGCGGGCCGTGGTAATCGCCAGCAGCCAGATGTCCTGCTTGTCGTCGATCAGCGCTGCATCGGTGAGTGTGCCCGGCGTGACGATGCGCGC
Organism: Dechloromonas sp.; assembly: GCA_013363835.1. Taxonomy (GTDB): domain Bacteria; phylum Pseudomonadota; class Gammaproteobacteria; order Burkholderiales; family Rhodocyclaceae; genus Azonexus. Next base: position 1,145,280 of record CP054864.1, read on the forward strand.
CACGGCGCGCTCGACCGGCCNCTTGCTGGTCGCCGGATCGCCGATCTGCTCGCAGATCACCGCCGATTCACCGGCCTTGACCAGCTTGGCGAGGTAAGGCTCCAGCGAATGGAAGGGCACGCCGGCCATCTTGATCGGCACGCCCGCCGACTGCCCGCGCGTGGTCAACGTGATGTCGAGCAGGCGCGCCGCCTTTTCGGCATCCTCGTAGAACAGCTCGTAGAAGTCGCCCATCCGGTAGAACAGCAGGGTGTTCGGATGGCTGGCCTTGAGCGCCAGATACTGGCGCATCATCGGCGTGTGCTTGGAGCTTTCGGGCGTTTCGCATGGCCATTGGGCTTCAGGAGGGGGCGAATTCTGGCAGGGGCGGGCGGGCACCCTGAGGCTATTAGGATTTGGCAGAGTTCGGTCAATCAACGGCAGATGTAGTTGGTCGGCCATCTTGCAATGCTGATCGACGCACCTGGCGGTCGAACAATCGTTGCGACGGAAATCGAATAAGCGGTAGAGATGAAACTGCGCAGCGTGCTCCAAGCTGATCTGCTTCGGCGTGGCTGAGCCTTGCTNCGTTTCCGGCCAAANTGCCTGCGGCAGGTGGTCGAAAATGCCGCCGCCCGCGTTGTTGACCGCAAGNNCAATGATGGCATCCGAGCCGTACGCCAGGCCGCCGAGGTCGTGCTGGANGGTCAGGTCGGCCAGCGNGCGGCCATGGGCGGCCAGCCCAAGTGTGGAAATGTTGCCGTCGATGCCGCTGGCGCCGGTTGCCATAGAAGAAGTTTTNNCGTCGCTGCCCGAGGCGCTGTCCAGTTGCCGGATGGCCAACGAATTGCCGATGAACAGCGGCGTGTTGGNTTCGTCGAGTAGTGCCGCAATGTGCTCAACACTGGAAGTCTCCACACGTGCTGTGGTTTCTCGCGCCATGAAGCTTTTCAGCCAGCCCTTGGGCGCGGTGTCCGGCTGNNCTTCGAGAAGGGCATTACAGACTGCAAGCGGATCGGCACGGAGCACCTGCGTGAGTTGGTACGCCGGGTCGCTCCAGCGCGGCCAGGGCTCGATCAGCGCATGGGCAGTTGGCTTGCAGGCCAGGTAGCTTTGCAGGTTGCGCGTGACAGGAAATGCGCCGAAGCGCAGTATCCATTCCGGCCGGAGCGCGGTTGCTGCATCGGGATCGCCCAACCACAGGTTGTAGCGGGTGCATAGATGCGAACGATCGTGGGTGCCGAAGCGCAGATTGGATAGCGGCTCGGCCAGAATCGGGCTGCCCAGGCGCCTGGCAAGTGCGGTCAACGTGTCGGCGAGGCCAGTTTCCATCGGCATTTCGCCGCAAACGATGATGCCTGGACGGCCGGCAATGGCCTTGGCCAGGCCGCGAATGTCGTCCGCTCGGGGCAGCAGCTGCGGACGGGATACGTTGATTTTGGCTGCCTGAAGCGGCGGCGAGAGCGTTATCGATGGAGTCAGCGGTTCGCGGAACGGCTGGTTGATATGGACCGGCCCCGGATACGGCCAGCAGCTTTGTTCGCAAACCTGGGCAGCGAGGCGGTGCAGCCAGCCAGGATCGAAGCCGCTTTCGGGCACGCCAAGCAGATGACTGGCCCGAACGTGCGACCCGAAAAGCTGGCTTTGATCGATGGTCTGGTTGGCGCCACAATTTTGCAGTTCTGGTGGGCGGTCGGCGGAGATCGCGATCAGCGGCACGCCGGCCTGGCTGGCTTCGATGATGGCCGGCAGCCAGTTGGCGGGCGCCGTGCCGGAGGTTGCGAGCAACAGGACCGGCCGACGGCTCGCCTTGGCGGCGCCGAGCGCGANAAATGCCGCGCTACGCTCGTCGACCGCAACCGTGCACTTCAGCGCCGGCTGGCGAAGCATGGCCATGGCCAGCGGCGTCGAGCGCGACCCTGNGGAAATCACGGTATGCGTAACGCCCGCGGCAACGAAGCCGGCGATCATCGTCTGCGACCAGATGAAATTGAGCGTGCCGGTGTCGGTCATTGTGGTGGATTCGGGACGAAACGGTGGATTGTAGAGGCAACGGCGCGAATTTTCGCCACTGTGCTATATTGCGCGCCGCTCTGGATCGCTCCGGCCAGCCTGAGCGGTTCAACGTGGAGTGGTAGTTCAGTTGGTTAGAATACCGGCCTGTCACGCCGGGGTCGCGGGTTCGAGTCCCGTCCACTCCGCCAGCTACAGCAAAGTCCTTATACGTCGTTTGGCGGTAAGGACTTTTGCCTTGTGGAGTCGGATATTGAGCGCCAAAGTGGTGCTCAGCAAACAGGCGGCGCCAATGTTGTGGGCGACAGCCAGCATCAGCGGCAGCGAGAACAGGACGTTGCCGACACCAAGCGCGATCTGCAATCCCAACAGCCCCAGCAAGGCTACGCCCCATGGTCGCCACTGGCTACGGAGCAGTGCCAGCGCCAGCGCTCCGACACTCAACAGGACAACCAGCGCGCCGAGCCGGTGGCTCCAGTGGATCGCCGCCAGGGCTCGGTNTGAAAGCAGGCGGCCATCGCCGGTGAAACCCAGTTCGCGATGCAGGGTGAAAGCCTGGGCGACATCCATCGCTGGTTGCCATTGGCCCTGGCAAGTCGGGAAATCCGGGCAGGCGAGCGCCGCGTAATTGCTGCTGACCCAGCCGCCGAGCGCGATCTGGGCGACGACGGCGAGCAGGGCGATGGCGGCCGGCAGACGCAGCTTTTGTCCGCTGCCATCGCCGGCCGGTGCATGCGCCAATTCCCTGATTGACAGGGCGATCAACAGCGCCAGCGTGGTCATGCCGCCAAGCAGATGCAGCGTGACGATCAGCGGCTTGAGCAGCAGGGTGACGGTCCACATGCCGAGCGCTGCCTGCAGGCCGACGACCGCTAACAACAAGGTTGGCAAGGCCGGCGATTGCCGCTTGCGGAATTCGGGGCGCCAGGCGAGCAGGCAAATGGCAAGTATCAGCAGGCCGAGGCTGCCGGCGAAATAACGATGGACCATCTCCTTCCACGCCTTGGCCGTCTCCACGGGAGNTTCCGGGAAAGCCTGCTGCGCCGCGAGCTGTTCGTGCGTTTCGTCGGGTACGCCCAGCCAGTGGCCGTAACAGCCAGGCCAGTCGGGGCAGCCGAGACCGGCGTCGGAAAGACGGACATAAGCGCCCAGGGCGATGACCGCGAAAGCCAACGCGGTGGCGGTGAGCAGCAGTCGACGGTAGAGGCGCATGGCCGCAGGCAAGTGTCAGAAGGGCAGGCGGTCGGCGAAGAGCCNCGCGAAGAGCAGGGTGAGGTAGAGGATCGAATAGCGGAAAGTGCGGCGGGCCAGGGCATCGCTGTAATTGCGGCAGAGGGCGATGGCGTAGCCGAGAAAGACGAGATCGAGCAGGCTGATGGCGACCAGGTAGAAGCGACCGCTCATGCCCAGGGAAACGGGAATCAGGCTGGCAGCGGCGAGCATCACCGTATACCAGAGGATGTGCTGGCAAGTGAAGGGAATGCCGTGGGTCACCGGCAGCATCGGCAGGCCCGAGCGCGCATAGTCGTCGCGCCGGTAGCAGGCGAGCGACCAGAAATGCGGCGGCGTCCACAGGAAGATGATGAGGAAGAGGACCAGCGGCTCGGCCGAAATCTGGCCGGTCATCGCCGTCCACCCGAGCAAAGGCGGCATGGCGCCGGAAGCGCCGCCGATGACGATGTTCATCGGCGTCGCCGGCTTCAGGATCAGCGTGTAGATGACGGTGTAGCCGACGAAGGTGGCCAGCGTCAGCCACATCGTCAGGTCGTTGATGAAGCTGTGCAGGAGCCAGAGGCCGGCGGCGCCGAGCAGCGTCGCCAGCGTGATGGTTTCGAGCGCCGAAATGTCGCCGCGTGCCGTGGCGCGCCAACTGGTTCGCGCCATTTTTGCGTCGACGGTGCGTTCGACCAGGCAGTTCAGTGCGGCGGCGGCGAAGGACACCAGCGCGATGCCGAGCGAGGCGACGAGGAAGCGCAGCAGCGGCGGGAAGCCTGGGGTGGCGAGGAACATGCCGATCATCGCGGTGAAGACGATCAGGCTGTTCACCCGCGGTTTGCACAGATGGCCAAAGGCGGCCAGGCGCCGGGCGAAGGAAAGGGACGAGACGGCGGCGGTTTGCATGAGGTTCTCCTAACCGTTCCAGGCAAATTTGAGCAGACGTTCGAGGTCGGCGCGCACGCCTTTGGCAGCGACGTCGGGCGNGTAATCCATCACCAGCAGGCCTGCGGNGTCGACGATGTGGAGGCGAAAGCCGGTGTCGCCGGCCGCCCCGGGCAGCCAGTTCGGCGGGGCGGCAGCCACCAGCAGGTCGGGCTGGCGCTGGCGGGCGGCGGCGAGTTCGGCATCGCCTGGCTGGTCGCTGAGGACGACGCGACGAACGCGGCCCATGTCCTTGTTCAACGCGACCTGAATGCGGCGCATTTCATCGATCCGGGTGGCACAGTCTGCGTCGCAGCGACCGCTGCCGCTCAACAGCAGGAGCCATTNTCCGCTCAGGTCGGCGGTTGCCAGCGCCTGCCCGTCCGGCGCCCGTAGCCCGCTGGCGGGCAGCGGCACTGGCGGGTTCAGTAGCTGTCCGTGGTTGGAGGTGCTCGCCGGCTGCCAGCCGAACAGGAAGAGGCCGCCGGCAATGGCGAAGGGCAGGGCGAGCAGGCCGACGACCAGCGCCAGCATGAGCGAACCGTTGCGTGGTGGCAGGGAAGACCGGATGGCGGTGGTCGTCATGGCCGGCGCCACAGCAAGTAGGCCCAGATGCCGAGACTGGCGACCGCGAAGCCGAACCATTGCAGTGCGTAGCTGCGATGGCGGTCGGCGCGCTCGTCGGGACGTGGCCATTCGCGCAGGTAGCCGCCGGGCGCCGAGGCATCGAGTTGGATGAGCACGGGCTGCAACGGGTAGGGCAAGACCTCGCTGAAACGGGCTAGGTCGAGGTTTTGCCAGACCGGTTCCCAGCCACTGGTCGGTTGGGCGGCAAGATTGAAGAAGCGTTGGGCGGGAACGACGGCGATGCCGGTCAGTTCGATCGACCCGGCTGGCACTTCGGCAGTCGGAAGGATGCGATGATCGGCAGCGGCGGGCAGCCAGCCGCGATTGACCAGCACATGCATCGTCGAGCCTTCGAGGCGGAGCGGGGTGATGACGTGGTAGCCGGCCTGCTCGCGATGGAGGCGATTGTCGATCAGCACCTGCCGCGCCGCATCGTAAGTACCACGCAGGATGACCTGCCGGTAGCGCAGCGATTCGCTGGCAACGGGGGCATTCGGCATGATCACCGGGGCGTCGCTGCTGCGCACATCGAGTTCGGCTTGCAAGGTGGTCTTGGCTTCAGCCTTGCGCCATTGCCACAGGCCCAGCGAAACGAAGGCGGGCAGCAGGAAAGCCAGTAACATGCCACCGAGGATCGCCACCTGGCGGCGTGAGGCCTTGCCGGGCCNGGCAGGCCGGCGCGCATACTGATCGGCGGAAAGTCTCGCGGAGGACTCGTCGATGATCAGGGTGCTGGTGATTTTGCTGTTGTTGGCCATCGTGGGCAGTCTGTTTTCCGGGCTCTTCTATCTCTACCGCGACCGGGGCACCGGCGAGCGCACAGCCAGGGCGCTGACCTTGCGTATCGGTCTGTCGATTGCGCTATTCGCGCTGTTGCTGCTCGGATTCCGCTTCGGTTTCATACCCGGCTACAGCCAATAGACGAAGACGAAGAGGATCAGCCAGACCACGTCGACGAAGTGCCAGTACCAGGCGACGCCTTCGAACGCAAAATGGCGCTCGGCGGTGAAATGGCCGCTCAGGCAGCGCAGCAGGATGACCAGCAACATGATCGTGCCAAGCGTGACGTGAAAGCCGTGAAAGCCGGTGAGCATGAAGAAGGTTGCACCGTGAACGCCCGCGCCCATCGTCAGCCCGAGTTCGGTGTAGGCGTGGTGATATTCCCAGGCCTGAAAGCCGAGGAAGGTGGTGCCCAGCAGTATTGTCGCAGCCAGCCCGAAATTGAGTTGCGTCCGCTTGCCGCGCAGCAGCGCCCAGTGCGCCCAGGTGACGGTCGCGCCGGAACTGAGCAGCAGGGCGGTATTGAGCGCCGNGATGCCCCAGGCGCCCATCGGCGTGAATGGCGTGTNTTTCGGCCCGCTGGTCGGCCAGCCGCCACTGAAGTCGGGCCACAGGCTGGTTCCGTGGGCTTCGGCCATGCCGCCCAGGGTAGGCACCGAGATGATCCGTACGTAGAACAGCGCGCCGAAGAAGGCGGCGAAGAACATGACCTCGGTGGCGATGAACCAGATCATGCCGTAGCGGAAAGANNGGTCTTCCCAGTCCCGGTAGGCGCCGCTTTGCGATTCGCTGATGACTCTGCCGAACCAGCCGAACAGGACGTAAAGGATGACCGCGAAACCGCCCAGCATGACCCAGCGCCCGAGAGGAAAGCCATTGATCGTCTGGATGAAGCCGAGGGCCAGCAGGAACATGCCGCCAGACAGGATCGCCGGATAAAGGCTGGGCTGGGGAACGAAATAGTGATCGCGCGGTGCGCTGTGGATAGCACTGGTTTTCATCGGACCTCCTGGCACTGGTCAGTGTCTGGCGCTGTCCGTCGATGCTGAAAANAGCGTAGGACAGCGTGATGTGGGTGATGTCGCGGTCGACACCCGGCTTGACGATAAAAGCGANGGGCATTTCCCGCGCTTCGCCCGGTCCGAGTGTCTGTTGGGAAAAGCAGAAGCATTCGATCTTCTCGAAATGCTGTGCCGCCTGGCCCGGCGTGACGCTCGGAACGGCCTGTCCGGTCACTTCGCGATCCGAGGTGTTGCGTACCAGGTAACTGACCTGCTGCATTTCGCCGGGATGCAGATCGAGGCTGATGGTGAGCGGTCGCATGTCCCACGGCAGCCCCGGCATCACCGTGCCGGTGAATTCGACGCGGACCGTGCGGGTGACATCCACTGCGGGCGTGGGGGCAATGCCGGCATTGAGCCCGCCGACCGCGAAGCCGTCGCGAATCGGCCCCGGGCCGCCCGTCTTGCCATTGAAGCCGGTGACCTCGCAGAGCACGTTGTAGAGCGGCACCATGGCGAAGGCGAAGAGGAAGGCGCCCGCTACCAGCAGCAGCAGGCGGCGTATCAGTCTGCCGTGATCCTGTGGTCTCGGGTGTGCCTGATCCATGGTGTCAGCGCTTGATGAACAGGCCGGCCACGTAAAGTACGACGGCAATAGCCGCGATCAGCCAGCCGATACGGCGGGATGCGGCACGACGCCTTGCCAGGTCATCGTTGTCGAAAGGTTGTTCCATGCGCGCTCCTCGATTATTTGACCTGCGGCTGAACTTCCCAGCTATGGTGCGGCGGGGGCGACGGCAATTCCCATTCCAGTCCTTCGGCGCCTTCCCAGCTACGGCCCTCCGCCTTCTTGCCGCCGCGCACGCAAGCCCAGACGTTCCAGGCGAAGAGCAACTGGCTCAGGCCAAGGATGAAGGCGCCGACGGTCGAGATGGCGTTGAATTCGGCGAACTGCAGCGCATAGTCGGGAATGCGTCGCGGCATGCCGGCCAGGCCGAGGAAGAACTGCGGGATGAAGGTCAGATTGAAGGAAATCACCGTCAGCCAGAAATGCAGCTTGCCCAGCGTCTCGTTGTACATATGGCCGGTCCATTTCGGCAGCCAGTAATAGACGCCGGTCATGACGCCCATGATGCCGTAAGCGAACAGCGCGTAATGGAAGTGGGCGACGACAAAGTAGCTGTGGTGGTACTGCGCGTCGGCAGCGACGTCGGCGAGGATCAATCCGGTCAGCCCGGCGATGCCGAAGAGGACGATGAAGCCGACGGCGAACAGCATCGGCGTCTCGAAGCTCATCGCGCCCTTCCACATGGTGGCGATCCAGCAGAAGAAGAGGACGGCCAGGGGCANGGAAATCGCCATCGTGCTGAACATGAAATAGATCAACGCCGGGATCGGCATCCCGGCCGTGAAGAAGTGATGCGCCCAGACGACGACCGACAGGATGCCGATGGCGATGAAGCTATAAACCTGCGCTTTGTAGCCGTAGATCGGCTTGCGCGAAAAGGTGGACAGCACGTGCGGCATCAGCCCCCAGACCGGTAACAGCAGGATGTATACCTCGGGGTGGCCGAAGAACCAGAACAGGTGCTGGAACAGGATGGGGTCGCCGCCACCCGCTGCATCGAAGAAATGCGTGCCGAAATGGCGGTCGGTGAGCAGCATGGTCACTGCGCCGGCCAGCACCGGCAAGGTGGCGATCAGCAGGAAGGCGGTGATCAGCCAGCCCCAGGCGAAGANGGGCAGTTTCATCATCGTCATGCCCGGCGCCCGCATGTTGAAGATGGTGACGATGATGTTGATCGAACCCATGATCGACGAGATGCCGAGGATATGCACAGCAAGGATGGCAAAGTCGACACCCCAACCGCCCTGTACCGAGAGCGGCGCGTAGAAGGTCCAGCCGGTGGCGATGGCGCCGTCGCCGAAGCCCAGCAGGGCCAGCGAGAAAGGCAGGGTGAGCAGGATGGCGGCCGGTGGCAGCAGCCAGAAACCCCAGTTGTTCAGCCGCGGCAGCGCCATGTCGGGAGCGCCGATCATCAGCGGGATCATCCAGTTGGCGAAGCCGGTGGCGGCCGGCATCAGCGCTGCGAAGATCATCACCAGCGCGTGTACGCCGATCAACTGGTTGAAGAATTCCGGCTTCATCAGCTGCAGGCCGGGCTGGAAGAGTTCGGCACGCACCGCCAGGATCATGATGCCGCCGACGAAGAACATGATCAGGGCGAAGGTCATGTACATCGTCCCGATGTCCTTGTGATTGGTCGTCGTCAGCCAGCGCATCAGTCCGCCGGGGTGATATTCGGCATGCTGTTCAGCGGGGTGGGTCGTCGTCACGCTGCTCATTGCGGTTCTCCTAGCGCAAGGCCTTGATCTGGGCGGGCTGGATCATGTCGCCCCGGCGGTTGCCGAAACTGTTCCGTTCATAGGTTATGACCGCTGCCAGTTCGACATCGGACAAGGTGTTGCGGAAGGCCTGCATGGCGGTACCCGGCTTGCCGTTCAAGACGCGGTCGACATGGCTGTCCTTGACGATCTTGCCGTTCATGTCGAGCAGCGGCGTATTGACGATCTTGCTGCCGGCGAGGGCGGGGAAGGCCGGCGGCAGCCNCTGACCGCTGGCCTGGTGGCAGGAAACGCATTGCTTGTCGTAAACCTCCTTGCCTGCGGCCATCAGTTCTTCGCTGCTCCAGGTCCGGTCGGCACCGCCAGCGGCGGCCTTGGCCTCCGCCTTCTGTTNTTCCAGCCAGGCGAGATATTCGGGTTCGGGAACGGCATGGACGACCACCGGCATGAAGCCGTGGTCCTTGCCGCAAAGTTCGGCACACTGGCCGCGATAGATACCCGGTTTTTCGATCAGGACCCAGGTTTCGCGCAGGAAGCCGGGAATGGCATCGCGCTTGACGCCGAACTGCGGCACCCACCAGGTGTGGATGACATCGGTCGAGGTCAGCAGGATGCGTACTTNTTTGCCGACCGGCAGCACGACCGGCTTGTCCACCTCCAGCAGGTAATGCTCACCCTTGGCCTCGGCATTGGCGATCTGCTCGCGCGGCGTCGCCAGTGTACTGATGAACTTGATGCCCGCTTCGGGGTATTCGTACTGCCATTTCCACTGCATCCCGGTCACCTTGAGCACCATGTCGGCGCGGGTCTTGGTGTCCTCCATCGTGATGATGGCTTTGACCGCGGGAATGCCCATCAGCACGAAGTCGATGAAGAGCAGGATGGCGAAGGGGATCAGCACCCACAACCATTGCAGCGCGCTGCGCGGCCCGCTGAAACTGGCGGGCTGGTGGCCGACGCTCTTCCGGTGCTTGATCATCGAGTAGATCATGATCGCGAACACCACCACGAACAGAATGGTGATGATGAGCATGAACTCGTTGTGAATGTGCAACGTTTCACGCGCGATCGGCGTGACCGGTTCCGGGAAGTTGAAGTTGTAGGCCGCGTGGGCGACACCTGGGAGAATGAACGGGATCAGCAGGCAAACGGTTTTTCAACCACGCAAAAACATCGCAGGCCATATTGTCCGTCGTCAAACTGTCAAGCGCTACGCTGGCCATTCTGTTCCCTCCCCTTGTGAGAACCGATTGCAGCATTCAGAATCAATTTACCAAAAATAGTTCAGAAAACTTTGCGATGGATCGCCGCCTGTTTCTTGCCTTGCCCTGTGTTTTGCTCGCTGCCTGCAATCCGACGCCGGTGGAGTTTCGCAATACCGACCTCACTGGCGCCACGTTTGGCCGTGGATTCGAGTTGAGCGACCATCACGGACAGCGCCGCTCGCTCAAGGATTTCCAAGGTCGTGTGGTGGTGATTTTCTTCGGCTACACATCGTGCCCGGATATTTGCCCGACGATGCTGGCGCGCCTGGCCGAGGTGATGAAAGCTCTGGGAATGGAAGCGCAAAGNGTACAGATCCTGTTCGTCACGCTGGATCCGGAGCGTGACAGCGCGGCGCGGCTGAAGGATTTCGTCCCGTGGTTTCATCCGTCGTTTCTCGGGCTGCGCGGCGATGCCGGGCAGATCAAGGCGGTTGCCGACGAATTCCGCGTCTTCAGCGCGCGCAAGGAGGTCGCAAGTGACCTCGGCTACGTGCTCGATCATTCATCCGGTGCCTATGTCTTTGACACCGCCGGGCGCCTGCGGCTTTACGTCAAGGACACGGCCAGCGTCGACGACATCGCCGCCGATATCGGCCAGTTGCTGGCGGGGCGCTGAATTTGCTGCCTCAGGGAGCTTTGGGTTGTCCGAAAGCGGGCAGGGTAAGGTGAAAGCGCATCGCCAGCAGGCGCAGGACGAGCACGACAGCCATCGCTGCCCAGGCGGCGCTGACCGGCGGCACGCCGAGTTCCTGCAGGCCGATCAGGGTCAGCGCGCCGATCCAGGCAGCGGTGGCGTAAAGCTCGCCTTGCAGGAAAACCAGGGGAACGTCGTTGCACAGAATGTCGCGCAACACGCCACCGACGACGCCAGTGATGACCCNCATCAGGCTGGCAGCCAGCCACGGCGTGTGCCATTGCAGCGCAAGCTGGGTGCCGACGATGGTGAACAGCGCCAGGCCGATGGCGTCCGGTATCAGGAACAACTTGGGCGGCACCGGTAGCGAGCGGGCGATGAAGAACGTGACCAGGCCGGTCCCGAGCGCCGTCATCAGATAGGCCTGATCGACGACCCAGAAGATGTTGCGGTCGAGCAACAGGTCGCGAACGGTGCCACCACCGAGCGCGGTAGCCACGCCGACCAGCAAGGCGCCGATCAGATCCATCTGCTTGCGGCCGGAATCGAGCACCCCGGTCAGCGCATTGACCGCCACCGCTGCCATGCCAACCCAGTAGAGCAGGGCGTCCATGCTCACTTCAGCGCAGACGTTCTTTCATCGCACGCTGCGCTTCGCGTTTCGAATCCTTTTCCTGTTCGTCGCTGCGCTTGTCGTGCTGCTTCTTGCCCTTGGCCAGGCCGACTTCGAGCTTGATCCGGCCGCGCGTGTAATGCAGGTCGAGCGGCACCAGGGTGTAGCCGGCGCGTTCCACCTTGCCGATCAGCTTCATGATTTCGCTTTCGTGGAGCAGCAGCTTGCGGGTGCGGGTCGGGTCGGGATTGACGTGGGTCGATGCGGTCGCCAATGGGGTGATGTGCATGCCGATCAGGAAGATCTCGCCATTCCTGATGACGACGTAGGATTCCTTGATGTTCATCCGGCCCGCGCGAATGGCCTTGACCTCCCAACCCTGGAGGGCAATACCCGCCTCGTACTTCTCCTCGACGAAGAAGTCATGAAAGGCTTNTTTGTTGACCGTGATGCTCATGCCGCCGGACGATCCATTAAAATCGCGCATTCTACAGGATTCAGGAACCCTCTCGACGCATGGCGCTGGTCGAAAAATCCGTGTTGATCGGGCAGTCCGCCGAACGCATGTTCGAGCTGGTGGATCGTTGCGAAGACTATCCGGCCTTTCTGCCGTGGTGCAGCCAGACCGAGGTCAAGTATCGCGATGCGCAGCGGACGGTGGCGACGCTGCACATCAATTACCATAGCGTGAAGTCCTGCTTCACGACCGAAAACGACAAGGTATTTCCCGGCGCGATGAAGATCCTGCTGGTGGATGGGCCATTCCGGCGCCTCGAAGGCTCATGGCATTTCCGGGCACTGGCCGAGCAGGCCTGCAAGATAGAATTCCAGTTGCACTACGAGTTTTCCAGCAAGGTCTTCGAAAAGGTCATCGGCCCGGTGTTCAGCCATATCGCCAATACCTTCGTCGATGCCTTCGTCCGCCGGGCGGCACAGGTTTATGGAGAAACAATGGCTGAAATGCTCAATATCGAAGTCTGCTACGCCTTGCCGGAAAAGCAGTTGCTGATCCCGGTGACACTGGCTGTCGGGGCAACCCTGCAGCAGGCGCTCGAAGCCTCCGGTATCCTTCAGAAACATCCGGAAATCGATATCAAGAAGAACAAGTTCGGGATTTTCGCCAAACTCTCCAAGCTTGACAGCGTGCTGCGTGATGGCGACCGCGTCGAGATCTATCGTCCGCTGATTGCCGATCCCAAGGAAGTGCGCAAGCAGCGGGCGGCTGAAGGCAAGGTCATGAAAAGGGCGTAAGCGATGCCGACGCCCCGGAGGCGTAATCCGCTAAGAAAGGCCGATCAGTTGCAGGATTCGGCGATGACTTTCCGGGCGCGCTCCATTTCGGCTTCCTTGACATCGCCTTCCACGAATACCTCGCCCCCTTGCCGTCGGGAACGACCATCCGGTGATTGCCGGACTCGAGCTTCGACAACTGGTTGCGCGCCCGTTCGCAGTTGTCGCGTTTCTGCGCTGCAGCGGTGGCTTCCTTCTCCGATTTCTCGGACTTTTCGCGTGCTTCCTGTTGGCGCTTCCTGAACTCCATGTCTTTTCGGCTGTCGTTTTTGGCGCATCGGCAGCCTTGGCGGCTTCCGCCTTGGGCGCGCTACTGGACGGCGGAGGAGAAAGGCCGATGCCGCGCGCATCGCGCGCCGAACCCGGCGGCGGGGTGTCGGAGATCACCGTACGGCCGCTGCTGTCCTTCCACTGGTAGGTCTGGGCATGCGCCGTGAGGGCTGTTGCGGTCGACAGGCAAAAAGGGCAAAAATCAGGGGCGTCTTCATGGTCATCCAGAGATTTGGTTGATTTCTGTATAATACGTTTTGTGACCTTGGATCAAAGGCCATGCGACTATTGCANAAAGCCCTGACTTTCGACGACGTTCTCCTCGTCCCCGCCCATTCCCAGATTTTGCCGCGCGATGTCAGTCTGGCCACCCGGCTGACCCGCAACATTTCACTGAACCTGCCGCTCCTCTCGGCGGCGATGGATACCGTGACGGAAGGCCGTCTCGCCATCGCGCTGGCACAGGAAGGCGGCATCGGCATCATTCACAAGAACCTTTCGCCCAAGCAGCAGGCGGCTGAAGTGGCCAAGGTCAAGCGTTTCGAATCGGGCATCCTGCGCGATCCGATTACCGTCGCGCCATCGATGACCGTGCGCGATGTGATCGAAATCACCCGCCAGTACAAGATTTCCGGTCTGCCGGTGATCGACAAGTCGGGCCGTGTGGTCGGCATCGTCACCAACCGCGACCTGCGTTTTGAAACCAATCTCGATCAGCCGGTAAAGGCGATCATGACCCCGCGCAAGCGTCTGGTTACCGTGAAAGAGGGTGCCAGCGTCGAGGATGCGCAGGAACTGATCCGCAAGCACCGTCTGGAGCGCGTGCTCGTGGTCGATGACGATTTCCGCATGCGCGGCCTGATTACCGTCAAGGATATTCTCAAATCCACCGAGCACCCGCTGGCNAACAAGGATGCTTCCGGTCGCCTGCGCGCTGGTGCGGCGGTCGGCGTCGGTGCCGGCACCGAGGAACGCGTCGAGGCGCTGGCCGAAGCGGGTATCGACGTCATCGTCGTCGATACGGCGCACGGTCATTCGCAAGGCGTTCTCGATCGTGTCAACTGGGTCAAGAAAAACTTCCCGCAGATCGAAGTGATCGGCGGCAATATCGCAACCGCCGATGCGGCCCGCGCGCTGGTCGATTGTGGCGCCGATGCGGTCAAGGTCGGTATCGGCCCTGGTTCGATCTGCACCACGCGCATCGTCGCCGGTGTCGGCGTGCCGCAGATCACGGCAATTCAGAATGTTTCGGAGGCACTGAAGGGGACAGGCGTGCCGATGATTGCCGATGGCGGCATTCGTTACTCGGGAGACATCGCCAAGGCAATTGCAGCCGGCGCCAATACCGTGATGCTGGGCGGCCTGTTCGCCGGGACCGAAGAAGCGCCAGGCGAGGTTGAACTCTTCCAGGGACGCTCCTACAAGTCCTATCGTGGCATGGGATCGCTGGGCGCCATGCAGGCCGGCTCTTCCGACCGCTATTTCCAGGAAGCCACGGCCAATGTCGATAAATTCGTGCCTGAAGGGATCGAGGGCCGGGTGCCTTACAAGGGTTCCGTATTGGCCGTGATCCACCAGCTGATGGGCGGCTTGCGCTCCTCGATGGGGTACCTTGGCTGCGCGACGATCGATGCGATGCATGACCGCGCCACCTTTGTCGAGATCACCTCGGCGGGCGTGCGCGAGTCGCATGTGCACGATGTGCAGATCACCAAGGAAGCGCCGAACTACCACGTCGACTAAGCGATGGCTAAATGGCCGACCTGGCTCAAGGTGCTGATCGCCGTCGTTGGAATCGGCGGCGTCATCGCCTTCTCGCAGTTGCTGCTCTACCTTGACCGGATGGGCGCCAGCAAGTTCGATCTCTGACAGGTGCCGGATTTTCCGGCACTTTTTCTTTACCGCTGAATCGGTACATTCCATCATGTCCCACCAGAAAATCCTCATCCTCGATTTCGGTTCCCAGGTCACCCAGTTGATCGCCCGCCGCGTGCGCGAGCAGCAGGTTTATTGCGAACTGCATCCTTTCGACGTTTCCGACGATTTCATCCGCCAATTCAAGCCGCAGGGCATCATCCTCTCCGGTGGCCCGAACTCGGTCNNTGAGTCGCTGGACTGGAAGGCGCCGCAGGCCGTATTCGATCTGGGCGTCCCGGTGCTTGGCATCTGCTACGGCATGCAGACCATGGCGCAGCAACTGGGTGGCAAGGTGGAAAGTTCCGGCAAGCGCGAATTCGGCTTTGCCGAAGTGCGCGCGCGNGCCCATTCCCGTCTCTTCAACGGCATCCAGGACCGCACCAACGCCGAGGGCCACGGACTGCTCGAAGTCTGGATGAGCCACGGTGACAAGGTCACCGAGTTGCCCGCCGGTTTCAAGGTCATCGGCAGCAGCGAATCCTGCCCGGTGGCGGCGATGGCCGACGAGGCGCGCGGCTTCTACGCCGTCCAGTTCCACCCCGAAGTGACGCACACGATCAAGGGCAANGAGATGATTGCCCGCTTCGTGCATGACATCTGCGGTTGCGGCCACGACTGGAACATGCCCGATTACGTTAACGAAGCGATCGCCCGGGTGCGCGCCCAGGTCGGCAGCGACGAGGTCATCCTCGGCCTGTCCGGCGGCGTCGATTCATCGGTGGTCGCGGCACTGCTGCACAAGGCGATCGGCGACCAACTGACCTGCGTCTTCGTCGATAACGGCCTCCTGCGCCTTAACGAGGGCGAACAGGTCATGCAGACCTTCGCCCGCAATCTCGGCGTCAAAGTCATTAACGTCGATGCGACCGAACAATTCATGGGCCACCTGAAGGGTGTTTCCGACCCTGAGGCCAAGCGCAAGATCATCGGCCGCGAGTTCGTCGAGGTCTTCCAGGCCGAGGCCGCCAAGTTGCCCAACGCCAAATGGCTGGCGCAGGGCACGATCTATCCGGACGTGATCGAGTCGGCCGGCGCCAAGACCGGCAAGGCACACGCCATCAAGAGCCACCACAATGTCGGCGGCCTGCCGGAAACGCTCAATCTCAAGCTTCTGGAACCGCTGCGCGAACTGTTCAAGGACGAAGTCCGCGAACTCGGCGTCGCTCTCGGCTTGCCTCACGAAATGGTGTATCGCCACCCGTTCCCCGGCCCCGGCCTCGGNGTGCGCATCCTCGGCGAAGTGAAGAAAGAGTTCGCCGATCTGCTGCGCCGCGCCGACGCCATTTTCATCGACGAACTGCGTGCCGCCGACTGGTACGACAAGACGAGCCAGGCCTTCGCCGTTTTCCTGCCGGTCAAGAGTGTCGGCGTGATGGGTGACGGGCGCACTTACGAATACGTCGTCGCCTTGCGCGCCGTGCAGACCCAGGACTTCATGACCGCGCATTGGGCCGAGTTGCCGCACAGCCTGCTGGGCAGGGTGTCCAACCGCATCATCAACGAAGTTCGCGGTATCAACCGCGTGGTGTACGACATCTCGGGCAAGCCGCCGGCCACCATCGAGTGGGAATGAGCGAAGCGCCGGCCATGCTGGGCGACGAATACTTCATGCGCGAGGCCATCTCCATGGCCCATGCCGCNCAGTGCCTGGGCGAAGTGCCGGTCGGGGCCGTCGTGGTGTTCGACGGTGAAATCGTCGGCCGTGGCTTCAACAGTCCGATCGGCGAAAGTGACCCCACGGCCCACGCGGAAATCGCCGCGTTGCGCGATGCCGCGCGCAATCTNCGAAATTACCGGCTCCCGGGTTGCGAACTTTTCGTGACGCTGGAGCCCTGTGCAATGTGCGCCGGGGCCATTCTTCATTCGCGCATCGCCCGGGTCGTCGGTGCCCGCGACCCGAAGACCGGCGTTCATGGCAGCGTGGTCGATCTGTTCGCCGTCGAGAGACTGAACCACCACACCGAAATTACCGGNGGCATTCTTGCCGAGGAATGTAGCGCGGTGCTTTCTGCATTNTTTGCCGAACGGCGCCGGAAGTCGCAATGAAAATCCATGTTTCGGTCGCTCGCCAGTTGCTTACGCTGTTCGATGACAACGGGCAGACGGTACGTGAATACCTGGTTTCCACCGGCAAGGCGGGGTCGGGGAGATGTTCGGCAGCTTCCAGACACCGCGCGGTCGACACCTGATTCGGGCAAAAATCGGCGCCGGTGCGCCGGACAACACCATTTTCGTCCGGCGTCGGCCGACCGGCGAAGTCTGGTCGACCGAACTGGAGAAAAGCCACCCCGGCCGCGACTGGATACTGACGCGGATCCTCTGGCTTTCCGGCTGCGAACCGGGAAGAACCGGCTGGGCCGCGTCGATACGATGCGTCGCTTCATCTATATCCACGGTTCTCCGGATCGCGCCGAAATGGGCAAACCGGGCTCCCACGGGTGCATCCGCATGCGCAATGCCGATATCGTCGAGTTGTTTGATCTGGTGCCCGCCTATACGGCGGTCGAGATTACTGAAGACTGAAGCGCGCGGCCTTCCGGGCCGAAACTGCGTTCTTCGAATGCGATCCGCCCGTCGCTGGATAGCGAAAGCACGGTCGANNTGCGCGTGCCGTATTCCCTGGACTGAACGAAGATCGCCGATAGCAGCCGTTCCCATTCCAGCGGCACACCAGTATTTGGCAATTCGCCATCCGGAACGATTTCGTCGTCGGCCAACACTTCGAACAGCGCTGCCTGATCCGGCANGCTTTTGATGGCCTCTGCAAAACCCTGGCGAGCGGTGAGCAACTTGGGCCACGGGCTATCCAGCAGGTGATTCGACAGCCCGTGGATTCCCGGCCCAAGTTCCCGTGCTCGGGCGCTTCGATTGCTGCAATACCACAGCGACCGGTTGTCGCCGACCAGCAGGTTGAAGCCGGAATAGTCGCCCATGTTCAATTGTTTTACGAATTCCGCGGCCGATTGCCGNNGCCTGAGAAAGTCTTGCGTCAGTTTGCCACGTGAATGCAGCCCTTTGGCAGCTCCGGGTTCGCGAACGTTGGTGACCGCCGCAAAGCGACCGCTGCGTGTCATACCCAGCCATGTTCCGCCGGCCTCAAGGTCGCGACCACCGATGATTTCGGGAAACTCCGGCCAATAATCGGCAAGGGCCGTTGGGCGTGCGTAGAACTCGTCGCGGTTGGCGGCGACGATCAGCGGAAATTCCGGATGAGCCCTCCAACCAACGACGATCAGGCACATTTTTGCCCTTTTTCAGGGTTGACCGCAACAGCCTCGATTTTCGGGCCTTCGCGCGATCCGAGACGCAGATTGTCGGCGAAGTTAGACTGCACGACCGCCANGGCCTCATAGCCGCCCGCTGGCGAAGGCGCGCCGCTGACGATCATGCCGCTCGCCGTATCGGGATTGTCCGGAGAGTGCAGGTCGGTACCGGCCACGAGCGCCTGCTCGCCCTTGACGCGGAACAGGTGACGCTTCACCTTGCCCAGATACTGGGTGCGGGCGACGATTTCCTGTCCGGGATAGCAGCCCTTGTGGAAACTGACGCCGCCGAGCTTCTCGAAATCAGCCATTTGCGGGACGAACTCTTCCTTCGTTGCCGCCGTGACCAGCGGGAAGCCGGCTTGTATGTCCAGCCAGCGCCAAACAGGCAAGCCGGCCGGCCTGGCCTTGGCGGCAAGCTTCTGCCAGACATCGGCAGCCGACGCCTGCGGNNCAGAAACGACATAACGATGTACGTCGAGCGCAATCACCCGCGCCGTATCGTTCGCCGCCGTGGCCATCGGCGCCGCAGGGCAGGGCAGACCGGCGTCGGCCAGGGCTGCGGCCGCTTGCGGGCCGGCGACACCGATCAATACCAGGCTGTCGGTCAGCGCGGCCAATTTGACCTTGGCGCGCAGGACGAACATCTGCAGGCGTTTCAGGGAAGCCGCCTCGAGGTCGGCTGCCAGCGCCAATTGGTAAGCGTCGCCGGTTCGCCAAACCAGGAAACTCGCCTGCATGCGGCCCTTGGCCGTACACCACGCCGAATGCTGTGCCTGGTCTGCACTCAGGTGATTGATATCGCTGGTCAATTGACCATGCAGAAAAGCCTTGGCGTCCTCGCCAGTGGCTTCGATCAGGGCAAGGTGGGTCAGCGGCACCAGCACGGTACGTTCGCGTGCCGCCACAAGTTCGCCGGCAGCATCGCCAAAATGCGCGACTTCGTCCGATCCGCTGTCGAAAACCGCCTCTGCGGATTCGAGAAAACTGCGCCAGTTGGGGTTCATGAAGGCTCCTGTTGGGGGTTTGCGATATTATAGCGGCCGTTCGATCAAGCCTGATTCCACTCGGGCATGACCCGATTGCAGCCAGCGAGTTCCCGTGCGTTCATTCCTCAAGTTTTTCCTGTTTTTCAGTCTCCTTCTCGTTGCGCTCGCCGCAGCGGGCGTCTGGTGGGCGAATGCGCCGATTGAGCTGCGCGACGCCACAGTGGATTTTCGCATTACGCCAAAAAGCAGTTTGCGCGCCGCAGCCGCGCAGATGCAGGAGGCCGGCGTCGGCATCAATGCCGATCTGCTCGCACTGCTGGCACGCTGGCAAGGGGTGGCCACGGGAATCAAGGCGGGAAGCTATTCGGTCAGGCAAGGAATCACACCTGCCCAATTATTGACCAAGTTGGCGCGCGGCGACGTTACCCAGGGCGAGGTGCTGCTGGTCGAAGGCTGGAACTTCCGCCAATGGCGCGCCCGGCTCGATCAACACCCCGATCTGAAGCATGAGACGCTAGGACTCAGCGGGGCGGAAATTGCCGCCCGGCTCGGCGTTGAAGGCGGGAAACTCGAAGGATGGCTGATGCCCGACACCTATCTTTTCGACAAACAGTCGAGCGATATCGAACTGCTGGCGCGCGCCCATCGGGCAATGAAGAANAAACTGGATCTGGCCTGGAGCGAACGAGAGCCTGGTCTTCCGTTCAAAACGCCTTACGAGGCNCTGATCATGGCCTCCATCGTCGAAAAGGAAACCGGACGCAGCGACGACCGGGCGCTGGTCGCCGGTGTTTTCGTCAATCGGTTGCGCAAGGGCATGCTGCTGCAGACCGATCCGACAGTGATTTACGGTCTCGGAGAAACCTTCGACGGCAACTTGCGCAAGCGCGACCTGCAGACCGACACGCCGTACAATACCTACACTCGCAGCGGGCTGCCGCCGACGCCCATCGCCATGCCGGGGCCGGCATCGCTCCAGGCCACCCTGCACCCGGCAGCCAACGACATGCTTTATTTTGTTGCGCGCGGCGATGGAAGCAGTCATTTTTCACGTACGCTGGATGAACATAACAAAGCAGTCAGCAAATACCAGAAAGGCGGCAAGTGAAAGGCAAGTTCATCACGTTTGAAGGCATTGATGGCGCCGGAAAAAGCAGCCACGTCGAGTGGCTGGCCGAATGGCTGCGCGAAAAAGGCAAGTCGTCCATGTGACACGTGAACCCGGCGGCACGGAGTTGGGAGAAAAACTCCGGGAATTGCTGCTGCATGCACCCATGCATCTCGAAACCGAAACGCTGCTGATGTTCGCTGCCCGCCGCGAACACCTGGCCAGATTGATCGAACCGGCATTGAACCGGGGCGAATGGGTCGTTGCGACCGTTTCAGCGATGCCACCTACGCTTACCAGGGGGCGGGCGAGGGCTGGATCGCCCGAAGCTGCAACAACTGGAACACTGGGTTCATGGAAATCTCCAGCCCGATCTGACGCTGCTGTTCGACCTGCCGCTGGACGTGGCACGCGAGCGGATCGCGCTCGCGAGCCGGGTGCTGGATCGCTTCGAACAGGAGCGCGCAGACTTTCACGAGCGAGTGCGTCAGGCTTACCTCGAACGTGCGCATTCTGCACCCACACGAATTCGTGTAATCAATGCTCAACAAAGCATCGATGACATTAGAAAAGAACTTCAACACATTGTCGCAACCAATTGTTTATGAATGTAGTTGAGCTACATTCCCAGTCCTGGAGTGTGCTTCAGTCGCGGCGCGCCAGATTGCCTCACGCCTTGTTGATGATCGGTCAGCGTGGTTTGGGAAAATTGCATCTGGCCCAGGCATTCGCAATGGGGCTGCTCTGCGAGCAACCACGGGAAGATGGACTGGCCTGTGGGAAATGCCTGGCCTGCAACTGGTTCGAGCANGGAAATCACCCGGATTTTCGCCTTCTTCAGCCCCAAGCGCTGA
This sequence comes from Dechloromonas sp., assembly GCA_013363835.1. Taxonomy (GTDB): domain Bacteria; phylum Pseudomonadota; class Gammaproteobacteria; order Burkholderiales; family Rhodocyclaceae; genus Azonexus. The sequence goes on from CP054864.1 coordinate 1,166,368, forward strand.
TTGAAGACGCCGAAGCGGAAGTCGGCAANAAAAAGGCAAGCCAGCAAATCACGATCGACCAGGTACGTGGCCTGGACGAATTCCTGAATGTCGGCACGCATCGGGCCGGGCTCAAAATCGTTCTCATCAGTCCGGCCGATGCCATGAATCGCAACACTGCCAACGCATTGCTTAAATCACTCGAAGAACCATCGGCAAATACATTGTTTTTAATGGTTTCGGATGAGCCATTACGCCTGTTGCCAACCATTAGAAGTCGCTGTCAGGTAATTCCCGTCGCCGGTCCATCGATACCAATTGCCGAACGGGCTTTGGCCGCGGAAGGCGTCGAAAATCCAGGGCGTTGGCTGGCCATTGCTGGCGGCTCGCCCTATCTGGCGATTGAACTCGCGAATTCGGGTAACGGAGGTTGGCTCGATCTTCTGACCCGGCGCCTCGCCACTGGCGCCGATGTGGATCCGATCGCGTTTGCCGGTGATCTCGACAAGGCCATCAAGGACAGTAAGGGACAGCTCGCACTCAAGTTCGTGGTCGAGACCATGCAGAAGTGGCTGGTCGATCTGATGCTGGCCAGCAATGGCCTGCCAGTTCGATATTTTCTGCCACAACAGGCCATAATTTCAGGCTTGGCTGATATGATTCCTTCAATACGGATTGTGCAAGCCTATCGACTGATGCTGACACGCCGTCGCGAAGCAGAGCAACCGCTTAATGCCCGCCTGTTCCTGGAAGGGCTGTTGATGGATTATAGACGTCTGTTGAGACACTGAACGACAATGAGTGACGCCAAACCCGCTGGAATACATCGTCCGAGCGTCCTTTCGCTCAATATCAATTCGAAGTCCGCGCTCTATGCGGCATTCATGCCGCATTTGCGCAATGGTGGGATCTTTATTCCGACCACGCGCAACTACAACGTCGGCGATGAAGTCTTCATGCTTCTCTCGTTGATGGACGATCCGGCCAAGCTCCCGATTGCCGGAACGGTCGTCTGGATAACACCGGCCGGCGCCCAGAATGGTCGTGCGCAGGGCATCGGCGTGCATTTCAACAGCGATGAAAGCGGGCAGGAAGCCAGACGCAAGATCGAAGGCCTGCTCGGTGGCGTTCTGCAGTCNCGCCCTACGCATACCCTCTGAACAAGGGATGCTGGTCGACTCGCACTGCCATCTCGATTTTCCGGACCTGGCGCAACGACTGCCAGAGTTGCTCGAGAACATGGCACGGAACGATGTCGTTTGTGCCGTATGCGTCGGCGTAAACCTCGAGGATCTTCCGGGCGTTCTTGGTCTGGCGGAATCTTATCGCAACCTCTATGCAACGGTGGGCGTTCATCCCGAATACACCGAAGTCCAGGAGCCCAGCGAACAGAAACTGATCGATCTGGCTGGGCACCCGAAAGTGATTGCGATCGGNGAAACCGGACTCGATTACTATTGGCAGAAAGACCAACCCGAATGGCAGCGCGACCGCTTCCGCCGTCATATCCGCGCAGCCATAGGAATCGGCAAGCCGCTCGTGGTTCACATGCGAGATTCCGCTAATGACACGCTACGCATCCTGGCGGAAGAGGGTGCCCAGGCTGTCGGTGGCGTAATGCATTGTTTTACTGAAACCTGGGACGTCGCGCGTCAGGCTCTCGACCTTGGGTTCTACATATCGTTTTCAGGCATCGTGACCTTCAAGAACGCTACCAGTATCAAGGAAGCAGCGAGGAACGTGCCGCTTGACCGCATTCTGGTTGAAACCGACTCTCCTTATCTGGCCCCAACTCCCTATCGCGGCAAGCAGAACCAACCAGCATATGTCCGGTACGTTGCCGAGGAAATAGGGCGCCTGAGGAATCTTTCTCTTGACGAGGTCAGCGAAGCCACTACCGCAAATTTCTTCAATCTATTCAAACACGCAGTGCGACCCACATGAACATGAAAAAACGTTTATCGCGATGCTTTTCGGCGCCACCTTGTCCCAAGCTGTTATAGCGGCCACCTACGACGACCTCATCAACTCGGCAAAGCTTGGTGACACCAGGGATGTGGCGCAAATGATCAAGCGTGGCGCGTCCATCGACACCACCGATATCGAAGGCAATACGCTATTGATGCTTGCGGCACGAGACGGTCATGAGGATCTGGTCGACTACCTGATCAAGCAACGTGCCAAGGTCAATGCACGTAATTCCGCGGGTGATACCGCTTTGCGCCTTGCCGCATTCAGAGGGCACCTCAAGGTTGCCGAGCTGCTGATTGCCGGCGGAGCAAATGTCAATATGAGCGGCTGGACGCCGCTAATCTATGCGGCCTTCAACGGCCATCTGGATATCGCAAAGCTTCTGGTGAAGTCCGGAGCCGATGTCAATGCAACCAGCGAAAACGGGAGCACTGCGCTCATCGTCGCCGCCAAGGGTGGTCATATCGATGTGGTCAAATTGCTGCTTGCCAATCGTGCAGACCCCAACAAGGCGGTTGAGTCAGGGAAACGGCATTCGATATCGCCCTGAAGAATCAGAATACCGACATCGCAGAACTGTTGCGCAAAGCCGGCGGCAAGTCTGGCAAGACAATAACCATAGAGTTCAAATAATAAACGTGCTTGGGTAACGAGTGCGGCTATGGTATTCGTATTCGCTCCATAAGCCGCCCATGGGGAAAATGCGGTTACGAAATTCGAAGTCCGGTTGCTGCAATTTGTTTGCTGCTACTGCCGATTCGCTCCACTACTCTTAAATAAAGTGCGCATAATTTATATTATGTAAAATCATGGACTGACAATTAATACTTGATTGGTTGGCATGTTCAGTTGAGATCTTCATCCTTGAATACAGGAAGGTGAATCAAGGAAATACCCTCCTCCTTGAGCGACGCAATTTCATCGGAAGATGGAGTTCCACGAATGGCCCTGTCCGGTTCCTCTTTATAGTGAATTTTCCGCGCTTCACTTGCAAAGGCATCGCCGACGTCTTCACTGTGCGCAATCATCGTCTGAACCAAATGCTTGTATGCAGCCATGATTTGCGTACCTGAAGGCATTGCGGTCATCGTCGACGTTGCTGCCCTCACTTTGGATACGTCATGCGTCGTTGTCCCGCGATGTTCGGATAATGCGACTGCCGAAGGAACTCGTTTGACATCGTGGCTTTCGCATTGTGGGCAAGCGATCAGATGACAGGAAAGCTGATTGTCGAAATCGGCTGCGCTACGAAACCACCCTTCGAACCGGTGTTCGTTTTCGCATTGAAGGTCGTAAATGATCATGGAGTTATCCGTTGGTGCCCGGGACGGGGTCGAACCCGTACAGCCAGAGGCCGAGAGATTTTAAGTCTCTTGTGTCTAATTTCACCACCCGGGCTACTCTTCGTTGATATTGATCAGCCGATACGAAAAGGGAAAGCGAAATACGCTTTCCTTTTGACTGGAGCGGCAGAAGAGTCTCGAACTCTCGACCTCAACCTTGGCAAGGTTGCGCTCTACCAACTGAGCTACTGCCGCAAATCCTTGGAGGCGCGAGCCGGAGTCGAACCGACCTACACGGATTTGCAATCCGGTGCATAACCGCTTTGCTATCGCGCCCTACCTCAACAACTAAAAGGGAAAGCCGTGCTTTCCCTGGAGAAACTGGAGCGGCAGAAGAGTCTCGAACTCTCGACCTCAACCTTGGCAAGGTTGCGCTCTACCAACTGAGCTACTGCCGCAATGAAACAGAGCGCGCATTATAGGCGCTGCAAGGGATAAGTCAACTTCGGATGATCATTTTCGTGACTACGGGCAGCAATCGCGGGCCATGCCATACGCAGGTAATAGCCCATGGACCAGAGCGTCAGTAATGCCGCTACCCAAATAAGCCACGTGCCAAGATGTTGCGAATCTTTGCCGAATATTTCGCCATGGTAAAGAAGCAGGGNGATAGCGATCATCTGCGCTGCCGTCTTGATCTTGCCGAGCATGGACACGGCAACGCTCCTGGAGGCACCTATATGAGCCATCCATTCGCGCAGTGCCGATATGGTGATTTCACGGCCTATGATGATCGCAGCGACGATCGCATCGGTGCGTCCGAGTTGGACGAGTACGATCAATGCCGCAGCAACCATCAACTTGTCTGCCACTGGGTCCAGGAAGGCGCCAAACGCCGATGTCTGATCGAGCTTGCGGGCAAGATAGCCATCAGCCCAATCGGTGAAGGCTGCGGCGACGAAAATGACCGTTGCCGCCATGTTTCGCTCATTCAGGGTCGCCCAGCTGGTCGGCAGGTAATACACCGCGATCAACAGCGGTATGGCAACGATGCGCAACCAGGTCAGCAGGATGGGAAGATTGATGGGCATTGAATCAATGAAGTGCTGCGTGAATCTTTTCGGCGAGTTCCCGGCTTATTCCGGGTACTTCGGCCAACTGTTCCGGCGTTGCTGCAAGAACCCCAGCCAGCCCGCTGAATCGCGCGACAAGCGCTTTGCGCCTTGCTGGGCCAATGCCCGGAAGGCCCTCAAGCTGCGAGGTCTTTCGTGCCTTGCCACGCCTGGCCCGATGGCCGGTAATGGCGAAGCGGTGCGCTTCATCGCGGACCTCCTGGATCAAGTGCAGTGCCGGATGTTCCGCTGACAATTGTAGCGGCTTGCGAGCATCGGGAANAATCAGCGTTTCCAGGCCGGCTTTGCGTTCTTCGCCTTTTGCAACGCCAATTATTGCCAGCTCTCCAAGACCAAGCTCGGTGAGCGCTCCGTGTGCCGCTCTCACCTGCCCTTGGCCGCCATCGATCAGGATCAGGTCCGGTATCGTCCCCTCGCCTGCGGCAACCCGTTCGTATCGCCTGCTGACAGCCTGTCGCATGGCAGCATAGTCGTCGCCGGGAGTGATGCCATGGATATTGAAACGGCGGTAATCCGCCTNTTTCATGCCATTACCTTGGTACACCACGCAGGAGGCAACGGTGGCTTCGCCCTGGGTGTGGCTGATGTCGAAACATTCAATGCGTTGTATTGCATCGGGAAGTGCCAGCACTGTCTGCAGGGCCAGCAAGCGTTGTTCCTGCTGCGCAGAAGCCTGGTTTTTCGCGAGTATGGCCAATCTGGCGTTTTGCAACGCCATTTCCGCCCAGGCCTTCTGCAGTATTGAACGCGGCTCGCCTATCGGAACCTGCCGGCCAGCCAGCTCGGCCAGCAAAGCGGGAAATTCGCTCCNCTCCTCTTCCACCGGAATCGGCANAGTGATCAGCCGACTGGGCACCGGATGCGCGGCATAGTGCTGCCTGATGAACGCAGCAAGTGCCTCGGAAATACTGTTTTCTCCTACGTTGACCGGGAACAGCGGCCGGTCACCGAGGTGCCTGCCGCCCCGGACCATCGCCAGATTGACGCAAAGCTGCCCGGACTCAAACAAACCGACGATTATGTCGATGTCTTCGCCTTTGCTGCTCGAGACATACTGCTTTTCCTGAACCTGACGCAGTGATTGAATCTGGTCGCGATACATTGCCGCCTGTTCGAAAGCCAGTTGCTGAGCGGCGGACTCCATGGCCAGCGTCAGTCGCTTTGTCACTTCCTGCTGACGCCCGAGCAGGAACATCGAAGCCAACTGGACGTCGGCGGCATAGTCAGCCGGTGTAACGCGACCGACGCAAGAGCCGCTGCAACGCTTGATCTGGTAAAGCAGGCAGGGGCGCGAGCGGTTGGCAAATACCGTATCTTCGCAGGTGCGGAGACGAAACATCTNTTGCAGCAGATGAATACTTTCGCGTACGGCCCACGATGATGGATAGGGACCAAAGTAGTCAGCCTTGCGATCCGGATTTCCCCGATAGAAACCCAGCCTTGGAAAGGCGCCCTTGGTGACGATGATATAGGGATAGGACTTGTCGTCGCGAAAAAGGATGTTGTAGCGCGGCGTCAGGGATTTGATCAGATTGTTTTCCAGAAGCAAGGCTTCCGCCTCGGTGCGCGTCGCGGTGGTCTCGATCGCTGCGATCTGGCTCACCATATGCGCGATGCGCGGACTCGGCAGGTTTTCCCTGAAATACGAGGCAACCCGCTTTTTCAGGTTCTTGGCTTTGCCGACATAAAGTACCGTGCCGGACGCGTCGAGCATCCGGTAAACGCCCGGAAGTTCGGTCAAAGAGGCAAGGAAAGCCTTGGCATTGAAGGGCATTGCGCAGGATCTTTTTACCCAAGGCGGGCCTGAACGCCCGCAANAACTGCTTCGAAGCTTTCGCGGGACAAGCGACCGGTTCGCCAGTTGTAGCCGCTACAATGGTAGCTGTCGATCAGCAAACGCCCGTCCGGCAACACATGGGTGACGTTGTGCCCGAAATGGTAGTTCTTCGGCTTCAGATCGTAAGTCCACAACAGGGCCTGATGAGCGATTGCACCGAGCGCGACGATGATTTTGAGCTGGGCCATGGCACCCAGTTCATTCCTGAGATGGGCGTTGCATTGGCGAATTTCGGCTGTGCTTGGTTTGTTGGCCGGTGGCAGGCACCGCACAGCATTGGTGATACGGCAATTGCGCAATTGCATGGCAGGATTGGCGAGATTGTCGGCGCCGAGCGGATCTGCGGAACTGGCGAAGCCAAAACGATGGAGCGCCGGATAGAGCAGTTCTCCTGCAACGTCACCGGTAAAGGGACGCCCGGTGCGATTGGCACCCTTTTCTCCCGGCCCGAGACCAAGAATCAGCAATTCCGCATCGAGCGAGCCGAAAGCCGGTACGGGGCGGCCATGCCAATGCGGCTCGCGCTGGCGTATGGTGGCCAGATGGGTGGCCAGTCGCGGACAGGAAACGCAGTCGTCAGGATCGTGAAATATTGCCATGCGGCGATGTTAGCATGGCGCCCATGCAGCTCAATTGGGACATTTTTTGCCGCGTCATCGACAATTATGGCGATATCGGCATTTGCTGGAGACTGGCGCGCCAGTTGGTGCACGAGCATGGCAAGCGGGTCCGGCTTTGGGTCGATGACCTGCATAGCCTGCGGCCGCTATGTCCGGAAGTGGACTTGGCGCTGGCCACTCAGTGTCGTCACGGGGTGGAGATTGTCCATTGGGCCGATCCGGTTACGGTCGACCGCGTTGGCGACGTCATTATCGAGGCATTCGCCTGCGAGTTGCCGGCACCGTGGGTTGAGGCAATGGCCGCCGCGACGCGAAGGCTCTGCTGGATCAATCTCGAGTACCTGACGGCCGAATCCTGGGCTGACGGCTGCCATGCAATGGCTTCTCCCCACCCCACGCGGCCGCTGGTCAAGCATTTCTTCTTCCCGGGTTTTCGACAGCGACCGGCGGTTTGCTGCGAGCGCAATTTGCTGGCGCGGCGGGATGCCGAGGTGGCCGGATGCGGTGCCAGTAACGCGCTTGAAGTGAGTCTGTTTTGTTATGAAAGCGCGCCAGTCGCCGAGTTCATCGACATTCTGGTGGATTCGCCGATGCCGGTGCGCCTGCACGTGGCGCCCGGCCAGCCGGCCGCTACCGTTGCCAGCAAGCTGGGAAGCGCCGGGTCTTGGCAAGGCGGGAACCTGAGCCTGCTTCCTTTCGAGTTTCTGCCGCAGGACGAATACGACCGTTTGCTGTGGCGTTGCGACGTCAATTTCGTTCGCGGCGAGGATTCATTCGTTCGCGCACAATGGGCTGCCCGGCCGTTTGTCTGGCAGCCTTACCGGCAGGCCGACGAGGCGCATCTGGACAAACTGGACGCATTTCTGGCGCGCTATGTAGCCGGGATGAGCGCCGATCTTGCGGCGGTTGCGGTCAACCTGTTCCAGGCATGGAATTCCAGNGGCGATCTGCGCCAGGCATGGCGTGACTTTCTGGTGGCAAGGTCGGAAATCGCCTTGTATAACCGGCGCTGGGCGGAAAACCTGGCCGTCAGCCCGGATCTTGCCGACACACTGGTCAAGTTCTGTTCGAGCAAGGTATAATTTAACGTTTTTCTTTTTCAGATCTTNTGGGAATCCCGAATGAAGACCGCACAGGAACTCCGCTCCGGCAACGTCATTATGGTTGGCGCCGACCCGCTCGTCGTCCAGAAGGCCGAATACAACAAATCCGGCCGCAATGCAGCCGTCGTCAAGATGAAGCTCAAGAACCTGCTGACCGGCGCGGCGTCCGAGGCCGTGNNTAAGGCAGACGACAAGTTTGAACAAGTCGTGCTCGACAAGAAGGAAGTGACCTACTCCTACTTTGCCGACCCGATGTACGTGTTCATGGATGCGGAATACAACCAGTTCGAGGTCGAGTCCGAGAACATGGTCGACGCGCTGAAGTATCTGGAAGACGGCCTGGCCTGTGAAGTCGTTTTTTACAACGGCAAGGCGATTTCCGTCGAACTGCCGAACAGCGTGGTTCGCGAAGTGATCTATACCGAACCGGCGGTCAAGGGCGATACCTCCGGCAAGGTCATGAAGCCGGCCAAACTGGCAACCGGCTTCGAACTGCCGGTTCCGGCCTTCGTCAATATCGGCGACAAGATCGAAATCGATACCCGCACCGACGAGTACAAGAATCGCGTCAAGTAATTCGTGATCGCTGTGCAGCATCCAGATTCGGGCAGCTTCGGCTGCCCGAGTTGCTTCAGGTCACCAGGCGCGCAATGGATTGCACTGCGACCTGGTAAGTTGGGTCCGACTTGAGCGTTTGCCGATCCGGTGCCGGCCGGTCCGGCATCAAGGCGGCAACCCGTTTGCCCCGGGCCGGATCGATCTGTGGATGCCATTTCGCAAGAATCTCGCCGACTGAATCCGGCGAGTTGCACACCAGCAGCATGTCGCAACCGGCGCGATAGGCCGTATCGACGCGATCCACCATGCCGCCGACGACACCGGCGCCAGCCATCGATAAATCATCGGTAAAGACGACACCGTTGAACCTTATGTCGTTTCTTAAATATTCAATCCATTTGTTTGAAAATACAGCTGTATTGCAGTCCATACAGTTGTAAATTACATGTGCGGCCATGACCGCATCGAGCGCCAGGCGGCGATAGGGAACGAGGTCTTCCTGCATTGCCTCCAGACTGCGCTCATCGATCGGCAATTCGACATGCGAATCGGGGATCACGTAGCCATGCCCCGGAAAATGTTTGCCGCAGGATGCCATGCCAGCCGCACGCAAGCCGCCCACCACAGCACCGGCCAGCGCGACGACGGCATTGGGCTGGCGATGGAAGGCGCGGTCGCCAATCACGCGTGACGGGCCGTAGTCGAGATCGAGCACCGGCGTGAATGAATAGTCGACACCGCAGGCTCGCAATTCGCTGGCAAGGACGTAGCCCGTCTGGTGGGCTGCCTCGATAGCAGCTTCAGGCTGCTCATCCCACANGCGCCCTAGCGCGGCCATCGCCGGCAAGCGCGTGAAACCATCGCGAAAACGCTGCACCCTGCCCCCTTCATGATCGACGGCAATCAACAGTGGCGGCTGGCGCAAGGCATGAATTTCGGCAGTCAGGGCAGCCAGTTGCTCGGGGTCGGCATAATTGCGCGTAAACAGGATGATGCCGCCCACCAGGGGATGGCAAAGTCGTTCGCGGTCGAAATCGCTGAGCCGGGTGCCGGCAATATCGATCATCAGCGGGCCGTAGGGAAGTTGCATCATGGACGTTCCAGAATCACGTAAGCGATTGCGTAGTCGGTTTCGTCGCTGATTGAAAGATGAGCGACGAGACCTTGATTTTCGAGCATTTCTTGCAGTTGACCGCAACAGGCCAGCTGCGGCTTGCCCAGTGCGTCATGGGTAACGGCAATGGCTGACAGGACGGCCGGTGGGCGGATTCCGGTACCGAGCGCCTTGCCGAACGCCTCCTTGGCGGCAAAACGCTTGGCGAGAAAGCGCCCCTTGTCCGGTGTTGTTGCGAAATCGGCCATCTCCTGTGGCGCCAGCAGTCTTGTCAGCGCCCTGTCGCCATGCCGATCCCACATGCCCTGCAGCCGCTTGACGGCGACAATATCAGTGCCGATGCCGTGAATCATTCGCCTTGCCCGGCCGCTTCGCGCATCAGCGACTTCATTTCGCGCACGGCTTCCCGCAGGCCGACGAACACGGCACGACTGACGATGGCGTGACCGATATGCAATTCGCGAATGCCGGCGAGGCGCGCAACCGGCTGCACGTTGTAATAATTCAGTGCATGGCCAGCATTGAAACGCATGCCAAGATCGCGAACCAGATGCCCGGCGGCCCGAATCTTGGCCAGTTCCGATAGCACGGCCGGCGCTTCGGCATCGCGTCCGAGTTGGTGGAAAGCATGGGCGTAGGGGCCGGAATGGATCTCGCAGACGCTGGCCCCAATCCGGGCTGCCGCCTCGATCTGCGGCAACTCCGCATCGATGAACACACTAGTGACGATGCCGGCATCCGCAAGGCGGGCAATGACATCCTTCAGCCGCGCCTCCTGCGCCAGTACATCCAGGCCGCCTTCGGTCGTCACTTCGTGGCGGCCTTCCGGCACCAGCATCGCCATTTCCGGTTTGAGCGCGCAGGCAATGCCTGTCATTTCGTCAGTCGCCGCCATCTCCAGATTGAGCTTGATTTGAGTCATTTCGCGCAAGCGATGAACATCCGCATCCTGGATGGCGCCGGTCCTCGCGCAAATGCACGGTAATGCCATCGGCACCGCCGAGATGGGCTTCGACGGCTCCCCAAAGCGGGTCGGGCTCATACGTACGCCGTGCTTGGCGAAGCGTGGCGATGTGGTCGATATTGACGCCGAGTTCGATCATAATTCCTGCAACTCCCTGAATATCTTGCGTGTTTCGAGTTCCTTGCCAGCCAGATAATAGGCCATCAATGTGCGCATCAGTTGCTTGGCTTCCAGGCGCGAGCGCGGGTCGCTGAAGTCTTCCGCGTCGAGGTCGAGCAAGGTCTTGCCACTCACCACCTGTGCTGACTCCTGAGCATGATTCAGTCTGACCGGGCCTTGTTCCATCCGGTACGTGTAAAACCCCTCCGGGACGACAGCTTCGCCAGCACTGTCGTGGCCGAGCGTCAATCCGTAGCCAAGCGCCTGCAGCAGGGCTTTCTCGAAGCTGCGCAGATCCGCTTCGCGAACCTTGCCGCCCGGATCGGCACCAAGCCGGAGCAGCATTTCCGCGTAGCGGTCAAAAGCTGCTCGTGTGCATCTTCTCGCGGCAGGAGGTGCATCAACAGTTCATTGAGATAATAGCCGCAGAACAGCGCTTCACCGGCAAGCAGCGGTTGCCCACCCTGCCATTCGGCTTTCATCAGGGTCAGAACCTCGCCCTTGCCGGCCCAGCCGATTTCCAGCGGTTGAAAGGCCATCAGCAGGCCACGAATCGCGGCTCGTGGCCGACGTGCGCCGCGCGCCAGCAGCGCCATGCGTCCGAAGTCGCGGGAAAATACTTCGACGATCAGGCTGGTTTCCCGAAACGGGTAAGTGTGCAAGACGTAGGCCGGCTGGCCGTCGACTTTGCTGCGCAGATTCATTCGTAACCGAGGCTTTTCAGCAGGCGCTCGTCATCGTTCCAGCCCGATTTGACCTTGACCCAGATCTCCAGATAAACCTTGCTGCCGAACAGTCGCTCCATATCCTGGCGGGCTTCACTGGCGATCCGCTTGAGCGACTCGCCGCCCTTGCCGATGACGATGGCCTTATGTCCTTCGCGGTCAACGACGATCGCGGCGAATATTCTGCGCAACTCGCCTTCAACCTCGAATTTCTCGACTTCCACGGTCGTCGAATAAGGCAGTTCGTCACCCAGCAGACGAAAGACCTTTTCGCGAATGTATTCAGCCGCCAGAAAACGCTCGCTCTTGTCAGTGAGGTCATCCTCAGGAAACATCAACCCATCGTTGGGCAGATGCTTGCGTGCCTCGGCCAGCAACTGATCGGTCTGGCGCCCTTTGGTGGCGCTGACCGGAACTATGGCAGCGTAGTCGTAATCCGCCGAAACCTTGGCCAGAAAGGGCAATAATTCATTGCGATCCTTGAACTGATCAGTCTTGTTGACGACCAGAATGACCGGCCTGTCCTTGGGCAGCAAACGTACGACAGCCTGATCCTTGGCATCGTAACGTCCAGCTTCGATCACGAAGAGCACCAGATCGACGTCACTCAGCGTTTGAGTAACGCCGCGATTCATCGCCCGGTTGAGCGCGTTGGCGTATTTCGTCTGGAATCCTGGGGTGTCGACGAAAACGTATTGCGCGTCGGGATGGGTAACGATGCCGGTGATCCGATGACGCGTTGTTTGCGCCTTGCGCGAGACGATACTGATTTTTCGCCGACCAATCGATTGAGCAAGGTCGACTTACCAACGTTGGGGCGGCCGACGATTGCGATGTAGCCGGAGCGGATGGTTTTCATGCCTTGAGTGCTTTCAGTGCGCTATCGGCAGCCGCCTGCTCGGCCAGACGCCGGCTGCTGCCCTGGCCAATGGTACGCAGGGATGGACTGTCGATTTCGCAGGCCACTTCAAAGCGCTGGTCATGGGCGGCGCCGCTGGCTTCGATCAACTGATAGCGAGGCAAGGCTTTCTTTCTGCCTTGCAGCCATTCCTGCAAACGGGNTTTCGCATCCTTGCCGACCTGGCCCGGAACCAGTTCGTCGAACAGAGGAAGAAAGAGGCGTGCGATCACGGATTGCACCGCCTCGAATCCGCCGTCAAGATAAATCGCGCCTATCAACGCCTCCACCGCATCGGCAAGGATCGACGGACGTTGACTGCCGCCACTTTTCAACTCGCCCTCGCCCAGACGGAGGAAACTGCCGAGATCCAAGGCAGTGGCGATGCGGTGCAAGGCATCCTGACGCACCAGGTTGGCTCTTAACCTTGAAAGATCACCCTCGGCAAGCGCCGGGTAGCGCCGGTAGAGCGCCAAGGCGATCACGCAGTTGAGAATGCCGTCGCCGATGAATTCCAGGCGCTCGTTGTTGGGAATGCCAAAACTGCGATGGGTCAGCGCATTCTGTAGCAGGGTGAGATCCGAAAACGAGTACCGAGCGCGACCGTCAGCGCCGACAATTTCGCCACTTAATGCTCAGCCGTCGAGCCCTTGTAATTGATCACCAGACTGACATTGGCGAACAACGGAATCTTTTGTCGTAATCGAATGACGCGACGATCTTGCCGCCANTCCTTAGAAATATCGAGTTGTTCCGCCTTGAAATCGAGACTGTCGATATTGGCGAAATTGTCGAATGTCCTGCGGACTTCGGCCACGGTGGCATCGGGGCCAACCTTGTTGACCGTGGCCTTGGCGTCCTTGAGGACCTTGTAGTACTCGATGGTTGTCGGCGCTACCTTCATGCCGAGTATGGCCACCAGGGCAATGACGATGCCCCAGAAGATCAGCCCAGACAGGGCTACGCCACGTTGATACTTCATTCCGTTTCTCCTTNNAATTGAAGGAACCAATTCGAGACAAATCAAGACCCTTCGGAGGGATCAGCGAATACATGTGGAACCAGATGAAAAACGCCTTCCCGACGATGTTTTCATCTGGCACGAAACCCCAGAACCGGCTGTCACGGCTGTTGTCGCGATTATCGCCCATCATGAAATAATGACCCGGTGGCACCTTGCATATGACACCAGTCGCATTGTAGGTGCAATTTTCACNGGTAGGAAACTGTGTTGCATCCGGGATAAAGGCCGGTGCATCGCTGTCGTTGAGATAACGATGTTCTACATTCCCCAACTTGGCAACGTATTGCTCGGAGTAATAGAGCCGCTCGGGATGGAGGTAATCGGCAGTTTTGCTTGTCTCGACAACCTGGCCATTCACCGTCAGACGCTTGTTCTGATAGGCAACGGTATCGCCGGGTANTCCGATCACCCGCTTGATGTAGTCGAGCGAGGGATCTTCCGGATAGCGAAAGACCATCACGTCGCCGCGTTGCGGTTCGTTGATGCTGATGATTTTCTTGTTGATGACCGGCAGGCGGATGCCGTAAGTGAATTTATTGACCAGAATGAAGTCGCCCACCTCCAGCGTCGGAATCATCGACCCCGAGGGGATCTTGAACGGCTCGAACAGGAAGGAGCGCACCACGAAGACGATCAGGATGACCGGAANAAAGCTGGCACCCCATTCCACCCAGAGCGGCTCCTTGGCATTCGTCGCGCGCAATTTGCGGAATTTCAGGACGTCGACCGCGTAAAGCACACCTGTGACGAGCGTCAGCACCAGGAGAATCAGGGCAAAATTCATGATGAGGTTTCTCAGTTATCGACGCGCAGTACGGCGAGGAAGGCTTCCTGCGGTATTTCCACGCTGCCTACCTGCTTCATGCGTTTCTTGCCGGCCTTCTGCTTTTCGAGAAGTTTCTTCTTCCGCGTGATGTCACCGCCGTAGCATTTCGCCAGCACGTCCTTGCGCATTGCCTTGACGTTTTCGCGGGCAATGATGTGCGAACCGATGGCAGCCTGGATGGCGACGTCGTACATTTGGCGCGGGATCAGTTCGCGCATCTTGGAGGCCAGTTCGCGACCCCGATACTGCGAATTCGAGCGATGCACGATCAACGACAGGGCATCGACCTTTTCGCTGTTGATCAGGATGTCAAGCTTGACCACGTCTGCCGCTCGGTATTCCTTGAAGTCGTAATCGAGTGAAGCGTAGCCCTTGGAGCAGGATTTCAATTTATCGAAGAAATCCATGACCACCTCGGCCATCGGCATTTCATAGACCAGCTTTACCTGGCGACCGTGGTAGTGCATGTCGACCTGGTTGCCGCGTTTCTGATTGCAAAGCGTGATCACGTTCCCCAGGTAGTCCTGCGGCACGAATATCGTCGCGGTGATGATCGGCTCGCGGACTTCCTCGATCTTGCTGATTTCAGGCAGTTTTGCCGGATTCTCGATCTGGACGACACTGCCGTCGCGCTGCACGATCTCATAGACCACGGTCGGCGCGGTAGTGATCAGATCCTGATCGAATTCGCGCTNCAGTCGCTCCTGCACGATTTCCATGTGCAGCAGGCCGAGGAAACCGCAGCGGAAGCCAAAGCCGAGCGCCTGCGACACTTCCGGTTCGTATTGCAGCGAAGCATCGTTCAACTTGAGTTNTTCCAGCGATTCGCGCAGCGAATCGTACTGGTTCGATTCGACCGGATAGAGACCGGCAANAACCTGCGGCTTGATTTCCTTGAAACCGGGCAGCGGCATGGCTGCCTTGCGATCCAGCTTGGTAATCGTGTCGCCAACCTTGGCGGCTTTGAGTTCCTTGATACCGGAAATGACGAACCCGACTTCGCCCGCGCTCAGGGATTCCCGCTGAACTGATTTGGNGGAAAAGACGCCGACCTGCTCACACAGTTGCTGGGCACCGGTCGCCATGAAAAACAGCTTGTCCTTCGGGCGCAGCACGCCATCGACGACACGCACCAGCATGACCACACCGACGTAGTTGTCGAACCAGGAATCGATGATCAGGGCCTTCAGTGGCGCTTCCGGGTCGCCCTTGGGCGGCGGGATGCGGGCAACCACGGCCTCCAGAATCTCCTCGACGCCCAGCCCGGTCTTGGCCGAGGCCAGCACCGCATCGGTCGCGTCGATACCTATCACGTCTTCGATCTCCTGGCGCGCATTGTCCGGGTCGGCCGACGGCAAGTCGATTTTGTTGAGTACCGGCACGACCTCGACATCCAGGTCAAGCGCCGTGTAGCAGTTGGCGACGGTTTGCGCTTCGACGCCTTGGGAGGCATCGACCACCAGCAACGCGCCCTCGCAGGCCGACAGCGAGCGCGAGACCTCGTACGAAAAGTCCACATGCCCCGGCGTATCGATCAGATTCAGGTTGTAAGTCTTGCCATCGCGCGCCTTGTATTGCAGCGCGGCCGTTTGTGCCTTGATGGTAATCCCGCGTTCGCGCTCGATATCCATCGAATCGAGCACCTGGGCTTCCATTTCACGGTCTGAAAGCCNCCCGCAAAGGTGAATGATGCGATCGGCCAAAGTCGATTTGCCGTGGTCGATGTGGGCAATGATGGAAAAATTACGGATATGATCCATTGCTGTTAGTAAAAAGGGCGCTTATCCGGCGCCCTTCCTGTTCAGAAGACCCTGAATTTTAGCGGATTCCGGCCAAATATTCACGGACTTTAGGCATGTCGAGGAAGTAGTGACAAAGTTCGATGTCGCCATGCAGCAGCACTGGCACTAGTTCGTCATATTTTTCTTCAAGCGCCGGGTGGGCATCGACGTCAATCACGTTCACTTTACACCAAATTCGGCGGCCAGCGGCGCCAGCGCCACCTCCATGTCGTGACAGAGGTGACAGTAGCTTCGGCTGAGCAGCGTCAACTCAGTTGCCATTCAGTCCTTTGATGGTTACGAAGGTCTGCATTTCGCCACGCCGGATCAGTAATGTGACGTTGCTACCCTTTTCGAACTGGGCAAGCAACTTGTTGAACTGTTCGACGGTCTTGATTTCTGTCGTCGCTCCCTTGCTGATCAAGGCGATGATGATGTCGCCGGGACGCAAGTCCGTGCGCGAGCCAGCGCCGCGGACATCCTCGATCAATAGCCCGGAAGACATCTTCAAGTCGCGTTTTTGCTCCGCATTCAGTTCGCTGACGACCAGCCCAAGTCGATTGGCTTGCTGCTCAGGCGGTTTGGGCGTGCGTCCCTGACGATTGGCTGCTGTTTTCTCATCGACCATTTCGCCCACCGTAACCGCGATGTCGCGTGTCGTGCCCTTGCGCCAGACCTGAAGGGTAGAACGGGTACCGGGCTTGGTCGCAGCCACCAAACGCGGCAGGTCGGCGGAAGCATTGATCGGCTTGCCATCGAACTTGAGGATGACGTCACCGGGCTCCAGCCCGGCCTTGTCCGCCGGCCCGCCCTTTTCGACTGCGTTGACGACGGCACCCATCGGTTTGCTCAAGCCCAGCGATTCCGCCAGTTCCCTATTGACTTCCTGGATCACCACACCAAGGCGGCCGCGGCTGACCTTGCCGGCGGAGCGCAACTGGTTCTGGATGTCCATGGCCACGTCGATCGGAATCGCGAATGAAACGCCCATGTAGCCGCCACTACGGCTGTAGATCTGGGAGTTGATGCCAACCACCTCGCCGCGCATGTTGAACAGCGGCCCACCCGAGTTGCCTGGATTGATCGCAACGTCGGTCTGTATGAAAGGCACGTAATTTTCCTGCGGCAGGGAACGTCCCTTGGCGGAAACGATGCCGGCGGTTACCGAGTTGTCGAAACCGAACGGGGATCCGATGGCGACGACCCATTCGCCGACCTTCAGTTGCGCCGGATCACCCAACTTGACGGCAGGCAGACCATTGGCCTCGATGCGGATCAAGGCTACATCGGTACGTTTGTCGGCGCCGATGATCTTCGCCTTGAATTCCCGCTTGTCGGTCAGGCGGACCGTAACCTCGTCGGCGCCATCGACGACGTGAGCGTTGGTCAGGATGTAACCGTCAGCACTGACGATGAACCCCGAACCAAGCGATTTGTTCTCGAATTCGCNGGGTGCCGCACCGCCGGGATGGCGTGGAATGAAGCGTTTGAAGAACTCGAAGGCCGGATCGTTCTCATCGAACGGAAACGGCGACATCTGGCTGCTGCGGGTCACCTGCGTCGTGCTGATATTGACGACGGCCGCGCCCTGTTTTTCGGCAAGCTCGGTGAAATCGGGCAAGCCGCGGGACTGCGCCGCCGCCGTCGAGGACAGAACAATGAATGACAAAAGTGCCAAGAAGCGTTTCATCGACATCTACCTCCTGAATTGCTTAAGACGAATGCGAAACGATGTGGGGACGGAAAGCGGGATCGTCAACTCGCTGGACAGCCCGGTGCCGTACATACAGGGATGCAATCACCAGTCCGGCCAGGGCACCGATCATCGCACCCGGATCGCCCCACAGCGGCATGCCAATCAGAGCGCCGACGATGGCTGCGGTCAACGGCAAAATATAGGCCAAATTCGCGGTTTTCCGAATGCTTCCGGCAGGCACCGCGATCGTCACCCGATCACCAACGCGAACGTCGGTATCGTTGGCGATCCGGTAGTGCCGGGGACCGCTACAGAACATTTGCGTCAACTGCTGACCGCCGCAGCCTCCCTCTTCGTGGCAACGTCCGCAACCGCCTTGCTCCACCTCGACGAGGGCAATTCCATCCACCAGTTCGCGGACAGTGCCACGGACCGTATTTTGTTCAGCATTCATGATCTACCACCGCCGATCAGGCGCTATGTCGAGCAAGGGGCGCAACTNTGAGGCGACCGCCTCGCGGGCACGAAAAATACGCGATCTCACGGTGCCGATGGGACAGTCCATCATGCTGGCGATCTCCTCATAGGAGAGTCCTTCGATCTCGCGCAAAACAATTGCCGTACGCAACTCTTCCGGTAGCGCATCCATGGCCGCATTGACCGTCTGCCCGATCTGCTTGGACAACAGCAGGCTTTCCGGGGTATTGATATCGCGCAACTGATCGGCCGATTCGAATGTTTCAGCTTCCTCGCTGTCGAATTCGGTCGAGGTCGGAGCGCGACGCCNCTGGGCAACCAGATAGTTCTTGGCGGTGTTGATGCCGATCCGGTAGAGCCAGGTGTNAAAGGCGCTATCACCGCGAAACGACGGCAGCGCTCGGTAGGCCTTAATAAACGCTTCCTGTGCGACGTCCTCGACTTCGGCCGGATCGCGAATGAAGCGCGACAGCAGGCGTCCCAGTTTGCGCTGGTACTTGGTCACCAACTGGTCGAAGGCATGCTGATCGCCGCCTTGCGCCCGTTCGACCAGTGCCTGGTCGATTTCGCGCTCGCTCATGAACTGGAATTCTCCCTTGGGGGCTCGTCGTTAGTCTCGTTGTGGCTTGCAGTATAACTTAGCCGATTTGCGCCTGTGGACACCTCGTTTGCCATAATTGTGACCAAGTGTAACGGTCGGTGCGGGCGCATGCGTGCTATATTTCAAAACAAAAACACTGTGATCGAGAACAGTCTTGCTTAAATTCGACGTACTTATCATCGGTAGCGGCCTGGCAGGTCAATCGGCTGCCCTGCGCTTGGCCCAACATTGTCGCGTTGCGCTCGTCAGCAAGCGGACACTGGAAGACTCGGCTTCGGGTTGGGCGCAAGGCGGCATCGCGGCCGTGCTCGATAGCCGCGACTCGATCGAGGCACATATCCACGACACGCTGGTTGCCGGCGCCTGGCTCAACGATGAAAAGGCAACCCGCTTCGTCGTCGAAAACGGTCGGCGCGCCATTGAATGGCTGATCGACCAGGGGGTTCCCTTCACCAAGGATGCATCCGGCTACCACCTGACGCGCGAAGGCGGCCACAGTGCTCGCCGGGTCATCCATGTCGCCGATGCCACTGGTGCCTCGGTTCAGGAAACGCTGACGCGCAAGGTACGCGCCACGCCGAACATCACGGTTTTCGAGAGCCACATCGCCATCGACCTGATTACCGGCGAAAAACTCGGGACGAGCGAAAGNCGCTGCTTCGGCGCCTACGTACTTGATAGCCGCAATGGCGAAGTCGTCACCATGGGCGCCACCAACACGCTGATCGCCACCGGAGGCGCCGGCAAGGTCTATCTTTATACGACCAATCCAGACACCTCGACCGGCGACGGCATCGCCATGGCCTGGCGCGCCGGTTGCCGTGTCGCCAACATGGAATTCATCCAGTTCCACCCTACCTGCCTGTATCACCCGCAGGCGAAATCATTCCTGATTTCCGAGGCGGTGCGCGGCGAAGGCGGCTTGTTGCGTCTGCCCGATGGCACGCGCTTCATGCCCGAGCATGACGAACGCGCCGAGTTGGCACCGCGCGACATCGTCGCCCGCGCCATCGACTTCGAGATGAAAAAGCGCGGCCTGGACTGCGTCTTTCTGGATATTTCCCACAGGGGCGAGGATTTCATCCGCGAGCATTTTCCGAATATTCATGCCCGCTGTCTGGAGTTGGGCATCGACATCGCCCGCGAACCGATTCCCGTCGTGCCGGCGGCGCATTACACCTGCGGCGGCATCATCAGCGACCTGCACGGTCGCACCGATGTTCCCGGTCTTTACGTTGCCGGCGAAGCGTCGTGCACCGGTCTGCACGGCGCCAACCGACTGGCCTCGAATTCGCTCCTCGAATGTCTCGTTTTTGCGGAAGCTGCGGTCAACGACATTTTGGGCAGCAAAACNCAGCCCCTTCCCGGCTTGCCGCAATGGGACGAAAGCCGCGTCA
This sequence comes from Dechloromonas sp., assembly GCA_013363835.1. Lineage (GTDB taxonomy): Bacteria > Pseudomonadota > Gammaproteobacteria > Burkholderiales > Rhodocyclaceae > Azonexus. The sequence goes on from CP054864.1 coordinate 1,186,514, forward strand.
CCGACGCCGACGAGGAAGTCGTTATTTCGCACAACTGGGACGAGTTGCGCCGTTTCATGTGGGATTACGTCGGTATCGTCCGCACCACCAAGCGCCTGAAGCGCGCGCAACATCGCATTCGCCTGTTGATGCGCGAGATTGAAGAGTTCTATACCAATTTCCGGGTCAGCCATGACTTGATCGAATTGCGCAATCTCGTGGTCACTGCCGACTTGATCGTGCGCTGTGCGATGCGGCGTAAGGAAAGCCGCGGTCTGCACTATTCGCGTGACTATCCGGACATGCTACCCCGCGTGCAGGACACGGTTCTCAGGGGACGTCAGCCCCCACGGCGCTGATCTCCGTACGCCAGCGCAAGAAGACCCGCAGGCGCCGGAAATCCTCCTGTTTCATGCTGTCGACCGCAACGATCAGCAAAAACTGACCTTCCTCCGTTTTTAGCCGTGCGACAGTCAGCCAAGGGTGAACCGTGGCGCCGGGCAACAAGTCGGCATGAATGAATTGCTCGGTGCCGCTGGGTGCCAGCAGAATAATTCCCGACTGCTCCAGCCGGATCGCCGATGGCAAATTTCCAAGTTGGCGCCCCGCGAAAAGCGCAGTCATCGAAACAGAAAGGCAAATCGCTACCCGAGTGCCGATCGACCAAGGCATCGCCATGACCATGCCAACAGCCAGAAGCATTGTCGCGACAGGGCCAGCCCCAGAAAACGCGAACGGCGCAGTCCGATGGTGATCGGAAACTGCACCGCCCTATTTCCTGGAAAAACTGCCTAGATTCGTTTGAATACCAGCGAACCGTTGGTGCCACCGAAGCCGAAGTTGTTCTTCAGCGCGAAATCGATCTTCATCGGCCGCGCCACATTGGCGCAGTAGTCCAGGTCGCACTCCGGATCCTGATTGAAGATGTTGATCGTCGGTGGCGAAATCTGATGATGGATGGCCAGCACGGTGAACAAGGATTCGACACCGCCAGCGCCACCCAGCAGATGACCGGTCATCGACTTGGTCGAATTGACGACGATGTTCCGCGCGGCATCCCCGAAGGCCGCCTTGATGGCATCCGACTCGTTCTTGTCGCCGAGCGGCGTCGAAGTACCGTGGGCGTTGACGTATTGAACGTCGGCAGGACCGACACCGGCATTCTTCAGTGCATTGACCATCGAACGACGCGGGCCGTCCATGTTCGGTGCCGTAATGTGATAAGCATCGGCGCTCATGCCATAGCCGGCCACTTCGGCGTAGATCTTGGCGCCGCGTGCCTTGGCATGTTCGTATTCTTCGAGCACCAGCACACCGGCGCCCTCGCCCAGCACGAATCCATCGCGATCCTTGTCCCACGGACGGCTGGCGGTCGCCGGGTCGTCGTTGCGGGTCGACAGTGCGCGGGCCGCGCAGAAGCCGCCCATGCCGAGCGGCGACACCGTCGATTCGGCGCCGCCGGCGATCATCACGTCGGCATCGCCGTATTCGATCAGGCGTGCAGCTTCACCGATCGAATGGGTGCCGGTCGTGCAGGCGGTGACGATCGCCAGATTAGGCCTTGAAACCGTATTCGATCGACAGGTTGCCGGAAATCATGTTGATGATCGAGCCGGGCACGAAGAACGGCGACACCTTGCGTACGCCGGACGCGTTGTATTCGTCCTTGGTTTCCTCGATCAGAGGCAAGCCGCCAATGCCGGAGCCGATGGCGACACCGATGCGCTCCGGGTCGGCGGCACCTTCCTTGTCCAGCCCGGCATCCCGGACCGCCTGAATCCCGGCGGCCAGGCCGAAATGGATGAAGGTATCCATGCGACGAGCATCCTTGGCGGAGATATAGCTGGTGATGTCGAAATTTCTGACTTCACCGGCGAATCGAACCGGGAAGGTGGATGTATCGAATCTGGTGACTGGGCCAATGCCCGAACGGCCGGCAATGATATTCTGCCAGCCCTCTTCGACGCTGTTTCCAACCGGGCTGACGAGCCCCAGACCAGTAACTACAACTCTACGACGTGCCAAGGTGAGCTCCGAACGCAAATGTGGCAAGGCCGGCCATGGGGCCGGCCTTGTCGGGATCGACCGAAATGGATTACTTCTTGTTGGCGAGGATGAAATCGACCGCCTGCTGGACCGTGGTGATCTTCTCGGCCTGCTCGTCCGGGATCTCGCACTCGAACTCTTCTTCCAGTGCCATGACCAGTTCGACGGTGTCCAGGGAATCCGCGCCCAGATCGTCCACGAAAGAGGACTCGTTCTTGATGTCCGCTTCGTTCACGCCCAGTTGTTCGGCGACGATCTTCTTGACGCGCTCTACGATGTTATCCATTCGAAAACTCCTTCCCCTCAGGGTGCGAAAAAACGTTGTGATTCTACCAAAAGCCGAAGCTTAACGAAATCAATCCATGAACATGCCGCCATTGACATGCACGGTGGTGCCCGTGACATATGCGGCGGCAGGAGAAACCAGAAAACCGACGGCACCGGCGATATCTTCCGGAGTACCGGCACGGGCCAGTGGAATTGATGCCAGCATGGCCGCCTTCTGCTCTTCGGTCAAGGCGTGCGTCATGTCAGTGGCGATAAAGCCCGGTGCCACGCAGTTGACCGTGATGTTGCGACTGCCCAGTTCCCGTGCCAGCGAACGGCTCATGCCGGCGACCCCGGCCTTGGCGGCGCAGTAATTTGCCTGGCCTGGGTTGCCGGAGTAGCCGACCACCGATGTGATGTTGACGATGCGGCCGAAGCGCGCCTTCATCATGCCGCGCATGACGCCGCGCGACAGCCGGAAGACTGCTTTCAGGTTGGTGTCGATGACGGCATCCCATTCATCATCGCCCATGCGCATGCTCAAGTTGTCGCGGGTGATGCCGGCGTTGTTGACGAGGATGGTAACGGCGCCGAAGGATTTGGCAATTTCTGCCAGCGCCGCATCGGTCTGCGCGGTGTCGGTAACATCGAGAACGATACCGTTACCTTTGATGCCGGCCTCGGCCAGATAGGCGGAAATACTGTCAGCACCGCTCTCGCTAGTTGCCGTGCCGATCACAGTGGCACCTTGACGGCCAAGTTCGTGGGCAATGGCCCGGCCGATTCCCCGGTAGCGCCGGTAACGAGGGCGATCTTGTCGTTCAGCATGCGCTTACTCCAGACCGAGGTTGGCTTCGATCGAAGCGGCATCGGCCAGTGCGACACCGGCGACGCCATCCGCGCAACGCTTGGTCAGGCCGGCCAGAACCTTGCCCGGACCGCACTCTGCCACGGTCGACACCCCCAAGAGGCCATTTTCTGGATGATTTCGACCCAGCGCACGGGGTTGTAGGCCTGACGAACCAGGGCATCCCTGATGCGTGCCGGATCGGTTTCTATTGCCACATCGACGTTGTTGATGACTGGAATGAGCGGTTCATTCAGCGTCAACTCGGCCAGGCGCGTTGCCAGTTTGTCGGCAGCCGGGCGGATCAACGACGAATGGAAAGGCGCGGAAACCGGCAACGCTTTCGCCATCTTGGCACCGCGTGCCTTGCACGCATCCATGGCGCGTTCGACAGCTGCCTTGTGGCCGGCAATCACTGTCTGCCCATTGGCATTGAAATTGACTGGTTCGACCACTTCGCCCTGCCCTGATTCGGCGCAAGCAGCGATGATGCCGGGGTATCAAGGCCGAGAATGGCAGCCATGGCGCCGGTGCCAAGAGGAACGGCTTCCTGCATCGCGGCGGCACGCAGTCGGACCAGCGGCACAGCATCCTTGAAGGCCATGACCCCGGCAGCGACCAGCGCGGAATATTCGCCAAGGCTATGCCCGGCGGCGACAGCCGGTTTGCGCCCACCTTTTTCGCACCACAGGCGCCATGCGGCGATACCGGCGGTCAACATTACCGGTTGGGTATTGACGGTCTGCGTCAGCACCTCGGCCGGCCTTCGGCGACCATGGCCCACAGGTCGTCACCCAGAGCGGCGGAAGCTTCGTCAAAGGTGGCGCGAACCGCGGCCGCGTCACCGTATGCTGTCATCATGCCAACGCTTTGCGAGCCCTGGCCGGGAAAGACGAATGCAAAAGACATGTCAGGAGTCTCCTGGATCAGAATTCGAGCAGGGCTGCGCCCCAAGCAAAGCCGCCGCCGACGCCTTCGAGCAGCACCTTGTGGCCACGCTTGATGCGGCCATCGCGCACCGCTTCGTCAAGTGCGAGCGGTACCGACGCGGCTGATGTGTTGCCATGACGATCGACGGTAACGATGACCTTGCTGCGGTCGACACCGAGTTTCTTGCCGGTTGCCTCGATGATCCGGATGTTGGCCTGATGGGGAATCAGCCAGTCGACATCGCCAGTCTGAATACCGGCATGATGGCAAACCTCTTCAGCAACGTCGGCAAGGACGCGCACAGCAAATTTGAATACGGCCTGGCCATCCATGCGCAGGAAAGGATCGCCGGTGACCTGGCCGCCACAGATCTGACCCGGAACGTTCAGGATGCCATTCTGGCTGCCATCGGCNNGCATGGCGGTGGCCAGGATTCCGGGTTGCTCTGCCGCTTCGAGCACGACCGCCCCGGCGCCGTCGCCGAAAAGGACACAGGTGCCACGGTCGTTCCAGTCGAGAATGCGCGAAANAACCTCGGCGCCGATCACAAGGGCTTTCTTGTGGCTACCGGATCGAATGAACTTTTCGGCCACGCCGAGTGCGTAGGTAAAACCGGCGCATACCGCCTGGACGTCAAAGGCTGCTGCGCCCTTGTTTCCGAGTTTGCCTTGAATCAGGCAGGCGGTGCTGGGAANAACAAAATCCGGCGTCGACGTGGCGACGATGATGATATCGAGATCGCCAGCCGACAAGCCGGCCATTTCAAGCGCCCGTTGTGCTGCGATGAGGCCTAGTTCGCTCGACGTCGTACCCGGCTCCGCCAGGTGGCGGCTACGGATGCCGGTGCGCGTGACAATCCATTCGTCGCTGGTCTCAATGCCACGCGCAGCCAGATCATCGTTGCTGACGGGAAGGCCCGGCAAATAGCTGCCAGTACCGATCAGGCGTGCATACATCAGTTGCTTTCCTCCGTACTGACGGGATTCAGACTCGCAGTCTGGACAATACGCTCGGCNAATGCGCTCGAGCACGCGGTTTTCGGCCGCATCGTAGGCACGCCCAATGGCAAAGCCGAATGAAAATGCATCGGCCGAGCCGTGGCTCTTGACCGAAATTCCACGCAAACCAAGCAGAATCGCACCGTTGTAGCGGCGATGATCGAAACGCTGCTTGAAGTTGTTCAGTACTGACATGGCAATCAACGCGGCCAGTTTGGTCAGCCAGTTGCGCTTGAATTCGTTGCGCAACGACGAACCGAGCATCTGCGCCAGGCCTTCCGAAGTCTTGAGCGCCACGTTGCCGACGAAGCCGTCGCAAACGATGACGTCCGCCTCGCCCTTGTATATCCCGTCACCTTCGACGTTACCGACGAAGTTGAGCCCGGATTCGCGCAGCAGATCGGCTGCCGCCTTGACGGCTTCGTTGCCCTTGATTTCCTCTTCGCCGATATTGAGGAGACCGACGGTGGGACGATCCCTGTGCTCCATCGCCGAAATCAGCATGGCACCCATGATGCCGAACTGCAGCAGGTGCTCCGGCCCGCAATCGACATTGGCGCCCAGATCGAGCATGTGGGTATGCCCTTTCGTCGTCGGCAGGGNGGCGCAGATCGCCGGACGCTCGATGCCCGGCAGCATCTTCAGGACGAAACGGGAAATCGCCATCAGCGCACCGGTATTGCCCGCAGACACACAGGCATCCGCCTCGCCGTTCTTGACGAGATTGATGGCCACCCGCATCGACGAATCCTTCTTGCCGCGCAAGGCGAGCGCTGGCGACTCGTCCATTTCGACGATTTCGGATGCATGTACCACTCGCAGGCGCGGGTTCTCCGACTGCTTGCCCAGCAAAGGCAGCAATGCGTCCTCCCGCCCGACGAGAATCAGGCTGGCGCCTGGATGATCTTCCAGAAAACGGAGCGCCGCCGGCACCGTCACCGACGGTCCGTGGTCCCNCCNCATGCAATCGATGGCGATGCGGGCTGTCATGGCAAAGAAAGGCAGGCGGCCCGAGCGAGCCGCCTGCCCTTCAATGAACGATTACTCGCCCTTGGCCTTCAGGACTTTTTGCCACGGTAAAAACCGTTGGGAGAAATATGGTGACGCAGGTGCGTTTCGCCGGTGGTCGGCTCGACAGCCAGCGGCGGAGCGACCAGGAAGTCGTGGGCACGGTGCATGCCACGCTTGGAAGGGGATTTCTTGTTTTGTTGAACGGCCATGTCGATACTCCAATAAAATCAGTTCGGCTTGCCTTTAAACCCGGCCAGTGCCGCAAACGGATTGATCCGTTCACCAGCATTGGCCGCGCCAGGCAAACCACATTNTTCGTGCCGCGGCGCAACCGGAACAGCCAGGAGGATTTCATCCTCCACCAACTCGGCCACATCCAGTTCGCCCGCCACAGGCAGGAAATCACGGGTGTCGTCCTCCAGCTCTTCTTGCGACAATTCCTTGCCTTCCGGGATCAATTCCAGATGACAATCGACGTCGAGTTCGAAACGGATAGCTTCCAGGCAGCGCTGGCAGGCCAACGGGAGCGTCCCGTTGGCTTCCAGATGCAGCATGGATTGTCCGCGCTCACCCTTGTACCCTTCGATCCGGAAAGCGAACTCTCCGGAGACTTCCGCCAGCAAATCATGCAGGCGCTCCAGGTTGGCGACGGCCAATGTTCCTTCCAGAACACGACCATCCCGGGCAAACGCGAAACTGTCCGAAATCTTTTTCAATCCTGAGCGGTTCCGACTTAAACGCGAGATAATAATATTTTTAGTCTTCCAAGTCAAAACTAAGTGCTGCTTCAAGACTCTTTTGCAAGCACTTGTTGCAACAGAACATTTATGCCTCACAAACAGCTCGTACTGGCCTCGACATCGCCCTATCGTCGCGAACTGCTTGGCCGTCTCGGCCTGCCGTTCGTCGTCGCCAACCCGGATACCGACGAAACCGCCCTTCCCGGCGAAACGCCCACCGCCACCGCATTGCGCCTGTCCGAGGCCAAGGCACGCGCCGTCGCGAAACAACANCCCGGGGCATTGATCATCGGCAGCGACCAGGTTGCCGAAATGGATGGCCGAATTTTCGGCAAACCGGGAACGCACGACAAGGCGGTCGAGCAATTGCGGATGCTTTCGGGCAAGACCATCAACTTCTTTACCGGCCTGTGCGTCCTCGATGCAGCCACCGGACAAGCAGAACTGTGTGGCGTGCCGACCCTGGTAGGTTTTCGGGAGCTGAGCGACCCGGAAATCGAGAACTACCTGCGTCGGGAACCTGCCTACAACTGTGCCGGTTCGGCAAAATCGGAAGGACTCGGCATTGCCTTGTTGACCCGAATTCACGGCGACGACCCGAATGCCCTGGTCGGACTGCCGCTGATCGCGCTTTGCGACCTTCTGCGCAGACACGGAATGAACGTACTGTGAGTTGCGGCACGCTCTACCTGATCCCGGTGCCGATGGGCGCTGTTGCTCCAGAGATGTCGCTACCGGCAAGTGTGCTTGAACGGGTGCGCCCGATAACCCATTTCGTGGTCGAAAACGCCAAATCGGCCCGCGCTTTTCTCAAGGCAGCCGGAACAAATGCACCGCTACAGGCGCTGAAACTCGAAGAACTCAACGAGCACACCCGCTCCGACGCACTTGATCGCTTGCTGGCACCGTTACGTATCGGTCATGACGTCGGCCTGCTTTCCGAAGCTGGTTGTCCGGCGGTTGCCGACCCGGGCGCAGATCTGGTAGCACTGGCACAACGAGAAAACATTCACGTCGTGCCGCTGATCGGCCCTTCCTCGATCTTGCTGGCCCTGATGGCCTCGGGACTCAACGGCCAGCGTTTTGCCTTTCAGGGCTATCTGCCGGCCAAAGAGGCGGAGCGGACAAAAATGCTCCGCGAACTTGAAGGTGAATCGCGAAAGCGCCGCCAGACACAGATTTTCATCGAAACACCTTATCGTAACCGGCAATTGTTCGACAGCATTCTGCAAACCTGCCTGCCCGCTACCCGGCTGACGGTGGCGACGGATCTCAGCTTGCCTGGGGAATTTGTGCGTACCCAAACGATTCAGCAGTGGAANAAACAAACGCCGCCCGATATCGAGCGGCGTCCAACGGTGTTTTTGATACTGCCTGAGCGAGCTTCAGCGCAGGCTGAAGCTGGCCGAGCTTTCGGCAACACCCTTCCAGAAGCTGTCGACCGCAGTTGCCCCGAAGCGTTTGGCAAAACGTTCCGCGATATTTTCCTTGACGGTGTAGTCGAGAACCTTCTCGGCCTTGATCACGTCGCGCGCTACCGAATCGACGCTGCCGAAGTCGTCGGCAAGTCCCAATTTGACGCTTTGTTCGCCTGTCCAGGCCAAGCCGGAGAATATTTCCGGCGTCTCCTTCAGACGATCGCCGCGCCCTGCCTTGACGACATCGATGAATTGTTTGTGTATTTCATCCAGCATGGTCTGGGCAATGGCGTTCTGTTCCGGTTNCGCCGGGGAGAAAGGATCGAGAAAGCCCTTGTTGCTGCCGGCCGTCAGCAAGCGCCGATCCACCCCGAGTTTGTCCATGGTGCCGGTAANACCGAATCCGTTCATCAGCACGCCGATGGAGCCAACGATACTGGCCCGGTTGACGTATATCTTGTCCGCAGCGACGGCAACGTAATAGCCCCCGGATGCGCAAATGTCTTCGACCACGACGTAGAGCGGCGTCTCCGGGTGCGCGGTACGCAAACGTCGCATTTCGTCGTTGATGATGCCGGCCTGCACGGGGCTGCCGCCGGGACTGTTGATACGCACGATGACGCCAGCCACGTTCTTTTCCTTGTACGCAGCCTGTAGCGCTTCCAGCATTTNTTCGGCGATGGCGGCACCTCGGTGCTCGATGGTGCCGGTCAGTTCTATCAATGCGGTATGGCGTTCCTGATGGGATGTTTCGGTGCCCCAGTCAACCAGGGCAGCCAGTACCAGCGTCAGATAAACGAAGCCGAGCACCTTGAAGAAAATACCCCAGCGCCGACTGGCTTTCTGCTCGTTGAGCGCAGAAANAACGAGTTNTTCGAGCGTACGCCGCTCCCAGTCGGAGGAATTNNGTTGGGGTTGGGGATTATCCATTTGCGATTTCTTGCTTTAAAAATACCTGACCATTCGTCTCGACGACAGGCAGCGCGACCAAACCTTTCCCTGGCAGCGCCCGCCCAGACACCGACCCGTATCCGGAGCATAAAGCGCGCCATGAACCGAGCAGATCAAGTATAGCTTGGAATCGTCGAAGAACTCTCCCGGTTGCCAGTCCAATTGCGCCGGTACATGGCCGCATTCATTGAGATAACAACGAACCTGGCCGCGAAAACGGATGGCGAAAGCTTCTGCTTCCCGCAGCCCGTGCGTGACAGTGAAGCGGATGCCCTTGCCGGCTTCCGGCAGGTCGACGCTGGTACAGATCAGGCGTTGTTCTTCAGCCACGACGCTAGCTCCTCGACATCGTGCAGGCAGGCCAGCGGGCCGTGTTCAGCCAGATGGCCGTGCGGATGGGCGCCGTAGGTCACCGCCAGGCTGTCGACACCGGCATTGCGCGCCATCAACAGATCATGCGAGGTGTCGCCGATCATCACGGTCGACGCGGCGGCAATGCCGAATTCGGCCATCAGTTCCTCCAGCATTTGCGGATGCGGTTTGGAATGGCATTCGTCGGCGCAGCGCGAGGCCTGGAACAATGGTCGCAGGCCCGAATGGTCGAGCGCCCGGTCGAGACCGACACGGCTCTTGCCCGTGGCGATGGTCAGCAGGTGACCGGCCGCCTGCAAATTGGCCAGCAGCTCCGGAATGCCTTTGAACAAGGTCAATTGATGATCGCCCGACAGGTAATGAAAACGGTAGCGCTCGGACATTTCCTGATAGCGCTCGGGCTTCAGATCCGGCACCGCCTGGCGCATAGCGTCGACCAGGCCGAGTCCGATCACATGGCGCGCCTGGGCATCGCTTGGCTCTGGCAGATCGAGATCGCGGCAGGCGGCCTGGATTGACTGCACAATGGCACCGGCGGAATCCAGCAAGGTGCCATCCCAGTCGAAGACGATCATTTCGTATTTCATGCGCTTGAGATGGTTCATCCAAGAATTTGTTCCAGATTGTCGGCGCTGAATTCCCGTGCTTTTTGGCNGTCGACCGCAACCAAGTAGTTTTCGATGCCACTCGGCAATGGCGCGATGAATTCGAGCGGCGCCCCGGTCAGCGGATGGCGGAAAGCCATCCGCCACGCGTGCAGGGCCATGCGCTTGAGACCGTCGCGCCTGAGGTNTTTGTTGAGGGCGAAGTCGCCGTATTTTTCGTCCCCGAGAATCGGGAAGCCGAGATGGGCAAGATGGACGCGAATCTGATGCGTCCGCCCGGTCTTCAGTTGCGCTTCCAGCAGGCTCATTTCCGGCCACCGCGCCAGCAGGCGGAAGACCGTGTGTGACGCCTTGCCTTCGGGATTGACCGACACCCGCCGCTCTCCGCTTTCCGTCAGGTACTTGTGTAACGGTAACTTGACATGCTGGGTGGCGTTCATCCAGCGCCCCTTGACCAGCACCAGATAACGCTTGTCGGCCCCGGCACCGTGCTCGCGGAACATGTCGTGCAACGCCGTCAGCGCCAGGCGCTNTTTGCCGACCAGGAGAATGCCGGAGGTTTCGCGGTCCAGCCGATGCGCCAGTTCGAGAAATTTGGCCTGCGGCCGCTGCCGGCGTAGCGCTTCGATGACACCAAAGCTGACGCCGCTGCCACCATGGACCGCGATGCCCTCCGGCTTGTCGACGACCAGCATGGCCTCGTCCTCGAAGAGAATCGGCAGATCGACACGCTGCTGGGCGGCCTCGTCGACTTCGTTCCGCGGTCGCTCGGCAAGGCGAATCGGTGGAATACGCAATTTGTCGCCGACACAGAGCCGATAGGTCGCGTCAACCCGACCGCTATTCANCCGGACCTCGCCGCTACGCAGGATGCGGTATAGGTGGCTCTTGGGCACCCNCTTGCAGACGCGAATCAGGAAATTGTCTAGACGCTGGCCCTGCTCTTCTTCGCCGATCACCAGATGAGTGACGGAATTGTTACCGGCGCTGTTCATTTTCTAATATACTGCCCACGTTTTACGTCTCGGTTTGCAAGAGATTCCGAACCGTCAGACCGTTTGCCCCGCGCCAAAGCGCGACCGTCACGCGGCAGGCTCCGAAATCTCACTTGTGCGACTTGCGCAAGCCAGATCAACGTAAAGCAACTGGTTAAGTTCACTCACCAAAAGTAGTGATGTTAATGGATTAGCCCGCCGTAAGCACGCACGGATTGCCCGTTGCAGGAATTTTCAGGTTGCGCATTTCAATAAAAAACGCAACCATTTGTTGATCAGCACATTCATCATCGCCTTTGCCCTCATCCTTAATGACGCAACCCGATATAGAAACTGTCGCTGCCTGAACGGGCGTTTCCTTGCTGCGTGCCCAAGCGCGCAGGAGCCCAAGAACAATGAAACGCATGCTTTTCAATGCGACACAGGCCGAAGAACTCCGTGTCGCCATTGTCGATGGTCAGAAACTGATCGATCTCGACATTGAATCGGCCGCCAAGGAACAACGCAAGAGCAATATTTACAANGGTGTCATCACCCGCATCGAGCCCAGCCTCGAGGCCTGTTTCGTCGATTACGGCGCCGATCGTCACGGCTTTCTGCCGTTCAAGGAAATTTCNCGCAGTTATTTCCAACCNGGGGTGGAAGTCGGCCGCGCCAAGATCAACGAAGCGCTGAAGGAAGGCCAGGAACTGGTCGTCCAGGTCGACAAGGACGAGCGCGGCAACAAGGGTGCCGCCCTGACCACCTATGTCTCGCTGGCCGGCCGCTATCTGGTTCTGATGCCGAACAATCCGCGTGGCGGTGGCGTTTCGCGTCGCGTCGATGGTGACGAGCGTGCCGAACTGCGTGAGACCATGGACAGCCTCGAAGTGCCCAACGGCATGAGCCTGATCGCCCGTACCGCCGCTATCGGTCGCCAGGCCGAAGAATTGCAGTGGGACTTGAACTACCTGCTGCAACTGTGGAGCGCCATCGAAGGTGCCGCCCAGCAGCAGTCCGGCGCTTTCCTGATCTACCTCGAAGGCTCCCTGGTCATCCGTGCCATTCGCGACTACTTCCAGCCGGAAATCGGCGAAATCCTGATCGATACCGACGAAGTCTATGAGCAGGCACGCGCCTTTATGGGCACGGTCATGCCGGGCAACGTCAATCGCGTCAAGCGCTACCGCGACGATGTGCCGCTGTTCTCCCGTTTCCAGATCGAACACCAGATCGAAACCGCCTTCGTGCGTCAGGTCAATCTGCCGTCCGGTGGCGCCATTGTCATCGACCATACCGAGGCCCTGGTTTCCGTCGACGTCAACTCGGGTCGTGCCACCAAGGGCGCCGACATCGAGGAAACCGCCTTCCGCACCAACATGGAAGCGGCCGACGAACTGGCCCGCCAGCTACGCCTGCGCGACCTTGGCGGCCTGATCGTCATCGATTTCATCGACATGGAAAACCAGCGCAACCAGCGCGAAGTCGAAAGCCGCCTGCGCGACGCGCTGCGCTTCGACCGCGCCCGCGTCCAGATGGGCAAGATCAGTCGCTTCGGACTGATGGAACTGTCCCGCCAGCGCCTGCGCCCCGCCCTCGCCGAAACCAGCTACATCTCCTGTCCGCGTTGCACCGGCACCGGCCATATCCGCTCCTGCGAATCCGCCGCGCTGCACATCCTGCGCATTCTGGAAGAGGAAGCGATGAAGGAAAACACCGGCGCCGTGCATGTCCAGGTGCCGGTCGATGTCGCCACCTTCCTGCTCAACGAGAAGCGCCCGGACATCCAGGCCATCGAGTTGCGCCACAAGGTCACGATCCTGATCATTCCGAACATCCATCTCGAAACGCCGGCGCACACCATCGTCCGCCTGCGCCACGACGACCTGAACAACGAGGATATTCGCGAACCATCCTACAAGATGGTCGATACGCCGATGGAGGAAGCCACCAAGCTGACGAACGGCAAGGAAGACTCCGGCAAACCGCGTCAGGAAGCCGTCATCAAGGGAATTTCNCCAGAGCAGCCGGCCCCCAATCTGCCGGAAAAGACCGTGGCCGAAGCGCCTGCCCAAGTGGCCACGCCAGCGGAAACCGGNATTTTCTCGAAGATTCTCTCCTGGTTCCGCAGCCCGCCGAAACCGGCCGAGGTCACGCCGCCGCCCGAGCCGGCCAGGAAGCCTCGTGAAGGTCGGGGTGATGGCCGTCGCGACCGCAATGACGGCCGCCGTGGTGGCCGCAACGGCGGACGCCGTGACGAAGAACGTGGCGAACGCCAGGAACGCGGGAATCGCAACGGGGGCAACGAACGGACTGAACGCAACGGTGAAAAGGCTCCGCGCGAAGAGTCTAGCGCGACCGGCGGTGAGCGCCAGGAACGCAGGCCGCGCGGCGAGCGCAAGCCCAAAGCTGAGCGGCAGCAGGCGGAAATCAACGAAAACAAGCTGACAGCGGAATTGCCAGCGGATGAAGTCAAAGTCGCGACGAACCTCGGCAACGCAGCACCCGAATCCGGCAGCACCGAGGATCAGGGCAATCGTCGCCGTGGGCGTCGCGGAGGCCGCGGACGCGGTGAGCGCCGCAACGAAGGCGAAGCCACTGCCGGCAGCCCGGCCATTGCCGAAGCTCCGATGCAAGAAGAAGCGGTTTCAAGCGTGCCATCGGCGACGGCAGAAGCACCTGTCGTTATGACCGAGGTGGCGCAGNNGCCGGTCTCGTCCGTTAATGAGCCGTCGCCTATCGTCACCGAAGCGGTGCCGGCGGAAACGGTCGTGGTCGAGGTTGCAGAACCGTTTGCCGCAGCGCCTGTTGCGGTCGACACNCGAAAAACCCCGGAAATGGTCGTGCCGCCTGCGGCCATGCCTGAAGCGGTGGTCATCGATCTTGACAAGACTCTGGCGGAAAGCGGCTTGGTCATGGTGCAGACCACTGCCCCGGCCGTGATCATGCAACCGGAAGCGCCGCCGAAACTTGGCCGTCCGCGCAAAGCCAAGGCGGTCGAGACGGAAAACGACGCTCCNCTGCAGATGATTGAAACGCAGAGGTAACTCGACGAAGGATCAAAAAGGCACCCGAGGGTGCCATTTTTTGGGCTTGCCAATTACTCCGAATCGATTTTCTTCTTTATTTCCTCGACCAATCCCTGAGCTGCATCCTCGACCATGTCGAGCACCAGATCGAAGCCATGCCCGAGGCCATAGTAGGGATCCGGAACTTCATCGTCGTCGAAATTTTTGGCGTAATCCATGAACAACTTGATCCGGTCATGCACCTCCGGTGGCGCCATACGCCGGAGGTTGTCGAGATTGCTCTTGTCCATGGCCAGAATCAGGTTGAAGTAGTCGAGATCCTGTCGCGCCACCTTGCGNNCGCGCAGCTGGGAAAGGTTGTATCCCCGCGCGAGCGCTGCACGTTGGGTTCTGGCATCCGGCGCCTCACCGACGTGATAGCCGTGCGTACCCGCAGAATCAACTTCAACTACATTTCCCAGCCCATTGATTCGTATCAGTTTACGTAATACAACCTCTGCCGTGGGCGAACGGCATATATTGCCCATGCAGACCAGAAGCACGCTATAGGTCATTTTGTTTTGTCTCCATCCCGGTCATGAGGCGCTGCGCCGAACACCCGCTNCCGCAGGCTGAAGAGTTCGTCGCGGGCCGCTGCCGCTTTTTCGAATTCCAGATTTCTCGCGCACTCCAGCATCAATTTTTCGAGGCGCTTGATTTCTCTTGCTACCGACTTCTCATCCATGGCAGCGTAGGCCGCCTGTTGCTCAGCTGCTTTCTGCTCGTTGCGTGCCGATTCGACGTCGTAAACGCCATCGATGATGTCCTTGATTCGTTTTGACACCCCGCGCGGCGTGATTCCGTGCTCGACATTGAACCCGATCTGCTTCGCCCGCCGTCGCTCGGTTTCGGCAATCGCGCGCTGCATCGACCGTGTAATCGTATCAGCATACAGTATCGCCGTGCCATTGATATGGCGGGCTGCACGACCGATCGTCTGTATCANGGAGCGTTCCGAACGCAGAAAACCTTCCTTGTCGGCATCCAGGATCGCCACCAGCGACACCTCGGGTATATCCAGCCCTTCGCGTAGCAGGTTGATGCCGACCAGCACATCGAACTCGCCCAGTCGCAAATCGCGGATGATCTCGACGCGCTCGACGGTATCGATGTCCGAATGCAGGTAACGCACCTTGATGCCGTTGTCGGCCAGAAAATCGGTCAGATCCTCTGCCATCCGCTTGGTCAAGGTCGTCACCAGTACGCGTTCGCCGACTTCGACACGCCGGTTGATTTCCGATAACAGATCGTCGACCTGCGTCGAGGCTGGTCGAACGATGACCTCGGNGTCGACCAGCCCGGTGGGACGCACGACCTGCTCCACCACCTGCCCCGCATGCTGCTCTTCGTATTCCGCTGGCGTCGCCGAGACAANAATGGTTTGCCGCAAATGCGCCTCGAATTCGTCGAACTGCAGCGGTCGGTTATCCAGCGCCGAGGGCAGCCGAAAACCATAATCGACGAGATTTTCCTTGCGCGAGCGGTCGCCTTTGTACATGCCGCCGACCTGGCCGATAGTGACATGCGACTCGTCGATGAAGATCAATGCATCCGATGGCAGATAGTCGATCAGCGTCGGCGGTGCCTCGCCGGCCTGACGCCCCGAAAAGTGCCGGGAATAGTTCTCGATGCCTTTGCAGAAACCGATCTGGTCAAGCAACTCGAGGTCGAAGCGGGTGCGCTGCTCGATGCGCTGCGCCTCGACCAGCTTTTGCCGAGCGGTGAAAAAGGCAACCCTGTCGCGCAGTTCGTTCTTGATCGCTTCAATGGCACGCACCACCGTCGCCCGCGGCGTCACGTAGTGCGATGCAGGAANAACCGTGAAGCGCAGCGCCTTGTGCAGCAGATGGCCGGTCAGCGGGTCGAAGAACTGCAGGCCTTCGACTTCGTCGTCGAACAAGGAGACCCGGATCGCGTGCTCGGCATGTTCCGCCGGGAAAATATCGATGATGTCGCCGCGCACGCGAAAGGTTCCGCGATGAAAATCCATTTCGTTGCGCTCGTACTGCATGTCCGTCAAACGCTTGATGATGCCGCGCTGGTCGAGCCGGTCGCCGACCCGCATGGTCAGGATCATGTTGTGGTATTCGTCGCGGTCGCCAATGCCGTAGATACAAGACACGGTAGCGACAATCACCACATCGCGCCGTTCGATCAGGCTCTTGGTGGCCGACAGGCGCATCTGCTCGATATGGTCATTGATCGCGCTGTCCTTCTCGATGAACAAGTCGCGAGAAGGTACATACGCTTCCGGTTGATAGTAGTCGTAATACGAAACGAAATATTCGACGGCATTTTCCGGAAAGAACTCCTTGAATTCGGAATACAACTGCGCCGCCAGCGTCTTGTTGGGTGCCAATACCAGCGCCGGACGGCCGGTGCGGGCAATGACGTTGGCCATCGTGTAAGTCTTGCCTGAACCGGTAACGCCGAGCAGCGTCTGGAAGGACAAGCCATCCTCCAGCCCCTCGACCAGCAGCCTGACGGCCTCGGGCTGGTCGCCAGCGGGCGGAAAGGGCTGGTGCAGACGATACGGACTGCCATCGTAGCTGACAACGGGAATGGGGCTCGCGGTTTCGCTCATGATAAAATTACTCGTTTTTCTCGTGCGCAGGGCGCTTTCTGCGCGGCTATTGTTCGTATTATTCCATGGAGACCTTATGTCCTCTTCGATCTTTGCTGCGGTGGAGATGGCCCCGCGTGACCCCATCCTCGGTCTGAACGAAGCGTTTAATGCCGATACCCGTAGCACCAAGGTCAATCTTGGTGTCGGTGTCTATTTCGACGACAACGGCAAGATTCCGTTGCTGGCTGCGGTCAAGGCCGCTGAGGACGTCCGCGTCAAGGCCGCGCTGCCGCGCGGCTATCAGCCGATCGAAGGCGCCCCGGCCTACAACCAGGCGGTGCAGAACCTCCTGCTGGGCAAGGATTCCGCACTGATCGCCAACGGACAGGTCATTACCGCCCAGGCGCTGGGCGGCACCGGCGCGCTGAAGATCGGTGCCGACTATCTGAAGCGTCTGTCCCCGAACGCCAAGGTCTATATCAGCGATCCGTCCTGGGAAAACCACCGCGCACTGTTCGAGTCGGCGGGCTTCGTCGTCGAAAACTATCCTTACTACGATGCAGCTACCCGTGGCGTCGATTTCGCTGGCATGAAAGCCTGCCTGAACGGCCTGGCTGCCGGTTCGATCATCGTCCTCCATGCTTGCTGCCACAACCCGACCGGCGCCGATCTGTCCGATGCGCAGTGGCAGGAAGTGGTCGACATTTGCGGCGCACGCGGCCTGGTGCCCTTCCTCGACATGGCCTACCAGGGCTTTGCCGACGGCATCGATGCCGATGCCGTCGCCGTTCGCGCCTTCTCCGCCTCCGGCCTGCAATTCTTCGTGTCCAGCTCCTTTTCCAAGAGCTTCTCGCTGTACGGCGAACGCGTTGGCGCATTGTCCATCATAACCGCCAGCAAGGATGAGTCGGCGCGTGTCCTGTCGCAGCTCAAGCGTGTCATCCGTACCAACTACTCCAANCCCCCGATCCATGGCGGCGCGCTGGTGGCTGCCGTACTCGCCTCGCCGGAGTTGCGCCAGATGTGGGAAACCGAACTGGCTGGCATGCGTGACCGAATTCGTGCCATGCGTACCGGGCTGGTCGCTGCGATCAAGGCGCAGGGCGTTGCCCAGGACTTCTCCTTCGTCGTCCAGCAACGCGGCATGTTCTCCTATACGGGCCTGAGCGCCGCGCAAGTCGAGCGCATGAAGGAAGAGTTTGGCATCTACGCCGTTTCGACTGGCCGTATCTGCCTGGCTGCGCTGAACAGCAAGAATGTCGACTACGTCGCCAAGGCAATAGCCGAGGTTACCAAGGGCTGAGGCCAGCGACTCAAAGCAAAGGCGAGACGCTAGTCTCGCCTTTTTGTGCCTGCTTATCGGCTGACCACCGCCTGCAGGTTGGGCAAATTGCCGGTAACCTTGATCGGCAAGGTGAGCGAGGAGACCGAGGTTCGCATGGTCACTTGCAGGCTGCTTTCCACTTGACCCGTACGCGATGAAACGAACTGTCCGGCTGCAGTGAACATACCGGCATTCATCGTCAAATCTCGTCCGACAACCTGCCGTGGGTCGA
Organism: Dechloromonas sp.; assembly: GCA_013363835.1. Lineage (GTDB taxonomy): Bacteria > Pseudomonadota > Gammaproteobacteria > Burkholderiales > Rhodocyclaceae > Azonexus. The sequence goes on from CP054864.1 coordinate 1,204,842, forward strand.
TGGCCATCCTGACAGCCAAGCGATCGAACTTGGTACTGCCCGCGCGTACGATTGCCCCATGACCGCGCCGCGCTGCTTNCCCAAGGTCAACGCCATGCAATGTGCCGCGTACGACGACCGCATCCAGCGAGGCTTCGCTGGCTTCCCACATCGCCGGCCAGCTCCTGCCGGCCCCGCGCAACCGCAAAGTACCGATCAGGTCGCCTTCCAGCGAGAGCGAAGGCGCGAATATCGCGCTGATCTTCCGGCAATCCAGGCGTTCCAGCGTACCTTCGCCGATCATCACCAATCCATTGCTCCAATCAAGCATCCAGGTGCCCTTCAGAACGCCGCCCATGGTGCGCGAATCAAGGCTTTGGATCGTCAGCTTTCCCTTCTGCAGCCAACCCTTGGCCTGAAGCGAGTCGAAGGTCAATGGTGAAATGTCGGTAGCCCGCCAACCCAGCGCCCGGCAGTCAGCGCAGCCCCTGGCGTCCGGGCGTGANNTTTCCAGCCGCAGGCTGCGGTCAACGGTCTGCAACGCGGCTTTTTGCATCTGGCCGCTGGCCAGAAAGCTCACCTCACCGTTCAGTTCGCTCAAGGTCAGTGGCCCGGCAACGACAGTCAGGCGCTCGATCAACGCCTGCTTTGTCACAAACCGCGTCGCGCCCGCTTTCTGCTCCGCAGCAAGCGGCGACAGGCCCACGAGATGATCCGCATTTACCTTTCCGCCACTGATCTCAATGCGCTCCAGGGTGTACGGCCCACTGCCCACTAATGAAACGAGCGAATACAGACGAATCTGATCGATCGTCGAATCACCGCGCTCACCGATCCGCACGTCGGAAAGCAGCAAACCCGGCTGGGGCAGAAGCTTGATCTGAACCGAGCCGATAGCCACTTCGGTTTGCCAGACCTTCCTGAGCTCTTCCTCAAGGCCGGGTTTGAAGCGATCGTATGGGAAGAACAGCAGCCCCGAAACCACGATCATCAATAGAACGAGCAAACTGATCGCTGCGAGCATCAGCCGCGAACGGGGCATGGCATCGCTTTCTTCCTGTTGCCGCCCCGGTTTGGCGAATGATTCGTCCACCGGTTGAACAGGCTTTGCGAACGTCGAAAAATTGCTGATCGGGAGACTTTTCGCAGCTGAATCGGTGGGCGTGGAGAACCTGGACCCCACCAAAGAAATGGCCGAGGCACCGGCGCCCTTGAGGCGCTCCAATTGCAATTTGCTCTCTTGCCACACCGAAACCGCTTCGAGGGTGGGCGCAATGAACCNCCCTTCCTCCAGTTCGCGTAGCGCACGCTCAACCAATTGCTGGTCGCCGAGCTTCGTACCGAGTTCGGCGACCGTCATCTTGCCATCCACCTGTACGAGCACCATACGCATATTGCGCTGAACCACTCGGGTGCTCTGACGGACGGCCTCATCCCCGATCGGGGTCTTGGCGAAGACTATATTTTGATCCATTGGGTCACAGTTTTTTTGCAAGTATATCCTGCATTCGCTTGACTGGCCGGCTTTTACTGTCTATTATGCGCGCCTCTGTTCCTCGATAGCTCAGTCGGTAGAGCGCCGGACTGTTAATCCGTAGGTCCTGGTTCGAGCCCAGGTCGGGGAGCCAACAGAATTCGTTGTAAAACGTGCATTTAGCCCAGCCCACAAGGTTGGGCTTTTTGCATTGTGGGGATCGTCGTGCTTCAAGTCCGTCGCTCCACCGTCGCTCCGATTCTCATGGATAAGGGAATATCGCATGAAAGAAATCGTCGGATATGCGCTATCGGTTTTTTGGATTCTTCGCCATCATGAACCCGTTTGCCAACACGCCCATCTTTCTCGGGCTGACCGCCAATGACACGCCCGAGGAGCGCAAGCGGGTAGCGCGCAAGGCNCTGACGCTGGCTTTCGGTCTTGTCGTCGTGTTCGCTCTTGTGGGCAAGCTTATCTTCAGCGTGTTCGGAATCACCTTGCCGGCATTTCAGATCACGNNAGGGGGCGTATTGGTTGCGCTGATCGGCTACCAGATGCTGAAAGGCGAACAATCGGCGGTGCATCAGCCGTGCGCCGATGACAGTAAGGTCAGCATGGAAGCTGCTCTGAGCATCGCCGTGACGCCACTGGCGATGCCGATCCTGGCCGGCCCGGGAACCATTGCCACGGCCATGAATTTCGCCTCTGCCGGCAGTGTCATCGACATGCTTGTCACCATCGTGGCATTCGCTGTCCTGTGCGTGATCACATACGGGTTCTTCATTTCCGGCGAGCGCCTGATGTCCGCTCTGGGTCACAACGGCTTGAATGTCGTCACCCGTATCATGGGGCTGATTCTGGCGATAATCGGGGTGCAAATGTTGATCACCGGTATAAAAGGCGTCATCAAGATGTACTGAACGTCCCCCGCGAGCCCAATCGGATACGCATGGGCGCAAGGTTATCGAAAGCGACTGGAATCCGGCTTGTGCTTGCGGTTAAGCTAGCGCTTTGTCCCCTCTTTCTTCCATACTTCCATCTTTTCATTTTCGACGAGTTCCAACATGTTCCCCGAATACCGCGACCTGATTACCCAGCTCAAGACCACCGACCGCCATTTTCTGAACGTTTTCGACAAGCACAACGAACTTGATCAGCAGATCAAGAACATGGAGTCGGGTGTCGAACCGGCTACGCACATCGCCATCGAAACCATGAAAAGGAAAAGCTGGCGCTCAAGGACGAGCTTTACCAGATCCTGCGCAAGGCTGCCGGTTGAAGCGATGACCAACCTTGGGTGCCGGCACTGAGTGTCTGGCGCCCGTAAGCGGTCAAAAGTGAAGCTCATGCCCAGAATAATTTCCGAAAGATACGAAAATGGCGTCCTGGTGGAGCGCAAGATCGAGGGGCGAACACCACCCCTGGCATTGGCTCATCCTCGTCACCCATTTGATTGTTGCCTGTAGCCTCGCCGTACTGGCCATGCTTGGCGTCTGATGCACTTTCCCGTGCCGGCGAATTGTCCGGAGAAGATCCGATGCCGGCCCGTTGCGAACAACCGCAGTTTCGTTCCTGACCTTAAATTCGGACCAGGCGGCAAATCAGGCCGGCGTTGTTCCCGGTTCCGCTGGCAACCGCAGGAGGAGAGCCATGAAAACCATCGATCACCAACGTCTGGATCAGCTGGTCGTTGCCGCCCGCAAGGCTGCCGACGCGCGGGCCGAGGGTTATCGCGAGCGGGCGCTGAATATCTATCCATGGATCTGCGGTCGGTGCGCCCGAGAATTCACGCAGGCCAACCTGCGCGAACTGACCGTCCACCACCGCGACCACAATCACGACAACAACCCGGCGGACGGCAGCAACTGGGAGCTGCTCTGCCTCTATTGTCACGATAACGAACACCAGAAGCAGATCGAGGCCGATCGCGGATATACCGACAGTTCGGCGCGCGGCGGCGGCGCCACGCACAATCCGTTCGCCGCGCTGCAATCGCTGCTCAAGCCCAAGGACTGATCCGGCGATGGCCGAACAGCATCGCCTGCAAATTACGACGAAGGGTCGGGGTTCGGTCGAAATCACAGGCCAAATCGCCTCCCTGGTGCGGTCTGTTGCGGTCGACTGCGGAATTGCCCACATTTTCGTTCGCCATACGAGCTGTGGCCTGGCCATTACCGAGAATGCCGACCCTTCGGTGCGGCANGGCCTCGAACTCCTGCTGCGGCGCTGGGCGCCGGATGGCGACCCGGCCTACCGGCACGANTCCGAGGGCGACGACGACATGGCGGCCCATGCCCGCTCGTTGCTGACCGGCACCTCATTGTCGGTTCCGTTCGCCAATGGCCGCCTGCTACTTGGCATCTGGCANGGAATCTACCTGTTCGAGCACCGCACACAGGGCCACGCGCGGGAAATCGTCGTCACGCTGATCGGCTGAGCGTCACGCCGTCCCACTCTCCCGGGCACCTGCCCCGCAGGCGTGACAGAAGCGGGCGAAGGCACTCTTGCGCTCGTTGCATTTCGCGCAATGGTCGAACAGGCAGATGCCGCAGTGCGGGCAATAGTCGATTGCCGTATTGCCCAGATCGACCGGCCGTTCGCAGCCGGGGCAGACCTTCTTGGCCAAACGCGCCAGCGCCGTGTCGTAGCTCAACTCCTTGCGCCGCTCCGCATCGGGCAAGGCCTCGGCCTGTTTCTGGCGCTCCAGGTAGCGGTTCAGCGCGATGATCGCGTAGCGCCCGACTAGCACGGTGATGACGATACCCACCGCGTAGCGGACATAACCGCCGTAGCTCGGCAGGTAAGGCACCAGCTCGACGANAAAGGCGAACAGCGCGAAATAGATGAAGCCCCAGACGAAAGGCCACCAGGTGCTGTTGCGCTNTTTGGCGAAAAGCCAGCCGGCGATGGCGAGCAACGGCAGGGTCAACATCAGCCGATAAAGAAACACGCGCAACTCCTGGCTGCGCAGTTCGCTCGCCAGCCTGTCGGCGGCGACGCGCTCCAGTTCGCGCAACTGGACCTGCGTCCTCGCTTCGGCCTGCTGGGTATCGAGCAGCACCTGCTGTTGCGCCTCGACCTCGCCCAAGGCCTTGCGCTCTGCGGCTTTCAGATCGTCCAGCTCCTGCGTCCTGGCGATCAGTTCCGNGTCCTGATCGGCACGCCGCGTGGCCTGGCGGGTCGCCAGCCAATTGTTGAAGGTGTCCCGCGCCGTGGCCGAATTGGCCCGTGCCGCGTTGTATCCGAGGCGCGCCTGTTCCAGCTTGTCCTGGGTCTCCTGGCGGGTTTTCGCGGTCTGCTTGAGGGTCGACCGCGCCTGCTCGGCCGCCGGCTTGTCGATGAAGTCGTCCAGCGTGTAGCGATGCTCCACCTTCGGCAGGTTCTGGACGATGGTGCCGCCCAGGCCGATCAGGAAACTGGCGAATACGAAAGCGACCACCCAGAGACCGAAGCGGAACCATTTTTCCGACAGACGCAATGCCTTGCTCATGATTTCTCCCCTGAGCGCCCTGACGACACCCGAAAACATCTTGACCACCAGCAAAGCCAGCGCGCCGCCGACGATGCCGATCGCCGCGTTGAGCATCTGCGACACGACGCCGCCGAGCACGCCGACACCGTCCGCCAACTGCTCGACGACATGATGCANAGGCCTGATGCCGTGGGCAATGATGCCGCCACCCACCAGGAACATGGCGGCCGTGCCGATCACCGTCAGCGCCCTCATCAGTTTCGGCGCCGCCAGCAACAGCCACTTGCCGACGATCCTGGCCGGCGCATTGCCGTTTTGCAGCAGATGGAATCCAAGATCGTCCATCCTGACGATGCCGGCGACGATGCCATAGACGCCCACCGTCATGATCAGGCCGATCCCGGACAACACCGCGAGCTGGGTGACGAATGGCTGGCTGGCCACGGTGCCCAGCGCAATGACGATGATCTCGGCCGACAGCACGAAGTCGGTACGAATCGCACCCTTGATCTTCTCCGCCTCGAAGGCAGCCAGATCCACCCGGGCGTCGCTGACCGCGGCCAGTTCCTCCGCATGAAGCGCGGCTTCTTCCGCGGGTGCGTGCAGCCATTTGTGTGCGATCTTCTCGACGCCTTCCAGACAGAGATAGAAGCCGCCTATCATCAGCAAGGGCAATACGGCCCACGGCAGAAAAGCGCTGATCGCCAGCGCCGCCGGCACCAGAATGATTTTGTTCTTCAGCGACCCCACCGCCACCGCCCAGACCACCGGCAGTTCCCNTTCGGCGCGCACGCCGGAAACCTGCTGGGCATTCAGGGCCAGATCGTCGCCCAGCACGCCGGCGGTCTNTTGGGCAGCCACCTTGGTCATGACGCTGATGTCATCGAGCAAGGTGGCGATGTCATCGAGTAATGCGAGCAGGCTGGCTCCGGCCATGGGGTGTTTCCGTTGCGGTTGGGATTGCGGGCATACCCGGCGCAACCCGTGCAGGAAGCGCCGACGCCCGGAAGGATAGCGCAATTGGGAAAATGCTCACCGGCGAATTTATTTCATGTTCATGCGATCCAATTGATCTCGCCGTGGTCAAAACGATGACCCGATGTTTTCCATTTTGGGTATAGTAAGAGCCGGGCACGAATATGCCGTTGCGATACACAATCCCCAAAACTCCCAGGAGGTCATCATGCAAGTATCCCAAACTCCCAAACTTCACCTGTTGCTGGGTGGCGCGCTGTTCGCCATGCTGGCCGCCTGTTCGAACATGCAGATGGGCTCNCCGGAAGCCAAGACCACGGCAACCGGCTCCGCTGCCGGCAGCACCACGACGAACGCCAATTCCCAGCTGGANAAATGCGCTGCGACGATGGGCACGGTCGCCATCGTGGAAGACACCAACGCCTCCTGGTACGGCATCCTGACCGGACAATGGCGCCTAGGATCGACGGTGCCGGTGCTCAAGCTGCTGGTGCAGCAGTCGAACTGCTTCGTCGTCGTCGAGCGCGGGCGCGCCATGGGCAACATCATGGGCGAGCGCGCCCTGCAGCAATCCGGCGAAATGCGCAGNGGCTCGAATTTCGGCAAGGGCCAGATCGTCGCGGCCGACTATTCGATCAGCCCGTCGATCACCTTCAGCAACCAGAATGCCGGCGGGGCCGGGGCCGCGGTGGGCGGTCGCCTGGGTTCGGTCGGCGCGCTGCTCGGCGGCAGCATGAACGTCAAGGAAGCCAGCACCCTGCTGACGTTGATCGACAACCGCTCCAGCGTCCAGATTGCGGCGGCCGAGGGCAGCGCCCGCAACATGGACTTCGGCGCCATCGGCGGCCTGCTCGGTTCGGCGGCGGGTGGCGGTCTCGGCGGCTACTCGAACACCGCCGAAGGCAAGGTCATCGTCGCCGCCTTTACCGACTCGTACAACAACCTGGTTCGCTCGCTGCGCAACTACAAGGCGCAGGAAGTGCAAGGCGGCCTCGGCACGGGTGGCCAGCTCGGCGTCCAGGGTGGCTCGACGCCCGCCAGCAAGAAGATCAAGAGCCAGTAAGCGGAAGCTTTCCGTGCAATTGCAAAGGGTCGGCCGTGCCGGCCCTTTTATTGGTTTGCCCCGGGCCGCAGTAGAATCCCGCCCAAACCGCCGGTTGCGGTCAACCCCGATTTTCGCCCTATTTTCATGCCGCCAGCTAGCGACCTCCTGGAAACCTGACGATGACTTCGACTGCCCGACTGCTGGTGCGCCCTGCTGCTATCCGCCGCCGGCGTTGCCGCCCAGCCCTTGCCCCGACTGGGCGCGACGACCGACGATGTGACCGTTTCCGGNATTTCTTCCGGCGCCTACATGGCGGTGCAGTTCCAGGTCGCCTATTCGAGCCTCGTGCGCGGCGCCGGGGTCATCGCGGCNGGGCCGTATTACTGCGCCCAAGGCTCGGTGCGGCGTGCTCTGAACAACTGCATGGCAGCCGCCGGCAACGATCTGCCGCCGACACCGGACGAAACCCAGAAGACGATCAGGCAACTCACCGAGGCCGGCCGCATCGATCCGCCGAAGAACCTGACCGACGACCGTGTCTGGCTGCTGGCCGGCGGCAACGACAAGACCGTGCTGCCGCCGGTGATGGACGCCCTGGACGCCTTCTACCGCAGCGTGCTGCCGGCCGCCGCCGTCAGCTTCGTCAAGGTGCCGGATGCCGGGCATGCCATGCTCTCCATCGCCGATCCCAAGGCCAACGCCTGCCCGACCAGCGAGACACCGTTCATCAACCGTTGTCAGGACATCGACGCCGCCGGCAAACTGCTGGCGCATCTGCTCGGCCCTTGCAGCCGCCGGCGCCTCGCCCGCNNCGGTGAAATGGTGATTTTCGACCAGCGTCCATTCGTTGGCGGCCGGGCCATCGACGCCAGTCTGGCCGACGAGGGCTACGCTGTCCCGGCCGGTTGCCGCAATGGCGGCTGCAAGGTACATNNCGCCTTCCACGGCTGCCTCCAAAATGCCGGCGAAATCGGCCGCCGCTTTGTCGACGGCACCGGCTACAACGAATGGGCGGCCAGCAACCGCATCATCGTCCTCTACCCGCAAACCGTGCGCCGCTACGGATTCGCCTGGGGCTCCTTCCGCTGGCTGCTCAACCCCAAGGGCTGCTGGGACTGGTGGGGCTACACCGGCGCGAATTACCACACCCGCGATGGCGCCCAGATGCGCGCCGTGCGTGCCATGATCGAAACCTGGGAATGCCGCCGCAAACGGTACAATCAGCCCCGCCGTCGATGTCCGGCAGCACGATCCGCTGACCTGTTGCGGTCGACCCCGAAAAAGCCCGATTTTCAAAAACGTATGTCCGAATATTCCGCCTCTTCGATCCGCGTCCTGAAAGACCTCGAACCCGTCAAGGAACGCCCCGGCATGTACNNACGGACGACCTGCCCGACCCACATCGTGCAGGAAGTCATCGACAACGCCGCCGACGAGGCGCTGGCCGGCTACGCCAAGAAGATTGCCGTCGCCATCCGCGCCGACGGCGTCATCGAGGTTTCCGACAACGGGCGCGGCATTCCGGTCGAGATCCATCCGGAAGAAGGCCGGCCGGCGGTCGAGCTGGTTTTCTGCAAGCTGCACGCGGGCGGCAAGTTCAACAAGAAGGAATCGGGCAACGCCTATCGCTTCTCGGGCGGCCTGCACGGCGTCGGCGTCTCGGTGACCAATGCGCTGTCGACGCGTCTGGAAGTCGAGATNCAGCGCGGCGGCGGCGTTCATCACATCGCCTTTAGTGCCGGTTTCGTGACCGAGCCGCTGACGCGCATCGGCGACTGCGGCCAGCGTAATACCGGGACCACGGTGCGCATTTCACCCGATCCGAAATATTTCGATTCGCCCAAGGTCAATCTGGCGCAACTGGAGCATCTGCTGCGCTCTAAGGCCGTGTTGATGCCGAATGTCACGGTCGACCTCGAAATCGAGGGCGAAACCAAGAAATCCTGGTGCTACCAGAACGGCATGGCCGACTACCTCAACGAAATGATGGTTGGCTCGCCGGTGGCGCCGATCTTCGTCGGCGAGAAATACGTCGAGACCGAAAACGGTTTCGCCATCGGCGAAGGCGCCACCTGGGCGCTGGCCTGGTTCGAGGAAGGCGGCGGCAAGCCGGAAAGCTACGTCAACCTGATCCCCACGCTCGACGGCGGCACCCACGAAGCCGGGCTGAAAGCCGGCGTCTTCGAGGCGATCAAGACTTTTGCCGACCACCACGCGATCCTGCCGGCGAAAGTGAAACTCGCTCAAGAAGACGTCTGCGGCCGCATGACCTTTCTGCTCTCGGCCAAGGTGCTCGACCCGCAGTTCCAGGGCCAGACCAAGGAAAAGCTGACCAGCCGGGATGCCTACAAGCTCGTTTCGCAAATGGTGCGCGANCCCTTCGAGCTGTGGCTGAACAGCCATGCCGAATACGGCAAGAAGATCGCCGAACTGGCCGTCAAGGCGGCGCAGAACCGCATGAAATCGACGCAGAAGGTCGAAAAGAAGAAATCCTCCGGCATCGCCACCCTGCCCGGCAAGCTGACCGACTGCGAATCCGACGACATCACGCGCAACGAAGTCTTCCTCGTCGAAGGCGATTCGGCCGGCGGCTCGGCCAAACAGGGCCGCGACAAGGAAACCCAGGCCGTGCTGCCNCTGCGCGGCAAGGTGCTCAACACCTGGGAACTCGACCGCGACCAGCTGTTCAAGAACAACGAGGTGCATGACATTTCCGTCGCCATCGGCGTCGACCCGCACGGCCTCGAGCAGATCGACAGCGTCGACCTTTCCGGCCTGCGCTACGGCCGCATCATCGTCATGTCCGATGCCGACGTCGACGGCTCGCACATCCAGGTGCTGCTGTTCACCCTTTTCCTCCGGCACTTCCCGGCGCTGGTCGAACGCGGCCATATCCACGTCGCTCAGCCGCCGCTGTTCCGCGTCGATGTCGAGGCACGCGGCCACACGCGCAAGGTCTATTGCCTGGACGAAGCGGAAAAGGAGCAGACCCTGCAAAAGCTGGCCGACGAAGGCATTTCGGAAAACAAGATCACCGTCTCCCGCTTCAANGGCCTTGGCGAAATGAACCCCGATCAGCTGTGGGAAACCACCCTCTGCCCGGATACCCGCCGGCTGGTGCCGTTCACCGCGCCGCGCGACGTCCTCAAGGAAATGACCACCACCTTCAACCTGCTGATGGGCAAGGGCGAAGCCGCCGGGCGCCGGGCGTGGATGGAGAAGGACGGCGGGCTGGTCGAGGCGGATGTCTGAGGCATCGCCAGGGCGGATGACCGCGTGGTTACCGTTCGTCACAGCGCCCGTGACCGCAACTGGCTAAGCTCCGACCCTTTGCACACCGCTTTGAATAAGCATTCCCCACCATGCCAAGCCTGACCACGCTGCGCATCTGCCTGCTCTCCTTCGCCATTGCCCTCCTCGCCGGTTGCGGATCGCTGCCTTCGCTGACCTCGACAAAACCGGCCGCCACGGCGCCCGCACCCGCGCCCGCGCCTGCCCCGGCGGCTGTCCGCAAGCCGAAGATCGGCCTCGCTTTGGGCGGCGGCGCGGCGCGCGGCTTCGCCCACATCGGCGTGATCAAGATGCTGGAATCGCAGGGCATCGTTCCCGATTACGTGGTCGGGACCAGCGCCGGTGCGGTGGTCGGCTCGCTTTATGCCGGCGGGAACGACGCCTTCGCCATGCAGAAGATCGCCGTCCAGCTCGACGAGAAAATCTTCGCCGACTGGACCCTGGGCGGGCGCGGCCTGCTCAAGGGCGAGGCGCTGCAGGAATTCATCAACCAGCACCTCAACAAGCGGCCGCTGGAAAAGCTGAACAAGCCCTTCGCCACCGTCGCCACCGACCTCAACAGCGGCGAGCGCGTGGTTTTCCGNACCGGCGACACCGGCATGGCCGTGCGCGCCTCGGCTGCCGTGCCGGGCGTCTTCCAGCCGACCCAGTTCCGCGGCCGCAGCTACGTCGATGGTGGCCTGACCAGCCCGGTGCCGGTGCAGGCGGCGCGCGAGATGGGCGCCGATTTCGTGATCGCCGTCGATATTTCGGCCCGTCCGGAAGGCCAGCCGGTCGACAGCCTGAGCGCCATACTCTGGCAGACCACGACCATCATGGGCGGCGTCATCGCCCGCAATGAGCTGCGCGACGCCGAAGTCGTCATTCGCCCGACCCTGCCCTACGTCAAGTCATGGGACTTCACCGCTCGCCATGACGCGATGATGGAAGGCGANAAAGCCGCACTGGCGGCGCTGCCGCAAATCCGCCAGAAGCTGGGCAGATAACCGTGTCCGCCGACATGGCCAGCGCCCCCGCGTCCTCTCGCTCATCCCGCCGATGACGCAGTTGAACGTGCCCTACCCGTCGACCGCCTACCTGACCGGCTTCCTGCGCTCGCGCGGGATCGCGGCGACGCAGGCCGACATCGCGCTGGCCCTGGTGCTCGACCTNTTTTCTCCCGACGGACTACGCGAAATCCGCAAATGCGTGACCGCAATCCCGCTGAAAAAACGCTCGCCCAGCCTGCGCGCCTTCGAAGAGCAGTTCGACCGCTACCTCGCCACCGTCGGGCCGGCCGTGGCCTTCCTGCAAGGGTACGATCCGTCGATCGGCCACCGTATCGCCGGCCGCAACTTCCTGCCCGAGGGACCGCGCTTCGCCGCGCTCGATGTCTATATCGCCGAGGACGGCGGCGACCTGCTGGCCTGGGCCTTCGGCATGCTCGGCGTGGACAAGGCGCGCCACCTGGCGACGCTCTATCTCGACGATCTGGCCGACNNGCTGCGTGACGCCGTCGATCCGCGTTTTGAATTCGTCCGCTACGGCGAATCGCTGGCGCGCAGCCAGCCGACCTTCGAGCCGCTGGCCNNACGCCTGGCCGCGCCGCCGACGCTGGTCGACCGCACCCTCGAAAAACTGACCATTTCGGCGGTCGACCGTAACAGGCCGACCATCGTCCTGCTTTCGGTGCCCTTCCCCGGCTCCGTCTACGCCGCCTTCCGCATGGCGCAGGCGATCAAGGCACATGACCCGAAAATCGTCACCGTGCTGGGCGGCGGCTGGGTCAATACCGAGTTGCGTGCGTTGAAAGAGCCGCGTGTCTTCGACCATTTCGATTACGTGACGCTGGACGACGGCGAGCGCCCCATCCTCGCGCTGCTCGATTACCTCGACGGCCAGCGCCCACGTCTCAACCTCGTACGCACCTACGCCCGCGTCGACGGCAAGGTGCGTTACTTCAACGCCAGCGAGCCGGATGTGCCNTTTGCCGAAGTCGGCACGCCGACCTGGGACGGCCTGCCGCTCGACCGCTACCTGTCGCTGCTCGACATGCTCAACCCCATGCACCGCCTGTGGTCGGACGGGCGCTGGAACAAGCTGACCGTCGCCCACGGCTGCTACTGGAAGAAATGCAGCTTCTGCGATGTCAGCCTCGACTACATCGGCCGCTACGACGGCGCGCCGGCCGCGCTGCTGGTCGACCGCATCGAAAGCATCATCGAAGAAACCGGCCAGACGGGCTTTCANCTTGTTGACGAGGCCGCGCCGCCGAAGGCGCTCAAGGCACTGGCCGACGAATTGCAGCGGCGCAACCGGGCGATTTCCTGGTGGGGCAACATCCGCTTCGAAAAATCCTTCACCCCGGCACTGTGCAACCAGCTCGCCGACAGCGGCTGCATCGCCGTCTCCGGCGGCCTCGAAGTCGCCTCCGACCGCCTGCTCAATCTGATGAAGAAAGGCGTCTCGGTCGATCAGGTCGCCCGCGTCACCCGCGCCTTCAGCGACGCCGGCATCCTCGTCCACGCGTACCTGATGTACGGCTTCCCGACGCAGACCGTGCAGGACACCGTCGATGCGCTCGAATACGTCCGCCAGCTGTTCGCCGAAGGCTGCATCCAGTCCGGCTTCTTCCACCGCTTCGCCTGCACCGTCCATTCGCCGGTCGGCCTCAACCCCGCCGAATACGGCATCAAGCTGAAAGCGCTACCGCCGATCAGCTTCGCCACCAATGACGTCGAATTCATCGACCCCACCGGCGTCGACCACGACAGCCTCGGTCAGGCGCTTAACAAGGCGCTCTACAACTACATGCACGGCATCGGGCTGGATGAGGACGTGCGCAGCTGGTTTACCGGCAAGGTGCCGCGCACGACGGTGGCGCGTTACAAGATTTCGAAGGCGCTTTCAGCCCGCTACTAGCGCGTTCAGGCGCCGCACGATCTCGCCGAACAGCGGGCGGGCGCCGACGTTTTCCTGCGCGCAATCGGCCTGCAGGTCGGCAAGCATTTTCAGTGTTTTTTGGCCGTCGACCGCAACAGGGCAGCGTTCGAGCAGTTCCTCAAGCAAACAGGCGAAGGCGCGCACTTCGATGCGTTGCAAGGCTTCTGCCGTTGCCCGGTCTTCGGCGGCAACGAAGGAAGCGGCGCCAAAATCGCCGAGCAAGGCCTGACCATCGGACCCATGCAGGATGTTGTGGGCGTAGAGATCGCCATGCATGATGCCCTGCGCGTGCAGGTGTTCGGCGGCCGAGGCAATGCCGAGCGCGATGCCGAGGGCCGTCTTCAGGTCGAATGTCGCCTCGGACGGATAGACATCGCGGGTGCACGAATCGAAGCTCGGCGGCCCGGCCAGGTTGCGGAAACTGTCGTCGATCAGCGCCATGACCAGCCCGTGCGCGTCGTCGGGATGCGCTTCCAGCTTGCCGAGCACCGGGATCAAATGCGGATGCGCGCCGGCCGTCATGCAGGCGCGCATTTCGTTGAGCGGCAAGCCATCGCTGGTCAGCTCGCCCTTGAACAGCTTGAGCGCGACCGGCTGCGCGCCGCTTTCAGCGCGCCATTCGGCGTGGTGAATGACGCCGGAAGCGCNCTCGCCTAGTGGATGGCTTACCTGCAAATCGTCCCAGTGAATCGGCGAAATATCGGCCGGGCGGGTGGCACCGGAACAAAACGGATTACCGGCAAAGGCCAGCCACGAGAGCCTCGGCAGCGACAGCAGCCATTCAGGCAGGGCCGAAAGCCGGTTAGCGGAAATTCGCAGCAACTCCAGTCGCGAGCAGTTGGCCATCTCCGGCGGCAGCGACTGCAAATGGTTGCCGGCCAGCATCAGTTTTTGCAGGCGGGAACAACGGCCGATTTCCGCAGGCAATTCGGCAATCCGGTTGTCGGTCAGGATCAGCCAGCGCAAATTTGCCGGCAAGGCGGCGGCCGGCACCGTCTCGATCCGGTTCGCCTTGAAACCGACCATTTCGAGCGCCGCGCATTGGCCGATCACCGCCGGCAACANCGAGAACGGATTATNTGAGCAAAACAGGATGCGCAACTTGTCCAGACGCGGCAGATCGTCGGGCAGCGAAGTCAGCGCATTGCCCGACAGATCGAGAATTTCCAGCGTTTCCGCCAACTCGAAAATCTCGCGCGGGAACTCGGTCAGGCCGCAGGCCAGTTTCAGCCGGCGGCTCCCGGCCAGTTTGCCGGCGCGCAGGTCTTCCAGGGTGTTCAAGGGCATTCGAGTCACAACCGCCGTGATAAGGTGGCGCAGGATAACAAAAGTTGAAAAAGCATGACCTGGGANAAACCAGCCCGCCCACCCTCGAGCGAGCGCGGCATGCGCGTCGCGCTGATTTTTGCACTGGCCGCCGAGCGCCTGACGGCCTTNTACGAGCACGCGCAATGGATGACCGAAGCCCAGGGCGCCAGTCTCGCCGCCGACTGGCTGGCGCGCTCGCAAATCAAGCTGCCGCTCGCCGAACGCCGGCAACTCTCGAGCCTTGGCGACCAGCTCGCCCGGCAGATCGCCGGCACGCTATCGCGCGAAGCCGGCATGTACACTGCCCACGAAATGATGGAATCGCTCGACCCCAACCATCATTCCGAAATCGCCGAGTCATTGATGAAGGAATGCGAGCGGCTGCTCGACGATGGACTCGCGGATTGAGGCGCCAATCCCTGAAAATCCGCACCCAACACGCAACAGGAGAACACCGATGTCCTTATTCGCCAACCTGGGTCTGCAACTCCCGTCATCCAGGCGCCGCTGGCCGGCGTTCAGGACAGCCGGCTGGCGCTCGCCGTCTGCGCGGCCGGCGGGCTGGGCTCGCTGCCGGCGGCGATGCTCGCTNNCGACCAGTTGCGCGGCGAACTGGCAACGCTCAAGGCCGGCACCGATCGNCCCTGGAACGTCAATTTCTTCGCCCATACACCGCCCGTGCCCGACCCGGCCCGCGAAGCGGCCTGGCGGCAGGCGCTGGCGCCGTATTACCGCGAATTCGGCATCGACCCTGACAGCATCCCGCCCGGCGCCGGGCGCATGCCGTTCAGCCATGAAGCCGCCGATCTGATCGAAGAATTCCGCCCGGCGGTCGTCAGCTTTCATTTCGGCCTGCCGGCGGATGACTTGTTGCAGCGCGTCCGCGCCAGCGGCGCCAAGATCATCGCTTCGGCGACCACCGTTGACGAGGCGCGCTGGCTGGCGGCGCGCGGTGTCGATGCAATCATCGCCCAAGGCCTGGAAGCCGGCGGCCATCGCGGGCATTTTCTNTCCGACGACCTGACCAGACAGATGGGCACCTTCGCGCTCCTGCCGCAAATCGTCGCCGCCGTCAGTTGCCCGGTGATCGCCGCCGCNGGCATTGTCGATGGCGCCGGCGCCGCCGCAGCCCGCGCGCTNGGGGCGAGCGCCGTTCAGGCCGGCACCGTNCACATGCTGTGTCCGGAAGCAACGACCAGCGCCCTGCACCGCGCCGCGCTGCAATCGGCGGCGGCCGGGCACACGGCCCTGACCACGCTATTCACCGGCCGCCCGGCGCGCGGCATCGTCAATCGCCTGATGCGCGAGTTGGGGCCGCTCAATCCGGCGGCNCCGGCTTTCCCGTTGGCGACAGCCGCCATCGGCCCTTTGCGGGCAGCGGCGGANAAGCTTGGCCGCAGCGATTTTTCACCGCTGTGGAGCGGCCAGAACACCCACGCCTGCCGCGCCGTGCCAGCCGCCGAGATCACGCGGGAACTGGCACGCGGCTTTGCCGGCGCCGCTTGACCCGGCCACGACGAACCGGGTCAGCTGACCGTCATCGCTTCCAGCGTCGCCACCTCGACAATCTCGGCGATCCGGTCGCCCAGCCCGGCGAGCACGGCCGCATGCACGGTCGCCGCCGGGATGTCCTGCCCGGCCGGCCCCGGCAGATCGCGTGTGGTGCTGGCATCGGCCACGACGCCGACCCGGTAGCCGCGATGAAAAGCTTCGCGCGCCGTCGAATCGACGCAGTTGTGGGTCATGTAGCCGGCGATCAACAGCGTTTCGATGCCGCCCGCCTGCAACACCTCGGCCAGCCTGGTGCCGGTAAATGCCGATGGCAGGTGCTTGAAAAGAACCGTTTCGCCGGCAGCCGGCGCCAAGCCTTCAATCGGTGCAGCGCCGAGGGTATCGGGCGCAAAGATCGGCGCCGTGGCCGGCGCGCGGTGCAGCACGTGGATCACCGCGATGCCGACGCGCTCGGCCCAGGCGCGAAATCGACGGGCGGCCTTGCTGGCAACCGGCTCGTCCGGCAGCGCCAACGGGCCTTGGCGGTATTCGTTCTGGTAATCGATGAAGACGACGGCAGTTTTGGCGGCATCCAGCGTCGCCCCGGCGTGCAACTGGAGCGGCGCCCCGACGATCTGGCGCAGTGTGCGGGCGCTCATGCGGCACCGCCCATCGATGTCCCTGCCTTGCGCGCCGCTTGCGTCTGCCCGTCGTAACCCCAGCTTTCCGCCGGCAGCTCATGCAGCGCAACGTAGGTGGGCGCCGCGCTGGGGCCGCCTGTTGCGGTCAACAGCTTTTGCGGCAAAAATGAAATCCGCCTTTTCCTGGGCGCTGTTGGTGCCGGCAGTAATCAGCGCCTGCATGCTGGCGCCGCCCGCGACGGCTTGGCCGTTGGCCGAAAAAGCGCCGTCGGGCAATTGCGCGACGCTGACCACGGTAAGCGCCGCCTCCTTGTGCAGAATGGTCTGCATCAGGCGCGTCGTTTCCTGCTGCAAATGCTGAATCGTGCCCGGCGCGGCGCTCGGGCCGGCCAGCGTGATGTGATCAGAGGCATGGTTTTCTCCAGTGGAAGTGACGCCTGCATCATTTCACCGAGCAACTCTCAACACAATCAGCCATTTGCACAACAATTTGTTTCGTTATGGAAACAATAAATCGATGTGCTGGTTTGAACGTGGCCTAGGCCAAGCAACTCCTCAACAGCCTGTAAACGGTCAAGCTGGCCGAACAATAAACTATCGCTCGCACCATTCAAACCTAGAGCGACCCCGCAAGGCAAGGGAGTCCTCGACAGGCCGGTAAGTGTTTTCTAACTGAATCGTACTTGGGAAAGGCTTACGGCTCCTGCCTGCCATCAGCCGCCAGTGGTCGAGTTGCTCGAAAGCTGCCGTACAATGCCATTGTCACTTTTAATTTTTTGCTGGGTTTGACAGAATATTCAGTGCTGTATGGGCGCTGATCGTTCCCGATGACGTAATGGAAAACAATGGCTTGCATCAATTAATGCGGCCAGGTTATACGTCGCAAATTCGAGAAACCCTGCGAAATTGCTGTCCACTTCACGTTAGGCATTTGCCATGTCAGATACTATCGACCTCCCGTTCATTACTGCTGGCGCGGAAATGATTAACGAATATCTTGCATGGCTGCAAACAGACTTGGACAACCGACGCCCGCGTACAAAGAATGATGAACAGGCAATGATCAATGTCTTGGCCGGTCTAGGTGGTTTGATCGAATATAACGTCAGAGCTGGATATCAACACTTCGCCCGGAAACACCAGATGCAACGCGAGGAGTTTCACAACTACTCGGATCTCATTGATGAACTTGGGAAGCGCATTGAAAAAGAGGGGCACAAAAGCTATTGAAAATATCGAGCCAGATTCGAAACAAATTGGTGCATGCCGACTTCCTGCACTGTACAACAAGACAAAAGAAGCATACGAAATTACTGGAATTGATTTCCAACAGACATCCTTCGAGCCTGTCGTTCATGTTATTCAAACAACGATCACCCGCTATGGCTGTAACCTCGACGTTAACACTGGAACAGCAACAGATAGCAGAGAACCAATCCCAACAAAGAGGCTTCTGCCAGGTGCTGGCAACGCCATCACTGTCGATTTCAGATATTTTTACGACTCTGGGCATTTTATACACGTGTACGACGTTTTGAGAACTGCCTATGAAAGCATCGTCTTCTTTCGGTACGACCATGCCTAAACCGCCGCTCCAGAGGGACGCTACTCCGGCAAGCCGGCTTCGCGCCCATGAGCTTTCACGTTGAGCATCCGCTTTCCTAAACGGCTACTACCGCTTGGGGCACGTTCCCGTCATCCACCCTACCCCAAATCGCATAACCCAGGCAACTACCCATACAATCCGATAATCACCTACCGGTTTGTTGCCCAATGGACACAATCAACCCGCTCGATCACCTATCCGACCTCGCCGTCTTTGTCCGGGTCGTCGATACGCAGGGCTTTTCAGCGGCGGCGCGGGCCATNGGGTTGACCAAATCGGCGGTCAGCAAGCGCATCAATCGGCTGGAACAGCAGCTTGGCCTGCGCCTGTTGCAGCGCACGACGCGCGCCATGTCGCTGACCGAGGCCGGGCGCGTGCTGTATGAGCGGGCGGCGCANGGGGTTGCACTGCTCGACGAGAGCGCCCGCCTTGCCGCCGGACTGGTCGATGCGCCGCGCGGCACCTTGCGCGTGACGGCCTCGGTGACTTTCGGCAAGCGCTGCCTGGCGCCGCTGATTCCCGAATTCCTCGCCCGCTACCCGGAGATCGAGCTGCAACTGACGCTGCTCGACCGTTTNGTCGATCTCGTCGACGAAGGCTACGACGTTGCCCTGCGCCTGACTCGCACGCCGCCCGAGCAAGTGGTGGCCAAGGCGCTGATGCCGGTGCGCTACCGCCTGTGTGCTGCGGTCGACTACCTGAAAGGGCAAGAAATCAAAACGCCTGCCGATCTCGCCGGGTACAACTGCCTGCATTACGGCCTGCGCGAATTCGGCAACGAATGGCGTTTCCAGCGTGGAAATGACGAAAATAAGGAAGAAGCGCGGGTGCGCGTGACGAGCAACGTGGTGGTCAATAACAGCGAGGTGGTGCGCGATCTGCTGCTCGCCGGCATGGGTATCGGGCTGCTCTGGAACTACGCAGTCGACCGCGAAATCGCCGAGGGCCGGCTGGTTCCGCTGCTGCCCGAGTGGTCGCCGGTGCCNTTCGGCCAGACGGCCTACGCGCTATGGCTGCCGCAAAGCCACTTGCCGCCGAAGATTCGTGTGTTTGTCGATTTCCTCGCCGCACGCTTGCAGGAGTCTTCCGCGGAATAGCCCGGCAAGCCATCGTCCGGGGCATTGGCCGTTTCTAACGCTGCTTCGCCCAGGCCGGCTGCAAGGCCGCGATGCGCAGCGTTTCCGCTTCGCCAACGCCAGCCGTGGCGGCGAATTCCGGCCAGCGGGCCAGCGCCTCGCGGATCTGCTGCAGNNGCGCTCGCGCGTGGCGGATGTCGTAGGTTTTGGCCAGCGCCAACAAATCGTCGGCGCCGATGTCCCATTTTTNTCCGCCCACCAGCATCTGGTGCCAGCGCGTCCATTTGCCGGCGGCCGGATTGTGCGCAAAACAGGTGTCGTAGGCCGGGGCGAGGCGCCATTGGCCGCTACGATCCATCANAAAGCCGAAATTCTTGGTGTGGTCGTCGCAATTGACGATGGCGACGTTGAAGGCGCAGCGCGCCCAGGCCTGCGCCAGCGCATCGGCGCCGAGGCGCAGGCCGAGCACGGTGCGCAGGTATTGCTCGTAGCCATGCGCGTAGGGCATGTTGAAATCAAGGTGCGTCAGCCCGCACAGCGACTGGGCGTGCAGTTTGTCGTTGCCCTCGCGGTCGAAGCGACGGGTCATGAAATGCGCCCGCCCGCCCTCTTCGAGCAGCCGGCATTCGCTCATTTCGATGCCGGCCGCCGCCGCCATCAGCGCGTGCGCGTATTCGATGCGGCCAAAGCCGGCCGTCGTGCCGAGTTCGCCGTCGCTGCCGACATCGAACTTGAGCAGCCAGTGCTCAAAGCTTTCCGGCACGTCGAACTGCCCGGAAACCACCTGGTTGGTCTGCCGGTTCCAGCCGATCACCGCCTTGGCGCGCCCNNCGCCAGCCGAGCTGCCGATGTCGATGATGTCCTGGGCGATGCTTGAAAACTCGCCCTTCAACGCCCGCCGCGCATCTTCGACCAGATGCGCCATGTCGAGCGGCAGGCTGGCCGCGTCGCCGCGCACTTCCTTTTCGGCCGGCTCGAATTCCAGCGCGCCCATGCTGCGCCGCCCGACGTAAAGCAGGCGCTGCAAACTGGTGATGTCGCCAGACGGGATGCCGCGCCGAGCCAGGTATTCGTCGATCAGCGCATTGCCGAATTTGTCGGGCAGCGCATCGGCCAGCAGGCCCGGCAAGCCGTGAAAGCTTTCCTGCGCCAGAGACGGAAAGCTGAAGCGGCGCTTCGAACGCATTTTCATCAGGATGGGCGACAGTTCGAGCCGACCCTTTTCAAACTCGGGCGCGTAGCTGAATTCGTNAAAGCCCGGCTTGCCGCGCAGCGGCGCCACGGCGCCGACGAACTGCCCCCAGATATTGACCTGAACGGCGCGAATGGCGTCGATGGCCATGGCTCAGCCCTTGCGCGAACGCGGCGCGCGCTGGCGCGCCTGCCCGGATTTCTTCTGCGCGGCGGCCAGCACGTCGAGTGGGCTGGGGCTGTCGGCGTCAGGCACGATGCCGAGCAGGCCATCGAGCAGATCGAGCGCCCGCAGCAGCGCGATCAGGTTGCGCAGCGTGATGGCGCCGGTTTTTCGAAGCGCTTCAGCGGCGTCAGGCCAACCCCGCTCTTTTGCGCCAGATCAGCCTGCGTCATCGCCGCGCCATTGGGCGAAACCCGCCAGGTTTGAGGCTGGCCGCCAGTTGCGCGGCCAGCTCGTCGTTGGTCATTCGATAGATATCCATAGCCTACTATTAGTCTCTTTATCTAGAAATTGTGCATTTACAGCCTAATAATAGACCGAAATATTAATTAGTCAATTCACGGCCCATTTTTAGGCTATTGTCAGGCTATTTATCAATTAAAAGCCGCTTTTAGTCCATTGACAAATCACAACTTGCCAGACCGCAACGCTAGCCCCGGCCAATGGCTGCGGACGAATTGCCGCTGAGCCTCGCCACCCTATGATAAATTTGCCGCCGACTCGAATCAGGACGCAGACGCAAGACCATGACCGACCAGCTCAATCTTTTCGGCACCAGCGCCATACCGGAGACGCCTGAAGCCGTGCCGCCTGTCGAATCCGCGGATCAGCCAGGCGAACCGCCCGTCGGCGAAGCGTCTTCCGGCTTTCCNCCGGATTTGCCGCCGTCGGCCAATGGTCCGGCCGGGGACATTCCCTCGCCCGCCGACTACGCCGCCCGCCGCTATCTCGAATACGCGATGAGCGTCGTCACCGGCCGCGCCCTGCCCTCGGCGGCGGACGGCCAGAAACCGGTGCAGCGCCGCATTCTCTACGCCATGCACCGCATGGGCCTGTACAAGAGCCCACGCCACGTGAAATCGGCGCGCGTCGTCGGCGATGTGATCGGCAAGTACCACCCGCACGGCGATTCGTCGGTTTACGACGCGATGGTGCGCATGGCGCAGGACTGGAGCCTGCGTTACCCGATTGTGGATGGTCAGGGCAATTTCGGCTCGCGCGACGGCGACAACGCGGCGGCCATGCGCTACACCGAAGCCCGCCTGACGCCGATAGCCGAACTGCTGCTGGCGGAAATCGACGAAGGCACCGTCGACTGGAAACCCAACTACGACGGCGCCAACGACGAACCTGCGCTGCTGCCGGCACGCCTGCCGTTCTGCCTGCTGAATGGCGCTTCCGGCATCGCCGTCGGCATGGCGACCGAGATTCCNGCCCACAACCTGCGCGAAGTGGCGTCTGCTGCGGTCAACCTGATAAAAGACCCGAATTTCAGCGAAGACGACCTGCTGGCGCTGATTCCCGGCCCCGATTACCCGGGCGGCGCGCAGATCATCTCGTCGCCCGAGGAAATCGCCGCCACTTACCGAACCGGCCGCGGCAGCCTGCGCGTACGCGCCAAGTGGAAGATCGAACATCTGGCACGCGGCCAGTGGAAACTGGTCATCACCGAACTGCCGCCGGGCGTTTCGACGGCCACGGTGATGTCGGAAATCGAGGCCTGCTCCAACCCGGTGGCCAAGGAAAAGGCCGGCAAGAAGGTATTCACGGCCGAACAGCTCAATCTGAAAGCGGCCTTCCTGTCGGCGATTTCGGAATCCGGCGTGCGCGACGAATCGGGCAAGGAACACGCCATCCGCCTGGTCATCGAGCCGGCCTCGTCGCGTCAGGGCCAGGACGACCTGGTGCGCCTGCTGCTCGCTCATACCAGCCTGGAAACCAACGCCTCGATCAACCTGACGGTGCTGGGCGTCAACGGGACGCCGCGTCAGGCCTCGCTCTACAGCATGATTGCGGAATGGTGCCGCTTCCGCCTGGCCACCGTCGAGCGGCGCACGCGCCACCGCCTGACCGCCGCCGAGAAGCGCATCCACATTCTCGAAGGCCGGCAGGCGATCCTGCTCGACATCGATCGCGTCATCAAGGTCATCCGCGAATCGGACGACCCCAAGGCCGACCTGATGGCGCACTTCAAGCTGTCGGAAATCCAGGCCGAGGACATTCTCGAAATCCGCCTGCGCCAGTTGGCGCGGCTGGAAGGCATCAAGATCGGCGAGGAACTGGCCAAGCTGCGTAAAGAGGCCGCCGGCCTCAACAAGCTGCTCGACTCGGAAGAAGCCCTGCGCGCCTGCGTCGCCGCCGAAATCGAGGCCGATGCGAAGAAATACGGCGACGAACGTCGCACCTTCATCGAAGCCGCCGACAAGGTGACGATGTCGGATGCCAAGAACGTTTCGATCCCAGACGAACCGACCACGCTGATCGTCTCGAAACACGGCTGGCTGCGCTCGCGCAGCGGCCATAGCGTCGATCCGGCAACATTCACCTTCCGCTCCGGCGACAGCCTGCTGGCCTGCCTGCCCTGCCGCACGGTGGATAGCCTGATCCTGCTCGACACCAAGGGCCGCGCCTATTCGATCCCGGCGTCCGACATACCCGGCGGCAAGGGCGACGGCGTTCCGGCCACGTCGCTGGCCGATTTTGTCGGNGGTGGCAAGATGGTACTGGCCCAGGCGATCAAGAACGATGCGCTGTATCTGGTGGCGGCCAGCGGCGGCTACGGTTTCCGCTGCAAGGGCGAAGACCTTCTGTCGCGCGGCAAGGCCGGCAAGGCCTTCATGACGCTGCCCGATGACGAAGTGCCGGTCGTTTTCGCCCCGGCGCCGCAAGGCGAAATCGTCTGCATGACCAAGGATGGTCGCGGACTGGTCTTCAATATCGAGGAAATCCGCCTGCTGCCCAAGGGACGCGGGCTCAAGCTGATCGACGCGGCGCCCGGCAAGACGGCGCTGGAGGACATCGTCCCGGTGATCGACGGCGTCGCCGGCAAGNNCAAGGGCGAACGTCTGGAAATCTGCCGAGGTAACCGTGGTGGCAAGGGCAAGCCGATGAAGGCGCCGCGCAAGTAGAACGGATATTCAGGGCGCCGGTACGGGGCGAACCCGGGCCGGCGCCCGTTCAGCGTACAGGCGCCCAATCAGGCAACGCTGTCCGTTGCGTGCATTGCTTCGACCTCTTCGTGCTCCCATTCCTTGATCGTGTCGGAAACCAGGCGTGCCTTTTCATGGGCCGTGGGGCGGTGATGCTCTTCCTCGAATACCTCGANGGCCTCGTGAATGGCTTCGGCCTTCGAGTGAGCGTGCGTATGTGGCATGATTATCAACCTTTACTTGAACAAAATAAAAGCCCTTGATCACCAAGGGCTTTTTCATGAGACGCGGTATTGCTGCGGCCCATAACCGCTAAGCGTTTAAGCTTAGGCGGCCTTCTTGGCAGCGGCCTTCGGGGCCGGCACGTTGGCGGCCTTCAGGGTAGCGGCGGTCGCGGCGGAAACGCTGGCTTCGGCCACTTCGGCAGCCTGCTTGGCAGCCTTGTTCAGGCCTTCGTAGGCTCTGTTGGCGGTCTTGATGGCGGTCTTGACAGCAGCGACAGCGGCTTCGGAACCAGCCGGAGCAGCAGCCAGTGCCTTTTCAACCAGGCCGGAGACATTGGCGTTGGCGGTGGCGACTTCGGCTTCGACCTTCTTGGCCAGCTTGTCCTTGGTTTCGGCGGTGATCGCGAAATGCTGCGCGAGTAGTCGAGACCCTTTTCGATAGCCGGTGCGGCCAGTTCCTTCTGCAGGTTCCACGAAGGACTGGATGTCCTTGGTACCGAGCAGGGCGGTGACGTTGGCGAAGGAAGCTTCGAGCAGCGAACGGCTGGCGTTCAGATTGAGGGCGGCAAGGCGCTCGATGCTGTCGAAAGCGGTGTTGGCAAAGAAGGAAACGGAATCGATGCCGGCTTTGGCAAACTCTTGGGGCTTGGTGGTCATGGTGAAGTTCTCCTTGAAGGTCATGCTTGAATGAATGGTTTGCTGCTTGCTGCTCGCGTTATGCTGCGCTGCAACATAACTTCATTCTACATATCCAATCCGCCTTGTCAACAAAAATGTTGCAGTGCACGCGCTTGCAAAAGAAAAAGATTGACCTTATTCCAGCCCGGGAAACAGGATCTCGGTGAAGCCGAATTTCGTGAAGTCGCGTATCCGCATCGGGTAGAGTTTGCCCTGGAGATGGTCGCATTCATGCTGCACCACGCGGGCATGAAAGCCGCTGACGCTGCGGTCGATCGCCTGGCCGTTTTCGTCGCGCCCCTGATAGCGGATCGCCCGGCTGCGCGGCACCAGCCCGCGCAGCCCCGGCACCGACAGGCAGCCCTCCCAGCCGTCTTCGGTTTCATCGTCGAGTGGCGTGATCACGGGATTGATCAGTATCGTTTCCGGAACGCTCTCGGCATCCGGGTAGCGGACACTTTGCTGAAAGCCGAAGATGACCACCTGCAGGTCGACGCCGATCTGCGGTGCGGCGAGGCCTACGCCACCGGCCGCCTGCATGGTGTCCCGCATGTCCTCGATCANGCGTGTTAATTCGGCACCGGCGAAGTCGGAGACCGGCCGGGCCTGCTGTAGCAGGCGGGGATCGCCCATGCGGAGAATGGTTTTGACGGTCATGGCCACGGCTCGCTTCGTGAATTTCCGGAATCAGGGTATTTTGTCACCCTTTTTTGGAAATTCGCCAGGTGCACGGCGTTCAAATGCCGTCCAGCCGCGATCAGGAATCAATGACCACCACCGACATTCCCGCCGACCAGCTCGCCACGCTGGTTGCGCCAGACACCCAGCGCCTTGCCGCGCGCATGACGCAGGATGCCTTCACCGCCCTCTTCCGCCTGACCCTGAATGCCGACAACGACAAGCTGGGCGCCACACTGGCCGACATCGACATCCGTTGCCGCAACTGGTGCCAGGCTGCCGATGGCGCCGATGCCCAGGCACTGCGCATGGCGCTGCTGGTCAGCGGTCTCGATCAGTGNGGGCTGGCCTACAGCCAGGCTTTCGGACTGACCTCGATTCCCGCCCTCAGCATGCTGCTCGGCGCCTTGCGCGGCAGTCTGGACACTACCGCCGATGCGCGCTTTCAGCGTTATTTCGAACGCCTTCAGCAAAGCGAAGGCGACGCCGTGGATTTCAGGATCGAATTGCGGCGCAACATCCATCTGGCGTTGTGGCACGCGATGTCGGCATGTGAAGACAATGAGGATGCGCAACGCATTCTGAACGCGCTGGGCAGCATGATGCTGGCGCTCGCCCGGCATCTGCCGCTGCTCGGTTGGCGCCTGCTGGCCGACGCGCTGGCCAGCATCCAGATCCGCCTGCTGACGGATGCTTCGGCGACCAGCATGGCGCAGGAAAATACCCAGCAGCTGTTCGCGGCATTGCGCCAGAACCTGCCCGCCGAGCAGTATCAGGCGATCCTCGCCTATTCCAGCCAGGCCGTCATGGCTTGGCAACAATCCCGGCGCCCGGCCAATTGAAAACGGATCCGAAAACCCGATCCGTCATCGCGGGTGGCCGGTTGCGGTCGCCCCGAAAAACCGCCTATTTCTGGACAATGACCCCACAGGCCTGGCGAGCGCCCGAGTTGCCGGTCGGCTGCGTCTTGTAATCATCGGGGCNGGCATGAATGATGACGCTGCGTCCGACGATGTTGCCCGGCCCGTCGGCGAGCGTCGGCCCTTCGACGTAGGACACCTGGCGTGCGACGCCGTTGGCGTCGGCCACCAACTGCGTCAGATCGCCCGCGTGATNGATCGCCATGCGCGGATCGCCGTGCGGCTTGCCGGAAGGATTGAAGTNGCCGCGCTGGTGCCGTCGGGCGCTGCAATCGCCCTTCTCGTGAATGTGGAAACCGTGCAGACCCGGGGTCAGGCCGCTGATTTCGGCGAACACTTTCAGCTTGTCGCCGGACTGGACGAAGGTGACCGTGCCGCTGGCCTTGTTGCCCTGGGTCGGCGCCATCGCCGCTACCGCCTTGTCCGTTCCCTTCGCTCCCATGCCACCCGCACAACCGGCGAGCAGGCTGCTGATCCCGATAGCACCAACAAGAATGAACTTCTGCATTTTTGATTCCTCTACTTGTCTGAAAGTGTGCGAAAACCCATAATCGGCGGCTTGACCCAACAGCCGGTTTCATTCTGAGGCCGAACACCCAAGCCTGACAAGCCATGCAAAACGAAACACTGAGGCCGGAAACGACGCCCACCGGACTGAACGACTTCAGTCCGACCGTGGATACGACGTTGCGTTCCCATCCCGAAGGCGTTTTGGTCGACAAATACAATCGCCGCATCACTTATGTGCGCCTGTCGATCACCGACCGCTGCGATTTTCGCTGCACCTACTGCATGGCCGAAGAAATGACCTTCCTGCCGCGCCATGAGGTCATGAGCCTGGAAGAATGCCTGCAAGTCGCCTCGGTTTTTGTCGGCCTCGGCGTCAGCAAGCTGCGCATCACCGGCGGCGAGCCGCTGGTGCGCAAGGAAGCGATGTGGCTGATCGAGCGCCTCGGCGCCCTGCCCGGCCTCGACAATCTGGTCATCACGACCAATGGCTCGCAACTCGACCGCTTCGCGCCGGCGCTGAAATCCGCTGGCGTCAAGCGTATCAACATCAGCCTCGACACCCTGAAAGCCGACCGTTTCAAGGCCATCACCCGCATCGGCGACCTCGCCAAGGTGCTCAACGGCATCAAGGCCGCGCAGGCAGCCGGATTTGGCCGCACCAAGCTGAACACGGTGATGATGCGCGGAATCAACGACGATGAATTCGGCGATCTGGTGCAGTTCGCGCTCGACAACGAACTCGACATTTCCTTCATCGAGGAAATGCCGCTCGGCGAAATCCACGGGCGCAGCGGCACCTATATTTCCTCCGAGGAGACACGGGATACGCTGGGCCAGCGCTTCGAGCTGATTCCTTCCACCGAATCCTCCGGCGGTCCGGCGCGCTACTGGCGCATACCCGGCTCGCAATCGCGGATCGGCTTCATTTCGCCGCACAGCCACAACTTCTGCGATAGCTGCAACCGCGTGCGCATCACCGCCAAGGGCGAACTGTANCCGTGCCTGGGCCAGAACGACGCGATGCAGTTGCTGCCCATCCTGCGCGAGCATCCGAATGACGATGCCCTGCTGCGCCAGGCGATCATGGACAGCATGGGCATCAAGCCCTACGGCCACGACTTCACGCAGCAAATGGACGCGCCGCAGGTGGTCCGCTTCATGTCGATGACCGGCGGCTGATTTTTGCCTGTTTTTGGCGGTCGACCGCAACAGGCGACAAAAGGCGACCTCAAGGGTCGCCTTTTCTTTGAGCAGGCCTGAAATTACAGGCCGCGCACCGCGCGCTTGCGCTCGATTTCGGTCAGGTAGCGCTTGCGCAGGCGGATCGACTTTGGCGTCAGTTCGACCAGTTCGTCCTCGTCGATGAACTCGACGGCAGCTTCCAGGCTGAGTTGGACCGGCGGGACCAGGCGTACCGCTTCGTCGGTACCGGAAGCACGCACGTTGGTCAGCTGCTTGCCCTTGATCGGATTCACGACGAGGTCGTTCTCGCGGCTATGGATACCGATGATCATGCCTTCGTACAGCTTCTCGCCCGGGCTGACGAACATGCGGCCGCGATCCTGCAGCTTCCACAGCGCGTAGGCAACGGCTTCGCCGTTGTCCTGCGAGATCAGCACGCCGTTGCGGCGTTCGGCCAGCGTGCCTTCCTTGACCGGCGCGTAGTCGTCGAAGACGTGGCTCATCAGTCCGTTGCCGCGCGTCAGGTTCATGAATTCGCCCTGGAAGCCGATCAGGCCACGGGCCGGAATGCGGTATTCGATACGGACACGACCGCGCCCGTCCGGCACCATGTCGATCAGCTCGCCCTTGCGCATGCCGAGGCTTTCCATGACGCCCCNCTGGGTGTCTTCCTCGACGTCGACGGTCAGTTGCTCATACGGCTCGCACTCGACACCGTCGATGATCTTCTTGACCACGCGCGGCCGGCCGACGGCCAGTTCGTAGCCTTCGCGACGCATGTTCTCGAGCAGGATGCCGAGGTGCAACTCGCCACGGCCGGCCACGTCGAAAACGTCGCCGTTCGGGGTGTCATGCACGCGCAGCGCCATGTTGGTCAGCAGTTCCTTGTGCAGGCGGTCGCGGATCTGGCGGCTGGTGACGAACTTGCCTTCGGTACCGGCCAGCGGGCTGGTGTTGACCATGAACTGCATGGACAGCGTCGGCTCGTCGATCTTGAGCAGCGGCAACGATTCCGGCTGTTCCGGATCGGTCACCGTGCAGCCCAGTACGAGGTCTTCGATGCCGGTGATCTGCACGATGTCGCCGGCCAGACCTTCGGGCATTTCCACCTTGTTCAGGC
This sequence comes from Dechloromonas sp., assembly GCA_013363835.1. Taxonomy (GTDB): domain Bacteria; phylum Pseudomonadota; class Gammaproteobacteria; order Burkholderiales; family Rhodocyclaceae; genus Azonexus. Next base: position 1,233,778 of record CP054864.1, read on the forward strand.
NTCTGAAACCGAATACCTGGCCGATCTTGGCCTTGACCGGGGTGCGCTCATGTTCGGCGGCCTCTTCATCGGTGCCGAACATCACCAGCACGTTCTGGCCGGTCTTGACACGACCGCGATTGATCTTTCCGACGCCGATACGACCCACGTAGGACGAATAATCCAGCGCGGTGATTTGAAGTTGCAGCGGTGCGTCGACATCGGCATCCGGCGCCGGTACATGGCGGAGGATGGTGTCGAACAGCGGCTTCATGTTTTCGCGCGGCTGATCGAGCTCCATCGCAGCCCAGCCATTCAGGCCCGAGGCNNGAACGATCGGGAAATCGAGTTGCTCGTCGGTGGCGCCCAGCTTGTCGAACAGATCGAAGGTCAGGTTGACGGCATTGTCGGGATCGGCCCCGTCACGGTCGACCTTGTTGACCAGCACGATGGGGCGCAGACCGAGGGCCAGCGCCTTCTTGGTCACGAAACGGGTTTGCGGCATCGGGCCTTCGGCGGCGTCGACCAGCAGTACCACGCCATCGACCATACCCAGCACGCGCTCGACTTCACCGCCGAAATCCGCGTGGCCCGGGGTATCGACTATGTTGATGTGGATGCCTTCGTACTCGACTGCCGTATTCTTGGAAAGAATCGTGATGCCACGCTCCTTTTCCAGATCGTTGGAATCCATGACGCACTCGACCAGTTGCTGGTGGGCGGCGAAGGTGCCGGACTGGCGGAGCAGTTGATCGACGAGCGTGGTCTTGCCGTGGTCGACGTGGGCAATGATGGCAATGTTGCGGATCGGGCGAGCGGACATGGGAAGGCCTGAAAAATCAAAGGCGTGATTCTATCACCGCATGCTGCGCCGCAACATCCCCATTCGCCGAAAACAGGGAATTTTTCGCCTTTCCGATCGCGGCTTTCGCGCCGACAAAAACCCGTTCCAGATCGCCCGCTTCGCTAAACTGTCGGCTCGCGATACGGCGGCGCGAAAACAACGCCTTCCGCCGATCACCCGATCAGGAACTCTGCCACGTCCGGAAACACCGTCGCCCTGAATCGCGTCCTGCGTGCCCCGGCCGAACGCATCTACCGCGCCTTTCTTGACCCCGATGCCATGAGCAAGTGGCTGCCGCCGGATGGTTACACCGGCCACGTGCAGCACATGGATGCCCGGGGCGGCGGCAAGTACCGCATGTCCTTCACGAACTTCGCCACTGGCCAAACCCACGCTTTCGGCGGCGACTTCGTCGAGCTGGTTCCCAATGAACGCCTGCGCTACACCGACACCTTCGACGACCCCAACCTGCCCGGCCTGATGCAGACGACGGTCAATCTGCGCACCGTAAGTTGCGGCACGGAAGTCAGCATCGTTCAGGAAGGCATTCCGGCGGTCATTCCGACGGAAGCGTGTTACCTCGGCTGGCAGGATTCGCTCGCCCTGCTCGCCCGTCTGGTCGAAACCGCGCCGGGCGACTAAGCCGGATGCCCGGGGAGGAATGGGCCGTTGCCCCGTCCCTCCTACCCCTGCTTGTTACGCATGAAATCCGCCGTGTTGAAGAAATTCTCCAACAGTTTGGCCCGGATGCCCTCTTCGATGCCGACATCCTCCATCGCCAGCACCATGCAGGCAACCCACTGATCGCGCTCGCGGGTGCCGATCTCGAAAGGCATGTGACGGGCACGCAACCGCGGATGGCCATACTTCTCGACGAAAAGATCGGGGCCACCAAACCAGCCGGAAAGAAACATGTAAAGCTTGTCGCGCGAGCCTTCCAGACTTTCCGGATGGAGGGCGCGGAGCTCGGCGAACTGCGGCACGCTATCCATCAACTCGTAGAAACGCGCGCAGAGACTGGCGACGGCAGCGTCACCGCCAATCTTTTCATAGGTAGTCGTTGCGGCAGCCGGTGCATTCATGGCGGGTAACTCTTCAATCCAAAAGATAGAAGTCACCCGAGGGCAGCTTTCTTGCCGAGTGCGTTCGCCCGCGCAGGTGCTTCACCCGTACGTCTAACCACATTCGACACGCAGGATTCCGCCTCTTCCCTGATCCGCCTTGCTTCGATACATCGCTTTGTCCACCAAGGCGATGACGGCTTCGAGATCGCTACCCTGCCCGGGATNAGTATCAACCCCGATCGACACGTTGAAGTCGATCTGGTTTTCCATCGCCCAGTCGTTGACGGCGCGGCGGATACGCCGGGCGACGACCTCGCCACCTTCAGGCAAGGTGTTCGGGAGGATGATCAGAAATTCGTCACCGCCGTAACGTGCCACCACATCGATGCTGCGAACGCTCGCGAGGATGCATTCGGCGACGGCAACCAGGACCCGGTCGCCAACGTGGTGACCATGAGTGTCATTGACGCTCTTGAAACCGTCGAGATCGGCAAACAGGACCACTGCCTCGCACCCGCCACCGGTTGCCGAGTCGAACAGCTGCATGACCCTTTCGTTTAGCGCTCGCCGATTGAGTATGCCTGTCAGCGCATCGACATTGCGCTCATGGGCGAGTCGCGCCCTGGCACGCTCGATCCGGGCGGTCAGCGAGTATGCGTAAAGTACGATGATGGCGAAAAATACGATGAAAAACACCGCGCTCACCGAGAATCTTTCCAGATATTNCAGGAGGCGAAACCAGATGATGACGATCATGGCCCCAAAACAGCCGAGAACCGACTCGCCGAACACTTTCAGCCCATAGCGCATGCCGTTGCCGAGGATGATCATCAGGAAAACCAGGAAGGCCGGCGTGTTCAGCGTGGCATCGGCCAGGCCACAAAAACTCACGGCCACGATATCCACCCACATGGTCAGGTGCTGCCGCCAGGGTACATAGGTGCGTAGTCTGGCATGCCACATGAAACCGAGAATTTCGAGGGCGTACAGCGACATCACGACATTGACCACGGCCAGACTGGTCCACGGGCGAATCTGGGCTTCACCACCGAAATTGAAATATGCCAGTGCCAGCCCACAGCACAATAGGCGGGTCAAATACTGCGATCGCTGATCTTCCCATGTCGGAATGCGTTGCAGACCGCGCAACAATGCCATGTCGACCTTGCCGCCGTGCTTGCGCCGCCGGTCGCCTGTCCGGCGATCGTGCCCGCGCCTGCTGTCGTTCAACTCGTTCCGCATCTCCACTCCCGGCGTCGCCCTTGGTCAACCTTTGGCGAGCCGGCACCGGAAATCCGGGGTACTCGGTGGATTCGCCAAGCAACGTGAACCGCATTTTTCTGGACAAGTATCAACAGTTCCGAAGGTGGCGTCAAACCCGAATGGTATTACTTGCCCCCATGACGCCGCCCGGAGTGTCGAATTGGCCGCTGGTGGCCGGCGTTCCCGCGGATTGCCGTTTTTGTACCGGCGTAGCCGCAGCGGCGGGCTGCCAGGCTGGCACCAGTTGCTTCTTGCCGTTGCCGATCAGGTCGGCCCGCCCCATTTCCTTCAATGCTTCGCGCAAAAGCGGCCAGTTGGCCGGGTCGTGGTAGCGCAGGAAGGCCTTGTGCAGTTTGCGCTGGCGGCCGTTGCGTACCGCCCCGACGACCTCTCCGCCCTGCCGGTGCAGCTTCTTGAGCGGGTTCTTCTCGGTGTGGTACATGGTCGTCGCCAGCGCCATCGGCGTCGGCAGGAAGGTCTGTACCTGGTCGAGGCGGAAGTTGTTCCTCTTCAGCCATAGCGCGAGGTTGAGCATGTCCTCGTCGGTCGTCCCCGNGTGGGCGGCGATGAAGTACGGTATCAGGTACTGCTCCTTGCCGGCCTCGCGCGAGAAGCGGTCGAACAATTGCTTGAAGCGGTCGTAGGCGCCCATGCCCGGCTTCATCATCTTGGAAAGCGGGCCTTCCTCGGTGTGTTCGGGAGCGATCTTCAGGTAGCCGCCGACGTGGTGCGTCACCAGTTCCTTGATGTACTCCGGCGAACGCACCGCCAGGTCGTAGCGCAGGCCGGAGCCGATCAGTACCTTCTTGACGCCCTTCAGCGTCCGCGCCTTGCGATAGAGCGAGATCAGCTGCGAATGGTCGGTGTTCAGGTTCTCGCAGACGTCGGGATAGACGCAGGACAGGCGGCGGCAGGCGGACTCGATCTTCTCGTCCTTGCACTTCAGGTGGTACATGTTGGCGGTCGGCCCGCCGAGGTCGGAAACGATGCCGGTGAAGCCCGGCGTCTTGTCGCGCATTTCCTCGATTTCACGCAGCACCGAATCTTCCGAACGGCTCTGGATGATGCGCCNCTCGTGCTCGGTGATCGAGCAGAAAGTGCAACCGCCGAAGCAGCCACGCATGATGTTGACCGAGAAACGGATCATCTCCCAGGCCGGAATCTTCGCCTCGCCGTAGGCCGGATGCGGACGGCGGGCGTAGGGAAGTTCNNAAACCCGGTCGAGTTCCTCGGTGGTCAGCGGGATCGGCGGCGGGTTGAGCCAGACGTCGCGCTCGCCGTGTGCCTGCACCAGCGCCCGCGCGTTGCCGGGGTTGGATTCGAGGTGAAAGGTGCGCGAGGCGTGGGCGTAGAGCACCGGATCATTGCTGACCTGCTCGTAGGACGGCAGGCGGACGACGGTGTGGGCGCGCCTGTCCTTGCGCGCAGCGAGCCGCTCGGCGCGTGAGACGATGCGCACTGCGTGCTCGCCGGNGGCTGTTGCGGTCGACGCCCCGGAACTGCCCATTTCCATGGCGTAGGGATCGGCATGCTTGACCAGCGGCCCCGGCGTATCCACCGAAGTCGAATCCATCGCTTCCCATTCGTCGGAAGGCAACCACCCCGTCGGCACCATGAAGGCGGTGCCACGCAGGTCGCGAATGTCGGCGATATTTTCGCCCTTGGCCAGACGGTGCGCCAGTTCGACGACGGCACGCTCGGCGTTGCCGAAAACCAGCAGATCGGCCTTGGAATCCGGCAGCACCGAGCGCCGTACCTTGTCCGACCAGTAGTCGTAATGGGCGATGCGGCGCAGGCTGGCCTCGATCGAGCCGATCACCACGTTGCTGCCGGGAAAGGCTTCGCGGCAGCGCTGGGCATAAACGGTGACGGCACGGTCCGGCCGTTTGTTCGGCTCGGCGTTGGGCGTGTAGGCGTCGTCTGAGCGGATCTTGCGGTCCGAGGTATAGCGGTTGACCATCGAATCCATGTTGCCGGCGGTAACGCCGAAGAACAGGTTGGGCTTGCCGAGCCTCCTGAAGTCGGCCGCCGAATTCCAGTCCGGCTGACAGATGATGCCGACGCGGAAACCCTGCGCTTCCAGCAGGCGGCCGATCAGCGCCATGCCGAAGCTGGGATGGTCGATGTAGGCGTCGCCGGTGACCAGGATGACGTCGCACGAATCCCAGCCCAGGGCGTCCATTTCGGCACGCGACATGGGCAGGAATGGCGCCGGGCCGAAGCGTTGCGCCCAGAACTTGCGGTAGCCGAAAAGCGGCCGGGTGACTGGCTGATTTGAATCCATGGCGTATTTACCTGAGGCATCCGTCCGCCCATGCGTGGCATAATCGGACGGATGTCCAGTAACGGCGGCATCTCGTCGACAACAAGCGGAGCGCCAGATTCCTGACAACCTGAAATCTTTCATTGTCGCGTTGTTTCAGGCTGGTCGCGGGCGTGCGTTTCCTCTGCTGTTTCTGGCGCTCGCTGCCCTGGCACTCGCCTATCTCGACGCGACACCCCTTTCCAGCCTGCGTAACGCCCAGTTCGATCGCTACCAGCGCCAGATGCCCCGCCTGCGCGACGGAGAACCGGTCGTCGTCATCGGCATCGACAGCGAAAGCCTGGTCAAATATGGTCAGTGGCCTTGGTCGCGCGAGATCATCGCCGATCTGGCAACGCGCGTCCTGGCTGGAGAGCCTCATGCGCTCGGCTTCGACCTTGTGTTCGCAGAGCCGGATCGCCTTTCTCCCGAAGCCTTGGCGCAACGATTCCCGGCGCTCCCACGCGACACATTCTCCAGCCTGCCGGGTCCCGACGAAAGACTGGCGCAGGCGATTGCAGGCAGCCCCACGGTTCTGGCGGCCATCGGCGTCGCCAACAACCTGCCCGGCTCGCGCCAGCCGCAGCGACCGTTGCCGATCCTGATCAATGGCAATCCGAAAACGCTGCAGTCCCTGCCGGTATTCCCCGCCGCCATCGCCAGCCTGCCGCTGATCGAGCGGAGTGCCGCCGGCGAAGGCCTGATCAACGCGTCGCTGGAAATCGAAAGACCGACCACCGAACGAGGCGTCCTGCGTGGCGTGCCGACCCTGGCTTTCGTCGGCGACCAGCCCTTCCTGTCGCTGCCGCTGGAAATGATGCGCGTCGCGCTCGGCGATGCCGGCCGCGTCGTGATCGATTCCGGCAGGCTGGGCATGAAGGGCATCCGGATCGGCGACTACGCCTTGCCCACCCGCGCCAACGGCGAACTGCTGCTGCATTATGGCCGCTCTTCGGCCAGCTACTACCTCTCCGCCGCCGACGTGCTGGCCGGCGCCTACCCGCCGGAAACTTTCAAATCCCGCTTCGTACTGGTCGGCTTCAACAACTCCAGCCTGCAGGACACCATCGTCACCCCGCGCGGCGAACTTCTGCCGGGCGTGGACATCCACGCCCAGGTCATCGAGAGCCTGCTGGCCGGCACCGCGCTCAGGCGCCCGACGTGGATGCCCGGCGTCGAGATGGCCGCGCTTCTGCTTTGCGGCTTGCTGATGATCGTTACGGTGCCCACCCTGCGCCCACGCAATGCAACGCTGATATTCACTGTGCTGATCATGGCCTTGATGGCCGCCGGCCACCTGGCCTTCGCCAATGGGCGATGGTTGTTCGACGGATTGTCGATCATTCCGTTGCTGGCCCCGGTTTTCATCCTCCTGCTGAGTATGAATCTGATCGCTGCCGACACCCGGCGACGCAAGGCTGAAGCCCAACTGCAGCAAAGCCGCGAAGAAAGCGCACGAACCAAGGGCGAAATCGACGCCGCCCGCCGTATCCAGATGGGCCTGCTGCCCGACCCGGCGCACCGCTTCGCCGATGAAAAGCGATTTTCCGTCGCCGCGCTGCTCGAACCGGCGCTCGCCATCGGCGGCGACTACTACGACTGCTTCATGCTGGACGAACGCCGCCTCTGCCTGGCGATCGGCGATGTCTCCGGCAAGGGCATTCCGGCCAGCCTGTTCATGGCCATCACCAAAACCCTGTCCGGCACCCTGACGCGACGGAACGACGATCTCGGCCAGGCCATGCGCGAACTTCAGAGCGAACTGGATCGCGANAACCCTGAATACCAGTTCGTAACCACCTTCATCGGCATTCTCGACGCCGACAGCGGCGCCCTCGAATTCGTCTGCGCCGGCCACGACGCGCCGCTATTGTTGCGCGGCGACCTGGTCACGAGAATCGAAACCGCCGGTGTTTCCGGCCCGCCGCTATGCGCCGCAACCGATTACCCTTACCGCAGCGGGCACCAGCAACTGGTGGCCGGCGACATTCTCTGCCTGTTCACCGACGGGGTCAGCGAAGCCACCGATGGCCGGCAGATGTTCGGCAGGGAGCGACTCGCCGCCGCCCTGCTGGCGGGAGACCGGGAGGCGCCGATGAGCGACCGGGTGTCAGCGATCCGCGATGCCGTCCGACAATTCGAAGCCGGGCAGCCGCCCTTCGACGATCTGACCCTGCTGCTGGCATGCTGGTACGGTCAACCGCCTAGCGAACACTGATTTCAACCCGTCTGTTTTTGGGTTCCGCAACCTCGTCGCCACTTTTCACCAGCAACTCGCGTTCGCCACGCCCGGCGGTCTCGATCTTCTGCGCCGGCACCCCGGCAGCCACCAGAATCTCGCGCACTGCGGCCGCCCGCTTCTGCGACAGCTTGTCGTTGGCGTCCGTACTGCCAACCGTGTCGGTATGGCCGATGACCATCACCTCCGACGCCGGCCGCTCGGCGATCTCGCGCTTGATCGTTGCCAGTTCGGCCGCCGAAACTGCCGTCAGGGTCTCGCTACCGCCTTCGAAATAGAGAATGAAACTGCGCGGTCGTGCGGGCTGTGCCGCCAGCGCGGTGCCAAACTTGGCCTTGACCTCGGTTTCCGATGACTTGAGCGCCTTGAACTCGTTGCCCCGACGCTCGACACCGGCAAAGGGTTCATCGAGAACGACCTCGCCACGCGAATCGCGAACGGTGATGGCTGTCGGGCGGCCATCCGGTGCCGGTAGCAGCACGACACGTTCGCTGACGCAGCCACCGAGCAACAGCAGGGCTGAGGCTACCAGAGGCCACCTTCCGCAGGACTCACTCCTCATCGCCAGCCTCCGTCTCGATCACGAACTCGGTACCGCGAACCCCGATCACTGAAGTGGGCGTCCGGAAATCCACCGACTCCGGCTTTTCCTTGGCAATTTTCCCGGTCGATACCGCCAGGGTTCCCTTNNTTACGCCCACCGATACCGCGCCTTCATGCGTCGTGCTGTTAAAGGCAAATTTGTCGATTGCGAAAACGGAATTCGGGCCGGCGGAAAGCAGCGTGTTGTCCCGCAGCGTGACGCCGACCGCCCCGTCGTCGCCGGTCTTGATCCGGTCAGCGACCTGCACCGGCGTTCCGACGGGCGCCGGAATCCGTTGGCCCGCCCGTTCGATCCCGACTTCGCCCTTGCTGGTTTTCACCATGCCCGCCGGCTCGCCGGCCAAGGCAGGTGCGTTGAGGCAGAGGCCGGCCAAAATTACGGCCCCCGATCCGAATCGACTTCATCCGCGCTCTCCATGACTTTCGTTATAGTGGTCCAATTCTACGCCCTTCGATACCGCTTGCCGCCCACCCGGACGGGCATGCCAGGAATCACGCGCCGGCCCGCAAGGCCAGCAGGGGCGGCGTCCTCAACAGCTGGCGGACGGCCAGCCAGCCGATCGCCACGGCGCTGGCCGNCGCGAGGCCGGCCATCGGGAAAAGCCAGAGGTCCAGCGGCATCTCCAGCTGGAAGACCTTGCGCGCCAGTATCTGACCCAGCGCCGATGCGCCGGCAGCCGCGATCAGACCCGCGATACCGCCGACGACAGCCAGTTCCGCCAGCAGCGAATGGCCCAGCTGGGCGCGGCTCGCGCCCAGTGCCCGCATCACGGAAAGCTCGTAGCGCCGCTCGTCGAAGGCGCTGAGCAACGCCGAGACCAGGACAATCGCCCCGGCCAGCAGGGTGAACAGGAAGATGAATTGCACCGCCTGGATCACCTGCCCCATGATCGCCTGGATCTGGCCGAGTATGGCGGCCACGTCGATCATCGTCAGGTTGGGAAAACGCGCGACCAGCGTCTGGGCAAGCTGCGCCTGGCTGCCTGCCAGATGAAAGCTGGTGATGTAGCTGGCCGGCGCATTGTCCAGCACACCGGGAGGGGTCAGGACGAAGAAATTGACCCGCATCGAATCCCAGTCCAGCTTGCGCAGATTGCTGACGTCGACCCGCACCGGCTGCCCGCCGATCACGAACTCCAGCACATCGCCCACCTTGATGCCCAGCGTCCTGGCCAGGCNCTCCTCGACCGAAGCCAGCCCCTGGCCGGCATCGTCGACAGNAAACCAGCGCCCGGCGCTGACCCGGTTTCCGGGCGGCAAGTCGGCCCGCCAAGAAAGATTGAACTCGCGCTCGATCAGGCGCTGCGCGCGCTCGTCCTCGGGAAAGCTCGCCGCGCTGACCGGGCGACCGTTGATTTGCATCAGGCGCCCACGCACCATCGGCGACAATTCGGCGGCGACGCCTTGGGCGGCCAGCAGTTCGGCAACCAGCTGGCGCTGCTCGGGCTGAATGTTGATGACGAAACGGTTCGGCGCATCGGCCGGCGTCGCCTTTTGCCAGGCGGCGATCAACTCGACGCGCGTCACCGTCAGCAGCAGCATCGCCATCATGCCGAGCGCCAGGGCGACGGTCTGCAGGGTGTTGGCAGCCGCATGGCGCTCGAGGTTGGCCAGGCNCTGCCGCCACCCGAAACCGCCGCGGCGCAATCCGGCAGCCATGCGCAGCGCCACTCGGGCGATCAGCCAGAAGGCTGCGAGCGCCCCGGCAAAGCCGCCGACGGCATAGGCACCGAGCCGCAGATCGCCGGAGACCAGCAGCAGCAAGGCAGCCAACGTAACGACACCCAGCGCATAACCGCCAAGCAGGAATGGTTGTGGCGGCCCCAGTTCGCGACGCAGAACGCGCAAGGTCGGCACCTTGCTCAACTGCAGCAGGGGCGGAAAAGCGAAGCCGAACAGCAGGACGCCGGCCACGGCGGCTCCGCCGCCCAGAGGTAACGNCGCGGCCGCCGGCAGGTGCAAGGCCAGCAGATCGGCCAACCACGAAACGAGCACGAAATGCGCGACAAAGCCGAGCAGACAACCGAGGCCGGCGGCGAGCAACGCCAGCCAGACGAAAAGCCCGGCATGCAGGCGCAATAACCCGCCCTGGGTGATGCCAAGGCAACGCATCACCGCGCAGGCATCGAGATGGCGCTGCATATAGCGGCGCGCCGCCAGAGCGACCGCCACGGCGGCCAATATCACGGTCAACAGCGTCGCGAGGCCCAGGAAGCGCTGGGCGCGGTCGAGCACGTTGCGGATTTCCGGGCGCGCATTGCTGGCATCTTCAAGTCGTTCGCCCCGTCCGAGACGCGGCTCGATGGATTTGCGAAAACCAGCCACAGCGGCACTATCGCCGGCCACCAGAAAACGGTAGGTGAGTCGGGAGCCGGGCAAAACCAGACCGCTGGCCGGCAGATCGTCGATGTGCATCATCAGGCGCGGCGCCAGCGTGAAGAAATTGATGCCGCGATCCGGCTCCAGGGTCAGGATGGCGGCTACCGGCAGCTTGCTCTGTCCAAGCTGCACGATCTGGCCCGGCCCGGACTGCAGCGTGCCGGACAGCCGTTCGTCGAGCCAGACCGTACCCGCTTGAGGACGCTCGCCATCGCCGACGGAGGCCGTCCCGAGACGCCCGCGCAGCGGATAGCCCGCGCTGACCGCCTTGATGTCCGCCAGTTGCGCCCGCCCTTCGGCTTGCACCATGCTCGGGAAAACGATGGTTTCGGCGGTCTGCAATCCGAACCTTGCCGCCTCGTCCCGAATCCGGTCATCCCAGGGGTGATCGGCAATCAGCACCAGATCGCCGCCCAGCAACTGATGCGCTTCCAGTTCCAGGGCCAGGCGGATGCGATCGGTAAAGAAGCCGACCGCCGTGACGGCGGCCACCGCCACTACCAGCGCCGCGAGCAGCGTCCGCAACTCGCCGGAGCGAAGCTCGCGGCCGAGAAGCCGCCAGGCGAAGCCGATCATCGCGGCAGGCTTGCCCAGCGCGCCCGGAATTCGGCTGGCGCCACGGCCGACCCATGCAGGAAACCCTGCAACTGATGGCAACCCAATGCGCCCAGGAAATCGGCCTGCTCGGCAGTCTCCACGCCCTCGGCGACAACCTCGAAATCGAGGCTCTGCGCCAGCGCCATGACCGAACGGATGATCGCCTCGTCTTCCGGATTGTTGCCGATGCCGACCACGAACGAGCGATCGATCTTGAGCTGCTGAACCGGAAGCATCTTCAGATAGCTCAGCGACGAATAGCCGGTACCGAAGTCGTCGAGCGCCAGGCTGATGCCGATCTTGCGCAGGCGATCGAGCAGCGTGAAGGCGTCCTCGACGATCATGACCACCGACTCGGTGATTTCCAGCTTGAGGCGCGAAGGTTCGATGCCGGTTTCGTCGAGAATTTCGACCAGGGTATCGACGAACTCCGGACGCTCGAGCTGTTTGACCGACAGATTGACCGAAACCTGCGGCAGATCGAAGCCGCTGGCTTTCCATTGCATCACCTGGCGACAGGTTTCGCGCAGCACCCAGTTGCCAAGCGCGATGATGATGCCGGAATCCTCGGCCAGTGGAATGAAGCGTGCCGGCGGCACCGAGCCGAGTTCCGGACTATCCCAGCGCACCAGCGCTTCGGCACCGACCAGATACCCACTCTTGGAATCGACCTGCGGCTGCAGATGCACCGACAACTCGCCGTTTTCCATCGCCCGCCGCAGCAGCATGTCGATCCGGATGCGCTCTTGCGCCTCGCGGGTCATTTCCGGCGTATAGAAATGATAGTGGCCGCGGCCCAGGGCCTTGGCCCGATACATCGCCGTATCGGCGTTACGCAGCAGGTCGCCGACCGTATCGCCGTCGTTCGGATAGACGCTGACGCCGACCGATGCCGACAGGAACAGGTCGTGGCCGTCGATGCGGAACGGCGAATCGAAGGCGGCTATCACCTCCTGCGCCAGCATGGCGACCTCTTCATCCGAGCGCACCGATTCCATCACGCAGATGAATTCGTCGCCGCCCAGCCGGGCCAGCATGTCGATCAGGCGCACATGCTCGCACAGCGCGGCGGCGACCGACACCAGCAGTTCGTCGCCGATCCCGTGCCCGAGGGAATCGTTGACCTGCTTGAACTGGTCGAGATCGATGAACAGTACCGCAAGCCGCTGTTTCTTGACGCTCGCGTCGATCAGGCTGGCTTCCAGCCGCTCCAGGAAATAGCGGCGATTGGCCAGCCCGGTCAAGGGATCGTGATAGGCCAGATAATTCAGCTTGCTTTCGGCCTGACGGCGCTCCGCGACCTCGTCCTCCAGCTGGTGGATGGCCCGCCGCAGTTCCTGGGTTCGCGCGTCGACCTGGACTTCCAGCGTGCTGCGCGCCGCCTCGATGCGTTCGGCCTGTTCGTGGAGGATGCCTTGCGCGCGGCGGACGACCAGGAGCTGCATCAGGTAGAGCACGGCGAAAACGCAGGCGACGACGGCCGTGACGATCCACAGCATGTTGCGGAAGGCGGCCATGAACGGCGTGACATCCTGATAAAGCTCGATCACACCGTCGATAGCCTGCCCTCNGCCGGCGACAGGGATGAAACTGGCCAGCAGGTCGATGTTGGACCGCGTGCCGTCGAAGGTCTCCATTTCCTTGTGATGCCGCAGTTCGCTGGTCACGACGCCGCTGAGCGCGGTCTTGAAGCCGGGGTTATCGAGGTTGCTGTCGCCGATCTGCGTCGAATCGGTCGAAAAGACCGTCACGCCCAGCCGGTTGTAGATCTTGACGTTCACCACGGCGGTCCGCCGCAGCAATGCCGTCAGGCTGTTGCGCATGCCGAGCGACTCCTCGGACTGCTGCAACATCGAGGCGTCCTTGCCGATCGACGCATCCATCAACTCGGCCAGCGACTCGCCAAGCGCATTCTCGAAAACCTGAGCCATGGCCAGATTGCGATCCTCGGCCAGCGTCGTCATCTGCCTGACCGATGCCTCGCGGTACATCAGACCGAGCAAACCGGCGGCCAGCCCGATCAGGATCAGGCTGAGGACGGAGAAATGACGGGATAAGTTGAACATGGTCTCGAATCCGGAGTTCCGGGAGCTTATTCGATCTCCCGAATCCTTGCCACCGCCTCTTCGACACGCTTGACGGCGATGACCTCCATGCCGGCAATCGGCTGCCTGGGGCGATTGGCCTCGGGAATCAGGGCGCGCGTGAAACCCAGCTTGGCGGCCTCCTTCAGGCGCTCCTGCCCGCGCGGTGCCGGGCGGATTTCGCCCGCCAGCCCAACTTCACCAAATACTACAAGTTTCGATGGCAGTGCCTTGTTTTTCAATGATGATGTGATCGATAGCAACACCGCAAGATCAGCCGCCGGCTCGGCGATCTTGACCCCGCCGACGGCATTCACGAAGACATCCTGATCGAAGCAGACGATGCCGGCATGGCGGTGCAGCACCGCCAGCAGCATCGCCAGGCGCTGCGCGTCGAGGCCGACGGTGAGGCGGCGCGGATTGCCGTGTGCCGTATCGACCAGCGCCTGAATCTCGACCAGCAAGGGCCGCGTTCCCTCCTGCGTCACCATCACGCAGGAACCGGCGACATCGTGGCCGTGTTGCGACAGAAACAGCGCAGACGGGTTGTTGACCCNCTTCAACCCCTTGTCGGTCATCGCGAAAACGCCGAGCTCATTGACCGCGCCGAAGCGGTTCTTGAAGGCGCGCACCAGGCGGAAACTGGAGTGCGTATCGCCCTCGAAGTAGAGCACCGTATCGACGATGTGCTCCAGCACGCGCGGGCCGGCCAGNNCGCCTTCCTTGGTCACGTGGCCGACCAGGATCACCGTGATCCCGGCCTGCTTGGCCAGGCGCGTGAGCTGGGCGGCGCACTCGCGCACCTGGGCCACCGAGCCGGGCGCGCTGGAAAGCTGGTCCGACCACAAGGTCTGGATCGAGTCGATGACCGCGACCTGCGGTTNTTCGCTCTGCAAGACCGCCAGAATGCGCTCCAGGTTGATTTCCGCCATCAATTGCAGCGCTTGGCTGTCCAGCCCCAGCCGGCGNNCGCGCAGCGCCACCTGCTCGCCCGATTCCTCGCCGCTGACGTAGAGAGCCTGGCAACTGGAAGACAGCAGCGACAGCGCCTGAAGTAGCAAGGTGCTCTTGCCGATGCCGGGGTCGCCGCCGATCAGCACCACGCCGCCGGGCACCAGGCCGCCGCCCAGCGCGCGGTCGAACTCGGCGATGCCGGTCGGAATGCGTTCGGTTTCGTGCGCCTCAATTTCCGAAAGCTTGCGCANGCGCGTTGCCGGGGCCAGCGACTCGAAGCGGTGGCCGCTCGCCTTCTCGGCGACGCCCTCGACCAGCGTGTTCCATTCCCCGCAGCCGGGGCACTGCCCCTGCCATTTCGGACTGCTGGCGCCGCATTCGGAGCAACTGTAGATCGATTTGATTTTGCCATTTTTCAGTCGTCGACCGCAACAGGTACCCGCGGCGCCACCGCGCAGAAGAGTTCGTAGGCGATGGTGCCGGCCGCCGCCGCCACCGCGTCGGCCGGAACGTGGCCGGCCAGCCCGGCGCCCCAGAGGGTAACCGGCGCACCGATGCCTGCATCGGAGATGTCAGTCAGATCGCAGGCCAGCATGTCCATCGACACGCGCCCGACGGTTTNGGTCGGGCGCCCCATCACGGCGATCGGCGTGCCGCTCGGTGCGTGGCGCGGGTAGCCGTCGGCATAACCGCAGGCGACGATGCCGATACGCATCGGCCGCTCGGCGACGAACGTACCGCCATAGCCGACGCGCGCCCCGGACGCCAGGTGCTGGACGCCGATCAGCGCGCTTTCGAAGGCCATTGCCGGGCGCAAACCCAGCGCTTCGGCGCTCGTTTCGGCGAATGGGCTGGCGCCATAGAGCATGATGCCGGGCCGCACCCAGCCGGCGTGCGTTTGCGGATAACGCAGGATCGCCGCCGAATTGGCCAGACTGACCGGCCCCTGCCAGCCGCCGGCCATCTCCGTGAAACAAGCCAGTTGCCCGGCGACGCCGCGCTCGCCGTCGGCTTCGGCGAAATGCGTCATCAGGGTCAGTTGCAGCCCGGGTAGGCCGGCCAGGATCGCGCGCGCCTGGCGCAATTCTGCCGCGCCCATGCCCAGCCGGTTCATCCCGGTATTCAGCTTGAGATAGATCGCCAGCGGCGCGCCGCGCGNGGCTGCCTCCAGCAACAGTTTCAGTTGGTCGAGACAATGGATGACCGTAGTCAGCCCGTGCGCGGCGACCGCCCGCGCGTCGCGGGCGCTGAAAATGCCTTCCAGCAGCAGGATGGGCTGAGTGAGGCCGGCCTCGCGCAAGGCCACGGCGTTTTCGCATTCGAGAACGGCAAAGCCGTCGGCTTCCTCGCGCAGCGCCTCGACCGCCCACCATTGCCCGTGTCCGTAGGCATTCGCCTTGATCACCGCCCACGCGCTGGCTGCCGGCGCCAGCTGCTTGGCCAGGCGATAGTTGTGGCGCAGCGCCCCGCGAGAGATGCGGGCGCGGATCGGACGCGAGGTATTCATGACTGCATNTTCTCCCAGCCGCTGCCGGGCAAATTCGATAAAAGTGGTGACCAGCCGGGAACGAAAGCGATCCGCCGGCTGAATCAGGAAAAAGCGGCGCCGCAGCACCGGGTTGAGCGGGATGGCCACCAGCGTTCCGAGCCGACATTCGGTCTCGCAGGCGCCACGCGAGACGATGCCGAAGCCGAGGCCGCTCGCCACGACGCGCTTGAGCGACTCGGGACTTCCCAGCTCCATCTGCGTTTTGAGGTCATCCGCCGAGAAACGGCTTTCGCGAAAGTAGGCTTCGATGCACTCGCGCGTTCCCGAGCCCGGTTCGCGGGAAATGTATTCATATCCGACCAGCGTCCGCGGGCTGACCCGCGAGTTCTTCGCCAGCGGATGATCGGGCGCGCAGATCACCCGCAATTCGTCTTCGCCGCACACGGTGCTGGCCAGGCCGGGCAACGCCGATTCGACGTCGATCGCTCCGATGTCCAGCGTACGTTCGGCGACCCGGCTGGCAATCATTTCCGAATTGCCGACGATCAATCGCGCCCTAACCTGCGGATACTTCGCATCGAATTCGCCCAGTAGCTGTGGCAGCAGGGTTTCGCCTATCGCCGTCGAGGNCCCGATCAGCAATTGGCCGGACACTTCGCCGCTGAGCTCCGTCAGCCGCGTATCCAGTTCGTCGTTCAGCGCCAGAATTCGCTCGGCGTAGGAAAACACCAGCTCGCCAGCCGGCGTCAGCGCCACGTCGCCAGTCCGGCGCTCGAAAAGGCGGGTCCGGTACTGCTCCTCCAGCTGCCTGATCTGGAAGGTGACCGCCGGCTGCGTCATGAACAGCGCTTCGGCGGCCCGCGTGAAGCTGCGTTGTTTCGCTACTGCATGAAAGACCTGCAGACGCCGGTCGGCCATCGTGTGTTTCGCCCCATTCGATCGTGCCCGCCATTCAATCACATCCGCCCCCGCTGACCACACACGAACGCCGGAAGTTGGGCGAAATCGCCTGTTCACGGCGGTCGACCGCAACAGGCCGTCACTTACAACATCACAAAACCGTGGTATAAGCTTCGACCAAAGTTATAACCAAGAGACAAAAGCCAAAGTGCCATTCGGCTTCTACATCATCATGGCGGCGCAGTTNTTTTCCGCGCTGGCCGACAACGCCTTGTTGATTGCTGCCATTTTCGCCCTGCGCGAGATGCAGGCGCCCGCCGAATACGAGCCGTTGCTCAAGACCTTCTTCACCGTTTCCTACGTCCTGCTGGCTGCCTTTGTCGGCGCCTTTGCCGATTCGATGCCGAAATGGCGCGTCATGTTCATCAGCAACACGATCAAGATCGCCGGTTGCGCGATGATGTTCTTCACCGTTCACCCGCTGATCGCCTACGCCGTCGTCGGCCTCGGGGCCGCCGCCTATTCGCCGGCCAAGTACGGCATCCTGACCGAATACCTGCCGCACCGCCTGCTGGTCGTGGCCAACGGCTGGATCGAAGGTCTGACCGTCGGCGCCATCATCCTCGGCGTCGTCATCGGCGGCCTGCTGATCAAGCCCGAGATCGCCTACTCCCTCCTTTCCTTCGANTTTCCGGTGATCGACACGGGAATCGACACCACCGGCGAAATGGCGGTGGCCATCGTCGGCGTTCTCTACCTGATCGCTTCCGTCTTCAATCTCTACATCCCGGACACCGGCGTCGACCACAAGGCGCTCAAGAAGAANCCCTTCTACCTGATCCACGAATTCAACCACTGCCTGATGCTGCTCTGGCGCGACAAGCTGGGCCAGATTTCGCTCGCCGTCACCACGCTGTTCTGGGGCGCCGGCGCGACGCTACAGTTCATCGTCATCAAGTGGTCGGAAGTCGCGCTCGGCCTTGACCTCTCGAAATCGTCGATGCTGCAGGGCGTCGTCGCCGTCGGCGTGGCCATCGGCGCCATCGCGGCGGCCAAGTTCATTACCTTGCGCAAGTCGGTGCGGGTCATTCCGCTGGGCATCGCGATGGGGATCATCGTGCTGGTGATGAATTTCGTTCATGACGTACGGATCGCCGTGCCCCTGCTGATCGTGATCGGCGCACTTTCCGGCTTCTTCGTCGTCCCGATGAATGCCCTGCTCCAGCATCGCGGCCATATCCTGATGGGCGCCGGGCACTCGATCGCCGTCCAGAATTTCAACGAAAACCTGTCGATTCTGGCCATGACCGGCCTCTATTACGTGCTGATCCGGAACGACGTGTCGATTTACGTCGTGGTCACCCTGTTCGGGCTATGCGTCAGCGGTCTGATGTACCTGATCCGCAAACGCCACCTGGCCAACCAGCGCGAACAGGATGACGTCCGCCACCTGGACGACAGCGCGCATCACTGAGAAGCAGGACTAGAAAGGCAGTTCGCCGGCAACCGCACCTGTCTCGCGCAGGCAGCGCCGGGCGAACAGCAAGTCTTCCCAGGCCTTGGCCTTGTCCGGCAGGTTGCGCAGCAGGTAAGCCGGGTGATAGGTCACCACCACCGGAATGCCGCGGTACTCGAAACGCTTGCCGCGCATGGAGGCCAGCGATTTGTCGTCATGCAGTACCGCATGCACCGCCGCCTTGCCGAGCAGGACGATGATTTTCGGCCGCAGCAGTTCGATCTGGCGCTCCAGCCAGGGCCAGCATGCCGCCATTTCGGCGGCTTCCGGCGTGCGGTTGCCGGGCGGGCGACACTTGACCGCATTGCCGATATAAACCTTGTTGCCGCGTGCGAGGTCGAGCGCGGCCAGCATGTTGTCGAGCAGTTTGCCGGCCTGACCGACGAAAGGCTCACCCTTCACATCCTCCTCGGCGCCCGGGCCTTCGCCAATGAACAGCCAGTCGGGGTGGAGATCGCCGACGCCGAGCACCGCCTGCTTGCGCTGCTCGCACAGGCCGCAGGCCTTGCAACTGGCAACGCGGGCGGCCAATTCCGGCCAGTCCAGAGCGTCGACCGCAACTGGCACCGTTTCCGACGCCACGGCAACGGGCGCCGGAGTTTCCGCAGGCGGCGGCGTATCGACGGCGCCATCGGCCGATGCTACCGCCCCTGATTCACGCAGGCGCCAGATGGGCGTGATGCCCATTTCAGCCAGCATCTGTTCCCGGCTCAGGTTCATCGCAAGTCCTTGTCGAAGACGAGCGCATCCTCGCGCCCGATGATTGCCGGATAATAACCGCGCCGCAAACCGATCTGCGAGAAACCGCAGCGCCGATAAAACGCGATCGCCGGCTCGTTGGCGGCGCGCACCTCGAGCAACATGCGCGTCGCACCGTCGCGGCGTGCGCGGTCGATGGCGCGCTCCAGCAGCCTGAAACCCAGTCCCTGCCCCTGATGGCCGCGCGCCACGCCAATAACGAGCAGATGCGCCTCGTCGAGAACGGCCATGACGACAGAAAATCCGATCAGTTCCGTACCCAGTCGGCAAACCTCGGCGACATGGCCCTGCGCCAGCGAATCGGCAAAGTTTTCCAGCGACCAGGGAAAGCTTGCAGTGACGCCTCCAGCGCGCTCACTGTGGCCAGATCGTCCACCGTCATCGGCTGAAAGTCGGGTTGTGCGCGGCTCACGCCCGGCCGCCCTCGCCCAGGCGCTCGCTGATGGTCTTGGCCACCTTGTCGCGAACGTATAACGGGGCAGCCAGTGACGGATCGATCTGCGCCTGCGGCCGGCGCGCTGCCAGCCGGGCGATCGCCGCCGCCTGCGGCAGAACCTCGGGCCGCAGCGAAAAACCAGCCGCCCGTAGCGTTTCGACCAGACGCGGATGCGCCACCAACGCATTGCCGGCCGCCACCCAGCTCCCGCCCGCCGGCAATTCCAGGGATTCCGGCGCCACGACGTGAATCGAGCCGTTCAGCGCGTAGGCGCCATCCGNCAATTCATAGGCCGCTGCGTAAATCTCGCCCATGCGCGCATCGAGCAGGCTGAGCACGCGCGGCGCGCCAACGGTCGCCGCCATTGCTTCCAGGCCGCAGACGGGCACCACCGGCAGACCGGCGCCCACCGCCAGGCCCTGCGCCACGCCGCAGGCAACGCGCAAGCCGGTGAAGGCACCGGGCCCGGCGCCGAATGCGATGGCATCGAGTTGAGCCAGCTTGACGCCGCTCTCGGACAACAGCTCGCGAATCAAGGGCAGCAAGGTTTCGGAATGCGGACGACCCGCCGGGCAACGGCGCTCGCTGAGATGTTCGCCGAGCAGCAACGCGCAGGAACCGGACTCGGTAGATGTTTCCAAAGCCAGAATATTCATGCCCGGCATTTTACCGGAGCCGCCCGTCTGCCGGCGGAACGACGTTCAGTGGCGCCCGCCGCGCTGCCCGCCACCGCCGTAGGGATTGCCCCCATACGGGTTACCGCCATAGGGATTCCCGCCACCATAGCCGCGCTGCTGGCCGCGCATCTCGTCACGCATCCGCTGCCGGTCGTCCGGCGGCATCGCCCGCCGCTCCTCGCGGAAGCGCTGGCGGTCGTCGGGCGGCGCCTGGCGCCAGTAGTCGCGCATTTCCTGGCGCATCTGGCGGCGCTGGTCGGGTGGCAGTTGCGCCGAAGCGCTGCCGGCAAAAGCCGTCAGGGCAGTCAGCACAAGCAGCAGGCGACCGGCGGTGCGCCACGGAAACATGATCGACATCCTTTTCATTGAAATCGGGTTCATTGTGCCCTGCTTTGGCGGGGGCCATGCACCTGCCCTTGCCCGCTTTGTAACAACTTGTTTCGCCCATCCGCCGCGAAAAAGCTTGTTACCATTGCCGCCATGTCCCCCGATTGACGGATTATCCTTCCTGCCATGAACGACAGACAACACCGCCTGCTGGTCGTCGACGACGACAGCCGCCTGCGCGACCTGCTGGTCCGCTACCTGGGCGACCAGGGTTTCGAGGTCAAGGCCGTCGGCGACGCCGGCCAGATGGATCGCACCCGGACGCGCGAGCACTTCGACCTGATCGTCCTCGACCTGATGCTGCCCGGGGAGGACGGCCTGTCGATCTGCCGCCGACTGCGCGGCACCGGCGACAATACGCCGATCATCATGCTGACCGCCAAGGGCGAGGAAGTCGACCGCATCGTCGGCCTCGAAATGGGCGCCGACGACTACCTGCCCAAACCCTTCAACCCCCGCGAACTGCTGGCCCGCATCCACGCCGTGCTGCGCCGCAGGGCNGCGCCGCCGCCCGGCGCGCCGGAAGCCGAGGAAGGCACCATCAGCTTCGGCACCGTCGAAGTCGACCTGGCGGCGCGCAGCCTCAAGCGCGGGGACGAGCAACTGCCGCTGACCACCGGCGAATTCGCGGTGCTCAAGGTGCTGCTGCAACACCCGCGCCAGCCGCTGTCGCGTGACAAATTGATGGCGCTCGCCCGCGGCCGCGAGCAAGGCCCGTTCGACCGTGCGATCGACGTTCAGGTATCGCGCCTGCGCAAGCTGATCGAACATGACCCCGCCCAGCCGCGCTACATTCAGACGGTCTGGGGCTTCGGCTACGTCTTCGTGCCGGACGGTACCGAGCGGCAATGATCCCCAGCACCCTGCTGGCCCGCACCTTCCTGTTGCTGGCGGCACTGGTCATCCTGACGACGACGGCCTGGCTCAGCCTCTTCCGCTACATCGAGGCCGAACCGCGCGCCCGCGAAACGGCGCAACTGGCAACGTCTGCGGTCAACCTGATCCGGGCGGCACTTTTCGCCGCCGCGCCGGAAAAACGCCCGAANCTCTTCAGCGAACTGTCGACCCGCGAAGGTATCCGCCTGTTGCCGGCCGAAACCGAGGACAAGATCGAGCCGATGCCGGATTCCCGCTTCAACCGGCTGATCCAGCGCGAGCTCGCCAGCCGCCTCGGGCCGCATACGCGGATCGCCGCCGAAGTTGATGGCGTCGCCGGTTTCTGGGTCAGTTTTCGGCTGGAAGATCGTGACGACGACGAATACTGGCTGATCCTGCCGCGCGAGCGCGCCATGCGCAATTTTGCCGGCCAATGGCTGCTCTGNGGGCTGCTGGCGTTGACGTTGGCGCTCGCCGTCGCCTGGCTGATCGCCTCGCGCATCAGCCGCCCGCTCAAGGCCATGGCGGTTTCGGCCGAAGCCGTCGGACGCGGACAACGCCCCGAGCCGCTACCCGAAGCCGGTGCCGAGGAATTGCGCCGTCTCGCCGCCGCCTTCAACACCATGGCCGCCGATCTCGAAAGCCACGANAAGGATCGCTCGGAAGTGCTGGCCGGCATCTCGCACGACCTGCGCACCCCGCTGACCCGCCTGCGCCTGGAAGCCGAACTGAGCGTCGCCGACGAAGCCGCGCGTGCGGCCGTCGTCGCCGACATCGAGCAGATGGAAGCCGTCATCGCCCAGTTCATGGACTACGCCCGTACCAATTTCGGCGAAGACCCGGTGCCGACCGACCTCAACGACCTGCTGGCAGCCATCGCCGAGCGCCAGGCCCAGCTCGGCCGACCACTGAATTTNGCCGCCAGCGCGCTGCCAATGCTGGCAGTGCGCCCACGCGCCCTCAACCGCGCCATCGGCAACCTGATCGACAACGCCCGCAAATACGGCGGCGGCGAAGTTTCGCTGGCCGCCAGCCTGCACCCCAGGGAAATCTGGATCGACGTGCGCGACCGCGGNCCCGGCATCCCCGAAGGCGAAGCCGAACGCCTGAAACGCCCCTTCACCCGCCTCGACAGCGCCCGTAGCAACGCCACCGGCACCGGATTGGGACTGGCCATCGTCGAACGCATCGCCCGCCTGCACGACGGGCATCTTGAGCTGTTGCCCAATCCTTGTGGCGGGTTATTGGCGAGGTTGGTAATGCCGTTACGTGGTTAAGCAAGGCGTGAGGTCAAGCACCTGAGGTAGCGGGGTTGCCGAGCCCAAGATTCCGCAGAGCCAGCAACATCGATCGCCGACGAGCCCGGCTCAAGAAAATGTGGCCTATCTCTGGTTTCGCGCTTGGCGGCGGACAATCGGCTGCGCAACGAGTAAGCTGTTTGTTATTCAGCCCAGTCTGTTGGCAAAGCACAAGCTTGGCCTATTTAAACGCAAACCTACGAATCCAGTTCGCAGAATAAACGGAGTTAGCCATCGCCATGAAGCTATACCGCTATGTCATTTACCTTGTCGTCCTCGGCGCGGTATCGTTGTTCAATTTGCGTGTTCGCGACAACAATATCTGGCCCGTTCCTGCTGTTGCTGTTGCAGCTGTCCTGCTGTGCCCGTTTAACCATCCGTTACAGAGACGAGCAGCAACGATGCAGCGCTGACCGGCACCGACAAGTTTGATTTTTGCCACTGCATTAGCTTCGTTTCTCACCGTCACTTATGGTCGCGTTGGTGTTTGCCATCATCGGCCTGCTTTTTCTTTATGTTTCTTTGGGAAATGCCGAGCAACGCAGGCTGGCGGCAAAGGGCGAGCACTGTTTGAGGGCGCAGCCCGAGTTGCGCAGCCCCGCCAGCACGAGTAGCGCAGGGAACCGGCGCAGCCGGCACCGACCGCAGGGGCTGGCGGATAAAGGGCGACTTTGTTTGGCGCAGCCCCGAGTTCCGCAGCCCCGCCAGCACCGAAGCGCAGGGAACCGGCAGCGGGCACCGACCTGAGGTCGTTCAGAAAACACAATTTCCACTTAACCCGCCAGCGGAAATCGCCTCAGCACCTCGTAAGCCGAACCTTTATCCGAAAGCCGCGAGCGCACCAGCACGAATTCCCGGCATGGCCAGTTCAGCACTTCGACCACCGGTAGCGCAACATCGAAGCGGGCGAGTTTGCGGACCAGCGTTACATGCGATGCGAATGGCCGCTTGGCGTCGGCTACGGCAAAGTCAGCTTCCAGCAAGCCCATTTTCAGAGAGCAAGCAAGGTCAAGAAGCGGTGGCGGCGTGGCGCAGCCGGCCCAGAACAGGCGGTTGTGTTGCCAGATACCAAAGCGGTCGAGCGTCAGATCGAATGAAGTGGCGGCTACTTCACCAGCCACACGCTGTAGTTCAGGCAACCGCTCGATAGCCACGTCGCCAAGGAAGGCCAGTGTCAGGTGAATGGTTTCCCAGCGGGTCGGACGACCGCCGCGGCTCGGGAGTANATCGGCAGCAACGGCAGCCAGTCGTTCGGCAATCGCTTCCGGCGGCCACAGGGCGAAGAACACCCGCGCCGTTTCGACGCGAGGAAGCCGGCTTGTGCCATCAGCCGACACGCTCGACGAGCACGACCGCCTGCGCCTCGATGGCCTCCTGGCGGCCGAGGTAGCCGAGCTTTTCGTTGGTTTTGCCCTTGATATTGACAGAATCGGGCGAAATTCCGAGGTCGACCGCAACATTCGCCACCATTGCCGCCGCGTGCGGCGCCAGCTTGGGTTGCTGGGCGATGAGCGTCGCATCGACGTTGACCGGTCGCCAGCCGCGCGCGGCCAGCAGGGTGACGGCGGCGCGCAGCAGGACGGCTATCGGCGCCCTTGTAGCGCGGGTCGGTGTCCGGGAAGTGGCGGCCGATGTCGCCCAGCGCGACGGCGCCGAGCAGCGCATCGGTAATGGCGTGCAGCAGCGCATCGGCGTCGGAGTGCCCGAGCAGGCCAGTTTCATGGGGAATCTCGACGCCGCCGAGAATGAGTTTGCGGCCTTCGACCAACCGGTGAACGTCGTAGCCCTGCCCGACCCGGAAATTCATTTGCGCCCTCTTAATATCATCGCCGCCAGCGCGAGATCGGCCGGGTAGGTCACTTTCAGGTTGGTGGCGTCGCAGCGCACCAGCCTGGGTTGCAGGCCGAGCGCTTCGATGGCACCGGCTTCGTCGGTCACGGCGCGGCACTTTTCCAGCGCTTCACGCAGCAGCCCGTAGCGGAACATCTGCGGCGTCTGCGCCTGCCACAGGCCATCGCGTGGCTCGGTGGCGGCAACGCGCTGCGCGGCATCGGCCCGCTTCATGGTATCCGCGACCGGCACGGCAAGCAGGCCGCCGACCGGATCGTCAGCCAGTTCGTCGATCAGGGCGGCGAGCATGGCATCGCTGATGCACGGCCGGGCGGCGTCATGCACGAGAATCCAGTCGTCGTCGCTCGCCACCATCGCCGCCGCCTGCAAGCCGTTGCCGACGCTGTCCGCCCGTGTGGCACCGCCACAGCGCACGGTTTCCAGCTTGGGCCCGAGTTGCGACCAGTCGTGGCGGCCCCATTCGGCATCGTCCGGCGCCAGCACGACCCAGACGCGCTCGATGGCCGGGCATGCCGTCAAAGCGGCGAGCGTATGATGGATCAGCGGGCGGCCGAGCAGGTCGAGATACTGCTTGGGCTTCTCGGCGCCGAAGCGCGCACCGCTGCCGGCAGCGGGAACGATTGCGAAATGTCTTGGCATGGCTTAATTTTACTGAATAAAGGCCGCAGAAAGAGAAACCATGAGCTTCGTCGCCCCGGAACTGGCCGCCCCCGTCGAGGCCTTCGCCACGGCACTCGGGATCGGGCTGCTGGTCGGCATGGAACGCGAACGCCGCCCCGATTCGGCGGCCGGGCTGCGCACCTTCGCGCTGGTTGCCATGCTCGGCTGCCTGTGTGCGATGCTCGGCGAAAAGGCCGGCGGGCCGTGGATGCTGGCGGCCGGCCTGCTGGTGATTTCCGGCGCCATGGTCGCCTCCAACTTNTCGGCGCGGCAGGAAGAGCAATATCGCGGCTTCACTTCGGAAGCGGCGATCATCGTCACCTACGGCCTTGGCGCGGCGGTGTGGTTCGGCTACGCCACGCTGGCCGTGATGCTCGCCATCACCACCACCATCCTGCTCTATTTCAAGGCCGAGCTGCGCAACCTAAGCGAGCGCCTGACGACGCGCGACATCAATTCCATCCTGCAATTCGCAGTGCTCTCGCTGGTCATCCTGCCGATCCTGCCCAATCAGGATTTCGGGCCGTACAACGCGATCAACCCGCGCCAGGTATGGTGGATGGTGGTGCTGATTTCCGGCCTCGCGCTGGCCGGCTACATGGCGCTGCGCATCATCGGCGCCCGCCACGGTGCGGCGGTGCTCGGCATTTTCGGCGGTCTGGCGTCGTCGACCGCAACCACCATGATGTTCTCGCGCCACGCCGCCGCGCATGGCGATCTCGTCCGGGTGTCGGCCATCGTCATCCTGATCGCCAACGTGATGGTGATGATCCGCCTCGGGCTGGTTGCCGCGGTGGTGGCGCCCAATCTGGTGACACCTATCGTCATCGTCTTCGCCTGCGGCATCGTGCCGGGCGTCGCCACGGCACTCTATGGCTGGCGGGCGCTCGGCGCCGATGGCGAGTTGCCGATGCCCGAAGTCAAGAACCCGACCGAACTGCGGATCGCCCTCTCCTTCGGCCTCCTCTACGCGCTGGTGCTGCTCGCCTCCGCCTGGCTGCAGGACATTGCCGGCGACAAGGGGCTGTTCATCGTCGCCCTCGCCTCGGGCCTGACGGATGCCGACGCCAGCGTACTGTCGACGCTGCGCCTGTTCAACCTCGAAACCATCCCCGGCCACCAGGCGGTCATCGCCGTCACGCTGGCGTTGCTGGCCAACCTCGTCTTCAAGATCGGGCTGGTCATCAGCATCGGCGGCGGCAAGCTGGCCCGCCACGCCCTGCCCGGCCTGCTCGCCATCGGCATCGGCATGGCTGCCGGATTGTTGCTCGTTTAAGGAGTCGACCGTGACCAACACCCGTCCCCGCCGTCGGCGCTTTCTACCGGGCAATCCGGGCCTGCTGGCCGCCACCGTCGATCAACTGCTGGGCGACAGCGCAGCAGCGCCGCAAACGCAACCCAAGGCGCTGATCGTGCCGCACGCCGGCTATGTCTATTCCGGCGCCACCGCCGGCCAGGCCTATGCGCTGCTCGCGCCCTGGCGCCAGCAGATACGCCGCGTCGTCCTGCTCGGCCCGACGCATCGCGTCGCCGTCGATGGCATCGCTGCCCCCAAACCGAGNGCTTTCGCCACGCCGCTCGGCGACATTCCGCTCGACACCGCCGCCCTCGCCGGCCTGGCCGACCTGCCGCAGATCGTCGCCAGCGACCGCGCGCACGCGCTCGAACATTCGCTGGAAGTGCACNNTGCCTTCCTGCAACGCCTGCTCGGCGATTTCACGCTGGTGCCGCTGGCCGTCGGCCACGCCGCGCCGCGCGAAGTCGCCGAAGTCCTCGACCGCCTGTGGGGCGGGCCGGAAACGCTGATCGTCGTCAGCTCCGACCTTTCGCACTTCCTGCCCTACGCCGCCGCCAACCAGATCGACCGCGACACCTGCGCCCACATCCTGCAACTCGACAGCCACATCCGGCCCGAGCAGGCCTGCGGCGCCTACCCCATCAACGGCCTGCTGCTCGCCGCCCGCCAGCGCGGGCTGGTGCCCCGCCTGATCCACCACTGCAACTCCGGCGATACGGCCGGCGACAAGCAGCGCGTGGTCGGCTATGCCGCGTTCTGCTTCACCGAGGCCNNGGCAATGAATGAACTCGGCGACACCCTGCTGACACTGGCGCGCAACGCCATCGCCGCCCGCTTCGGCCTGGCACCGGCACCTGTTGCGGTCGACCGCCCGGAACTGGCCAAAATGGGCGCCACCTTCGTCACGCTCACGCAGCAAGGCCAGTTGCGCGGCTGCATCGGCAGCCTGGAAGCCTGGCGGCCGCTCGCCCAGGACGTTCAGGAAAACGCCTGCGCCGCCGCCTTCCGCGACCCGCGCTTTTCGCCGCTGCGCGCCGACGAACTGCCCCACACCCGCGTCGAAGTCTCGTTGCTGACACCGCCCGAACCGATGCAATTTTCCAGCGAGGCCGATGCCCTCGTCCAACTGCGCCCGAACGTCGATGGCGTGATCTTTACCGCCAGCGGACGCCGCTCCACCTTTCTCCCGCAAGTCTGGGAACAACTGCCGGAACCGCGCGAATTCATGGCACGCCTCAAGCANAAGGCCGGGCTCGCCGCCAGCTACTGGGGCCCGGATGTCCGCCTCGAACGCTACACCGTCCATAAATGGAAGGAGGCCCAGCCATGAGCCTGCCCGAATCCAACTACCCTGGCCGCTGGTGGCATGCGCTACCCGATGGCCGCGTGCAATGCGACCTCTGCCCGCGCGACTGCCAGTTGCACGAAGGCCAGCGCGGTGCCTGCTTCGTGCGGCGCATGGTCGATGGCGCCATGCAGCTCACCACCTACGGCCGCTCCTCCGGCTTCTGCATCGACCCCATCGAGAAAAAGCCGCTCAACCATTTCTACCCCGGCAGCAGCATCCTCTCCTTCGGCACCGCCGGCTGCAACCTCGCCTGCAAGTTCTGCCAGAACTGGGACATTTCCAAGTCGAAGGACATGGACCGCCTGATGGACGCCGCCAGCCCGCAAGCCATTGCCGCCGCGGCCAAACGCTACGGCGCCGACAGCGTGGCCTACACCTATAACGACCCGGTGATCTTTGCCGAATACGCCATCGACACCGCGCACGCCTGCCGCGAACAGGGCATCCGCAACGTGGCAGTCACCGCCGGCTACATCCACCGCGAACCGGCCAGNGAATTCTTCGCCGTCATGGATGCCGCCAACGTCGATCTCAAGGCCTTTACCGAAGATTTCTACCACAAGCTCTGCGTCGGCCACCTGCAGCCGGTGCTCGACACCCTCGCCTACATCCACCACGAAACCGACTGCTGGCTGGAGATCACCACCCTGCTCATTCCNGGCCAGAACGACAGCGCCGCCGAAATCAACGAACTCGCCACTTGGGTCGCCCGCGAACTGGGGCCGGACNNGCCGCTGCACTTCACCGCCTTCCACCCGGACTGGAAGATGAACGATCTGCCGCCCACGCCGCCAGCAACGCTGACGCAAGCCCGGCGCATCGCCCTCGACGCCGGCCTGCACCATGTATTCACCGGCAACGTNGACAGCGAAGGCGGC
Source organism: Dechloromonas sp. (assembly GCA_013363835.1). GTDB lineage: Bacteria > Pseudomonadota > Gammaproteobacteria > Burkholderiales > Rhodocyclaceae > Azonexus. The sequence goes on from CP054864.1 coordinate 1,262,458, forward strand.
ACCACCTTCTGCCCCGGCTGCCACGCCGCGCTCATCGTGCGCGACTGGTACGACATCCGCCGCTACGACCTCACCCCGGAAGGCCGCTGCCCGCACTGCCAGACCGCCATCGCCGGCCGCTTCGGCAAAACCCTCGGCCACGACGGCCGGGCGTTCGGGCCGCGAAGGATTCACCTCGGCGGTTAAGGCGTTTGCCATTTTTGGGCGTCGACCGCAACAGGCTGAAAGGCTGGTTTCACCTTTATTGCTGCCCCAAGCTCGTTCGCCGCAAGCCGCTGACGGCTCCATCGTCGCGTCGTCTGGCAACTAGGTATGCGAGCATTATCGTCTGGCCTACGCTACGACAACGAACGCGGCAAGGCGATCATCGCCATATCGCCTGAAAACGACTACCAGTCAACCTGGCACAGCTATTGGCAGACTTCAAAAATGACGCCGCAATTCGAAATCAGCGCACGTAACAGCGACATCGCAGCGGGCGGCAATGAGGCCATCTCAGCTTCGAGTCTGCCCGCCAACTGAAATCATCGACCTGCTGGATACCCTGTGCAGCATCTACGCGCTATGCTCGCAATTACCCAACGTGCATTGCCCGGCTCATAGGCTGGTTGAAAACCGATGGCGACATGATCGTCCGACGACGTGGCATTTCCACCTTGCCCATTTTTGCCGTCATTAGTTGACTGGTTTTGCGACCGCGACACTATGCAAACGGACGCTGAAATCGGTTCGCTTGCGCCCCAACAATCCGCCTATCGCCAAACGGAGGCTTCATGAAACGATGGATTCAGCTTGCAGGACTCGCTATCGCACTGCTCGGCAGCGCATTGTCAGCCCTTGCCGCCAGCGACATCGTGCTGATCGACCAGAGCAACCCGCATACACCGTCTATGCCGGCCTGCCGAGCGAAAAAGCGACGATGTCCGCGCCAAGATTGCCAACCAGCCGGCCCAACTGGTCACCTTCAAGGAATTTTCCGAACGCCGGGGCGAACTGATTGGTGCCCTCGTGGTGGTCGACGAATACCCCAATTCCAAAGCCATCGACGGCATCGTCGAGCTGGTCAAAAACACCCGGGAACCCCGTTCGGCATCACCTGGAACGGCGGCATCGCCTTCACGCGCAACGATTACACTTTTGCCAAAAACCAGTTCGCCGCCTACAAAAAGACCCGGAAGACTATCGACGCACCCGGAAACCGGATATCGCCGCCGACCCCGTTTATCCGCCAAACCATCTCGGCCCGCTGCTGGGTTGGTGAACGCTCAATGGGCCAAGCCAGGCGGCCCTGTCGTTAATCCATAAAGCTCGCCCGAAGCTCCCGCATCGACCTGAACGGGGTTTCCCCAACACCCCAGGGTTCAGTGCCCTTGGCCGCGCTGGCCGGTTTGGACCCGGCGAACACCGGGCGCGGCTGGTGCGCCACGAAATCCGCCACGTCGAGCGCATCCTGATCGCTCAAGGAATCCGGCTGGCCCATCGGCATCTTGCNTTTGATGAACGCCGCCGCCGTTTCGGTGCGCGCCATGCCCGCCCNCGTGTTGTACGACTGCTTGCCCCACACCGGCGGGAATACGAAACCGCCGCTGCCATCCGGCGTCCCCACGCCCTGCGGGCCGTGGCAGCTCGCGCACTTCGCGGCATAAATCGTTGCCCCGCGCGCCCGATCCGGCTTCAGCGAAGCATCCANCCTGCCCCATCCGCGCCCGACCACCTGGCTCCCCACCGGCACGCCCANGGACAACCAGCGGATGTAGATCAACATCGCATTCATTTCCTTCGAATCCCACGCCAGCGGATGGCCGTTCATCGAACGCTCGAAACAATCGTCGATCCGCGTCTGCAAGGAAATCACCCGCCCATCGCGCGCGTTGTACATCGGAAACAGCGCCGTCAGCCCGACATACGGACTGGCATACGCCTGCGTGCNCCCGGCGATATGGCAACTCGAACAATTCAGCCCATTGCCCACATTGCGTGGCAACATCTTGCGCGTGTCGTTCATCAACTGCCTGCCCAGGCGAATCGCATCGCCCTCCGGGCCGCTGGGGATGGTGGTGTCGGCCGGGACAACCAAGGGCACATCCGCAGCAACAAAGGGCTGACAGCCAATCCGACAGCGAACATCAAGGCAGGCAGCGCGGCCACCGAACAGCGATCTCTCAAATTTCCTGACACGACTGTGTTGAGACTGTAGCGATTATGGCATCGGACGCCGTAAAGCGTTTCTACCGGCGCAGCCTCGACAGCAAAGGCTAAATGTAGTTGCCGATGGCATTACGATAGTAGCCTTACGAGCCACCATTCATAGCCCCCGGTTACTTGTCGGGGCGGTATTACGCATCATTGGAACAGGGCAACTCGATGCAAATTCAGCCTCTGTGCAATGAAGCCAACCTTACCGCAACGTTTTGTCGGATTTCTTTACACCTCCATTAGCAGCGCAGCAAATCAAGGACACGTTGATCTTCATTGAACATCTCGAGAATGCTGATCGCTTATTTGGGCATGTTTTTGCTTTTTATTCAACACCGACTCACGTGTATTGCAAGAGCAAAACAATTAGGAAATCACGATGAAAAATTTAATAATTCACTGCTGGCCTTCTATCGATCGCAATATCACGCGCCGGCCAAGCCGTTGTTGTGACCTTCGGCGGCACAAATGCCTATCAGCAAAACATCGACAGCGCGACTCCCAGCCTGATTGCCGCGGGTAAGACCAGCCGGTTCCTGGATATATCAATGCCAGCACAACACGGTGACCGGCGCCATGTGTATCTCGAAACCTTTGATGCACTTGCCGGGAAATAACCAGTTTGGCTTCCCTATATCGGGACGGCAACAGCGCTGAAATCCAGTTTGCCGGGCCCAATGGCGGCTTCAACTCGCTTAACCCCAATACAGTCGCCAATGGTGGCGACCTGACCATCACTAACGGCACCGGGCAAGGAATGGGAATTCGCAAGGCGACCAGCTATGCGGCAGCGCCCGGCGGAGATTGTGCGACGGCGCCATGTAACCAGACCTACTATGCGGTTCTGATGCCAAAACGAATACCTTTCGAGCAGCGTCAGAGTGGACTTTTCCTCGTTGCTTGCCGCTTACGGCCCGGGCTACGCTATCGATATGGACGCATGCTACGGTTCAGTCGACACCTACAACGGGATGCGGTTTTACAACGGCAACAGTCTGATTGCCGGTAGCGGGTTGTTGGCTGACGGCATTCTCACGGGTACGGAAATCCTCTCCGCAATGAATGGACAATCTGGCAACCAACTGGTCGCTCAACGTTCAAATCAATTAGAGTTCGCATTGGTGCAGGTTGGCCCTCGAACTTTACACGACAGGGTTTATTATTGAGATCGACAACCTTGTTTCTATCGGTCAGGTTCCTGAACCCGCCCCTAAAACTAGCTAGACAGTTATCCAGTTATAAGGTTAGTAATAGTGACCAGTGCCCATATTTATTACCTTTCAATTGGACAGAATAAGACCCTGTTTCCAGCCCTCTGTACTTCTTTTAGCAGCCAATCTTGAAGCATGACAGAGATGCATAATTGAAATCTCGCGCCAATTACTGCCAATCTGAAACACGCTGACATGACGGCAACCAATCAAAACTCATCCTTAACCTGCGGGAAGCCCAGCGCATCCCAGTCCAGCATGCCGCCACGGTAGTAGTAGATGCGGTCGGCCGGGAAGCCTTCGCGGATCATGGCGGTGATCGCCGTCGGGCTTTGCGGGCAGACGGGGCCGTTGCAGAAGGCGTACACCTTNNTCTTGGCGGCGCCGCAGTTCCACTTGCCGCCCTGCTTGGCGCAGCCGAGTTCGTCCAGGCGCGCGGCGACTTCGGTGTAGGGGATATGGTAGGAATTGGGGATCGTGCCCTTGATGCGGTCTTCCGGTTCGCGCATGTCGACGATCATTGCGCCGGCGTCGTTCATGGCGTTCAGCATTTCGATTTCGGTGACCGGATGCACGCCGGGTGCCGGGATCAGCGGCTGCAGCCAGCCTTTGTTCTTGGCGCAGGGCGTCATCGTGCGGGTGATTTCGAACGGGCCTTTCTTGGTTTGCACCACGANACTTTTGTCTTCGCCAATGATGCGCAGCAGTTCCTTTTCCTGCGCGAACACACCGAACGACACGCCGGCAATGGCTACCAGCACAAGCAATTTCTTCAACATTGGATTCCCCTCCAGGTTTTCATTGTGAGCCTTGGCGTCCGGCGTAGCCACCGTGGGCGCCATTATATAAGTTGTTGCGTATATTGTGATTTGTTGAAGCCGCTGGCCCGGTTCGCTGGATTTTTGAAAATCGGCCTTTTTGAGGGTCGACCGCAACAGGCCGGCAGGTTGCGGCGACCGGCTATAATTCAGCCCCGCCCAGCCGTACCCGCCGCATCGTGTCCGCTTCCCGCTCCCTGCTTTCCCTCCCCGCCCTGCCCAAGCCCGGCGCCCGTACCGANTTGCCGCCGCTGGCCGGTTCGGCGGATGCGCTGGCGCTGGCTGAACTGGCCGCGCAGAGCAAGGGACGGCTGCTTGCCGTGGTCACGGCCAGCGCGGCGGATGCGCAGCGGCTGCTCGATGAAATTCCGTGGTTTGCGCCGGGCCTCAAGGTGAGGCTGCTGCCGGACTGGGAAACGCTGCCCTACGACCACTTTTCGCCGCACCAGGATCTGGTTTCCGAGCGCCTCGCTACCTTGTGGGCAGCGCTGCAGGGCGATGTGGAAATCCTGCTCGTGCCGGCGTCGACCGCAGTCAATCGCCTGGCGCCGCCGGAATTCATGGCGGCCTACACCTTCGAGTTCAAGAAGGGCCAGACGCTGGATGCCGAAAAGTTCCGCAGCCAGGTCACGCTGGCCGGCTACGCGCACGTCACGCAGGTGGTATCGCCTGGTGAATATTCGATACGCGGCGGGTTGATCGACCTCTTCCCGATGGGTTCGCAACTGCCCTACCGGCTCGACCTCTTCGACGACGAGATCGAGAGCATCAAGACCTTCGACGTCGATACCCAGCGCACCGTTTACCCGGTGCCGGAAGTGCGCCTGCTGCCGGCGCGCGAGTTCCCGATGGACGACAANGGGCGCACGCANTTTCGCCAGTGTTTCCGCGAGCGTTTCGAGGGCGACCCGGCGAAGTCGGGCATCTACAAGGACATTTCGACCGGCATCGCCAGCGCCGGCATCGAGTACTACCTGCCGCTGTTCTTCGACGAAACGGCGAGCATTTTCGATTACCTGCCCAAGGATGCCGTGTTCGTCACGCACGGCGACGCGCCNGCGGCGATTGCCGCCTTCTGGGCCGACACCCGCTCGCGCTTCAACCTGTTGCAGGGCGACAAGGCGCGNCCGCTGCTGGCACCGGAAGAACTGTTCCTGACCGACGAGGCCTTCTTCACGGCGGCCAAGGCTTACGGTCGACTGGCCCTGAATGCCAAAAATGCCGAAGCGGCCGGAAAACTGCCCAATGTGGCGGTCGACCGCAGGAGCGACGACCCGCTGGGCGCGTTGAAGAACCATCTCGCCGCCTTCAAGGGCCGCGTGCTGCTGCTGGCCGAAACCGCCGGCCGCCGAGAAACGCTGGCCGCAATGTTCGGCGAGCATGGGCTGAAGCCTGCGGCCAGCGCCGATCTGGCCGGGTTTCTGGCCGGCGATGCGCCGCTGGCACTGACCATCGGCCCGCTGCAGGCGGGTTTTACGCTGGATGGCGTCGCCTTCATCACCGAAACCGAGTTATTCGCCGGCACGCCNCGCCGCACGCGGCGCGAGGCAGCCAAGAAAGCCACTTTCGACAACTGGCTGAAGGATCTCACCGAACTCAAGGTCGGCGACCCGGTGGTGCATGAAAGCCACGGCATCGGACGTTATCGCGGGCTGGTGCGCATGGATTTGGGCCTCGGCGAGCAGGAATTCCTGGAACTGCACTACGCCAACGAGGCCAAGCTCTTCGTGCCGGTAGCGCAGTTGCATGTGATTTCGCGCTATTCCGGCGCCGACCCGGAAAGTGCGCCGCTGCATGCGCTGGGTTCCGGCCAGTGGGAAAAGGCCAAGCGCAAGGCCGCCGAGCAGGCACGCGACACCGCCGCTGAGTTGCTGGCGCTCTACGCCGCGCGCGCCGCGCGTCAGGGCCATGCCTTCGCTTTCAAAGAAAGTGATTACGAGGCCTTCGCCGACGGCTTCGGCTTCGAGGAAACCAACGACCAAGCGCGGGCCATCGCCGCCGTCATCGAAGACATGCGCTCGGGCAAGCCGATGGATCGGCTGGTCTGCGGCGATGTCGGCTTCGGCAAGACCGAAGTCGCGCTGCGCGCCGCCTTCTGCGCGGTGGCCGGCGGCAAGCAGGTGGCGGTGCTGTGCCCGACCACCCTGCTCTGCGAACAGCATTACCAGACCTTCGCCGACCGCTTCGCTGACTGGCCGGTGAAGATTGCCGAAATCTCGCGCTTCAAGACCGCCAAGGAATCGGCGCAGGCCTTGCAGGAGCTGGACGAAGGCAAGATCGACATCATCATCGGCACCCACAAGCTGATCGGCAAGGATGTGAAATTCAACCGGCTCGGCCTCGTAGTCATCGACGAGGAACACCGCTTCGGCGTGCGCCAGAAGGAAACGCTGAAGGCCATGCGCGCCGAGGTCGACGTGCTGACGCTGACTGCGACGCCAATTCCGCGCACGCTGGCGATGAGCATGGAAGGCCTGCGCGACTTCTCGGTGATCGCCACCGCGCCGCAGAAACGGCTGGCGATCAAGACCTTCGTTTCAAGGTTCTCCGACGGCATCATCCGCGAAGCCGTGCTGCGCGAACTGAAGCGCGGCGGCCAAGTGTATTTCCTGCACAACGAAGTCGACACGATCGACAACATGCGGGAAAAGCTGGAAAAGCTGGTGCCGGAAGCGCGCATCGTCATCGGCCACGGCCAGATGAACGAGCGCGAGCTGGAAAAGGTGATGCGCGACTTCACCGGCCAGCGGGCCAATGTGCTGCTATGCACGACCATCATCGAGACCGGCATCGACAACCCGCACGCCAACACCATCCTGATCAACCGTTCCGAAAAGTTCGGCCTCGCCCAACTGCACCAGCTGCGCGGCCGCGTCGGGCGTTCGCACCACCAGGCCTACGCCTATCTGCTGGTGCAGGATGAAAAGGCGATGACCAAGCAGGCCAAGATGCGCCTCGACGCCATCCAGGCGATGGAAGAACTCGGCTCCGGCTTCTTCCTCGCCATGCACGACCTGGAAATTCGCGGTGCTGGCGAGGTGCTGGGCGACAACCAGTCGGGCGAGATGCAGGAAGTTGGCTTCAATCTGTTCACCGACATGCTGAATCGCGCGGTGGCGGCCCTGAAACAGGGCAAGCATCTGGACGCCGTCGACCTCACCCAGCCGCTCGGCATCGGCACCGAAATCAACCTGCGCACGCCCGCCCTGCTGCCCGACGCCTACTGCCCGGATGTGCACGAGCGCCTGACGCTTTACAAGCGCCTGGCCAATGGCGAGACCGCCGAGGAAATCGACGCGCTGCAGGAAGAACTGATCGACCGCTTCGGCGAACTGCCGCTGCAAGGCCAGTCGCTACTCGCCACGCACCGCCTGCGCCTGCTGGTCAAACCGTATTGCGTACAGAAGCTGGATGCCACCAACGACCAGATCACTCTGCAATTCGGCCCGGAATTCGCGAAGAATCCGCCTATCGAACCGATCAAGATAATCAATTTGATCCAGAAAAACCGCAGCTATAAGCTGGCCGGACAGGATAAAATTTCGCTCTTACGCCATTGCCCGACCCTGAACGACAAGGTCGCGGCCGTGAAAGACATGATTCGCCAGTTGAGCCAATAAGCCATGAGCACTATCGACATTGAAAACGTAAACGTCAGCGCCTTCGACAACATGCCGGCACCGGAAGAAGTTCACGCCCGCCTGCCTCTGTCGCTCGCAGCCGCCAAGACCGTGATGCACGGCCGCGACCTGCTGCGCAAGATTCTCGACCGCAAGGACCCGCGCCTGTTCGTCGTCGTCGGNCCCTGCTCGATCCACGACCCGGTCGCCGGCCTTGACTACGCCCGCCGCCTGAAGGCGCTGTCCGACGAAGTCGGCGACGTGCTGCAAATCATCATGCGCGTCTATTTCGAGAAACCGCGCACCACCGTGGGCTGGAAGGGCTACATCAACGATCCGTTCATGGACGATTCCTTCCAGGTCAACATCGGCATGGAAAAGGCCCGCAAGTTCCTGCTCGACGTGGCCGAACTCGGCCTGCCGGCCGGCACCGAGGCGCTCGACCCCTACGGCCCGCAATACTACGGCGACCTGATCTCGTGGACCGCCATCGGCGCCCGCACCACCGAATCGCAGACCCACCGCGAAATGTCGTCCGGGCTGTCGACGCCGGTCGGCTTCAAGAACGGTACCAGCGGCGACCTCAGCGTGGCGGTCAACGCCATCCTTTCGGCGTCCAAGCCGCACTCCTTCCTCGGCCTCAACGGCCAGGGCCGCGTCGCCATCGTCCGCACCAAAGGCAACCCCTATGGCCACATCGTCCTCCGCGGCGGCGACGGCCGGCCGAACTACGACACGGTTTCGATCTCGATCGTCGAGCAGGCGCTGACCAAGGGCAAGCTGCCGCACAACATCGTCGTCGACTGCTCGCACGCCAACAGCTTCAAGAAGCCTGAACTGCAACCGCTGGTCATGGCCGACATCGTCAACCAGATCCGCCTTGGCAACAAGTCGCTGGTCGGCGTGATGATCGAATCCAACATCGAAGCCGGTAACCAGCCGATCCCGGCCGACCTGTCGCAACTGAAGTACGGCTGCTCGGTCACCGACGGCTGTGTCGACTGGGCCACCACCGAGAGGATGATCCGCGACGCCGCCGTGCTGCTGCGCGACGTGTTGCCGGAACGGATGGCCTGATTCGCCGGAACGACAAAACAATCGGCCGATGAAAAGAAAATGGGCGAGCGCGTTACGCTTCTTTTTGAAGGCGCCGCCCATCTGCTCGATGCAGCCATCGGATTCGGCCTGGTTTCCGGCGCCGCCGTGGCCGTCGCCATCGGCCAGTTTCTGCTCGGCGGCATCCTCGCCCTGCTGGCGGTTGGCGCCTTTCTACGTTTCAAGCGCGGGCGGGTTTCACGATGACACCCAGGGCGCCAAGCCAGAATAGACCTATTCCATGAACCTGATCGTCCAGGGTGGCGCGCTGCCCACCTTCCTGCTCGAAAGNATTTCGGCTGCCACCGGCGCATCGGCTGCATCGCCCTGTCCGCCACAGGTCGTTCGCTTCAGCAACGTCACGCGCACCCCGGCGTTCGACGCGCTGATCCCGCTGATCGAGGCTGAAAAGCTCGACTGGGCGTTTGTCGAGGCCGGCCGGAAGCTTTCGGATTTCGGGCTGATTGCCTTCGACATGGACTCGACGCTGATTACCATCGAGTGCATTGACGAACTGGCCGATTTTGCCGGCAAGAAGGACGAGGTTTCGGCGGTGACCGAAGCAGCGATGCGCGGCGAGATCGATTACCGCGAAAGCCTGCGCCGTCGTCTGGCGCTGCTGGGCGGGCTGGATGCCCGCGTGCTGGCCCGCGTANNCGGCGAGCGGCTGCTGCTCTCGCCCGGCGCCCGCGAGCTGCTGGAAGCGGCGCAGAACGCCGGGTTGCGTACTGCGATCCTGTCTGGCGGTTTCACCTATTTCACCGAACGCCTGCGCATCGAGCTCGGCTTCGATTTCGCCACCTCGAACGAACTGGAAATTTCCGGCGGCAAGCTGACCGGGCGCGTCGTCGGCGACATCGTCGATGCCGCCGCCAAGGCGCACCACCTGGCCCGCCTGACCGACGAACTGGGGCTGAAGAAGGAACAGGTGATCGCCTGCGGCGACGGCGCCAACGACCTGCTGATGATGGCCCAGGCCGGCCTGTCGGTGGCCTTCCACGCCAAACCGGCGACGCGCGCCAGGGCCGACGTGGCGATCAACTTCGGCGGACTGGATTCGCTGCTGAACCTGTTCGACTGAGCCACCGGGCAGGCATTTGGCCTCCATGCGCCCAAGACCATCACCGAATTACCTCGCCGGCTACCCGGCCGCGCTGACCGAGCAGGTGCAGCGCCTGATCGAGGAAAACCGGCTGGCCGATGTCCTGCTGAAAAAGTACCCTCTGCCTCATGCCGTGCGCACCGACAAGGCGCTATACGAATACGTGCATGAGCTAAAGACTGAATACATGCGTAGCGCGGGGCAACTGAGCAAGGTGGCGTTCGACAGCAAGCTGCATGTCATCCAGAACGCACTGGGCACGCACACCAGCATTTCACGGGTACANGGAGCGAAACTGAAGTCGAAACGCGAAATTCGCGTGGCGACGCTCTTCCGCGAATCGCCGCCGGAATTCCTGCGCATGATCGTCGTTCATGAACTGGCGCACCTGCGCGAGCGCGAGCACGACAAGGCTTTCTATCAGCTATGTCGGCACATGGAGCCGGACTATCACCAGTTGGAGTTCGATCTGCGGGTCTATCTCAGCCATCTGGCGGCAAACGGGCGACCGCTATGGTCGCCTGTTGCGGTCGACGGCTAAAAAACACCGAAAATCAAAATCGCCGGGCCGACTGCCCGAAACCGGCGTGCCTACAGCGCACGCACCTTCACCGTCTTGCCCTTGACCCTGCCGGCCGACAGCCTGCGTACCGCCTCGCGCGCGATGTCGCGGGCGACGGCAACGTAGGTGGTCTGGTCGGTGACGGTGATCTTGCCGACCTGCTCGCGGGTGAATCCCGCCTCGCCGGTCAGGGCGCCGAGCACGTCGCCGGGGCGGATCTTGTCCTTGCGCCCGCCAAGAATCTGCAGCGTGACCATCGGCGGCACCAGCGGCGAGTTGTCCGTGGCATCGAGGGCGCCCAGTTCGCTCCAGGTCAGGCCACAGTTCATTGCTTCGGCAATGGCGGCGACCCGGCGCTTGTCGCCATGGCTGCACAGGCTCAGCGCCCAGCCCTCCTCGTCGCCACGACCGGTACGGCCGATGCGGTGGATGTGGATTTCCGGGTCGGGCGTCACATCGACGTTGATGACCGCTTCCAGATTGGCGATATCGAGGCCGCGCGCCGCAACATCGGTGGCGACCAGTACCGTGCAGCTACGATTGGCAAACTGGATCAACACCTGATCGCGTTCGCGCTGTTCCAGATCACCATTCAGCGTCAGCGCCTGGATGCCTTCGTGGCGCAACACGTTGAGCAGGTCGCGGCACTGCTGCTTGGTGTTGCAAAAGGCCAGCGCGCTGACCGGACGGTAGTGCTTGAGCAGCCTGGCGACGGCCTGTAGCCGTTCTTCGTGCCTGACCTCGTAGAAGCGCTGGCGAATCTTGCTCTCGCTATGCTGTTCGAGCAGCTTCACCTCCTGCGGCTGGCGCAGGAACTGTTTCGCCAGCTGGGCGATGCCTTCCGGGTAGGTGGCCGAGAACAGCAGGGTCTGGCGCCTCGCCGGGCAGCGCCTGGCGACGTAGGCGATGTCGTCGTGGAACCCCATGTCGAGCATGCGGTCGGCTTCGTCGAGCACCAGCGTCGCGAGTTCATCGAGCTTCAGGTAACCGCGTTCCATGTGATCCATGATGCGGCCGGGCGTGCCGACGACGATATGGACGCCGTTTTCCAGGCTGGTGGCCTGGTTGCGCAGGGTCGAGCCGCCGACCAGCGCCAGCACCTTGATGTTGTCCTCGAAGCGCGCCAGACGGCGGATTTCCTGGGTTACCTGGTCGGCCAGCTCGCGCGTCGGGCACAGCACCATCGCCTGCACGGCGAAGTTCTTTGGATTCAGCTTGTTAAGCAGCGCCAGACCGAAGGCGGTGGTCTTGCCGCTGCCGGTCCTGGCTTGCGCGATCAGGTCGTGGCCGGCCAGCGCCAGCGGCAGGCTGGCGGCCTGGATCGGCGTCATCGTGCGGTAATCGAGCTGTTGCAGGTTCGCCAGCATGGCCGGCGACAAAGGCAGTTCGCTGAACGGGCGTGCGTTGCCCCGGGCTCGCCGGCCAGCTCAGCAGCTTGCGTCATAACCGGCGTCCTGATGGCCTGGAGAATATCGTCTGGTGTGACGAAACGGCCATGTTCGACGCTGGCTTCACCCTTTTCCAGCGAAATTTCGAGATGCCCGATATTGGGCAGATCCTGAATCGCGTTGGCGACGGCACGAACGCACTCTTCGTCCTTCATGCCGCCGATCCTGATCGTAATGGTGTCCATTTGGCCTTAATGGAGGTCGACGGCGTACTGCTTGAGCACATCGAGCGGGACGATTTCCAGTGCGGCCTGATTGGTCGAGTTGAGTGACACTTGCGGCGCCTTGCCGGCCTTGTAAGCCTGCAACCAGCGCGCCGCACAAAGGCACCAGCGCTGGCCGGGTTGCAGGCCGTCGAAGCCGTATTCCGGGCGTGGTGTCGAGAGATCGTTACCGCTCGCCTTCGAGAATTCGAGAAACTCCGCGGTCAGCACCACGCAGACGGTGTGGCTGCCCAGATCCTCTTCCGAGGTATTGCAGCAGCCATCGCGGAAAAATCCGGTCAGCGGCCGGTCACTGCAGGTCAGCAACGGCCCGCCGAGAACGTTCAGCTGGCTGCCGCGCCCCGGAAAATCGCGGGTCTTCACGCTACCTCGTCGATCCAGGCCTGCTGGATGGCTTCGAGAATCTTTTCGCCGCAGTGCTTGGGATCATCGTCGAAGCCGGGCAAGGCCATCACCCAGTCACGCAGATCGACGAAATTGACCTTCAGCGGGTCGGTATCCGGGTGGGTATCGCTCAGTTCGATGGCGATGTCGATGGTGTCGGTCCATTTCATTTGCGGTGGCCCTCCTTCGCCATGTTGATGCTGTATTTCGGAATTTCGACCACCAGCGGAGTCGACCGCACCAGGGCCTGGCAGCCGAGACGTGAATTCGGTTCCAGCCCCAGGCCTTGTCGAGCAGGTCTTCCTCCTCCTCCTCGGCCGGGTCGAGCGAATTGAAGCCTTCGCGCACGATGACATGGCAGGTGGTGCAGGCGCAGGACATCTCGCAGGCGTGTTCGAGTTCGATGCCGTTTTCCAGCAGGTTTTCGCAGATCGACTTGCCCTCTTCCGCCTCGATCACCGCGCCGTCGGGGCAATTTTCCAGGTGCGGCAGCACGATGATTTGCGTCATGCCTCTTCTCCCATCCTGATGTCGTCGACCTTGCGGCCGGACAACACTTTCTTGATGCTCTGGTCCATGCGGCGGTGGGCGAAAGCCTGGGTTTCGTAGCCGAGGTCGTCCATCGCGATGTTGATCAGGCGACGGTTGTCGCCGGCCATCGTTTCGCGCAGCTTGGCGATGGTGGCGACGATTTNTGCCATTTCCGCTTCGTTCAGCAGGTGCGGATCTTCCTTGAGCGCCGCTTCGGTCGCTTCGATCATGCGCTCCGCCTCGACCTGCGCTTCCTTGAGTGCCCGGTTCATCGCGTCGTCCCGGGCGTGCTCCATCGAATCCTTGAGCATGCCGGCGATTTCGTCGTCGGACAGGCCGTAGGACGGCTTGACGGTGACGCTGGCTTCGACGCCGGTCGTCTGCTCGCGCGCCGAGACCGACAGCAGGCCATCGGCATCGACCTGGAAGGTGACGCGAATGCGTGCCGCCCCGGCAACCATCGGCGGGATGCCGCGCAGTTCGAAGCGCGCCAGCGAGCGGCAATCGGACACCAGTTCGCGTTCGCCCTGGACGACGTGGATCGCCATCGCCGTCTGGCCATCCTTGAAGGTCGTGAATTCCTGGGCTCGGGCGGTCGGGATCGTCGCGTTGCGCGGGATGACCTTCTCGGTCAGGCCGCCCATCGTTTCCAGCCCCAGCGACAGCGGAATGACGTCGAGCAGCAGCCAGTCGTCCTTGCCGGTCTTGTTGCCGACCAGCAGGTTGGCCTGGGTGGCGGCGCCGAGGGCGACCACCTTGTCCGGGTCGAGGTTGGTCAGCGGCTCCTGGCGGAAGAAATCGCCAACCGCCTTCTGCACCTGCGGCATGCGCGTCGCGCCGCCGACCATGACGATGCCCTTGACGTCCTCGGCCCGCAGCCCGGCGTCGCGCAAGGCTTTCTTGACCGGCTGCATGGTCTTGGAAATCAGCGTCTGGGTGATCGCCGCGAAGGTCGCGACATCGAGTTTCAGATCGACCATCTCGCCGGTCGACAGACGCGCGGTGATCGGCGCTTCCGGATTGTTGGTGAGGAATTCCTTGGCCTCGCGGCAGCGCATCATCAGCAGGCGCCCATCTTCCGGCGACAGCGGCTGCAGCCTGGCCTGTTCGATGACCCAGCAGAAGATGCGGTGGTCGAAATCATCGCCGCCGAGCGCCGAATCACCGCCGGTGGACATGACTTCGAAGACGCCCTTGGTCAGCTTCAGGATGGAAATGTCGAAAGTGCCGCCGCCCAGGTCGTGAACCGCATAGACGCCCTCCGCCGCATTATCGAGCCCGTAGGCGATGGCGGCGGCGGTCGGCTCGTTGAGCAGGCGCAGGACGTTGAGGCCGGCCAGACGGGCGGCGTCCTTGGTGGCCTGGCGCTGGGCATCGTCGAAATAGGCCGGCACGGTGATGACGGCACCGACCAGATCGCCGCCGAGCGCCGTTTCGGCCCGTTGCTTGAGGTNTTTCAGGATTTCGGCGGACACCTCGACGGGGCTCTTGATGCCGGCAATGGTTTTCACCTTGACCATGCCCGGCGCTTCGATGAAGTCGTAGGGCATCGATTCGACATGCGCGATGTCCTTCAGCCCGCGCCCCATGAAACGCTTGACCGAAACGATGGTGTTGCGCGGGTCGATGGCCTGCTTGGTCTGCGCGTCGTAGCCGACATCGGTCGAATTGTCCGAGTGGTAACGGACCACGGACGGCAACAACGGCCGCCCCTGCTCGTCGCTCAGGCAGACGGCCATGCCGCTGCGTACGGTGGCGACCAGCGAATTGGTGGTGCCGAGGTCGATGCCGATCGCCAGCTTGTGCTCATGGGGTGCCGCCGACTCGCCCGGCTCGGCAATTTGAAACAAGGCCATTTTTATTCTTCCAGCGACGCCAGCGCGTCGTCGATTTCGTGCAAGAGTTTTTCCAGAAACATCAGCCGGCACACGGTCGGTGGCCAGCATGTAATCGCCGCTGCCATCGAGCAACTCGCCGAGTTCCTGATAGCGGCTGTTGATGTCGCCGCGCAGCCGGTTGTGCAGGTGCTCCAGTTCGTGATGATCGCCGCCGTTGCGCGCATCCATCACGGCTTCCCGCCATTCCATCTGTTCCATCAGGAAATCGGCCGGCATCGCGGTGTTGTTTTCCGCCTGGATGTCGTGGCCGCTCAGATGCAGCAGGTATTTGGCCCGTTCCAGCGGCTTCTTCAGCGTCTGGTAGGCCTCGTTGGCGTGCGTCGCCCACTGCATCGAGATGCGGCGCTCGGCTTCGCCGGCATGGGCGAAGCGATCCGGATGAACCTGCGCCTGGATGTCGCGATAACGGGAATCGAGATCCGACAGATCGAGCCGAAAGCCACGATTCAATCCGAACAAGGCGAAGTGGTCGGCTCTGAGATCCATCAGACGTTAAACGATTCGCCGCAGCCGCACTGGTCTTTCACGTTCGGGTTGTTGAACTTGAAACCTTCATTCAGGCCTTCGCGGGCGAAATCGAGCTCCATCCCTTCCAGATAGGGCATGCTCTTGGCGTCGACGAAGACCTTGACGCCATTGCTCTCGAAGACCAGATCCTCCGGATCCACTTCATCGACGAATTCCAGCTTGTACGCCATGCCGGAACAGCCGCTGGTACGAACCCCGAGGCGCAGCCCGATACCCTTGCCGCGCTTGCTCAGGTAGTTGGCGACATGTTTTGCCGCCTTGTCGCTCAAGGTAACTGCCATGCTTATTCTCCGTGCTTCTTCTTGTAATCGGCCACGGCTGCCTTGATGGCATCCTCGGCCAGAATCGAACAGTGAATTTTAACCGGCGGCAGCGCCAGTTCTTCAGCGATTTCGGTATTTTTGATCGACAGTGCCTGATCGACCGTCTTGCCCTTGACCCATTCGGTCACCAGCGAAGACGAAGCTATGGCCGAACCGCAACCGTAGGTCTTGAACTTGGCATCCTCGATCACGCCGGACTTGTTCACCTGNNTGATTTGCAACTTCATCACGTCACCGCAGGCCGGCGCGCCGACCATGCCGGTGCCGACCCCGTCGTCTTCCTTGCCGAAAGAACCGACGTTACGCGGATTTTCATAGTGATCAATGACTTTTACGCTATAGCTCATGTTGTTTCTCCTGGAGTTTCTTTAGTGTGCGGCCCACTGCACGGTACTAAGATCGATGCCATCCTGAACCATTTCCCACAGCGGCGAAAGTTCGCGCAATTTGCCAATTTTCTTGTGCAACAGATTGATTGCATAGTCGATTTCTTCTTCAGTCGTGAAGCGACCGATGCTGAAACGAATGGAACTGTGCGCCAGTTCGTCGTCGCGCCCCAGGGCACGCAAGACGTAGGAAGGCTCCAGGCTGGCCGAGGTGCAGGCCGAGCCGGACGACACGGCCAGATCCTTGATCGCCATGATCATCGACTCGCCTTCGACGTAGGCGAAGCTGATGTTGAGATTGTGCGCCACGCGATGGGTCAGGTCACCGTTGACGAAGGTCGCCTCGATATCCTTAAGTCCATTCAGAAGTTTATCTCGCAAAGCCTTGATCCGTTTGTTTTCTTCAACCATTTCTTCCTTGGCGATGCGGAAGGCCTCGCCCATGCCGACGATCTGGTGCGTCGCCAGCGTGCCGGAACGGAAACCGCGCTCGTGGCCGCCACCGTGCATCTGCGCTTCGAGACGGACACGCGGCTTGCGGCGCACGTAGAGTGCGCCGATACCCTTGGGGCCGTAGGTCTTGTGGGCCGAGAAGCTCATCAGGTCGACTTTCAGCTTGCTCAGGTCGATATCGACCTTGCCGGTCGCCTGGGCAGCATCGACGTGGAAGATGACACCCTTCTCACGGCAGATTTCGCCGAGTTCGGCGATCGGCTGGATGACACCGACTTCGTTATTGACGTACATCACCGAGGCCAGCACGGTATCCGGGCGAATCGCCGCCTTGAAGGCTTCCAGGTCGAGCAGGCCGTTTTCCTGGACGTCGAGATAGGTCGCCTCGAACCCCTGGCGCTCCAATTCGCGCACGGTGTCGAGCACGGCCTTGTGCTCGGTCTTGACCGTGATGATGTGCTTGCCCTTGGTGCCGGCGTAGAAATTGGCGGCACCCTTGATCGCGAGGTTGTTGGATTCGGTGGCGCCCGAAGTCCAGACGATTTCCTTGGGTCGGCNATTGACCAGCGCAGCGACCTGCTCGCGCGCCTCCTCGACGGCGGCATCCGCCACCCAGCCGAAACTGTGCGAGCGCGAGGCCGGATTCCCGAAGTGCTCGCACAGGTAGGGAATCATTTNTTCCGCCACGCGCGGGTCGACCGGGGTGGTTGCCGAGTAATCCAGGTAGATGGGGAGTTTCATCGTCATTCTCGCTAAGTCGGGTTGTTCAAACGGCAAGCGCCGTCAGTCCCTGCAGGCGTCCGACCGTAGCCCGCAAGGCGTTGATGAATTCGTCGATGTCCGTCTCGCTGTTGCCCGCGCCGAGACTGACCCTGACCGCACCGCGCGCGATTTCCGGCGCCACGCCCATCGCCTGCAGCACATGCGACGGCTCCGGGTTGGCGCTCGAACAGGCGGCCCCGCTGGCTACCGCGAAGCCTTCGCGATCCAGCTTGCCGACCAGCGTTTCGCCGTCGATATCCGGCACCGCGAAGTAAGTCGTGTTGGGCAGACGCTCGGCACCGGCCCCGAAAATCCGTACCCCCAGCCCCGCCAGCCCGCTTTCCAGGCGCTGCTGCAGCGCCCTCAGGCGACGCGGCAGTTCGGCAACGCGTTGCGCCGCAAGTTCCGCCGCCACGCCGAAGCCGACGATGGCCGGCACATTCTCCGTGCCGGAACGCAGGCCGCGCTCGTGCCCGCCACCGGCGATCAGAGGCTGCAATTCGACCCGCTTGTCGAGCACCAGCGCCGCCGCGCCTTTCGGGCCGCAGGCCTTGTGGGCGGAAAGCGTCAGGGCGTGAACGCCGGCCAGGTTGAGCACCCGAAAATCGAGCGGCAGCTTGCCCAGCGCCTGCGCCGCGTCGCTGTGGAACCAGCCGCCGCAAGCCTTGGCCGCCGTCGCCAGCGCCGGGATATCCTGCACGACGCCGGTTTCGTTGTTGGCCAGCATGATCGACAGCAGACTGGGGCGCGCCGCAAGCACCTCGGCGAAATCGTCGAAATTGGCCCTTCCAGAGGCGTCGACCGCAACCGACCGGACCAGCCAGCCATTGCGCGCCAGTTGCGCCGCCGGCTTGAGAATGCACGGATGCTCGATGGCGCTGACCGCCAGCAAACCCGGTTTGAGGAGGCCGCCGCGCCCTTGAGAAAGAGATTGTTCGCCTCGCTGCCGCCACTGGTGAAGACCACCTCGGTCGGATGCGCATTGACCGCCGCCGCGACCTGTTGCCGCGCTTCGTCGATCGCCCGGCGCGCCGCGCGACCGTACTCGTGGCGGCTGGAAGCATTGCCGAACTGGCTTTCCAGCCACGGCAGCATGGCCGCCAGCACCGTCGGATCGAGCGGCGTCGTGGCGTTGTGGTCGAGATAGGCGGGCTGGAACATGGCTTGAATCAGAGGATCGCGGCAGCCTTGTCGCGCGTGTTGCGCGGCCGCGGATGCGGGCCGATACGCCGATCCTCAAGCACCGTGGCGGCGCCCAGACTGGCTTCCTTTTCCTGCTGGCGCGCCACGAGGTCGGCTAGCGACACCGAGGACAGATAATCGTACATCTTGGCATTCAGCGTGACCATAGCTCGTGTGTCATGCAGCGATGCTCGTCGATGCAATTCTCGCGGCCGCCACACTGCGTCGCATCGAGCGGCTCGTCGACGGCGCGGATGATGTCGGCCACCGTGACCCGGTCGAGCGGCCGCGCGATGCAGTAACCGCCGCCCGGCCCGCGCACGCTGTCGACCAGCTTGAAGCGGCGCAGCTTGCCGAACAACTGCTCCAGGTACGACAGCGAAATCCGCTGCCGCTCGCTGACGCCGGCCAGCGCCACCGGCCCTCGTCGCCGCGCAACGCGAGATCCATCATGGCGGTTACCGCAAATCGTCCTTTGGTTGTGAGTCGCATTCCCTACTCCTGGCAATAACCTACTGTTGCAGTCAACTATATAGAATCCCGACCAAATTAGTCAACAATTTTACTCAGGTATTTTGGGTCGAAGCGGTCCGCCGGCTGAACCTCCTGGTCGCACTTGACTCCCGCGGCCTCCAGCTCCTTGAGCAGCGAGGCCAGGCGGCGGTCGGTTTCGGCTGCATGGTCGAGCAGGCCATGGATCGCCTTGGCCAGCGGATCGTCCTGGTCGCGCCCGACGGCATAGGCGGAAAACCCCATCTTTTCGGCCTGTGCCTCGCGCTGCCGGCTTTCCTCGGAATGATCGAGTACCCGCGCCGGATTGCCGACCGCCGTCGCGCCGGCCGGCACCGGCTTGGTCACCACGGCATTCGAGCCGACCTTGGCGCCGGCCGCGATGACGATCGGCCCCAGCACCTTGGCGCCAGCGCCGATCACCACGCCATCCTCCAGCGTCGGATGGCGTTTGCNCCTGTTCCACGAGGTGCCGCCCAGCGTGACGCCGTGGTAAAGCGTGACATCGTCGCCGATCTCGGCGGTTTCACCGATGACCACGCCCATGCCGTGGTCGATGAAGAAGCGGCGACCGATGGTGGCCCCGGGGTGAATCTCGATGCCGGTCAGAAAACGTGAAATGTGCGCCACGAAACGCGCCAGCCAGCGCAGACGATGGCCCCACAACCAGTGCGCCAGGCGATGCAGGATCAGGGCGTGGATGCCCGGATAGCAAGTCAGGATCTCCCAGAACGAACGGGCGGCCGGGTCGCGGTCGAAGACCGCACGGATATCCTCACGCAGATGCCGGAACATGAAACTCGATTTCCCTGAAAATTGTAGGGCGAATTTTAAAATACTCGACTGAATTTGTCAGCTATTTCCCGAGTCGCCGGCCGGAAAGACAAAGGGCCGGTCAGCGACCGGCCCTTTGATCGAACAACGCCCGCGGGCGCTTATTCGGTGTAGAAATTAACGTCGTACGGATAAGGTTTCTGCGGCACCTTGGACTCGGCATTGGCAGCACTGGTCTGCGCATCCTGCTTCTTGTCCCACCATAGCGCACGCCCGGCCTTCTGGTCTTCAACCCATTCCGGATTTTTCTTCAGCTGCTCGTCGATCCACTTGGTGTGGTCGGATACGTAACTCGTATTAACGTCGCCCATTTGGCTGCTTTCCTCAAGCTGATCAAGACAGCTGCGGATTCTAGCACGTCGACACCATACACGGCACACGGCACAGCGTATGGAAATTGCCGGTTTTTCGGTGTCGACCGCAACCTGTGGCGGAATCTCACGCGCCTGACTAGCGTGCCGTCATTGCTTGGCGTTATGCTCCTGCTCTTCGCGCCGAAGGCGCAAAAAATCCAAGAGGAGAGACAACGTGCCCGCCCTGCTGCCCCAGCCCGATCCCGATGGCCTGCTCGAATATTCGGTGGTCTATACCGACCGCGCACTGAACCACATGTCGCGACGTTTTCAGGGCGTGATGAAGGACATCTCGCGCATCCTGAAAACGGTTTACAACGCAAAATCGGCCGTCGTCGTGCCCGGCAGCGGGACTTTCGGCATGGAAGCCGTGGCGCGCCAGTTCGCCACCGGGCAGAAGGTGCTGGTCATCCGCAACGGCTGGTTCAGCTTCCGCTGGACGCAGATCTTCGACATGGGCGGCATTCCCGCCGAAAGTATCGTCCTGAAGGCCCGGCAGACGGGCAGCGGCGCCCAGGCGCCCTTCGCGCCGGCACCGATTGAGGAAGTCGTCGCCGCGATTCGCGAGCACAAACCCGCCGTCGTCTTCGCGCCGCACGTCGAGACGGCATCGGGCATGATCCTGCCGGACAGCTACCTGAAAGCCGTCGGCGAGGCGGTACGTGCGGTCGACGGCCTGTTCGTACTCGATTGCGTCGCCTCCGGCACGGTCTGNGTNGACATGGTGACCAACGACGTGGACGTCCTGATCAGCGCGCCGCAGAAAGGCTGGAGCGGCTCGCCCTGCTGCGCGCTGGTGGCGCTCGGCGAACGCGCCCGCGAGCGTATCGAGGCGACGACCAGCACCAGCTTCGCCTGCGACCTGAANAAATGGCTGCAGATCATGGAAGCGTTCGAGAACGGCGGCCACGCCTATCACGCGACGATGCCGACCGACGCGCTGGCGGCCCTGCGCGACGTGATGCTGGAAACCGAGGCCTACGGTTTCGCCAAGGTCTGTCGGGAGCAGCAGGAACTCGGCCGGCGCGTCCGCCAGCTGCTGGTGGCCGAGGGCTTCCCGAGTGTGGCCGCGGAAGGCTTTCAGGCGCCGGGCGTGGTCGTCAGCTACACCAGCGACCCGGATATCCAGTCGGGCAGGAAATTCCTCGCGGCCGGTTTCCAGACTGCGGCGGGCGTGCCGCTGCAATGCGACGAGGGCGCCGATTTCCGGACTTTCCGCATCGGCCTGTTCGGGCTGGAAAAACTGCACAACCCCGAGCAGACCGTGAGCAATTTCGCCAGGGCGCTCGTAGCGGTACGCGGCGGCACGACGGATCGCTGAGGCGTCGGCGGGAGCGCCGGGCGGCATTTCCCGGCTTTTCCGGGCATCGACCGCAACAGGCTTCTCAACCGAGAAGCATGACTTTCAGCTTCTGAAACGAGTTCAGGCCGGACCACCAGCGCATCCCGTTATCCCGGAAACGGATGCCGGCATCGCTCAGGGCGAGCTTTCTGGCGCCAAACTCGGTGGCACCGCTGTCGACGATGAACCCGTGCTCCATCAGGTATCGGGCGATGGCCGGTTGAACCTGCTGGCCACCGAGCGTCCAGCGCGTGCCGTAGCCGTCGTCGGCACCGTTCAGCATCAGGATGGGGTCGTGGCAACCCATCAGCCGCAGCACCTGGAGTGTCTCGGCTCGCATGGGAATATCGTTGCCAGAAAATGCGCTCATGGTTCCGGCATTATGGCGCCGTTTTCTGACGCCTTTCCGCCACTTTCAACAAAAAATGGCGGCCCCCTTCACGTTTACCTGGCCTCCAGGGCCGCCACCAGTCGCGCCAGTTCGACATCGTCCGGCAGCAGCGCAGCGGCCTGTTTCGCATAGCGCAGCGCGGCTTGCCTGTCGCCCGCCTCGCGGTTGATCGAGACCAAAGCGCCAAGGATCTCCAGATCGTCGGGATGGCGCTGGACGGCGCCTCGAAGTATGGACAGCGCCTCGCTCCGGCGCCCGGCGGAATCCAGCGCGATGGCGTNGACATAGGCTTGGCGGGCGTTCTCGGGCGCCAGCCGGGCGGCCTCGGCAAGTTCCTTCAGTGCCGCATCGCGCTCGTTCTTGCGCACCAGCAGCAGGCCCAGCGCATGGTGCAGGTCCGCCGCCTGCGGCAGCGCGGCCAGCCCTTGTCGCAGTACCTGCTCCGCCTCGGCGTCTTTCCCCTGCTGTCGCCAGGCATCGGCGAGATTGACGTAGCCACCGGCGTAACGGGGATCGATCCTGATCGCCCGCTGGTAGGCCGCAACCGCCTCGGTGGNGGCCCCCTGGCGCAGGCGCAGGTTGCCGAGGTTGATGTTGACCGCCGGCCAGTCGGCATCGAGCGCCAGCGCGGCTTCGTATTCCTGCAAGGCCGTCTGGCGCTCGGCCCGCCGGTATTCCGGAATGTCGCTATCTGGCAGATCGGCAAGCACATTGGCAGCTTCGATGCGCACGCCGCGCACCGGGTCGCCGAGCAAGGGCGCCGCCGCCCGCAGGCGGGTCGGTGCATCGAGCGGCGCCAGCAGGCCGAGTGCCGCGATGCGTACCGACGGATCGCTGTCCTGCAGCAGGGCCAGCGTCGCCGGCAACGTGGCCGGGCTGGCGTGCGGCTGCGCCAGCGTAGCGGCGGTGGCACGCACGATGGGCGGCGCCGCCGGCTGGGCAGCGAGTTCGAGCAGTGCCGGCAAGGCCTGGATGCCACGCCTTTCGCCAGCCTGCAGTGTCGCGCCGTAATGCGGACGTTCGCGCCAGGCCTTGCCATACCACTTGTCCATGGCGCTCGCCGCCCACGCCGGCTTTTTGTCGGCGTGGCACTGGGTACAGGCATTCGGGCTGCCCAGCGATTGCGAAAGATCGGGGCGCGGCACGCGCAGGCTGTGATCCTGCCGGGCATGGATCACCATGTAGTTCTGCGTCGGCATGTGGCAATTGACGCACTGCGCGCCCTGCCCGCCGGACACGTGCCGATGATGCGCCGGGGCGTCGAATTCGGCGGCATTGTGGCAGCGAGTGCACAGCGCGTTGCCCTCGGCTCGCGTCTTGAGCGAATGCGGCTCATGGCAGTCCATGCAGGTGACGCCGCGCTGGTGCATCTTGCTCTGCAGGAAAGAGCCCCAGACATAGACTTCCTCGCGCTGCTGGCCGTCGGCATGGTAGTTGGGGGCGGTCAGCATGGCCAGGCGATGACTGTCTTCGAGCGGCGCACCGGCCTTGCGCCCCTCGCTCAGTGTCGATCGACGGGCATGGCAGGCGGCGCAGGTGTTCATGGCGGCCGTGTTGGCCAGCTGGTCGCGTACCGCGAAACGGGCGTCCGTCGAAGGGAAGCGCCAGGACTCGTTCCAGCGCGAGGCCAGCGCCGGCAGGCNCCGGTCGTCTTTGCCATAGGGCGGCCGGGCGCTGCGCGNCCAGTCCACGTGCGCCGAACCCTGCCCGTGGCAGGCCTCGCAGGCGACGTTGATCTCGCTGTAGGTCGTCTTGTAGGTGTCGCTGGCCGCGTCGTAGCCCTTCTTGAGGTCGGTCGAGTGGCATTCGGCGCATTGCAGCGCCCAGTTCTGGTAGATGCCGGTCCAGTGCAGCGGGTNCCGGTGGTCGATCTNTTCGTCCGGCTGAAGGTGGAACCAGCGCTGGCCGCCCTGGGCTCGCGGGCGGGCATCCCAGGCGATGGGCAACATCTGGTAGCGCCCGCCGGNGAAGGCGATCAGGTATTGCTGCAGCGGATGGACGCCGAAGGTATAGGCGATTTCGTAGTCGGCGAGCTGGCCGTCCGGCCCGTCTGTGCGCACCATGAACTTGTCGCCCCGCTTGAAGAAACGGGATTCGACGCCCCGGTGGCGGAATCTGGCGTCGGCGAAGTCTCCGAGCACCGTCGCGGCGTTCGCATGTTGCATCGCAAGGTCGTGATGGGAACCGGACCACGCCTTGAATTCTGTCTCATGGCAGGTCTTGCACACGCCCGCGCCGACGTAGGTCGCGGTTTTGCCGTTTTTCGGGGTCGACCGCAACAGGCAAGGGTTTGCCGATCAGCCAGTAGATGAGCAAACCAAGTAGCAGCAAACCACACCGCCAAGCGCCAGCAGCGCCCGCCTGCCGGCAGCCATCGATGATCGACGGGCGGCGCCGGGGCGAGCGGTTCGTCTGATTTCCTGCGGGATTTCCTGGTCATGGCCGGCGGCCCGAATCGTCAAGCGTTTGCAGTCCTGCCCCGCTACTTGCGGACGAAGAATATTTCGTAGCGTTGCTGCGCCACGGCCTGGTAGTAGGTACCCTTGAGCTGATCGCTGGCCGGGTCGTAGGTCAGCTCGTAAGTCGACCCGTTGTAGCCGCCCGCCCGCAGCTCCAGCGACACGCGGACAAGCTTGCCGTCCAGCGCTGCCTGCGCCTTCGCGAAAGGCAGCCCGTTCGGGTTGAAGTACATCGCATCGAGCTGGCCATCCGCGGCGACGCCCCGGATGGCGATCGTGTATCCGCCATCCGGCCTGACCCACCGGCCCTGCAACACATTGAACCCGGCGCTCGCGCCGACGGCGGGAGCATCGGAACGCGCCGGCGGCCGCCTGCGCCTGCAATACCGGCGAAACGCCCCCAGCGCGGCGATGACGGCCGCCGTTGCCAATAGCCTGTAGTGCATGCGGGTCTCCGGCTACGTGATTATTTGGCGGGGCTCACACCGCGCAGCGCCGCAAAACGCTCGGCAACCAGCATGGACCATTTGTCGAAGGCATNTTTCGCATACGACCAGGCCTGGAAGGAGTTCATGTAACCGCTGGCCCAGGTCTGGGCGGCGCCGACCGCCGAGCCATTGACGTCGGCAGCGTACTTGCGGCCGATCTGGGTATCGCGGCACTCGGCGACGACCTGGCCGTTGGCACCGTCGCGGAACTGCATTTCCATGGCGGTCTCGCCCAGGTAGGGCGTCGAACCTGCCGGCCGGCCGGTCGCCGCGCCGGAACCCGCCTCGGCGATGAAGGCATAGGGGATCAGCGTGCCGGCCAGACTGTCGGTCACGGTGGTCGGCACCAGGTTGGTCAGTGCGATGCGGATCACGACGACNNGCGCGCCGGCCTTGTCGACGACCGGCATTTGCGGCGACAGGGCCTTGACCAGGGAGTTGTGGAAATAATCGGTCAGCGTCTTCAGATCGCTCGGATCGATGGTCGTCTGCTCGCCTTCCTTGCCCGGCTTGGGTGGCGCGATCGAAACGACGATGCGCGAAATCATCACCTTGTCGAACTGCTTCGGATTGAAGCGGTCATCTCGCCAGCATTCGATGCCCCCGATCGCAGGATTCGGCTTCAGGCGCGCATAGTCCGTCAGGAAGCCGCTTTTGGTCAGCCGCGCCGTATCGGTTGCCGTGACGCTGGTTCCGCTGCCCAGCACGGCATCGTACGTCTGGCAGCCCGACATCAACAGCGTAGCGCCGGCAAGAGACAAACGCCCAGCGTGATTTTGCGTACCTTGAAGTTCATATCTATCCTTTTCCTCGTCCTGATTGGTGTAAGCAGCCGCCAATGGCTTCGCACCGGAGTTTAGCGCAGACCATGCCATCGACGCGCAATCCCGAGTCATATTTTGAGTGCCCCGCAAGCGACAGCATGCCGCTCAATCAATCCGAACCAAACGCCCGGCCGGCACTCCAATTTGCATTGGTCATGATCCCGCCACCACTGATCCGGCATTGCCCGAACTGGATTCCCATGCCGATTCGCCTTCCCGCGCTGCTGTTCCTGCTGGTCCTCGTCGCCCTCCCGTCCCTCGCAGCGACGCAGGAGATCGACGTCACCGTGCGCGAGGCAGGCGACGCTTTCATCGTCGAGGCGAATTTCCAGGCGCCGGTAAGGGTACGGACGGCCTGGGAGGTCCTGGTCGACTACGAGCACATGGCGTCGATCATGAGCAACCTCGAATCGAGCAAGATCGCCAGTCGCAACGGCAACACGCTGATCGTCCGGCAAGCCGGCGTCGCCCGCTTCGGCATCTTCAGCTATGCCTTCCAGGTCGAGCGCGAGATTCGCCTGGAACCGATGAAGCGCATCCTGACAAGGAATCTTTCCGGTTCGCTGAAACGTATGGAGAGCGAAGTGATGCTGGCGCCGTCCAGCCAGGCGTCAGGCGTGCACGTCGCCTACCACGGCGAATTCGTCTTCGGCTCGACGCTGGCCGGCCTGTTCGCCCAATCCTTCCTGCGCCATGAAGTCGAAGAACAGTTCCAGGCACTGGTCGCCGAAATGCGACGGCGCGAAACCCAGCCGCTCGCCGGCATGCAATGAACACACCCTAGTGGCCTGCTTCGTCTCCCATTTCTTCTCGCCCGCCGCGATCGCGAAGGGCAGCCAATTTTCCGGCGGTGGCAGGGGGCACGTGGCGAAGGCGGTAAACGCGCAGGGCGGGTTGTAGGCGAAATTGAAATCGAGGGTGATTTTGCTGTCGACCGCAAGCGGCGTTTTCAGGAAGCGCCCGGCGCCGTAGGTTTCGCGTCCACTGCTGCGATCCCGGAAAACGAAGAAGACGCCGTCGTCCCCGACCGACATCGGCAGCAGCGTCACCTTCTCACCATCGCGTTCGAACACAGCGCGCTGTGTGACGGCAACCGTCTTCAATTCGCCGCTGACGTTGGGCACGTCCATGGTCAGCGCTTCCGGCAGGTTTTCCCAGTGCGCGACGATGCGCCAGGCGGGGTCGTAGTCATGGCACGGCACGCCCGTGAAACGGCGCGTGGCCGCCCAGTTCCGGTCGCGCACGCGGGCCGCCAGGCGGCCGTCGCGGTCGACGATGAAAAACGACCAGTTTTCGAGATCGACCGTCGTCGGCCGGCCGGCGCGGTCGGTTTCCAGTTCGCATTCCGGCCTGCCCTCGGCTTGCCAGAAGACGCGTCCNNGTCGTCTCCAGCGCAAGACCCCTTGGCGTGCCAGTCCGCCCGGCAACGGCACGTTGGCTCCGGCGGCATTGCCGACGAGGTTTGCGCCCGGCTCCAGCCAGTGCAAACCGATCAGCCCGAGCCAGCTGTCGGGGCCGGCCAGTTCGGCGTGGCGGGCCGCCTGCCAGCGCTGGTGCGATGCGACGCGTTCCATGGTATTTGTTGCCGTGACTGTGATGTTCCGTAGGTTAGCGCTGTGGCGGATACATTGAAAGCGGGTAATGGAACTGTCAGAATGGCCCGACAACTTTCACTGCCACCTCCGGAGATGAAAATGAAACGAGCACTTGCGCTGGCACTGCTGGCTGGACTCCCCTGTTCGCCCAGGCAGCCGATGTCAATGTCAATATCGGCAGCGCCAGAATTCAGAGCGGCAACACGACGATCACCTTCGGCGACCGCGACAAGCGAGGCTATTACTGGGACGGCAACACCTGGCGCGACCCGGTCTATTGGGAGAAACACCACGGCAAAGGCAAGGGCAACCCGAATGCGCCGGGCCAGAACTGTCCGCCGGGTCAAGCCAAGAAAGGTAATTGCTGATCCGGCAAATTCGGGACGAAATGAAGGGCACCAGAACGGTGCCCGTTCTTTTGCCCCTGCGTGCCTGCTGGCATCCATAGCCAGCTTCCCGGCCGGCAAAACCACTTTCGCGCGGCAACGAAAGCTTCTGCTAGGATGGCGGCATTATCGGGCCTCGGGCCCGGGCGCTGCGTCGGCGGCGTCAAAAAATCAGCCTCATCCCCAACGGAACCGTTCATGAAAATCGATCTCCGCTTGACGCTGCATTATGGCCTGACGATCTTCCTCAGCGCCTTCCTGCTCTTTCAAGTCCAGCCGATGATCGGCAAGATGATCCTGCCCTGGTTCGGTGGCTCCGCTTCGGTGTGGACCACCTGCATGCTGTTCTTCCAGATGACGCTGCTGCTCGGCTACCTGTATTCGCACTGGGTCGTGCGTTTTCTCTCGCCGCGCCGCCAGAGCCTGATCCACATCGCCCTGCTGCTGGTCAGTCTGGCGCTGCTGCCGATCAGCCCGAGCGAGGCATGGAAGCCGACCGGCGCCGAGAACCCGACGCTGCGCATCCTCGGCCTGCTGCTCGTTTCCATCGGCCTGCCCTACTTCGTGCTCTCCACTACCGGGCCGCTGATACAGGCCTGGTTCGCCCGCGAACGGTCCGGGCAAGTACCCTACCGGCTGTTCGCGCTCTCCAACTTCGGCTCGATGCTGGCCCTGATCGCCTATCCGCTGGCCGTCGAGCCGGCGCTGCCGACGCTATGGCAGTCCTACATGTGGTCGGGGCTGTTCGCCTGCTTCGTCGTTGCCTGCGGCCTGCTCGCCTGGCGCGGGCGCAATGGCCAGGCCATCGCCCATCATCATGACGACGCGCAGCCCGTGGCGCCGCTGCAAACGGCCCAGATGATGCTGTGGGCGGCACTCGCCGCCTGTCCGTCGATCCTGATGGTGGCCGACACCAGCTTCCTGACCGAGAACATCGCGCCGATCCCGCTGCTCTGGGTGGCGCCGCTCGGGCTCTATCTGCTCTCCTTCATTCTCTGCTTCGAGCGCCACGGCTGGTACCGGCGGCGCATCTTCCTGCCGCTGCTCGCNCTCGGCCTGCTGGCGCTGGCCGTGCTGCCGACGCTCGGCCTCAACACGCTGCCCATCCATCTCTCGATGGCCATCAACCTTGCCGCCTTCTTCGTCGCCTGCATGGTCTGTCACGGCGAACTGGCCCGCCGCCAGCCACATCCAGCCCACCTCACCGCCTACTACCTGATGCTGGCCGTCGGCGGCGCGCTCGGCGGCTTCTTCGTCGGCGTCGTCGCCCCNTATTTCTTCAACAGCAACTACGAGCTCTCGATCGGCATCGTCCTCACCGGGCTGGTCGTCGCCATCGCCATCATTCCCGACCTGCGCTTCCCGCGTCCTGCCTGGCGCGCCGCTGCCACGGCGGGCACCCTGGGCTTCCTCGTTCTCCTGTCCGGCATCCGTGTCGTCGACCATTACGAGGAAAGCAGCGGCGCCGAAGCCAGCCTGCGCAACTTCTACGGCACGCTCAAGGTCTTNCGCCGAATCGGAAAAGGTTTCCGCAGCATGCTGCATGGGCAGATCATCCACGGTCGACAGTTCCTGGCGGCCGANAAGGCCATGCTGCCCACCGCCTACTACAGTCCCGAAGGTGGCGCCGGCAAGACCCTGCTGGCCAAGNNGCGCAGCAGGCCGCTGCGCGTCGGCGTCGTCGGCATCGGCATCGGCACGCTCGCCACCTACGGCCGTCCTGGCGACTATTACCGGCTCTACGACATCGANCCGCTGGTCATCGACGTCGCGCAGACCCATTTCAGCTTCCTGAAAGACAGCAAGGCCAGCACCGACATCGTCATCGGCGACGCCCGCCTGCAACTCGAACGCGAGGCNCCGCAGCAATTCGACGTGCTGATCGTCGACGCCTTCTCCGGCGATTCGGTGCCCATCCACCTGCTCACCCGCCAGGCCTTCGAACTCTATTTCCGCCATCTCAAGCCGGACGGCGTGCTGGCCGTGCATATCACCAACCGCTATCTCGACCTGCGCCCGGTCATCAAGACCGCTGCCGACCACTTCAAGCGCCCGGTCCGCATCGTCGATTTCGACGGCGACACCGCACGCGGCCTGTTCCGCTCCCGCTGGGCGATCATCGCCGCCGACGACACCTTCTTCTGCCACGAAGGCTTCGAGGACTCCAGGCTGCTCCCCGACCGGCCGGGGTTCAAGGCATGGCTGGACGATTACAGCAGCCTGTTCGCGGTGCTGATGTAGAAGCGGCTGCCCGAAGTGCCCGTCAGGCTTGTTTTTCCGTTCCGCCGCCAGCGTTGCAAACGCATCGTTGACCGACAGAAAGACGCGCCCGGTCAGCGTCGGCCACAACCGGGAACGGCTCAACCTGTCCTGCACCGGCCCCTTGACCTCGGCCAGATGGAGCCTGATGCCGCGTTCGCCGAGATCGCGGTTGGTATCGCACAGCATCGCCATGGCCGTGGTATCGACGCGATTCACCGCGCTCAGCACCAGCACGATGTCGCGAATGTCCGGTGCCTCGGCCAGTTCGCTGCCGATTCTGGCTTCGATGGCACTCAGGTTGCCGAAAAACAGGCTTTCGTCGATGCGCAGGAAGATGACGCCGGGAATGGTTTCGACCGCATGGCGGTCGGTATTGCGGAAATGCTCGGTACCGGCGATGCGCCCCAGGCGGGCGATATGCGGCGTGCTGGCACGCACCAGCAAGGTGATGAGCGAAAGCAGGATGCCCAGCTCGATCCCGCGCTCCAGCCCCAGAAACACCACGCCGGCTGCCGTCGCCAGCCAGGCCAGCGCGTCGGCACGATCGTAGGACCAGGCCTCGCGCAAGGAAGCGAGATCGATCATCGTGAATGCCGCGACGATGATGCTGGCCGCCAGCACTGCCAGCGGCAGCCGCGAGAACGCTGCGGCCATGCTGGCGACGATGGCCGCCATGACCAAGGCCGAAACGATGCTGGCCAATGGCGATTGCGCTCCGGCGGAGACATTGAGCGCCGAACGCGACACCCCACCGCCCACCGGCATGCCGCCATAGACGGCCGCCACCAGATTGGCCGCGCCCAGCCCGCGCAATTCGCCGTTGGCATCGACGCGCTCACGCCGCTTGATCGCCAGCGCTTGCGCCATGGCAATGTTCTGCACCATGCCGACCAGCGCCATCAACGCGGCGGGCACGGCCAGCAGCGAAATCTGTTCGACCCCGGGAAAAATCCAGCTGAACCCCGGCAGACCGGATTCGATCGCGCCAACCACGGCAACCCNCCGCGCCTCCAGATCCAGCGCGATGACTGCCCCGGTCGCCACGGCAACGACGATCAGCGGCATCAGGCGCACGACGAATCCGGCCCAGTTGTCGGGCAATCCGATCCGGCACAGCAGCCCGGCCAGCCAGAGCCGGGCAAAGGCAAGCGCGGCCAGCGCGGACAAGCCGATCACCGACGCCGGATGCAGGCCACCGGACAACTGCCGCCGCACGCCCGCGGCCAACGCCAGCCAGTCGCCTGCCCCGCCTTCCAGCGCCAGCAGGTTGCGTAGCTGGCTGACGACGATCAGCATCGCCGCGCCCGAGACGAAGCCCTGAATCACCGGTCGGCTGAGCAGTTGCGAAAGAAAACCGAGGCGGAGCACGCTGCCGGCGAAGAGCATCAAACCCGACATCAGGGCCAGGCATGCCGCCAGCTCGGCGTACTGCGCGCTGCCCGGGGCGGCCAGCGGTTGCAGCACGCTGTAGGTCATGATGGCGGTAATCGCCACCGGCCCGACCGCCTGCACCATCGAACTGCCCACCCAGGCGTAGGCGATCACCGGCAGGATGCTGACGTAAAGCCCGGCCTGCGGCGGCAACCCGGCCAGCATTGCATAGGCCAGGCTTTGCGGCAGGGCCAGCACGGCGACGATCACGCCCGCGACCAGGTCGTCGGCAAGCAGACTGCGCGGATAGCGCGCGAGCCAGGCGGGAAGCAGGCGGGAAACGAATTGACCGAAGGCAGGCATGGATCCGAGGCAATATCGAAGATTGCTAATGCTATTCCATTCCGGGAAGTCGGCGATATGAATTAGAATTCGCTAATGCATTAACCGATGCGGTCAACTCGGATACCGCACGACCATTCAAGGAAAACACGATGTTCAAACCCGCACACGAACTGGTTCTGGAAGCCAAGAAATCCGTCAACGAATATTCCCCGGCAGCAATACGCGACCAACTGACCGGCATACCGGACACCTTGCTGATCGACGTCCGCGAACCCGACGAATACCGGCAAGGTCACCTTCCCGGCGCGGTCAACATCCCGCGCGGCATGCTCGAATTCCGCATTTCCAACGAGCCGCAGCTGCAAAACCTGAGCCGCCCGATCGTCGTCTATTGCAAGACCAGCGGGCGGGCCGCCCTCTCCGTCGTGGCCATGCAGACCATGGGATTCACCAGCGTGATGTCGCTGGCCGGCGGCTTCGACGCCTGGGTCGCCGAACAGCGGCCAATCGCCAAACCGCGCGAGATGTCCTTCGAATAAGCCGGAAGTACGGCAGCGAGAAGAGGACGACGCAGCACGGGATACCCGTATGGGCACTGCCTGACATTGTCCTGGAAAAAGAACGGCGAGGTTTTCACCTCGCCGTTCGCATTTCAGGCTGCGCCAATCACGCCTTGCCGAAGCGCATGATGCCCCCGGTAGCCGGGTCGCAGCTGACCTTAATCGTATCCTTGGCGGCAAATTTGCCTTCGAGGATCGCCTTGGCCAGCGGGTTTTCGATCTGCTGCTGGATCGCCCGCTTGAGCGGCCGGGCGCCGAACACCGGGTCGAAACCGGCCTGCGCCAGCTCGGCCAGTGCGCTGTCCTCGACCACCAGCCCCATTTCCAGCTGTGCCAGCCGCTTTTCGAGATAACCGAGCTGGATCTTGGCAATACCGGCGATGTGCTTCTCGTCGAGCGCGTGGAAGACCACGACCTCGTCGATCCGGTTGATGAATTCCGGCCGGAAGTAGGTCTTGACCTCCGCCATCACCGCCATCTTGATCACGCCGTAGTCGTCGCCGGCCATCTGCTGGATCATCTGGCTGCCGAGGTTGGAAGTCATCACGATCACCGTGTTCTTGAAATCCACGGTGCGGCCCTGACCATCGGTCATGCGGCCGTCGTCCAGCACTTGCAGCAACACGTTGAAGACATCCGGGTGCGCCTTCTCGACCTCGTCGAGCAGGATCACGCTGTACGGCTTCCGGCGCACGGCTTCGGTCAGGTAGCCACCTTCTTCGTAACCCACATAGCCCGGCGGCGCGCCGATCAGGCGGGCGACGGAATGCTTCTCCATGAACTCGCTCATGTCGATGCGGATCAGGTGCTCCTCGGAATCGAACATGAACTCGGCCAGCGCCTTGCACAGCTCGGTCTTGCCCACGCCCGTGGGACCGAGGAATAGGAAGGAGCCATAAGGCTTGTTCGGATCGGACAGCCCGGCGCGCGAGCGGCGGATGGCATCGCCGACCAGGCGAACGGCCTCGTCCTGCCCGACCACGCGCTTGTGCAGGCGCTCTTCCATGTGCAGCAGCTTGTCGCGCTCGCCCTGCATCATCTTGCTGACCGGGATGCCGGTAGCGCGGCTGACCACTTCGGCGATTTCCTCGGCGCCGACCTGCGTGCGCAGCAGTTTGTTTGCCTGTTTTTCGGGGTCGACCGCATCAGCCGCCTTCAACTGCGCTTCGAGCTGCGGCAGCTTGCCGTATTGCAGCTCGGCGAGCTTGTCGTACTGGCCCTTGCGTTGCAATTCGGCCATCTGCGCCTTGATCTTGTCGATTTCCTCCTTGATCTGCGCAGAGCCGAGCACCGCCGATTTCTCCGCCTTCCAGATTTCCTCCAGGTCGGAATACTCCTTGATCAGCTTGACGATTTCCTCCTCGATCAGCGCCAGACGCTTCTGCGAAGCCTCGTCCTNTTCCTTCTTGACGGCCTCGCGTTCGATCTTGAGCTGGATGATGCGGCGGTCGAGCTTGTCCATCGATTCCGGCTTGGAATCGATTTCCATCTTGATGCGCGCCGCCGCCTCGTCGATCAGGTCGATGGCTTTGTCGGGCAGGAAGCGGTCGGTGATATAGCGGTGGCTGAGTTCCGCCGCCGCCACGATGGCCGGGTCGGTGATATCCACTCCGTGGTGCAGTTCGTATTTCTCCTGCAAACCGCGCAGGATGGCGATGGTGCTTTCCACCGAAGGCTCCTCGACCAGCACCTTCTGGAAACGGCGCTCCAGCGCGGCATCCTTCTCGATGTACTTGCGATATTCGTTCAGCGTCGTCGCGCCGATGCAGTGCAGCTCGCCGCGCGCCAGCGCCGGCTTCAGCATGTTGCCGGCGTCGATGGCGCCTTCGGCCTTGCCGGCGCCGACCATGGTGTGCAGTTCGTCGATGAAGAGAATGATGCGCCCTTCGTCCTGCGCCACCTCCTTCAGCACCGCCTTCAGGCGCTCCTCGAATTCGCCGCGATACTTGGCCCCGGCCAGCAGCCCGGCCATGTCGAGCACCAGCACCTTCTTGCCCTTCAGGGTTTCCGGCACTTCCTCATTGACGATGCGCTGCGCCAGGCCTTCGACGATGGCCGTCTTGCCGACGCCCGGCTCGCCGATCAGCACCGGGTTGTTCTTGGTACGGCGTTGCAGAATCTGGATGGCGCGGCGGATTTCGTCGTCGCGGCCGATCACCGGATCGAGCTTGCCCTGTGCAGCGCGCTCGGTCAGGTCGATACAGTATTTCTTCAGTGACTCGCGCTGCCCTTCCGACTCCTGCGAATCGACGCCCTGCCCGCCACGCACGGCCATGATCGCCGCTTCCAGCGCCTTGCGGGAAAAACCATGTTGCTTGGCGATGCGGCCGGTTTCGCCCTTGTCCTCCGTCAAGGCGAGCAGAAACATCTCGCTGGCGATGAATTGATCGCCGCGCTTCTGCGCCTCCTTGTCGGTCAGATTGAGCAGATTGCCCAGATCGCGGCCGATGGAAACATCGCCGCCATGCCCTTCGACCTTGGGCAAGCGCGTCAGCGCCTGCTCCAGATCGCGCTTCAGGCCGGGCACATTGACCCCGGCCCGCCCGAGCAGCGACGTCGTTCCGCCATCGTCCTGATCGATGAGCGCCAGCAACAGGTGCTGCGGTTCGATGAACTGCTGGTCGTTGCCATTGGCCAGACTCTGCGCGTCGGCCAGCGCCTGCTGAAACTTGGTGGTGAATTTGTCGATACGCATTTGAGCTGTCTCCCTTCGGGAATATTTGCGATACCCGATAGGTGAGGACAAGTAATCGGATTTCAACTCCCGGTTGGGTTGAAATGGCAGCCAAGAACATAGCGCTGCGGTTCTAAGCACCCTGAATGACCAAACACGCGACCTACGTCTGCGATAAGTAATCGATAACGAAAGCAGATCCAATTCGAAACTTTGGAGATGCGTGGCGAATCGGTCCGGCGCTCAATCAGATGACAGGTCGCGCATATTGCCAATCATGATGCATGCGCATCGGAAAGCATTGAAAGTTGCGCGCCGAAGAAGTCTGCCGCGCCAAAAGTGCCAAAGGCAAATTCGCAAAGCCAAAATCCTCCGCGACTGCTTTCTGATAGCTTGGGGCAACTTCGAACATGTGCCCAAATCGACGGTTTTGGGATGATTCCCGAAGACCGGCGAAAACATTGGCACCCTTAAATTCAATCGCGGCAGCCACATCAACTGATGTCGTTCGCTTTGCAGTTCATGGTCAACCTGGGGTGGGCTTGGTGCTGAAATGGACGGGACCAATCGGGCAACGCGAAGTCGCCGACACCCTTACCGGTGCCGAAATCAGACAGATGAGCATTTCGCAAAACAAACTCGTCGTGAGCGGCGCATGTGAATCGTCAAGCCTGGCTCAGGATTTCATTCTTGCCGGGGCAAAGGCATATGTCTCGCCCAAGTTTGAAATCCCGCGGGCTTATCTGGGATTAATGTTCAAGACGTTTTATGCCGCGTTGCAATCAGGGGCGACAACGGAAGCCGCGCTGGCGCAACGCACGTCGCGAATTACCCTGCAACTCGGCCTACCAACACGCAACATGCCTGCCTGATACGGTCGATTGCCGCGAAGAACTCGGCATTCAGGATGCCAAAGCGCTCGTTGCGGTTCGCGCGTTGCGCCTTGCACGCCACTATGGCTGCTCCAGCTCAGCAGCTCAATTGAATCCACCACAGTAGGCTGGCGTGGCACCTCCACCGCTTTCGTCCGGGCGACTTCCAGGCCCAATGGCATGCCAACCAGCGTCCCGGATGCCCCGCATCACGATAACGCCGCCTTGCTTGTCGGCACCCGGGGGCGTAAGATTCGCCTGCTGCATTGCACAAATGCCTTGCAAATTCATCGTTTTGCCTCGCGTAAATGCGAGTCTTCCCTGCCGCAGTCGCTTCTCGCCGGCAGCATGCTGATTCCAACATTTCCCGCCGCATAGCGCCGTTCGACTGGTCGCCTGACCGCGCCCAAGGCCTGCCCGCTTTCGAGAGGCCATCAATTTAGGGAAAACATGGTTCGCATCCAGTTTGCGATCGATCTTAATTACCAACTCATCTATCCGGGCGCCGACTTCGTCTTCAACATCCACGCGGCCAGAACCGCCAGCCAGACGGTGGTCGACGAGCGTTTGCAAATCAGCCAGCAGGTCCTGACGAAAATCGAGACCGACCCGGCGACCTGCGCCCGCTACCTGCGCCTGACGGCGAATGCCGGCCACCTCCATATCTCGTATCAGGCGATACTGGATATCGACCACCATGTCGGGAACCCGGACACCATCGGTGAAACGCCGGTCGCCCGCTTGCCGCTGTCGGCGCTGACCTATATCTATCCCAGCCGCTACTGCCAGTCGGATCGCCTGAGCCTGCTGGCGATGAACGAATTCGGCCACCTGCCCAAGGGTTACCGCCGCGTCGAGGCGATCCAGAACTGGGTACGCCGGCACGTGACCTTCAAGAGCGCGACCAGCAGTTCGGCGACTTCGGCGCTCGACACGCTGACCGACCGCGTCGGCGTCTGCCGCGATTTCGCCCACCTGATGATCGCCATCTGCCGCGCCCTGAGCATTCCGGCACGTTTCACCACCGGTATCGACTACGGCGCCGACCCGGCGCTCGGGCCGACCGACTTTCACGCTTACGTCGAGGTTTTTCTCGACCATCGCTGGTATCTGTTCGACCCTTCCGGCACCGCGATTCCGATGGGTTTCGTGCGTCTCGGCACCGGCCGCGATGCCGCCGATGTCTCGTACGCCACCATTTTCGGCAGCGTCACCTCGCCGCCGCCGCTGATCTCGGTGCGCGCCCTGACCGAACCGGGGCGCCCGTGGGAACTGCCGCGCCATCGCCCGGAAGCCCTGTCGACGGCTGTTGCGGTCGACGCCGTTTAAAGCCCGATTTTCAATTCACCGGAGAAATATCCTTGGCCAAAGAAGAACTGCTCGAAATGCAAGGCGTNCAGAACGACGTCCTCCCCGACACCCGCTTCCGCGTGACGCTGGAAAACGGCCACGAGCTGGTCGCCTACACGTCGGGCAAGATGAAGAAGAACCATATCCGCATCCTGGTTGGCGACAAGGTGACGCTGGAACTGTCTCCCTACGACCTGACCAAGGGCCGCATCACCTTCCGCCATCTCGAAACCCGCACCGGCGGCCCGGCCCCGCAGCGCCGCCGCTACTGAACGCCCGCTCCCGGCCTCCGTCCGACGCGCAGCCGTCTATTGCCAGCGCTCGGCGGCCGAGTCGTCGCTATCCCGCGCATCCACCCAGCGCGCGCCATCCGGTGTCGTTTCCCGTTTCCAGAACGGGGCGCGCGTCTTCAGGTAATCCATGATGAATTCGCAGGCGGCGAAGGCTTCGCCGCGATGGGCGCTGGTGACGGCGACCAGGACGATCTGATCGCAGGGTTTGAGCGGGCCGATGCGGTGGATGACCAGGGCACCGTATATCTCCCAGCGCGTTTTGGCCTCGTCGACGATGGCGGCGAGCGCCTTTTCGGTCATGCCGGGGTAATGCTCCAGCGTCATTTCCGAGACGCCGGCGCCGTCGTTGATGTCGCGCACCAGGCCGACGAAGCTGGCCAGCGCGCCGATGCGGGCATCGCCGGCCCTGAGTGCGGCCAACTCGGCGTTGAGGTCGAAATCGGCTTCCTGGATGCGCACGCTCATGGTCAGCCTCCCGTTACCGGCGGGAAGAAGGCCACCTCGTCGCCGTCGGCGACGCCGGCATCCGGCCCGACCATAAGCTGATTGACCGCGCAGCGCAGGTTCTTCGCGGTCGCCAACCTTTCCGCCCGGCCGCCACCAGCCAGTCGCGCAAGGCGCCGACGGTGGCGATATCTGGCGGCAGTTCGAGCGTTTCGCCGGCCATGCCGAGGGCCTCGCGCAGGCCCGCGAAATAGAGCACCTTGACGCTCATGACAGCAGCTCCGCAANAGGAATGAAGCGCACCGGATCGCCGCGCTTGACCGCCTGCCCCGGCGGGTTGTCGACGATGCCATTGCTCCAGACGAGCGAGGTCTGCACGCCGGCACCCTGATTGGGGAAGAGTTCGACACTTCCGGCCTCGTTGAGGCGGGCACGGAGGAACTCGCGCCGCACGTCCGGACGCGGCCAGTCGAATTCTGCTGGCAGCGTCAGCACTTGCGGCATCACCTTTTCCACCCCTTGCAGACGCAGCACGAAGGGACGAACCGTCATCATGAAGGTGACGATGGCCGACACCGGGTTGCCCGGCAGGCCGATGAACCAGGCCTTGCCCTCGGGGCGCGGAATTTCGCCGAAGGCCAGCGGCTTGCCGGGCTTGGTTGCCACCTGCCACATGTCGAGCCGCCCTTCGGCTTCGACCGCCGGCTTGACGTGGTCCTCCTCGCCCACCGAGACGCCGCCGCAGGTGATGATCAGGTCGTTGTCGGCGGCCGCCTGGCGCAACGCGGCGCGGGTCGCATCGAGTTTGTCCGGCACCGTGCCGAGGTCGCGCACTTCGCAGCCCAGCGCTTCGAGCAGCGCGCGCAGGGCGTAGCGGTTGGAATTGTAGATGGCGCCGGGCGGCAACGGCTCGCCGGGCTGCACCAGTTCGTCGCCGGTGAAGAAGGTGCCGACGCGCAGGCGGCGCCGTACCGGCAGTTCCGGCAGGCCGGCGGCGGCGGCGATCGCGATGTCCTGCGGGCGCAGGCGGATGCCGGCGGGCAGGATGTCGCTGCCGAGCGCGATGTCCTCGCCCGCCGGGCGGATGTTTTCCTGCAGGCGCGGCACGTGGTTGATGACGACGCCGCTGGTGCTGCCAACCTCGCCGTGCTCGCAGCGCTCCTGCATGATGACGGCGTCGGCGCCTTCGGGAATCGGCGCGCCGGTGAAGATACGGGCGGCGGTGCCGGCTTGCAGCGGCGTGCCGACGGTGCCGGCCGGAATGCGCTGGCTGACCGGCAGGCAGACACCGGCGGCGCTCACGTCGGCAACCCGCACAGCGTAGCCGTCCATCGCCGAATTGGCCAGCGGCGGCACGGCGACGCTCGACTGCTGGGCGCTGGCGAGAATGCGGCCGGCGGCGGCGGTCAGCGGCACGCGGCGGATTTCTTCGACCGGCTGGGCGGCGGCGAGCAGTTGGGCAAGGGCTTGTTCGTAAGTCAGCATGAGCATTCCTGCAAATCTAAGGTATTCACGACGAAATCGGCGATGGCGACGAAATCGTTCAGCGGCAGCTTGGGCAGATCGGTGGCGATGTCGGCATCGGTGGCGACGGCGACGATGTCCGGGCGCTCGGGGAACAGCGGCGGTTTGCCGTTCTCCGGCCGATAGACTTCCAGCTTCGGCACGGGTTCCTGCTTGAAGCCCTCGATCAGCACCAGATCGCAGGGAGAAAGGTGGCCGAGCAGTTCGTTCAGCGTCGGCTCGGGTTCGTCGCGCCGCTCGTGCATCAAGGCCCAGCGGTCGCTGCAGGAGAGCATGACCTCGGTGGCGCCGGCTTCGCGGTGACGATGCGAATCCTTGCCCGGGCGGTCGATGTCGAACCCGTGGTGGGCGTGCTTGATGACCGAGACCTTGAGGCCGCGCGCGGTGAGCTNGGGAATGAGCTTTTCCAGCAGCGTCGTCTTGCCGGAGCCGGAATAGCCGGCGATGCCAAAGATTTTCATGGCGGAATTCTACTCGCTCAGGAAAAGAAGACCGGCGCGAAACCGCCGCCCGGCGTGCGGAAATTGGTGGTCTGGCCCTGGTACAGGCGAGCGGCGACAAGTTGAACCCCGCCCGCGTAAACGTAGCAGCGGATGTCGGCTTTCATGGTCTGTTCGACGCCGTCGACGAGTACGACATGCTCGGACGGCGGCGCGATTTCCTGCGCGATGTAGCCGCCGTGCAGAATTTCCTCGAATACCCGTTTGGTCAGCTTGTCGCCGCGATAGGCGGCGCGGCTGCCGAAGCCGGCCGGCGGCTTGAAGAACCAGTTCTTGCGCCCGGCCCAGAAAAACGCCTCTTTTTCGGGGTCGACCGCAACTGTTCGCGGAACGCCGGCCAGCAGCACGGCGCGGGGCACCGCGCCAACGCCCAGCGCGCTCAATGCCGCGTCGTCCGAAAGCAGCATCAGGTTGCGCTTGTCGGCATACAGCGCATGCGCCTGCGGGTGTGGCGTCAGCACCACGGCCCCGGCTTCGTAGGCGGCGCGTATGTCGCGGTCGACCGGAAAATCGAGGGCAAAATCGGTCAGGCGGTTGTAGATCATGTCCACTGGCTGGCCGTCGTGCATCAGATGCACGCCATCCCAGCGCAGCTCCTGCGGATCGGCGATCACGGCGGCGATGCCGTGTTCCTCGAACAATTGCCGGAACAACTCGAACTCGGGCGCCAGGAACTGCCCGGCCGGGTTTTCATCGACGATGGCGATGCGCCGCAAAGAGCCGCGCCGCGTGCCAGACGCCATTCCTCGCGGAACATTTCGACATACGCCGCGCGTACCGTCGCTCCCGCCGCGCTTTCCCCGTGCGCCGCCAGCAGGTAGGCATTGAGCAGCCCGCCACCGGCGTTGGTGTTGATCTCGATCAGCTTCGGGCCGCTGTCGGTCAGGTGGAAGTCGTAGCCCATGAACACACCGTGCGCCGCCACCGGCACCCGGCAAATGGCCGGCGCCTGGGCCAGTGCGTGGGCACGGTAGGCGGGCAGCGCAATGGCCGCCTCGATGGCGGCAATGAGCGCCACCATGCCCTGTCCGGCGGCGGCTGGCAGCGTGAGTGCGGCGTTCGAGAAAAGTTGCGGCTGCTGCTGGCGCAGCCTGTCGAAAGTGAGGTTCATCGGCTGGCGAAAAATTNCAGCACTTCGGAGAGTTCCTTGGTTCGCTTCATCGGCGGCAGACTTTGCCACACCTTGCGGCCGTAGGGCTTTGATATGAGTCGCGGATCGCAGATCATCAGAACGCCCATGTCGGTCTCGTCGCGGATCAGCCGGCCGGCACCCTGTTTGACGTTGATGACGGCGCGCGGCAACTGATATTCGATGAAGGCATTGCGGCCCTGCTGCTTCATCTGCTCGATGCGGGCCGCGAGCACCGGGTCGTCGGGCGGCGCGAAGGGAATCTTGTCGATGACGACCAGCGACAGCGCCTCGCCGCGCACATCGACGCCTTCCCAGAAACTCTGGCTGCCGACCAGGATCGCATTGCCGAGGTGGCGGAAGCGTTGCAGCAGGTCGTTCTTGCTGCCCTCGCCCTGCAACAGCAGCGGCATGTCGTGGCCTTCGTCCTCCAGCCGTGCCTTGAGCAGTTCGTGTGCGGCGCATGGCGCGCAGGCTGGTGCATAGGAAAAGGCGCCGCCGCCGGCCGCCACCACCGCCGGGAAAGCGGCATCGACGACGGCATCGGTGTAGCCGAAGGAATTCGGCTCGGGCATGCCGAGCGGCGCGTAGAGCACGGCCTGTTTGCCGTAGTCGAAAGGACTTTCCCAGCACGCCGATTCCGGTTCGCCGAGGCCGAGTTCGGCGCAGTAATGGTGGAACTTGCCCTGCACGGCCAGCGTTGCCGAGGTAAAGATCCAGGCGCGCGGGTGGCCGCCCATCTGCTTTTTGAAAATCTCGGCCACGTCGAGCGGTGTCGAGTTGAGCTGCAGCGACTGCGTGAAAGCTTCGGCCCAGCGCACGTAGCCGTCGTCCGCCACCTTCTGCCAGTGGCTGAGGCGCTGGGCCAGCTCCAGCGCGCGCTGCCAGCACTTTTCCAGCCCTTCGGCACGTTCGGCCTGGGTTTCCAGGATGGCGGCGAATTTCACGACTTCGTCTTCGAGCTTTTTCAGCGCCGACGCGAAATCGGGCTTTTCCAGCAGTTGACCGTAAGAGAAGCGCCCGGCGTCGATCCCGACCGTCAGCCGCAAATCCTTGGCGACTTTCTCCAGCGCCTTGCTGCCGGTTTGCAGGTCGAGACAGTCGCGGGCGTTGGTCAGGCCTTCGGCACGCGCATCGCGGGCCAGATCGAGAATCTGTGCGGTCGACACGGTATCGCCGAAGAACAGCGTCGCCACTTCCGGCAACTGGTGCGCCTCGTCGAAGATCACCGTGTTGCAGGCCGGCAACAGTTCGGCCATGCCTTCGTCGCGCAGCATCACGTCGGCGAAGAACAAATGGTGATTGACGACCACCAGGTCGGCCGCCATCGCCTCGCGCCGCGCCTGCATCACGAAGCAGTCCTTGTAGTCCGGGCAGTCCTGGCCGAGGCAGTTCTCGCGGGTCGAGGTGGCGTGGTTCCAGACCGGCGAGTTTTCCGAGACTTCCAGGCATTCGGCCTTGTCGCCGCTCTTCGTCACCTTGGCGAACACCGCGATGCGGCGGGCGTCGGCCGCATCCTCGCGGGTCAGGAAGCGGCCGTCGGCNNCAGCGCGTTCGAGGTGGTAGGGGCAAACGTAGTTGGCGCGGCCCTTGAGCAAGGCGATCTTGACCGGCGCCTTCAAGGCGTCGCGCACCATCGGCAAGTCCTTGTTGAACAACTGGTCCTGCAAGGTCTTGGTACCGGTCGAAACGATCACCTTGCCGCCGGAACGCAGGGCCGGGACGAGGTAGGCGAAAGTCTTGCCGGTGCCGGTGCCCGCCTCGGCGATGAAGACCGAGCAGGCATCGATGGCGGCGGCGATGCGTTCGGCCATTTCCAGCTGCTGCCCGCGCACGCGGTAGCCGCTGATCGCCTGCGCCAGCGGGCCGTCGGGAGCAAAGATTTCCGGGAGGGAGGACAAGAAGCTACGCCTGAAAAATTGGGGCGAATCTTAGCAGATGGGCTTTCAATAAACGATCTGCGCGCAACAAACGACGCGGGTGGCAGGATACTTTGCAAGCTGATGCCTGGCGGATAAACAGGAGCATTGCGCGGAGGCTTGATGATGCGCAAGGCACAGACCTTGACCGGCGTTTCGGAAGCCGCCTTGATCCGCGAAGCCCTGCGCCCTTGATTCAACGCGAAAGCGCCAAGCGGCTGGCACTGCTCGGCGGCTCCGAGCCGCAACTCGTCGCCCCACCGAGACGCCAGACTGAAGCGCCATGATCCTGGTCGATACGTCGGTCTGGAACTGCGCCAGCGCGACGAGCGCCTGCACCCTGCTCGAACAGGCAGGTACTGGCGCACTAACGTGATTGGCGAACTCGCTCTGGCAACCTGCAGAATCGCGAGCGGGACTCGGTGCCTTGCAGGATTTGCCGCAAGCGCCTATCGCCACGGATGCCGAAGTGCTGGGCTTCATATGCAAACGTCCAAGGCTTGGGCAACATCGACGCCCATTTGCTGGCCGCAACACGCCCGCGCCAGGGGCAATGCATGGCGCCGACTGCTTGCGGCGATGCGACTGGCTGGCGGAAACCGGCATTGAGCGGAGGCTCGCAGCCAGCTGATTTGCGCAAGCCCGCTGGCTTCTGAATTTCGGCGCCCGCAATTTGCAACCCGCACCGGCCAATTTTGATTTTCGGCCTTTTTCGACCGCAACAGGAGAGGAAACGCTGACATCAAGACGCGCTTGCAAAAATCGGTCGCGAACCAATACTCCATCCGTGAAAAGAGAGATCACCGTGAATTGCAACATGACCAGCAAAGCCTTGCACAGTTTGACGCCGTGTTTATGAAGGCGACGCTGATGTGCCGTCACATCACGTTATGCAATTCAAACACCATGATCGTTAAACGCAACATTACAGTGAAACGTCAGTCAGTTCTTTCACCTCCCCGAAAGCTGGCAGTTCGTCACAGTTTTCTGAGGCTCTGTTTTGCGGGTCAATCAGCACTTTTCTGTTAACACAGCCTCTAGCACTTTGGCTCAAACGGTGCCACTCTTCCTACGCGCACAATTCAAAGCATTTCTAATTCAGAGGCGAGACCCAATCCGCCTCAATCATATTTGGGAGGCAAAAGCGGAGTTCATTTAAAGCTTAGCGATCGCACTTATTCGCGCTGCAGATCCTGCTGGTGCAAACTAAGTTCGTCAGTGAACCGCGCGGTCGCAAAGCGGTCACTTTGGCTTGGAAACGATGAAA
Organism: Dechloromonas sp.; assembly: GCA_013363835.1. Classification (GTDB taxonomy): domain Bacteria; phylum Pseudomonadota; class Gammaproteobacteria; order Burkholderiales; family Rhodocyclaceae; genus Azonexus. The sequence continues at coordinate 1,306,873 of CP054864.1, forward strand.
CCCACTATCTCAGAAAAGACAGAACACTATGGTCGAAACTGGCCTTCGCCTTTGGGACGCCGTGCCGGATGGGCCGGCCCGACAGTCCACACGCTGCGCGATATACCGCGCAGCGCGGTGACTTCTACGTTGGGGCAACCATGACAAATGAGCCAAAACCTCAGCGTCGCATTCTAAGTTGGGCGACAACGCATCCAACATTGGCTCTCATCGGACGTTCGCTCATTGCTCGCGAATGTTTCTCCTTCGGCGATTGCTGCTCCCGGCTTCATTTTCGAGTTGTTCGCCCTTGGCGCGTACAAATGGCGTTGCGAGGCTTCATTTCTATCTTCGGCGCGCAATTCAAGAAATCGCCTCCTGCTGCGAAGCTCAGAACATTGCTGCTTCGCAGCTTCCCATGTCTCGGCATCGCTGCGTTTATCGCTATAGCTATCGGAGAGTTCATTGGGCAGTTGCAATGCCGTGGCGGTGGCTGTGCGCAAGGCGGTATTGCTACAGCGTTGTGGTCGTGGTGGGTGAGCTATTTCGTCACAAGGGGGCTATCCAGCCTCATGTTGAAACTTAGGTGGGGCCTGACGGCATTACTCAAGGTTCGGAAAGCAATGATTCGTGCGTATTGCCCCAACCCATCAAAGGGGCCAGGCTCGGACAAATAATCAACAACAGAGAAAGAGCGCGATTGCCCTCTCCCTGTTGCGGTCGACCTAAAAAAGGCCAAAAATGAAACGGGTTTCTGCCAGTCCAGTAACCCGGGGTAACGCAAACCATGCGCTACCCCAGTCGTAAATCACTTGCCGCCCGGCGCCACCTTCTCGCGCGTCTGGCGCGAGGCTTCTCGGCCTCCTGCGTCAAGCGATAGGCCGCGTAGTACTTGTAGATGTTGCGGACGTAGGTCGTGGTTTCCTTGCCGATCTTTTCGGCGACGACGATCTCGACATTGTTGAACCACTTGTCCGGGTCGAGCCCGCGTTTTTCGGCCTCCTTGCGCATCTTCGAGATGTTGCCCGGTCCGGCGTTGTAGCTGGCAAAGGCGAACAGCGGGCGATTCGACTCGCTGAACTTGGCATCCGGGAAGTATTTGCTCATCAGCTGATCCATGTACTTGGTGCCGGCGTGGATATTCGATTCGGTGACATGGATGCTGCCGACACCGAGCGAAGAGCCGGTCGCCGGCATGATCTGCATGATGCCGACGGCGCCGACGTGACTGCGCGCATTCTGGTCGAGCTGGGATTCCTGGAATCCCTGGGCGGCCAGCATCAGCGGGTCGAAATCGTACTTGCTGCCATACTTGCGGAAGTAGCCGATGGTTTCCTCGAAGCGCTTGCGGTCGGCATCCTCCGCCGGGCTGCGGAACTGCCGGACGCGCTTGGTGTAGGTATTCACGAGTTGCTGGGTGATGTTCGATTTCTTGATGTCATTGATGAAGAAATCGCCGATGGCCGCCTCCAGTTGCGGGCTGCCCTTGCGTACGGCCCAGCCGATCTGCCCGCCGCTACGTACTGCCGCCTGCGGGTGCAGCTTGATCTTGGGTAGTACCTGCGCCCACATCCGCGCCTTCCAGTCGTCGACGACGATTGCTTCGAGCAAGCCGGCGTCGAGCATTTCCATCATGTCCTCGTCCTCCAGCGCGTCGGGCACCAGAACGATCTTCACCGGCGCCTTGCCGGATTNTTTCAACTGCTCGTTCAGATCTTCCAGACTGTCGTGATAGCTGCTGGAGGGCCGCACATGCACGGTGCGGCCGGAAAGCGCTTCCGGCGAAGTAAGCTCGGGCACGCCGGCCCCGGTCAGCACGATTTCCGCCACCGGCTTCTGGTCGCTGATGGCAACGAAGTTGGTGATCTGCTGGCGTTCATCGGTGATCGTCAGGTTGCCCACGGCGATATCGCCAATGCCGGCGACGAGGCCAGAAAGCAGCTTGTCGCGCGTCGTCGGGATGATATAGACAGTCAGCGGTCGCTTGCCCAGTTGGGCAGCGTATTTCCGGTTCAGGTAGCGCTCGAACTCGCGCACGCTGTCCGCCGAGATGCCCCGCTCGCGCCNCCGTTCGTTAAAGTAGAGCGTGCGGCTATAGGGAACCAGCACCCGGATCATCCGGCGCTCGATCATCTGCTCGAAATCGCCCTTCCAGGGCTTGACGGACAACGGGAGATGACGCGCCTTGGGGGCGCCTTGGTCAACGTATGAGCCGGTGCATCGGCCGCGTGCGCAACCATGGAAAACAACAGCGAGAATGCCATGACGGCCAGCATGCCGATACGGATACGCATGTTCGTCCCCTTTTCCTTGTTTTGAGTTTTATCCTACTGCCGTGCAAGACGCCCTGCAAGAAAGGCGCTTGACCAGATCTTTCCGTGGCGGCACGGCAATTTCGGGCTTTTTCCGGGGCGACCGCAACAAGTGTCAGCGGACGACCTGCCCCATCGTTCCTCAACCAGTGCGTGTCGCCATCGCTTCGCCTATCCACGCAGCGAAACGGCGGGCCGGCACGCTGCCTTCCGGCGCGGCATGCAGCGCGATCAGACGCGCGGCCGGCAAGGCCGGCAGGCGTTGCGCGCCAAAGTGCGTGACCTTGCCGATGCCGGGCGCCAGCAGGCTATGCGGCAAAGCCGTCACCCNCAGGCCGTGGGCAATGGCATGGCGCAAGCCAGTGACACTGCTGCCGGTGTATTGCAAGGCCCATGGCAAACCGGCGCCGGCCAGCGNCGNCGTGGCCGCCAGGCGGAAGGCGCAATTTTCACCGAACAGGGCCAGCGGCAGCGCCGCGCCGGGCGCCGCGTCCACGCTGTCGCGAAAGGCATCGCCGGCCATCCAGACCAGCGGCTCCTGCCATAGCACTTCGCCTTCGGCGGGCGCCCCGTCATCGCAGGTTTTGACCAGCGCCAGATCGATCTGACCGGCCGCCAGTGCCTGGCGCAACACCGCCGAGGTTTCCGCCAGTACATTGAGCCGCAGGCGTGGATACAGCGCCCGAAAAGCGGCCATTGCGGCTGGAAAGACGCTTTCCATCAATTCTTCCGGCAGACCGACGCGCAGGCTGCCGATGGCTTCGTCGCGCCCGACGGCCGCGCAGGCTTCGTCGTTCAGGCGCAGGATCTGGCGGGCATAGGCAAGCATGGCCGCGCCTTCGGCGGTGACACCATCGACGCGCCCCTGGCTGCGCTGAACGAGCGTCTGGCCAAGGCTTTCCTCCAGCCGCTTGAGTTGCAGGCTGACGGCGGATTGGGTGCGTCCGAGCTGTTGCGCGGCGGCTGAAAAGCCGCCGAGGTCGACGATGCCGACCAGGGCGCGTAGCGATTCGATATCGAGGTGGCGGCGCATCATTCGTAACTCAGATTTTGAATCGACAATTATTAATTTTTCTAATTTAATCCTAATCGCTAGAGTGGATTCCAGGCAAGCCCCGCCCCCAACCGCAACACCGCTTTCTGGAGAAACCAATGCCCTTCATCGACCTGCAACCCGGCCACCCGGTCCCGCTGCAAACCCGCCAACTGCTCGCCCGCCGGAATCTGGCGCGCTGAACGGCCATGCCGCACGCACACCGCCTGCCTGCCCTGTCCGCCCTGGCGGACTCGGAACGCCCGCTGGCCATCGCCTTCGTCGTGCTCTACGGCGCCGGCTTCGTCGGCGCCCGGCTGGGCCTGCCGCACGCCGACCCGCTGGCTTTTCTGGCCCTGCGCTTCGCGCTGGCGGCGGCGCTGATGGCTGTCCTCGCATTGTTGTTAAAGGCNCCCTGGCCAAGCCGGCAGGCGTTACCGGCGATTGCGCTGGCCGGGCTGCTCACGGTGGGCGTGTTTTCCGTGGGCGTATTCGTCAGCATCGCCGGNGGCGTGCCGCCGGCCGTGTCGGCCCTGATTATCGCCTTGCATCCGGTGCTGATCGCCCTGCTGGCACCGCTGCTGCTCGGCGAACGCATTGCGCCCCGGCAATGGTCCGGTCTGGGCCTTGGCTTGGGCGGCGTTTATCTGGTGTTGCACGCCGGACTGCCGGGCCGCGGCATCGGCGGTTGGGCGGTGGCCGCCTCGTTTGCCGGGCTGGCCGGGCTGTCGCTCGGCAATCTGGTGCAAAGNGCGCGTTGCGCGAACATGCATCCGCTTTCGGGCGGCGCCATCCAGTGCGCNGCTCTGGCACTGGCCTGCGCGCTCGGCTAGCTGCTGTTCGAACGCACCCCGATCCGCTGGACNGGGGAATTCGTCTTTGCATTGCTGTGGATGGCGGTGGTGGTTTCGGTGGGCGCGGTCAGTCTGCTGGTGCTGTTGATCCGCCGCAACGCGGTCAGCCGCGTGGCCGGGCTGTTCTATCTGGTGCCGGTTTCGGCGGCCGCGCTGGCGTGGCTGCTTTTCGCCCAGCCCATCGGCGCAACGCAGGCACTCGGCGTGGCCATTGCCGCGATGGGCGTGGTGCTGGCGACGCGTTCGCTACCGGCGCCCACGCCACGCCGCTGAAAATCGGCCATTTTTCAGGGTCGACCGCAACCGGCCATCCCGTTGCGGGAATTCACCGGTTCACGCATGGAGTATCCTTGACGACACCCATGCGCAACCGATTCATCATCAATGAACGCTGATCTGCTGCTCGTCCTGTTGCTGCTCGGCATCGCCATCGTGATGTTCGCGCTGAACCGGCCGCGCGCGGATGCGGTGGCCTTGATCGCCATGGTGGCCTTGCCGTTTACCGGTGTCGTCAGCGTCAACGAGGCGATTGCCGGCTTTGCCAACCCGAATATCGTGCTCATTGCCGCCATGTTCGTCGTCGGTGAGGCACTGGCACGGGCCGGCGTCGCTCGCCGCATCGGCGACTGGCTGGTGACCCGGGGCGGCGACCAGCCCTGGCGCCAGCTCGCCCTGCTGATGCTGTGCGCCGGCTTCCTCGGCGCCTTCATGAGTTCCACAGGCATCGTCGCCATGTTCATTCCGGTGGTGATGCGCATCGCCATCCGCACGCGCACGGCACCTAGCCAGCTGATGATGCCGATGGCCTACGCGGCGCTGATCAGCGGCATGCTGACGCTGGTGGCGACCTCGCCCAACCTGATCATCAACTACGAGCTGGTACGACACGGCGCCGAAGGTTTCAGCTTCTTTTCGTTCACACCGTTCGGCGTGCCGATCCTGCTATTGAGCATCGCCTACATGCATTTTGCCCGACGCCGCCTGCCCCGGGGCAATTCCGACGACGGGCTGGCGCACCCGCGGCCCAAGATGAAGAAATGGGTCAAGCGTTACCAGCTCGCGGAGCGCGAATACCGGGTGCGTATCCGGCCCGATTCGCCCCTGGTGGGCGAGGCGCTGGGCGATCTGGGGCTGCTTTCCCAGGTGGGCGTGCGGCTCGTTCTCGTCGAACGCGGCAGCGGTCGCGAGCGGCGCCTGCTGACACGTTCGCTCGATCTGCGTTTCGAAGCCAGCGACATCTTGCTGCTCGACCTCGACCTGCCGCCATTTGAAGTCAGCGAAATGTATGAACGCTACAAGGTCGACCCATTACCCAATAGCGGGCGCTACTTCATCGACCGCTCGAATACGGTCGGCATGGTCGAAGTCATCCTGCCGGAAGACTCCGCCTTCGTCCGCAAGACCGTCGGCGAAGCCGAAGCGATCGGCGAATCCGACCTGAAGATCATCGGCGTCCGCCGCGGCAAGGTGGCGCGCAAGCCCTTCAACCTGCGCGATGTGGTGCTCAAGGTCGGCGACACCCTGCTCCTCGCCGGCCCCTGGAANACCATTCGCCAGTTGCAGAAAGACAGCCACGACCTGGTGGTCCTCAACCTGCCGCGCGAGTTCGACGAAATCATGCCCGCCGCCAGCAAGGCGCCGTTCGCCGTCTTCACGCTGGTCGTCGTCGTCGCCCTGATGGCCACCGGCATCGTGCCGAATGTCCATGCCGCGCTGATCGGCTGCCTGATGATGGGCATCTTCAAGCGCATCGACCTCGATCAGGCCTACCGCGCCATCCAGTGGAAGAGCCTGATCATGATCGTCGGCATGCTGCCTTTCGCCATCGCCCTCGAACGCACCGGCGGCGTCGATCTGGCGGCGCACGCGCTGGTCGGCCTGACCGCCAATACCGGCGTCTATTCGATGCTCGCCCTGCTCTTCGCCATCACCGTGGCGCTCGGCCTNTTCGTCTCGGGCACCGCCAACGCCGTGTTGCTGATCCCGTTGGCGCTGGCCATCGCCGAGGAACTCCAGGCCTCGCCCTACCCCTTCGCCATGACCGTCGCGCTGGCCTGTTCCAGCTCGTTCATGACGCCGATCGCCCCGGTCAATTCACTGGTGGCGACGGCGGGCAACTACAGCTTCGCCGACTTTCTGCGCATCGGCCTGCCACTGACGCTGATCGTCCTGGTCGTCAGCGTCTTCATGGTGCCCTGGATCTTCCCGCTGTAGGCCGCTTGGCCCCATATTGCTTATCCGACCGGAACGACCCGGATTTTTCGGGTTTTTGTCATGAGTACGACAAGCGATGACGAAAACGCAGCGAACACCCGATATTTCACCAGCTACAGCGGCATCAAGCTNCCCCTCAATCTGGTCGGAGAACTGACGGCCGACGACATGCGCAACCGGAACACCTACTACCGGGGCAGCTTCGATGCCGCCGAGCGCCTGATCGTTTGCGAAAAGATCGTCTATGGCGAAGTCGAGCAACGGCACGACTACCGCTATCACCCGGACGGCAAGCTCGCCCAGGCTGAAATCGACGATGGCAGCGGCGACCCGACGGTCATCGACTACCCGGCCTGACAATCGTTCCACCCCGATTTAACGATTCACTCAACGACATCCCACAGGAGAAACCATGTCCGTCGCCCCCATCAAGGCCTTTTCGGAAAAAGCCAAAGCCGACCCCGCGCTCAAGGAAAGCCTCAAGGCCTGCCAGAAGATCAAGGAACTGCGCGCCCTGGCCCAGGAACACGGCTTCACGATCGAGGAAAATTCACTCTACCCGCCCAACGAACCGCAATTCACCGAAGACCAGNNCTCGGAGCGCCTGATCAAGGCGTTGCTGCGCGTCTGATAGTCGCCAGCGAGCGAAGCAGGGGCCGGGAACACCGGCCCTTTTCATTTTTGCCGGTTTTGGCGGTCGACCGCAACAGGCCGAATCCCGGATCCGGCGATCAGGCAATTCGCCGGCAGATTAGGCGCCCCGGACCGGAGGCTACGGCTACTAGCCCGCGCGCCCGACAGCAGGCACCTACAGATGACGGCCGTGCATCACGATGCGCGAAACGAACCATANTCCAATGAGGTTCGCACCGACGGCCACGTAGCCGACCAGCGGGTAGCCGACGATCCGCCCGCTCTCGCCCATCGTGATCAAGCCGCCGGNCAGTGTCGTCGCCAGGCCCATGGCCAACGACTGCACGTTGANGCACATGAAGGTGCCGCGCAAGTCCGGCTTGACGGCCGAAGCGATGATCGCCATCGCCGGGATCATGCGCCCGGAAATCAGCACGAAAAAGCTGGTCGAGCAGATCAGCCAGCCCCACAGCGGCAATACCCCGGCATGGGTCACNNGCGCCAGTAGCGGCAGCATGGCCAACCCCGCCAACCAGCGATAAAGCTCGACCTTGCCATGCTTGTCCGNCCACCGCGACCCGATCCGGCATGCGCTGATGAATGTTGCGAAGCCCCCGACCAGATAGACGATGGGAATATCGGCGANGCGGAAGATGGCCACGTTGTTCAAGCCGGCATAGACGAGCGAAATATGAAAACGCACGCCTGAAGCCGGAAAATGATCGATCGATGCCGAAAACAACAGGGCGCGGACGTGGTTGATTCACAACATCGTCGCCCATCATCACGAACTGATCGNACGGCAGCGGCTACCCTTGGTCTGGTGGTGGCGATTCCGAAGCCCGGAGTCGCCGTTGCCGATGAAAGATGCGCGACTCAGAGGGCAAGAAAATGAGCACGCGCGCCAGCCAAGATGAACGGCCAGNNCCCANNGCAACGACAATTGCGTTGCGCCGATCGTCGACACCGAAAAGGCAGNCTTCGCCACGATGCCGCTCGCCCGCGCCCGGCGGGCCGGCATGGAAAGNNCCGCAGGGCCGATCATCGTCTGCATCACGATGCGCGCGAACCCGCCGAGGTTCGCCCGACGACGTGCCGACCAGCGCCAGATCCGCATCGNTCCAGCGTGATCAGGCGCCAGACCGCAGGCCATGGCGACTGCACGCCAGCGACGAAGGTGGCGCAAAGGGCGATCGAAGCAGATCAGCCGCTTGCGCTCGAAAAGATCGACAAAGGTCGCCGCCAGCACGCCGGAAGCCGCAGCACTGAAGCTGTAGGACGCCACCAGCAACCCGACCTCGTGCGTCCCGATACCGAATGCCGCCATCAGGCTCGGCCCGACCAGATCGATGAATATCGAGCGGAATGGCTGGACACCGGCGGTGATATAGGAATCACCGTGCCGGCGATCAACGCCGAAAACAACGGGCGGGACGTGGTTGATCAAGCGCTGAAGGTGCCGACAACAGGTGAGCGCGCTTCGCGGTTGATCCGGGAAAGCGCAGGCCGACAGAAAGATCACGCTCAGCAGCGATGAACGGAGCGCGCGTGATTGGCCAGCCACAACGACAGGGTTGCGTCGAAGAAAAGGCACTGGCCAATGCCGTGCCCGCGCCCGGCGGAAAAATGGCATCGCCGATCATCGTCTGCACCAATGATGCCGCCGAAGATAAAGCATCAGCATCGTGCTTGGCGCCAGACCAGGCCAGCGTCGCCAGCGCGAACAGGGCAACGATCAACGCATGCTTGCGCTCAAAGATCGACAAAGGTCGCCGCCAGCAAAGCCGCAGCACATGTAGGACGCCACCAGCAACGAACTCGTGCGTCCTGATACTAACCGTCAGGCTCGCCCGAGCGGCAATGATCATGAAATCGAGGATACTGAACTGGACACCGCCAGTGTCATCAGCTTCGGCACGGGAGTGCGCGGGACATGATCGGGGCGCGTTGATCGCTCGACCATCGGATACGTGCGATGTTCGACGTCAGGCGGGTACGATGCGTGAGCTGATATTGCAATTTAACCGCCGTGCTCGTTTCGAGTCGAAAGTGTCGATATTGCAATTATCGATGTACGGCAGAGCGTTTTATTAACAGTATGATTTATAAAAAGTAAGGCCCGATTTGCCTAACAACAACCCAGACTCAAATGCTCCAAAATCAAGTTTGGTTGCCGCCGCACGGCGGCGCACTGAAGATGGTTTGGTGCATCCAAACCTTCGCTTGGATGCCTTCCGCAACAACCTGGTGCGAAACATCATCGTCGTCACGGATGAAAACGATGACGACGCATCAACGCGCGCACGCGTTGGCGGGGTCTGCTCGCCACGAGTGCAAATGAATTCATCAACATCATTCGCAACCCCAATGACGATGACGGAGGCTATTACGCCAACCGGCTCCGTCGAATAACGGTCACTTGACGACGAAGCCGCATTCTGTCGTCGGTGGTAGCACGGTTCTTGGCAGTTTCCGTCCGGTTGGCAACCTCAGCGCTTTCGCGGTACCGATGCAGTTGACTCTGTTCATTCAGGACACCGTTGCGCGGATCCATTACAGTTCGACGCTCAGTGTGACCACGGGCAACAATATTCCAGAGCCCGGATCAATCGCATTGCTCGGCTTGGGGATGATCGGACTCGGCCTTGCAAGGCGTCGTCGCCAATCCTGATTGGCGCCATAAGCCCTGTGGCTTAATGAAATCAGGCCGGATAATTCCCGGCCTTTTTATTTCAACAGCATCCATGCAGCGCCCGTTCCAAAGAATGCTTTGACACAAAACACCGATACGTAAATTCGCGCCCTTGTTCAGCACATAAATATTACCGCCGACAACTCAGTTTCCGGGCGATTTCGGCAATTGTCTTTCCGGTCTATACTGAGCGGGGCGTGTTCATCAATCACGTTTTCCAACACAACCGCTTCCCAAGCATTCGGCCTCAAATCGGCATCGCCACGACATTCTCCATGCCCCTGCCAAAATCCCTCGATACTTCGGTCCAACCGCTCGGCAAGGCGACGCAATTTGCCGAAGATATTCAGGAGATCATCACCCAGGCGCCATTTTTCGATGCGCTGGAAACTGCGGAGATAAAAAANCTCTGCGAATTCATGGATTGCTACACCATTCGCCGTGGCGGGCTGTTGATCCGAGAGGGAGATGCNGGGGATTTTCTGCTGATCATCCTGACCGGNCACCAGAACGTCATCAAGAATCGTGAGGATGGCGGGCGTCGCATCATTGCGACAGTGGGCCCGGGAGCCACGGTCGGNGAAATGGCGATCGTCGACAATGGCGCCCGTTTCGCCAGTTGTATCGCCAATGAGGAAGTCGATTTTGCTGTTCTCGGCCGCGANCGCCTCAACGCCATCCTCCACGAACATCCGCAGCTTGGTAACAAGTTGCTGTTGATGTTGCTCACACTGATGACCAAGCGACTGCGAGAAACGGGAAGCCGCCTGGTACCCCACCTTGGTGAAGCGATCGTCTGCCCCCTCCGCCGGAGGCTTGCCCGGCCGCATTTGTGCAAAGCAGGCATCGGCACCCTGTCCAGGGACGATGAATCCGTCAGCGCCGCATCATGCGAAACGGCTGGCGCGGTGCCCTCCCTTGCGTCATCATGCCAACTCCTTTCTTGATGGAGTTCCCGATGAAGTTCAAAGTCATCCTGGCAAGCGCCCTCCTGACCGCATCGGCCATGGCCCACGCAGCGGATTTTCAACTCGGCAGCCCGGAGATCAAGGCTGGTGGCCTGATCGACAAGCGTTTCGAGTTCAATGGTTTTGGTTGTTCCGGTGAAAACAAGTCGCCCGCCCTGGAATGGCGCAATGCGCCTGCCGGCACCCAGAGCTTCGCAATCACGGTNATCGACCCGGATGCGCCGACCGGCTCGGGCTGGTGGCACTGGAGCGTCATCAACTTGCCGGCCGATGTCCATTCGCTGCCCGCCAATGCCGGCGCGCTCGGCGACGCCAACCTGCCCGCCGGCGCCCGTCAGGTGCGCATCGACTACGGCGTCGCCGCCTGGGGTGGCGTCTGCCCGCCNTCCGGGGACAAGGCGCATCGCTACATTTTCACCATCCATGCGCTGAAAACGCCCAAACTCGACATTCCCGCCGATGCGACGGCAGCGCTGGCCGGTTACATGATCAACGCCAATACGATTGGCAAGGCGAGTTTTGTCGCTCGCTACGGACGGCCCAAGGCGAAGTGAGCGCTGCACGGCGATTTGCCCCGGGATAGCTAGGGCTGACTGACCATCGCTGTGTTCAGTTCTCCATGAATCAGCGAACTGGAACAGGTACTGTAATGAAAAGGCCGGGTTACCCCGGCCTTTTCATTTTTGCCATTTTTGGCGGTCGACCGCAAACGACCTGCCGCCCTGTCATCGACCGGCGTCTGGCGCGGACGCGCCAAGGGCCGCCATGAACGGCCCTACCGGTCAGGATCAAGTGGCTAGGAAGCTTCCTTGACGCCCGGCACCTTCCAGCTGCCATCCAGAATCGAGGGCGCCTGTTCCTTCGGCCAGTAGAGCCGCATCATCAGGACAAAGTCGCCCTTCGGTGCCGGCAGCCAGTTCGATTCCTTGTCCTTGCCCGGCGATTCGTTCTGGATGTAGAGATCGACGGAGCCATCCGGGTTGGTCTTGAACTTGTTGCGCTGGCTCAGGTTGTAGCGGTTGAGCTTGTTGTCCACGAAGAAGTAGTCGGCGTCGTACATCGTCAGCGACCAGAACCCGTTCACCGGCGGCAGTTGGCCTTNTTCAAAGCGCATGACGTATTTCTTCTCGCCGCTGTATTTGGCAGCGATATCCGGCCCGGTCGAGGTCGGATAGACCGCGTCCTCCGGCCGGTTGGCCCCCAGTCCAATCGCGGTGATCAAGGCGCGCTGCACATAGTGCGTGCCGTACAAGCCGGTCTTGGTCGTAAACGCCCAACCGTTTTCCAGCTTGAAGTCGCCCGCCACGACGCCGGCCTTCATCCAGTCCATGATGACTTCCTGAGCCGGCTTCGGTGCGCCGGCCAAGCNCCTGGCCACGGCCGGATCGAGTTTGGCGGCATCGAAATCCTNGCCGGGAACGACGCCGATCTTGGCCAGCTTGTCCACCATCGGCGCATCGTCGGCAGCAGCCGGATTGGTCTTGAGCAATTCGGCAAACAGCTTGAAGTAGGCGGCGGCATCCAGCGCATTCACTTGTTCGCGTACCGCAGTCTTCATGTCGATGGCCGGGTCGACCACGCCGGGCGCCGNGGTATAGGGCTTGCCGTAGGCGGACAAGGGCACCACCGAAATCTTGTCCTGCAAGGCGTGAACCGCCTTGTAATCTTCCGGCGTGCCGGTGCAGTAGATGCGTCCGAGAATCCAGACGATGCCGGTCGGCGCCTTGTATTCGGTCACGCCCGGCGGCAGTTCGCCGCTCCAGCCCGGCCCGGTGATGGCGTAGGTTTGCGCCTTGGTGCCGGTGGTGCGCTTGCCCGGCACCTGGAACACGTTGGTCCAGCCATCGAGCATCGGGAAGAGGAAATAGCGATCCTTCATGTCCGGCAAGCTCAGAATCCACGGCTCCTTGGAAACGTCGATCCAGGTTGTCGTGTATAGCGTGTCGGCGTTCGGCGCCGTCACATCGCGATACGAAGCATCCGGATAGCTGCGCATGCGGACAAACTGGCCCATCGGCGCATGCGAGCCCTGTGCAGCCTCGACATTGGTCATGATGCGGCGCGTCATTTCCATGGTGACCAGCGGGTAGGCGTACATAGGCCTCAATGGCGATCGCACGCGCTTCCGCTTCCTTCGCGGCGGCCTCGACCGCCTTCGCTTCCGCTTCGGCCTTCGCCTTGGCTTCCGNNCCGCGACCTTGTCGACCTGGGTTTCGGCCTGTTTGCCACATGCGCCGAGCAGTGCAAGCGAGTGCTGTCAATCCTACTGCTGCAACCTTGATACCTGGTTTCATCGTGAGGGGCTCCTGTTTGTTGTTACCGGATTGTTGGTATGGAGAAGGGATATCGGTATCGATAGTCTGCGATCAAGCTCTGACCAAAATCTGACACCGGCATCGTTCCGGCATTGTAGTCAAAATCAAGCCGTCGTCGGGTTTGTTTTAGCGTCCAGAGAACGCGCCGTACTGGCTCTCCGGAAGGATTTCGTCCTGCTTCCGCCGCCGCTCAGGCACCCGAAGCGACGGCATATTATCGGCAACCGGCCGCTCTACCGGGTTCAACAATGAAAAAGGCCAGGATCGCTCCCGGCCTTTTGATTTTTGCCTGTTTTTGGCGGTCGACCGCGACAATCAGGTTTTCTTGTGGCTGGCCAGACGCGTCCAGGTATCGACGACGGTATCCGGATTCAGCGAGATGCTGCTGATGCCCTGATCCATCAGCCATTCGGCCAGATCGGGGTGGTCCGNAGGCCNCTGGCCGCAGATACCGATGTACTTGCCGGCCTTGTTGGCGGCGGCGATGGCCATGGCCAGCAGCATCTTGACGGCCGGGTCGCGTTCGTCGAAGAGGTTGGCGACGAGGCCGGAGTCGCGGTCGAGACCGAGCGTGAGCTGGGTCAGGTCGTTGGAACCGATCGAGAAGCCGTCGAAGATCTTGAGGAAATCGTCGGCCAACAGGGCGTTGGACGGGATTTCGCACATCATGATCAGCTTCAGGTCATGCTCGCCCTGCTTCAGACCATGCTCGGCCAGCAGTTCGACGACGGCCTGTCCTTCGCCGACTGTACGGACGAAGGGCACCATCAGTTGCACGTTGGTCAGGCCCATTTCCTCGCGCACCTTCTTCATCGCCCGGCATTCCATTTCGAAGCAGTCTTCGAAGGTGTGGGCGATGTAGCNGGAGGCGCCGCGGAAGCCGAGCATGGGGTTTTCTTCTTCCGGCTCGTAGAGTTCGCCGCCGAGCAGCTTGCGGTATTCGTTGGACTTGAAGTCGGAGGNGCGGACGATCACCGGGTTCGGCCAGAAGGCGGCGGCGATGGTGGCGACGCCCTCGACCAGCTTCTCGACGAAGAACTCCTTCGGGCTGGCGTAGCCACGGGCGCGACGCTTGATTTCCTCGCGCTTGGAGGCCGGCAGGCGCTCGACGTCGAGGATGGCCTTGGNGTGGATGCCGATGACGTTGTTGATGATGAACTCGACACGCGCCAGACCGACGCCGGCGTTCGGCAGCTGGGCGAATTCGAAAGCCAGCTCGGGGTTGCCGACGTTCATCATGACCTTGACGGGCACTTCCGGCATGGCCGAGATGTCGCGGGTGGTGACTTCGAAATCGAGGCTGCCGCGGTATACNNGGCCGGTATCGCCTTCCGTACAGCTCACCGTCACGGTCTCGCCTTCGGTCAGCGTTTCGGTCGCATCGCCGCAGCCGACGATGGCCGGGATGCCCAGCTCACGGGCGATGATGGCGGCGTGGCAGGTGCGGCCGCCACGGTTGGTGACGATGGCGGAAGCGCGCTTCATGACCGGCTCCCAGTTCGGATCGGTCATGTCGGCGACCAGCACGTCACCCGGCCTGACCTGGTCCATTTCCTTCGGGTCCTNGACGACGCGGACCGGGCCGACGCCGATCTTCTGGCCAATGGCACGGCCGGAAGCCAGCACCTTGGAGAAGGACTTCAGCTTGAATTTCTCCTGCTTGCCGGCGGCCGCCTGCGACTGCACGGTTTCCGGGCGGGCCTGGAGGATGTAAAGCTTGCCGTCGACACCGTCCTTGCCCCACTCGATGTCCATCGGACGCTGGTAGTGCTTTTCGATGATCTGGGCGTAGCGGGCAAGCTCCATGACGTCATCGTCATTGATCGAGAACTGATGACGCAGGCTTTCCGGCACGTCTTCGGTAATCGTGGACTTGCCGGCCACTTTTTCTGCGGCGAAGGTCATCTTGATCATCTTGGAACCGAGGTTGCGGCGCACGACGGCCTTCTTGCCCAGCTCGAGCATCGGTTTGTGGACGTAGAACTCGTCCGGGTTCACCGCGCCCTGCACCACCGTTTCGCCCAGGCCGTAGCTGGAGGTGACGAACACCGCGTCACGGAAACCGGATTCGGTATCGAGGGTGAACATCACGCCGGCCGCGCCCTTGTCGGAACGCACCATGCGCTGGATACCGGCAGACAGCGCAACGTCAGCGTGCAGGAAGCCCTTGGNCACGCGGTAGGAAATGGCACGGTCGTTGTACAGGGAAGCGAAGACCTCCTTGATCGCGTGCATGATGTTTTCCAGGCCGACGATGTTCAGGAAAGTTTCCTGCTGGCCGGCAANGGAAGCGTCCGGCAAGTCTTCGGCGGTGGCGGATGAGCGCACGGCGAAAGACATGTCGGCGTTGGATTCGGCGACCAGGCGCTGGTATTGCTCGGTGATGGCGATGGTCAGATCCATCGGGAACGGCGTGTCGAGAACCCACTGGCGAATCTCGGCACCGGTCTTGACCAACGCGTTGACGTCATCAACATCCAGCGCGTCGAGCGCGGCGTTGATCTTTGCATCCAGCCCGGACTGCGACAGGAAAATCCGGTAGGCATGCGCCGTGGTGGCGAAACCGCCCGGCACGCGCACGCCGGTATCAGCCAGTTGGCTGATCATCTCGCCGAGCGACGCGTTTTTGCCGCCGACTTGTTCGACGTCTGTCATGCGCAGTTTTTCGAAGGNGATAACAAGCTGTTCCATGGAAAGGTCCTTTCGGGGATCGAATAGAAAAATCAGGAAGTGGTGAAATCGGTATTCAACCGGCGCTCGGCTGTCTCGCGGCGGGCGACAGAACGCAACGTCTGGGCCAGCGTTTCGCGCACGAAATCGATATGCGTCTCGGCGGCGGAGCGGGCAGCCTGCGGCTTGTTCTCGCGAATGCCCTTGTAGATTGCCTCGTGCTGGCTCATCAGCAGGCGATTGGCAGCCGGCACGCCTTTCAGTTCGCCCTGGTTGAGACGGATGTTGTCATGCATCAGGCTGAGCAAGGCGCCGGACAGGTGGCCGATCAGCACGTTGTGCGCAGCATCGCCGATGGCCTGATGGAAGGCGATGTCTGCATCCGAACGCTTCTGTGCGTCGTCGGACTCGAAAGCGGCCATCAAGGTACTGAAGGTCTGGTCGAGGCGCTGCAGGTCGGCCTCGGTAGCCCTTTCGGCCGCCCATTCGGCAGCCTGGCCTTCGAGCATGCGGCGAAACTCCAGCATGTCCTCGCGCAGGTTCGGGTGCTTGCCCATCATGTCCTGCCACGGGTCGGAAAAACTCGACTCCAGTACATCGGTCACATAGGTGCCACCGCCCTGGCGGCTGGTCACCATGCCTTTAGAAGCCAGCTNTTGAATCGCCTCACGCAGGCTCGGCCGCGACACGCCCAGATCAACCGCCAGCTCACGCTCCGGCGGCAAGCGATCGCCCGGCTTCAACGAACCTTCAAGGATGCGGCGCTCCAGCGTGGCAGCAATGGCATCGGAAATGCGCGGAACCTGCAACTTGCTCGGCATTGGTAAGACCACGATGATTGGTAAGACCAGCGTATTTTAATCATCGCTCCGACAAAGTGCAAGCCTAGGGATTTCCCTATCCTGGATTGACTAAGTGCCGGTATTCACGCAAAATTTCGCTCACACCAATTATTGGTCTTACCATTTGACCTATAAACAATTAACGGAGACAAGATGCCGAACCATTCTGCATTCCCCACTGACGTNCACTTTTTCGCAACCTGCGTCGTAGACCAGTTCTTCCCCGGAGCCGGCATGGATGCCATCACCCTGCTCGAACGTCAGGGCATCCGCGTGCACTTCCCGGAAGCGCAGACCTGCTGCGGTCAACCGGCCTATACCAGCGGTTTCCCGGACGAGGCGCGCAAGGTCGCAGTACTCCAGCTCACGCTGTTTCCGAACGACTGGCCGGTCGTCGTGCCGTCCGGCTCCTGCGCGGGCATGATGAAGCATCATTACCCGACACTGTTCGCCGCCGACCCGGTCCGCAAGGCCGCCGCCGAGAAGCTTTCAGCCCGCGTCTATGAACTGACGCAGTTCCTGGTCGAAGTGCTCGATTTCAAGCCGGAAGACCTGGGCAGCGATTGCACCGTCGTCCTGCATACCTCCTGCTCCGCCCGCCGCGAAATGGGCGTCCATCTGACCGGCCGCAAGCTGCTCGGCGGGCTCAAGCGGGTGACTGTCGCGCAACAGGATCACGAATCCGAGTGCTGCGGTTTCGGCGGCACCTTCTCGGTCAAGCAACCGGAAATCTCCGGCGCCATGGTCGAGGACAAGGTCAAGGCGCTCAAGGCCACCGGCGCCGAGCGCGTGGTCAGCGCCGACTGCGGCTGCCTGATGAACATCCTCGGTCATGCCGCCTGGAAGGACCAACAGGCGAAGCTCTCGAAACCCAGCCTGCCCGGGGAACATATCGCCACTTTCCTGCTACGGAGGACCGCCAAATGAGCGCTCGTGATCTCATCCTCGCCAAATTGAAGGCAAATTCGCCGTCGACCGCAGGCGACCTGCCCGACGTCGCCGGCTGGTACGCCACGCATCGCAGCACGGAAAGCGCGACCGACAAGGCCAGGCGTTTCCGTCACTTCATCGAACTGGCCCATGCCGAGGTTTACGCCGTCTCGCGCGGCGGCTGGCTGCAGAAACTGTACGAAGTCCTGAGTGCCAAGCAAATCGACAAGCTGCTGGTCGCCCCGGCACGCCACACGGTGCGCGTGCCCGGAGCGACTTGCCGCCACTCGGCATCGCTTGCCCCGGCTACGACACGGCCATCGAAAGCTGGAAGCCGGCGATGTTCAACGAAACGCCGGCCAGCTTCACCGCCGCCCGCGGCGCCATCGCCGAAACCGGCACGCTGATCCTGTGGCCGACCCCGACGAGCCGCGCCTGATGTCGCTGGTGCCGCCGGTGCATGTCGTGCTGCTCGACGCCGCCAGCATCTACAACACCTTTACGAAGCCATGCAGTCAGAAGGCTGGAAGAATGGCCTGCCGACCAATGCCCTGCTCATTTCCGGCCCCTCGAAGACCGCCGACATCCAGCAAACGCTGGCCTACGGCGCGCACGGCCCCAAGGAACTGGTCGTACTGATGATCGGAGACGAACAATGAACGCCCCAATCCAGCGGATTCCAACACCGCCCGCACGCCCTGCATTTCATGCCTTCGGAGGGCTTCCGCGCCCGAGCCAAGGATGTCGTCGAAAACCCCTTCCTGCGCCAGAGTTTCCGTGGCGCGATGGATTTCCTGATGAGCAAGCGCGCCGCCCAGTTCCCCGACCCGGAGGAACTGGAAAGCCTGCGCCGCCTCGGTGAGCGTATCCGCCAATACAACCTGGCCAAGCTGCCCGAGTTGCTGGAAAAGCTCGAAGCCAATTTGACCAGGAACGGCATTAAGGTCCATTGGGCTGAAACGCCGGAAGAAGCCAACGCCATCATCCTCGGCATCTGCCAGCAGCACTCGGCCAAGCTGATGGTCAAGGGCAAGTCCATGGTCAGCGAGGAAATCGAGCTGAACCATGCCGCCGAAGCGGCCGGCATCGGCGCGCTGGAATCCGACATGGGCGAATACATCGTCCAGCTGGCGCATGAGAAGCCGTCGCACATCATCATGCCGGCCATTCACAAAACCAAGGAGCAGATCGCCAAGCTGTTCCACGAAAATGTGCCGGGCGTCGAGTACACCGACAACGTTGACGCGCTGATCCAGATCGGCCGCCAGGTGCTGCGCGAGAAATTCGAGATCGCCGACATCGGCCTCTCCGGCGTCAATTTCGCCGTCGCCGAAACCGGCACGCTGTGCCTGGTCGAGAACGAAGGCAACGGCCGCATGTGCACCACGGCACCGCCGGTGCATATCGCCATCACCGGCATCGAGAAAATCGTCGAAAAACTCGAACACGTGCCGCCGCTGCTCTCGCTGCTCACCCGCTCGGCCACCGGCCAGAACATCTCGACCTACTTCAACATGATCTCCTCACCCAGAAAACCGGGTGAGAAGGACGGTCCGGGCGAAGTGCACCTGGTGCTGCTCGACAACGGCCGCAGCCAGGCCTACGCCGACGAGCAGCTACGCAAGACGCTGCAATGCATCCGTTGCGGCGCCTGCATGAACCATTGCCCGGTCTATACCCGCATCGGCGGCCACGCCTACGGCACGACCTATCCCGGCCCGATCGGCAAGATCATCTCGCCGCACCTGCTGGGGCTGGAAGCAACCTCGGGCCTGACCACCGCCTCATCGCTGTGCGGCGCCTGCGGCGAAGTCTGCCCGGTGAAAATTCCCATTCCCGAACTGCTGATCCGCCTGCGCGAAGAGGCCTTTTCGGCGCCGCACGCCAATCCGGCGATGCGTGGCCAGGGTGCCGGCTACAACGGGCTGAATTCGGCCATCTGGCGCGCCTGGGGAACGATCTATGGCTCGCCGGCGTTCTACCGGACATTTTCCTGGCTGGCCAGCCGGTTCCGCTGGCTGACGCCGCGCAAGCAGGCCGGCTGGACTTCGGTTCGCACGCCCATTCAGCCCGCNCCCAAGCGTCTGCGCGACCTGATCAAGGAACGTAACTAACCTCTTGCCCGGAGCGCCGGCAGCACCGGCCTCCGGGATTTTTTGTCTGTTCCCTGCTACCCGCAACCGCCAGCCCTCCTTAAGACACAAGAGAAATGAACGCCTTGATCCACACNCTCAAAGCCGCCCTGCCCGACCGCCAGGTAGTGACCGACGATCTGCGCCGTCTCGCCTATGGCACCGACGCCAGCTTNTATCGCCTGATTCCGCAGGTCGTCGCCGTCATCGAAAACGAGGACGAGGCACGCGCCGTCCTTGACGCCGCCCGCCAGCACCAGACACCTGTCACCTTCCGCGCCGCCGGTACCAGCCTGTCCGGGCAGGCCTTGTCGGACGGCATACTGGCCCTGATCGGCGAAGGCTTCGCCACCTACGAGCTGGCCGGCAATGCCAGCAAGGTGCGCGTCGGCCCTGGCATGGTCGGCGGCGAGGTCAATCGCCGGCTGGCGCCACTCGGCAAGAAGATCGGTCCCGATCCCGCCTCCATCGGCGCCGCCAAGATCGGCGGCATCGCCGCCAACAACGCCTCAGGCATGTGCTGCGGCACGGCGCAGAACAGCTACAAGACACTGGCCGGCCTACGCGTCATGTTCGCCGATGGCTCGTTGCTCGATACCGAAGACCCGGCCAGCGTCGCCGCCTTCAAGCAATCCCACAGCACACTGCTCGGCGAACTCGACCGGATCGGCCATGAAACGCGCGCCAATCCCACCCTGGCCAACCGCATCCGCCACAAATTCAAGATCAAGAATACGACCGGCTACAGCCTCAATGCCCTGGTCGATTTCGAAGACCCGATCGACATCCTCGCCCATCTGATGATCGGCTCCGAGGGCACGCTCGGCTTCATGACGCGCATCACCTACCAGACGGTCATCGAAGACCCGTGCAAGGCCTCGGCGCTGGTCTTCTTCCCGGATATCCGCTCGGCCTGCGAGGCGGTGATCCGCCTCAAGCCGCAGCCGGTCGCTGCCGTCGAACTGCTCGACCGCCCGGCCATCCATTCGGTCGAAAACAAGCCCGGCCTGCCGACGATCATGCGCGAACTGGGCGAAGACGCTGCCGCATTGCTGATCGAAGTGCGCTCGCCGAACCCGGCTGGTCTGGATGANAAGATCGCCGCCGTGCTCGCGGCGATGGATGGCATCGCCACCGTCGAGCCGGTCCGGTTCTCGACCGATCCGGCCACCTGCGACATGTACTGGAAGGTGCGCAAGGGCACCTTCCCGGCCGTTGGCGCCATGCGCCGCACCGGCACCACCGTGCTGATCGAGGACGTGGCCTTCCCCATCGAGTCGCTGGCCGACGCCACGCTTGACCTGCAGGCGCTGCTCCGCCACCACGGCTATCACGAAGGCATCATTTTCGGCCACGCGCTGGAAGGCAACCTGCACTTCGTCATCACCCAGGACTTCGGCGACAAGACGGAAATCGACCGCTACGCCCGCTTCATGGACGACCTGTGCAAGCTGGTCGTCGACAAATACGACGGCTCGCTGAAGGCCGAGCACGGCACCGGCCGCAACATGGCGCCCTTCGTCGAAATGGAATGGGGCAAGGAAGCGACCGACATGATGCGCCGCATCAAGACCCTGTTCGACCCGGAAGGCCGGCTCAATCCGGGCGTCATCATCAACGACAACCCGCACGCCCACCTCGAGAACCTGAAGCCGATGCCGGCCGCCGAGGACATCGTCGACCGTTGCATCGAGTGCGGCTTCTGCGAACCGTTGTGTCCGTCCCATCGCCTGACCCTGAGCCCGCGCCAGCGCATTACCAGCGTGCGCGAACTGGCCCGTCGCGCCGCTGCCGGTGAACCTGCTGGCGAGGTCGGCGCAGCCTACGCCTACATGGGTCTCGACACCTGTGCCGGCTGCGGCATGTGCTCGACTGCCTGCCCGGTCGGCATCGATACCGGTGACCTGACCCGCCGCCTGCGCGGCCAGCGGATTTCCGACACGGCTGCCACGGTCAACCGGAAAATTGGCCAGAATTTCAAAACCTTCAGTCAGGTCGCGCGTATCGGCCTGAAGACCGGCCATGCCGTCGCCGGCGTCCTCGGCGACAACTTCGTCAGCCGCGTCACCGGCGGCGCCTGGCGCAAGAACATGCCGCCGGCCGCCAAGCCGCCCGTCCAGCGCTCGGCCAAGGGCGATCCGGTGGTCTATTTCCCGACCTGCGGCGGCCGCATCTTCGGCCCGGCCGATAGCGCCGACCAGCAACTCGGCGACGTCGTTCAGGAACTGCTGATCCGCGCCGGCTACGCCCCGATCCTGCCGGCAGGCTTCGAGAACCTGTGCTGCGGCCAGATGCTGGCCAGCAAGGGAATGCTCGAAGATGCCGAAGTCCTGTCCAACAGGCTGGAGGCAGCGCTGATGCAAGCCTCCGACAACGGGCGCATCCCCGTCATCATGGACGCCAGCGCCTGCTCGACGCGGATGCAGAAGCACCTGGGAGCCAAGCCAGACTCGCGCTTCAAGCTTTACGACTTCCACGAATTCGCCCACGACGCCCTGCTGCCGCGCCTGATGATCACCCGGCAGCCCGGCCCGATTGCCCTGCATGTCAATTGCAGCGTCAAACGCACGGGAGCAGACGGCAAGCTGCGCGCCCTGCTCAAGGCCTGCGTCGACGAAGTCATCGAACCGTCCGCCGTCACCTGCTGCGGTTTCGGCGGCGACCGCGGCTTCGCCGTACCGGAACTGAACCAGCACGCCCTGCGCCATATTCACAATGAACTGCCGGCCAACTGCGCCTGCGGTGTTTCCACCAACCGCACCTGCGAAATCGGCCTGACAGCCGAAACCGGCCTCACCTACCGTTCGGTGGCCTACCTGCTCGAAGCGTGCTCGCGCAAGGAGGACGCCATGGCCTGTTAAGGAGGGGGCAGCAAAATCCGGCCCTGAGCTACGAACTCAAGGCCGGAACAAGGAGTAACAACTCTCGGTCGCCATCAGGGATCGGCAAATCTGTCTGACGGCTACCTGACCATTTTTGTTATGAGGAGCATTTTATGACTTGGCAAATGAATGTCGACCCGTTCGGCAACATCGCCCTGTCCGCGCTGGTCGCGGCCATTCCAATATTTTTCCTTTTCTGGGCGCTGGCCTTCAAGCGCATGAAAGGGCATTTCGCGGCGCTNGGGGGAACTTCNCTCGCCATACTGATCGCCGTCTTCGTCCACAAGATGCCGTTCGACCTGGCAGCGCTGTCCACGCTCTACGGCGGCGCCTTCGGTCTCTTTCCGGTGTGCTGGATCGTCATCACCGCGCTGATGATCTACAACATGTCGGTCAAGACCGGCCAGTTCGAAGTCATCAAGAATTCGCTGGCCTCGATTTCCGATGATCGCCGCCTGCAGGCGCTGCTGATCGCCTTCTCGTTCGGTGCCTTCATCGAAGGCGCCGCCGGTTTCGGCACGCCGGTGGCGATCACCGCCGCCATGCTGGCCGGCCTCGGTTTCAATCCNCTGTACGCCGCCAGTATCTGCCTCATTGCCAACACGGCNCCCGTCGCCTGGGGCGCCATCGGCATCCCCATCGTCGTCGGCGGCCAGGTGTCCGGCATTCCCGACCTGGCACTCAGCCAGATGGTCGGCCGTACCCTGCCGATCGTCTCGGTCTTCATTCCGCTTTACCTGGTCGTCCTGATGGCTGGCTGGAAGAAGGGCATCGAAGTCTGGCCGGCCTGCCTGGTCAGCGGNGGTTCCTTCGCCATCGCCCAGTTCTTNTCCGCCAACTCGCCGCTGACCGCGCCGCTGCTGCCGGACATCATCGCCTCGCTGGTCTCCATTATCTGCACGGTCGCCTTCCTGAAGGTCTGGCANCCGAAGGAAAGCTGGCACTTCGAGCACGAGCCGAAGCGTGAAGGCAAGGANAAACTACGGTTCACCGGCGGTCAGATCTTCCGCGCCTGGGCGCCCTTCATCATCCTCTCGCTCTTCGTTTGCGCCTGGGGCATCAAGCCGGTCAATCAGNNGCTCGATCAGATGACCAAGCAGTTGTTCGACTTTGCCATGCCGGTCGCCGGTCTCGACAAGATGGTCATCGACCAGGCCGGCAAGGCCAAGCCCGCCGTCTTCAAATTCAACGTCCTGAGTGCTGCCGGTACGGCCATCCTGTTTGCCTGGTTCTTCTCGGTCGTCGTCATGGGCGCCTCGCTCAAGACCGCCGCCGCNGTCGCCCGCGACACGTTGAAGACGCTGGCCTGGCCGATTGTCACCATCGCCACCATTCTCGGCTTCGCCTACATCATGAATTTCTCCGGCATGGCGATCACGCTGGGCTACGGTGTCGCCACCACCGGTGCCGCCTTNCCGTTCTTCGCGGCCATCCTCGGCTGGCTGGGGGTATTCATGACCGGTTCCGACACCTCGACCAACGCGCTGTTCGGCAAGCTGCAGGCGGTCACCGCCGAGAAGATCGGCATCGACCCGGTGATCACGATGTCCGCCAACACCAGTGGCGGTGTCTGCGGCAAGATGATCTCGCCGCAATCCATCTCCGTCGCCACGGGTGCCACCGGCATGGTCGGTCGCGAATCGGAAATCTTCCGCTTCACCTTCAAGCACTCGATCGTCCTGGTCGTCATCGTCGGCATCCTGCACATGCTGTGGGCCTACGTCTTCCCGGGCATCGTGCCNGGTCACGTCAAACCGGTAGCCGCCGCAGCCGCCGCCGTTTCGAACGCCGCCGCCCAGGCCGCCATCAACCCGGACGG
This sequence comes from Dechloromonas sp., assembly GCA_013363835.1. Lineage (GTDB taxonomy): Bacteria > Pseudomonadota > Gammaproteobacteria > Burkholderiales > Rhodocyclaceae > Azonexus. The sequence continues at coordinate 1,331,148 of CP054864.1, forward strand.
CCTGATGTGGCTGGGCATCTTCGTCAGCATCGTCGCCTTCGTCACCTTCCTGGCACGCGCCGTCGGTGCCAATCTGACCGCTCCGGTCGAAGGNCACGACGAAGTCCATTTCCACTAAGTCGCAATGTCGGGCCGGGAGCGCATGTTTCCGGCCTGGTCCTGGCGCACTGAGGTTTTCCTAACTGCGCCGTGGCCCCGGTTTGTTAATTTAGCCCGGTCAAATTGCACTCTCAGGAGAAGCTATGTACAAGAAAATCTTGGTCGCCATCGACGACAGCGAAACCTCACGCTGCGCGCTGAACGAAGCGCTCCAGATCGCCAGGGCCGCCAATTCGAAGCTGTTCATTACCCACGTCACCGACGAGGCATTACTGAATATGCACGGCCACGTGCTTTCCCACATGGCCGATGCCGACAGCGCCAGCAATGCCCTCGCGAAAGCAGGCCAGAAACTGCTCGACGACGCGTTGGCCACGGCCACGGGCATCGATGCCCATACCTTGCTGCTGCACGGCAACAACCGCCGTATTTCCGAGACGCTGGCCGACACGGCAAGGGAACTCGACGTCGACCTGATCGTCATCGGCCGCCATGGCCGGCGCGGGCTCGCCACGCTGATTCTTGGTTCGGTCGCCGAACAACTGACTAAAATGGCCGACGCCTCCGTACTTCTCGTCAGGAACCACTAAATGCCTCACGCCGCACCTGATACCAATAAGGATGAACCCTCCGCAACGACATCCGCCGACTCGGCCGCATCCTCGGCGACACCGTCCGCGAACAGGAAGGCGACGCGGTCTTCGACATCGTCGAGCGCGTGCGCCAGACGGCCGTGCGTTTCGCCCGCGATGGCGATCCGGCGGCCCGCAACGAACTCGCCGCCCTGCTCGACCCGTTGCCGGGCGACACGACGCAGGCCGTCGTCCGCGCCTTTTCCTATTTCCTGCAACTGACCAACATCGCCGAGGACGAACATCACATCCGCCGCCGCCGCGCCCACGATCTCGCCGGCTCGCCGCCGCGCGAGGGCAGTCTGGTNTTTGCCCTCGATGCGCTGTCGACCGCAAGCGTCTCGCCGGAAGCCGTCGCCGACTTCTTCGCCCATGCGCTGGTCGCTCCGGTGCTCACCGCGCACCCGACCGAAGTGCAGCGCCAGAGCCTGATCCGCAACCATCGCGACATCGCCCGCCTGCTCGACCAGCGCGAACGCCTGCAAATGACGCCCGACGAAGCCGCAGAGAACGACCTTGCGCTGGCCAACGCCATCCTCACCCTGTGGCAGTCGCGCATGCTGCGCCCGGTGCGCCTCAAGGTCATCGACGAGGTCAAGAACGGCATCACCTACTTCAAGGAAACCTTCTTCACCGAATTGCCGCGCCTCTACATCCAGGCCACGCAGGCATTGCAGAAACGCTACCCGGACCAGGACTGGGCGCTGCCGCCNTTCTTCCGCGTCGGCAGCTGGATCGGTGGCGACCGCGACGGCAATCCCTTCGTCACCGCCGACATCCTGCGCGAAGCCCTGCGCCTGCAGTCCGGCGCCGCGCTCAACCATTACCTCGAAGAAATCCACGAACTGGGCGGCGAACTGCCGCTTTCCGACCTGCTGGTCAAGGTCACGCCGGAACTGCTGGCACTCGCCGAGCATTCCACCGATCACTCGCCGCAACGCGCTGACGAACCCTACCGCCGTGCCCTCTCCGGCATCTACGCCCGCGTGGCCGCCACCGCCCGTGTCCTCGACCGGATCGAACCGGTACGCCACGAGATCGGTCAGGCCGAACCTTACGAATCCCCGGAAGCGCTGCGCGCCGACCTCAAGATACTTGCCCACTCGCTCAAATCGAGCGGCAGCGCCAGCCTGGCCGGCGGGCGGCTCCGCCGGCTGCTGCGTGCCGTTCAGGTCTTCGGCTTCCATCTGGCGCCGATCGACCTACGTCAGAACTCGGAAGTCCACGCCCGCAGCGTCGCAGAACTGCTGGCCGGCGCCGGCCGCTGCCCGGATTACGAAGCGCTCCCGGAAAACGAGCGCATTTCGCTGTTGACCGCAGAGATCGCCACCCCGCGCCCGCTTTACTCGCCCTACCTCACCTATTCCGAAGAAACGCAGGGCGAGCTCGCCATCTTCTTCGCCGCTCGCGAATTGCGCGCCAAATACGGCGCCGCGACGCTGCCCAACTTCATCATCTCGAAAACCGACGGCGTTTCCGACCTGCTCGAACTGGCGCTGCTGCTCAAGGAATCCGGCCTGCTGCTGCCGGGCGCCCAGCCGCGTCTGGACGTCAATATCATCCCGCTCTTCGAAACCATCGAGGACTTGCANAAAAGCGCCGCGACGATGGCCGGTCTGTTCAAGCTGCCGGTCTATCGCGAATTGATCGCCGGACGGGGCAACGAGCACGAAGTCATGCTCGGCTACTCCGACTCCAACAAGGATGGCGGCTTTTTGACCTCGGGCTGGGAACTCTACAAGGCGGAAATCGAACTCGCCCGCGTCTTCAAGCAACATGGTGTGCGCCTGCGTCTCTTCCACGGGCGCGGTGGCTCGGTCGGCCGCGGTGGCGGCCCGACCTACCACGCCATCCTCGCCCAGCCGGCCGGCGCCGTTTCCGGCCAGATTCGCCTGACCGAGCAAGGCGAAGTCATCTCCACCAAGTACGGCACCCCGGACACCGGCCGCCGCAACCTCGAAGTGCTGCTCGCCGCGACGCTGGAGGCCAGCCTGACCGACCACGAAAACAAGGTCGAGCCGGCCGAGCAGTTCCATGCCGTACTGGACGATCTCTCGGCCCGCGCCTTCAATGCCTATCGCGGCCTGGTCTATGAAACNCCCGGCTTCACCACCTATTTCCGCCAATCGACGGTGGTTTCCGAAATCGCCCTGCTCAACATCGGCAGCCGCCCCGCCTCGCGCAAGGCCTCCGAGCGCATCGAGGATCTGCGCGCCATTCCCTGGGTCTTCAGCTGGGCGCAATGCCGCCTGATGCTGCCCGGCTGGTACGGCTTCGGTGCTGCGGTCGACGGCTATTTGCAGGCCAATTCCGACGGACTCTCCACGCTGCGCCGCATGGTCAAATCATGGCCCTTCTTCCAGAGCCTGCTGTCGAACATGGAGATGGTGCTGGCCAAGACCGACCTAGCCATCGCCTCGCGCTATGCCGAGCTGGTCGCCGATGGCGAACTGCGCGAACGCATCTTCAGCCGCATCAAGGCCGAATGGGCGCTGACCCGGCAGCATCTGCTGGCCATCCTGGAACAGGACGATTTCCTCGCCGACAATCCCATGCTCAAGCGCTCGCTGCAATTGCGCGCACCCTACATGGACCCGCTCAATCACCTGCAGGTCGAGTTGCTCAAGCGCCACCGCGCCGGTGATACCGACGAACGGCTGGCGCGCGGCATTCACCTGTCAATCAACGGCGTTGCATCCGGATTGCGTAACAGCGGGTAAAATCCGGGATGACCGCGACACTCAAAAGAACCGTTTTTCGTCTCCGACGGCACCGGCCTGACCGCCGAAGCGCTCGGCCACAGTCTGCTGACCCAGTTCGAGGATGTGGAATTCAAGCAGATCCGCATTCCCTTCCTCGACAACATCGCCAAGGCGCAGGACGCCGTTCTCCGCATCAACGCGCAAGGCGAACTCGACGGCATGCGACCGATCGTCTTCACGACGCTGGTCAATCCGGAATTGGCCAACATCGTGCATCAGGCCGATGCCTTCTGTCTCTCCTACTTCGAGAGCTTCCTGGCGCCGCTGGAGGCCGAACTCGGCATCAAGTCCAGCCACACGGTGGGCCGCTCGCACGGCACGGCGGACAGTTCGGATTACAAAAGNCGGATCGAATCGATCAACTACACGCTGGCCCACGACGACGGTATTACCGACCGCGACCTCGCCGAGGCCGACGTCATCCTGGTTGCCGTCTCGCGCTGTGGCAAGACGCCGACCTCGCTTTACCTGGCCATGCAGTTCGGCCTCAAAGCCGCCAACTTCCCGCTGATCCCGGAAGACTTCGATCGCGGTCGACTGCCCGGAACCCTCGAAAAGCACCGCGCCAAACTCTTCGGCCTCACCATCCAGCCCGAGCGCCTGCACCAGATCCGCGAAGAACGCCGCGCCGGCAGCAAATACGCCTCGCTGGCCAACTGCCGCTTCGAAATCGCCGAAGCCGAAAAGATGATGCGCCGCGAAGGCATTCGCTGGCTGGACTCCTCGACCAAGTCGATCGAGGAAATTTCGACGACGATCCTGCAGGAACTCAAGTTGCGCTGAGCCCCGCTGCCGGTGCGCGGCGAGAAGCTCGCGTCACCAACAGCCCCTAATCCGCTCAGAACGACTTCTGGAACTGATCCGGTGCCGGGTTGCGTGGAACCGGTTCGCCGCGCATCTGCTCCTGCGCCAGATCGCCGGCCAGCGAATCGTAATATTGGCGACCATGAAAAACTTTCGCCTCATCGTGGTCAACCAGGACCGACGAACTACCGGCCGTTGCCGGTCCGGACAAACCCGCAGCCTCCTGGGGCAGCGCATAGCGGCCGCTTGCCGTCTTGCTGGCGGCGAGCGCCGCATCGACGCGCTTGTTCATCGCCGCATCGACTTCGACCATGGTAATCGAACCATCCCGGTTCACGTCGATCTCGTCAAAGTACTGGGGCATGAGCGGGAAGGCGGCGTAGGCTTCCGTGCGGGTCAGTTTGCCGTCCTTGTCGACATCCGCCGCCTGAAATCGCTTTTTGAAGTCCTGGGAATGCTGGGCGTTCTGGGCGATGGCAGCCAGCGGTACAACGAGGGCGAAAGCGGTAACGAGGTGGCTAAGGTTCATGGCAGCGGCAAATGTCAAAAGAATGATTATGCCAGATCGCCGGGAATCCCAGCCGCCCGGCGCCGCACCATCTCGAACAGGCAAATCGCTGCTGCCGCGCCGACATTCAGCGATTCGACGGAGCCAGGCATCGGAATCCTGATCTTCAGCTTGGCCGGGGCGATCAATTCGCGCCGCACCCCNNTGCCCTCGGCACCAAAGACCCAGGCGACCGCGCCGTTCCAGTCCGCCTGATAGAGCGAAATCGCACCATCGAGACAAGTCACTGCCGTCGTGCCACGGTAATCCGCCATGAACGCCGCGAGATCGGCATCTTCGTGGATGGCCAGCACGAAATGGGCGCCCTGCCCGGCGCGCAGCACCTTGGGCGACCAGGGCGAGGCGCACCCAGGGCCGAGCAATGCCTGCTCGATCCCGGCAGCCGCCGCTGTTCGCAGTAGGGTGCCGACATTGCCGGGATCTTGTACGCCATCGAGCAAAATCGCGTCTTTTTCCAGGTCGACCGCAACAGGCGCCGCCGGTATTCCGGCGACCGCCAGCAGGCCACTCGGCGTATCGACCAGCCCAAGATCACGCATCAAAGCATCGCCGAGGATGACAAATTCACGACCTTCGACATAAGCCGCGATTTCACCGCCGGCCGGCGCCGATTCGGCCACGATCAGGCTTTCCACCGGCCCGTGACCTTNTTCGTAGGCTTCGACCAGATGCACACCATCGAGCAGCGTGTGGCCGGATTTCCGCCGCTCGCGGCCGGACTCGGCGAGCCGCTTCAGGCCTTTGTAGAAAGGATTGTCGCGCGACAGGATCAGCTTCATAGCAGCGAAAGCTGCCGGGCGACCGGCCCGAAACTGCGTCGATGCACTGGCGAGGCGCCATGGGTTTGGAGTGCAGCGCAATGCGCGGCTGTCGGGTAACCCATATGGCGGTCGAAGCCGTAGTGCGGATATTCGGCATGCAGGGCCAGCATGCCGGCGTCGCGCACCGTCTTGGCCAGAATGGAGGCCGCAGCGATCGAGGCGATCTTGCCATCCCCTTGACCACCGCTTCAGCGGGCATGCCCAGCTTCGGACAGCGGTTGCCGTCGACCAGCGCGCGCTCCGGCGTGACCGCGAGACCGGCGACCGCCCGCTGCATGGCAAGCATGGTGGCATGCAGGATGTTGAGGCGGTCGATTTCTTCGACGCTCGCTTCGGCCACCGCCCAGGCCAGCGCACGTTCTCGAATGACGGCAGCCAGCACATCGCGCTTTTTTCGCTCAACTTCTTGGAGTCGTCAAGGCCGGGTATGGGTCGGGCTGGATCGAGGATCACCGCCGCGGCGACCACCGGGCCGGCCAGCGGCCCGCGCCCGGCTTCGTCGATACCGCAGACGAGGCCGACGGGAACGATCAGTTCAGGCATTCGATGACCGCGCCGGCCCNGGCAGTGTTCTGGCGCAGCGTCAGATGAATTTCGGTAAATGCGGCATCGACCGCCCTGGCGTTTTCCTTGTCCTCGTATAGCTGGACCAGGGCTTCCGCCAATTTTTCCGGCGTCGCGTCGTCCTGCAGTATTTCCGGTACGACGAAGCGCCCGGCCAGCACGTTGGGCAATCCGACGTAGGGCAGATAGACCAGTCGCTTGCCGATCCAGTGCGAAATCCGGGCAATCTTGTAGGTGATGACCATCGGCCGCTTGATCAGTGCGGCTTCGAGCGTTGCCGTGCCGCTCGCCACCAAAGATACGTCTGCGGCACCGAGCGCATCCTGGGCGTGCCCGAAGAGCAGGCGGAAAGGCACCTCGCCGGCCTGTTGCTCGTAGATCGCCGTTTCGAACATCAGGCGCGTTTCGCGGGTGGTCAACGGCACCACGAACTGCGCATCCGGCAGAAAGCGCTCACGGATCAGCTTGGCTGTCTGCACGAAAGTGGCGGCCATCAACTCCAGCTCGCCCTTGCGGCTCCCAGGCAACAACGCGAAGACCGGCAGGTTGCGGGGCATGGCCAGTTTTTCGCGTACGGCAAGTCGATCGGTGCTCAGCGGAATCGCATCGGCCAGCGGGTGGCCGACGTAGGTGACGGGAATCCCCTCTTGTTCATAAAGTGGCGGTTCCATGGGGAACAGCGCCAGCACGCGATTGACGGCCCGTCCGATCTTCTTGATGCGCCCGCCCCGCCAGGCCCAGATCGACGGACTGACGTAATGGATGGTACGCACCCCGGCCGCCTTGAGCTGGGTTTCCAGGCCGAGATTGAAATCCGGTGCATCCACGCCGATGAAAATATCCGGGCGATTGTCGAGCAGGCGTTTCTTGAGCTGGCGGCGAATGCCGTAGATCTCGCGAAAATGCTTCAGCGCATCGACATAGCCCATGACCGCCAGTTNTTCCATCGGCCACCAGGCATCGAACCNCTGCGCCTGCATGGTCGGCCCGCCGATACCGAAAAATACGGCGTTCGGCAGGCGCGCCTTGAGCGCGGCGATCAAATGGCCGGCGAGCTGGTCTCCCGATGGCTCGCCGGCCACGATGGCGATACGTACAACCCCGCTGGCCATCAGCGAATAATGCCGCGCTTGGAAACCTCGAGAAAATCGACGAACCGCTGGACATCGGGCTGCGTTTTCGCCTGCTCGGCCAGTTTGCCTTTGGCCTCCTCAAGCAGCAGACCGGACTTGTACAGAGTCCGGTAGGCGCGCTTGAGCTCGGCGATGACTTCGGCGGTAANACCGCGCCGCTTGAGCCCTTCGACGTGGATACCGTAGGGCTGCGCGGTGTTGCCAGCGACCATCAGGTACGGAGGTACATCCTGCAACACGAGTGACGATGCCGCAGTGATGACGTGGGCACCGATGCGGCAGAACTGATGGATGCCGGTGAAGCCGCCGAAGATAACCCAGTCGTCGACGATGACATGCCCGGCGAGCGAGGCGCCGTTGGCGAAGATGGTCTTGTTGCCGACGCGGCAATCGTGGGCAATATGGACATAGGCCATCAGCCAGTTGTCGTCGCCGATGCTGGTCACCCCTGNATCCTGCACGGTACCCAGGTTGAAGGTACAGAACTCGCGGATCGTGTTGCGGTCACCGATTTCGAGGCGCGTCGGTTCGCCAGCGTATTTCTTGTCCTGCGGCACCTCGCCGAGCGAACAAAACTGGAAGATCCGGTTGTCGCGCCCGATGCGGGTGTGGCCCTTGATGATGACGTGCGGGCCGATCTCGGTGTTGTCGCCGATTTCGACATCCGGCCCGATCAGGGAATACGGCCCGATCCTGACGTTGGCGCCAATCCTGGCACCCGGATCGACAATGGCGGTCGGGTGAATCATTTCAGACATCTTTCTTGGCACAGATCAGGCGTGCTTCCGCCGCCAGCTCGCCATCGACACGGGCTTCGGCCTTGAGCTTCAGGACGTTGCGCATCCAGCGCTCGATCTCGACATGCAGGTGAAGCTGGTCACCGGGCATCACCTGACGCTTGAAGCGCGCATCGTCGATGCCGGCGAACATGAAGAGCGAACCCGGCGTCGGCTTTTCGCCGGCCGTCTTGAAGGCCAGGATGCCGGCCGCCTGGGCCAGCGCTTCCATGATCAACACACCGGGCATCACGGGATGGTGCGGAAAGTGGCCGGTAAAGTGCGGCTCGTTGAAGCTGACGTTTTTGTAGGCATGGATGCGCTTGCCCAGCTCCATCGACACCACGCGATCCACCAGCAGGAAGGGGTAACGATGGGGCAGGTGCTCCATGATGTCCTTGATTTCCATTGAATCAATCATTTGCACTTATCTCTTTCAGTTNTTTCTCAAGTTCGGAAACCCGTTCGGCAAGATGTGAAAGGCGGCGAATGTGAGCCGCATTGCGCACCCATTCCTCATGCTTGTCGATCGGGAAGACGCTGGTATAGAGACCAGGCTGGGTAATGTNTTTCATGACCAGCGAGCCGCCGGAAATCGTCGTTCCCGGTGCGAGGGTCACATGACCGGAAATCATGCCAGCCCCACCGACGATACAGTGCTCGCCCAAGGTGACGCTACCGGCGATCCCCGTGCAACCGGCCAGCACGCTGCCGGCACCAATATTGCAATTGTGGGCGACCTGCACGAGGTTGTCGATCTTGCAACCATCGCCGATCACCGTATCGTCCAGTGCGCCACGGTCGACCGTCGTATTGGCACCAATTTCTACGTCGTCGCCGATGACGACGACACCAATCTGCGGAATCTTGATCCAGTCATTGCCATCCGGCGCGAATCCGAAGCCGTCGGCGCCGATCACCGCACCGGAGTGGATGATCGCACGCTTCCCGATGCGGCATCCGTGATAGATCGTCACGTTCGGGTAGAGCACGCTGCCCTCACCGATCGTGACACCATCGCCGATCACGCAGCCCGGATGAATAACGACATTTTCTCCAAGCGTGACACCTTTGCCTATCGACACATGCGAACCGACAGCGACGCCGGGCGGCAATGCCGACGCGACGACCGCCGAGGNGTGTACGCCGCTGAAGCCCTGATGCACAGGATTGAGCAAGCCGGCGACACGCGCATAATAGGCATAGGGATTGGCAACAACGATGCGCGGACCGGAAAACTCTTCGGCCACCGAAGGGGCGAGAATGACCGCCGCAGCCTGCGTGCTCTGTAACTGCGCCCGGTATTTCCGGTTTGCCAGAAATGCAATGTCTCCCGCCCCTGCGGAAGCCAGTGTCGCCACACGCCGAATGGGCGTTTGCCCATTCCCAAGCACATCGCCGCCCAATTGGGCGGCGATGTNCGAAAGCGTCAGCATCAAGCCTTGCGCGGCCATTACTTGGCGTCGGCCAGCGCCTTGATCACGCGATCGGTGATGTCCAGTTTCGGGCTGACCCAGACGACGTCCTGAAGGATCAGGTCGAACTTCTCGGCTTCGGCAATCTGTTTGATCGCCTTGTTGGCCTTTTCGATCACTGCGGCATTTTCTTCGTTCTGGCGCAAATTCAGGTCTTCACGAAATTCACGCTGGCGACGCTGGAACTCGCGCGACAATTCGGCAAATTCCTTTTCCTTGGCCCGACGCTCCGTCTCGGCCATGGTCACCGAATTCTTTTCCAGGTTTTCTTGCAGACCCTGCAGTTGCTTGGCCATGCGCTGCAAATCCTGGTCACGCTTGGCGAACTCGCCTTCGAGCTTCTTGCCGGCCTTTTGAGCCGCCGCATCGCGGAAGATGCGCTGTGTATTGACGTAGCCAACCTTCAATTCAGCAGCAGCTTCCCCGCCATAAACAGCGCTGACATCAACGATGCCACTACAAGCGATTTAACTTTCAACATGACACTCCTGAATCAAAACGTTGAACCCAACTGGAACTGGAAAGCCTCGGTCTTGTCTGTCGGCTGCTTGTTGATCGCATAGCCATAACTGACCTTAAGCGGACCGACCGGAGAAATCCAGGCTGCAGATAGACCCGTAGAATAGCGCAAAGCGTCATCTATGCCCGGAACCCCGTTAGACGTTCCGCCGGTAGCCCAGACCTGACCAATATCGAAAAACACGCCGAGGCGAACCGATTTCTCCATGCCTGGAAGCGCCCAGAGCAATTCGGTCTGCCCGACAAAGCGTTCGTTGCCACCGATCGTATTGCCATAAATATCCTGTGGCCCCAGGCTGCCCGCCTTGTAGCCACGCACCGAATTCACGCCACCCGCGTAGAAATTCTTGTAGAACGGGAGCGCGACAGTGTTTCCATAGCTGTTGCCATAGCCGACCTCCCCGTTCATCATCAGCGTAAAGGTACGCGACAGCGCAAAATAGCGCTGCAACTGGTACGACGCCTTGTAGAAAGTCAGGTCACNCCCAGGAATGGCGACTTCCACCGCAGCCTTCTGGTACCAGCCGGTCGTCGGGAACANAAAGCTGTCCTTGCCATCGCTGATCCAGTTTGCCGTAATTGGTATCGTCAGATTCGTATCGCCGTTTTCAAGGACGAACTCCTTGGTTTGGGGCGAACTGTTCGTGTAGGTCGTAATCTTCGTCTGGTCAATCCCGAGGCCGAAACTAAGCGACTGCTTTTCGCCAATCGGGAAGCCAAAACGTACCGCAGCACCATTCGACGACGACTTGTAGGGCGCGACTGCCGTCGAGGTCGAATCGACGTTACGGTGATAAATATCGAAACCCTGGCTGATACCATCGACCGTAAAGTACGGATTGGTATAGGAGAACGACGCCACCTGATTGACCTTGCCGGTATTGAGCGCGATCGTGACGTTGTTGCCGCTGCCGAGGAAGTTGTTCTGCGAAATAGAGCCCGACAGGATAATCCCTTCAGTACTCGANNAGCCCGCACCCAGCATCAGGTTACCGGTCGGTTTTTCAGTAACCTTCACGTCGATGTCGAGCTGATCCGCGGTACCGGGCACGGCCGGCGTCTCGATCGCGGTTTCAGAGAAATAGCCAAGGCGATCAAGGCGTTGCTTGGAGGCGGTAACGCGCTCACTGTCGTACCATCCCCNCTCCATCTGGCGGAGTTCACGGCGGATGACCTCGTCGCGCGTCTTGGTGTTGCCACTGATGTTGATCCGCCTGACGTAAACCCGCTTGCCCGGATCGACAAAGATCGTAAAGGCAACCTGGGACTTTTNCTTGTCGATTTCAGGGGCCGCGTTGACGTTGGCGAAGGCATAGCCTTCCTTGCTGAGCCGGTCGCTGATGGCCTTGTTGGACTCATTCAGCTTTTCACGCGAGAAAACATCGCCGGGCTTGATCACCACGAGCTTGGCAAGTTCTTCTTCGCTGACCATGAAATCGCCAGCCAGTTTGACCGACGAGACTTGATAGCGCGCGCCCTCGTTGACGTTGATGGTGATGTATACATCCCGTTTATCGGGCGAAATCGAGACCTGCGTTGAATCGACAGCGAACTCGAGGTAGCCGCGATTCATGTAGAAAGACTTTAGTTTTTCGAGGTCAGCCGACAACTTTTGTCGCGAGTATTGATCGTTCTTGGTGTACCAGGTAATCCAGCCGGGTGTCGTCAACTCGAAAAGGACGAGCAAGTCCTTTTCGGTGAAATCCTTGTTCCCGACGATGTTGATCTGCTTGATCTTGGCCGAAGCACCCTCTTCAATATTAAAGTTGATGCCGACCCGGTTGCGCTCAAGCGGTGTGACCGTCGTCGTAATCACGACGCCATACTTGCCCTTCGTCAGGTACTGGCGTTTGAGTTCCTGCTCGGCCTTTTCCAACTGGGCGCGATCGAAGATACGACCCTCGGCAATGCCGGCCTCCTTCAGCGCCTTGATGATGACATCCTTGTCGAACTCCTTGAGCCCGACAAAATCGATCTGCGCGATGGCCGGGCGCTCCTGCACCACGACGACCATGACGTCGCCTTCGACCTCGATCCGTACATCGCGGAAGAAGCCGGTTGCAAAGAGGCTCTTGATGGCCTGGGCGGCTTTTTCGTCCGTCAACGTTTCGCCAACCTTGACCGGAAGGTAACCGAAAATCGTGCCGGCCTCGGTACGCTGTATCCCCTCGACGCGGATGTCCTTCACGACGAAAGATTCAAATGCCAGTGCAGGAAGGGAGAAAAGTCCGGCGACGAGGACGGAGAGCAGGGATTTCTTCATTATTCAGCCGGAAAACAGACGGTTCATGTCATTAANAAATGCGAAAGCCATCAGGACAAACAGAATGGAAAGGCCGAACTGCTGGGCAATTTCCATGGCGCGCTCGGAAAGCGGCCGACNCCTGACGACTTCGATAATATGATACATCAAATGCCNCCCGTCCAGAACCGGAATGGGCAGCAGATTGAGCACGCCAAGGCTGATGCTGACGAGCGCCATGAACTTCAGGTAATAGTCGAGCCCCAGCCGCGCCGACTGCCCGGCATAGTCCGCGATCGTCACCGGCCCGGAAAGGTTGCGCCACGACACCTCACCGGTGAGCATCCTGCCCAGCATCACCAGACTGAACACCGATTTTTCCCAGGTTTCCTCCAGCGCCTTTCCGGCCGCCGCGAATGCCCCGTAACGCACGAATACCCTGACCTCGCGCCGCGATTCGGCGGATTCCGCAACGCCGATGCCGATCCTGCCGATACGATTGCCGCGCTCGGAAATCGCCTCCGGAACGACGTCGACCGCAACAGGCTGCCCGTCGCGCAGCAATTCGATATGCAAGGACCGCCCGGCGGCTTCGCGAACCTGCATCACGAAGTCATGCCAGAAGCTGATTTCCACGCCGTCGATAGCGACGATTTCATCTCCGCTCTGCAACCCCGCCCGCGCGCCAGGACTGTCCGCCATCACCGTACCAACGACAGGCGGCAGATTCGGGCGGANAAACCTTATCCCCAGCCTTTCCAGCGCGTCGCCTTCCCAGCCCTGCTCGCCCGCAGCCTTAAGCGACAGGCGCCGAAAGCTCACTTCATGGCGCTCGTTGATTACCTCGAGTTCGACTGTTTCGTGGTCGACCGCCTTGTGCAGCAAAGTCCAGCGCAGATCGTCCCAGGTCGCCACGGGCTGCCCGTCACGCCNGCGCACCTGTTCGCCGTTGACGATGCCTGCACTGGCTGCCGGCGACGACGCAGGTGGCGTTCCGAGTATCGGCAGCAGTTCATTACTGCCCATCATGAACACGACCCAGTACAGCACGATGGCAAGGACGAAATTAGCGCAAGGCCCGGCGGCGACGATCAGGCTTCGTTTGCCGACCGACTGACGGTTGAAGGCTCGCGCCAACTCCTCGGGAGCGACCTCGCCCTCACGTTCGTCGAGCATCTTCACGTAGCCGCCCAGCGGAAAAACGCTGACCGCCCATTCGGTTCCATCCTTCCCCAGGCGGCGCTGCCAAAGTGTTCGGCCGAATCCCACGGAAAAACGCAAAACNNGCACGCCGCAGTAGCGGGCGGCCAAATAATGTCCGAACTCGTGCACGACGATGAGAACGCCGAGAACGACGACGAAGGCCAGCAGATAGAACGGCAGTTGGGTCACGCGATCGCGGATTCACGGATGAAACGGTCGGCGACGCGGCGGGCCTCGGCATCCGCCATGAGCACGTCGGCCAGGCTTCCTTCGGGCCCGGCCGGCAAGACCCTCAGGGTCTCCTTGATCAACCGCGGAATACCGGCGAATGAGAGTCGCCTATCCAGGAAGGCCGCCACGGCCACCTCATTTGCCGCATTGAGGATGGCTGGCGCCGTCCNCCCACGCTNCAAAGCTGTATAGGCGAGTTCCAGGCAAGGGAAGCGCTCAANATCTGGCGCCTCGAAATCGAGGCGGGCGATCTGGAACAGGTCGAGCGGCGGCACGCCGGCATCGATCCTTTCCGGATAAGCCAGCGCGTAGGCAATCGGCGTCCGCATATCCGGATTGCCGAGCTGGGCCAGCACCGAACCGTCGGTGTATTCGACCAGCGAGTGGATGACGCTCTGCGGATGAACGACCACCTGAATCTGCTCGGCAGGGCAAGCGAAGAGCCAGTGCGCCTCGATCACCTCCAGACCCTTGTTCATCATGGACGCCGAATCGACTGAAATCTTGCGCCCCATCACCCAGTTCGGGTGGGCACAAGCTGCCTCCGGCGTGACATCCGCCAGCGCGGCAAGCGGCGTGCTGCGGAATGGTCCGCCTGATGCCGTCAGCAAGATCCGGCGCACGCCGCATATTGATAATCCACGCGAGAAATCGGATGGAAGCGATTGAAATATTGCATTATGTTCGCTATCAACCGGCAACAGGACAGCATTATTTTCACGCACTGCATGCATGAAAAGCTCACCTGCCATGACCAACACTTCCTTGTTCGCCAGAAGGATTTTCTTGCCGGCCCGAGCTGCCGCAAGCGTCGGCTCGAGACCGGCTGCCCCGACGATCGCCGCCATCACGGTATCCACTTCGGAACGAGTCGCCATGGCGACCAGCGCTTCGACCCCGTGGCTTACCGTCGTGGTCAAACCCGCATTCCGGCAACGCAACGCCAGTTCGTCGGCCAATTGTTCATCGCGCACGACGGCATGGACCGGATGGAATTCCTGGCACTGCTCGAACAGCTTGTCCACCTGACTGTGCGCACAAAGCGCATAGGCGCGATAGCGATCCGGGTGGCGCCGTATTACGTCGAGCGTGTTGACTCCGATCGAGCCGGTCGCGCCCAGAACCGTGACATTTTGACGCTTCAAACCTGCCCCTTTAGCAGGAGCAGCCACAGCAGCGCGACAACCGGAAGCGTCGACGTCAGACTGTCGATGCGATCAAGAACGCCACCATGCCCCGGCAGAACATTGCTGCTGTCCTTGATCCCGGCTTGTCGCTTGAGCAGCGACTCATACAAATCACCGACACGCTGATCGCCGTCACGGCGAGCAGACAAAGAATCCACAACGGCATCGCAACCGGCTCGAAAGCATACACAATGCGCAGAACCGAGCCATACAGAACGACGCCAAGCCCGGCGCCGATAGCGCCTTCCCAGGTTTTTCCCGGGCTGATCGCCGGGGCCAGCTTGTTTTTGCCAAAGGCCTTTCCGGAGAAATAGGCAGCAATATCGGCGATCCAGACCACCGCCAGAATGGCCAGCAGGATAGCTGGACCGGGAACCCTCAATTGCACCAGGGCGAGCCAGGTCGGGAACAGCACCACCAGACCGACCAGTATCCCGGCCCATCCTCGCGGCAAGGGCCATTTTTCGCCATCCAGCGTGGAACAACAAGGCACCAGAAAACCGCCGCCACGCCGTAAACCACGAACACCCACGGTGCAGCCAGGCCATCGGCACCAACCCCCATCGCAGCCGGAGCAAGCAACGAAACCACCGCACACAATGCGGCGAGCGAGGCGCCAAGCACGCGTCTCGCGGACTCCCTCATGCCGAGCAAGCCCCCACTCCCAGGCACCGACACCGATGAACATGGCTGTGAGTATGGCCCAGTAGGCCTGCGGCAGTAAAACAGGCTGGGCAGCACCAACGCCAGAAGAACCAGCGCGGTAATTACGCGCGTTTTAAGCATTCGAGTCGCCGACCAGTTGTTCGCTGGTGCGACCAAAGCGTCGCTCGCGCTTCTGGTAGGAAGCGATGGCCTGATCGAACTTGCTGCGATCGAATTCCGGCCACAAGGTCGCCGTGAAATAGAGCTCGGTATAGGCCAGTTGCCAGAGCAGGAAATTGCTGATCCTCTCCTCGCCGCCGGTACGAATGAACAAATCGGGCTCCGGAGCGAAATGCATCGAAAGGAAGGGCTCAAGATCAGCCTCGGTCCATCCCGAACGCTTCTCGGGCTGAGACTGAAGCATGGCATTGATGGCCTGCATGATGTCCCAGCGCCCGCCATAGTTAGCCGCAATGGTCAGTTTGAGCCGCTCATTGCCCACCGTACGCCCCTCGGCAGCACGTATCAGTTCCTGGATGCGGGCATCGAAACGCGAAAGATCACCAACGACGCGCAAACGGACCCCATTGCGGTTGAGGTTCTCAACTTCCTGTTCCAGTGCCTTCACGAACAACTGCATCAGGAGCATGACCTCCTCCGCTGGCCGGCGCCAGTTTTCAGAACTGAAGGCAANAAGGGTTAGGTATTCGACCTCTCGCTCGAGGCAGGCGCGCACCATCTTGCGCACCATCTGCACGCNCTTGGCGTGCCCGGAAANGCGCGGCATGAAACGCTNTTTGGCCCAGCGACCGTTGCCATCCATGATGACTGCAACGTGCCGCGGAACCGCAACGGTCGCGGGAACCTGCTGCGTCGAGCTGGCGAAAATGGCCATTCAGCTGGGAAATCCGGCCGGCTGTACTCTAGACCTGCATCAGCTCGGCCTCTTTCTGGGCGAGCATCTTGTCGACTTCTGCAACGTAGCGGTCGGTCAGTTTCTGAATATCATCCTGCGCCTTGCGCTCGTCGTCTTCGGGAATGTCACCTTTCTTCAGCGCGTCCTTCAGGTGGGTATTGGCATCGCGGCGCAAATTACGGATCGCCACCTTGGCGCCCTCACCTTCATGCTTGACGACCTTGATCATTTCCTTGCGACGCTCTTCGGTCAGCGCCGGCATCGGCACGCGGATCAGATCGCCCTGCGAAGCAGGATTGAGACCGAGATCGGAATCGCGAATGGCCTTCTCTGCGCCATGCCTTTTTCCCAAGGCTGCACGCCGATGGTACGGGCATCGATCAGGGTGATATTGGCAACCTGATTGACCGGCACCGGCGAACCGTAATAATCCACCTGGACGTGATCGAGCAAGCCCGTATGCGCGCGCCCGGTACGGATCTTCTGCAAGTCGTTCTTCAACGCCTCCAGCGATTTCTGCATCTTGCCTTCGGCTGTCTTCTTGAGTTCCTGAATCATTTTCTCCTCTCAGCAATAAACCAGCGTGCCTTCATCTTCACCACAGACCACGCGCTTCAGCGCGCCGGCCTTGAAGATGGAAAACACGTTGATCGGCAATTTCTGATCGCGGCACAGCGCGAACGCCGTCGCATCCATGACAGCCAGATTGCGGGCGATGGCGTCGTTGAAGCTGATCTTGTCGAAGCGCGTGGCGGCCGGATCNNCTTTGGGATCGGCGGAGTAGATGCCATCCACCTTGGTCGCCTTGAGAACGATCTCGGCGCCGATTTCCGACCCGCGCAAGGCTGCTGCGGTATCGGTAGTAAAGAAGGGATTGCCCGTTCCAGCACCGAAAATGACGATCTTGCCTTCTTCCAGATAGCGAATGGCCTTGCCGCGAATGTAAGGCTCGACCACCTGCTCGATATTGAGCGCGGATTGCACACGCGCATTGAGGCCCGCCTGGCGGAAGGCATCCGAGAGCGCCATGGCGTTCATCACCGTCGCCAGCATGCCCATGTAATCCGCGGTGGCGCGATCCATTCCGGTGGCCGTGCCGGCCATACCGCGAAAGATGTTGCCGCCGCCGATCACGACGCCGATTTCCACCCNCAGGTCGGCAACCGCCTTGATCTCCGCGACGATTCCCGCGATGGTCTGCGGGTTGATGCCGTAGGCGTCGTTGCCCATCAGGGNTTCGCCGGAGAGCTTGAGGAGGATGCGTTTATACCTGGGCGCGGTCATGGCGTTTCCTTGCGAATTACTTCTTGGCGGCAGCAGCGGCAGCCTGGGCAGCCACTTCGGCTGCGAAATCATCGACCTTCTTCTCGATGCCTTCGCCAACCACGAACAGCGTGAACGCGACGACGGAGGCGCCCTTCGCCTTCAGCAGTTGCTCGATGGTCTGCTTGCCGTCTTCGGCCTTGACGAAGACCTGGCCGAGCAAGGTAACGTCCTTCAGGTACTTCTGCACCGTACCTTCGGCGATCTTTTCCAGCATCGCTTCCGGCTTGCNCGCTTCGCGCGCCTTTTCGATGGCGATGCGACGCTCGGTGTCGAGCAGTTCGGCCGAGACGCCGGAGGCATCCAGCGACTTCGGCTTGGAGGCAGCGATATGCATCGCCAGATCCTTGCCCAGTTGCTCGTCGCCGCCGACAACATCGATCACGACACCGATCTTGGAACCGCCGTGGACATAGGAAGTGAGCTTGCCCTGGGCTTCAAAACGGGCGAAGCGACGGATCGACATGTTCTCGCCGATCTTGCCGACCAGCGCGGAGCGGGTCGACTCGACCGTACCCTCGCCCATCGGCAGCGCCGACAGGGCGGCAACGTCGGCCGGGTTCTTGGTGGCGACCAGTTCGGCACAGCCTTTGGCGAGCGCGATGAATTCGTCGTTCTTGGCCACGAAGTCGGTTTCGCTATTGACTTCGACCATGGCGCCGAGCTTGCCGTCGCCGGAAATGAACAGGCCGACCACGCCTTCGGCCGCGATACGGGCAGCGGCCTTGGAAGCCTTGTTGCCGAGCTTGACGCGGAGGATCTCTTCGGCCTTGACCATATCGCCATCGGCTTCGGTCAACGCCTTCTTGCATTCCATCATGGGTGCGTCGGTCTTGCCGCGCAGTTCTGCCACCATGCCTGCGGTAATTGCCGCCATACTTTTCTCCTGAACAATTCGAACAGGCGGAGCCATGAGCTCCGCCCTTGCAACCTTACTGTGCCGCTTCTTCCTGTACTTCGACGAACTCGTCCTCGCCACCGGCCTCCAGAATCTCCTGAACAACCTGGCTACGGCCCTCGAGGATGGCGTCAGCCACGCCGCGAGCGTACAACTGGATGGCACGGGAGGAATCGTCGTTACCCGGGATGACGTAAGCGACGCCATCGGGCGAATGGTTGGTATCGACCACGCCGATGACCGGGATGCCCAGCTTTTCGGCCTCGGTGATGGCGATCTTGTGATAGCCGACGTCGACGATGAAAATGGCATCCGGCAGGCCAGCCATGTCCTTGATGCCGCCGATGGACTTTTGCAGCTTCTCGAGTTCGCGACGGAAGGTCAGCGCTTCCTTCTTGGGCATGCGTTCCATTTCACCGGCTTCGACAGCCAGTTCCATGTCCTTGAGACGCTTGATCGAGGTCTTGACCGTCTTGAAGTTGGTCAGCATGCCGCCCAGCCAGCGCTGGTCGACATACGGGGCACCGGCGCGAACCGCTTCTTCGGCGATGATTTCACGGGCCTGGCGCTTGGTGCCGACGAACAGGATGTTGCCGCGATTGGCGGACAGCTTCTTCACGAAAGCCATGGCTTCGTTGTACTTGGCCAGGGTCTTTTCGAGATTGACGATGTGGATCTTGTTGCGGGCACCGAAGATGTACGGGGCCATCTTGGGGGACCAGAAACGGGTCTGGTGGCCGAAGTGGACACCAGCCTCCAGCATTTGACGCATGGTTACGGACATAACTATTCCTTTTAAGGGTTGAACCGCCACCCGCCGGAAACGCCCGCCATTCTTGTATATTCTGGCGGACACCCTTAATCGGCGGGTGTGTGGATTGATTGCCCGAGGATTCGAGCAAGCATTTTTCGAAACTTTCGCCTCGGAAAAACTCTTGGATTATAGCATCGCCAAGACGGACAAATAAAGCTCAATAGCCGTTCTGTTTGAGCGAAAGCAGTTGCAGCATACGCATCAGGTAAGGTTCCCAATCTGGCATGCACAGGTCGAAATCGTGCTCCAGTCGCGTGCAGTCCAGGCGTGAATTGGCCGGACGCACCGCAGCGGCCGGATATTCGCTGCCCGGGATACCGATTATCGCCTCGGGTGCAAGGCGCAACTTGAATCCTGGCATGGCTGCCGCCCGCGCAACGATGGTCCGGGCAAATTCGTGCCAACTGACGGGTCGACCGCAACAGAGGTGGTACAGACGCCGCTCCTCGCCATTCATCTCCCGTCCCTTGCGCACCATCGCCAGCGCGACACCAGTCACGGTGGCAATCATCGCTGCGGGCGTCGGCGAGCCGATCTGATCGGCCACCACGTTCAGCGTTTCCTTTTCTTTCGCCAGACGCAGGATGGTCTTGACGAAATTTCCGCCGCGCGCCCCGAATACCCAACTCGTGCGAAAAACGATCGATTTGCACCCGACAGCGCGGATCGCCTCCTCACCGGCCAGTTTGCTGCGGCCGTAAACGCTCTGCGGATTGACGGCGTCGGTTTCGACGTAGGCTTCGGTTTTGGCACCGTCGAACACATAGTCGGTCGAGTAATGGACCAGTAACGCCCCGAGCACCGCAGCTTCTTCCGCCAGCGCCCCGGGCACCTCGCCATTGACGCGCATTGCCAGTTCCGGCTCGGATTCCGCCCTGTCGACGGCAGTGTAGGCTGCGGCATTGACAATGACACTCGGTTTCAAATGCCTGACCAGGGAACGCAATCCACCGAGGTCGGTCAGATCGCACTCGGAACGTCCGCAGGCGATCACCTCGCCGTGGGGCGCCAGGGAACGCTGAAGTTGCCAGCCGACCTGGCCGTCCTTGCCGAGAAGAAGAATGCTCATTGCCCGACCATGAAAATCCACATCGCCAAATTATGCCATCCTCTGCCCGGCGCGGCTTTGAGAAACCCGTCGCATCCTTTATCCTTCGCCCTTCCAAACCGTTCTGCCCTCCGTGAATCCATGAGCATTTCCATCAAGACGCCCGAAGAAATCGAGAAAATGCGGGTCGCCGGGCGCCTTGCCGGNGAAGTTCTCGATTACATCGAACCCTTCGTCAAGGCTGGCATCACCACCGATGAAATCAACCGGCTTTGCCACGACTACACGGTCAATGTGCTGGGTGCTGTCTCGGCTCCGCTCAATTACGCACCGTCCGGCTACGACCCCTATCCCAAGTCGATCTGCACATCGGTCAATCATCAGGTGTGCCACGGCGTACCCAGTGACCGGGTGCTGAAGAACGGCGATATCGTCAATATCGACGTCACGCCGATCAAGGACGGCTACCACGGCGACACCAGCCGGATGTACCAGATCGGCGAAGTCTCGATCCAGGCCCGACGCCTGTGCGAAATCACCTTCGAATGCATGTGGCTGGGCATTTCGGTGGTGCGTCCCGGCGCACATATCGGCGACATCGGCGCCATCATCCAGAGACATGCCGANAAGAACGGCTACTCGGTCGTTCGCGAATTTTGCGGCCACGGCATCGGCGCCAGGTTCCACGAAGATCCACAGGTGACGCACTACGGCAAGACCGGGACCGGCCCGGTCATGAAACCCGGCATGATCTTCACGATCGAGCCGATGATCAATGCGGGCAAGGCGGCGATCCGTGAATTGGCGGATGGCTGGACCATAGTCACCAAGGATCACAGCCTTTCGGCACAGTGGGAACATACGGTCCTCGTCACCGAAACCGGCTACGAAGTGCTTACGCTGTCAGCCGGATGTCGCCGGAAGCCGGACTGGATCACCTGATGACGATCGACCTGGCTGCACTGCGCAGCGAAGTCAAGGCCGGGCAGCAGAGCCTGCGCGAAGCCTATGCGCTTGACAACGATGCGCAAGCCCTGCTGACCAACCGTTGCCGGCAAGTCGACAGCGTACTGGTGCGCCTCTGGGAGAGTCTCGAATTCCCGGCTGCCCCGGCCCTCGCCGCTGTCGGCGGCTACGGCCGCGGCGAACTCTACCCGGCCTCGGACATCGATCTTCTGATCCTGCTGCCGCAGGCACCGAGCGCCGCACTCCAGGAGAGACTGGAACGACTGATCAGCCATTTCTGGGATATCGGGCTGGAAATCGGACATAGCGTACGCACGGTCCAGGAATGCCTGAACGAGGCGGCCGACGACATCACCGTTCAAACCGCGCTGCTCGAAGCCCGGCTACTGACCGGCAACAAGAAACTCTTCGCCACCTTCGAGAAGCGCCTGCGCGGCAACCTCGATCCGCTGGTCTTCTTCGAGCGCAAGCGCCTGGAGCAACAGGAACGCCACCTGCGCTTCAACGAAACGCCATTCAGCTTGGAACCCAATTTCAAGGAAGCGCCCGGTGGCCTGCGCGACCTGCAGGTCATTTTCTGGGTGGCTCAAGCCGCCGGCTTCGGCCGGGACTGGGCCGAACTGGAAGCGAACGGCTTCCTGACCCGTGAGGGACTGGAACTCGCGCTGCGCTGCCAGGAATATCTCCAGCATCTGCGGATTCGCATGCACCTGATGCTCGGACGCCGCGAAGACCGGCTGCTGTTCGACTATCAGAATACGTTGGCCGCCCAGTATGGTTTCGAATCGACGCCGGCCAAGCGTGCATCGGAACAGCTGATGCAGGGCTATTACCGCAACGCCAAGGCCATCGTGCTGGCCAACACCATCCTGATGCAAAACATCGGCGCTGCGCTCTCGCCGGAAAGCGAGCAACTGCCGCAACCGATCGACGAAAACTTCCAGTCGATCGGCGGCCTGCTCGACGTCCGCGACGAAAAGGCCTACGAAAAGAATCCCGCGCTGATTCTCGACAGTTTCCTGGTCATGCAGGAAAGCTCGGACCTAAATGGCATGACTGCGAAGACGCTGCGTGCCCTGTGGCATGCCAGTGCTCTCGTCAATTCGGAATTTCGCGAAAAACGGGAAAATCGCGCTGCCTTCATCAAGCTGCTCCAGGCCGAGCGCGGGGTGATACACGAGTTCCGCCGGATGAACCAGCTCGACATCCTGGGCGCCTACCTGCCTGCTTTCGGGCGCATCGTCGGCCAGATGCAGCACGATCTGTTTCACGTTTACACGGTCGATCAGCACATCCTCCAGGTGCTGCGCAACATCCGCCGCTTTTCGATGAGCGAATTCGCCCACGAATATCCGCTGTGCTCCCGCGCCATTGCGGAATTCGAGCGGCCCTGGCTGCTCTATGTGGCAGCACTGTTTCACGATATCGCCAANGGGCGCGGTGGCGATCATTCGAGNCTGGGAACGGTCGATGCCCGCAGATTCTGCGAAGACCATGAACTTTCGGCCGAAGACACCGAACTCGTCGTCTGGCTCGTCCGCAATCACCTGATCATGTCCCAGGTCGCCCAGAAGGAAGACCTCTCCGACCCCGACGTCATTACCGCCTTCAGCCGCCTGATGGGCGATTCGCGCCATCTGACCGCCCTTTACCTGCTGACCCATGCCGACATTCGCGGCACCAGCCCGAAAGTCTGGAACCAGTGGAAAGGCAAGTTGATGGCCGACCTCTATTACCAGACGCTGCAACACCTGGGCCAGGAGAATTCGCAAGCGCCGAGCGGCATCATCGCCCAGCGGCAGGCCGAAGCGATGCGCCTGCTACGCTACTTCGCACTCTCCGACACCGTGCATGAGCGCCTGTGGAAACAGCTCGACACCGTCTATTTCCTGCGCCATTCGGCCGAAGAGATCGCCTGGCATACCCGCTCGCTGCATTACCGCATCTTCAACGAAAAGCCGGTGGTGCGCGCCCGTCAGCAACAGGATGGCGAAGGCTTGCAGGTGATGGTNCACACGCAGGATCAGCCCGACCTGTTCGCCCGCATCGTCGGANNTTTTGCGCGCGCCGGCTACAGCATCGTCGATGCCAAGATTCACACCACGGCACATGGCTACGCGCTGGACAGTTTTGTCGTTCTCGATGTCACCCAGCGGCACATCGACCGCGAGATGATCAATTTCGTGGAACACGAGCTGACCGACCGGCTGGTGCGCCAGGCGCCGCCCGATGTCCCGTCATCCGGCCGGCTTTCCCGCCAGGTCAAGCACTTCCCGATCAAGGTGGAGGCCAACATCCGGCCCGACGACAANGGGGCTCACTTCGTGCTGTCGCTGACCGCCGCGGACCGCCCGGGCCTGCTGATNACGGTCGCCATCGCCCTCGCCGAGCATGGCGCCAACCTGCACACGGCCAAGATCACCACGCTCGGCGAACGCGTGGAGGACGTCTTCCTGATCAGTGGCGGCGACCTGCGCCAGAGCTCCCGGCGCATCCAGCTCGAAACCGAACTGATGGAACGCTTGAAGATTCAGGCCTAGACGGAAATCCCCATGGGCGGGGTTGCCGCCTGGCAACCGACGACCTTTTCGATCACTGCCCGCACGCGGCCCATGGCTTCCTGCAGCACATGCTCAAGGCTTTCGAAATGGATGCCCTGGGCGCTGTCACCCCGCCCGGCGGCATGGTTCGCCACGACGCTGATGGCCGCGTAGGGCAAGCCGAGTTCGCGGGCCAGCACCGCTTCCGGCATGCCGGTCATGCCTACGAGGTCGGCGCCGTCGCGTTCCAGGCGGTTGACCTCGGCGGCCGTTTCGAGACGCGGCCNCTGGGTCGCGGCGACGCCGCCGATCTTCATCCTGACGCCCAGGCTTTCGCCGGCCTCGCGGAGACGTTCGCGCAAGTCCCGATCATAGGGCTCGGTAAAGTCGATATGGGTGACCGGCGTTCCATTGCCGTCGAAGTAGGTGGATTTCCGGCCCCAGGTGTAGTCGATGATCTGGTTCGGGATCACGATGTCGCCCGGTTGCAGGTCGCCGCGTATGCCGCCGACCGAGGCGACGGAGATGACCCCGGTGGCCTTGTGATGATGGATCGCCCAGAGATTCGCGCGGTAATTGACGGCGTGTGGCGGGATCGTGTGGCCGTAGCCGTGGCGCGGCAGGAACATTGCCGGCTGGCCGCAAATCTGCCCGAAAACCAGCGCGCCCGAAGGTTCGCCATAGGNGGTACGCACCACTTCACGGTGCGAAACGTCGAGATTGGACAGTGTGGTCAGTCCGCTGCCGCCAATGATTGCCAGCATTTCAGGCCTCCCGCCGGGCAGCCCCAAGGGGGCTTGCGCCCTCGGGGGCAGCGAACACAAGGCCGCTTGCCGCAGGGCAGCCGAAGGCTGGTCCCGCGAAGCGGATGCGGCTTTGCCGCACAAAGTGAGCGTGGGGGTTGTTTCATAGTTTCCTTTCGGCCAGCAGCGAGGCCAGTGTCGGCACCACGCCGCGTTNTGCCGGGTAGGCGCGGCGCAGTTGCGCCAGCTCCTGCGCACTGCCTTCGAGTTTACGGTAACGGGCGTGCTCGCGTTCGGCAACAAATGGCAGGCCGCGCAGGGTTTTGTCCATGTGGTAACGCACCAGGGTGTCGCGCCCGATGTNCCTGGCCTGCCAGGCAATGGCGGTGCGATCGACGAAATGCAATGAACGCACCGATGGCAGTTCGGCCGCCAGTTCGGCTACCCGGCGATGCACCGACTCACGATAGGCGATCACCGCCCGCCCGCCGTCTCCCGGTGCCGCACCGGTCACGCTGGCCGGCGCCCCCATCAGCCAGCAGACGACGGTGTCGGGCGCGAATGCTTCGATTGCCGAGCGTGGCCCGGGCGCCAGCGCCGCGACATCGGCCTCGATCAACAGCGCACCCTTNNTGCCCCCCCGCTGGCGCGTTGCCGCCAGGCATTCGGGCAACGTGTCGATCGCCAGCACGGCCAGCCCTCGGGCAAGCAGCGCCTGGGTGCCAAAGCCGGGACCGCAACCGATCTCCAGGATGCGCTGGCCACCAAGTTGCGTGGCCATCCAGTCGTAATCGCCGCGCCGCGCGTANNACTGGCCCTCCTCCTGCCAATAGCCGAGAAACTCGCCGACGGTGGCACCGCTCATGCCGGGTCTTCCTTCATGGCGTAGATCGCCGGCAGGTTGCGCCAGGCGCCATTGACATCCATGCCGTAGCCGAAGACGAAGCGGTCAGGTACGGTCAACGCCAAAANATCGGCCAAAACCGGCTTCTGTCGCCCGTTCAGTTTGTCGGCGAAAACCGCGAGCAGGACCTCGGCGGCGCCCAGGCGCAGCAGGCTGTCCTTGACCGCTGCCAGCGTCACGCCTTCGTCAAGAATGTCATCGACGACGAGCACGGTGCGGCCCTTGACGGAAATCCATGGCGCGCTGCGCCAGGAAATCTTGCCGCCCTGCGTGTCGGCACCATAGCGCGTGGCGTGGAGATAATCGAAATCGAGCGGAAAATCGAGCTTGGGCAGCAGTTGACCGCAGAAGATCACGCCGCCGGCCATCACGCACAGCACCAGCGGATTCCTGTCGGCGAGCCGGGTTCGGATTCGCGCCGCGACCGCCTCGAGCGCCGCCTGAACGGCCTCCGCCGAATGAATCGTTTCGGCCTCGGCCAACAACTTGTGAGCTGCCTGCTGATCCATCACGCCCCCAACGATTTCAGATAGGCATCGAAGGCTGCACCGACTTCCGGATGGCGCTGGCCGAAAACGACGGTCGCCTGCAGGTAGCCGAGCTTGGAACCGCAGTCGTAGCGCGTGCCGGCATAGCGATAGGCCAGCACCTGTTCTTCATTGAGCAGCGAGGCGATGCCGTCGGTCAGCTGGATTTCGCCGCCGGCCCCCGGCTTGACGTTCTCCAGGTGATGGAAGATGCGCGGCGTCAGGATATAGCGGCCGACGACCGCCAGCGTGGACGGCGCTTCTTCCGGCTTCGGCTTCTCGACGATGGCATTGACCTGCTCGACACGCTCGGCCACCCGGCGCGCATCGACGATGCCGTAGCTGCGCGTGTCGGCACGCGGCACGTCCTGCACGCCCAGCACCGAGCAACGGTAATAGTCGTAGGTGTCGGTCATCTGCTTCATCACCGCAGGCTCGCCATCGAGCAGATCGTCGGCCAGCAGTACGGCGAACGGCTCGTCGCCGATCACCGGCTTGGCGCACAGAACGGCATGGCCGAGGCCGAGCGCCTCGGCCTGGCGGATGTAGATGCAGTTGATGTTCTTGGGGATCATGTTGCGCACGAAGTCGAGCATCTCATCCTTGCCGCGCGCCGCCAGTTCGGATTCCAGCTCGTAGGCCTTGTCGAAATGATCCTCGATCGAGCGCTTGGAACGGCCGGTGACGAACACCATGTCGGTGATCCCGGCGGCGACCGCTTCCTCGACAGCGAACTGGATCAAAGGCTTGTCGACGATGGGCAGCATCTCTTTCGGGCTGGCCTTGGTCGCCGGCAGGAAACGGGTACCCATGCCCGCCACTGGAAATACCGCTTTTCTGACTTTTTCATTATTCGACTCCTTTTCAAGCAACTTCAACAATTCTGCCTCATCGATCACCGGCACGCCCAGTTCCAGCGCTTTTTCCAGCTTGGAACCGGCTTCTTCGCCGACCACGAAATCCGTCTNTTTCGATACCGAACCGGCCACCTTGCCGCCGGCCGCCTCGATCATGTCCTTGGCCGCGTCGCGTTTCAGGGTCGGCAGCGTACCGGTCAACACCAGGGTCTTGCCGGCCAGCGCGGAAATTGCCCCTTNTTCACCGTCGACCGCAGCAGGCAGCCCGGCCAGCAATTCTTCCCGGCGCCGCGCCACGGCAGCGAGCAGGCCGCGCTTGCCCGGCGCCTGCAACCAGTGGATCAGGGCGTCGATCACTTCGCCGGGCAGACCGCCACTCGACAGCACCGCGCCGTTGACACCCTCGGCCGCCAAACTCGAACCATCGACCAGCGCGGCCAGTTGTCGGACCCGCAGGGGCGTCAGTTTCGGCACGCCGAGCGCGCCNNGTTCACCCCAGGCCAGCCGCTCGGCCAGTCCGGGATGCGGCGCATGCTCGTCGGCCGGCGCCACGCCTTCGGCCAGCAAGGCGTCGACCGCCGCGACATTGCGTTCCTCGGCGAAGAAATCGGCAATCGCCGCCGCCACGGTGCCGCCGATGTCCGGCAGCACGGCGAGCAGCGGCGCCGGTGCCCGCCGCACGCGCTCGAAGCTGCCCAGCCAGTCGGCCAGCGTCTTGGCGGTCGACTCGCCGACATGGCGGATGCCCAGCGCAAACAGCAAACGCGCCAGGCTTGGCCGCCGGCTGGCGGCGATGCCGTCGAGCAGGTTCTCGGCCCAGCGCGTCGGCACCTGCCCGGCCTTAACCGTTTCCGGCACGGTGCCGTCACGTTCGTCGGCACGCCGCTTCATTTCCAGCAGATCGTCGAGCCTGAGGCGATAGAGGTCGGCGACGCCGTGCACGTAGTCGAATTCGACCAGACGCTCGACATAGCGCTCGCCCAGCCCCTCGATGTCCATCATGCGACGCCCGGCGAAATGCAGGATGGCCTGGATGCGCTGGGCGCGGCAGGAAAAGCCGCCGGAACAGCGCGTGACCGCCTCGCCCGGCTCGCGCACGACGTGGGCGCCGCAGACCGGGCAGGCATCGGGCATCGCAAACGGCCGGGCATCCGCCGGCCGCCTTTCGGCAAGCGCACCGAGCACTTCCGGAATCACATCGCCGGCACGCCGCACGATCACCGTGTCGCCGACGCAGATGCCACCCTTGCGCTCGACCTCGTCGGCGTTGTGCAGCGTCGCGTTGGTCACCGTCACGCCACCGACGAAGACCGGCGCCAGCCGGGCGACCGGCGTCAGCGCACCGGTGCGGCCGACCTGGATGTCGATCGCCTCGACCACGGTCAACGCCTCCTGCGGCGGATATTTGTGGGCGACCGCCCAGCGCGGCTCGCGCGTGCGAAAACCCAGGCGCTGCTGCAATTCCAGGCTGTTGACCTTGTACACCACGCCGTCGATGTCGAACGGCAAGGCGTCGCGCAACGCCAGGATGCGCTGGTGGAAGGCAGCCAGTTCATCACCCCCGCGCAGCACCGCGCGATGCTCGCAGACCGGCAGGCCGAAGGCGGCCAGCGCGTCGAGCACCCCGGCATGGGTGTTCGGCATGGGACTTTGCGTGCCCTCCCAGCCTTCGACCGCACCGATGCCATAGGCGAAGAATTTCAGCGGCCGGCTGGCGGCGATGGCCGGGTCCAGCTGACGAACGCTGCCGGCGGCAGCGTTGCGTGGATTGACCAGGGTCTTGTCGCCGCGCGCAGCAGCGGCAGCATTGTATTTGTCGAGATCGGCGCGGCACATGTACACCTCGCCGCGCACCTCCAGCACCGGCGGCGCCTCGCCTTTCAGGCGCAGGGGAATCTGGCGCAGCGTGCGCAGGTTCTGCGTGACATCCTCGCCGGTGGCGCCGTCGCCGCGCGTCGCGCCGCGCACCAGCACCCCGTTTTCGTAACGCAGGCTGATCGCCAGGCCATCGAATTTCAGCTCGGCGGCATACTCGACCGGCGGCGCATCCATTGAAAGCATCAGTTCGCGCCGGATACGCGCATCGAAATTCAGCGCGCCGCTCGGCCCGGTGTCGGTCTCGGTCTGGATCGACAGCATCGGCACCTCGTGACGCACCGGCGCGAACTGCGCCAGCAACTGGCCACCGACGCGCCGGGTCGGTGAATCCGCCGTCAGCAGTTCCGGATACTGTTGCTCCAGCGCCTGCAATTCGCGGAACAGCCGGTCATACTCGGCATCGGGAATCGTCGGCGCATCGAGCACGTAATAGGCGTGGTTGTGGCGCTCGATTTCCTCGCGCAGTTCGTCGGCGCGCCCGGCTGCCGTCACCGGCACGCTCATCAGGAAAGAGCCGCAGCGCCTGCGCCGAGCCGGCGGGGATTCCGTAGCTGGCCATCGTCGCCTGTGGCTTGCCGATGAATTCGCGCCGGATGTGATCGAGTTGCACGTCGTTGAGCGGTTGCCGGTTGTCATCGACCAGTGTGCCCTGCAAGGTTTCGGCGAAACGCTTGGCCAGTTCGACCATTTGCTGGAAAACCCGCTCGCCGTGCACAACACGGGGTACATCGAGAACGAAGGTCAGGCCGTGCGTCGTCAGGTTCAGCATGCTGTCGCGCGAGAAACGGGTCGTCTCGAAATTCTGCAGCGTAAACTGCACTCGCCCGTCGTCGTCGAAACGGGTAAAGACACCGTCGTCACCCAGCACCATACCGGCCGCCTCGGCCAGCGCGCGAATCTTGGTGCCGGAAAATGGTGCCGCGCGGCTGACGAGATTGACCCCGATTTCGAGGTCGACCGCGGCACAGAAGCGATCGATTTCAGCCGCCTGTTCGAGCACCTGGCTGGAAGGCATGTCGGCCACCGCCATCAACTGATCGGCAAGCCCATGCATGGCTTCGGTAAAGGTAAAGACATCGGCTTCGGAAACCAGGCCGGTACGGTCGACCAGTTGCAAGCCCACGCGCAGGCGGCGTACCGGCACTTCGCTGGCCGGCGCGATGCGCTCCCATTCCCGGGTGCGCTCGTTGAAGGCGACCCAATGCACAGGCTTTCCCAGATGCTGCAGTGCATCCTGCTGCGCATAGACGATCTGCGTTCCGGGCACCGGATCGACCAGTTCCATCGCGACGATGAACTCGAGACGCGGGTCGAGCAAGGTACCGGGGACCAGCCCGGCAGGCAGCTCGGGCAATTCCTGATCATGGTGATCAATGGCCGGTTCGGCATCGGGAGTCGCCGTGGCCAGCGGCGGATCGTCCGCGTAAACCGGTGACGGCCCCGGCTCGGCCGGCACCACCTCGGGCGAGACATCGGCGAAGACGGGTTCCCGCCGCTCGCCGGCAACCGCCGGGAGCTCATCCCGAAGCTCGGGTTCGCTGGCAGACGTTTNTGGCCCTTCGGCGAGCAGGAGGTCTTCGTGCTCCGGCTTCAACACCGCCTCGACAAGCTTGCGATGGCGGTATTCCTGCCACTTGTTGTAGGCCAGCACGCCGACCACGGCCGTCGCGCCCAGGCCAATCAGTCCAATCTGGAGTTCGGTCATTTAAGCCGCATCCCTCATCTTCAAGGCTTCCTCGATATCCACTTCCACCACGCGCGAAACACCGGATTCCTGCATGGTGACGCCGACCAGTTGCTCGGCCATTTCCATCGCAATTTTATTATGGGAAATGAACAGGAACTGTGTTGCACCTGACATTTTCTTGACCATGCCGCAGAAACGCTCGGTATTGGTGTCGTCGAGCGGCGCATCGACCTCGTCGAGCAGGCAGAACGGCGCCGGGTTGAGCTGGAACATCGAAAACACCAGCGCAATCGCGGTCAACGCCTTTTCGCCGCCGGAAAGCAGGTGGATGGTAGAATTCTTCTTGCCCGGCGGCTGGGCGATGACCTGAACGCCGGCATCCAGGATTTCCTCGCCGGTCATCACCAATTCGGCGCGGCCGCCGCCGAACAGGTCCGGGAAAAGCTGCCCGAAATGGCCGTTGACCGTGTCGAAGGTGCTTTGCAGCAGGTCGCGCGTCTCGCGGTCGATGCGGCGAATGGCGTTTTCCAGCGTTTCCATCGCCTCGGTCAGGTCGGCCGCCTGCATATCGAGGTAACNCTTGCGCTCGGTCGCCGTTTCCAGCTCCTGCAGCGCCGCCAGGTTGACCGCGCCGAGTTCGGCGATGGCGTTGCCCAGGCGGGTGATTTCGCCCTGCAAGGCAGCCGGCCGGACGCCGCCATTGTCGTTCAATGCCAGTTGCAGGGCTTCCTCGTCGGCGCCTGCCTCCAGCAACTGCTGGGCGAACTGCTCGGTATTGAGCGCCGCCGCCTGTTCCTTCAGCTTGAGGTCGCCGATGCNGCTGCGCAGCGGCTCCAGGCNCTGCTCGATCTTCATGCGCTGCTCTTCCAGCCCGCGCAGGGCGTTGGTCGCCGCCTCCAGCGCGTCGCGGCAATGCGCCAGCGCCGTTTCCTTCTCCTGCCGGGTGGCCAGCGCCGCCTGCAGCTTGTCTTCCATGACATCGGCCGGCGCCGCCTCGACCTGCGCCGCGCATTGCGCCCGATCCTGTTCGATCCGGTTCAGTTCGCGCTGCGCCGTCGCCTGCCGGGCGAAAATGTCCTGCAGCTTGCCTTNCGCTCGCGCAACGAAAACTGCGCCTCGCGCAAGGCCCGGTCGAAATCCGAATTGCGCTCGCGCTCGGCGCGCACGGCACGCTCGGCCTCGTCCAGCCGCGACTGGGCGCCAGCCACCAGCACGCGGATGCGGGACAAGCCATCGCGCACCTCGGCGATCTTGTCGTCGGCCGCCATGTCGCGTTCGCGCTCGATTTCCTCTTCCTCGGCCAGTTCGGCCAGTTGTTCCTGCTGGCGCTCCTGCAGTTCGCGATGGCGTTCCAGCGCCTGGGAAAGCTTCAGTACNCTCAAGCTGCACGGCATGCACGCGCTGCTGACGGTCGGCGACGTACTGGCGAATTTCGCCGACTTCCTCGCGCTTGTCGTCCAGTTGCTCGTCGAGCATGGCCAACTGCTCGCGCACGCCCTCGGCCTTTTCTTCGAAGGCGGCGATACCTTCGGCCAGCGTTTCGATTTCGCGCTGGCGTTCGAGCAGGCCGTGCTCGCCCTTGTCCGGCGCGAAAAAGGTGATGCTGGAGCGCGTCAGCAGGTCGCCGCCGGCCGTCACCAGCACGGCACCGGCCGGCAGTTCGGCGCGGCGCGCCAGCGCCGCGTCGAGCGACTCGGCGGCATGGACGGCGCCGAGCCAGTCCGCCAGCACCGTGGCCAGCGCCGGATTGTCGCAACGCACCCGCTCGACCAGCCGCCCGGCGCGCTCACCGTTCGCCGGTTCGCTGGGCAGCATCACGCTCAGTTTGGCGTCCGGTCGGTCGTGCAGCCATTCGTCGAGCTTGGCCGGGTCGTCGCAGGCAATGGCGTTGAGCCGCTCGCGCAACACCGCTTCGACCGCCGATTCCCAGCCGGCCTCGACGTGAATCTGTTGCCACAGCGGCGACGCATCGGACAGGCCGTGCCGGCGCAGCCATTCCGGCAACTCGCCGCTTGCGCGGGCGCGCGCCTGCATCTGCTCCAGCGCGGCGCGGCGCCTGGCCGGCGGCCGTTCACGCTCGATGCGCTGTAGTTCTTCCTGCACCTGCCGACGGCTCGCCTCCAGTTGCGGCATTTCCTGCTGCAATTGCTGCAAATGATCCTGGTCGCCGGCCAGTTCCTCGCGCAGCAGCGCCAGTTCCTCTTCCTTNNCGGCGACGTCCATGGCATCCGGCGCATCCTGCCCGCCGCCCTCCTCGCGCAGCCGTTCGCGGCGCTGGGCAATGGCCTGCAATGCGCGCTGGGCGTGCGACTTGTTGGTCAGTTCGACTTCCAGGCGTTGCTCGCCATTGGCCGTGCGCGCCTTCAGGCGCTGCAGTTCCTCCTGCGCCTGTGCATGGCTTTCCTCGACCTGCGGCGCGAGGTTCATCTGCTGGTGCAGGCGCTCTTCGGCTTCGTCGACGCGCAAACGGGTGATCTCCTGCAATTCTTCCCACTTTTGCCGGTCGACCGCGAGCGTCTCCGCCGTCTGGCCCCAGTGCGCCAGTTCGCCCTCCAGTTGCACCAGGCGCGCCCNGAGCTGGTTGCGCGATTCGCGGCGATGGCGGATTTCCGCCTCCAGCCGCGCCACTTCGGCGTTGGCCGCGTACATCTCGCTCTGCGCGTTGTGCAACGCATCGCTTCNGGCAAAGTGGGTTTCGCGCATTTCCTCGGCGCGCGCCTCGGTTTCGCGCAACGCAGCGCTCTGGGCTTCGAGTTCGGTGACGGCGCGTTCGACTTCCAGCGCCAGACGCTGGCGTTCGGCCTCGGCTTCGCGCTTCCTGAGCAGCCACAGCACCTGCTGGCGTTGCACCAGTTGTTCGTTCAGCGCGTGGTAGCGGCGGGCGACTTCGGCCTGCGCTTCCAGCTTTTCCATCTGGCTGCCGAGTTCGAGACGGATGTCCTCGACCCGGGTCAGGTTCTCGCGCGTGTCTTCCAGCCGTCCGTTGGTTTCCTTGCGTCGCTCCTTGTAGCGGCTGACGCCGGCCGCCTCTTCGAGAAAGATGCGCAGGTCGTCCGGCTTGGCCTCGATGATGCGCGAGATCATGCCCTGGCCGATGATGGCGTAGGCGCGCGGCCCCAGCCCGGTACCGAGGAAGAGATCGGTGATGTCCTTGCGCCGGACTTTCAGGTTGTTGATGAAGTAGTCGGACTGCCCCTGGCGCGTCAGCGTCCGCTTGACCGACAGCTCGGCGTACTGCGACCACTGGCCCAGCGCCCGCCCGAGGGTGTTGTCGAAAATCAGCTCGACGGAAGCGCGCGACACCGGCTTGCGGCCCGTCGTGCCGTTGAAGATGACATCCATCATCGATTCGCCGCGCAGTTCGGACGCCTNTGATTCGCCGAGCACCCAGCGGACGGCATCCATGATGTTGGATTTGCCGCAACCATTGGGCCCGACGACGCCCACCAGCTGGCCGGGAACGGCCACCGCTGTGGGATCGACGAAGGATTTGAAGCCGGCGAGTTTTAGCTTGGTCAGGCGCATGCGGTTGATGACAATGGCGAAAACGCCCTGTCCTGATGGGGGCCGTATAATAACACCGGTGAATTTGATCGCCATTTGATCGACCCGGCAGCATTCAGGAGACTCAGCAGATGAATCCGGATGACTCGTTCCTCCGCCGCGCGATAGAACTGGCACGCCAGGGCAGCGATGGCGGCGAAGGCGGCCCGTTCGGCGCGGTTCTCGTGCGCGACGGAAAAATCATTGCCGAAGGCTGGAACCGCGTGATCGTCAGCCGCGACCCGACGGCACACGCCGAAATCAACGCCATACGTGCCGCCTGCGCCGCTGCCGGCCACTTCCATTTGCCGAATTCGACCCTCTACGCCTCCAGCGAGCCGTGCCCGATGTGCCTGTCGGCCGCCTACTGGGCGCGTATCGGGCGCATCGTCTTCGCCAACAGCCGCGCCGAGGCGGCGGCCATCGGCTTTTGCGACGACGAACTGTATTCCGAACTGACTCGCCATTTCACGGCCCGCAGCATCGTCATGGAGCACCACCCGATGCCGCACGCGCTGGAACCGCTGAAATGCTGGGCCGCCAATCCGGGGCGTGTTCCGTACTGAATCCCGTTCGTGGGCATCCTGTTACGGTCGACCCCGAAAAACAGGCAATTTTCAGAGATAATCCGCCCTCCGCCTCCACACTCGACGCCAACGTGAATCCGCATCTCGCCCAACTCCAGCCCTACCCCTTCGAAAAGCTGCGCGCCCTGTTCGCCGGCATTACGCCGAACCCGCAATACAAGGAAATCAAACTTTCCATCGGCGAGCCCCAACATCCGACGCCGCCGTTCATCATGGACGCGCTGGCCAATGGACTGAACGGCCTGGCCAATTACCCGACGACACAGGGCATCCCGGCGCTGCGCAACGCCATCGCCGCCTGGTGCGGTCGCCGCTACGGGCTGGAACTGAATCCGGAAACGGAGATTCTGCCGGTCAACGGCTCGCGCGAGGCGCTGTTCTCGTTTGCACAAACGGTCATCGACCCGAGCCGGGGCCATGTCCCACTGGTCGTCAGCCCGAACCCGTTCTACCAGATCTACGAAGGCGCCGCCTACCTGTCCGGCGCCGAGCCGCGCTTCCTGAACAACCTGCCGGACAACGATTTCGCCTTCGACTACGCCAGTCTGAGCAATGAAGAATGGGCGCGCGTCCAGTTGTTCTTCGTGTGCTCGCCGGGCAACCCGACAGGCAAGGTGCTGTCGCTCGACGACTGGAAGACGCTGTTCGCGCTATCCGACAAGTACGGTTTCATCATCGCCTCCGACGAGTGCTATTCGGAAATCTACTTCGACGAAGCCAATCCGCCGATCGGCGGCCTCCTGGCGGCCAGACTGC
Organism: Dechloromonas sp.; assembly: GCA_013363835.1. Classification (GTDB taxonomy): domain Bacteria; phylum Pseudomonadota; class Gammaproteobacteria; order Burkholderiales; family Rhodocyclaceae; genus Azonexus. The sequence continues at coordinate 1,366,796 of CP054864.1, forward strand.
TCGGCCGCTCGAACGAACGGCTGGTCATGTTCTCCAGCCTGTCCAAGCGCTCCAACGTACCGGGCATGCGCTCCGGCTTCGTCGCCGCNGATCCGAAGATACTCAAGAAATTCCTGCTGTACCGCACCTACCACGGCTGCGCCATGGCACCGCCGGTGCAGACCGCCTCGGTAGCCGCCTGGAACGACGAGGCGCACGTGCTCGACAATCGCAACCAGTACCGCGAGAAATTCGCCGCCTGCACGCCGCTGATTTCCGAAGTGCTCGGCACCGGCATGCCGGACGCCAGCTTCTACCTGTGGGCGCGGACGCCGATCGCCGACACCGAGTTCGCCCGCGGCCTGCTCGAACACTATAATGTCGTCGTTCTGCCCGGCAGCTTCCTGGCGCGCGAAGTGCGCGGCGTGAATCCGGGCGCCAATTTCATCCGTATCGCGCTGGTGGCGTCGCTCGACGAATGCCTCGAAGCGACGACGCGCATCCGTCAATTCGCACAACAACTGTAACCTGAGAGAGAACACGCCATGACCCACCCGTTGCAAGCCACCATCGAAGAACTCTGGGAGCGCCGCACCGAACTGTCGCCGCAGTCCGCCCCGACCACCATCGCCGCCATCGAATCGGTGATCGGCGACCTCGACTCGGGCAAGCTGCGCGTCGCCGAGAAGATCGCTTACGAATGGTTCACCCATCAGTGGATCAAGAAAGCCGTGCTGCTCTCCTTCCGCGTTCGCGACAACCGCGTCCAGGATGGCGGCGACGTGCGCTTCTACGACAAGGTCGACACCAAGTTCCAGGGCTGGACCGAAGAGCAGTTCCGCCAGGGCGGCTTCCGCGTCGTGCCGGGCACCATCGTCCGCAAGGGTTCCTACGTCGCGAAGAACGCCGTGCTGATGCCCTCCTTCGTCAATATCGGCGCTTACGTCGATGAAGGCACGATGGTCGACACCTGGGTCACCGTCGGTTCCTGCGCGCAGATCGGCAAGAACGTTCACCTTTCCGGCGGCGTCGGCATCGGCGGTGTGCTGGAGCCGTTGCAGGCCAACCCGACGATCATCGAGGACAACTGCTTCATCGGCGCCCGTTCCGAAGTCGTCGAAGGCGTCGTCATCGGCGAGAACTCGGTCCTGTCGATGGGCGTCCACATCGGCCAGAGCACCCCGATCTACGACCGTGAAACCGGCGAAGTCACCTACGGCCGCGTGCCTCCGGGCTCTGTCGTCATCAGCGGCACCCTGCCCAAGTCCGACGGCAAGTACAGCCTGTACGCCGCCATCATCGTCAAGAAGGTCGACGCGCAAACCCGCTCGAAGACCAGCATCAACGAACTGTTGCGTGCTTAAACAAAGCATCACGAACCCGGAGGTCTCGACATGATCCTCGACAAACTGTTCCAGTTGATGGCGGAAAAGCAGGCATCGGACATCTTCATTTCCGCAGGCACGCCGATCCACATCAAGATCCAGGGCAACACCATGCCGGTAAACCAGCAGACGATGCTGCCCGACATGATCGAGAAAATCGCCTACGAGCTGATGTCGCCGGAGCAGATCAAGACCTTCGAGTCGACGATGGAGATGAACCTCTCCTTCGGCGTCGCGCAGATCGGCAACTTCCGGATAAACATCTTCCGCCAGCGCGGCTCGATCAGCATCGTCGTCCGCTTCATCCTCGGCAATATCCCGCAACTGACGTCGCTCGACCTGCCGCCGGTACTGGGTGACCTGATCATGGAGAAGCGCGGGCTGATCCTGATCGTCGGTGCCACCGGCTCCGGCAAGTCGACGACCATCGCATCGATGCTCGACCACCGCAACAGCAACCGTGCCGGCCACATCCTGACGGTCGAGGATCCGATCGAATTCCTGTTCAAGCACAAGAAATCCATCGTCAACCAGCGCGAAATCGGCATGGATACCCATGACTGGGCCTCCGCGCTGAAAAACGCCATGCGCCAGGCGCCGGACTGCATCCTGATCGGCGAAATCCGCGACAAGGAAACCATGCAGGCCGCCATCGCCTACGCGCAGACCGGCCACCTGTGCCTGGCAACGCTGCACGCCAACAACAGCTACCACGCGCTCAACCGCATCATCAGCTTCTTCCCGCTGGAAAACCGGCCGGCGCTGTTCCTCGATCTTTCGGTGGCCCTGCGCGCCATCATGTCCCAGCGCCTGGTGCGCAAGCCGGACGGCAAACGGGCGCCGGCCTGCGAGGTGATGATCAACACCCGCCATATCAGCGAACTAATCGAGCGCGGCGAGGTGCAGGGCATCAAGGACGCCATGGAACAGACGCTGGCACCGGGGTCACAGACCTTCGAACAGGATCTGTTCCGTCTCTACCGCGAGAAAATCATCACGCTGGAAGAAGCGCTGGCCAATGCCGATTCGCCGACCAATCTGTCGTGGCTGATCAACAACGCCGAGATCAACCCGACCGGCGCCAAGGATGAACGCAAACCGGATGCCGCGCTCGACTTCGACAGTACCAATGCCGGCGGCGCATCGTTCAAGGAATTCACGCTGAGCCTGGACGACCAGGGCGACCAGTAAAGCCGATGACCGACGCCACCCTGACACTGGCTCGCCAGATTATCGCCTGCCCCTCGGTCACGCCCGACGACGCGGGCTGCATGGATCTGATCGCCGCCCGCCTGCAGCCGCTCGGCTTTTCGATCGAGTACATCAACCGCAACGGCGTGACCAACCTCTGGGCCCGGCGCGGCACCAGCAAGCCGCTGTTCGTCTTCGCCGGCCACACCGACGTCGTGCCCACCGGNCCCCTGGACAAATGGACGTCGCCGCCCTTCGCCCCGGAAATCCGTGACGGCATGCTCTACGGGCGCGGCGCCGCCGACATGAAATCCTCCCTTGCAGCGATGTTGACCGCAACCGAGGCCTTCGTCGCCGCCCATCCCGAGCATCCCGGCTCCATCGCCTTCCTGCTCACCTCCGATGAAGAAGGCGATGCCAACGATGGCACCGTCGCCGTCGTCGAAGCGCTCAAGGCGCGCGGCGAAAGTCTCGATTTCTGCATCATCGGCGAGCCGACCTCGGTCGATACGCTGGGCGACATGATCAAGAACGGCCGCCGCGGATCGCTGTCCGGCAAGCTGACGGTCAAGGGCATCCAGTGCCATATCGCCTATCCGCACCTCGGCCGCAACCCGATCCATGAAGCCGCCCCGGCTCTGGCCGAACTGGGCGACACCGAATGGGACCAGGGCAACGAATACTTTCCGCCGACCACCTGGCAGATTTCCAACATCCACGGCGGCACCGGTGCCACCAACGTCGTGCCGGGCAGCGTCGAGATCAAGTTCAACTTCCGTTTTTCCACCGCCAGCACCGTCGATGGCCTGAAACAGCGCCTGACCGCCATTCTCGACAAGCACGAACTGGACTACGAGATCGACTGGACCCTCGGCGCCCGCCCCTTNTTGACCGGACGCGGCCCGCTGGCCGAAGCCGCCGCCAACGCTATCCGTGAAATCTGCGGTATCGACACCGAACTGTCGACCACCGGCGGCACCTCCGACGGCCGTTTCATCGCCGAGATTTGCGCCCAGTTGCTGGAAATCGGCCCGGTCAACGCGACCAGCCACAAGATCGACGAATGCGTCGACATCGCCGCCCTGCCGCAGCTTTCAGCCATCTACACCCGCATCCTGGACCGACTGCTCAGCGCATGACCGACACCGCCGCCATCAGCGAACTGGCCACCGTTCGCGACTATCTCCGTTACGCGGTCAGCCGCTTCACCGCCGCCGGCCTCTTCTTCGGCCACGGCAGCGACAACGCCTGGGACGAAGCCGTTTACCTGACGCTGCATACCCTCAACCTGCCGCTCGATCGCCTCGAACCCTTTCTCGACGCCCGCCTGCTGACGAGCGAACGCGCGGCGCTGCTGGAAATCTACCGCCGCCGCTGCGAAGACCGCCTGCCCGCCGCCTACCTGACCAATGAAGCCTGGCTCGGCGAGCATCGCTTCTACGTCGACGACCGTGTGATCGTGCCGCGTTCCTTCATCGCCGAACTGCTGCACGAACAGCTGTCGCCCTGGGTCGAAGANCCCTGGGCCATCGGCTCGGCACTCGATCTGTGCACCGGCTCCGGCTGCCTGGCCATTCTCGCCGCCCTCGCCTTTCCGGAAGCACGGGTTGACGCGGTCGACCTCTCGAAAGAGGCGATTTCCGTCGCCGAGCGCAACGTCGAAGAATACCAACTGAGCGAGCGCATCGAGATCATCCAGTCCGATGCCTTCACCAACCTGCAAGGCCGCCGCTACGACCTGATCATCTCCAACCCGCCCTACGTCAATGCCGATTCGGTCGCCGCGCTGCCGCCGGAATACCTGCACGAACCGGTCATGGCGCTCGGCTCCGGGCAGGATGGCCTCGACTTCACACGCATCATCCTGCGCGAAGCCAGGAAACACCTGAACCCGGAAGGCCTGCTGGTGGTCGAGATCGGCCACAACCGCGCCGAACTCGAAGCCGCCTACCCGACGCTGCCCTTCACCTGGCTAGACACGGCTGCCGGCGACGAATTCGTCTTCCTGCTGCACGCCGCCGATTTGCCCGACTAAGCCCGCGTATTGACCCAGATTTACGAGTTACCAAGCCCTTTCGAAGTCGAAACGGGCACCGTGTTGCTGCACGAGCCGGGCTGGACCAAGCCTGGCGAACTGCGGGCCAAACTGCTCGACGAAAGCTATCCCAAACCCTTCGTCATCGACGATGGCAAATCGCGCNNTTTCTATTTCAACGTGCGCCTGATGCAGAGCGAAATGTCGCTCAAGGTGCCGAACGACCTCATGTTGCGGTACACGCAGAAGATGATGGCGTTTCTGCTCTTTCACCCACGCCCGAAACGCATCGTACTGATTGGCCTCGGCGGCGGCTCGCTGGTCAAATTCTGCCACCACCGCCTGCCGGGCGCGCAAATGACGGCCGTCGAACTCAACCCGGAGGTGATCGCCTGGCGCGACACTTTCCTTCTGCCGCCCGACGGCCCGCGCCTGCAAATCCTTGAGGCCGATGGCGCCGATTATCTGGCGCAAACCGANAAAGGCATCGACGCCCTGCTCGTCGACGCCTTCGACAAGACCGGCTTCGCGCCCAGCCTGGCCAACCGCGAGTTNTTTGACGACGCCTATGCCAAGCTGTCCGGCAACGGCGTTCTGGTCATCAATCTGGCTGGCGAAAAGGACAGCTACGCCGGCCTGATCGGCGAAGCGATGCATGTCTTTGACGACCAGGTGATCGTCATTTCGGTGCCGGACGACGGCAACCATGTGCTTTACGCCTTCAAGGAACGCCATTTCGAGCCGCGCTGGCGCTGGCTGCACAGCTTCGCCAAGGAACTGCGCGCCAACCACGGCCTCGATTTCCCGGCCTTCGCGCAGAAAATGGAGCGTTCGACGAAATTGGGCCTCGCGCGCCGCGAAGCCATTCGCCGGCGCTGACGCCTACTTTTCGCCGCCGGCCTGCTCGGCGCGCTGCTGAACCTGCGAGTTCGCCTGATCGAGCCTTTGCTGCATCTGCTCCATCGTCTTCTTGCCCTGTTCGAGCTCCTGTTTCTTGATCGCGGCGCCGGTCGCCGCCGTGCTTGCGGTTTCCACACCACAAGCACTTAGCGCAAGGATGGCCACCCCACTTAATATCCATTTCATCGCCGGAATCTCCCGTTGATCGATTGGCTCAGCTTACCTCGGCCAGAATGGCCCGCAATAGCCGCCAGCTGCGGTCGACCGACAAAATATCGACAGATTCACCCGGCGCATGCGCACCCCGTATGGTCGGCCCGAAGGAAACGATGTCCAGCCCCGGGTATTTGGCACCGATGATGCCGCACCNCAGCCCCGCGTGAATCACCTGCACCGACGATTCGCCGTTGAACTCCCGCCGATAGACCGACTGGCACAAAGCCAGCAAGCGCGAAGCCGGATTCGGCGCCCAGCCCAGATAGTAGCCAGCTTTTTCCGCCATGGTGCCGGAAAGCGCGAACAGACTGACTATCTCGTCCGCCAGCGCCGTACTGCCGCTATCGAGCAGCGAGCGAACCATGAAATTGCATGATCCGCCGTTCGCCGCCAGCGCCACCATCCCGAGGTTGTTGGACGTTTCCACCANCCCGGGCACCTGCCGGCTCATGCGCCGGACGCCATGCGGCGCGGCATGCAGCGAGGCGAGCCAGATTGCCTGCTCCGACGGCGGCAGCACATCTTCGATACCCGCGCCGGGCGAACAAGAAAGCGTGATCCCNNGCTCGATGCCGGCAAATTCCTGTTGCAGGCATTTTTCCCAATCCGACAGGCAGCGCGCCAACTCGGCTTGCCGCGCGACGGGAAGCGCCACGATCGCCACCGCTTCGCGCGGCAAGGCATTGCGTGCCGTGCCGCCCTGCAAGGATGAGAGGCGCAACGGCAAACGTGTTTCCAGATCGCGCAGCACGCGAACCAGCAGCTTGATGGCGTTCCCCGTTCNCTCGTGAATACTCACGCCGGAGTGCCCGCCACGCAAGCCGCGCAGCTCTATTCGCCAGCCCGCATGGCCTGATGGCATCGCCTCGGGAACGGCGCTGCGCTCGACATTGACATCGAGCCCACCCGCGCAGCCGAGATAAAACTCGCCCCATTCCTCAGTATCGAGATTGAGCATCAGGCGCCCTTGAAGCAAGCCTGCCGCCAAACCACGTGCACCGCCCATGCCCGCCTCTTCGTCGACGGTGAATAAGGCCTCGATCGGGCCATGCTGGAGTTCAACATCCTCAAGAATTGCCAGCATCAACGCCACGCCGATCCCGTTATCGGCGCCCAGCGTGGTACCTTCGGCCAGCAGCCACCCGTCGCGTCGCGTCGGCCGGATAGGATCGCGCGAAAAGTCATGCGGCGTATCGGCATTGTTCTGGCACACCATGTCCAGATGCGCCTGCAGGATGACGCCCGGCAGATGTTCGCGGCCGGCGCTGGCCGGCTTGCGGATCAGCAGGTTTCCGGCCGCATCGACCGTGGTTGCCAAGCCGCGTGCGACAGCCCATTCCTCAAGATGCCTGCGCAGCCGAGCCTCCTGCTTGGAAGCACGCGGAATTTCGCACAAGATCGCAAAATGATTCCAGACGATTCCGGGCTCAAGACCGGAAAAGACGGCTTGCGGTGAAATATCGGACATGACGGAACTCCAAAGAAAACCCCCGCAAACCTTGCGGCTTGCGGGGTCAAATTCTGGGGCGACTGATGGGGCTCGAACCCACGACAACCGGAATCACAATCCGGGACTCTACCAACTGAGCTACAGCCGCCGTCGAAGAAGGCGCGCATTGTAGCGAACATTCGCGGCCGCTGTCTATATTTCGTTGACTCTGGCGGGCATTCGCTCATGTCCGTGCCGTGATAGAATTGTCAGCTTTATTTTTGCCTCGTAGTCACAAGGAACCCTCATGGAAGCGACCACCGCTCAAGCCAACGCACTGGAACGCCGCATTGACCTGTCCATCGCCATCGCCGATGTCGAAAAAGAGATGGAACAGCGCCTGAAGCGGATGGGCAAGAACATCAAGATGCCGGGATTCCGTCCCGGCAAGGTGCCATTCAGCATCATCAAGCAGCAACATGGCGACCAAGCCCGCCACGAAGTCCTGTCTGAACAACTCGACCGCGTTTTCGGCGAAACCGTGACCGCCCGGAAGATGCGCGTCGCCGGCTATCCACGCCTCGAGCCAAAAACCACCGAAAGCACGACGCACCTCGAGTTCGAAGCCATTTTCGAGGTTTTAATTTACCCCGCCGCCGACATGTCGACCGCGGAAGTCGAGCGCCCGGTGCTCGAAGTCACCGCAGCCGAAGTCGACAAGACCCTCGACATCCTGCGCCAACAACGCGTTTCGTATGAAGACACCGACCGCGCCGCTGCCAAGGGCGACCGCGTCGTCATCGACTTCCTCGGCAAGAAGGACGGCGAACCGTTCCAGGGCGGCCAAGCCAGCGATTACCCGTTCGTGCTCGGCCAGGGCCAGATGCTGCCCGACTTCGAAAGCGCCGTTGAAGGCGCCAAGACCGGCGAAAGCAAGACCTTCGACCTGACCTTCCCGGCCGACTATTTCGCCAGACCTGGCCGGCCAGACCGTCCAGTTCGAGATCACGGTCAAGCAGGTCCAGGCACCGAAACTGCCGGAAGTCGACGCCGAATTCGCCAAGGGCATGGGCATCGCCGATGGTGACGTCGCCAAGATGCGCGCCGAGATCGAAGCCAACCTCAAGCGCGAAGTGAAGCGCCGCATTGAAGGCAAGATCAAGGACCAGGTCATGGAAGCGCTGATCAGGACCCACCAGATCGACACCCCGACCGCCTTGGTCGACATGGAAATCCAGCGCCTGATGCAGGCTGCCCGTCAGGACATGGAGCAGCGTGGCATGAAGGTTCAGGACATGCCGATCCAGCCGGAGTGGTTCGCCGACCAGGCGAAGCGCCGTGTCACCCTTGGCCTGATTCTTGCTGAATTGGTCAAGACGGAAGGTCTTCAGGCCAAGCCCGAACAGATCCGCGCAATGGTCGAGGAAACAGCGCAGAGCTATGAGCAACCTGAAGAAGTGATCCGCTGGTACTACGCCCAACCGCAACGCCTGGGCGAAGTCGAGGGTTGGCGATCGAGAACAATGTGGTTGAATGGGTGCTCGGCAAAGCCAAGGTCACCGACAAGGCTGCAGTTTTCGATGAATTGATGGGCCAGAAGAGCTAAGCTGATATCAGGTCATAAAACTGACAAACGTCTGTAACGTAACAAACAAGGGCTGACATGAATATCGACAACGCAAACAACTGGGAACCGCAGGCGCTGGGCCTCGTCCCCATGGTGGTAGAACAGAGCGGACGCGGTGAGCGCGCGTACGACATCTATTCGCGCCTGCTGAAGGAACGCGTGATTTTCTTGTCGGCCCGGTCAACGACGCCAGCGCCAACCTGGTCGTCGCCCAATTGCTGTTCCTTGAAGCGGAAAACCCTGACAAGGACATCTATTTCTACATCAACTCGCCGGGTGGTTCGGTAACGGCAGGGATGTCGATCTACGACACCATGCAGTTCATCAAGCCGGACGTGTCTCACCCTGTGCGTCGGCCAGGCCGCCTCGATGGGCGCGTTCCTGCTCAATGCCGGCGCCAAGGGCAAGCGTTTCGCACTGCCGAATTCCCGCGTGATGATCCACCAGCCGCTGGGCGGCTTCCAGGGCCAGGCCTCGGATATCGCCATCCATGCCAAGGAAATCCTGTCGATCCGCGATCGTCTGAACCGGATCATGGCCGAGCACAGCGGGCAACCGCTGGAACGCATCGAGAAGGATACCGATCGCGACAATTTCCTTTCGGCGGCCGAAGCGGCAGAATATGGTTTGATCGACAAGGTGCTAACCCGCCGCGACGCGGCTTGACCGAGAAATACTGATGTCCAAAGGCGGCCAGGAAAAACTGCTCTACTGCTCCTTCTGCGGCAAGAGCCAGCATGAAGTCAAGAAGCTTATCGCCGGCCCGTCGGTGTTCATCTGCGATGAGTGCATCGCACTCTGCAACGACATCATCCGCGACGAGTTGCCGGAAGAAGCGGCCAAGGCCGGCCGCTCCGACCTGCCGACACCACGCGAGATCAGTTCCATCCTCGATCAGTACGTAATCGGCCAGGAAGTCGCCAAACGCATCCTCGCCGTCGCGGTTCACAATCATTACAAGCGCCTGCGCCATTCCGCCAAGAATGCCGGCGACGTGGAACTCGCCAAGAGCAATATCCTGCTCATCGGCCCGACCGGCTCAGGCAAGACCTTGCTAGCCCAGACGCTGGCACGTCTGCTCAACGTCCCCTTCGTGATGGCCGACGCCACCACCCTGACCGAAGCCGGCTATGTCGGCGAGGATGTCGAGAACATCATCCAGAAGCTGCTGCAAAAGTGCGACTACGATGTCGAAAAGGCGCAACAGGGCATCGTTTACATCGACGAAATCGACAAGATTTCGCGCAAGTCCGACAACCCCTCGATCACCCGCGACGTTTCCGGTGAAGGCGTACAGCAAGCGCTGCTCAAACTGATCGAAGGCACTACCGCCTCGATTCCGCCACAAGGCGGCCGCAAGCATCCGAACCAGGATTTCGTCCAGGTCGATACCACCAATATCCTGTTCATCTGCGGCGGCGCCTTCGCCGGCCTGGANAAAGTCATCCAGAACCGCTCCGAGCGGGGTGGCATCGGATTCGGCGCCGAAGTCAAGAGCAAGGACGACGGCAAGACCGTGGGCAAGATTCTGCTCGACGCCGAGCCGGAAGACCTGATCAAGTTCGGCCTGATACCCGAACTGATAGGTCGCCTGCCGGTCGTCGCCACGCTGCAGGAACTGGAAGAGTCGGCTCTCGTGCAGATCCTCACCGAGCCGAAAAACGCGCTGGTCAAGCAATACCAGAAGCTGTTCGGCATGGAAGACGTCGAACTCGAAATCCGNCCCGGTGCGCTTTCCGCGATTGCCAAGAAGGCGCTGGAGCGCAAGACCGGTGCGCGNGGCCTGCGTTCGATCATGGAACACGCCCTGCTCGACACGATGTACGAACTCCCGGGCATGGAAAATGTCGAAAAGGTGGTTATCGACGAAAACATGATTACCGGCGACACCCCGCCCCTGCTCATTTACGCTGACCAGCCCAAGGTTTCCGGTTCGAACTGAGCCGGGGCTTGATGCGGTTTCCCGCCCCCAAATAGGGGGTATATACCTATTTCAAAGGCATCAATGTCGAACCCCAACACGCTCCCGGAAACCGTCGAACTGCCACTCCTGCCGCTGCGCGATGTGGTCGTTTTTCCGCACATGGTCATTCCGCTCTTCGTCGGCCGTCCGAAGTCGATCAAGGCTCTCGAAATGGCCATGGAAGCCGGCAAGAACATCCTGCTGCTGGCCCAAAAATCCGCCGCCAAGGACGAGCCAGAGCCGGAAGACCTCTACCGCATCGGCTGCATGGCCAATATCCTGCAGATGCTCAAGCTGCCGGACGGCACCGTCAAGGTGCTGGTCGAAGGCACGCAGCGCGCCCGGGTCGAGGCCATAGAAGCCCAGTCTTCGGTCTTCATGGCGACCGCTGTGCCGCTGCCACAACCGGGTGTCGAAGACCATGAGATCGAGGCCATGCGCCGCGCCGTGGTGGCTCAGTTCGACCAGTTCGTCAAGCTGAACAANAAGATCCCGCCGGAAGTCCTCTCTTCCATCGCCGGCATTGAGGATGCTGGCCGCCTGGCCGACACCATCGCCGCTCACCTGCCGCTCAAGCTGGAGCAAAAGCAGGAAGTGCTGGAGATGGAAAGCATCCGCGACCGCATCGATCGCCTGCTGTCGCAGCTCGAATCCGAAATCGACATCCTGCAGGTCGAAAAACGCATCCGTGGCCGCGTCAAGCGCCAGATGGAAAAGAGCCAGCGCGAGTACTACCTGAACGAGCAGGTCAAGGCGATTCAGAAGGAACTCGGCGAAGGCGAGGAAGGCGCCGATCTCGAGGAACTGGACAAGAAGATCAAGGCTGCCGGCATGAGCAAGGAAGGCCTGGCCAAGGCCCAGAGCGAACTCAAGAAGCTGCGCCTGATGTCACCGATGTCGGCTGAAGCCACCGTCGTCCGCAACTTCATCGAGACACTGGTCGGCCTGCCGTGGCGCAAGAAAACGCGCATCAGCAAGGATCTGCGCGAAGCCGAAAAAGTGCTGGACTCGGATCATTACGGGCTGGAAAAGGTCAAGGAGCGCATTGTCGAGTATCTCGCCGTGCAACAGCGTGTCGACAAGGTCAAGGCGCCGATCCTGTGCCTGGTCGGNCCCCCGGGTGTCGGCAAGACCTCGCTCGGCCAGTCAATCGCCAAGGCGACCAACCGCAAGTTCGTGCGCATGGCGCTCGGCGGCGTGCGCGATGAAGCCGAGATTCGCGGCCATCGCCGCACCTACATCGGCTCGATGCCGGGCAAGATCCTGCAGAGCCTGACCAAGGTCGGCGTGCGCAACCCGCTGTTCCTTCTCGATGAAGTCGACAAGCTCGGCCAGGATTTCCGCGGCGACCCGTCTTCCGCCTTGCTTGAAGTGCTCGACCCGGAACAGAACCATACCTTCCAGGATCACTACGTCGAAGTCGACTTCGATCTTTCCGACGTGATGTTTGTGGCGACTGCCAACACGATGAACATCCCGGCGCCGCTGCTCGACCGTATGGAAGTCATCCGCCTCTCGGGGTACACCGAAGACGAGAAGGTCAACATCGCCATGCGCTATCTGCTACCCAAGCAGATCAAGAACAACGGGCTGAAAAAGACGGAGATCGCTGTCGCCGACAGTGCGGTCCGCGACATCGTCCGCTACTACACCCGCGAAGCCGGCGTGCGCGCACTGGAGAGNGAAATCTCCAAGATCTGCCGCAAGGTAGTCAAGACGCTGGTGCTCAAGAAGCGCGATGCAAAGATTGCGGTCAACGCCCGTAATCTCGACAAATTCCTCGGCGTCCGCCGCTANCACTTTGGCATGGCCGAGAAGGAAAACCAGATCGGCCAGGTTACCGGCTTGGCGTGGACGGAAGTCGGTGGCGAGCTACTGACCATCGAATGCGCCAACATGCCGGGCAAGGGGAACATCCTGCGCACCGGTTCGTTGGGCGACGTGATGAAGGAGTCGGTCGAGGCCGCCCGCTCGGTCGTACGTGCCCGCGCGCACCGTCTGGGTATCAGGACNGAAGCTTTCGAGAAGACCGACATTCACATCCACGTGCCGGAAGGCGCCACCCCGAAGGATGGCCCGTCTGCCGGTATCGCCATGACGACAGCGCTGGTGTCCGCCTACACCGGGATCCCGGTTCGCTGCGACGTCTGCATGACCGGTGAGATTACCCTGCGCGGCGAAGTGCTGGCCATCGGTGGCCTCAAGGAGAAACTGCTGGCTGCCGTGCGCGGTGGTTTGAAGATTGCGCTGATTCCCGAAGAGAACGTCAAGGATCTCACCGAGATCCCGGACAACATCAAGAACAAGATCGAAATCGTGCCGGTCAAGTGGATCGACCAGGTGCTGGAGCGGGCGCTGGAACGTACTCCAGAAGCCCTGCCCGACCAATCGGCAGCGAACACAGACGTCGCCGCGGCTAGCGAGAACGCACCTGCACAAGTAGTCGTTACTCATTGATTTAGAAGGGAAGCATGCTGACGTATTAGCACAGGCATGCTTTCCGCCTCTGCCATGAGCGGGTAAAACCCCGAGAATCCGCTTGACACAAGGATTTCAGCAGAGATATAAATCCGTCCTCGACAAAATTTAGCCACCTTATCCATTCCACCAAAGGGGATTCAATGAACAAATCCGAACTGATCGATCAGATCGCCACTTCCGCTGAAATTTCCAAGGCCGCTGCCGCTCGCGCGCTCGATGCGACTGTCGATGCCGTCAAGGCTGCACTGAAGTCCGGCGACACCGTCAGCCTGATCGGCTTCGGTACCTTCTACGTTGGCGAGCGCGCTGCCCGTACCGGTCGCAACCCGCGCACCGGCAAAACCTTGGAGATCAAGGCTGCCAAATCGCCGAAATTCCGCCCGGGTAAAGGTCTGAAAGACGCCATTCAATAAGCAATGCCAGGGTGCTTAGCTCAGTTGGTAGAGCGTCGCCCTTACAAGGCGAATGTCGGGGTTCGAGCCCTCAGCACCCACCAAGGATTACCGAACCCCGCCAACAGGCGGGGTTTTCATTGCACTACCCCGCTGCTGTCTCAGGCTTTTCGCCCATGACCGGTACCGCTGCGGGTCGCCGCAAGAATTCCCCTCAATATGTTGATTTCGTCGCGCTCCAGGCGAGCCCGTCCGAACAGGCGACGCAGCAGGCATTAACCGCCCGGCTGCGCCGGGTTGAGAAAGCCGCTTTCCGTCATGTTCGACTCGAAATGCGCATACAGCCCCTCAACTTCATCATGTGTCGCCAACGGCGAGGAGAATGCCGTCACCACGCACTCCTCTGGCTGCGGTGTGTCGGCATAGGCAGCCAGACGAAGTTCGTAGCAAAGCAGCTGTACGGCTGCGCCGAGATTGAGTGAACTGAAGGCTGGATTGGTCGGAATCGTCACCGCCGAATGGCAGTGCTGAACCTCTTCGTTGCTCAGGCCAACCGATTCATTGCCGAAAACCAATGCCACATTGCCATTGACCGCCTCAGCCAGCAATCGTGCAGCCATCTCCCGTGGCGCCCCGGGTGGCGGGCCGAGATCCCGGCGACGGGCGGATAGGGCAACGGCCAGAACGGTTCCGGCCAGCGCTTCCGGCAGGGTATCGTTGATTTNTGCCCTTTCCAGGAGGTCGACCGCACCAGTCGCCCTGGCATCCGCCTCAGGATCGGGAAAACATTTTGGAGCAACCAGATGCAGGTCGACCAAACTCATGGTTTTCATAGCCCGCGCTGCCGCACCAATATTGCCGGGATGACTCGGTCGGCAGAGGACAATACGGATACGGGAGAGCAGGACTTCCGGGTTCATAGTAAAATTCGGCCTTTCCAAATAAATCGGGTGGCCCGCGCCACCCGTTGGTTCTTTAAACCATGCATCCAGCCCTGAATATAGCCATCAAGGCGGCGCTCGGCGCCGGCAAGATCATCAATCGCGCCTCCAACGACCTCGATCTGCTCAAGGTCAGCACGAAGCAGCCAAACGATTTCGTCACCGAGGTCGATCAGGCTGCCGAGGCCTTCATCATCAAGACGCTGCAGGAAGCCTANCCTCAGTACGGAATTCTAGCAGAGGAGTCCGGCGAGACCGTCGGCAGGGGCAATGGCGAAACCGAATACCAGTGGATCATCGANCCCCTCGACGGTACGACAAACTTCATCCACGGCCTTCCGCAGTATGCCGTGTCGATCGCTTTGGCNAAAGCTGGCGTGGTCGAGCAGGCAGTCGTTTTCGACCCCAACCGCAACGAGTTATTCACTGCCAGCCGGGGCGGTGGCGCCTTNTTGAACGAGCGCCGCATCCGTGTTTCGCGGCGCCTTAAGCTGCAGGATTCACTGATCGGCACCGGCTTTCCTTATCGCAGCTTCACACTGGTCGACACCTACCTGGCGATTTTCAAGGAACTGACGCANAANACCGCCGGCCTGCGGCGACCCGGTGCCGCATCGCTCGACCTGGCCTATGTCGCCTGCGGTCGCTACGACGGTTTCTGGGAATTCGGCCTCTCGCCATGGGACATGGCCGCCGGTGCGCTGCTGATCTCCGAAGCAGGCGGTCTGGTCAGCGACGTGCGTGGCGAAGCAAGTTATCTGGATAGTGGCAACATTGTTGCCGGAACGCCGAAGGTTTTCGCCCCGCTGCTGGGCATCATTCAGGAAGCCTTGCCCGAATCGGTCCGCGGCTGACAGCTTGTGGCCCTACCTGCCTTTTGGCCCGAACAGCAAGCTGGACGGGCTGGCAGGCGTCCAGGAATCTATTTTTCGGGCTTGCCGGGTGTATCGTTGTACTGAAAACCGGTGAACATGTTGCGAGTCTGGCTCTGCAACTTGTCCTGCATTTGCTGGAACATTTTCTTCGACTGATCCATATAGGCAGTCATCATGCTCTGCATCGCCGGTTGCTGAAAATTCAGGAACTGCGCCCAGAAGTCAGCCTGCAGATGGCTGCTATCCCCACCGTGCATCGTGCGTGACTGCTCCTGCAATTTTTGCTGGAAATCGACGAAAGTCCGCATGTTGTTTTCCAGGTACTTGCCAAGCATGCCCTGCATCGTGCTTCCGTAGAAACGGATGAAACCCGACAGCAATTCACTGGAGAACANGGGCGCGCCGCCGGCCTCCTCCTCNNGAATGATCTGCAACAGGATGCTGCGCGTCAGGTCTTCGCTAGTCTTCGCATCGACCACCTTGAAAGTCTCAAACTTGAGAACCAAATCCTTGACGTCCCCCAATGTGATGTAGGCACTCGTCTTGGTGTCATAGAGACGGCGATTGGGGTACTTCTTGATCAGGCGTACTTGTTCAGACATCCGGCAATCCTCGAACGAGTTTGTGTGCAGCGCACCATTATAGCCCAAAACAGGCACCTTGCGGTGCCTGTTCTTGATGCAGCGCAAGAAACGATCAATTACTGGTAGTAGANGCCGCCATTGATGTTGATCGTGGCGCCGGTGGTGAAACCCGACAGTTCGTTCGACAGGTAGGCACAGGCGTAGCCGATTTCTTCCGGCTTGGCCAGGCGCTTCATCGGCACGGAGGCGACGATGGTCTCAAGGACTTCCGGCTTGATCGCCATGACCATCTTGGTCGCGACGTAGCCCGGGCAGATGGCGTTGACGGTCACACNCTTGGCGGCCAGTTCGGCGGCCAGCGCCTTGGTAAAGCCGATCACGCCGGCCTTGGCGGCGGAGTAGTTGGTCTGGCCAGCCTGACCCTTGACGCCATTGACCGAGGAGATGTTGACGATGCGACCCCAGCCGCGCTCGGCCATCTTGCTGGAGACTTGCTTGGTCATGTTGAACAGCGAGGTCAGGTTGGTGGCGATGACGGCATCCCAGCCATCGCGTTCCATCTTGGCGAACATGCGGTCACGGGTGATACCGGCATTGTTGATCAGGATGTCGATCGGGCCGGCAGCGGCCTCGGCTTCGGCAACCATCTTCTGGCAATCTTCCAGCGAGGAAACATCGCCGGCAACGCAGACGAAATCGTTGAAGCCGGCAGCTGCCTGTTCCTTCAGCCATTCTTCCTTGTTGTCGAACTGCGGATGATAAGCGGCAACCACCTTGTGACCGGCCTTGGCCAGTTCGTGACAGATGGCGGTTCCGAGACCACCCATGGCACCGGTAACGAGCAACACGTTGAGTCATAGTTATTCCTTCCTGTTGTTGATTTGAAGCGGGGTAAATAATACGCCGGTCAGTACATGTGCTGACCACCGTTGATGGAAATATTGGCACCGGTGACAAATGCCGCTTCGTCGGAAGCGAGATAAGCCACCAGGCCGGCGATTTCTTCCGGTTTTCCCAGCCGGTTGACCGGGATTTGCGGCAGAATTTTCGTGTCGAGGATTTCCTGCGGAATTGCGGTCACCATCTTGGTACCGATATAGCCCGGTGAAATGGTGTTGACCGTGACCCCCTGCTTGGCCACCTCAAGTGCCAGCGCCTTGAGTGAACCGTGCATGCCGGCCTTGGCCGCGGAATAATNGGTCTGTCCGAATGCGCCCTTCTGGCCATTGACCGAGGCTACGTTGATGACGCGCCNCCACTTGCGCTCGGTCATGCCGTCCAGCACCTGCTTGGTCATGTTGAATACCGAGTCGAGATTGGTATGGATCACCGCATCCCAGTCGGCTCTCGTCATCCGCTTGAAGGTCATGTCGCGGGTAATGCCGGCGTTATTGACCAACACATCCACGGGGCCGACGTCCCGGCTCACCGCCTCGACGCAGGCACGTGCGGATTCGAAATCGGTGACGTCGCAAGGATAGGCCTTGAAGCCATAACCCATGTTGTTCATGCTCTTTAGCCACCCTTCGGCTTTGTCGTTGCCGGGTGAATAAGTGGTAACGACCTTGTATCCCAGCGCCGCCAGCTTGATGCAGACGGCCTCGCCGAGACCGCCCATGCCGCCCGTAACCAGTGCAACTCTCGACATTCTCTCCCCTCCCCGGAATATTCCGTTAAACCGCCCGTTCCTTGACGTAACGCCCGGGTGCCGGTTCGATCGGCTGGTATTTNNTTGTATTGCCCGGTTTGCGTGGCGCCCTAGGTTCGCCGGCCAGTGGTTTCAGCCAGGCTGCCCAGTCGGGCCACCAACTGCCCTTCTTTTCCTCTGCTGCGGTCAACCAGCCCTCGGCATCGATTTTCACGTCGTCGTTGACCCAGTAGCTGCGCTTGTTCTTGCTCGCCGGATTGATGACCCCCGCAATGTGGCCGGAGGCGCCAAGGACGAAGCGCACCTTGCCGCCGAGGATGCGCGTGCTCTGGTAGGCCGATTGCCAGGGAACGATGTGGTCTTCGCGGGTCGCCAGCAGATACACCGGCATTTCGAGGGTACCGAGATCGATGCGCTGCCCGCACATCTGCAATTTGCCCGGCACGCGCAGACTGTTGTCGTGATAGAGATTGCGCATGTACCAGCAAGCGAACGGCCCCGGCAGGTTGGTCGAGTCGGAGTTCCAGTACAGCAGGTCGAAAGCTTGCGGCTTCTGGCCCTTGAGATAGTTGCCGGTGACGTAATTCCAGACCAGGTCGTTGGCGCGCAGGAAGGAGAAGGTATTCTGCAGATCGCGCGCCGGCAGCAGCCCTCCCTTGCCGATGGTCGATTCGCGCGCCATCAGGCCTTTTTCGTCGATGAAGAGGCCGATCTCGCCGGTATCGGAAAAATCCAGCAAGGTGGTGAGCAGGGTCAGCGACGAAACGATATCCTCGCCCCGCGCCTTGAGGACGGCCAGCGCCGAGGTCAGAATGGTCCCGCCAACGCAGAAGCCGAGCGTATTGACCTGCTTGACCTTGCAGATTTCCCTGGCGACATGCAGGGCGGCTATGGGTCCGTGTTCGAGATAGTCCTCCCAGGTCAGATGCCCTTGCGCCTCTTGCGGATTGCGCCAGGAAACCAGGAAAACCGTATTGCCTTGCTCGATCATGTAGCGGATCAGCGAGTTGTCCGGTTGCAGATCCATGATGTAGAACTTGTTGATGCAGGGCGGCACCACCACCAGCGGCCGCGTGCCAACCTTTGGCGTCAGCGGCGCGTACTGGATCAGTTGCATCAGGTCGTTTTCATAGACCACGGCACCGGCCGTCGTCGCGATGTTCTTGCCCACTTCGAAAACCGACTCGTCGGTCATCGAGATGCGCCCCTTCTCGAAATCCTTGAGCAGGTTGTTAATGCCGTCGGTGATGCTCTGGCCCTTGGTTTCCAGCGCCAGCTTGATGAATTCGGGATTGGTCGCCGCGTAGTTCGAGGGCGCCATCGCGTCGGAAATCTGGCGCGCCAGGAAACGCATGCGATTGCGTGCCTTGTCGTCGGGCGCCGGGATCAGTTCGACCAGTTCCTTGACGTATTTCGTATTGAGCAGGTAAGCCTGATGCAAATAGTCATAAACCGGNNACTCGCGCCATTCGGCTGCCGCGAAACGACGATCCCCTGCTTCGGGCACGACCTTGAAACCCTCTTCCTTGCCCTGCTGCTTGGCCAGCATCGCATTCCACAGCGACATTTGCTGATCCATGAACTGCTTCTGCAAGGCTGTCATCGCTTGCGGATCGGCGGGCGGCGGCGTCGCGGCAGTCGGATTGCCGGCCTGGCCGATGAAATCCATGAACTGTTTAGCCATATCCTGGCCGGCTTGCATGAACTGCATGGCCGACCCCATGAAAGCGTCTTTATTGCCTGATCCCTGCTGCGTCATGGCCGGTCTCTTCTCTGTTTATGAATCGGGGTGAGCCTTTGGATTCTGCATACGCGTCCGAGCGCTGTCAATGGATTTGCATGCATAATTGGNCGCATGTACATCGTTGCCATCGGCTGGCTGTATGTGACCGTACTCGTTGCACTCAACGAGCCTAACCTCATCTACGGCATCATCTCGTTTCTGTTCTACGGCCTGCTCCCCGCCGGGCTATTGCTCTGGTTTGCGGGGAGAAAGGTGCGCCGGCAACGCCAGCGTTATCGCGAACTACTCGCCGACCAGCACGCGAACGCCGGCAATCGAAGCGACGCCAAGTCCGATCAGTAGAATCTGCTGCAACGTCGCCTTCAGCTCGGTTCGTTTGTGCAGACCCGGAATCAGGTCAGCCACAGCCACGTAGATCATGCTGGCCGCCGCCAGCCCGAGCAAGTAGGGAATCCATTCGGTCAGCTGCGACAGCGCAAAATAGGCAAGCAAGGCACCAATCAGCGTCGCCAGACTCGACAACAGATTGAAGGCCAAAGCCCGTATCCGGCTGTAGCCGGAATGGAGAAGAATCAGATAGTCGCCGACTTCCTGCGGAATCTCGTGGGCGATGATGGCCAGCGCGGTCACGATCCCGAGTTGCGTGTTTTCCAGGAATGCGGCGGCGATCAGGATGCCGTCGACGAAATTGTGAAAGGTGTCGCCGACCAGGATCAGCAGGCCGGAGCGACCGTGATCATGGGCGGGGGCATGCGCATCGTGCGCCTCGCAATGGTCGTGATGGCAATGCCGCCAGAGCACCAGTTTTTCGAGTACGAAGAAAGCCAGGATGCCGAACAGGACGGTCGCCGCCATGCGTTGCGGCTGCCCATGTTCCAGCGCGTGCGGCAGAATTTCGAGAAACGCCGCGCCCAGCAACGCGCCGATCGCATAGGAGATCAACATATTGACGCGATGGGTGCCAACGGCGATGCTCAGCGCCGCTGCGGCCGTCACGCTCAAGATTCCGCCTGCCAACGCGACAGCGACGATCCAGGAAAGGGTGCTCACGGGAAACCAGATTCGGGGAAGGCGCGGATTATACGCCCTGCACCCCGCTCAAGCCAGATCAGACTCGCCATGCGCCCGGTCACCCCGTCGCGGCGATAAGAAAAATAGCGCTCGGATTCGCTCACCGTGCAGGCGCCACCCCGCTGACGGACAGCACCCCCAACGCGCCCAGGCGCTGCCGGGCCAGCAGATAGATGTCGCACAGCCATTTTCCCGCTGCGCCCTGCACGAAGGCAAGGCTCGCCCGGGATCGGCAACGACGAATGCTTGCCTGACCTCGTCCCCACCTCGAAGCAGCGCGGCCCGATGGCCGGACCGAGCCAGACCAGCAAATCGGCGGGCGGCACTTTCATGGCGTCGACCGTACGCTCCAGCACGCCAGCCAACAGCCCGCGCCAGCCGGCATGGGCCGCGGCAACGACCGTTCCGTGACGATCGCAAAACAGCACCGGCAGACAATCCGCAGTCATCACCACGCACCTGGCCGGCCTGCCGCGCGAAAGCCGCATCGGCAACTGCGGTTTTTGCATTTTTCGGCGTCGACCGCAACCGTGCCATGCACCTGCGCCAGCCAGTGCGGCTCCGCCGGCAAACGGGAGGCCAGCAACGCCCGGTTGGCGGCGACCACCGCCGGATCGTCGCCGACGTGATCGCCAAGATTGAAGCTCGCCCACGGCCCCTGGCTGACCCCGCCGTTGCGCGTCGTCTGCAGGGCACGGACATTGGCCGGAACAGCCCATTCCGGCACGTGACACTCAGCCATAGCGCAGGATTTCCAGCAATTCGAGCATGTCGGGCGGCATCGGCACTTCCCACTGGCGCAGACGCTGCTCCAGCGGATGCACCAGCGCCAGCCGGGTAGCATGCAGCGCCTGCCTGGGAAAGTGCGGCAGGCGCGGATCGACACGACCATAAACCTTGTCGCCGATCAGCGGATGCTTGACGGAAGCCATGTGCACGCGAATCTGATGGGTGCGCCCAGTTTCCAGTGTGCATTCGATCAGCGCACAGTGGTCGAACTGTTCCAGCCCACGATAGTGCGTAATTGCCGCCTTGCCGCCCCGCGTTTCCGGAACCACGGCCATCTTGACGCGTTGTGACGGATGGCGGCCAATCGGCGCATCGATCGTCGATTGCACGAATACCACCCCGGCGACGAAAGCCAGGTACTGACGCTTGACGGTACGCGCCTGCAGCTGGCGCACCAGGTCGGTCTGCGCCTCCAGCGTCTTGGCGACCACCAGCAAGCCGCTGGTGTCCTTGTCCAGCCGATGGACGATGCCAGCCCGCGGCACTTCGGCGATGCCGGGCACATGGTGCAGCAACGCATTCATCAGCGTGCCGCTCCAGTTGCCACTGCCCGGGTGCACCACCAAGCCGGCCGGCTTGTTGATCACCAGCAGTGCTTCGTCCTCGAACACGATGTCGAGCGGAATGTCTTCCGGCTGCTCGGCCAGTTCCCTGGCCTCGGTCGGTTCGTTCAGCGTCAGTCTTTCGCCGCCCATCACCTTGCGCTTGGGTTCGCTTTCGACCTGTCCGTCCACAAGAACCAGGCCATCGCGAACCCAGCCCTGCAGACGATTTCTTGAATGCTGCGGCCACAGTTCGGCAAGCACCTGATCCAGGCGCCGGCCGGCGCAATGATCGGGAACGCAGGCGGGAAGCGCGTTTGTTCGGCTATAATCGACGGGGTCTACCAAAGGATTTTTCATGACGCGAAGTGTACCGCATTCACCCGCTTCTATCGCCTGCTGACGGCGCTTTTGATCGTCGTCTCGGCCACTGGTTGCGGCCTCTTCGGAGAAACCAAGGACGAGACCGTCGGCTGGTCCGCCAACAAGCTGTATTCCGAAGCCAAGCTGGCGCAGGCTGACGGCTCCTGGGACAAGGCTGCCAAGATGTACGAAAAGCTGGAGGCGCGTTATCCCTATGGGCGTTACGCCCAGCAGGCCCAGCTCGAACTTGGCTATGTTTACTGGAAAGCCGGCGAGACTGGCTCGGCACTGGCCGCCACCGACCGTTTCATCAAGCTGCACCCGACCAATCCGGCGGTCGACTATGCCTATTATCTCAANGGCCTGATCAGCTTCAACGAAGACCTGGGCTGGGCCGGCTACATCAGCACACAGGACCCGACCGAGCGCGACCCCAAGGCTCTGCGCGAATCCTTCGACGCCTTCCGCGAACTGGCCACCCGCTTCCCGAACAGCAAGTACNNGCCGGACGCCATCCAGCGCATGAACTATCTGGTCAACGCCATGGCCTCGCACGAAGTCCATGTCGCCCGCTACTACTACAACCGCGGCGCTTACGTCGCCGCCGCCAATCGCGCGCAATCGGCCATCAAGACCTTCCCCTCCGCGCCTGCTGTCGAACAGGCGATGTTCATTCTGGTCGCCTCCTACGACAAACTCGGCATGATCGACCTGCGCGACGACGCCGAACGCGTAATGCGCAAGAATTTCCCGGACAGCAGGTATTACGTGACCGGCGTGACGGACGACAAGAAGTGGTGGCATCTCTGGTAAGACCAGAGTGCCAGCCTATGCTGGCGCCCTACTGACCGGCTTGGCCGGACGTCCAGGCCAGCTCCGGCAATCCATCTGCGCCACCGCAGACGATTGCGAGCTGGCCATGTTTCATGGCCAGCGCCAGCGCCTCGTCGCGCCCCATATCGGCAATGAAGCAGCTCTCTTCATCTGCCCAGTCGCTTCCATCGGCGATATTTTCAGCGGCATAGGGCTCGAATCCGGCTTCGAGAAGTTCGCACTCCAGTTGCGCCTGACGTAGCGCGTTCTGCTCCGCATCCACGGGCTGCGAACCTGGATTACAGGCGGTGACAATCGCAAAACGAGTCGCACCGGCGGTCTCCAGCCAGCAACGCAAGGTCTCCGAAACGGCACCAAGTCGCAAGTCACAAACCCCGCCGGGCAGGAAAACGCGGTAAGTCGTCGCCCGGTAGGCCGCTTCGAGATCACTCGTCGTCGCCATCGAACTCCCNCATGCCGATCAGCTGCTCCGACTCGCCCGCCGGCAAGGCCTCGACCTNCCGCAGCTTGCGCGACAGCTGGCGCGTCCGCGTCTCCGCCTTGCTGATACTGTTGCTCGCTTCGTCGAGCTTCTTGCGTGTATGCGCCAGCGCCTCGCCAAACTTGCCGAATTCGGTCTTGACCGCGCCCAGCACCGCCCATACCTCGGCGGAACGCTGCTCGATGGCCAGCGTGCGGAACCCCATCTGCAGGCTGTTGAGCATGGCTGCCAGCGTCGTCGGCCCGGTCAGGCTGACCCGCCACTCGCGCTGCAGGGTATCGGCCAGGCCCGGGCGGCGCAGCGCCTCGGCATACAAACCCTCGGTCGGCAGATAGAGCAGCGCGAAATCGGTGGTATGCGGTGGCGCCACGTACTTCTCGCGGATGCTGCGCGCCTCGTTTTTCAGCCGCAGCTCGATCGCCCGCCCGGCTTCCTCCACCAAGACAGGATCGCCCCGCTCCTGCGCATCGATCAGGCGCTGGTAATCCTCGACCGGGAATTTGGCGTCGATCGGCAACCAGACCGCCGCACCGTCACCCTTGCCCGGCAGTCGTATGGCGAAGTCGACACGCTCGTTGCTGCCCGGGCGCGTCGCCACGTTGGCGGAAAACTGCTCGGCGGTCAGCAGCTGTTCGAGCAACGCCGACAACTGGACCTCGCCCCAGGTACCACGTGTCTTGACGTTGCTCAATACGCGCTTGAGGTCGCCAACGCCGGCCGCCAGCGACTGCATTTCGCCCAGGCCGCGATGCACCTGTTCCAACCGGTCGCTGACCAGTTTGAAAGATTCTCCCAAGCGCTGCTCCAGCGTGGCATGCAGCTTTTCATCGACGGTTCGCCGCATTTCATCGAGCTTGCTGGCGTTGTCGGCCTGGATCGCGGTCAAGCGCCCCTCGACGGTCAGTTTCAGGCGCTCGAAGCGTTCGTCCAGCCCCAGAGAGAAGCGATTCAATTCCCGCGCGAAGGCTTCCAGGCGCTCGCCCTGCAGACTGCCGAGCTGGCCGATCTGCGTCGTCACCGCCTGCGCCAGCAGATTGGCCGACTGGCTGCGCTCCTCACGATCGCGGAATGCCTCCTCGGAGTCCTCGCGGCGACCGCGCGCCAGTTCCTCGCGCAACTCGCGCTCCAGTCGCTCGAGCCCTTTTTCCTGTGCCTCCCGCAGACTCTGCAGGCGCGCTTCGTCTTCACCGCGCCGCTGGCCGCGCCACAGCATGACGATCTGCAACAGGACAATGACGGCGATCCCCGCCAGCAGCGCCTCGCTCACCGTCATCTCAGCGAAAAATCGACGCGGCTGCCCTTGTCCTTGTCGCCGGCCTCGGCCTTGGGCTCGACCAGGAACAGACGTTCGGGCGGCACCTTGCCTTCGTCAATCAGCCAGCTCTGGACGTTTTCCGCCCGCCGCAGTGCGAGCTGTTGCACGTCTTCGTCGGTGGCCGGGAGGTTGGTCAGCATCAGCTTTTCCATTTCCTCGACCGGCAGATCCTTCTGCATGCCGATCAGGTTGCGCGGCTNTGGAAACTTGGCTTCCTTGTAGGCACGCTGCAGATAGACCGGATACTCGGCTGGCGTCACCTCCACCGCATCGACCGAACCGCCTTCGCCTCCCTTCTTCAATTGATCCTTGAGCTTTTCGGCCTTGACCGCACGCTCGATGGCGACACGCTTGATGCCTTCCTTGTCGGTTTCGGGATCGGCGCGACCGGTGATTTCCAGCTTGAGCGAATCGCGTTCCGTAAGCGCCTTCGCCAGCGACTCCAGGCGTTTGGTCGCTGCGTCATTGACCGTCGAGCGACCCGGCGCGAATTCGATATTGGAGAGTTCCTCGCCGCCACCGAACATCGAGCCGAGCAGCGCAAACGGCGAAGTCACCGCCTTGACGAACAGGTTGATGATGACCTTGACGATCAGGCCACCGACAGAGAACTCGGGATCGTCGAGCGAACCGGAAATCGGCAGGTTGAGGTCGATCTCGCCCCGGTTGTTCTTGAGCAAGGCGATGGCGAGGTTGACCGGCAGCTTGGTGGCATCCGGGCTTTCCACCTTGTCGCCGAAGGTCAGTTGATCGATGAACAGGCGATTGTCGGCGGTCAGTTGCTTGTTCTCCAGCTTGTAGGCAACGTTCAGCGACAATTTGCCCTTGTCGATGTTGTAACCGGCGTACTTGCCTGAATAAGGCGAGAAAGCCACGAGATCGACGCCCTTCACTTCGGCCTTGATGTCGAGGAAGGACTTGGCGGCCAGCGGGTTCAGCTTGCCGACTACCTGCACCGGCGCCGAGTTGGCGTAACTGCCGCGCAATTCGAGGTCGGCGACCGTATCGGCCGTCGACGAAAGCCCGCTGACGCGCCCCGCCACCTTGGTCACGTTCACCGTGTAGTTCGGCTTGACGAAGAAATCCGAGAAATTGACCGTTCCGCCTTGCAGGGTCACCTTGCCTATCCTGACCGGCACCGCCGCCTGCCTGGTGGCCGGTGCCGGCTCCACCGCCTTGGNGCGCGCGGCCGGCTGCGCACCGTCGGGCGCCTTGGCAGACTCGCCCGAAGCACGGACGATATCCTGCAGATTCAGCCGCCCCTCCTTGCTCAGGATAAGGCGCGAGTAGAAATCGCTCAACGCCACCTCGCCGACATTGACCGCCATCGGCTGCAGGCGAAAATCGATGCCACCCAGAAACAGCGACTTCCATTTCAGGAAATCGGCATTGTTTACCTTGTCGACCGCAACCAGGTCACCCAGCGTCAGCGAGCCCTTGTAAGCGGCGTTCAAGCCATCCTTGGCCATTTCGAGGTTGACGTCGCCGATATTGGACAGCAGGCCGCGCGTCAGCTCGATATTGAGGTAGCTGGTGAAATATGGTTGCAGCGGCAGGATCGGGATCGCCTGCGTTTCCACCTTGAGCGCCGTCTTCAGCGGCATCAGTTGCACGCTGCCATCGACCCGGAGGCTGCCTTTCTGGTTGACCTGGCTCCTCAGGGAAATATTTCCCTTCTTCCCCGCCTCGGTGGACAGATTGTCGGCGCTCAGGCTGAACCCGTCGATGGTCTGCACCGCCACCGGGCTGGTGGTCTGATCCTCGACGCGCAGGGCGAGATCGTCCACTCCCAGCTTGCCGATACCGGCAATCCAGGGCCGTTCGTCCGACAACTCCTGGCGCGCCGTGCGCACGGTTTTCAGCACCGGCGAACTGACCCACTCGATCTTCCCTTCCTTGTTGCGCACCAGCCGCATGCNGGATTTCCGGGTACTAACCTCGGCAACGTCGAGCCGGTGCCCATGCAAATCCACCTGCACACNCTTGACCGCCATGCGCCCCATGCGCAGCCGGTCGCCGAGATCGACCCGGTACGAAAGCTCGCTGACCTCGATTGGCTCTACCAGCTTGCCGTCGATCTTGCCGACCGTCGCATCGATGTCCAGTACCTCGCCGACCGTCGGGCGAACCGTCGATTCGTCCTGCCAGTGCATCCTGCCGTTGCTCACGCGAATTTCGCCCACCGTCCATTCCGGAGCCTTGGCCGGCGCCGCATCGGGCTTGCCCTCCGGCACATCCGCCACGATCTCGGCCAGCACCCGCACCCAGTTCATCTCGCCCTGCTTGCTCACGGCGACATAGGCATCCATGCCATCGAGCGCCACCTTATTGACGGTGAAGCGCTGGTTGACCAGATCCGCCCCGCCGACCTCGACATCCAGCCGTTTCCAGCGCATCAGCGGCGCGCCACTCGCTTCGGCCAGATCGAACCCGGAAACATGGGCGCCGCCTTCGACCGTCAACGAAAACACCTTGTCCGACAGTTCCTTGAACACCACCCGCAACTCGGTATCGAGCAAGCCGCCGTTCAGGCGTAACGGCAGGAAGCTGGGCAGGTAGGGCTGGAAGCCGGCGAGGTCGAGGCGATCCAGATCGATATTCAACTCGCTATCCTGGTNTCCTTCGAAAATCTCCTTGCTCTTGCCCTTGAGCGCGAAAGGCGCACCATCGACCACCGCCGAGAAACTCGGTTCGACCAGACGCTCGGCCTGGTAAGGCAGGCTGGAAATGAACGGGATCGCCAGGTTGATGTCGCTGACGGTATGCACCTTGCCCATCGGCTGATCGTCGAAGACCGCCTTGCCGCCGATGATCTGGATGTTGTTGATCGAAAAGCGCGGCGTCGGCGACGGCTCGGACGGCTTCAACCACTTTTCGAGCAGGTCGGAAATATCGTATTTGCCCTCGGCAATCCGCGTCACCGCAACGCGCGGCCCGTGCAGGCGAATTTCATCGACTACCGCACCAAACTGGAGCAAGGAGAACGACGAGAGATTGACGAACAATTCGTCGAACCCCGCGAACTCGCCGCCGCCCTCGGCCTTGACCGACACCCCGGTCACTTTCGCCGACAACGCATACGGGTTGATATCGATCTTTTCGATACTGACTTCGCGCTGCAATTCCTGCGACAACTGCTTGACCAGCAGCCACTTCATCAACGGCGGCCCGGCCAGATAACCAAACAGGCCGAAGGCGACGATCAGCCCGGCCAGCCACTTGCCGATGCGACGCGCACGCTGCCCTTGAANTGCCGCCACCGCACGTGCCGTTTTGTCAGAAGAATTTCCGGTTGCCTGTTCTGTCATGATGATTTGCTGTCATATCGGTGTGACTGACGAATTTAGCACATCGGTGGAAGCACGATGGCACCTCGAGCATCGCAAATGAAACTCGGGCAGACTTCGCGGATGCTGCGGGGTTTGCCACTTATCTCACTAAACGGTCAGCCATGTCGCCAAAAGAAGAATGGGGGCGTAATAGAGCGCTTCGTCTGCGGCAATGCAAGACCTGAGCAAATTTCCATAACCCCAAACGCACGACCCGCGTGGCGGAATCAAGGTTGGAAGTGATATTCGCCCTTCACTTTCACTGGCGTGATGAACAGGAAATCAGGAAAAAGTTTGTGGCGAACATACCAGACGAACGCAATCATCCCGAAATTGATGGCCAAGGCGATGGAATTCGCCAAGGGCTGCGCCATGAAACCGTCAAATGCGCGTGGCAAATGAATCAAGGAGAGCAAAATATAGACGTTGTAGGCAGCAACCTTGTACTTGTGAAAACCCCAGGCAAACAGCACCGGAATCGTCGCCACGACCACCGCCAGAACCCAGCGTCCCGTTGGCCCGATCTGGCTGCCGATGGCAAAGCCCACTACAAAAGCCATCAGGGCATAGAACAGCATGGCCATCACCAGCAGCTTCACTTTGCGCTTATGCTGCTCGCGGCGCTGCGGGTTCGGGTAGGCAGCGATGAAATAAGCCAGTTGACTATCCTTGATTCCCTGCCCGGACAGCCGGGAAAACACCTCCGATTTCGGCGTTCCCGCTTCGATCATGGAATGCACTTGGGCCTTGATTTCGTTCTTGTTCATCGCATCGACTTCCAACAGCAAAGGGGTCCGAGACATTTAGCTTTCCGAACGCATTACCTTCGCGCCCTGCCGACTGGCACACACCTTCCGATTCGGCTCAGAAATTATTCCGCCAACCGCGAATGGCCGCGAAAATGGCCACTTTTTCGGNGTCGACCGCAGCATGCGCCAATCCGGCCGCGATCACCGCCGGTTCGCTGCAACGCAGGAAGGGATTGGTCGCTTTTTCTTCGCCCAGCGTCGAGGGCACGGATGACAGGCCTGNGGCGCGCAGAGCGGCGACCCGCGTCACCCGTTCGCGCACGGCGGCGTTGTCCGGCTCGACGGCCAGCGCGAAGCGCAGATTGGCTTCGGTATATTCGTGCGCGCAGTGAACCAACGTATCGTCCGGCAGCGCTGCGAGCCGGTCGANGGATGCGCTCATCTGGGCCGGCGTACCCTCGAACAGACGGCCGCAGCCGGCGCCGAACAGGGTATCGCCACAAANAACCGCACCCGGAACATAGTAGGCGATATGGCCCCGGGTATGCCCGCCGACCGCCAGGACGTCGACGGTTTGCCCCAGCACCTCGATCCGTTCGCCCCCGACCAAGGGGTCGGTACAGGCTGTGATAGACTCTTCGCCCGGCCCGAACACGCGGGGTTGCCAGCGCTCGACGAGGTCGGCGACGCCGCCCTGATGGTCGGCATGGTGGTGAGTGATCAGGATGGTTTCAAGGCTCAGTTGGCGCGCCGCAAGTTCGGCGATCACCGGCGCGGCATCGCCGGGATCGACGACGGCGGCACGGCCGTCGCGAACCAGCAACCAGATGTAATTGTCCTTGAATGCGGGAATGAGCACGATTTCAAACATGCCGGAACTATCGAGCGAAGGGCGGCGGATGTCAATTCCGGGCCTCGAAGGCTGGCTGGAATCGGCGCAGGGCCGCTACGTTCTGGACTGGGAGACCGGCCGCGTCGATGCCGTCGTTGCCGATGCCTTCGGCTTCAATGCCCTCCAGCTTGGCCTGCCCCACCATGACTTCCTGCGTGCGAACCGCATTCCCATGCGCCAGAAGGCCGGCGACAGCGGCCCGGTTGACGTCCTCTGCGAATTCACCGCCCTGCCCTTCGCCAGTGGCAGCACCGATCTGGTCGTCTTGCCGCACATCCTGGAGTTTCACGCCGACGCCCATCAGATTTTGCGCGAGATCGAGCGTATTCTGATTCCCGAGGGGCAACTGGTGATCCTCGGTTTCAACCCGCTTTCGCTGTGGGGACTGCGCAACCGTTACGACCGCAGCGGTCGTTTCCCGTGGCATGGCAGCTATCTTTCCATGATGCGCCTGAAGGACTGGCTGAAGTTGCTCGGTTTCGAAGTCGACCGCGGCACTGCCGGCTGCCGTGTTCCGCCTTGGGAGCAGCAGGCATGGCTGCGGCGCTGGCGCTTCATGGAAGCCGGAGACGAACGCTGGTGGGGCCTGCCCGGCGGCGTCATGCTGCGGGCGATCAAGCGTACCCATGCGATGCGCCTCATTACCCCCAACTGGAAAAAGAACGCGGTCGGCAGCAAGGCGCTGCGGCCTGTCGCACANAAGGAAAGCCATGACCGCCAATGAAATCGTCGAAATATTCACCGATGGCGCCTGCCGGGGCAACCCGGCCCGGTGGCTGGGGCGTGATTCTGCGCCTGGGCGAGCGCGAAAAGGAACTGTGGGGCGGCGAGCGGGAAACCACCAACAACCGCATGGAACTGACCGCCGCCATCCGCGCCATCGAGGCCTTGAAGCGGCCGGTCGCCGGCAAGGTCTATACCGACTCGCAATACGTGCTGAAAGGCATCAACGAGTGGATTCACGGCTGGAAGCGCAACGGCTGGAAGAACTCGGCCAAGCAGCCGGTCAAGAACGCCGACCTGTGGCAGTTGCTCGACGCGCAGGTCAAACAACACAAGCTGGAATGGGTCTGGGTCAAGGGCCACGCCGGCCACCCGGAAAACGAACGTGCCGATGCACTGGCCAATCGCGGCATCGACGAACTGACGAATTGAGAAGCAAGAGAGACAGATGAGACAGATCGTACTCGACACCGAAACCACCGGCCTCGACCCACGTCACGGCCACCGCATCATCGAAGTCGCCTGCATCGAGATGGAGAACCGCCGGCTGACCGGGCGCCATCTACACAAATACATCAATCCGGAACGCGATATCGANCGAGGNGCGCAGGCGGTACACGGCATCACGCTCGAGTTCCTTGCCGACAAGCCGAAATTCGTCGACATCGTCGATGAGTTTCTCGAATTCATCAACGGCGCCGAGCTGGTCATCCACAACGCACCGTTCGACCTGGGATTTCTGAACGCCGAATTGCGCCGCCTCGACCGTNNACCGGTCGAAACCATCTGCAACGGCGTCACCGATACCCTGCGCATGGCCAAGGAACTTCATCCCGGCAAACGCAACAGCCTCGACGCCCTGTGCGAGCGCTACGAAATCGACAACTCGCAGCGCACNCTGCACGGCGCCCTGCTCGATACCGAACTGCTGGCCGAAGTGTTTCTGTCGATGACGCGCGGGCAGAACTCGCTGATGATCGAACCCGACGCGGCGCCGCGTGCGCAGCAGGGCAAAGGCAGCACGCGCAAGGAACGCAAGCCGCTGGTGATCCGCCGCGCCAGCGCTGAGGAAGAAGCCAGCCACCGGCAGGTACTGGCGGCCATCGACAAGGAAACCAAAGGCGGCTGCATCTGGCTGGCCGCCGGCAGCCAGGGCACCCCGCAGTAATGTGCTGAATTTTCGCTGGCAGGAAACCGCCCTCAGGCCGGCAGGTCGCGCCCGGCGAACAGGGCGACGGCGATGGCTCGCTCGCGCGTGACGATGGTTTCGAGAAATTCGCTGGCATCGCGCATGCTCTTGAACGCCTCGAAACCGCGCTCGAGAAAGGCGTGCAATTCACCGAGGCCGGCCAGATGCGCCGGTCCGTGCATCATTTTCAAGGCGCCACGAACGAAAGGCTTGCGTGCCAGTGCATCGAGCGCCTCACCGGTTTCGCCGACCAAGCGAATCTGCAGCAGGCGCCCGGCACGATCGCCGACCTCGCAGTAGGCGGCGGCATAGGCGCTTTCGCTCAGGGTTCGATCAAGCGCGCTACCCAGCGCCCTGACCATCGCGGCATCGAAACGCTCCGACAGCGCATCGACCTCGACCGCCAACAGCAACGTCCGCAATCCGGAAACCGGCAGCATGCTGGTCATCAGCGGCAGAATGCGCTCGACCTCGGCATCGCGTTCGCTGAAATCCTTCGGTCCATACAGTTCAGCCAGAAAGAAACTCGCCGCGACTCCGTAGAGCGGGCTGGCCAGCAGATCAGCATGGGTTCGCGCCAGACGCGCCGCCTGCCATTCACGCAGACGATCCCGGCGCCGCCCGTGCACTGTGTCGGCGGCGGCGGCCAGACGAAGATCGCGCGCTTCGCCGAGAAAGCGCTCCAGCGCGGCCGAACAGGCCGCTCGGTCGAGGTCAGAATGTTCGGAATCGCTCATGGCACGATTATGACGAAGTCGACAAACGGCGTTTAGAAGCTTTTCCCTAACGCCCCCGGGACCGCCTACTAAACTGAAATTGACCGCATTGTTCAGGAAAGGCCGATGTCCGTTTCGATTCCGCTCGTCAATGACCAGGCCGGGCTAGAGGCTGCGTTCACCCGCATTCATCAGGCCAGCCGGGCCGACCTNTTGGCACCGCTGCCAGAAAGGCGGCGGCGTCTNGACGCGCTCGAAGCGCTGCTGCATGATAATATCGAAGCCTTGTGCGCGGCGGTCGCAAGCGACTTTGGCCATCGTTCGCCACACGAAACGCGCCTGCTGGAAATTTTTCCCAGCCTGGAAGGCATACGTCATACGCGTCGCCATCTGGCCGCCTGGAGCAAGCCACGGCGCCGGCCGGTGTCGCTCTGGTTCCAGCCCGGACGCGCCGAGGTTCGCCCGCAGCCGCTCGGTTGCGTGGGTATCGTGACGCCCTGGAACTACCCGATCTACCTTGCGGTCGGCCCTTTGACCGACGCCTTCGCGGCGGGCAACCGGGCGCTGGTGAAAATGTCCGAATTTACGCCGTCGACCGCAACCGTGCTGGCCGAACTCGCCCGCCGCTACTTCACGGCCGACGAACTGGCGATCGTCGAAGGTGATATGGCGGTGGCCGAAGCCTTCGTCCGCCTGCACTTCGATCATTTGTTGTTTACCGGCTCGACCGCCGTCGGTCGCCATGTCATGCGGGCGGCGGCCGACAACCTGACGCCCGTGACATTGGAACTTGGCGGCAAATCCCCGGTCATCGTCGCGCCGGGCTACCCGGTCGAAAAGGCCGCCGCGCGCATCCTGGCCGGCAAGTGCCTGAACGCCGGACAAACCTGCATCGCCCCCGATTATGTCTTCCTGCCCGCCGGGCAGGAACAGGCATTCATCGATGCAGCGCGCCGTATCGTCGCCACCAGCTATCCGGACATCGCGCGCAACCCGGACTATACCGCCGTGGTTAACGCGCGCCATTATCAGCGCCTGCAGGGTTATCTGGATGATGCGCGCGGCAAGGGCGCGCGCCTGCTGCCGTTGGCCGACTGCAGTGGCGGCGAAGCCAGCCGCCGTCTGCCCCCGACGCTGATCCTCGACCCCGACGACAGCATGCGGATCATGCAGGACGAAATATTCGGCCCGTTGCTGCCGGTGCTGACATACGACCGTCTCGACGACACCCTTGCCTACATCAATGGGCGCGACCGTCCGCTGGCGCTCTATCTCTTTGATGACGACAGCCGACGCATCCGCCATGTGCTCGACCATACGGTCGCCGGCGGCGTGACGATCAACGACACCATCCTGCACATCGCCCAGGAAAACCTGCCCTTCGGCGGCATCGGCCCCAGCGGCATGGGCCACTACCATGGCCATGAGGGCTTTTTGACCTTTTCCAAGCTCAAGCCGGTTTTCCATCAGTCGCGGATCAATGCCATCGGCCTGTTCAATCCGCCTTACGGCAAGTTGTTCGAGCGCCTGATCAAGGTCTTGTTGCGATGACGACGCGCCGCGAATTTCTCAAGACCGGTCTCGCCGGTGCCGCATTGCTCAACGTGGCCGCCTGTAGCCGCCCCTCCGGGAACGGCGGGCGGACGATGGTGCTGAGCGCGATCGTTCCGGTCATGCTGGCCGGTGCCCTGCCCGCCGGCGGCGAGGCGCGGCAGGAACTGATTGTCCGCACCGTGGCCGGCGTCGACCGCGCCATTGCCGGGCTTTCGCTCGCCACGCAGAAGGAAATCGGCGAACTGTTCGACCTGCTCGCGTTCCCGCTCACCCGCATGCTGGCGACTGGCGTCTGGTCGTCCTGGCCGAACGCGACGCCGGAGGCGATCGGCAACTTCCTGGAAAGCTGGCGCCACAGCCGCTTCGACCTTCTCAAATCCGGCTACGCGGCTCTCCACGATCTGATTTTCGGCGCCTGGTACGCTCGCCCCGACACCTGGGCAGCGATCAGCTACCCCGGCCCGCCACAGGTGAAATGATGCGCGACCCGTTCCGCGAAGGACTCGCCACCGGCTGGAAGCATATCGACGCCTCGCAATTGGCCGACAACCCGACGCTTGAAGCCGACGTCATCATCGTCGGCAGCGGTGCCGGCGGCGGCGTGACTGCCGAGATCCTGACGGCGGCCGGGCTCAAGGTCGTCATCGTCGAGGAAGGCCCGCTACGCACCAGCAGCGACTTCCACATGCGCGAGGCCGAGGCCTACCCCGACNNCTATCAGGAATCCGCCGCCCGCAAGACCGCCGACAAGGCGATCAATATCCTGCAGGGACGCTGCGTCGGCGGCTCGACCACGGTCAACTGGACCAGCAGCTTCCGCACGCCGCCGACCACGCTGAACTGGTGGCAGAGCGCGCATGGCCTCAAGCGGCTGAGCGTCGAGACCATGGCGCCCTGGTTCGCGGCAATGGAGCATCGGCTGCACGTCGGTCTGTGGCCGTTGCCGCCCAACGAAAACAACGCGGCCCTGGCGCGCGGCGCGGCCAAACTCGGCATTCCGGTCGCCGTCATCCCGCGCAACGTCAAGTTGTGCTGGAATCTCGGCTATTGCGGCATGGGCTGCCCGACCAACGCCAAGCAATCGATGCTGATGACCACAATCCCGGCGGCATTGACCAACGGCGCGACGCTGATCTCCCGCCTGCGCGCCGAGCGCCTCGAATTCTCGGGTCGCCGGGCGGTCTCGCTCACCGGCGCTGCGCTCAAACCCGACGGCCTGCACCCAAGCGGTTTCAAGATCACCTTGCGCGCACGCCATTTCGTGCTTTCCGGCGGCGCCATCAATTCGCCCGCCCTGCTCATGCGCAGCGCTGCCAGCGACCCGCATGGCCTGCTCGGCAAGCGCACCTTCCTGCACCCGACACTGATCTCGTCCGGACTTTTCGACCAGCCGATACGCGCCTATGCCGGCGCGCCGCAATCGGTCTATTCCGATCATTTTCTCGACAATGTTGCGGTCGACGGCCCGTTGGGCTTCAAATTGGAAGTTCCNCCGCTGCACCCGGTGCTTTTCTCGACCACACTGCAAGGCTGGGGCGAAGCGCATGCCCGGCTGATGCGCGAATTCGCCCGCAGCCAGACCACGCTGGCCCTGGTGCGTGACGGCTTCAACCCCGACAGCCAGGGCGGCCAGGTCAGGCTGCGCGACGATGGCTCGGCCGTGCTCGACTATCCGCTCAACGCCACCTTTGGGAAGCCGCGCGGCGCGTTGCTGGCCATGGCCGAAATCCAGTTCGCCGCCGGGGCGCGTTGGGTCACGCCGGTACACGAAACCTCGCCCGGCTACAACAGCTGGGCCGAAGCCAAACGCGCTCTGGCCGAATTGCCGCTCGCACCNCTGGTCTGCCGCGTTGTCAGCGCCCACGTGATGGGCGGCTGCCCAATGGGCGACGCGCCCGAACACGGCGTGGTGGACGACGAAGGCAGGCATTTCCAGATCGAGAACCTGTCGGTNTCTGACGGCTCACTGTTCCCGACCAGCATCGGCGCCAATCCACAACTTTCGATCTATGGTCTGGTGGCACGTAATGCCTCGCTGCTCGCCGCCACGTTGACCGGCCAGCCCAAACCCGCGATCCTCTGAGCATGGTTCCAGTCGCGCTCCTGATCTGGCTGATCGCAGAATCGGCCAGCTATGTTCTGCTCGCCCGTTACGTTTTCGACACCACGTGGACCGGCGCCGGGTGCTTCGCGCTCGGCGGGCTGCTAGCCGTGCGCGCCGTCATCGTCGCGGTCACCTGGGGCTTTGCCAGGGCCTACCGGTCTCCGGCNCCCGGGCTTTCGTTCGTCGCATGGCTGCGCATGCTGGTTGGCGAATACCTGGCCTTCCTGATGGGCTTCGTAGTCGTCATGCCGTTCGAGCGCCTGTGGATGGTACCCGACCGGCTGCGCCCATGCGCCCGCCCGCTCATCCTGGTGCACNNTGGCTATGCCTGCAGTCGCGGCGTCTGGTGGTGGCTGCGTGCCCGACTCGAAGCCGCCGGACATACGGTTGCCAGCGTCAGCCTTTACCCGCCCTACACCAGTATCGGCAAACTGGTGCCGCAGCTTGGACAGCGCATCGAGGAAGTCTGCCGCGAAACCGGCGCCGATCAGGTGGTGCTGATCGCCCACAGCATGGGCGGCCTGGTATGCCGCTCGTATCTGGCACGGCATGGCGGGCAACGCGTCGAGCGACTGGTCACCATCGCCTCGCCACATGCCGGCACCGAACTGGCGCGCATCGGCATCGGCCAGAATGCGCGGGAAATGGAACCGGGATCGCTCTGGCTCAGGGATCTGGCGACGGAAGCCGTGCCGGTTCCGACGATCTCCATCCGCACGCCGCATGACAACTATGTGATGCCGCAGGACAACCAGCGCCTGCCCGACGCCATCGATGTCGAGCTTGCGGGCATCGGCCATCTGGCGGTGCTCTACAGCCGGCGCACCGCCGCCGAATTGATTGCCGCCTGCCGCTGATCAGAGCAGCGCCAGCACCTCCTCGCCGTGATCCGGGCAGTCCGGATCGTCGATGATGTGGCTGATGCGCCCACTTTCGTCGATGATGAAAGTCACCCGCTCGCTGACCTTGGCGACACTGCGCAACAGGCCACTCAGGCCGGAACCGGCGACGCCGTAGGCCTNGGCGATTTTCAGGTCGGTATCGGCGAGGAGCGGAAAGTTGAGGTTGTATTTTTCGGTGAAACGCTGGTGCGACTCGCTGCCCTGGGCCGAGACACCGACGATCGCCGCGCCCCGGGCGGCGATGCTGGCGCTGGTGTCGCGCAGGCTGCACGCCTGCTTGGTGCAACCGGGCGTGTCGTCCATCGGATAAAAATAAAGCACCAGTTTTCGGCCCGAAAAGTCGGTCGACCGCAACAGGCGGCCATCGGTGGCCGGCGCCACGAATTCGGGCGCCGGATCGCCCGGCGAGATGCGTGCCCATCAGAAATAGATCCCGCGCATGAATTGCTGGAAGGCAACCTGATCCGCCGACGGCATGCTCGGCAAAACCCCGCCCTCACTCTTCTTGGCGGCGGCGGAATCGGNGAACATGCGGAAGGTCGTGTTCATGATGATCTGCGCCACGCGGGGCACCAGCGCATGCAACACCTGGCCGGTGATACCGAGGCGGGTGGCGATGCGGACCGGCCGGTGGATGATGGCGCCGCAAATCATGTCGGCCGCCTCGTCCGGCGTCAGCGTGGGCACCGAGTCGTAGAGTTTGGTCGGCGCGATCATCGGCGTCTTGACCAGCGGCATGTTGATGGTCGTGAAGTTGATGCCGCGGTCGGCGAATTCCGAGGACGCGCAACGCGTCCACGCATCGAGTGCCGACTTCGAGGCGACGTAGGCCGAAAAGCGCGGTGCGTTGGTCAGGACACCGATGGAAGAAATATTGATGATGTGGCCGCGTTTCTGCTCGACCATTTTCGGCAGGACGGTCATCGTTACCTTCAGGCAGCCGAAATAGTTGAGCTGCATCGTCCGTTCGAAATCGTGGAAACGGTCGTAGGAATTCTCGATGGCGCGACGGATAGAGCGGCCGGCGTTATTCACCAGGATATCGACGGCGCCGTGTTCGGCCAGCACCTGCTGCGTCACCGCCTCGGCCGAGGCCATGTCGGCGAGGTCGCCGACGTAGGCATGCAGTTTCAAGCCGGCTGCCGCAAATTCGGCGACCACTTCGTCGAGTTGCTCCTTGTCGCGTGCGATGGTCACCACATGGGCGCCGGCCTCGGCCAGCTTCCACGCCGTCGCCTTGCCGATACCGGACGAGGCGCCGGTCACCAGCACCACCCGGCCCTCGACCTGGCCACGCAGGCTGCGGTCGATGAACAGATCGGGATCGAGATGGCGCTCCCAGTAGTCCCACAGCCGCCAGGCGTAGGTATCGAGCGGCGGCACCGAAATGCCGGTGCCCTTGAGCGCACGGGTCGTCTCGCGACAGTCGAAGCGGGTCGGATAATTGACGAAGCGGAACATGTCGTCGGGCAGCCCGAGATCCTTCATCACCGCATGGCGAATGCGGCGCACCGGCGTCAGCGCCATCATGCCCTTGAGCAGGCGGGGCGGAATGAAGCTGAACAGCGCGGCGTTGATGCGCATCGTCATCTCCGGCGCATGGGCGGCACGGGCGAAGGTATTGAGCAGGTCGCCGACGCGCATCGGCGTCGGGTCGACGAGATGGAAGCATTTGCCGTCCTCGCCCTTCAGATGGGCGATATGGTCGACCGCGGCAACCACGAAGTCGACCGGCACCACATTGATGCGCCCGCCTTCGATGCCGACGGTCGGCATCCACGACGGCAACATCTTGCGCATCTTCTGGATCAGCTTGAAGAAATAGTAGGGGCCGTCAACCTTGTCCATCTNCCCGGTGCGCGAATCGCCAACGACGATGGCTGGCCGGAAGATGCGCCACGGAATGCTGCACTCGCGCCGCACGATACCTTCCGAGTCGTGCTTGGTCTTGAAGTAGGGATGATCGAGCCCTTCCGCCTCTTCGAACATGTCCTCGCGGAACAGGCNCTCGAACATGCCGGCCGAGGCGATGGAACTGAACAGGTGAAAGTGTTTGGCGCCGATGGACTCGGCAAACTGCACCGTATTGCGCGTGCCATCGACATTGACCCGAAGCTGGATTTCGGCATCGGCCGAGAGATCGTAAATCGCGGCCAGATGGAAAAAGTGCGTGGTCTTTTGCCNCAGTTTCTTGCGGTCGACCGCAGCAACCCCGAGCAAGGGCTGGGTCAGGTCGCCCACGACGGGAATCGCCCGGCTGTCGTCGCAACCCCAGAATTCGTAAAGTCCGGCCAGCGCATCCTTTTCGGATTCGCGCACCAGGAAGAATATCTTGCTGTCTTCGCGTTCCAGCAGCTTCTTGACCAGACGCTTGCCGATGAAACCCGATGCTCCCGTGATGAAGTACTGCATGTTCGTCTCCTGGAATAATTTTTTAAATCAACGCCATTCTAGAATAGCTGACCTAGGAAATTAGTATGCCTGTTCTAACCGAATCTCCTACACTGTTTCCAAGGGCAGAGACAAATGCCTGCCGAACCGGTCAATTTTTCAAAGGAGATGATCATGGTCAAGAAATTCAAGAGCCTGTCGGAAAACCAACTTGCTCAAACCGTCAAGGATTCCGCTCAGCAAATCTGGCTGGCCGGCTTGGGTGCGTACTCCAAGGCCCAGGAAGAAGGCAACAAGGTGTTTGATGCCTTGGTCAAGGAAGGCGAAGCCATTCAGAAGAAGACCCGCAAGGTGGCCGATGAAAAGATGGCCGAAGTTGCAGGCAAGGCTGCCGGTACGTGGGATCGCCTCGAACAGGTGTTCGAGGATCGCGTTGCCCGTGCCCTGTCCAGCCTCGGCGTTCCCAGCAAGAAGGACATCGACAAGCTGTCGAAGCGGGTGGCCGAACTCACCGCCGTCGTTCAGCAGCTGACCGATGCCCAGGAAAGCGCTGCCAGCAAGGCTGCCGCCAAACCTGCGGCGAAGCCGGTCGCCAAGGCGGCGACTCCGGCAACCGCCAAGGCTGTCGCTGCCAAGGCCGCACCGGCGAAGAAGCCGGCGCCCGCCAAAAGCGTCGCCGCCAAAGCGGCCGCCGAGCCTGCTGATGCCGCTGCTGGTAAAGCAAATCCTGTATAAGCAGGAAACCGGGTATAGATAGCCCGGAAAGGCAGAACGGCATTTTGGAATGCCCGGCCCGGCCGGGCATTCTGCGTATTGTGTGGAGGGAGACGACTTGTCCACAATAGGCATCGCACTGGCCGGTGGCGGCCCGTTGGGTGGCATCTACGAAATCGGCGCCAGCGTCGCGCTCGCGGAATCGATCATCGGACTGGATTTCAATCGGGCGGACATCTTCGTCGGCGTCAGCTCCGGCAGTCTGGTTGCGGCTGCTTTCGCCAACGGCATCGCGCCGGAAAAACTGGCGCGCATTCTCATCGACAACGATGCCGAAGAGTTGTTCGACCCGGAAATGCTGTTGCGCCCGGCATTCCGCGAGTATTTCAGCCGCGCGCTGTCAGTTCCCAATCTTTTGCTTTCCGCCGCCCAGAACTATCTCGGCGATCCTTTCCATCACGGCCTGTTCGAGTCTTTCCAGCGACTTTCGCGCGCCATTCCGACCGGTCTCTTCGACAACGGCGGCATTGACCGCGTGATGCGGGACTTGCTTTCCCGCCGGGGTCGCACCAACGATTTCCGTAAGCTCAAGCGCAAGCTTTTCCTGGTGGCGACCAATCTCGATTCCGGCGAATCCATCGCCTTCGGCTCGCCAGGTCACGACGACGTGCCGATCTCGGTCGCCGTTCAGGCCAGCACTGCCCTGCCCGGACTCTTTCCACCGGTGCGCATCGGCGATCACTATTACGTCGACGGCGCGCTGATCAAGACGCTGCATGCCTCGGTAGCCCTCAAGGAAGGTGCCGAACTGGTGCTGTGCATCAACCCGCTGGTACCCTTCGACGCCGAACTGGCGGCCCGGCGCAACGCGCACGAGCGCCAGAATCTCAACGATTGCGGGCTGCCGGTCGTCCTCTCGCAAACCTTCCGCGCCATCATCCATTCACGGATGCGGGTCGGCATGGATCGCTACAAACATCAATACAGCAATGCCGATGTCGTGCTCTTCGAGCCGTCGCGCGACGATGCCGAAATGTTCTTCACCAATGTGTTCAGCTACCGCGACCGGCGCCGCCTGTGCGAACACGCCTACCAGCGCACCCGCGTCGACCTGTACCGGCGCCGGCACGAACTTAAGCCGATACTCGAACGCCACGGTCTGGATCTGAATCTGGCCGCGCTNCAGGACCACCGCCGCTCGCTGGTTTCGGCAAACCGTCAGCGCGTCGGGGCAAGCCTCAACAAGACCACCCAGGCGCTCGATGCCTCGCTCGAAGAATTGCAAGGCTGGCTTGAAAACGCATGTCAGCTTGATGTATCCTGTTCTCTGNNGAGACAACAATAATCGAGTTGGGAGATGGAACGAAAACCAAAGCGCCGCACGCGCGAGCGCATCATCGAAACGGCACTGAAGCTGTTCAACGACTTCGGCGAGCCCAACGTCACCACGACGGTGATCGCCGACGAAATGGAAATCAGCCCCGGTAACCTCTACTACCATTTCCACAGCAAGGACGAAATCGTCAACGCGCTGTTCGCGGAATATGAAAAGGAAATCGAATCCCTGCTCACCGCGCCCGGGAACCGTCCGCAGGGCACCGAGGACATCTGGCTGTTCCTGCACCTGCTGTTCGAAACCATCTGGAAATTCCGCTTCTTTTACCGTGACATCAACGACCTGCTGACCCGCAACCGTCTGGTCGAAACGCACTTTCAGCGCATCCTCGAACACAAGGAAAGCACCGCCATCAACGTTTGCCAGGGATTGGCCGCTTCCGGGGCGTTGACCGCGACAGCGGCGGAAATCCGCGCCCTGGCCACCAACATGAGCGTGGTCGCGACCTTCTGGCTATCGTTCGAGCATGCCCGCCGACCGCGCGGGGAGCCGGACATCGGACGCGGCATCTATCAGGTGATGTCGCTGGCCGCCCCTATCTGCAGGGCNGAGGCCCGACACCTGCTGGAAAAACTTTCCGGCGCATACGTCCAGAAAAACTAGAGGAGAGAGACAATGGCAAAAAGACCTGGAAGAAATTCCCTTACCCGGACAAGCATTTCGCCTATGGCGGCGCGGCGCTCAAGAAAAATTGGGAACGTCTGCACCGTGGCGACGGCGAGCCCTTCCCCGATGATGAGGCTGCCCAGGATGCCTGGCGCGCCTATCATGCCGGCGACTTCGCCAAGGCCCTGGAAATCGGCCTCGCCGCCGGGCCGGCGGGCATCAACGCGGCCAACAAGGCGGCAATGATCCATGCTAACTACCTGGAAGACGACGAAGCCGCCAAACTGCAGTTGTTCGAAGAGATCGCCGAACGTTGCGTCGCGCTTCAACAAGCCGATCCGGCCAACGCCAATGCCTGGTACATCCACGCCTACGCGCTGGGTCGTTACAGCCAGGGCATTTCGGTGGCCAAGGCGCTGGCCCANGGGCTGGGCGGCAAGATCAAGGAAAGTCTCGACCAGGCGCTGAAACTCCAGCCCAAACACGCCGATGCGCACATCGCGCTTGGCACCTGGCATGCCGAAATCATCGACAAGGTGGGCAGTCTGGTCGGCGGTCTGACCTACGGCGCCAAGAAAGAGGCGAGCGAGAAGCACTTCCGCACCGCACTGGACCTCAACCCGGACTCGGCGATCGCCCGCACCGAATACGCCGACGGTCTGGTCATGCTGTTCGGACGCTCCCGCATGAAGGATGCCGAGAAGCTTTACGAAGAGGCGGTCGCCTGCACGCCGGCCGACGCCATGGAGAAACTGGACATCGAGGCCGCCAGGGCCGAAATGGACTGAGTGCCGGGCCTCAGGCGCCTTCGTCCGCCAGACCCGCCTCGACGGCTGCAGGATCGCCGAGGCGGCCCCATGGCTCCATCAGCACCAGCATCAGCAACTTGTCGAACTCGCTGGCAAAACGCTCGACGATGCGTTCGGGATCGGGCACCAGATTGTGGTCGGAAATCAGGCCGAACTGCACCTTGCCATCATAGGAAAGGATGGACACGCCCATGCCGATGTCGCCTGACTGCGGCACCCAGAACAGGGGCTGCCGCAGTTTGGCCCCGGCCAGATAGAGCGCCTCCTGCGGTCCGGGCACGTTGGTCATCACCGCCGTCGCCTTGCTCGCCAGCAGATCGAGTATCTGCTGCTGGACAAACTTCGGTGCCATGCCCACCAGGCCCAGGATGGAGANGGTCAGCGCCGCCTGGTACGATCCCTTGAGCTTCGCCATCCGTTCGCGCGTTGCGTAAAGCCGCGCCAAGGGGTTCTCGACGCCGACCGGCAATTCCAGGGCGACAAGCCCGAAGCGGTTGCCGAGCTTGCCCGCATCGCTGGCCGNCCGCATATTGACCGGCACCATGGCA
This sequence comes from Dechloromonas sp., assembly GCA_013363835.1. GTDB lineage: Bacteria > Pseudomonadota > Gammaproteobacteria > Burkholderiales > Rhodocyclaceae > Azonexus. The sequence continues at coordinate 1,410,203 of CP054864.1, forward strand.
CGAATCTCGACGCCGTCGACCTTGTCGCCGCGCTCGACCAGATAGGCGCGCAAGGCGCCTGCCGCCGCCGACAGGAGCAGGTCATTGACCGAGCAGCCGAGCACCCGGCCGACAGCCTTGACCTCAGGCAGCGAAATCGGCTCCGACCAGGCGACCCGCTTGGCGATGCCCGGCTTGCCCTTGAAGCGGGTATGACTGTCATCCGGCATCAGTGCCAGCTTGGCCACTTCACCGGTGATGTTGCTGCCGATCCGCGCATAGTCGAACATCTTGCCGGGGTTGCTCATCACTTCGATGTACTTGACCCAGAGATTGGNTGACACCCGCACCGTGCCCAGCATCGCATCGGTCATCGGGCGCCAGAGCATGCGCCAGAAAATATCGTCGTCTTCGTCATCTTCATGAATGCGCTTTGTCCGTGTATGCGGCATGGCGCCACCATGCGCGTTATCGGCCATCGAGAGGACGACGCCGACCAGGGCGATGCCGTCGGCAATGCTGTGATGAATACGCATGACCAGCGCCTGACCGCCCAGCGCGGTATCGACCAGATGCATTTCCCAAAGCGGCCGGTTCGGGTTGAGCGGCGTCGAGGCGAGGTCGGCGACGAAATGCTCGAGATCAGGTCTTGCCCCCGCGCCAGGCAAGGTCACCCGGTGCAAATGGTGATCCAGGCTGAAATCGGGATCGTCCTGCCAGACATAGCCGGTATTGTCGGCCACCGCCATCTGACGGAAACGGCTGTAACCCAGCATTCGCTTTTCGATCGCGGTGCGCAGGCGCTGGTAATCCAGTTGTCCTTCGAACAGCATGACTCCGACAATCTGCATCAGATTGCTCGGACGATCCATGCGCAGCCATGCGGTGTCGACGTGGGAAATACGTTCGTGGGACGGCACTGCAGCCTCCAAAAGACTTGAAATATCTATAATACTGATTAATTGTCGCCGAGTTCACTACCCGAGGGAGAAACCGATGCGTGATCTGCAAGCCGAATTCGATGCCGCCGTCGCGAGTTCGAAGACCCTGACCGAACGTCCGGACAACCAGACCTTGCTACGCCTTTATTCCCTTTTCAAGCAGGCCAGCGAGGGTGATGTCAGCGGCAAGCGCCCGGGCTTTACCGATCTGGTCGGGCGCGCCAAGTACGATGCCTGGGCCGGCCTTCANGGCACCTCNTCCGATAGCGCAAAACAGGCCTACATCGACCTGATCGCCTCGCTCAAGGCCTAGCAAAACGCTCGTCGAAATAGGCGTGGATTTCCCGCTCGAGGCTGGCGCGGANAGGCCAAAGCAGGANACCGAGATGCACCAGCACGGTCACTTCACCCTTGGCCAGCCTGAGTTCGCCATGCAGGCCGTGGCGCTCGAAACGTAGCACCCCGTCCTCGTCCCACTCGTACTCCAGCTCGTACTCCTTCTGCAGGTCGAGCGCCACATGCTCGGCGGCAGCCTTTTTGGCCGACAGCCGGTGCTTGCGCGTAATCAGGATTTCACTCATGGACGCAGTTTAACCACGCCCGGCAAAATTCGGAATTACCTGCCATCCCTATTCGGGTGCGTCCTTCGTTCCCATCATTTCGTTACAGGTCGCCCTGCCGAAAGCTTCGGCTTTCTTCGGACTGGAAATCTGCGGTTCCTCGTAGATGCGCCTGATGACGTGATTGGTGATGCGCGCCCCGTCGCTGCCATNCTCGACGACGAAAACCTTCATCGGCCGCCCCTTGTCGCGGTCGTAGAACGCCTGCAGCGCGAAATCGCGGACGCGTTCGCAAAATCTNNTCTGCGCGTCCGGCATGCTGTCGTCGATCTTGCCGACATGGGCATGCGACCAGGCAGGTCGGCGCCAGCGCAACAAGGCAGATCGCAAAAAGCGTTTCATTCACCGGGCTCCTGGATCGAGGTCAAATAGGCCAGGATGTCCTGGATATCCTGTTCCTTGAGCGTATTGAGGACGCCGACGACACCCTCCTCGTCGTGCGGACGGTCTCCCTTGACGTAAAGGTCGGCCTGGCGCTTGAGATAGCTGGTGTACTGGCCGACCAGCACCGGAAACATGCCGCGTCCCTTGCCGGACTTTCCGTGGCAGGCGGCGCATTTCTTCTGATAGATCGCCTCGCCATTGGCGAGATCGCCCTCGGCGCGCGGGATGATCATCACCTTCTCGGCCATCAGCAACCTGGTCAGCGCATCCTCCTTGCCGGTGTAGGTCGGCATCCGGTTCGACAACTCGATCCCGGCCAGATAGGCAGACACGTCCTTGATGTCGTCGTCGGACAATTCCCTTTCCTGCGTGTAAGGGAACATCGGAATGTTGATCCGCGTTCGCGCGCGAANACTTTTCAACTGACGTTCGAGATAAGCCGCACGCTGACCGGCAAGGCGCGGGTATTCTCCCTNTTTACCGCNCTGCCCCTGATCGCCATGGCAGGCCGCACAAGTGCCGTTGATTTCCTTGCCTTTTTCGAGGTCGACCGCAACAGCCGTGCTGGCAAGAAACCAGGCGGCAACTGCGAACAGGTACGGTCGGCAAACGCATACGGAAAACCCTGGAAAGCGATGCGGCAAATTGTCGCATGGCGCCCGCTGCAGAAAATTGACGCAAATCACGCATAATCCGCCGCATGCCTTTCATCTCATGCACTGCCGACGGCAGCGATCACCTGGCCAACCTGCGCCGACTGGTNGCTGCGCGCTGGGCCGCTCTGGCGGCGATGGCCGGACTGACGCTGATGCTCCCGGGCCTGCTGGAAATCCCCCTGCCGCTGGCGCCGCTGCTGGCGCTGCTCGGCATCGCCGCATTGTTCAACGCTNNAACCGTGCAATGGCGCCTGCGCGATGCGGACTCGGCATCGCCGGCCGAACTGTTTACCCAGTTGCTGATCGACATCGCCACNCTTGGCGGGCTGGTATTTTTCAGCGGTGGCGCCACCAANCCCCTGGTTTCGTTGTTGTTGCCCCCGGTAGCGATCGCCGCGCTGACTTTGCCGGTACGCTGCGTGGTCGCCATCGGCATCGCCGCCATCGCCATCTATTCGGCGCTGATGGTCTTCTATATCCCCTTGCCGCTCAGTGATGCCGGTCGCGCTGCCCGCCTGCATCTGCTCGGCATGTGGCTGACCTTCGCCGTCTCGGCAGCGATGATCGCCTGGTTCGTCGTCCGCATGACGCGATTGATCCGCGAGCGCGATGCCGAACTGGCGGCGNNGCGCGAGCTGGCGCTACGCGACGAGCGCATCATGGCCATCGGCACCCTGGCGGCCGGCGCCGCCCACGAACTNGGGACGCCGCTCGGCACCATCGCCCTGCTCGCGGGCGATCTGGCCAACGACCCACAACTGCCGGCCAGCCTGCAGCCGGACATCGCCCTGCTCCGCCAGCAGATCGGCATCTGCAAGGAAATCATCACCGGACTGTCGCGCCGGGCAGGTGCCGAGCGCCTCGAAAACACCGCCAGCAGCGCGGTCGACCAGTGGCTGGATGGACTGCGCCAGCGCTGGCACGCCACGCGGCCAGGCGCCACCAGCCACCTGAAAATACATGGCCGACAGCCGGCGCCCGGGATCATCGACGACCCGCGCCTTGAGCAGGCCGTGCTCAATCTGCTGAATAACGCCGCCAACGCCTCTTCCGGCGCAATCGAGCTCGGTCTCGAATGGACAAACGACAGCATCGCGATCGAAATCCGCGACCACGGCCCCGGGTTTCCCCAGGCCGTACTGCGCGCCGGCGGCCAGACCGCCTTTCCGGCACACGAGCGCGGCAGCGGTATCGGCCTGATGCTGACGCGCTCGGCGATCGAGCAACTCGGCGGCCGTCTGGCGCTATCCAATCCGCCCGAGGGCGGCGCCCTCGCCCGCCTCGAACTGACCGCGAGGAAACAATGAGCGAACCCACCTGATCATCGACGACGACCCCAGTTTCAACGCCATACTGGTTCGCAGCCTCGAGCGGCGCGGCTATTCGGCGCGGGGCCGGNNAGAACCGGTCGGCGCGCTCGCGCTGGCCCGTGAAATCATGCCGACCCGCGTCGTGCTCGATCTCAATCTGAACGGCAGTTCGGGGCTGGCGCTGATCCAGGAACTGCTGCTCATCGAACCCGACTGCCGGATTGTCGTGCTGACTGGCTACGCCAGCATCGCCACGGCCGTGGATGCGATCAAGCTGGGAGCCGTCCAGTATCTCGCCAAGCCGGTCGAAATCGAAGCCATCATCGCCGCTTTCGAACAGGATGANAACCCGGATTTCGACCTGCCGGCTTCCGACGAACCGTTATCGGTCGATCGCCTGGAGTGGGAGCATATCCAGCGCGTGCTCAATGAAAACGACGGCAACATCTCAGCCACTNNGCGCGCGCTGAAGATGCACCGTCGAACCCTGCAAAGGAAGTTGTCGAAACGCCCGGTCAGAATCTGAAACCAGGCTGGCACGCCGCATCGGGGAAAGGTCGGCGCGACCGGCAATCACCGGCCGCTGCGGGTGCCCGTGGGGTAACGCGCTAACCTGCCTGCTTGTTGGCTTTTTGAGTTCTGCCAGAAATTCCGCGAAGGTCGCCTCGCGCACCTTGGTATCGCCTAGCGTCTCGCGCAGATCGAAACCCGCGCCGAAACGGTCGCCGCCGTCGTGCCGGTCGCTGCCCGGATAGACATCGGAATAAGCCGAATTCGCCTTGCTCGATGTGTTTGTCATTGCCTGTGACCTTTCCTGAAGTCGTTGGGCAGATGATGCCAATTTGGCACAGGACTGTCCGTGAATGAATTCACGACCTGCATCAAATATGCATCGGCCCGACGCCCCCAGGGGCCACGAATCGACCGCGGCAGTTGCGGTCGACCCACAAAAACAGGCAAAAATCAGTGCTTGTGTTCCATCGCCGGTGCCGGTGTCGGACGCACCACCTTGGCGTCGACGGTCTTGCTGCTGCCGTCGTCGAAAGTCAGCGTGATCGGAACGGCCTCGCCCTCCTTCATCGGCGCCTTGAGGTCGATCAGCATCACGTGCAGCCCGCCCGGCTNTAGTACCGCCTCGCCCTTGGCCTTGATGTCGATGGCCTGCACCGGGCGCATCTTCATCACCCCGCCGTCATTGATGTNGGTGTGCAGCTCGGTAACCTTGGAAGCCGGATTGTCGGCTTTGGTCACCTTCACGTCCTTGTCGCCGGTGTTCTTGATCACCATGAAGGCGCCGGTGGCCGGCGCGTTGGGCGGCGCCAGGCGCACGTAGGGATCCTGCACCGCGACGTTGTCGGCGGCACCGGCCAGCACGCCGACGGAAAACAGCAGGCCGGTGGCCAGCAGCGATAATTGTTTCATGAGCACTCTCTCCTTCAGGGTTTGGTCAAACGTTTGCGGATCTCGGCGGCGACCTGCTCCGGTGGCGCCGCGTGGGCAATCTTGCCGTCCAGCCGACCATCTGGCGCAACCACATAGGTATCCGAGGTATGGTCGACGACATAGCCGCCACCCGCCGTCGCTACCGGCTGACGTGCGTAGAACACCCCATAGCGGCGTGCGATGGCGGCCACCTCGTCCGCCGATCCGGTGACACCGACGATGGCGGGATGGAAGAATTCGCCGTACTCCTTGAGGCGCGNCGGCGTGTCGCGTTCCGGGTCGACCGAGACGAAGATCACCGCCACCCGCGCCAGTTCTTCCGGCGACAGCAACTTGAGGCCCTCGGCCGTTGCCGCCAGAGAGGTCGGGCAAATATCCGGGCAGTAGGTATAGCCAAAATAAACGAGCACCACCTTGCCGCGAAAATCCTGCAACGCCACCGGCCCGCCGGCAGATTGCAGATTGAAATCGCCGCCCGCCGGGGCCGCCGCCACCGGCAGCGGGCGTTCGGGAAGTTGCGGCTGCCAGAAGAAAGCCAGGCCAAGCACCAGCGCCGCGAGCAGGACGGCAATGACGAGCAGGATACGTTGCGACATGAATTATCCGTGGGGTAAGGAAGCGAAACGGAACGGCACGGCGATGCGCTGTCCGGCTGTTTCCACCAGCACAGTGGCCTGCCATTCCATCTGCCCGGTGATGCAGACCGGCAGCGTGGCTTCGGCCGCATAAACGCCCGCGCCCCGGGCGCCCAGCTCAGGGCGATTCAAGCCCATGTTCATATCCACACCCGCGAAGTCGACCTCGACACGCGATGCGTTGATTCCATCGAGCCTCACCTCGACCTGAAAGGGCTTGACCATGGGAATCGGCAACGGCTGCATGCGCACTGCCAGCTTTCCGCNCCNCGGCAGTGCCACTTCGCAGGCCGAACGATGCAGGTCGCAAGCGGGATCGGGATGCACCGTGACATCGGCCCTCGGCAACAGCAGAGGCGAAAGCTTGTAGCCGACGACGACCACCAGCGCAATCGACAGGATGCCGATGACGTCTATCAGAATTTTTTGTTCTGTCTGTTCCAGGCCTGACGGCCAAACGGGATAGCGCATTTTCCTTCATCAGGCGCGATTGGAATTAGCAGAGATCAAGTTTTTAACACAGAGACAGGCCTACAGTGTGCGACAAATTGTCACAGGACAAATCGTCGCAGCGGCAATGGAGGGTAGGAAGTTCTACTTCTTGTTTTCATGGGAGAAATCGAGATGAAAAAATTTGCAGTGAAATCCACCACGCTGCTCGTCGCGGCGGGGATCGGGTTCGGGGCCGCCAGTGCGTGGTCTGCCGAATCGCTGCAGGACGTGATGAAGCGTCGTGGNCTGAGCCAGCAGGATCTGCTGGCCGCATCCAAGACCTATGTCCCGACCGGCAAGCGCGACGAGTTCGTGGTCTTCAGTTCTGGCGGCCAGTCCGGCCAGATCATCGTGTATGGCATTCCGTCCATGCGCATCCTCAAGTACATCGGCGTGTTCACGCCGGAACCGTGGCAGGGCTACGGCTTCGATGAGAACTCNAAAGCCGTGCTGCGCCAGGGCAATATCGACGGCAAGGAAATCAACTGGGGTGATACGCACCACCCGGCCATCTCGGAAACCCAGGGCAAGTACGACGGCCAGTTCCTGTTCATCAACGACAAGGCCAACCCGCGCCTCGCCGTGATCGACCTGCGCGACTTCGAAACCAAGCAGATCGTCGTCAACCCGATCTACAAGTCGGAACACGGCGGCGCCTTCGTCACCCCGAACACCGAATACGTGATCGAAGCCGCACAGTACGCCGCACCGCTGGAAAACAAGAAGTTCTACCCGCTCGAGGAGTTCAACGAGAAATATCGCGGCGGCGTGACCTACTGGAAATTCGACCGCAAGGAAGGCCGCCTCGATCCGAAGCAGTCCTTCTCGCTCGAACTGCCGCCGTACTCGCAGGATCTGTCCGACGCCGGCAAGGGCCCATCCGACGGCTGGTCGTTCTCNAACTCCTTCTGTTCCGAGCGCTACGTCGGCGGCATCGANAAGGGCCGTCCGCCGTATGAAGCCGGCTGTTCCGCCAAGGACACCGACTACCTGCACGTGATCAACTGGAAGAAGGCCGCCGAACTGGTCGCTGCCGGCAAGGCNAAGACCATCAACGGCCACACGGTGCTGCCGATGGACGTTTCGATCAAGGAAGGCATTCTCTTCCTGGTGCCGGAACCGAAGTCGCCGCATGGCGTCGACGTGACCCCGGACGGCAAGTTCATCACCGTAGCCGGCAAGCTCGACACCCACGTGTCGGTCTATTCCTTCGACAAGATNCAGGCCGCCATCAAGGCCGGCAAGTTCGAATCNAAGGATCCGTACGGCATCCCGGTGATCGGCATGAAGGATGCGCTGCATACCCAGGTCCAACTCGGCCTCGGCCCGCTGCACACCCAGTACGACTCCAAGCCGTGTATCGCCTACACCTCGCTCTACGTGGATTCACAGGTCGTCAAGTGGAACCACTGCGAAGGCAAGGTGCTCGACAAGATCTCCGTGCACTACAACATCGGTCACCTGATGACCATGGAAGGTGACTCGATGGATCCGAAGGGCCGCTACCTGGTTGCGCTGAACAAGCTCGCCATCGACCGCTTCGTGCCGGTTGGCCCGCTGCATCCGCAAAACCATCAGCTGATCGACATTTCGAACGACAAGATGCAACTGTTGTACGACATGCCGCTGCCGCTGGGCGAGCCGCACTACGCCGTCGGTATCGAAGCGAGCAAGCTGAAGCCGGGTGTCCGCTACAAGGTCGGTACCGACTCCCGCACCGACAAGCCGCACCCCGGCATGGTTCGCGCNGGCGAAGAGCACACCGAGAAGAAGGGCAACAAGATCGAGGTCTTCGGTACGCTGATCCGTTCGCACATCACGCCGGAAACCATCGAGGCTGAAGTGGGCGACGAAATCACGGTCCACCTGACCAACCTCGAACGGGCCCAGGACGAAACGCACGGCTTCACCGTGTCGACCTACAACACCCACGCATCGGTCGAACCGGGCAAGACGGTCACCGTCAAGTTCAAGGCCGACAAGGAAGGCGTCTATCCGTACTACTGCACGGAATTCTGCTCGGCGCTGCACCTTGAAATGCAGGGTTACCTGCTGGTCAAGCCGAAGGGCTGGAAGCCGACCAAGACCTCCGCAGAGGCCAAGGCCAGCTACACCGAAGCTGACTACAAGGCGACACTGAAGAAGATTGTCGACACCCAGGCCGTCATCGACTCCGTGGTGGGCTACATTACCAGCGTCAACTTCAAGGACTTCCCGGATGTGGTGAATATGGTCGACGACGCAACCGACCAGCTCAACAAGATCAAGGAAGCCAAGGTCAAGGCCGACGCCGCTGCCGCCAAGAAGGATTGGGATCAGGCCAACCTGTGGTCCGAGCAGATCTGGCAATACCAGGTCAAGGCGGCCGACATCGGTCTGCGTGCCAANACCTACCTTGAGCAGAACGGCGCCAAGAAGGTCAAATAAGCCCGATAGTCTTGATCTGACTTAAGGCAATTTTCGGGAGCGGAGTCAATCTGCTCCCCGTTTCACATTCAGGAGGGAATAACCATGAAATTTGTAATGACTCTGCTCGCCGCCACCTTTGTCGCCAGCCCCGCCATCGCCGCACTGGATGGCGCCGCCCTGTACAAGGACAAGACCTGCAACGCCTGCCACGGGCCCAAGGGCGACAAACCGCTGATGCCGAACTATCCNAAGGTTGCCGGCCAGAACGCCGCCTACATGGAACAACAGATGAAGGACATCAAGAGCGGCGCCCGCGCCAACGGCCAGAGCGCCGCCATGAAAGGTGTCATGCACCTGGTCAACGACGAGGAAATCAAGGCCATCGCCGACTACCTGTCGAAGCTGAAATAACCCGCCAGGCCGGCTTTTCCGGCTTATGACGCACATCAAGGAACGCTGATATTCATCGGTCGACAATGCACTCAGCGTTCCGATCAAACTGCCATAAAAGGACACCGAACATGAAATCATCACTATTGCTGATTGGTCTGCTCTCCGCGGGCATCGCTTTCGCCGGCCCGGCGCCTCATGCCGACGGCATTGAAGCGAANGGCTACAAATGGAATGCCGAAGGCGGCGAGAAATCCGAAGCACTGAAGCTGAAGGGCGACAAGAAGCGCGGCGAGGAAGCCTACGAAGTCTGCGGCGCCTGCCATCTGCCCTCCGGCGCCGGCCGCCCGGACGGCACCTTNCCGCAACTTGCCGGCCAGCACACGACCGTACTGATCAAGCAGATGGCCGACATTCGTGCCGGCACGCGCGACAATCCGACGATGTATCCGTTCGCGGCCACTCTGACCGACCCGCAGGAACTGGCCGATGCCGCCGCCTACATCGCNCTGTGCATCCCGGTCGACCACGGTAAGTACGAAGGTGCCGATGCGGCTGCCAAGATCGCGCAGGGCAAGGAACTGTACGAGAAGCAGTGCCTCGAATGCCACGGCAAGACCGGCGAAGGCAACAAGGAAAAGTTCTACCCGGTGATCGCTGGCCAGCACTACAAGTATCTGCTGCGCCAGATGACCGAGATTCGCGACGGCCATCGCCGCAACGCCAACCCGGACATGGTCAAGGTCATCAAGCCCTACACCAACGACCAGCTGGTGGCGATTTCCGCCTACCAGTCCAGCCTGGTGATGCCTGGCTCGATGTGCAAGCCGAAGGCTGGCGCTGCCAAGAAGAAGTAAGATCGCAGTACGCGACCGTCCGGCTGCCTCCCGGCGGACGGTCGCCTTCCAGGCATCGCAGAATGCCTTCCGACAACATGCAACACAGAGAGTAGCGCCATGGACAAGCAGAACAGCACCGTCGCCGGACTCACCTTCATTTCGCTCGTGGCGCTCGTCGTCGCCTATTTCGCGCCGATCTGGTGGGTTTCGCTGACCGCCCCCAATTANCCACCCGATGCCTTCCCCGACGGCATCCGCATCCATTTCCATTTCGACGGCGTCTATAACGGCTGCAAGGCGGCCGGCAAGGGCACGCGCATGGCCAGCGAGATCATCCAGAAGGATCTCGCCCACGACGACGAACGCTACAACCCGATCACCGACGCCAAGAAGGATGTCGACAAGGGCGCCGAAGGCCTCGACTGCGTCCATGAGATGAATACCATCAACCACTACGTCGGCATGTTCCCGATCGCCACCGGCGCGCCGGTCGAGAAGCCGCTGGCCAAGTTCTTCTTCGGCTTCTTCGCGGTGATGATGATCGCCTTCGCCATACCTAGGAAAAAGGCCCGTCTGGCGGTGTTGACCGCAGGCTTCGCCGCCGTCGCGGTCTGGATGCTCGTCGACCAGTTCGTCCTCGGCCATCTGGCCAGTCATGTCGACAACTACGTCAAGGAAGCCGGCACNTTCTTCAATGAACCGGAGAAGATCAAGGTCTGGGGCGACAACGTCACCAGCATCTCGAAGATCGTCATCTTCGGCCTGATCGCGGTGATGGCCATCGTCGTTGCCGGCGTCGCCAAAATCCGCTCCTTCCAGCTGCTGCTGGCGCTGGTGCCGGCCCTCCTGCCGCTCTTCTTCGTCATCACCTACGCCGGCTGGCTGTGGTTCTTCGGCCACAACCTGCACCCGTGGGGCGCCTTCACGGTCAAGCCCTTCATGCCCACCGTCTTCGGCGAGGGCAAGGTCGCGCAATTCTCGACCTTCTCCTACCCGTACTGGGGCTATGGCCTGCTGGTGTTGATTTTTATCTGCATGATGCTGGCCCTGCTGATCCGTCGCAAACAGTTGCGCGAAGGGCGCGTCGAGTAAGGCAATGTTCGCCCTCGTTCGCCGCCCCTGGTCGCCCTCGGCATCGCCACCGGGCTGGGTATCGCCGGCCTGGCCGCTTCGCAGTCGCTCGAAGGCATGGGCAAACCCAACCTGGCCGCGAACTGGGGCTCATCGAGCGAAAAGGCGATCCGCCCCGCCGCGCCCAACCGTACCGACATACCGTGGTTCCAGACCCTGGTCGACCAGGCNAGCCCCGGCTCCATCCTTAAGCCGCCGCCGGGCGACTACGCCGGCCCGGTGCTGGTCGACAAGCCGCTGATCATCGACGGTGGCGGCAAGGTTACCGTCGACGGCGGCGGCAAGGGCACCGTCTTCGTGATCGACGCCAAGGGCGCGACCCTGCGCGGCGTACACCTGAAAGGCTCCGGCGATTCGCACGACAGCGACGACGCCTGCCTCAACGTGCGCGGCGACCACCACGTCATCGAAGGCAACACGATCGACGACTGCCTGTTCGGCATCGACCTCAAGCAGGCCAACCACAACATCGTGCGCGAAAACCGCATCAGTTCCAAGCCCGTCGACCTGGGCGTGCGCGGCGACGGCCTCCGTCTCTGGTACAGCAATCACAACCTGATCGAGCAGAACGAGGTGATCGACTCGCGCGACATGGTCGCCTGGTACGCCAACCACAACACCTATCGCGGCAACATCGGCAAGCGCAGCCGCTACTCGATCCACTTCATGTTCGCCAAGGACAGCGTCGTCGAGGGCAATTCCTTCTACGACAACGCCGTCGGCGTNCACCTGATGTATACCGAGCGCGTCCATCTGCGCAACAACATCATCTCGCACGCCACAGGCGCCACCGGCATGGGGCTGGGTTTCAAGGAGTCGAGCGCTTCCGAAGTCGTCGACAACGAGATCGTCTATTGCGCCATCGGCGTCGGCTCCGATCTGTCGCCCTTCGAGCCGGACACCACCATACTCTTCAAGAACAACCGCTTCGCCTTCAACGGCATCGCCATCCGCTTCACCAGCGAACTCGGCGGCAACATCCTCAAGGGCAACCTCTTCGAGGGCAACCTGACCGACGTCGTCCAGATGGGGCGCGGCGTGGCCGACAAGAACCAGTGGGAAGGCAACTATTTCGCCGACTACCAGGGTTTCGACCGCAATGGCGACGGCGTCGGCGACACGCCCTACGAGCTGTATTCCTACGCCGACCAGATCTGGATCGAAACGCCAGCCGCGCAATTCTTCAAAACCTCGCCGGTGCTCGAACTGCTCGACTTCCTCGAGCGCCTGGCNCCCTTCTCCTCGCCGGAACTGCAATTGCGCGACCTGCTTCCGCGTTTCGCCAAGCCCGAAAGAACGGCCAGATCATGAGCGACAACGAAAACGACCGCAAACCGGCGGCCGAGGCAACGCCGCCGCTGTCGAAGGCCAAGCGGCAGACCAACCGGCGCCGCGTGCTGCGCACCCTCCTGCTCACCGGCGGCGTCCTGGGCGCCGGGCTGTCCGGCTTCCTGCCGCTGATCTACTCGCAGAANAAACGCCTGCGCCCGCCCGGTGCGCTGGATGANAAGGACTTCCTGGCCAGTTGCATCAAGTGCGGCCAGTGCGTCCAGGTGTGCCCGGTGTCGGCCATCAAGCTCGCCGACCTGATCGACGGCGTCGGCGTCGGCGCGCCCTATATCGAAGCCCGCGCCCAGGCCTGCGATTTCTCCTGCGACGCCGTGCAATGCGTCCTCGCCTGCCCCACCGGCTCGCTGACCTACCACAAGCCGGCCTTCCTGCCGGTACGCCCCGGCGCCGCGCTGGCGGCCAAGCCGATCCTGCTGGCCAAGGAAAAGGATGCCGAGCCGACGCTCAACCTGAACGAGCGCATGGGCGTCGCCCGCCTGACCCGCCCCGAAGCCTGCCTGGCGATCCAGGGCAAGGGTTTCAANGGGCAGACGCGCGGTAGCGATTTCAANGGGAAAATGCGCTACATGGATGTCGACCGCTGGAAGCCGATCAGGATCGCCGACCACCCCTACGACGTCGCCGAATGCGATCTCTGCGTCCGCGAATGCCCGATCAAGGGCGCCATCTCCATCGAAACAGTTTTCGCCCCGGACGGCAGCAAGCGCAAGTCGCCGGTCGTGCATGAGCCTTGCGTCGGCTGCGGCGTCTGCGAGATGATCTGCCCGGTCGAACCCGCCTGTATCACCGTCGAAGCCCGCGAGGTCTGGAAAACATGAGCGACATATTGAAACGGCGTTTCGTCGACCAGATCAAGGTGATGTTCGGCTGGGAACCGGGCAAGCCGGAGCAGATCAGCCCGGCNGCCCAGAAAATCCACTTCTACAAGAAGGGCAACCGCGACCTCATCGCCGAAAACCTGCANTCCCGCGCCCATGCCAAGCACAGCAACAAATGGCGCAACCGGCGCTGGGCGACGCTGATCTTCGCCAACCTGTTGTTTACCTTCTCCTTCGCCCTCGACATCCAGATCCTCGAAGGCGCGCTGACCGCCTCGCGCTTCGTCGGCTTCCACCTGATCGACCTGAATTCCGCCCTGCAGGTGATGCTGGCGCACAAGCACATCATCAACAACCTGCTGATCGGCACCGGCACCGTTCTGGTGTTGTGGGTGCTGCTCGGCGGGCGCACCTTCTGCTCCTGGGTCTGCCCTTACCATCTGGTCGCCGAACTGGCCGAGAAGATCCATCTCTTCCTGGCGAAGAAGAAGCTGGTCACCGACCAGACCATCGACCGCCGCCTGCGCACCGTCTTCTGGATCGTCTTCGCCCTGCTCGCTTTCGCCACCGGCTACACCGTCTATGAAGCCATCTCGCCGACCGGCATCCTCTCGCGCGCCCTGATCTACGGGCCGGGCCTCGCGCTGCTCTGGGTCGTCGCCCTGCTCGTTTTCGAAATCTTCTTCTCGCGCCGCGCCTGGTGCCGCTACGCCTGCCCCATCGGCCTGACCTACGGCGTCGTCGGCATCATTTCGCCGGTGCGCATCAAGTACAGGCTCGACGGCTGCTTCCACGAAGGTGACTGCCGCAAGGTCTGCCTGGTGCCGCACGTGCTCGACACCGTCATCAAGGGCCGCGCCGTCGACACCGAAGTGCCCATCGGCCCCGACTGCACGCGCTGCGGCCTGTGCGTCGACACCTGCCCGACCGGGTCGCTGACTTTCGAGGTCAAGGGACTGTCCAAACTCGCCTGATTTTTGGCCTTTTTGGCGGTCGACCGCAACAGGCCAGTCAATGCCCGCACCGGCCTGCCGGGATGTCCGTCAACGGACCGGATACCTGCCGAAGCACCCGGATATTCGGATGGCCTGTCGTCGCTGCGACCGGGTCAGCCGTAATACAAATCGCCGACCGGTTCCAGCCAGCGCCCGGCATCGCATGCCAGCCATTCGATAGCGGTCTGATCCCTTTTCACGGTGGCATCCAGAAAACCCAGGCTCAGGTGCCTGATCACCGCCTGATGGGAGATTGGCGGAGCACCAGCGCCTGTTCCATCACACTGTGCGGGTAACGGGTGACGGTCGTGGCGAACGATGCCTCCATCGCCATCCCCACCGGGAACGGCGATCACCAGATCGTGACACGGCGACGCGCCGGCAGGAATATCTGTCGGAAGCCGGCGGGTGTCAGCACCCGCGATGACGAGCAAATCCGGAAAATGCGCATGCGAACTCGAGGGATCGCCGCTATTGCAGGCATCGGCAAGCATCCGGGCAGCGTTCGTGCTGATGGCGGCACCGGCAATCACCACGGTTTCGAAATCGATCCGATCGAACGGCGCCCCATTCCGTTGCCGCAAGTGGCCAAGAAGGCTCCGGATCAAGCGTCCATATTCGCTATCGACAACCTCCGGGCGCCGCTCCTGAAGTGGCGACGTGCCGCAATCATGCGAAACGGCGACGAGTGCATAGCCTGCCTCGACCCAGGCCCGGTGCAGCTCCCGGCTGAAAATCATCGGCGCCGAGCGGGACTGGAGGTAGGCAATCAAGGGATGGCGACCTGTTTTCCCGGGCACGCTCAGCGAAAAGGTGACGCCCTGTTTCAGCGTTCTTCCGCAAACGACTCGACATCATGTCGCCGCGCTGGCCAGTAGATGAAAATCGGGCAACGCCTGAATGGCGACTCGCCCCGGAGGACAATTGCCATAGCGCAGCACCGATGGATTTTGAACAGGTGCATAGACTCCACGCAAGCGAGCCATGCCGCATGGAAGCTGGAAGAAAATAACGGGGCATTGATGTTGTCGGCCATGGTTTTTCGATCAGAGACTTGTCGCACTCCTGAATTCGCCAGACAGCAGCCCATGGAATACGCCTTCCACCAACCCATCGGCCGGCGAGCCGCTGCCTGCAGACGCATAGTCGGCTCAAGCGGCGTTATGCGCGGTTAATGAATGCAAACATTCGTAAAGGGCAGCACCGGCCATCAGCGTCGGCCGACAAGAGCCGATCGGAGCGGCGCGATTTTGGCCTTTTGGGCGGTCGACCGCAACAGGCAGGTGCCAGCCACCCAGCGCGGGACATGGGTGGCCTGCGCCTGGACCGGGCATGCCGAATCCTCGGAGACGGAAAA
Organism: Dechloromonas sp.; assembly: GCA_013363835.1. GTDB lineage: Bacteria > Pseudomonadota > Gammaproteobacteria > Burkholderiales > Rhodocyclaceae > Azonexus. The sequence goes on from CP054864.1 coordinate 1,425,952, forward strand.
CAAAGATCGAGCTTGGGCCTCAGTCCGGATGGATCGGCGAGGCGACGGCTTGCGCCCGCGACAACAGGATCCGGGACAGCGTCGGAANAACCAGCAGCGNAAGAAGCGCTGCCCCGACCAGTGCCCGCGCGATGTCGGGGCTCATGTGGTTCGTCTGCAGCCCGACATGGGTAATGACGACGACGAGGCCGAGCGAGGTAACGGACGTTGATAGCGCGAAGGGCAGCAGTTCGCCCTTCGCCAGATCACGCCGGTAAAGGAGTACGGNGCAACCCCGTACGAGAAGGAACAGGGCAAGAAACGTCGGCAACAGGAGCATCGTCGGCACATCGCGGGTAAGCGCGCCGACATCGAACGCGATACCCGTTCCCACATAGAAGAACGGCGCGAACCAGCCGAAGCCGACGGCGTCGATCTTGAGCCGAAACGCTTCGCCATCCGGCCCACGCGTCGCGAGCCCGACGATCATCCCGGCGGCGAATGCGCCGAAAACCGCTTCGAAGCCAAATTCGTTCGCGATCAGGATCANGGCCCCGAGAATCATCAGGGACAGGCGGACCGGCAACTGCGTGCTCGCATGCATCGTGCGGCTCAGGAGCGCAATGACCTTGGGCGGCCGCGCGCCCACGCCGATCGCGGCGGCAAGCGCGACGAGACCGAGGAAGACGAGCAGGAACAGGAACTCCTGCCACGTGCTGTAGCGGCTGGAAAGAGCCAGCGATGCGGCGACGATCGGACCGACCTCGCCCAGCGTTCCGGCGGCGAGCATCATGCGGCCGAACGGCGCTTCGAGCTGCCCGCTGTCGCGCAGGATGGGCAGGAGCGTACCCAGGCCGGTCGTCGTCAAGGCGATGACCACCATCATCGGCGCCTGAACGTCGGGAATGACATGCAGCACCGCGACGACGACGCCAGCCAGCACGACCGACGAGAACCACCCGCGCACCGCGAACGACAACGGTTTGCCCTGGATGCGATTGAAATCGATCTCCATGCCCGCCATGAACATCACGGCAGCCATGCCGATCGATCGCATTGTCGCCAGGAAGTCGTTGTTATCGATCAGTTGCAGGACGTGCGGCCCGATGAGGACGCCGAGCAACACCTCGATGACGACGACGGGTACGCGCGATCCGAGGCGTGTCTGCGCCAGCAGTGGCGCTGCCACGGCGATGACGAAAATGACGAAGATCGGGTGTTGGCCAAGCATCGGACCGGCGTTCTGCGCTGAGAGGAATGAGCCATGGCAAGGCAGCGACCCCGCCCGTGCCCGGCGGTTCGAGGTCGTGCTGCTCGAGCTTACTGGTTAAGCCGGGTGATCTTGGTGCCTTCCAGACCCACGCCTGCCATCAGGCCTTGCTGGCCGAAAACAAAGGCGTAGGCATCGCTGGTGAGCGTTTCCGAAGTGAGTGATTTGGCCTTACCCTGATCCAGAACGACGACACTCGGACCGACGCCGACCTGCAAACCGTTCGCGGCATTCAATGCCGCCAGTGCCCGTTCGTTCAAGAAGAACAAGGCATAGCCGAAGGTCTGCGCCCCTGCCTGCAGCCCGTAGGTGACCCCGGCGGTGTTGTAGTGCCCGGCGAAGCGGCCGCCCCGAAACATGACGCCATTGCCATATTCGCCACCGATCAGGAATCCCGCCTTCGTGACTTCCGGAAACACCAGAATTGCGACCGCACGCCTGGCAAGCGTGGCCGCAANGGGTTGGTGCGCCTCAAGGCTGCTCAGGGCGGCGCGCGCATTGGCCTCCAGTTCCGGATGGGCCTGCGCCGCCGCCGGTGCGGNGGCGGCGGCGATCCACAACACCCCGGCGCATGCGCAAATCCNACTTCGAACGATCGCCAGTGCGACCCGCCCGCGGGTTCCGGCCGGAACGCCAGTCGCTAACGTACTGCCAGAGTCAAATCGATAACCGGAAATTGCTTGCATTTCGAGCTCCTGTAGTCAGTTTTCGCGTTGATCCGCACATCATATATTGCAATTCAATCGCTCACGCAACGGGCGACCGATTTCGTCGACGGCCAGGGCGTGTTCACGGCAAGCGACGGGTTGCCGGTCACCAGAACCTGCGCTTGTCGCTTATCATTTCCTCCTCGCATGGCGAATCTCGTAAAGGAGCCACCTGAGCCGCCGACTTGCGAAGCGTTTTGGCCCAAACCCGGCCATCCCGCATGACTGAATACAATGCGGCCTGCAATACTTTGGAGTAAGCGCAGTGAATAAAGGTATCGAAAAGCTCAAAGAAGAATTTCTGGCGGTGCTGCCGCCAACCCTCTTCTTCTTCGTCGCTCTGCACATCGTCGGCTTGGTCAGGGTTCTCATGACACACGGCACCGGACTGCCGGTCACGTCGTCTGCCCAGATCGCGCTCGCCGCGTTGATCCTTGGCAAGGCGGTCCTGCTCGCCGACCTTTGGCCGCCGATCAATCGATTTCCGGAGAAGCCGCTGATCTACAACATCGTCTGGAAAACCGTCATTTACTACGTGGTCGCAAGCTTCATCCATTATCTGGAGCGACTTTATGACTTCGCCAAGGAGGCTGGCGGCATCGTTCCCGGCAACGAAAAGCTGTTGTCGGAAATCGTGTGGCCGCACTTCTGGGCGCTCCAGATCATCCTGCTCGTCATCATTCTCAACTACTGCGTGATCCGGGAACTGGGCCGGGTGCTNGGGGAAAGACGCATGATTCGGATGTTCTTCCAGCAACCCGCAACAGCGAGTGCCGCAGAGCATGAAGTCTTGCGTGCGCCGGATTCCGCGACGCCCAAGAGTTAAACACCCCGATAAAAGGCGCCGAGAAAGCGTTTCCACTCTTGGGTTCAGCGCGCCAACTCGCCTGTTTAATACTGCAAGATGTGCGGGTTTCCCTCCGGGAAAGCCGGATAATGGCGGCCATTTCGTTTTGCACGCCTTTTCTGGAATTCCCGCATGGAAATCAAGGTCAATTTTCTCGACAAGCTTCGTCAGGAAGCCAGGTTCGACGACTTCACGGTGATCGCCGATCAGCCCATCCGCTACAAGGGCGATGGCTCGGCACCGGGGCCGTTCGATTATTTCCTGGCGTCATCGGCCTTGTGTGCGGCCTATTTCGTGAAGCTGTATTGCGATACGCGAAACATCCCCACCGAGCACATCCGCCTGTCGCAGAACAACATCGTTGATCCCGAAAATCGCTACAAGCAGACCTTCAAGATCCAGGTCGAGCTGCCGCAGGACATTTCTGAGAAGGACCGCCTGGGCATACTGCGCTCCATCGACCGGTGTACGGTCAAGAAGGTCGTTCAGACCGGCCCCGAGTTCGTCATCGANAGGGTCGAAAACCTCGACGCCGATGCNCAGGCCTTGCTGACGCTCAATCCCGATGGGCAATCCAGCACCTACATCGCCGGCAAAGATCTCCCACTGGAAGAGACCATCGCCAACATGTCCGGCCTGCTCGCCGGTCTGGGCATCAAGATCGAGATCGCTTCCTGGCGCAACCTGGTGCCCAACGTCTGGTCGCTCCATATCCGCGACGCGCATTCGCCGATGTGTTTCACCAACGGCAAGGGCGCGACCAAGGAAAGCGCGCTGGCCTCGGCGCTCGGCGAATACATCGAGCGGGCCAGCTGCAACCATTTCTACAACGACAATTATTGGGGGCAGGACCTCGCCAACGCGTCCTTTGTGCATTACCCGAACGAGCGCTGGTTCAAGCCNGGGAAGAAAGACGCGCTGCCCAANGGCCTGCTCGACGACTACTGCCTGGAAATCTACAACCCGGATGGCGAGCTGCGCCTCCACCTCTACGACACCAACTCCGGCAATACCGAGCGCGGCGTCTGCGCCCTGCCTTACGTCCGACAGTCGGACGGCGAGACGGTATATTTCCCGACCAACCTGATCGACAACCTGTTCCTGAGCAACGGCATGAGCGCCGGCAACACGCTGCCCGAGGCGCAGGTGCAATGCCTGTCGGAAATCTTCGAACGTGCCGTCAAACGCGAAATCCTGGAAGGCGAAATCGCGCTACCCGACGTGCCGGCCGAGGTGCTGGCCAAGTACCCGGGCATCGTCGCCGGCATCGAGGAGCTGGAAAAGCAGGGCTTCCCTGTGCTGGTCAAGGACGCCTCGCTCGGCGGCCAGTTCCCGGTGATGTGCGTGACGCTGATGAACCCGCGCACCGGTGGCGTTTTCGCCTCCTTCGGCGCGCATCCCAGCCTGGAAGTCGCGCTCGAACGCAGCCTCACCGAACTGCTGCAGGGCCGCAGCTTCGAAGGCCTCAACGACCTGCCGCGGCCAACCTTCGAGAGCAATGCTGTCACCGAACCGAACAACTTTGTCGAACACTTCATCGATTCGAGCGGCGTCGTGTCGTGGCGCTTCTTCAGCGCCAAGGCCGATTACGACTTCGTCGAGTGGGACTTCTCCGGCCACGGCGAAAACTCCAACGCCATGGAGGCCGCGACCCTGTTCGGCATCCTTGCCGAGATGGGCAAGGAAGTGTACATGGCGGTNTACGACCAGCTCGGCGCGACTGCCTGCCGCATCCTGGTGCCCGGTTATTCCGAGATTTATCCGGTCGAAGACCTGATCTGGGACAACACCAACAAGGCGCTGGCCTTCCGCGAAGACATCCTCAACCTGCACCGCCTCGACGACGACGCGCTGGAAGCGCTGCTNGAACGCCTGGAAGACAGCGAACTCGACGACTACACCGACATCATCACGCTGATCGGCGTCGAGTTCGACGAGAACACCGACTGGGGTCAGCTGACCATCCTCGAACTGAAGCTCCTGATCAACCTCGCGCTGCAGGAGCTCGAAGCCGCCAAGGAACAGGTCGAGGCCTACCTGCAATACAACGAAAACACCGTCGACCGCGGCCTCTTCTACCAGGCTGTCAACGCCGTACTCGAAGTCACGCTCGACGACGAGCTGCAACTGGCCGACTTCGAACCCAACTTCCGCCGCATGTTCGGCAACGAGCGGATGGACGCGGTCATCGGCAGCGTTGACGGCAGCGTCCGCTTCCACGGCCTGACGCCGACCAGCCTGCAACTGGAAGGCCTCGACCGCCACCAGCGGCTGATCGACAGCTACAAGCTGCACGCGGCGCGGGCCGAACGCCGAGTGTGAATCGATCCGGACGGTTCCCGACAGCCCTGTCCATCCATCGCGGTTTTTGATCGAAATCCAATGTCGACCGCAGCAGCCCTCCTATAATCGGCTGCATGATCCAGTTCGACAATGTTGCCAAGACTTTCCGGCGCNNGCGCGTCCTTGACGGCATCAGCCTTGCCATCGGGCTCGGCGAGCGAGTGGCGCTGATCGGCTCCAACGGGGCCGGCAAGACGACGCTGATCCGCTGCCTGCTGGGCGAATACACTTACGATGGTGCGGTCACCGTCAACGGCCTCGATCCGCGCGGCAACCGCACCGCCGTCCTCGGCAGCATCGGTTTCGTGCCGCAACTGCCGCCGCCGTTGAAGATGCCGGTCGGCCAGCTGATCGATTTTTCGGCTGCCTTGTGCGGCACCGACCCCAGGCGCATTCACGACATCGCCAAGCGCCTCGGGCTCGACGTGGATAGCATTCTTTCCCGCCAGTTCGTGCGCCTCTCCGGCGGCATGAAGCAGAAGCTGCTGATCGCCATCGCGCTGGGCCGCGAGGCAAAAGTGCTGGTGATGGACGAGCCGGCCGCCAACCTCGACCCGGAAGCGCGCAAGATCTTCTTCGATCTGCTGGCCGAGCGCCAGAACGAAGCGACGATGATCATCTCCAGCCACCGGCTCGACGAGGTTTCGTCGCTGGTCAATCGCGTGATCGAGATGGACATGGGGAAGGTCGTGCTCGACGACAAGGTGGCGGACGACGTTTCGCTGTCCGGCACGCTGGCCTGCCGCATCGTCATCAAGCGCTTCGAGCCGGCCTTCGCCAAGGCCATCGACGCCTGGCGATTCAAGGCGAGCGAGGACAATCTGGTGTGGCGCGGCGATATCGCCGGCCCCGACCGCCTGCGCTTCCTCGGCATGATTTCCCGCTACACCGCGCTGGTCAGCGACTTGTCGCTGGCCGAAGCGTCCGATTGAACATGTGCAGCCATCCACGCCGCCTGTTTCTCGGCCGCCTGGCCATCGGCGGTTTCGCGCTGACGCCGCTTGCCGCGCTGTTGTCCGGCTGNCGAAAATCGGGCTGGCCGGCGGGAATGACGGCGATCAAATGGGATCGTGACACCTGCGCCCTCTGCAGCATGGTCATTTCCGACCATCGCTTTGCCGGCCAGATGCGCGGCGGTCCGGACAACACCGTGTTCAAGTTCGATGACCCCGGCTGCATGGCGATCTGGCTGCGGGACAAGGCCGACAAATATCCCTGGCTGGCCGATGCCGCGACGCGAATGTGGGTCGCCGACTACGAAAGCAAGGGACGGGACGGCATCCACTGGCTCGATCCCCGGCGCGCCTACTACATCGCCCGCAGCTCGCCGATGGGTTTCAACTTCGCCGCTGTCGCCGCACCGCAGGGTGGCGCGATCGACTTCAACGACATGCGCCAGCACGTTCTGGCAAGGTTAAAGAAATGAAGCAACTGTGGCTCACCGCCAAGCTGGACATCGTCGAATCGCTGCGCGCGCGNTGGTTCCAGATCTACACGCTGGTCTTCGGCGGCATCGTCGCCCTGCTCTTCCTGTTCGGCCTCACCGAATCGCGGGTGCTCGGCTTCATCGGCCTCTCGCGCCTGCTCGTCACCTACATCCAGCTGACGATGGCGATCCTGCCCATCTTCGTGCTGATCACCACCGTCCGCTCGGTGGCCGGCGACCGCGAGGCCGGCGTCTTCGAATACCTGCTGTCGCTGCCGGTATCGCTGTCGGCATGGTTCTGGGGCAAGATCGTCGGCCGCTACATCGTCGTCTTCGCGCCGGTCTTCCTCGCCATGCTCGGTGCCGTCGGCTGGGCCAGCATCAAGGACATCGAGGTGCCGTGGGACATGTTCGGCTACTACACCGCGCTGCTCGCCGCCATGGCGCTGTGCTTCCTCGGCATCGGCATGCTGATCTCGGCCGTCGCGCGCAGCACCGACATCGCGCAGGGCGCCGCCTTCATGGTCTGGCTGACGCTGCTGCTCTTCCTCGATCTGATCCTGCTCGGCGTCATGATCCAGGGCAAGGTGGCGCCGGAGGTCGCCGTCGGGCTGGCGCTGATCAACCCGCTGCAGGTCTTCCGCACCGCCGCGCTGGCCCTCTTCGACCCGCAGCTGATCGTCCTCGGCCCCTCGGCCTACGTCATCCTCGACACCTTCGGGCTGGCCGGTTACAAGGCCTTCGCGCTGGCCTACCCGGCCGCGCTCGGGCTGCTCGGTGCTACCATCGGCTACTTCATCTTCCGCCGTGGCGACCTGCCTTGAGAACATTTTTTGTATCGCTGGTTTTGCCCTTTTTCTGGCGTCGACCGCAACAGCCCAGGAAATGCCCTCGTCGGCCCCGCTGTTCGCCGCCACCCTGAGCAATCTCGACGATCAGGCCGTGGCGCTGGGTCGCTACAAGGGCAAACCGCTGGTCGTCAATTTCTGGGCGCGCTGGTGCGGCCCCTGCCGCGCCGAAATTCCCGAGCTGATCAAGTTCCGCGCCGCCCACAAGGGCAAGATCGAAGTGCTCGGCATCGGCATCGAGGACAAAGCCGAACCGGCCCGCGAATTCGCCCGGGCCTACGAGATGGATTACCCGGTCTTCATTGCCAGGGAACAGGGCATTCCGCTGATGAAGGCCCTGGGCAACACCAAGGGCGGGCTGCCCTTCACGGTGTTCATCGACGGCAACGGCCAGGTCGTCCAGATCAAGCTTGGACTGCTCAAGAAGTCCGATCTCGATGCGGCTGCAGTCCAGTTGTTGAAGAACTGAACCGCCTGCCCCTAGCCGCGACCCCTATTTTCTCCAGCAGCANGGGCTTGACCTGCGCCAGCCAGGCGGCGAGGCGCTCGTCGGNTATCATGCCCTGGGTGCGCTGGTCGATGACCAGCCCGACGAAACGGCCATCGACGACCGCCGCCGAATGCTGGAAGACATAGCCGTTGGTGCTCCAGCTGCCGACCAGTTCGGCGCCATAGCCGGCGAACACCTTGTACAGCGCCATCAGCGAGCTGGCGAAACGATCGGCATAGCGCTCCTGCGCCCCGAGGCCGAAAAAGGCGATGCGTTTGCCGGAGAAATCCGGGTTCTGCATCTGGGCCAGAAATTCCTCCCAGCCCGGCTCCAGGCAGCCGGCGCTGCGCCCNNGAATTTCCCCTTCGCCATAACTCGGCGTACCGAGGATGAGCGCGTCGTACTTCATCATTTCTTCCGGTGTGATGCGATTCACGTTCANCGGCTTGTCGGCGATCTCGTCACCCAGCAACTTGTGAAGTTTCTTGGCGACCAGCCGCGTGGTTCCGGTTTCGGTGCCGAAGAATATTCCGATCTTGTTCATGGCAGTGCTTGCTCGAAGGTTGGCGAAACCCATGCCATGCAAGTGATATGCCACGCCCGCCGGCACGCGAACCCTTTGCAGCAGCGCCATCGGCAGAGTTTCCCGGTCAATCGCCGTGTAGGGTTTACGACAGGCGCCTCAAGCCGCTGCCGCCGCCGCATGCAGATCGGCCAGCAGATTGCCGCGGCACCCGGCGTGCCCGCGCACCCAGTTGAACGACGCGCCGGCCAGCACCGCCGCGACGCCCGGCGCCCCACANNGCGCCGCCAGCGGGGCATCCTGCGCCAGGCCGAGCGTCGCGGCGCGGGTCAGCCTTGCCAGCGCATCGCTGTTGTCCGAGAACAGCGCCACCGGCCGTGCCGGAAAACGGCGTACCGCCTCTTCCAGCGCGAAAATGGCGGCCAGCAGTTCGAGCTCGTTGCTGCCGGCAAGCGCCACCGAACGGGTGGCGACGATCGGTTCGCCTGCGTGGTCATCGAACAACACCGCCGCCAGCCCGCCGTGGCGCCTGCGGCTGGCATCGCTGAAGACCAGCAGGCGGTCGGCGAAACGCCCCGCGAGCTTGTTGGGCAACGGGCCGATGGAGGGATGGATGAGGCGAACGGCCTGCTTTTTCTTTTTCTTGCCACAAGCGCGAACCGGTTCAGCCCGCCCGGACTATCCGGAACATAGCGCGCCCGGAAACCGGAAAACCCGTGCGGCAGGACGCGCGATCAATCGCCTGCCTTGTGCGTCGCCGCCTTCCGGCGGGCCGGCGCCTTGGTCTGGTTCGCCGCCTTGGCCTCGCGATTGAATTCGAGGGCCATGTCGAAAGCCGTCTCGACGAACTTGCGCACGCGGGCGAATTCCTCGTCGGTCAGCTTGCGTGCCTCGTCTCGCGCCCGGTAGATGCTGATGAATTCGTGTTCGCGCCCGGCATGCTCGACCAGACGGCCGACCCCGAGCGATTCGAGAATCTGCCACATTGCCGGACTGTGGGCCTTGGTCAGATTCATCACGAAAGGCACCGGGTCGTTGCGCGCCAGCACCGCTGCCAGGCGCAGGATCACCTCGAACGGCAGTGCCATCTTGCCGGTCTCCGCCAGTTCGAGCAGCGCCGAATCCTTGAGATTGATCGCCTGCCCGAGATCGTCGAGCGGAATCCCCGCCGCTTCACGCACCTGCCGCAGGAAGGCGCCGGCCTTGACCAGCGCCTTGGTCGACGCCATCCCATGCGGGAACAGGCCGGTAGCGGCGGCCAACGAGGTATCGACCGCGGCACCCGCCATGCCGACCATCTGTTCGGTCAGCGTGCGCAGGGATTTCGTCAGGCCGCCAACGGTTGCGAGCGGGGTCGCCAGCGCTGACGATTTGCCGGCGCCTTTTTGTTTGCCGCCGCGCGTCGGGCGTGATCTTGTCCGTCATTTTCTCTCCTCCATCCAGGCTTTGACAATCGAATGCAGGCCGCCTGGCCCAACTCATTTCGCCCTTTTTCCGTCGACCGCAACCAGGCGCCCACTACAGACTCAATCAGCGACGGGCTTGTAGATACGCTTGCTCGATGGCGGATTGTTCGCCAGCTTGTTTGCCGGTCGCCGCGGGCGGGNAAGCAGTTCGCCACCGCAATTGGGGCAGATGCCGCCAAGTGCGCCGTCGGCGCAGGACACACAGAAAGTGCACTCGAACGAACAGATGCGCGCTTCCGTCGAATCCGGCGGCAAATCCTTGTCGCAACGTTCGCAACCCGGCCTGAGTTCAAGCATTTCTCGCTCCTTTCGGCCAAGCGTATCGGGGATGGAAATCGTGCTTCGCCGGCAGCTCAATTCTAGCCAAGCCCGAGCGCCAGGCCTATTTGAAAATCGGCCCGAAAACCGGGTCGACCGCAGCAGGGGCAGCCGGGATGCCACACGGTACCCCGGCTTGTTGCACTGCTTAAAAGATTTCGTCGCCGACACCTGCCAGCGCGGCGTCCCCTGCCCTGACCGTCTCGCCGTAGGCAGCCGCTTGCGGCAGCATCTGGTCGGCGTAGAAATGGGCGGTGGCGATCTTGGCGCGGTAGAAAGCCTGATCGCCTTCACNCCTGTCGAGGTAGCCGGCGGCGGCCAGTGCGGCGCGACCCATGAGCCAGCNCCCACAGACGGTGACGGCGAGATGCAGATAGGGGACAGCTGCGGTCAACACGCCGGAAAGTCCCGTTTTCGCGTTGGCGGCCAGCCATTCGGTGGCTTTGATCCAGGCTTGCAGGGCGTCGCCGAGGCGTTTGCCGATGGCTTGCAGTTCCGGGCGCGGCGAGGCAGCCAGTGCCTTGGCGGTAGCCGCCACTTCGCCGAAGACGACGCGGGCGGTAGCGCCCTGGTCGCGCATCAGCTTGCGGAACAGCAGGTCGTTGGCCTGGATGCCGGTGGTGCCCTCGTAGATGGTGGTGATGCGCGAATCGCGCCAGTGCTGGGCAGCGCCAGTTTCCTCGATGAAGCCCATGCCGCCGTAGATCTGGATGCCGAGCGAGGTGACCTCGATGCCCATTTCGGTACCGCCGCCCTTGACGATGGGGATCATGAATTCGGCCAGCCAGAGGTTGCGTTTNNTCTCTTCCGGGTCGGCGATGACGTGGGCGCGGTCGAGCAGGCCGGAGGTGTAGTAGGCCATGGCGCGGCAGGCTTCGACGCGGCTCTTCATCAGCATCAGCATGCGCCGGATATCCGGGTGCTTGTCGATGGTGACCAGCGCCTCGCCAGTCACTGCGTCGCGGCCCTGCTTGCGTTCGCGGGCGTAGCCAAGCGCCTGCTGGTAGGCGCGCTCGCCGAGGGCGATGCCTTGCAGGCCGACGCCGAGGCGGGCTTCGTTCATCATGATGAACATGTATTCGAGGCCGCGGTTGGGCTCGCCGAGCAGGTAACCGACAGCGCCGCCATTGTCGCCATAGGCCATGACACAGGTCGGGCTGGCGTGAATGCCGAGCTTGTGTTCGATGGAAACGCAGTAGGCGTCGTTGCGTGCGCCGAGCGAGCCGTCGGCGTTGACCAGGTATTTCGGCACCAGGAACATCGAAATGCCGCGTACGCCCGGCGGCGCATCCGGCAGACGGGCGAGCACGAGATGGACGATGTTGTCCGTCATGTCGTGGTCGCCGTAGGTGATGAAGATCTTCTGCCCGAAGACCTTGTAGCTGCCGTCCGCCTGCGGCTCCGCGCGGCTGCGGATCAGCGCCAGGTCGGAACCGGCTTGCGGCTCGGTCAGATTCATCGTCCCAGTCCACACGCCGGTGACCATCTTTTCGAGATAGATCGCCTTCAGTTCATCGCTGGCGCAGGTCAGCAGAGCTTCGACGGCGCCGGTCGTGAGCAAGGGACCAAGCGAAAACGACAGGTTGGCCGAGCAGACCATTTCCTTGACGGCAACCGCCAGCGTATCCGGCTGGCCATGCCCGGCATGATCGGGCGGACAGGCGATGCCGTTCCAGCCGGCATCGCAAAAGGCCTTGTAGGCTTCCTTCCAGCCCGGCGGCGTGACGACGCCATTTTCGGTCAGCTTGCAACCTTGCTGGTCGCCGATGCGGTTGAGCGGGGCCAGCACTTCGCCGGCAAATTTGGCGGCCTCGTCGAGAATGGCGTCGGCCATGTCCGGCGTGGCTTCGGCGAAATCCGGGTACTGGCTCAGGTCCTTGTAGCCGGCCAGTTCATCCATCACGAAACGCATGTCCTTCACGGGTGCGCGGTAATCGCTCATCTTGCTGCTCCTTGGTTTTTATGAGTGTCAGAACGGATTGCTGCACAGCGCCAGCTTGGCGCTGCGGTATTCCTGCTTGAGGCGGGCGATCAACTCGGCGGCCGGCGGGATGTCGTCGATCGTGCCGACGCCCTGCCCGGCGCCCCAGATGTCCTTCCAGGCCTTGGCGGCCCCTGCGGCGGAGCCGAAATTCATCGCCGTCTTGTCCTTGTCCGGTAGGTTGTCCGGATCGAGGCCAGCAGCGACGATGCTCTTCTTCAGGTAGTTGCCGTGAACCCGGTGAAATATGGGGTGTAAACGACGTCGACCGCAGCAGAGTCCACTATGGCCTGCTTGTAGGCTTCCTGGGCGTTGCCTTCCCGGTGGCGATGAAGCGCGTGCCGATATACGCGAAATCGGCGCCCATGGCCTGCGCGGCAAGGATGGCACTGCCGTTGGCGATGGCGCCGGAAAGCGCGATGGGACCGTCGTAAAACTTGCGGATCTCGCCGACCAGCGCGAACGGGCTGAGCATGCCGGCATGGCCGCCGGCCCCGGCGCACACCAGGATCAGCCCGTCGACGCCGGCTTCGAGCGCCTTTCGGCATGGCGCACGCTGATCACGTCGTGGAACACCTGGCCGCCGTAGGCATGCACCTGCGGCACGATGTCGTTCGGCGCGCGCAGGCTGGTGATGATCAAAGGCACCTCGTGCTTCACGCACAGCGCCATGTCATGCTCCAGCCGCTCGTTGGACTGATGGATGATCTGATTGACCGCGAACGGGGCCGCATTCGGATCGTCGGCCAGCGCCGCCTTGATGCGCGTCAGCCAGTCGTCCAGCATCTCCTTGGGCCGGGCGTTCAGCGCCGGGAAGGAGCCGATGACCCCGCCCTTGCACTGGGCGATGACCAGCTCGGGATTTGAAACGATGAACATCGGCGCGCAGATGACGGGCAGCGCAAGCCCCTTGTGCAAGGTGGCCGGGATCATCAGCCCCCTCTTTCAGCGCACGGCGGAGAATCTTGCCGACGTTGGTACGCGGCAGATCGGCACGGAACTCGACGTGCTTGGGCACCTTGTAGCCGGTCAGCTGCTTGCGGCAATGGGCGATCAGCTCTTCGGCGCTCAGGTTCGGATCCTTGCGCACGACGAAAATCTTCACCGCCTCGCCGGAGTTGTCGTCCGGCACGCCGATCGCGGCCACGTCGCCAACGCCTTCGTGCATGGCGACCGCTTCCTCGACTTCGTTCGGATAGACGTTGAAACCGGAGACCAGGATCATGTCCTTCTTGCGATCGACGATGAAAACATAGCCTTCATGATCGATGTAGCCCATGTCGCCGGTACGCAGGAAGCCGTCGGGCGTCATCACGTTGGCGGTTTCCTCGGCGCGCTGCCAGTAGCCCTTCATGACCTGCGGGCCGCGGATGCAGATTTCGCCGACCTGCGTGATCGGCACTTCGCGGCCGTCGTCGCTGCGGATCGAAACCTCCGTGGACGAGATCGGCAGGCCGATCGAGCCGTTGAAATCCTTCAGGTGCAGCGGGTTGATGGTCGCCGCCGAGGTTTCGGTTAGGCCGTAAGCCTGCAGGAGCGGCGACTTGGTCACCTTCTTCCAGCGCTCGGCGACCGGCGCCTGCACAGCCATGCCGCCGCCCAGCGCCACCTTCATGGGCGAGAAGTCCAGCTTGGCGAAGTCGGCATTGTTGAGCAGGCCGTTGAACAGCGTATTGACGCCGGTGGCCACCGACACCGGGTACTTGGACCATTCCTTGACGAAACCGGGAATGTCGCGCGGGTTGGCGATCAGCAGGTTGCGCGCGCCGATCATCAGGAAGGTCAGACTCACCGTCAGGGCGAAGATGTGGTACAGCGGCAGCGGCGTAATGATGAATTCCTCGCCCTCGACGACGACCGGCTTGATCCAGCTGTAGGCCTGCATCACGTTGGAACTGATGTTGGCATGGGTCAGCATGGCACCCTTCGAAACGCCGGTGGTACCGCCCGTGTACTGCAGGAAGGCGAGGTCTTCACGCGTCATGGTCACCTTGTCCATGCCGTGGCGGCGACCGCTGGCGAGCGCCGTCGTGAATGAAATCGACTCCGGCAGCGACCAGGCGGGAACCAGCTTCTTGACCTTGCGCACGACGAAGTTGACCAGCGTCCCCTTGAGCAGGCCGAGCATCTCGCCCATCGGCGTGACGACGACGTGCTTGACGTCGGTCCTGACCAGCACCTGCTCCAGGGTGGTCGCGAAATNTTCGAGGATGACGATGGCCTTGGCACCGGAATCCTTGAGCTGGTGTTCAAGTTCGCGCGGCGTATAGAGCGGATTGACATTGACCACCACGCAGCCGGCGCGCAGCGTGCCGAACAGCGCCACCGGGTACTGCAGCACGTTCGGCATCATCAAGGCGACGCGATCCCCTTGCCGAAACCCAGNCGACTGCAACCAGCCGGCGAAATCGCGCGACAGGTTGTCCACTTCGCGATAGGTCATTTCCTTGCCCATCGAGATGTAGGCCACCTTGTCCGCATATTTCCGGCAGGCTTCCTCGAACAGGTCGACCAGCGACGAAATGTGCGAGATGCTTATCTCTTCGGGCACCCCGGGCGGGTAATTCTTGATCCAGATCTTGTCCATCTTNNGTCTCTCTCCACGCTTGATTATTCAGCCACCCAGCAGCGCCTTCTTGAGCGAGGCGTCCACCGGGCTTTCTCCCAGCCAGACCTTGAGCAAGGCCCTGGCGAAAGGCGCGCTCGCGACTTTACCGCGCGCCTCTCCGTTCAAGCTTACGCCAACGCCGTCCGCGGTGAAATCCAGGGATACGGTATCGCCGTTCTTCGCGGTGCCGACCTTCTTCATGATCTCGGCGAACTGATCCACCGGCCCTTTCAGCGCAGCCAGCTCGGCTTCGCTGTTGTTGTCCTTGAGCCCATCGCGCAGGGCGCCGTAGAGCGAGTCGGAATCGACATCGCGCAGCATCCGCAGATTCATGCGGCGCGGCGTCGTGGCATCGAGAAGAGCAGCCGGCGTGTTCGCCTTCTGGCTGACATNAAGCGCCCCGATATAGACCTTGACGAAGACCTTGGTGCGCAAACCGGCCCCGTTCAGCACCAATTCGCTGCCGCCGACCTTGATCTGCTCGTCAACCTTGANCCCGGCCACCTCGGCCGCCTGCAGGCCGGGCACCGCCAGCAGCGCAGCGAGCAGCGCGGCCATTCTTACGGAATGCGCAATCATTGTGTCTTGTCTCCTTCGGTGTTTTTCTGCCGGTAGTGCTTCTTTTCGGCGATATAGACAGTACGCTCGACGACGGTATGCACCGTGCCGTGACTGTCCTTCAACTCGACCTGATAGGTGCGATCCAGTTCGGGGAAGTGCGNCAGCGCGGCACGAATCGCCGCCACTTCGTCGGAATCCAGCGAGAAATCCGCATACAGCGTGGTGTAGCCCGGTTTCCGGTAGCGTATGGTGGCCGCCTTGTCCCAGACGATCACGTCTTCGCCGAGCGCCGACATCAGCATCATCGGATGCACGCCATCGGTCACCGCGAACAGCGAGCCACCATAGATCGAACCGACCACGTTGCGCGTGCGCCAACTGAGCGGCAGGCGGATGCGGATATGCGAAAGATCGGGCGCGACATGCTCGACGCGCCCGCCCGTGCCGCGAAAGGCGGGATGGAGGTTGAACCCCATCCGCACCATGCGCGCCCGCCAGGCGGAAGGCACTTTCGCCAGCCAGGCGGGTTTCATCGCTGCACCTCGAAATTGGCACGAGCGGCCCGGATCCGAGGCGCCCAGCGCGCAACAAGCGAGACATACCTTCTGGTAGGCGAGCTTGTGAGCACTGCGCAACGATGGAGACGGGTTGCTCGTGTCAATTTCTCAAACTCGCTCGATGATGCCGGCGGCGCCCATGCCGGTGCCAATGCACATGGTCACCATGCCGTACTTGCCGCCGGTACGNNGCTTGAGGCCGTGCACCGCCGTGGCGATACGGATGGCGCCGGTCGCCCCGAGCGGGTGGCCCAACGCAATCGCACCGCCGAGCGGATTGACCTTGTCTGGATTGATGCCCAGCTCCTGCATCACCGCCATTGATTGTGCTGCAAAGGCTTCATTCAGTTCGATCCAGTCCAGCTGATCCTGCGTGATACCGACCTGCGCCAGCACCTTCGGAATCGCCGCAATCGGCCCGATGCCCATGATCTCCGGCGCCACACCGCCGACCGCATAGCCGGCAANACGGGCCAGCGGCGTCAGGTTGTGTTCCTTCAGCACCTTTTCCGAAACCAGCATCACTGCACCGGCACCGTCGGACATCTGCGACGAGTTGCCAGCCGTCACCGAACCGCGCGCATGGAAGACCGGCTTCAGCTTGCCCAGGCGCTCCAGCGAAGCATCAGCACGCGGGCCTTCGTCGACTTCGGCGATGCGCTCGCGCAGCTNGATCTCGCCGCTTTTCAAATCGGGCAGGCTTTCGCGGATCGCATAGGGCGTCGTTTCGGCCTTGAAATGACCGGCGGCAATGGCGGCGCAGGCCTTCTGGTTGGAAGCCAGCGCGAAGGCGTCCTGCTGCTCGCGGCTGATATTCCACTGGCGCGCCACCTTTTCGGCGGTCAGCCCCATGCCGTAGGCGATGCCAATGTTTTCATCGGTGAAAATGGCCGGATTCATCGCCATCTTGTTACCCATCATTTGCGGCATCACGCTCATTGATTCGGTGCCGGCGGCGATCATCACGTCGGCCAGGCCGAGGCGAATCTGGTTGGCGGCATCGGCCACCGCCTGCACCCCGGAGGAGCAGAAACGGTTGATGGTGATGCCCGGCACGGTAATCGGCAGCCCCAGCAGCAGGCCGATACGGGCAACGTTCATGCCCTGCTCGGCTTCAGGCATCGCGCAGCCGACGATCACGTNCCCGATGCGCGCCGGATCGACACCCGGCACCTGGGCGACAACGGCCTTGATGACGGCGGCCAGCATGTCATCGGGCCGCACGTTCTTGAACATGCCGTTCTTCTTGGCAACCGGCAGACGGGTGGCGGCGACGATGTAAGCTTCTTGAATCTGTTTGCTCATAATTTTTTCTCCTCGATCCGCTTAGTTGCGCAGTTGCGCAAGCGGCTTTCAGCATTGTGCTGCTTGATCCGGGCCTGGGTTTCGGNGGTTTTCAGCAGTTCGACGAACAGGCGGCGCTCGACGGTAATCAGCCATTCTTCATCGACCAGGCTGCCGGTTTCGACCTCACCGCCGCACAGGGCGATGGCGGCGGACTTGGCGACTTTGTAGTCGTGGGCGGAAATCATGCCGCCTTCCTTCATGTTGACCAGCATCATCTCGAAGGTGGCGATACCGTTCTTGCCAGCCACCGGAATGGCGCGCGCCTGCGGTGGCGGCGCGTAGCCGGCCTCGGCCATGGCACGGGCTTCGCGGATGGCGACGTAGAGCAGCTCGTGGGCGTTGAACAGAATGGTGTCGGATGGCTTGGCAANACCGAAATCGACCGCCTCGACCGCGCTCTTGGCGACCTTGGCCATGGCGATGGTCATGAAGGCCGGTTGCAGGAAGTTGAACACTTCGCCCGGCGTCGCCGATTGGGCCGCCCAGTCGGCAGCGCGCACGGCGAATTCCTTGCAACCGCCGCCGGCCGGAATCAGGCCGACGCCGGCTTCGACGAGGCCGACGTAGCTTTCCAGCGCCATGACACGCTTGCCGGCATGCATGACGAATTCGCAACCGCCGCCGANGGCCATGCCCTGCACGGCCGCAACGGTCGGCACCTGGGCGTACTTCAGCGTTTGCGAGGCGCGCTGGAATTNTTCGACGGTCGCTTCGAGAACATCGAACTGGCCGGCGGCGATGGCTTCCGATACCTGCTGCAGGTTGGCGCCGACAGCGAACGGCGCTTCATGCCAGATCACGATGCCATCGAGTGTNNCTGTTTCGGCCTGGCGCACGGCGGCGATGACGCCATCAAGCACCTCGTTGCCAATGGTGTGCATCTTCGACTTGATGGAAATGATGCCAATTTTGTCGTCGACCGCAGCCAGCTTCCACAGACGGACACCGTCGTTCTCGTAGAGCGTTTCGCCTGATTTTTCAGGCGTCGGTGCGGTTTCGCCGAGCACGCGCTCGGGGAACAGTTGGCGCTGATAAACCGGCAGCGTCGAGCGGGCGACGTAGGCGTTCTTGCTCGCCGAATAGGAACCCTGCGCGGTATGGACGCCGGTGCGACCGGATTCGAGCGCCCAGGCAGGCAACGCGACCGGACTCATGCTCTTGCCGGCGGCGATATCGGCGGCAATGGCTTNGGCGGTATCGGCCCAGCCGGCGGCCTGCCAGGTTTCAAACGGCCNCTGCGCCCAGCCGAAGCCCCAGCGCATCGCGAAATCGAGGTCGCGGGCATTGTCGGCAACGCTTTCCAGCTGCACGGCGGCGTAGTGGAAGATGTCGCGGAAGATGGCCCACAGGAACTGGGCCTGCGGGTGACNTGAAGCGCGCAGCGCGGCAAACTTCTCAGCCGGATTGCGAATTTTGAGGATGGCGGCGACCTCGTCGGCAATGGCGCCGGCCGAGGTACGGTAATCCTGCGCCGCCAGGTCGAGCACCTGGATTTCCTTGCCCTGTTTGCGGAAGATGCCGCAGCGGGTTTTCTGGCCCAGCGCGCCCTTGGCGATCAGCACCTGCAACCAGGNCGGATTTTGGAAATAGGCATGCCACGGATCATTCGGCAGCGTGGACTGCATGGTATTGACGACATGGGCCAGCGTATCGAGACCGACGACATCGGCCGTGCGATAGGTGGCGCTCTTCGGGCGACCGATCTTCGGGCCGGTCAGCGCGTCGACTTCATCGAAGCCAAGGCCGAAGGCCTGGGTGTGATGCATGACGGCGAGAATCGAAAATACACCGATGCGGTTGGCAACGAAATTCGGCGTATCCAGCGCGCGAATCACACCTTTACCCAAGCGCGAAGTCAGCCAGGTTTCCAGCGCGTCGAGCGTGCTGGCATCGGTGCTCTGCGTGCCGATGATCTCGACCAGGTGCATGTAGCGCGGCGGGTTGAAGAAGTGGATGCCGCAGAAACGCGGGCGCACCGCTTCCGGCAGCCCTTGCGCCAGCGCGTTCATCGACAGGCCGGAGGTGTTGGAAGCGATGATTGCGGTCGACGACANAAACGGGGCGATTTTCGAATAGAGGTCGTTCTTCCAATCCATGCGCTCGGCGATGGCCTCGATCACCAGATCGCACTCGGCGAGCAACGGCAGGTTCTCGTCGTAATTGGCGGCATCGATATATTTGAGCTTGGCCTTGCTCGCCAGCGGCGCCGGGTCGAGCTTCTTGAGGCCATCGAGCGCCTTCTTGACGACGCCGTTCTTGTCGCCTTCCTNTGCCGGCAGGTCGAACAGGACAACCGGCACGTTGGCATTGGCCAGGTGCGCGGCAATCTGCGCCCCCATCACGCCAGCCCCCAGCACGGCGGCTTTCTTCACGATCAGTTTGTTCAAGCGGTTCTCCTTTAGTGGTCTTTTTGACTGCTTCGCTAAACTAAACGAACGTTTGAATTATAGAGTAGAACAGCACGGTCAACGCCTTTTAGAGGAAATACTCAAAAAGCCCCGGACCGGCCGGGGCAAAACGCAAGGAAATTCGAATCAGAAGAACATCGAGAACTGGGTACCAATCAACCAGGCGCTGTCGTCATAGAGCCCCTGACCAGCCCTTCCTTCGGCACGCAGATCGTTGTTGATATCTGCATTCTTCACGTACAGATAGGCCGCACCAACATCAAGCGCCATATCCTTGGCCGGCTTCCACTGGAAACCGGCACTGAACCAGGTGCGGTCGTTGTCGGGAAGCGAAACGAGGCGGTCTTGCGCATTCGGCACCGGCGTCTGTTCGTAGGCGATACCGAAGCGCAGCTTCCAATCGTCATTCACCTTGTAGTTAGCCCCGAGCGCGAAACGCCAGGCGTCATCGAACTGGTGTTGAGCTTCAGGGCGGTCGTGCCGGCTTGGCGCAGAGGTACGCACGATGTCGACGTACGGAATGCTGCTCCAACCGGTCCAGGAAATGTCGCCCAGCAACTCCCACCTGTCGCCAATACCCTGCGACAAACTCAGAATGAAGGTGTCCGGCACATCGATATCGGCCTTGATATTGCTGCTACCGCCAACATTGACGGCAGCGCTCGGCCCGGTGACGGAAACTTCCGCTCAGCGTATATTGATCGTGGAACGGTAGGAAAGGCCGATCTTTGTCTGCTCCGCCGGCTTGAACAACGCGCCAACGTTCCAGCCCCAGGCATTATCATCCATTTCGAGCTTGACATTCGTATTGGGCAGAACCCCGTTCGGATAGGTCCAACGCCTTGCCCATTGCTCACTGGGCGACCATGAACCGGTNNACGCCATTTGTACGCCGCGCTTGTAGGTAGCATCAATGCTCTGCCAGCTGATGCCGGCACCGAGCGACACCCAGTCTGCCGCACGCCAGGCGATCGACGGGTTGATGTTGATGGTCTTGATATCGAAACTGTTACTGTGGGCNNCGCCAACCCAGGGTTTGTCGTATTCCGTCTTGAGACCGAACGNGGCGCCGATACCGAGGCCAATGTAGATATCCTTGCTGACTTGCCACGAACCGTAGGCGTTCGGAACGAAGCCCCAGTTGCCGCCATTACCGCCATCACCGGTGAAACCCGGCGTGATCGAACCGTTGTTGTTGAACTCAAAGTNTGTTTTGACGGCGACCAAGCCGCCAGAAANTCGCGCCCGGCCCAGTTCGGTCATACCGGCCGGGTTGTAATACTGAACGCTGGCATTCTCGGCGACCGCCGCCGAACCGGCACCGGCATTGCCCAGGCCACTGGCGCTCTGCTCACCCATCAACTGGAAGCCCGAAGCACTCACCGCGCCGGAAAATGCGACTGCCAGCAACGCTGGAATCAGGCGCAACGTGATTTGATATTGCATTGATTTATCTCCTCATTCAATTATTCAATGGAACCAATTTACTATTAGACAACGCACAGATTAAATCTCAAACAAGCGTTTGAAATCTACATAAAACTGATATTGAAAAAATCAGTGTTGCGCACGGACAACAACCTGTTGCCTTTCTGCATCCTGGTGGTTGAGCGGCCCCGTGAAAGGCGCGAAACCAGTACCGAAGATCACGCCGGCATCCGCCAGGTCGGCATCGGCAACGATGCCGTCAGCAACCAGGCGNNGCTCGGTGCGCTCGATGAGCGGTCGNNCCAGGCGTTCGGCGAGCCCGGCGGGAACGCTGCCGGCAGCAGCCTTCTGCGCCTTGCCGTCGCGCCAGGCGTAGAAGCCGTGGCCACTCTTCTTGCCGAGCTGGTTCTTTTCGGCCTTGGCCAACAGGCAGCGCGGCGGCTNCGACCTCCCGGCCAACTGCTTGCCGGCTGCCATCGCGATGTCGAGGCCAACGGTATCGGCCAGCTCGATCGGCCCCATCGGCATGCCGAAGGCGAGCATGGCCTCATCGACGGTTTCCGGGGCGATACCCTCGTCGACCGCACGCATCGCTTCCAGCATGTAGGGAGCAAGCACGGCGTTAACCAGGAAGCCCGGCGCGCTCTTGACCGGCAGCGGCAACTTGTCGATCTGCTTGACGAAGGCGCAGGCGGCATGGACGGCGGTTGGGTCGGCGCCTTCCGCCTCGACCACTTCGACCAGCGGCATCATCGCCACCGGGTTGAAGAAATGAATGCCGACCAGGCGCTCGGGACGCTGCAGCACGGTACGCAGGTCTTCGAGGCGCAGGCTCGAAGTATTGGTCGCCAGCAGTGCGCCCGGCTTCATGCGCGGTTCGAGCGACTTGAACAGCGCGTGCTTGGCCTCGACATTCTCGAAGATGGCCTCGATCACCACATCGGCATGCGTGACGCCATCGCCGGCCGGGTCGGGAATCAGGCGATCGAAGGCGGCGCGCACGCGCAGCGGCTCGCGCAGGCGGCGACTGAATAGCTTGTGGGCGCGCTGCAGGGCGGGCGCGATACGGTCGAGGTTCTGATCCTGCAGCGTCACGGTCATGCCACGCAAGGCGCACCAGGCGGCGATATCGCCCCNCATGACACCGGCGCCGATGACGTGCACGCGCTTGGCCTTGAAGTCGGATTCCTTGCCGAAGGCCTTCATGCGCTCCTGCAGGAAGAACACGCGCACCAGGTTGCGCGCCGTCGGCGAGCTGATGATGCGGTCGACAACATCGGGCGCGACCAGCGCGTTGCCGTCATGCCTGGCCCAGATGTCGATGATCGCGTAGGGCGCCGGGTAATGTTCCGGACGCGCCTTCCTGGCGACCTGCTTGCGCGCGCCGTTGGCGACCATGCCCTTGAGCGGCCCGTTCATCAGCCGGAGCTTGAACGGCAACGGGCGGCGCGACTGGCCGGAGAGCAGCAACTGGCGAGCCGCCGGCTCCATGACGCGCGGCACGCACTCGTCGGCCAGCCCCATCCGCTTGGCGCGCCTGGCGTCGAGCGTCTTGCCGGTGAGCATCAGGTCGAGCGCGGCCGGCGCGCCGATGCGCTGCGGCAAACGCAACATGCCGCCCCAGCCGGNGAAGATGCCGAGCATGACTTCGGGCAGGCCCANTCTGGTGCCCGGCTCGTCGANCGCGAGCAGATAGCGGCAGGCCAGCGCCAGTTCGAGGCCGCCGCCCAGGCAGTGGCCGCGCACCAGCGCCAGCGTCGGGTAGCGAACGGCGGCGAGGCGGTTGAAGAGTTCCCAGCCGCGGGCCACCAGCGCCCTGCCCTTGGCCGGCGTATCGAGCTGGGTGAATTCGCCGATGTCGGCGCCGGCAATGAAGCCGGCATCCTTGCCCGAACGAACGATCAGGCCCTTGGGCTGGTAAAGGTCGAGTTGATCCAGAATGCGCCCGAATTCGCCCATCACTTCGGCGGACANGGAGTTGGCGGTTTCGCCCGCCTTGTCCAGAATGGCGACGGCGATGCCGCCTTCTTCGATGGCGAGGCGCCAATGTTTCATGTTCAGGTCGTTCATGTCGTCTCTCAGTGGAGGGCCGTCGGCGACGTAGCCGAGCGCCAGCGCGCCGGGGCCGACGTTGACCGCGGCGGTCTTGCTCATCGGGGACACCAGGATATCGACACCGGCATCGCGGGCTGNTCGGGCGAACGCCGCATAGCCGGGCAACCTGGACGTCGTCCANNCCGGACCGCCATAGCTGATGCAGATCGACGGCACATCAAGACCCTGCCTGACGCGCTCGGCGGCCTTGCCGAACAGCTTCTCGACGCCGGTCGCGAAGCCGCGCACCTTGTCGACCGGCCCGGTCCGGTCGAGGTTGCAGTAGAGGATGGGCTTGACGTCGAGCAGCGAGCCCAGGGTGTAGGAACCCCAGCCGATGCTCTTGTCGCCCTNTTTCGAGGCCCGCTTGTAGATGTGGTAGAGATCGGCCGGCACCAGATAGGTATGGGTGCGGTCGACCAGCGCACGCAGGCGATTTCNCAATCTCGCTCGGCGTGCCGCCGCGCGGATCAGGCGCACCGCCTCGACGACCTGGACGCCCTGCCCGGCGAACATGTTGCGCGAGGACACGACGGCCAGCCCGAAGCGCTCCGGGATGCCGGCCTGGCGGCGGATTTCCTTGTAGCGGGAGAGAATGGCGAGCGAGGCGGTCATCGCGTGGTCGTAGATCGGACTGCGGGCGCCGGTGATGGTCAAGCAGAAGACGTAGTCGTAATCGAGCACCAGGCGGCCGAGAAACAGCTGCTCGATCTGCTTCGCGCTGTAGGGAATGGATTCCGCGAAGTCCTCGCTCTTGACGTCGAGGTGACGGGCGTAGAAGTCCAGCGTTTCCTGCGGGTCACGGCGGTCCTCGACTANCAGCTCGCCGATGCGCAGCGTGATCGGCATGACGATGATGCCGTTGGCTTCGATGAAATNCCTTGGGAGGTCGCAGCAGGAGTCGACGACGATGCCGATACGCACGCTCAAACCTCCGCTTCGATCAACATGGCGCCGCCGAGGCCGCCGCCGATGCAGATGGTCGCCACACCGCGCTTCGCGTTGTTGCGGCGCAGGACGTGCAACAGGTGGAGCACGATGCGCGCTCCCGAAGCACCGACCGGGTGACCGATCGACACCGCGCCGCCGTCGACGTTGAGGCGCGCTTCGTCGATCGCGCCGAAAGCGCCGGGCAGATCGAGTTGCTCGCGGCAATAGGCATCGTCCTGCCAGGCGGCCTGGCAGCCGAGCACCTGGGCGGCGAAGGCTTCGTTCAGTTCCCAGTAGTCCACATCGGCCAGCTTCAGGCCATTGCGCTGCAGGATCGGCGTCGAGGCGTGCACCGGGCCGAGTCCCATCTGCTCGGGCGCAAGGCCGGACCACTGGCTGTCGACGATGCGACCGAGCGGCTTCAGGTTCCATTTCCTGACCGCCTCCTCGGAGGCGAGCAACANCCAGGCAGCGCCGTCGGTGATCTGCGAACTGTTGGCGGCGGTGATGTTGCCGTACTTCTTGTCGAAGAAGGGCTTGAACTTGGCCATGCCGGCCATGCTGGCGTCGGCGCGCACGCCGTCATCCTCGGCATAGACGTTGCCCTTGCCATCGACGACCGGGACGATCTCGCCGAAATGCCCGGCGGCCCGCCCGGCCATCGCGCGCTGGTGGCTGCGCACGGCGAATTCGTCCATCTGCTTGCGGTCGATGCCGAAGCGCCAGGCGAGGTTCTCGGCGGTCTGGCCCATCAGCAGGCCGACCACCGGGTCGGTGAGCCNCTTCATCAGGCCGATCACCGGCGACAGCAGCGCGTCGGGGCTCAGCCTGGCGAAGTGCCGGGCCTTCTGGCCGGCGGTACGCAGCGACATCATGCCGGCGAACCAGCGCACCATCGCGTCCGAATAGAGCAGCGGTGCGCGCGACAAGGCATCGACGCCGCCGGCCAGCACCAGTTCGGAACGCCCGCACTGGATGTTGGCGATGGCCGAATCGATGGCCTGCATGCCGGAAGCGCAATTGCGCATCACCGTCCACCNCGGCACCTTGTTGCCGCAGCCGAGACGCAGGGCGACCATGCGCCCGATGTTGGTTTCGTCCGGCGAGGGCGCGGCGCAGCCGAGGATGACTTCGTCGAGGTCGGAAGGTTCGAACGGCTGGCGCAACAGCAGCGCGCGCCCGGCCTGGGTGGCGAGATCGGAGGCCGCGAACGGGCCGGGCCNCTTCTGGGCCTTGAGGAACGGCGTCCGGGCGCCATCCACCACGTAGATCGTTTTCATGTCTTTTCCTGGGTTGACCGCAACAGGGCGGGCGGAACCGGGTCAACACCCGGCCCCGCCCCGCGCGGAAAGGTCTGCCGTCAGGCCGCGAGGCGGCTCTGGGCTGGCTTGTTGGCCGTCGCCACGTTGTAATCGAAGGGGAAGTCGTCGACGCGCACGACGATGTCGCGCAGATGGTTGCGCCGGCGCATGACTTCGGCCTCGGCCGCCGTGATCACGCCGCACTCGGCCGCTACCGTCGCGATGTCGCGCACGTTGGCGCGCGGGTTGTTGGCGAAGCGCCCGGCCTTCTCGGCCTCGCGGATCTTGACCTCGACGGCCTCCGCCTCGAGCGTCGCCTGCAGCGCCAGTTCGATGGCGCCGACCGGCTCGTTCTCGGTTTCCGGCAGGAAGCATTCGGCGGTCAGACGGTCACGGGTGGCCGACGGCGCGATCAGCGACTTGGCGACCTGATGGCCGACATCGTCGGACGGCACGACGTAGGGATGGCCCCACGGGAAGATGCTGCGGTGCAGGAAAGCCGCAATGAAACGCACCGGGAAGTTGGCGATGACACCGTCGAAAGCCTGCTGCGCCTTGTACATCGCGTCCCAGATCGCCCAGTGGGCAAGCGACGCGTCTTCCTTGTTCCGGCCCTCCACCTCGTAGCGCTTGANGGTGCAGGAGATCAGGTACATCTGGGCCAGGATGTCGCCCAGGCGGGCCGACAACTTTTCGCGACGCTTGACGCTGCCACCGAGCACCAGCAGCGAGATATCCGACAGGAAGGCGAAGGCCGCCGAGAAACGCGTCATCTGCTGGTAGTAGCGCTTCATTTCCGGGGCTGTTTCGACGTTGACCGCGGCAAAGTGCGAACCGGTCATGCCCAGCCACAGCGCGCGGAAGCCGTTCTTGACGGTGAAGCCGACATGGCCCCAAAGCGCCTTGTCGAAATCGACCAGGCCCTGCTTCGTATCCGGATTCTGTGCCGCCTGCATTTCCGGCAGCAGGAAGGGATGGCAGCGGATGGCACCCTGACCGAAGATGATCAGCGAGCGGGTCAGGATGTTGGCGCCTTCGACGGTGATACCGATCGGAATCTGCTGGTAGGCGCGGCCGATGAAGTTGGAGGGGCCGAGGCAGATGCCCTTGCCGCCGACGACGTCCATGCCGTCATTGACCACCTGGCGGGCGCGCTCGGTGACGTGGTACTTGGCGATGGCCGAAACGACCGACGGTTTCTCGCCGAGATCGACGGCGCCGGCCGTCATCTTGCGCGTCGCGTCCATCATGTAGGTGTAGGCGCCGATGCGGGTCAACGCTTCCTCGACGCCCTCGAACTTGCCAACGGCCATCTTGAACTGGCTGCGCACGCGGGCATAACCGCCGACGGCGCGCGCCGTCATCTGCGCCATGCCGGTGTTCGACGACGGCAGCGAGATCGAGCGGCCGGCGGCGAGGCACTCCATCAGCATGCGCCAGCCCTGGCCAGCCATCTTCGGGCCGCCGATGATGAAGTCGAGCGGCATGAAGACATCGGTGCCGCGCACCGGGCCGTTCATGAACATGGCGTTGAGCGGGAAATGACGGCGGCCGGTATCGACGCCCGGGTGGTCGTAGGGAACCAGCGCGCAGGTGATGCCGACGTGCTTCTTGTCGCCGAGCAGGCCGTCCGGATCGTAGAGGTGGAAGGCCAGGCCGAACACCGTATACACCGGCGCCAGCGTGATGTAGCGCTTGTCGAAGGAAACGCGCATGCCGAGCACTTNCCTGCCCTGGTACATGCCCTTGCAAACGACGCCGGCATCGGGGATCGACGCAGCGTCCGAACCGGCCCACGGGCTGGTCAGCGCGAAGGCCGGCACCTCGATGCCCTTGGCC
Source organism: Dechloromonas sp. (assembly GCA_013363835.1). Lineage (GTDB taxonomy): Bacteria > Pseudomonadota > Gammaproteobacteria > Burkholderiales > Rhodocyclaceae > Azonexus. The sequence continues at coordinate 1,453,223 of CP054864.1, forward strand.
AGGCGCGGCAGGTAGTGGTTCTTCTGGGCTTCGGTACCGTAATGCAGCAGCAACTCGGCAGGGCCGAGCGAGTTCGGCACCATCACCGACACCGACAGCGCCGAAGAGCGCGTCGACAGCTTGGTCACCACCTGCGAGTGGGCATAGGCCGAGAACTCCAGCCCGCCGTACTTCTTCGGAATGATCATGCCGAGGAAGCCCTTGTCCTTGATATAGCGCCAGGCCGCATTGGGCAGGTCGTAGAGCTCGTGCGTCACCTTCCAGTCATCGACCAGACGGCAAGCCTCCTCGACCTCGTTGTCCATGAAGGCCTGCTCTTCGGCGGTCAACGTCGGTTTCGGGTAGGCATGCAGTTTCTGCCAATCGGGCTTGCCGCGGAACAGTTCGCCTTCCCACCAGACCGTGCCCGCCTCGAGCGCGTCGCGTTCGGTGTCCGACATCTGCGGCAGGACCTTGCGATAGCTGGAAANAATGGGCCGGGTGATCAGGCTCCGGCGCAACGGCCGCAGCAGAAGCACACCGGCCAAAGCCACCAGGATGGCAACACCCAGCAGAGGGATCGGATTGTCAAACATGATGCTGTCTCCTAAGAATCTAGTTATATGGTTCAGGCGACCTTGGCCTCGGCACCTTCCATCGCCACGCCAAACTGCGGCAACGGTGCCCGCAGGCCACCGAGCAGGAAGGACATAAGGCGCGGCAGAAGGCGATCGGTACGGTCGACGGTGTCGGAAGGCTCGATTTGCCAATCGGTCACGACGCGCAGCGCATAGGTACCGGCAATGGCGTAGGAAGTCGCGCCCAGCATGAAGTGAAAGCGCCAGACGATTTCAGCCTTGGGAACGTCGGGCAAGGCCTTGAACAGCGCCGCCTTGTAGCGCTCCATCACGCCCGCATACTCGTCGGCCAGGAAGGTACGAATGAATTCCGAAGGATCGGTCAGCGTGCGGCCGAGCAGCCGCAGGAAAGTNNGACGCCCCCGCTCTTCATCGTCCGCCATGCGCAACAGGGTGCCGAAATAGCCATCGACGATCTGCGAAGGCTTCAGCGGATTTCCGTCCGCGGCCAGCTCCATTTCGTTGAGAACGCGCAGGCGCTCCTCGTTCAGCCAGCCCAGGCGGCGGCGGAAGACCTCCTGCATCAGCGATTCCTTGGAACCGAAGTGATAATTGACGGCAGCCAGATTCACCGACGCATCGCCGGTAATCTGGCGCATCGACGTACCCTAGCCGTGCGCCATGAACAGGCGCTCGGCGGCATCGAGAATGCGCTCGCGGGTATCGATGTTGCGGACTTCGGCCATGGCGGTCACCTGTAACGAGGATCGTGATTCATACGTTCGTTTGAATCATATTTAAGATAGCCGCCGACGGCAAGTCCCTTTTAGAGGAAATCACCCAAAAACGCGGTTGACCGCAACAGATCAACGCAATGGTCGCGGATTGTCCTGTTCGTATTGCAGGAAGCGGCAAGTCACATCGAGCCCGGACTTGCGCTCGCGATAGACCGCTTGCAGCTCGCTGATTACCCGCCAGCGATCGAGCGGAATGGTTTCGGGAAACAATGTGTCGCCGGCCAGCGGCATCTCGATCCGCGTCAGATAAAAGCGCTGACACCACGGCCATGCCGCTTCGTAAATCGAGGCACCTCCGATCACGAACACATCCTTGCCGGTGGCTGCCGCGCGCCTCAGGCCTTCCTCGACGGAATCCACCCGCACGCAGCCCGGGCGCAGTTGCAACCCAGCCTGCCGGCTGACAATGAACGAATCGGGCGGCACGACATCCATCGACTCATAGGTCAGGCGCCCGATCACCAGCGCCGCCCCTGCGACGGTACGCTCGAAATACGCCAGTTCCTCGGGAATATCCCACGGCAGCCAGCCGTCGAGGCCAAGCATGCCGTTGCTCGCCACCGCCCCGATCGCCGCGATCATGCCCGCCGCTGCGCCCACTGCTCACGCGTCAAAGCCAGCGAAATCGCCGGCGTGCCCTGCCCGTTATAGACATGCGGCTTGTGCATCGAAACGAAGGCCTTGGTGACGATCCCGATGCCGAAAATGGCATCCATCACCTCCAGAATGCTGGTTTCCAGGCAAATCGAATGCGGGTTGTCTTCCAGCCGGCGAATCGCCAGAAAGATCACCTCGTAATCGATCACATCCTTGATGTCATGCGGATTACCCACCGCCTCGACCGGCGCCCAAGCGTCGGCATGCACCACCACCGCCTGCGGCCCGTGCTTCTCCAGCGGGTTGCAGCCCGTCCGCAGATCGATGGTCGCATCGACCGAAGCACACCAGTGGTTTTCCATCATCCTACGTCACTCCCGATTGAACACGGGTGTACGAATAACAGAAATGCCAGAAAGCAAAAGGCCAATCCGAAGATTGACCTTTGCTGTTCTGAATGGCGCGCCCGGAGCGATTCGAACGCCCGACCCTCTGGTTCGTAGCCAGATACTCTATCCAACTGAGCTACGGGCGCGCTGTCAGAGCCGCGCATTATACGGATGGGCGCGTAGAATGCAAGCCTTCTTCACAAACCCGGAATCATGAACACCGTCGTCATCCGCATGCCGAAGTATCCCGAATGCTGGCAGAGTTGCGGGTCTTGCGCCAGCGGCGATGTTTTCATACTGGAATTGCTGGTCCGGCCGGGGGACATGATTGCCCGCGACGATAACCTGCTGACGCTCGAAACCGGCAAGGTGGCGCTGGATATTCCTTCGCCCCAGGCTGGCCGGGTTTTGGCCATCCACGTCACAGCGGGCGATACAGTTGATGAGGGAGCGCCNCTGGTAACCCTGGAAGCGCCTTGATCAACCTGTTCCAGAATTGCGTCCGATGCACCTCCTCCACCGTGGTGTCGTAGTCGCCAATGTCTCTGGTTCCGGTCGTTTGCGCGATCAACGCAGGCCAGACCAGCAGGCTCACCATCACGATTGCGACAGGTAGCGAATTGCCCTTGATCATTGGCACTCCTTCGTGTGTTGAAACAGAAGTCCCTAAGCGAAGTCCATGCCAAAAAATTTTTCGTTAATTCAGGCGGTTAAAACCACCTACCCTGAAGGCCCGGCGATTCGTCGCCGACAGGCAACACCCGTTACGCTGTTATTCGGCAGCCAGCCCGCTGTCGGCCCGGAACATGGCAGGGCTCAGGTCGTACTTTTGCAGCAAACGATAGAACTCGGTCCGGTTGCGCTCGGCGATGCGCGCCGCATCGGCGACGTTGCCTCCCGTCAGCTTGAGCAGTTGAACCAGATAGTTGCGCTCGAAACGTTGCTTGGCCTCGGTATAGCTGAGCGCTTCCATCACCGGCACACGCAAGGCGCGCTGCACCAGCGTGAGGGGGATCAGCGGCGTGGAGGTCAGCGCACAGCTTTGTTCGACGACGTTGTAGAGCTGCCGGACGTTGCCAGGCCAGGCGGCGGTTGCCAGCGCCTCCAGGGCGTCCGGCGCGAAACCGCTGATCGGTTTGCCGTATTTGCCGGCCACCTGCTGGACAAAATGGACGACCAGCGNGGGAATGTCTTNCCGGCGCTCTTCGAGTCGCGGCAGGGTGAGCGAGACGACATCGAGCCGGTAGTAGAGGTCTTCGCGGAATTGTCCTTGCGCCATCGCCGCATCGAGGTCGCGATGGGTCGCCGACAACAGACGGACATCGACCGGCTCGGCCAGCGTGGCACCCACCGGGCGCACCGTGCGCTCCTGCAGTACGCGCAGCAGCTTGACCTGCAGCGCCAGGGGCATGTCGCCGATTTCGTCGAGAAACAGCGTGCCGCCGTTGGCTGCCTGAAACAGACCGGCCCGCGTGCTGGCGGCACCGGTAAAGGCGCCTTTGACGTGCCCGAACAATTCGGATTCGAGCAACTGCTCGGGAATCGCGCCGCAATTGATGGCGATGAACGGCCCCTTGGCGCGCGGACTGGCAAGGTGGATGGCACGTGCCAGCATCTCCTTGCCGGTGCCGCTTTCGCCGCGGATCAGCACGCTGGCGTCGGAGGCGGCGACCATCCGCGCGTCGGCCATCAGCTCCGCCATGCGCGAACTACGAAAGACCATTCCGCTCATCCATTCGTCCGGATTCCCGCCCGGCGCCTGCGGATCGGCATGATCCTCGCNTGCTCGCGGCGCCGAAAGCTGCAACGCCTGGTCGATCTTTTCCAGCAACAACTGGCTGTCGAAAGGTTTGGTCAGGTAACCGAAAACACNCCTTGAAGTGGCGTCGACCGCATCAGGAATGGTGCCGTGGGCGGTCAGCAGGATCACCGGCAGGCTGGGCCGCGTGCTGCGGATTTCCTCGAACAAGGCGAGGCCGTCGCGACCGGGCAGGCGGACGTCGCTGACCACGGCGCGCGGCGGGCTGACCGCGATACGGGCCAGCGCCTCTTCGGCCGACGCTGCGGTCGTCACCCGGAAGCCACGGGCGCGCAGGCGCATAGACAGCAGCCGGAGTATGTCCTCGTCGTCATCGACGACCAGAATGTTGGCGCCACTGCCGCCAGCGGCGCTCATCGCGCGGCGCCCCCTGGCGCGTGGCGCGCGGCGTTGCGGCAGCGTGCGCTCGATGTCGGCAAGGCTGTCGATCTTCTCTTGCAGCTCGGCTGCCTTGCGCTGACTGTCTTTCAACTGCTGCCCCTGTTTGTCGAGCTGGACTTCCAGCTTCTGGCGCTCGCCGAAATTGTCCGCCAGCAGGCGGGCGAGCGGCTGCAGCCCGACAGCGACGGGGTCGGATGACTTCAGCACCGCGTCGAGCAGGCTGAGCGCCTTGGCAAGATCCGGCTGTCCGCGCGGGTTGCCAAGCAGCATCGCCATGCGCAACTGGATGCCCGGCGATGACGGCACGGCCGCCAGCATGGCCCGCTCCCGGCCCAGCTGCGCGGCCGACATGCGCTGCAGGCTCTGGTAGTAGGCCAGCGCCGACGCCTGCCCGCCGTCATCGCCCGGATTTGGCACGCCCTGAACCGAGGCCGGGCGGCCACCACCGGCGCTTCACTGGCGCACCCGCCCAGCAACGCTGCCAAAGCCAGAATGGGTACTCCGGCAACTCGCGCCGTAAAATGTCGCCCAGCCATCTGATTAACGCTCTTCATCGGGTATTTCCACTGCAAAATGGGCGCCGGAGGCGCTCGACACCAGGCGGACGCTGCCCCNCAGGACGCGCGCCAGTTCACGAACGATGGAGAGACCGACACCGCTCCCCTGCCGGGGTGCCGGCGCCTTGTTTCGCCCCTGGACGAAGGGCTCGAAAATCCGCTCCACGTCCTCGGCGGCCACGCCCGGCCCCTGGTCGATGACATCGAGACGGAGCGTGCCGTCGCGGCNGCTGGCCAGAACGCTGATTTCTCCGCCTTCGGGACTGAAATCGATGGCATTCGACAACAGATTGTCGACGATGACGGCCACCTTCTCGGTATCGATGGAAACCGTCCGGCTCGGCGCCTCGATGCGCAAGTTCAATTGCCGCGCCTGGCTATGCAGTTCCCGGCGGCGTGCCGCGGCGGCCAGAAATTCGCGCAGGTCCACCGAGCGCCGGGCCCGGCGGCTGCCCTCGAAAGCCGCCGCATTGAGGCTCAGCAAGCCTTCGATCTGCCGCTGCAGGCTGATTACGTTGTGCTGCAGGATATCGACCACTTCGCGCTGGGCGAGACAGAGCGTGCCGGGCACTTCCTCGCGCAACAAGGCAACGCCTTCGCGCAGTGCCGTCAGCGGCGTTTTGAGTTCATGCGAAACGTGGCGCAGCGTCCGTTCGCGGTCGGCCTCCAACTCGGCCAGGCGTTGTCGGAGCCAGTCGAGCTGCCGCCCCAGACGACGAAAATCCGCCGGCCCGCCGACCACCACGGGCTCATCGAAACGCTTCTCGCCAAGGTGCGCGATCGCCTGTTCCAGCTTGTGCATCGGGCGCATCAGCCACCAGCCGACTGCCAGCACCACGAGCAACGCCCCGACCAGCGCCATGGCGACCTGTCCTCCCAGCTGCAGCCGAACACGCTCCAGCTGCGCCAGAAGCCCGCTGTTCTGGCTGTCGATCCAGTGCTGTCCGGACGCCTTCATCAAGCCATTGAGGTCCACGAGCCGCCCCATGACGGGTAGCAGCGCTTCGCGGGGCGCTCCCTGATCCAGGCCATCACGCAGCGCCTCCGCTTGCTGGCGCCAATCCGGCAGCAGCGACTTGAGCGGCTTTGCGCCAAAGGCATCGAGGCGGTCGACCACCGCCAGCGCCTGGCCAAGATGTTCGTCGAAACGCTGGCGCACCGCGACGTCCTGGAGCACCAGGAACTGCCGGGCGCTCCGTTCCATATCCACGGTGCGCTCGCCCAGTTCCTGGATCGAAGCCGCCAGTTGCAACGCCTGCTCACCATTGCGTCTGCTCTGCTCCGCGAAATGTTCGACGACCAGCCAACTGCGCAAGGCAGCCCCGCCCAGCAGCAGCACGATGATGACGAAACCTGCCAACATGCCTTGGCGAAATGAAATCCGGATCATGCGTTACTGTTTTTTCAAATTCTGGAGTGAACCGCAACCGGCGAATCGCCATCAGGCAAGCGGCAGACAACCCGCTTTGAGTGAGTCTGTGCGGCAAAAATATCAATGTAAATCATGGCGTTAACAGTATGTCGCTTTTTCGCGACAAAGCAATGGCGCACCTGAACCTGCTTGTTGGTCACATCTTAAATAGTTGTCGCCATGACACGACACATTGGCCTTTCCACTGCTGGCCGCCAACCAGCGATGCAAGCCAAATGCTTGTTGTAATTGGCTTTTATTCCCTGGCATGCTTATCGCGAAGGCTTTCCGGAATTCACGTCCAGACAAAGGAAAGCCCATGTTCAACAAACCCAGCTTCAACAACCGCAATGACGTCGTGACACGCAAGGACGTGCGAACCCCGAACGGCACGTCGACACAGCAGCCGGTCGCCGACTTCACTACCCGTGGGGCATTGCAGGCAGCGGCAGCCGAAACGACACCCCACGCCGCCGAGCCCGCCTCCTCCGCCACAGCCACTCCGACCCCCACTCAACCGGCGGCCGAGACTGGCGGCAACATCGCCGAAGCGCGACTGATCGTTGGTCCGGACGTCAAGCTCAAGGGTGCCGAGATTCTCGATTGCGACACGCTGGTCGTTGAAGGGCGCGTCGAGGCAACGATGGATAGCCGCGTGATCCGCATCGCCGAACAGGGTTCCTTCACCGGCAAGGTGAGCATCGACATTGCCGAGATCCACGGCAGCTTCGAGGGCGATCTGACTGCGCGCCAGCAACTGATCGTCCATGCCACCGGGCGCGTCAGCGGCAAGATCCGCTACGGCAAGCTGGTGATCGACGAAGGCGGGGAATTGTGTGGCGACATCAACACCCTGAACGAAAACCAATGCCGCAAAAGTGCGTCACGAGCCTGCCCGCCCTGAGTGCCGTCGGCACCTGAAACCGCTTCAATTCTCCCGGTAGCGCCTCCAACGCTGCCGCTTGCCCCGGCTGCACGCGTTGCCGGGGTTTTACGTCCATCCGGCAAGCGCATTCGCTGGCCCAAGGCTGGTCAAGCGACGCGAAGCCTCAGACTGCCAGCCTCGACTCTCCTGGCAAATATCATGAATCTCCGTTACCCCGCCACCACCCGCCTGGCCGCATTGGCGCTGGGCGCCCTCCTTGCGAGTACCTGCGCATTCGCCGACAAGGGTGAAAAAGGCGAGAAGCACGGCCACGGCAAGAAACACGAATATCACGACGACGATCGTCGCCATGAATACCGGCGGGAAGACTACCCGCGCTACGACGATCGGCGCGACGACATCTCGATCCAGCTCTATTTCGGCAACAACGACCGCCGGATCGTCAACGAATACTACGCGCCGGAATTCCGCTCCGGCCATTGCCCGCCGGGGTTGGCCAAGAAGGGCAACGGCTGCATGCCGCCTGGCCAGGCCAAGAAATGGCGCAAGGGCTACCCATTGCCGCCGAGCGTCGTCTACTACGAACTGCCGCCCGACCTGATCTACCGGATGCCACCGCCTCCGCCGCGACACCGCTACGTCCGCGTCGGTTCCGACATCCTGCTGCTGTCCATCGGTTCGGGCATCGTCGTCGATGCGATGATCGACATCGGCCGCTGACCCTTCCCCTTTTTCGTCATACCACTTCAACGACAGGCTGACTCAATGGCTCAATATGTGATGTCCATGCTCCGCGTGAGCAAGATCGTCCCGCCCAAGCGGCAGATCATCAAGGATATTTCCCTCTCCTTCTTTCCCGGCGCCAAGATTGGCCTGCTCGGCCTGAACGGTTCCGGCAAGTCGACGGTGCTCAAGATCATGGCCGGCGTCGATAAGGAATACGACGGTGAAGTCCAGCACCTGGCCGGCGTTTCCATCGGCTACCTGCCGCAGGAGCCGCAGCTCGATCCGGAAAAGACGGTCAAGGAAGAAGTCGAATCCGCGCTCGGCGAAGTGATGCAGGCGCAGGCCAAGCTGGACGAGGTCTATGCCGCCTATGCCGACCCGGAAGCCGANTTTGACAAGCTGGCCGAGGAACAGGCCCGCCTGGAAGCGATCATCGCCACTGCCGGCGCCGACACCGAAGCGCAGATGGAACTGGCTGCCGACGCGCTGCGCCTGCCGCCGTGGGAAGCCAAGATCGGCAATCTCTCGGGCGGTGAAAAACGCCGTGTCGCGCTGTGCAAGCTGCTGCTGGCGAGACCGGACATGCTGCTGCTCGACGAACCGACCAACCACCTCGACGCCGAATCGGTGGAGTGGCTGGAACAGTTCCTCGTCCGNTTTCCCGGCACCGTCGTCGCGGTCACCCACGACCGCTACTTCCTCGACAACGCCGCCGAATGGATCCTCGAACTCGACCGGGGTCACGGCATCCCGTGGAAGGGCAACTATTCGAGCTGGCTGGAGCAGAAGGAAGCCCGCCTGGAAACCGAATCGAAGCAGATCGACGCCCACATGAAGGCGATGAAGCAGGAACTGGAATGGGTGCGCAGCAACCCGAAGGCCCGCCAGGCCAAGTCCAAATCCCGCCTTGCCCGCTTCGAGGAAATGTCCAGCGTCGAATACCAGAAGCGCAACGAGACGCAGGAAATCTTCATTCCGGTCGGCGAGCGTCTGGGCGACAAGGTCATCGAGTTCAACGGGGTCACCAAGTCCTTCGGCGACAAGCTGCTGATGGACAACCTGAGTTTCAACATTCCGGCCGGCGCCATCGTCGGCATCATCGGCCCGAACGGCGCCGGCAAATCGACGCTGTTCAAGATGATTACCGGCCAGCAGCAGCCGGATTCCGGCGAAGTCATCATCGGCCCGACAGTCAAGATGGCGTACGTGGACCAGTCACGCGACTGCCTGGATGGTTCGAAGACGGTGTTCGAGGAACTGGCGCAGGGCAGCGACGTGCTGCAGATCGGCAAGTTCGAAATGCCGTCGCGCGCCTACATCGGCCGCTTCAACTTCAAGGGCGCCGACCAGGGCAAGCAGGTCGGCAACCTCTCCGGCGGCGAACGCGGTCGCCTGCATCTGGCCAAGACGCTGATGACCGGCGGCAACGTGCTGCTGCTCGACGAACCGTCAAACGATCTCGACGTCGAAACCCTGCGCNNGCTGGAAGATGCCCTGCTCGAATTCCCCGGCTGCGCGCTGGTGATCTCGCATGACCGCTGGTTCCTCGACCGCATCTGCACGCACATCCTGGCCGCCGAGGGCGATTCGCAGTGGAATTTCTTCACCGGCAACTTCCAGGAATACGAGGAAGACAAGAAGCGCCGCCTGGGCGAAGAAGGGGCCAAGCCGAAGCGGATTCGCTACAAGCCGATCACCCGCTGATTTTGGTCAATTGATTTTTGGCCTTTTTGGCGGTCGACCGCAACAGGCCAAGGCGTATTCACAGCAGCCGACAGGACCGCACTTGCTGTGAACATGCCCCAGCAAAACGGGCGCCGTTTCGGCGCCCGTTCTTCTTTGCGCCCCGCCGATGCGAAGCGCTACAACCGTGATCAGTGCTTGAGGTTAGCGGAAANAACAGCCTTGGTCTTTTCGGAAAAGTGGAAATCGTTGAAGGCGCGGTTGATTTCGGCTTCGTTGCGGCCTTCGGAATGATCTTCGAAGTTGATGCCGATGACCTTGCCGTTGGCAGCCAGGGTCTGGAAGGCGAAACGCCAGCGTTGGGCTTCGGCCAGCCGCTCGCGCAGCTCGGCTTCGTTGGAAATCGTAATACCGGCTTTCTTAAGGGAATCCAGGAATTCTTCGAAGGATTCGTTGCTAAGACTACCCATGTTTATCTCCGTATGTTGTGCGGTGATTGCTCACCATGTGCCTAATAACGCCGCCTGTTGCATTCGGTTGACACGAAAGTGACGACATTTTGAATGCGATAATCGCGGCCTATGAAAAAGCAGAACCCCCGCCGCGATCCCGGAAATCCGCCCCGGGCAATCCATTGATTTGCTGAAGGAACTTCATATCCTGACGCGCGATGGCCAGCTCAACCAGGACACCCGACGCAAGCTCAAGCAGGTCTATCACCTCTACCAGTTCATCGAACCACTGCTGGATGGCGCCGAAACGCTGGTCGACCATGGGGCCGGCAAGTCGTATCTCGGCTTCATCCTTTACGATCTCTGTATCAAGGAGCGTGCCAACGGCGAGATCGTCGGCATCGAAACGCGAGCGGTACTCGTCGAAAAATCGCGCGAACTGGCCGCCCGGCTGGGCTTCGAGCGCATGCGCTTCCTCGCCTGCACGGTCGAGGATTCGCTGACCTCNCCCGAATTGCCGGCCACCGTCGATGTCGTGACGGCGCTACACGCCTGCAACACGGCGACCGACGACGCCATCCGTTTCGCCCTGAGCAAGAACGCCCGCCATATCGTCCTCGTGCCTTGCTGCCAGGCCGAAGTGGCCGCCGTCATGCGGGCCCGGAAGAACGAATCGCTGAGCAAAACTGCACTGTCCGAACTTTGGCGACACCCCATCCACACACGCGAACTGGGCAGCCACCTGACCAACGTGCTGCGCTGCCTNTTGCTCGAGTCGCACGGCTACGACGTCACGGTCACCGAACTGGTCGGCTGGGAACATTCGATGAAAAACGAGCTGATCATCGCCACAAAGCGCGGCAATCCCCGCAAGAATGCCCGCGAACGGGCCGAAGCGATCCTGCGCGAGTTCAATATCGAAGAACTTGCCCCGCGTTTCACGTACTAAGGCGCCATGACCCGCATCCAACATCCGCTCGAACTCCTCGCCCCGGCCAAGAACGCCGATTTCGGCATCGAAGCCATCAAGCACGGGGCCGACGCCGTCTATATCGGCGGCCCGGCTTTCGGCGCCCGCTACGGTGCCGGCAACGATGTCGCCGAGATCGCCCGCCTGTGCGAATTCGCCCACCGCTATCGCGCCAAGGTTTTCGTGGCGCAAAACACCATCCTGCACGATGCCGAACTCGAAGCCGGCCGCCAGCTGGCCTGGGATTTGTACAACGCCGGCGCCGACGCGCTGATCATCCAGGACATGGGCCTGCTGGAAATGGATCTGCCGCCAATCCAGTTGCACGCCAGCACGCAGACCGACATCCGCAATGCCGAAAAAGCCCGGTTCCTGGAGGATGCCGGCTTCTCGCAGATCGTCCTGGCACGCGAATGCAGTCTAAAGGAAGTTATCAACATTGCTTCGCAAACCACTGTTGCACTGGAATATTTTGTTCATGGCGCGCTCTGTGTCGCCTATTCCGGACAGTGCTACATCAGCCACGCCCACACCGGCCGCAGCGCCAACCGTGGCGAGTGCTCGCAGGCCTGCCGCCTGCCCTACACGCTGGTGGACGACAAGGGCAAGACGGTCACCGAAAACCAGCATCTGTTGTCGATGAAGGACAACAACCAGTCCGACAACCTGCTGCCGCTGATCGAGGCCGGCGTCTCGTCGTTCAAGATCGANGGGCGGCTGAAAGACCTCTCCTACGTCAAGAACATCACCGCCCATTACCGGACGCTGCTCGACCAGATCATCGCCGCTCACCCGCAATACACCCGCGCCTCGAGCGGCCGTTCGACCTTCACCTTTACGCCACAGCCGGAAAAGACCTTCAACCGCGGCTACACCGATTATTTCGCCGACGGCCGCCAGGACGACATTGGCGCCTTCGATTCGCCGGCCTTCGTCGGCGAGCTGATCGGCGAGGTCGCCGAGATCGGCGACGGCTGGATCGTCGTCAATACCGACCAGACCTTCCACAACGGCGACGGCGTCTGCTTCCACGACGCGCACGGCGAAGTCCAGGGCATGCGCATCAACCGCGCCGAGGGCAAGAAACTCTACCCGGCGGAAATCCCGGAAGACCTGACGGTCGGCGCCAGCCTCTTCCGCAATCGCGACCAGGCCTTCGAGCGGGCGCTGGAAAAGGATTCGGCAGAGCGCCGCGTGGTCGTCAAACCGCTGTTCGCCGAAACGGCCGCCGGCTATGCGCTGACGCTGACCGACGAGGACGGCGTGACTGTTACGGTCGACCACGAAAACGAGCCGAATTTCGAAAAATCGCTGGCGCAGAATCCCGAGGCCGCGCTGGCCAGGCTCAAGGAAAACCTCGGCAAGTTCGGCAACACCATGTTCGTTGCCGAGCCGGCCGAATTGAAGCTGGCGCAACCGTGGTTCCTGCCGGTCAGCCTGATCAACGCCCTGCGCCGCGAAGCCGCCGAAGCGCTGGTCGCCGCCCGCGTCGCCAGCCACCCGCGCCCGTCGCGCGCGAAGCCGGCCGCCAGCCCGGTGCCCTACCCGCAGGAAGAACTGACCTACCTGGGCAACGTTTTCAACGCCAAGGCCCGCCAGTTCTACGAAAAGCACGGTGTCAGGCTGATCGAGGACGCCTACGAGGCCGGCAACGAGAAAGGCATGGTGTCGCTGATGATCACCCGCCACTGCCTGCGCTACAGCTTCAATCTGTGCCCCAAGGAAGTGAAGCACCTGAAGCCGGACCCGATGACGCTGATCAACGGCAGCGANAAACTGATCCTCAAGTTCGACTGCAAGGCCTGCGAGATGCATGTGGTCGGCAAGATGAAGAAAGGCGTCAAGTTGAACCTCGGGGCAATCCGGGCCGTCTGAAAGGCAGCCGTCCCGGCGCCGATCCGCATGCCGGCGGTTTGGATTGGTATTCGAAGCGAATTGTGCTTGAATGGCATTGGAATTTCGAAACACGGTGAATCCCGACCGTTCCGCCTGGCGATGGAGGCAGCAACCATGAGAACCCTGCAACTTGTTTTGGATGGCGCGCTGATGACGGGTGACGATGTCGCCGCGCTGCAACGGGAACTGGCCAACCGTGGCTTCCCTCCCGGCAAGATCGACGGCATTTTCGGTGTCGGCACGGATGCGGCGGTGCGCGCCTTCCAGCAAAGCGAAGGCGACCTGCTGATCGACGGCCTGGCCGGCCCGCGCACGCAGGCGCGCCTGGGGCTGACGCCCGATGCCTCGCTGCCCGCGGTATCCGGCGACATCACCACGGCCATCGCCGCGCGGATGCTGCCCGGCGCCCGGCTGACGGACATCGAGGCCAACCTGCCGCCGCTCGTTGCCGGATTGACGTACTTCGGCCTGACGGACAAGCAGATGGTACTCATGGCGCTCGGCACCATCGCCGCCGAGACGGCAGGCTTCAAGCCGATCGACGAGTATGTCTCGCGCTACAACACCTCGCCGCGCGGTCACCCGTTCGATCTCTACGACAACCGGCGTGACCTGGGCAACCGGGGCAAGCCGGATGGCGCCAGCTACAAGGGGCGCGGTTACATCCAGTTGACCGGCCGCGACAACTACCGGCGGATCGGTGCGCAAATCGGTGTCGATCTCGAAAACCACCCCGACAAGGCCAACGATCCGGCGACCGCCGGGCTGATCCTGGCCTGCTTCCTGAAGAACAAGGAACTCAAGATCAAGGCCGCGCTGCTGGAACGCGACTTCGCCACCGCCAGAAAGCTGGTCAATGGCGGCCGACATGGCCTGGCGGAATTCACATCGGCTTTCCTGCGCGGGGAAAACTGCTCTGAAGAATTTCCCATTTCCCGCCCGCTCCTGGGCGCCGCGTTACTGCCGATTCTGCTCGCAGCCCCGCAAACCGGGCTGGCCCGGTCGCTGTGCCAGGGCGACGAGAAAATCGTCTTCGCCTGCCCGATCGGCAGCAAACTGGTTTCGCTCTGCGAAGGTCCGATGACTGGAGCCGGGACTGCGTCCCTGAAATACCGCTTCGGACGCGCCGGCAAGGCACCTGAACTGGTTTANCCGGCAGCCGGCGCCACGCCGGACTTCCGCGCTGGCGGCACGATGTTGTCTGGCGGTGGCGGCGCATGGATCGAGTTCGAGCGCAACCCCTACCGCTATGTCGTCTTTTCCTTCTGGATACAAGGCCAGGGCGAAGTCGCCGGCGTTGCGGTCGACAAGGGCGGCAAGCGACAAGCGACGCTGCGCTGCAAAGGTGCCGCAATCTCCGAACTGGGGCCGGATTANTTTACCGCCGCCGGCATCGTGCCGTCGGATGGCGAATTCCTGCCCTGAGCGACGGCTCCGAACCAGGCGCAACGCCTCCAACCCGCCTTGCGCAGCAAATCCACCCGCTGCGGGTTGAAAAAGGTTGCGCCTTCCGGGGTGAGGTAGGACTCGAACTTTTCCTGGACCTGCCGGTACAGTTCCGGCGCCAGACGGTGGCTGGTGTGGGTGACCTGGATCATCCGCTGGTCGAACTGCTCGAAGTTCTCGAAGAAACTGCGGGTGTTGAAGAAAAGCTGCCTTTCCAGGCGCAAGCGACCGTCGTCAACGGCCTTGCAGATGGCGGCGAAGGCATCTTCGCGCACGATTTCTTCATTGTGGAACAGGCGGAAAACCTCGTTGAGTTCGCCGGCAAACACCGGCTCGGAAATCCACGCCAGCCCGCCCGGCTTGAGGACGCGGGCAATTTCGCTCAATGCCGCGTCCATGTGTTGCACCGGCACGTGATGCAGCGACTTGAACATCAGTACGAGGTCGAAGCGGTTGTCGGTGGCCGGAATGGCTTCGGCGCCGCCGTGGCGGAAATGGACGTTCGACAGGTCGGCGATTTGCAGGTTGCGCTGGTGCTGGATATCGTCGACTTCGAGCGCGACAATTTCCTCGGNGCGGCCGGTTTCGGCCAGCGCGCGGGTCTTTTCCGCCTTGCCGCAGCCCAGTTCGAGCACGCTGGCGCCGTCGAACGGCAGTTCCGCGAGCATCAGCCTGACTTCGTTGACCAAGGTATCCTGGGCGGGATCGGCGATTTTCATGGTGTGGCTTCCTGGGCGACCAAAGCCTCGAATATTAACCGACGATGATATTGTTTCGATTCCACCCTTCGATTTCTGCCCTTTTTCGGGGTCGACCGCAACTGACTGCCCTGTACCGCGCGATATGCCGAATGAACGGCGATGGTTGGCTGCGTTATAGTTCGGTTCCGAGCATGGCCCAATCCATCTTTCCCGACATTCCCGATGAAACCGACGCCCTGTCCTTCCTGCCGGAAAATCATGACCAAGCAACGCCTCGAGCGGCTGCACCACGGCGAGGTCGTGCTCGATCTCTGCTTCGATTGCCAGGCCATCTGGTTCGACGATTTCGAAAGCGTGCAGATCACGCCGGGCGGCATCATCGAATTGTTCAAGCTGATCCACGAACATCGCGACGCCCAGCACCAGCCCCTGCGCGACCTGCTGCATTGCCCGCGCTGCAACGACAGGCTGCTGGCCGGGCTGGATATCGCCAAGCATGGCGGCAAATTCAATTACCACCGCTGCCTGCANAAACACGGGCGCTTCACGACCTTCGCCCAGTTCATGATCGAAAAGGGCTTCGTCAGGCAATTGAGCTCNGCCGAGATCGGCGAACTGGCGGTCAAGGTCGGCACCATCCGCTGCAGCGGCTGCGGCGCGCCGGTCGATATCCGCAAGGATCACGCCTGTACCCATTGTCGCGCGCCAATCGCCATTCTTGACCCCGAGGCGGTCGAACAGGCGCTGAGCCGCTATCAGAACGCCGAGGTTCGCCGGACAACGCGCGATGTCGAACTCCTCGGCGACGCCATCGTGATGCGCGAACGGGACAAATCCCGCTACCAGCGCGATNNGAAACAGGCCCGCATCGAGGATATCGACGTCGACCTGNNTTTCGCCGGTGCCGAACTGATCTGGAACCTGATCCGCCGCGCAAATAAAAAAGCGGGCCGCAGCCCGCTGTTGACCGAGAACGCCGGACTTACTGAACGCGTATTTCGACGCGCCGACCTTCTTCCGGACTACCGCTGCCCACGGTCGTTTCCGGTTTGCGCAGCTTGACGCGCGCCGGCTCGACACCGGCCGCGACCAGCGCATCGCGCACCGCAAGCGCACGGGCCTTGGCCAGTTCGGCGTTGTGCGCCGCATCGCCGGACGGATCGTGAANACCGGAGAGCAGCACGATGGCCTGGGGCTGGAGCTTGAGCACCTCGACCGTCTTGACGACCACGCCCTCGCTATCGACCACGGCCAGCGTCGCCGAATCGACGGCAAAGAACACCTTGACCAGCGCCTCGCCGACCGGCGCGATCTCCGGCTCCTCGGTCACCTGCGCGACGACCGGCGCCGCCTTCGGCTTCACGGCCTTGCCGGCGCTGGCACCATAGACCACCGCCACCACGGCCAGCGCGATCCCGGCCAGTACGCCAACGATTACCGCTGTCGATTCGTCATCATCATTTGCCGCCATACCCACCTCACGAAATAAATATCGGTCTTGAACCCGGAAAATCCAGCCGGCATTCTAAGCCGAATCCGGCGCAAACAGAATCTTTGGCACGATTTCCAGATGCTGGCTGTCACTACCCAGCCAGACCACGCCGTCCTGAACCGTACATTGCAGGCGCATGCCGCGTTCTGCCAGGCCGGACAATGCCTTGCCTTCATCCGCCGTCAGCGACAGCACCCGCAGGTTCTTCTGGTTCGCCAGTTTGCCGGCACTCTGTTGCCACCAGATTTCTGCCGCGCGGCCGCCGTAGCTGAGCACGACGACCTGTCGCGAACGGTTGCAGGCGCGGCGGATGGCCTNTTCGTCCGGCAGGCCGACGTCGATCCAGCGTTCGATGCTGCCGGTGGCGTCGATGTCCCAGAGGTCGGCCTCGTCCTCGGTCGACAGCCCGCGCCCGAACACCAGGGTTTNCGAAGCGTTGAGCAGAAAGGCCAGCAGGCGGATCATCATCCGCTCGTCGGTTTCCGACGGGTGGCGCGCCAGCGTCAGCGAATAGTCGCCGAAATGCTGGCGATCGAGATCGGCCAACTGGACCTCGGCCTTGAAAACGGTAGATTTCAGCGCCATCTGGGGAACTCGCAAAAGGTTGCGATTATCCCAGAGAAGACACGGGGACAGAGCCGACCGACTATAATCAGCAAACACTTATTTAGGAGCCCGCCATGCGCCAACTGCTTCTTTGCTGCGCCCTCGCACTCGCCGCGCTGGCCGCACGCGCCGAGGTCATCGACATCGACAGCGCCCAACTGGCGCAAATGACGAANAACGGTGTCACGGTGATCGACATCCGCACCAAACCGGAGTGGGAAGAGACCGGCATCGTGCCCGGCAGCAAGCTGCTCACCTTCTTCGACGAGCGCGGCAAGGCCGATCCCGCCGCCTGGCTGGACAAGGTCAAACCGCTGGCCGGGCAGAGCGACCCGGTGATCGTCATCTGCCGCTCCGGCAACCGCACCAGGGCCGTCAGCCAGTTCCTCTCGCAGCAGGCCGGCTATGCCAAGGTCTATAACGTCAAGAGCGGCATCAAGGGCTGGATTGCCGACAAGGGCGCCATCGTGCCCGCCACGCAAAGCATTGCCGCCTGCCAGGCCGCGAAAACTTGCTGATTCAGGCCGTCGACCGCAAGCGCTGCGCCAGTTGCGAACGCTGGCAGGGCGAGCGCCAGCCCGGCGCGACGCCGGATGTCGTGCTGATCGAAGCGGAGACGGCGACCGGCCTCTGCATCGGCGGCGGCTGGGATAATTCCGAGCGCCGCGCACGCTCCGCCTGCGGCCACTGGAAGCGCTGGGCTGCGCTCGAACCGGCGGAGCCCGACGCAAACCAGTAGAATGGCGGTCTCCACGGCTTTCCGGCGATCGCACGCTGATCGCTGCCACCATTCCGTGAAAGCATTCATGCCGCCCCAGCAACTGACCGACCCTGCAAGCCGCCTTCACCGCCCGCCAGCCGCTCATCGCGCGCCTGCACGCCGAAGACACCAACGCCTACCGCCTGTTTAACGGCAGCACGGAAAACCGGCCCGGTCTGACCATTGACCGCTACGGCGACCTGCTGCTGATCCAGACCTTCCACGCGCCGCTCGACGGCCATGACCGGGTTGCCGTCGAAAACTTCTACGCCGCCGCGTTGCCCGGCCTGGTCGCCATTTACAACGACCGCAGCGGCGCCAACTCGCGCGTCGCCAATCCGCTGCCGGCCGAGGTGCTGGCCGAGGCCCAGAAGCCGCGCGAATTCTACGAGATGGGCATCCGCTATCTGGTGCAGGGCCGCCACGCCGGNCAGGACCCATGGCTCNNTTTCGACATGCGCGCCGGCCGCCGCCGCGTGATGCAGGAAGCCGCCGGCAAGTCGGTGCTCAACCTCTTCGCCTACACCTGCGGCATCGGCATCGCCGCCGCCAGCNNCGGCGCGGCGCACGTCGTCAATGTCGACTTCGCCGAATCGAGCCTCAAGGTCGGCAAGGAAAACGCCCGCCTCAACGATCTGCCGATCCGCCTGCGTTTCGTGCATAGCGACGCCTTCGCGGCGATGCGCCAACTCGCCGGCATCGGCCAGCCGGGCATGGTACGCGGCAAGAAAATGCCGGCNTTTCCCAAGCTCGAACAACGCGCCTTCGACCTCGTTTTTCTCGATCCGCCGCGCTACGCCAAGAGCCCGTTCGGCGTCGTCGATATCGTCAACGACTACGCCGCACTGATGAAGCCGGCACTGCTGTGCACCGCCGAGGGCGGCACGCTAATCTGCTGCAACAACGCCGCCCAGATCAGCCGCGAAACCTGGGCCGACCAGCTCCAGCGCTGCGCCGCCAAGGCCGGCCGCCCGATCCGCGAACTGGAATGGATCGCGCCGGAAGACGACTTNCCCAGCCATGACGGGCAGGCACCACTGAAAATCGCGGTGCTTCGCGTCTAAGGCAGACCGGCACGAGCGACGCAGAGACCATGAAACCGCAACATTGGCGTGCCGCAGACGGCACCCGGATGACCCTGCGCCCGATGCTGAAAAGCGACGCCCCGCTGGTCAAGGAATCGCTCGGTCAGCTCTCCCGCGAGTCGCGGCGCAATCGTTTTTTCAGTGCGGTCAGGGAATTTTCCGACGAGATGGTGCAGCGCCTGACGGATTTCGACACGGCAAGAGAANNTGCCGTGGTCGTCGTGCGCAAGGAAAAGAACAAGGAAATTCCGCTGGCCGGCGGCCGTTTCGTGCACGAAGGCGATGGCCGGCGCTGCGAATTTTCGTTGTTGATCGGCGACGCCTGGCAAGGACAACGCATCGGCCACAGGATTCTGCGCCTTCTGATCCGTGAGGCTTCAAAGCGCGGCCTGCGCGAAATGGAAGGCTACGTTCTCGCCGACAACCAGGCCATGCTCAGGTTGGCCCGCTCGATGGGTTTCCTGATAGACGACGCCGAGGAAGCCGGCGTCAAGCTGGTAAGGCTGACCCTGCCCAGCCCGAAGCCGCCCCGCGTCTGGCGGCGGCTCTTCCGCAAGCTGCTCAGATTCGGCCGAAAGCCGCCTGGCCGGGCGCGCCGGCCAGCGTTAAGGAAACATTAATCTGGGCAAAATAGACTCGCCCGCTGCATCTACGCGAGTCGCGCCATGTTCCGAGCCTTTTCCCGATCTTCCTGCCTGTCCGCGCTGCTGGTCGCCCTGTCTGCCTGCCCGGCGGCTGCCGGCGAAGCGCTCGTGCTGCAAGCCGCCCAGGTGCGCACCCTGGGCATCGAAACAACCGTCGTCGGCCAGAGCGGCCCGGCGCGCCAAAGCGTCTATCCGGCCCGCGTGCTGGTGCCCAACGAACAGATGCGCGTCGTCGCCGCGCCGGTCGGCGGCATGCTCGAAATGCTCGCCGTTTCGCCCGGCGCCTCGGTCAAGAAAGGCCAGGTGCTGGCCCGCCTGGCCAGCCCGCAGGCACTGGAGCTGCAACGCGACGCCTTGCAGGCGGGCAGCCAGTCCGCCCTGCTGAGCCAGAACCTGAAGCGCGACGAACAGCTTTTCGCCGAAGGCCTGATCGCCGAATCGCGCCTGCAAGCGACCCGCGCTGCCGCCAATCAGGCCGCCGCGCAAGCCAGCGAACGCCAGCANGGGCTGGCGCTGGCCGGCATCGCGCCGGGCAAATTAGGCNNCTTGGCGTTGACCGCACCCATCGATGGCGTCGTGCTCGAACAAGGCGGGCAGCTCGGCCAGCGCGTCGAAGCGGCGACGCTGATCTACCGCATCGCCAAACTGACGCCGCTGTGGCTGGAAATCCAGGTGCCGCTGGCCGTCGCCGCCACGCTCAAGGAAGGCATGGCGATCAAGCTGGCCGACCGCGACATCTACGGCAAACTGATCGCCATCGGCCGCGCGGTCGACCCGGCCAGCCAGACCGCCTTGCTGCGCGCCGAGGTCGTCAAGGGGGCCGAAACCCTGAGCGCCGGCCAGGTGCTGGAAGTCGAAATCGCCAGCCCGGCCGGCAAGCAGCAGCGCCTGCCGGCCGCCGCGCTGGTACGCCATGATGGCAAGACCTTCGCCTTCGTGCAGACCGCCGGTGACGACAAGGGTGTCAGCTTCGCCGCCCGCCCGGTGCGCATCGTCAGCCAGGGCGGCGACAGCGTGCTGGTCGACGGCGTGCAGGCCGGCGAGCGCGTCGCCGTCAGGGCGTTTCGGGCTCAGGCCATGCTGACCGGCGTCGGCAGCGAGTAATCCTGAAACCTCGGTTGACCACTTGTCTCTCTGTCCAGCCAGATGAATATGGGCTTTTACCTC
The DNA here is from genome assembly GCA_013363835.1 of Dechloromonas sp. Taxonomy (GTDB): domain Bacteria; phylum Pseudomonadota; class Gammaproteobacteria; order Burkholderiales; family Rhodocyclaceae; genus Azonexus. The sequence continues at coordinate 1,474,245 of CP054864.1, forward strand.
AAGGCGATTCAACTATGCGCTGACAGCGCTACGCGGCCGCTGGCACGCTTGGTCGGGCGCCCGGCTTTGTCGCTCCGCCTTGCTGGCATGAGCCTGCCGCGTTGTCGCTTCGTGCCGGCCATCCCGCCCAAACGCACCAACAGCCGCGTCCAACCGAGGCTTCAAGAATAATGCTCACCGCGCTGATCCGCTTTTCGCTGACCCAGCGCCTGTTGCTGCTGGTGCTGACCGCCCTGCTCATCGGTGCAGGCGTGCAGGCTTTCATCGGCCTGCCGATCGACGCCTTTCCNGATGTGTCGACGACGCAGGTCAAGATCATCCTGAAGGCGCCCGGCATGACGCCGGAAGAAGTCGAAACCCGCCTCGCCGTGCCGGTCGAGCAGGAAATGCTCGGCATCCCGAACCAGCGCCTGCTGCGCTCGGTGTCAAAATACGCGCTGACCGACATCACCATCGATTTCGAGGACGGCACCGACATTTACTGGGCGCGCCAGCAGGTCGGCGAACGCCTGGCCGCCGCCATGGGCAACCTGCCGCCGGGCGCCAGCGGCGGCATGGCGCCGATCACGACGCCGCTCGGCGAAATGTTCATGTTCACCATCGAGGGCGACCTGCCGCTGGCCGAGAAACGCGCCCTGCTCGACTGGGTGATCCGCCCGCAGTTGCGCACCATTCCCGGCGTTGCCGACGTCAACAGCCTGGGCGGCGAGGTGCGTACCTTTGAAGTCGTCCCGCAGCCGCAAAGCCTCGCCGCGCGCGGGCTGGCACTAAAGGATCTGCAAACAGTGCTGGAAGCCAACAACCGCAACGACGGCGCCGGCCGCCTCAACGATGGCGAGGAAGCGCTGCTGGTGCGCGCCGAAGGGGCGATCCGCACGGTCGACGACGTNAAAACCATCGTTTTGCAGGCGAAGGACGGCAAGGTGGTGCGCGTCGGCGATGTCGCCGAGGTGCGCTTCGGCGCCCTCACCCGCTATGGCGCGGTAACCCGCAACGGCCAGGGCGAAGCGGTGCAGGGGTTGGTGCTCGGTCTGCGCGGTGCCAATGCCCAACAGGTGGTGGCCGGCGTCAANGGGCGGCTGGCCGAGATCGCGCCAACGCTGCCGGCGGGTGCCAGCATCGAACCCTTCTACGACCGCAGCAACCTGGTCGGGCGTGCCGTCGGCACTGTCGCCAAGGCGCTGCTCGAGGCCATCGTCCTCGTCGTGCTGCTGCTCCTCGCCTTCCTCGGCAACCTGCGCGCAGCGCTGGTCGTCGCGCTGATGTTGCCGCTGTCGGCGCTCGCCACCTTCATTTTGATGCGCCTGTATGGCCTCTCGGCCAATCTGATGAGCCTCGGCGGACTCGCCATCGCTATCGGCATGCTGGTCGATGCGGCGGTGGTCGTCGTCGAAAACGTCGAAAGCCAGCTCGCCGAGGCGCAGGAAAACCTGCCGACGCTGCACCTGATCTTCCGCGCCGCCAGCGAAGTCGCGGCGCCGGTGACCTCGGGCATCGCCATAATCATCATCGTCTTCCTGCCGCTGCTCACNCTGCAGGGGCTGGAGGGCAAGATGTTCGGGCCGGTCGCGCTGACCATCGTCTTCGCGCTGGCCTCGTCGCTGCTGCTGTCGCTGACCGTGGTGCCGGTGCTCGCCTCCTACCTGATCAAGCGCGGCGCCCATCACGAGCCGTGGCTGGTGAANAAGCTAGCCGCCGCCTACGACCGCGTGCTCACCTCGGCCCTGAGCCACAGCCGGACTTACATGCTCGGCGCCCTGATCGCGCTGGCCGCTGCCGGTGCCTTCCTGCTGCTCGGCAAGAGTTTCATGCCGACCATGGACGAAGGCGACCTCATCATGCAACTCGANAAACTGCCTTCCATCAGCCTTGACCAGACCATCGCCATCGACAGCCGCGTGCAAAAAGCCATTCTGGAAAAGGTGCCGGAAGTGAAGGCCATCGTCGCCCGTGCCGGCGCCGACGAACTCGGCCTCGATCCGATGGGCCTCAACCAGACCGACACCTTCATGGTACTGCAGCCACGCGATACCTGGCGCAACGCCGACCCGGCCTGGCTGGCCGACCAGCTGCGCGCCGTGATGGCCGANTTTCCCGGCATCGGCTTCTCGTTCACGCAGCCCATCGACATGCGCGTGTCGGAAATGCTGACCGGCGTGCGCGGCGATCTGGCGATCAAGGTTTACGGCCCCGATCTGGCGACCTTGAACCATCTGGCCGGCGAAATCGTCGCGACGGTGAAGAAGGTGCCGGGCGCCGAAGACACCTTCACGCTCAAGAACGACGGCGTCCAGTACCTGAAGGTTGCGGTCGACCGCCTGGCGGCAGGCAGATTCGGNCTCAACGTCGACGACATCCAGAACGACCTGAAGGCGCTGCTCGAAGGCCGCAATGTCGGCATTGTCATCGACCANGGGCGGCGCGTGCCGGTCATCCTGCGCGGCCCGCAAAGCCTGCTCAATTCGCCGGCCGATTTCGAAGCCTTGCGCCTCTCCGTGCCCGGCGGCGGCAGCGTGCCGCTGGCCAGCGTTGCCAGGATTCAGCGTGTAGATGGCCCGGTCAAGGTCGACCGCGAAAATGCCCAGCGCTACGTCGTCATCCAGTCGAACGTCCGCGACCGCGATCTGGTCGGCTTCGTCGACGACGCCAGGGCCGCCGTCGCCCGCGACGTCAAGCTGCCGGAAGGCTACCGGCTGGCCTGGGGCGGCCAGTTCGAGAACCAGCAGCGGGCGGCGGCACGCCTGATGGTGGTGGTGCCGGTGGCGCTGCTGCTGATCTTCTTCNNCTGCTTTTCTCCCTTCCGCTCGGTGCGCCAGGCGCTGCTGGTCCTTTCCAACATTCCGTTCGCCATGATCGGCGGCGTCTTCGGCCTGTTGCTCGCCGGCGAATACCTGTCAGTGCCGGCCTCGGTCGGCTTCATCGCCCTGCTCGGCATCGCCGTGCTCAACGGCGTCGTGATGGTTACCTATTTCAACCAGTTGCTGGCGCGCCTGCCGGTNGGCGAAGTCGTCGTCGAAGGCGCCAAGCGCCGCCTGCGCCCGGTGCTGATGACCGCCAGCATCGCCGCCTTCGGCCTGGTGCCGATGCTCTTCGCCAGCGGCCCCGGCTCGGAAGTGCAGCGCCCGCTGGCCATCGTCGTCATCGGCGGCTTGCTGACGTCGACCGCGCTGACCCTCGTCCTGCTGCCCATCCTGTTCCGCCGCTTCGGGGTCAAGACCACCGTCAGTTTCACCGGGAAAAATCATGGCTGATGTCCTGCTCTCGCTCACCCTGCCCAACGATGTCGCCCAGCACGTCGAGGACTTGCTGCTGTCGCGCCCGATCTGGTCCCCGGCTTCACCGCCAGCATCGCCGAAGGCCACGGTCGTCGTGCCGCTGGTCGAACCCGGCGAACTGGTCGCCGGCCATTCGCCGCGCACCCAGATCCGCATGGTCGGCCCGGAAGAAAACATGCGCGCCGTGCTGGCGCTGCTCAAGACCCAACTGCCGCGCGCCAATCTGTTCTACTGGCTGGTGCCGGTGATTGAGATGGGGCGGCTATGAAAATCGGCCTTTTTTGCTGTTGACCGCAACAGGTGCCAGTTTCGGCGCTTCTGCCGCCGAACCCACGCCAAATCCGACCCCAAACCTGCCGAACCGAAGTCGTCGCCCGCGTCTTGCGCGCCAATCCCACCGTTCAGGCGGCCAGCGGCCAGGTGCGCGTCGAGGAAGCCAACCGCAACCGTCTCGAGGCCGGCCCCTACGAATGGAACCTGCGCTTCGGCGCCAACCAGCGCCGGGTCTATCCATCGGCCGGCAACGACGAACGCTACAACGAGTGGAACGCCCAGCTCGAACGCCCGCTGCGCCTGCCCGGCAAATCCTCGGCCGATGCCGAACTCGGNGCGCTCGGCGTGTCCATCGCCGAAACCGGCCAGGGCGACGCGCTGCATGAAGCCAGCCGCGCGCTGCTCAAAACCTGGTTCGTCTGGCTCAAGGAAAGCGCCGCTGCCAGCCAATGGAACGAGCAGTTGGCGCTGCTCGAACGGCAGACCAAAGCCGTCCAGCGCCGTCAGCAACTCGGCGATGCCGCCCGCCTCGAAGCCGTGCAGGCCGAAGGCGCGCTGGCCCAGGCCGAAGCACAACTGGCCCAGGCAAAAGCCCGCCAGACCACCGCCAGCGAAGACCTGCGCCGCCGCTTTCCCGGCCTGCCGNNGGTCGAGCCGGGCGCTATCGCCGAGCCGCAGCCCATCGCCGGCAGCGAAAGCGAATGGCTGGAAGCGATTCTCGAACACAGCCACGAACTCGGCGTCGCGCGCGGCGAAACCCAACGCGCGCAAGTGATCGCCGGGCGTGCCGGNAACGACCGCCTGCCCGACCCGACCGTCGGCGTACATNNGGCGCGCGAGCGCGGCGGCGAGGAACACATCCTCGGCGCCTACATCGCCATTCCCATCCCCGGCGGCGCCCGCCGCGCGGTCGCCAGCGCCACGCTGGCCGAAGCCGATGTCGCCCATCGCCGCGAAGCCGCCGCCACCCAGAAAGTCACCGCCGAGGCCGCCGCCCTCTACCATTCCGCCAACGCCGCGCTGGCCAGTTGGAACGCCAGCCGCAGCGCCGCCGACCGCCTGACGCGCGCCGCCGACATGACCGCCCGCGCCTACCAGCTCGGCGAAGGCAACCTCAACGACCTGCTGACCGCCCGCCGCCTGGCCAACGAAGCGCAACTCGCCGCGCGCCTGGCGCAACTGGAAGCACTCGAACTGCGCTACCGCCTGATGCTCGATGCGCACCGGCTCTGGGATCTCGATTAGGCGTCACTCAGCAAGCGACTGTGCCGGCACGGTGAGCACGCCCAGAACCGGACAGCACGATAGCTGTTGTATGCTGGCGCACGATCAATCCCTGTCGTCGCCATGAAAACCCGGTTCCGGTCATCGTCGTTGCGCAACTCTTCGGCACCTCGCTCTGGTTCTCCGCCAACAGCGCCGCCGACGACCTGATTCGCGCCTGGGGCATCGCNCCTGCCGACATCGGCACCCTGACCAACGCGGTGCAACTGGGCTTCATCCTCGGCACCCTGACTTTCGCCGTTTCCGGCCTCGCCGACCGTTACCCGGCCAGCCGCATCTTCGCCGTCTGCGCCCTGCTCGGCGCGCTCTGTAATGCCGCTTTCGCCCTTTTCGCCAGCGGCATGACGGTCGGCATCCTCCGTTTCGCCGTCGGTTTCGCACTGGCCGGCGTCNNCCCGCTGGGCATGAAGCTGGTCGTCAGCTGGGTGCCGGAACGCGTCGGCGCTGCCCTCGCCCAGCTGGTCGGCATGCTGACGCTGGGCACCGCGCTGCCGCACGGCATCCGTCTCGTCGGGGCCGGCTGGTCGTGGCAGGCGACGATCCTCGTCTCGTCGGCGCTGGCCGTCGCGGCGGCGGCCATGATCTTCGCCGGCGACGGCCCGCACCTCAAACGCCGCCACGATGCCCCGCCGCTACGCCTCGGGCGCGTGTTCTACGCATTCTCGATCCGCGAATTCCGCGCCTCCGCCCTCGGCTATTTCGGCCACCAGTGGGAGCTGTATGCCTTCTGGACGCTGGTGCCGGCGCTGGTGCTGTTGAGCGGACTGGCACCCGGGCAGTCCGACGCTCTCCGCCTGGCCTTCGCCGTCATCGGCATCGGCGCCCTCGGCTGCATCCTTGGCGGCTGGTGGAGCCAGCGCATCGGCAGCGCGCGGGTCGCTGCCATGGCGCTGGCGCTGTCGGCCCTGTGCTGCGCCGTTTTCCCGTTCGTGGATGGCTGGCCGGCGTGGGTCAAGATCGGTCTGTTGCTGCTGTGGGGCGCCAGCGTCGTCGCCGACTCGCCGCATTTCTCGGCCCTTTCGGCCCGCGCCTGCGCNCCCGAGATCGTCGGCAGCGCGCTGGCCTTTCAGAACTCTATCGGCTTCGCCATCACCATGCTGTCGATCCAGTTCGGCACCGCGTGGATCGGCGACTGNGGGACCACCATCGCCTGGCTGCTGCTGCCCGGCCCGTTGCTCGGCCTGCTCGGCCTCTANCCCCTGTGGCGGCGGCCCGCGTAGTCACGCGTGGTCACTTCGCGGCCGATCCGGTCTTCCATAGCGTGATCCTGGCTTGGCCGAGCCGGCGCCGATCAAGGCCACCGCACCCGAAAGATAGGGCTGGGAAAACTCGACGTTCAGCTTTGCGAGATCGGCAGTGGTTTTCAAATAGACGATGGCCCGGCTTTCCGGATGTTCTGCAAACCAGGATTCGATTTCGTCGCGACTGATCTGCTTGAGCGGACGCTCCAGTTTTCCATAGTAGTGAAACTGGTCGTTATAGGCACTGACGTGCACCAGTTCCACGCCCTCGGTTTCCAGTTGCTTCAATTTTTNCGCCATCGGCGTCATGTCGAAGGCCGGTGCAAGCGGGCGGACGACGAAAAGCAGCAGCGTGGAGGCGACAAGCAGCGAAANAATCGCCAGCACGCTCGGGCGAAGCGCATTTTGTCGCCGGCTGAAGATCACCAGGCCGGTCGCCAGCATGACCAGCAACCCGCCNNCCCATCCAGGCTGTCCCGGCATGGGCGGCAGACCAATGTTTTGNNCGACCCACAGCGGAGAAGTCAGCAGCGCGAGGCCAAGTCCGGCGACGACCATGGGCAGGGCATACCCCTTCCCGCCAGCGCTTCCACCCGGCCCCAACCTGCCGCCAGNCAGCAGGACCAGCGCCGGCCACAGCGGGAGGATGTAGTGAATCTGCTTTCCACCGGAAAGTGAGAGCGCCANCCAGGAAGGAATCGTCCAGCAGATGACGAAGCGGGTTCCCGGATCGTTGATCTTTCTCGCTTGCCCGAGCAGCGAACCCCAGGCATGGCGGGTCAGGACNNAAGGGAAGAACAATGCAAGCACGGCAGGAAGGTAGAACCAGAGAGGCTGGCGGTGCGCCAGTTCGCCGGACACCCGGCCGGCAACCTGGCGCCACAGGATGGCATTGCGGAATTCTTCGCCGCCAAAAATCGCCGCCGGGACGATCCACAGCAGCGCAATCGTGGCGCCCAGCGCACAGGCGGCGAAGGCACCGCGCCACCATGGCCNGGCCCCGGCGCGTTCGCCACCCCACCACGGCCCGGCGAAGATGACGGGGATCACGAACAGGAGCACGAAAGGCGGCCAACACCCCAGCCCGAGCGCAATGCCGCACCCCAGCCAGCCTCGCCAGCCGCCGTTGCGCCAGGCATCGAGGACACCAGCAAGCGCGGCCAGAGTGCACGCCGCCAGCAGAATATCGAACATCACCGAGGTGCTGAACAGCAGCCAGTAGAGGCTCGTCAGCAACAGCCAGCCGGCGCTTGCCGGCACCTCCCGGCGGTCCGGCCACAGGCGGCNGCCTATCCGCCCTATCAGCAACACGCAGGCCAGCGAGGAAAGCGCGCCAATGGCCCGCGGCCACCAGTCGCTGACGCCGAAGACGGACCAGCCGAGGCCGATGAGCCAGAACAACAGTGGCGGCTTGTGATGATAAGGCTGGCCGTTCATGTGCATGACCAACCAGTCGCCACCCAGCCAGGCCTCCCAGGCCACGCTCACATAACGCGTCTCGTCGATCGGAATGTCGGGACGCCCCAACACGGAGGCGACCAGCAACAGTGCCAGTGAAAGTGCCCATAGCACTGAATTGCCGCGACTCGCCGGAAACATGGTTGCCATTTCTCGAATGGATACAAAGGTTGGTGGCGCGGGCAAAACGAGTCTCACACCGGCATGGAATGAGCGATGCGAGACGCCAACGCCGGAAAACCCCTCGATCAGACGGCCGAGTCGATCGCAATGGCCGCGCCCAGCCACAAAGATCAATCAGCGGCGAATTATAAAGCCTTATGGCTCGTGCCGAATCGCCAGGTCGGCGTTCAGGGCGTGGTCGACCATTTCCGCAGCGCGGCGACTTCGGCTTCGAGCGACTCGACGCGCGCCCGCAGTTCGTCGATCTCCCGCCCGGAAGAAGCAGNCCGCCCCCGCCCGCCGGCTTGCGCTTCGCCAGCCGGCTGCCCACTCAACAAGTGACTCCAGCGGTTCTCGCGCGCCCNCGGCAAACGCGGCAACTCGACGACCAGCGCGCCGTCCGCGCGGCTNNGGAGTTCTTCAAGGAAAGCCTCGACCGCCGAAATATCGGCAAACCTGTGCAGGCGCTCGCAGTTCAGGCGCAATTCACCCGCCGTCTGCGGGCCGCGCAGCATCAGCACNNCGAGCAGCGCCGAAGCCTGCGTCGGCACGCCCAATACCTTCTCCAGATTGTGTGCAAAGCGAACGACGCGACTGCCGCTCACCTCGGAAACGAAACCAAGCTCCTTCAGGCTCTCGAGCGCCACCANAACCTCCGGCTCGCCAGCCTCCAGCACCGGATTGCGGCTGGTCTTCTGGTTGCATCCGGCCACGAGGGCATTGAGCGAAAGCGGATACGTATCGGGCACGGTCCGCTGCTTCTCCAGCAGCGTGCCGAGACGCGGCGAGGAGGAAAGTTGGCATGGGATCAGGCATCAGGCAGGCTCTCAACAGGGCGGCGACCGGAATTTTTCCGGATCGGCCGATTGAAGTCGATGGCCGAATTTACCCTTGAATTTTCCCATTGGGCAATCGGCGGCTATTCAAACCGGCTGCGGCTGTTTTGCGCTCGCCGTCCGCATACGCCTTACCATCGGCGCCAGGGCGTAAAGCCGGCTTGAAAAGCAGGCAGCATGCAAGCTATGGTTGAACTGTCGTGTGCGTCTCGCCCGTTCAATTGCCTCATCGCGTTCCCGGAGGGTATGTATCCATGTACGGCAACCTGATCTTTCGCCAGCTATTCGACGCAGCATCGTCCACCTACACCTACCTGCTGGGCGACTCGGTCAGCCGCCAGGCGGTCATTATCGACACCGTCTTCGAACAGCATCTGCGCGACCGGGCGCTGATCGAGGAACTCGGGCTGACGCTGGTCGCTTCGCTCGATACCCATTGCCACGCCGATCACGTGACCGGCAGCTGGCTGATGAAGCAGGCCGCCGGCTGCCTGATCGGCATCTCGAAGCACTATGGCGCCGATGTGCCGGAGGCCAACCTGTTGCTCGATCACGGCAATCGCGTCGACTTCGGTGATCGCTACCTCGAAGTCCGGGCCACGCCAGGNCATACCGATGGCTGCCTGACCTTCGTCATCGACGACCGCTCNCTGGCCTTCACCGGCGACTGTCTGCTGATCCGCGCCGCCGGGCGTTGCGATTTTCAGCAGGGCAACGCCAGCCGCCTGTTCCACTCGATCACCGGGCAGATTTTCAGCCTGCCCGACGATTGCCTGATCTACCCCGTNCACGACTACAACGGCCGCACCGTGACTTCGGTGGCTGAGGAAAAGGCATACAACCCGCGGATCGGCGGCCAGGCCGACGAACGGGATTTCGTCGGCTTCATGCAGAACATGAACCTGCCGCACCCCAGGCAAATCGCCGTCGCGGTGCCGGCCAACCTGCGCTGCGGCAAGCCGGAGGACGGCAGNGTGCCGCAACCGGCCGACTGNGGGCCGGTCCGCAAGAACTACGGAGGTCTGCTCGAAATCGATCCCGAGTGGGTGGCACAGCATCTAGACGCGCTGTGCGTTCTGGATGTACGCCAGCCCGAGGAAGTCGACAGGCAACTCGGCAAGATNCGCGGCGCCCGTTCGATCCCGCTTGGTGAGCTCAAGGGGCGGATCGGCGAAATCCCACGCGACCGGCCCGTGATCGCCGTATGCCACTCCGGCAGGCGCTCCGGTCAGGCCACGGTGATCCTGCGCGAGGCAGGATTCGCCGAAGTCGCCAACCTGCACGGCGGCATGCTCCTGTGGCACCAGATGGCGCTGCCCGCGGAGCTTCACTGACGCTGGTCAGCGTGCCCCGGGTACTGTTCGAGCAGCTTGGTTGCATCAAATTGGTGGCGGGATACGGTGAAAAGAGGTGCTGCCGATGAACTGTCTGAGGTTTTCGTTGAACTTGGGCCTCGGATTCTGTTTCCAACGGGCTTAATGAACGAAAAGGAGTGCGAACGTGACCGGCAAGAATACGATTTGTCTCTGGTACGACGGCACCGCCCTGGAAGCCGCCCAGTTCTACGCCGAAACCTTCCCGGATAGCGCGGTTGGAGCAATCTACCGCGCGCCCGGCGACTATCCCGCGGGCAAGCAGGGTGAAATCTTGACGGTTGAATTCACGGTCATCGGCATNCCCTGTCTCGGGCTGAACGGCGGTCCGGCGTTCAAGCACTCGGAAGCTTTTTCCTTCCAGGTGGCAACGGATGACCAGGCCGAAACGGATCGCCTGTGGAATGCGATTGTCAGCAACGGCGGTCAGGAAAGCGAATGCGGCTGGTGCAAGGACAAATGGGGGCTGTCATGGCAGATCACCCCACGCGCTCTAATCGCTGCAATCGCCGACCCGAACCCCGCAGCANNGCGCGCCTTCGAAGCGATGATGCAGATGAGAAAAATCGACATCGCGGCAATCGAAGCGGCCCGCCGCGGCTGACGCAGCCTGCTTCGATAGTCTGTAGACAAGTCCACGCGCTCGCCAATGCGTACTTGGTGCAAGCGCGAGACGGGAAAATTGCAGGCAACGATCAAGCGATGCAGGACATTTGCCCTTCCAATGGACTACTTGGGAAACATGAACTGCACCTGCGCACGAATCTGCCAGTTCGCCCCGTCGTCCGGAGTAACTACGTTGTAGTAGGCCGACAGTTGCGCATTCACCGGCAATTTTCCAAGGTGGAATATCTTTCCCACACCGCCGCCTACCGGCACTGTCCACCGCTGGCTGTCCTCCGCCTTCCAGTTAGCCGTGATGATCGGGGCGCTGACCACATAGAGTCCGCTGGAAAAGTTGTAATTGACAGAGGGCTGGATCATCCCGTTGTTGTACGAGCCGCCCTGCTTGTCGCCGGATAGCGACCAGATGTTGTTGACCAGGGCGCCATAGACCCACGGGCTCCCCTTTTCGAGGTGCAATACGACGACTGACGGACCGAGNNGCCAGTTCTTGTTGCCGAGTTCGTTGTCGGTGTTGGTAGGAATCTGTGCAACCGGCCCGACCCNCCATATCCAGCNTCCGGGGTTGGCTGGAGAAACAAAGGCGGTCAGCACCGTGTCGCCGATGCCGTTGGTGCGGTCGTCGCCCGGGTAGAGCGAGGGCATCGAGATCACCGGGACGATGGTTCGCGTGATGATGTTCCAGTCGTCGTTGACCGAGATCAGGATCACCGGCTGGATATTGAGGATGTTCTGGGTCTTTTTCTCCGGCCCGAAATTTAGATTGGTATTGTTCTGGAACGGTACGCTGATCAGGTTACCCACCGGGTTCTGGGCCAGTTTGGCCAGTTCCTCGGCGCTCATTTCGGCATGAGCCGGCGNCCAGCATACCGAGGCCCAGCAGGGCAACGGCAATTGGCCAGACGACCAAGACCAGAATCAGCAAAGGCAGATCCGCACGTACGAATTTTCACAATTGTTCCCTAATCAAACGCTGGCACCCCATGTGGCGCGAGCGAGATTCTTCGCCGGCATCGTGAACACTCGATGGTCCGCGATGCCGTCATGGAGCGTCATTTCTCGAAGGTGAATACCTTCTTCCAGTCGTNTTTCATGCTGATCACGGTCCATCCCTGCTGGTTGGCTTCCGCCATCAGCGCATCGCTGAACGTGCCGATCTTCGATTCCGGCCCGTAAGCCCATTCGCGTTTCGCATCGTCGTGGTGAACCAGCATCATCAGGCGTGCGCCGGTGCCGGCTTGGGTCCATTCGAGCATCTGCTGGTCGCCATCAGAGTTGCCAAAGGCGGCGATCGGCCGGCGACCGATGTGCGCGTTGATACCGACGGGCTTGCCCGTCTTGTCGTCGATGAAGTTGATCTCCGGCAGGCGAACGAGCGCCGGCTTGCCGGAACGGACTTCCCATTGGGTCTTGATGCTGCTGCCGACGACCTGTTCGGGCGGAACGCCATAGACCTTTTCCGNTCCTGGGCGCATGAACTCGATGCCGCCGCCGGAAACGATGAAGGTCTTGAACCCGTTGGCACGCAGGTAGGTCAGCACTTCCAGCATGGGCTTATAAACCATTTCCGTATAGAGCTTGCCGGTCTTGGGATGCCGGGCCGTCGCAAGCCAATCCTTGACGGTTTTCTCGAATTCCTCGGTCGTCATGCCGGCGTGCGTGGCCATGACGATTTCAGNGAGCGCTTTTTCGCCGCCGGCCATGACGCCTTTCAGGTCGCCTTTGAGCAGCGAGGCGAACGGCTCTTGCGTCTGCCATTCCGGATGCTGCGGCGCCAGCGCCTTGACACGGTCGAGCGCGAAAAGCAACTGGAAATACACCGGCTGTTCGGCCCACAGCGTGCCATCGTTATCGAAGGTGGCGATGCGTTGCGGCGCCGGCACGAAATCCGGCGAACCGGGCTTTGTGACCTTGGCGACAAAGCTGATGATGGATTGCTTGGCCTTGCCATCGCTCCAGGAGGGCAGGGGATCGGCGGCAAAAGCCGAATTCGAGAACAACAGCACTGCGAGCAGTGTCTTGACGAGCAGATTTCGCATGTCGGTTTCCTTCGTGAATCATGAAAATGGCGGGTGCATCCTTGAATGCGACCCCGCCATCGGGTAACAACTCAGGTGGCGGGAATCTCAGTTCCCGCTCGGCAAACCGATGTGGATGCCTTCCTTCATGAGTTCCTCGCGCACCGATTGGAACTTCTGGAACTTGGACAGCTCGATCGGACCGTCATAACCCATACTCTGCAGCTTGCGCGGCGGATATTTGACATAAGTCTTCATCAGGTCTTCGATCGCCTTGCTGATGGTGACCAGGGTCCAGGTGCGCTCGGTGTAGTTGTTCATGAAGATGTCGTAGCGTTCCTGCGGGTGCCAGAGGTCGAACACCTGGGGTACGATCGCCACATATTTTGCGCCTTTCCATCCCAGGTTGGTATCGACTGCCAAGCCACNCGTAGGCTGGCCATTGTCGCCGCGCAGGTTGAAGACGGCCTTGTAGTTACCGACCANTGCTGCGCCCGGCGTGAGTTCGTTCTCGGTGAAATAGAACCACTCGTTGCGCGGCGATTTGCCCGTGCCAAACAGAACGGGCCGGAGGTCATAGCTGTCGAAAATGATCGGCTTGCCTTCACGGTCATTCGTCGGCAGCTTGACGCCTGCCAGAGCGGCAAAAGTGGCCATGTAGTCCAGCCCGCCGACAATCTCGTGATTGGTCGTTCCCGGCTTGATGTTCGGCCCGACGGCAATCGCTGGCACCCGGTTGCCGCCCTCGCGAACCGTTCCCTTGGTGCCACGGAACGGNNTATAACCGGCATCCGGATAGACGTCCTGCCAGGCGCCGTTGTCCGTGGTCCAGAAGATATACGTGTTCTTGTCGAGGCCGAGCTGACGGACCTTTTCAACAACGCGCCCGATCCGGGTGTCGTTTTCGACAATCGAGTCAGCAAACTTGCTCTTGGACATCGACTTGTGCTCAAAGTCCGGGTGCGGCATGTTCGGTTGGTGGACCTTCATGAAATTGACGCTCATGAAGAACGGCTTGTCCGATTTGGCTACCTTGTCGAGATACTCGATGCTTGCCTTCTCGACATACTCGTCGAAATAAGGAATGCCGACCACGCCTTTCGGGTAGTTGACGCCCTGGATCGTGACCGGCTTGCCGGGCTGGTTCACGTATTGTCCGTTGATCATGAATTCCTCGACGACCTTGCCACCCGCCGTCCCGGACAAGGCGCCCTTGGTCACCTGTTGGAACATGGCGCGCAATTTCGGATCCATGTCGGNGAACCAGGTTGGGTCGCCGTAGGTGTAGGCATTCAGGTGGTAGAGCCCGACGTACTTCATTTCGTCGTAGCCTTGGGCCGTGGGCAGGGCGTAATCGGCTTCGCCCAAGTGCCATTTCCCGGTGAAGAAGGTTTGATAGCCCCNCTGCTTGAGCACGGAAGCCAGCGTCCATTCAGCCTTGGGTGNACCGCCGCCCTGGCCCTGGAAAGCCACGGTGGTCATGCCGCTGCGGTTGGGGATGCGCCCCGTCTGCACGGCGGCACGGCCCGGCGTGCAACTCGGCTGCGCGTAGAACGAGTAGAAGGTCATCCCTTCCTTGGAGAGCCGATCCAGACTCGGGGTCGGCATGCCACGCCCTTCGCCCCCCATAGTGANGTCCCCGTAGCCGAAATCATCGGACAGGATGAGGATGATGTTGGGCTGCTTGGTGTTGGGTTGCTTGGGCGTCTGGCTGGCTTGCGCCTGTGCCGACGAGATTCCTGCAGCCGCCAGAGCCGAAGATGCCAGCGCGATGCCGAGCATACGGACGATAGGGTGTGAACGATTCATATGTCCCCTCGCAAATGAAGTAGTCCTACAATATTGAAACCTGCAATGGCCGCCCGGCCAGGCAGGTAACCGTTCCTGATACCGCGAGCGGCTTGCCGGATGCGGGGTGCCCTCAGGAACAGAACAATAGCATTCTAGGAGGGATGAAAATAAAATGATAATGATGAATTTTCATTTCATGGAAACCTTTTGTTATGATCACGCCCGCCGTCTTCTCCATTTACGCACACTGGTCGAGCACGGCAATTTCGGCCGTGCCGCTAGTGCTCTGAGCATCTCGCAACCGGCGCTGAGCAAGAGCATCCAGGCGCTGGAGGAGAANCTGGGCGTGGCGCTCCTCGAACGGAACCGCGGGGCGATCATCCTGACGCCTTTCGGCGAGATTGTGCTGGAACGAAGCAAGCAGCTGCTCACCGTGGAAGAGGATATGCGGCGCGAGATCGACCTGCTGGCCGGATGCGGCGGCGGTTCGCTCAAGGTCGCGCTCGGCCCCTATCCGAGCATCATCTGCGGCGGCCTCGCCATTGCCCGCCTATCCGCCATGCATCCGAAGCTCCGTGTCACGGTGCATGTCGCCGGGTGGCGCGAGGTCGCTCAGCAGGTGCTCTCCCGCACCGTGAACCTGGGCATTGCAGAAATCGGCGATCTCGCGGATGAAGAGGCATTGACGACCGAACCGGTCGGCCAGCATCGCGGCTATCTGTTCTGCCGTACCGATCATCCGCTGATGGGGCGCGGGCCGGCATCGTGGGCCCAGGCATTGGCGTTCCCCTGGGTCGGGACACGGATACCGGCGCGCATTGCGAACCATTTCCCGGGACCGGTCGACGCCGCCGGTTCGATCGATCCGGCCAATGGCGACTTCGTGCCGGCTGTCAACCTCGATGTGTCGATGCATGTCCCCGAACTTTTGGTCAGCAGCGACGCGCTGGCCGTGGGGACGTTGAAGATGTTCGATGTCGACCTTCTGGCCGACCGGATCTCGATTCTGCCAATGACTGGCCCGCATTTTCAGGCCAACTACGGCTTCCTGTACCTGAAAAATCGCTCGCTCGCCCCCGCTACGCTGGCCTTCATGAGCGAGATCCGTGCAGTCGAAGCCGAGGTCGTCGTGCCGATGGAAGCGACAATCGCGGAACACTGCGCCCGTTCAGGTCAGCCAGGTCACCCGGCGGCTGATCGGAAATTGGCCGTCCATGGTCAGGTGACGGCTCAAACGCTGCCGGATGACGATCAGGCACGCTTGCGGAGCCACAGCGCAAGAGACAACAGCAACGTCAGTTGCGTGGTGAACAGGACGGCGATGAAGGTCACGACAGCCGCCTTTCCCAGAACTGAAGTTGCCGCGAGGGTGGCGACGGCGACGTTGCGTGCCGGGAATCCCAGAGCAGCCCGTGNCCGGTCCTCGGTGGAACAGGCCGGCAGTCTGAGGGCAACCCATCCCGCGGCTAGCGTCGCCAGCGTGAACAGCAGCGAGACGCCGAATAGGAGCACGAATTGCTCACGGTTGCTTCGCGNCTGGTCAACGATGACTGCGCCCAGCAGTGCGATCACCGCGCCAATGGCGATCCCCTGTAGCGNCGCCGCGCGCGTGACCCAGCGCGGTGCGCAGTGGCGGAGCAGCATCCCAGCCAGCAACGGCAACAGCAAGCCGACGATGGCTTGCAGCGCGACCTTGAGCATGGGGAGTTCCATTGCCTTGTCGCTGTCGAGGAAGAGCCAGAAGCCAAGCGAAGCGGCGACCGGCGTGACGATCGGCGCCAGCAGATTCGACACTGCCGCTACCGTGACCGCCAGCGCCAAGTGCCCGCCGGCCAGTTGGGTGTAGAAGCCGGACATGGCTGCCACCGGCGCTGCGGCAAGCAGGATGGCGCCGCCGGTCATGCCGGGTGGCAGGTCGAGCAGGCGCCCGACGAGTCCGGCGACGCCGATCAGCAACAACCATTGCCCGCAGACAATGCCGGGCACGAGCACCAGGTAACGGCGCACGCGCTGAAAATCTGCGAGACGCAGATCCGTGCCGACAATCAGCATTACGAAGATGGCCACGAACGGGATGGACGACTCGATCCAGGTGCTCATGGCGCCGGCACTCCGCGCCCGGGCGATGCCTGCCTCACGATAATGCGCCCCGCGCCATCGGAGTTCGGGAAGAATGGATGATCGCGGTCTGGAATTTGGCCATTTTCACGGTCGACCGCGGCGAATGTCCAGCCACGACTGTTGTGCCGCATGGTCGTCGGGGTTGAAGGCAAGCGCGCGTTCGGCTTGGGAAGGGCTGTGCCTGTTGCTGCGCGGGTCAATCTGAGCCGCGCAGCAACAATCGGTGTTTGCCCCTCGGCTAACCGCGACGTGCATAGTATTGCGCGATGGCCGGAAGTCTGGCGATACCGCTCATGTAGTCGTAAAGTTTCGGCGCCGCAGTAGCAATCAAGTCGCCTGGTATGTGATCCAGCTTTCCAGAACTCAACCAACGCAGGATAACGAAGGCCTTGAGGTCGGCGATGGTCAGGCGATTATCCGCAAGAAATTCTCCACCATGGCTTTCAAGTTGATGCTGGAGCCAATGCAAATACTTGGGCAATACGCCAGTCGCCAGGGCGTCGCGAGCATNTTTCAGATCGTCGCCTTTCAGCCCAAAGCTGGCTCCAATCTTGATATTGATGTCTTCCAGCGCACCCATCACTTCGTCGCACAGCAAGGCCTGAAAGGCATCTTCGGGGTAAAGCCCAGCCAGTTTCCCGACATAGCGCGTAATCGCGTCACTTTGCGTGATCTGTACACCATTGACGTTAAGCGTCGGCACCTGATTCAGCGNGGTCGACTTGCGCACTTCAGCAAAATCGCTCGGCGCAAAGCGATCATCCTCAAATGGAATTCCCCCGATATGCATGGCGAGCCGAGCCGGCTCCGCCCGCCCACCGGAAAAGTCGAAATAGGTCAGCTTCAGTCGGTTCATTTGTCGCCTTTCTGAGGTCACGAGTCGGGGCAAAACAATGAGCATACTGCCAGAACGTGGTCACACGGCGTAAGTGTTCGGCGGTGTCCCGCCGATCGGTAGCGCAGCGGGCACTGGCTTCGAGCAACCCTTTGAGCATCAACAAATCAGCGAAGATGAACTCATGCTCTTCACCGAATCGAGCTCCGCATCTACCGCTGTTCCCCACGCAGCCACGCCCGATATAGCCGCAACGCGACGTGCGCGTCGTTCGCAGCGTAGAGCATCTGCCGCTCTGTGAGGCGGGAGCTGGCCCAGTTGCTGGNTGCCGGTTTTCTTGGATTTTGCAGTTTCTGGCCGAAGAAGTGGGCAACGGCCACCTTGGCGCCGACAGTGCCCCGGTGGCCGGGGCCGCGCAGGATTTCGCCGAGGTCGAGGACGTTTTCCAGCGTGACGCCAAGCCGTGCCTTGAGGGCGCTGCGGTCGTTGCCTAGGCCGAAGCCGACTTTCAGCACTTGCGGCGAGGCGAGGATGGCCTGCAGGGCGCTGTGGTCGCCGCTGCGGGTGATGGGAAAGAGCCAGGCGCGGTCTTCGGTGGCGAGTTGAACGAGGTGCGGGCCGGTCGAGACTTCGCCTTTCAGGAAGGTCGGTTTGGATTCGGTGTCGAAGCCGATGGCGTCGGCGGCCATCAATGCCGTCCGGGCTGCGGCGGCCAGCGNCCGGGAGTCGACCAGCGTGACCTGCGACAGCGCAATGCCTTCGTAAGGTGGCAGTTCGGCTTCGGCGATGCTGTGGCGGCTGAAGACGACGTCGCTCACGCGAGCCGCTTTCGCAGCCAGTCGCCGATGGCTTCGATTTCTTCCATGCAGACGGCGTGGGGCATCGGGTATTCGTGCCATTCCAGGGCATAGCCGCGTTCGCTCAGGAAATCCCTGGCCTGGCGGCCGAGCTGCGNGGAGACCACGTCGTCGCCGGTGCCGTGCGCCGCGAAGATGGGGATCGTCCGATTTTCCGNGGTGGCTTCGCGGGCCACCAGATCGGCCGAAGGCAGGTAGGTGGATAGCGCGACGAGGCCGGCCAGCGGCTCGGGGTGGGTGAGCGCCGTGGTGTAGGCCACCGCGCCGCCTTGCGAAAAGCCGGCCAGGAAGATGTTGGCGCACGGGATGCCGCGCTGGTTTTCACGCGCGATCAGGGCACGGACAGCCGACCGCGAATGGACGATGCCGGCTTCGTCGATGCGGCGGCTGGTGCTTTCCAGCGAAATGATGTCGTACCAGGCGCGCATCACGTAGCCGCCGTTGCAGGTGACCGGGATATGTGGCGCATGGGGAAAGACGAAGCGCACGGCGGGAGGCTGCCNCAACCCAAGCTCGGGGACGACGGGCACGAAATCGGAACCGTCGGCACCGAGGCCGTGCAGCCAGATGACGGCGTAGGCCGGGTTTTTCCCGGTTTCGATTTCGATGGCGGGTAGCAGGTCGGACAATGGAGACTCCTTGGTCGCTTGGAAAACGCTTGTTGGCGGGCTGATCGAAGTATCCTTGGGGTTTTGACGATGAGCAAGCTTATGGCGACACGCCGCCGCAAAGGATTGATCGGCTGGTTGAAATCCCTGCTGCCGGCCAGGGCGGCCCCGCTGTCGGACGTCGAGCAGGCGCGCCGCCTGGTGGCCGCCGTGACCGAGGCGGCATCCCGCTCAATGCGGCCAGGGTCAATGCCATTGCCCGCAATCTCGGGCTCGAAGTGTCGAAAAAGGCACGGGTCGAGGAAACCATCGAGCGACTGCGCAAGGCGGTGGCTCGGGCCGGCTGAGGCTCGCCGCGCCGGACCACGACTCGCCGCTGCCGCGGGTGCGGCGTTAACCTGGCTTAAGCCTGGGCTAAGAGACGCTTAAGGCTGCGACGCTAGACTCGTTTTCCATGATCTCAAGGAAAACGACGATGAAAACCTTCCCTGTCTTCGCCCTGCTGCTCGCCAGCCTGGCCGGCCACGCCGAAACGCCGCAGCAGATCGGCGCCACCTACGGCGCCGAAGCCGCGGCCCAGCAGGCCGGCTTCACGCCGTCGGCCCGGCGCGGCGAAATCTTGTTCCGCCAGCGCTTTGCCCACAACGACAAGATGCCGGCATGTACCAGCTGCCATACCGACAACCCGCTGCATGCCGGCCAGCACGTCGTTACCGGCAAGACGATTCGCCCGCTGGCCGTGGCGACCAATGGCGAGCGCTTCAGCGACCCGGCCAAGGTCGAAAAGTGGTTCGGCCGCAATTGCCGGGAAGTCGTCGGCCGCGCCTGCACGCCTGCGGAAAAGGCCGATTTCGTGGCTTACATGACCGAGGTGCGCTGATGAAACGGATCGCCCTGCCCCTGCTGCTCATCACCGCCTTTTCGGCGCTGGCCGACCATCTGCCGCTGCCCGCCGGCACGCCCAGCTATACGACGGAGTGCGGAAGTTGCCATCTCGCCTACCCGCCCGCGCTGCTCGCCGCCCGCGACTGGCAACGGCTGATGAGCGGCCTCGACGAGCATTTCGGCTCGGATGCTGCGGTCGACCCAAAAAGANNGGCAGAAATCAGCAGCTTTCTTCAACGCCATGCCGGCAACGCGGCAAAGCTGGGCGATGCCGGCAACCCGCCGCGCATCAGCACGACCGCCCGCTTCGTCCGCAAGCATCGCGAGGTGCCGGCGAAATTCTGGCGCGACCCGCGCGTCAAGTCGGCGGCCAACTGCGAGGCCTGCCATCGCGGCGCGGCCGATGGCAGATACGGCGAACACGACATCGCGATTCGCGAATTGCAGAGGTAAGCCATGCGGAAAATTCTGGTCTGGGACTGGCCGGTGCGCCTCGGCCACTGGTTGATGGTCGGCGGCTTCGCACTGGCCTGGCTGACCGGCGACAGCGAAACATTCCGCCTCGTGCATGTCGTCGCGNNCGCCACGGTGCTCGCCGTCGCCACGTTCCGTCTGCCGTGNGGGCTCGTCGGTTCGCGCTACGCGCGCTTCGCCGATTTCGTGCGCGGGCCGGCGGCGGTCAGGAATTACCTGGTGAGCCTGCTCCGGCTGCAACCTACCAANCATGTCGGCCACAATCCGGCGGGCGGCTGGGCCATCGTGCTGCTGCTCGGGCTCGCGATCCTGACCGGGCTTGCCGGCTGGGCGACCTATAGCGACCTTGGCGGCCACTGGCTGGAAGAATTGCACGAAGGGCTGGCGGCGGCCATGCTCACGGTCGTCATCGTCCATGTCGCCGGGGTGTTTACCGGCAGCCTGCTGCATGGCGAAAACCTGGTGCGCGCCATGGTGAACGGATACCGCAGCGGCTCGCCCGAGGCGGCCATCCGCTCGGCCCGCCCGCTGGCTGCCATGCTGCTTCTGGTCTGGGTGGCGCTGGCCTGCTGGTGGATTGCCAGCTGATAGAATCCGGCCATGCGCATCCTGCTCGTTGAAGACGACCCCCAACTCGGCGATGGCCTGACCGTCGGCCTGCGCCAGGCCGGCTTTGCGGTCGACTGGCTGAAGGACGGTCATTCCGCAGACCTGGCATTGCAAACGGAAACCTTCGACTTCGTCGTGCTCGATCTCGGCCTGCCGCGCCTCTCGGGCATGGAGGTACTGACCCGCGCCCGCAACCGCGGCCAGACCATGCCGGTGCTCATCCTGACCGCGCGCGATGCCACCGGCGACAAGGTTTTGGGCCTCGATGCCGGGGCCGACGATTATCTGGTCAAGCCCATCGACCTCGACGAACTGACGGCGCGCGTTCGTGCCCTGACCCGGCGCAGCGCCGGGCGTGCGGCGCCGCTGCTGACGCATGGCGACCTCGCGCTCGACCCGGCGGCGCACGGCGTCACGCTGGCCGGCCAGCCGGTAGAGCTTTCCAGCCGCGAATTCTCGCTGCTGCAGATGCTGCTGGAAAACGCCGGCCGCGTGCTGACCCGCAGCCAGCTCGAACAGTCGCTCTACGGCTGGCGCGACGAGCCGGACAGCAACGCCCTCGAAGTGCACATCCACCACCTGCGCAAGAAGCTGGGCAGCGACCTGATCCGCACCCTGCGCGGGGTCGGCTACACCATCGCCAAGTGACGACGGCCTGGTTCTCGCTCCGCCGCCGCCTGCTCGCCCTGCTGCTGGGCGGCGTCGCAGCCGCCTGGCTGGCAACGATGGTCTTCAGCTACATCGACGCCCACCATGAAGTCGACGAGCTGTTCGACGCCCAGCTCGCCCAGGCCGCGCAGACCTTGCTGGCGCTGGCAGGCCACGACGAGGGCGACGACATCGAGGATCTCGGCGACGTCGCCCACAAGTACCAGCGCCGCCTGCGTTTCCAGATCTGGCGAGCCGACGGCAAATTGCTGATGCGCTCGACAAATGCTCCCGAAACGCCGTTGACCGCAACCAGCGGCTTTTCGGAAACGAATGGCGACGACGGCCACTGGCGTCACTTCAGTNNCAGTGGAACGAGGCGCAGCCTGCAGGTGCAGGTCAGCGAAAACCATCACATCCGCGACGACCTGATCGGCCACATCGCCTGGCGCCTGCTCCTGCCCGCCCTCTTCGGCCTGCCGCTGATCGGGCTCTGGGTCTGGCTGGCGACGCGCCACGGGCTAGCCTCGCTGGATGGCATCGCCCGGCAGATCGCCAGCCGCGCGCCGCAACAGCTGCAGCCGGTGGTGCCGGCAAGCGCCCCGGAAGAAATCCGCCCCATGCTGGAGGCGCTGAACGGCCTCTTCCAACGCGTCGAAACCGCGCTTGAAACCGAACGCCAATTCACCGCCGACGCCGCCCACGAACTGCGTACGCCGCTGGCGGCGCTGCAGGCNCAGTTGCAGGTCGCGCTGCGCGCCNNCGACGGCGAGGAACGCGACCGCTCGCTGGGCCAGTTGCAAAGCGGCCTCACNCGCGCCGCGCATCTGGTCGACCAGATGCTGCAGCTGGCCCGCCTCGATCCGGAATCCGGGTTGCCCGACCCGCGCCCGGTCGATCTGGGAATGCTGGCCGAGGCGACATGCGCCGATCTCGGCCCGCTGATCCTCGACAAGAACCTCGATTTTGCGCTCGACGCCGAGCCGGGCTGCGTCGTCGTCGGCCAGGCGGAATGGCTNGGGGTACTGCTCCGCAATCTCATCGACAACGCCATTCGCTACACGCCAGCCGGCGGTGCGCTGCGCGTCGGCGTCTCCTGCGCTGCCGGGCGTTGCCGGCTGAGCGTCGGCGACAGCGGCCCGGGCATTCCGGCGCACGAGCGGGATGCCGTGCTGCGTCGCTTCCACCGTCTCGATCACGGCAGCCAGCAGGGCAGCGGGCTGGGCCTCGCGATCGTCGCCCGCATCGCCGAACTGCACGGCGCCGACCTCGATCTGGCGGCGAACGACGGCAATCAGGGGCTGCGCGTGACGCTCACCTGGCAACGCCGCGCCTAGGGCGCGTCCGCCGCCCTTTGGTTTTCACTCTTTTTCGGGGTCGACCGCAACAGGCTGTTGCAATTCGCTGGCGCGCGCCGCGCGCAGCTCAGGTGTTTCCAGGCTGATGCGCCCAAGGGCGCCGTTGCGGTAATCGACCAGCAGGATGGCCGCCGCCTTCTCGGNATCGAGCTCGCCGCCACGCCNCTTGATGAGGCAACCGCGTTTTCTGGCGATGCTCTCGATCACCGCGACGGCATCGCTGCCCTGGGTGGAAAATCCGTAACGTGCGGCGAGCATGGCCGGGTAGTGTTCGAGCAGGAAACCGGCGAGGAAAGTCGCGACCTCGATGTCGATGTAGGCGTTGACGCCGACCGCGTGACTGGCGGCGAGCATCAGGCCGTCGACCGGGTGGGCGATCTTCGGCCACAGCATGCCCGGGGTGTCGTAGAGGGTGAGGCGCGAGCTGATGTCGATGCGCTGCTGGCTCTTGGTCACCGCCGGCTGATCGCCGACGGCGGCGACCTTCTTCTTGACCATGGCGTTGAGCAAGGTCGATTTGCCGACGTTGGGAATACCCATGATCATCAGGCGTAGCGGCTTGACGGCATCGTTGCGATGCGGCGCCAGTTGCTGGGCGAGCGCCGGCACGCGCGCCACGTCACCCGGCTTCTTGCAGCTGATTGCGACTGCCTTGACGCCTGGCTGCTGGGCGAAATGCTCGAGCCAGGCCTTGGTGGCGACAGGATCGGCCATGTCGGCCTTGTTCAGCAGCTTGAGACAGGGGCGCTGGCGGAAGGCGCGCAGCTCGTGGATCATCGGATTGCTGGAGGCCGCCGGCANGCGGGCATCGAGCACCTCGACGACGACATCGGCCATGGCCAGCGTTTCGGCCGCCTTCTTGCGGGCGGAGGTCATGTGACCGGNGAACCATTGGATGGACATGGGCAGAATCGTCGTTGCGGAAAGGTGGGCATTATCCCAAATCCGGCCGTCCGCTGCCGGTCATTTGCTTACAAAGATTAACAGCTTGCCGCAAGGCTCCCACTATCCTTCAGACATGGAGTCCGGCATCGTCAAGCCGGCACTCGAACCGAAGGAGCCGAAAATGAAATCCTCAAAAATCATTGCCGCCACCCTGACCTGCGCGTTCTTTCCGTCGCCGCCACGGCCGCCCTTGCCGACGGTCACGGACATCGCGGTCGCTACGATGACCATCGCTGGGAACACCGCCATTACCGGTACGCGCCACCCCGGTTACTACCGTGGCGGCCCGGCTGTCTATGCCCCCTACTACGCGCCGCGCCGATCTATTACGCCCCACCACCGCCGGTCGTCTATCAGCCTGGATACTACGCACCCCGCCCGACTCCGGCCATCACCGTGGGTATTTCGCCCATCGTCATTCCGCTGCGCTGACACGCGCGGGCGGTATCATCGAGGCTCGCCACCACCGGACTCCCCATGCATATCTGGGTCGATGCCGACGCCTGCCCCGGCGTCATCAAGGAAATTCTCTATCGCGTCGCCGAGCGCACCCGGTTGCCGTTGACGCTGGTCGCNCACCAGTGGCTGAAAACCCCGCCCTACCCGAGCATTCGCTCGATTCAGGTGCCCAAGGGCTTCGACGTGGCCGACAACCACATCGTCGAACAGGCGCAGGCGGGCGACCTGGTCATTACCGCCGACATCCCGCTCGCCGCCGCCGTCATCGACAAGGGCGCACTGGCGCTGAACCCGCGCGGCGAACTCTACAGCAAGGAAAACATCCGCCAGACGCTGGACATGCGCAACTTCATGGACACCCTGCGCAGCAGCGGCGTCGAAACCGGCGGGCCACCGGCCTTCAGCCAGGCCGACCGGCAGAATTTCGCCAACCAGCTCGACCGTCTGCTGGCCAGCCGCAGGAAAGGCAGGCAAGGCTGACACCCCGACAAACTGGATCGAATATTGCTTGTCGTCCAGTGCGTTGTTCTGACTCAATCGGCAGGTGTCGCGTGGCCGTTTCGCAAACATGGCAATCAAATGGTCCGGCGAAACCCATTCGGCACCCAGGAGAATTGCGATGGCAAACGGGTTGAATGAAGAAACCTTGTTCTGGATGCGACTGGCAGCCTTTGCCGGCCTCTCCGAGCATGTCCTGGCGAGCGGCGCCGCCTGGCGGATGCCGAAGAACTTCTTTTCGGCTGGAGCCTTCCGGGCCAGCTGCCGTCAAGATATGCCTGCCTGTCGGGCGGTGTCGCAAATGCGACAGCCTGGGGATGATCGGTTCGAATCCGCATACCTCCCCGCTGCCGTTTTCCGCTATCAACGCACAACTTTGGTGCAAAATTTAGACAGCTAGGCCGGCGGCAAGAAAATCCATCAGGACGCGAACCCGATAAGGCACATGACGATTGCTGGGCAGCAGCGCGTAGATGCCGAGTTCGGGCATCGCATAATCGGCCAGTATCTGCTCGACCCGACCGTCGGCGATATAGTCGTCGGCGATGAAATCGGGGTGGCTGGTGATCCCCATGCCGCGCGCGGCGGCTTCGATCAGCACTTCGCCGTTGCTGGCGGTGATGCGGCTGCGCACCGGCACGGCGAGCGGCTGGCCATCGACGATGAACTGGAGGGCGCCACCACCCGCCAGGGTATAGCCGAGGTATTCGTGGTGGGCCAGATNCGTCGGGTTTTGCGGTCGACCGTGACGGGCCAGGTAATCCGGCGCGGCGACGATGCGCATGCGGCTGACGCCGATCTTGCGCGCCACGTCACCCGCCGCCAGCTGGCGGGTGATGCGGA
Organism: Dechloromonas sp.; assembly: GCA_013363835.1. Classification (GTDB taxonomy): domain Bacteria; phylum Pseudomonadota; class Gammaproteobacteria; order Burkholderiales; family Rhodocyclaceae; genus Azonexus. The sequence continues at coordinate 1,499,720 of CP054864.1, forward strand.
TGGCAAGATCGATTCCCTCCTCGATCAGGTTCATCCGCCGGTCGCTGTAATCCATGTCCAGCGCAACCTCAGGGTAGCGGGCGGCAAAATCGAGCAATAGCGGCGCCACGCGCTTGAGGCCGAAGCTGAGCGGCAGGCTGATGCGGATGTTGCCGCGCGGGGTCAGGCGCTCTTCGGCGACGCCGGTTTCGGCGGCCTCGACCAGGTTGAGGATGACCCGGCATTNTTCGAGATAGGCGGTGCCGGCGGAAGTCAGCGACAGGCGCCGCGTGCTGCGCGCCATCAGCTTGACACNCTGGTGCGCCTCCAGTCCGGCAATCTGGCGGGTGACGACGGAGCGCGCCACGCCCATCTGCTGCGCGACGGCGGCAAAGCTGCCCAGTTCGGCCACGCGCACGAAAAGTTGCATCGCATCGAGTCGGTCCATTGTTGCAATTCACGCAATAAACATTTGCACATTGTCCGCTATTTCGTTGCAAAAGAAGGACTAAAGTTCGTCCATCGCAACCGGAGTTCCCAAATGACCCAGCTTCAGCCCACCCTCTTCGTTCCGCACGGCGCACCGACGTTTGCGCTGCGCCCGGGCGCGGCCGGCGCAGCACTGGCCCGCCAGGCACAAGCCCTGCCCCTGCCGCGCNNGATCGTCATCGTCAGCGCACACTGGGACACCGCCGAGCCGACCGTCGGNTTTGCCGACCGNCCGGAAACCATTCACGACTTCTGGGGATTCCCGGAAGAGCTCTACCGCATCCGCTACCCGGCCACCGGCTGCCGCGAGGCCGCCGAAGAAGTCGTCGCCGCCCTGCGCGCCGCCGGCCTGCCGGCGCACAAGGATGCCGGGCGTGGCCTCGACCACGGCGCCTGGGTGCCCTTGCGTCTGATGTTCCCGGACGCCGAGGTACCGGTCATTCCGCTGTCGATCCAGAGCCACGACGGCACCGAAGGCGCCTACCGTCTGGGCCGGGCGCTGGCGCCGCTGGCGGCCAAGGGTTTCCTGGTGATCGCCTCCGGCAACCTGACGCACAACCTGCGCGATTACCAGATGGCTTCGCGCAACGGCGGCCAGACGCCTGCCTACGTTCGTGAATTCTCGGAATGGCTGGCAGAACGCCTGGCCAGCCATGATCTGCCCACCCTGCTCGACTATCGCCGGCAGGCGCCGGGCGGCGTGCAGGCGCACCCGAGCGACGAACACCTGCTGCCGCTCTACGTGGCGCTGGGCGCCATGCGCGACGGTGCGCAGGTCGAACGCTTTCATGCCGGCATCGACGATTACGTGATCGCGATGGACGCTTATTCATTTTTGCCCCAATAAGGAGGTCGACCGTGACAGACCGCTACACCGGCACCGCCAAGACCCTGCACTGGCTGATGGCCGTTCTTCTCTTCGGCCTGCTCGCGCTGGGTTTCTACATGCACGACCTGCCGCTCTCGCCGGAAAAACTGAAGCTCTTTTCCTGGCACAAATGGGCTGGCGTCACCGCCTTCCTGCTGGTGCTGGCGCGGCTCGGCTGGCGCGTCACGCACCTGCCGCCGGCGTTGCCGGCCAGCATGCCGCGCACGATGCAACTGGCGGCCCACGCCGGACATTTCGCGCTCTACGCGCTGATGATCGCCATNCCGCTTTCCGGCTGGCTGATGAGCTCGGCATTGGGCTTCCAGACCGTCTGGTTCGGCGTTCTGCCGATTCCCGACCTGCTGGACAAGAACAAGGAACTGGGCGACCTGCTGGTCGTGGTNGCCAAGGGGCTGAACCTGCTCTTCGTCGCCGTTCTCGCCGGCCACATCGGCGCCGCCCTGAAACACCACTTCATCGACAAGGACGACATCCTGACCCGGATGTTGCCCAGGCACTGAACCCACAGAACAACCCCAAGGAGAAAACCATGAAACGCTTCATTCTCGCCCTTGCACTGGCTACCGGTCTGCCACTGGCCGTCAATAGCGCCCAGGCCGCCGCCTTCAACCAGGTGCAGACCGACAAGAGCGCCATCGCCTTCACCTACCAGCAGATGGGCGTCAAGATGGACGGCAAGTTCCGCAAGTTCGCCGCCAAACTGAACTTCGATCCCGCCAAGCCGGTCGAGGCCAGCACCACCATCGACGTCGATCTCGCCAGCGTCGACACCGGCGCGCCGGAAGGCGACCAGGAAGTCGCCGGCAAGCCGTGGTTCAACACCAAGGCTTTTCCNACCGCGCAATTCGTCTCGACCGGCGTCAAGGCGGTCGGCGGCAATCGCTACGACGTGGTCGGCAAGCTGACGATCAAGGGCAAGACGCAAGACATCGTGGTTCCGGCCACCTTCACCGCACAAGGCAACAGCGGCGTCTTCGACGGCACTTTCACCATCCGTCGTGGCGACTTTTCGATCGGCGAAGGNTCCTGGGCCAAGTTCGACATCGTCGCCAACGACATCCAGATCAAGTTCCGCATCACCGCCAACTCTGGCAAGTAATCCACCAACCGCAACAGGAGAATCCACCATGCAAAAATTCACCAGAATCGCCGCCGTCNNCTTGCTTTCGCCAGCGCGCTGGCCCACGGCCTTCGCCGCACCGGAAACCTTCGTGGTCGATAGCACCCACACCTTCCCGCGTTTCTCGTACAGCCATTTCGGCTATACCACCCAGGTCAGCCGCTTCAACAAGACCACCGGCAAGGTCGTGCTCGACAAGGCCGCCAAGACGGGTGCGGTCGAGGTCGAAATCGACACCAAATCCGTCGATACCGGCTACGACACCTTCAACGAGCATATCCAGGGCGAGGATTTCCTGAATACCGCCAAGTTCCCGACCGCCACCTTCAAGTCCACCAAGGTCGTGTTCGAAGGCGACAAGCCGGCGGCGATCGAAGGCAACCTGACGCTCAAGGGCGTCACCAAGCCGGTCACCCTCAAGGTCACTTCCTTCCAGGCCATGCCGCACCCGATGCTGAAGAAGGACGCGGTCGGCGCCAACGCGACGACCACCGTCAAGCGCAGCGATTTCAACATGGGCAAGTACGCGCCGCACGTCGGCGACGACGTGACCATCGACATCGCGATCGAAGCGATCAAGCAGTAATACCGCTTGCCTGCGAAAAAACCCGGTCGCGATGCGGCCGGGTTTTTCTGCGCGACGCCAGCGTTACCCGGCCGGATAACCCTGCGGATTGGCTTGCTGCCAGCGCCAGGCGTCTCGGCACATGGCGTCGAGATCGAACTCGGCGGTCCATCCCAGCCGGAATTGCGCATACGCCGGATCCGCATAACAGGCGGCCACATCGCCCGGGCGCCGGGGAACGATGCGGTAGGGAANCGAGTTGCCCGCTGGCCTTTCGAAGGCGCCGATCACTTCCAGCACGCTGTAACCGCGGCCGGTGCCCAGATTGACCGTCATGACGCCGGTGGTACGCCCGAGCGCCTCCAGCGCCGCGAGATGCCCGCGCGCCAGATCGACCACGTGGATATAGTCGCGCACCCCGGTACCATCCGGCGTCGCGTAATCGTCGCCGAACACACTGAGCTCCGGGCGCCGGCCGATGGCCACTTGCGTCACGTAAGGCATCAAATTGTTCGGAATCCCGCGCGGGTCTTCTCCGATCAGCCCGCTCTCATGGGCGCCGACCGGGTTGAAGTAGCGTAGCAGCGCGATCCGCCAGGTTGGGTCGCTGCGCGCGAAGTCCCGCAACATTTCCTCGATGTGCAGTTTGCTTCGCCCGTAGGGATTCGTGACCTGCAGCGGAAAATCCTCGCGAATCGGCACCGCATGCGGGTCGCCATAGACGGTGGCGGAAGAACTGAAGACCAGGTTCCTGACCCCGGATACGGCCATCGCCTCGCACAGGCGCAGGGTGCCGACGACATTGTTGTCGTAATAGCGCATGGGCTGCGCGACCGACTCGCCTACCGCCTTCAAGCCGGCGAAATGGATGACCGCCGTGATCGGCCAGGCCCGAAAAACGTCCGCCAGCGCGCCAGCATCGCGGATATCGCCCTCGACAAAGGCAGGGCGAATGCCGGTAATCCGCTCGATGCGCTCGAACACATGGATCGAACTGTTCGAGAGATTATCGAACACCACCAGATCATGCCCGGCCTTCAACAATTCCACTACCGTATGCGAGCCGATATAACCCGCGCCGCCTGTCACCAGAATCATTCGCTACTCCTGTTGCGACAACGCTCTTGGCAATGCCGCCATTGTGTAGGCGGAATATTACCTCGCAAGCCGAACACGGGGTGGACGCCGCGCGACATGCCGATTGGCGATGCGCTTAAAGCAATTTTCCCGGATTCATCAGTCCCCGCGGGTCGATGGCCTGTTTCAGCGCGCGCATCAAGGACATTTCGACCGGGCTCTTGTAGCGCAGGATTTCGTCGCGCTTGAGCTGGCCGATGCCATGCTCGGCAGAGATCGAGCCATTCAGCGCGTGCGCGCTATCGTGGACGATGCGGTTGACCTCGGGCTGGGCAGCGATGAAGGCGGCGTTGTCCTGCACGTCGGGCTTGGAAAGGTTGTAGTGCAGGTTGCCGTCGCCGACGTGACCGAAGGCGACGACGCGGATGCCGGGAAAGGCCCGGGCAAGCGCAGCGTCGGCGGTTTCCAGGAAAGCGGGAATGGCGGAAACCGGCACCGAGATGTCATGCTTGATGCTGATGCCTTCGATCTTTTGCGCTTCGGAAATGTTTTCGCGCAGCGCCCAGAGTCTGGCGGCCTGGGCTTGCGAGGCAGCGAGNNCGCCATCGGCGACGAGGCTGCTGGCAAGCTGGGCGGCCAGCCAGCGTTCGACGGTTTCCGGCGCGGCGTCGGAGAATTCGGCGAGGACGTACCACGGACTGCCAGCCGTCGGCCGTGCCGCGCCCGNAATGTTCCGGAGCACCAGGCCGAGCGCGGTTTCCGACACCAGTTCGAACGCTGTGAGCTGGGCGTCGAATTCGGTTTNTGCCCGATTCAGCAGGTCGACCGCAACTGCCGGGCTGGCGACGTTCAGCCAGCAGGTGGTTTGCGTTTTGGGCAGCGGGTAGAGCTTGAGTACGGCGGCGGTGATGATGCCCAGCGTGCCTTCGGCGCCGATGAAAAGCTGCTTGAGGTCGTAGCCGGTGTTGTCCTTGCGCAGGCCGCGCAGGCCGTTCCAGATTTCGCCGTTGGGCAGCACGACTTCGAGGCCCAGCGTCAGCTCGCGGGTATTGCCGTAACGCAGTACCTGGACGCCGCCGGCATTGGTCGAGAGGTTGCCGCCGATCTGGCACGTCCCTTCGGAAGCAAGCGCCAGCGNGAATAGCCGGCCGGCGGCGCGCGCCGCTTCCTGGACGGCGGCAAGCGTGCAGCCGGCTTCGACGGAAATGGTGTTGTNTTGCGGGTCGACCGCAACAATGCGGTCGAGGCGGCCCAGGCTGACGACCACGGCCCGGCCCTCGCCCTCCGGCGTCGCCGCGCCGCACAGGCTGGTGTTGCCGCCCTGCGGAACGACGGAAAGCCGGCAGCGGCACAGGCTCGNAACCACGGCAGCGACTTCGGCAGCATTGCGAGGGCGTACGACGCAACACGCCGCCCCCTTGTAACGCCCGCGCCAGTCGGTCAGGTAGGGCGCCAGGTCGTCATCGGTCAGCAGGTGCTCCGCGCCGACGATGCCGGCCAGTTCTGCCACGAGAGCGTCATCGCTAATCATTCGCCTACTCCTGCAGCGACTCAAGCAAGGGCAGCATGTATTCCGTCGCCTTGCGCCCGGCTTCGATCGCCACGCCAGCGCGATGGAAGTCGAGCAGGCCGAGCTGCCCGAGGCGCGGGGCGATCAGCGCGTCCGCCGGCTCGCCAGCCAGCCGCGAACGGGCGATGCGCGCCTGCATGATGGCGATGCTGTTGGTCACCACGTCGGCCAACGCAGGCGGCGCGACATCGCCCTCGCCCTCGCGTCCGAACCAGCGCCCCACCGCCTTGCGCCAGGCCGGCGCCTTGGCCGGCACGTCGCCCGCGCGTTGGCGCAGGCCGATGGTGTCCATGCCGAGGTCNNTGGCGATCACGACATCCGCGCCCAGCGCCCGGCACAGCGAAACCGGCACCGGGTTGACCAGGCCGCCATCGACAAGGAAACGTCCGTCGACCCGTTGCGGGGCAATCAGCCCGGGCAGCGCCGCCGAGGCATGCACGGCATCGCTCACGCGCCCTTCACGCAGCCACACTTCGCGACCGTTGGCGAGATCGGTGGCGACGCAGGCGAACGGTCGATCGAGGTCGGCGAATGTCTCGTCGAGAAAGAGGCGCCCGGTAAAGCCGAGCAGCTTCTCTCNCCTGATCAGCCCGCCGACGCCAAGGCTGACGTCGAAGAAGCCGAGCACGTCGCGCCTTGTGAGCCCGCGCGCCCAGCCTTCCAGCGCGTCCAGCTCGCGCGAGGCGAAGGCGGCACCGACGAAAGCGCCCATCGAAGTACCGCAGACGACGTCCGGCACGATGCCGGCTTCGCCCAGGGCGCGCAGCACGCCGATGTGCGCCCAGCCGCGCGCCGACCCGGAGCCGAGGGCAAGACCAAAGCGCGGACGGGTCATTTCAGCTTAGCTCCGGGGAATCGCCGCGGCATAAAGGTCGTGGTGGTCGGCATCGACGACCTTGACCTTGAGGANATCGCCGGGCTGGGCATCGAAATGGCCGTCGATGTNAACCAGGCCATCGATTTCCGGCGCGTCGGCCTTGGAACGGGCGATGGTACCTTCGTCATCGACCTCGTCGACCAGCACGTCGATGATGGTGTCGATCTTGGCGGCCAGCTTGTCGGCCGAAATGTCTTCCTGCACCTGCATCAGCCAGCGACGGCGGTCTTCGCGCACGTCTTCCGGCAGTAGCAGGCCCAGTTCGTTGGCCTTGGNCCCTTCGACCGGCGAGTAGGCGAAGGCGCCGACGCGGTCGAGTTTCGCGTCTTCGAGGAACTGGATGAGCTGATCGAAATCTTCCTCCGTTTCGCCGGGAAAGCCGGTGATGAAGGTGGAACGGATGACGATTTCCGGGCAGATTTCGCGCCACTTGGCGATGCGTTCCAGCGTGTTCTCGGCCGAGGCCGGGCGCTTCATCGCTTTCAAAATCTTCGGGCTGGCGTGCTGGAACGGCACGTCGAGGTAAGGCAGGATCTTCCCTTCGGCCATCAGGGNGATCACATCGTCGACGGAGGNGTACGGATAGACGTAATGCAGGCGCACCCAGATGCCGAAGCTGGCCAGCGCGTCGCACAATTCCTTGAGCCGCGTCTTGACCGGCTTGCCGCCCCAGAACCCGGTGCGGTACTTGAGATCGACGCCGTAGGCGCTGGTGTCCTGGGAAATGACGAGGATTTCCTTGACCCCGGCACGGGCGAGGTTTTCCGCTTCGGCCAGCACGTCGCCGACCGGGCGCGAAACCAGTGGGCCGCGCAGCGNAGNGATGATGCAGAAGGTGCAGCTGTGGTTGCAGCCTTCGGAAATCTTCAGGTAGGCAAAGTGATCCGGCGTCAGGCGCACGCCCTGCGGCGGCACGAGATCGGTGTAGGGATCGTGCGGCTTGGGCAGGTGGGCATGCACATGACCCATCACTTCGTCGGCGGCATGCGGGCCGGTGACGGCGAGCACGGCGGGATGCGTGGTCTGCACGATGTCGCCCTTGGCGCCGGNACAGCCGGTGACGATGACCTTGCCGTTTTCATTCAGCGCTTCGCCGATGGCATCGAGCGATTCTTCGACGGCGGCGTCGATAAAGCCGCAGGTATTGACGATGACGAGGTCGGAATCCTCGTAGCTCGNGGAAATTTCATAGCCTTCGGCGCGCAGCTTGGTCAGGATGCGCTCGGCATCGCTGCCGGCCTTGGGACAACCCAGGGAAACAAAGCCGACGGTCGGCACTTTGGTATTCAAAATTCTTCACCTCTGGCACGGCTAAACAAAAGCCCCGATTCGGGATCAGGGCTTGGCCAATCAGCACCGATGCGCGCCGTGCGCAACGCATTCAGCGGAAAGGATTTTCCGGCCAGCCGGGGTTTTAGTCAAACCCGGCCACCTGCGGTAGCATGGCGAAAACCCCAGGAACCTGACAATGGCATTGCCTGTCCTGACCCAGCATCGCCCGCACCAAGCTCGACGCCTACTGCGCACGAAAAATTCCTGAAAGTTCCCGCGACCGGGTGCGCCTGGAACTCGAATTCGCCGACAACCATATCACGCTGATCGAAACCCGGCCTCACTTCCGCGACCCCGGCCAATGGATTGCCCTGCCCGTCGCACGCTTTCGATTCAACGCGGGTTCCGGTACCTGGGCGCTACTCAGTCCTTCATACGGCAACAAGGAAGCATGGCGCCCCTACCCGCTCCAGCCCAGCCGCGACCTCGACAAGCTGATCGCAGCGTTGGACGAGGATGCGAACGGCGTTTTCTGGGCCTAGTTGCGGTCGACCGGCAAAAAGCACAAAAATCAACGCTGGGCATCAGCGGCACGCTTTCCGCAAGTGCCAGAATTGCCCGCTCGGCCGCCCGTACATCGTCGCGGATTCGATACCCCAGGGATTCCAGCCCGAGCTCGAAAGCCACCTCGGCCGCCCGCGTCTCGACACGAACAAGCGCCTCGAGGTAGAACTGCTGTATATCCAGATCGTCCTGATCCAATTTATCTCCCCTGCAGCATTGACGTTCGCCGGCCGTTTTACGCAACTTGGAAAAAATCGTACCGAAACTCAGCTTGATATCAGAAACAATAAGCCAAAAAGCGAAAAACCCACAAAGCTTTGCGCTGTGCGGGTTTTGAAATCGTTCTGGCGGAGAGGGCGGGATTCGAACCCGCGTTAGGGTATTACCCTAAACACGCTTTCCAGGCGTGCGACTTAAACCACTCATCCACCTCTCCGAGAGCGCGCATTGTAACAGAGGGCGTGGTTCGTCAAAGGAACTTTCGTACCCACGCCAGTCCTATCAAAGGATGAACAACAGCAGGAATGTGAGCACGCCCACTGCCTTGCCCGAAGCCTCGGTCGGCAACAGTTTGGCGGTCAGTTTTCGTGGTGGCGCGGTCAGCAGGTCGAAAAACCGGTAAATGGCGTTTTGCTGTCGGCGCCGGCCGGCCAGCAGATGAAGAAAGCCCTGGCCGATCAGGCACAAGCCCAGCATTTCGACGATGGCGCGCAGTGCACCGATCAGGAAGACGAGCATGCCGACGCCTACTCGTCTTCGATGCCGAACCGCTCTTCCAGTTTTCGCATCCGCCGGTTATAGATCCAGATCAGGAAAAGATAGATGACCAGCGTTCCCTGTGCCGCCATATAGAAGCCCAACGGAAAGCCAAACAGGCTGAACTCGTTGAGGTCCTGGCGAACCAGGCAAGGCCGAAGGTGATGATTACCCAGACGCCGAGCAACACCAGGGTCAGGCTCCGGGTCTTTCGCCAGTAAAGATTGGCGTCCATCATTTCTCCCGTTGCCTGGAATGGCGGATGCGGTCGAGAAATGCCGTGGCATCCCTGTCCGGCTGCCCGGTGAACAAGCTGACGACGACGATGGTAAGAAATCCGGCCACCACGCCGAGCACGCTNNAAGCGGATGTGGACTGAAGGTAAAACCAGGGGTCCATACGCAGATTGCTGACCCNCAGCCAGGTAATGGTGTCGAATTCGACGCGGAATATGTAGTGAACGGTGATGAAAAGGCCAACCAGCATGCCGGCCAGCGCCCCGGTACGCGTTGCCTTTCGCCAGAAGATGCCGAGCACGAGCGCGGGAAAGAATGCCGAGGCGGCGATTGAAAAGGCCCAGGCGACCATCGACAGGATGGTGCCCGGCTTTTGCGCGGCGACCGTAGCCGCCAGCACGGCGACCACCAGCAACATCGACTTGGAGATCACGAGGCGAAACTGGGTCGAGGAGTCAGGACGGAAAATCCGGTAGTACACATCATGCGACAGCGCACTGGTGATGGTCAGCAGCAAACCATCGGCGGTGGACAGCGCCGCTGCAAGACNCGCGGCGGCGACCAGGCCTGAAACGACATAGGGCATGCCGGCGATCTCGGGCGTGGCGAGCACGATCACGTCCGGGTTCAGCGACAGTTCGGCGAGTTGCAGGATGCCATCGCGATTGATGTCCTCGATGCTGACCAGGCCGACTTTGCTCCACGCGGCGACCCACCCCGGCAATTTGGCAATCGGGATATCCACCAGATGGGTGAATACCTCGTACTTGACGAAGACGGCGTACGCGGGCGCCGTGATGTAGAGCAGGAGGATGAAGAGCAGCGACCAGAACACCGACTCGCGTGCCTCGCGCACGCTGGGCGTCGTGTAATAGCGCATAAGCACGTGCGGAAGCGCCGCTGTTCCTACCGTCAGGCAAAAGACGAGCGCCAGAAAATTGATGCGCTGCGCCCACCCGCCATTTTCTCCGTCAGCGGGAAAGGCTGCCGCATGATGAACAGGTGGCGCCGCCCGTTCGGCCGAGGCGAACATCGCTGCCTCCCAGCGTAAACGCGCCTGATCCGGGTCATGAGGCAGATCACGACGCTGCCGCTCAAGGGCGACGATGTCTTTCGTCTGTGCGTCGCTGGCCTTGAGTTCGTTGATCCGGCTGGTCAACTGTTCCCGCTCGAGTATCAGCGAGTTCGGCAACTGCATGATTTNTTGCGCGTATTCGTCCGCCCGCTCCTGGTACAAACGGCGAACGTCTTTCTCGGCGGGGCTGTCGAAAAGCTTGTTTTCCAGTTGCCCGACCTGCTGCAAAACCTTGCCATAGACCACCTGCGGCACCGGATTGCCGGTCACCGACCACGACAGAATGGCGACTGGCGTGATGTAGGCAATGATCAGGATCACGTATTGCGCGACCTGGGTCCAGGTGACCGCACGCATGCCGCCGAGAAACGAGCAGACGAGGATGCCGGCCAGACCCACGAAGACGCCGATCTCGAACTGCAGGCTGACGAATCGGCTGGTGATCACACCGACCCCGTAGATTTGCGCGACAACATAGACGAAGGAGGCGAGAATCGCCGCCGCGACGGCAACCAGGCGGATCGCATTGCCGCCGTAGCGGGCACCCAGGAAATCGGGAATGGTGTACTCGCCGAAACGCCGTAGATAGGGTGCCAGCAACAGCGCAACGAGAACGAAACCGCCGGTCCAGCCCAGAACGAAGGCCAGCCCCTGGTAGCCGGAGAGGAATAGCGTGCCGGCAAGGCCGATGAACGAGGCGGCGCTCATCCAGTCGGCGCCAGTCGCCATGCCGTTGANAAAGGCCGGCACGCGGCGGCCGGCGACATAGAACTCGGAAACGTCCGAGGTGCGGCTCATGATGCCGATCACCGCGTACATCGAGATGGTGAAGATCAGGAACGAGTAACCGATCCAGCGCGGCGGCATGCCGTGCTGTTCGAGCAGGGCGAGCGCCGCGACGAATACGATGAACCCGCCGGTGTATAACAGGTAGTAACGCTGCAGCCTGGTCAACTCGCCCGGCATCGCCGCGTCTTAGTGGCTACGGCGCAGGAAGGTGGCGGCGTGCGACTCCTCGACCAGCTTGCCCGCGGTGGTGAGATCCCTGCTTGTCGCCCGCACCAGCATCATCTGAAACAGACGCGCCAGCATCAGCGTATTGGCCATCGTGTCGCGCCGCTCGTTGCCGGCAATGCCAAAGGTTTCCAGCCAGTCGTCCAGCGGCACCGTGACCTCGGATTTCTCGTTGAAGAGCGACGGGAGCAACCAGGCCAGGTCGATCCACTGCGGCTGAAAATCGACGCCCAGACGCTCCTTGAACGCCCGCGCCAGGAACGCACTGACGANAGGACCATGGTAAGTGACCAGGGGCGCCTTGGCGGCATAGGTCAAAAATGCCATCAAATGGCGGTCGACCGCAGCATCGTCGACTTCCTCCGATGCTTCGCTGTCGAGATCGAGCGCGAAGGCGTCGTCGGGCACGATTGCCCCCTTCCGCAAGCCGACCGCGGCAATGCCTAGCAGGCCATCCTCGGCGGCACGCGGCCCGGAAGTCGCGATGTCGATCACCACGTAGCGCGTATGAAAATGCAGTTCTTCCAGATTGGGCGCCTTGCTGGCACGCCACTGTTCGAGCGCCAGGCGAACGTCCTCGGGCAGACTGGCCGGCGAGCCGGCACCGCCCTTGAAGAGGAATTTCTTGAGTCCGAATACCATCACTGCACCTGGTAATCGAGTTTGAGACGAGTCTGAATCTTGCGCGCCTGACGGAAGGATTCCTTGAGGATGCGGCGATCGAGTTCGTTCAAGTTGTCCGGATTGATCAGGTTGTCGCCCTGGCGCCCCGGTTCGCCTTCAAGGTATTGGTGGCGAAGACGCAGCAACTGGATGAAATCGAGGCCTTCGAGGACGGCGTTGATTTCCTCGTCGCGGATCGACAGGCGCTTGGCAGCCAGACGCAGGCGCTGCACCGAGTTGGTGTTGTGCGCCGCCGCCGCCAGCGCATAGATGCGGGCGACATCGACAAAGATGCGCGAACCGTATTTCTTGAGGTCGATCTTGCCCGGCTGATCCGGTTCGAGATCGGTCAGGAAGTCGCGAATCTTGCCCAGCGGCGGCTCGACGTCCAGCGCGTTTTTCGCCATGCAGCGCAGGAACATGGGGTTCGCCGTCGTCTGCGTGAGCAGGTGGCGACGCATCGTATCGGCCAGCTCCGCCTTGCCGAACAGTGGCCGGAAATCGAAGAAGATGGTCGCATTGAGCAGCGCGTCGGGATGCGGCATACGTATCCACTGCGAGAACTGCTCCTTCCATTCGTCCAGCGTCAGACACCACTGCGGATTGCTGGCCATGATGTTGCCCTTGCATAGCGGGAAGCCGCAACGGTCGAGATCCTTGTTGGTATCGAGGGCGAACGCCAAAAAGCGCTGTTTCAGGGCGTCGACCGCAGCAGGATCGGGGCAGGCGAAGACAATGCCGTTATCCTGGTCGGTACTGAAGGTCTGCTCGTCGCGGCCTTCGGAGCCGAAGGCCAGCCAGGCCCACTCGATGCCATCGAAGTTGTGGTTTTCGAGATTGAGCTGGATCACCCGCCGGGTAATCGCGTCGTTCAGGGCCGAAATGAACTGCGTCAGCTGTTCAGCACCGATACCTTGCGCCAGCATGTTGAACGACAGCTGGCGGACATCGGCCGCCGACTGCTGGAGCGCCTCGACATTCTCGGCCGACTCGATGGTCTGGCGAATCTGGCGCAGGCCGACGCGCTGCAAGGCAAAGAGATCGCGCTCGGAGACGACGCCGGTCAGGCGGCCTTCGGCGTCGGTGACCAGCACGTGGCGAATGCCGTTGGTCGCCATCGCCAGCATGGCGTCGTAGGCAGTCGCGTTTTCCTCGAGCATGTACGGTGCCGGCGACATCGCCTGGCTGATCGGCGCCGTCGGCGGCAGGTCGGCGAGGACGACGCGATCGAGCAGGTCGGAACGGGTGAAGACGCCAACCGGCCTGCGGTCTTCGTCGGCGATGACCAGCGAGCCGACNNACGCGCTCGACATACCCTCGAGCGCCGCGCGCAAAGGCGTATCCGGCAGCACGGCGACCGGCGAGCGGGAACCGATGCCGGACAGCGGCGAGTTGAGCGTCTGCTGCTCGCTGGCGCGCTGGGCGAATTGCTGCTGCAGTTGCAGGCGCGACTGGTTGAGCAGGCTGGCAATATATTGCGTGCAGAAGAGGTTGAACTCGCGGCTCGTCGCCATCAGCGTCATGAAATCTTCCGCCGGCAACTGATAGCAGAAAGTGTCCTCGACGGCCGTATAGGTGTTGGTCGACGGGCGGCCGGCCGTTACGGCGCCGATCGGAAAGCTCTCGCCGGGCCCGAGACTGAGGATCGAATACTCGGTCACCGTCACTTCGCCGGCCTGGCGAGCCTGTACCTTGCCGGTTTCGATCAGGTAGAAGTAGCGGACGTTGCCCGAATCAGGGCCAAGGATTTCGCTGCCCGCTGCGTGAAACACCAGCTTTGCCTTGTCGGCAAAAAGCTGCAGCGCCTCCGGTTTCATTTTGTTGAACGGTGCGTGCAGTTTCAGAAAGCTCTGAGTACTGCCTGCGACCCGACGGCTCCCCTGCTGCCGCAATTCCATTTCCGCTGCGCCAACGTCTTGTTCTTCGGTGCTCACGACAACCTCATTTTCATCAAAGGGCATAGTTTAACTTGAGACGCTGTTGCAGTCTCCTTGCCTGCTTCAGGGATTCCTTCAATATTGCCCGATCGACTTCGTTCAGCCCGGACAGCGGAACGGCGTTGCCGCCACTCTTGCCGCTGGCGACCTGATGCGTCAGGCGGATACGCAAAACATGCGAAAAAGCGGCGTCGACCGCAGCAATCTCGTCCTTCTGCAAACCCACGTTGGGGCCGGCGTCATGGAGACGGGCACTGGTATTCACCGAGCGGGCGCCGCTGGACAGGGCGAAAATGCGGGCAGCATCGACGAATATCCGGCTGCCGAACTTCTTGAGATCGACTTCGTCTCCATCGTTGCCCTCGCCCACGACATCGCCGAGAAAATTCAGCGACACCTGCGCCTGCAACGCATTGGCCGCCATCAGGTGCAGGAAGGCCGGGGTCTCGACCGTCAGCGAAAGCAGCAGGCTGCGCAGGCTTTCGCCGAGATCGATATCGCCATGGAGCGGCCGCAGGTCGAAGAAGATGGAAGCATTGAGCAGCGCTTGCGGCTCGGGCCGGCGCACCCATTCGAAAAAGCGGTGGCGCCACTCGTCGAGCGACAGGCACCAGGTCGGATTGCCTGCCATGATGCCGCCGCTGCACAGCGTAAAACCGCAGTCTGCCAGCTGCCGATTGACATCCTGGGCGAACGGCAGGAACAGTTCGCGCAGGGCGTCGGCTTCCTGCGGGCTGGCGGCACTGAAGATCAGGCCGTTGTCCTGATCGGTGACGAAGGTCTGTTCGTGACGCCCTTCCGAACCTAGCGCCAGCCAGCACCAGGAGACGGCCGGCAAACGATGGCGTTTCGCCGTCAGTTCGATGATGCGCAACGACAGCCGGTCGTTGAAGGCGGAGACGAGACGCGTCAACAGGCGGCCACCGAGGCCGCGAACGGCCAGGTCGCGCAGGAACTCATCGATGCGCCCGGCCAGCCGGGGCGCATCGTCCAGGGCGGCGAGCGAATTCAGGTCGGTTTCGAGCTCCAGCTGCCGCCGGCAGGAAGAACGCCTTCAAGGGACCAGGGCACGTCAGTACTTCACCCGGGCGAAATAGGTTTNTTCCGAAGCTTCCAGCGCCTGGCGCACGGTGACGATGCCTTNTTCCTCGAGCATCGGAATCATCTTGATGAAGACTTCGCCGGTTGCCAGTGCATCTTCGAGCGCGTTGTGGCGGCTGTCGATCTGGATACCCAGCCGCTCCAGGATCACGTCCAGCTTGTGCGATTCCTGATTCGGGTGAACCACGGCCGACAGCAGCAGGGTGTCGAGCACCGGCTGCGNAAAGCGGATACCGGTGCGCTCCTCCTTGAGCTGCAGGAAACGCATGTCGAAGGCCGCGTTATGGGCGATCAGCACCGTGTCTTCGCAGAATTCGTGGAAAGCGGGCAACACCACGTCGATGTTCGGCTGGCCGCGCACCATGTCCTCGGTGATGCCATGGATGGGTATCGACTCGGGCTTCAGCGGACACTCCGGATCGACCAGTTGATCGAAGACTTCCTGGCGCAACAGGCGGTTGTTGACGATGCGCGCCGCGCCGATCTNGATGATTTCGTCGCCGTTGGACGGCTCCAGCCCGGTGGTTTCGGTATCGAACACGGTGTAGGTCAATTCGCTGAGCTTGCGGTCGAGGTCGATCGACTGGTCTTCGAAATTGAACAGGTCGAAGTCGTAATACTCTGGCCGGCCTTTGCCGCGCGCCCGCTCTTCGTCCTGGATAACCTCCGGCGTCGCAACCGGCAGCACGAAGCGGAAATAGGCCCGATGTGCCGCTTTCTCGCGCTGATACCAGATCTCGCCGCCGTGGCGGTCGATGACATCGCGCAGGGTGAGCGACGAGCTTTNCCCGGCGACCTGCATCGATTCCATCTCCCAGGTATAGAAAGTCTCGGAAGACATCGCCGGGCCCGCCCAGATCAGGTCGAGATAGGCGAGCTTGCCCTCGGAAGTCAGGCGGAAACGCAATTCGCGCGGCTCGTAGTGATCCTGCAGGCGGGATGCCAGGAAGACCAGCGCGAAGACCAGCGAGAAGCTGTCGGCCTTGACCCACAAGGCATCGTCCAGTTCTTCGGTCTTCGTCGACAATTTCAACTTGTCCTCGATGCGTCGCTGGGCAGCGGCGATCACGTCGATGCCGAGAATGTCTTCGAGCGGCCAGCGCGTCTTCATCGAATCGGAGAACTGGGCCATCGTCTGATCGACGCTATGGCTGCGCTTGGCGACCTCTTCCTCGATCACGCGCAGGAAACGCTCGCGCAGATCCGGTTCCATGTCCGGGTAATCGATCAGGTTGGTCACCGCCGCGCGGATGTTGCCGAGCGCCGAACGGCTGCCTTCGGTCATCGTGTGCAGCAACTGGTCGCGATGCGCCTCCTGCTCTATGCTGCGGGTGATGTTCTCGACCGTCAGCACGTAGCCGGACATCGCCGCCTCGCCCTCGCCGGGCGCGCCCAGCACGGGCACCATCTGGACGCGCAGGAGCTGGCCGCCGCGCGTGGTGGTGATGAAGTTGGCCAGCGCCGTCTTGCCGGCGGACAGGCGCTGACGCATGACTTCCTGCGCGTGCTGCACCTGGTTCTTTTNCAGGATCGAGAAGATCGAACGACCGAGGCCGATCAGCGCGCCGCCGGAAACCGAAGTCGGCCCCTGCGCCAGCGCCTTGAACTGCAGCCGCGCACGGTTGTTGTAAAGGAGGATGCGGCCGTCGAGATTGCAGACGACCACCGCCTGGGCGAGTTCAGACATCAACGCCGCCAGCCGGTTCTTCTCTTCCTCGACCGAGGCCTTGGCCTTGGCGATCTGCGCCTCGACGTCGTCCATCAGCGCATCGCGCTGCTGCGCCAGATCGTTGGCGGCGCGCGCCAGTTGCTGAACTTCCGGCGNGCCTTCGGCGGTGACCCGGAAATTGCGGTTGGCGCCCAGCATCAGACGCAGGGTTTCGGCCATGCGCAGCAGGCCTTCGACATACTGCTTGAACAGCCGGTGCAGCACCAGCACGCCGATCACGAAGCCGAATATCGTCATCATGGTGCCGACCGGCAAACGGGACAACAGCAGCCCCGTCAGCATTTCGCGTTCGGCATCCTTCATGTCGAGCCAGACCAGCAGCGAGGTTACGACGAACGGGCCGGTCATCAAAAGACCAAGCACGATCACGGCGAGAATAAAGCGGTGTTTTGCCTTCATGGCGACCATCCGGTTTGAAATTCGGGCATTTGCGGCCGTCGACCGCAACAGGGTTGTAATTCAGCAAGCCAGCATGTCCTTGACCTTGGCCAGCAACTCCTTGGTCGAGAACGGCTTGGTGACATAGGCATCGGCGCCCAGCGCCAGCCCCTTGGCCACTTCGGTATCGCGCCCCTTGGCGGTCAGCATGACGATCAGCAGACCGGCGCGTGCCGGGTCGGCACGCAGCGCTTCGCAGACTTCGAAGCCCGACTTCTTGGGCATCATCACGTCGAGCAGAATCAGATCGGGCGCAAAGCTTGCCGCCTTGGCCAGGGCTCCTCGCCATCGCGGCGACGGCAACCTCGAACCTCCTTCTTCATCAGGAATTCGAGCGAAATGACGATGTTCGGTTCATCGTCGACGATCAGTACTTTACGCGCCATCTTGTTTGTCTCCTTATTTTTCGGATACCGGAAAAGGCACTGTGAAGATGAATTTTGCGCCCGCGCCCGGCAGACTTTCAACCCACAGATTACCACCAAAATATTCAACGATCTGCCGGCTGATCGGCAGTCCCAGCCCCGTTCCCTGGGGCTTGTCGGTCATGGTGTTTCCACCCTGACGGAATTTTTCGAAAATGACATTGCATTCTTCCGCGGTCAACCNCGGCCCGTTGTCGACCACTTCAACCCGTACCTCATTGTCATTGGACGTCACCCGCACGTGCACGCGACCCGTTTCGCCGGCCACGAATTTCACGGCGTTCGACAACAGGTTGATCATCACCTGCGTCAGACGGTCGCGGTCGGCCTGCACCACCGGCCCTTCCGCGGGAATCTCACCATCCAGCGCCACACCTTTATCGCGAAAGAGCTGCCCAAGCGACACCATCGCGTCACGCGCCACTTCGCCGATGTCGACCTCGCCGCTCGTCCATTCCGCCCGGCCGGATTCAAGTTTGGCCATGTCCAGAATCTGGTTGATCAGGCGCGTCAGCCGTTCCGCCTCGCTGACGATGATGCCGACGAAGCGCGTCCGGTCTTCAAGCGCCATCTCGGGGTCGTCGTGCAGCATTTCCGACAGCGCCCGAATCGACGTCAGCGGCGTCCGCAATTCGTGGGTCACCGTCGAAATGAAATCGTCCTTCATGCGGTCGAGCTCGCGCAGGCGTTCATTGGCTTCGCGCAGGTCGGCGGTCGCCGCTTCGAGCTCACGCGACTTGGTCTCCAGTTCGCGGCTATAGGCGCGCACCTGAGTCGCCTCGTCGAGAATGTCGAGCACCTCTTCCAGCCCGAGATCCTCCTCGCGCGCCACCGAGGCCACCATGACCCGCGCGCTGGCCGAACCGATCGCGCCCGACAACTGGGCCTCGGCGAAACGCACGAAACTGGCGTCCGCCGGCATGGACTGCCAGTTCGCGACACCCTGCGTCGCCGCGTAGGCGGCGAGCTGCTGGTGCGCCCGTTGCGGACCGAGAAATCGTTCGAGCAGCCCGACCAGTTCATCGACCGAAGCTGTGCCGCGCCACAGGCGGGCATCGGTATCGCGCCCGGCATGGCGGAAGACATCGACAAAACGCTCGGCCTGCCCGGCCTCGACGGCGTCCGGTCTGGAATAAAGGGACACCAGCACGTACAGGGCGATATTGACCAGCAGGCTCCACCACAGGCTGTGCGAAATCTCGTCGAGTCCGGAAAGACCGAACAGCGCCTGCGCCTTCAGGGCACTGATTCCCCACAATCCCTGCTCGACGAAGCCCTTGGCGATCCAGCCCGACTTGGCGAACGAAGGCAGCAGCAACGTATACAGCCAGACGGCGAAACCGCCGAGCAGCCCGGCCACGGCGCCGGCTCGCGTGCCCTGCTTCCAGTACATGCCGCCAAACATGGCCGGTGCGAACTGGGCGACCGCGGCGAAGGAAATCAGCCCGATCCCGACCAGCGCATATGCCTCGCCGGCCCGGAAATAGATATAGCCGAGCAGCAGGATGAGGACGATCGCCGCGCGCCGGATGCGCAGCAATAGCCCCGACAGATCGCGGCGCTCGCCGACCCCGAACCATTGTGTTCGCAGCAACCAGGGCATGACCAGATCGTTGCAGACCATGGTCGACAAGGCGATCGTTTCGACAATGACCATGCCGGTCGCCGCCGACAGACCGCCGATGAACACCAGCAGCGCCAGCGCTTCCGNCCNCTGCGCCAGCGGCAGGGTCAGCACGAAGGTATCGGGATTNNGAGCCCTGCCCTGGAAATGCAGCAGACCGCCGAGCGCCAGCGGCAGGACGAAAACGTTGATCGCCACGAGGTACAGCGGAAACAGCCAGACGGCCCGCTTGAGGTGCGCCTCGTCGACGTTTTCGACGACGATGATCTGGAATTGGCGCGGCAGGAAAATGATGGCGAGACCGGAAAGCAGGATCAGCGCGGTCCACGTTCCGGCACGGCTCGAATCCATCTGCAGCAGACGCGCCAGCTNCGGTGCCGCAGCGGCCCGTTGAAAGAGATCGGACATGCCGCCGAACATGCCGTAGGTGACGAACACGCCGACCGCCAGAAAAGCCGCCAGCTTGACCACCGACTCGAACGCCACGGCGGCCACCATTCCCTCGTGGCGTTCCGTCGCATCGAGATGGCGGGTGCCGAACAGGATGGTAAACAGGGCGAGTAGCGCAGCGATGACGAAGGTGGAATCGATCATGCCCGGCAGGAATGCATCGCTGGAGGTGTCGAGGAGGATATCCAGGCTGGCTGCGACGGCCTTCAATTGCAGCGCGATGTAAGGAACGACGCCAACCACCGCGATGACCGTGACCAACCCGGCGAGCAATTGGCTCTTGCCATAGCGCGAGGCGATGAAATCGGCGATCGAGGTGATCCGTTGCGTCTTGCTGATGCGGATCATCTTGATGATGACGCCGACGCACAACAGCATCAGTGTCGGCCCGATATAGATCGTCAGAAAAGACAAGCCGCCCGAGGTGGCTCGCCCGACACTGCCGTAAANAGTCCAGGAGGTGCAGTAGATNNCCGCCAGCGACAGCGCATACACATTGGCCGAGATGATCGATTTGCCGGCATCGGCCCGCGCGTCGCCGAAGCGCGCAACCGCGAACAGCAGCCCGAGATAAGCCGCCGACAGGAAAGGACGAACCCGGGCGACAGCAACTAGCGCCCTCGCCGTTCGGCGACCGCGGCGGCCAGCCCGATCAACAACGTCCACACCCCGAACAGATAGAGATAGGACGCGGAATGCCTGCCAGTTCGCCGTTCGGCAAACTGAGCATGGGAAAGGTCAGCAAGGGAACGCCGAGCAGGCCGATTGCCGCCAGGCGTTGCCGTAGCGAGTATGCGCCTCATGCCCTGCCCCCGAAAGAAAACGGCCGGCACGCCGAGCGTGCCAGCCGTTGTTGGCATGCAGTCCGATGCGACTACACGGAAGGCCACCTTATGGGCGACCATTGTCTCCTCCTTGCCATTATTTGTGTGAGGTGGCGTGGCAAGCTCGCCACCTCCTTCAAACGAATCCGAAACCGGACCCGGCTGCGTCAGGACGAACCTCCGCAACCATCGAGTTGCTACAGGATCGCCGGGTTTTGCCTTGCGGCGAAACCCGGAACAGACACCTCAGCCCTTCAATTGCTCCAGGATCGCCGGGTNTTCCAGCGTCGAGGTGTCTTGCGTGAGCTCTTCGCCCTTGGCCAGACCGCGCAGCAGGCGACGCATGATCTTGCCGGAACGGGTCTTCGGCAGGTTGTCGCCGAAGCGGATGTCCTTCGGCTTGGCGATCGGGCCGATCTCCTTGCCCACCCAGTCGGACAGTTCCTTGATGATCTTCTTGGCGGCTTCCGGATCGGTCGGACGAGCACCCTTCAGCACCACGAAGGCGACGATGGCTTCACCGGTCAGATCGTCCGGGCGGCCGACAACGGCAGCTTCGGCGACCAGCGGGTTGGCGACCAGCGCGGATTCGATTTCCATGGTGCCCATGCGGTGACCGGAGACGTTCAGCACGTCATCGATACGGCCGGTGATGGTGAAGTAACCGGTTTCGGCATCGCAGATCGCGCCGTCGCCCGCCAGGTAGTACTTGCCCTGGAAGTCGGCCGGGTAGTAGGACTTGACGAAACGCTCGTTGTCGTTCCAGATGGTGCGGATCATTGACGGCCACGGCTTCTTGCAGACCAGGATACCGCCCTGGCCCCACGGCAGATCGGCACCGGTCTCATCGACCACGGCGAACTGGATGCCCGGGAACGGCAGGGTGCAGGAGCCCGGAACCAGCGGGGTGGCGCCCGGCATCGGGGTGATCATGTGGCCGCCGGTTTCGGTTTGCCAGAAGGTATCGACGATCGGGCAGCGACCGCCACCGACGTTCTCGTAGTACCACTCCCAGGCAGCCGGGTTGATCGGCTCGCCGACCGAACCGAGGATGCGCAGCGACGACAGGTCGTAGCTCTTCGGATGCACGGCGGCGTTGGAATCGGCTGCCTTGATCAGCGAACGGATCGCGGTCGGCGCGGTGTAGAAGATGGTGGCCTTGTGATCCTGGATCATCTTCCAGAAACGGCCGGCATCCGGATAGGTCGGGACGCCTTCGAAGACGATTTCGGTGGCGCCGCAGGCGAGCGGGCCGTAGGTGATGTAGGTGTGGCCGGTGACCCAGCCGATGTCGGCCGTACACCAGAAGATGTCGCTATCCTTGATGTCGAAGGTGTACTTCATGGTCAGGATGGCGTGCAGCAGGTAGCCGCCGGTGGAGTGCTGGACACCCTTCGGCTTGCCGGTGGAGCCGGACGTGTAGAGCAGGAACAACGGATGCTCGGCCTCGACCCACTCGGGTTCGCAGACGTCGGACTGGTTGGCAAGCACATCGTGCAGCCAGGAGTCACGACCGGCAACCATGTTGACTTCAGTGCCGGTGCGCTTGAAGACGATGACATTCTTGACGGACTCACAACCGCCCATGGCAAAGGCTTCGTCGGCGATCGGCTTCAAGGNGATCGACTTGCCACCGCGGAACTGGCCGTCGGAGGTGATCAGGGCGACGGCACCGGCGTCGTTGATACGATCGCGCAGGGACTGGGCGGAGAAGCCGCCGAAAACGATCGAGTGAATGGCACCGATACGGGCACAGGCCTGCATGGCGCAAATGCCTTCGATGGTCATCGGCATGTAGATGACGACGCGGTCGCCCTTCTTGACGCCCATGCCACGCAGGGCGTTGGCGAACTTGGCAACCTTGGAGAGCAGTTCCTTGTAGGTGACCTTGGTCACTTGGCCATCGTCGGCTTCGAAGATAAGCGCGACCTTGTCGCCTTTGCCGGCTTCGACCTGGCGGTCCAGACAATTGTAGGAAACGTTCAGCTTGCCGTCGGCAAACCACTTGAAGAAGGGGGCATTGGATTCATCCAGCACCTGGGTGAAGGGTTGCTTCCAGGTAATCAGTTCGCGTGCGCGCTTGGCCCAGTAGCCTTCGTAATCGGCATCTGCTTCCGCGCACAGTGCCCGATAGCCATCCATCCCGGACACGGCCGCGTTCTTGACCATTTCCTCGGAAGGATAATAGAGCTTAGCGGACTCATTCGACATATTCTTCTCCTCTGCGGTACTACGCAATGTTGTTGAAACAACGGATCGGATCCCGGGCGTTTCCCGGAACGGGTGATGCCGCGCAAGCGAAAGACAAACCCCTTCTTCCGCCAGCGGTTGAGCGGCATTAGACGTTCATAATCTTACAAAGTCCTTACGAAATCACGCTGCGGCGCAGCAATCCAGGACATCCCGAGGCTTTCGGTGTCCGTGATAAACTTTGCCTCCCAATCCCCTCAAATCTAAAATGAATTCCCCGGTCAAGTATCTAGAATCGTTCATTTTCGCCAGCCGCTGGATCCAGGCTCCCTCTATCTCGGCCTGATCATCGCCCAGGCGGTCTACTGCTGGCTGTTCATGGTCGAACTGAGCCACCTGGTACACAACGCGATCGACGCCGCCCACATCAGCGAGACCGATGTCATGTTGGCCGTCCTTGGCCTGATCGACGTGGTGATGATCGCCAACCTGTTGATCATGGTCATCGTCGGCGGCTACGAGACCTTCGTTTCTCGCCTCGATCTCGAAGGCCACCCGGACCAGCCGGAATGGCTCTCGCACGTCAATGCCGGCGTGCTCAAGATCAAGCTGTCGACGGCGATCATCGGCATCTCGTCGATCCACCTGCTGAAGAGCTTCATCAATGCCGGCAACCTGGAACCGCACACGCTGCAGTGGCAGGTCATCATCCACGTCGTATTCCTTTTCTCCGCCCTGGCCATGGCCATTGTCGACAAGACCATGACCCAGACCCTCGCACTGCAACATCAAAAACATCATTAATTCCGGAGTTGCGCATGACCGCCATCAAACAGGAAGACCTGATCCAGTCCGTCGCCGATGCTTTCCAGTACATCAGCTACTATCACCCGCTGGATTACATCAAGGCGCTGGGCGAAGCCTATGAGCGCGAAGAGGCNCCCGCCGCCAAGGACGCGATCGCCCAGATCCTGACCAACTCGCGCATGGCCGCCGAAGGCCACCGCCCGATCTGCCAGGACACCGGCATCGGCATGGTCTTCATCAAGGTCGGCATGAACGTCACCTGGCCGGATGCCACGATGAGCATCCAGAAGATGATCGACGAAGGCGTCCGTCGCGCTTACGCCAACCCGGACAANCCGCTGCGTGCGTCGGTGCTGGCCGACCCGGCCGGCACCCGCAAGAACACCAAGGACAACACCCCGGCCGTCNNGCACTTCGAGATCGTCGAAGGCGACCACGTCGAAGTCATCTGCGCGGCCAAGGGCGGCGGCTCGGAAGCCAAGTCCAAGTTCGCCATGCTCAACCCGTCCGACGACCTCGTCGACTGGGTGCTGCACAAGATNCCGGAAATGGGCGCCGGCTGGTGTCCGCCGGGCATCATCGGCATCGGCATCGGCGGCACGCCGGAAAAGGCCATGCTGCTGGCCAAGGAATCGATCATGGCGCCGGTCGACATCCACGAACTGAAGGCCAAGGCTGCTGAGTACGCAAANACGGGCGCCAAGCTGACCCGCGCCGAAGAACTGCGTCTCGAGCTGTTCGANAAGGTCAACGCCCTCGGCGTCGGCGCCCANGGCCTGGGCGGCCTGACCACCGTGCTGGATGTCAAGGTACTCGACTACCCCTGCCACGCCGCCAACCTGCCGGTCGCGCTGGTGCCGAACTGCGCCGCGACCCGCCACTGTCACTTCCACCTCGATGGCTCCGGCCCGGCCAAAATCGAGCCGCCGAAGCTGGAAGACTGGCCGGCCGTCACCTGGACGCCGGACCTCAAGGCCGCGACGCAAGTCGACCTCAACACGCTGACCAAGGAACAGGTCGCCTCCTGGAAGCCGGGCCAGAAGCTGCTGCTCAACGGCAAGATGCTGACCGGCCGCGACGCCGCGCACAAGCGCATCGCCGACATGCTGGCCAAGGGCGAGAAGCTGCCGGTCGACTTCACCAACCGCGTCATCTACTACGTCGGCCCGGTCGATCCGGTGCGCGACGAAGTCGTCGGCCCGGCCGGCCCGACCACCGCCACCCGCATGGACAAATTCACCCGCATGATGCTGGAGCAAACTGGCCTGATCTCGATGGTCGGCAAATCCGAACGCGGCCCTGCCGCCATCGCCGCGATCAAGGACAACAAGTCGGCTTACCTGATGGCCGTCGGTGGCGCCGCCTACCTGGTCGCCAAGGCGATCAAGTCGGCCAAGGTCGTCGGCTTCGCCGATCTGGGCATGGAAGCCATCTACGAGTTCGACGTGGTGAACATGCCGGTGACCGTCGCCGTCGATTCCGCCGGCACCAGCGTGCATGAAACCGGCCCGAAGGAGTGGCAGGTGAAGATCGGCAAGATTCCCGTCGCCGCCTGATACTCGCAACAAAAAACCGGCCCATGGGCCGGTTCGCGATGCCCCCGCTTGCCGGGGGCTTTTTTGCTCGCTTTGCCGCCTGTTGCGGTCGACGGCAAAAATGGGCAAAACCGCTGGGCTATTAGCGCAGGAGTTCCAGGTTGCCGTTCGTGACACGAACCCGGTCACCGGCGCAGCGGCGGCTGGGACGATTGTTCGATGTTGGCCGTCGTGCCGTCTTCGTAGCGCACGGTGACCACCCAGATCGTCGACGTGCCACTGGTCAGCCGGTTGCCGACCACTGCCCCGCCGGCAGCACCGCCCACCGTGGCGAGTGTGCGTCCCCGGCCCTGCCCGATCTGGTTGCCGAGCACGCCGCCGACGACGGCGCCGCCAACGGTACCCAGGGTCGAACCGGATTCAGAACCGTTTCCTGGCGTACGGACTCGACCGTTCCGACGCGGCCGGTCGACTGCGCCTGCACGGGCGCCGACAATGGCAGGGCCAGCGTCAGGACGAGCAGAAGCGAGCGGAAGAAGGTGTTGGATTTCATCGTTTGTTTCTCCTGTCGATTTGGAATATTGCTTGGTGAATTCCGGCTGATCATTGTAGCCCGCCGACGGCGGCTTTCGTAAAATCCGCTGCTCGCTACCGGCCCCTCCCGCCCATGTTCCGCAAATTCCGCATCCTGATCCTGCTGCTCATCCTCGCCACCGTCGGCCTTGGCGCCTGGCGGGCGAACAGCCGGCTGACGGCCTGGGAACACACCATCCACGTCGCCATCTACCCGATCGCCGCCGACGATTCGCCGGCTACCGCCCGCTTCATCGGCGAACTGGGCAACGACGATTTTGCCGACATCGCCGAATGGATGCAGGAACAGAGCGATCGCTACGGGCACACGGTGTTGCAGCCGATCGCCATTCGCGTCGCGCCGCCACTTGCCGAAAACNNCGCCCCGGCGCCCCAGCAGCCAAGCCCGCTCGATGCCGTGACCTGGAGCCTGCAAATGCGCTGGTGGGCCTCGCGACACGACAGGATCGACGGGCCGAAGCCGCATATCCGCCTCTTCGTGCTCTTCCACGATCCCGACCGCAGCAGCCACCTGCCGCATTCGACCGGCCTCAGCAAAGGCCAGATCGGCGTCATCCACGCCTTCGCCAGCCGCCCGCAGCGGCGCCAGAACGCCGTGGTGGTCGCCCACGAATTGCTGCACACCTTGGGCGCAAGCGACAAATACGATCCGGCAACCGGCCTGCCGCTGTGGCCCCAAGGCTACGCGGAACCGGAGAAGTCGCCCCGCCTGCCGCAAGTGAAGGCGGAAATCATGGGCGGCCGCATTCCGCTCGCCGAGCAACGCGCCGAAATCCCGGCCGGCCTGGCCGATACCGTCATCGGCGCCGACACCGCGAAGGAAATCGGCCTGTTGCGGTCGACGCCCTGAAAAGGCCAAATTTCAAATTGCGCCGACCGACCGCCACCGGCTCGCCGGGAAAGGCATAAGATTGGCGCCATGACCATTCACCTGCTTACGCCATCCGTCGCACGCCATTCGACGCCACCGTCGCCTGCCCGCTGGCGCCGGCTGCTGGCGGCGCTCGGCGTGGCGTGGTGCGTTCTTCTGCCGCTCGCACAAGCCAATGCCCAGGTCTTCAACAGCGAAGTCCAGCGCTTTCGCGCGCAGACCTTCACCGANGGGCTCGAATTCCCCTGGGGACTCGCCTTCCTGCCCGACGGCCGCCTGCTGGTGAGCGAACGTCCCGGNCGCTTGCGACTGGTCGCGGCTGACGGCCGTCTCGACCCGAAGCCGGTGGACGGCTTGCCACCCATTGCCGCCGTCGGCCAGGGCGGCCTGCTCGATGTGGCACTGCACCCGGATTTCGCAAAGAACGCGCTGGTTTATCTTTCCTATGCCGCCGAAGGCCCGGGCGGTTACGGTACCGAAGTGCTGCGCGGCCGGCTCGACGGCCATGCGTTGCGTGACGTCCAGGTCATCTTCCGCCTGCAGCCCAAGTCGAAGACCAGCCATCACTTCGGCTCGCGCCTCGTTTTCGACCGCCAGGGCTACCTGTTCATCACCCTCGGCGACCGGGGCGACATGGCGCGCGCGCAACGCCTCGACGACCATGCCGGCTCGGTCATCCGCCTGCACGACGACGGTCGCGTCCCGCGCGACAACCCCTTCGTCGGCAAACCGGGCGCGTTGCCCGAGAAATTCACCCTCGGCAACCGCAATATGCAGGGCGCCGCGCTGCACCCGCAGACCGGCGAACTGTGGGCGCACGAGCACGGCCCGCAAGGCGGCGACGAGATCAACATCATCCGCGCAAGCGTCAATTACGGCTGGCCGGTCATCACCTACGGCCGCAACTACGTCACCGGCACCAAGATCGGCGAAGGCACCGCCAAGCCGGGCATGGCGCAGCCGCTGCTTTATTGGACGCCATCCATCGCCCCATCCGGCATGGCGTTCTACACCGGCGAGCGTTTTCCCGGCTGGCGCGGCAACCTGTTCGTCGGCGCGCTGGCCGGCCAGATGCTGGTGCGCATCCAGCTCGACGGCGAACGCATCGTCCATCAGGAGCGCCTGCTCGAAGGCGCCCTCGGCCGCATCCGCGATGTGCGCCANGGGCCCGATGGCCTGCTCTACCTGCTGATTGACAGCGCTCAAGGGCGCATCGTCCGCCTCGAACCCCAGTAAACCCGCGAACAAAATACCCATGACTTTCAAAGGGTTGATTTTCCCGGCTTCTCGGCGATAGTTCGTCCTCATTCAATTTTTCTCGCCGATCCCCACGCCATGAACGCCCTCCGACCCTGCCGCGCTGCTGCCATTGCCGCGAAACCGGTCGTCGTACGCGTCATTGTCAGACGTCGTTACGCACGCGTCGCGGATCGGGTAAGCAGCAAAAAGCACAGGATTTCTCAAACCCCGCCGACGCAAACGGCGGGGTTTTGTTTGCAGGCCCGCCGGAAGCGCCAACCCCGAAAGGAGCCTTGCATGACCGAAACCCTCACCGGCGCCCAGATCGCCATCCGCCTGCTTGAACGCCAGGGCGTGCGTACCCTCGCCGGCATTCCCGGCGGCGCCATCCTGCCGATCTACGATGCCCTCGGGCAATCCAGCATCATCCACCACGTGCTGGCCCGCCACGAACAGGGCGCCGGTTTCATGGCCCAGGGCATGGCGCGCGCCACCGGCCAGGCCGCCGTCTGCATGGCCTCCTCCGGCCCCGGCGCGACCAATCTGCTGACCGCCATCGCCGACGCCAAGCTGGATTCGATCCCGGTCGTCGCCATCACCGGCCAGGTGCCGCGTGCCATTATCGGCACCGACGCCTTTCAGGAAGTCGATACCTACGGCCTGTCGATCCCGATCACCAAGCACAATTTTCTGGTGAATTCGGCGGAAGAGTTGCTGGAAGTGATTCCCCGCGCCTTCGAGATCGCCCTCTCCGGCCGCCCCGGCCCGGTGCTGGTGGATATTCCCAGNGATGTGCAGATGCAGGCCATCGAGATCGCCGACTGGCCGGCGCCCGGCGTGCGCCAGATGCCGCCGCCGGCCGATGCGCTGGCCATTTCCGAAGCCGCCGCGATGATTAACGCTGCCAAGCGCCCCATCCTCTATCTCGGCGGCGGCGTGGTGCATTCCGGCGCGGCAACTGTCGCGGTCGACCTCGCGGAAAAGGCCAATTTGCCCACGGTGATGACGCTGATGGCGCTCGGCGCGATGCCAGTCGACCATCGCCTGTCGCTCGGCATGCTGGGCATGCACGGCGCCCGCTGCACCAACCTGGCGCTCGACGAATGCGACCTGCTGATCGCCGTCGGCGCCCGTTTCGACGACCGCGCCACCGGCAAGGTTGCCGCCTTNTGCCCGCAGGCCAGGATCATCCACATCGACATCGACGCCGCCGAGCTGGACAAGATCAAGACAGCGCACGTCGGCATCGCCGCCGATGTGCAGGAAGCGCTGGAACGCCTGCTGCCGCTGGTCAGCGAAAACGCGCGCCGCGAATGGAACACCCGCGTCGATGAACTCAAGCGCGATTTCCCGCAGCACATGCCGGACCTCGACCAGCCCTTGTCGCACTTCGGGCTGATCCGCACCGTCGCCGCCTGCCTCGACGACGACGCCATCGTTGCCACCGACGTCGGCCAGCACCAGATGTGGGTCGCCCAGGCCTACCCGCTGCGCCGCCCGCGCCAGTGGCTGACCTCCGGCGGCCTGGGCACCATGGGCTTCGGCGTGCCGGCCGCCATCGGCGCCGCGCTGGCCGAGCGGCAGCGCACCGTCGTCTGCTTCACCGGCGACGGCTCGATCCTGATGAACATCCAGGAACTGGTCACCGCCGCCGAGGAAAACGTCAACGTCAAGATCGTGCTCATGGACAACGCCTCGCTCGGCCTCGTGCACCAGCAGCAGACGCTGTTCTACGGCGAGCGCCTGTTCGCCTCGCAATTCAAGGCGACGCCGGATTTCGTCAAGGTCGCGCAAGGTTTCGGCATCGCCGCCGTCGATCTCGACACCGCCGCCAACCCCTGCGCCGCGCTGATGGAAGCCATCGCCCGCCCCGGCCCCTGCCTGATCCACGCCAGCATCGACGTGCAACAGAAAGTCTTCCCCATGGTGCCNCCCGGTGCCGCCAACCGCGACATGATCGGAGCCTGAAATGAACGCCATCAACCGTAACGAACAACGCGCCCTTGCCCGTGCCGTACTGGAAATCGACGTCAACAACCACCCCGGTGTGATGTCGCACGTCATCGGCCTTTTTCGCGGCGCACCTACAACGTCGAAGGCATCCTCTGCCTGCCGGTCGGCGACGGCTCGTGCAGCCGCATCTGGCTGCTGGTCAATGAAGACGCCCGCCTGCCGCAGATGATGAAGCAGGCGGAAAAGCTCGAAGACGTCATCGCCATCCGCCGCCATCATGCGGATCACGCGGTGTTCAGCGAACTGGAGGATTTCTTCCGGCCGTAAGCCCGACAGGCATCAAATCGGCAGGCAGCGCATGCGGCTATACTCGCTGCCTGTCCGAACCCCACCGTAAATCCATGCCCGACCGCCTCCCGCCTGGCAGCCCCAGGCCGATTATTCCGACATCCGCTACGAAGCCGCCGAAGGCATCGCCAAGATCACTATCAACCGGCCCGAGCGGCGCAATGCCTTCCGCCCGGAAACGGTCAAGCAACTGATCGACGCCTTCCACCGCGCCCACCACGACAACGCCATCGGCGCCATCATCCTCACCGGCGCCGGCAGCGAAGCCTTNTGCTCCGGCGGCGACCAGAAGGTGCGCGGCGACGAAGGCTACATCGACGAAGGCGGCACGCCGCACCTCAACGTGCTCGACCTGCAGATGCAAATCCGCCGACTGCCCAAGCCGGTGGTGGCGATGGTCGCCGGCTTCGCCATCGGCGGCGGCCATGTCCTGCACCTCGTCTGCGACCTGACCATCGCCGCCGACAACGCCCGCTTCGGCCAGACCGGACCACGCGTCGGCAGCTTCGACGCCGGCCTCGGCGCCGGGCTCATGGCGCGCACCATCGGCCTCAAGCGCGCCAAGGAAATCTGGCTGCTGTGCCGCCAGTACGACGCAGCCACCGCGCTGGACTGNGGGCTGGTCAATGCCGTCGTGCCGGTCGACAAGCTCGAAGAAGAAACCGTGAACTGGTGCCGCGCCATGCTCAAGCTGTCGCCGATGGCCCTGCGCATGATCAAGGCCGGCTTCAATGCCGACACCGACGGCCTCGCCGGCATCCAGGAACTCGCCGGCAACGCCACCGGCCTGTTCTACATGACGGAAGAAGGCCAGGAAGGCCGCAACGCCTGGCTCGAACGCCGCCCGCCGAACTTCGGCAAGTACCGCAAGCGCCCGTGAAGATCGTCGCCGCCGACTGGCTGCCCTACTGCCTGCCGCTGCGCCGGCCGTGGCAGACCAGCCGCGGCGTCCTAAGCGAGCGGCACGGCCGCCTGCGCCGCCTGACCACCGACGACGGCCGCACCGGCTGGGGCGATTGCGCCCGCTCCCGAATTCGGCATCGACGAAGCCGCCGCCACCGCCTTCGCCGAGGAATGCGCCACCTCGACCTCGCCGCGCAAGGCGCCGGCCTGCCGCTCAACGCCTGGCTCAGCGGCCGCCCCGGTAGCGTCTGTTGCGGTCAACGCCAGTTTTGGGCCGATTTTCACCGTCGACCGCAACAGCCTGGCCCAGGCCGCCGCCGCAGGCTATACCGTCGTCAAGCTGAAAGTCGGCGTCGCCCCGGTCGACGACGAAATCGCCGCCCTGCAAAGGCTCGCCGCCACGCTGCCCCCACGCTGCGCCTGCGCCTGGACGCCAACCGCGCCTGGCCCCTGGCCACCGCCCAACGCTTCATCGCCGCCTGCGCCGGCCTGCCCATCGACGGCCTCGAAGAACCGCTGGCTGCCCCCGAACCGGGCCAACTCGCCAGCCTGCAAGCGGCCGCTGCCTTCCCACTGGCCATCGACGAATCGATCCACCTGCTCGACGCACATTTCTTCCGCCACCCGCCGGTACGCCGCCTCGTCCTCAAACCGGCCCGCCACGGCGGCCTGCTCGCCAGCACCGAACTGGCGCTGCGCGCCAGCGCCAGCGGCCTCGAAGTCATCATCACCTCGGCCCTCGAAAGCGCCTGCGGCATCGCCACCCTCGCCCACCTCGCCGCCGCCGTGGCGCCCGATGCCGTGCATGGGCTGGCGACAGCAGACTGGCTTGCCAGCGATATCGGCTTATCGCCGCGCGTCATCGATGGGTGGATGCGATTGCCGAAGGGCAACGGCGTCGGGTTTGCGATGGAGGAAGCGCTGCATTAGCGCTCCCGGTTAAGGCGCAACAGATCCTGCCCAATAACTCTGGGAGGCGCACCGGTAATGGCTGCCGCTCGACCGGTGAGCATTTCAGTCAGTAATTAATCGGTTGGTGGCCCTTGGCGGGAAGTTGTAAGCGACAGCCTTAATTTGTCCAGGTCGCCCTCGCCGGGTAGCGATAAAGCTTGCATTAAATGAGACAATCGGTCTAATATATATCCATGGACATTCAGCAATCCGTTGCCCGTAAGCGCGGCCGCCCGCCAAAGCGACCCGAAGAGACGCTCGAAACCAGCGAGCTATTGGTTCGCGCCGGACTGGAGGCGCTTACTGAAAAGGGTTTCTCGGCTACGGGGATTGACGAAGTGCTCAAGCGGGTAGGCGTACCGAAGGGTTCCTTCTATCACTATTTCGAAAGCAAGGAAGCCTTCGGGGCGACCTTGATTGATCGTTACGCGAGCTACTTTGCCCACAAACTGGAACGTCACTTCAATGACCAATCGAAGAAACCGCTTGAGCGCCTGTGGGCCTTTGTCGAAGACGCCCGAGGTGGAATGGCGCGGCACGATTTCCGCCGTGGCTGTCTGATTGGCAACCTCGGTCAGGAGATGGCTGCCTTGCCGGAGAGTTTTCGTGCGAGTCTCAACGCCGTGTTTGACGACTGGGAACGGCGCTTTGCACGCTGTCTCGAAGCGGCGCAACGGGAGGGCGAAATCCCCGCCGCCGTGGACTGCGCGCAGCAGGCCACNTTTTTCTGGATCGGCTGGGAAGGTGCGGTCCTGCGCGCCAAGCTCGAACGTAGTACCAAACCTCTGGAAATCTTTGCGCGCGGATTTTTCGTCGGGCTACAGAGGGCCTAATTTTTTAACTTTTTATAGACGATCGGTCTAAATTATCAAGGAGCTAAACATGTTCAAAGGTATTCTGATTGAGAAGGATGATGCCGGCTACCGCGCCAACATCAAGGACATTGATGAAGGGCAGTTGCCCGATGGCGATGTCACCGTCCGTGTTAGTCATTCGACGCTCAATTACAAGGATGGCCTTGCCATCACGGGTAANGGGCCGGTGGTTCGACGCTTCCCGATGGTGCCTGGCATCGATCTGGTAGGCATCGTCGAATCGAGTACCCACCCGGAATACAAGGCCGGAGACAGTGTGCTACTGAATGGATGGGGCGTCGGCGANGGGCACTGGGGCGGCCTGGCCCAGAAAGCGCGTCTCAANGGGGACTGGCTGGTGCCACTGCCCGAACAGTTTTCCCCGCAGCAGGCAATGGCAATCGGCACTGCTGGCTACACCGCCATGCTGTGCGTGCTGGCACTGGAACGCCATGGTGTAACACCGGCGCACGGGGAGATCGTTGTCTCCGGTGCGGCAGGTGGGGTCGGCAGCGTAGCAACCGCAGTGCTTGCGAAGCTCGGCTATACGGTGGTCGCGATCAGCGGACGGACAGAAGAGGCAGACTACTTGAAACACTTAGGTGCCAGTGAAGTGCTCAATCGTGTGGAATTTGGGACGCCGGGTAAGCCGCTGGGTAAGGAACGTTGGGCCGGCGCAGTCGATGTCGTCGGCAGCCACACCCTGGCAAATATCTGCGCCACCACCAAATATCGCGGAGTGGTCACGGCATGTGGACTTGCAGGNGGGATGGATTTCCCGGCTACGGTCGCGCCGTTCATCCTTCGTGGTGTGACACTTGCCGGCATCGACAGTGTGATGTGCCCGCGCCTCGATCGCCTTGAGGCATGGCGTCGCCTGGGTACTGACCTCGATGTCTCGAAGTTGGCAATGATCAGCAATGAGATTTCGCTAGCCGATGCAATCCCCACGGCGTTGAAGCTCGTCAATGGCGAGATTCGCGGCCGCGTAATCGTGGACGTCAATCGCTGACAGATGTTGATTGGTTGTCGCGGGCAGACGGTCCGGTCAGCTACATGGCGTTGCGCGTTCGCAACGCTGACCGGCCGTCATTTGGCTTCGAGTGTGCGATCGTCAGTTATGCATGTTGCCGTCGATGGTGACCGTTCATTGACGCTGACCACTTTGATCCGACGCCAAGGCGAGCCATGGGCCGAATTGGCCCGCTTCGATCACGAGACATCTCTCCCGGCTGCCCCTGCCGTCGGGCGAAGGGTGTCGATTTCCAACACGGGGAGGTTGAGCGCCTGAATTCGGCGCAGCATTTCCTGATCGAAGCCATCTGCCGCGATCTATGCGCGACGTGTGAGTGACAAGTAGGGATTGTTCGGCGGCAGCCACGCCCGCCGGCACGCCGACATACCTTCTCCCCATGAGCGGCAGGTAACCAAAGTATAGCTGCCCAATTCCAGCTGAGAGCTGGGAGCTGAGAGTCGGCTTTGGCCGAAACAGCGCCCCTCAAACAGCCCGGAACAAAGGCCTGTTGAACCGCCACCCACCAGGCGTATCCTTTCCCCACCGGCCTTTCCGCCGCCGCCCCTGAGGACCCGCTCATGCCCTACCTGTTCGAATTCACGTACCACAACCCGACCCAGATCGTTTTCGGCCCGAACAGCTTTGCCAAGCTGGGCAGCCTGGTTCCGGCCGATGCCAGNGTGCTGCTGCTCTATGGCGGCGGCTCGATCAAGGGCAATGGTGTTTACGACAAGGTGATGGCCGCGCTGGCCGGGCGCGAGGTGGTCGAATTCGCCGGCGTGGAACCCAACCCGACGCTGGAAACCCTGTCTGCTGCGGTCGACCTCGCNAAAAGGCAGAAAACCGATTTCATCCTCGGCGTCGGTGGCGGCTCGGTGTCGGATGGCGCCAAGTACATCGCCTGCGCCGCGCTCTACGACGGCGATGGCTGGGATATCGTCAGCGGCAGGCATGCGCCACGGGAGGCGCTGCCGGTAGGCATCGTGCTGACGCTGCCGGCAACCGGCTCGGAATCGAACCCCGCCGCCGTGGTCACGCGCAAGGCCACGCACGAAAAGCGGGTTTTCTACGTGCCGCCGGCGGCGCGCTTCGCCGTGCTCAATCCCGAGGTGATGTCCAGCCTGCCAGACCGCCAGCTGGAGAACGGCATCGTCGATGCCTTCGTGCATGTCTGCGAGCAGTACCTGACCTACCCGGTCGGCGCGCTGGTGCAGGACGGCTACGCCGAGGCGGTGATGAAGGCGCTGAAGACGCTGGCCGACACCTTCGCGCAGCGCCGCGAAACCGCCTGGCAGCAGAACCTGATGTGGGCCGCCAACCAGGCCCTGTGCGGCATCATCGGCGTCGGCGTGCCCGCCGACTGGGTCACCCACCGCATCGCCGTCGAGCTTACCGCGCTGTGGGGCATCGACCACGGCCGCACCCTTTCCATCATCCAGCCCAACCTGCTGCGCGAGCTGATCGAGCCCAAGCGCGCCAAGCTGGAGCAGATGGGGCGCAACGTCTTCGGCCTCGCCGACCCGAGCGCCGAAGACACCATCGCCGCCATCGAAGCCTTCTACCGCAGCCTGCGCATGCCGGTGCACCTGCGCGAGGCCGGCATTGCCGATCCGGACGCTGCCGACCGCGTCCTCGCCGCCGTTCGCGCCCACGGCAACGCCGCGCTCGGCACCCATGCCGAGGTCGACGACGCGAAGACCGAACGCATCATCCGCCGCGCCTGCGCCTGAGCGGGAGCGCCGCGGCCGGGCGCGGCGCGGATTTCTTGATCTGCCTCGCCTTGGCGCGGCGCCCCGACTGCCTATAATCATGGACTGATGAAGCCCGCCGGTTCGCTCGCCCACCACCTCGCCTTCGCCGCGCGGCGCACGCCGCAGGGGCTGGCTTTGCGCTTCGGCGAACGATGCTGGACCTTCGCCGAACTGCTGGCCGACAGCGCGACGCTCAACGGGCATGTGGCCGGCTCGCGCGAGCCTGTCATCCTGCCCGCCGGCAGCCTCGACCTGGCCCGTTACGCCTACGCCTGCAGCCTTGAAAANCGGCCCTTTTGGCCGGTCGACCGCAACCGGTCGATTCGCTGGACGGCGGAACTGCCGCCCGGCGTGGCGCTGGTGATTTCGACCAGCGGCAGCGAGGGCGAGCCGCGCGGGGTGATGTTGAGCAATGCCAGTCTCGATGCGGCGGCCGCCGCTTCCAACCGGCTTCTGCCGCTGGGCGCCGGCGATCTCTGGCTGAATTGCCTGCCGCTCTACCATATCGGCGGCCAGGCCATTCTCTGGCGCTGCNNGCGCGCCGGGGCCGGCGTGCTGCTGCACGATGGCTTCAATGCCGAGGCGGTGGCCGCCGACCTGTGCCGCCACCCGGTCAGCCACCTTTCGCTGGTGCCGGCCATGCTCGCCCGGCTGCTGGAGGCCAGCGCGACGCCACCGGCCAGCCTGCGCCATGTGATGATCGGCGGCGCGGCGCTGGCGCCGGCGCTTTACGAGCGCGCGACGGCCGCCGGCTGGCCGCTCAACCCGAGCTACGGCATGAGCGAGACGGCGGCCCAGATCGCCACCTGGACGCCGGCCGACGGNCCCTGGCACGAAGGCCTGGTCGGCCGCCCGCTGGCGGGCAGCGAAATCGCGCTGGCCGCCGATGGCCGCATCCGCGTTCGCGGCCCGCAGCTGATGCTTGGCTACCTCGACGGCGGCGGCATCGACGAAGACGGTTGGCTGACCACCGGCGACCTCGGCGAAATCGACGCCTTCGGGCGGTTGACCGTAACCGGCCGCGCCGACGACATGCTGGTCAGCGGCGGCGCCAACGTGCATCCGTTGATAGTTGAATCCTGCCTCGCCGCCTGCCCCGGCGTGCGCGACGTGGCGGTCACCGGCCTGCCCGACCCGGTCTGGGGCGACCTGATCGTCGCGCTGGTGGTGGGCGAGGCAGCCGCAAAGACNCTCAAGACCTGGTGCCGCGCCCGCCTGCCCGGCGCCGCGCAACCGCGCCGCATCGTGCACCTGGCCAGCCTGCCGCGCAACGCCGCCGGCAAGCTGGAGCGCGCCGCCCTGCGCCGCCTGGCGCGCGAGGCCGCCTGATGCTGCACACCCTGCGCCAGCACCTCGCCGGGCCGGAGATCGCCCGGCAATTGCAGGCCCTGGCCGGCGGCGCCCCGGCCTCGGCGCCGCTCAGCCTGACGCTGGAACTCGGCCGCCACGCGGCCCCCGACTGGCTCGCCGCGTTGCCCGCCAATGCGCCGTTCTGGTACCAGGCACGCCCGGCGCAGGGCAGTTATCAGCTCGGCATCGGCCACGCGCTGCAGGTCGCCAGCGCCGGCCCCCACCGCTTCGCCGCGCTGGACAACGCCTTTGCCGGGCTTGCCGGCCACTGGCGGCACAACGGCCGGGCGCTGGCCTTTGCNGGCTTCGCCTTCGACGAACAGAATCCGGATGCCCAGCCCAGCGCGCTGCCCAACGCCCTGCTGGCGATCCCCGCCATCCTGCTCGAAACGCGCGACGGCCGTTGCCTGGCGACGCTCAGCACCCCCGCGGGCAGGATCGCGCAGGCGCCGGCCCTGTGGTCGCGCCTGCTCGCGCCGCGTCCGATGCAGGCGGGCTTTCACATGTTGCCGCCGGCCGACCGCAGCCTCGCAGACCGCGCCTGGATCGCTCGCGTGCATGCCGCCTTGCGCGCCATTGCCGAACAGCGGCTGGANAAGATCGTGCTCACCCGCCAGCTGATGTTGCAGGCGGCTGGCCCGATTGCCGCCGGCCAACTGTTGGGCAACCTGCTCGACCAGCAGCCCGACAGCCTGGTCTATGCCCACGGCAGTGGCGCTCGCGTCTTTCTCGGCGCCACGCCCGAGCGCCTGGTGCGCCTGCACGCCGGGCAGATCGAAGCCGATGCCCTGGCCGGCACGGCATGGCCCGGCTCGCCGACGCTCGATGCGCCGAAGAACCGGCACGAGCAGTCGCTGGTCGTCGCGGCCATCGTCGACGCGCTGGAAAAATGCAGCGACTCGCCCTTGCAAAGCGGCCCCGCCACCATTTGCGAAGCCGGCAACGTCCGGCATCTGCGCACCTTGGTCAGCGGCCGCGCGGCAGCGGGCGTCACGCTCTTCGATCTGGTGCGGGCGCTGCACCCGACACCGGCCGTCGGCGGCTTTCCCACCGCTGCCGCGCTCGACTGGCTGGCGGCCCATGGCGAACGGCGCAGCGGCTGGTACAGCGGCGGCTTCGGCAGCCTGACGCCGGCTGGCGAGGGCGAATTCTCGGTCGCCCTGCGCTCGGCGCTGATCGACGGCAAGCGCATCGAACTGCAGGCCGGCGCCGGCATCGTCGGCGATTCCGACCCGGTTCAGGAACTGGCGGAAACCGACGCCAAGTTCGGCACCCTGCTGGCCGCCCTTGGCCAATTTCCAAAGGCGAAAAGAAATTTTTCCGGCTGAGCGACGGGATCGCATCTGCGTAATCTTTACGTAATCAAAATGCAACAAAATGACGGGTTTGAAGCATATACTTCAAGAAAAAGGAGACTTTCCATGACCCGTCAACATTCCACGCTACGCTTCCCGGCCGAGGAATATCTGAACCGCGAACTGAGCATGCTGGCCTTCAACCGCCGCGTGCTGGCCCAGGCGCAGGACGAGCGCATGCCGCTGCTCGAACGCCTGCGCTTCCTGTGCATCGTCTCCAGCAACCTCGACGAGTTNTTCGAGATCCGCATGGCCGGCCTCAAGGAGCAGATCAAGGCGCATGTGCCGACGATCACCACCGACGGCAAGACGCCGCTGGAATCCTTCCGTCTGGTTTCGGCCGAGGCGCACGCCATCGTCACCGAGCAGTACCGCCACCTGAACGAGGTGATCCTGCCGCTGCTGGCCGAGCAGGGCATCCGCTTCCTGCGGCGCTCGAAATGGACCGAGGAACAGCGCGAATGGATTCGTGACTACTTCGTGCGTGAAATGGTGCCGGTGCTGACGCCGATCGGCCTCGACCCCTCGCACCCCTTCCCGAAAGTGCTCAACAAGAGCCTGAATTTCGCCGTCGAGCTGGAGGGCAAGGATGCCTTCGGCCGCAGTTCCAACGCCGCCATCGTCCAGGCGCCGCGCGTGCTGCCGCGCGTCATCCGCCTGCCCGCGGAACTGGCGGATTGCGAATACGGCTTCGTCTTTCTGTCGTCCATCCTGCATGAGTTCGTCGGCGAACTATTTACCGGCATGACGGTGCTCGGCTGCTACCAGTTCCGTGCCACGCGCAATTCCGACCTCTTCGTCGACGAGGAAGAAGTCACCAACCTGCGCACCAAGCTGCAGGGCGAACTCCCGACACGCCATTTCGGCGACGCCGTGCGTCTCGAAGTCGCGGAAAACTGCTCGCAGTCGATGACCGAATTCCTGCTCGCCCAATTCGGTCTCGGGGTGGGCGATCTCTACCGCGTCGAAGGGCCGGTCAACCTGGTGCGCCTGATGCAGGTGCCCGACTGGGTCGAACGCCCGGAACTGAAGTTTTCCGCCTTTGTGCCTGGCGTGCCCAAGGCCGTCGGCAAGGGCGCCAACATCTTCGACAGCATCCGCCGCAGCGACATCCTGCTGCACCACCCCTACCAGTCCTTCGCGCCGGTCATCAACCTGCTCAACCAGGCGGCGAGCGACCCGCAGGTGGTGGCGATCAAGATGACCGTCTATCGCACAGGCACCGACTCGGTACTGATGCAGTCCTTGATTCGCGCCGCGCAGAACGGCAAGGAAGTCACGGTCATCGTCGAGCTGATGGCGCGCTTCGACGAGGAAGCCAACATCGGTTGGGCGACCCGGCTGGAGGANGTCGGCGCCCATGTGGTGTATGGCGTGGTCGGCTACAAGGTGCATGCCAAGGCGCTGCTCATCGTGCGCCGCGAGGAAGGCGGCCTCAAGCGCTACGCCCACCTCGGCACCGGCAACTACCANCCGCGCACCGCCCGCCTCTATTCCGACTTTGGCCTGATGACGGCCAACGAGGAAATCACCAACGACGTGGCCGAAGTCTTCAAGCAACTGACCGGCCTGGGCAAGGCGCGCACCCTCAAACACCTGTGGCAGGCACCTTTCACGCTGCAGCCCAATGTCGTCGCGGCGATCCANGCGGAAGCCGAGACGGCGCGCGCCAACGGCAAGGCGATGATCGTCGCCAAGATGAATTCGCTGCTCGAACCGGAAACCATCCACGCGCTTTACGAAGCCTCGCAGGCCGGCGTGACCATCGACCTGATCGTGCGCGGCGTCTGCGCGCTACGCCCCGGCGTGCCGGGTCTATCGGAAAACATTCGCGTCCGTTCGATCATCGGCCGCNNTTTCGAACACCACCGCGTCTTCTACTTCCATGCCGGCGGCGAGGANAAAGTCTATCTGTCGAGCGCCGACTGGATGGAGCGCAATTTCTTCCGTCGCATCGAACTCGCCTTCCCGGTACTTGACCCCAAGCTGAAAAAGCGCGTGATCACCGAAGGCCTCAAGTTCTACCTGGCCGACAACCAGCAAAGCTGGGACATGAACGGCGAAGGCAGCTACCAGCGCCGTCGCAACGCCCGCGCCAAGCCGCACAACGCGCAGGGCGAATTGATGCTGACGCTGGGCGGCGGCACCTGACCGCCTGTTGCGGTCGACAGCTAAAGAAGGGCGAAAATCAAAAATGCGGCTCGCGGGCCGCATTTTTCGTTGGGTGACTTCGACGCTATTTCTTTTTCGCCGCGTCGTCGGGCGTAAAGAATAGCGCGGCGCCGATGGCGATCAGCACCAGCGGCCACCATTTGCGCATCAGGGCGATCAGGTTGAACTCGATCAGATCGAGATTGACCGCCAGCGCGACGACGCCGATGACGATCAGCGCGATGGAGATAAAGTTGCCTTTCATCGTTTTGCCCCTTTTGACGGTCGACCGCAACCGGGCAGCGCTCAGGCCCGGCGTACGCCGACCACGCCTTCGACTTCGTGGATCAGCGTCAGCGTGCGCTGCAGTTGCAGCAGGTTGGTGATCTCGACGGTGAAGCTCATGTGCGCCTTGCCCTGTTTGGACTGCGTGTTGACGCCGATGACGTTGAGCTTCTCGCGCGTGAAGACTTCCGAAATATCGCGCAACAGGCCCTGGCGGTCGTGCGCATCGACGACGATGTCGGCGGNGAAGACACCGGTGGTCTGGCCGCCCCAGTCGGTCTCGATGACGCGTTCCGGGTGCAGCGCGGCGAGGTTGGAGAAATTCGGGCAATCCATGCGGTGGATCGAGATCCCCTTGCCGCGCGTGACGAAGCCCTGGATCGGGTCGGGCGGCGCCGGCTTGCAGCAGCGCGCCAGCTGGGTCAGCAGCTTGTCGACGCCGACGATCAGGATGCCCTGATTGCCGGCCACCGGCTTGCTCGGCCGCGCCTGCACCTCGTCGGGCAGCTGCGTTTCGGCCGCCAGATCGCCGCCGCGCGCCACAAGCTGGAACTGGCGCAGATTGAGCTCGCCGCGCACCGCAGCGATGTAGAGGTCGTCGGCACGCGNAAAGCCCAGCTTGTGCGAGAGATCCTCGATATTGGCGCCGGTCTGCCCGGCCCGCTGCAACTCCTTGGCGATCAGCGCGCGGCCTTCGGCCAGCGTTTCTTCCAGCGCCAGGTTGGAGAACCAGGTGCGCACCTTGACCCGCGCGCTCTTGGTATGAATGTAATTCAGCGTCGGGTTCAGCCAGTCGCGCGACGGTCCGCCATGCTTGGCGGTAATGATCTCCACCCGCTGCCCGGTTTCCAGCGGCGTGTTGAGCGGCACCAGTTGCCCGTTGACNNCGGCGCCGCGGCAACGGTGGCCGAGGTCGGTATGCACGCGGTAGGCGAAATCGACCGGCGTCGCGCCCTGCGGCAAATCGACGACCTTGCCTTGCGGGGTGATCACGTAGAGCGTCTCGTCGAGTGCCGCCTGCTTGTAGTGGCTGATCCAGTCCGAGCTGTCGGCGACTTCGTCTTTCCAGGTCAGCAGCTGGCGCAGCCGNNAGGCGATCTTCTCGTCGTAGGTGTCCTCGGCGCCGCGCTTGGTGCCCTCCTTGTAACGCCAGTGGGCGGCGACGCCGAGCTCGGCGTGCTTGTGCATCTCCCAGGTGCGGATCTGGATTTCCAGGCTGCGCCCGTCCGGGCAGCGCACTGCCGTGTGCAGCGAACGGTAGTAATTGCCCTTGGGATTGGAGATGTAGTCGTCGAATTCCTTGGAGATCGGCGACCACAGGTTGTGGACGATGCCAAGCGCGGTGTAGCAGTCCTTGATGTCGTCGACGATGATGCGCAAGGCCCGGATGTCGAAGACTTCGGAGAACTCGACGCCCTTTTTCCGCATCTTGTTCCAGATGCTGTAGATGTGCTTCGGCCGCCCATACACCTCGGCTTTTTCGACGCCGGCCGCCGTCAGCTCCGCGCGCACCCGGGCAACCGCGTCGGCGATGAACTGCTCGCGCTCGCGCCGCTTCTCGTCGAGCATGCCGGCGATTTTCTTGTAGATATCCGGGTGCAGGAAGCGGAAGGAGAGATCTTCCAGCTCCCATTTCAGCTCCCAGACCCCGAGCCGGTTGGCCAGCGGCGAGTAGAGTTCCAGCGTCTCGCGCGCGACCTGGATACGCAGATCGTCCTGGCGTGTGGCATAGAAGCGCAGCGTTTGCGTTCGGCTGGCCAGCCGCAGCAGCACGACGCGGATGTCCTCGACCATCGCCAGCAGCATCTTGCGCAGCACTTCGATCTGCGCCTTCATTTCCGCCGGATTGACTTC
The DNA here is from genome assembly GCA_013363835.1 of Dechloromonas sp. Lineage (GTDB taxonomy): Bacteria > Pseudomonadota > Gammaproteobacteria > Burkholderiales > Rhodocyclaceae > Azonexus. Next base: position 1,542,400 of record CP054864.1, read on the forward strand.
GCCGGCCTCGATGTTGGTGGCGACGAAACCCTTGGTGATCGGGCGCAGGCGATTGAGCCGCGAGATGCCATTGACCAGGTGCGCCGCCGGCTTGCCGAAGCGCTCCTCGATGAGCGCGATGCCGTTTTCGTTGCCCGCCGGCACGGCGAACAGCAAGGCCGCCATGCGCGATTCGACATCCATCCGCAGGCCGGCGATGATGACCCCCATGCCCAGCGCGTGCGACCAGACGCGCTCGCCGCTGCCGAGAACGCTTTCGCCGTGAACTTCCCAGGCATAGGCGACCACCTCCTTCAGCGCAGTCGCCTCTTCCGGCGGCAGGCCATCGGCAAGCACCGNCAAAAACTGGTCGAAATCGCTCTGGGCGGCGACGGAATGAACAACGGAAACCATATGGGATTATACCGTCTGCCCCCACATCGCGGCTGATGCATAATCCGCCGGATGCCGGAAAAACCCGCCCGTTTCCTGACCAACCCCTACCTGCTGCTGACCCTGACCGTGCTCTTCTGGTCGGGCAACATGGTGGTCGGGCGTGGCATTCGCGCCGACGTGCCGCCGCTGGCGCTGGCCTTCTGGCGCTGGGCGATCGCCTTCCTGCTGGTGCTGCCGCTGGCCTGGCCGCATTTCCGGNNGCAATGGCCGCTGCTGCGCCAGGCCTGGAAGCCGCTCGTCATCCTGGGATTGCTCGGCGTCGGCAGCTACAACACCTTCGCCTACCTCGCGCTGCAATACACCTCGGCAACCAATGCCGTGCTGCTCAATTCCTTCATCCCGGTCGTCACCATCGCCATTTCCTGGGCCTTTCTCGGCAAGCCGCTGCGGCGCCTCGAAGGGCTGGGCGTCGTCATCTCGCTGTGCGGCGCGCTGACCATCATCGCCCGTGGCGACCCGGCCGTGCTCGTCCATCTCAACCTCAATGTCGGCGATGTCTGGATGCTGGGCGCCGTGCTGGCCTGGGCCATCTACACCGTCGGCCTCGCCTGGCGGCCGGCCGGCGTACCGATGCTGATGCTGGCGGCGATGACCGCCGTCGGGCTTTGCGCCCTCGCCCCCGCCTATGCCTGGGAAATGGCGCAGGGCCGGCAGATCGCCATCAACCTCGGGTCGCTGGCTTCGCTCGCCTACGTCGGCATCTTCCCGAGCTTCCTCGGCTACATCTTCTACAACCGGGGCGTCGCCGAGATCGGCGCCAGCAAGGCCAGCCTGTTCATCCACCTGATGCCGGTCTTCGGCACCATTCTCTCGGCCATGTTCCTGTCGGAAATCCCGCACTGGTACCACTATCTCGGCATCGGCCTGATCTTTTCCGGCATCTGGCTGACCATGAAGAAATAAGCGATGGGACTTTTCGACTGGCTTGGCGGCAGACGGAAATCGACGGTAGCGGACGGTCTCTGGGTGCAGACCCTGGCTTCCCTGCCCTTTCTCGACCTGCTTGCGGTCGACGAGAAAAAAGGCTCAAAACGCTGGTCGAGGACTTTCTGGCGGAAAAGGAATTCAGCGCCGTCGGCGGCCTCGAACTGAGCGACGAAATCTGCGTCTCGATCGCCGCCCAGGGCTGCCTGCCCATCCTTGAGATGGGCCTCGCCGCCTACCGCGACTGGGTCGGCATCGTCGTCCCCCGACGAATTCGTCGTACCGCGCCGCGTCGAGGACGAGGACGGCGTCGTACTGAATTCGACGACGTACTCTCCGGCGAAGCCTGGGAAGGCGGCCCGCTGATCGTCTCCTGGCACGACGCGCAGATGGCCGGCGAGGGCTACAACGTGGTGATCCACGAATTCGCGCACAAACTGGACATGAAGAACGGCGAGGCCGACGGCATCCCGGCGCTGCATTCCGGCATCACCCGGCAAGACTGGAAACGGTCTTCTTCGCCGCTTACGACGATTTCTGCCGCCGCGTCGACAGCGGCGAGGAGACGATCATCGATCCCTACGCCAGCGACGACCCGGCCGAGTTTTTCGCGGTGCTATCGGAAAATTTCTTCGAGCTGCCCGACGTGGTCGACCGCGAATACCCGGCCCTCTACGCGCTGCTGCGCAGCTATTACCGTCAGGACCGCTCAGCCGCCTGACGAAGGCATCGACCGCGCCGAGCACCGCCGCCGGCTGATCGCGGTGCGGCGAGTGGCCGCACTCGGGCAGCTTCACCAGCGTGGTATCGGGCACCTGCTCGGCGATGGCCTCGATCTGGCGCATCGTCGCGTACTCGTCATCCTCGCCCTGGATCGCCAGCACCGGGCAGCGGATTTTTGGCAGATATTCCTCGATGTTCCAGTCGCGGAAGGCCGGCGACAGCCAGGTGTCGTTCCAGTCGGCGAACACGCGCTCGACATCGGCGTGGTAGCGCCCCAGCTTCTGCGGCAGGTCGGTTGCGGTCCACGCCGCTTTTGCGGCCGAAATGCCGGCCAGCGTGACTTCCTCGACGAACTCGTGCGGCGCCATGACGATGGCCCCAGNCGGCACCTCGGGAAAGGCACCGGCAAAGATCAGCGCGATGCTGCCGCCGTCGCTGTGGCCAAACAGCAAGGGCCGTTCGATACCCAGCTCCGCCAGCAGCGCCGGCAGGGCTTCCAGCGCCTCGCGGTGCATGTAGCGTGGCGTGCGGGCTTCGGTATAGGGCTGCGAGTGGCCGTAACCGGCGCGCGACCAGACCAGCACGCGGCAGCCGGTGACCGCCGCCACGCGCTCGGGAAAATGCCGCCACATGGCGACGCAACCCAAGCCTTCGTGCAACATCACGATGCACGGCATGCCCGGCCGATGCGCCGGGTAATCCTGATATTCGAGGCGCAGGCCGCCGACGACCAGGTGTTTCATGGTCATGATGCCAGCAGGAAATCACGGGCGACGGCGATCTGATCGTCCGTCAGGAACATCGGCGCATGGCCGACCTCGGGAATTTCGACCAGTTTTGCGCGTGGACCGCAACTGCCCATGCGCTGCCAGGTCTCGCGCGTCAGCAAATCCGATTCGGCCCCGCGCACGACCAGCGTCGGACAGGCGACCCGCTCGTAGTACGGCCAAAGATCGATCGGCCCGCCGGAAAACGACGCCTTGAACGGCTCGGCGATTTTCGGATCGTAGCGAAAACGCCAACTGCCATCGCTGTCCTGACGCACGCAATGCTCGGTCATGTGCCACCATTGCTCGTCGGTGAGTTTGCCGAACGGCGCGCTGACCGTGCGGATGTACGCCTCCGCCTGCTCGAAGCTGGCCCAGCGCGGATCGGTGCCGACATAGGAAGCAATGCGCTGGATCGATTCGCTGGTGATTTCCGGCCCGACGTCGCTGAGCACCAGCCGCCGCACCGGCGTTCCCGCCATGCTGGCCAGGGCCATGCCGATCAGCCCGCCCATCGAGATGCCGACCCAATCCACCATCTCGACATCGAGGCGAGCGATCAGCGTGACGACATCGGCGACGTAATTGGGAATCGCATACCCGGCCGGCTCCTTTAGCCAGTCGCTCAGGCCGCGCCCGGCGATGTCCGGGCAGACGACCCGGTAATGCGAGGCCAGGGCGCGGGCCAGAAAATCGAAATCGCGGCAGTTGCGGGTCAGGGCATGCACGCAGACCAGAACCTTGGGATTCCGGGGATCGCCCCACTCGGTATATGCCATGCGATGCAGGCCGGCCGGGCCGGCGCACTGTACGCTGCGCAGTCTGAATTCCATGAACTTCCTCCTCGGCGTCCAATGTAGCACCTTGCCGGGGAGCAATCTATAATGCATGGCACAACGCTAAAGGAGACTGACATGCCGCGCACCCAGGTTGGCGATATTTTCCTGAACTATGTCGAACACGGGAGCGGCGACAATGTCGTGCTCGCCGTCCATGGCAATCTCGGTTGCGCCAACTGGCTGGATCTCGCCATGCCGCTGCTGCCGGCGAACATCCGCGTCATCGCCGCCGAGTGGCGCGGTTGCGGCGACTCCGACAAGCCCGAGCCGGCAGCCGATTACTCCAACTACACGATGGAAACGCACGCCCGCGACCATCTCGCCCTGCTCGACGCGCTCGGCATCGAAAAATGCCACCTTTACGGCCACTCGACCGGTGGCATCATCGTCTCGCACCTGCTGACCATGGCGCCGGAACGCTTCGGCAAGGTGCTGATGCTCGACCCGGTCAGCCCGCTCGGCCTGCAACTGGACCCCGGCCAGATCGGCGTGCTGACCGCCATGAAGACCGACCGCGACGTCGGCTTTGCCGGCCTCGCCAGCGCGGCGCCCACCCTGTTCCGTCCGGAAACCATGGTCGCCGGGCAAATGCCGCAGTTCGCCGAAGCCACCAGTTCNCCCCAGCGCGATTTGTTCGCCCTGATCATCGACAAGACCCGCGTGCTCTCCGACGGCATCTGGTTCGGCACCCCGCACAACCTGGGCCTGGAGTGGGAGTCGGGCGCGCTCGCCAGACGCATGCCGGAGATGACGCACGAGCATCTGATCCTCTACGGCAAGATGGATTACTGGATTCCGCGCGACCACATGGACATCATGGTTCAGCGACTGCCCAACGCCCGGCTGGAAATCTTCCCGTATGTCGGCCATTCGATGAACCTGGAACAGCCACTGCTGTTCGCCCGCGTCTTCGGGGCATTTTTCCGTAGCTGAGCAACGCCAGCCACAAAAACGAAAAGGCCGCCCGCAGGCGGCCTTTCAGCAAACCAAGCAGAAATCCTACTTCGCCAGTCCCGCCGGTTTTTCGGCCCCNNTGGCTGGCGCCGCCGCCCCACCGCTGGCACCGGCGATGCCGGGCAGGCTGGTGGTGAAGGTGTTATCGACGAAGGACTTGATCGTATCCTTCAACACATTCGGCGCCTTGAACACGGCGTAATGCGCGGTCGGATCGGAGAAGCTGGCGAACACCGCGCCGTCGACGGCCTGCGCCGCCTTCCGGGCGTTATCGACGATCAGCCACTTGTCGGTATCGACNNGTACCACCAGGGTCCGCGCCTTGATCCGCTTGAGATCCTTGTTGATGTTGTAGTTGAAACCGGAATCGTTGCGATACCAGAAGTCGACCGGGTCTTCGTTCTTGACCCGGGCGATCCAGGCTGCCGACTGGTTGCCGGTCGGCTCCCAGTAGAAGACTTCACGCTCGATCTTGTCCCACGGCGTCGCCGAACGCACCGGGAAGGTGAAGCCTGTCAACTGCAGGCGCGACCACATGAACTGCAGCCCTTGCTTGGGATGCTGATCGACCGGCAGATGGTAGTAATTTCCGTTCGTCGCCCGCCACTTGGGGTCGCTTTCGATCGCCGCCTGCGCCAGCAGGAAAGTCCAGGCGCCGATCGGATCGTCGCCGTCCGAGGCCGTCGTGCCGCCGATCGGCATGATCGCCTTGACGAAGCCGCTCGGCGAATACATCACCCNCCACACCCAGCTCTGCGTGGCACCCATGGAAACCCCGGTGGCGACCTCGACCTGAGCGATTTTCAGATGATCGCGGAGCAGGCGATAATTGCTCTGCACCATGTCGAAGTAGCTGTAGTGCGNGAACTTGCGCCCCAGCCCGTCGGACGGCTTGGAGGTGCCCCAAAGGCCGAGCGCATCGAGGAAGACCACGTAATACTTGTTGGTATCGATGGCCTTGCCGGGGCCGACTACCGCGCCGCCGGAGAAGCCGTTGCCGGGCTGACCGTCGTACCAGAAGTTGTACATGTTGGTCGAGTCGCCGGAGTAGAAGGTATTGACGATCACCGCGTTGATGATCTCCCNCCGGTCGTTGCGCTTCGGTGTTCCGACCGCGATATAGGCGACTTTCAGCGGTGCGGCGCCCAGTGATTCGAGCGTCGTGCCGCCCTCGCCGCCGTTGCGCCAGGTTTCCGGATCGGCGTCGAGGTTGTATTNGCCGCCAATGCGGAAATTGGGAATCTCGTATTGGCGTTTCAGGTGGTCGAACTCCATAGTCCCCGAATTCGGTGTCAGCGGGAACTTGGTGTCGGCCGCCAGCGCGGCGCCCGGCAGCGCGAAAACGGCAGCCAGCGCCAAGGCAACGATTTGCTTTTTCACGTCAGCTTTCCTCATGTTCGTTTTCATCGCGTACCTCACTTGGCAAGGCCGGCCGGCTTGTCGCCACCGGCAGCAGGCGCAGCGGCAGCCATCGGCTTGGTGCCATTGATCAGCGAGTCGATCACGTCCGGCGTCACCGCATTCACATGACGGGTCTTCATGAAGCTAACCGTGTCGCGGGCGAATTCGAGCGGTACGTCGGTGTGGATGAAGTGCCCGACATCCGGGTAGATCTTGACCACCGGCGGGTTGCCCGCTGCCGTCATGCGCTCGACGAAAGGAATGATGACCTGCTTCGACTTGTCGTTGAGGCCATTGAGCGCCGTGCTCGGAATGAACGGCTCGCGGGCGCCGAAGGCCAGGAAGATCGGTGCCTTGATCTGCGGCAAACGCTTGTACAGCGAGTTCTCGTCCTCACGCGCATTCTCCGAACACATCGAGAAAGTGTCGTAATGGAACAGGAATGCCCATTGCTCGAACTCGCGCTTGTTGCCGGTGATCATCGCGATGCGCTGGTCGGTGTGCAGCCTGGAGTACTGGGTGTCGTTGATGAAGTAACCGGCCGGGGCAGGTACCGCATTGCCGGCAGCGTCGCGCTTCTGCCAGTAGAAGAAGTCACGCACCTGTTGCGGCGTGCGTTTCAATTCGGATTCGACCAAGCCAAACGGACCCCAGGCGGCTTGCCAGCGATTCAAGTCGCGGCCGATAGCCTTGTCGCAAATCGGCAGTTCCTTGTCGCCCATCTTGAAATTCTTCGGATACTCTTCAAGACCGGCCGGGCCTTCGAGAATCAGCCCACCTACCGCCTCCGGATAGCGCAGCGCATAACCGAGCACCACCTGCCCGCCCTGCGAGTGACCGTAGTAGTAGGCTTTCTTGACGCCCAGCTGGCCGACCACCAGATTATTGAAGGCGTCGCGGATGTCGTCCAGCGTGCGCGCCTGCGTCTTGTCGAGGTTGCCCGGCCCCGAGGTGCCGGCCAGCGGCATGTCGGGCACGATCACGCGGAAGCCGCGTTCGACGGCGTACTTGACGACGTTGCCGTAGTGGGCACCGAACGCCCCCTTGCCGTGCACCATGACCAGTGTCGGCGGATTGCTTTCCTTGCCGCAGTATTCGTCCATGTAGCCGATCTGCCAGTTGACGCCATTGCGATCCTTGGCATTGGCGTACTTGACCGGGAACGGGTAAACGATTTCATCCTTCCAGAACGACTTCTTCGGATCGGGGTTCATGTTGACGCGCGGCCGGCGGTAATTCCTGGCCTCGCAGACGANTGCCTTTTCCGCATCGTTCATGACCCCGGTCGAGCGCATGAAAGCGCTGAAGGTCTGGTTGTTCTTCAGCACGTTGGGCGCCTTGAATACGGCATAGTGCGCGATCGGGTCGGAAAAGCCGGCGTAGAGCCCACCAGGGATTTCCTCCGAAGCCTTGCGCGCATCGCTGCCCATCAACCACAGGTCGTTGTCGACATGCACGACCAGCGCGCGCGACTTCATGCCGGGCAGGAGCTTGTCGATGTTGTGGAGTTCGCCAACGGTATCGCGATACCAAAGGTCGACCGCATCGAACTGCCCCGCCATGCGCTTGAGGGTGGTGCCGATGTTCTTGCCGAGACGCGGATCTTCCCTCCAGGTGAACACTTCCTTGGATACCTCGTCCCAGCCCAACGACTGGCGGAAGCTCAGGTCGAAGCCTGTCAGCAACAGCTGCGACCAGTGGAACTCGACCCNCTGGTTCGGGTGCTTGTCCTTGGGCAACTTGTAATAATCGGCCTTGGTCTCGATCCAGACCGGGTCGGACTCCAGCGATGCCTTGGCCAGCTGGAAGGTCCACGCGGCGATCTGTCCGCCGGGGCCGTCGGTCGCCGAGGCGCCGCCGATCGGCATCACGGCCTTGACGAAATCGGGATACATCAGGCCCCAGTAATATGATTGCGTGCCGCCCATCGAGACGCCGGTGGCCAGTACCACCTGGCCGATCTTCAGATGATCGCGCAGCATCCGGTAGTTCAGCTGCACCATGTCGTAATAGCTGTNGACCGGGAACTTGCGGGCCAGCCCGTCCGAAGGTTTGGACGCGCCCCACAGGCCGAGACCGTCAAGGAAGACGACATAGAAGCGGTTGGTGTCGAACATCAGGCCGGGGCCGACCAGCGCGCCGCCGGCAAAGCCGTTTCNGGACTGGCCGGCATACCAGCTGTTGTACATGGCGGTCGCGTCGCCGGAGAAGAAGGTGCTGATGACGATGGCGTTGATGATTTCGCCCTTGTCATTGCGCTTGGGGGTGCCGACCGCGATGTAGGCCGTCCGCGGCGGCGCGGCGCCGAGCGATTCCAGCGTCGTCCCGCCGTCGCCACCGTTTTCCCAGGCCTTGGGATTCGCGAGGTCGTACTTGCCGCCAATGCGGAAGTTCTTCACCTCGTAGGTCTGTTTGAGCTTGTCCAGGGCGGCCACCGCAGAACGCTCGGTGACGGGTTGTTGGGCATGCGCCATGCAAGCGATGGACAGCATCAGCAAGAGCGACGCCACCCGGTTCTGACNATTGCGACACCCCAGCGGGCTACTTGTCATGTCTTGTTCCTCCAAGGATGATTTTTGTTTCGCAGGCCGTCTCGCCGCACGGCCAGAGCGTTCATAATAGCCGTATTCAATAGCCGGTCAATTCATTTTTGAAACGGAATCTTTGTACTGGGAGCTCCATGCCAACCATTCAATTCGGCCACCATCAGGTGCATTACGAGCTTGCCGGCCCGCCCGGAAAGCCAGTCATCACCTTCCTTAACGGCCTGACCCAGAATGCCAATCTGTGGAAGAGTTATGCCGAATATTTCGTGCCGCGCGGCTACCGCGTGCTGGCTTACGACATGCTCGGACAGGGACGTTCGTCGAAGCCGGTCATCGACATCAAGCTGTCGATGCATGCCGACATGCTGGACAATCTGCTCGGCCAGTTGAAGATCGAGAAGACCCATCTCGCCAGCATCTCCTTCGGCGGCATCATCGGCCTCGATTTCGCGATCCGCTACGGGCATCGCCTGCACAGCCTGACGGCGATGAGCACCTTCGCCGAGCTGACGCCGCAACTCGATCTGCTCGGCGCCGTGATGCTGCAAGGGCTGGCCGAAGCCGGCCTGCCCTATCTGCAAAGCATGCTCTACCCGATGAACATGAGCTCGACCTGGATCGCCGCCAACCGCGAGCGCATTCCGGCCATGAAGCGCGCCGGCTACATCGGCAACGACGGTTACGCGATGCAGAACCTGATGGAGTCCTTCGTCGAGTTCAAGCCGCTGACGCCGGACCTCCACAAGATCAAGGTGCCGACCCTGATCATGAACGGCGAATTCGATTTCTTCACGCCGCGCGAATGCCATGAAGTCATTCGCAGCAAGATCGCCAATTCGCGACTGCTCATCATCCAGCACGCCTACCATGCCTTCACGCTGGAAATGCCGGCGGTGACGATGCGCCAGCTCGAAGTCTTTCTCGACCAGGTTGCCGCGGGCACCTGGCAGGGCGACCAGAGCGTCTGGATCGCCGCCGAAGACCCGGCCGCCGAAACGCAATGGCTGCCTTGTGCCGGCGACTGGCGGCGCGCCGTACAGATCGGCGTGCCCGTCACTGCCCCACCCGCCCCGACCCGCCGCAAAGCCCCGTCAAGGAAGAAAACGACATGATTGACCCCGCACTTTACGACCAGGCCCGCGAACGCATCTCGGCCAGCGGATTCACGCCGGAAATCCAGACCAAGATCACGCTGCTGCTATGCACGGCCAAGAACGGCAACCTGATGTTTCACTCCGGCGTACAGTGGATGCAGAACCTGAACGTGGTTCAGCAATTCATCCTGTCGCAGTATTCACGCGAACTCGAAGCCGTCACCTTGCTCAGCCGCACGACACAGTGGTCGAAAGACCCGGCGCTGGCGCTGGAGGGTAGCCGCATCGTCGCCCCACTGATGCTGGCCTGGGGCCAGATCATGATGCCGCCGGGGCCGATGATGAACCCGCAGGCGGCCTACCGGGGAATTTCGCTGGGCCATGCGCAATTGGCGCGCATTCGCTTGTTGCCGGTGATTCCCGAAAATGCCGATCCGCTGAACCCGTTCGTCGTCGCCCTGCAACGCATCGAGCAGGAAAACGGGCGCATGCTGCAAACGCAGATTCGCCTGCTGAAAAATATCGGCACCGAGATTCCCATCGAAGAACGCGAAGCGCTGGTCGAGCAGGACCAGGAACTGGTGGACGGAGTGTTCAGCGAATTCCTGGCCTGGCTGGCCGCACTCTGAGGCTGTTGCGGTCGACACGAAAAAGGCGGCCAAAATGGCCGCCTTTTCTTGCTTTCTTTGCTCGGTCTTACTTGAACGGAATGTTCAGCTGAACGTCGAAACGCACGTCGTTGATCGAATCATCGACATAGTCCGTGGTACCAGTTGCAGCATTCCAGTTGTCACCCTTTTGCCAAACCTTGGCATAGCGGGCGCGGGCACGGAGATTCTTGAAGAAGCCATCCTGCGGGAAGATGTAGATCAGATCGGTCGCCACTTCCGTCCAGTCCGGCAGCGGCTGATTGGGACTGCCGTTGACGTTGCGGTTGGTGCGCTGGCCGTAGGTCACGTCGAAAGAAAGACCGTTGACGCCGAAGCTGGCGAAATCGAAGGTCGTGCCGAGAATCCAGGTATGCTCACCGGCCGCCGAGTTTTCGCCGACGCGCTGGATCAGGTAGGACGGGCCAATGGAGAACGGCGAGTAGATCTGGTTGTGGTTTGACGTCAGACCGGCCGCGAAATAGGGAATCCACCAGGGAATCGGCCGCGCTTCGAGATAGATACCGCCGTAGTTGGTGTTGAAACTCGGCCCCGGTTGGCCATTGACGCCGCGCATCAGGCTCTGGCCGTTCGATTCCTGGTACATCCACTGGGCGCCGAAGCGGAAGTNACTTCCCTCGTCCATGCGGAACACATGGTCGTAATCCAGATAGAACATGTTCAGCATGTTCTGCACGTTGTGGTAAGACGTGGAGATCATGTTGTCGTTGGTCGGCTTCCAGTTCATGCCCACGTAGGCCATGCCGTCGACATTGCCCTGCCGGCTGGCGGAGGGATAGCGGAAGACGTCCCATCCACCCTGATAGAGGTTGCGGAACTTGTCGTCGTTGACCTGCTTCATGTCCGTCACGTAGCCGCCGTAATAACGCAGCGAGTCGTTGAACGCCCGGCCCTGCAGGGTCGCGGCCTCGTAGGTTATCCAGTTCATGCCGCGAATGTCGCGCGGGCCGACCATGCTCTGGTCAAGCTTGTTGAAAAAGCGGTAAACGCCATCCATGAACCATTGGTTGCGGATTGTCTGGCGCCCGATGACGAAGAGATTGGTTTCGTAGCGCAAGCNGGCGTTGAGTTCGCCGACAACCCCGTAGGCGGACTGGCTGTTATCCTTCAGGATGAAGTTGAAGGGATACTGTTCCGGCGCCCAGATCGGCTGCACGAAGTTATAAGTCGCACCAAACGACAGGAAATTCGCCACTTCACCGCTGGTCGCGTAGAGCCAGCCACCGATACCGGCACCTGCCTGCTTGAACGCCCGTCCAGGCACGTCCGGGTCGCCGCTCGACGAACGGTTGAACGATGCGGTTCGGAACATGTAGCCTATATTGGCTTCGTCCCAGAAGGGCACGCCACTTTTGGTCGGCTCCTCATACAGTGTTGGCGCTTGGTTCTGAACTTCCGACTGCGTCTGCGCCATGACCGACCCCGCTGCCAGCGCAGATGCCAAGATGCCGCCCAACACACCGGCTCGACGGCCACAACTCGTTCTATTTTGCTTCATCGATTGTCCCCTCGTTGTTTTATGCAATACCAACCACATGATCCATGCAGATTGCACGATACTCCTGCGCGCGATATTTATGTCACGCTCAACGTGAAATTCGCTGCAAATTTGCTTTTGTGCAACACATTCGCAGCATTCAATCCACCTGCCGCTGCACTAGCCAATAACGCCGATAATCGTCCCGCCAAGCGGCAACCGTCAGTGTTCCACCGGCCATCGCCACGCGTATTGCCCCGTCGCGGTCGGTTCGCCAAATCTGCGCGCCGGCCGTAGCGTGGCGCTCTACGACGTCCGCCTTGGGATGCCCGAAGCGGTTGCGGTAGCCGGCCGGGATCAGCGCATGCTGCGCGCCGACCGCCGCGATGAATTCCGGCGTCGACGACGTGCGACTGCCGTGATGCGGCACCAACAGGATGTCGGCCGCCAGCTTGCCCCGATCTCGCTGAAGCAACGCGGCCTCGTCGCGCGCCTCGATGTCGGAGGTCAGCAGCATCCGCTGGCCGCCGGCCTCGATGCGCAGCACGCAAGAAAGATTGTTGCTCTTGCGCTCCCCGTCGTAGTCGTCGGCCAGCGGATGCAACACCTCCATCCGCACGCCATCCCAAGTCCACGCCTGCCCGGCGCGGCAGGCTTCGGCATCCGCTTCGCCGGTCGACGAGAGCACCTTGTCGACGCGCAGCGCCGAACGTACCGACCCCATCCCGCCGGCATGATCGCTGTCGCGATGCGTCACCATCAAGACATCGACCTGCCCGATGCCGAGCGAACGCAGGTAAGGCACGACCACACGCTGCCCGGCATCCGACTCGGCACTGTAAAGCGGACCGGGGTCGTAGATCAGCGTGCGTTCGCGCGTGCGCACCACGGCCGCCAGCCCTTGGCCGACATCGAGCACCGTCACCCAGGCTTCGCCTTCGGCCGGCCTCGCCACCGGCCAGAACAACGCCGGCAGCAGAANAACCATCCCGAGCAGTCGCCCCGGCATGGCGCGTGGCAGCAGGCAGAGCGCCACGCCAAGCGCCGCCGCGACAGCCGCCCACAAGGGCGGTACCGGTGCCTGCCAGACCGGCCACGTGGCACACCAGTCGAGAAAAACCATCAGCCAGCCGAGCACCCGATGCGCCAGTGCCGCGAGCGGCCACCATGGAACAACCGCCGCAAGCAGCGCCAGCGGCGTGACGATGAAGCTGACGACGGGAATCGCCACCGCATTGGCCAGCGGCGAGACCAGCGAAAACTGCTGGAAAACGAGCAGCAGCACTGGCAGCGAAGCCAGCGTCGCCGCCCACTGGACGACGCCCCAGGCGCGGACNNTTTGGCGCCAGCCACCCGTCTCGCCAACATTGGCCGAGCCGATGTAAAGCAACGCACCGACCGCGCCGAACGACAGCCAGAAACCTGCCGCCAGCACCGCCCACGGGTCGATCAGCAGAACGACCAGCAGCGCCAGGCAGAGCGTGCGACTCGCTGCCACGATGCGCCCGGACCCCATTGCCAGCGCCGCGACCAACAGCATGTAGAGCGTGCGCTGCGCCGGCACCGCGAAGCCGGCCAGCAAGGCGTAGAACAGTGCCGCCAGACAGCCGGCAAACAGTGCTGCCTTTTGCGCCGGTAGGCGCAAGGCCAGCGCCGGCACCCGGCGCCAGACAGCCCCGGTGAGTAGGGCGAACAAGGCCGCGAACATCGTTACATGAAGCCCGGAAATCGACATAAGGTGCGTCGTTCCGGTGCGGTTGAACGTATTCCACAAATCCCNCTGGATCGCCCGCTGATCGCCGACCGCCAGCGCCACCAGAATACCCGCCCACGGATACTGCACCCNCGGCAGCATCTCGCCGAACGAAACGCGCACCTGGTAGCGCAGGCGTTCGATGACGTAATCCGGCCGCCAGACCATTTCCGCCAGGCGCTGTGGCGGTGTCGGGCGCACGTAGCCGGTCGCCCGGATATTGCGTTCGAGCAGCCAGGCTTCGTAGTCGAAAGCATTCGGGTTGGCGTTGCCGTGCGGACGCTTGAGGCGCACCGTCAATTGCCAGCGCTCGCCGGGTTTCAGCGGCTGGCGCACTAATTCCTCGCCGTCGCGCTGGCCCTGGTACCAGGAAAGCATGATGAGCGGTGGCACGACGGCAGTTGCGGTCGACACCGTTTCAACGGCAAATTCGAAGCGGCTGCCCTGGCTGAATTCCTGCGGCAGCGCGGCGACGACGCCGACCAGCTCGATATCGCGCCCCTCCCAGGCGGCTGGCAGCGCATCTGCGAGGCGAACCTCGGCCCGCCAAGCCGCCCACGCGAAGCCGAGCGCGAGACACGCGAGAATACCGGCCAGGCGCGCCGTCCGGCTGTCCTTCCGGAAGAAAGCCGGCACCGCCAGCAGCACCCCGGCCAGCGCCCACGGCCACACCGTCGGCAGCGCCGGCTGCATCTGGAGCACGACGATGCCGGCGGCGAAGGCGAGAATGTTGAGGCGCATCCTGCAATAATAGTGGCGAGACCATGCGCAAGCACCTGAAAAATACCTGCCCAACCACGAGGCGGTGCACGGCAACCGCTGGTTGCGGCCGTTCCGCAATTCGCTGCTGCACCGCGGCTGTGGCACCTCAACCGCCACTCGGCGGCCGGCGCCGTCGCCGCCGGGCTGTTCTGCGGGCTGATCCCCGGGCCTTGCAGATGCTCGGTGCCGCCATCTGTGCGCTGATCTTTCGCGTCAACCTGCCGCTGGCGCTGCTGGTCACGCTGTACACCAATCCCTTCACCATCGTGCCGCTCTATGTGCTGGCCTACCAGATCGGCCGCCTGGCCACCGGCGACAGCGCCGGCTTCGTCGAACCACCAGCCTTCGAGCCGACCCGCTTCATCGCCTGGACGGAAGCCATGCGGACCTGGATGCTCGGCGTCGGCAAGCCGCTCGGCATCGGCCTTGTCCTGCTTGCGATCATGCTGGCGGTTGCCGGCTATGTCCTGACCAAGGCGCTCTGGCGCTTCTGGCTGATACGTGCGTGGCGCGCCCGCAAGGCGCGCTGAGCCCGGCCTTTCAGGAAAACACCGCCTCCTCGAACAGCGAGCGGATCGTCACCTNTTTCACCTCCGGCCGATCGGGCACCACGTAGAGCACCGGAGTGATCATCTCCTCGAAAATACCGCGCAGGCTGCGCGCGCCGACCTTGAATTCGAGCGCCAGATCGGCGATCTGTCCGAACACCATCGGCTCGATCACCAGTTCCACACCCTCGTTCTGCAGGATGGCGCGGAACTGCCGGTAGATCGAATGCTGCGGCTCGATCATGATGCGCACCATCATGTCCTTCGACAATTCCTTCAACCGGGCGATGATCGGCAGGCGGCCGGCGAATTCTGGAATCAGCCCGAAACGGANAAGATCGGTCGGCTTGACGCGGGCATTCAGACGGTCCAGCACCTTCTGGTCGTCGCTCTGCGAAGTGGCGATGAAGCCGAAAGCCTGCGTCTCGGCAAGAATGCTCTCCAGCCCGACGAAAGCGCCGCCGCAGATAAAGAGGATCTGCTTGGTATCGATCGTCTGCCCGCTCTTCAGGGTTACCAGCGAACCCTCCATGATCTTCAGAAGCGCGTGCTGCACGTTCTCGCCCGAAGCCGCGCGCGNCTGGCCGCTGATCGCCTTCAGCTTGTCCANCTCGTCGATGAAAACGATGCCGCGCCCGGCCTTTGCCGTATCGCCATGCGCGCGTTCGAGCAGTCGCTGGAGAATGGCGTCGAGTTCCTCGTTGACATACTCCGTCTGCGCCAGCGAAGTCGCATCGGCGGTGACGAAAGGCAGTCCGAGCACACGCGCCAAAGTCTCGCAGAGCAAGGTCTTGCCGGTGCCCGTCGGGCCGATCAGCAGGATGTTGCTCTTCAGCATTTCCAGGCGGTCGACGTCGGTCATCGCGACCTTGCGAAAATGCGCATAGACGGCGACGGCGAGAATCTTCTTCGCCTCGTCCTGGCCGATCACATGGCGGTTCAACTGGGCAACGATTTCACTGGGTTTCATCGGGGCATTCCCTGGCGTGGGTTCTAGACAGAACAATGGCTGCGAAAACGGACTTTGGTGACCATGCGTTCCGCAGCGTGCATCACATCACTGCAATCCATGCGTAATTCTATCGTTCCGTCACAAGTGCCTGAAAAGTTCTTCGCGCAGGACGGCGCAGTCTTGGAAATAAAAGGTAAAGGGAATATTCGATGCCGACAACCGATAAGCCCATGAATATCGAATACCGCGACGACGCCAAAATCGCGGTCGAGGCCGCCATCGATCTTTACCGGCGGTCGACGCTCGGTGAGAGAAGGCCTGTCGACCGCCCCGACCTGTTCGCCGGCATGCTGAGCAACGCCAGCCTCGTCATTTCGGCCTGGCACGGCAAGCGCTTGATCGGCATTGCACGTTCGTTGACCGATTTTTCCTACGTTGCCTATCTTGCCGACCTGGCAGTCGACGCCGACTACCAGAGGCAAGGCATCGGGAAACAGCTGATCCACGAAACGAAGCGACGCCTGGGGCGCGAGTGCATGATCGTCCTGCTGGCCGCCCCCAAGGCAAACGACTATTACCCGAAGCTGGGTTTTGAGCACAACCCTCGGGCCTGGATGCTCAAGGGCAGCTGAGCGCGGACAAGCCGGGATCGGCCTGGCTTCGATCCGGCATGCCGGGAAACCCGCATCTGGCTCCACGCCTGCCTGTTGCGGTCAACTGCCAATTTGCCCTCATTTTCATGTCGGCCTGCCCGCCTGTTTACCTACTCACCGATCAGCACGCCATCCTTGAGATGCAGCACACGGTCGGCACGCCCGGCAAGTTGCAGGTCGTGCGTGACCATGACGAGGCTAGCGCTCTGCGAGCGCACCTGGGCGAGCAGCAGGTCGAAGACGACGCCGCGGTCTGGCGGTCGAGGTTGCCGGTCGGCTCGTCGGCGAGGATGCAGGAGGGCGAAGTGACCAGCGCCCGGGCGATGGCGGCGCGTTGGCGTTCGCCACCGGAGAGTTCGCCGGGGCGGTGTTCGACGCGGTGGCCGAGGCCGACGGCGGTGAGCATATCGCCGGCCACTTTGAGCGCCGCTTTGCGCTCCTGGCGGCGGATCAGCAGCGGCATGGCGACGTTTTCCAGTGCCGAGAATTCGGCAGCAGGTGGTGAAACTGGTGAACGAAACCGAGATGTTGGTTGCGCCAGTCGCCACGGTCGACGTCGCTCATGGCCGAAAAATCGCGGCCCATCAGATTCACTTTCCCGCTGGTCGGGGCATCCAGCCCACCGAGCAAATGCAACAGCGTGCTCTTGCCGGAACCGGAGGCACCGACGATGGCGAGCGTTTCGCCGGCCGACACTTCAAGATCGACAGCCGACAACACCGAAACATCCAGCCCGCCATTGCGGAACGCCTTGCCCAGCCCGCTGGCTGCGAGAATCACCTTACTCATAGCGTAGCGCCTCCGCCGGGTTGACGCGCGAGGCGCGCCAGCTTGGGTAGATGGTCGCCAGCAGCGCCAGCACGAAGGCGATCAGCGTGACGCCCCACACGTCCCNCCATTGCAGGTCGGAGGGCAGGTCGGAGATGTAATAGACCTCCTTCGACAGGAAGTGGATGCCGAGCATGCGTTCGATGAAGGGCACGACGACGTCGATGTTGAGCGCCAGCGCGACGCCGCCGGCAACGCCGAGGCCGAGGCCGATGAAGCCGACCAGTGCACCCTGCACGATGAAGACGGTCATGATCGACAGCGGCCGCGCGCCGAGCGTGCGCAGGATGGCGATGTCGGCCTGCTTGTCGGTCACCGCCATGACCAATGTCGAGACGAGGTTGAAGGCGGCGACGGCGACGATCAGCGAGAGGATGATGAACATCATGTTCTTCTCGATCGCCACGGCGCGGAAGAAATTGGCGTGGCTCTTGGTCCAGTCGCTGATCCAGGCGTTGGCGTCGATGTAGCGCACCAGTTCGCGGCCGATGCGCGGCGCCTGGAAGAGATCGTCGACCTTGAGCCGCACGCCGCTGACGCGGTCTTCCATCTGGTAAAGCTTCTGCGCGTCGGCCATGTGAACCAGCGCCAGCCCGCTGTCGTATTCGTACATGCCGACCTCGAAGATGCCGACGACGGTGAAGGATTTCAGGCGCGGCACGACGCCGGCCGGCGTTACCGTTCCTTGCGGCGCAATCACCGTCACCTTGTCGCCTACGAAGACACGCAGCGCCCTCGCCAGATCGGCACCGAGCACGACGCCGAACTCGCCGGGCCGCAGGTCATCCAGGCTGCCGCTCTTGATCGTCTTGGCGAAATCGGCGACGCGCTCTTCCTGATCGGGCAGGATGCCACGCACCAGCACGCCCTTGACGCCGTTATCGACAGTGAACATGGCTTGCGACTGCACGAAGGGNNCCGCTGCCTTGACTTCGGGATTCTGCAAGGCCTGCGCCGCGATGTTCTGCCAGTCGCTCAGCTCGCCGTTGATGCCGGCGATCTGGATATGCGAGGCGACGCCGAGGATGCGCGTGCGCAATTCCTTCTGGAAGCCGTTCATCACCGACAGCACGACGATCAGCGCAGCAACGCCCAGCCCGATGCCAAGCATCGAAATCAGCGAAATGAAGGAAATGAAGTGGTTGCGACGTTTGGCGCGCGTGTAGCGCAGACCGATCAACAATTCGTAAGGCAGGGCCATGCGGCGGTGGGCAAGCGTGAAAAACGCTATGGTACACTCATCGCCTTCCCCGACGCTGGCCAGAATTCCCGTGCATCTCACTCTGCTTGTCCCTGAACTGATCTGGCCCGAGCCGGCCGACCAATTCACCCTCGGCAAGCTCAGTGCCCCCGGCCTCGAATGGCTGCTCGCCCGTGCCCGTCTTGAGCGCCTCCCCGCCAACCCTACGAAACTGCGCTGACCGGCTGCTTCGGCCTGGCCACCGCGCCCTGCGGCCCCTGCGCCTGCTCGGCGAGGGCAGCAACGAGGAGTACGACAAAGCACGCAGCGGCCATTGGCTGTGCGCCGACCCGGTGCACCTGCGCTTCCACCAGGAACGCATCATCCTCGCCGATGCCGGTGCCTTCGAGCTGGCGGATGACGAAGCGCAAGCCATCGTTACCGCCCTCAACGCCGAATTCGCCGACATCGGCCAGTTTCACGTCGCCAGCGCCCGGCGCTGGTACCTGAAGCTGGCTGCTGCGGTCGACCACCCGGCGGAGCCGATTTCCGCCGTGGCCGGACGCCGTGTCGACGGAGAAATATCCGGCCTGCCGCTGGCCCGCTGGCTGAACGAAGTCCAGATGTTCCTGCATGGCCACCCGGTCAACGAGCGGCGTCAGGACACTGGCCAGCCGGTCATCAACAGTCTCTGGCTATGGGGTGGCGGCACCTTGCCGACCGCGCCTGCGCCCGCCTATTCGGCGGTCTTCAGCAACAACCCGCTGGCCGCCGGCCTCGCCCGTGCCAGCGATACGCCCCTGCATGGCCGCCCCGCCACGCTGGCCGGGATGCTGGCCCAGGGCGGCGAAAATCCCTTGGTCGTTCTCGACCAGCTTTTGCCGCGCGTGCTGTACGAAGACGGCGACGGCTGGCACGACGACATCGAACGCCTCGATGCCGACTGGTTCGCCCCGCTCAAAAAGCCCTCGGCGGCAAGGTCGACCGCATCAGCCTGATCGCCCCACCGTCTATGGCGAACTGCGCTACACGCTGACCGGCGGCGACCGCTGGAAGCTGTGGAAACGGGGCAAAGCCATCGCAGACACGGCCAAGGAACTCGCGCAATGACCCGCATCGTCGCCCGCAGCATTCCGCCGCGCGTTGTCTGGCAGCTTGAGCAGCAAGGGCTGCANCCGCTGCTCGCCCGTCTTTACGCCTCGCGCGGCGTCACCGACCGCGCCGAACTCGACTACGAACTGAAATCGCTGCTACCGCCCGCCAGCCTGACCCACGCCACCAACGCCGCGCACATGCTGGCCGACGCCATCGAGGCCGAAGCCAGACTGCTGATCATCGGCGACTACGACTGCGACGGTGCCACCGCCACGGCGGTCGGCGTGCGCGCGCTGAAGATGCTCGGCGCCGATGTCGATTTCCTGCTACCCGACCGCTTCAAGCTCGGCTACGGGCTGTCGCCGGAAATCGTCGACGTCGCCGCGCAGCAGTCGCCCGACCTCATCATCACCGTCGACAACGGCATCGCCAGCATCGAGGGCGTCAATCGTGCCCGCGAGCACGGCATCGCCACGCTGATTACCGACCACCATCTGCCGGCGGAAACCTTGCCGGAGGCCGACTGCATNTGGAACCCGAACCAGCCGGGCTGCGACTTTCCGTCNCAGTGCATCGCCGGCGTCGGCGTCATGTTCTACGTGATGCTCGCGCTGCGCGCCGAACTGCGCGAGCGCGGCTGGTTNTCACCCAATCGCGCCGACAAGCCGGAACCNCATTTCGCCAGCCTGCTCGATCTCGTCGCGCTGGGTACCGTCGCCGACGTCGTCAAGCTGGACCGCAACAACCGCATTCTCGTCAGCCAGGGCTTGAAGCGCATGCGCGCCGGCCAGTTGCAGCCGGGCCTCGCCGCGCTCTTCAGNGCCGCCGGGCGCGACCCGAAAAGNGCGACGGCGATGGATCTCGGCTTCATCCTNGGCCCGCGCCTCAACGCCGCCGGCCGCCTGGCCGACATGCGCCTGGGCGTCGAATGCCTGCTCACCGACGACGCCAGCCGCGCCCTGAGCATCGCCCAGCAGCTGGATACCCTGAACCGCGAACGCCGCGAAATCGAGGCGGACATGCAGGATCAGGCGCTGATACTGCTCGAATCGCTGGACGCCAACGACACCGCGCCGGGCATCGCCTTGTACGATGAAAGCTGGCACGAAGGCGTCGTCGGCATCCTNGCATCGCGCATCAAGGACAAGCTGCACCGCCCGGTCTTCGCCTTCGCGCCCGGCGAAGGCGGCATCGTCAAGGGCTCCGGCCGCTCGATTCCCGGCCTGCACCTGCGCGACGCCCTCGACCTCGTCGCCAAGCGCGCCCCCGGCCTGCTGATCCGCTTCGGCGGCCACGCCATGGCAGGCGCCACGCTCAACGCCGAAAACTTCGAGAAATTCCGCGACCTCTTCGCCCAGGTGGCCGGCGAACTGCTGGCCCCGGCGGACCTCACCCGCACGCTGGAGACCGACGGCGGCCTGGAAGGCGGCTACATCTCGCTGGAAACGGCGCGCCTCCTGCAAAACGAAGTCTGGGGCCAGGGCTTCCCGGCACCGCTGTTCATCGACGAATTCGAGGTCGAACAGCAGCGCGTGCTCAAGGAAAAGCATCTCAAGCTGCGACTGAAGAAAGGCAACGCGCGTTTCGACGCCATTCAGTTCAATTTCAGCAATCAGCCCGGCAACCGTACNCGCGCCGCCTACCGGCTGACCATCAACGAATACATGGGCGTCGAGTCGCCGCAGTTGATGGTCGAATACCTCGGCCAGTAATGGTCTCAAGCCGGGTCGTGTCAAAAATCTGATCGCAACCGTGAATTAATTACTTCGGGAAAATAGCGCCCGGACGTTTACTGGCACCGGTAGGAAAGCACCGGAGACAAGGCCATGAACGTCATCTACAGCAGCAAGCATTTCTGGATACTGGCGTATCCCGAGCAGCACAGCTTCGAGCTGTTCGACAAGCAGTGGCTGCGCACGCTGTTTCTCGACGGCCCGCTGGCCACGCATTTCTGTGAGGCGATGGGAGACATTCCCGAAACGGAACGCAACGAGGAACGCATCGACGCGCTGCTCGACGAGTTTTGCGACGAATCGGCGCAGTCCATCGTTTTTCATTGACTGGATTGTGCGACGCAAAATCCGGTCGGTGCCCACCGTGTTTCGTCAGGTCAATCGGCAACCGGATGCCGTTGACGCAGGCATTCACCAAACCGGTTGCGGTCAACGCCGGTTTTACCCTAAATCGAAGCCCCGCTTCCGGCACAAAACTGGTGCCGAAGTCAGTCATGCTTCGCAATTTGGTGCGCCACAACATTTGCACCCCGCGATCAGCGCGTGCGGAAGTAGCGACGCAGCGGTCACACCAAGGAAAATCTCGGTCAGGCCGACTTCCATGGTTCATTCTCCGAAAGCATATTGATATACGAACGGAGCACGGAATGTGCCAAGCGACAGGCAATTGCTCACCCATTACGGAACCAGCGCAACGGACCGGGAATCAGGACGGAAGCGCTCGGGCAGCGTCTTGTCTTCGGCCGGCATACTGCCATCGGCCAGGCGCACCACCTGGTCGAGATGACGGTTGGAACGAGGCGTCAGCAACGTGTAAAGCTCACGGCAAAGAGTGCGTGCCTTCTGCCCCGGCCAATTGACCGGCAGCAGCACCTCGGGCAGTTCCGNGTCACGCAGCAACAGGCGGCGATAGTCGTGAATGAGCAAGGTACGCAGCAGGAAAGCGCTTTGCTCGTCGAGGTCGCCGGCCGATCCGTCCTTCAGGTCGTCGACGATGGGTTGATAGGTGGCGGAAAACTGGCTGTAGGCGACCGACAGCGTGTTCAGGTTCCAGGCCCGGCGCACCAGATCGGCGTCACAAGCCGACTGTGTCGCCTGCGCGTCGCCGGCACACAGCGGGGNCAGCGCACCCAGCGTCGATGCCAGACCATCGGCGACCAGGGTGTCGAATACGGCGGACAGTTCCGCCCNCGGATGGACGAAGCAGTCCGCGCCCAACGCTCCGAACCNCCGCCAGAACAGCGCCCGGCGCAATTGTTCGCGCAGTTTTGAATTCAGTTCGCGGACGACCAGGATCAGGCGCCAGCGGCGATCCCACANAGGCGCATGGGTAGCGTAGATGTGGCGCGAGGCTTCGTCGACTCGCCGGCGACCGGATGGCGTCAACATGCAATCAGCCCGCCGGCCGATGGCTTCGGTAGCCAACCACTCTTCCTTGGCCAAGCGGAACACCGACGTACGAATCAGCCGTGCGTTGAGCGCCAGCGGCTCCAGCAGCTGGATCAGGCTACCCAGCCAGATGCGCCCGCCACGCGGCAGGATGGCATCGCCAAAGACCGACATGATCAACGACCCGGCATGTACCCTGCGCAGTTGGCGAAAAGCGTCGAGGCGGGCACGCAGCGCATCGCTCATGGGCGCCCCCGGCAAAACTTTGCGTCGCCATCGCCGGGCGGATCAGTAGCGCACGCCCGGCGGTGGCGTGAAGGAATTCAGCGCATGCAGGTAGGCGGCGCGGGCGAAGGCGCTGGGATCGGGCAGGTTCTGCTGGCTCATCGAGCCTTTCATCTGCGACACCGACTCGTATTCGTGCGTATCCATCCAGCTTTCGATGCCGTCCAGAACGTCTTTCAGCGCCTGCGGACCGCGTTGCAGCAAGGCGCTCGCCATATGAACGACATCGGCACCGGCGAGCAGCATTTTCAGCGCGTCGCTGGCCGTGTGCACGCCGCCCGTCGCAGCCAGCGAAAGGCCGGTGCGACCGCGCAGGATGGCGATCCAGCGCATGGTCAGCAGCACGTCGGCAGACGTCGACAGCTGGACGCGGTCGACGACGCTCAGGGTGTCGAGATCGATATCCGGCTGGAAGAAGCGGTTGAACAGCGAGACCCCGGCAGCGCCCGCCGTTTCGGCATCGCGCACGAAATGCGGCAGCGAAGAAAGAACGGCGACAGCTTCATGCTGACCGGGATGCTCACCACCTGCTTCAACTCGCGCAACAGGGCGAGATAGTGATCCTCCAGCGCATCGCCGGACACTCTGGGGTCGCCCGGCATGAACCAGGCGTTGAGCTCCAGCGCGTCGGCGCCGGCATCCTGCATCTCCTTGCCCAGCTCGACCCAGCCGGTGAGCGACGACCCATTGAGGCTGGCGACGACCGGGATGGCGAGCCGCGATTTCAGGGTCTGGATCTGCTCCAGATAGCCGTCGAGCCTGCTCTGGTAATGGTCGCCGAACGGCACGTGGCCGGCCGCTTCGCCGAAGGCATCGGGATTGACCAGGAAACGGTCGATCATCAGCTCGTCGTTGCGCACGTCTTCCTCGAACAGCGAGTGCATGACGATGGCCGCCGCCCCGGCGTCTTCCAGATGCAGCACCGGATCGAGGTTGTGGCTGAGCGGGTCGACGACGGCACCAGCGGGTTTTTCAGCGCCAGGCTGAGGTAGTTGGTCGCGAGATCAGGCATTCGGTGTCTCCTGTGGGGCGCTGGCCTCCTCGGCCTGCTTGGCGATTTCTGCTTCCGGCAACGCCATTTCGGCGAGTTCGAGATATTCCTGGTGACGCAGTCTGGCATCGCTCTCGGCCTGCGCCATGAAGCGCTGGGCGGCTTCCGGGTGCTGCCGTTCCAGCACCGTGAAGCGCGCCTCGTTGCGCGCGAATTCGCGGAAGGGAACGCTTGGTGCGGCGCTGTCGACCGACATCGGATGCTTGCCCTGCTCGCGCAGACGCGGATCGTAACGCAGCANGGGCCAGTGGCCGGACTTGACCGCCAGATCCTGCTGCCGGTGATTGTGCGACATGTCGACGCCATGCGCAATGCATGGACTGTAGGCGATGATAAGCGAGACGCCGGNGTAGCTTTCAGCTTCGAGGAAGGCCTTCAGCGTATGCGTATCCTTGGCACCGTAGGCAACCTTGGCGACATAGACGTTTTCGTAATCCATCGCGATGCGCGCCAGATCCTTCTTGCGGTTCGGCTGGCCGCCGCCGGCGAACTTGGCGACCGCGCCGCGCGGCGGCCTGGAATTCTGGCCGCCGGTATTGGAATAGACCTCGGTATCGAGCACAAGAATATTCACGTCTTCGCCCGACGACAGCACATGGTCGAGGCCGCCGAAGCCGATATCGTAGGCCCAGCCGTCACCGCCGATGATCCACACGCTGCGCCGGATCAGATATTCGGCGATGGCCGAAAGCTGTTCGGCGGCCGGCGTCGCCAGATGCGACAGCTTGGCCTGCAATTGCGCGACCCGTTCGCGTTGTTCATGGATGCCGGCCTCGCTGCTCTGGTCGGCATTGAGCAAGGCTTCGACCAGCGCATCGCCGACTTCCAGCGCCATCGCGTGCAACTGCGTGCGCGCGGCATCGGCCAGTTTGTCGGTGGCCAGGCGCATGCCGAGGCCGAATTCGGCGTTGTCCTCGAACAGCGAATTGCTCCACGCCGGCCCGCGCCCTTCGGCGTTGGTNNCGTAGGGCGTCGTCGGCAGGTTGCCGCCGTAGATCGACGAACAGCCGGTGGCGTTGGCGACCAGCATGCGGTCGCCGAACAACTGCGTCGCCAGCCGGATGTAAGGCGTTTCGCCACAGCCGACGCAGGCGCCGGAAAACTCGAACAGCGGCTGCAGCAGCATCGAACCGGGAATCGTGTTGCGCTTGGCGACGCTGCGGTCGAAGTCCGGCAGCTTCAGGAAGAAATCCCAGTTCTCCGCTTCCGCCGCGCGCAGCGGCGGTTGTTCGGCCATGTTCAGCGCCTTGCGCGAGACATTGCTCTTGTCGCGGATCGGGCAGATGTCGACACACAGCGTGCAGCCGGTGCAATCCTCCGGCGCCACCTGGTAGCTCATCTTCCAGTCCGCCGGGTAATCCTTGCTGCGGATCTTCATGGTCTTGAAGGTCGGCGGCGCGGCATCGGCGAGTTCGGCCGNGTAAGCCTTGGCGCGGATCGCCGCATGCGGACAGACGAAAACGCACTTGCCGCATTGTGTGCACAGGTCGGTTTCAAGCACCGGAATCTGCANGGCCAGATTGCGCTTTTCGTACTTCGCGGTGCCGGTCGGCCAGGTGCCGTCGGCCGGGAACAGCGACACCGGCAGCGCATCGCCCTTGCCGGCGATCAGCGGCAGCGTCATCCTGCGGACGAATTCAGTCACCTNGCGGCGAGGCGATGGCCGGCGTGAAGCGCTGTCGGCAATGGCCGGCACCTCGACCTTGCTCAGGCAGGCCAGCGTCTTGTCGATGGCGCGGTAGTTCAGCTCGGCGATGCGGCGGCCCTTGCGGCCATAGGTCTNTTCGACCGCGTGCTTGATCGCGGCGATGGCGTCTTCCTGCGGCAGGATGCCGGAAATGGCGAAGAAGCAGGTCTGCATCACCGTGTTGATGCGCCGCCCCATGTCGGCTTCGAGCGNATAAGCGTCGATGACGTAAAAGCTGATGCGCTTGTCGACCATCTGCCGCTGCATGACGGGCGGCAGCGCGGNCCACACCTTTTCCGGCGGCAGATCGCTGTTGAGCAGGAAGACGGCGCCCGGCGCCGCATGCATCAGCAAGTCGTGCGTTTCGAGGAACAGCGGCTGGTGGCAGGCGATGAACTTGGCGTCGCCCGCGCCGGTCAGGTAGGACGAGCGGATCGGGCTGGGGCCGAAGCGCAGGTGCGAAACCGTCATCGCCCCCGACTTCTTCGAGTCATAAACGAAATAACCCTGGGCGTAGAGATCGGTCTCGTCGCCGATGATCTTGATCGAATTCTTGTTGGCCGACACCGTGCCGTCCGAGCCCAGCCCGTAGAACACGGCGGCGAAGGTATCGTGCGCGGCGGCGGTGCGGAAAGCCGGGTCGAAAGGCAGCGACAGGCCGGTCAGGTCGTCGTTGATGCCGACCGTGAAGCGGCGCTTCTGGCCTGTTGCGGTCAACGCCTCAANAACGGCCAAAACCATGGCCGGGTTGAATTCCTTTGAACCCAGCCCGTAGCGCCCGCCAATGACNNCCCTGGGCAGCGCGGCAAAGCGCGGCGATTCGCTGGACAGGTCTTCGGCCAGCGCGACCAGCACGTCCTTGTACAGCGGCTCGCCCTCCGCGCCCGGCTCCTTGCAGCGGTCGAGCACGGCGATGCTGCGCGTCGTCGCCGGCAGGGCGGCGAGCAGCGCGCCCGGCGCCCACGGGCGGAACAGGCGCACCTTGAGCAGGCCGACTTNTTCGCCTTGGCGGTTCAGGTGCTCGATGGTTTCCTGCACCGTCTCGGCGCCCGAACCCATCAGGATAATGACGCGCTCGGCATCCGGCGCGCCGACGTAATCGAAGAGCTTGTACTGGCGGCCGGTCAGCTTGCCGAACTCGTCCATGCGCTGCTGGACGATGCCGGGAANAGCGTCGAACCACGGGTTCTGCGCCTCGCGGGCCTGGAAGAAGACATCGGGATTCTGCGAGGTGCCGCGCAGCACAGGGTGTTCCGGCGACAAGGCACGCGTGCGGTGGGCACCGATCAATTCCGCCGGCAGCATTTTTGCCAATATGTCGTCGTCGACCGCAACGATCTTCGCCACTTCGTGCGAGGTGCGGAAACCATCGAAGAAATGCAGCACCGGGATGCGCCCGGCGAGCGTCGCCGCCGTGGCGATGGCCGCCATGTCGTGCGCTTCCTGCACCGAGTTGGNAGCCAGCAACGCGAAGCCGGTGGCGCGCGTCGACATCACGTCGGAATGGTCGCCGAAGATCGACAGCGCATGCGTCGCCACGGCGCGCGCGGCGACGTGGAAGACCGTCGGCGTCAGTTCGCCGGCAATCTTGTACATGTTGGGGATCATCAGCAGCAAACCCTGCGACGCCGTGAAGGTCGTCGCCAGCGCCCNCGCCTGCAAGGCGCCATGCACCGTGCCGGCGGCCCCGCCCTCGGATTGCAGTTCGACCACTTTGGGCACGCTGCCCCAGATGTTGGTCCTGCCCTGCGCCGCCCATTCGTCGGACAGTTCGCCCATGCCGGACGAGGNGGTGATCGGGTAAATCGCGATCACTTCGGAAACCCGGAAGGCAACCGAGGCGACGGCTTCGTTGCCGTCGATGGTGAGCATCTTGTTCATGACGATTCCTGATGATACCGGCCGCCTGCACGCGACCGGGCAGCTCGATCCGGCCTCAACAGGCGCCGTGGCCGGATGCTGCAATGCAACAACCGGATTCTACTCCCGCTTTGGACAAAAATATGCCAGTCGACATCGTTCTTCGGACATTGCGCGACCCGGGCCAGAACAGGCAGACTGGCGGCTCACCCCAAGGAACTCCATGCGCCTCACGCTCACCGCCCTGATCTCCGCCGCCCTGCTGGCGTTCGCGCCCTCGGGCAAGGCCGGCCTGCTCGACCAGGAAATCAGCTTCACCGAAGCCGAAGTCCAGACCGCGCTCGCCCGCACTGCCAAAACCGAAATGCGCTACCCCGGCCTGATCGCCGCCACGCTGCGCGAGCCGCCCGCCATCCGCCTCGGCGTACCGGAAGGCCGCGCCGGCATCAGCGCCCGCATGGACGTCGCGCTGCTCGGCAATCCGCCGATCCCGGTCGACATCAAAGGCAATGCCGGCATCCGTTACGACGACCAGAGCAAGGCCTTCTATCTCGACAACCCGACGGCCGATGCCGTCGAATCCATCGCCCTGCCCCGCGAATACGAGCCCAGCATCCGCCGCGCCATCACCCAGTTGCTCAAGGCCTATTTCCGCGACAGGCCGGTNATCGTGTTGCGCGAAGATGCCAGCATGCAGGAAGCGATGGCGCGCCGGATGTTGAAGTCTGTAAGAATCGAACCGGGAAGNGTGGTGGCTACCTTGTCGGTGTTTTGAGGGCCGCCATTTGACGCCTTGCACCGTCAGAAGCCAGCCCACGCCATCTGCCGGTCGCCCCCAAAAAAACCCGCCGGTACGGCGGGTCAAAACCTCAACTGTTGGGGAGAGAGCGCTACAGATTGAGGTGGTGGAGAGTACGTTTCACAAACGGCAGCAGGAGCGCTACAGCAGGACGGTAATTTCCTCCCGTCGCATCAGTTCCTGCTCCAGTTGATACCCATCGAGCGCCAGCGCGTCTTGCGCGGAAACCAGACCGACGGCGCTTCCATTGTCATCGACCACCGGCATGTGCCTGAACCCTCCTTCATACATGAGGTGCAGCGCATGCCCAAAGGGTTTGTCCACGTGGATCGTCTGGACCTTGGACGTCATGACCTTGGCGACCTGGATATGGTCAAGCGGACAGCCAAGTGCAACACAGCGGAACACGATATCGCGCTCCGTAAAAATGCCGAGCAGCTTGCCGGCCTCGGCAACAAGCACAGCGGATGAATGCCATTCCTTCATGATGAAGGCGCATTCGCGGATGGTATTTTCGGGTGAAACCGTGGGGAAGGNGCGATTGCCTATGACTTCACGTATCGGGCGGTGGGGCATGACATCTCCTTTATAAGCAATATGGGAAAAGCAGATGAAGGACGTTCGAAGCGATACTGAATGACAGCTTGAGTTGAGGGTGGGCTTGCGAAACCTGCGTGCGACATGCGATGGATGCACAGTCAAACAAAAGCAATAACCGGGCTAACCCGATAAAAATCGTCAACTATTAATTTAATCAAGCGCTTAGCCATGACCATATCCTTATCATGGTCAATAAATACGCACTAAATCAGTGAGTTAACGAGCAGCTCATGCCTTGATTTGGGGCGCGGGCGAGCATCGTTTCGGTTTGAGGATGAGCAAGTTGCATGGCGCGTTTACGAAAACCTGCCCCACCGGGAAATTTGATTTTGCCCTTTTTCGGGTCGACCGCAACAGGGTGAAATGCTGCCGCCTGAATCGCTGGCAATGCCAATGGAGTTCAGCACGATGCCGGACGAGAGTTTTGTTGAGCTTTCCTGGGCACACGAAAGCTAACGAGCGGACAGTCAGCGCGACGCCGAACCCAGGAGATCAAGCCATTGCCCAAGACTTATCAGCCGCCCTTCGTCGATATNATCAATAACACGCCGCATCGACTCTTCGGGAGCAGGGCCGTAGGTCGCCTTGAGTGCATCGGTGCTGATATGAACGACATGCGAGAACATCCGGGCATTTGATGCCAATTTTTCGCAGGCGCGCATCAGTCGGGCCGGATCGAACTCGTTCGTCACAAAAACGTACTCGAATGGTTTGCCATCCGATTCGGCGGACACGTATTCGCCAAATTCGGCGGAAAATTGTTTCTCGCGGTCGGCGCGCACGCTCCACTTGGCCGTGACCAGCGTGCGCATATGCGGGCTGACTAACGCAAGATCGACCTTGTTGGGCTTTTCACCGCGTCGACCGCGATTGAACCCAGGCAAATCCTGGAGCAAACAGCGCGTAAACACCTGCACATCGGCATCCCGACAAACCCGGGAAATGACGTGCGATAAAACGTCCTCGAAACCTTCGCCAACCAGATNTTTCCGCTTGTTCTCCAGCGCAAGGTATTGGCGCAAGCGTTGCACGAGCAGCTGCCATTCCTCAGGCGACGGCTCCTCAGTAATTTTCTTCCCGAGCACTTCGCGGACAATGGCAACCAGTCCAGGGTCTTCACCCGGTTTGGGAANATCTCGGCCCGCAAAAGGCTTTCGCTGTTTCGCAGCGGTCTCGGCGACCTTCGTCGCCTTGTGCATGACTTCGGTCGCCAGATCGGCAGTCGCCCGCCGAAACAGCCAGTCAATGCTATCGGCAACCGTTCCTGGGCTTTGTTCAAGCGCTTGGGCGACCCAATCATGGAAAGCGAGAGAACGCGCGTACCAGTTTTNTCNCGGCTGGCATTTGTCGCTTTCGTAGCAATGCGCCAATCCCGTTGTCTGGTCAATCCAGAGAAGCAATCGGTAAACGTGCGACCACGCATCGGCAGACGATAGTTCCGCCTGATCGAACATGGCGAGGTAAGCATCGATGAGGCGACTACGGTTTTNCGCACCGAACGCGGCTTTTACATAGGTGGCGCCGCCATCGCTGGCTTTTGAATTCAGTTGCGTCATTAACCTACCTTGACATCCAGCGCCGCACGTTCTCGCGCAGCAAAAACAGCGGCCTTAACCGCCTGTGCAACAGCGCGGGCGAGTAATGGAGGCACGGCATTCCCGACTTGGCGATAACGAGAATGAGCGGCCCCGCCATCGTGCCGGCCTTCAATCATTCCGCGTTGCGGATCGGTAGTGAATACGAAACGATCCGGAAAGGACTGGAGCCTGGCGAACTCTCGCACCGACAGCGCACGCGACACGCTGTAGTGGTATACAGAATCGGCTTTTGTATTCAACGTCCACGCCCATATTCCCGGATGAAGTCGGCGATACGCATAAAAATGGCGTCTGGACAAACGCCCGGAACCATTGTCTTGCCCCCAACGCTGCCCGGTGATGTAGCGCTCCAGGAGATCGTCCGCGAGGTCACGATGATTCCCGCCTTGCGGAATACCGTCCAGTCGAAGAACGGTATCCGGATTGATACGCGGCACCTGAACATTTTCGATGAAATCACCAACCCCCTCACGCATGGCCCGCTGATAAGCACTTTGCGGCGCTGGCAATCCCTTGAATGGAATCCGGTCGATTCGATTCCCTACCGGAATCCCGATCAAGTCCGAAAGTGCATCCGCCGCGCTAACGACCGAGAGGTTTTCAGGATTGGACAATGCCTCGCCAATACGGAGACTCAATAAATGTTCCTGAATGACAAGTTGGTAACGAGGGCGACGGGAATTCGTGAACCGGACAAGTGTCGCACAGTCAGTTGCCCCGGTACCCGAAAGCTCCGGCGGGGATTCACCAAGCGAGTTAAGTATGCCGATGAACAGTAAACGCTTGCGGGTTTGCGGTACGCCAAAGTTCGCCGCATCAACCACCTGCGGCAGCACNNTATACGTGCCGCCAAGCGCCAAATCCGTAGCAATTTGCTCCCGCACCCCCATTTGATCCATTCCCGTGACATTTTCCATTACAAACGCCAGTGGGAGNNATTGCTGCAATATATCCACGAATTCTCGGTACAACGAATTGCGCGGGTCTTCGATAACCCGGACATGGTTGCGAACTTGGGAGAAGGCTTGGCAAGGCGGCCCGCCTACAAGCACGTCGGCGCGGCGTGCTGCGGCAAGAATCCTTTCCTTGACATCGCGCGAACGAATATCGCCGGTAATTACCTGTGCTTCTGGAAAATTGAGCGTATAGGTCGCGGCAGCATCCGGATCATTATCCGACCCGGCAATAATCGAAAAACCAGCTTGTCGGAATCCTTCCGAAAGCCCTCCCGCCCCGGCAAACAGATCAACGACAGACAGCCCGCCGGTTATCTGGTTTCGCTTGCTGTTCGAGTCGTTCCGGACTGTCTCGTTGTCAGTGATAAATTCCACAGGCGGGCAAGTTTTCCGTGTCGTGATGGTGGGCAAGTTTAACTTAAAAACAAATCGACCCGACTTGAATAGATGCGTCCGTTCCATTGGAAAATCCACGGTTCTCGGCAAAAATCCATCAAATCCAGAGACCGCTTTGAACCTACCGTCTCGCCAAGATCAACGACCCCTTTTCCCTCGGGTTCAGATCGATCCGCTCCACCGNCCCAAACCCCGCCGCATTCAGCCAGTCGCAATAGTCTTCATAGCGATAGGTCTGGGTGCCGGTTTCGAGCAGCAGGGTGAGGCGAAAGGCGGCGTCTAGGGCGTCTTGCGGGGTTTCGGTGAGGTATTCGTGGATGACGAGCAGGCCGCCGGGGCTGAGGGTCTGGCCGATGCGCTCGATGATGTGGCGGTTTTCTTCGGCGGTGTGGTTGTGCGCGACGGAGAGGTAGAAGACGAGATCGTGTTCGCCGCCCCAGTCTTCTTCCTGCAAGTCGCCGGGGCGCAGGTGGATGCGCTCGGACAAGCCTTCGCGGGCGATGGTGGTGCCGGTATCGCCGAGCGCGCTGGGCAGGTCGACGATGATGGCGCTGAGTTGCGGGTGGTGCCGGCAGAATCGGATGGCGTGCAGGCCGTGCGAGCCGCCGAGATCGAGCAGGCGGTGCTNGCGCGGGGTGACCGGGACGTGTTTGAGCAGGTCGGGGCCGAGGTCGGAGGCGAAGGCGGCCATGTAGGACGAAANAATTTCGCCGAGGTGCGAATGTTCGACCATCGCATCCCACAGCGTGCGCTCGGGGTGGCCGCTGCGCACGGCTTCGGCGANGCCGCCCATCATCGGCCAGGCTTCGTGCGTCCACAGCAGGCCGGGCGTGTAATTGACCTGGCCGAGGCTGGTGAACCAGCGTTGCGTGCTTTCGGTGTTGGCCAGCAGCCCGCCCTGCTTTTCCAGATAGCCGAGGGCGATCAGGAAATCGGCCAGCGTGGCGGTGCCTTTGAGGCTGGACTGGATTTTTCNGGCGAGTTGCGCAGTGGACAGCGGGCCTTTGGCGAGGGCTTCAAAGCCGAGGCGCCCGGCGGCGACGATGGCCGAGGATTTCATCATCGGCATGTNGACGTCGAGCATGGGCAGCTCGGCGGTGCCGGTGGGCTGGCAGACGTCGGGCTTCGGCACGCGCGGGCGTGGCTTGGTGTTCGGCATGGTACTTGGCAAAGGCGGGTGTTTCAGTTGAGGGCGGCTTCGATGGCGGCGATCAGCATCGGGGCGTCCGGCGNTACGTCCGGGGCGAAACGCTGGATGACCTGACCGTTGCGGTCGACCAGGAATTTCTCGAAGTTCCACAGGACATCGCTGTCGTTTTGCGGCAGCAGCTTGTATTCGGCCAGTTTCTCGCGCAGATCGCTGTCGGCGGGGCNGACGCTGGCCGGCCGGGCGGCGATCAGGGCGGCGTAGAGCGGGTGGCGGGGTTCGCTGTTGANTCGGGTCTTTTCGAAGAGCGGGAACTGGACGCCGTAGGTGGCTGTGCAGAAGCTTTCAATTTCTTCGGCGCTGCCCGGCTCTTGCGCGGCGAAGTCGTTGCAGGNGAAGCCAAGCACTTGCAGGCCACGCTCACGGTAGTTCTCGAACAGGCTTTCGAGGCCGGCGTATTGCGNGGTGAAGCCGCATTTGGAGGCGAGGTTGACGATCAGCAGCACCTGCCCNNTGAAGTCGGCGAGCGTGGTCGGGCTGCCGTCGAGGCGCTTGAGGGNGATGTCGTGGAGGGACGGGGTCATGGTTTTGTTCTCTCGGGGTTGGGGTTCGGTCGTGATTTTACGCACGGACGGGGCCAACGAGCCGCCTGTTGCGGTCGACCCCGAAAAAGCATCGAAAATGGGCGCGTGCCTCGCGGCAACGCGCCCATGCTTTTACCGGCCGGCGAACGGACTATCGGATAACCAGCACGCTGTCGTCCCACTGCGGGTGCTTTTCGTAACCGAGCAGGTTGGCGACGGTGGCGGCGATGTTGGAGAGGCCGCAGGTGTCGGTCTGCTGCAGGCCGAGTTTGCCGCCGCTGGCGTTGTCGTAGAGGATCAGCGGCACCGGGTTGAGCGTGTGCGCGGTCTTAGCCTTGAAGCTGCCATCCTTGTTCTGCGCCGGCTGCTTGGTCTTCTTGTCGAGTTCGAACATTTCGTCGGCGTTGCCGTGGTCGGCGGTAATCAGCGCGACACCGCCGGCCGCATCGATGGCTTGCAGGACGCGGGCAAGCGAGAGGTCGACGGCTTCGATGGCGATGCGCGCCGCTTCGAAATTGCCGGTGTGGCCGACCATGTCGCCGTTGGCGAAGTTGCAGCGCAGGGTCTTGTACTGGCCGGACTGGATGGCGGCGATCATCGCATCGGCGATTTCGGCAGCCTTCATCCACGGGCGTTGCTCGAAGGGCACGACATCGCTGGGCACCTCCTCCCAGGTTTCGCCCTCGAACTTGCCGGAGCGGTTGCCGTTCCAGAAGTAGGTGACGTGGCCGAATTNTTGCGTTTCGGAGCAGGCGTATTGCGTCAGGCCGAGCTTGCTGAACCATTCGCCCGAGGTGTCCTTGATCGTAAGCGGGGCGACGAGGAAACGGGCCGGCAACTTGAGGTCGCCGTCGTACTGGAGCATGCCGGCGTAAGTAACCCTGGGNNCGCGCACGCGGTCGAATTTGTCGAAGTTGGCTTCTTCAAAGGCACGGGTGATTTCAATCGCGCGGTCACCCCGGAAGTTATAGAAAACCACCGAGTCGCCGTCTTCGATCGTGCCGATGGGCTGGCCATTGTCGGCAATCACGAATTCCGGCAGATCCTGGTCGATGGTGCCGGGATTCCGCTCGCGCAAGCCGCCCACCGCCGCCGTGGCATTGGCGAACTGCGGGCCTTCGCCGAGCACGTGGGTCTTCCAGCCGCGTTCGACCATAGCCCAGTTGGCGTCGTAGCGATCCATCGTGATGTACTGACGACCGCCGCCGGAAGCGATGCGGGCATCGAAGCCGTCGGTCGATAGCTCGGCAAGGAAGGCCTCGAAAGGCACGACATATTCCAGCGCGCTGGTTTCCGGCACATCGCGGCCGTCGAGCAGGGCGTGGATACGCACCGTCGGGATGCCTTCGGCCTTGGCCTGGACGATCATGGCCTTGAGGTGGTCGATGTGGCTATGGACGTTGCCATCGGAGAAGAGGCCGATGAAGTGGATCACGCCGCGACCGGCTTTCGCGCCGGCCACGATCTGCTGCCAGGCCGCGCCCTGCCAGATGGCGCCATCGGCGATGGCGTTGGCGACCAGCGCCGCGCCCTGGCTGTAAACCTGCCCGGCGCCAATGGCGTTATGGCCGACTTCGGAATTGCCCATGTCGTCGTCCGAAGGCATGCCGACGGCCGTGCCGTGGGCGCGCAGGCGGATGTTCGGGTAGTTGGCGAACAGGCGGTCGANGGTCGGCTTCTTGGCGGCGGCGATGGCGCTGCCGACATCGGTTTTCGGCAGCCCGTAACCATCCATGACGATGACGACGACCGGCCCCGAGACGCCGGCGAACGAGGTGAGTTTCTTCAGCATTTGAGCGGTTCCTGCGAGGAAAAATGCGGCACCCGGTGGCGCCGAAACGTTCAAGTATCCGCCCCGGCATGCCCCAGTCAATCCACGCCCTGCCCGCCCCGGCTATAATTGCGACTTTGAATTAGCCCGAGAACAGCATCATGGAAGCCGAACACATCAACAGCATCTCCAACAAGCTCGACGACCTGGCGCAGCGCGCCGCCGAGCTGCGGAGGTATCTTNNTGACTACGACCAGAAACGCGAACGCCTGACCCTCCTCAATCAGGAGATGGAAGACCCGAAGATCTGGGACGACGCCAAGCGTGCCCAGGAACTCNNGGGCGAGAAGAAATCGCTGGAAAACATCGTGCTGGTGCTGGAAGAAGTCCAGCGCGGTCTCGACGATGGCCGCGAGCTTTTCGACATGGGCAAGGACGACGGCGACGAGGACACCCTGCTCTCGGTCGAGGCCGATAACGCGGCGCTGGAAGCCAAGGTCGCCGCCCTCGAATTCCGCCGCATGTTCAACAACCCGTCCGACCCGATGCCCTGCTTCCTGGAAATCCAGGCCGGCGTAAGCGGTACCGAAGCCCAGGACTGGGCCGCGATGCTGCTGCGCATGTACCTGAAGTTCGGNGANAAGAAAGGCTTCGGCGTCGAGGTCATGGAAGAATCCGAAGGCGACGTGGCCGGCATCAAGAGCGCCACCGTCAAATTCACCGGCGACTACGCCTATGGCACGCTGCGCACCGAAACCGGCATCCACCGGCTGGTGCGCAAGTCGCCGTTCGATTCCAACGCGCGCCGCCACACCAGCTTCACCTCGGTCTTCGTCTTCCCGGAAGTCGACGATTCGATCGAGATCAACATCAACCCGGCCGACGTGCGCACCGACACCTACCGCGCCTCCGGTGCCGGTGGCCAGCACATCAACAAGACCGACTCCGCCGTGCGTCTGACGCACGTGCCGACCGGCATCGTCGTCCAGTGCCAGAACGACCGCTCGCAGCACCGCAACCGCGACGAAGCCTGGCAGATGCTGCGCGCCCGCCTCTACGAGTTCGAGCTGCGCAAGCAGCAGGCCGAGCAGCAGAAGCTGGAAGACGCCAAGTCCGACATCGGCTGGGGCCACCAGATTCGCTCCTACGTGCTCGACCAGAGCCGCATCAAGGATCTGCGCACCAACTACGAAGTCGGGAACACCCAGGCCGTGCTCGATGGAGACCTCGACGGCTTCATCGAGGCCAGTTTGAAGCAGGGCGTATGATGTTTTCGCCAGGTGACAGGAACTGATGGCTTAAATTCCATTCAATGCACAACCGACGGTCAGAAACCAAACCATGAGAAACGGAACGCTTGCACTATGTGTCGCACTGGCCGTAATCGGGCTGGCCGGTTGCAAGGACGAGGCATCGCCAGCCAATCAGTCCGCCTCAAAATCGGCGCTCACGGTGACGGCCGTCGCGCCGGAATTGCTTTCCTGGCCGCAAAGCTCGCCGCCAGCGGCAACGTGGTTGCCTGGCAGGAAGCGGTCATCGGACCGGAGATCAACAACTACCGGATTACCGAGGTACTGGCCAATGTCGGCGACACGGTCCAGCGGGGCGACGTCCTGGCCCGCATCGCCAGCGATGCGGTCGATAGCGAACTTGCCGAGAGCCGCGCCGCCGTGGCCGAGGCCTCGGCGACTCTGGCCGAGGCCAGGGCGATGAACGAGCGCGCCGCGCAGCTTCGCGAAGGGTTTCTACAGCGCACAGGCGGGTATCCAGACCCAGACTGCCGCCGATACGGCGCTGGCCCGCCTCAACGCCGCCAAGGCGCGCATGGTTTCCGCCGAACTGCGTCGCTCCAAGTCCATCGTCGTCGCACCCGACGACGGCATCATTCCGCGCGAAACGCCACCGTCGGTTCATTGACCCAGCCCGGGCAGGAGCTTTTCCGCCTGATCCGGCGCGGCCGCCTGGAATGGCGCGCCGAAGTCACGGCGGCCGAACTGAACCGCCTGCAGCCCGGCTATCCGGCGCGCCTGGAGACACCGACCGGCACGGTTGTTCGTGGCGGCATTCGCGCCGTTTCACCCACGGTCGATCCGCAAACCCGCAACGGCCTGGTCACGTCGACCTGCAGCCCGATGCCGGCACCGTTCTGAGTGCCGGCATGTTTACGCGGGGCGAGTTCATTCTCGACCAGCAACCCGCGCTGACCTTGCCGCAGTCGGCCGTCCTGCTGAACGAAGGTTTCGCCTACGTCTTTCGTATCGAGCCGCTGAACGACGGCCTGGCCAAAGTCAGCCGCGTGAAAGTCGTCACCGGCCGCCGCGCCGGGGATCGCATCGAAGTCACCGGCCTCGACGCCAACGCCCAGGTCGTCGGCAGCGGCGCCGGCTTCCTCGCCGACGGCGACATCGTGCGCGTCGTTCCCGCCCAGCCCGACGCCAAAGCGCCGTCATGAACGTTTCCGCCTGGTCGATCCGGAACCCGATTCCAGCGGTGCTGATGTTCGTCATGCTCACGCTGGCCGGTCTGATGGCCTTCAAGGCAATGAAGATCCAGCAGTTCATGGATATCGACCTGCCTACGGTATCGGTCACGGCAACGCTGCCTGGCGCAGCGCCGGCGCAGATGGAAACCGAGGTCGCGCGCAAGATCGAGAACGCGGTCGCCACGCTGCAGGGCGTCAAACACATCTACACCAAGGTGCAGGACGGCACCGCCATCGTGGACGTCGAGTTCCGCCTCGAGAAACCGACGCAGGAGGCGCTCGACGACGTGCGAGATGCCGTTTCCCGCATCCGTGCCGACCTGCCGGGCGATCTCAAGGACCCGGTCATTTCNAAGATGAACCTGGCCGGCGCGCCGATCCTGACCTACACCATCGCCTCGACACGCATGGACGACGAGGCACTGTCGTGGTTCGTCGACAACACGGTCACCAAGGCGCTGCTCAGTGTGCGCGGCGTCGGCGCCGTGGCACGCGTCGGCGGCGTCACGCGCGAGATTCGCGTCGAGCTCGACCCTGCCCGCCTGCTCGCGCTGCGTGCCACGGCGGCCGAGGTGTCGCGCCAGTTGCGGCAGATCCAGCAGGAAGGCTCGGGCGGGCGCGCCGATGTCGGCGGCGTCGAGCAGTCGGTGCGTACCATCGCCACCGTGCGGACAGCGGAAGAGCTTGGGCAGATGGAAATCGCCCTCGGCGACGGCCGGCGGATTCGGCTCGACCAGGTTGCAGTGGTCAGCGACACGGTCATGGAGCAACGTTCGGCCGCACTGCTCAACGGCAAGCCGGTGGTCGGCTTCGAGATCGTGCGCAGCCGGGGTGCCGGTGAGGTCGACGTGGCGCGGGGCGTGCGCGAGGTGCTGGAGAAACTGAAGAAGGACTACCCGGACATCACCATCACCGAAGCCTTCAATTTCGTCGATCCGGTCCAGGAAAACTTCGAAGGCTCGATGGCGCTGCTGATCGAAGGCGCCATCCTCGCCGTCATCGTCGTCTGGCTCTTCCTGCGCGACTGGCGCGCCACCTTCGTCTCGGCCACTGCGCTGCCGCTGTCGATCATCCCGACCTTCGCCGCGATGTACCTGATGGGCTTCACGCTCAACGTCGTCACCCTGCTCTCGATGTCGCTGGTCGTGGGTATTCTGGTCGACGATGCCATTGTCGAGATCGAGAACATCATGCGCCACCTGCGCATGGGCAAGACGCCGATGCAGGCCGCGCTGGAAGCCGCCGACGAGATCGGCCTGGCGGTGATCGCCACCACGTTCACACTGATCGCCGTCTTCCTGCCGACCGCGTTCATGAGCGGCGTGGCGGGCAAATTCTTCGTCCAGTTCGGGTGGACCGCAGCCATCGCCGTCTTCTTCTCGCTGGTCGTCGCCCGCATGCTGACCCCGATGATGGCCGCCTACCTCCTCAAACCGCCGAAAAACAAGCATGTCGCGCCGCGCTGGCTCAAGGTCTATACCGGCTGGGTCACCTGGTGCCTCCAGCACCGGCTGAAAACGACGCTGGCGACCATCGTCTTCTTCGTCGGCTCCTTCGCGCTCGTGCCCTTCCTGCCGACCGGCTTCATCCCGCCCGACGATCTTTCGCAGACGCAGGTCTATGTCGCGCTGCCGCCCGGCAGCACTTTCNNAGAAAGCTTCGCCGCCGCCGAGGAAGCGCGCCGCATCGTCGAGCAGAACCCGCACGTGAAGATGGTCTATACCGCCATCGGCGGCGGTGCGGCCGGCAGCGACCCCTTCGCGCCCAAGGGCGCGCCCGAGGTGCGCAAGGCGACGCTGACCATCAACATGACGCCGCGCAGGGAACGCGGCGGCGTCAGGAAGCAGGAAGTCGAACGCCAGTTACGCGAGGCGCTGGCCGTGCTGCCCGGTGTCCAGATCAAGGTCGGCCTGGGCGGCTCCAACGAAAAATACATCCTGGTCCTGGCCAGCGAGAACGGCGCGTTGCTCGCCGAACATGCCCGCACCGTCGAGCGCGAACTGCGCACCCTGCCCGGCATCGGCGCCGTGACCTCGACCGCCAGCCTGGTGCGCCCGGAACTCGTCGTGCGCCCGGACTTCGCCCGCATGGCCGATCTCGGCGTCACCTCGGCGGTCATCGCCGATACGCTGCGCATCGCCACCGCCGCNGATTACGACCAGAACATCGCCAAGCTGAACCTGACGCAGCGCCAGATCCCCATCGTCGTCAAGCTGCCGCCGGAGGCCCGCCAGGATTTGCCGTTGCTGGAACGCCTGACGGTACCCGGCAAGCACGGCCCGGTCATGATCGGCAATGTCGCCACCCTGAGCCTGGCCGGCGGCCCGGCCGAAATCGACCGCTACGACCGGCTGCGCAACGTCAATTTCGAGATCGAGCTGAATGGCCAGCCGTTGGGCGAAGTGGAACGGCAGGCGCTGGCGCTCCCCAGCCTGACCAAGCTGCCGCCCGGCATCCTGCAGACCACGGTCGGCGACGCCGAGGCGATGGGCGAACTGTTCCAGAGCTTCGCGCTGGCCATGGCGACCGGCGTCCTCTGCATCTACATCGTGCTGGTGCTGCTGTTCAAGGATTTCGTGCAGCCGGTCACCATCCTCGCCGCGCTGGTGCTGTCCGTACCCGGCGCCTTCCTGGCGCTCTTCGTCACGCAGACGGCGCTGTCGATGCCGTCGATGATCGGGCTCATCATGCTGATGGGCATCGCCACCAAGAACTCGATCCTGCTCATCGACTACGTGATCCTCGCCCGCCGCGAGCACGGGCTGGATCGCTGGAGCGCCCTGCTCGACGCCTGCCGCAAGCGCNNGCGGCCGATCATCATGACCACCATCGCGATGGGCGCCGGCATGTTGCCGATCGCCATCGGCCTCGGCACCGACCCCAGCTTCCGCGCGCCGATGGCCATCGTCGTCATCGGCGGCCTGATCACCTCGACCTTCCTCAGCCTCCTGGTGATCCCGGTCGTCTTCACCTACGTCGACGACGCCGTGACCTGGCTGAAAAGCATCTGCCCAAGGCTCACGCCTGATGGACAATCTCTTTGCCGGCCTGTTGCGGTCGACGGCAAAAAACGAGCAATTTTCAGATTTGCTCCAGCGGCCAGGCCTGCGCATCGAACGCATCGTCTCCACCGGCCAGAGCAGCCCGGAAGGCTTCTGGTACGACCAGCCCGACGGCGAATGGGTGCTGGTGATCGANGGGGAAGCCAGGTTGCGCTTCGCCGACGAAAGCGAAGCGCGCCACCTGAAGGCCGGCGATTACCTGGACATCGCCGCGCACCGCCGACATCGCATCGACTGGACGACACCAGAACAGGCGACCATCTGGCTGGCCGTTCATTATTCGGGGTAAGGGCGGACACCGCAGGGCATACTGCTCGCGATAGTCACCGGCGAGACAATCCCCGATCCAGCTGGCAGAATTGCGAGGCAACAGATCGCATATCGACATGCTCGCCGTTCGTCCGTGCGAGCACCGCTGTCATCCTGGAAACAATATGAAGCACATCGCGACCAGACATCTGACCAGTCTTGCGGCCATGGCCACCCTGACCATCGGCAACGCCGATGCCGGCGGNCTGCTGCTGTACGAAATCGGTACCGCCGATGTCGGTCTGGCTTCAGCCGGTTACACCGCCCGCGCCCAGGATGCCGCCACCGTCTTCACCAACCCGGCGGGCATGACGCGGCTCGAAGGCGACCAGCTTACGCTCGGCCTGCAGGCGCTTTACGGTCGAGCCAGTTTTTCGGTCGACCAGGCTGGCACCTCGCCCGGCCTGGGCAGCAGCAGTGGCGGCAACGCCATCGGCTGGTTCCCGGGCGGCGGTTTCTTCTATTCGCACAGCATTTCTCCCGACCTCAAGGTCGGCATGGCACTGACCGGCAACTTCGGGCTGTCGATCAAGTACAACGACGGCTGGGCCGGTCGCTACCGGACCCAGGAATCGACGCTGATCGGCGTCTCCTTCGTGCCGGCCGTGGCCTATCGCGTCAATGACAAGCTTTCCCTCGGCGCCTCCGTCAATGCCATGCGCGGCGCCTTCAAGACGGTCGTCGGTATCAACAACGCCTTCGGGCTGGACGGCCAGCTCACGCTCGACGACAAGGTCTGGGGTTTCGGCGGCAATCTCGGCCTGCTCTACGAATTCAACCCCGGCACCCGCCTCGGGATCACCTACAACTCGCAGATCAAGCTTGATTTCGATGCACCGGCGCAATGGTCGGGCACCGGGCCGGTGCTGAGCACCGTGCTGNNCGCGCGCGGCTTGCAGGACGCCAACGTCAATCTCGGCATGAACGTTCCGCAGGGCGTCAATGCCGGCCTCTACCATGCGCTCAACGACCGATGGGCGCTGCTCGCCTCCATCGGCTGGCAGCAATGGTCCAGGTTCGGCCAGGTCGATGTCGGCATCGATTCCAACAATCCGGTTTCGCTGACCGCCGATCGCAACTACAAGGATACCTGGCACCTGGCGGCCGGTACGCAGTATCGCGCCAGCGAACGCGTCATGCTGATGGGCGGCATCGCCTACGACAGCGAATTCCAGGACAGCAACAACATNTCCCCCGCCATCCCGGCCAACGCCGCCTGGCGCTTCGGGTTCGGCGGCCAGATCGAGGAATCCAGGACCTTCAACTGGGGCCTGAGCGCCGAATACGTCTATGCCGGTTCGCTCAAGACCAACCTGTCGGGCCTGCCGCCCGTCATCGGCGGGCGTGGCAACCTGGCGGGCTCCTACGAGCAGCCGGCCGGCATTCTCTTCCTCGCCGC
The DNA here is from genome assembly GCA_013363835.1 of Dechloromonas sp. Lineage (GTDB taxonomy): Bacteria > Pseudomonadota > Gammaproteobacteria > Burkholderiales > Rhodocyclaceae > Azonexus. The sequence continues at coordinate 1,585,107 of CP054864.1, forward strand.
CAACCTCAACTTCAAGTTCTGAGCATGCGCCGCTACTTCCTGATCGGCTGATTGCGTCCCGAAAAATCGTCGCTCAGGCGGAACACCGCGTCGCTGACCAGGCCGTTCGGGTTCTTGGCGCAATAGCCATTCACGTAGCTTTCGATCGTGCCGCTGGAGATGCTGGATACCTGCTGGCTCTGCAGCGCATAGTTGTGGCCGGTGAGGACGCCGCGCATCCAGGCCACGTAGAGGCGCGCTGATCGGGGCTCTCCTTCGACTTGACCCAGGCGACACAGGAGAGATCCTCGACCCCGAGGATATTCAGCGGCGCCGCCTGCGCCAGGCCGGAACCCAGGGCGATGCCCAGCGCGACGATCAGTGAGCGGGTCTTGGGTGCTTGCATCTTGTTGTTGTCTCCAGAAGATCAGCTAACGACGATATGACCCGCCGTGCGCACGGCGATGCCGCAGGCGCCCAGCGCCGCCGGCTTCCAGACGGCGGCGATGCGCTTGCCAGCCGAAATGAGCACCGCCACGCCGGGCAGGTCAAAGGTGAAATGAAAGCCGGCGCTGGCATTGAGCAACTCGGCGCTGACCTGGCCAGCCTTGCGCATCTCGTCCATGACGCCCATCATCGCCGTCCCGCCCGCCAGGTATTTGGTCAGCGTCGGCAACAGCAGCACGCCGTTGATCGACAGCGCNNGGAAGGCCGGCGCCAGCAGGTCGGACAGCGCATCGATGGCCCCTGAGGTACGCAGCGCAGTGACGACGACCAGCGACAGGACCAGCATCGGAATGGCACCGACGGCAATCTTGAAAGCCTCCGNCCCTGCCCGGTTGATCACGTCGAGAATGCCCTTGGCGTTGTCGGCGACCGGATGATTCAAGGTTTCGTCGAGCTGCGCCTCAGCCGGGACAGGCCTGCCGAACAGGTAGTAGGTCGCGGCGGCAGCAATCAGGCCGCCGGTGAGCGAGAACAGCAGCGTGACGCCGATGTTGAGCCCCATGGTCATCATCGGCAGCGCCGCATTGGCCTGCGACATCGCAAAGACCATCGCCAGGGTCGCCGCGATATGGCGGTCGGAGGCGCCGCGCTGTTCCATCATGGTCAGCGTGGCGAGCGGCGCCGCGAAGCTGACGAAATTGATCTGCAATGCCGCGAAAACGCCCAGCCCGGTCAGTCCGAATGGCTTGAGGAAAGGCGCCAGGCGGGCAACCACCCAGTCGAGCACACCACGCGCTTCGAGCAGGCGCATCAGCGACAGCATGACGACCATCACCGGCAACAGAACGAAGAGCGCCAGTTCGACCGCCGAGCGACCCGCCTTCAGAATGATTTCGATCAGAATTTCCATGCCGCAATTATCCCATTGCCCGGGAGAATCCGCGGCCTTGTCCGCCAGGGTGAAATCGGCGAAAATTCAGTGTTTTACGCGGTCGACCGCAGCAGACCCCATTTTCGAGGATTTTTCATGGCCAACGCCGAACAGCAAGCCCCGGTCCAGCAAGACGAAAACCAGCTCATCGCCGAGCGCCGCGCCAAACTGGCCGAATGGCGCAAGACCGGAAAAGCCTTCCCGAACGACTTCCAGCGCGAGAACACCGCCATCAAGCTGCACGACGGCTACGGCGAAAAAACTGCCGAGGAACTCGAAGGGATGCCGGTCGAGGTCAAGGTCGCCGGCCGCATGATGCTGAAGCGCGTGATGGGCAAGGCGTCGTTCGCCACGCTCCAGGATCTGTCCGGCCGCATCCAGATCTACGTCGCCCGCGACAAGGTCGGCGAAGAAACCTACGCCAGCTTCAAGACCTGGGATCTCGGCGACATCCTCGGCGTCGTCGGTACGCTGATGAAGACCAAGACCGGCGAACTGAGCATCCAGGCCGCCGAAATCCGCCTGCTGACCAAGTCGCTGCGTCCGTTGCCGGACAAGTTCCATGGCCTCGCCGACCAGGAAATGAAGTATCGCCAGCGTTACGTCGACCTCATCATGAACGAGGAAACCCGTTTCACCTTCCTCGCGCGCAGCCGCATCGTCGCGTCGATCCGCAATTACATGAGCGGCCACGGCTTCCTCGAAGTCGAAACGCCGATGATGCACCTGATCCCCGGCGGCGCCGCCGCCAAGCCTTTCGTCACGCACCACAACGCGCTCGACATGCAGCAGTTCCTGCGCATCGCNCCCGAGCTCTACCTCAAGCGTCTGGTCGTCGGCGGCTTCGAGAAAGTCTTCGAAATCAACCGCAACTTCCGCAACGAAGGCCTCAGCCCGCGCCACAACCCCGAATTCACGATGATGGAGTTCTACGAGGCGTACGCGAACTACCACACGCTGATGGACTTCACCGAAGGCCTGCTGCGCCACGCCGCCCGCGAGGCGCTGGACCGCGAAGTCTTCCAGTATCAGGGCCGCGAACTCGACCTGTCCAAGCCCTTCCACCGCCTGACGATCAACCAGGCCATCCAGCGCGAGCATCCGGAATTTTCCGACGCCCAACTGGCCGATCCGGAATTCCTCAAGGCCAAGATCGTCGCCTTCGGCGANAANGTCAAACCGGGCGGTCTCGGCAGCCTGCAACTGCAACTCTTCGAGGCCTGCGCCGAAGCCCAGTGCTGGGAGCCGACCTTCATCATCGACTACCCGGTCGAAGTCAGCCCGCTGGCCCGCGCCTCCGACAGCAACCCGGAAATCACCGAGCGCTTCGAGCTGTTCATCGTCGGCCGCGAAATCGCCAACGGCTTCTCCGAGCTGAACGACGCCGAAGACCAGGCGGCCCGCTTNCAGGAACAGGCCAAGGCCAAGGATGCCGGCGACGAAGAAGCGATGTACTACGACGCCGACTTCATCCGCGCCCTCGAATACGGCCTGCCCCCGACCGGCGGCTGCGGCATCGGCATCGATCGCCTGATCATGCTGCTGACCGACAGCCCGGCCATCCGCGACGTCATTCTCTTCCCCCAAATGCGCCCCGAATGAGGATGGTTGGCTGCGCTTGCCAATACGGCGTTGCAACCGGGCTTGCATAGCGCTGCTACGCGGCGCCCGGTCGCGCCTTGTCTTGGCTGCGCTCGCTCAACCATCGTCTGGCGTCTGACGTAAATATCGGCGGTTATTCCTGACCCGGCGGCCGCACCACGAGCACACGGTCGCGGCCGGTTTCCTTGGCCATGTAGAGCGCGCGATCGGCGGCACGCACCAGTTGTTCCGCGTCGTCGCCATGTTCGGGCAACGTTGCGACGCCCGCCGAGAAAGTCACGGGCGGCAAATCGCGCCCCATGACGCGGGTGCCCATGCTGCGCACACCGGCGGCGATGGCGCTGATCCGCTTTACGGCCTCCTCGGCATCGGCACCGGGCATCACGACGAGCATTTCCTCGCCACCATAGCGACAGGCGATGTCCGAAGCCCGCAATCCATCCAGCAGCGCTTCGGCCACGCCAAGCAGCACGGCGTCGCCCGCCTCGTGGCCCCATTGGTCGTTGAAGCTCTTGAAGTGGTCGAGATCGAGCATGGCAACGGCCAGCGACTCGTCCTCGCGCAGCGCACGGTGAATTTCGCGGGGCAGCGTTTCATCGAGATAGCGCCGGTTGAAGAGGCCGGTCAGGGGATCGCGGATCGCCTGCTGATGCAGTTCCTCGGTGCGCAAGCGCACCTTATCCTCGAGCCGGCGGTTGAGGGCACGCAGATTCTCCGCCATCACATCCCGCCGTCGATGGGCACGCGCCAGCACCATGCAGCCTACGAACAACGCGCCCATGAACAGCATCGTGATCAGGATCCACCCGCCGAGATTCTGGTTGGCCGCCCGCATCAGCACGTCGGGTGGAATTTGCGAAACCATCTTCCACACGTAATCGCCGTTGTCGACAAGTGCCTTGGGATCCGTCGGAAGCTGCAACGCAGAACGCCGCGGATGAACCGTCACGAACGACCAGAGCCCGTCTTCATCTTCGAACTGCCCGCGCTCGTCCCNCGAAATCCGCCGCCAGGCTTCGGGGTAGCGCGTTCCAAAATGATCCTGGCGCCCCAGCATGAACCCCCATTCATCGGCGGATTGCGGCGCGCGAAGCCAGTAACCGTCTCCGTTTAGCAGATTGACGCGAACATTGGCATCACCCGCTTTGGTGACATCCACGAACTTTTCGATCAGGTAGCTCCCGAAGTAATTGGCGATCACGATGCCGCGCGGCTGTCCCGCCTTGTCGCTTACCGGGGTTGCCAGGCGAATGACCGGCTTGAACGGTGTCTCGACACGGCCCTGTTCAATGTTGAGATCGAGCGCCGATACATAAATCTGCCCCGGCTCCAGCGCCATCGCCGCCTTGAAGTAGTCACGCAAAGCCTTGTTCTGCAGGCGCTCCTCCGGCACGACGTAGGGCTGATTCTGCAGAAAATCGACGCGTACCCGCTCGACGCCCGTCTCGTCGATCCAGCGCAGCTGGTCATAGACACGACGACTGTCCGACAGGGCCACGAGATCATTAGCGAAGCGGTAAGCGCTCAGCATGTCGTTGTTCTCAAGCGCCGCGGCAAGGCTCGGCAACCCGGCCATCAGCCGCACATCGCTGGCGATGCGGTCGATGTCGCTGGTCAGCGAGCGTGCCCCGATGGACAGCCGCAAGCTTTCCGCCGCCATCAGATCCCGCCTGACCCGCGCCTGTTCCTCATGGTAGAGCGAGGAAAGAAAGATCAGGCAAAGCAATCCGGATGGAAGAACCAGTGTCAGCAGATAACGAGCCAGCCTAGAGCGCATGATTTCCCATACTTGAGATGATTATGAACCTTGCCGGAGTCGATGGGAACGACATTCATGGCCCGGCGCGGATTTCCGGCACCGCGCATGCCTCGGGTTAAATCGGGCAATGCCGCTGCAGCCCGCACGCCTCGAATTCACCCCGGATGGCACNCCGTTTTCCGCCGCCTACGGCGACGTTTACCATGCCGCGCACGGCGGGCCGGAACAGGCGCGCCATGTCTTTCTCGGCGGCAATGATCTGCCGGCACGCTGGCGGCAGCGCGAGCGCTTCGTCATTCTCGAAACCGGCTTCGGGCTCGGGCTCAATTTTCTCGCCACCTGGCAAGCCTGGCGCGACGACCCGCAACGCTGCCGCCGCCTGCATTTCGTCTCCTTCGANAAGCANCCCTTCGCCGCCGCCGACCTCGCTATCGCCCAGCGCAACTGGCCGGAATTCGCCGCACTGGCCCCCGAACTGCAAGCGCGCTGGCCGCTGCCGACACCGGGCATCCATCGCCTGCGTTTCGCCGATGGTAATCTGATCCTGACGCTGGTCTTCGGCGACGCCGCAACCCAGTTGCGCGCGGTCAACGCCAGTGTCGACGCCTTNTTTCTCGACGGTTTCTCGCCGGCCAGAAATCCGGAGCTGTGGTCGCCCTACCTGTGCAAGGCACTCGCCCGCCTGGCCGCGCCGGGCGCCACGCTGGCCACTTGGTCGGTAGCCGGCGCCGTACGCGCCGCACTGGCCGACGCCGAATTCGACCTGGAAAAGCGCCCCGGTTTCGCCAGCAAGCGGCAAATGCTGGTCGGCCGCTTTCGCTCGCGGCGACCGGATCGCCACCCGGTGCCGGACGATCGCCGCGCCATCGTCATCGGCGCCGGCATCGCCGGCAGCACCGCCGCCCACGCGCTGGCCGGCGCCGGCTGGCAGGTCAGCGTGCTGGAACGGGGCAGCGAGCCGGGCTGCGGCGCTTCCAGCAACCTGGCTGGCATGCTGCGCCCGCTGCCGAGTGCCGACGACAACCGCCTCTCGCGTCTCACCCGTGCCGGCTTTCTCGCTACCCGCGCCCTGCTTGCCGAGCTGCCGGAAGCCCGCTGGTCACCCTGCGGCGTCCTGCATCTGGCCCGCGAAGCGTTACACGAGGCGCAGCAACGGCGGACCGTCGCACAACTCGGCTGGCCGCCCGAACTGCTGCAGTTCGTCGAGCGCGAAGAGGCCAGCCGGCGTCTCGGGCATGCGGTGGGCATCGGCGGCTGGTGGTTTCCCAATGGCGGCTGGGTGCAGCCGCCCTCGCTGTGCAGGGCGGCGCTGGCCGCTTTTCCCGAGCGCATCGTCACCCGCCTGTCAGTTGCGGTCGACCGTCTGGAACAGGTAAAAATCGGGGCAAAACCNGCCTGGCGGGCGCTTGACGCCTGCAGCGCCGTGCTTGCCGAAGCGCCGGTGCTGGTCATGGCCAGCGGCGCCGCCGCGCCGCGCTTCNNCCCGTTCGCCTGGCTGCCGCAAGTCGCGGCACGTGGCCAGGTCAGCCATCTGCCGGCGGCCGGTCTGGCGCCGCTCGACGTCGTGCTGTTCCAGAGCGGCTACGCCATTCCGGAGATCGATGGCACCCGGCTGATCGGCGCCTCGCTCTCCTACGATGACGACGATCAGGAAGAACGCATCGCCGACCATGCCGACAACCTCGCCCGGCTTCGGCTGACCCTGCCCGGCTTCGCTGCCGGCCTCGACCCTGCCACTTTGCAAGGGCGGGTCGGCTTTCGCCCGATGTCGCCTGACCGTCTGCCCATCGTCGGCCGCGTGCCGCAAGCGCGGCCGAGCGGCGGCAACACCCGCCTCCACAACCTGCCCCGGCATCCCGGCCTGTGGTGCGTGCAGGGCTTCGGGGCGCGCGGCATCGTCTGGTCGGCGCTGATGGCCGACCTGCTGGTCTCGCAGCTGGAAGGCGATCCCCTGCCGCTGGAGAACGACCTCGTCGACGCCCTCGACCCCGCCCGCTTCCTGCTGCGCGACGCTCGCCGCCCCGCGGCGGAATCCGACGATTCGTAAAGAGCTGTAACGCTTTGTTTCTGCGTGCGCCGAACCGCTGGCGAGACGTTATTCTCGTTACCAATCACAGAATCGAGCCGAGCACATCATGCAAGAAACCTCCCGCACCACGCATCCCGCCATCATCGTCGCCGCCGTATCGGTCACCATCGCCAGCCTGGCCGCCGCCGCCAGCTTCACCGGCCTGCTGCCAGGCAAATCGATGCCGGAAACGGCGTTGACCGCAAGCGCCGAACCGACCGCGGTTGAAGCCGCCCCTGCCCCGCCGGTCGCTGCCCTGGCACCCGCCAAGGCCCAGCGTTTCGATCCCCGCCGCCGCCGAGAGCCAACAAGTCGCAGCAGACGGCACGCGACACCTCGCAACCGAACGGTGACCTGCGCTATGCCAGCGAGCGGACGACCACCGCCTATCCGCCCCCGGCAAACGACGCCGGGATCGATGTCATCCCGGCTCGCCCGGCCTACGCACCGCCACCTGTCTGCCGCGACTGCGGCACCGTCGAAGCGGTTCGCGATGTCAGCGCGCCGGCCGAAGCCAGCGGCCTGGGCGCGGTCGCCGGCGGCGTGCTTGGCGGCCTGCTCGGCAATCAGGTTGGCCGTGGCAAGGGCAACACCGCCGCCACCATCGTCGGTGCCGTCGGCGGCGCCTTTGCCGGCCACCAGACCGAGAAATATGTGCGCGCCGAAAAGCAGTCGCAGGTTACCGTCCGCTTCGAGGACGGCAGCAGCCGCACATTCAGTCAGGAAGGCGGCACCCGCTGGCAGGTTGGAGATCACGTGCACCTGAGCAACGGCAGCCTGTTGCCGAACTGACTCGTCCCGCCCCTGCAAGCCGCCGCACCCATGCCGGCGGCTTTTTCGTTCGCCGCCACCCGCCCTGCCGCGGTCAACCCTGCTAGACTCCCTTTTCACCACCATAAAAGAGAGACACGCATGAAGATCGAAACCCTTGCCGTTCACGGCGGCTACAGCCCGGACCCGACCACCAAGGCCGTCGCGGTACCCATCTACCAGACGACCTCCTACGCCTTCGACAGCACGCAACACGGCGCCGACCTGTTCGACCTGAAGGTCGCGGGCAACATCTACACGCGCATCATGAACCCGACGCAGGACGTGCTGGAAAAGCGCGTTGCCGCGATGGAAGGCGGCATCGCCGCCCTGTGCATGGCCTCGGGCATGGCCGCGATCACCGCCGCCATCCAGACCATCGCCGAGGCCGGCGACAACATCGTCACCTCGAGCACGCTGTACGGCGGCACCTACAACCTCTTCGCCCACACCCTGCCGCAATACGGCATCGACGTGCGCTTTGCCGACTACCGCGACCCGGCGGCCTTCGAGAAGCTGATCGACGGCAAGACCAAGGCGGTCTTCTGCGAATCCGTCGGCAACCCGCTCGGCAACATCACCGACTTCGAAAAGCTTGCCGAAATCGCCCACAAGCATGGCGTGCCGGTCATCGTCGACAACACCGTGCCCTCGCCCTACCTGTGCCGCCCGTTCGAGCACGGCGCCGACATCGTCGTCCATGCGCTGACCAAGTACCTCGGCGGTCACGGTAACAGCATCGGCGGCATCATCGTCGATAGCGGCAAGTTNCCGTGGGCCGAGCACAAGCAGAAGTTCAAGCGCCTCAACGAGCCGGACGTCTCGTACCACGGCGTGGTGTACNNCGAAGCCCTCGGCCCGGCCGCCTACATCGGCCGCGCCCGCGTCGTGCCGCTGCGCAACATGGGCGCCGCGATCTCNCCGTTCAACGCCTTCCTGATCCTGCAGGGTGTCGAGACGCTGGCCCTGCGCATGGACCGCATCTGCGACAACGCATTGAAGATCGCCCAGTTCCTGAAGAATCACCCCAAGGTGAGCTGGGTCAACTATGCCGGCCTGCCCGACCACAAGGACCACGCGCTGGTGCAGAAGTACATGGGCGGCAAGGCTTCCGGCATCCTCAACTTCGGTGTGAAGGGAACGAACTGCGGCGGCCGCGAAGCCGGCGGCAAGTTCCAGGATGCCCTGCAACTGGTCACGCGCCTGGTCAACATCGGCGACTGCAAGACGCTGGCCTGCCACCCGGCGTCGACCACGCACCGTCAACTGGCACCGGAAGAACTGGCCAAGGCCGGCGTCTCGGAAGACATGATCCGCCTGTCAGTCGGCATCGAGCACGTCGACGATCTGATCGCCGACCTCGATCAGGCGCTCAACGCCGCCTGATCCGGCTTAAGCTTGACTAGAAACCCGGCCGCGCGCCGGGTTTTTTCATGGCCGATTTTTGCCCTTTTTCAGGGTCGACCGCAGCAGGCGGCTCGGGCAACGNGGGCTGCGGCCGACTCATGGCGTAGAGCACGCCGGCACAGCAACCAAGAAACGCGACAGCCGCCAATGCGCTGGGCACCCAGGTATCGGCCAGACCGCGCTCGACCCACAGCCAGATGAAAAGTCCAAACGCCGGCAGCGCGAGCAAGGCGCNAAAGATGGCGGTCGCCAGCGCAATCTGCTGGCCAATGTGCCGTTTCAAACTCATCGCAACTCCTCCACCATGAGCCAGACCGAACGTGCATCCTGCCCGCCGCCGCTCGACCGGCTGAAGATGCCGGACTGGTTGCCGCCGACCTCGCGACTGCTGCCGCCGACCTCGATCCATTNCCCTGNCCGCCCGCTGACGGTCGTCGTCAAACGCTGCGTGCTGACCGAGCCAGGCGGCCCGAAGCGGGAGACGCTGTCGGCCTGCTGGCTGATGTCGATGGTCACCCGTTCGCCGTTCAAACGCGGCGTCGCGAAAANACCGCTCCCGACATCCTGGAAAACCACGCTCTCGCTGATCACCGCACCGCCCGGGCCGATCACCGCCTGGCGCATGGGTATGGGCAGCGCGCGGCCAATCTGGATGAACGCCGCACCGCCTTCGATCGTCTGCACCACCTGACCGGAGGATTCGCTACGCGCCCNCTGGCTGTCCCACAAACGCGCATCGACGCGACTCCGGCTGCTGTCGCCGATCACCACCCGCCCGCTGACCTCGGCGCCCCGGCTGCCGGCTTCGCTCTCGCGATTCTGGCTGACGCGGATCAGCAGGCGCCGCGACGGGCGGTCGATGCTGGCCAGCACGCGTTTGATCTCCTCGCGGTTGCGCGGGCTGGCGCGCAGGAAGAGCTGGTCGTTCATCCCGGTCAGCGTACCGCCCGGCTCGACCAGCGGCAGCAGGGTCGGCAACACCTGCTCGACGGTCTGACTGCGCAGCGGAATGATTTCGAGTGACGACTGGGCGCTGGCCGGCAGCGCCAGCAGCGCGACCAACAGGCAGAAAATACGGTACAGGCTCACCGCAGGCCAAACGCCGCCGCCATCACGGCTGGCATAGCGCGATGCGATGGCAGTTCTCCAGATCGGCCGCGACCGTCGCCACGACCAGCGGATCGGCGCGGCCTTCGGCGGCCCGCTCCTTCAGGATGGCGATGATTTCCTGCGGCGGCATCGGTGCCCGGTAGGGCCGCTCCTGCGCCAGTGCCTGGAAGATGTCGGCGACGTTGATGATGCGCGCTTCGAGCGGCAGCGCTTCGCCACCGACATGGAAAGGATAGCCGTGACCGTCCGGCGTTTCGTGGTGATAGGCCGCCCAGCAGGCGATCTCGTCGATGGCGTGCAGGCGCTTCAGCACCTGCCGGGTACCGTAGCTGTGGCTTTTCATGATATTGAATTCCTGCTCCGACAACCCGGTACGTCCTTCGATGATCTCGTCGGGAATCTGCAGCTTGCCGATGTCGTGGAGCAGGCCGGCCACTTCGATCTTTTCACAGACCACGAAATCCAGGCCGAGGCGCTCCGCCAGATGGCGCGACAAGCGGGCGACGCCCTGCGAATGCTGCTCGGTGTAATGCGACTTGGCATCGATGATGCGGGCGAAGATGTCGGCGCAATGCTTGAACTCCCNCCAGCCGATGGTGCGCGGCTCGCCGTGGCTCTCCATCTCCAGTTGATATTGATGTACCGAGTCGGGCTGCAGATCGAGCCAGAAGGCCTCGCCTTCCGAAAGCGCCAGAAAGGCGTCGATCAACTCGGGGCAAAACAGGCGGCCACGTTCCGAGGCAAGCCGCGAACGAATCGCCTGGGCGTGGGCAAGCACGGNTCTGTTCGGCATGGTAGGGGCGGCCAGGACGTCGATGCGGTCGGCCAGGAAAATGAGATTGGCGTGCAGGGCGGTATCCGCGGCCAGCGACTGCGTACCCAGCCATTCCCAACGACTGTGGTGATAGCGGATGATCGGCGCCAGATGCGCCAGCGGCGCGAAATCGTGCAGCAGCGCATCGCCCCGGATGCAGTGCTCCTGGGCGCCCGTCCATTCCAGATCGACCACCAGGTTGCGATGGACGCGCGTCGATGACACGCCGCAGTCGTGCAGCAGACCGGCATCGTAAAGCAGAGACTGCGTCGCCCCGTTCCAGCCCAGGTGGCCGGCCAGTTCGCGCGCCATCATGCCCACCCGACGGCCGTGCAGCACATCGTCGACACCGACGAGATCGATGGTATTGGCGATCGTCATCACCAGCTGACGCAAGTCGATCGCGAGGTCCTGCGGCAGTTGCCGGGCTGTCATGTCGGTCAACCGGCGTTGTGCGGCAAGGCGAGATATTCCCGCGAATGCATTTCGGTGAGGCGGCTGACCGTGCGTGCGAACTCGCCGGCCTGNNTACCTTCCGTATATAACGCCTCGGGCGCGCAATCGGCAGTCGAAATGAGCTTGACCTTGTGATCGTAGAAGACATCGACCAGCCAGGTGAAACGGCGCGCTTCGGAGGCCTGGTGCTGCGTCATCCNGGGAATGTGCGAGAGCAGGACGGTGTGGTAACCGCGGGCAATTTCGAGATAATCGTTCTGCGAACGGGNGCCGCCGCACAGCGTCTTGAAATCGAACCAGATCACGCCATGGCCACGGCGAACCGTCTCGATATTTCTGCCCAGTACTTCGATGTGGCCACCTTTCTTGCCCTCCTCCCCGGCCACCATGCGGAAGTAGTCGAGCATCTTGGTTTCGGCGGCGGCGTCGGACGGAAAATGGTAGATCTCGACCTGCTCCAGCGCCCGCAGGCGATAGTCGACCCCGGCCTCGACTTCCAGAACGTCGAGCTGACGCTTGAGCAATTCGATGGTCGGCAGGAAATTATCCCGTTGCAACCCGTTCGGATAGAGGCGATCGGGCGGGTAGTTGGAGGTCATGACCAGGATCACGCCCTTGGCGAACAGGCCATCGAGCAGACGACCGAGGATCATCGCATCGGCAATGTCGGAAACGTGAAACTCGTCGAAGCAGAGCAGACGCACCTCGCGCGCGATCTGCTCGGCAATCTTGAGCATGGGATCGGGCTCGCCCTTGTATTTGTCGAGATCGTGGTGAATCTGCTGCATGAAGGCATGGAAGTGGATGCGTTTCTTGCGCCGGTAGGGCACCGCATCGTAGAAGCAGTCCATCAGGAAGCTCTTGCCCCGCCCGACGCNCCNCCAGAAATACAGGCCTCGCGGCGGCGGNNGCGGCGCCAGCAGGCGCTTGAACTTGCTGCCGCGATCGACCTTGAAGGCGAGCAGGCTCGCATAGAGGTTCTGCAACGCGCTGGCGGCGGCCAGCTGTGCGGCGTCGGCGGCATAGCCCCGCGTCTTGAGCAGGGCGTTGTAGGCATCGAGCATGCCCTGGGCAGGAACGTTCAGTCTGAGGTGCGGCATGGGCTAGATCATATCTCAGCCATTGTTTGGCTGACGCGGAGCGACGAGAGNGAGAATTATACGGAATTCGGTACCCTGCTCCGGCGTGCTGTCGACGGTGATGCTGCCACCGAGCACGACGGTCACGGTATTCCAGACGATATGCAGACCGAGACCGCTGCCGCCACGTCCGAGCTTGCTGGTGACGAAGGGGTCGAAGATGCGGGGAANCAGGTCTGGCTGGATTCCCGCCCCGTCGTCGGCGACCCGCAGGATGATCTGGTCGTCTCCGTGGCGTTCGGCGGAAACACGGATCAGCCCGTAGGTTCGCCCTTCGAATCCATGAGTCAGCGCGTTGGTCAGCAAGTTGGTCAACACCTGGCCGAGCGGGCCCGGGTAGCTTTCCAGCAGAAGATCGTCGGGTATCTGCCGCTCGACGCGGAACGGCGTCCGCTTGAGTGTCGGCTGCAAGGTCATCAGGATCTCGTCGATCACCTCGGAAAGCCTGAAACGGCGCCGTTGGGCGCTGGTCTGATCGACCGCCACCTGCTTGAAACTGGCGATCAGCTCATTGGCACGCTGCAGGTTGCGCACGGCAATCTCACTGCCACGCTCGACACGCTCGACGAAGGCCTCGAGCGTCGAGCGGCGCAAGCCGTTCGCCATCTCCCGACGAAACGCCCGCACCTGATCGTGCAGGGTGAACACCGCCATGACCCCATTCCCGATCGGCGTATTCAGCTCGTGCGCGACGCCCCNCACCAGGTTCCCGAGCGACGCCAGCGTCTCGTTGCGGACCAGCTCTCCCTGGGCCAGCTTGAGCGTTTCCATGGCTTCCGACAGTTCCCGGTTGGCGCGCTCAAGATCGATCGTGCGCAGTTCAACGCGATGCTCGAGCAGCAGATTCAATTGCTGGACGTTCTGCAGACTCTGCAGCAGACGCTCCTCGCTCTTTTCCAGTTCCCNCTGACGCTCACGGATCGCCAGGGCCATCGATTCCATGTCGGCAGCCAGCTGGTTGAACTCGAGAATCCGTCCCCGCGAAACCTTGCCGCCGAAGGTGCCGCTGGTGAGCGCCCGGGTCTGGGCGATCAGGTCGCGTAGCGGCGCGCTCANTCCGACCGCCCAGAGCGGCGCCAGAACAAGCGCAAGCAGTATGGACCCGACAAAGCCCACCAGAACCAGCACGATGGTCACCCTGACGCGCGGATTATCCATGCCAGTCGGGTAAGCCACCATGAATGTCCATTGCAGCTTGTCGGACCGTGCCAGCCCGGTGTCGTAGGGACGTCCCGCAAACCGGATCTGCCGGACATCACCCATCCTGCCCGGAGAGATGCCGTTCAGTTCGGCGGCCCAGTTACGCAGGCGATCGCCTTCGACCAGATTTCTGCCAACCACGGCTTCGCCGGCACGGTCCACCACCAGTACCGGATAGACCAGGTCTTCCGTACCGGCCTGCAGCATCTCGCTCGCAAAACCCGGGGCGACTTCGCCGAGCAGCGTATAGCCGTCGAAAGGAATGGCCAACCCGATTGTGGCATCACCGGTCAGCGCCGATAGATAGCGGTCGCTCCAGGCCCTTCGCCCGAGTTTGCGCACCGATGCCAGCAGCGGATTGCGGGAAAGGTCGGCGCCCAGCACATTGGCGCGCGCCTCTCGGGCATCCTCCGGCAACGCCACGTACTCGACGCGACGGATCGAGCCGTAGATCGCCTTGAACCCGATGACCGAATCGCACTGCTGCGGCGACATATTCATGTCCAGTGCGGCAAGCGTGCCCAATCAATTGTTCCGTGCCAAACCGACCGNCTCGTTGCGCATGTGCTCGCGATCTTCGGCCATGATGGCCGGAACGCGAAAGAANNTGGCAATGCCAATCAGCGTGAAGGTTACCAGCGTGGCGACTACGAGCAGCGCGACGATAGGCTCCATTCGCCGGTTACGGTCGACCGCTCTGGAGCAGTGAGTCTGTTGACAAGCGTGACGGCCGGTCAGGCGACCGAAACGTTCGGCGAGTTTGTCGTAGCAGTGGCTGTCGACAGAAGAATCGCTCGACCAAATTGCGGTTCTTGTAGAGATGTCGATCAAACGGGCGTTGAACGAGACGATGACTGCGCGGCGGGATGACCGCTTCGATACCTGTCGCCGCAAGGTGTTCAAGGATTGCATCAGTGTCGTAAGCCTTATCCGCGCTGAGCGAATCGGTTTCATATCCCAAGCAGCAGCAAGGCTTGCGGGCTGTCGCCTTCACCTCCCGTCAGGCGAAATCGGGCGAGCGACCCCAAACCTTCAACCAAGGCATGGATTTTGGTACTCAGTCCGCCGCGTGATCGCCCGAGACGCACAATGGTGCTGTCAATGAACACCTCTTCGAAATCGGCATCCTGCGTTGGCGAAGATGCGATTCGGCGCGACCACCGGGCAAAGCGTTGATAGACACTATTCCATGGACCAAACTGTTGAGGCAGATCACGCCAGGACTGCCCGAGCGAGCAACAAACAAACGATTGTCCGTTGCCGTACGACCAGGATCGCTGGCCATCCCGCTATTCGCTCAAATTGATCATCTTCGACTCATCCTGACACTGCCCAAAAGTCAGGATATGACCATAAATCGCCGCGAACAGAGGGCTGGCAACTCACTGCGACTCTCGCGCAAACCCATTGTCATCAACGGGAAGACCGAATGTCAACAGACTCTAGCGCAAGGTGACGAACTGACCATCACGCACCACCGTCACATGCGAAACGCGGCGATTGTCGCCAAAGCGGTCGAAATTGATCCCTCCTTCGGCGCCGGGAAAGGGGCCGCGGATCAGCAGGGTCTCCTGCAACGGCTCGCCATTCTGACGCCGGGAAAGTGCCGTCAGCAGAATACGCGTGGCATCGTAGGCCGCAATCCCGGCAAACCCCGGCTCACNGCAAAAACGCTGGGCGTAAAGCTCGCGCAGTCGCACCAGCTCCGGTGCCTTGCTGTCGCGGTCGAAATAGTTGTGCAATACCATCCCCTCGACCGACTGCCCACCGAGTTCCACCAGGCGCTCCGTCGCAGCCCATTGCGAGCCGAACAACAGAATTTGTCGGTTGCGCTCGCGTACCTTCTGGGCGAAGCGTGCAGCATCTGCGGCACCGGCAATCATCAAAACGGCATCCGGCTGTTTGCTCAAGGCAGCCCGAACGATACTTCCGAAATTGACTTCGGTACGCGACTCGTAGGGAACCGGGAAAACCTCACCACCGAGACCTTGAAAGGTCACCGTAAACTCGCGCAACCAGCTTTCGGTATAAGCACGGTTTTTCAGATCATGGATGGCCGCGACGCGCCGTGCGCCGTTTTCATTGAAATGAAATTCGGCGCTCAGCCTGGCTTCTTCCGNGGTACTCGACATGAGCAGGAAAAGATTGTCCTCCAGCCCGAAAAACTTGCGAGCCGTCACGGTGGGGCTGACCAGAACGATTCCCGCCTGCTGAGCAACGGGCAAGGCAACCTCGGCCATGGCGCTGGTCATCGGCCCGACGATCCCTTCGACGTGAAGCGCAACCAGCTCATTGGTCGCGACAATTGCCTGCTCGGGACTCTGCGCATCATCCCGGACAAACAGCTCGACCTGACGGCCGTTGACGCCGCCGGAACGGTTGATTTCCTCGACGGCGATCTGGGCGCCATTGCGCCCGGACTCGCCGAGATCGGCGACGCTGCCGCTCAAGCCACCGAGGAAGCCGATGCGTACCGGTTGACGCTCCCCGCAACCACCAACCACAAAAAAACGAGCAGGCAGGCAACAATCCGTCGCATCGGTACTCAGTGCCCCGGGCCCGCAGCCAGAGAAGCAACTCCGCTTGCGTCATCGNCCGCGCATACACCATCCCCTGCGCCTCGTGACAGCCGAGATCGATCAGCGTCTGAAGCTGATTGGCATCTTCGACGGCTTCGGCCAGAACACGCATGCCCAACTGCCGTCCGAGCTGTACGACCATCGCCGCAATCGGGGTTCCGGAATGCTGATCGTCAAGGGCGTGCACAAAACAGCGATCGATCTTCAGGCAGTCGGCCGGCAGACGCGCAAGATAGCTGAGCGACGAGAAACCGGTACCGAAATCGTCAATGGCGATCATGACGCCAAGCGCCTTCAACGCCTGCATGCGTTCGACGATCTGCGACCAGCCGGAGAGCGCAACGGATTCGGTTATTTCGAGTTCCAGCAGCCCGGGATTGTACGAATTCTTTTCAATGGCATCGCGAACCATCTCGAGGAAGCCGGGTTGGCGGAACTGCACGGGAGACACGTTGACCGCCAGGCGCAAGGGATAGCCCTGCGCCTCCAGCTCGCGCTGAGCGACGAGTGCGGTATTCAACACCCAGGCCCCGACCTCGACGATCAATCCCGACTGCTCGGCAACCGAGATGAACTGTTCGAGCGGCACGAACTCGCCTTTCGAATTTCGCCAGCGCAGCAAGGCTTCCATACCGACGACAGCACCACTGGCAAGATCGATCTGCGGCTGGTAGACCACGAAGAGGTCGCGTACCTCCAGCGCGGTACGCAGGTCGTGCAGCATGTGGATACGCTGCCTGGTCAACCTGCCGANCTCGGCGGTGTAATAAGCGTCGTTACCGGGACCGGCAAGCTTGGCGTGCTTGAGTGCGATGGCGCCATTGCGCAGCAGATCGGCACCGTCGGCATGCGCGGCATCGGCACGCACCAGACCAATCGAGAAGGAAATGGTGTGCAGCCCCCNCTCGCTATCAAAGGGCTCCTGCAGAATGGCTCGCAAGCTGTCGGGGTTGACGATCTCGCTGGGCCCAAACACACCGAACACATCGCTGCCAACCCGCGCCACGAGCAAGTCGGCGGGCAGCATCTTGCGCAGACGCCCGGCAACGGCCCGCAGTTGCTGGTCGCCGAAACGATAGCCGAAGGCGTCGATGGTTTCCGAAAACTGGTCGATATCGACGAGCGCCAAAGCCTGGTTGGTCGATCCATGGCGGGCGAGATACTCGTCCGTCGCAGCGATCTGGGCCGCCCGGTTGGGCAGTCGGGTGAGTTCATCGACGTAGGCCGCCGTCCGCAAACGTTCGACAAGGCCGATGTTCTCGCCACATATCGAAATGTTGGTGCGAAACACGTCGAGCAAGTGGCGATCCATCTGGCGGATTGCTGCGGTCGACTCGACGTAAACGGCAAAATTCCTGCCGTGATGCCCGGCAAAATACAGCGCCAGCGAACGTTCCCCGTTCAGATTCTGTCTCGTGACCAGGCATTTCTCCAGCATTTGCCTGGCGGCGACGTCAGCAATGGCCAGCACCGGTTGGCCGGCATAGCGGCCATAGCTGCCGGCTGCGGCCAGAACGACCCGGCNTTGCGCATCTCCCTCGGCGCAGACGGACACCATGCCATTGGCCGGAATGCCCAGGAGATCCGACAACTGCTCGATGACCGCCTTGGCGAAAGATGGCAAGCCTTGCTCGGCGCTGAATTGACTGGAGCCGCGAATGATTTNTTCGAGGCCGCTACGACTGGCCTCCAGACGCTGGATCTGGTCGAACGAACGAATTGCCGCTGTTACCGTGGTGAACAGCTTGCTTCGGGTCAGCTCGCTCTTGGTCTTGTAATCGTTGATATCGTAGTTGGTGATGGCGTCGAGTTCGGGCGCATAGCCGGGCTGCCCGGTTCTCAGGACGATCCGCACCGCATCCAGTCCCAAATCGCAGCGAATCGCCTCGACCGCCTTGAGACCAGCGTCTTCGCGCTCCATGACCACATCGAGCAGAATGACGGCAACGTCGCGACGCCGCGCCAGCAGGCCGATGGCCTCCGCTGCGCTGAAGGCATGAAGAAACTTCAACGGCCTGCCCAGCACTCGCAGATCGCTCAACGCAAACTCGGTGGCGTGGTGCACATCCTCATCGTCGTCGACGATCAGCAAATACCAGCAAATCTCTTCCACCAAGCCTGTTTCGGGCGCCAGGGTGTCATCGAGCAGAGCCAGTTGATCGTCGTTACCAAGCATTTCGCGGTCAGAATGGGATTTAATCTCAATCGAGCCTGTAGTATGGCCGCAAGACAGTGAAAAACAAAGAGCCCCTCAGGGCTCTTTGCATGTCTGCTTCAACTGGCGCCGTGGCCAGTAATGATGAATCAGAAATTCAGCGTGCGCTTGTCGCAGGCCAGTGCCGCTTCATGCACCGTTTCCGACAGGGTCGGGTGCGCGTGGCAGATGCGGGCCAGGTCTTCGGCAGCACCGCCGAATTCCATCGCGACGACGGCTTCGGCAATGATTTCCGAGGCATTGGCGCCGATGATGTGCACGCCGAGGATACGGTCGGTTGCCTTGTCAGCCAGCACCTTCACGAAACCGGACGGATCGCCCATGCCCAGCGCACGGCCGTTGGCCAGGAACGGTACCTTGCCCGGCTTGTACTCGATCCCTTCGGCCTTGAGCGCCTGCTCGGTCTTGCCGACCCAGGCGATTTCCGGCGAGGTGTAGATGACCCAGGGAATGGTGTCGAAGTTGCAGTGACCGGCCTGGCCCGCCATCAACTCAGCCACCATGACGCCCTCTTCGTGGGCCTTGTGCGCCAGCATCGGGCCACGGACCACGTCGCCGATCGCCCAGACGCCCGGCAGATTGGTCTGGCAGTGGCCGTCAACTTCGACAAAACCGCGGTCATCGAGCTTGAGGCCGACGCCTTCGGCATTCAGGCCATCGGTGTTCGGCACGCGGCCGATCGAGACGATCAGACGGTCAGCATCCAGCTTCTGTGCCTTGCCGTCCTTGTCTTCGTAGGCGATCGAGACGCCCTTCTTGGTCGTCTTGATGTCGCCGATCTTGACACCCATCTGGATGTTCAGACCCTGCTTGGTGAACAGCTTGGNCGCTTCCTTGGCGACATCCACATCGGCGGCCGCCAGGAAGTCCGGCATGGCTTCGAGGACGGTGACTTCGGCACCGACGCGACGCCAGACCGAACCCATTTCCAGACCGATGACGCCAGCACCAATGATGGCCAGCTTCTTGGGAACGGATTCCTGGTTCAGCGCGCCATCGTTGTCCATCACAATCTTCTGGTCGACCGGGACGTTGGGCAGGTGACGTGCCTTGGAACCTGTCGCGACGATGACCTGCTTGGCCAGCACTTCCTCGGCGCCAACCTTGACCTTCCAGTAATCGCNCTCCTTGCCGACGAACGAGCCGTGGCCCGGCAAGAAGGTGACCTTGTTCTTCTTCAGCAACATCTTGATGCCGCCGGTCAGTTGATTGACCACGCCATCCTTGCGCGCCTTCATGGTCGGCACGTCGATGGTGGCCTTGCCGACCTTGATACCCTGGGCCTCGAAGCTGTGGTTGGCTTCTTCAAACAGGTGCGAGGTATGCAGCAGCGNCCTGGACGGGATGCAGCCGACATTCAGGCAGGTACCGCCGAGGCGCGGTTCGCCCTTCGGGTCGGCATAGGNGTTTGATTCGGCACAGGCGGACGNAAAGCCGAGTTGTGCAGCGCGAATGGCGGCAATGTAGCCGCCGGGACCACCGCCGATGACGAGCACGTCAAATTGCTTGGACATGGGACAACCTTTCAGTATTCAGATGTGCAAAGGCGCCAGCGCCCCTTACAGGGAACTGGCGCCGGCAAACGTCAATCAGACGCCGAGCAGCAGGCGGGACGGATCTTCCAGCGCTTCCTTCATGGTCACCAGACCGAGGACGGCTTCGCGGCCGTCGATGATGCGGTGATCATAGGACATCGCGAGATAATTCATCGGGCGAACGACCACCTGACCATTTTCGACCATCGCGCGGTCCTTGGTGGCGTGAATGCCAAGAATCGCGGACTGCGGCGGGTTGATGATCGNGGNTGACATCATCGAACCGAAGATGCCGCCGTTGGAGATGGAGAAGGTACCGCCGGTCAGGTCTTCGATGGAGATCTTGCCGTCCTTGGCCTTGTTGCCGAACTCGGCAATTTTCTTCTCGATCTCGGCGATGCTCAGCTGATCGGCATTGCGGATGATCGGCACGACCAGACCACGCGGCGAACCGACGGCGATGCCGATATCGATGAAGCCGTGATAGACGATGTCGTTGCCATCAACCGAAGCGTTCAGGATCGGGAATTTCTGCANGGCGGCACAGGCAGCCTTGACGAAGAAGCCCATGAAGCCAAGACGAACGCCGTGGGTCTTCTCGAACTTCTCGCCGTACTGCTTGCGCAGCGCCATGATCGGACCCATGTTCACTTCATTGAACGTGGTCAGGATGGCGTTGGTCTGCTGCGACTGCAGCAGACGCTCGGCGATACGTGCGCGCAGACGGGTCATCGGAACGCGCTGTTCGGTGCGTTCTCCAAGAGCGATTTCGACCGCAGGCGTCGGCAGTGCAGCCTTTGCAGCTGCCGGCGCTGCCACCGGACCAGCCTTCGGCTGGGCAGCCACTGCGTCTTCCTTGGTGACACGACCACCGCGGCCGGTACCGGCGACATCAGCGGCAGCGATACCCTTCTCGTCAAGAATCTTGCGTGCCGAAGGGCTGGCGGTGCCAGCCGGTGCTGCCGCAGCCGGGGCCGGCGCAGCAGCCGGCGCGGCAGCCGGCGCAGCGGCGCCAGCCTTGGCTTCGGTGTCGATCTTGGCGATCAGCTCGCCGGAAACAACCGTTTCACCATCGCCCTTGATGATTTCGACCAGCACGCCGGCAGCCGGCGCCGGCACTTCAAGAACGACCTTGTCGGTTTCGATATCGATCAGGATTTCATCGCGGCCGACGGCTTCGCCAACCTNTTTCTTCCAGGACGCGAGCGTGCCTTCGGCAACGGACTCGGAAAGCTNGGGAACTTGGACTTCGATAATGCTCATATTGACTCCACTCTGCTTTAGTTATCAGTACTCAATCTTGCCCAGTGCGGACTCGATCAGTGCCTTGGTTTGCTCGTTATGCTTGGCCAGGTACCCGACGGCCGGCGAAGAAGAAGCCGGACGCGAAACCAGCAACATCTTCTGCTTGCTGCTGAGTTGGGAATCCAGATGGTGACGCGAGGCGATCCAGTACCAAGCGCCCTGATTCCGGGGTTCTTCCTGGGCCCAGACGATTTCGGTTGCCTTCGGATATTTGGCCAGTTCTTTCTCCAGCGATTCCTGTGGGAAGGGATAGAGCTGCTCGAGACGAACGATCGCAATATCGGTGATCTTCCGTTCGCGGCGTGCGTTCTNCAGATCATAATAGACCTTGCCACAGCACAGAATGACGCGCTTGACCTTCTTCGCATCCAGTTCGTCCACTTCGCCGATGACGCGCTTGAATTCACCGTTGGCCAGTTCGTCGAGCGACGAACAGGCATCCTTGTGACGCAGCAGCGACTTCGGCGACATGACGACCAGCGGCTTGCGCTGTTTGCGGATCGCCTGGCGGCGCAACATGTGGAAAACCTGAGCGGCCGTGGTCGGTACGCAGACCTCCATGTTCATTTCCGCACACAACTGCATGAAGCGCTCAAGACGTGCGGAGGAGTGCTCCGGACCTTGCCCCTCGTAACCGTGCGGCAACAGCATGACGAGACCGCAGGCGCGGCCCCACTTGGCTTCGCCTGAAGCGATGAACTGGTCGATGACAACCTGGGCGCCGTTCGCGAAGTCGCCGAACTGACCTTCCCAGATCACCAGATCGTACGGATTGGCAGTTGCATAGCCATAGTCGAAGGCAAGCACCGCTTCTTNCGAGAGCACGGAATCGAAGCACTGGAATCCAGCCTGCTTTTCCTGCAGGTTCTTCAGCGGGTGATACGTGCCTACGTCCCAGTTGGTGCGGTTCTGATCGTGGAAAGCGGCATGGCGGTGGAAGAAGGTTCCGCGACCGACGTCTTCGCCGGAAATGCGAACCCCATACCCGGAAACCAGAAGCGACGCATAGGCCAGGTTTTCTGCCATACCCCAGTCGACCGGCAGCTTGCCCTCACCCATCGCGGCGCGATCCTCGACGATTTTCTTGACCCGGGAGTGCAAGGTGAAGCCTTCGGGCAAAGTCGTCAGGCGCTTGGCCAGACGCTGCAATTCCTTGAGCGGCACCGTGGTGTCACAGGTTTCGATATAGCTCTTGGTCAGGAACTGCGTCCAGTCGATGTAGTTCGGATGCTTGTAGCCGGCCAGCACCGGGTTGTAGAGCAACTCGCCCTTGTCCAGGTGAGCCCGGTATTCGGCAATCATCTGATCCGGACCGTCAGCCGGCAGCACGCCTTCGGACACCAGCTTTTCGCCATACAGCTTGCGGGTACCCGGATGCTTGGCGATGATCTTGTACATCAGCGGCTGGGTGACCATCGGCTCGTCCTGCTCGTTGTGGCCAAGCTTGCGGAAGCAGATGATGTCGACCACGACATCCTTCTGGAACTGCTGGCGATATTCGACAGCCAGCTGGGTCACCAGCGCAACGGCTTNCGGATCGTCGCCATTGACGTGGAAGATGGGCGCATCAATCATCTTGAAGATGTCTGTGCAATAGTGGCCGGAACGGTAGTCGCGCGGGTCGGAGGTGGTGAAGCCAACCTGGTTGTTGACAACGATGTGCAGGACGCCACCGACGCCATAGCCGCGGGTCTGCGCAAAGTTCGCCATTTCCTGATTGACGCCCTGACCAGCAACGGCAGCATCACCATGCACCAGGATGGGCAGTACCTTCGTTTTGCTGCCTTCGCCGCGGCGAACTTGACGCGCATAGACAGAACCGACGACCACCGGGTTGACGATTTCGAGGTGCGACGGGTTGAAGGCCAAGGTCAGGTGGCAGGGACCGCCCGGGGTGGAAACATCGGACGAGAAGCCCATGTGGTACTTGACGTCACCAGCGGAGAGATCGCTCTTCTTCTTGCCTTCGAACTCGGCGAACAGCATCGAGGGCAACTTGCCCAGCGTATTGACGAGCACGTTGAGGCGGCCCCGGTGGGCCATGCCGACGACGACTTCATCGANCCCGTTGGCACCGCCGGTACGAATCGCCTCGTCCATCGCAACGATCAGCGACTCGCCACCTTCGAGCGAGAAACGCTTCTGGCCAACGTACTTGGTGTGCAGATAACGCTCCAGCGTCTCTGCTGCGGTCAACCGCTCAAGAATGCGTTTNNTCTGATCGGCGCTGAAGGACGGACGCGAACGGATGCTTTCCAGCCTTTCCTGCAGCCAGCGCTTCTCGTTGTAATCCGTCATGTACATATATTCGACACCGACGGTGCCGCAATACGTCTGCGTCAGGGTCTGCAGAATGTCGCCAAGTTTGGCGGTCTCCGGCAGACCTTTCAGTGACCCGACGCTGAAAGTCTGATTGAGGTCACCGTCGGTAAAGCCGTAAAAGGAGGGTTCGAGTTCGTCGATCTTCGGGCGCGCCAAACGCTTGAGCGGGTCCAGATCAGCCCAGCGCGTACCGAGCGAACGGTAGGCCGTAACCAGTTGGCCGACAGCCGATTGCTTCTTGTGCTCGACAGTTGCCGAAGCAGATGCGGCGGGGCGGAAACCGCCATCTTTCGCCAGCTCGGCGAATGCAGCGATAACCGGCGCATGCGCGACGTCGCGCGCGACATAACCGGGCATTTGTGCCAAACGGTCGAAATAATCACGCCACTCCGCTGGAACGGAGGTCGGATCGTGAAGGTAGTTTTCGTACAACTCCTCGACAAACGGCGCATTACCGCCGAAATACATCGTGCTGTCGAACAATTGGTTCATCGTAGTCATAGGCGTCCCCTCTAGGGTGTTTTCTTTCTCAGTATCTGCGGGTTGCGGAGCACCATCTCTCCGCAAGTAAAAAGGCGGCCAAGCGGCCGCCCGTTTCTTGCGATTAGCCGCGCTGAGCAAGCGGTACCACGTCGCGCTTTGCAGCGCCCATGTACAGCTGACGCGGACGACCGATCTTGTACTCCGGATCGGTGATCATTTCTTCCCACTGGGTCATCCAGCCGACCGTGCGGGCCAGCGCGAAGATGCAGGTGAACATTTCGGTCGGAATACCGATGGCCTTCTGGACAATGCCAGAGTAGAAGTCGACGTTCGGGTAGAGCTTCTTCTCGACGAAGTACGGATCTTCCAGAGCGATCTTTTCCAGTTCCATGGCCAGCTTGAACAGACGGTCGTTCTGCAGACCCAGTTCGGACAGCACATCGCCGCAGACCTTGCGCATCAGCTNTGCGCGCGGGTCGAAGTTCTTGACCCGGTGACCGAAGCCCATCAGCTTGAAGGAATCGTTCTTGTCCTTGGCGCGGTTGATGTACTCGCCGACACGGGACACGTCGCCGATTTCTTCCAACATCTGCAGGCAGGCCTCGTTCGCGCCACCGTGTGCCGGGCCCCACAGACAGGCGATACCGGCGGCGATACAGGCGAACGGATTGGCACCGGAGGAACCGGCCAGACGGACGGTCGAGGTCGAAGCGTTCTGCTCGTGATCGGCGTGCAGGGTGAAAATCGTATCCAGAGCGTTCTNCAGCACCGGATTCGGCTTGTACTTCTCGCACGGGTTACCGAACATCATGCGCATGAAGTTGGCGGTGTAATCCAGATCGTTATCAGGATACATGAACGGCATGCCGGTGTTGTACTTGTAGGCCATCGCAACGATGGTCGGCAGTTTGGCGACCAGACGGTTGAAGCTGACATTGCGGTGTTCGACGTCGGAGAAATCCATGGCGTCATGGTAGAACGCCGACAACGCACCGACGACACCGGTCATGACGGCCATCGGGTGAGCATCGCGGCGGAAACCGGAGTAGAACTTGGACAACTGCTCATGCACCATCGTGTGCTTCTTGATGGTGGTTTCAAAATCTGTTTTCTGCTTGGCGTTCGGCAACTCACCGTTCTTAAGCAGGTAGGTGACTTCCAGGAAATTGCACTGCTCGGCCAGTTGCTCGATGGGATAGCCACGGTACAGCAGTTGACCGACATCACCGTCGATGAAGGTGATCTTCGACTTGCAACTGGCGGTGGAGAGGAAACCGGAGTCGTAGGTGAACAAACCGGTCTTGGCCCNCAGCGTACGAATATCGACGCAATCGTTGCCATGCGTCGGGGTCATGATCGGAAAATCAACAGGTGCCATCCCATCGATTGTCAAAGTTGCCTTGCGTTCGGTCGTCATGGTGTCTTCCCTTGTCAGGTGTTGGTTGTCACTACATTGCAAAAAAGCGGTCAACATTTGGAAGTTAAAATGCCAACCTTACTTAACTCTTACGTAGCATGGCCACGATAGGCATCAACCGGGGATCATCGGTCTCCGCCTTGCCGGTCAACAGATCCCAGAGATCATAATCCTCCAGGTCCGCAAGCTCAACGAACGCCTGCTTCTGGTCTTCATTCAGTTTGTCGAATCCGTCATCGAGAAAACGCGTCAGCGTGATATCGAGTTCAAGAAGCGCACGCCGGATGCAGCGCCAACGCAAAC
This sequence comes from Dechloromonas sp., assembly GCA_013363835.1. Classification (GTDB taxonomy): domain Bacteria; phylum Pseudomonadota; class Gammaproteobacteria; order Burkholderiales; family Rhodocyclaceae; genus Azonexus. The sequence goes on from CP054864.1 coordinate 1,610,988, forward strand.
GTTCGTAGTCCTTTCGCTCCATCAGACAGCGCGACGCACCATCATGTCCTTGATCTTGCCAATGGCCTTCGTCGGGTTCAAACCCTTCGGACAGACATCGACGCAGTTCATGATGGTGTGGCAGCGGAACAGGCGATACGGATCCTCGAGGTTGTCGAGACGCTCGTTGGTCGCCTGATCGCGCGTATCGGCGATGAAGCGGTAGGCGGCCAGCAAGCCAGCCGGCCCGACGAATTTGTCCGGGTTCCACCAGAAGGACGGGCAGGACGTCGAGCAACAGGCGCACAGAATGCACTCGTAGAGACCGTTCAGCTCTTCACGATCTTCCGGCGACTGCAGACGTTCGCGTTCCGGCGGAGGATCGTTGTTGATCAGATACGGCTTGATCGAGTGATACTGCTTGAAGAACTGTGTCATGTCGACGATCAGATCGCGAATGACCGGCAGGCCCGGCAACGGACGCAGCACGATCGGCTGCTTCAGGCTGTCGATGTCGGTAGGCAGGCCAGGCCATTCTTGCCGTTGATGTTCATGGCATCGGAGCCACAGACACCTTCGCGGCAGGAACGACGATAGGAGATTGCGTCATCCTTGGCCTTCAGCTTGGTCAGCGCGTCCAGCAGTTTGCGATCGGTCGGTTCGAGCTCGACCGAAATATCCTGCATGTACGGCGCATCATCCTTGTCCGGATCGTAGCGGTAGATGCTGAATTGAACCATGCGTTTGCTCATTCTGGACTCCGATTAGTACGAGCGCGTCTTGAGCGCAACAGGCTCGACGGTCAGGGGTTGCATGTTCTNCGGCTTGTAGGTGATCGAATTGTCGACCGGCGAGAACAGCGTGTGCTTCAGCCATTCCTTGTCGTTACGGCCGTTCGGGAACTCGGCGGTATCCGGCGCATCGTCGCGCACGTGCGCACCGCGAGATTCCTTGCGCGCCTCGGCGGAAATCATCGTGGCCTTGGCGACTTCGATCAGGTTTTCCATTTCGAGCGCTTCGGTACGAGCCGTGTTCCAAGCCAGCGATTTATCCTTGATTTCGAGCTGGCGAGCAGNCTNTTCGACCTCCAGGATCTTTTCGACGCCTTGCTTGAGCATGTCGCCGAAACGGAACACGCCAGCGTGATCCTGCATCGTGCGCTGCATCGCCAGGCGGGTTTCGTGCACGTTGGCACCACCCTTGCGGTTGTCGATGGCAGCGATACGCGCCAGGGATTNTTCGGCGGCATCCTTCGGCAGTTCGCGATGTGCCTTGCCGGACTTCAGATCCTCAACAGCTGAGTCACCTGCAGACTTGCCAAAGACCAGCAGATCGAGCAGGGAGTTGGTACCCAGACGGTTGGCACCGTGCACCGAGGCACAGGCACACTCACCACCGGCGTAGAAGCCCGGCACGACGGTGTTCATATCGCCATCCTTGGGCATCACGACGCGACCGGAGTAATGGGTCGGAATGCCGCCCATCTGGTAGTGGCAGGTCGGAACGACCGGCAGCGGCTCTTTCAGGCAATCGACGCCGGCGAACTGCAGGCCGATTTCGTGGATGCCCGGCAGACGCTTCATGATGGTGGCCGGATCGAGGTGGGTGATGTCGAGCAGGACATAGTCCTTGTTCACGCCGCAACCGCGACCTTCCTTGATTTCAGTGGCCATGGCGCGGGAAACCACGTCACGCGACGCCAAATCCTTGGCGTTCGGCGCGTAGCGCTCCATGAAACGTTCCTTGCTGCTGTTACGCAGAATGCCGCCTTCGCCGCGCACACCTTCGGTAATCAGCACACCTGCACCGGCCACGCCGGTCGGGTGGAACTGCCAGAATTCCATGTCTTCGAGCGGGATGCCGGCACGCGCCGCCATACCCAGGCCGTCGCCGGTATTGATGAAGGCATTGGTCGAAGAGTAGAAGATACGACCGGCACCGCCAGTGGCGAAGATGGTGGCGCGAGCGTGGAAAATCACGACCTGACCGGTTTCCATTTCCATGGCGGTCACGCCGAGGACGTGCCCTTCTTCGTCGCGAATCAGGTCAAGGGCCATCCACTCGACGAAGAACTGGGTGTTGGCCTTGACGTTGCGCTGGTACATGGCGTGCAGCATGGCGTGACCGGTACGGTCAGCGGCAGCGCAGGAACGACGCACCGGCTNTTCGCCGAAGTTGGACATGTGACCGCCGAACGGACGCTGGTAGATCTTGCCGTTGTCGGTACGGTCGAAAGGCATGCCGTAGTGCTCAAGCTCAACGACGACTTCGTTGGCCTTCTTGCACATGAACTCGATAGCGTCCTGGTCACCGAGCCAGTCGGAACCCTTGACGGTATCGTACATGTGCCACGTCCAGTGATCCTCCTCGGAGTTTCCGAGCGAGGCGGCAACGCCGCCTTGCGCCGCCACGGTATGCGAGCGGGTCGGGAAGACCTTGGACAGGACGGCAGTCTTCAGACCAGCCTCAGACAATTGGATCGCGGAACGCAGACCGGCACCACCGGCACCGACGATCACCGCATCAAACTTCAGAACAGGAATACTCACGCTTACAGCCTCCAGAGAATCGCAGCAGCCCACGCGGTGTAGCCCACCAGCGCGGCAATGGTCACAACATGCAGCGTCAGGCGCAGGCCGGTCGGCTTCACGTAATCCATCCAGATGTCACGCACGCCGATCCAGGCGTGATAGAACAGGCTGACGAAAAGGAAGGTCAGGAACTTGATGACACCATTGGCGAAAACTCCTGCCAGGCCTCGAAGGTCGAAGGACGAACGACCAGCAGGACAGCGGCGATAAGAACGGAGTAAACCGCCATGATGACGGCAGTGGCGCGCTGGGCGATCCAGTCCTTGAGACCGTAATGGGCTCCGACGACGATACGGTTGATCACAGCAAAATCCCCCAGAGAACCAAGGTCAGCGGAATACTGACTGCAAAGACCACAGCGGCAGATTTACGCGCTGCTTCTTTCTCGATCCCGACATGCAGATCAAGCAGAAGAAAACGGACGCAAACGCAGAAATGATGCACGAAGGCCCAGAGCAGGCCCGCCAGTACGACCTTCACCGGCAGGCTGGAGAAGGCTGCCTTGAAGACGGCGAATGTTTCAGCAGACGCCAAACTGGCGGAAAACAGCCAGAGCAGCACGGGCAGAAACAGGAACAAGCCGACTCCGCTGACACGATGAAGGATCGAAACCTTTCCCGGTAGCGGCAACTTGATAGTGGTCAAGTCCAAATTTTTGGACGTTTCTTGATGGTCATTTCTGCCATGAACGTCATCCCTCGCGAAAAGATGCGGTTTTTCCGCTTTTACGTTTGAAAAGAAAAATAATTATACATTCAAATCTCGCCGGAACACGCCAAGCTAAGCGTTTTCCAGCATGGCGGAACGCCACTTTTATGCTATCCAAGGTCGTTCCGGTAATAGTGTCGGTTCGTGCAATAAAGTCCTCGACGCCATTCGACCGGTTTTTCGCCATAGGTATACGCCGTCCGCTCCACCAGCAGCAATGGCGCGCCCGCCTGAACCGATAGTAGCTTCGCACTCGTCGGATCGGCCGCCACCGCGCGCAGATGCTCTTCGGCGCGAATCATTCGGACACCGTAGTCATTCTCGAAGACGCTGTAGAGAGCGCTCTCCGCCGCTGAGACTGGCAAGCGTGAGGCCTGCAAAAAGATCGCTGACCAGATGGATCTGATCGTGACCACCGCTTCGCCGTTGAACCGCAGCAGACGCTCGACATAGATCACCGGTTCGCCTACGTTCAACCCCAGCGCGGCGGCCGCTTCGGGCCCGCTTCTTTTGTCGTACACGAAAGCGGCACGCTGACGGTCTGCGCAGCGCTGCCATCATCGGGCACCAGGCGCAGAAATCGATAGAACGAACGCGGGTCGTCGTGACTGGCGACAAACGTCCCCGGCCCTGACGGCGTACCAGCAGGTTTTCCGCCGCCATCTCGTCGATCGCCTTGCGCACCGTTCCCTGACTGACGTTGAAGCGTGCCGCCAGATCGCCCTCGCTGGGAATGGCGTCTCCCGGCCCCCATTCTCCCGCCTCCAGGCTACGGATCATGAAATCCTTGATTTGCCTGTAAAGAGGACTGAACGTCGGTGAAGCAACGCGAAAGGATGGACGACTTGATCACGACTCATGGCGGGAAATTTCAGCACATTTCCGCAGGGCGTCCTGAAAAGTTGTCTTATATAAGACACATGATGAATTGACAGCCGGACGCCGAACTTCTAACATCTTTATTCTCTCGACCGCCCTGACGCAAGGAAGAAAATCAGGCGGCCAACGAGCGGAGACGAACAATTTCAACCACGCTGTTTCATACAGGAGCGATACATGTCCAAAGCCCCCATGCGCGTTGCCGTGACCGGCGCCGCCGGCCAAATCGGTTATAGCCTGCTGTTCCGCATTGCCTCCGGCGAAATGCTCGGCAAGGATCAGCCGGTCATTCTCCAGCTGCTCGACCTGCCGCAAGCCCAACAGGCCGTCAAGGGCGTCATGATGGAGCTCGACGACTGCGCTTTCCCGCTGCTCGCCGGCATGATCGCCACCGATGACCCGAACGTCGCCTTCAAGGATGCCGACGTCTGTCTGCTGGTAGGTGCCCGTCCGCGCACCAAGGGCATGGAACGTGCCGACCTGCTGACCGCCAACGGCGCCATCTTCACCGTTCAGGGCAAGGCCATTGCCGAGAACGCCAAGGAAGACGTCAAGGTTCTGGTCGTCGGCAACCCCTGCAACACCAACGCCTACATCGCCGCTGCTGCTGCCAAGAAGGTCGGCCGCACCAACCCTAACAACTACCACGGCATGCTGCGCCTGGACCATAACCGCGCACTGTCGCAACTGGCCGAGAAGACCGGCCGCGCCGTCTCTTCCTTCAAGAAGCTGGTCGTCTGGGGTAACCACTCGCCCACGATGTACGCCGACTACCGCAACTGCGAATCCAACGGCGACAACGTCAAGGCGCTGGTCAACGATCACGCCTGGAACAACGACGTGTTCCTGCCGACCGTCGGCAAACGTGGCGCCGCCATCATCGAAGCCCGTGGCCTGTCTTCTGCTGCCTCGGCTGCCAACGCCGCCATCGACCACGTTCGCGACTGGGTTCTGGGCTCGAACGATTGGGTCACGATGGGTGTTCCGTCCGACGGCTCCTACGGCATTCCGGCCGGCATCGTCTTCGGCTTCCCGTGCGAGTGCAAGGGTGGTTCCTTCAAGATCATCCAGGGTCTGGAAATCGACGACTACAGCCGTGAGAAGATCAACCTGACGCTCAAGGAACTGACCGACGAAGCCGAAGCTGTCAAGGACATGCTATAAGTCAAACCGTCAGCTGCTAGTCGTTAGTCGCTAGCAAATGCAAGGGCCGCGGTAAAATACCGCGGCCTTTTTGGTTTTTGCCGCCGCTACGCGGCTTCATGTCGGCAGGGCTGACATGGGCCTCCACTGAAACCTGCGTTTTCATTTCCAGATCTAGATTAGCCAACATGCGCCACCCGAAAGCTGTCCTGTTTGCCGGCGAAAAGCCCTTNCCCGTTCTGCCTGCGGTCGACCACTATGCCGGCTCGGAAAAGCTGATGAAGAAGGCGCTGCTGTTGCAGAAAGAACTGGGGCCAATTTTCGACATCACCTGCGACTGCGAGGACGGCGCCCATGCCGGCGCCGAGCGCGAGCATGCGGAGATGGCCGCCAGCGTGATCATGAGCGACGACAACCTGTTCAATCGTGTCGGCGCCAGAGTCCATGACGTGACCCACCCGCATTGGCGGCAGGACATGGAAATCCTGGTTGGTCGCGCCGCTTCGCGGCTGCCGTTCATCACCCTGCCCAAGCCCTGCAGCGCAGGCGACGTGCAGGTGCAGATCGAAGCCCTGCGTGAAATCGAGCAGGCTTTCGGCGTCGACCGCAGGATACCCGTTCATGTCCTGATCGAAACCCACGGCGCCCTGCACGAAGTCTGGGAGATTGCCGCCTTGTCCGGCGTCGAGAGTCTCGATTTCGGCCTGATGGATTTCGTGTCCGGGCACCACGGCGCCATCCCCGGCAGCGCCATGAGGAGCCCCGGGCAGTTCGACCATCCGCTGATTGCCCGGGCCAAGTGCGAAATCACCGCCGCCGCGCTGGCCAACGGCGTCGTTCCGTCGCACAACGTTACCACTGAGCTCAAGGACATCGACATCCGCAACGATGCCCGCCGTGCCCGTACCGAGTTCGGCTATCTGCGCATGTGGAGCATCCACCCCAACCAGATCGTCCCCATTGTCGAAGCCATGCGCCCCGATTTTTCGGAAGTCCAGGCCGCGACGGAAATCCTGATCGCCGCCCAGGAATCGGACTGGGGACCGATTCAGCATGCCGGCAAGTTGCACGACCGCGCCTCCTATCGCTATTACTGGGAATTGCTCGACCGCGCCCACGTCACCGGCATGGAAATTCCGCCCGTAGTTAGGGACCGATTTTTGCCTGAATTCGGCGTCGACCGCAGCAACGAGGCGCCGCTCGCCATCCTCCATCGCGACGAGCATATCGTCGTCATCGACAAGCCGCCCAACCTGCTCGTCCATCGCTCGGAAATCGACCGCCATGAGACGCGCTTCGCCATCCAGTTGCTGCGCGACCAGATCGGCCGTCGCGTCTGGCCGGCACACCGGCTGGATCGGGGCACGTCGGGCGTTCTGTTGTTCGCGCTGAGCGCCGAACTGGCCGGCATCCTCGGCCGCCAGTTTGAAACCGGAACCGTGGAAAAACGCTACTGGGCTGTCGTCCGTGGCCATCCGCCGGCAGAGGGCATCATCGATCATCCGCTCAGCCGTCAGCGCGATGCCTACGAATTCCAGGGCGATCAAAGCAGCCAGAAGGCGCAAGCGGCTGTGACGCGTTTTCGCCGCCTCGCCACCACCGAATTACCCGTCATGGTCGATCGCTATCCCTCCAGCCGTTACGCCTTGATCGAACTGGAGCCGGTGACCGGCCGTCGCCATCAATTGCGCCGCCACCTGAAACACATCGCGCACCCGATCATCGGCGATGCCACTTATGGCAAGGGCGCCACAACCGCTTCTTCGCCGAGCGCTTCGGTTGTCATCGTTCCTTGCTGGCCTGCATCGAACTGGCTTTCGACCACCCGGTCAGTGAACAGCGCCTGCAAATAAAAGCGCCAGTGTCCGGCGAATTCGCTGCCACACTGGCGCAGTTGGGCTGGAATTTCCCGCAGATCTAGGCCATATTTTCTTCGAGGTGTTCCCGAAGCTGCTGATTGCGCTCCAGCTGAACCATGTCCGCACCCAGCGCATCGCGCGCGGAAACCATGCCGAGCGGGGCTCCGTTGGCGTCGATCACCGGCACATGGCGAAAACCGCCATCGACCATGAACTGCAGGGCATAGCCCAGCGGCTTGTCGGCACGGATCGTTCGCGGATCGCGCACCATCACCTGGGCGAGCGTCGTCGAATCGGGATCAAGGCTACCGGCGAGAACCTTGTTCAGGGCATCGCGCTCGGTAAAAATCCCGCTGATGCGGTTGCCATCGACAACCAGCAAGGCGCCGATTCGCTTCTCGGCCATCAATTTGCAAGCCGCCCGGACACTGATGTCCGACGTACCGGTAATCACCGGTCGCCCGGCAATGATGTCGCTGATAACTCGTGTTGGCATTTTTGTCTCCTGTTGTGGTCTTGGGTAATGGAATAATCGCCTGATCGGCCGTTTGAAACAAGGTTGACCGATCGTTATTGCGACTTGATGACGATTATCGCAATTATCAGAAAGACAACAAGTATGCCAATGAGTTCGATGTTCATCGAAATCGCATGCGCCGGAGGCCTGAAACAGCCGCCGAACGAATCCGTCAGACGGCCTCGACCGCCGGCAATGCGACCTTGTTGTCAGTGCTGAACTGGTAATCGCGGAAAACGTGCTCGGCAGAAAGCACGCGGTAGCTGCCATCCGCCTCCTTGCGCGTCGTATCCTTCAAGCGCCAGGTCAATTGGCCGCAGGTCCAGATATCGAAGTTACGCATGTGGGTGCACAGACAGGTCTTGTCCCAGACCTGCACCTTGCGCGCCCCCGGATGCGCCGCCACCTCGCGGTTGTAGGAGGTCACGTACGAGCACTTGCCGCTGGCATCCAGAAGATAGCCGTAGGCCTCGCAGTTGGGACGAATTCCGTCGCCGATGCCGGGGCTTGATTTGATCATGCGCATTGGGTAGCCGGTCGGCGAGATTTCATTGACCACGATATCGTCCTCGTCGGCCTTGAAATATTCCTGCTTGACGTCGGCCGGCAGGCCGCATTCTTCGGTCACCGTGAAACGGGTCGCGACCTGGACGGCAGCCGCGCCGTTTTCCAGGAATGCCGTCGCATCGCTGCCGGTGAATATACCGCCGGCCGGAATCACCGGGATATCCAGTTGCGCTTCCTTGAGATAGGCGATGACCTCGGCGACGATGGTCGCCAGATCGTACTTGGCCCAGTCCAGGCCGAAACCGAGATGGCCGCCCGCCAGCGGCCCTTCGACGACGATGTAATCGGGCAAGCGATTGGTGCGGCTGCTCTTTTTCAGGAAAAGCTGTAGCGCGCGCACCGACGAGACGATGATGCCCAGCTTGGCATCGCGAAAACGCGGGTGATCCTCGATCAGCGCAAACGAGCCGAGGTGCAGGCCGGCGGCCAGCGTGATGCCGTCGATGCCGGAATCGAGCGCGGCGCTCATGCGCGCCCGCAGGGTTTCCTTCGGCGCGTTCATCGTCAGCTTTTCCATGCAGTTGATCAGGATCAGCCCGGAACCCTGCTTGCGCCGCATCGTCGCCTCGACGTGCAGGCGGGTCGCCTCGACCAGCCGGCCGAGGTCGAACTTGACCGACGATTTGTCCTCGTTGAGAACGTTGTACTTGTAGAGCGCGAGCTTTTCCTTGACCTGTTTGGTGTCGTAGCGGCGGTCGGCAACGGTGTTGATCATGGCGTCGGAAATGTGGCCGACGCCACCGAGGCGGGCCGCCTCCAGCGCGAGATCGGAAGTCGAGATATCGACGCCCATGCCGCCGATCATGATCGGCACCAACTCATGCTTGCCCAACTGCAAGCGAAAATCGTCCACGCGCTTCATCGTCATCCTCAAGGAAAGCAGCCGAGCCCTTTTCCGGTTACCCGAGCATGGCTGAGCGCGGGATTTTACGCCAATGTAAGGCTTCCTGCTTGCCGATACCGTGATAAAGGCGGGCCGGGCTGTTTGCCTGATGGTTGGAGTCGCCAATGCCGCGAAGGTTCGCCACACCCCGTCCGGGCGCGCCCTACAGCACCGCCTCGAACAGTTCCAGCTGCGGCGGTCCGAGGTAGAAATCGCGCGGCGACTGGCCGGCCGCCATGTGNNCCTTGCGGAAAGCGTCTGACTGCGTCCAGTCGGCGAAAGCCTGCTCGGAATCCCACACCGTATGCGACGCGAACAGGGTTCGCTCGTCGTTGCTGTCGCCGCGCAGCAGGTTGAAGGAAACGAAACNCGGCACCTCGGCCAGGTAGCTGTTGCGGTTGCGCCAGTGGGCGATGAAATCGTCCTCCTTGCCCGGCGCGATGCGGAAACGGTTCATGGCGAGAAACATGGAAGCTCCTGTGAAAAATGTGCGCATGCTTGTTGCTTGAACAGGTGAATCTTCCACCCGAACCGCGCCTGACACAACATGCTCGACGACAATGACAATCTCGATTTCGGCCACCTCCCGCCCGCGGTGGATCAACTGCTGCAGCAAGGCGCGGCCGCCCATTTCACCGATCGCGCGCTGGCCGAACGGATGTTTCTCGCCGCCCTGGCGCTGGCGCCGGACGCGCTGCCGGCGCATCGCTGCCTGGTCAAACACTACAACCGCTGTCGGCAGTTCGACAAGGCGCTGGCCGCCGCCCGGGGCTGGGTCGCCGCGGCGGCGCGCGACGCCGGCCTGCCGGACAACTGGCTGCTGTGGCGGGAAGCGCCGGGCAGCGCCCTCGCCGCGCTCAAGGGCATGGCCTTCATCCACCTGCGCAACGGACAGCCGGGCAAGGCCGAAGACGCCATCCGCCGCGTCATCGCCCTCGACCGCGACGACGCCGTCGGCGGCTCGGTCGTCGTCGCCCTGCTGGAACAAACGCGCCTGGCCGCCTGATTTCATTTTTGCCCTTTTTGGCTGTCGACCGCAACAGGCGCAGTCGACCCCGATTTTCGCCTGAAATCGGCGGCACTCAGGACACGACCTCGGCCTGCTCCAGTGCCCGGAACATCGAGCAGCGGCGGAAGACTTCTTCCGAAGCCGGCACCTGCTTCTGGTTGCAGAATTTCGCCACCAGCTTGGCCAGNNGCTTGATGTCGCGGCCCGAAGCCTGCGGGAAGATATCTGGCAGGCGATCCATCAGCGCCGGCTCGATGGCGAGCCCGAACTGCGCGGCCATGACGCCCCAGATCTTGTGGCGGTCGTCGCGGCTGGGGGAATGGAAACGGATCATCGCGATGCAGCGCGAGACAATAGCCTCGTCGATGTCATCGACCCGGTTGGTGGTCAGGAAGAGCAGGCCGTTGAAATATTCCAGCACGCGCAGGAAGACGCCGACGACGGCGTTCATCGTGATGTTGTCGTCGCGCTTCTTGATGTAAACGTCGGCCTCGTCGATCAGCATCACCGCCCNCCAGCGCTGGGCGCGGGTCAGCACTTCCTTGAGCGCCGTTTCCATCGCCGCGACGTTCAGGCCGAGTTGGCCGGAATGCACGCGGTACAAGGGCCGCTTGATGATTTCCGAATAGACCTCGGCGGTCAGCGTCTTGCCCACCCCGGCCGGGCCGGCGCAGAGCACCGTCGTGCCGCCCGACTTGCCGGCGACGATGTCATCCATCAGCACGTCCATTTCGGCGGTCAGGATGTCAATCAGGTCGGTCTGCTCCGGCGGCAGCACCAGCTTGTCCTTGAGTTCCGGCTGGTAGGCGTAGGGCTGCATGTCGTCGATATGCACCCAGACGTAGTGGTGCAGGTCGAGGTGGAACATCAGCATGTAGAAATGCACCGGTAGTTCGGTGAACAAGCCCTTGGAGATGCCGGCCTGGGTTTCTTCGACTTCCGCCTCCTCCTTGCCGGACAGCCGCGAATTGCGCTGCACGCGACGGACGAACTTGGCCATGATGTCGCCGGTCGCGTCGAGCGCCAGCACGCGCTCGCCCAGGATGCTCTCGTCGTTGACCAGACGCGCCGGGCTGCCAGTCGAGGACAGGATGATGACGTCCTTGCGCGAATAATCGGTGTCGCGATGCGTCGCTGTCGGGTTCTCGGCAAAGTAGCCGACACCGGTGCCGGAAAACTGCGCGCCGTACTGCGCCCGCCACTCGAAATAACGCTCGGCGCCTTCGTCGTAGCTCTTGAGCAATTCCGGCGTTTCCTTGACGAAGCCCTTGGCCGCCAGGATTTCCGGAATCGTGCGCCCGGCGATGTCCGGCCCGGAAATGCGCAGGGTCGCCGTCGCCAGCCGCGCCTTGGCGTTGGCTTTCAATTCGAGAAAGATCTTGCCGGTTTCCTCTTCCGAAGGCGGCGTGAAGTCCAGCCGCGTCACCACGTAGGCGAGCGGCTTGCCGGTGATGCCGGCCGAGAACATCCAGCCGCGCGAGGCGCCTTCGGACAAATAGCGGGCGATGGCCGGCACCGCCATCTCCAGCTCTTCCGGCTCGAAGCGCTTGCCGCCTTCGTGCAGCGCCTTTTGCAGCGTCGCGATCTGCGCGCCGCGNNCCCGCAGTTCCGGCCCGCCCTGCGCGTACAGTCCGCTCAGAAACCNCAGTTCCTCGTCGCTCAACTGGCTGAAGGGAACCTCGACCTTGTTGCCGAAGCGCAATTGCTCCTGAACATAGGCCAGTCGTGGAAAGGCCTGCATCATCGCCTCGATGTGCGGGCGGTCGATTTGCAGCTTCATTAACGCAGCTCCCTGAAATGCTTGTTTCAGGGATGCCAGCGAATTCCATGCCGAGCGGACGCTCGGTAAAGCCGCATCGAAACAATCACTTGGCCAACATCTACTTTGTCGGACATGCAACAATCAATCCGTGGGATACTCCGCGCCCTGCCCATGATCGGACACCAGATGACGGCCGCCGCCCCAAAACTTCCTCAACTCCAACCTCGACGCCAGCCCCAAACCGGGCCTACACCCGCGCAACAAGAGCCTTGCCGGCTACGATTTTGCCGCCCTCACCGCCATCGCGCCGGGGCTGGTCAAGTACGTGGTGACCACGGCGGCCGGCACGCCGAGTATCGATTTCGCCAACCCGGCCGCCGTCAAGGCGCTGAACCGGGCGCTGCTGGCGCATCTCTACGGCGTGCGCGGCTGGGACATTCCNGCCGGCTACCTGTGCCCGCCGATTCCCGGCCGCGCCGACTACATTCACCATGTGGCCGACCTGCTCGCCAGTTGCAACCGCAAGGTCATTCCCACCGGGCCGAACGTCCGCGTGCTCGACATCGGCGTCGGCGCCAACTGCGTCTATCCGCTGATCGGCCATGCGGAGTACGGCTGGCGCTTTCTCGGCGTCGATATTGACCAGGCCGCGCTCGACAACGCACAAACCATTTTGGGCAAAAATCCGGCGTTGACCGCAACCGTCGAACTGCGCCATCAGCCGGTCTGGGACAACATCTTCGTCGGCCTGCTGCGCTCGGGCGAAAGCTTCGACCTCAGCATCTGCAACCCGCCCTTCCACAACTCNCCCGACGACGTGCTGGCCGTCAGCCAGCGCAAGTGGAACAAGCTGGGCAAGGCGGGCGCTGGAAAGGGCGCGGCACAGCCCCGGCTCAACTTCGGCGGCGGCGGCACGGAATTGTGGTGCAACGGCGGCGAGCGCGCCTTCGTCAAGAACATGATCGAGCAGAGCGCCGGCATTCCCAAACGGGTACTGTGGTTCTCNAGCCTGGTATCGCAGGCCGACAATCTGGTGCATATCGAGGCGGCGCTGAAGAAGGCCAAGGTCGTCGAATCGCGCATCGTCCCGATGGCACAGGGCCAGAAGCAGAGCCGCTTCGTCGCCTGGACCTTCTGCGCTAACGGCGAGCGCGAGAAATGGCGGCGCGAGCGCTGGGCGGCTGGCACCGAACCCGTCCCTGTCAGGGTCGACCCCGTATAATTGCCCATTTTCAAAGCTGAATCTGCCCGTGTCCGATCGCCTTGCCGTCCTCCCCCAATACCTGCTGCCCAAACAGGCGCTGACCGTTCTCGCCGGCAAGCTGGCATCCGCCGAAGCCGGCAGCATGACCACCGGCGTCATCCGCTGGTTCGTCGGCCGCTATAACGTGAACATGGCCGAGGCGGCCAACCCGGATATCGCCGGCTACAAGAGCTTCAACGAATTCTTCACCCGCCCGCTCAAGGCCGGCGCACGCCCGCTCGCCGAAGCCGATTTCATCAGCCCGGTCGACGGCGCAATCAGCCAGTTCGGCGCCATCGAGCGCGACCAGATTTTCCAGGCCAAGGGCCACAGCTATTCGACGACCGCGCTGGTCGGCGGCGACCGCGAACTGGCGGCGCAGTTTGAAAACGGCAGCTTCGCCACGCTCTACCTCAGCCCGCGCGACTACCATCGCATCCACATGCCCTGCGCTGGCCGCCTGACGCGCATGATCTACGTGCCTGGCGCGCTGTTTTCGGTCAACCCGACCACGGCGCGTGGCGTGCCCGGCCTGTTCGCGCGCAACGAGCGCGTCGTCTGCGTTTTCGACTCCGAATTCGGCCCCTTCGTGCTGACCCTGGTCGGCGCCACCATCGTCGGCAGCATGACCACCGTCTGGCACGGCGTCGTCAACCCGCCGCGCCCCGGCGTGATCCGCGAATGGCGCTACGACGGCCCTGCTGCGGTCGACCTCGAAAAAGGGGCAGAAATGGGCCGCTTCCTGCTCGGCTCCACGGTCGTCATGCTCTTCCCCAANAACACCCTCGCCTTCAACCCGGCCTGGGCGCCGACCCGCGCCATCCGCATGGGCGAGGCGATGGCGACCCGGGCTTACTGAAACGCGCCGGGGCTCAGCCGGGCAGGCAANNCGAGCGGCCGGCTGCCCACCGGGAAGACGAATTCCGCCGTCGGCGCCAGATTCACCGCCTCGGCCTGGCCCGGCAGGCGTACCGCGCCGCGCAGCGNCGATTGCGTCGGCAGGCGGGTCGGCACGCCATCCTGCTCGATCAGCGCACCGCGCGCCAGGCGCTCGTTACCCTCGAATCGCCCCTGCGCCGGCAGATTGAAGTCACCCTCGCCGACCAGCAGGTTGTTGATCCCCCAAACCTCGACGGCAGTTGTGAAACGCTCCAGCCAGACACGGACGAAGGTGCCGCCCGGACGCTCGTTGACCAGCGTGTTGTGCGTCATGTACAGGGCATTCTGCGCGTAACGCTGGCCCTCGGCACCAAAGGCGACCATCGTGGCGTTATCGCTGTCGGCACTCTGGACGATGACATTGCCGATCACGTAGGCGACGCCGCCGTTGGGAAACTCCAGTTCGTAGGATGCGCGCCCGCCGGGGCCGTCGGCCAGCACGTTGTAGAGGATATGGTTCTCGCGGGCCCGCGACTTGACCAGATGCCCGCGAAAGCCGTTGGCGAAACGACTGCCACGCAGCACGAACCTGCCGATTTCGCCGACATAGAGCAGATGATGCAAGGANNGCTCGTGGCGCGGCGCATCGGCAAAGACGCTATCGACGACTTCCAGCGCAATGTCGCCGGAATTGGCCGTCAGGATGCCCATTTCATTGTCGATGAAGACACAACGGGACAACGCAAGTTGCCCGCCCTCCAGACGAATGCCGGCACCATTGCCGCTCGCCACCCGCGCCCCGCGAAACTCGATGTTCTCGATGCGCACCCGCCCGCCGCGCACGACCCAGATGGCCTTGCCTTCTGCGCTCGTGCCATCCGCCACCATGACCGGACGCTTGCCGAGGCCGCGTATGGTGAGATCGCGCTGCGTCCACACCGCCGGCTGTCCATGGTATGCGCCCGGCTTGATCTCGACGACATCGCCATCGCGCGCCAGGCGTGCGGCTTCGGTGACCGTCGCGACACGCTCGCCGGGACCGACGACCAGCGTGCCAGCCCGCAACGATGACGTCGGCGGAACGCTCGCTGCCGGCCCGCCGAACGGCGCCGTCTCGCTGCCGGGCGACGCAGGAACCACGATCAGCCGCCCATCGGCACCGCGCCGGATTTCGCCGCGATAATCCGTCGCCGGCGGCAGGTCGCCCGCCGGCTGCGCAGTGGCCCAGCCCCCAGCCCAAGCAGGATCATGCCGGCAACCAGGCATCCGCCCCAATCGCGAAATATCGTCTTGACCATCACCGCCCATTCCTTTCGCCACTGCTGCCAGGCGCCGCCTCAAGCCGGCGCGCGACAAACTCCACCGGCGTATGGATCGAATACCCGCCGCCGCTTTCCAGCGTAAATTGGATGCTGTCGGGCGCGACCCGGCCGGTATAACGATGCACGACCTCCTTGCGCGGGCTGTCGCTGCCGAGCTGCTCATGGCTGCGCGTGGAAAAGCGCAGCCATTCGCCATCCACGGCCGCCTGCTCGACGGTCAGCGGCACGCGCAGAAAGGATGCCGTTCCATGCAGCGTCTGGCCCAGATATCTGAATTCAAAAACCTCGTCATAGGTATCGCCCCAGTCGTATTTCACCGTGGCCCGCCAGCGACCGGCAACGCTCGCCTGCGCCAGCGGGCAGGTTGNCGGTTGCGGTTGCGGTTGCGGTGGTTGCGGTGGCACGCGCCGACCGACAAGCAGCCAGCCACCGAACGCCGTACCTGCCGCCACAAGCGCTGCCCCCACGAGCCGGCGGCGGGAATTGCGCGGTGAGGTCGCCAATGCCGGAACAAGCGGGCGCAACGACGCCACCAGGCGGGAGACATCGCCCTGCCAGCCACTATCGGAAAGCACGACGGCCTGACGGCGCGCCAGACCGGCCAGGGNCGCGGGCAAATCCGCTTCGCCCGGCATCTGCGCGCCGCCGACCAGCAGGGGGATGACCGGCTTGCCGGAAGCGAGCGCCGTGGCGATCTCCTGGCGTACGAAATCGGCGGGATCGTCAAGGCGCCTGGCACCGTCGCTCCGGGCCGTCAGCCAGCGCGGACCGATCAGCACCAGCACCGCGTCGACGCTGCGCAACTGGCTGTCGATGGCCAGCTGAAAATCCTCTCCCGGCCGGATATCGTCCACGTCCCGGAACACGCTGCCGGCACCGAACTCGGCCTCCAGCCCGTCGGCCAGGCGGCCGGCGAACCCGGCGCTGTCCTCGCGGCGATAGGAAAGGAAAACGCCGCTCATCGCCCCGCCTCCGTTTCCCGCGAGCCGCCGACGATCGCCCCGATCATGTTTCCGTCCATGCATGCCCCCACATTTCCGACGCGACGCCCGGCACGCGCTCCCGCGATACTGGAGAAGGGGCGATCGTCACATTGCGATATCTCGCCGCCCATGATGAACCGGCAAAGCCGACTTGCATAGAGCCCGCCCCAACCGGCGCCGGCCTGCAGATTGATGCAAGCACCTTTGCCAAAGGAAACGATGGACGAAAAAGCCCCGCCGCCCAGTGACCACTGAGCCGGCGGGGCCTGTTGCGGTCGACCCTGAAAAAGGGCCGAAATCCGGATTTACATTTCGACCGTAGCTGCCTGTTCCACGAACTCCGNGATCTGGTCGAAGTTCATGTAGCGATAGACGTCAGCCGCCTTGGCGTTCACCAGCTTGATCTGCTCCATGTACTCGGCAACCGTCACGATACGACCGGCCAGGGCGCACATCGCGGCCAGTTCGGCGGAGCCGAGATAGACGCGGGTGTCGATACCCAGACGGTTCGGGAAGTTGCGGGTCGAAGTGGAGATCGCGGTGGAACCCTTGCGGATCTGGGCCTGGTTGCCCATGCACAGCGAGCAGCCCGGCATTTCCATGCGCGCACCGGACTTGCCGAGGACGCCGTAATAGCCTTCTTCGGTCAGGATCAGCGCATCCATCTTGGTCGGCGGAGCGATCCACAAACGGGTCGGGATGTCCGACTTGCCTTCGAGAACCTTGCCCGCGGCACGGAAGTGGCCGATGTTGGTCATGCAGGAGCCGATGAAGACTTCGTCGATCTTGTCGCCAGCGACTTCGGACAGCAGCTTGACGTCGTCCGGGTCGTTCGGGCAGGCCAGGATCGGTTCCTTGACTTCGGCCAGGTCGATTTCGATGACGGCAGCGTACTGGGCGTTAGCATCGGCCTTCAACAGCGTGCCGTTGGCGATCCAGTCTTCCATGGCGTTGATGCGGCGCTTCAGGGTGCGGGCATCCTGATAGCCTTCGGCGATCATCCACTTCATCAGGGTGATGTTCGAACGCATGTACTCGACGATCGGCTCCTTGTTCAGGGCGATGGCACAAGCAGCAGCGGAGCGCTCGGCAGCGGCGTCGGAGAGTTCGAAAGCCTGTTCGACCTTGAGATCCGGCAGACCTTCGATTTCGAGGATGCGGCCGGAGAAGACGTTCTTCTTGCCCTTCTTCTCGACGGTCAGCAGGCCGGCCTTGATGGCGTACAGCGGAATGGCGTTGACCAGGTCGCGCAGGGTGATGCCTTCCTGCATCTTGCCCTTGAAGCGAACCAGCACCGATTCCGGCATGTCCAGCGGCATGACGCCGGTGGCGGCGGCAAAGGCGACCAGACCTGAACCGGCCGGGAAGGAGATGCCGATCGGGAAACGGGTGTGCGAGTCACCGCCGGTACCCACGGTATCCGGCAGCAGCAGGCGGTTCAGCCAGGAGTGGATGACGCCGTCGCCCGGACGCAGCGAGACGCCGCCGCGNNTGCTGATGAAGGACGGCAGTTCGCGGTGCATCTTGACGTCGACCAGCTTCGGATAAGCGGCGGTATGGCAGAAGGACTGCATGACCAGATCGGCGGAGAAGCCGAGGCAGGCCAGATCCTTGAGTTCGTCGCGGGTCATCGGGCCGGTGGTGTCTTGCGAACCGACGGTGGTCATCTTCGGCTCGCAGTAGGTACCCGGCAGGATACCGGCGACGCCACAGGCCTTGCCGACCATCTTCTGGGCCAGCGAGTAACCCTTGCCGTCATCAGCCGGGTTCTGCGGCAGGCGGAACAGGGTCGATTGCGGCAGGCCGAGGAATTCACGCGCCTTGGTGGTCAGGCCACGACCGATGATCAGGGNGATACGACCGCCAGCGCGGACTTCGTCGAGGATGACGAGGGTCTTGAGCTGGGATTCGGCGATCACGGCACCGTTCTTCAGCGCGGTGACCTTGCCGGTGGCTTCGTCCACCTTCAGTTCGATCTCGTCGCCCATGTCCATCTGGCCGGCATCGATTTCGATCGGCAGGGCGCCAGCATCTTCCATGGTGTTGAAGAAGATCGGAGCGATCTTGGAGCCGAGGCAGACGCCACCGAAGCGCTTGTTCGGGACGAATGGGATGTCTTCGCCGGTGAACCACAGCACGGAGTTGGTGGCGGACTTGCGGGAAGAACCGGTACCGACCACGTCGCCGACGTAGGCGATCAGGTTGCCCTTCTTGGCCAGTGCTTCGAGCTGCTTGATCGGGCCGCGCGAGCCCGGCTCGTCGGCTTCGATACCCGGACGCGGGTTCTTCAGCATGGCCAGCGCGTGCAGCGGGATGTCCGGACGCGACCAGGCATCGGGCGCCGGCGACAGGTCGTCGGTATTGGTTTCGCCGGTGACCTTGAAGACGGTCAGCTTTTGCGAAGCCGGTACGGCCGGACGCGAGGTGAACCACTCGCCGTCGGCCCAGGACTGCATGACGGCCTTGGCGTTGGCGTTGCCGCTCTTGGCCAGTTCGGCGACATCGTGGAAGAAGTCGAAAACGAGCAGGGTCTTCTTCAGGCCTTCGGCAGCGACGGCGCCGCAGGTGGCGTCGGCCAGCAGGTCGATCAGCGGCTTGACGTTGTAACCGCCGAGCATGGTGCCGAGCAGTTCGGTCGCCTTTTCCTTGGAAATCAGCGCACAGGCCTCTTCGCCCTTGGCGACCTTGGCCAGGAACTCGGCCTTGACCTTGGCGGCATCATCGACGCCTGCCGGAACGCGATAGGTAATCAGCTCGACCAGGGCGGCTTCTTCGCCGGCCGGAGGATTTTTCAGCAGGGCGACCAGCTCGGTGGTCTGTTGCTTGGACAGGGGCAGCGGGGNGATACCGAGGGCTGCACGCTCTGCAACGTGGGCGCGATAGGCTTCAAGCACGGCGACTTCCTTTCGTAAAGGGTTGCTCTGGGAAACGGATATTCTACGACAACCGAGGCGGCCGAATGGTTCGGCGAAAGCGTGTCCCTGGCCGGCACTGGCGAGTCTTATATATTTTATATGTTAGATCACTGCTGTGCTAGACCTGATAGGCATCGCCGCCAATTCAGCAGCCATTTGCCGCTTTTTGTGCAACACCCCGAAACCCCTGCCGGCACAAGGCCTTGCGACACCTGTCCAGTGCTTATCCACAGACTTGCCCAAGCGAAACGGGGATAAATTCGGTAATCTGCTCGCGCACGTGGCGAACATTCATGCCAGATATCCGAATCCCCTGACGGAACCGGCCGCCGATACCGTCCTCATACCCAAGCTGCCGATACCGTCCCTCTCCAGATGCCGCCCATTTCAATCGTGACCGTCAACGCCGCCGAAGCGCTTGAACGCGATGCCTGGGAACGCCTTTGCCCGGCCGGCGATCCGTTCCTCAATGCCGATTTCCTTTGCATCCTGGAGCGCCACGCAACGGCGGGCCCGGCCTGCGGCTGGCAGGCGTCGCATCAGGTCGCCACCAACATGGACGGTGTGGCCGTCGGTCTGCTCCCCACCTATGTCAAGACGAACTCGCACGGCGACTTCGTCCGCGACTGGTCCTGGGCTGCCGCCTACGCCCAGCTCGGCAAGCCCTATTATCCCAAGCTGCTCAGTGGCGTGCCCCACACGCCAGCCGCCGGGCCACGCTTCCTTCTGGCTGATGGCGCGGACAGCGACCAAATCAAGACGCAACTGATCAGGCACACCAAGGCACTGGTCGCCGAAAAACGCTTTTCGTCGTGGCACGTTGCACTGCCTGCGCCCGACGAAGTCGAACTGCTGCGCGCCCAAGGGCTGCTGGTCAGCCACGATGTGCAATTTCACTGGCGCGACCAGGAGTTTGGCGATTTCGACGGCTACCTCGGCGCCTTTCCGTCGGCGAAACGGCGCAAGGTCAAGGCGGAGCGCAAGCGGGTCGCCGACAGTGGCCTGACCATCGAAACCCGCCACGGCGACGAAATCTCGCCGGACGAATGGCCCGCACTGTTCCGGCTTTATGCCGCCACCTTCGACAAATACGGCAATTACGCCGCCTTTTCCGCCGCCTGCTTTGCCGATCTGGCGCATGCCCTGGGCCGTCGCATGGTCCTCTTCATCGCCCGGCAGCAAGGAGTCGCGGTTGCGCTTTCGCTATGCTTTCGCAGCGCAGACACCCTCTATGGCCGCTACTGGGGAAGCACCGGCAATTTCCACAGCCTGCACTTCGAACTCTGTTTCTACCAGGGAATCGCCTACTGCCTGCGCGAAGGCCTCAAGACCTTCGAGCCGGGCGCGGCAGGNGAACACAAGGTCACGCGCGGCTTCGCACCGACCATCGTGCGCTCCTGCCATTGGATCGAGGATGCCCGGATGCGCCAATTGATCGGCCAGTTCCTCGAACGCAACCGGCCGGCGGTGATCGCCTATGCCGATGAAGCCGCGAAACACCTTCCGTTCAAGGCAACCGCAACATGAGAGAACAGGCAATCCGGACAAAACAAAAATAATTGTTGCAGCGCAATAAATTTTCCGGCATAGTGGAATCGTCTCCTCCACTTCCTCCTCCAAGGATTGGAATTAGCCCGTGCCCCGCGCGGGCTTTTTGCCGAAAATCTCCCGCACTGCAACAAGCCAACGCCGGAAGCCAGCGCCCCTTCGGAGCGCCCCATTCGGCGCCTGTGGTTTGCCCGTACAATCTCATGGTCATCCACTCGACCATCGGTCACCAGTCACCATGAAATTCCAGGGTACCGACACTTACGTCGCCACGCGCGACCTGACACTGGCGGTCAATGCCGCCATCGCCCTGCAACGCCCGCTGCTGATCAAGGGCGAACCGGGCACCGGCAAGACGCTGCTCGCCGAAGAGGTTGCCCGCGCGCTCGGCATGCCGCTATTCCAGTGGCACATCAAATCGACGACCAAGGCGCAGCAAGTCNNCTACGAATACGACGCCGTTTCCCGCCTGCGCGACTCGCAGCTCGGCGATCCGCGCGTCGAGGACATCTCGCACTACATCGTGCATGGTGTGCTGTGGCAGGCCTTCGAGTGCGACCAGCCGTCGGTCGTACTGATCGACGAGATCGACAAGGCCGACATCGAGTTTCCCAACGATCTGCTGCGCGAACTCGACCGCATGGAATTCCATTGCTACGAGCTGCACCGCACGATCAAGGCGAAACACCGCCCGCTGATCATCATCACCTCAAACAACGAAAAGGAGCTGCCCGACGCCTTCCTGCGCCGCTGCTTCTTCCACTACATCAAGTTCCCGGACAAGGACACGATGCAGCGCATCGTCGGCGTGCATTTCCCTGTGCTCAAGCACGACCTGCTGAAGGAAGCGCTGGAAGTCTTCTTCGATCTGCGCGAGGTGCCCGGTCTCAAGAAAAAACCCTCGACCAGCGAACTGATCGACTGGCTCAAACTGTTGCTGGCCGAAGACATTCCGCCCGAAGCCCTGCGCGCGAAGGAGGCGAAGGACGCCATTCCGCCGTTGCACGGTGCCCTGCTCAAAAACGAACAGGACGTTCACCTCTTCGAACGTCTGGCCTTCATGGCGCGCCGCAAGCAGCCGTAAATGCTGGTCGATTTCTTCCTGCACCTGAAGGCCCGCCAGCTGCCGGTTTCGACCAACGAGCTACTGGCCCTGCTCGAAGCGCTCGAAGCGCGGCTGGTCAGCGCCAGCCTCGACGACTTCTACCTGCTGTCGCGCGCCATCCTGGTCAAGGACGAAGCGCTTTACGACCGCTTCGACCGCGCATTCGGCGAGTACTTTCGGGGCATCGAAGCCCTGCCCGGCTTCGCGCCGGAAGTGCCGGAGGAATGGCTGGAGCTGGCCGCCCGCCGCCATCTCTCGGAGGCCGACCGGCTCAAGCTTCAAAAACTCAGCTACGAAAAGATTTTCGAGCAGCTGAAAGAGCGGCTGGCCGAACAGAAGGAGCGCCATTCGGGTGGCAGCAAGTGGATCGGCACCGCCGGCACCTCGCCCTACGGCCACGGCGGCTACAACCCGGAAGGCGTGCGCATCGGCGGCGAATCGGTCGGCAATCGCACGGCCATCAAGGTCTGGGACCAGCGCGAGTTCCGCAACCTCGACGANTCGCTCGATCTCGGCGTGCGCAACATCAAGGTCGCCCTGCGCCGCCTACGCCGCTTCGCCCGCAAGGGCNNAGCCACCGAACTCGATCTCGACGGCACGATCGCCGGCACCGCCCGCAACGGCGGCTGGCTCGACCTGCACCTGCGGCCNGAGCGCCACAACGCCGTCAAGGTGCTGCTCTTCCTCGACATCGGCGGCTCGATGGACGACCACATCCAGGCCTGCGAGGAACTCTTTTCCGCCGCCCGCGCCGAGTTCAAGCACCTCGAACACTTTTACTTCCACAATTGCGTCTATGAAGGCGTGTGGAAGGACAATCGCCGCCGTCACAACGAAAAGCTCTCAACCTGGGACGTCATCCACACCTACGGCCCCGATTACAAACTGGTCTTCGTCGGCGACGCCAGCATGAGCCCCTACGAGATCGCCCGCCCCGGCGGCAGCGTCGAACACTGGAACGANGAAGCCGGCGCCGTCTGGCTCGAACGCCTGCTAACCACATGGCCCCACGCCGCCTGGCTCAACCCGCTGCCGGAAGCGCACTGGAGCTACACGCCGTCGATCCAGATGATCGAGCAACTGATTGGNAAACGGATGTTTCCGCTGACCATCGATGGTCTCGAACGGGCGATGCGGAGTTTGTCGAAATAAGGTTCCAAATTTGAGCATGAACGAGCTGACCTCAAAGAGCACCAACATCAACGAATCGCCACCGTCAGTTCTTTACAAGTACGTAGCGCCGGAACGACTTGACATGAGACANCGACATATCCGATTTACACAAGCAACCGCACTAAACGATCCATTCGAACTCAAGCCCATATTTGACTCGATGGTTCCTGACGACNNAATTTTGAGTCCCATTTCGGCCAACCAATTCAATGCTGGAAGCCAGCCTAAGGGAGCAGTATCAACGTCTCCCGGCTGAAATGCAGGCACGCCTATNCGTTTGAACAGGTCTTGGAAAAGCTTCGCCACAATCCGGAGTAATAGAAGTAGCGCTGGCAGATGTAATGCCAAAGATCAAATCTGCCATNNACAGACATTCACACCGCAGGCCAAGGCGATTCTGAGCCAAGCAATCGAGCGACATGTTGGGGTTCTCTCCCTCGCGGAATCTCCAACAAATCAGGCTATGTGGGCACACTACGGAAAAATNCATCAGGGCTTTTTGATTGGATTCCGTACATCTGACGACTTCTTTAACCGAAAACGAACGCAAGGTGATGATTTCTTTCACCTCCGACGGGTTCGTTATCTTGATCGAGCAATTGATAACCTGAGCTTTATCGATCTGACAGGGAATGACATCTTTTTCACGAAAGGAACCGATTGGTCTTACGAACGCGAATGGCGGATGCTTGCGCTACTTACCGCAAGCTCAAAAGTAATAGAAATACCTGATGACAGCATTCATCTGTTTGAATTTCCTGCCTCGGCAATGNNTGAAGTTGTAATTGGAGCACGAGCGAGCATCGGCCTGAATGAGGCAATTAGCAATCTAATACATTCGGACCCAGCCCTGGCACATGTAGCCATTCGACGTACTGTGCTACCGCTGGACAGATCTGCAATTGAAGTTGAAGGACCAACTCGTTCTCGCTAAAGAACTCACGTGAACACGTAGCCAGCCTTATAGACAATCCAACCCGCACCGTTGCCGCGCCCGATTGCAGGCTGCATGTTCCGTATCGAATTCCCGGCACGGTGACGGTCGACCGTCATAGATGGTGCAATTCACGTTAACACCGATTTCCCCCGCCAGCGCCACGCAGCGCGGTTCGGCGGCATCGGTGCCGGCCATGCGGACGATGGCGGGCGTAACCGGAACAGCCATTGCCTTCGGCACCCCGCTCCCAGGCGAAGGCGCCGCCGGCCAGTTCGGCGGGGTGGAAGTCGACGCGAAAGCTGGCGCAGCAGGCACCACAGGTCTGGCAAACGTTCATGTGAGGCTCACCTGGCAGCGCCANNGTACGTGGCCGGAGGCGAAGTATTTCTTCTCGAAGGNGGTTATCGGGTCGTCGGTCGCATACGGCTCGGCAATCACCTGCTGACCGCTCAGCAGGGTCAGCGCCTGCGCCATTTCCTCGATGTAGATGCGCCAGTTGCTGCGGCATTCGAGTTCGCCGCCCAGTTCGCGCCAGACGGGAAACACGGCGTGCCCCTGCCAGCGCCGGGCGAGGTGGCCGATTTTCGGCCACGGGTTGGGGTAGAGGTTGTAGTGGCGGGCGAGACGGATGCCGTTTTCAGCAAGCAGGCGCCAGAAGTCGACGAGGTCGGCGCGGATCAGCAGGGCATTTTNGGGCATGGNGAGCGGTCGACCGCGACTGATGCGGTCGACCGACTGATCGACGCCAAAAACGAAATGCTCGGGGTACATTTCGGCGATGCGCTGCGTACTCCAGCCGACACCGCAGCCGGCATCGAGAATCAGCGGCGCCGGGCCNNGCCAGGCATCGCGGGCAGCCAGCGCGGTGGCGAAGGCTTCCCGGTTGTAGTCGAGAATCGGCTTTCTGAACGGATGCGCGATGTGGCGGCGGACGAGTGCTTCGAGGTCGCGATGCGGCCCATCCTGTGCGCTGCTGATGAAACGCGAATTTCCGCTCATGCGGCAAGCGGCAGTGCGCCGAGGATGCCCGCCTCGACCAGCACCGCATCGATGTCGTGCGCCGCCTTGATCGGACGCAGCGTCCAGTAAAGCGCTTCGGCTTCCGGGTAATTGCGGCGCAATAGGGCCAACCATTGCTTGAGGCGGCCGCCGGCATGTTCCGGCACCACCTGGCGCACGCCCTGCCAGTAGGCGGCGATGCCGGGCGCGACTTCCGCCCAGCCGCCGGTCGGCTCGCCGCGCACGCGCCGGGCCAACAACGGGTCGGCAATCGCGCCCCGGCCGAGCATGATGTCGGCACAGCCGGTGGCCTGCTGACAATTGCGAAAATCCTCCACCGTCCACACTTCGCCATTGGCGATGATCGGGATGTCGACGGCCGAACGAACGGCGTCGATCCACTCCCAGCGCGCGGGCGGGCGATAACCGTCGAGCTTGGTACGACCATGCACGATCAGTTCGTCGATGCCGCCGGCCGCCAGAGCCTGCGCGCAATCGACGGCAAGGCTGGTATCGGTAATGCCGAGGCGCATTTTTGCCGTAAACGNGAGGTCGACCGGAACCACCGCGCGCACGGCGCTGACGATCCGGTTGAGCAACTCCGGCTCGCCGAGCAGCGCCGCGCCGCCGCGATGGCGGTTGACCATCGGCGCCGGGCAACCGAAATNGAGATCGATGCCGGCCGGCTTCAACGTGACCAGCCGACGGGCGTTTTCCGCCATGAAATGCGGGTCTGAGCCGAGCAACTGCGCCCGCATCGGCGTGCCGGCGGCGGTTTTGCCGCCGTTGAGCAGTTCGGGACAAATGCGCTGATACGTGCGCACCGGCAGCACGCTGCCCGACACGCGGATGAATTCGCAAATCCNCCAGTCGTAGCCGCCGATGGCCGTCAGCACGCCGCGCAACAAATTGTCGGCGAGCCCTTCCATCGGGGCGAGAAGAATGCGGGACATGGGAATTCCGGGGGCGGCAGCTGAACAGCCGCGCATTATAATCCGCCCCATGACCGCGCCCCAGCCGAACAACCCCTCCATGGCATCACGCTGGAGAAGATCCTGACCGCCTTGCATGCCCATTACGGCTGGGAGGAACTGGGCCGGCAGATCGATATCCGCTGCTTCACCCACGACCCGAGCATCGCTTCCAGCCTGAAATTCCTGCGCCGCACGCCGTGGGCGCGGGAACGGGTGGAGTCGCTCTACGTCCATATGGTGCGCCGCAACAACAGCGGCCCGGCCTGAGTCGCCAAACCCGCAAATACCCGTAGGTGCGCAACCTGTAGCTGGCTATCATGCGCGTCTTCCCCGAAAGTTCCGCCCATGATCATCCTCAAGAACGTCACGCTGCGCCGTGGCACCAAGACGCTGCTGGACAAGACCTCGGTCACCATCAACCCCGGTGAAAAAGTCGGCCTGGTCGGCCGCAACGGTGCCGGCAAGTCCACGCTCTTCGGGCTGCTCAACGGCACGCTGCACGAGGATGGCGGCGACTACTCGATTCCGGCGCAGTGGCGGATGGGCCAGGTGGCGCAGGAGATGCCGGAAACCTCGCAAAGCGCGACCGATTTCGTGATCGACGGCGACACGCCGCTGCTCGCCGCCCGCAACGAAGTCGCCGCCGCCGAAGCCAGCGACGACGGCATGCGCATGGCCGAGGCCTACATGGCCTTGAACGATGCCGGCGAGCACGACGCCGAAGCGCGCGCGCAATCGCTGATTCTCGGCCTCGGCTTCAAGGTTTCCGAGCTGTACAACCCGGTCGACAGCTTCTCCGGTGGCTGGCGCATGCGCCTGCAACTGGCACGCGCCCTGATGTGNCCCTCCGAAATCCTGCTGCTCGACGAACCGACCAACCACCTCGACCTCGACGCCCTCGTCTGGCTCGAAGCCTGGCTCAAGCGCTATCAGGGCACCTTGGTGATGATCAGCCACGACCGCGAATTCCTCGACGCCATCACGCAAGTCACGCTGCACATCGACAACGCCAAGCTGGTGCGCTACGGCGGCAATTACAGCAAGTTCGAAGACATGCGCGCCGAGCAGATGCTGCTGCAACAAGCGACGATGGCCAAACAGGCGGAAAAGATCGCCCACCTGCAATCCTTCATCAACCGCTTCAAGGCCAAGGCGAGCAAGGCCAAGCAGGCGCAGAGCCGGGTCAAGGCGCTGGAGCGCATGGANAAGATCGCACCGGTGCTGGCCGATGCCGAATTCAACTTCGAGTTCCAGGAACCGCAAAACCTGCCCAACCCGATGCTGTCGATGGTCGATGTCGCCATCGGCTACCCGCCGCCCGACGACGCGCCCAGGCGCGCGCCGACGGTCATCGTGCGTGGCATCAACCGCTCGGTGATGGCCGGCCAGCGCATCGGCATCCTCGGGGCCAACGGCCAGGGCAATTCGACGCTGGTCAAGACCATCGCCCGCGACCTGAAGGCGATTGCCGGTGAAGTCACAGAAGGCAAGGGCCTCAACATCGGCTACTTCGCGCAGCAGGAACTCGACGTGCTGCGCCCGCAGGACACGCCGCTCGAACACATGATCCGCCTCGCCAAGGAAGCCATCGCCGCCGGCCGCAGCAATGTACCGGGCCGCGAACAGGAACTGCGCAACTTCCTCGGCACCTTCAATTTCGGTGGCGACATGGTCAAGCAGCCGGTCGGCACCATGAGCGGCGGCGAGAAGGCGCGGCTGGTGCTGTGCATGCTCGTCTGGCAACGTCCCAACCTGCTGCTGATGGACGAGCCGACCAACCACCTCGACCTCAATACCCGCGAGGCGCTGGCCGTCGCGCTCAACGAGTTCGAAGGCACGGTGATGCTGGTCAGTCACGACCGCGCCCTGCTGCGCTCGGTCTGCGATGAATTCTGGCTGGTCTCCAAGGGCGGCGTCNNGGCCTTCGATGGCGACCTCGAAGACTACCAGCGCTACCTGCTGGACGAAGCCAAGCGCGTGCGCGAGGAGGCGGCGGCGGAACTCAAGCGCGCCGCCTGACCGAGCATGCTGCGCCTGGTTCTCGACACCAACGTCGTCCTCGACCTCTTCCATTGGGGCAACGTCGATACCGTGCCGATCATGGCGGCGCTGGAAGCCGGGCAAATCGCGTGCCTGGCCGACCGGCGCACGCTGGACGAGTTGCAGCGCGTGCTGACCTATCCGCAGCTCAAATTGACGCCTGAAATGATCGTCGACCGCTACCGGCGCTATTCAAGCCTCGTGCAGATGGTCGACGAAGGTGAAGCGCCGCCGCTGCCGCGCTGCAAGGATCGCGACGACCAGATGTTCCTCGAACTCGCCGCCCGCGCCCAGGCCGATGTCCTGGTCAGCAAGGACAAGGCGCTGCTCAAGCTGCGCGGTCGGACGAAACTCGCTTTCCAGATTTTGAAGCCGGCGGCCGCTGCCGCCATTTTTCGCCTGAATCCTTGTCCGGCAAGGAAATCGGATGACAATTCGTGAAATTGCTCACAGCCGGTTCCGTCGAACGCGCGCACAATCGGACCATCTCAACCGACGGTTCAGGATCCGGTCATGGAACAGCCAATCGAATACTTCATCGCTCAAGCGCGGCGTATTTCGGAAACCTCGCCGAATACACGGATTCATGGCGTTCTCTTCAACACCGCCATCGGCGCTGTTGCCTCGGGCACCGTTTATGGACACAAGACCGTACCGGACGGCCACCAGATTCGCACCAGCCAGATCGTCGCTGCCTATTCGATCAACGGATTTCGCATCATCGAAACCAAGAGCGGTTCGACTTACTGCTGGCCCGCGTCGGCCCGAGCAGAATTTCCGCGACCAGTGGGGCATCCTGCAGGAACATCTGAGCAACAACGAAGAAGCCCTGCCAGCCTGCCGAGATCCGATTTCAGCACCTTCGGCCCGGAATTCTTCATGACTTCCCGCCAGACCCGGAACAGCCGACGCCTGCGCAGCGTCCTCTGATCACTGGCGGCGCCTGGACAGCCAGCGTCCGCCGTCCGAAGCCTCGGGCACGAAGGCATAACCGTCGTCGGCGAAATCCTTGAGCGCCTCGGGATCGTTCAGCCGGTTGAGCACCGCGTAGCGCGTCATCAAGCCACGTGCGCGCTTGGCGTAGAAGCTGATGATCTTGTATTGCCCGCTCTTCCAGTCCTCGAATACCGGCTGGATCAGATCGCCTTTGATCTTGCGCCCGACGGCGGCCTTGAAATATTCCTCGGAAGCGAGGTTGACCGCGACAGGCCGCGGCATCGTNNCCAGTTCGGCATTGATCGCCTTGAGCAGCCGCTCGCCCCAGAATTCATAGAGATCCTTGCCCGCCTTGTTGGCGAATTTCGTGCCCATCTCCAGCCGGTAGGGCTGCATCAGATCCAGCGGCTTCAGGATGCCGTAGAGGCCGGACAGGATGCGCACATGTTGCTGGGCGAAATCGAGGTCGTCGGCCGATAGCGTCTTCGCGTTCAGGCCGTCATAGACATCGCCATCGAAAGCCAGCACCGACTGCTTGGCGTTTTCCGGCGTGAAGGGCTGCTTCCAGTCGGCATAGCGATTGAAATTGAGCANGGCCAGCGGATCGGACAGGTCCATCAGGTTGGCAATATCGGCCGGCGACAGCTTGCGCAACTGCTTTATCAGGGTTTCCGACTGCTTCAGGANAGCCGGCTGCGTATGCGTCGTCACATTTGGCGGCGTCTTGTAGTCGAGCGATTTGGCGGGCGAGAGAAAGATCAGCATGGGAACGGGCTTCAGTGAATTTTGTGCATTGCGATACGCCGGATTTTACCGGCTGGTAAAATTGTTTCTTTGAATTTTCTGGAAAACCCATGAAACGAACCCGCTTCGGCTCGCGCGACCGCCTTTCCCGCGATGCCGCTGAACTCCAGCGCCTGGCCACCGGCCTTTCCGAATCCGGCGGCAAACTGGAAGACAGCTACTGGGAAACCCAGCTTGCCGAAACCGTCGACAGCCTCTTGAAGAACGGCGCCGAGGACGACATCAACACCGCCCTCGACCGCCTGTTCGAAGCCAACCCGCGCGCCCACGACGAACTGGCCGACATGGTCGAGGCGCGCGCCGAAACCGGCCGTATGGATGTCCACGGCCAGGAATTCGACATCCAGCTTTTCGCCGCGCCCATCCTCGCCTGGTCGCGCTTCTCGATTCCCGCCAGCTCCTTGCAGAAAAGCACCGTCGAGGCGCTCGCCGTCCATCTCGGCGCTCACGTCTTCGGCGCCGACACGCGCGTCGCGCTGGCCGACTTCCTGTTCAGCCCCGATCAGCTGCCGCGCAGTTTCTGCGACACCTGGCAACTGACGCAGGCGCTGGGCCAGGCCACGCTGGCCGGCCAGCATCTCACGGTCGACACCGAAGGCATGCCGGAAACCAACCGCTTTCTTTCCGACGTGCGTTATCTCGTCGGCAGCATCGCCGTGCCGCGCGGCAAGCCGCTGTTCCGCTGGAACGAGAAGGACGGCAACAAGGAATCCGCGCTCAAGGAATGGATCAAGCAGGGCAGCCCGAACCTGGAATCGCTGCTCACCGGCTGCGCCTGGCAGCCGCTGCTGCCGGACGCCTACCACGCCTCGTGCCGCAACGCCGATCGCCTGTCGCGCCCGTATTCGTTGAAGGCCTCGGTCGCCTTTCTGCAGACCATGCTCGGCCTGATGCCGGCCGATATCCGCGCTGTCGTCGGCCCCTGCTACGACCGCCGGATGGAAGAATACCGCGTCGGCCTCGGGCCCAAGGACAANGACGAGACCTATCACGGCATCGTCTGGCCGCTGCTCGGCGCCGAGGACGAAGCGACCGATGCCGCCAGCGAAATCGAGGCCGTGTTGCGCGAAACGGGGGTCAAGGATGTGCTCTTCCTCGACCATCACTTCCCGATGGAATTCTGCGACGACTGCGGCGCCCCGCTCTACCCCAACGCCGAAGCCGAACTCGTANNCGCCGAAATGCCGGAACAGGCGGCCGCCAACTCACAGGCGCTGCACTGACGTGAACACGAAGTCGGCGAATCAGGACTGGCTGGCACGCAGTCAGGCCGCCGTCTGGCACCCGTGCACGCAGATGCGGCACCACGCCGACGCCGGTTCGCCGGCCCATCTGCCGCTGGTGCCCATCGCCCGNGGCAGCGGCGCCTGGCTCTACGACTTCGACGGCAAGCGCTACCTCGACGGCATCAGTTCGTGGTGGACCAATCTTTTCGGCCACGCCAATCCACGCATCAACGCGGCCTTGAAGGAACAACTGGAAACGCTCGAACACGTCATGCTGGCCGGCTTCACGCACCAGCCGGTGGTCGAGCTTTCCGAGCGCTTGAGTGCGATGACCGGCGGTGAGCTGGGCCACGCCTTCTACGCTTCGGACGGCGCCTCGGCGACCGAGATCGCGTTGAAGATGAGCTTTCATTACTGGCGCAACGTCGGGCGNCCCGAGAAGTCCGAATTNCTCTGCCTCGCCGGCAGCTATCACGGCGAAACGGTCGGCGCGCTGGCGGTCACCGATGTCGCCATCTTCAAGGATGCCTACGCGCCGCTGGTGCGCGCCGCGACGGTCGTTCCCTCGCCCGATTTCCGCCTGGCCGAAGCCGGNAAAAACCCTGCCGATGTCGCCCGGCGCGCTGCCGCCGCGCTGGAAAGCCACCTCGAAGAGCACGGCGAGCGGATCGCAGCGCTGATCGTCGAGCCGCTGGTCCAGGGCGCCGCCGGCATGGCGATGTACGACCCGGAATACCTGCGCCTCGCCCGCCAGTTGTGCGACCGTTTTGAAGTGCACCTGATCTGCGACGAAATCGCCGTCGGCTGCGGCCGCACCGGCACCTTTTTCGCGCATGAGCAAGCGGAAATCCGCCCCGACCTGATGTGCCTGTCGAAGGGCATTTCCGGCGGCTACCTGCCGCTCTCCATCGTGCTGTGCAGCGACACCATCTACGCCGCCTTCCTCGACGATTCGGTGGCCCGCGCCTTCCTGCACTCGCACTCCTATACCGGCAACCCACTGGCCTGCCGCGCAGCATTGGCGACGCTGGATATTTTCGAGCAGGACGCGGTGGTTGCGGTCAACCGCCAAGGGGCAAAAATCAGTGCCGCCCTCGCCCCGCTGGCCGCGCACCCGCAAGTCAAACACCTGCGCCAGCGCGGCATGATCGCCGCCTTCGACGTCGCCACCGACGACCCGCATTTCTCCCGCCGTTTCTACCGCGCCGCGCTCGATCGCGAAGCGCTGATCCGGCCCATCGGCAACACCGTCTACCTGATGCCGCCCTACATCGTCACCGACGAGGAAATCGCCCACCTCGGCCGTGCGGTCGGCGCGGCGCTCGACGAGGCCTTGTCCGCATGAAACCAGCGCCCTTCCCCGGCACGCCGCTGCTCGCCGGCAACGACCCCGAGCAGAAGCGTCAGCAGATTCTCGACTATTTCCACGCCACATTCGACCGCTACGAGCTGTTGTTCGAGACGCTGGCCTGCGACGAGGCGTATTACGTCAAGCCGATCTCGCTGCGCCATCCGCTGATCTTCTACTTCGGCCACACCGCCACCTTCTTCATCAACAAGCTGGCGCTCGCCGGGCTGGTCGAGCGCATCAACCCCGGCTACGAATCGATGTTCGCCATCGGCGTCGATGAAATGAGCTGGGACGACCTCAACGACACGCGCTACGACTGGCCGACCGTGGCCGCCGTGCGCGAATACCGCCGTATGGCGCGCGCTGCCGTCGACCGGCTGATCCGCACGCAGCCGCTGACCCTGCCCATCGGCTGGGACGACCCTTTCTGGATCATCCTGATGGGCATCGAACACGAGCGCATCCACCTCGAAACCTCGTCGGTGCTGATTCGCCAGCATCACCTGAAGTACGTCCGGCCNCACCCCGCATGGGCGCCCTGCCGCGATAGCGGTACCGCGCCAGACAACGCGCTGGTCGATATCCCCGCCGCCGAATTTTGCCTCGGCCGCGACCGTAACGCCCCGCAGATCTACGGCTGGGACAACGAATTCGGCACCCACGAAGCGTCGACCGCCGCCTTCAAGGCCAGCCGCCATCTCGTTTCCAACCGGGAATTCCTCGCTTTCGTCGAGGCCGGCGGCTATGCCGACGATTCCCTGTGGCAGGAAGAAGGCTCCGCCTGGAAGCAGTTCGCCCGCNNCGAGCACCCAACTTTCTGGGTCAAGGACGGCGCCGATTGGCGCCTGCGCCTGATGCTCGAAGAAGTCGCCATGCCCTGGGACTGGCCGGTGGAAACCAATTACCACGAAGCCAAGGCCTTCTGCGCCTGGATGGCGCGCAGCGGCGGCCAGCCCGTGCGCCTGCCAAGCGAGGATGAATGGCAGGCGCTGCGCCGCTTCGCCGGTATCGCCGACCTGCCCGACGCCCTGCCGCCCGCCAATCTCGGACTCGCCCGANNCGCCTCCAGTTGCCCGGTCACCCGCTACGCCCACGGCCCGCTGTTTGATGTCGTCGGCAACGTCTGGCAATGGCTGGAAACGCCGATCTACCCCTTCGCCGGCTTTGAAGTTCATCCGATCTACGACGACTTCACGACGCCAACCTTCGACGACCGCCACAACCTGATGAAGGGCGGCTCCTGGATTTCCTGTGGCAACGAAGCGGCGCCGGTGTCGCGCTACGCCTTCCGCCGCCACTTCTTCCAGCACGCCGGTTTCCGCTATNNCGTCGCCGACGCGCCGGCCAGCCAGCCNACCTCGCACTACGAAACCGACCGTCTGGTTTCGGAATACATCGAGTTCCACTACGGCGACGAATACTTCGGCGTACCCAACTTCCCGCGTGCACTGGCACAACTCGCCATCGCGGCACGCGGCGACAAGCCGGCCCGCACCGCGCTCGACCTCGGCTGCGCCACCGGCCGCGCTACGTTCGAACTGGCCCGCCATGTCGACCGCGTCACCGGCATCGACTTCTCGGCCCGTTTCATCGGCGTCGGCACCCAGTTGGCCGAGCAGGGCCGGCTGCGCTACACGCTGACCGAAGAAGGCGAACTGGTCAGCTACAAGGAATGCGCGCTGGCCGAGCTGGGCCTCGCCGATCTCGCCGCCAAGGTCGACTTCTTCCAGGGCGACGCCTGCAACCTCAAGCCCATCTTCACCGGCTACGACGTCATCCTCGCCGCCAACCTGATCGACCGCCTCTACGACCCGGCGCTGTTCCTGGAAACCGTCCACCAGCGCCTCAACCCCGGCGGCCTGCTCGTCCTCGCCTCGCCCTACACCTGGCTGGCCGAGCACNNCAAACGCGAAGCCTGGGTCGGCGGCTTCAAGAAGGACGGCGAAAACTTCACCACGCTCGACGGCCTGAAAGCCCTGCTGGCGCCGCACTTCCGCCTGCTCGGCGAGCCGCAGTCGGTACCCTTCGTGATCCGCGAAACCAGGCGCAAATTCCAGCACACGCTGTCGGAAGTCACGCTCTGGGAACGCTGCTGACCGTGACCGAGTCCGACGCACGTTATCCCGGAAAACACCATGCTTGAAGATCGCCTGACCGCNCAACTTACCGCCGAGTCACAGTCTGCCGGCCTCAATCGCCGCCGCCGCGTGCTGGAATCGCCCTGCGGCCGGTTGGTTGCGGTCGACGGCAANAAAGTGCTCAATTTCGCCAGCAACGATTACCTCGGGCTGGCCGGCAATGCCGAGATTGCCCAAGCGATGGCCGATGGCGCGTTGCAATGNGGGGCCGGCAGCGGCGCCGCGCATCTGGTCAGTGGCCACTTGTCTCCGCATGAAACGCTGGAGCGNGAAATCGCCACCTTCACCGGCTTTCCGCGCGCCCTGACCTTCTCCACCGGCTACCTCGCCAACCTCGCCATCACGCCAACCCTGGCCGGGCGTGGGGCGGCGGTGTTCGCCGACAAGCTGAACCACGCCTCGCTGATCGACGCCATGCAACTGGCCAAGGCCAACGGCGCCGACGTGCAACGCTACCCGCACAACGACCTGGCGGCACTGGAAAGGATGCTCGCCGCCAGCAGCGCCGCCAGCAAAGTCATCGTCACCGATGCCGTCTTCAGCATGGACGGCGACCTCGCGCCGCTGCCGCTGCTCTTCGCGCTCGCTGAACGCTACGACGCCTGGCTGGTGATCGACGACGCGCACGGCTTCGGCGTGCTCGGCGCGATGGGCCGGGGCAGCCTGGCGCATTTCAACCTGCCGGCAGCGCCGCGCATCTTGTTGATGGGCACATTGGGCAAGGCGGCAGGCGTCGGCGGCGCCTTCGTCGCCGGCTCGGAGATAGCCATCGAATACCTGCTNCAAAAGGGACGCAGCTACATCTTCACCACCGCCGCGCCGCCCGCCATCGCCTGTGCGCTCGTCAAAAGCCTGGAAATCATCCGCCACGGCGACGCCCTGCGCACCAGCCTGATGGCCCGCATCGCCCAACTGCGCGACGGCCTCGCCGGCCATTCGCTCATGCTGCTGCCGTCGCCGACGGCCATCCAGCCGCTGATCGTCGGCGACAACGACGCCGCCGTCGCGCTGTCGTCGGCGCTATGGGAACGCGGCCTGTGGGTGCCNGCCATTCGCCCGCCGACGGTACCAAAGGGCACGGCACGGCTGCGCATCTCGGTTTCCGCCGCCCACAGTGAAGCCGACATTTCATTACTGATCGACACGCTCAAGGAACTCGCATGACCGCTCCCCTCGTCTTTTGCCCGGCTGGTGCGTCGGGCGCGGCCCGCTCGCAGCCGCCGTCGACGCCCTGAACGGCCAGTTCATCGACCTGCCCGGCTACGGCGAGACGCCGCTGGTCGAGGATTTCGACGCCGCCGTCGATGCCATCGCCGCCCGCCTCGAACCCGGCACGGCGCTCGCCGGCTGGTCGCTCGGCGCGCAACTGGCGCTGGCCATCGCCGCCCGCCATCCCGCCAAGGTCGGCAAACTGCTGCTGGTCGCCGGCACCACCTCCTTCATCCAGCGCGACGGCTGGCCGTTCGCCATGCCGCCGGCCAACCTGGTCGAATTCACCACCGCCGTCGCGGCTGACATCGAAGCCATGCTGCCCCGCTTCGTCGGCGGCTTCAACCGTGGCGATGCCCAGGCCAAGGCCATCACACTCGAACTGCTCAAGCTGGCCGATCCGCGCCCGGCCGGCGAGGTACTGCTGACCGGCCTGCGCTGGCTGGCCGAGGTCGACCTGCGCCCCGATGCGCCCAAGGTTCCTGCCCAACACTGCTGATTCACGGCGCCGCCGACCCGCTGATGCCGCTTGGTGCCGCCGAAACGCTCGCCGCGCTGATTCCCGGCGCCCGCCTGGCCGCCTTCGCCGACTGCGCCCACGCCCCCTTCATGTCCCGGCCCGACGACTTCCTCGCCGCCGCCCGCGATTTCCTGAATGACTAGACCCACCAAGGCCCGCGTGCGCCAGTCGTTCGAGCGCGCCGCGCCCACCTACGACAGCGCCGCCAGCGTCCAGCGCCAGATTTGCGACGAGTTGGCCGGCCTGCTTGACAACCAATCTCCGGCAGTCGCGCATCTGCTCGACGCCGGCTGCGGTACCGGCTATGCCCTACCCCTGTTGCAGTCGCGCTTTCCGGCTGCCCGGATCGTTGCGCTCGATCTCTCCTGCGCCATGCTCGGACACGTCGCCGCTCCCTGCTGCCGTCTGGCCGGCGATCTCGAACACCTGCCGCTGGCCGACGCCAGCATCGACCTCTACTGGTCCAGCCTCGCCGTGCAATGGTGCGATCTCGCCAAAACACTGGCCGAAGCCCGGCGCATCCTCAGGCCCGGCGGCCACCTGGCGCTCGCCAGCCTCGGCCCCGCCACCTTCCACGAACTGCGCACGGCCTTCGCCGATGTCGACGACCACCGCCACACNCTCAGCTTCCACACGCCGGAAGAAGCGCCCAANATCGCGGCCGCCGCCGGGTTGGTTGCGGTCGACGTCAANAAAGGCACGAAATCCGAGTTTTACCCCGATTTCAAAACCCTGCTCAGGACGGTCAAGGCCATCGGTGCCAACCAGCTCGGCAGCGGCCGCCGCACCAGCCTGATGAGCCGCGCCGACTTCCAGCGTGCCGAACAAGCCATCGAAGCCCTGCGCACTTCGGCCGGCCTGCCACTGACTTACGATGTCACCTACCTGACCGCCTGCAAATGACCTCAGCCTACTTCCTAACCGGCACCGATACCGAAATCGGCAAGACCTTCATCACCTGTGCCCTGCTCCATCGCGCCGCGCAAAGCGGTTTGCGCGCGGCCGGCATCAAGCCGGTGGCGGCCGGCACCGACGACGCCGGCAGGAACGAGGATGTCGAAGCCATTCGTGCCGCGAGCAACGTCGTGCTGCCNCAACAGACCATCAACCCCTGGTGTTTCAAGGAGGCCATCGCGCCGCATATCGCGGCGGCCGATGAAGGCAAGGTCATCGATTTCGCGCCCATCCTGTCTGCCTGCGACGACGCGCGCGCGCAAAGCGACCTGCTCATCGTCGAAGGCGTCGGCGGTTTTCGCGTGCCTTTGGGCGTCGACCGCGACAGTGCCGACCTGGCCGTCGCGCTCGGCCTGCCGGTGATCCTGGTCGTCGGCCTGCGGCTGGGCTGCATCAACCATGCCCTGCTGACGGCCGAGGCCATCGCCGCACGCGGCCTGACGCTTGCCGGCTGGGTCGCCAACTGTATCGACCCGGCAATGCCGCGCCGTGTGGAAAACATCGCCGCGCTGGAACTTCATCTCGGCGCACCGCTGCTCGGCACGGTGCCCCGCCAGCCCGACGGCAATCCGGCCGCAGCGGCGGCCCATCTCAAATTGCCGGGAATCCGGGGTATATAATTCGCCGCCATGAAACTGCTATTCGACCTTTTCCCCGTCATCCTCTTCTTTATCGCCTTCAAGGTGGCGGGCAATAATCAGGAAGCCGCTGCCGGCCTGGTGACCACGCTGCTGGGTGGCACGGCGGTCGACGTCAAGCAGGCGCCTATCCTGCTCGCCACCGTCGTCGTAATGCTCGCCACAGTGGCGCAGATCGCCTGGGTGCACTTCCGCCACGGCAAAGCGGATAAGATGCTCTGGGTCAGCCTGGTACTGGTCGTCGTCTTCGGCGGCATGACGCTGATCTTCCAGGATGAGACTTTCATCATGTGGAAGCCGACCATCCTCTACTGGGTGTTCGCCGCCAGCATGGCCTTCGCCACCCTGGTCCTGAAAAAGAACCCGATGCGTGCCCTGCTCGGCGAGCAACTCACGCTGCCCGACCCGGTGTGGAACAAGGTCACCCTGTCGTGGATTGCGTTCTTCCTGGTCATGGGTGCGCTGAACCTGATCGTCGCCTTCAATTTCCCGACCGATATCTGGGTCAATTTCAAGCTCTTCGGCGGCATGGGGCTGATGCTCGTATTCGTACTCGGGCAAGGCGTCATGTTGTCCAAATATGTCGAGGAAGAAAAATAATGCTCTACGTCATCATCGGTGAAGACACGCCCGGCACGCTCGAGCAGCGCCTGGCCGCCCGTCCGGCCCACGTCGAACGCCTGCTGGCCTTGCAGGCCGAAGGCCGCCTGATCATCGCCGGCCCCTGCCCGGCCATCGACTCGCCCGACCCCGGCCCGGCCGGCTTCTCGGGCAGCGTCATCATCGCCGAATTCGCGTCGCTCGCCGCGGCCCAGGCCTGGGCCGGCGCCGACCCCTACGTCGCTACCGGCGTTTACGAAAAAGTCACCGTCAAGCCCTTCAAGAAGGCGCTGCCCGCTTGAGTGCCGAAACCGCCGCCCTGCTGCGCGAACGCCTGATGGCGCTGGAACCGCTATCGCTCGCCATCGAGGACGAATCGCACCTGCACGCCGGCCACGCTGGCGCCAAAGAGGGCGGCCATTACAAAATCACCATAGTCGCCGCCGCTTTCAGCGGTCAAAATACGGTCAAGCGTCACCGCATGATCCATGCCGCGGTCGGAGACCTGATGCGCGGTCGCATTCATGCGCTCAGCATCCGTGCATTTTCACCCGACGAAGTGTAATCTTCTCGTCTTTATCCCCACCCAAGGAAAACTCAATGATCAAGCTCTCCCGTCTGGCCGCATTGCTCGTGGCTGGCACCATCGCTTCCGCCCCGACCTTCGCCGCCGACAAGGGCACTGCTGGCGCCGTCGCCACCGTCAACGGCCAGCCCATTTCGCAGACCACCTACAACGCCTTCGTCGCCGAACAGAAGGCCCAGGGCGCGCCGGATTCGCCGGAACTGCAGAACGCCGTCAAGGAAGAACTGATCCGCCGCGAACTGCTGACTCAGGAAGCCAAGAAGAAGGGCCTCGACAAGAAGCCGGAAATCAGGGCCAGATGGAACTCGCCAAGCAGGCCGTGCTGATCCGTGCCTATCTTTCCGACTACGTGCGCGCCAACCCGGTCAGCGACGACAAGCTGAAGAAGGACTACGAAGCGATCAAGGCCAATCTCGGCACCACCGAGTACAAGGTCAAGCACATCCTCGTCTCGACCGAAGACGAAGCCAAGGCGATCATCGCCAAGCTCGACAAGGGCGACAAGTTCGCCGACCTCGCCAAGCAGTCCAGGACCCCGGTTCCAAGGACAACGGCGGCGAACTCGGCTGGAGCTCCCCAGCACCTACGTCAAGCCCTTCGCCGAAGCGGTCACCAAGCTGAAGAAGGGCGAATACACCAAGACCCCGGTCAAGACCGACTTCGGTTACCACGTCATCCAGCTCGACGACACCCGTCCGCTGACCCCGCCGCCCTACGAGCAGGTCAAGCCGCAGCTGCAGCAGCGCGCCAGCCAGCAGCAGGTCGAAGCACTAGTCAAGAAGCTGCGCGAGGGCGCCAAGGTCAATTAAGCCTGGCCTGCCGCAAGCACAAAGCCCGCCGATTCCGGCGGGCTTTTTCATTTTCGGGGCTGGCACCCCTGCATTCTTTACGACATTTTTACGTCGCTATCGCCAGAATGGTCAGCGTTTTTACATGCAGTGATTTAGCCTGAACGTACTGAATCACCGAAAGCCGATCATGACCAACGAAGGCAATCCGATCCTGCCGAGCGAGCAAGGTTTCAAGCCCTGGCAGCGCGTTCTGCTCACGGCGGTGGCCTGCTCGGCCACCACGCTGCTGGCGACGCCGCTGCTCGGACACCTCGATCTCGCCAACATCGTGATGCTCTTTCTGCTCACGGTCTTGCTCATCGCCGTCAGCCTCGGGCGCGGCGCCGCCGTGCTGGCAGCCGTCCTGAGCGTTCTGCTGTTCGACATCTTTTTCGTGCCGCCGCGNTTTTCGCTGGCCGTCAGCAACATCCAGTACCTGGTAACCTTCGCGGTGATGCTGGCCACCGCCCTGATCGTCGGCCAGCTCGCCGCCGGCCTCAAGCAGAAGGCACGCGAGGCGCATGTCCGTGAGCAACGTACTCAGGCGCTATACCAGGCGGCGCGGCAACTGGCGGGCGCATTGACCCTCGAGCAGGTTATCGATATCGCCCGTCAATTCATCCGTTTCCAGCTGAATGTGGACGCCGAAATTCTGCTGCCTGAGGANTCCGAATTGCCCGCCGGCCAGGCGACGCACACCTTCCGCATCGAACCCCATCTCGCCAGGATGGCCCAGGACAGCGGGCAAGCCGTACGCGACAGCCAAAGCACCGGCAGCGGCTACGCTTCGCTCTACCTGCCGCTGCGCGCCTCGATGCGCGTTCGCGGCGTGCTGGCTATCGCGCCCCAGCCGGATTCGTTCGAGCTGCCGGGCGAGAATCTGGCGCTGCTCGAAGCCCTCGCCTCGCTGATCGCCATCGCCGTCGAGCGCCTGCACTACGTCGAGGTGGCGCACGCCTCGCAGCTCGACATGGTTTCCGAGCGTCTGCGCAGTTCGATCCTGTCCGCCCTGTCGCACGACTTGCGAACGCCACTGACGGCCCTGGTCGGGCTGGCCGACTCGCTGTTCCTGATCAAGCCAGGCCTGCCGCCCGCCGCGCTGGACACCGCGCAGGCGATGCACGAGCAGGCGGCCCGGCTGGCCGGGCTGGTCGGCAATCTGCTCGACATGGCGCGGCTGAATGCCGGCAACGTCACCCTGCGCCGCGAATGGCAGCCGCTCGAAGAGGTCATCGGCGCCAGTATCAAGCTGCTCGGTAGCGCCCTCGATGCCCACCCGGTGCGCGTCGCGCTGCCGGCCGACCTGCCCTTGCTGGAATTCGACGCCGTGCTGATCGAGCGCGTCCTGTGCAACCTGCTGGAGAACGCCGCCAAGTACGCGCCAGCCGGCACCGCGATCGAAATCGCGGCAAGCCAGCTCGGCGACCGGGTCGAAATCCGGGTTTGCGACCATGGTCCGGGGTTTCCGGCGGGCAACCTGAACGCCTTGTTCGAGATGTTCGCGCGCGGCCAAACCGAATCCGGCAAGCCCGGTACGGGATTGGGACTGGCGATTTGCCGCGCCATCGTCGAAGCGCACAGCGGAACGATCCGCGCGGAAAACCGNCCGGAAGGCGGCGCCTGCGTCTTTTTCACCCTGCCCAAAGGCGTGCCGCCGATCATGGAGGAGGAAAGCGCATGAACGCCCCCGGCCCCAAGGTGCTACTGATCGAGGACGAGAAACTGATACGCCGTTTCGTCCGCGTCGCCGTCGAAGAGGAAGGCTGCCAGGTCAGCGAAGCGGAAACCCTGGCCCAGGGCCTGATCGACGCCGGGCTGCGCAAGCCCGACCTGCTGATCCTCGATCTCGGCCTGCCGGATGGCAACGGCATCGATTTGATCCGCGACCTGCGCGGCTGGTCCGATGTGCCCGTGCTCATTCTCTCGGCGCGTTCGCAGGAAAACGACAAGATCGATGCGCTCGATGCCGGCGCCGACGACTACCTGACCAAACCCTTCAGCGTCGGCGAACTGCGCGCCCGCGTGCGCGCCCTGCTACGGCGGCGCAGTCGCAGCGGCGAGGCGGCGGTGCCGGTCGTCGAATTCGGCACGGTTGCGGTCGACCTCTCGCGGCGGGTCGTTTTGCGGGCCGGGGAAGAGGTGCATCTGACGCCCATCGAATACCGCCTGCTGGCCACCCTCCTCGGCCACCCCGGCAAGGTGCTGACGCAACGCGCCCTGCTACGCGAAATCTGGGGCCGTCCTACATTGAAAGCAGCCATTACCTGCGCGTCACGTCGGCCACCTGCGCCAGAAACTCGAGGACGACCCGACCCAGCCCAGGCACTTTCTTACCGAAACCGGCGTCGGTTACCGTTTCCAGCCCTGAAACAAATCATGCAAACGCAAGACAACAANNACGCTTCGCGACATTGACCCTGGCCGCCCTTGGCATCGTCTATGGCGATATAGGCACCAGCCCGCTGTACTCGATCAAGGAGGTTTTCGGTGGCTCCCACCACCCGGTGCCGATCAATCCGGACAACGTGCTGGGCATCCTCTCACTGTTCTTCTGGTCGCTGATCATCGTCGTCACGCTCAAATACGTCGCCTTCATCATGCGCGCCAACAACAAGGGCGAAGGCGGCATCATCGCGCTGATGACGCTGGCCCTGCACAACGGCGACCCGGCCTCGCGCCGGCAGCGTTTGCTGATCACCCTCGGCCTGTTCGGCGCCGCGCTGTTCTATGGCGACGGGGTGATCACGCCCGCCATTTCGGTGCTTTCGGCGGTCGAGGGTCTGGAACTGATTACACCCACCTTCAAGCCCTACATCACGCCGATCACGCTGGCCATCCTGATCGGCCTTTTTCTCGTCCAGCGGCGCGGCACGGCCCGCGTCGGCGCCCTGTTCGGCCCGGTGATGCTGCTCTGGTTCGCGGTGCTGGCCATCCTGGGCGGCATCGCCATCATCCAGCATCCGGCGGTGCTTGCTGCGGTCAACCCGGTTTACGGGGTCAAATTCCTCTTTGGCAATTCGGCACTCGGCTTCTTCGCGCTGGGCGCCGTCGTCCTCTGCATCACCGGCGCCGAAGCGCTATACGCCGACATGGGTCATTTCGGCGCCAAGCCGATCCAGTACGCCTGGCTGGGCTACGTGCTGCCGGCCCTGCTGATCAACTACTTCGGCCAGGGCGCGCTTCTGCTCGATGACCCCACCGCCATCGAAAACCCGTTTTACCTGCTGGCGCCGGACTGGGCACTCACGCCACTGGTCATCCTGGCCACCGTCGCCACCGTCATCGCCTCGCAGGCAGTGATTTCCGGCGCCTTTTCGATCACCCAGCAGGCGATCCAGCTCGGCTACACGCCGCGTCTCGAAGTGCAGCACACCTCCGAGCGGGAAATCGGCCAGATCTACCTGCCGGCGCTGAACTGGCTGCTGCTGATCGCTATCATCGCCCTGGTCATCGGTTTCGGCAGCTCGTCCAACCTGGCGGCGGCCTACGGCATCGCCGTCACCGGCACCATGCTGATCACGAATATTCTGGCGATCGCCGTCGC
This sequence comes from Dechloromonas sp., assembly GCA_013363835.1. Taxonomy (GTDB): domain Bacteria; phylum Pseudomonadota; class Gammaproteobacteria; order Burkholderiales; family Rhodocyclaceae; genus Azonexus. The sequence continues at coordinate 1,654,339 of CP054864.1, forward strand.
CGTACGCCTGTGGCAGTGGAGCCCGTGGCGCGCGGCGCTCGGTGCCCTGCCTTTCATCGTCATCGATCTCGGTTTCTTCCTTGCCAATTCGGTGAAGATCCCTGATGGCGGCTGGTTTCCGCTGGCCTTCGGCCTGGCGATCTTCACGCTGCTGGCGACCTGGAAGCGCGGCCGCGAACTGCTGCACAANCGNCTCGCCGCCGATGCGCTGCAGCTCAAGCCGTTCATCGACGACATCGCCGCCAGTGGTGTCGGTCGGGTTCCCGGCACCGCCATCTTCATGACCCCGACNCCGGATGCGGTGCCGCACGCCCTGCTGCACAGCCTGAAGCATTTCAAGACGCTGCATGAACAGGTCGTCATCCTCAGTGTCTCGGTCTTCGACGTGCCCTTCGTGCCGGACATCGACCGAGTCGAAGTACATCGGCTGGCCGGCAATTTCTCCCAGGTCATCGTCCAGTACGGTTTCAAGGACGGGCCGGACATTCCGGCGGCGCTCGGCCTGTGCGCCGCCGCCGGGCTCGACATCGAGATGATGGACGCCTCGTTCTTCCTCGGCCGCGAAACGCTGATCCCGAAGCTGGGTTCGGACATGGCCTACTGGCGCGAACTGCTCTTCGTCGCCATGTTCCGCAACGCCGGCAGCGCCACCGCTTTCTTCAGGATTCCATCGAATCGCGTCGTCGAACTGGGGTCGCAGATCGTGCTCTGACGACGCCGATCACTCGACCCGGAATGGCAGGAACTCGGAATTGATGCGATCGTAGGTGCCGTTGCGTTTGATGTTGTCCAGCGCGATATCGAGCCGCGCCTTGAGTTCCGCCCGCTTGGGGTTGATGGCGAACGNATTGCCGGAAAGTTCCGGCTGCTGCAGCACCGTGCGCTCGAGCCCAAGCGCCTGGATGACTTGGCTGCGTTGCATGCCCAGGCTGCTCATCAACGGAACGATGGCGCCCTGCGCCACACCGGCCGCCAGTTGATCGATCATCTCGGCTTCGCTTTNGGCGCCGATCATTTCCCAGTGCTTGTGCTTGCCATAGGCCTCCTGTGCCGAACCACGAAAGACCGAGATACGCACTCCCGGGTCGCCGGGCTGCTTGCCTGACCTGCCGAGCCATAGGGTGACCGAGCGGTAAACCGGTTTGGTGAACAGCACCCGCTGGCTACGCTCCACGGTATTGAGCAAGCCTATCGCGGCAACGTCGTAGCGCCCGGCGGCCAGACCGTCGATCATCGACTCCAGCCTGGCCGGTTCGAATTCGCATTGGGCAGCGATTTCGGCACACAGCGCCCGGGCAATGCCGATCGCGAACCCTGTCAGCTTGCCGGACGCATCGCGGTAACCGAGCGGCGGCGCCTTTTCCAGCACGGCCACCCTGAGCGCGATCGGTTCGGCGCGAACGCCCCCGTGAGCAGGCACGCCGCAAGGCTCAGACACGTAACGAAGGTGCGTCGGGAAAAACCATCTGCGATGAGCATTCAGGATGAGGCAATCATGGATCCCCGGAGATCAAAGGAAATTTCCAAAAGGACCAGAGGGAGCGAAGAGTCATTTTATGTCGCCTTCGACGGAAAATTGATGCATATCCACGTCTGAACCGGCCCTGCCCGCTAAATTCCGGTTTGATGAAGTTCACCGGACTCGCTCTGATCCTGACGCTTTGCCAGGCCCTGCCGGCGCTCGCCGCGCAGCCGCTGCAACCCTGGCTGGACACCGCTTTGCCAGGTGCCCGCATTCGCCTGCCAGCCGGCATCTACCANGGGCCGGCCGTGATCTCCAAACCACTGACGCTGGAAGGCGACGGCCAGGTGATCATCGATGCCGGCGGCCAGGGCACCGTCCTTACCGTCCAGGCCGACGGCGTCACGCTGCGCGGCCTGACCCTGCGTGCCAGCGGCAATTCGCACGACCAGCTCGACGGTGGCCTGATGGCCGAGGGCAGCAAACTGCTGATCGAAAACAACGTGATCGAGGATGTCCTGTTCGGCATCTCGCTGCACAAGACCCGCGACAGCATCGTGCGCGGCAACCGCATCCGTTCGCGCGCGGCGGACCCGGCCGACCGTGGCGACGGCTTGCGCCTCTGGTACAGCAGCTACAACCGCATCGAGAACAACGACATCGCCCGGATTCGCGACGTCACGGTCACCAATTCACCGCACAACCGTTTTACCGGCAATGCCATCCGCGACAGCCGGCGCGCCTTCAATTTCCTTTTTGCCCATCGCAGCCTGGTCGACCGCAACCACCTCGAACAGAACGCCACCGGCATCATCGCGCTCAATTCCGAAGGGTTGATCATCCGTAATAACCGCATTTTGCATGCGATGGATGCTTCCGGCGCCGGCATCGCGCTCAAGGAGACTTCGGCGGCGCTGGTGATCGGCAACGAGATCGTCCATTGCGCGCACGGCATCATGGCCGATTCGCCGATGAACCCGCTCAACCGCATCGTCTTCATCGACAACTACGTCGCCCACAACATCACCGGCGTTCACTTCTACGGCGCCAAGGGCGGCCACATCGCTATCGGCAATACCTTCCGCAGCAACTTGTGGCCGGTCACCATCATCGGCGACGGCGACCCGCTGGACGACACCTGGCTGGGCAATTACTGGGACGGCTACGAGGGCTTCGACCGNGATGGCGACGGTTTCGGCGACCGCCCCTATGAACTGCTCGCCTACGCCGACCGCATCTGGCTGGAAACACCGGCCGCACGGTTCTTCCGCAACTCGCCAGTACTCGAACTGCTCGATTTCCTCGAACGTCTGGCGCCGTTCTCGGCCCCGGCGCTCATCCTGCGCGACACGGCGCCGCGCATGCAACCGACGCGCATCTACAACTGACCCCACCCCGCTGCAGCAGCGTTGGCAGACTGTTTCGACGATCGGCAGCATGCGACGCTTCCGCCCTGGCGGGCGGGTCGAGCCTCAATTCAATGACGGATGGAGGAGATTTTCCGCGCGGAGTAAAATCGCGGGGTCGTGTTCTCTGTTGATTGTATTTGGGGTTTGACATGCTGAAATACCTGGATATCGCACGGCTCGTCGGCGCAGGAATCAAGTGCACTGCCTGCCATGGCACACGATGCAGGCAATCGCGATGGGATTCGAAGCATGAAAAGCTCTGCAATCAGGGCGCTCTGCCGTATCGCTGCGAAGACTGCGAGAACCGTTTTTCGCTGCCCGCGGCGCTTCACTCGAACGAACCCTGATCAACAGCACCGCCTATGTGGTACTGGGCCTGGGTATTCTGACCGCTGTCGAATATTGGCTGGGAAGCAACGACAACCGGGCTCCCGGGCCTGTCGAGCTTGGTTCGGCGATCGGTTCGGAGGAACGTCCGCCCCGGCCTCAGGAGGGTGGCGAGACGGCAAGCCGAATCGGCAAGGAGACCACCAATGCCGAAGAACATCCGGAAAACCTTGCCGACAACGTTGCCCTGCTGCAGAAATCCGCCACCAAAGGCCACGTCGGAGCGATGGTCCGCCTCGGGCAAATTCTGGCCGCCGGGGATAAATCCCCGAAGGATACGACGCAAGCGGCGAAATGGATGCAACTGGCGGCCGCCACGGGCAACGCCGAAGGCATGTTCGAGCTCGGACGCTATTATCGTGACGGCATCGGATTGCCGCAGAATAATGTGCATGCCTATGTCTGGCTGAACCGCGCGGCAATAGCCAAGCACCTCAGCGCCATCCACGAGCGAGACGACCTGGTCCGGACGATGAACGCCGAGGAACTCAGGGAAGCCCACCATCTGGCGTTGTCGGAAGATTGGCATGGCAACGTCGCCCCCGGGCGCAGTGACAGGCCTCGCCGGTCAAAGCTGATACTCGGCCCCACCACCCTGCATCGCCTTTTCGACCACGCGCTGCGACAGATGCGGCGCGAACAGCGAGATCAGGTCGAAGTCGTGGCGCCGCAGGTAGGTGCCGCGCCGCAGGGCCAGCCGCGTGGTGTTTGATTCGAACAAGTGGGCGGCGTCGACCGCGACCAGGCCGGCATCGCGCTGTGCGTCGAAGGCGAGCGCCGAGATGATGCCGAGACCGAGCCCGAGACTGACGTAGGTCTTGATCACATCGGCGTCGAGGGCGGTCAGCGCGATATTGGGCTGGACGCCGATGCGCTCGAAGGCACGGTTGATGCGCGAGCGCCCGGTGAAGGCCGTGTCGTAGGTGATCAGCGGCCATTTTGCCAGTTCGGCGAGCGACAGCGGCACCGACTTGAGGATCGGATGGCCTTCCGGCGCGATCACGCAATGGCTCCACTGGCGTACCGGCAGCGTGATCAACTGGGCATACTGGTCGAGCGCCTCGGTGGCGATGCCGATATCCGCCTCGCCGGACAGCACCCACTCGGCGATCTGGGTCGGGCTGCCCTGATGCATCTCCAGCCGCACACTCGGGTGTTGCGCGACGAAATCGCGCACGACGATCGGCAAGGCATAGCGCGCCTGGGTGTGCGTCGCGGCCAGCACCAGCCGCCCGCTGTCGCCGGTGGAGAACTCGGCGCTGGCGCGTTTCAGGTTCTCCGCCTCGCGCAGGATTTTCTCGGCAATCGCGAGCACCACCCGGCCCGGCTCGGTCACCGCGGTAAACCGCTTGCCGCTGCGTTCGAAAATGGCGATCCCGAGTTCCTCTTCGAGCAGCTTGACCTGCTTGGAAATGCCCGGTTGCGAGGTAAACANGGATTCCGCCGCTTCCGAGACATTGAGGCCCTGACGCTGGATTTCGACGATGTAACGCAGTTGCTGAAGTTTCATGGCAGCACCAAATAACAAATCGATATAACAATCTAACCCAATATTCTTTTTGTTTCAAATCATAGCCGGTACGATGCGCCCCATGGATCCCCTATATACACTTTCCGGCTTCGCTGTCGGTGCCATCGTCGGTCTCACCGGCGTCGGCGGCGGCTCGCTGATGACGCCGCTGCTGGTGCTGGTCTTCGGCGTGCACCCAGCCACCGCGGTCGGCACCGACCTGCTCTACGCGGCGTTGACCAAGGCCGGCGGCACCGTGGCGCATGGCCGCAANGGGCACATCGACTGGGCCATCACCGGCCGCCTGGCGCTCGGCAGCATCCCGGCCGCCGCCATCACCATCTATATCCTGTCGCAGCTGCCCAAGGGCAGCAACGCCATCGGCGCGATCATCTCCCATGGCCTCGGCTTCGCCCTGCTGCTGACCGCAATCGCCATCCTGTTCGGGCGCAAGCTGCGCGATTACGCCAGCAAGCATGAGGATTCGCCATTGCGCCAACGCAATCTGGGCAAGATCACCGTGCTGGTCGGCGCCATTCTCGGCGTGCTGGTCACCATTTCGTCGGTCGGCGCNGCGCTGGGCGTCGCCGCGCTGTTCTTCCTTTATCCGAAACTTTCGCCGGTACGCATTGTCGGATCGGACGTGGCGCACGCCGTGCCGCTGACCCTGGTCGCCGGGCTCGGCCACTGGATGTTAGGCGGCGTCGACTGGTCGCTGCTNGGCGCGCTGCTGCTCGGTTCGCTCCCCGGCATCTGGCTCGGGACANNCGTTTCCGCCAAGGTGCCGGAGCACATCCTGCGCCGCATCCTGGCCTCCATGCTCGTACTGATCGGCAGCAAGCTGGTCTTCGCCTGATTTATCCCGAGGAACACTCATGTACAAATACGACGCCATCGACCGCCAGCTCGTCAATGAGCGTGTCGAGCAATTCCGTGACCAGGTCAGCCGCTGGCAGTCAGGCGAACTGACCAACGACGAGTTCCGCCCGCTGCGCCTGCAGAATGGTCTGTACGTGCAGCGTCACGCGCCGATGTTCCGTATCGCGGTGCCCTACGGCATGCTCAGCTCGACGCAGTTGCGCAAGCTCGCCTTCCTCGGCCGCACCTACGACCGCGGCTATGGCCACTTCACCACGCGCCACAACCTGCAGTTCAACTGGCCGAAGATCGAAGACGTGCCCGACATGCTGGCGCATCTGGCCGAAGTCGAGATGCACGGCATCCAGACCTCCGGCAACTGCATCCGCAACGTCACGACCGACCAGTTCGTCGGCGTCGCTGCCGACGAGGTCATCGACCCGCGCCCGCTGGCCGAAATCCTGCGCCAGTGGAGTACCTTCCACCCCGAATTCGCCTTCCTGCCGCGCAAGTTCAAGATCGCCATTTCCGGCACCCGTGAAGATCGCGCCGTCACCTGGTTCCATGACATCGGCCTGCACCTGAAGGAGGTCGACGGCCAGATCGGCTTCACCGTCATCGTCGGCGGCGGCCTCGGCCGGACGCCGATCCGCGGCCAGGTCGTCCGCGAATTCCTGCCCTGGCAGGACATCCTGACCTATTGCGAGGCCATCCTGCGTNNGTACAACCGCTTCGGCCGGCGCGACAACGCCTACAAGGCGCGCATCAAGATTCTCGTGCAGGCACTCGGCACCGAGGAATTCACCCGCCTGGTCGAAGAAGAATGGGCGCACGGCAAGGGCGGCCCGGCCACCCTCACGCAGGCCGAGTACGACCGCGTCGCCGCGCATTTCACCGCGCCCGCCTACGAAATGCCGGGCGCCGCAGAGCCGCCCACCGAGCGCGCTTTCGCCCGCTGGGTCGAGCGCAACACGCACGCCCACAAGGTGCCGGGCTACGTCGCCGTCACCCTGTCGCTGAANAAACACGGCATCGCGCCGGGCGACATCACCTCCGAGCAGATGGATCTGGTCGCCGACCTCGCCGACCAGTACAGCTTTGGCGAGCTGCGTATCAGCCACGAGCAGAACATCATCCTTGCCGACGTCAAGCAAAGCGACCTCCACGAAGTCTGGCAAAAAGCCAAGGCGGCCGGGCTGGCAACGCCGAACATCGGCCTGCTGACCGGCATCATCTGCTGCCCCGGCGGCGATTTCTGCGACCTCGCCAACGCCAAGTCGATTCCCATCGCCAATGCCATCCAGGCGCGCTTCGACGACCTCGACTACCTGTTCGACATCGGCGATATCGACCTCAACATCTCCGGCTGCATGAATGCCTGCGGCCACCACCATGTCGGCCACATCGGCGTACTGGGCGTGGACAAGAACGACTCGGAGTTCTACCAGGTCACGCTGGGCGGCCGCCAGGGCAACGACGCGAAGCTCGGCAAGGTCATCGGNCCCTCGTTCGCGGCCGACGAAATGCCGGACGTGGTCGAAAAGATCATCAAGGTGTACCTGGAAAACCGCCACGCCGACGAGCGTTTCCTGGACACCTTCGATCGCATCGGCATCGANCCCTTCAAGAACCGCGTTTATGAAGGCCGCGCCCACGGCAAGGCCAAAGTTGCACAACAGGAGGCTGCGTAATGGCTCAACTGATCAAGAACGGGGCAGTTGCGGTCGANCCCTGGAAAACCCTCGAAATCAACGAGGCCGACGCCCCGGATAGCATCGCGCTGCCTGAAGGCGACGTCATCTTCCCGCTCGCCGTCTGGCAGGCGCGCAAGGCCGAGATCACCGCTGCACGCCAGCGCATCGGGCTGTTGCTGCAACCGGAAGACCGTGTCGAGGGCATCGCCGCCGACCTCGCCAGCTTTGCCGTCATCGCCATCAGCTTTCCCAAGTTCGTCGATGGTCGCGGCTATTCCACGGCGGCCCTGCTGCGCCAGCGCTACGGCTACGCCGGCGAACTGCGTGCGGTCGGCAACGTCCTGCACGACCAGCTCTTCTTCATGAAGCGCGTCGGTTTCGACAGCTATGCCTTTACCGACGGCAAGAATGCCGCCTACGCCATCGAAGCCGGATTCCGCCCCTTCAGCGATGCCTACCAGGCCGCCACCGACGAACCGCAACCCCACTTCCGCCGCCGCGCCTGATCTCCTCGACACATCGCCATGAACCCCAGCCTGCTCAACGTCACCCCGGAACTCGCCGCCAGCGTCGCCACCAAGACCGACGCGGTCAAGGCGCTGCTCGCCGACATCGCCGACCACTGGTCGCCTGCCACCTTCGCCAACAGCCTGGGTGCGGAAGACATGGTGCTCACCGACCTCATCGTCAAGACCAGGCTGCCGATCGAAATCTTCAGCCTCGACACCGGCCGCCTGCCGCTGGAAACCTACGACCTGATGGCTGCGGTGGACAAGCACTACGGCCTCAAACTGAAGGTTTACTTCCCGCAGCCCGAAGAAGTCGAAAGCTACGTGCGCCAGCACGGCATCAACGCCTTTTACGAGTCGGTCACGCTGCGCAAGGCCTGCTGCTACGCGCGCAAGGTCGAGCCGCTACGCCGCGCCCTGGCCGGCAAGCGCGCCTGGATCACCGGCCTGCGCGCCCAGCAGGCCGCCACCCGCACCGGCCTGCCCTTCCGCGAATACGACGAAGGCAATGGCCTCGANAAATTCAACCCGCTCTCCGACTGGAGCGAAAAGGAAGTCTGGACCTACATCAAGCAGAACGGCGTGCCCTACAACACCCTGCACGACAAGTTCTACCCCAGCATCGGCTGCGCNCCCTGCACCCGCGCCGTCGCCATGGGCGAAGACGTGCGCGCCGGCCGCTGGTGGTGGGAGAATCCGGAATCNAAGGAGTGCGGGCTTCACGTCAAGGGCTGATATCCGGCGCTCAGCGCAGGCTAACCTGGCGCAGCGAGGTTAAGGGCCATCGGCCCGGCCGAAGCTAAAATGCCGACACCAAAGAATGTGGCCTTCATCTGAAGGCCACCTCTTAAGTCGGCATTTCGTCGCAGGCTAACTCGCACAGCGATGTTAAGCCGCGTAGCGGCGGCCGGAGACAAATCCGGAATCCAAGGAGTGCGGGCTGCACGTCAAGGGCTGATTCCACCACCCGCATGCAAAAATGGCCTTCGATTGAAGGCCATTTTTCTTTGTCGGTTGGCTGCCTCCGACAGCAAGCCATGCTGCAAGCTATTGCCGCCTGGACATGCCGCCAGCCGATTCCAGATAGTCGACTGCGATATTCGCCAGCGAATTTATTCCAATCGCAATAACCCGCTCGTCAATCCAGAATTTCGGAGAATGGTTCGGGAAAACCGTTTCTGGCGGTGTCCCCGAAGGCACCACACCGAGAAAGAAGAAAAATCCGGGGATCACCTTCTGATAGGCTGAAAAATCTTCCGACACTGTCACCTTGGGATTGACGAATACGTTGGCAGTCCNCAGCGTCGCGTTCAGCGAAGCTGTCGCGAGCTGGGTTAGGCGCTCATCGTTTATCGTAATGTCATAGCTTGGCGTTACAGTAACCGCTGCGCTCCNCCCGCCGCTTTCCGAGATTTNTTCGGCAGTTCTGACAACCCGCTTTTGAATATCGATCCGCATGGATTCGTCGANGGCCCGGATCATTCCGCTCATTTCAACCGTATCGGGAATAATGTTCGCCCGATTCCCTCCTTTTATCATGCCGATCGAAATGACCGAGGGCTCCTGCAATACATTGACCTGACGACTTTCGACTGTCTGAATCCCTGNAATCACCTGCGCCGACAGGACAATCGGATCGACCCCCAGCCAAGGCAGTGCAGCATGCGTTTGCTTTCCATTCACGGTGATCTTGAAAGTATCTCCACTCGCCATGAAAGGTCCTGAACGCACACCGGCTTTTCCCAAGGGGGTTCTGCTATTCAAATGCAGGCCAAAGATGGCGCTTGGGGCGGGATTCTTGAGCGCCCCTTCCTTAATCATTAGCGCCGCACCGCCTTCCTCTCCTTCAGGCGCGCCTTCCTCAGCGGGCTGGAAAATGAACACTACGGTTCCTGGCAATCGATCTCGCAATCCAGCCAGCACCTGTGCCACACCCATCAGGATTGCCGTGTGGCCATCATGTCCGCAGACATGCGCAACACCAACCTCTTGCCCGTTAAATACTGCTTTGGAAGTTGATGCGTAAGGCAAGCCCGTTTGCTCGGAAACAGGCAAAGCATCCATGTCCGCGCGGAGCGCCACGACCGGCCCCGGCAAAGCCCCTTTCAGAACACCAACGACTCCGGTATGCGCAACCGGATAACGCACTTCAAGACCGAGTGTCCGCAAATGATCCGCAACCAGTTTCCCGGTTCGGAATTCCCGATTGCCAAGCTCGGGATGCTGATGAATGTCTCGCCGCCAGGCAATCGCATNGGGTTCAACCTGCTTGGTCAACGCCTCGATCTTGGCACGTAGCGGTTCAGCTTGTTGGCACCAAGCCGCCGCAGAGACTACGGCAAGCACAACCGCGCTCCCCAATGAGTTATTCGCATAAGCCCCGCCTGATGCCAATGGATTGTTCCGTTTTGACCCGCGAAGCCCCAAAAGTTCCCCGGAAGAATGCTCGAAAATCCACCCTCCGAACTCTCGATTTAACTCAATTCAAGGCCGGGCCCCAATCCAGTCGCCGGGCACAAAACCCGCCTCTCGGCGGGTTTCCCGTTCGATGCACCGAGCCAAATCAAACCAGCCCCAAGCTTTCCTCCACACCCAGATGCACGTTCATTGCCTGCACGGCGGCGCCGGAAGCGCCCTTGCCGAGGTTGTCGAGGCGGGCGATCAGGAGCATGCGCTCCTCGTTGCCGAAGACGAAGATATCGACGCAGTTGCTGTCGTTATTGGCTTCGACATTGAAGAAGCCGCCTTCGGTATTCGCTTCCAGATCGAGTGGCGCGACGCGGATGAAGGCTTCGCCGTAGTAGTCGGCGATGATTTTCTGCACGTCGGCCGGGCTGGCCTTGCGGGTGAATTGCTGCGGGTGCAGGTAGGCGGTCACGGCCAGGCCCTTGTAGAAGGGGCCGACGATGGGCTGGAAGATCGGCGCGACGGTGAGGCCGGTGTAGGCCTGCATTTCCGGCAGATGCTTGTGCGCCAGGCCGAGCGCGTAGGCGCGCGGGGCCTTGAGTTGGGTCGGGCTGGCGCTGGCCGCCTCGTAGTCGGCAATCATCTTCTTGCCGCCGCCGGAATAGCCGGTGATGGAATTTGCCGCAATTTGGGTGTCGANCCCAACCAACCCGGCCGCAACCAGCGGACGTAGCGCGAGGATGAAGGCCGTGGCGTGGCAACCGGGGTTGGCGATGCGCTTGCTGGCCTTGATCTTGGCGCGCTGATCCTTGGCGAGTTNCGGCAGGCCGAAGGTCCATGCCGGATCGACGCGATGGGCAGTGGAGGCATCGATGATGCAGGTGTTCGCGTTATCGACCAGCGACACCGACTCCTTGGCCGCATCGTCCGGCAGACACAGGAAAGTGACGTCGGAGGCGTTGATCAGGCGCTTTCTTTCGGCGAGATCCTTGCGCTTGTCGCTATCGATCTTCAAAAGCTCGATATCGGCGCGCTTGGCGAGGTATTCGTTGATCTGCAGGCCGGTGGTGCCTTCCTGGCCATCGACAAAGACTTTGTAGGTCATCGGTAATCCGGAATCGTTGTTCGAGACCTGAATTCTGGCAGAAAACCGTGACAATTGAACGAATTCTGCAGCAAACGAGCGACGCACCGTGGTGATCGGCGCACGCCTTCCGCAGCGTTGCGCGAGGGGCACAGCCAAGGCGGATTTTGCTTGAGTGGCAGGCATTTGCCCCTTTGCTGCGATGCAGCAAAGTGGTAGTCTCCCACCTATAAAAATACCTAATTCAAGCGAGAACCAGCATGAGCGAAATCGACCTCAAACAGTTTTTCCTTGAACAGGTTCGCCTGTTCGAGCACTTCCCGGCCGACAAGGTCGAGGAAATCATCCTCAAGTCGCGCCTCGCCACCTACGAAGGCAACGAAGCCATCCTCGAAACCGGCGACGAAGGCAAATACATCGGTGTCGTCGTCAGCGGCCATGCCGAAATCTCGATGACCGACAACACCGGCACGCGCAGCGTCATCAGCCAGCTCGAAGCCGGCGACGTGTTCGGCGTCATGTCGCTGCTCACCGGCGACCGTATCGTCGCCGACGTCATCGCCGGCAACCGCTGCTTCGTGCTGATGATCCCGCAGGACGTCTTCAACACCCACATCCTGACCAACCCCAAGGCGGTCGGCTACCTCTCCCGCCTGCTCGCCGACCGCACGCGCGCCATGTCGGTCGACATCGTCACCGCCCAGGCCCGCGCCGTCAGCAAGTCCGACGACCCCTACGCGCTGTCGCTGCATACCGACGAACCGGGCAAGGTCGTCGTGCTCAACGTCGGCGTCAGCCAGATTCATTTCGGCATCTACGACACCCAGGACAGCGGCGCCGACGTANNCGGCATCATCGACCACGCCGACAAGCAGAAGACGCAGATCACCGTCATGGTCGGCCCCCAGCGCCANGAAATGGAACACGCGCCGTTCAAGCTTTCCGACCTGTTCAAGGTGATGCAGGAAGCCACCGCGCTGCTCGGCGAAGCCTTCACCTTCCACCCCGAAGACGTGACCGCCGTCGGCCACCGCGTCGTGCATGGCGGCAGCAAGTTCCACAGTTCCGCCGTCATCACCCCGGCTGTCATCGCCGACATCGAGGAACTCGCCGTCTTCGCGCCGCTGCACAACCCGGTCAACGTCGCCGGCATCCGCGTCGCCATGAAGNNGTTCCCCGGCGTGCCGCACGTCGCCGTCTTCGACACCGCCTTCCACCAAACCCTACCGCCCTACGCCTACCTCTACGGCCTGCCCTACGATCTCTACAAGAAGGATGGCATCCGCCGCTACGGCTTCCACGGCACCTCGCACCGCTACGTCTCGCTCAAGGCGGCCGAAGTCCTCAAGCGCCCGCTCGGCGAACTCGAAATCGTCTCCTGCCACCTCGGCATCGGCGCCTCGATGTGCGCCATCGACCACGGCCGCTCCGTCGACACGACGATGGGCATGACGCCGACCGACGGCCTCATCATGCCCAACCGATCCGGCAGTATCGATCCAGCCGTCATGCTGCACCTGATCGAGCAGCACAAGATGACGCCCGAGCAACTGTCGACCATCATCAATTCCGAAAGCGGCCTCAAGGGCATTTCCGGGATCTCCAGCGACATCCACGAGATCGAGGCCGCCGCCGCCGACGGCCACCACCGCGCCCTGCTCGCGCACAAGGCCTTCTGCTACCAGGTGCGCAAGAACATCGGCGCCTACGTCGCGGCGATGGGCGGCATCGACGTCCTCGCCTTCACCGGCGACATCGGCGAAACCAGCGCCGCCGTGCGCAGCCTGGCCTGCCAGGGCCTTGGCTACATGGGCATCAAGCTGGACGAGGAAAAGAACCGCAACCTCAGCCACATCGGCTCGCACGCCGTCATTTCCACCGACGACTCGCCGGTCACCATCCTCGTCGTCGCCAACGACGACGAACGTCTGGTCGCCTGGGAATCCCTGCGCGCCATCGAGCGCAACCAGTTGCTGCTCGAAGCCAAGGCCGACGAACCGCCCGCCATCCCGGTCGAAATCTCGGCCCACCACCTGCACNNCTCGCAAGCCGACGTCGAAGCGCTCTTCGGCCCCGGCCACCAGCTCACGCCGATGCATGAACTCTCTCAGCCCGGCCAGTACGCCTGCGAGGAAAAAGTGCACCTGGTCGGCCCCAAGGGCCGCATCGCCAACGTCCGCGTACTCGGCCCCACCCGCAAGGAAACCCAGGTCGAAATCGCCATGACCGAGCAGTTCAAGCTCGGCGTCCAGCCGCCGATCCGCCAGTCCGGCGATCTCGCCGGCACNCCCGGCATCACGCTCGAAGGCCCCTTCGGCAGCACCGTCATCGAGCGCGGCGTCATCTGCGCCCAGCGCCACATCCACATGTCGCCCGAAGATGCCATGCGCTTTCGCGTGCGCGACAACTACGTCGTCCGCGTCCGCATCGAAGGCGAACGCGAGCTCATCTTCGGCGACGTCGTGGTGCGCGTGAATCCGGCTTTCCGCCTCGCCATGCACATCGACACCGACGAAGGCAACGCCGGCAACATCCAGACCGGCATGCTTGGCTACATCGAGGAAATCCAGAGCCGGCACTGAGCAACCTGCCACTCCAATTCGGCAGGCACGGCCGGCCGGGCCACGCGCGGCCCATGCCGACGTGCTAGCATGGGAAGGGTTTCTGCGCCCATTGCGCCTCGCGGTGCCAACGATCATTGGAGATGACGACAATGCACAGACGAACGCTGCTCAAATGCGCGCTGCCACTGGTAGTGGCCGCCACCACCGGACTAACGGCTCAACCGGCGCTGGCAGAAACGGTCAGCGACCTCGAAGCCCGCGCCCGCAAGGCGCTCAACAGGCTCACGACCGACGTGCCGGCGGCCCGCGCGCTGGCCAACGACGCGAAGGCGATCCTCGTCTTNCCCCGCATCACCCGCGTCGGCCTGGTCTTCGGCGGCCAGCACGGCGAAGGCGTCCTGTTCCGCAACGGCAGGGCAGCCGACTACTACTACAGCATCCTCGGCGCCTCCTGGGGATTGCAGGCCGGCGCCCAGCAGTTCGGCTACGCCATGTTCCTGATGACCGACGAAGCGATCGACTCGCTGTCCAGCGCCTCCGGTATGGAGATCGGCGTCGGCCCCACCGTCGTCCTCGTCGATCAAGGCGCCGCCGCAAACCTCACGACCACGACCACGCGCGGCGACATCTACGCCTTCGCCTTCTCCCAGCGCGGACTGATGGCCGGGCTCGGGCTCCAGGGCAACCGCATCGCGAAGATTCCGCGCCGCTGACAATGCTTTTGCCCAACAGCTGGCTTATCCAGCCATTTTCCTGACCAGGAAACTTTCTTGACATTATGGTACAGCGGTAGTTATCAATACGCACAGATATGCAGAGCGATACCGACGTTGCCCAATATTTTTTGTTGACGACCTTCCCGGCTCGTCGATTCCGTCTAGCCGTCTGCGGAATATCCTTGAAAACCTGCAACGCGCTCAGCAACTTTCCAGCCAAAGTTTGCGTTTTCTGGAAGGCCAAGGACTCAATGCACTTAGCCAATTTGCTCAATCCGCACAGCCCTACGAAACATTCGCCATTCAAGCGAGGGCGGAGCGATCCAGGCGCCTGTTTGCATTAAACGCACTTCGTGAAGCAGAGCTAGCTGCCCGTCGAACGCAAGCTGCGGAAGATGAAAAACGCCAGGCTGCCTACTGGGCACAGCGTAAATCTGAACGCTTGGCGCGTGAATCCGACCCGAAACATATCGCCAAAATAAAGAATCAGGAGCTTCGCTCCCGATTCGGTCTCGACCAGTTTATCGAGGCTGACGACTTTCCACGAGTCATGGCAATCCTTCGCAATCTTGATCGTGGACAACGACTCACGGATGACGATTCGCTTTGGCTCAAAACCTCTGGCCAGGAATATTTTTCCGAAGAGCTTCAGATTGCATTTCATCAACGCGAAGCCGAATATTTTAGCGAAGAGTACAAGCGAACTGGAGACCAGTGGCATGCAGTCAATGCCAGCTCGCACTACCGGAAGTGCAAAACCNNTCGCGAGGCGGACCTGTTACTCAACGCCATCCCGATACAACAAAAAAGACTGCCNAAGCTCAAGTCAGCCCTTGCCACTACACACGGTGGCGTCAAGAGNGATTTGGGCTGCTTGGATGAGGCATTGGGCCTTGGCACAAAAGCTCACGAAATCACACCAGGCGATTTCCGCCCTTGCACACTTCTCGGCGCCGTTAATTTTGAACTCGGAAATTACGCAGAGGGGCACGCATGGTACTGCAAGGCGATGGAGAGAGGGGCCAACGAGCGCGATGTTGATTATGATCTGAGAGGTATTTTCTCGCGGGCCAACCAAGCTCAGCGACAGGAAATCAGGGCATTCCTGCTTGCTGAAGACCCCGTCCGGTTCAAATGGGCCGCGAAGAGTTAAGAAAAACCGAGAAAGCCGGGAACAGCCCGATTTTCCCAAGGAACTAAAACCCGGAGTGCGGCATAGAAATTTGGTTATTGCCCATTTTTGGCCGTCGACCGCAACAGGCGCCTTGAAACCCTTTTAGCGCCTGTCGGTTCCCGTCGCACCGGTCATCCCGGCCGGTCGGTCGCCGGCCGTGGACACCGCTTGCGGTCAGGCGCCGGCCATTGTTTCCGGGGTGACTTCCCAGCCGGCGTCGATGCCGCCGGGCATCATCTGGCCTTTGTCTTCGCCGACTTCGCTGTCGATCAGGCGGTTGANGTTTTCGTTCATCGCCATCAGCAGTTCGCGGTTGCNGGCCAAGGCGTCGCCGGCGGCGAGATTGGTCATTTCTCGCGGGTCGCTTTGCGCATCGAACAGTTCGAGGTCGTTGTAGCGCACCAGCTCTTCGAAGCTCACCGGGCGGTTGTGCTGTTTCGGCGAGAAGTAGCGCGAGTAGGTGTAGCGGCCGTCGAAGACCGAGCGCACGGCGCCGCGCTTCATCAGGTTCGGCGTGATGCCGGTAGCCTTGAGGTCGGTGGGTTTGCCGCCCTTTTGCAGGTGTTCGACGGCCTTGTAGANAAAGTCGCCGTCCAGATAGGCGAGCATGTTGTAGTTGAACAGGGCGCCATCGCGCACGGCATCCGGCGCCGCTTTCGGGCGCCGCCAGGTGGCGGAGAAGTCCTTGCCCGGCAGCCCCTTGCCGATGGCCCTGGCGCGTTCGCGCTCGATGCCGGTCATGGCCAGCAGCGTCGGCGCCAGGTCGACGTGCGAGGTGACGGCGCGGCATTGTTTGCCACCGGCGTATTTGGGGTGAACGACGATCAGCGGCACGTTGTTCTGCTCGCGATAGGCGACTGCGCCCTTGGCGTGCAGCTTGTGGGCACCGTCCATGTCGCCGTGGTCGGCCGTCAGCACGATGATGGTGTTGCCGGCCAGGCCGGAGGCGTCGAGCTCGGCAAGCACGGCGGCGATGTTGCGGTCGACGTCGCGCAGGCAGTTGAGGTAGTAGTTGTGGCGACGGCGCCAGTGCGGGGCATCGTCGGGGATTTCGCCGACCAGCGCATCGTGCGAGCGGAGGAAATCCCGATGCGCCGGCGGGCGGCCGGCGGCGTCGATCGCCTGGGCGTGGCTGGGCGGCAGATGGAAATCCCAGGTCTTGCGGTAGAGCGGATCGTCCGGGTCGCGTTCCANATGGGCCAGGCCGCGATGTGCCGGCGGCGGGTCGCCGGGCAGGCTGGTGTCGTAGAACATCACGTCGTGCGGATTGACGAGATTGACCGCCAGCATCCAGGGTTTGCCCTTGGCCGCGAGATCGCGTCCCTTGCTGCGCATCCAGCTAACCGCCATCGAGGCGATGATGCCGTCGTGCAGCCAGCCGCCCCGGTCGTGGGCGATGATGTCACCAACGCCGAAATAGTCGGAGAAGCCGTAGTCCTCCATTTCCTGCGTGAATATCTTGGTCGGCGTGCCCAGCGTGTTGACGGTCTCGAATTCCTTGGTCAGGTGCCATTTGCCCTTGTAGGCGGTGTAGTAGCCGGCGGCGCGCATCAGGTCGCCGAGNNTGGTCGGCATGTCGGTCGACAGGCTCGCCACCCACGGGAAATTGGTGTTGTCGAACATGCGCGTCTGCTGGATGTGCTGCCCGGTGTAGATCACCGAGCGCGACGGCGTGCAGACGCAGGAATTGATCCGGTGATTGACGAAGGTGGTACCGCGCCGCATCAGTTGCGCGTGCCCCGGCAGCTCATAGCCGATGGGCAGTTCGCCCGGCTGGAACAGCCTTTCCTGGTCGGTCAGCAGAAACAGGATGTTGGGCGGCGAAGGCGGCGCGCCGAATGCGGCACCAGCCAGGGGCATGCCGGCCAGACCGGCGGCGGCCTTGAGAAAATCGCGCCGCGAAAATCCGCGACTTTCATCGCCTGCCTCTGGGAAATCGCTGCCCGCTTCCGTTTTCTTCATTCGTGTCTCTTTCTCGCCAGATGGAAAATCTCAAAGTTACGGCCAACGACCCGTGTTTCAGGCAAAAGTTTCCCGGCTCGCCGAATGCCATTCATTTTGCCCTTTTTCCGGTCGACCGCAACAGGCGCGAATATACCCTTCAACGCCCCGTCGCGCGCTCGACCTTCACCCCGCGTGCCGCCATCAGCGCCTGCGAGCGGAAGGCCTGGTGCAGGGCCTGGACCCAATCCACGTAGGCCCGGGTTTCGTCATAGGGCGGCACGGTGTTTCCGTATTGCTGCACCGCCCCTTCGCCCGCGTTGTAGGAAGCCAGGACGAGAGGCAACTGGCGCGGATAGAGTTTCAACAGGTCGGCGAGGTAGCGCGTGCCGATGCGGATGTTGAGCTTCGGGTCGCGCAGTTTTTCTTCGACCGGGCGTTTGCCGTCGCCGCTCAGTCCGTAACGCTCCGCCGTGCCGGGCATGATCTGCATCAGCCCGATGGCGCCCTTGGGCGAGACGGCGTCCGGGTCGAAGCCCGACTCGGCTGCCATCACCGCCTTGAGCAAGGCGAGTTCGACGGCGAACTCGACGCTGGCGGCCTTCAGCAGCGGTTCGTAGCGTTTCAGGTTCGGATGCGCCAGCAGGCGCTCCTTGAGCGCCGAGCGGGCGGAGCCGTCGCCACCCAGGGTCAGCATGCCGAAGCGGTTTCCCTTGCTCAGCAACTGGTAGCGGTCGTCCAGTTTCTCCGTCGAGAAACGGGCCACGCCCTGCTCGTCGATGTAGCCGTAGATATCGGCATGGCTGACGGCCGGCGCAAGACCGAGCATTAAGGCAAGTGCGATGGCAGGGCCGCACTGCGCCGATTCGCGGCGCATCGGAGTCGGCCGGCTCACCGGGGCGCCACGTCCTTGCGCCGATACATGTCGCGGTCGCTGTACTTGATGAGCTCATCGGCGTTCTGGCCGTTCTCCGGATACATCGCCAGCCCGACCGCGCCGCCGGCCGAAACGCGTTCGCCGTCGTCGCCGAGCTCAAGGGGCGCCGCCAGTACCACTTCGATCTGCTGGCGGATGCGTTCGCCCACTTCGCGGGTCGGCACATCGCCGACCAACAGCACGAACTCGTCGCCCGCATAGCGCCCCACCCGGTCCTCGCCGCGCACGGCACCGCGCAGGCGACGGCTGATTTCGAGCAAGACGCTGTCGCCGGCATCGTGGCCAAAAGTGTCGTTGATCGACTTGAATTTGTTCAGGTCGACGAACAGCACGCAGAACGACTTGCCGTCCCTGGCATCGCGCGTTTGTTCGATGCGCGACTGAATGTGCCTGAGCATCGCATCGCGGTTGTCGAGGCCGGTCAGCGCGTCGGTACGCAACCGCCCCTGCATCTGCCGGAAGGTCGACGCCAGGACGCCGATTTCGTCGTTGCGATGCACGTCCAGGGGCGTTTCCAGCTTGCCCTCGCCGACTTCGCGGGCGGCCTGGGTCAGGCGGCGCAGGTCGCGGCCGACCCATTCCAGCACGCCCAGCCCGAGCACGACCGCCAGCACCGCCCCGAACAGGCCGATGATGACGGAACGCTTTACGCTGGCCGTGACGCCCTGCATGAAATCGCTGCGCGGCATCGCCACGGCGATGATCCAGTCGAGGCCGGCATCGTCGCGCACGCGGTCATAGGCCAGCTCGATGGCCTCGCCGTTCGGCCCCTCGAAACGGGTGGTCGTCGCACCGTTGAGCTTCTTGCCGTCGGCGAGATACGCCTGGATCTGCGCATAGGCCGCACGTTGCAGCGCATCCTCGCTGTCGCTGGCCAGAATGCGCTCGTTGCTGCCATCGGGCCTGACGCTCAGATTGTTGCCACGCGACGAGGCAATCAGCTTGCCATCCGCTTCGATGATGAAAGCCACGGCATTTTCGCTGACCGACAGGCGCCGCACGAAATCGTTGAGCCGCTTCAGCGATATGTCGGTCGCCACCACGCCTTCGAACTGACCATACTGGTCGAGCACCCGCCGCGCCCGGGTGGCGACCAGATCCGTCTTGCGGAAATCGATGTAAATCGATGTCCAGGTATGTGAATCGTTGCTTTCCCCGGCCTTGTACCAGGGACGCGAACGCGGCTCATACATCCGCTCTTCCAGAACCGGCTCGGAAAGCGCGCCATTGATGCCCGGAANACGATACAGGCTGCGTAACTGCGGCGGATCGGCCTTCGGCCGCAGACGCAGTTCGGCATCCTGCAAATTGAAGCGCCAGAGCCCGAAAAACTCCCCATGCCGATTGCCGTAATAGACGTAGTTGTTGGGATCGATGTGCAACGAGGTGGCGATCCAGAAGCGGGTCCGCAGGGCATCGATCTCGGCGGCGATCGACTTCGGTGCCGCCATGCCGCTCGGAAAAGCCGCTTCAAGCGCCGCTGCCGACCCCACGATATGCCGGTCGACGGCCTGGCCGATGCGCGCCACCGTTTCCAGCAACAGATGATTGGCAACCGTATCGACGGCCTGGCTGCCCGTGCGATACGACAAGGTACCGATCAGGCTCGCAACGCCGAACACCAGCACGATGTACGGCAGAGTCAACCATTGGCGCAGCGACAGGAATGAAAAGAGCTTCATGGTTCGACAACGGCAAGGACAAGCTTAAGCGCGAGTGGAAACCACCCGAAACCCGCAGCCTGCGAGCATCCGGATGGAATGGAGCGGGACATTATGCCGCAAAGGCGTCGAGTTCCGGCTTTTCCAGGCTGGCAAAAAGGCAATATTTGTCAGTCTGGACAACTGCTTGGCGTACCCCGCGCGGATACCGACGCCAACCTTGATGCTTGCGTTTCGCCGTACCCCGTCTATAGTATGAAAACCCCATCGGCACATGACCGGTGCATCTTTTCCCTGTAATCAACAGGGATTTGTTTCTTGCCAACCCAGGAGAATGTCATGACCATCCTCGTCGGCGGTACGGAAAAGCGCATCGGCATGGCGCTATCTGGCGGCGGCTTCCGCGCCGCAGCCTTCCATCTCGGCGCCTTCCGCAAACTGCATCAGCTCGGCCTGCTCTGGAAGCTCGACCTGCTGACCTGCGTCAGCGGCGGCAGCATCGCTTGCGCCTTCCTGGCCAGCCACTGGGGCGAAGACAATGCGCTGGACAAGCTGGAAAACTATCTGCGCACCAGTTCCATCGCCGTCTCGTCGGTCATCGGCGGCGTGCTCGATCCTTTCCACAGCCGGCTTGACAAGCTGGCGGCGACCTACGAACGCGATCTCTATGGAAAGCGCACNCTCGGTTCGCTGCAGAACGGGCCGCGCCTGTATCTCAACTCCACCAACCTGGCCACCGGCAACATGTTCTTCTTCGTCGCGGGCGGAGGCAGTACCGGCAAGGCCGAAATGGGCGAACACGAGCTCGGCACCACCGAGGCTGCCGACTTCCCGATCAGTCACGCCGTCGCCGCCTCGTCGGCGTTTCCGCCGGTCTTTCCGCCGTTGCGCGTCGACCAGACGCAGTACCCGGCAGCGGGCGTGGACTACGTCACNCTCACCGATGGCGGCGTCTATGACAACCTCGGCGTCAATCCGCTGCTGCGCAAGCGCAACGCCCTCGACTACCTGATCGTCAGCGATGGCGGCAAGCCGTTCTCGATCGACGAACGGCCGACCGAATCCGGTTCCGCCGTCCTCGTCGCCGCCATCGACATCCTGATGGAGCAGGTTCGCGGACTGCAGTTCAAGCGCCTCGAACTGAACGCCGCCGCGGGTGGCGCCAAGCCGGTGTGGTTCTCCATCGACAGCGAAATCGGCGAAGAACGCGANGGTGACGCCGCCTTCGCCTCGGCGATCAAAACCAACCTGACGCGGCTTTCGCCACCTGAAATGGCCGTGCTCGGCCGCCATGCCGGCGCCTTGCTCACGCACCGGCTGCAAACCTACGTTCCTGAAATCCTGGGCGGCTGAACGGCAAGACGGGGAGACAACCATGAATCGCGGCCGCCCTGAACCTTTCCACGATCTCTGGCCGCCGCTGCTGGATCTCGCTGANAACGACGCCTCGCCCGAAGTCCAGCTCGCCGCGATAATGGCGGCAGCCCGCTTTCCGCTCGGGCGTGTCGCGTGGCAGAAGATGATCGGCCCGGGCTGGCGCCTCATCATGAGATTGCCGCCCGGTTCGCCGCTACGCCGCCGGACGCTGGCCTTCGCGGCCGGCGTTCCNCTGATTTCGGTTCGCGACGAATTGTGCCGGATGGCCGATGACCCGCAGGAACCCGACCGCGACGCAATCGTCGACGCGCTCGAATCCGTCGGCGATCCTTCGCGTATTCACGCCTTGTTGGCAAGAGCCGCGAAGGGCGATCCCGAAATCTGGCGACGACTGACGCTGGCACCGCTCGAAGCGACCGCGCTCGACTACCGCCAGGTGCTGGAGCATGCCCACGGGCTCGACCCCGACGGGCGCTTCTGGCTGGCACTGGCGGTTGGCCGGCTTGGCAACTTTGACGCGCTCGAAGACGCGTTCGCGCCGGGCGCACCGCTCCCGACCCTGTTCTGGGGCAGCCCATGGACAGCCTATGAGCGAATCGCGGTGATTCGTCCGATTCCAGAGAAGTTGCACAACGCCCTGCTGTACCTGCTTTCCCGCCTCGACGAGGCCGGTGTGGCGCAGGATTACGACCTGGCCCGCGCCCTGCGCCTGACCGTCTGGGCCGCCACCGGCATCGCCGATGCCGAAGGCTCGCCCTTGCCGCCCCGCGCCCCTTCGGCCCGATCCAGCCCCCGAACCCTTCCGNNCAGCGACAAGGGCGCCACGGCGCTCCTCCGCGAACACCTCACCGAAAACCGGCCGGCATATGACGACGGCCAGATCGCCTGGATGATCGCCGACACGCCGACCGAAGCCCTCATCGCAGAAGTCGTCTGGCTTGTCCGTCAGGCCGACTACACCGGCGACCGCCTGCATCTACTCGACATCCTGGGCCAGGCGGCCGACTGCCAGGCCGGCCGCGCGCCCACGCCCTTCCGGGGCGCCGGCAGCGGTAGCGCCGCGCCGGTCATCCACCGCGCAATGATCGATGACCGGACGCGTAGCAGCGCCCGTCCGCCCAGCCCGGCAGCGGCACCCGCGCCGGCAGCACAGCCGCGAAATCGCCTTCGACATGCCGATGCCGGATCTCGACATCCTTTCCGCCAGCCGCTCGGCCCCGGCCGCGGCGCCCGACCTGGCACCCCTGCCGCTCCCGCACCGGCTCCAGCGCCCAGCACTGCGCCAAGACACCCGCGCGGCATCACCATCGACACCCGACACGTCGAATACGAGACCGCCAGCCGCAGCGCACCGCCCCCACCGACCGTTCAACCTGCACCGCCCGACACCGACGAGCGCCGCGTCCGGGCGCGGATCATCCATGCCGGCCAGGTGCGCGACACCTTTGTCGCCGGTGCCGCCAACACCATTCGTTGCTGGATCGGCCTGCCCGAAGCCGATGGCGCAGCAAGTTCCGACAACGCGATCCCGACCGTCCACATCCCCGCCAAGGGCCTGCAACTGACCGTCGAACTCAGCTGGAAGGGGCAATGCGACAGCACCACGCTGCTCCTGCCGGCCTCGCGCACTGCACGCAGCGGCGACTGCGATCTGCACATCGAGGTGCCGGCCAAAGAAACCTTTGTCAGCGCCGAAGTCATGTTCCGCTATGGCGGCCGTTGCTTCGAGTCGGTTCTGATCGAAGCAGCGGTGCTCCTCCCCGACGAACAGCCCAGGCCACGCGATGCCCTGCGCGTCAGCACTCAACTCAGCCGGCGCGAGGTTATCGCCATCGAAGACGCCACGCCGTGCAACGCGACCATCGTNTTCGGTCAGGCGCCGGCGCCGGGTCAAACGGGGCCCAAGGGCAGCCTGCGCGTCTTCGACGGTTCCGGCGGGCGCAATTACGACTTCGATTCGCCTATGCAGGCAATCGAGAATCTCAANCACCGCATCTTCTCGACCGAGAAATCGCTGGTACGCCGGCAGGCCGCCACGCCGGGCAGCGAAGCCGCGCTGGATGTCGCCGACGAGGAAGTCCGCGTCCTGCTGCGCGACATGGCGCGCTTCGGCTCCACACTCTTCAACCAGCTCGACCTGCAGGGTTTCAGCGACCCCGGCGACCGCATTCAGTTCCTGACTTTCGATCCCAACGTCGTGCTGCCGCTCGAATTCGTTTATGACCGCGGCTACCCGGTCGATGCGGCGCCGCTGTGCGCAGGCTGGAAGAAAGCGCTGGAAGGCGATGCCGGGGTCTGCGATTGTTGCGGCAACGCCCCGCTGACGCCCGAAGAGCGAAGCCACGCCAAAACCATCTGCCCGCTGGGCTTCTGGTCGCTGCGCAAGGTCATCGAGCGCCTGAGCCCCGACGGTGCCGCCAGCGCCTCGGCNCCCACGGCGGTCCGCCGCAGCCTGCCGGTCATCGACTCGGCCGTTTTCGCCAGCAGCAACAAGGTGCCGGAAGACGAACGCACCGCCACCNNTGGGCGGACCATTCAAAACCAGTTCGCCAAGGCCACCCTCGCCCGCCACTGGCCCGAATGGTACGACGCGGTGCAGGATCACCCGCGCCTGCTGGTCGCGCTGCCGCATCATGAAAACGANAAACTGGAGGATTTTCTCGAAATCGGCGACGAGAGCCTGGGGCCGGATCTGTCCAGACTACGGCGCGGCCAGATTCGTCCCGCGTACATCAACCCCGGCGGCCGCGAGCCGGGTCCTGTACTGCTGCTGCTCGGCTGCCGCACCGGCGCNGAATCGGAACTCGGCTACGTCCAGGTCGTGCGCGAATTCCAGAAACTCAAGACCGCCATCGTCCTCGGCACGCTGGCCCAGATCCTCGGCCGCCACGCGGCACCGCTCGCCCGCGAACTGGTCATGCAACTGGCCAGCATCAATGACGCCAATGCCGATTTCGGCACCCTGATGCGCCGGGTCCGTCGCCGCATGCTGGGCAAAGGCTATCTCCTCGCCCTCTGTCTCGTCGCCCTCGGCGATGCGGAATGGCGACTGACGCCGCTGCCCGGGGCTGGCGCGCCGCTCGCCGCGCCGAACTGAAAGGATCGCCCCATGTTCCGCATCGAGATGCTTCCNGCCGCCCACGGCGACTGTTTGTGGATCGAATACGGCAGTGGCGCGACGGTCAATCGCATCCTGATCGACGGCGGCCCGGCGCATGCCTACCCGGCCCTGCGCCAGCGCATCCTGCACCTGCCGGCGGGCCAGCGGCGCTTCGACCTGCTGGTCATCACCCACATCGATGCCGACCACATCGAGGGCGTCATCCGCCTGCTGCTCGATGCCGAAGCGCTCGACTGCCATTTCGACCGCATCTGGTTCAATGGCCGCGACCAGCTCGACGCCGTTCCCGACCCGGCCGGCGAACCGCTGGGTGGCGTGCAGGGCGAACTGCTCGGCATGCTGATCGCCGACTACGAGCAGCGTACCGGAACGAAGGTTTGGAACCTGGGCTTTGCCGACAGCCTGGCCGCCATCGACCGCAAAGCGGCAGCCCTGCCGATGATCGAACTGCCCGGCGATTGCCGGCTGACCCTGCTCTCNCCGGATTTCGAGCGCCTGCTCGACCTCAAGGACAACTGGGCCAAGGAACTGAAAGCCGCCGGTGTNGCNACTGGCAACATCGCGCAACTGCGCGAGCGGCTCGCCCAGAGCCGCAGCCTGCGGCCGCTCGGCGATGTCCTCGGGGCCGAGGACGACTTCGACATCGACCAGCCCGACAGCGACGAAGCGGACATCGATCTCGCCGACACGCTCGGCCGGGGCACCGGCGAACCGGGGGCCGACGCACCTTTCGGCGGCGACACCAGCCGCGCCAACGGCAGCAGCATCGCATTGCTGCTCGAATACCCCGCGACCAAGCCCGAGGTGCGCTTCCTCCTCGCCGGGGACGCCTGGGCCTCGGTGCTTGAAACCTCGCTCGACCTTCTCGTTCCCAAGGACTCGCGCCTCGCTCTCGACGGCTTCAAGCTGGCCCACCACGGCAGCGTCGCCAACATGAGCGAGAGCCTGCTCGGCCGGCTGATATGTTCCAACTACCTGATTTCGACCAACGGGGCGATCTTCGGCCATCCGCACGCCCGTTGCGTCGAACTGCTGCTCAAGGCCCATGCCGGGCCGGGCAAGCCCCGGCTGCACTTCAACTATCTCGTCGCATCGACGGAAGCATGGAGCAGGAAGGCCGACCAGACCGCCCGCGGTTACCTGGCCTTTCACCCGACGGGGCTGTCGCTCGAATTCTGAGTTCCCGCTCCCGGAAAAATTTCGGCACCCGGACCCAATCGACAGCGGGATATCGCCCGCCAGGCCTTACACTGCCTGCCTCACAAAAGCCGCGCTGCCCGCCCGGCTTTTCACCCGCTGACAAAGGCCAGACATGCACCCCATCCACGACGACGCCCTCCTCCTGCTCGCCATCGGCCTGGCTTCCAAGCGGCGACCAGCCGAGCCGCAGGACATCGTCGCGGCCATCGACCTGATCCAGCGCAACATTCCGGCCGAAGCCAAGCTGAGCGAATCCTTCGCGCGGCTCGCCGTGCATGGCCTGATCGGCGAACTCGACGGCCGCTACCTGCTGACGGCGGATGCCCANGAAATGATCGAGGCGCTACCCCGCAAGGCAGAGCCGGACGCGCAACTTTTCGCCTTGCGTGGCGAGCTGGCCGCCTATGCCCCGAAAGGCGAATGCGCGACGATCGAGATCGCGCCGGAAACCTTGCGCGCGGCCATGCTCGCCCATCGCGCCAGCGCCGAAAGCGGGGCCAGGAACCTGCTGGTGCCCAAGCCGAAGCCGGTCGAGCCGACCCAGCGCCCCGGTCAACGCCAGCGCAAACCGCTGCCGGCCCGCCGCCGCAAGGACTGAACGAGCAAATTCGCCCTTTTTGGCGGTCGACCGCAACAGGCCGACGCCGCCGCCCCACAGCCATTCAGGCAGGATGCGCTATGCCGGACGAACATTTCGTTCCGGGCAAGGATGCCTCGCTCGCCCACCGCTGCGCGGCAATATGCGTGACAACATCAACGTCGCGACCGACCGGAACGGTGCCCTGCAAGGGCGCCCGCTCGCCGAAAGCGCCAAAATCCGGCCTGTTGCGGTCGACGCCTGAAAAGGCCAAAACCACGCTCAGGTAACGCCCGCCGCCCCACGCGTTTGAACTTTCCGGATTCGCCAATGTCATTTGATTGACACACCGACCCTGGCTTGGCAGTTGAAAACGCTATTGGGGAAGCAATGACCGACATCTTTCTGAGCTACAACGAGAAGGACAGGGAAGCGGCACGGCGCCTGGCATCCACGCTCGAAGCGGTCGGCTGGTCGGTGTGGTGGGATCGCCGGATTCCGGCGGGCGAAACCTGGCGCAGCGTGCTGGAGATGCGCTGGAAAGATGCGCTGCATGGTCGTCCTGTGGTCGTCGCGTTCGATCGAAAGCGAGTGGGTCCGAGGAAGCCACCGAAGGTCGCCGGCTGGGCAAGCTGATACCGGTGCTGATCGAAGCCGTGCGCCCGCCGGCCGGCTTCCGCGAAATCCAGGCCGCCGACCTCACCGGCTGGGATGGCTCGCGCGATTTCGACGGCATGCGCATGCTGATCGCCGATCTTGAAAACTTCCTCGGCAAGCCCGCCCGCAGCGCAACCGCCGCGCCACCGGAAAAACCGGCTGACCAGAGCCCGCCCTACGACCCGCCGACTTCACTGGCGGCGGGAAGACGACGACCTGGTGGCAGCGGCACCAGCGACCGGGCATCGCAGCCGCAGGCCTGCTGCTGGCTGCCGGCGCCGCCTACCTCACCCTGTCGTCGCGGCCACCCGCCGTCGTTGCGCCGGAAGTTCGCGAATCCGCGCGGCAGGAAGGCGCCGCCGCCGGCTTCGGCGGAAACCGCGCCCGCGCCGGCCGCCCCGTGCAACCCGCAGCGGAAATAGCGCCCCCTGCGCCGCTGCCGGTCGCCCCCGAGACAACGCCGACGCCCGTTGCGAAACTCCCGCCCAAGGCCGTGCGAGCGCCGCCAAAGCCCGCCGAAACCGCGCGCGAGCAGTACGCGCTGTGCCGATCTTCTACAAGATTCAGCTGGGCGAGTCGCTTTCCTACGGCGAACAATCCGTATTCCGAAAGGAGTGCCAGCAATGACCGCCATCTACCGCAAAACCGGGATTGCCCGCTCATGGATCGTGTCGCTGTCTTTCGCGCTGCTGGTCGGCGGCTGCGACAGCCTGCAGGANAAACCGGCGGCACCCGGCGCCGCCCAACCCGGCTGCCGCACCCGCGCCGCCGCCACCACTNNGCAGCCCTACGACAAGGCGGTGCTGAGCGCCGCGACCGCCCTGTTCACCAACGCCAGGCTGCCNGCCCCGGGCGCGCCGCCGCAGACCCGCTACACGGTCGTCATCGACCCGCTGATCGATGGCATGACCGGCGCGCAATCGGTCGCCACGCAATCGATGGGACTGCGCCTGACGAAGATGATGCAGGCGCAGTATCCGCAGTTCGACGTTCAGGACTTTTCGGCGGCCAACGTCGCCAAGCGCCCGCTGGTGCTGATCGGCACCTTCACCGGCGTCAACGCCGAGCGCAAGACGGCGGGAACGCGCGAGGCCTACCGGATTTGCCTGGCGCTCGCCGACCTGAACAGCGGCAAGCTGGTCAGCAAGGGGCTGGCCTTCGCCCTGCCCGAGGGCGTCGATCCGACGCCGCTGGCCTTCTTCCGCGACGCGCCGGCGTGGTCGGAAGACCCGGCGACCGAGGGCTACATCAAGACCTGCCAGGGTACCAAGGCCGGCGACCCGATCAACCCGCTCTACCTCGACCGCATCGTCGCCGCCTCGCTGGTCGCCGAAGCCATCGACGCCTACGATGCCGGGCGCTACCAGGAAGCCATCGATCTCTACAACGGCGCGCTTTCCACCCCATCGGGCAAGCAGTTGCGCGTGCTCAACGGCATCTACCTCGCCAACTGGAAGCTCGGCCGCCAGCAACAGGCGGAAGCGGCTTTCGGCAAGATCGTGGACTACGGCCTCGATCACCAGCGCCTTGCCGTCAAATTCCTGTTCCGCCCGGGGTCGACCGCGTTCGTCCAGGACCCCAGGCTGAGCGGCCCTTATCCGGTCTGGCTGAAAACCATCGCCCGGCAAACGGCGAGCGGCGGCAAATGTCTGGAAGTGACGGGCCATACCAGCCCGACCGGCCCGGAACCCTTGAACGAAAGGCTGTCGCTGTTGCGCGCCGAGTACGTCAAGTCGCGTCTGGAGGGAACATCGCTTGCGCTGGCCAGGCGCATGATCGCCAACGGCGTCGGTTCGCAGCAGACCCTGGTCGGCACCGGCCGCGACGACGCCAGCGATGCGCTCGACCGCCGCGTCGAGTTCAAGGTCATCGGCTGCTGAGAACTTCGACCCGGAATCGGACTCCAACTTGCATGCCCGCATGGCAGCGCGTTGCCACGGGCAGCGAAGGAGGACGTCATGGAAAGACCCAGTGCACAACCTGAGCAACCTGTTCGCCCAGCTCGGCCAGCCGAACGACGAGGCGGCCATCGCCAGCTTCATCGATGCCCACAGCCCGCTGCCCGACGGCATCCAGCTCTATGAAGCCGCGTTCTGGACCGAATCGCAGGCCTGCTTCCTGCGCGAGGCCATTCTTCAGGATGCCGACTGGGCGGAAGTCGCCGACGAACTCAACGCCGAGCTGCGCGCCCCCGCCATTAGGCGCTTCAAGCCCCATGACCCGCCTGGAGAAGGATTCCTTCGGCACCATCGCGGTTGCGGTCGACCGCCTGTGGGGAGCGCAAACGCAGCGCTCGCTGGAACATTTCGCCATTTCCAGCGAACGCATGCCGGAAGAGCTGATCCACGCGCTGGCCATCGTCAAGCACGCCTGCGCGCGCACCAACCGCGAACTCGGCCTGCTGCCCAACGACAAGGCGACGGCGATCATGACGGCCGCCGACGANGTCGCCGCCGGCCGGCACGGCGACCAGTTCCCGCTCGCGGTCTGGCAGACCGGCTCGGGCACGCAAAGCAACATGAACATGAACGAGGTGCTGGCCAACCGCGCCTCGGAACTGCTCGGCGGCGAACGCGGCAGCGCCCGCCTGGTGCACCCCAATGACGAGGTCAATCTCGGCCAGTCGTCCAACGACATCTTCCCCACCGCCATCCATCTCGCCGCCGCCACCGGCATCGTCCGCCGCGTGCTGCCGGCGCTGCGCCAGCTGATCGTCACGCTCGACGAGAAATCGTCGGCCTTCGCCGGCATCGTCAAGATCGGCCGTACCCACCTGCAGGACGCCACGCCGCTCTCGCTGGGGCAGGAATTCTCCGGCTACGTCGCCCAGCTGCAACATGCCGAAACNCTCATCCTCGCCAGCCTGCCCTCGCTCTACCCGCTGGCCGTCGGCGGCACCGCCGTCGGCACCGGGCTCAATACCCACCCGGAATTCGGCCTGCGCGTCGCCGCCAAGCTGGCCGACCAGACCGGCATCCCCTTCACCAGCGCCGCCAACAAATTCGCCGCGCTGGCCGCCCACGACGGCCTGGTCGCCGCCCACGGCGCGCTCAAGACGCTGGCCGTGGCGCTGTTCAAGATCGCCAACGACATCCGCTGGCTCGCCTCCGGCCCGCGTTCCGGCCTCGGCGAAATCAGCATTCCGGAAAACGAACCCGGCAGTTCGATCATGCCCGGCAAGGTCAACCCGACCCAGTGCGAAGCGCTCACCATGCTCTGCGCGCAGGTCATGGGCAACGACGTCGCCATCGGCATCGGCGGCGCCTCCGGCAATTTCGAGCTCAACGTCTTCAAGCCGCTGCTCGCTCACAACCTGCTGCAAAGCATCCGCCTGCTGGCCGACGGCATGCACAGCTTCGAGCACCACTGCGTGCAGGGCATCACCGCCAACCGCGAACGCATCGCCGACCTGATGGAGCGCTCGCTGATGCTCGTCACCGCGCTGGCCCCGCACATTGGCTACGACAAAGCCGCCGAAATCGCCAAACGCGCCCACCATGAAGGCACGACGCTGAAAGACGCCGCCCTCGCGCTGGGCTACGTCAACGCCGAAGAATACGAACGCTGGGTCGTGCCGGCAGACATGATCCACCCCGGCCCCGGCTAGCCCGGCCATTTCCCGACGAGAAGGAGACACGCCATGACCCACCGCATCGCTTACGCCGCGTTGCTCGCGCTGGCCCTCGCATTTCCGCTGACCGCCCCCGCCCAGGAAGGCTCGGTGACCATCAGCGCGCCGGCCGACGGCGCCAAGCTGCAGGCCGCCGCCGACAACCGCGTCACCTACGAAATCATGCCCGGCCCGAAAGGCGACCACAGCCACCTCTACATCGACGGCAAGGAAATCGCCGTGTTGCGCGAACTCAAGGGCAGNCGCGCCCTCAAGACGCTGGCCGCCGGGCCGCACGAAATCTGCGTCAAGGTGGTGAACAAGAACCACACGCCGATCGGCGTCGAGAAGTGCGTCAAGGTAACGGTCGAGTGACGGCACCCTGAACCCGCTCTTCCGGGCGCGGCGACCATGGACCCCAGAACCTCGCCTACGCACTGGTTCAGCTGGTGCACAACTTCGGCGCCGTGGCGGTCGTCGGCGGCGCCGTTTCCGCGCGCTGGCTCGCCCGCGATGCCCCGGCAACCCAGCGCCGGCTGGCCTGGCTGGTGCTCGGTGGCTGGCTGGCTCAGGCCGCCAGCGGCGCCAGCTTCGGCGCCATCAGTTACCACTTCTACGGCCGGTTCCCCGACATCCACGCCATCGCCCGTCTCGCGCTGCTGGTCAAACTGGCCTGCGCGACAGGCGGCATCGTGCTCGCCGCCGGCTACCTGCAACGCGCCACCGACTGGCTGCCAGCAAGACGCGGCACGGTGTGGACCATGCTGATCGCCCTCGGCGTCACCGCACTGGCGTCGGCCGCGTTCCTGCGCTGGTTTGCCTGAAGACTTTGCGCCGGTTCAGCTTCGTTTGTGCCGGCCGCCGCTGTATTCCGGTCGCGCCTGAAAACCGGGCCGCCAGCCAATTCCCGCCCCCGCGACACCTGTTGCGGTCGACCGCAAAAAGGGCAAATTTCAAACAAGCCAGTCCGCCGGGCCGACCACGCCCCGGGCGCCGCGATTCATCACATGCGTGCAGACCAGCGTCGTCTCCACGCTCACATGGCCCGGCAATTCTTCCAGAAACGCCCGAACCTTCTGCGCCCCCATCTCGCGAGGATGCAACCGGCCATGAAAACGGACAAAACGCCATATCCAGTCGACATAAACCCGCTCCGTCCTTATGCTGTAGCGCTTGTAACGAATCCCTCGCGACCCCGCCCAAGCAGGGTTGCAGGCTGATTTGTATTCATGACGTAATTTCCGGTTGAATATCACTGTTTATATGCACTGCATAATCATGCAAACCCGGTTGGCAAGCGCATTTCACGGCGCCGTGTTTGCCGTCTTATGCGGCGGTCGTCCGGCGATACGCAAAAAGCGCCATCTACTAACGTTATGCAAACCAACAGCCCTCTAACACTACGCTCAACTGACCGGCCTGACGGCCGTCCGGTTAGCTTCACGTTGGGCTTCACATTCTCAGATTCTCCGCGACCACAACACATGAAAGCCTTCGCGACAAACGATGACGAGAGTACGCGTACGTTCTACGCAATCTTTGTTGCAGCGATTTGTCTTGTACTTTTCTCCGCCGTTATCGGAACACTAATTTGGAAACACAACGCTGCCAACGCATGCGAAGGAACATCGAAGGAGTCAGTAACCGAGCACAAATTCGGCGTTGTCCGAAAAGACACTGAACGTCTAAATTGGTACATCCGCGGAGATTGGGGTAGCCGGCTCATCTACCAATGCCGCAGAGGCGGGTGTCCATTGTTCAAGCGTCTGAACAGCGCAATCGATCAGGAGGCTTCCGCAACTTTCTGTCAGGGTGAGTTAGTTACCCTAGATATCGGTCCTGAGCGTGTCTTCACTCGGCAGTCCTCCAATGGGCATATCTACTTCGCTGCCCTTGTGGGCATGGTGGCCGTTGCTTTCGTATTCGTCTTGTTTCGGTACGGCGCCCAAAAGCTATCTTATTGGCATACCTTTGACAAGGATACAAAGTGATCGAACACCTTCCTATCTATCGGTGCCGCACATTTTGGGGATTAGCAATATGGAACCGGTCGAGCAGCGCTCCGATTCAAGAAGCAAATTTGTAGCAGCCACCCCGGCACAGGTCTTCGCCGCGATGAGCGATCCGGCCCGCGTCGCCCGCTGGTGGGGGCCCGACGGCTTCAAGAACACCATTCACCAGTTCGACTTCCAACCAGGCGGTAGCTGGCTGCTGACCATGCACGGCCCCGACGGCAAGGATTACCCAAACGAAAGCCGCTTCACTCGTATCGTGTCAGGTAAGCTCTTCGAGATCGAACACCTGTCTGGTCATCACTTCATTCTGTCCATCGAGTTGAGGCCGGTTGAGCAAGGTACTGANATCCACTGGCGCCAAACTTTCGACACGGTTGCGCACTACGAGCAACTCTCTCAGTTCGTGGCAGGTGCCAATGAGCAGAATTTGCAGCGGCTGGCAGCAGAAGTCTTGCGCTCAGGCAGTGCCGACTAACTTTCAATACGGGCACTTTCAACGGGATCGGGCGTCAAACCCCGCGGATGCGGAACAGGCAAGCAGCGATGCTCCAGTCTCCCTGATGCAACTTCGAAAGGAAATCAAACCATGCCTACTGGTACCGTGCACCTTCACCGTGTGTTTCGCACCACGCCGGAGCGCGTCTATCGCGCTTTTCTGGAGTCCGATGCAATCGCAAAGTGGTTACCGCCATATGGCTTTACGTGCACGGTCGAGCACCTGCAGGCAAAGGTCGGCGGCACCTTCAAGATGGCATTTACGAACTTCGGTACCGGAAACGCGCATTCTTTTGGCGGCGAGTATCTTGAACTCGTTCCCCACGAGCGCATCTGCTACACGGATCGCTTCGACGACCCGGGCCTGCCGGGCGAATTGCGGGTGACGGTGAGTTTGAGCAAGGTATCGTGCGGTACGGAGATAAGCATCGTGCAGGAAGGCATTCCTGAGGCGATTCCGCCGGAGATGTGCTATCTGGGCTGGCAGGAATCGCTCGCGCAGCTTGCCACGCTCGTCGAACCCGAGATTCCCGGCTAGCGCCTGAGCAGGCTCCGGCAAGAGCTACGCGTGACGGCGCCTGCTGCGGTCGACCGTCAAAAAGGCAAAAATCAAAAGTCGGCGGATCAGCCGATATCGCTATTTTTCCAGCCGCTTTTGCCGGCGCTGGTGGCGGACCATGCTGTTGGTCATTTCCGAAATGATTTCGCTGGCGACGTGGATGATCTGGTTGGCGGACAAACCGCAGCGGCTCATTTCCCGGTAGAAGGTTTTCGCCAGTATCTTCGCCATGCGCTGTGGTTCCTGGACGCTGAGATCCATGAAGGAGCGCGAATTGCTGACTTCTTCGAGGACCAGCGCCATCTTGGCGAAACTTGAATTGAGCATTCCCTGCAGCCGCCCCAGTTCGATCGCCCGCCCGACGAGGATGGCGGCGAACTCGGCGATGGCGAGATCCTGCTCGGAAAACGGCTGGCCGTTCTCGCGCTTGCTGATGTTGAGAACCCCGCGTAGATCCCNGGAGACCGGAATCGGGCAGGCCATGAACGAGGCCGGCTCGTCGGAATGGCGGCGCATGACCTTCATCGCCGACACGTTGATGTCATTGACGACCAGCGACTGCCGGCTGGCCAGAACCTGCGCGGCGATGCTCTGACTTTCTCGCTTCGNCTCGTTCCATGCCGTCTCCGGCAGTTCCCCGTGCAGTGCGACCAGCCGGAGCTTTTGCCCGAGGCTGCCGACGCTGTCCACCAGCATCAGGGACACGCGCCCGGCCGAGAAGATGTCGGCCACCGTGTCCATCAACCCGGAGAACGCGCGCTCATGGTCGTCATCGGATTTGAATGTGGCAAGTTCCTTCAGCCTGTCGAGTTCGGAACAAATATTCATGATGCCTCCACGATGCAACGGTTTGTCATGCCCACCGTAGCATAGCAATAGTCAGGCCAATTTCGTGGATTGCTGGCACGATTCGATTGCTGCCGATGCTCGTCGGCGAATAAGGCGAACTCGAACCTGTCGCCAGCCCGGGAGCGCCGTCCGCGATCTCAATCGAGCGGCAGCAATTCCTTCGCCAGCGCGGCAGTGAAAGCATCCGCCGGCAACGGCTTGCCGATCAGATAGCCCTGCAGCTGGTCGCAGCGCTGTGCGCGCAGAAAATCGGCCTGCGCACTGGTTTCCACGCCCTCGGCCACGACCTTGAGGCTGAGGCTGTGCGCCATGTGGATGATGGCCGTCACCAGATTGGCGTCTTCCTTGTCTTCCACGCAGTCGCGCACGAAGCTGCGGTCGATCTTGACGCAATCGACCGGGAAGCGCTTGAGCGCGGAAAGCGACGAGTAGCCCGTACCGAAATCATCGAGCGCGAGGCGCGCGCCCAGCATCCNGAGGCCGTTGATGCTGGCCGCGGTGACCAGGTTGTCGTCCATCAGTACCGACTCGGTGATTTCCACCGTCAGCCTTTCCGCTGCCATTCCGAACTCGGAGAGGACGTTGCTGACCATGCTGCACAGCCCAGTTTCGCGGAACTGCAAGGCGGAGAAGTTGACCGCGACCCGTGGCACGGGCATTCCGGAATCTTCCCAGATCCGCATCTGGCGCACCGCTTCGCGCAGCGCCAGGGCGCCGATGGGGATGATCAACCCGCATTCCTCGGCGATCGGAATGAACTGGGCAGGCCGCACCAGACCACGCTGCGGATGTTGCCAGCAGATGAGCGCTTCCACCCCTTCGAGCCGGCCGGTCAGGGCATGCACCAGCGGCTGATATTGCAGGACAAACTCACCGAGCAGCAGCGCCTGACGCAGCCCGGACACCATTTCCATCCGTTGCAGGGNCTCCGACTGCATGCCGGCCGCGTAGAAGTGGCTGCGGTTCTTGCCACCGGCCTTGGCCCGATACATGGCGATATCGGCATTGCGGATCAGGGTCTGCTCGTCGTTGCCGTCATCGGGATAGAGCGTGATGCCGGCACTGCCCGAAACATGGTAGAAGCGGCTTCCCACCTCGATCGGCTCGCGCACGCTGGCAAGCGCCTTGTCCGCGATATGCAGGACGTCTTCGATGTCCGTCACTTCCTGCACCACGAGGACGAATTCGTCGCCGCCAAGACGCGCCACCGTATCCTGCCTGCGCAAGGCATCGGTCAGCCGGCCGGCGATGGCGATCAGGATGGCATCGCCGGTATCGTGGCCGACGGAATCGTTGATCCACTTGAAACCGTCCAGGTCGAGCAGGATCACGCCCATGCGGCGGCCGTTCTGGCGCGTGTGCAGCATGGCCTGGCGCAGCCGATCGGCCAGCAGNNCGCGGTTGGGCAGGCCGGTAAGCGTGTCGTGGTGGGCCAGCCGGAAGAGTTGCTGCTGGTGCTCCTTGAGGATGCTGATGTCGTGAAAGACGACGATGCCGGCAACCACTTCGCTGTCACGCCGTATCGGCGCGGCATTGGCGGATATCCAGTGCTCGTTCCCCGCTTCGTCGCGAATGATGAACTCTTCGCCCTTCANCCGTTTCCCTGCCGCACGGCGCGCGAAAGGGGCAAGGCGTCGTTCGGGCAGAGCGTGCCATCCGGCAGCAGCACCTGCCAGCGCTGGGCGTGCTGCTGCAAGTCGATNGCCGGTCAGCATTTTCGATTCGCCGCCCCGGATGCCCAGCGCGGCCGAGTTGGCGAGGCTGATGCGCACGTCGGGCGCGTCGGCGACCAGGATGCCGGAAGGCGACTGTTCGATCGCGGCCTGCAGCAGCGCCATGGCTTCGTCGCGCGCGGCCTCGCTGCGCTTGCGCTCCGTGATGTCATGCATCATGGCCAGCACGCTGGGGCAGCCGGTGCTGTCGAAGATGGTGCTGGTGGTGATCTGCACCGTCCGCTTCCCGCCATCCTTGCGCGTGATGGTCCATTCCTCGGCACGCAGATGATCTTGACGCATGCGATCCATGCGCGCGCGGGCCATCTCCTGAATCGCCGGTTCGACATAGACCGTCTGATACCAGCCAAGTCGGTTGATCTCCTGCAGGGTGTAGCCGGTCAGTTGCTCCATGGCCGGATTCCAGACGGAAAACGCCATGTACGGTGGCTCGTCGATGGCGTGGCAGGCCGCAATGCCATCGATCTCCGAATCGATGATGGTCCGATTGAAGGCTGCCTGCCGCTCGAGCAGGGCGGCGGTCCGCTGCGCCTGGGTAATATCGATGTCCATGCAGACGAACAGCGGCTCTTCCGGCCCGTGACCTGGAATCGGGAAGACGGTTGAAAGAACAATCCGTTCCTCGCCATTACGGTCATGCGTGGTGAATTGCAGAGGACCGATGGATTCTCCGCTTGCGGCAACACCGGCCAGGATTTGCTGGAAGGCTTGCGCTTCTTCCGGTGTTTCGATCAGCTGGTCGAGCGTCCTGCCGTGCGCCTCATTGCCGAATACCCAAANGAGGCGCTCTGACGCAGCGTTCCAGTACTGCACACGGCCTTGCAGGTCATACCACTGCACCGCCACATTGGGAGAATGCTCGAGGGTCTGGTGCATGCGCTCTTCGCTGTCATGGAGCGCTTGTTCCGCCTTTTTCTGCGCCGTGATGTCGCGCACGTTGACCACGATCCCGCGGATATCGGGGTTGGCCAACTGGTTCGTTCCACAGGATTCCACGTACACCCAACCGCCGCCCTTGCGCCGATGGCGGTACTGCGCGCCGCCCGACCCGGTCTCGACGATCTGCCGGAACGCCGCCTGGACCTGCGCCTGATCATCGGGATGAATCATCTGCTCGATCACCGGGATGTCCACCAGTTCGGCCGGGGCATGGCCATGCACGCGCTCGGCGGAAGGACTCACATAGCGTTGCACGCCGTCGGCATCGAGAATGACGATGGTGTCGTAGGAATTCTGGATGAGTTGTGAAAACCGGCGCTCGCTCGCCCGCAACGCTTCTTCGGCACGCCTGCGCTCGGTGATGTCGGCAAGGATGCAATGGGTGTGTTGGGGTTCCCTGCACGTCGCGTGCGATGCGCCCGGTGACCGTCACGGTGCGCGTCGTACCGTCGCGAACGTATTTCGAAGACCGGCCCTCGACGTGGCCGCACTGGACAAAGCGCGGAAAGCTTCGGCCAGGGTGGGCAGAGAGGCTTCATCGAGATACTCCGTAATGCAGCGTCCGATGACTCGCGCGCGATCCGTCTCCCCGTCAGCCGCAGCCAGGCGTCATTGACCTGCAGGATGTTGCCGCCCATGTCAAGGGACTGATAGGGCAGCGGCGCCTGCTCGAACAGGGCACGGAATCGTTCCTCGGATTCGACGAGCTGCTGCTCGAGCAGCTTGCGCTCGGTGATATCGCGGCTGACGACCAGATAGCGGACCTGGCCGTCGATGACGACGCGATGAACACTCGAACTGACGAAGAACGACTCGCGGTCGAGGCGGTAGTTTTCCCATTCGAAGCGGACGGTCTCGCCGGCAGCCGCCCTGACAATATCTCGGCCGCCCATTCGTCGCTGCGCCGTCCGTCGGGCTGGAGCTCGGGCGACCAGTCCAACGGCGTGGTGCCGATGATATCGCTGCGCTGACAGCCATGCAGGCTGAGTACCGCGTCGTTGCAATCGATGGCCTGACCC
This sequence comes from Dechloromonas sp., assembly GCA_013363835.1. Classification (GTDB taxonomy): domain Bacteria; phylum Pseudomonadota; class Gammaproteobacteria; order Burkholderiales; family Rhodocyclaceae; genus Azonexus. The sequence continues at coordinate 1,692,802 of CP054864.1, forward strand.
TGCTCGCTGATCACGAAAAGGCTTCGCCACAGGCTTCGAACAGCGTGCGGAAATAGTGCTCGCCAGTGAGCGGAGGTGTTGGCTGCGGCATTGACCGACAAAGCTAACCGGAATAATCGGAGCATAAACCATCTGCAACGATCCGGCGCGTTTGTGGTGCTACGAACGCCCCATGGCGACGTGCCGGAGCAATGTTCCGGCAGTTGCGGTCGACCGCCAAAAACAGGCGAATTTCAGGCGGCAAGTGCCCGAACCGTCATCGTTCGCGGTTCGGGCTGTCTGGCCGATCGCCGGTCAGCGGACGATGTCGAGCAACTCGACTTCGAAGATCAGCGTCGAATTGGCCGGGATGCCGGGAATGTCGCGGCTGCCGTAAGCGAGGTTGGGCGGGCAGACCAGCCTGGCCTTTCCGCCGACCTTGATCTTCTGCACGCCTTCCGTCCAGCACGGGATCACGCGGCTGAGCGGGAAGGTCGCCGGTTGGCCGCGTTTGTGGGAACTGTCGAACTCCTGGCCGTTTTCCAGCGTGCCGCGATAGTGCACCTTCACCGTGTCGCTCGCCTTCGGGTTGGCGCCGCTGCCCTCCTTCAGCATCGTGATACCGATGCCGGAAGCGGTCTTTTCTCCTTGGCATCGGCGGCATGCGCCAAGCGGTCAGCGAAATCAGCAGGGGGCAGTGCTTGCAAGCAGTTTCATCGTCAATCAGCCCGACCGAAGTTAGGAGCAACCGGATGACCTGGGAGGCGGCGATATTGTGCCGCCTTTTCGCAGCGAAACGACAATAACAAGATGCGCACTTGTTCTTAAACGAATATTAAGCCCTTGCTACAATGGCGGCCATTCGACAATCCCCGCGGATCGCCCTGCAATGACTCAACGCTCTACTCTCTCACCTCGACTGGCTCGAAGCCGAAGCCATCCACATCATGCGCGAGGTGGCTGGCCAGTGTGCCAACCCCGTGCTGCTCTTTTCCGGCGGCAAGGATTCGATCTGCATGCTGCGCATTGCCGAAAAGGCTTTCCGCCCCGGCAAGTTCCCCTTCCCGCTGATGCACATCGACACCGGCCACAATTACAAGGAAGTGGTCGAATTCCGCGACAAGCGCGCCGCCGAGCTGGGCGAGCGTCTGATCGTGCGTTCGGTTGAGGATTCGATGAAGCGCGGCACGGTGGTGCTGAAGCACGAAGGCGAATCGCGCAACAAGCACCAGTCGGTGACGCTGCTGGAAGCCATCGAGGAATTCGGTTTCGACTGCTGCATCGGTGGCGCCCGCCGCGATGAAGAAAAGGCCCGCGCCAAGGAGCGCATCATGAGCTTCCGCGACGAGTTCGGCCAGTGGGATCCGAAGAACCAGCGCCCGGAACTGTGGAACCTGTACAACGCCCGCAGCCACAAGGGCGAGAACATCCGCGCCTTCCCGATCTCGAACTGGACNGAAATGGATGTCTGGCAATACATCGAGCGCGAAGGCCTGGAACTGCCGAGCATTTACTTCGCCCACACCCGCCCGGTGGTCATCCGCCAGGGCGCCATCGTGCCGGTGAATGTGCCGCTGGTTTCCGGCGAACTGACCAACCTGCCGAAGGCCGGCGAGGAGATCGTCGACAAGCTGGTGCGCTTCCGCACGGTGGGCGACATTTCCTGCACGGCGCCGGTCGAATCGGATGCCGACGAGAAAATCGTGCTGGAAACCGCCACCACCACCATCACCGAGCGCGGCGCCACGCGTCTGGACGACCAGACCAGCGAAGCCTCCATGGAACAACGCAAGAAAGAAGGTTACTTCTGATGACCGCCCACGTTGAAGATCACGGCCTGCTGCGCTTNTTGACCTGCGGCAGCGTCGACGACGGCAAGAGCACCCTGATCGGCCGCCTGCTGTACGACACCAAGACCATCCTCGCCGACACCCTGACGGCCATCGAAAAGACCTCGCAAAAGCGCGGCATGGGCGCGGTCGACCTCTCGCTGCTCACCGACGGCCTGCAGGCCGAGCGCGAGCAAGGCATCACCATCGACGTCGCCTACCGTTACTTCTCCACCGGCACGCGCAAGTACATCATCGCCGACGCACCGGGCCACGAGCAGTATACCCGCAACATGGTCACCGCCGCCTCCACCGCCAACCTGGCCATCATCCTGATCGATGCGCGCAAGGGCATGCTGACGCAAACCAGCCGCCATTCCAAGCTCGCCGCGCTGGTCGGCATCCCGCATCTGGTCGTCGCCATCAACAAGATGGATCTGGTCGATTACTCGCAGGCAGCCTACGAGAAGATCAAGGCCGATTACCTCGAATTCGCCNNGGTCGGCATTACCGACATCCGCTTCATTCCGCTCTCGGCGCTCAACGGCGACATGATCGTCGACCGTGGCGACAGTCTGAACTGGTACGACGGCCCGACCCTGCTCGACATCCTCGAAGCCGCACCCGCCGCGCACACCGAACACGACGAGCCCTTCCGCTTCCCGGTGCAATACGTCTGCCGCCCGCAGGATTCCGCCAATCCGGAACTGCACGATTACCGTGGCTTCATGGGCCGCGTCGAATCCGGCAGCATTCAGGTCGGCGATGCTGTCACCGTCCTGCCCTCCGGTTTGACCAGCACCGTCAAGGCCATCCAGATCGGCGGCGTCGACATCGGGCAGNNCCTTACCGAGCAATCCGTCACCCTGCTGCTGGCCGATGAAATCGACACTTCGCGCGGCGACATGATCGTCAAATCCAGCGAAGTGCCGGCGTCCGTCAAGCAGATCGAAGCCACCGTCTGCTGGATGGCCGAAACCCCGATGGACCGCGCCCGCACCTACCTGATCCGCCACACCACGCGCGACAGCAAGGCCAAGCTCGCTGCCATCGACCATCGTCTGGACGTGAACACCCTGGAAAACCTGCCCGCCGAAAAGCTGGCGATGAACGACATCGCCCAGGTCACCTTCAAGCTCGCCCAGCCGCTGTTCGTCGACCCCTACACCGAAAACCGGGGCACCGGCGCCTTCATCATCATCGATGAAAGCAACAACAACACGGTCGGCGCCGGGATGATCCTGTAAGCACCTGTTGCGGTGACGGTCAAAAGGCCAAAATCAAAACGCCTCCGGAATGGAGGCGTTTTGATTTTCGGGCGCCATCTCGCCAAACCTGCAGCGCTGCGCTACGCTGTTTCCTCACAAAACCGAATGGAGGAGCGACCATGAGCAGCCAGAACCTTGCCGGCAAGCGCGTACTGATCACCCATGCCGACGCCTTCATGGGGCCCGTTCTCTGCCAGGTATTCGCGGAGCATGGCGCGACCGTGATTGCCGACAANCGCCCCCTGCTCGACCCAGAAGCACCGGCGGCCCTGATTGAATCTGCGAGCGTCGTCGATGTCCTGGTCGCCAACCTGGCGCTTGCGGCGCCTAGCACGCCGGCCATCGATGTGGCCGATGCCGAATGGACGCAGGTTTTCGCCACGCTAGTCGATCCCTTGCCGCGGCTGGTCCGCGCTGTCCTGCCCCAGATGATCGCGCGCCGCTCGGGCAAGATCCTGGTGATGGGCAGCGCTTCCGCCCTGCGCGGCATGAAGCGCACCTCCACCTACAGCGCGGCGCGTGGCGCCCAGCTGGCCTACGTGCAGGCCATCGGCGTCGAGCTGGCGCCACACAACATTCAGGTCAACGCCATCGCCCAGAATTTCGTCGACAACCCGACCTACTTCCCGCCCGAGTTCCAGGCCAACCCACGCTTTCAGGAACGTCTGCAGCGCGAGGTGCCCCTCGGGCGCCTGGTCGGTGCCCGCGAGGATGCGGAATTCGCCGCCTACCTGTGCAGCGCCGCGGCCGACTGCTTCGTCGGCCAGGTGTTCCCCGTTTGCGGCGGCTGGGTAACGCGTTAGGGCGTGTTCACCGTAAGCGACGGGCTACGCAAGGCCCGGCGGGGAGGCAGGGCAAGGCGCCGGTCGCGCGGTGCAGTGATCTGCACAAGCGAGCGGCAACGCGGCAATGCGCCCCGCCAGGCCCCCCTCCGGGTTTGCCGGGCGGGCGGTCGCCGGCGTTGCTCGGCTTGGGAATGGAACGACCATTCCCCGCACCTCGCGCCTTGGCGCCCTCACGCCCTGGCAAACGCAGTCCCGCCGGTTACGGTGAACACGCCCTAGAGGCTGACGTTTGGCGCGGGCTGCTCGTTGAGCGCCGCATGTGCCGCCGCCAGCCGGGCGACCGGGACGCGCGGGCCGGAGCAGGAGACGTAGCTCAAACCGGCAGCGTGGCAGAAGGCGATCGACGCCGGGTGGCCGCCATGTTCGCCGCAGATGCCGATCTTCATCCCCGGCCGCACCCTGCGCCCGCCGGCCACCGCCAGCACCATCAGCTGGCCGACCCCATTGACGTCGAGCACCTCGAACGGGTTGTGCTGCAGGATGCGGCCCTGGGTGTAGGCGGGCAGGAACTTGTTCTCGGCATCCTCGCGCGAGAACGAGAAGGTCGCCTGCGTCAGGTCGTTGGTGCCGAACGAGAAGAACTCGGCATCCTCGGCCAGACTGTCGGCGCGCAGGCAGGCGCGCACCACTTCGAGCATCGAGCCGAACGCGACATCGAGCGTGAAGCCGCAATCCTGTTCGATTTCGGCGCGAATCTCGTCGACCCAGCCCTTCACGGTCTTCAGCTCCTGCGCCGTACACACCTGCGGCACCATGATTTCCGGATGCACTGCCAGCCCCTCGCGGCGGCATAGCGCGGCGGCTTCGAGGATGGCGCGGATCTGCATGCGGTAGATTTCCGGCGAGGTCAGCCCAAGGCGCACGCCGCGATGGCCGAGCATGGGATTGACCTCGAACAGCGCCCGCACTTTCTTCAGCATCGCTTCCTTCCTGGCGATCACTTCATCGACCAGCGCCGGTTCGGCCGGCAACTCGACCTGCGGATGCACCGCGCTGGCGCGGTAGAGGAAATCGACCGAGTCGCGCAACACCTGGAGGCCGCCGACCGTCTCGCGCAGGCGGCGCAAACGCTCGATTTCCTCGACCAGCTGCCGCTCGCCGGGCAGGAATTCGTGCATCGGCGGGTCGAGCAGGCGGATCGTCACCGGGCGCGGCGCCATGGCGCGGAAGATGCCGGCGAAGTCGTCGCGCTGGATGGGCAGCAGCTTGTCGAGCACGCGCTGGCGGTCGGCCGGCGTCTCGGCGACGATCATTTCGACGACGATGGGCAGGCGTTCGACGGCATTGAACATGCGCTCGGTGCGGCAAAGCCCGATGCCCATCGCCCCGAAGCGAACCGCGCGTTCGGCATCGGCCGGCGTGTCGGCGTTGGCCAGCACCTGCAGGCGCGCCGCCTCGTCCGCCCAGCCGAGCAGGGTCGCCAGTTCCTCGGAAAACGACGCCTCGATCATCGGCACCGCTCCGATGAAAACATCCCNCGTCGTGCCGTCGACCGTAATCAGCGTGCCCTCGCCGAAGCTCCGGTCGCCGACGGTGGCCCGCCGTTTCTGCACGTCCACATGTATTCNCTCGGCGCCGGCGACGCAGGGCTTGCCCATGCCACGCGCGACGACCGCCGCGTGCGAGGTCTTGCCGCCGCGGCTGGTCAGGATGCCCTGGCTGGCGAAGAAGCCGTGGATATCCTCGGGCTTGGTTTCTTCGCGCACCAGGATCACTTTCTGCCCGGCCCGGCCGAGCGCTTCGGCGCGGTCGGCATCGAATACCGCGACGCCCGATGCGGCGCCCGGCGAGGCCGGCAACCCGCGCGCCAGCGGCCGCGCCCGGGCCTTCGGGTCGAGCCGCGGGAACAGCAGCTGCTCCAGTGCCTCGGGTGGAATGCGCAGCAGGGCGGCGCGCCGGTCGATCAGCCCTTCGCGCACCATGTCCACCGAACTCCTGACCAGCGCCGCCGCGTTCATCTTGCCGTTGCGCGTCTGCAGGCAGTAGAGGGTGCCACGCTCGATGGTGTATTCGTAGTCCTGCACTTCGCGGTAATGCGCTTCGAGGCGGTCGCGCAACTCGACCAGTTGGCGATACAGGTCAGGCATCTCCTTCGCCATTTCGGCGACGGGCTTCGGCGTGCGAATGCCGGCGACGACATCCTCGCCCTGCGCATTGACCAGATATTCGCCGAACATCACGTTCTCGCCGGTGCCCGGGTCGCGCGTGAAGCCGACGCCGGTGGCCGAGTCGTCGCCCATGTTGCCGAAAACCATGGTCACCACGTTGACCGCCGTGCCGTTGGCCATCGCCGGTGTGATGTTGAATTCGCGCCGGTAATCGACCGCCCGCTTGCCAAGCCACGAATTGAACACCGCCTTGATGGCGATTTCGAGCTGTTCGTGCGGGTCGACCGGGAAAGGCCTGCCGGTCGCTTCCTGCACCACGGCGAGGAAGCGCTCGGCGATGCAGGCGAGATCCTCGGCAGACAGTCCGATATCCTGATTGACGCCGACCTGCTGCCGGGCCGCCTCGAACTCGGCGTCGAAGGCCTCGTCCGGCACGCCGAGCGCCACCTTGCCGAAGAGCTGGATAAAGCGTCGGTAGGCGTCGTAGGCGAAACGCGGGTTGCCGGTCTGGGCGATCAGCCCGTGCAGCGTTTCGGCGTTCAGCCCGAGGTTGAGGATGGTGTCCATCATCCCCGGCATCGACATCGCCGAGCCGGACCGCACGGACACCAGCAACGGGTTTTCGCGGCCGCCGAAAGTGCGCCCGGTGGCCGCTTCGAGCGCCGCCATCTGCTCGCGCACCTGCGTCATGACGCCCTCCGGCAGGTGCCGCTCAGGAGTCGCCAGGCAGGCTAGGCAGGCTTCGGTGGTGATCACGAAGCCGGGCGGCACGTTGAGCCCGATGCGCGTCATCTCGCACAGGTTGGCGCCCTTGCCGCCGAGCAACTGCTTGTTCTTCCCGTCGCCCTCGGCGAAGGCATAGACCCATTTTCTGTCCATTTGTCGTCTCCTCCCACTTTTTATGAACAGCAGCGCATGCTGCGGCCATTCTTCTATTCTGAGCTTCAAATGGTGCTGACGGGAACGCTTTTTCGCATATGCGTTCACAAAGGCAGGATGCCTGACCTTTTCGCCAATGCTGCTGTCGCAGTTCACAAGCCAGACAGTTTCCCGGAGGACGTCCATGAATCTCAGCAGCAGCGAGCTTGCCGACCTGATCCGCGAGATCGAGGTCGAGGATCCCATCGATTACGGCGACCTGCCGTACGACGAAGACGAACTTCGCCGGCTGGCATGCAGCCAAATCTGCGACATCGCCGAGCAGGCCGGGCAACTGGGCGAAGAAAACCGGCAGGCCATTCTTCTGGCCGTGGCGGCCAAGCTGGTGCTGGAGAACCTGGTGCTGAACGTCAAGCTGATGCAGGCTCAGGGCCAGAAGGCGCCGGCCGACATCGGCACGGCGCTCTTGCGGCGCCTGCGCGGACGATGAACCGGCGCTTAAATCATTGCCGTCCACACGCCCAGCAGGATGCTGAGGAGCATCGCGCAGACCACGAGCAGACCGATCCAGTCGATGATGCCGGCGCCGGTCACGACGTTGGCGACGTAGTGCGCGGTCTTTTCATCGCTGATGTGAAGCAGCGGCCTGACCCCGTGCCGGATCAGCATGATCGAGGCCACCCAGGCCACCGCCCCGACGGCGACGACGAAGGGGATGCTGGGCACCAGCAGCGACAGCGAAGCCAGCCACAGCGGGACCGGGGCGATGGCAGCCAGGGCATAGGCGCTGTCGTAGCCGGGATCATGGTCGCGACCCAGCGACATGCGCTGGATCAGCATGGCCATGTAGCCGACCATCGCCAACTGGGCAACATAGAAGACGACACCCGAAACGATGAGCTGCATCGGCGTCAGGGCCGGCACCGACAACGGGAAAATGGCGCCCGGTGAACCAGCTCGGCAAAGGCATAAAGCACCGGCGGCAGCAGCGACATCGGCATCACCAGGCACCTGAAGAACCAGCGTGACGAAAAGTGGGAGCGATCGATTTCTTCCCAGCCGGTCTTTTCGGAAACGAGCATTGCGGGAATGTGGGACATCAACATGATCAACCTCCTTCACCCGCCGGTAGCTTCGACAACTGGCACGACAAGACGGCGATGGCGGGCTACATGGGTTGGACAGCCACGGTGGCACGAGTTCCGGGAACCCGGCGCAGGCGTGCTGATGGCACCATTCCGTCTCCCCATTTTCTTCGGATTGCGCTATAAATCAGGCATGAAGACCCGTTTATCCGCTCTGCTGCTGTTCCCCTTCCTCGCTGTCGCGCTACCGGCGCAGGCCGAGGTCACAAATGCCGGCAGCCGGACGGCGGCACGCAGATTTCCAGCGAGCCGTGCAGCGGCGGGGCCAGCACGGTCAAGACCATCCAGGAAGACACCGTGCCCGACGCTGTCCGCGAGCAGGCGGAACGTGATGTCGCGCGCCAGCGCCAGATGGCGAACCAGATGAAGTCGGAGCGCCAGGCGGACGAAGCGGCGGAACGCAAGGAACAGGAAGCCCTGCGCAAGGCGAGCGGTGCGCCATCGCAGGCGGCGGTCCAGCAATGCCTCAACACCCTGGGCCGCATGTCGCTCGATTCCAGCCGGCGCGCCGAACTCGAAAGCGGCTGCTACGCGACCGGTACGCTGCAGCCGGTGTATGTCGAGGGATCGCAGCCGGTGTATTACGGCAGCGGCTACTACCGTCCGCCGTACGTCCGCCCGAAACCGGTCCCGCCGATCGCGCCGGTCGTACCGCCCAAGTACGGCAAGCCGCCCGATCTCTACAAGGTGCCGACCGCTCCGCGCAGCGTGCGCTAAGTTTGCCGGGGTCGCGAACCGCATCACCCCGGGGTTGAACGCGCAATTTCCGGTCAAGAGATTTCATGCCGCGAGCCGTCGCGGCTCTGGCTGCCGAGCGTCAATTCGGTATCCGAACCAAGCGCATCGAAAAACGCCTGCACGGCCTCCGGCTTGCCGCTGGCGGCGAAGGTGGTTTGCCCGCAATCGCACTGGCCCAGCCAGATCGCCTCGACGCCGGCAAGGCCACGCGTGCTGACCGGGTGAATGGTCGTCACGTCGGCGCCGCAGCCGTTGCACACCAGCTTTCCGGGCGCGTCGCCTCGATTTTGGCCTGCGCCTGCGCGATGCGCTGCTCGATGGTTCCGCGCTGTTTGGCTTGTCCCATATTCCCCCTGAACTGACAAAGGCAGCGAGCATAACGGCAGGCTCCCGGCTTGTCGAACCTCACGACAGCGCAAGCCACGACTGACGGATTTCCCCAATGCCGGAGCAGCGCCGACTATGGCAAGATGCCGCCATGCACGCACTNCCCCACCTTGCTGCGGTCGACTGGTTCGCACTGGCCATTTTCTTCGCCTGCTGGGGCGGTTACGCCTGGTTCTCGGAACACAGCCGGCGGGGCGCCACCGGCCTGATCAGCACCAGCCAGAGTTACCGGCTGCAATGGGCTTACCGCCTGCTGGAGCGCGACATCCGGGTCATGGATTCGACGCTGATCGGCAACCTGATGACCAGCGTGTCGTTCTACGCCAACACCACGATCTACATCATCGCCGGCCTCGTCGCCGCGCTCGGCGCAGCGGACAAGCTGCTCAGCTTCACCGCCGAACTGCCGTTCGGCGGCGCCGGCAACCGCGAACTGCTGGAAATCAAGCTGATGCTGCTGCTCGGCTCGTTCGTCTTCGCCTATTTCAAGTTCACCTGGTCGCTGCGCCAGTTCAACCTGCTCTCCATCCTGGTCGGCGCGGCGCCCATGGGCAAAACCGGCGACCCCGGGATCGACAGCTACGCCCACCGCCTGGCCGGCGCCAACAACCTGGCCGGCGACGACTTCAACCGTGGCATCCGCGCCTATTATTTCGGCCTCGCCGCCTCCGGCTGGCTGCTCAATCCCGTCGCGCTGGCGGTACTCGCGCTGGCCGTGCTGATCGTGCTTTACCGGCGCGACTACCGTTCGGCGGCGCTGCACATCCTGCGCGACCTGGGCTGAGCCGATGAGCGCCAACAAGCCTTTGGCCGGCATCGCGTTCGGCCTGGTCGCCTACGGCATCTGGGGCTTCTTNCCGCTCTACTTCCGCCAGCTCGGCCAGCTTTCGCCGCTCGACATCCTTTCCAACCGCGCCGCCTGGGCCTGCGTCTTCGTCGGCCTGCTGCTCACCCTGCGCCGGCGCTGGAGCAATGTACTGGCGGTCTTTCGCCAGCCGCGCCAGCTCGCCATGCTGGCGCTCGCCGCGCTGCTGGTCGGCAGCAACTGGCTGATGTTCCTGTGGGCGGTCGCCCACCAGCAGGTGGTCGCCTCCAGCCTCGGCTATTTCCTGACGCCGCTGGTCAGCGTGCTGCTCGGCCTAGCAGTGTTGAAGGAACGCCTGAACCGGCTGGAATGGATCGCCGTCGCGCTGGCCCTGGCGGCGCTGACCAACGAGATCGTCACCCTCGGCAGCCTGCCCTGGGTATCGCTGTTTCTCGCCGCCACCTTCGGCTGCTACGGCCTGGTGCGCAAGCAGGTGCCGGTCGATGCGATCTCCGGCCTGTGGCTGGAAACGCTGGCCATGCTGCCGCTGTGCGGCCTTTACGCGCTGTGGCAGGCGCAGCAGGGGCACCTGGTNTTTGCCCTCCACGACACGTCGACCGCAGCACTGCTGATCGGCGCCGGCATCATCACCGCGCTGCCGCTGATGGCCTTCGCCGCCGCCACCCAGCGTCTCGACCTGGCCACCGTCGGCATGCTGATGTACATCAACCCGACCCTGCAGTTCGCCACCGCCATCTGGCTTTTCGGTGAGCCGCTGCAGCCGGCGCGGCTACTCAGCTTCGGGCTGATCTGGATCGGCCTGTTCGTTTTCAGCTGGAGCATGTGGGAAAAGTACCGGGATCGCCGATAATACGCAGTCATCAAGCACCGCGGACGCCCGATGGGACTGCTCGAAAACACCCTGATCATCCTGCTGCTGATCGTCATCAGCGCCTTCTGCTCGACCTCGGAGATCGCGCTGTCGGCAGCGCGCAAGCTCAAGCTGGCGCAACTCGCCGAGCGCGGCGACCCGCGCGCCGCGACGGTGCTGGCGCTGCAGAGCCGGCCCGGCCATTTCTTCACGACCATCCAGATCGGCCTTAACGCGGTCGCCATCCTGGCCGGCGTGCTCGGCGAGGGTGCCTATTCGCCCTGGTTTACTAGCACGCTGCAGCCTTATGTCGGCAACCCCGCCACCGCCGCCACACTTGGCTCCATCCTTTCCTTCGCGCTGGTCACGGCCGCCTTCGTCCTGCTCGCCGACCTGCTGCCCAAGCGGGTCGCCATCGTTGCGCCGGAGGCCATCGCGTTGCGCATCGCCGCGCCGATGGCCTTCTGCATCCGCTTGCTGTCGCCGCTTGTCTGGGCCTTCAACGGCGCCGCCAACCTGATCATGGCACGCTTCGGGCTGCCGGAAAGCCGGCCCGAGGATGTCACGCCGGCCGACATCGTCGCCCTCACCGAGGCCGGCATGAACGCCGGTGTCGTCGCCGAGCAGGAACAGCAGCTGATCGAGAACGTCTTCGAGCTGGAGTCGCGCACCGCNCCCTCGCTGATGACCGCCCGCGACAGCATCGTCTGGCTCGATAGCCTGGAGGACGAAGCGGCGATCCGCGCCAAGCTGCGCAGCCACCCGCACGCCAAGTTTCCCGTCTGCGCCGGCAATATCGATGCGGTCGTCGGCTACGTCGATTCCAAGGACATCCTCAACCGCATCCTCAACGGCGACGCGCTTTCGCTCAAGGCCGAAGGCCTGTTGCGCAGCGCGCTGATCCTGCCGGACACGCTGACGCTGGGCGAGATCCTCGAGCAGTTCAAGTCGGCACGCGAGGATTTCGCGCTGATCATCAACGAATACGCGCTGATCGTCGGCCTGATCACGCTCAACGACGTGACCGCGACGCTGGTCGGCGACACGCTGGACGACTCGGACGAAGCGCAAATCATCCGCCGCGACGAAAACTCCTGGCTGGTCGACGGCCTGACCCCGGTCGGCGATCTCGAAACCCTGCTCGACATCCCGCCCTTCCCCGACGACGAACAGTTCGAGACCGTCGCCGGCTTCCTGATGTACGTGCTGCGCAAGGTGCCGCGCCCGACCGAAAGCGTCGACCACGGCGGCTTCCGCTTCGAGGTGCTCGACGTCGACCACCATCGCATCGACCAGTTGCTGGTCACCCGGCTCGACCCGAAAGCGCCCTGACCGGCCATGTCGCGGCTGCTGATCTACGCCATCGTCTTCATCGAAGGCTTCTCGTCGCTCGGCGCCGAAGTCATCGCCCTGCGCCGGCTGTTGCCGCATCTCGGCAGTTCGATCGTCGTCACTGCGCCGACCATCGGCTTCTTCCTGCTCGCGCTGGCGCTCGGCTATGCCTCGGGCGCCAGGGTCGCCGCCAACTTCCGCGCCATCGTCGCCCGCAATTTCCTGATCGCCGCCGCACTGGCCGGCTTCGGGCTGGCCGGCGGTACCGTCGANCGGATGTTCGCCCACCTGCGGCCGGCACTGATGGCTTACATCGTCTTCATCGGCGGCGTGCTCTGCCCGCTCGCCTGGCTGCTCGGCCAGACGGTGCCGATCCTGACCAACCTGATGAAGGCCGAACGCACCGGCGAAGCGAGCGGCATGGCGCTCTACTGGTCCACGCTCGGCTCCTTCCTCGGCTCGCTCAGCCTGTCGCTGGTGGTGATGCAGTGGCTGGGGGTTTCGGCGGCGGTGGTCGCCTGCAGCCTGCTGCTGGTTGCCGGCACGCTGCTGCTCGGCGGCCGGAATCTGAAAATCGCCCTTTTTGCNGCGTCGACCGCAACCGTCGCGATTGCTTTCAACCTGCACCATGAAGTCACCGCCGACACCGCCTACGCCGAATACATCGTCGGCCCGGCGCCGCTGCCCGGCCAGCAGGAACCGCGCGCCTTCTGGGTCAACAAGTCGACGGCCTCGCTGATCGACGATTCCGATCCGCCCAACTACACCCGCTACATCAAGCGCCTGCGCCAGATCCTGCTCGACGAACTGGCCTTCCGCGAGCGCGACATTCTCGTGCTCGGCGCCGCNGGCTTCACGCTGTCGCACCGCGAGCCGACGAACCGCTACACCTATGTCGACATCGACCCGGCGATCAAGGGCATTGCCGAACAGCACTTCCTCCGTGAAGCGGCGCGCGGCGAATTTATCGCCGACGACGCGCGCCGCTTCGTCGCCACGACCGAACGCCGCTTCGCTGCCGTCGTCGTGGACGTCTACAGCTCGCACACCTCGATTCCCAGCCACTTGGTCACCCGCGAATTCTGGGCAGACACGCGCCGCGTCTTGAAGCCTGACGGCGTGCTGCTCGCCAACCTGATCCTCGACGGCAAGCTGGAGACGCCCTACGCCCGCAACCTGCTGGCCACCATCGACAGCGTTTTCGGGCGCTGCGCGGTCGACGTGCTGCACAAGGCTGAAACGCTGTCCAACGTCGTCGTCACCTGCTTCGCCAGCAGCCGGCCGGCAGCGACCGCCAGCATCTACGTGGACGAAAGGAACCGCGCCGACCTCGACATGGCGCGCTCGCGCTGACTTTCAGGAACCAATCCCCGGGTGCCGGGTCGGAACACAGCCGGGTCAGCCGCAGGATCGTCACCATCACGCCAGCCGGGCCCGTCAGTGCCAACCGATGAAAAACAGACTTCTCGCCACCGCCCTCTACCTATGCTGCCTCGCTGCCTTCGCAGGCGAGCCGCCCCTGACCACCATCGCGGCGCTGGATCTGCCGCGCTACATGGGTACCTGGTACGAAATCGCGAAGTATCCCAACTGGTTCCAGAAGAAATGCGTGGCCGATGCCCGCGCCGAATACAGCATCGCCGCCGATGGCAAGGTACAGGTCATCAACCGCTGCCGGCTGGATAACGGCGAGACGAGCGAAGCCATCGGCGCCGCCCGGCAGGTCGGCCACGCCACCTCGCCCCGGCTCGAAGTGCGCTTCGCCCCGGCCTGGCTGTCGTTCATCCCGCTGGTCTGGGGCGACTACTGGGTGATCGACATCGACGAGGCCTATCAGCTGGTCGCTGTCAGCGAACCACACCGGGAGTATCTGTGGATACTCTCCCGCACGCCGAAGGTCGACGCGAAAGCCTACGAAGCGCTGCTGGCGCGCCTGGCCGCAAAAGGCTTCGACACCCGGAAGCTGGAGACGACCCGCCAGGGCGATTGACTCGCCCGCCGGGCCCGATACATCCAGAAACATTTGCGTACACTTCGGCGTCCGTCCGATCGATCGCCACCGCGTTATTTTCATCATGAATCACGATGAGATAACGCCATGTCCAGCCTACTGAAAATCGCCGCCTCGCTGTCATTGCTGGCCAGCCTCACCGCCTGCACGGTGGTGCCGGCCCAGGTCGGCTACGAAGGCCCCGCGGTCGGCGTCGTCACCGTCCGCCCCGCTCCCTATTACGTCGCGCCGGCCCCTACTATGGGCCACCGCCCTACTATTATCGCGGCTACGGGTATGGCCCCGGCTACCGCTATCGCCGCTGGTAAGCCGCCCCCTCAGTATTCGGGCAGGAAGCGAACGCTCTGCAAGGCGCGCTGCGCCTCGTCGCGCAGCACGTCGTCCAGCCGCGACGGCGTGCCGGCCAGCCGCCGCTCCTGGAACAAACCACTGACGACGCGCCGCCGGTCAAGCGGATGGCGGCAGAAAAAGCCTTCCGTCGAAAATTCGAGGACGATCTGCGCCCCGTCAAGCGTCACCGGGTCGCGGCGCGTGACGATGTAGCTCAGGCAGCCGGTACCCTGCCAGGCAAAGCTCTCGGCGCGGAACATGCCGATCTGGCGGAGATCGCCGGGCATGCCGTAGAGCGTCGATTTGAGGGCTTCTTCCAGCCCCTCGTCGCTTGTCAGATCACGATCCGGAAAATGCTCGACCCGGACCTCGACGAGGAAGGCCAGATGCTCGCCGCCCGGCAGGCGCTGCATCAGCGGATCCTGCTTGCGAAAGGTCACATACGGCGGTGTCGCGCGTTGAAAATAGACCCAATGCTCGCCTTTGGGCGGCACCACGCTGAAGGCGCTGGTGGTGATGGGCGCCATGTCGGCCGTCACTTCTTCCAGCGACGACCTGGCATGCGCCGCCTGAAGACCCGGCAGCAACAGCAGCCCTCCCAAGGCAGCCAGAAGGCGGCGAAGGGAGCCGGCGGGTTTTCCGTTCGGGAGTTCACTTGCATGGCAGCTTGCGAATCCGGCGCAATGCGCGGGGCGATATCCGGATTATGCCAGCCTCAGGATGGCCTGCGCTTGGGTTTGCCGGGTGCCGCCGGACGGCTACCGGGAGTGCCGCCAGGACGGCCGCCGGAACGCGCACCGCTGCGGCCGCCGGGAGCACTGCGCGGCCTGGGCGCCGCAAGTCCCGTTTTCCTGGCCGCTGGCTTCGCTGCTGGCACGGGCGCGGCGACTTTCGGCTTCTTGGGTTTTTCGGTTTCTTGAGCACCTGGCCCACCGCATTGGTCAGCGGCACGCGATGCTCGGGCTCGAAACCGTCTTCTTCGACCCGGCGCAGGGTTTGCCGGATCAGCGTTTCGATGGCGGCAAGCTGGGTCACCTCGTCGGCGCAGACCAGCGATAGCGCCTCGCCGCTGGCGCCGGCCCGCCCGGTGCGGCCGATGCGGTGGACGTAATCCTCGGCAACGATGGGCAGGTCGAAATTGACGACCAGCGGCAGATCGTCGATGTCTAGCCCGCGCGCCGCCACGTCGGTGGCCACCAGAATCTGCACCTCGTTCGCCTTGAAGCGCTCCAGCGCGCGCAGGCGGGCGGGTTGCGGCTTGTCGCCGTGGATCGAGTCGGCGGCGATGCCTTTCGCTTGCAGCGTGGCGACCAGTTGCTCGACGCCCTTGCGGGTCTTGACGAAAACCAGCACCTGGCCCCAGCGCCGTCGCTTGAGCAGGTGGCAGAACAGTTCCGGCTTGCGCTTCTTGTCGACCGGGATGGCGATCTGCCTGACCGTTTTGGCCGCCGTGTTGCGCGGGCTGGTTTCGATGGCCAGCGGATCGTCCAGCAGGCGCCCGGCCATGCTGCGGATGGCGTCGGAAAAGGTCGCCGAGAACAGCAGGGTCTGCCGGCGCCTGGGCAGCGCGGCGAACACGGCATCGAGTTCGCGCGCGAAGCCGAGGTCGAGCATGCGGTCGGCTTCGTCCAATACCAGCGTGCGCAACTGGCCGAACTTGATGGCATTCTGCCGATACAGGTCGAGCAGGCGGCCGGGCGTGGCGACGACGAGGTCCATGCCCTTGCGCAGCTTCATCATCTGCGGATTGATGCTGACCCCGCCATACACCGCGCAGGTGCGCAGCGGCAGGTTGCGGCCGTAGGCGCGGATGCTCTCATTGACCTGCTCGGCCAGCTCGCGCGTCGGCACCAGCACCAGCGCACGCACCGAGTTGCTGGCGACCGGCGCCGTTTCGCCGGCCAGGAGTTGCAGCAGCGGCAACGCGAAGCCGGCGGTCTTGCCGGTGCCGGTCTGCGCCGCCGCCATCAGGTC
This sequence comes from Dechloromonas sp., assembly GCA_013363835.1. Classification (GTDB taxonomy): domain Bacteria; phylum Pseudomonadota; class Gammaproteobacteria; order Burkholderiales; family Rhodocyclaceae; genus Azonexus. The sequence goes on from CP054864.1 coordinate 1,709,303, forward strand.
GCGGCCGGCCAGCACGGCGGGAATCGCCTGCACCTGAACCGGCGTCGGCGTCTTGTATTCCAGCGCCGCGAGCGCAGCCAGCAGGGNGTCGATCAGGCCAAGGCGGGCAAAGCTCATTTCGGGAAACTCATCGTTTTCATCAATCCTCAACTGCGTTAATCGCCCGACGAACGCCGACTCGCCTTCAACGAGGCATGGCGTGCCTTGCTTTCCAGACGTTTGGCGACCGAACTCCTGGTCGGCCGCGTCGGGCGCCGCTTTTTCGGTAGTACGGCGACGCTGGCGACCAGTTGTTCCAGCCGGCGCAAGGCTTCGCTGCGATTCTTCTCCAGGCTGCGGAATTCCTGCGCCTTGATGATGACCACGCCTTCCTTGCTGATGCGCTGATCGCCCAGTTTCAGCAAGCGTTCGCGAATTTCTTCTGGCAGCGACGAGGCGCCGATGTCGAAACGCAGATGGACTGCATTCGACACCTTGTTGACGTTCTGCCCACCCGCCCCCTGGGCGCGGATGGCGGTAATTTCCACTTCGTCGGGGAGATGGTGAAATTCGGGGCACGGTTGCAGATCAAGCTCCTGGAATGCCCGATTGTATCGTTTCGCCGGGCGCCGTCCGGCGCAATGCACAGGCTTCGTTGGCGACCAGCGCCCCGAGCACCAGCGCGCCTCCGAACAGCACGCTGGCTGGCGGGCGTTCGCGCGCNNCGAGCCAGGCCCAGGCAACTCCAAATAGAACTTCAAGCAAGGCAAGCAGCGCAATCTCCGGCGCCGGCAGTTCGCGGCTGAGACGGACGACCAGCAGGCAGGGCAAGGCCAGTTGCACGCCGCCAAGCAATGCCAGCAGTTGCAGGTCGTGCACCGAGACTTGCAGCGGCCAGGCCAGCGGCAGCGTGACGGCCGCCGAGATCAGCGCGCCGAGCAGCACGGCCGGCAGCATGTCGGGCGCCTGCGCGCCGGACGCGGCGTTTCTTTGCAGCAGAATCCAGTTGACCGCACCGGCCAGCGGCACTGCCGCTGCGACCAGCGAGCCGAGCAGCGAACCGCCGCCACCGGCTTCGGCGCCGAACATCCAGGCAATGCCGGCCCCGGCCACGACAATCGCCCNCCAGGTGCGCAGCGGCAGGCGCTGGCCGAGGAACAGGCGAGAGAAGAGCGCCGTCACCATCGGCCCGATGGCCATCGTCACCAGCACGTTGGCCACCGTGGTCAGCGTCAGGGCGACCATGAAGGCGGTGTACATCACCGCCCAGCACAGGGCGGAGGCCCACAGCACGCGGCCGCTGCGCAGCAGGCCGGCCCACAGCGCCGGGCCACGCAGCACGGTCAGGCCGATGGCCAGCGACACGGCGCAGAACAGGCTGCGCCAGAAGGTGACTTCGAAGGCACGCGCGGCGTCGAGGTGACGGGTGACGACCCCGGCGATGCTCCACAGCAGCGTCACCAGCACCATCAGCGCCACTGCGCGGCGATGCGTCATCCGGAAATCAGCCGCGTACGGCGCGCTTCGTAGAGGCAGACGCCGGCCGCCACCGAAACATTGAGGCTTTCGACGCTGCCGTGCATCGGGATGCTGACCAGTTGATCGCAGGTTTCGCGCGTCAGGCGGCGCATGCCCCNGCCTTCGGCGCCGAGCACCCAGGCCGTGGCCTGCGGCCAGTCGGCGGCGTAGAGGTCGCTTGGCGCCTCGCCGGCAGTGCCGATCACCCAGATGTCGCGCTCTTTCAGCTCACGCAGGGTGCGGGCAAGGTTGGTCACCATCACGTAAGGCACACTTTCGGCGGCGCCGCTGGCGGTCTTGGCCGCCACATCGGTCAGGCCGACAGCGCGATCCTTGGGCGCGATCACGGCATGGACGCCGGCCGCATCGGCGACGCGCAGGCAGGCGCCGAGGTTGCGCGGGTCGGTGATGCCGTCGAGTACCAGCAGGAAAGCAGGTTCTTCCAGCGTATCGAGCACGTCGTCGAGATGCGCCGCCTTGCGCCCGCCTTCTACACGGGCGATGACGCCCTGGTGCCTGGCGCCCGGCGCCATGCCGTCGAGCCGCTTGCCGTCGGTCATGACGAGCTTGACGCCCTGCAACTCGGCATGCGCCAGCAGGTCGCGGGCGCGCGCATCCTGGCGCGTGCCATCGACCATGATCTCCTTGATCGAATCCGGATCGTGGCGCAGCTTGGCGGTAATGGCGTGGAAGCCGTAAATCAGGCGGGAAGAAGACATTTCGGGGAAATTTCGTCGGTCAATTCGGGGAAGGAGGCGAGTCACCATCGCGCGCACCCCGTTCCCCGGGCCTGTTAGGGTCAACGTCGTTTTTGGCCGATTTCTGAATTTGCTGCTGGCCGGCCAGCACGAAATCGACCTTGTTGCTTTCGAGATCGGCACGCACCAGCCGGACGCGTACCCGGTCGCCGAGGCGGAAACGCTGGCCGGTACGTTCGCCGAGCATCTGGTGCTTGATGTTGTCGAACTGGAAATAGTCGGCACCCAGCTCCGAAACGTGCACCAGACCTTCGATGTAGATCGTGTCGAGGGCGACGAAGATGCCGAAGGCGGTGACCGCCGAGATGGTGCCGTCGAATTCCTCCCCGATGCGTTCCTTCATGAAGAAGCACTTGAGCCAGTTCTCCACGTCACGCGTCGCTTCGTCGGCACGCCGTTCGGTGGCCGAACAGTGCAGGCCGATCTCTTCCCAGTCGCCGGCCGGGGTGTATTTCTCGCCGGCCAGCACGGCCTTGATGGCGCGATGCACCAGCAGGTCGGGATAGCGGCGGATCGGCGAGGTGAAGTGGGTGTAGTGCTCGTAGGCAAGACCGAAGTGGCCGACGTTATCCGGGCTGTACATGGCCTGGCGCAACGAGCGCAGCATCACCGTCTGCAACAACTGGAAGTCGGGGCGCGGCTTGATCTGCTCCAGCAGCTTGGCGTAGTCCTTGGCTTTCGGATCGTCGCCGCCGCCCAGCGGCAGTCCGAATTCGCCGAGGAAGCTGCGCAGGTTTTTCAGCTTTTCCTCGCCTGGCGCTTCGTGAATGCGATAGAGGCAGGTCTGCTTGTGCCCGGCCAGGAAATCGGAAGCGCAGACGTTGGCCGCCAGCATGCATTCCTCGATGATGCGGTGCGCGTCGTTACGCACCACCGGCACGATGTTCTCGATCTTGCCCTGGGCGTTGAACAGCATCTGCGTTTCGGTCGTCTCGAAATCGATGGCGCCGCGCTGGCCGCGCGCCTTGTGCAGGGCGTGAAAGAGCTTGTAGAGATTTTGCAGGTGCGGCAGTAGCGCGATGTGGATGTCGCTTTCCGGCTTGGCCTCGCCGGACAGCCACGACCAGACCTGGTTGTAGGTCAGCCGCGCCTTGGAGCGGAACACCGCGCGGCAGAAGCGATACTTGCCGATCTTGCCGGCGGCGCTGATGTCCATGTCGCACACCATCGCCATGCGGTCGACATCCGGGTTCAGCGAACAGATGCCGTTCGACAGTTTTTCCGGCAGCATGGGAATCACGCGGCGTGGAANATAGACCGAATTGCCACGCGCCATCGCCTCCTTGTCGAGCGCCATGCCCGGCTTGACGTAGTGCGAGACGTCGGCAATCGCCACCACCAGGCGCCAGCCGCGCCCCTNTTTCTCGCAATAGACCGCATCGTCGAAATCACGCGCCGTTTCGCCGTCGATGGTCACCAGCGGCAGGTCGCGCAGGTCTTCGCGGCCGGCCAGATCGGCTTTTCTGACCTTGTCCGGCAAGGCCTTGTTTTCCTCGAGTGCCGCCTTCGAGAACTCGAAGGGCAGATCGTGCTTGCGCAAGGCGATCTCGATCTCCATGCCGGGATCGGCATAGGTGCCGAGCACTTCGGTGATGCGGCCGATCGGCTGCGAGAACTTGCTCGGCTGCTCGATGATGTCGACCATCACCACCTGGCCGGACTGCGGCTTGATCCTGGCCTTCTTCTCCGGCGGCACCAGGATGTCCTGGGCGATGCGCCGGTTCTCCGGCACCACGAACACCACACCATGCTCGACGAAAACGCGGCCGACGACCCGGGTGTTGGCCCGCTCGGTCACCTCGACGATGCTGCCTTCCGGGCGCCCCTTGCGGTCGATGCCGACGACCCGCACCAGGGCACGGTCGCCGTGCAGCACCTTGCCCATCTGGTGCTGGTCGAGAAAGATGTCGGCGCTGCCGTCATCGGGAATCAGGAAGCCATAGCCGTCCTGATGGCCCTGGANTCTGCCCGCCGTCAGGCTGGCGCGCTCGGGCAGGATGTAGGCGCCCTTGCGGTTGCGCATCAACTGGCCTTCGCGCTCCATCGCGCCGAGACGACGCTGGAACATTTCGCGTTCGCTGCCGGCGATGTCCAGCAATTCGGTCAGCTCGATGAAGCTCAGCGGGCGACCTTCGTCGGCCAGGATCTGCGAAACGTATTCGCGGGAAGGCAGGGNGAAGTCGTAACGGGTGGATTCGCGCTCGAAGAACGGGTCGGCGCGGCGGACTTTGGAGAGTTTTTTCTTGACATGTCTTTTCTTTCTTTATAATTCGCGGCTCTTCGCACCTGTGCCCAGGTGGCGGAATTGGTAGACGCACTAGTTTCAGGTACTAGCGGGTAACTCCGTGGGGTTCGAGTCCCTTCCTGGGCACCAGCGATTTTGATCGAAGGCCTTGTTCATACAAGGCCTTTTTCATTTTGCCGCTTTTTCAGGTCGACCGCAACAGACGCCGGTCGACTCGCTCAGCATTGTCTCACAGGGCATACGGGCCCTCTGTAACAAATGCTCACAACTCCCGCCCGGCGAAGCGTCATCCATTGGCATCACGGCGCGTTGTTCGGCTCATGAAAACGACCATTCGCTCCCTTTGCATCGCCCTCGCCCTGACGCTGGGCTCCTCCACCGTCGCACTGGCCGATCACGGCCACCGAGGCGGCAACTACGGCGGCCATTACGGCGGCCCACCGCGCCATCACCATGAAGGCAGCTATGCGCGGGGTTCCGGCTGGGCCGGCCCGGCTGCCGTATTGGCCATTGCGGGCATCGCTGCCGGCATCGCCGCTTCGAGCTACTACTCGCCGACTCCGCAACCGGTCTATGTGCAGCAGCAGCCCGTTCACATCGAGGCACCGCAGCCGGTTTACGTGGCACCGTCGCGCGGCTATTGGCGCTATTCCGAGTATTGAGGGCCACGAGTCAACGCAAAACGGGCCATTTTGGCCCGTTGACCGCAACAGGCTGCCTGCCGGCAGGCTGCAACGCTTACTTGAACGGATGCTGGCGCAGAATGGTTTCGTCCTGCTCCGGGCCGGTTGAAACGATGGCGATCGGCACCTGGCAGAGCTCTTCCAGCCGGTTGAGATAGGCCTGGGCATTGGCCGGCAGGTCTTCCCAGCGCTTGACGCGGAAGGTCGTTCCCTCCCAGCCCGGCATCGTTTCGTAGATCGGCTCGCAACGCGCGACATCGTCGGCCCCGATCGGCAGCAGGTCGACGACCTTGTCACCCAGACGGTAGCCGGTGCAAATCTTGATTTCCTTGAGCCCGTCGAGCACGTCCAGCTTGGTGATGCACAGGCTGGTCAGGCCGTTGATACGTGCCGAGCGGCGCAGCAGCGGCGCATCGAACCAGCCGCAACGGCGCTTGCGCCCGGTGACGGTGCCGAACTCCTTGCCCACCGAGAACATCTGGTAACCAGGCGTACCTTCGGTATCGATATCGAGCTCGGTCGGGAACGGACCGCCGCCGACGCGCGTGCAATAGGCCTTGGTGATGCCGAGTACGTAATGCAGCATGCCAGGCCCGATGCCGGCGCCGGCCGCCGCCTGACCGGCGACGCAGTTGGACGAGGTGACGAACGGGTAAGTGCCGTGATCGATGTCGAGCAGCGTACCCTGGGCGCCTTCGAACAGCAGGTTCTGTCCGGCCTGGTTGGCTTCGTAGAGCGCTGCCGACACGTCGGCGACCAGCGGCCTGATCTGCTCGGCGTCGGCCATCGCCTGGTCNNAAACCGCCTGGAAATCGACCGCTTCGGCCTTGAAATACTGGGTCAGCACGAAGTTGTGGTACTCCAGCACTTCCTTCAGCTTGTTGGCAAAGCGCTCGGGATAGAACAGGTCATAGACGCGCAGGCCGCGCCGGGCAACCTTGTCTTCGTAGGTCGGACCGATGCCTTTGCCGGTCGTGCCGATCTTCTTGTCGGCCGCCTTGGCACCTTCGCGCGCCCTGTCGATGGCCGAGTGATACGGCAGGATCAGCGGACAGCCCGGGCTGATCCGGAGGCGCGAGCGAACGTCGATGCCGCCCTTTTCCAGCTCGGCGATTTCCGACAGCAGGTGATGGATGTCGAGCACCACACCGTTGCCGATGTAGCAATTGACGCCATCGCGCACGATGCCGGAAGGCACCAGGTTGAGCTTNNAGACCTGCTCGCCGACGACCAGCGTATGGCCGGCGTTATGGCCGCCCTGGAAACGCACCACCCNCTGGGCGTGATCGGTCAACCAATCGACGATCTTCCCCTTCCNCTCGTCGCCCCACTGGGTTCCCACCACGATGACGTTCTTGGCCATTTTCTAATCCTCTTGTATTGCTTCAATGATCCATTGCTCGCCGACCTGAGCCAGCTTTCTGTCGCAAACCGGCCCTTCGCAGGCGCTCTCGCCCGGCAGCAGTTCGACGACAACCTCTCCCTGTTCACGCAACGCGGCAATGTGCGCCGCGAGTTTTGCATCATGTGCGGCCGACGGCGCCAGGATCGCCCCGTCGGNCTTGCCCGNCGGCGCCAGGCGCGCGACTTCGCGCAGATCCATCGAAAATCCGGTGGCCGGACGGTCGCGCCCGAATGCCTTGCCGGCGCCATCGTAGCGCCCACCCAGCGCGACAGCCGCCGGGTAGCCGGNGCAGTAGGCGGCGAAGACGACGCCATTGTGATAGTGATAGCCACGCAGATCGGAAAGATCAATCGAGAAAGGCAGGTCGGGCGCCGCCTCGACAAGATGACGCAGCCCGTCGAGTGCCGCGACAACGCCCGGCAAGGCAGGCAACTCGGCGGCCGCGCGCGCCAGCACCTCGGCACCGCCATAGAGCTGGGGCAGACGTTGCAGGGCCTCGCGATAGGGCGACGCCACGTTGGCGCAGGCTTCGCTCAGACCCGGCACATCCTTGGCTTGCAGCAGGCTCAGTACCGTTTCCTCGGAGTCTCTCGGCAAACCGGCGGCTTCGGCCAGGGCGCGGAAGATGCCGACATGCCCGAGGTCGATGCGGCTGACCGGCACCTTGATGCGGGAAAAAGCACCGGCCATCAGGCGGATCACCGCGAGATCGGCGGCGATGCCGGCATGACCGTACAGTTCCGCACCGATCTGCACCGGCTCGCGACTGGCCGAGATGGTGGCCGGCAGCGTGTGCAGCACGCTGTCGCAATAACAAAGGCGCGTAACCCNCTGGTGGTTGAGTAGGTGGGCATCGATGCGGGCCGTCTGCGGCGTGATGTCGGCGCGCACGCCCATCGTGCGACCAGAAAGCTGGTCGACCAGCTTGAAGGTGCGCAGGTTCAGGTCTTTGCCGGCGCCGGTCAGCAGCGACTCAAGGTATTCGAGCATCGGCGGCATCACGAACTCGAAGCCGTGGCTACGGAAGTGATCGAGCAGCACGCGGCGCAGACGTTCGATGCGTTCGGCCTCGGCCGGCAGGGCATCGGCAATATATTCGGGTAACAGCCAGTTCATGCAAACACCATCAGCAGGACGAGGCCGACGATCATCGAAGTGAGCCCGATGAAGCGGATCTGCCCGTCCGTCATTTGAACAAGTCGGCGGAAGGTTTCACGCCACGCCGCCGCGCGATAAAGGCATGAGGCCTTCGAGCACCAGCATCAGCGCGAAGGCCAGCAACAGCGTCGAGGTCATTTGCCCTTGTCGTTCCCGCGTCCGGCACCCTTCATGTACTTGAAGAAATCGGAATTGGGTTCCACCACCAGCACGTCGTTCTTGTTCCTGAAGCTTCCGCGGTAGGCTTCAAGACTGCGGTAGAAGGCGTAGAAATCGGGGTTCTGATTGAAGGCCTGGCCATAGATCGCAGTCGCCTGGGCATCGCCCTCGCCCTTGATCTTCTGGGCGTCGCGGTAGGCGTCGGCGATGATGACCTCGCGCTGGCGATCGGCGTCGGCGCGGATCTTTTCAGCCTCAGCCGCGCCCTCCGAACGCAGTTCGTTGGCCACTCGCTTGCGCTCGGCTTCCATGCGGCGATACACCGCATCGCTGACTTCGTTCGGCAGTTCGACGCGCTTCAGACGGACATCGACGATCTGCACGCCGATCTTGCGCGAATCGGCGTCAGCTTTGACCCGCATGTCTTCCATGATCTGTTCGCGCTCGCCGGAAATCACGTCATGCACCGTCCGCTTGCCGAATTCCTCGCGCAAACCAGCGTTGACCGTCTGGTTCAAGCGGGTCTTGGCCCGTGTTTCGTCGCCGCCCACGGAAATGTAATAGAGCTTGGGATCGACGATCCGCCATTTGATGAACGAATCCACCAGGACATTCTTCTNTTCCGAAGTGATGAAGCGCTCGGGCTCGTTGTTGTCCAGCGTCAGGATACGATTGTCGAAGAAGCGGACATTCTGGATCATCGGGATCTTGAAGTTCAGACCCGGCTCGGTAATCACCCGCTTGACCTCGCCGAGCTGGAACACCAGCGCATATTGGCGCTGATCGACACTGAAAATCGACATGGCGAGCACGATCAGTACCGTTACGGCTACCGCCGCCAGCAAATTGAATTTCGAGTTCATCAGCGCGCCTCCCGATCGCGAGAACGCAGCGACGGATCACGCCCGCGATTCTGGTTGCCTAGTGAAGTATCAAGCTGTGGCGGCGCATCGCCGGAAGTCGGTGCGGCGGCCCTGGGCGCACCCGCAGCAACGGGTACCGGATCGGNGGCAGCCGGCTGCGCAGCGACAGCCGCGCCGGCGCCCTGCAGCAACTTGTCGAGCGGCAGATAAAGCAGATTGCCCTGCCCCTTGGCATCGACCAATATCTTGCTGGTATTGCTGTACACCTGCTGCATGGTTTCCAGATACATGCGCTGGCGCGTCACTTCCGGCGCCTTGGCATACTCGGCCTGAACCTGTTTGAAGCGTGAGGCATCGCCTTCGGCGGTCGCGATCACCCGTTGCTTGTGGCCACCCGCCTCTTCCATCAGGCGTGCGGCAGTACCCTTGGCCTTGGGAATCACGTCGTTGGCGTAAGCCTGACCTTCGTTCTTCTGGCGTTCGCGGTCCTGGCCGGCCTTGACCGCGTCGTCGAACGCCGCCTGCACCTGCTCCGGTGGCTGCGCGTTCTGCATCGTCACCTTGGAAATCAGGATGCCGCTCTTGTAGCGATCAAGAATTTCCTGCATCAGCTTGGCGGCCTGAGCGGCAATCTGCTCGCGCCCTTCGTACAGAACGAAATTCATCCGGCTCTTGCCGACGATCTCGCGCACTGCCGATTCGGCGGCGCCCATGACAGCCTCGTCGGGATGGCGGTTGTTGAACAGGTACTCACTCGGATCGCTGAGAATGTACTGCACGGCGAACTGGATATTGACGATGTTTTCGTCATCGGTCAGCATCAGGGCTTCCTTGAGTACCTTGTTGCGTTCGCTGCCTCGGTAGCCGATTTCGATGGTGCGCACGCCGGTCAGGTTGACCAGATCGACAGACTGGATTGGATAAGGCAGGCGCCAGCGCAGGCCTGGTTCGGTCGTTTCCTTGTATTTCCCGAACTGCAACACGATACCGCGCTGCGAGGCATCGACGATGTAAAAACCGGAAGCCAGCCAGACGACGACCGCCAGCGCGACGAGCAGACCGATTCCGCCACCGAGGAACTTCGGATTGAAATCGACTTGCGGCATGCGTGGCCCATCGCCACCGCCGTTGCCGCCATTGCCGCCCTTCTTGCCGAACATGCCGTTCAGTTTGCGGTTGAAATCGCGCCACAGCTCTTCGAGATCCGGCGGTCCCTGGTTCGGGCGGCGCGGGCCGCCGCCATTGGGTTTGTCGCCGTCGCCTTCGCCACGGTTACCCCATTGCGGGTCATTGAGTGACATGAAAATTCCTAGTGTCGGGATCATGCGGATTGGGGATCAGTCTATGTAATCGGGTTGGGCATTGCGCGCGGCTTCGGCCAGAGCCTGCTGGCGACTCGCAGCCTTGCTTACGGCATATTCGGCAAGGGATTCACGCAATACGTCCAGCCCTTCGCCCGAGCGCGCACTGACACGAACGCGCGCGATATTACCATACTCGTCTCGATCGACGCCCGGCGCAACCTCGGTCAGATCGATCTTGTTCCAGACGACGACCTGCCTGACATCCAGCGCGCCGATTTCCGCCAGCACCTTGTTCACTTCGGCCATCTGCTCATCGCGCGCATGGCTGGCACTGTCGACGACATGCAGCAGCACGTCGGCATCGACAGCGGCCTCCAGTGTGGCGTGGAAGGCATCGACCAGCGAGTGCGGCAGGTCGCGGATGAAACCCACGGTATCGGATATGACGATATTGCCGGCGCCCTCGATCCATAGCTTGCGCGACGTGGTATCGAGCGTCGCGAACAGCTGGTTGGCGGCGTAAACACCGGCGTGGGTCAGCGCATTGAACAGCGTCGACTTTCCGGCATTGGTGTAGCCGACCAGCGAGACGTTGAGCACATCGCCGCGCATGCGCGCCTTGCGCTGCACACCACGCTGGCGCGACAGCTTTTCCAGCCGCTCCTTGAGCAACTTGACGCGGTTGCCGAGCAGGCGGCGGTCAGTTTCGAGCTGGGTTTCGCCGGGACCGCGCATGCCGATGCCGCCGCGTTGCCGCTCGAGGTGGGTCCAGCCGCGCACCAGACGGGTCGACAAGTGCTCGAGCTGAGCCAGCTCGACCTGCAACTTACCCTCCGCACTGGCGGCACGCAGGGCGAAGATGTCGAGGATCAGGCTGGTGCGGTCGATCACCCGGCAATTGAGTTCGCGTTCGAGATTGCGTTCCTGGGCCGGCGAAAGTTCGTGGTTGAAGATCACCAGATCGGCTTCGCCCGCCGCCAGCATCGCCGCAATTTCCTGCACCTTGCCTTTCCCGGCGTAGGTCTTCGGATCGGGGCTGTGGCGCCGGCCAAATACCTCGGCAACCACCAGACCACCGGCCGATTCGGCCAGCAGTCTCACTTCTTCGAGCTGATCTTCGAGATCGGGCTGTCCGAAGTCGAGCTGAACGATCACCGCGCGTTCGCCGGCGGTGGGACGTTCAGTCATGAAGGGTACCTGAGTGGAAAAGCAGCGGCCTGCCTAGCGGGCAGACCATTGAAAGGCGGCTTATTATTCAGCCGCCTGTTCTTGCTGGAGGTTGACCGGACGGGCAGGCACCACCGTCGAGATGGCGTGTTTGTAAACCATCTGGGTAACCGTGTTCTTGAGGAGAACGACGTATTGGTCGAAGGACTCGACCTGTCCCTGCAGTTTGATGCCATTCACCAGATAGATCGAGACGGGAACATGCTCGCGGCGTAGTGCGTTGAGGAAGGGTCTTGTAGGAGTTGCCCTTTGTTGCTCATGGTGTGGAGCTCCATGTGTGTTGTTATGAGTTGCCTAATGTACCGAAAATTGCTGCAGGGCGCCAAAATATTTACGTATTATTTCTTGTCCTTGTCGGCGAAAGGATTCTTGGCGGTGACGAACTGGATGCGCAGCGGCGTACCCTGCAGTTTGAAGGCTTCGCGGAAGGTATTTTCCAGGTAGCGGCGGTAGCTGTCGGTAACATGGTCAACGGCGTTGCCGTGAACGACGATAATCGGCGGGTTGGAGCCGCCCTGGTGGGCGTAGCGCGGCTTGGGCCGGAACAGGCCGTGCTTGGCCGGCGCCTGCCTGGCCACGGCGTCGGCCAGTACCCGGGTGAGGCGCGGAGTGGACAGTTTGGCCATGGCCGCCGCATAAGCCGCATCGACGGAACGGAAGAGCGCAGGCAGGCCGATGTTGTCGCGTGCCGAAATGAAGTGGAACTTGGCGAAATCCAGGAACTTGAGCTTGCGCTGGAGAATGGCGCGGGTCTGTTCGCGGGTGTAGGCATCGAGGCCATCCCACTTGTTGACCGCGACCACCAGCGCCCGGCCGGACTGCAAGATGAAATCGGCGATGTGTGCGTCCTGATCCGAGACATCCGCCTGCGCGTCTACCATCAGGATAACTACATTGGCATCTTCGATGGCTTTCAGCGTCTTGACCACCGAGAATTTCTCGATCGCTTCGAACACCTTGCCGCGCTTGCGCATGCCAGCGGTGTCGACCAGCACGTATTTCTTGCCGCCGCGCTCGAAGTCGATCTCGATCGAGTCGCGCGTGGTGCCCGGCGCATCGAAGGCGATGACGCGCTCCTCGCCCAGCAGCGTGTTGATCAGCGTCGACTTGCCGACATTGGGACGACCGACGATGGCCACCCGCACGGCATCCGAATGCCAATCGTCATCTTCGGGATCGGGAAAGCTCTCCAGTGCCAGTTCGACCAGCCCGCGTACGCCTTCGCCGTGCGCCGATGAGATCGCGTTCGGTTCGCCAAGGCCAAGCTCGTGAAATTCGGCCTCGACCATCCCGGAATTCATGCCTTCCGACTTGTTGACCGCAACGAACACGGGGCGATCCAGGCGCCGCAATTTGTTGGCGATTTCCTTGTCGTGCGGCGTGATGCCGGTACGGCCATCGACGACGAAAATCACCGCATCGGCTTCGGCGATCGCCTGTTCGGTCTGGCGAGCCATTTCGTGCAGGATGCCGTCCTTGACCAGCGGCTCGAAACCGCCGGTATCGACGACCAGGTAGGGTTNTTTGCCCAGTTTGCCGTGTCCGTAGTGACGGTCGCGGGTCAGGCCCGGCAAGTCGGCCACGATGGCATCGCGCGACTTGGTCAGGCGATTGAACAGAGTCGACTTGCCGACATTGGGACGGCCGACAAGAACCAGCGTAGGTTTCATCGTGCCTCGATCGCCGTTACGCTGCCACCACTGGTCTGCACCAGGAAGGCCGACCCCAGGGTCTGAACCGGCGCGCGCACCGGCGTACCGTCGGTCTTCTGCCGTGCCACGAAACTGCCATCTTCGCGCGACAGGAAATGGACGTTGCCTTCAATATCGGCCACGGCCACGACGCTGCCATAAACCGCGGGCCCGGAGACATTGCGGTTCCCAACTTGTCCTGCTTCCACATGCTGCTGCCCGAGTTGCGATCCAGCGCATGCACGGCGCCGCGGTCGTCGGTCACGAACAGGTAGCGATTGTCCAGCGCCAGGCCCGCGGCCGAGGAAATGTCGCGCGCCCACATCTGGGCGCCGCCTTGTGACATGTCGAAACAGGCGACACGCCCCTGGAAGGCGACTGAGCAGATCATTCGTCCATCAAAGACCGGCACGGTAACCACATCGGCCACGCGGTCCAGTTCGGTCGCCCCCTTGGGCGATGCCACCGGGCCTTCCCATACCGGCGAACCGTTCTGCATCGCCAGCGCGACCAGCTTGCCGCCCGGGAATCCCACGAAGACAAAGCGATCTGCGAAAACCGGCGGCGCCGAGCTGCGCAACGAAAGCGAAGGCGTCGCCCGCTGATAGATCCACTTGCGCTTGCCGTCGCTGGCATCGAGCAGCACCACGCGGTTGTCACCACTCTTGACCACGACCCTTCGGCGCCAACCGCCGGTGGCGCCAGAATCTCGCTGGTCACCTTGGACTGCCACAGAGGACGCCCGTCATCAGCCGAAAAAGCGAGCACGTCGCCCTTGGCCGTACCGACCACCACCAAGCGGGAATCGGAACCGACACCGGCCGACAGGGGCTGACCTGCCTTGATCGACCACTCGGTGCGACCATCGGCCAGTTTGCTGACCGTCCCGTCGCGACCTGCGACATAAACGGCCCTGCCGACCACGGCCGGCTGGAAGGTATAGTCGCCAGCCTTGCCGACACTCGCCGACCATTGCTCGCGTACGGCGATGCTGGGCGTGATCTGCGGCAGCACCGACATTTCGGCGCCGAGGAAGCGAACGGGTTGATCTTGTCCACGGTATCCGAAATCGTCGAACAACCGGCGAGGGTCAAGCTGGCGGCAGCCAGCAGCGGAAGACAGAGGCGCGACATCATGCCGCCTCGCCCAGGCTGTCCAGCTTCTGGCGCAGCAGCTCGCGACCGGCGGCGCCGCCCCTGGCGGTTGTCGTCGTTTCGCTCTTGTCCAGTGCCGCCTTGTAGGCTGTGCGTGCCTCGGGCAGTTTGCCCTGGGCGGTCAGCACGTCTCCCTTGAGTTCAAGAAAACGGGCATCGAAGGCTGCCGCATGGGGAGATTCGAGTTGCTTGAGCGCTTCGTCGTAGGCCTTTTCGTCGAGCAGCACCGCCGCCAGACGCAGGCGCGCCAGATCCTTGACTTCGTCCTTGGCGTTGTCGGCAGCCCAGGTCAGTTGCGCACGTGCCGTCTTCAGGTCGCCGCTGTCAANAGACTGCTTCGCAGCAACCAGCGCACCCAGCCACGCATAACTGGNTTCCCCGAACTTTTCGACCAGTTCGCCGGCGGCCGACTTGACCTTCTGGCCGTCGCGCAACGCGGCGGCCTGCTCGAGAACGCCATAGATTGCCGCCGCCTGTGCCGCCTGGTTGCGCTGGTACCAGTTCCAGCCCTGCCAGGCGATGACGGCCATCGAGGCAGCAACGACGACCCCAGTCACGAGGTTGCCGTACATTTTCCACCAGGTTTTCAGGGAGTCTATCTGTTCCTGTTCTTCGAGGTCCAAATGCGCCATCTGCTTATTCCTCTTCGTCCGAATCGATCAATTGTCCGATGATGGCATCCGCCAGATCATCCACTTTCAGTTTCAGTTGCGCCGCGCCTTCTTCGCGCAGCGGTTTCAGTTGGGCTTCGCCGGTCGCCGCCTCGTCGTCGCCGATGATCACGGCGAAGGTTGCGCCGCTGCCGTCGGCCTTCTTCATCTGCGACTTGAAGTTGCCGCCGCCGCAATGCAACAGCGCCGATATGCCCTGGTCACGCAGCCCTTCGGCGACACGGAACGCCAGCCGCGCGGCTTCGTCGCCCTGATGCACGACATAGACATCCGGCGTGCGCGGCCGGCGCGCCGCCGGCATCGGTAATCAGTGCGATCAGGCGTTCGATGCCCATGGCGAAGCCGCAGGCCGGCGCAGCCTTGCCGCCAAGTTGCTCTACCAGACCGTCGTAGCGGCCACCGGCGCAGACCGTACCCTGAGCGCCAAGGCGATCGGTGACCCACTCGAAGACCGTCAGGTTGTAATAGTCGAGGCCCGCACCAAGCGTGGATTGATCGTAAATGGCACGCCGGCATCGCGCAGCACGCGCTGCACACCCTCGAAATGCGCCAGCGAATCCGCACCGAGGTAGTCGATCAGCTTCGGCGCCGCGGCGCACAGGTCCTGCAGCGCCGGATTCTTGGTGTCGAGGATGCGCAGCGGGTTCGTATACAAGCGGCGCTTGCCATCCTCGTCGAGCAACTCGGCGTGTTCCTCGAAATAGGCGATCAGCGCCGCACGATGCTGTGCCCGCTCTTCCGGCTGGCCCAGGCTGTTGAGTTGCAGTTCGATACCGTCCAGGCCGAGATCGCCCCACAGGCGAGCGCCCATCAGGATCATCTCGGCGTCGATGTCGGGGCCGGCATAGCCCAAGGCCTCGACACCGACCTGATGAAACTGGCGGTAGCGCCCCTTTGCGGCCGCTCGTGGCGGTACATCTGGCCGATGTAGTAAAGGCGCTGCGGCTGGCGGGCAATCAGGTTGTGCTGGATCACGGCGCGCACACAACCGGCCGTGCCTTCCGGGCGCAACGTCAGCGGCTCGCCGTTCAGGCTGTCGATGAAGGAATACATTTCCTTTTCGACAATGTCGGTCACTTCCCCGATGGCGCGCTTGAAAAGCGGCGTCGGCTCGACGATCGGCAGGCGAATCGGGCGGTAGCCGTAGGCCTTCAGCCACGAGCGGATGGTGTCCTCGAACAGCTCCCAGAATGCCGCTTCGTCGGGCAGGATGTCGTTCATCCGCGCACGGCTTGTAATGTCTGACTCATGACTTCAGCTTTTTGGTGTAGGTGCGCTCAACGTAGCGCTCGATGATCTGCTTGAATTCGTTGGCGATATTGTCACCCTTGAGGGTGACGGTTTTCTGGCCGTCTTCGTNGACCGGCGCCGACGGCGCTTCGCCCGTGCCCGGCAGGGAAATGCCGATGTTGGCGTGTTTCGACTCACCGGGGCCGTTGACGATGCAGCCCATGACGGCGAGCGTCATGTTCTCGGCGCCGTCGTAGTGCAGCTTCCATTCCGGCATCCTGGCGCGCACGAAATCCTGCACCTCGCCGGCCAGTTCCTGGAAGAAGGTGCTGGTCGTCCGCCCGCAACCGGGACAGGCCGCGACCATCGGCGTGAAGGCCCGCAGGCCCATGGTCTGCAGGATTTCCTGGGCGACGATGACCTCCTGGCTGCGCGAGCCGCCGGGTTCCGGCGTCAGCGAAATGCGGATGGTGTCGCCGATGCCTTCCTGGAGCAGGACCGACAAGGCCGCGGTCGACGCGACGATGCCCTTCGAGCCCATGCCGGCCTCGGTCAGGCCGAGGTGCAGGGCGTAATCGGCACGCTGCGACAAGGCGCGATAGATGGCGACCAGATCCTGCACGCTCGACACCTTGCACGACAGGATGATCTTCTCGCCGGCCAACCCGACTTCCTCGGCCTTGGCGGCGGATTCGAGGGCCGAGGTCACCATCGCATGGCGCATGATCTCGGTGGCGTCGAGCGGTTGCGGTCGACGCGAATTTTCATCCATTATTCGCGCCAGCAAATCCTGGTCTAGGCTGCCCCAGTTCACGCCGATGCGCACCGGTTTGTCGTACTTGCAGGCCAATTCGACCATCTGCGCGAACTGCTCGTCCTTCTTCTTGCCGAAGCCGACGTTGCCGGGGTTGATCCGGTACTTGGCGAGCGCCTCGGCGCAGGCCGGGTGCTCCGTCAGCAGGCGGTGGCCGTTGTAATGGAAATCGCCGATCAGCGGCACGTTGCAGTTCATCCGGTCGAGATGCTCGCGAATCTTCGGCACGGCGGCGGCCGCTTCCGGCGAATTGACCGTGATCCGCACCAGTTCCGAGCCGGCACGCGCCAGTTCGGCGGTTTGCAGCGCGGTAGCCAGGTAATCGGCAGTGTCGGTATTGGTCATCGACTGGATGACCACCGGCGCGCTGCCGCCGATCTTGACATGGCCGATGAGGCAACTGCGCGTCGGTCGCTTGGCAATGGGGCTCAAGGGCTTACTCCAAAACCAGGCGGGCGACTTCGCCCTTGGTATGCGGCGCCAGATCGACGGCCTGGCCGCGCCAGAACAGCGTGACCCCGGGCGCATTGCCGATCACCAGCGATAGCGGCCCCTGGCCGCCGACGCTCTGTTCGACGCCGGCCGGGTTGCGTTGCGAGAAGACGACCTTGTTGTCGCGGTCGCGTACCTCGACCCAGGATTCCCTGGCAAAGACGAAGCGCAATTGCGCCGCTTCGCCCGACGGCGCGGCGGCCGGGACCACCGGGGCGGACAACTGGGCAGGCGCCATTTCGGCGGGCGCCTGGGCTTGCGGATTCATCACCTGCTGTGGGGTCGCCCNCGGCGNAAACACCGGCTCGGTAGCCGGCGGCGCGGGCGGCGGGGCATTTTCAACGACCGGCGCGGGGGCTTCCTTGCGCGCCACCGAATCGATCAGACCCTGAGCCTGCTGGCGCAGCGCGGAAAGGTCGCCAGGCAGCAGAAAGTACGCCGCCAGCGCAGCAACGACGAGCGCGATGCCCGCAAAAACCACGGTCCGGTCACGCCGCGGATGGCCCGTCGGCATCGCCATCGGCCGGCTCGCCGGCACGTGCAGGCTATCGCCCTGTTTTTCCAGCGAGGTGTCGAGCAAATCCATCAGCGGTGCCGGATCGATCTGCAGCAGGCGGGCGTAATTGCGCACGAAGCCGCGGATGAAAGTCTGTCCCGGCAATCCCTGCCAGTCGCCGTTCTCCAGTGCCTCGACCTGCCGCGCGCCAAGTTTCAGGGTTTGCGCGACATCGCTCACGGTCAGATGACGCACCTCGCGCGCCACCCGCAGGCGGGCACCGACACCTGCCACCCCGTCATGAGGGTGTTCGGCGACCGGATCGATTGCGGAATCCGGATTTGGTGATTCGATCATTCAAAGTTCCCCTTGAGGAAGGACTGGTATTCGGGCGAGGTCGGGTAGCGGCTGCGCAGCTGGGAGGCATAGTTGCCCTCACCCGTCTTGTTGCCCAGTCGGCGCTCGATACGAACGCCGAGCCAGAGCGCTTCTGCCGACGGCGTATCCATCGCCTTGATGGCCTCACCCAAATAGACCTTGGCTTCGTCGAAGTTGCCGCGCCGATAGAGCAGATCCGCCATCAGGACGCGCGTTCCCGGGGCCGGCCCGCGCGCCAGACGCATGGCATTGAGCAGATAATTCTGGGCACCGTCGAGATCGCCGGCCTTCATGGCACAGGCACCGGCATTGGCATAGGCGACATCGGGCGTATCGTAGAGCGGATCCTTCAGCGCATTCAGGAAGTAGGCGATCGATTGCCGCGCACGATCGCTATGGCACAGATACCAGCCATAATTGTTATTCACGTCGGGATCGTTCGGCTTGAGGCTGAGCGCCTTGCGAAAATCCTCGTCGGCCTTGGCATTTTCCTTGAGATTGCCGTAGATCAGACCACGCAGGCTGTAGGCCTGGACGAAGTCCGAGTCGGCTTCGAGCGCAAGGCGAACTTCGTCGAGCGCCACCTTCATGGCACCGGCCTGATAATAGGCGGCGGCCAGCTCGGTATGGATCTTGGCCCGGTACTTGGGGTCGGCCCTGACTGCCGGCGTCGAATCGCCGACACCCGGAGCGACATTGATCGCGCCCGGCGCACTGCCGGCCGGCATTTCCTTCACCCACTCCAGGCTTTGCTGCGCCAACGCGGATGTTGCGCAGACGCCAAGAACGATCGCCAGCAGCCGTGTTTTCCGAATCAAGCCATTCATGATCTCGCCTCATGTAGGGGAATAAAGCGCCCGGCCGTACGCCGGGTCTTATCCTGCACCTGTCCGGCCAGCTGGCCGCAGGCGGCATCGATGTCGTCGCCGCGCGTCTTGCGCGTCGTGGTGACGATGCCCGCTCCCATCAGGATGTCGGCAAAACGCCGCACCCGCTCGGCCGGCGAACGCCGGAAGGGCGACCCCGGGANAGGATTGAAGGGAATCAGGTTGAACTTGCAATGGACGGTCTTGACCAGTGCCAGCAGTTCGCGGGCATGGGCGTCGGAATCGTTGATACCGTCCAGCATGATGTACTCGAAGGTAATGAAATCGCNGGGCGCCTTCTCCAGATAACGCTGGCAAGCGGCCATCAACGATTTGAGCGGGTATTTCTGGTTGATCGGCACCAGCTGATCGCGCAATTTGTCATTC
Source organism: Dechloromonas sp. (assembly GCA_013363835.1). Lineage (GTDB taxonomy): Bacteria > Pseudomonadota > Gammaproteobacteria > Burkholderiales > Rhodocyclaceae > Azonexus. Next base: position 1,728,781 of record CP054864.1, read on the forward strand.
GGCGCGTGCAGCGACACCGCCAGTGCCACCGGGCATTCGTCGCGCAGACGGTCGATGACCGGCACCAGGCCGGATGTGAACACTGTCACGCGACGGCGCGACAAGCCGTAGGCGTTGTCGTCCAGCATCAGCCGGAGCGCCGTGACCGAGTTCTCGAAGTTGGCGAGCGGCTCGCCCATGCCCATCAGCACGACGTTGGAAATGACCCTTTCGTCGCCGTGGACCGCACCCAGTGCGTTATTGGCCTGCCAGAGCTGGCCGATGATTTCCGCCACCGTCAGGTTGCGGTTGAAACCCTGCTTGCCGGTCGAGCAGAAGGCGCAATCGAGCGCACAGCCGGCCTGCGTGGAGATGCACAGCGTGCCGCGGTCGTCCTCGGGAATGAACACTGTTTCGACCGCGTTGCCATTGCCGACGTCGATCAGGAACTTGCGCGTGCCATCGTCCGACAGCTTGTCGGACACCACGGCCGGCGGCGCCACGACCGCCTTCGCCTTGAGCTTTTCGCGCAGGCTCTTGGCGATGTCGGTCATGGCGTCGAAGTCCGCCACGCCGGAACGATGAATCCAGCGCAGCACCTGGCGCGCGCGGAAGGGCTTCTCCCCTTGCTCGGCGAACCAGGCGGTCAGGCCTTCAGCATCGAAATCCAGCAGATTGACGGTCATCGCGCTTGGATCAGCGACCCGAATAGGTGTTCATACCCGGGAAGAAGAAAGCGATTTCGACGGCGGCCGTTTCCGGTGCGTCGGAGCCGTGCACGGCATTGGCGTCGATCGACTCGGCGAAATCGGCGCGGATGGTGCCCTTGTCGGCCTTCTTCGGATCGGTGGCGCCCATCAGCTCACGGTTCTTGGCGATGGCGTTTTCGCCTTCCAGGCACTGGATCATCACCGGACCGGAGGTCATGAACTCGACCAGATCCTTGAAGAAGGGACGCTCTTTGTGGACAGCGTAGAACTGGCCGGCTTCCTGCGCGGACAGCCAGGTCATGCGGGCAGCGATGACCTTGAGGCCGGCGCCTTCGAAACGGGAATAGATCTGGCCGATGACGTTCTTCTTGACGGCGTCGGGTTTGATGATGGAGAGGGTGCGTTCGATAGCCATTTGATTGCTCCGCAAAGCTAGACAGTTGAAAAACCGGTAATTTTAGCAGATATGGAACCTGCGCGCCCCGCTCAACGCGGCGAGTTTTCGGCCGGCGCCGCCAGCAGCGGCTCGCGCAGGCGGGCAAATTGCTGCGGCGCAACGTATTGCAGCAGTTCCTTGCCGTCCTTGTCGACCACCACGTCGAGGCCTTGCTTAGGGTAAAGCAGGTGCGTCCGCCTGTCGGAGACGACAATGCGTTCGCCCGGCTCGCCGAAGCGCTGGACGATCGTCGCCTCGTCCAGATTCACGGTCGGAATCACGCTGATGGCGCGGATCGGCAGTTTGTCGGCGGCCGCCAGATCGTCGGGGTGCAATGTGATGCGACGCGTNNCGCTTTCCATGTGCTTGGNCCTCACGGCACGCTCGCGCATCGCGGAAATCGCCTCATTGGAGGCGTCGACCGTAAGCACCATCCTGGCCAGCACGAAACCCAGGGGAACCTGGGCGTAATAGGCTTCCAGCGATCCGATCTCGTTCGGCGCGGCGATGATCGCCACCTCGATCCNCGTCCCCAGCTTTTGCCGCGCGTCGCCCAGCGTGCTGATGCCGGGCTGCAGCCCGAACACCGTGCTGCCGCCCTGCCCGTCCACGGTGATCTGCCAGGGCAGGTTGCTGTTCGGATCGACGCCTTCCTGTTTGCCGGCACCGGGCAGGAAGAACGGCAGGATCAGCGCGAGCAGGACGAGGGCAATCAGGGAAAGGACTAATTTCATGGCGACAGGGAGCGACAGGATGCCGGATTGTGCCACAGTGCGCGCCGTCGGCTCACGGCGAAGTCCGGATCAGCCCGGCTTAGAACTTATCCGTAAATAATATTCACGGTCAGATCAATTTTTCTGAACGCGATGATGGATGCTGCCAGGTGATTGAGGCAACAAAGCTGCGATCAAGCTTCGTATCGTACGAGCAGCTTGCGAAAGCGGTTGAACCAACTGTGCGCCACCTCGACGATCCAGCGCCGAGCCTTCTTTTGGGATCACGTTTGAGTTCGCAGGCCTCTTGCCCCCGTCCTTTGACGTGAGGAATGTAACCGTGCCGGGCAAGGATTTCCAGCGCAGGCCCGCCGGTATAGCCCGCGTCGGCACACAGGTGCTTGCTTCGTCGCTGGGGCGGTTGGGCACGCTTGACCATGATGGCATCCAGTACGGCCCCCAGTTGCGAGACGTCATGCCGGTTGGCGCCGGTCACGACGAGCGATAACGGGACGCCACGACCGTCCACCAGCAAATGTCGCTTGCTGCCATTTTTTCCCCGATCCGTGGGGTTGGGGCCAACGCTTGACTGAGCCAGCGGCGCTTTCATCATCGCGCCATCGATGCTTTGCCAGCGCCAGGCGATCCCTTCGAGATCGTCGTACTCGGCCAGCCCGCTTTCCACAGGGCTTCAAAGAAACCCGCTTTTTCCCATTGCAGGAATCGCGCATGAATTGCGCTGGCGCTGCCGTAACGCTCGGCAGGCAATGCTTTCCATTGGCAGCCCGTTCTCAACACGTACAATGCCTTCGAAGACGAGCCTGGCGTCTTTGGGCTTACGCCCACCGCCCATCTTGCGGGCGTACGTCTGATCCGCCAGGCGTTGGCGTACAGGAATCAATGGCTCTACACGCATCCAGAAATCATCCGTAACTTCCCACGACTTTGCTTTGCTCATCTTCTCTCCACGAGCTCATTGCGCATGGAGATTCATTATCCATTATTTACGGATAAGTTCTTAGCCGCTCCCCGCGAAATCCTGCGCATACTGCGCCGTGACGGCGGCCAGCGTTTCCTGGATGCGCTCGCTGGTGGTCGCGACATTTTGCGGCCNCTTGCCGTCGGCGCCCTTGTTGCGTAACTGCTGCACGGCGCTGTCAAAGAAAATCCACTGGTTTTTGACCAGCCCCAGCGCATCGCGGCTGACAGNGGTGTTTTCCGGCGCTGCGAGCAGCTCCTGCAGACCGGTGGCGAATTCCTTGCGTGTCTGCTCCATGTCGACCAGCAGCCNCTGCGACCGGTCGCCCGCCTGCGCCTGCATGTAGAGCCGGGCCAGACGCTGGGCCAGCATGTTGAGGCGCGACGATCCGTCGATCAGGCGCCCGACCGGCGTTTCCGCCTCCGACTCGATCAGCATGGCCAGTTTGCCGGTATGGATCGTCAACGCCTCGGCCAACTGCCCGACCCGTTCCGCGGCGGCCGGGCTGTACGGCTTCTGGAGCGCCGCGCGCAATTCCAGCCAACCTGCTTCGCTACGGGCATAGGTGCGCTGGATCGCCGGCTTCCTGGCAAAGCGCTCCAGCCGCTTCAGGTCGTCATCGGTCTGCGCCACCGCCTGCTCGATCTGCCGCGTCGCCGCCGGCACGTTCAAGCCCAGCCCGACCTGCTGGTAGAGCTTGGCCACGCGCTGCGATTGCAGGCGCACGTTGCCCGCCTCCATGATTTCGCGGGCAATGGCCGCGGGGTCGCCCGCCTTGCTTGCCCCGCCTTGCCCGAAGACCGGCATGGCCAACCCAAATAACGTCGAAAGAAACAGTGAACGCACAAAAATCCGAATTTGCATGGAAACCACCGCCAGTACTGAAAAGGGCGGGCATTGAAGCACGCGAAAATTTCAGCGGTGTGACGGCGCCGCGTTCATGCGGCCCGCCAGCGTTCGCGGCTGATTGGGCGTAGGCGAATTTGCCGTTTTTCGGGGTCGACCGCGACAGTCGGCTAGAGAACCAGCTGCGTGCCGAGCTCGACGACCCGCGTGGTCGGAATCTTGAAGAAGTCCGTGGCGCTGGTCGCGTTCTTGGACATCACCGCGAACAGGCGGGCGCGCCAGGGCAGGATGTTGAGCCCCTTGAGGCGCGGAATGACGGTTTCGCGGGAGACGTAGAAGGTGGTTTCCATCATGTCGAATCCCTCGCCGAAGCGGTTGCAGAACTTGAGGGCGCTGGGCACGTCGGGGTCTTCCATGAAGCCGTAGCGGATGACGACGCGCAGGAAACCCTTGGGCAGGTGGTGAACGTAGAGGCGATCGAGTTCGTTTACGTAGGGCGTGCTGGCGGTCTGCACGGTCAGCAGGACGACGCGCTCGTGCAGGANCACCTGATTGTGCTTGAGGTTGTGCAGCAGCGCGGCGGGCACGCCTTCCTTGGCGCTGGTCAGGAAGACGCCGGTGCCATAGATACGATGGACGTCGCCGATGGTCTCGATGAAATCGGCCATCGGGATGCTTTGCCTGGCCATCTCGGCGAGCACCAGCTGCCCGCGGCGCCAGGTGGTCAGGACGGTGAAGGAAACGAGACCCATGGCGAGCGGGAACCAGCNCCNCTCGGGAATCTTGATGATGTTGGCGGCAAAGAAGCAGATATCGACCGCCAGCAGCGCACCGGCGGTAGCGAAGGCGAGCAGTTTGTTCCAGCGCCAGATCAGCACCATGACGAAGGCGACGAGAATGGTGTCGATGAGCATGGTGGTGGTCACCGCGATGCCATAAGCGGCGGCCAGGTTGGAGGAATTCTTGAAGCCGACGACGAGGCCGACGACGGCGAGGTAGAGCGTCCAGTTGGTAAAGGGCACGTAGATCTGGCCTTCCTCGTGGCCCGNAGTGTGGATGATCTGCATGCGCGGCAGCAGGCCCATCTGCACCGACTGGCGGGCGACCGAGAAGGCGCCGGAAATGACTGCCTGCGAGGCGATGACGGTTGCCAGCGTGGACAGAATGACCATCGGCACCAGCGCCCAGTCAGGCGCCAGATGGTAAAACGGGCTTTCGATGGCCTCTGGCTCGGCGAGCAGCAAGGCGCCCTGGCCAAATTAGTTGAGCACCAGCGCCGGCATCACGAAACCGAACCAGGCGAGACGAATGGGAAAACGCCCGAAATGGCCCATGTCNNGGTACAACGCCTCGCCGCCTGTGACCGCGAGGACCACCGAACCCAAAGCGAGGAAGGCCAGTGACGGAAATTCCGCGACGAAGCGGATGGCGTAGAGCGNGTTGAGCGCGGCGAGCACGGCCGGGTTATGAATGATTTCGGCAACGCCGAAGACGGCGAGGACGCCGAACCAGCCGACCATGACCGGCCCGAACAGCTTGCCGACGGCACCGGTACCATGGCGCTGGATGAAGAACAGGACGGTCAGGATGACTAGCGTGACCGGGATGACGAATTTCCCGAGATCGGGCGCAACGATTTGCAGCCCCTCGACCGCCGACAACACTGAAATCGCCGGTGTGATCATGCTGTCACCGTAGAACAGGGCGGCGGCGAAGATGCCGAGCAACGAGATGACCCAGGTCAGACGCGGACTTTTGGCGCGTTCGGTGATCAGTGACAGCAGCGCCAGCGAACCGCCCTCGCCGCGGTTGTCCGCACGCATGATGATGAGCACGTACTTGAGCGTGACCAGCACCATGATCGACCAGAAGATCAGCGACAGGATGCCGAGGATGTTTTCGGGCGTGACCGGGATCGGGTGATGGCCGTTGAAAATTTCCTTCAGCGCGTAGAGCGGGCTGGTGCCGATGTCGCCAAAGACGACGCCGATGGCGGCGATGGTGAGTGCCGGCATGGCTTGACGCGAATGCATGTGTTTTCCCGAGCTATATTGTTATCGCGGATCGCAACTTTTGGCGAGCCGCCGTAATCGGGGAATTTTGATCCTTGAAACTGACGGCATTTTGACCAGCGTCAACAAATTCCGGATTTCGCGCTCTTTTCGCCGTCGACCGCAACAGGCGAAAAACCGCGCCCGGTTGCCCGGAGCGCGGTTTTTTGGGCTTTGGCGCGGATCAGAGCATGCCGAGCTGGCGCGGGAACCAGAGCGAGAGACCGGGCCAGTAGGTGACGACGATCAGGAAACCGAGCATCGACAGCAGCCATGGCCAGACCGCCACCGTCAGCTCGGTGATGCCCATCTTGGTGATGCCCGAAGCGACGTAGAGGTTGAGGCCGACCGGTGGATGGCACATGCCGACTTCCATGTTGACCACCATGATGATGCCGAAATGCACCGGATGAATGCCCAGCGCGACGGCCACCGGGAACAGGATGGGCGCGAAGATCAGGACGATCGAAGACGGCTCCATGAAGTTGCCGGCGAGCAGCAGCAGGATGTTGCACATCAGCAGGAAGGTGATCACCCCGAGACCGTGGCCCATCATCCAGTCGGCCAGTGCTTGCGGGATGTTCTCGTTGGTCATGATGAACGAGAACAGCACGGCGTTGGTGATGATGTAGAGCAGCATCGCCGACATGTTGGCCGAATTGAGCAACACCTTCGGCACATCCTTGAGACCGAGATCCTTGTAGATGAAAACCGCACAGATGAAGGCGTNGACCGCGGACATCGCCGCCGCTTCAGTCGGCGTGAAGATGCCGGTGTAGATGCCGCCCATTACCACGACGATCAGCAGCAGGCCCCAGACCGACTGGCGGAAGCTCGTCCAGCGCTCGCCCCAGGTCGCCTTCGGCTGACGCGGGTAGTTGAACTTCCTGGCCCGATACCAGGTCACGCCACCGAGTGTTGCCGCCAAGGCCAGGCCGGGGATGACGCCGGCCATGAATAGCGCGCCGACCGAGGTGTTGGTCGCCACCGAGTACATGACCATGACGATGGACGGCGGAATCAGGATGCCGAGCGCGCCCGAAGTCGAGATGACGCCGGCCCCGAACTTGTTCGGAAAGCCCGCCTTGACCATCGCCGGCAGCAGGATCGAGCCGATCGCCACCACCGTCGCCGGGCTGGAACCTGAGACCGCCGCGAACAACGCGCAGGCCATGACGCCGGCCAGACCGAGGCCGCCGTACCAGTGACCGACCATCGAGGTGGCGAAGTTGATCATCCGTTTCGCCACCCCGCCGTGGGTCAGGAAGTTGCCGGCCAGGATGAAGAACGGGATGGCCATGATCTCGAACTTCTCGATGCCGGTGAACAGCTTGAGCGCCACCGATTCGAGCGGCACCTGGGTCATCANGAACAGGAAGGTCAGCACCGTCAGGCCGAGCGAGATGGAGATCGGCATGCCGGTCAGCATCAGCACGGCCAGCAGGCCGAAAATCACGAGGGCGTTCATGGCTGATCTCCTTGCTTGTCGGCAACGCGGCGTTCGCCCTGGCGACGCTCGTCGCCAGCGGATCCGTCGGCGACCTTGCGACGTTCGTCGCCGCTGCGGCGCTCGCCGACCATCTCGTGCTTGAGGTCGTGCGGGTGCAGGTTGTCGTCCATGCTGTAAACATCGACGTCACCGGCGGCGTTTCCTCTTCCAGACCATCGACGTGGCCGTGATCGTGGTGTGGCAGCTCGCCGGTCTTGATGAACGCAAGACAGACCTGCAGGAAGCGGAAGCACATCAGCGACGAGCCGAGCGGAATGGCGCTATACACGATCCAGGTCGGCCATTCCAGGTCGGGCGTCGTCGGGCCTTCGTAGAGGTCTTCGCCCTGAATGCCGAAGAGGTTGAAGAAGGCGTAGTGGGCGCCATTTTCCCAGACGAAGTGGGCGCCGAGCGTGGCGACGACCCCGGTGAACAACGCACCGGCCAGCAGGCCGAAGACGATGAACTTGCCGCGCATGTTGTCGTCGAGCCGATTGATCAGCACGTCGACCCCGACGTGGATGCCTGTGCGCACGCCGTAGGCGGCACCGAACTTGGCCATCCAGACGAACATGATGATGCACAGTTCCTGGGCCCAGCCGAAATTGAGAGTCAGCAGCCAGTCCTGCAGGCCGGGAATGTTGACCCCGGCCATATAGCGGTGCGCGACCGAGACGAAGATGATGAGGGTGGCCGCTCCCATCAGGAAGGTCACCAGCAGCTCTTCGAGGTGATTGAGCGCTTTGTTGATCATGGGTTTCCCCGGTGTGCGCCGGGAGGCTCGGCCCCGGACATTTATTGTTCAGACGGTTACAGGGTGTTCGGGTCGAAACCGGTTTCCTAGACGCTCTGGATGATCTCCTTGCCGATGCGCGATTCCATCTTCTGATGTACCGGAATCGTGGCCTTCTTGAAGGCCATGCGCTCTTCCTTGGTCGGCACGGCGACGGCGGTCTTGCCACTCTTCTTGACGGCCTCCAGATCCTTGTCGTTCTGCTCCTTGGCGATCTTGTTGGCGTGACNGGTCGACTCCTTCATCGCCGTTTCCAGCTGGCCGCGCACGTCAGCCGGCAGGCCATCCCAGAACTTCTTGTTGACGATGACCGCGTAGCCGAGATAACCATGGTCGGTCAGGGTCAAGTGCTTCTGAACCTCATGCATCTTCTGGGTGTAGAAATTGGAAATCGGGTTCTCGGTGCCATCGACCANCCCCGTCTGCAGTGCCTGGACCTCGGAGAAGGCCATCACCTGCGGCAGGGCGCCGAGCGCGCGCATCTGCTCCTCGAGCACCTTGGACGACTGGATGCGCATCTTCTTGCCCTTGAGGTCGGCCGGCACCTTGATCGGCGAATTCAGCGAGAAGGACTTGAAGCCGTTGTCCCAGAAGGCGAGACCGCGGATCCCCTTGGGCTCCAGCTTGGTCAGCAACTGCTGGCCGACCGGCCCCTGCGTGACCTTGTGCAGGTCGTTATAGTCGTCGAAGATGAAGGGCAGGTCGAAGACTTCGAACTCCTTGACGCCGAGGGGTCCGAACTTGGCCAGCGACGGCGCCAGCATCTGGACTGCGCCGAGCTGCAATGCCTCCATCTCTTCCTTGTCCTTGTACAACGTCGAGTTGGCATACACCTCGACCTTGACCTTGCCTTTGGTCAGCTCTTCCGCCTTCTTGGCGAAATACTCGGCGGCCAGGCNCTTGGNGGTTTCCTTGGCGACCACGTGGCTGAACTTGATGACGATCGGCTGCTGGGCATACACCGCGAACGACAGTGCTCCAGCAAACAGGCCAACCAGAAGTTTCGAAATTTTCATTGTTTTCTCCTCCAGAGATTGAATGTCGCCATTGATCGTTGCGACTGGATAAAAGTATTACTTAATGGATAACGCTCGCGTATTGTGGTTTTCCACATCACAGCACACCAGGTTTCGCGGCAAAAGCCGCCGGATCACCGGCGGCTTTGGGAGAAATCCCGGAGCCTTCAATTGTGCTCGACGATCGGACGCGGGCTGTGCGGAATTGGCGGCTCCTCGGAATCGTCGAGCACCAGTTCCGGACGGTCGGCCTCGTCGTCCGTTTCGTTGTTCAACACTGCAGTCAAACGGTCGCTATCGAGCGCCTTGCACCACTTGGCAACGACCAGCGTCGCCACGCTGTTGCCGATGAAGTTGGTCAGCGCGCGCGCCTCCGACATGAAGCGGTCGATGCCGAGAATCAGCGCCAGCCCCGCCACGGGCACGGTACCGACGGCAGAGAGCGTCGCAGCAAGGACGATGAAGCCGCTGCCGGTGACGCCGCGGCACCCTTNGGAGGTCAGCAGCAGGATGACCAGCAGCGTGATCTGCTGCGAGAGATCCATCGGCGTGTTGGTCGCCTGGGCGATGAACACGGCCGCCATGGTGAGATAGATGGCGGTGCCGTCGAGGTTGAAGGAGTAGCCGGTGGGGACGACCAGGCCGACGACCGATTTCTGGGCGCTTGCGTTCTCCATCTTGGCCATCAGGCGCGGCAGCGCCGATTCGGAAGACGAGGTACCGAGGACCAGGAACAACTCTTCCTTGATGTACTTGATCAGCTTGACGATCGAGAATCCGTGCAATTTCGCAATCGTCCCGAGTACGCCGAAGATGAAGATGATGCAGGTCACGTAGAACGCCGCCATCAGGTTGGCCAACTGGGCCAGGCTACCCACGCCGTGCTTGCCGATGGTATAGGCCATGGCACCGAACGCACCGATCGGGGCGACCTTCATGATGACGCCGACGATGCCGAACAGCACATGCGACAGCTTCTCGATCAGTTCGAACACCGGTTTGCCGCGCTCGCCGAAGGCGTTCATCGAATAGCCGAAGAGAACGGAGAAGAACAGCACCTGAAGCATGTCACCCTTGGCGAAGGCATCGACGACGCTGGTCGGGATGATGTTCAGCAGGAAATCGACCGTCCCCTGCATCTGCCCCGGCGCCGCGTACTTGGCGATGCTCTTGGTGTCGAGCGTCGCCGGATCGACATTCATGCCGCTACCCGGTGCCCAGACGTTGACGACGATCAAGCCGATGATCAGGGCAATGGTGCTGACGATCTCGAAGTAGAGCACCGCCAGACCGCCGGTCTTGCCGACCTTTTTCATATCCTCCATGCCGGCAATGCCGACGACGATGGTGCAGAAAATGATCGGCGCGATGATCATCTTGATCAGCTTGATGAAGCCATCGCCCAGCGGCTTCATCGCTGCCCCGGTTTCCGGGTAGAAATGGCCAAGCAGCACACCGATGATGATGGCGACGATGACCTGGAAATAAAGACTTTTGTATATCGCTTTCTTGGCCATGGAAACGAGCTCCTGTAGTTGCGACCGATGAATAACCGAAAAATTCGTGGCGCAAGTATCGTGATCGGTGGCGACCGGCGCCATTAGGACATCCGTATTGTGGTTTTCCACAAGATGCCGCCATCGCGGCGAGCGCTCTGCTAGCATCCCCTCCATGCACCCGCTTCCCAACCCATCAGCTCCCGCCGCCTGCGCTGGCTTCTCGCCCTGCCGAAATTCGGCGTGGTGCTGCTGCTTGCCGCCGTTGCCGCGCTGCTCTGGCTGCTGCACCAGAACGAACTGGAAGAGGAACGCCTCAGCCTGATCAAGGACGTGCTCTGGCTGGAGCAGAATCTGCGCTTTCACCTCGGAAACAACGAGGAGCAATTTCAGCAGTTGGCCGCCGACCTTGGCAGCCACGCGGACAGCAAGCAATTGTTCCGCGTGCGTGCCAACCATCTGCTGAAAAACAATCCGGACATCTCGCAGATCGTCTGGTTCGACTCGCAGCGTCGGGTAATCGATGCCCTGCCGGCGGCGCTGCCGGCCGACAGCGAACTGGAAGCCTTCGGGCCGCCGGTGACGCAGAAAGCATTCGAACTGGCAGGACGCCTGAGCAAGCGCGTTTATAGCGAACCTTTTCTTCTCGGCGGCAACGTCGGACATTTTGCGCTGGCGGTACCGGTTCACAACGAGCGCGTACAGGCCGGCATGCTGGTCGTCAATTACTCGATCGAAGGCCTGCTCAACAATCTGGTTCCCTGGTGGTTCGCCGAGAAGTACCGGGTCGTCGTGGTCGATGACAACGAGGTGCAGTTCGGCGCCAAATCGAACATCCAGGGCATTCCCAGCCTTTCCTACGAACTACCCTTCGAGCCTCCCGGTTATGGGTTGAAATTCCGCGTCACCACTTACCAGACTGCCGGCAATCCCTTGCAGCGACTGCTGGCCGGCGCTATCCTGGTGCTCGCCACCGGTGTCTTCTGGAGTCTGTGGGTCGTCCGCGACCTGATGAAAAAGCGTGCACAGGCGGAAGAAGCCTTGCGGACGGAGCATGCGTTGCGCTCGGCGATGGAGGATTCGCTGACGGTCGGCATGCGGGCACGCGACCTGACCGGAAAGATCATCTACGTCAACCCCGCCTTTTGCCGCATGACCGGTTTCAGCAGCAGCGAACTGGTCGACCGCAGCCCGCCGATGCCCTACTGGGTCCCTGAGCAACTCGACGAAACGATGGCGCTGCATCAGGCGGTACTGGCCGGCGAAGCGCCGCCCGACGGTTTCGAGATCACCTTCCGGCGCAAGGATGGCGAGCATTTCCAGGCCCTGATCTACGAGGCGCCGCTGATCGACGGCAACGGCCACCACACCGGCTGGATGGCTTCGGTGCTCGATGTCACCGAACGGCGGCGCGCCGAGGAACTGGCCCGCCAACAGCAGGAACAACTGCAATTCACATCGCGCCTGGTGACCATGGGCGAGATGGCCTCGACGCTGGCCCACGAACTGAACCAGCCGCTGGCGGCGATCGCCAGCTACAACACCGGCTGCCTGAACCTGCTGGCGAAAGAGAATTTCGATCCCGACGACATTCGCCATGCACTGGAGAAACTCGGCGTCCAGGCCCAGCGCGCCGGCCGCATCATCCGCCGCGTGCACGACTTCGTCAGAAAAAGCGAGCCGAAGCGTGCGCCCTCCGCGCTTGGCGAGATCATCGAGGACTGCGTCGGCTTTATCGAGGCGGAAGCACGCAAGCGTCACGTGCAAGTTGAAACTGCCCTGCCGGTCCTGCCGCCGGTACTGGCCGATCGCCTGATGCTCGAACAGGTGCTGCTCAACCTGATCCGCAACGGCATGGAAGCGATGGCCGGCACTCCGGAAGAAAAGCGCGTGCTGCGCGTTGCCGTCGAATTGGGCGGGAGCGAGGTCGTCGTCAGCATCGCCGACAACGGTTGCGGCATCGCGCCCGAGGTGCGCGAAAAGCTGTTCACTGCTTTCTTCACGACCAAGCCCGAAGGCATNGGGGTCGGCCTGTCGATCTCCCGGTCGATCATCGAATTCCACCGCGGGCGGCTGTGGGCAGAAGACAATGCGCACTCGCCGACCGGAAGCGGTACGATATTCAAATTCACCCTGCCGCTGGAATCCGCATGAGCCTGCCGCAAGCCCACCTGGTCGATGACGACGAAGCCATCCGCGATGCGCTGGCCTGGCTGCTGAAGTCGCGCGGACTGCCGTGCACGACCTATGATTGTGGCGAAGCCTTTCTCGCCGCCTGGACGCCGAAACTGGCCGGTTGCGTGATTCTCGACATGCGCATGCCGGGCATGAGCGGACTCGACTGCTTCGATGCATTGTGCGAGCGCAAATCCACCCTGCCGGTCATTTTCCTGACCGGGCACGGCGACGTACCGCTGGCCGTGGCGACGCTCAAGAAGGGCGCCTTCGATTTTTCGAGAAACCCTTCAACGATAACGATCTCGCCACGCGCGTCGAGGAGGCCATGGCACTCGATGCCGGACAGCGCGCGGCCAATGCCACGGTCGACTCGGTAAACTCGCGCCTTTCCACCCTGACCGCCCGCGAACGGCAGATCATGGAACTGGTCCTGCTCGGCAAGTTCAACAAGGTTATCGCCGACGATTTGAACATCAGCATGCGCACCGTCGAGGTGCATCGCGCCAACCTTTTCGACAAAATGAAGGTAAAAACCGCAGTCGAGCTGGCCAATTTGTTGAAACCCCAGCGCTGACCCTTCCCTTGCTCACACTTTTTCGCTAGCATTTCCCGCACCCTGCGAAAGCCATTTCCGGCTCGCATTTTTTCGGGCACTTTCCCACACCACGAGGCAATAGATGAGCGAGCATATCCATTACGTCACCGATGACACCTTCGAAGCCGAGGTGCTGCAATCGCAGCAGCCGGTGCTGGTGGACTACTGGGCCGAATGGTGCGGTCCCTGCAAGATGATCGCTCCGATCCTCGACGAGATCGCCAAGGACTACGCCGGCAAGCTGAAGGTGACCAAGGTCAACATCGACGACAATCAGGCGACCCCGGCCAAGTTCGGCATCCGCGGCATCCCGACCCTGATGATCTTCAAGAACGGCAACGTCGAAGCGACCAAGGTCGGCGCGCTGTCCAAGTCGCAACTCGCTGCCTTTATTGACAGCAACCTGTAATCTCCGTACCCTCCCGGCCTGAAGGTGCGCTCCGCGCCTTCAGGCAGACGCAGCAAGCGGCCCAAGCCGGCGTCAATCCCCCTCCCTTCCAAGCAGTCATCGCGCCCCCGGCATCTGCCCGGCTCGTTCCGGCGCCACACATTCGCACACATGCAACTTTCCGAACTCAAGACACTACACGTCAGCAAACTGCTGGACATGGCCACCGACCTCGGCATCGAGAATGCCAACCGGATGCGCAAGCAGGAACTGATCTACGCCATCCTCAAGGCCAAGGCCAAGAACGGCGACACCATCTACGGCGATGGCACCCTGGAAGTCCTCTCGGACGGCTTCGGCTTCCTCCGCTCCTCCGACACTTCCTATCTCGCCAACCCGGACGACATCTACGTCTCGCCCTCGCAGGTGCGCCGTTTCAACCTGCGTACCGGCGACACCATCNNGCGCGAGATCCGCACCCCGAAGGACGGCGAGCGCTACGTCGCGCTGACCAAGCTGGAATCGATCAACGGCTTCCCGCCCGAAGCGAACAAGAACAAGATCATGTTCGAGAACCTGACGCCGCTGCACCCGACGCGTCACCTCAAGCTCGAACGCGAGATCAAATCCGAGGAAAACATCACCAGCCGCGTCGTCGACATGATCGCGCCGATCGGCGCCGGCCAGCGCGGCCTGCTGGTCGCCCCGCCGAAGTCCGGCAAGACCGTGATGTTGCAGAACATCGCCCACGCGATCACCGCCAACCATCCGGAAGTCATTCTGATCGTCCTGCTGATCGACGAGCGGCCGGAAGAAGTCACCGAAATGACCCGCACGGTCAAGGGCGAAGTCGTCGCCTCGACCTTCGACGAACCGGCCACCCGCCATGTCGCCGTCGCCGAAATGGTCATCGAAAAGGCCAAGCGTCTGGTCGAACACAAGAAGGACGTGGTCATCCTGCTCGACTCGATCACCCGTCTGGCCCGTGCCTACAACACCGTGCAGCCCGCCTCCGGCAAGGTGCTGACCGGCGGTGTCGACGCCAACGCCCTGCAGAAACCCAAACGTTTCTTCGGCGCCGCGCGCAACATCGAAGAAGGCGGCTCGCTGACCATCCTCGCCACCGCGCTGATCGACACCGGCTCGCGCATGGACGAAGTGATCTACGAAGAATTCAAGGGTACCGGCAACTCCGAAATCCACCTCGACCGCCGCATGGCCGAAAAGCGCATGTACCCGGCGATCAACGTCAACCGCTCCGGCACCCGCCGCGAAGAACTGCTGCTCAAGCCGGACGTGCTGTCGAAAATGTGGGTTCTGCGCAAATTGCTCTACCCGATGGACGACCTCGCGGCGATGGAATTCCTGCTCGACAAGGTCAAATCGACCAAGGGCAATGCGGAATTCTTCGACGCAATGCGTCGGGGATAAGAAAAACGGCCGGGGTAACCTGGCCGTTTCGTTTTCGGGAATGCCGATAGGTCTGACATCTACCGAAACGAAGCTCCGTGCCTGACGCGCGCCCTTGTTTTCTGAGACGCTGGTTCCTGCGCCTGACGCGCGGGCGTACTTTCTTTGTTTGCCCAAAGAAAGTAGCCAAAGAAAAGGCGACCCCAGGTTACGCGGTCGGCTGCGCCGACTCCTGCGCTACTCGAAGGGCCGGGCGGCTGCGGAACTCGGGGCTACGCNCCTCAAACAGTCCTCGCNCGACTGCCCCCGGCCCCTCCGTTGCTCGGCGCTTCACACTGGGACCCGAAAGCGTCTGGGCACAACCGCACTGCCTAAAATTGCCTGTTGCGGTCGACCCCGAAAAAGGGCAAAACCAAATGGCGACTTCGCTTCAGCCCCCGCCGTCTTTCCGGGCCCTTGGGAGGTGCCGAGCAACGCAGNGGTGTTGGGGGCTTTCGGCTGGCGTTGTCTGAGCCGAAGGCGAGTTTAGCCAGCCGCCCAACTGCCCGAGTAGCACAGGGAACCGGCGCAGCCGGCACCGACCCAGGGTCGCCTTTTCTTTGCTTACTTTCTTTGGCGAAGCAAAAGAAAGTAATGCCGCCGGTCAACGGCGGAAAACAGTGCTTCAGAAAACACTCGACGACATCACAAGCAGCCCTCCGCACTTCAACAAACACCATCAACCACGCAAAAACCCATTGCAACCAAGCAATTATTCAACGATAATCTCGCCCTTCCCAGATCGGCCACATCCGCCGGTCGCTCGTTTAAAGGACAAAAGATGAAAGCCGATATCCACCCGAATTACAAAGAGATCGCAGTGACCTGCTCCTGCGGCAACACCTTCACGACCAAGTCGACCATGAGCAAGGATGCCTTCCACGTTGAAGTCTGCTCCGCCTGCCACCCGTTCTACACCGGCAAGCAGAAGATCGTCGATACCGCCGGTCGCGTCGAGAAGTTCAACCAGAAGTTCGGCGCCATGCGCGGCAAGGCTGCTGCCTGAGCCGTTTGACGCAATTCAGAAAGGGCAGCCGGTGGGCTGCCTTTTTCGTTTTTAGGCTATTCTCTTTCCATGCCTGAGTTCAGCACCCTGCTCCGTCGCGGCATCCGCCTGCCTCCGGCCGGCTGGGCGCTGGCCGGCATGCTGGCCTTCTACGTGCTGGCCGGCCTCTTCGGCCGCGACCCGTGGAAAGGCGAAGACGCGATCCACATCGGCGCGGCCTGGCACATGCTGCACTACGGCGACTGGCTGTCACCCGACCTCGCCGGCCGGCCGTTCCACGAACCGCCGCTCTATTACTGGACTGCCGCACTGACCGGCAAGGTCTTCGGCTGGCTGTTACCGCTGCACGAAGCGATGCGCCTGGCCAGCGGCGTCTGGGTCGGGCTGGCGCTGATGGGCCTCTATTACGCCGGACGCGAGTTGTACGGTCAGGAAAGTGCCGCTGCCAGCCCCTTGCTGCTGGCCGGTTGTGCCGGCCTGCTGTTCCACGCCCACGATGCGCAGCCGATGCTGATCGCGCTGGCTGCCTACGGCGGTGGCCTCGGCGCCCTGGCTGCCCTTGGCCGGCGGCCTGCGCTGGCCGGCACCTTCTACGGCCTCGCGCTCTCCGCCTGCCTGCTCGGCACCGGCGTCGCGCCGACCCTGCCCTTGCTCTTCATCGCACCACTGGCGTGGTGGCTGGCCGTCGACCGCGCGAAAGCATCACGCGGACTGGCGATCGCTCTCGCCGTCGCGACGGTCACTTCNCTGCCCTGGCCGTTACTGCTGCTGGCTCTCGAACCCGCACGCTTTCACGGCTGGCTGAATACCGAACTGGCACCGCTCAAAACNCCCTTNTCGTTTACCGGTGCCGGGCGCTTCCTCTCGATGCTGCCCTGGTTCGCTTTCCCGGCCCTGCCGCTGGCCGCCTGGACAATATGGACGCGGCGCCGGGCGCTGAAGGAGATGCCGCAACTCCTGCCGCTGGCTTTCCTGCTGCTCACCTTCCTGATGCTGGCGCTCGCCTTCCGTCCGCGTGAAATTCCGGCGCTGTTGATGCTGCCGCCGCTGGCGCTGCTCGCCACGCCTGGGGCGCTCAGTCTGCGCCGNGGNGCCGCCAGCGCCTTCGACTGGTTCGCGATGATGACCTTCAGCGTCTTCCTGATCGTCACCTGGGTCGCCTGGTCGGCGATGGCGCTCGGCTGGCCGGAGCGTCTGGCGAACCGCGCCGTGGTGTTGCGCCCCGGCTTCGTCGGCCAATTCGATCTGCTGGCCATGCTCGTCGGTCTGCTGGCCACCGCCTGGTGGATCTGGCTGATCGCCACTGCGCCGCGTTCGCCCTACCGCAGCCTGACGCACTGGACGCTGGGCTTCACCACGNNCTTGTGGCTGCTGGCGACGACATTGATCCTGCCGTGGTTCGATTACGGCAAGAGCTATCGCCCGGTGGCGCAGGCCATTGCCCGGGTATTGCCGGACAATCACGGCTGCCTGGCCGAGCGCGGACTTTCCGACACGCAGCGCGCNTCGCTCGCCTACTTCGTCGAGATCGAACCGGTCGCCGCCGAGAGCAGCGCCGGAAAACAATGCGCCTGGCTGCTGGTCACCGGCGACAGCAAAACCGAACTGGCCGCCCCGGACGGCAAATGGACTCGCGTCTGGGAAGGCAACCGGCCCGGCGACCGCATTCCGCCTTTACAGGCGTTGACCGCAACCGGCGGTTTAGGGCGTGTTCACAGTGACCGGCGAGACTGGAACGCATCCTAGCCCTTGAGAAAGTGCTCGCGGTAGTACTTGAGTTCGTCGATCGACTCGTAAATATCGGCCAGCGCCGTGTGCCTACCCTTCTTCTTGAACCCCTTGACTTCCGGCTGCCAGCGCTTGCACAACTCCTTCAGCGTGCTGACATCCAGGTTGCGGTAGTGGAAGAATGCCTCCAGCGTCGGCATGTAGCGCGCCATGAAGCGGCGGTCCTGGCCGATGGAATTGCCGCACATCGGCGAGTGACCGGCCAGCGAGTACTTCTTGAGAAATTCCAGTGCCGCAGCCTCGACAGCGGCTTCATCCAGCGTCGACGCCTTGACCTTGTCGATCAGGCCCGAGCGGCCGTGGGTTTTCTGGTTCCACTCGTCCATGCCCGCCAGTGTCTCGTCGCTCTGATGAACGACCCAGGAAGGCGATTCGGCCACCAGTTCCAGTTGCGAATTGGTCACCACCATCGCCATTTCGATAATCCGGTCGCCATCGGGGTTGAGGCCGGTCATTTCCATATCCAGCCAGACGAGGTTGTTTGCGGTGCCTGTCATATAATTGTCCAAAACCCTTGAAAAACCGCATTTTCTCATAGCTTTGCCGCCGCTTTCGTGACCGCGAACTTCACCCTGATATTTCTGATCGCCTTTGCGCTGACCCTGGCCGGCCGCCTGTGGCTGACCCTGCGCCAGATCCGGCACGTCGCCGAGCATCGGGCGGCGGTTCCCGCCGGCTTTGCCGAGCGCATTTCGCTCGCCGCCCACCANAAAGCCGCCGATTACACCGTCGACCGCAACAAGCTGGCCATTTTCACGACGCTGGTCGACGCCGCGCTGCTGATCGCGCTGACCCTCGGCGGCGGCCTCGCCTGGCTGCACGATTTCTGGAGCGCCCGCCTGAGCGGCCTGCCCTACGGCCTGGCGCTGATCTTCAGCATCTTGCTGATCTCGGCCGTCATCGACCTGCCGTTTTCGCTCTACCGCCAGTTCGTCATCGAAGCCCGCTACGGCTTCAACCGCATGACCCTTGGCCTGTTCTGCGCCGACCTCGCCAAGCAAGCCCTGCTCGGCATCCTGATCGGGGCGCCGGTCATCCTTGCCGTGCTCTGGCTGATGGGCGCAATGGGCGAAAACTGGTGGTTCCACGTCTGGCTGTTCTGGTGCGCCTTCAACCTGCTGATCCTGTTCATCTACCCGACCTGGATCGCNCCGCTGTTCAACAAGTTTGTACCGCTCGAAGACGGCGAAACCAAAGCCCGCATCGAGGCACTGCTGGCCCGTTGCGGCTTCCGTTCCAGCGGCCTGTTCGTGATGGACGGCTCGAAACGCTCCAGCCACGGCAACGCCTACTTCACCGGCTTCGGCAACAACAAGCGCATCGTCTTCTTCGACACCTTGCTCGAGCGCCTTGCAGTACCGGAAATCGAAGCCGTGCTGGCCCATGAACTCGGCCATTTCCGCCGCCACCACATCGTCAAGCGCATCGTCGTCATGTTCGGTGGCGCCCTTGGCTTCCTCTGGCTGCTCGGCCAGTTGATCGGCGCCCTGTGGTTCTACGGCGGCCTCGGCGTGCCGGCGCAAAGCACCGCGCTGGCGCTGATCCTGTTCTTCCTGGTGATTCCCGTCTTCACCTTCCCATTCAGCCCGCTGCTCAGCCACCTCTCGCGCCGCCACGAATTCGAGGCCGACACCTACGCCGCCGAACACGCAGCNGCCGACGACCTGATCCGCGCGCTGGTCAAGCTCTACGAAGACAACGCCTCGACCCTGACGCCCGACCCGCTGCACTCGCTGTTCTACGACTCCCANCCCCCGGCGGCGCAACGCATCGCCCGCCTGCAAGCGGCAGCCTCTTGATGGAAGGGCGCGTCGTCGCCGCGCACGGCCGCCAGTACGTCGTCGAACTGGCCGATGGCACGCGCCTGCCCTGCTTCCCGCGCGGCAAGAAAAGCGAAATCGCCTGCGGCGACCGCGTCGACATCCAGCGCACCTCCGACGACCAGGGCGTCATTGAAGCCATCCAGCCGCGCACCAGCCTGCTCTACCGCTCCAACGAGATCAAGCAGAAACTGATCGCCGCCAACGTCGACCAGGTCGTCATCGTCGTCGCCACCGAGCCCGGATTTTCCGACGAACTCGTGACGCGCGCCCTGCTCGCTGCCGAAAGCGAAGAAATCGAACCGCTGATCGTCCTCAACAAATGCGACCTGGCCGACAAGCTGCCGGCCGCCCGTGCCCAACTGGCGGTCTTCGCCGGCCTCGGCTACCGCGTGCTCGAACTCTCGGCGCTGGCCCACGCCGAGGACCTGCGCCCCGCGCTGCACGGCCACACCAGCGTGCTGGTCGGCCAATCCGGCATGGGCAAATCGACGCTGGTCAATGCCCTGGTGCCNGAAGCCCGCGCCGCCACGCGAGATTTCAGNCAGCGCTCGACCGGCAAACACACCACCACCCACGCCACGCTCTACCACCTCGACGCCGACAGCCAGTTGATTGATTCNCCCGGCCTGCAGGAATTCGGCCTCGGGCACCTCGACCGCCAGGAAATCGAATCCGCCTTNCGCGAATTCCGCCCCTACCTCGGCCAATGCCGCTTCCGCGACTGCCGCCACGACCGCGAACCGGACTGCGCCCTGACCACCGCCGTCGAGGCCGGCCAGATCGATGCCCGCCGATTTGCGCTTTATCACCGCATAGTCGGGTGAATTGGCGACGGTCAAGGAATCCTTGCTCTTCCGCGCATTTGAAAATTGGCCTTTTTCGCCGTCGACCGCAACAGGGGCTACCGTTAGCAATCCGCATCCGAAAACAAGTCGGCATTATCGGAAAGAAAACCGTGAATATGATCCGAATATTTGACCCTGCCCTCTATTTCTTTTGCAAGCACCAGCACGACACTGGCCATGCTCCTACTGCTTCCAGCGCCTGCCTTGGCCCAGGAACAGCCGGGTACCTGCCGGAGTTCGGGTGCCATGGTTTGCGTTTGCCTGCGCATCTGCAAGGTGTGATGAAACTCGCGCCAGTCAGACATGTCGAGATTCTTGAAGTGGAGAAATGGGAGCTACGTAACAACTCGAAAATACGTCCATTTCCCGGGTTTAATTTTGGGGCTGGTCACCTCTCGAATGATCGGACGCGCTATATGGTCAGTCGCGCCGAAGTCACCGACGCGCGATGGGCGGAGATTTCGAGGATTGGAGAGAAACCTCTTCCGTACTGCAGAAACTCGGCTTACCAGCCGAGCACGACCCCGATCTCAAGTCTAGCTACGGCAGCGAAGCGGGCGATCTTCGATTCGAAAGCAGTGACCGAAAAATCACCAAGATTATCTACGACTGCTATACGGGCTGACCCACATTCTCAGATTGACAGGCAAAACGCCTAATGTTGGCAGTCGGTTCGTGCCAGCCACGCTTGCACAGAGGGCCGGCGAAGCAGGCAGTGAGTAAATAGCCGCCGGTCGGAGCCTCCCAGTCCAGCATTTCACCGGCGCAAANAACGCCCGGCAAATCGCGCAGCATCAGGTTTTCGTCGAGCGCTTNGACGACGCCGCCTGCCGTGCTGATCGCNNCGTCGAGCGGTCTCGGCGGTGACCGCAGGTGCTTGATGGCCGCTGCCAGTTGGTCGGTTGCGGTCGACGCCGAAAGGCAGTANNATTCGCGCAGCAGGCCGGCCTTGACGCCTTCGATNNCGGCGCGGCGCAGGTGGTTGGCCAGCGAGTNCTTGCCGCGCGGCCGGGCGAGGTCGGCGGTCAGGCGTTCCAGCGTTTTGCCGGCCAGATCCGCGGCCGGTCGTTTCCAGCGGTCGCGCAGGGGCGCAGACAGCGCGTAGACCANGCCGCCTTCGATGCCGCCGGTGATGTTGAATTCGCCCTGCTGGCGGTGCCCGGCCACCGCGACCACCGGCTTGACCGGCTGGCCGGCGTAGCGCTCGCTGAAATGGGCGCTCCAGGCGACGTCGAAGCCACAGTTGGCGGGCCNGAGCGGCGCCACGTCAATGCCGCNGCGCGCGAGCAGCGGCACCCAGGCGCCGTCCGACCCGAGCTTCGCCCAACTGCCGCCGCCGAGGGCCAGGATGGTTGCGTCAGCGGCGACCAACTTCTNCGCGGCCGGCGTCGCAAAGCGCAGGGCGCCATCGCCAGCCCAGCCGAGCCAACGGTGACGGACATGAANATGCGCGCCACATTGGCGCAAGCGGTGCAGCCAGGCGCGCAGCAGGGGCGCCGCCTTCATTTCGGTGGGAAAGACGCGCCNCGAGGTGCCGACGAAGGTATCGATGCCGAGGCCGGNCATCCACTCACGCAGTTGCGGGCCGAAGCGCTTGAGCAGCGGCGCGATGACCGNCTGGCGGCTGCCGTAACGTCCGACGANAATCGGCTGCGGCTNCGCGTGGGTGATGTTCATGCCGCCCTTGCCGGCCATCAGGAACTTGCGGCCGAGCGATGGCATGGCGTCGAAAACGGCCACTTCCAGGCCGTCGACCGCAGCCAGCCGTTCGGCCGCGATCAGGCCGGCCGGCCCACCACCGACGATGGCGACGAAGGCCATCAGGCGGCGACCGGCCCTGCCGGACAGCCCGCCGGGTCGGCGGGCGCGGCGGCGCAATTTCGGCTGGGACATCGGCGCGCTTCGGGAATATCTGCGAGCTTCGGCCGGCGCCCGGCACCGTCGCCGGCGGCTCCTCGTCGAGCGGCGTCACGGTGACCGCGACCTCCGGCTCGGCACCGCCGCCGCCGAGGATGATGCCGCGCAGCGGCGAGATGTCGCCGAAATCGCGGCCGATGGCGACGGTGATGTGCTCGGTATTGGGCAGCAGGTTGTTGGTCGGATCGAAATCCACCCAGTCGTTGGCGAACCCTGGCGCATAGACCGAGACCCAGGCATGCGAGGCGTCGGCGCCGATCAGGCGCGGCTTGCCCGGCGGCGGCCGGGTCAGCAGGTAGCCGCTGACGTAGCGCGCGGCCAGGCCGAGGGCGCGCAGGCAGGCGATCATCAGGTGGGCGAAGTCCTGGCAGACACCGCGCTTTTNTTCCAGCACTTCCATGATCGGCGTCGAGACGGTCGTCGCCTCGGGGTCGAATTTGAATTCCCGGAAAATCTTCGCCATCAGCGCCTGCGCGCCGACCAGCACCGGCGTGCCGGGCGNGAAGCAGTCGGCGGCGTAGAGCGCCAGTTCGTGCTTGATGCGGACGTGCGCNNTCTCGAACAGGTAGCGCGCCGCATCGAGGTCCTCGGNGCGCGACGCCGACGCGTCGTAGGCCAGGCGATCGCGCACGACCTCCCAGGGCAGCGAGGTTTCCAGGCAGGTTGGCAGGTGCGGAGTGACGGCGATGGTCATCGCCGAACTGATGCGCAGCGTGTCGTGCGGCGTATGGAAGGCGATCCAGGTCACCGGGTTGCCGAACGAATCCTGTCCGTCGCGGCGCCAGCTGGGCGGCGGCGCGATGTCGATGTGCTGTTCCTCGATCTGCTGCCAGGCGAGGATGCGCGGCGACAGGTGCAGCTGCTGCTGCGACAGCGACACCGGGCTGCCGTAGTCGTAGGTCGTCTCGTGCAGCACGTGATAGCGGATGGGTGTCTGCGCGTCCATGGTCACAATGCCATCGTTTGCCGGCTGACGTCGCCGACGTGAGTGAAATAGCGCATGCCCAGCCATTCCGAGAGCTGGGACGCGGCGCCATCGAGCTCCTTGAGCAGCGCCGCCAGCTCGCAGGGCGAGCAGGTTCGGCATTGGCTGAACTGCAGATGCTCGAACGGTTCCAGATCGAAAGCGCGCAGGCGACGCAAGACATCCGGCAGGTTGCTTTCGTACTTTTCGTCCAGTTCGCGCGCCATCCGGTCGAGATAACGGGTCAGCACGCTGGCCTGGAAGATGACGCCGTGCGGGTTGCTGTCGTCGAAGACCAGCAGGTCGAGCACCGGCAGCAGCTCCGGCAGGCGCGAATAGCGCGAGCGGTAGGTGATGATCGAGTCNNGGAGCTCAAGCAGCCATTCGAGGCTGCCGGGCCCGCGCGACGAAGGCATGCGCAGGAAATTGGCGATCGAGTTGGCGAGGAAGGAGAGGCGTTCGAGGCGGCGGCCGATGATCAGGAAACGCCAGCCGTCGTCGCGCGTCATGTTGTCCATCGCGAAGCCGGTCAGCGACGACGACACGCCGAGCACGCGGTCGAGGAAGGCGATGGCCTCGGTCAGCGTCGGGTGCGACTTGAGCGCCGCCTGCAATTCGCGCTGCAGGCGGTTCAGCGAATGCCAGTGATCGAGCGACAGGCGTTCGCGGACATGGGTTGCCGACCACATCAGGCTGCGGATGTTGCCGGCCAGACTGCCCGGCTGCTTGGGGTCGTAGATGGCTTCGAGCAGAACGTGCTCGCTGCCCGTGCCGATCGGCGTGTCTTCTTCCGGTTTGGGCAGGATGCCGAGATGCAGCGCCAGTTCCATCGCCGAACTGACGGCCGGCGTCTTGCTCCCGCCAGCTTCGACGAGACGGCTGAGCGCCACGCGCAGCATGCGCGCGCTGTCGTCGAAACGTTCGGAATAGCGGCCCAGCCAGAATAGGTTCTCGACGACCCGCGAGGTCAGGTTGGCTACGCGCACCAGGTCGCGGACGCCGATCGACGGCTTGAGCATCGTGAATGCGCTGACCGGGCCGTCGGTCAGCACCCAGGCGTCTTTCGAGGCGCCGCCGCGCTGCATCGAAATGATGCGGGCGTTGGCGCCGGTCGCCACGCGCGCCAGCCCCGGCATCACCGAATAGCCCTCCGGTGAAGTGACGGCGTAGGCGCGCAGGCCGACCGGCCGCGCCAGCAGACGGCGCTCGTGCGAGCGGCTCCAGGTCGGCCCCTGCGAGAGGTTGATCATTTCCTGGGCGACATAGGCATGCGGCCGCGCCTCGATGCGGCGCAACATTTCCTCGCGCGCCTCGCCTTTCAGTTCGTTGCCGAAGACCGGATCCATGCGCTGGGTCGGGTAAGCCGGCTTGATGACGAGATCGTCGAAATTCTCGCGCACGTAGTCGAGCGCCGGCTTTTCGCCACACCACCAGGTACCGACCGAGGGCATCGCCAGTTCCTCGCCGAGCAGCTTGCGGCAGATTGCCGGCAGGAAGCCCATCAGCGCGCCCGAGGCAAGCATGCCGCTGCCCAGCGCGTTGGCCATGACGACGCGCCCGGCACGGGCGACATTGAGCAGGCCCGGGATGCCGAGCGCCGAATCGCCGCGCAATTCGAGCGGATCGCAGTAGTCGTCATCCTGGCGGCGCAGGACGACATGCACCCGCTTCAGCCCGCGCAGGGTCTTGAGATACAGGGTGTCGCCGCGTACCGTCAGATCCTGGCCTTCGACCAGCGGGAAGCCCAGGTAGCGCGCCAGATAGGCATGCTCGAAATAGGTTTCGTTGTACGGCCCCGGCGTCAGCAGCACGATATGCGGCTGCTCGTCGCCATCGACCGGCGCCAGCGCCGTCAACCCGTCCAGCTGATCGCGGAAGAAATCGGCCAGGTGCTGGACATGCAGGTCGCGGAACATTTCCGGGAAGACGCGCGAGACGATCAGCCGGTTTTCCAGCGCGTAGCCCGCCCCCGAAGGCGCCTGCGTACGGTCGGCGATGACCCACCAGCGACCATCCGGCGAGCGCGCCAGGTCGACCGCGTAGTTGTGCAGCCAGACC
This sequence comes from Dechloromonas sp., assembly GCA_013363835.1. GTDB lineage: Bacteria > Pseudomonadota > Gammaproteobacteria > Burkholderiales > Rhodocyclaceae > Azonexus. The sequence goes on from CP054864.1 coordinate 1,754,300, forward strand.
CCGCCCGGCGGCTTGATGCCCTGGCAGGGCCAGAGGAAACCATGTTGCCCATAGACCAGCGCCGNCGGCAGCAAGCCCTCGGCCAGCAGGGTCTGCTCGCCATAGATGTCGGCGAGCATGGCGTTGAGCAGCGCGGCGCGCTGCGCGACGGCCGCCGAGACCCTGGCCCATTCGTCGGGCGCGATGATCAGCGGCAGCGGATCGAGCGCCCACGGACGATCGGCGCCGTTGGGATCGGCATAGACGTTGTAGGTGACGCCGTTTTCCTGAATGCGCCGGTCGACGAAATCGAGGCGCTGGTGCATTTCTTCGGGTGCCACCGAATCGAGGTGGATGANAAACTTGCGCCAATGCGGCCGCACCACGCCCTCTTCCGACAACATTTCGTCGTAACGGCGGGCACTATGGGGATAGATCGCGAGGAGAGTACGGGCCATGGAGCCGAAAAAAGGACTGGCGGGCCGCTTCCGGCCCGGGGGCGGCCCGAAAGCCGCACCATCAACGTCAGCGGTTAAAAACGCCGCAAGTCTAGCGTAAACGGGTGCTCGGCGCTGATTTCAGGCGTACCGACCCGCATCTTGCCCGGCGTGTGACCGAAGCGGAAGAAGCGGGCCAGCCGACGGCTCTCGGCCTCGAAGGCATTGACCGGGAAGGTGTCGAAATTGCGACCGCCCGGATGCGCGACGTGGTACTGGCAACCACCCAGCGAGCGCTGCATCCAGGTATCGACGAGGTCGAATACCAGCGGCGCATGGATGCCGATGGTCGGGTGCAGGCAGGAGGCCGGCTGCCAGGCGCGGTAGCGCACGCCGGCGATGAATTCGCCATTGGTGCCTGTATTCTGCAGCGGCACGGGAACGCCGTTGCAGGTCAGCACGTAGCGGTCGGGCGCCATGCNCCTGACCTTGACCTGGACGCGCTCGACCGAGGAATCGACATAGCGCACCGTACCGCCGCCACCGCCTTCCTCACCCATGACGTGCCAGGGTTCCAGCGCGTGGCGCAGTTCGAACTCGATGCCCTTGACGGCGAAATCGCCGTATTTCGNGAAGCGGAATTCGAAGTGCGGAGCGAACCATTCAGCCTTGAACGGATAGCCGGCCGCCGCCATTTCCTCCATGACGTCGCGGAAATCCTGCTCGGCGTAGAAGGGCAGCATGAAACGGTCGTGCAGTTCGGTGCCCCAGCGCGCCAGGCGGGCCGGCTCGTAGGGTTCTTCCCAGAAGCGGGCGATCAGGGCGCGCAGCAGCAGTTGCTGGGCCAGCGACATGCGGGCGTGCGGCGGCATTTCGAAGGCGCGCAGTTCGAGCAGGCCCAGCCGCCCGGTCGGACCGTCCGGCGAGTAGAGCTTGTCGATGCAGAACTCGGCACGGTGGGTGTTGCCGGTGACGTCGGTGAGCAGGTTGCGCAGGATGCGGTCGATCAGCCACGGCGGCACATGCCCGCCCGGCTGCGGAATCTGCTTGAAGGCGATCTCCAGTTCGTAGAGCGAGTCGTTGCGCGCTTCGTCGACGCGCGGCGCCTGGCTGGTCGGGCCGATGAACAGGCCGGAGAACAGGTAGGACAGGCTCGGGTGGTTGTGCCAGTAGGCGATCAGGCTCTTCAACAGATCCGGCCGGCGCAGGAAGGGCGAATCGTTCGGCGTCGCGCCGCCGAGCACGAAATGATTGCCGCCGCCGGTACCGGTGTGGCGGCCGTCGACCATGAATTTCTCGGTCGTCAGGCGCGAGTAGTAGGCGGATTCGTAGAGGTGGGTGGTCTGGTCGACCAGTTGGTCCCAGCTTCTGGCCGGATGGATGTTGACTTCGATGACGCCGGGGTCGGNGGTGACGCGGAAATGCGTCAGACGCGGATCGGACGGCGGCTCATAGCCTTCCATGATGACCGGCATGCCCATGTCCTCGGCTGTCGCCTCGACGGCGGCGACGATTTCCAGGTAATCGTCCAGTTTCTCGGTCGGCGGCATGAAGATGTANNGCTTGCCGTCGCGCGGCTCGGCGCACATGGCCAGGCGGGTGATCCAGGCGGCGGATTCCTTGAAGCCGGGAGTCGTATCGGACGGCTTTTCCCACGGCCGGGTTCTGCCCGGACCCCGGCCATCGCCGAAAGCACCGGTCGCGCCGCTGCGCCGGTCCTGCATCTGCGGTACGCGGGCAGCGCGCTCATCGCTGACGCGAGCGCGCAGCGCGGCGTGGCTGGCCAGCGGGTCGGTCGCCGTTTCGGCATCGGGCGGATTGACGTAGGGATAATCGCTCTGCGCCGTCCACGGCTGCGAGTCGATCGGCAGGCGATAGCCCATCGCCGAATCGCCAGGGAACAGGTAGCAACGCTNCGAACGCAGGAACCACGGCCCGGTCTGCCACTGGTTGCGGACGTTCTTCATGATCGGCAGNNGGTGGCCGACGGTATGGGTCAGGCCCTGGGTAAACACCTTCATCAGGCGCTCACGCTCCATCGGGTCGTCGACCCGCGAATCGAAGGGATCGACGTTGCCCGGCAGGCGACGCTCGCGCCACATGTAGTAATAGACGTCCTCGAAGGCCGGGAAGACATATTCGTCGGTGACGCCGAGACGGCGGGCGACCTGCTTCAGGAAGGCGCCGGCCTGCTCGGCGGTGACGCCGTAATTGATACTTTCGTTGGCGTACAGCGCCGGCGAATTCCAGATCGGCTCGCCATCCTTGCGCCAGAAACAGTTCAGGCTCCAGCGCGGCAACTGTTCGCCGGGGTACCACTTGCCCTGGCCGAAGTGCATCAGGCCGTTGGGCGCGTATTTCTCGCGCAGGCGATGGAAGAGGTCGGCGGCGAACAGGCGCTTGGTCGGGCCGAGCGCGGCGGTGTTCCATTCGGCGCCGTCCGGGTCGTCGGCCGCAACGAAGGTCGGTTCGCCGCCCTGGGTCAGGCGCACGTCGAGGTCTTGCAGGGTCGCATCGATCTGGTGGCCGAGTTTCTCGATCTCGCCCCACTGCTCGTCGGTGTAGGGTTNGGTGACGCGCGGCGCTTCCCAGACGCGGGTCACCGACATGTGGTGCTCGAACTCGGTCTCGCACTCGTCGATGGCACCGGTCACCGGGGCGGCGGAAGACGGCTCCGGCGTACAGGCGAGCGGGATGTGGCCTTNCGCGAAGAGGCCGGAGGTCGGGTCGAGACCGACCCAGCCGGCGCCCGGCAGGTAAACTTCGGCCCAGGCATGCAGGTCGGTGAAGTCGGCTTCCGGACCGGAGGGGCCGTCGAGCGACTTGACGTCTGCGGTCAACTGGATCAGGTAGCCGGNAACGAAGCGCGCCGCCAGGCCGAGGTGGCGCAGGATCTGCACCAGCAGCCAGGCCGAATCGCGGCACGAGCCGGTTCGCTTGGTCAGGGTTTCTTCGGNGGTCTGGACACCCGGTTCCATACGGATGGTGTAACCGATGTCCTTCTGCAGCTGGGCGTTGAGCGCCACCAGGAAATCGACGCTGCGCTTCTTCTCGCGCGGAATGGCGGCGACGTATCTGTCGAACAGCTCGCCGCCTACGACCTTNNGCAGGTAGGGCGTCAGCTCGTGGCGCTGCCAGTCCTCGTAGGCGAAGGGGATATGCTCGGCATGTTCCTCGAGGAAGAAGTCGAAGGGGTTGATGACCGACATTTCGGCCACCAGATCGATTTCGAAGCTGAACTCACGGGTCTTTTCCGGGAAGACCAGGCGGGCCAGGTAGTTGCCCTGCGGATCCTGCTGCCAGTTGATGAAGTGCTTGTCCGGCCCGATCTTCAACGAATAGGACAGGATGCGGGTCCGCGAATGCGGGCAGGGGCGCAGGCGGATGATCTGCGCGCCGAGATTGATCAGGCGGTCATAGTTGTATTTGGTGACGTGGTTCAGTGCGACATGGATGGACACGGTGTTGCTCCGGGCAATAAGACTCGGGTACAGAAGCAAGAGACGAACCAGCTTGCAAACCCTTGTTTTGGCTAATACCGTATTTTGCCATGCACCGGCCGAAAGCCCGACTGCTCATTAATGCACCAATCATGTGCATAAGCGCCTCATCCGACGCCCACGACGCAGGCGTGGATCATGCTAGGCTCTTCGCCATGGATCAGCACACCCCTACCCAGCGCATCATCAAGATTCGCCGCGACTACAACACCTGGGTCGCCGACGAGACGCTGGAAGACTACGCATTGCGCTTCACGCCGCGTAGTTTCCGCAAATGGTCGGAAATGCGCGTCGCCAATACCGCCTTCGGCGCCGCCTCCTTTCTGGTGCTGGAAGCCGTCGGCGGCACCATGCTGGTCAATGCCGGGTTCATCAACACTTTCTGGGCGATCCTGGCGACCGGGCTGATCATCTTCCTGATCGGCCTGCCGATCAGCCACACCGCCGCCCGCCATGGGCTGGACATGGACCTGCTGACGCGCGGCGCCGGCTTCGGCTACATCGGCTCGACCATCACCTCGCTGATCTACGCCAGCTTCACCTTCATCTTCTTCGCGCTCGAAGCGGCGATCATGGCCTATGCGCTGGAAATGGCCTTCGGCATTCCGCCGGCCTGGGGCTACCTGATCTGTGCGCTGGTCGTCATTCCGCTGGTCACCCACGGGGTCACCGCGATCAGCCGCCTGCAGGCGTGGACCCAGCCGCTATGGGTTTTCCTGTTGGTCTTGCCCTACGCCTTCCTGTTCATCGAGGAACCGCAGGCACTGGCCGGTCTCTGGCAATACGCCGGGGCCGGCGGCAGCGGCGAAGGCTTCGACCCGCACCTGTTCGGCGCCGCGCTGACGGTGGGCATCGCGCTGGTCACGCAGATGGGGGAGCAGGTCGACTACCTGCGTTTCATGCCCGANAAAACGTCGGCCAACACCCGTCGCTGGTGGTTCGGCGTGATCGTCGGCGGGCCGGGCTGGGTCGTGCCGGGCATCCTCAAGATGCTGGGCGGCGCCCTGCTCGCCTGGCTGGCCCTGCGCAACGGCGTGCCGGCCGACAAGGCGGTCGACCCCAACCAGATGTACCTGATCGGTTTTTCGCACGTCTTCGACAACACGACGCTGGCGATCGCCGCCACCACCGTGTTCGTGATCGTCTCGCAGCTCAAGATCAACGTCACCAACGCCTACGCCGGCTCGCTGGCCTGGTCGAACTTCTTCGCGCGGCTGACGCACAGCCACCCCGGTCGCGTCGTCTGGGTCGTGTTCAATACCCTGATCGCGCTGCTGCTGATGGAACTCAACGTCTTCCAGGCGCTCGGCCAGGTTCTCGGGCTTTATTCCAACATCGCCATTTCGTGGATGGCGGCGGTGGTCGCCGATCTCGTCATCAACAAACCGCTCGGCCTGGCGCCACCGGGCATCGAGTTCAAGCGCAGCAAACTCTACGACATCAATCCGGTCGGCGTCGGTGCCATGGGCATCGCCTCGCTGCTGTCGATCGCCACCTTCGTCGGGCTGTTCGGGGCGGACATCCAGCCCTACGCCTCGTTCGTCGCGCTGGGTAGCGCACTGCTGCTGTCGCCGCTGATCGCCTGGGCTACCGGCGGACGCTACTACCTGGCGCGGCCGGCGCAGCCAGTTGCGGTCGACCGCCAAAAATGCTCGATTTGCGAACGGCATTACGAGAGCGAAGACATGGCGCATTGCCCCGCCTACCANGGGCCGATCTGCTCGCTCTGCTGCTCGCTTGATGCCCGCTGCCACGACCTGTGCAAGCCGGAAGCCAGCCTCGCCGCGCAATGGAACGCCGTGCTGCGCCGGGTGTTGCCGGCCTCCGCACGCCCCTATCTGGAAACCGGCCTCGGCCATTACCTGCTGCTGATGAGCGGCATCGTCCCGGTGCTGGCCCTGGTGCTCGGGCTGCTCTACACCCATGAATTGCTGGCTCTGGGCAGCGAGCAGGAGGCGTTCGCCGCCACCCTCCAGGAAAGTTTCATCAAGGCCTTTGCCGCGCTGCTGCTGCTTTCCGGCGTGGTAGCCTGGTGGATGGTGCTGACCCAGAAGAGTCGCGAGGTGGCGCAGGAAGAATCGAACCGCCAGACGCAACTGCTGATTCAGGAAATCGAATCGCACCAGCGCACCGACGAAGCCTTGCAGAAGGCCCGCCAGATCGCCGAGCAGGCCAACCAGGCCAAGAGCCGCTACATCACGGCGATCAGCCACGAACTGCGCACGCCGCTGAATAGCATTCTCGGTTACGCGCAGATTCTCGATGCCGACGAGAGCGTGCCGCCCAACCGCAAACAGGCAGTCAGCGTCATCCGTAAAAGTGGCGACCACTTGCTGTCGGTCATCGAAGGTACGCTGGACATTGCCCGCATCGAAGGTGGCAAGCTGACGCTGGATGTGCGGGCGCTGGANTTTCCCGACTTCATGCAGCAGATCGTCGGCATGATCGAACTACAGGCACGCAACAAGGGGCTTTCCTTCGATTACCAGCCAGTTGGCGAACTGCCCGCCGTGGTGCGCGCCGACGAAAAGCGCCTGCGTCAGATCCTGCTCAATGTGCTGGGCAATGCCGTCAAGTTCACGGTGCGCGGCGGGATCAGCTTCAAGGTCGAGTGCCGGCGCGAGATGGCGGTTTTCGAGATCGGCGACAGCGGCCCCGGCATCCCGCCCGAAGACCTCGAACGCATCTTCGAACCCTTCGTACGCGGCAGCGCCGTGCAGGCGGGCGGCAGCGGGGTCGGCCTGACCATCGCCCGCATGCTGACCGACCTGATGGGCGGCGAGATGCAGGTATCGAGCACGCTCGGCGAAGGCACCCACTTCCGCATCCGCCTCTTCCTGCCACAGGTGCATTCGGCACAGGCAGCGCGCGAACTGCCGCGCGTCAACCGCATTGGTTATGTCGGCGTGCGCCAGCGCATTCTGGTCGTCGACAATGAAAAGGTCGACCGCGACATGCTGCAAAGCGTGCTCGAACCGCTCGGCTTCGTCGTCGAGCAGGCAGCCAGCGGCTATGAAGCCTTGCAGACGATCCCGCGTTTCGCACCGCACCTGGTGTTCATGGATCTCGGCATGCCCGGCATCGACGGCTGGGAAACCATCCGCCGCATCCGCCAGCAGCAACTGACCGCCGCCCATATCGCCATCCTCTCGGCCAATGCCTTCGACAAGGGCCTGGAGAACGACGTCGGTATTTCGGCAGCCGATTTCATCGTCAAGCCGCTACGGGTCAACGAGCTGCTGGACTGGATCGGTCGCAAGCTGGCCCTCGAATGGGTTACCGCCGANCCGGCTACCGACGCCGCCCGCCCCCGCCGAACCGCCGCCGCTGGTACCCCGCCGACACTGGAACTGGTCGCGCTCGACGACCTGATCGGCTTGGGCTACCTGCGCGGTATCCTCAACAAGCTGGCGGAAATCGANAAAATCGATCCGCAACACGGCGAATTCGTGCGCGTGCTGCGCGATCTGGCGCGACAATTCCAGTTTGACGCCATGAAGGAATTACTCAGGAAAATGCGCGATGCCCCCGTTGACCGCAATATCTCGGACATCGTCCTGATCGTCGACGACGTCCCGGAAAACCTCTCGCTGCTGCACGACGCGCTGGACGAAACCGGCTACACCGTTCTCGTCGCCACCAACGGCGAATCGGCGCTGCAACGCGCCCGCCAGAGCCTGCCCGACGTCATCCTGCTCGACGCGCTGATGCCCGGCATGGACGGCTTCGAGGTCGCGCGCCGCCTGAAGGCCGACTTCGCGACGCAGCACATTCCCATCGTCTTCATGACCGGGCTCACCGAAACCGAGCACGTCGTCGCCGCCTTCGCCGCCGGGGCCGACTACGTGACCAAGCCGATCCGCCCGCCGGAAGTGCTGGCGCGCATTGCCGCCCACATGCAGAACGCCCGCCAGATGAAGCAGGCGCGCAGCGCGCTGGACGCCTTCGGCCAGGCCACGGTGGCCGTGCGGGCGGCCGATGGCCGGCTGGTCTGGCAGACGCCGCTCGCCCGCAAACTGCTCAACGACTTTTTCGGCAATCCGGAAGACGTCGCCCCGGTTGAATTACTGAACTGGATCGCCAACGCCAACCGCGCCCGGGGTGAAGGACGGGAACCAACCGCCCTGATGGTCGCCGACGGCAACCGGCGTCTTCTCGCCTCCTTTCATGACCAGACCGGCGAAGATGAATGGCTGGTCGTCCTGCGCGAGGAAAATGACGCTTCCGCCGTCGATTCGCTGATCGCCGCCTTCCGCCTGACCCAGCGCGAGGCGGAAGTGCTCTATTGGGTCGTCCAGGGCAAGACCAGCAAGGACATCGGCGACATCCTCGGCAGCAGCCCGCGCACCGTCAACAAGCACCTGGAACACGTCTTTGAAAAACTCGGCGTCGAAACGCGCACGGCGGCGGCGAATCTGGCGCTGGGCAAGATGCGTGGCGTTTGAGCCGGGAAGCCCCGGTACCAGCCTCGCTCAGGCGGCTGCCGAAACACCCCAGTATTTGCGCTGGAAGGCGCGCATTTCAGCGCACAAGCCGACCTGCTGGCCTGCCGTAATCATGCGCTGACCGGGTTTCCAGTCATATTCGACATCGTCCGCCCGCACCCCGGCGAGCACCAGCGCCTCGGCCATCGACCGGAAATCGGACCTTTTGACCTGACTCCCGTCGCTCAGCGTGGCGACGAATTCACTCTTGATCAACACTACGGTTGCTCGTATTGCCATCGGAACACCTCCTTTACGGATAAGGTATCGCGATGCCATTTGCACAGCCGTGAGCTATTCCACACTTGGCAAAAATAGCCGGATGCCCGGCCGAATTTGAAATTTGGCCTTTCTCAGCGGTCGACCGCAACCGGCGGGGCGGCGCTTGCCGGGCCCCGCGCTAGGCGCGCGGGCCGCCGTATTCGTCCGCCAGGCAGTCGTAATGGGCGTGGGCCTCGGTTTCGAGCAGCGCGGCGGCGTACCACTCGCGCACCGCCGGGTGGTTCAGGACGGTATCGCGCCAGGCCGCGGCCACGGGCGGCAAATCGACGTTGTAGATATGCAGCCGCCAGGCCACCGGCGCGTACATCGCATCGGCCACCGAAAAATCGCCGAACAACCATGGGCCGTCGCCACTCGCGAACTGCGTGCGCGCCTCCACCCATATTTCGGCGATGCGGTCGATGTCGCGCTGCACCGCCGGTGAGGCCGGCTTGCCCTTGAGTTTCAGCTTGAGGTTCATGGGCATCGCCGTGCGCAGAGCGCCAAATCCGGCATGCATTTCCGCCGACACGCTGCGCGCCCGCGCCCGCGCTTTCGGATCAGCCGGCCACATCTGCGGATGAAGCTCGGCAAGATATTCGGCGATGGCGATGCTCTCCCAGATCGCAAAGCCATTGTCGTGCAGGCAGGGCACGCGGGCGTTGCCTGCCANGGGCTTGAGCGCCGCGTTGTATTCGCGCCCGGCCACCGACACCATGTGCTCGAGNNTGAACGGGATGCCGAAATGCTTCATCAACAGCCATGGGCGCAGCGACCACGACGAGTAGTTCTTGTTGCCGATATAGAGGTCGAACATCGTCATCTCCATCAAATGTCTCCCTACGCAATCTAACGTATTTCTCGCCGAGGCGTCGATCCGTAATCTGGCGCTGCACTGCAACAACGCAGTTTCAACCGGACAACCCACCTCCAAGGAGTCTCCATGAGCAATCGTCGCAACTTCATCAAGGCCACCGTCCTGTCCGCCGCGCTGTCCTCCATCGGCATAGCCGCCCAGGCTGCCGACACCATCAAGGTCGGCATCCTGCATTCGCTGTCGGGCACCATGGCCATTTCCGAAACGGCGCTCAAGGAAACGGCGCTGATGACCATCGAGGAAATCAACAAGAACGGCGGCGTGCTCGGCAAGAAACTGGAGCCGGTCGTCGTCGANCCCGCTTCCAACTGGCCGCTGTTCGCCGAGAAGGCCCGCCAGCTGCTGGCCAAGGACAAGGTTGCCGTCGTTTTCGGCTGCTGGACCTCCGTTTCCCGCAAGTCCGTCCTGCCGGTGTTCAAGGAACTGAACGGCCTGCTCTTCTACCCGGTCCAGTATGAAGGCGAAGAACTCGAGCGCAACGTGTTCTACACCGGCGCCGCGCCCAACCAGCAAGCCATCCCGGCCGTCGAATACCTGATGTCCAAGGACGGCGGCGAAGCCAAGCGCTTTGTGCTGCTCGGCACCGACTACGTCTATCCGCGTACCACCAACAAGATTCTGCGTGCTTTCCTGAAGTCCAAGGGTGTCAAGGACGAAGACATCATGGAAGAGTACACNCCGTTCGGTCATAGCGATTACCAGACCATCATCGCCAAGATCAAGAAGTTCTCCTCCGAAGGCAAGAAGACCGCGGTCGTCTCCACCATCAACGGCGACTCCAACGTGCCCTTCTACAAGGAACTGGGCAACGCCGGCCTGAAGGCCACCGATGTGCCGGTCGTCGCCTTCTCGGTGGGCGAAGAAGAACTGCGCGGTGTCGATACCAAGCCGCTGGTCGGCCACCTGGCCGCCTGGAACTACTTCATGTCGCTCAAGAACCCGCAGAACGAGAAGTTCGTGAAGATGTACAAGGAATGGGCGGTCAAGAACAAGCTGCCGAACGCCAGCACCGTCGTCACCAACGACCCGATGGAAGCCACCTACGTCGGCATCCACATGTGGAAGCAGGCGGTCGAGAAGGCCAAGTCCACCGATGTCGACAAGGTCATCCCGGCTGTCGGCGGCCAGACCTTCGCCGCACCGTCCGGCTACACGCTCAAGATGGACGAAACCAACCATCACCTGTGGAAGCCGGTCTTCATCGGCGAAATCAAGGCCGACGGCCAGTTCAACGTGGTCTGGAAGTCNCAAGGCCCGATCCGCGCCCAGCCGTGGAGCCCGTTCATCGCCGGCAACGAGAACAAGAAGGATGCCCCGGAAGGCAAGTAAGCCGGGCAATCTGTCAGTCGCACGGGACGGGGCTTCGGCCCCGTTTTTATTAGCCATCGAACGAAGGAAACCCTATGAACCGCGAAGAAGTCACCGACCTGATCGTCACCCAGAAAATCAAGAANAAGCTGACCTGGGCCAAGCTCGCCGAGCTGGTCGGCCACAGCAAGGAATGGAGCACCGCCGCCTTGCTCGGCCAGATGACGCTGACCGAAGCCCAGGCCAAGGCCGTCGGCGCCGCGCTCGACCTGCCGGAAGAAGCCATCGCCCAACTGCAAGTCGTGCCCTACAAGGGCTCGCTGCCGACCTCGGTGCCGACCGACCCGCTGATCTACCGCTTCTACGAACTGGTGAATGTGTATGGCACCACCTTCAAGGCACTGATCCACGAAGAATTCGGCGACGGCATCATGAGCGCCATCGACTTCAACATGGACCTCACCCGCGAACCCGATCCCAAAGGCGACCGTGTCAAGATCGTCATGAGCGGCAAGTTCCTGCCGTACAAGACCTACTGAACCGTAGCGCCCGGACACCCGACGCCTCGCCAAAACCGCGAGGCGTTCTTGCTTCCCGACGCGAATTTGAAAATCGGCCTTTTTTGGGGTCGACCGCAACAGGCTACAAACCCGCTACGAAATCCGCCGTGTCGCCTCGCGGGCGCTGAGCGGCGCCAACCGCCCGCCCATCGCGGCGACAAAATCGCGCACCGCTTGCGGGCTCCACCGGGCGTAGTCGCGCAAGGCCCAGCCGATGGCCTTGCGGATGAAGAAATCGCGCTCCGGCGCCAGGGTTTCGGCGTAGCCGAAGAGGCGGACGGTGTCGGTTTCCAGCCGCCAGCCGAGCTGGTGAATCATGGCGATGCGCCGCACCCACAGGCAATCGTGGTGCAGCGCGGCATCCATCGAAATCTGCGCATCGGGATCGTTGCGGCGCGCGGCGCGAACCACGTCGCCGACGATGCCGGCCAGACCATCGACGGTATCCCACCACGAATCGCGCTGCGCGAGCGCCAGCAGCGGCGCCACGGCGTTCCGGTCGAGCCGCCCGGCATGGCGCGCCAGCAGGTCGCTGGCCGCGTAGCGGTATTCGCGCTCGGGCAGCTCGTACAGCAGGCCTGCTGCGGTCAACAGCGATTTCTGGTCGAAATTCACCTTGAACAGCGGCCGCAACGCAGCGCGGCGGTTCGGCGTCTGGATGCCGAGAAACGGAAAGCGGTCGCGCATGTAGGCGCGCATCGGCTCCGCCCGCGCCGGGTCGGCCAGCGCCGCCAGGGCATCGCGGATTTGCCCGACCAGTTGTTCCGGCGTCGTCGCGGTCGGGCTGACGGGCATGCTCGTCCCGTTCAGCGCCGCGTCAGCAGCAGCCCGCACTCGAGATGGTGNNCGGTGTACGGAAACTGGTCGAACGCCGCCGCCGCACTCACCCCATGCGTGGCTTGCAGGGCGGCGACGTTATCCTGCAAGGTCTGCGGGTTGCAGGAAATGTACAGGATGTGGTCGAAGCCGGCGACGAACGCGAGCGTCGTCGCATCCAGTCCGCTGCGCGGCGGATCGACGAAGACCGTCGAAAAACGGTAGCCGGCAAGGTCGATGTCCTTCATGCGCTTGAGCACCGTGCGGCCCGCCAGCGCATCGGCGATTTCCTCGCTGGAAGCCCGCACCAGCGCCAGATTGTCGATCTGGTTGGCGGCCAGGTTGTACTGCGCGGCATGCACCGACGACTTGCTGAGCTCGGTGGCCAGCACCTTGCCGAACAGCGGCGCCAGCGCCATCGTGAAATTGCCGTTGCCGCAATACAGTTCCAGCAGATCGCCGCCCAACTCCGCCGCCTGCTGGCAGGCCCAGCCCAGCATCTGCCGGTTTACGCCACCGTTGGGCTGGGTGAAGCTGCCCTCGACCTGCTGGTAGCGCAACCGGCGGCCGTTCAGTTCGAATTCCTCCAGCAGCCAGTCGCGCTCCAGCACCACCTTCTGGCCCCGGCTGCGCCCAACGATCTGGATGCCGAGTTCCGCCGCCAGATCGCGCGCCGCCAGCTCCCAGCCCGTGCCAAGGCGGCGGTGGTAGACCAACGTGACCATCAACTCGCCACTCAAGGTCGCCAGAAAATCGGCCCGGAACAGCCCACCGCGCAAGGTCTGGCTGGCACGCAACCGCGCTTTCAGGCGCGGCATCAGCCCGCAGATCGATGCCGCCGCCACCGGAAAATCCTCGATCATCACCGGCTGCTTCGGGCTCTCCGGATTGAACATCGCGTAGTGCAAGTCGTCACCCTGATGCCAGATGCGGAACTCGGCACGCAGCCGGTAATGCTCGGNGGCCGACTGAAAAACTTCGGGCTCGGGGATGGCAAACGGCGCGAAGGCGGGCCGGAACTGCGCGACCTTTTCGGCAAGCAGCGCGGGGTAATTGGCGGGATCGAAGCGGGACAAAGGCATGGACTGAAGGACGGCAAACCGGTTTCAGGAAAAATTCATCCGAAACCGAAATCAGGAAATACGAATCCCGGAATCACGGGAACAAGCGAGGCCGGAATATACGCCGGTCGATCACTTTGTGGACAAATCTGGCAGCAAATTCCCGTTACACGGTTTTGCGAAGGATACATAAATGTAAACGGAGCCGCAGCTCCCGTTTACATTATAAAATGGCACCCGCTCAGCGTTTGCGGTAACGCCCGATACCCAAACCAGCCAGCGCAAGCCCCAGCAAAACTAGGGAACCTGGCTCCGGAACGCTCGTGGGAGTACATCCTGGTGCGGTCGGATTGGCGCTGCAGAAATCCACTGCCGTATCCTGCACGCCGACAGTGAAACCATTCCAGTTTTCGTTGCTGAGGCTACGCCAACTCACAGTACTGAAAGTACCGGTAAATCTGAGGGTACCATGCGGCTCGCCAGTGCCAAGCAACTGGTATTCGAATACGCCGCCACCGAGGTCTACAACGTTCTTGTATGACGTGCCGCACCCCCAGTAACCGCAAGCGTTGCCATCGGACGTATCGCCGAAACTCAGGATGTCGAAATCCTGGTCAAAGGCATAACCGTTTCCGTTAAGGCTGACGTACGCAAACACCGGATTGGCAATCGCCTGCGAGAAGGCCAAGATCTGCGTTCCGCGGTATTGCAGTGCGATGATGTCGGTAGTTGGCGGCCGATTGTTCACNNGAGCACTGGTGAAGGGCGACGTTCCGCCACCATCGGTACCACCACTGTAGANATNAATTTCGCCGCTCGGTTGATAGAAACCAACGCCCTGCGGATTTGTGTAGGTCACGGTAACTGATGAACTACCCGTCGTGATCGTCCCTTGCGCCTGAAAGCCGGAGCCGTTATCCAGATCGGCACCCGTCCAATCTGTCCAGAAGATGGGGGCTGCCGAAACGGAACTGGAACAAAGCGGCCAATGCCGCCAATGCAAATGAAGTCTTTTCATCTGAACACCTCCAGACAGCAGCGCCAAAATAGGATGCTTTAGTGGTTCACGCAAACTCATACCAACAATCTGCTGCAATTGTCATTTTATTTTTGCATCCGATACTTATCGCATGAGACTGAAGGCACCCCGATCACCCCGCTGAACCCCAAAAAATTCGACAGACCCAGCAATTCAGTCTTCGACGCCAATTGCCGAAGTACTGGCGCCTCAGTTTTGTTTCATAACCGCATGTTCGAAAGGGAGCGGGGCAACCCTGTTGGGGCTGTGTGGCGATCAGCACTGCCCTCAAGTTGCGCAAGCTGGTGCTTGAGTGGGCAAACAACATCAACGCTGAGGATTGAATCGCCCTGGAATTGAGGAGGTTCCATTTCTTGAGAGAATGGAGCCATGAGCAAGACGAACAAATATTCCCGGAAGTCAAAGAGCGTGCCGTACGGCTGGTACAGGAAGCGCGTAAGGACCGGCCATCGCTCTGGGCGGCCGTCGAGTCGATAGCACCGATGATCGGCTGTTCAACAGTGACGTTGCACGATTGGGTCAAGAAACACGAGATCGACACTGGCGTGCGTGATGGCATACCGACCGCCGAGCGTGAGCGCATCAAGGCGCTCGAACGCGAAGTCAAAGAACTGCGCCAGGCCAACGAGATTCTGCGGCTGGCCAGTGCGTTTTTCGCGCAGGCGGAGCTCGACCGCCTCAAGAAGAAGTGAGGTCGTTTATCGACCAGCACCGTGAGCGTTTCGGGGTCGAGCCGATCTGCACGTTGTTGCGGGTCGCCCCGTCCGCCTACTGGCGCCATGCTGCCCGGCAGCGTAATCCCGCCCTGTGCAGCGCCCGTGCCCGGCGCGATGAATTCCTGATTCCCCACATCCAGCGGATCTGGCATGCCAACTTCCAGGTCTATGGCGCCGACAAGGTCTGGCGGCAATTGCAACGCGAAGGCATAGAGGTGGCGCGTTGCACCGTCGAACGACTGATGCGGCGCCTCGGTCTGCGGGGCGTCATGCGCGGNAAGGTCGTTCGCACCACGGTCAGCGATGCCAGGCCCCGTNNGCCCCTGGACCGGGTCAATCGGCAATTCACAGCGGATCGGCCGAACCAGTTGTGGGTCTCGGATTTCACCTACGTCTCGACCTGGCAGGGATTCGTCTATATCGCCTTCGTCATCGACGTCTTTGCCCGCCGCATTGTCGGTTGGCGGGTCAGCCGATCGATGCGAACCGATTTCGTCCTCGACGCCTTGGAGCAGGCGCTCTACGCCCGGCAGCCGGAACGGGATGACGCCCTGATCCATCATTCCGACCGGGGATCGCAGTATGTCTCCATCCGCTATACCGAGCGCCTGGCAGAAGCCGGCATCGAGCCCTCTGTCGGCAGCAAGGGCGACAGCTACGACAACGCACTGGCCGAGACCATCAATGGTCTGTACAAGGCCGAACTGATCCATCGGCGGGCGCCCTGGAAAACGGTGGAGTCGCTGGAGCTGGCCACCCTCGAATGGGTGACCTGGTTCAACCACCAGCGGCTCTTGGAGCCCATCGGATACATCCCGCCCGCCGAGGCTGAGCAANNCGGTATTATTGGCAACTCACCCAACAGGCCGATCACGCCTGTACTTAAACCACGGAGCCTCCACGAAACCCGGGCGATTCAGATCGCCTCTGGATCTTCCTGCTCCGAGCCAAGACTAAAATCACGAATCTATAGGGATGGACAGCCCTCAAATACAAGTCAGCCCCATTCCAGTTCTCTCGCCAGACAGGGCTACGCAATTCACCGTATTCCCGCCTCCCGGTTCGCCCCGTAATCTGTCGCTGCACTGCACAAATTGCGGACGGACTTTTCATGACCAAAAATTCTCGTATTTCTGCTTTACGCCTGCAGCCTGTCGGCGCTGGCCGCGCTCGATCCGGCGCAGGTCAATCAGCTGGTGGCCGAAGATTCCAGCGACAAGGTGGCGGCGATCCAGCAGCTGACGCAGACCGCCGACCCGGACGCGGTGCGCGTGCTGAAGGCGATGTCCGAGGACAACCTGTTCCTGGCTGGCGACAAGGCAGCCATCATCGACGGCGACAAGGCCTTCGATGCCGCCACCGGCGCAGCCATCGAGATGCCGGTCAATCCCGAGTCGGTCACGGTCAACAACCGGATTCGCGGCGAATTGGCCAATGCGCTGGCGGCGCTCAAACTCTTTGATCCCGACGCCGCCGTCCGTCTCGCATCGGCGCAGAAACTGCAAAGCAGCGTCAGCCCGGCAATGGCACCGTTGCTGNNGCGCGCGCTGGAGAAGGAAAGCGATGCGAAGATCAAGGCCCTGCTCGTCCTCGCCCACGCCCAGGCCAACCTCGGCAACGAAGACCCGGAAGCCCGCATGGCGGCGGTCAAGGCGCTGGCCGAGACCTCCTCGCCGACGATCAAGAGCGTGTTGCTGCCGCTCACCGAAAAGGCCGGTGAGCCGGACGACAAGGTGCGCTACCAGGCCATCGCCGCCGTCAAGGCCATCGACAGCCGGCTGGCGATTGCCGAAAACGTCGGGCGCGCCTTCTCCGGCCTGTCGCTGGGCAGCATCCTGCTGCTCGGCGCGCTCGGGCTGGCCATCACCTACGGCGTCATGGGCATCATCAACATGGCGCACGGCGAGTTGCTGATGGTCGGCGCCTACGCCACCTACGGCATGCAAAGCCTGTTCCGCGCCTACCTGCCGGACTATCTCGACTGGTATCTGCCGGCCGCCATTCCGGCCGCCTTCTTCGCCGCCGCGCTGGTCGGCGTCGTCATGGAACGCACGGTGATCCGCTGGCTGTATGGCCGCACACTGGAAACCCTGCTCGCCACCTGNGGGATTTCGCTGGTGCTGATCCAGGCCNNGCGCGTGCTGTTCGGCGCGCAGAACGTCGAAGTCGCCAACCCGAGCTGGATGTCGGGCGGCATCGAGATCATGCCCAACCTGATCCTGCCGTGGAACCGCATCATCATCGTCGGCTTCGCCATGTTCGTGCTCTTCCTGGTCTGGGTGCTGATGAACAAGACGCGGCTCGGCATGTTCGTCCGCGCCGTGACGCAAAACCGCCCGATGGCCGGCTGCGTCGGCGTGCCGACGGCGCGCATCGACACCCTGGCCTTCGCGCTCGGCGCCGGCATCGCCGGGCTGGGCGGCGTCGCGCTCTCCCAAATCTCCAACGTCGGGCCGGACATGGGCCAGGGCTACATCGTCGATTCCTTCATGGTCGTCGTCGTCGGCGGCGTCGGGCAACTCGCCGGCGCGGTGTGGGCGGCGCTCGGGCTGGGCATCTTNTCGAAGCTGCTCGAAGGCTGGGCCGGGGCGGTGATCGCCAAGATCGCCATCCTCGTCTGCATCATCATCTTCATCCAGAAGCGTCCGCAGGGCATCTTCGCCCTCAAGGGCCGCTTCGTCGAGTAAGGCCGGAACCATGCGCAAACCCTTGACCATTCGCATCCTGTCCGCGCTGGACAGTAAACAGTGGCTGGCGCTGGGCATCTTCCTCGCCCTCGCGCTGGTCGCGGCGCCCGTCCTCCACCTCGCGGTGCCGGAGAGCAGCGCCTTCCACGTCTCAACCTACATGATCACGCTGATCGGCAAGATCATGTGCTACGCGCTGGTGGCGGTGGCGATGGACCTGATCTGGGGCTACGGCGGCATCCTGTCGCTCGGCCACGGGCTGTTCTTCGCGCTCGGCGGCTACGCCTTCGGCATGTACCTCATGCGCCAGATCGGCCGCGATGGCAGCTACCAGAGCGACCTGCCCGACTTCATGGTCTTCCTCGACTGGAAGGAACTGCCCTGGTTCTGGATCGGCAGCGATCACATCGGCTGGTCGCTGTTCCTGGTCGTCGCCGTGCCGGCCCTCGTCGCCTTCGTCTTCGGCTACTTCGCCTTCCGCTCGCGGATCAAGGGCGTCTATTTCTCGATCATCACCCAGGCGCTCACCTACGCCGCGATGCTGCTCTTCTTCCGCAATGAAACCGGCTTCGGCGGCAACAACGGTTTCACCGACTTCAAGCGCATCCTCGGCTTNCCGATCACCTCCTCCGAAATGCGGCTGGTGCTCTTTGGCCTGACCGCCGTGATGCTCGCCGCGACGCTGGTGTTCGCCGCCTGGCTGGTCAAATCCAAGTTCGGCCGCGTGTTGACGGCGATCCGCGACGCCGAAAGCCGGGTCATGTTCATCGGCTACAACCCGCTCTGGTACAAGCTGACCATCTGGACCATCTCCGCCGTGCTGTGCGGCATTGCCGGGGCGCTCTACGTGCCGCTGGTCGGCATCATCAANCCCTCCGAAATGAGCCCGGCCAACTCCATCGAAATCGCCATCTGGGTCGCCGTCGGCGGGCGCGGCACGCTGATCGGGCCGATCATCGGCGCCTTCGTCGTCAATCTCGCCAAGAGCTGGTTCACCGTCAGCTTTCCTGAATACTGGCTGTTCTTCCTCGGCCTGTTGTTCATCGTCGTCACCCTGCTGCTGCCGCAGGGCCTGGTCGGGCTGTGGAAGAANAGTCATGAAGAAAGAAGGAGCCGCCGCATGAACGCCACCGTGGATACCGCCCTCGACGACCGCCCGGAAGGCAGCGATGGTGCCGACCAGATGGGCCACCTGGTCACCGGCGAACTCGATCTCTCGCACGGCGTCGCGCTCTACCTCGAAGACATCACCGTCAGCTTCGACGGCTTCAAGGCGCTGAACAACCTCAACCTCGAAATCAACGCCGCNGAACTGCGCTGCATCATCGGCCCCAACGGCGCCGGCAAGACGACGATGATGGACGTCATCACCGGCAAGACGCGACCCGATTCCGGCAAGGCCTTCTTCGGCCAGACCATCGACCTGACCCGCCTGACCGAGCCGGAAATCGCCCACGTCGGCATCGGCCGCAAGTTCCAGAAGCCGACCATTTTCGAGCAGCACACGGTGTTCGAAAACCTTGAACTGGCAATGAAGACCGACAAGCGCGTCTGGAAAAGCCTGATGGCTTGGCTGACCGGCGACGAACGCGACCGCATCGCCGAAACCCTGCGCCTGATCCGCCTCGATGGCGAAGCCGACCGCCAAGCCGGTTTGCTGTCGCACGGGCAGAAGCAATGGCTGGAGATCGGCATGCTGCTGATGCAGGAGCCGAAGCTGCTGCTCTTGGACGAACCAGTCGCCGGCATGACCGACGACGAGACCATGCGAACGGCGGAGCTATTCGTTTCGCTGGCCGGCAAGCATTCGCTGGTCGTGGTCGAGCACGACATGGCCTTCGTCGAAAAGCTCGGTGGCAAAGTGACCGTGCTGCATGAAGGGTCGGTGCTGGCGGANGGGGATCTCGCCACGGTGCAGAACGATCAACGGGTGATCGAGGTTTATCTTGGGCGGTGATCGCTTTTCTCAAGCGCTGGTTTCCGCGCCTGACGCGCGGGCGTACTTTCTTTGCTTGCCCAAAAGAAAGTAGCCAAAGAAAAGGCGACCCTGGGTCGGCGCCGGGCAAGCCCGGTTCCTTGCGCTACTCGTCGGGCCGGGCGTCTCGCATGAACTCGCCTGCGGCTCAAACAATGCGATCCGACTGCCCCCGGCCCGCCTGCGTTGCTCAGCGCCTCTCAAGGGGCCCGAAAGACGTCTCGGCTCAACCTGCAAGCGAGAAATTGACCTGTTGCGGTCGACCGCCAAAAAGGGCAAAAATCAAAACGGAATCCTTTCAGCCCCGGAGGGTTTACCGGGCCTTGAGAGGTGCCGAGCAACGCAGGGATTCGCGGATCAAGGGCGAGCACTGTCTGAGGGGCAACGCCCCGAGTTGCGCAGCCCCGCGAAACCCGAGTAGCGCAGGAACCCGGCAAAGCCGGGCACCGACCCAGGGTCGCCTTTTTTGCTTACTTTCTTTTGGCGACGCAAAAGAAAGTAATGCCGCGTCAGGCGCGGAACCCAGCGCTAACCGCAGAAAAAGGATTATCGAAAATGCTGAAAATCGACAACCTCCACCAAGCCTACGGCGGCTCCCACATCCTCCGTGGCCTGAGCTTCGAAGTCAAAACCGGCGAAGTCACCACCCTCCTCGGCCGCAACGGCGTCGGCAAGACCACCCTGCTCAAATCCCTGATGGGTCTGGTGAAAACGAAAGAAGGCAGCATCACCTTCGACGGCCAGGACATCACCCACCTGCCCCCGCACGAGCGCGTGAAAGCCGGCATCGGCTACGTGCCTCAAGGCCGCGAAATCTTCCCGCGCCTGACCGTCGAGGAAAATCTGCTGATGGGCCTCGCCACCAAGCCCGGCAGCACGCCCATCCCGCAGCGCATCTTCGACATGTTCCCGGTTCTGAAACAGATGATGCACCGCCGTGGCGGCGACCTCTCCGGCGGCCAGCAGCAGCAACTCGCCATCGGCCGCGCGCTGGCGATGGGCCCGAAACTGCTGATCCTCGACGAACCCACCGAAGGCATCCAGCCGTCAATCATCAAGGACATCGAACGCGCCATCCGCATGCTCGCCGAAACCGGCGAAATGGCGATCCTGCTCGTCGAGCAATACTACGACTTCGCCGAATCCCTGGCCGACCAGTACCTGCTGATGGAACGCGGCGAATTCATCATGCGCGGGCGCGGCGAAACGATGCCGCAGGATGGGGTACGCGAGGCGCTGGCAGTTTGAGGGACCTGTGGTGTCCCCGCCCCCGATCCGAGAATCTGGCTTTCGACCTTAAACAGGCGAGCCCGCGAGCGCCATAGAGCAGCCTGCCGTTACTGCATCCAGGACAGATAAAGATTGGTTCACTTGGATTTTACGCATGTAAACGGTGTTCCGTTCTTGGTAATTCCTTTAGCTTCTGTACCCTCAGCATTCTTGGTAACTTGATAGTATCCACCGCTTGAATAGCCTTGTAGATGAATCATTGCAGAGTCTGAACCGTCGTAAGTAGCGTTGACAAGGCCATTTGCGACACATTTCCAATTGGCACCGTCTCCTGTAGTAGCACAACNCCCAAGTGCCAATGCAGCCACTGCGAGCAATACGAGTTTCATCGCGTTCATCGATATTCCCTTATTCCGCAGAAACTGAGAATCGAGCAATTGCCTGCGGAAACAGATGCCCAATATTTGGTTTTACGGCCTGCGAAGCTTTTCGCACAGGCCCGGTCGAATGGTTTGTTCTCGAATCACTCTTTCACCGCACTCGCTGAGAATGTTTTTGTTTTTCTGCCCCTGGCTAATTCAGTTTGACCATCGGCACCGAGCGCGCGCACCGAAAATTCGTAGTCATGGCCGAAGCTAGAAAAATTTGGGGNGCAAGGGCCTTTGTAATTTTTCAATGCTCCTTCTTGAATCGNTGACTTTGAACCGCCATCATGTGCAATTTGGCCACCGCCGTGGTTGTAATGACGCGCATCGTGGTCGACAAGAGCAATTGAGAGAAATTTGGCTTCGGATGGTATGCCGGTCACCTCAATGCGTGGAGATGCTGAACTACATTGATCAGATCGCTTCCATTCCCAATCAACGGTTAGCACGGTTTGCGCCAAGACGCTGGTGGATAAAAGCAAGGAGATGGAAATAGCCACTTTTTTATTTGCATAGAACCCCGAAATAAATTTGAAGAAGACCAACATAAATTCAAAGAATTGGTCTGGATCCGGTTTTTCCACCCTTCAGCTGCCCAGTTATAACTACAACCCCCGCTCCGCCACCACCATCCCCGGATCGTCAGGGTCGCGGTGCACTGAAAACCCAAGCTGCTTGGCAAATTTGATCATCTTGTCATTCCCCGCCAGGATGAACGCCTCCATGCGCTGCATGCCGCGTGCGCGGGCGGCGTCGATCAGGCATAGCATCAGGATGCCGGCGACGCCGCTGCCTTGCCATTCGTCGTCGATGGCGATGGCGAATTCGCAGTCGGTACCGCCGGGGCCGGCGATGTAGCGGGCGACACCGATTTCGATCTGTTCGCCATCGCGCTCGATGATGGCGACGAGCGCGAGGTGGCGGACGTAATCGACTTCGGTGAGGTATTTGAGCTTGCCCGGCGGCAGTTCCTTGAGCGTGGACATGAAGCGCCGGTAGCGGGATTCCGGGGAGAGGTGCTGCACGAATTCCTGCTCCATGGCGGCATCTTCGGCGCGGATGGGGCGGATCAGCACCTCGCTGCCGTCGAACAGATGGCGCGTGCGGACGAGTTCGGCGGGGTAGTCGGCCACGGTTTCAGCCTTTGGCCAGCCGGCCGGCCAGGTAGGCGACAAGGCTGTCGAGCGTGGCGAGGTGGCCGTAGTCGGTTTCGGGGATGTCGACGCCCAGGCGTTCGTGAATGGCAGCGAGCACGTTCAGCCAGTCCATCGAATCGAGATCGATCTGCTTCCTGAGCGGCAGGCTGCCGACGATCTGTGCGGTATCGGTTTCCGGCGCCAGCGCCTTGATGATCGCCAGCAGGGCGGTGCAGAGTTGTTCCTGATCCAGCGGCACGCGTGTTCTCCTTATTCCAGCGCCGAGTTGTCGCCTTCGGGCAGCCCGAGTTCGCGGGCCTTGAGCAGCCGGCGCATGATTTTTCCGCTGCGAGTATGCGGCAGGCATTCGGCGAATGCAATTTCCTTGGGCGCCACCGCGGCGCCGAGCCAGCGGCGGGCGTGCGCCAGCAGGTCGCGCCGCAGGGCTTCGTCGGCCACGACATCGCGCTTGAGGACGACGAAGGCCTTGACGCTCTCGCCGGCCAGCGGGTCCGGCTTGCCGATGACGCCGGCTTCGGCCACCGCCGGGTGTTCCATCAGCACGCTTTCGACCTCGAACGGACCGATCAGATGCCCGGCGGACTTGATGACGTCGTCCCGCCGGCCGACGAACCAGTAGTCGCCGTCGGCATCGCGCCGCACCAGGTCGCCGCTCAGGTAGAGGCCGTCGGCGAAGCATTCGCGATAGCGTTCGGGCTGCCTGAGGTAGGCTCGAAACATCGACGGCCAGCCGGTTTCCAGCGCCAGTTCGCCGACGGTGTCCGGCGTGGCAATGCGCTCCGGCGGCTGGCCGGCGACGCGGCGCACGACATGCGCGACCACGCCGGGCACCGGGCGCCCCATCGAGCCGGGTTTCAGGTCGTTATCGGCGGTGTTGGCGATCATGATGCCGCCGGTTTCGGTCTGCCACCAATTGTCGTGGATGGGCAGGCCAAGCGTCTCGACGCCCCACCACACGGCTTCCGGGTTGAGCGGCTCGCCGACGCTGGCGATGAAGCGCAGATCGGGAAAACGCCGCCCGGCAAAGAGACCCGGCCCGGCTTTCATCAGCATGCGGATCGCCGTCGGGGCNNGGTACCAGACATTGACGCGCTCGTCGGCCAGGATGCTTGCCCAGCGCGCAGCGTCGAAATCGGCTTCATCGATAATGCTGGTGGCGCCGATGACCAGCGGCGCCAGGATGCCGTAGGACATGCCGGTGACCCAGCCGGGATCGGCGGTGCACCAGAAAATCTCGTCCGGGCGCAGATCGAGCGCGTAGCGGGCGGTCGCATAGTGGGTGAGCACGGCGCCATGCCCGTGCAGCGCGCCCTTGGGCGTTCCGGTGGTGCCGCTGGTGAAGTGCAGCAGCGCTGGGTCGGCGGCGGTGGTGTCGGGTGTCACAAGCGTTTCGGCGGCAGCGGCCAGCGCCGTCGCCCAGTCCAGCGTATTCGGCAGCGATGCCTGAATCGCTTCACCGCCGAGGTCGTCCACCACCAGCACATGTTGCAGAGGGCAATGCGGNNCACGAATTGGCGCGACCTTACGCCGGTAGGCGCTGGCGGTGGTGACCAGCACGCGGCCCGGCGCCTGCGCGATGCGNNCGCGCACTGGCTCCGGCCCGAAGGCCTGGAACAGCGGCGAAACGACGGCGCCGAACTTGAGGGCGCCGAGCACGGCGACATAGAGCTCGGGGATTCTTCCGCACAGCACGAACACGCAATCGCCCTTCTTGACGCCGAGATCGGCGAGCAGGTTGGCGAAGCGGTCGGTCAGGGCGGCCAGTTCGCGGTAGCTGACATCGCGCCGGTTGCCCGCTTCGCCGAGAAAACGAAACGCGATCTTGTCGGCAATTGCGGAAGCGGCGTGGCGGTCGACCGCCAGTTGGGCGATGTTCAGCGGGCCGTCGGCAGAAACCGCGAGTTCGCCTGCGATGCCGGCCCAGAACGCGGCGACATCCGCTGGCGGCGAAGGCTGGTTGCGCGATTTGCGTATGACTGCCGTTCTCATGCGGGTTTCCGGCGGGGAGTCGAACCGGCTTCATTGGCACGATCCGGGGTAGATGCAGGTTGACGCAGCGCAGGACGGCAACGGAAAGGCCGGGCGCTTCCGGTAAAATCGCCAGCCATGACCCCGCCCACCGACCCCGGCATCCTCTCNCCGCTCGGCAAGCCGACCGAGTACCGCGCCGACTACGCGCCGGAGCTGCTTTACCCGATCCCGCGCCAGTTCAAGCGCGACGAACTGGGCATACGCGGCGACGCCCTGCCTTTCGTCGGCGAGGATTTGTGGAATGCTTACGAGCTATCCTGGCTCAACCCCAAGGGCAAGCCGGTCGTCGCGCTGGGCACCTTCCGGGTGCCGGCCGACAGCCCGAATCTGGTCGAGTCGAAGTCCTTCAAACTCTATCTGAATTCCTTCAACCAGACGGCCTTTGCCGATGCCGCTGCGGTCGAAACGACATTGACGCGCGACCTCTCGGCCGCCGTTTACGCACCGGTCAGCGCNAAAATCGAGGTTTTGAGCGGTCGACCGCAACCGATGCTCGGCTACCCGCAAGGCATCCTGCTCGACGACCTCGACATTGCCTGCGATGTCTACCAGCCGGCGCCGGAACAGCTGGTTGCGGTCGACGGNCCAAAAACCGAAGAAACACTGGTTTCGCACCTGCTCAAATCGAACTGCCTGGTCACCGGCCAGCCGGACTGGGCGATGGTCGTCATCCGCTATCGCGGCCGGCCGATCGACCACGCGGGCCTGCTGCGCTACATCGTTTCCTTCCGCAATCACAACGAATTCCACGAGCAGTGCGTCGAGCGCATCTACTGCGACATCCAGCACCGTTGCGCGCCGGAAGCACTGGCCGTCTATGCCCGCTACACCCGGCGCGGCGGGCTGGACATCAANCCCTTCCGCAGCAGCGGCGAATTCGCGGCGCCGGACAATACNCGCGAAGCCCGCCAGTAATGCACGACACCCCGCTGACCCGGCTCCACAGTGAAATCGACGCCCGCGTCGCCAGCATCCGGGAGAATCGCCCGGACTGGCTGTGCGGAAAAGGCTGCGACCACTGTTGNCGNCGTCTGGCCGAGATTCCGCAACTGACGGCGGCCGAATGGGACTTGCTCAAGGAAGGCCTGGCCGGGCTGGCGGCGGATCATTTGCGCGAAATCAGCCGAAAAATGGCGGCCCTCGCCAGGCAGTCCGCACGCCCGGTGGTCTGCCCGCTGCTCGACGAAGCCAGCGGCGCCTGCCCGATCTATGCGCAACGCCCCGTCGCCTGTCGCACTTACGGTTTCTATGCGCAGCGCGACCTCGGGCTCTATTGCAACGACATCGAATCCCGCGTTGCCGCCGGTGCCCTGGCCGACGTGGTGTGGGGCAACCACGACGCCATCGACCGGCAACTCGCCGGCCTCGGCGCCAGCCGACCGCTGACGGCATGGTTCGCCGACCGGGAAAACAGCCCGGACTGATGTCCCGCCACCCACTTGCGGTCGACAGCAAAAAGCCACCGAAATCCGGTGGCTTTTTCGCTTTTCAGCCTGCCCGGCAGGACAGGCGGGAAAACGCTTATTGCGGCAGCCCGTTCAGCAAGAACATGACCTTGATCAGCTCGCCCGGATTGCCGAGCGGCTGGAACCAGCGCTGGAAGACCGGTGCGATTTCTCCGCTGCGGTAAAGGCGCGCCAGCGAGCGGTCCACCGCCAGCCGGAAGTCGGCGTCGCGCCGCATCATCAGGCCATACGGCTCGTAGGTGAACTGGGCGTTGGAAAGCTCGAACAGATTGGCATGGCCGCTGGCCAGTGCGGTGGTGATCAGGATGGTGCGGTCGGCGGCATAGGCGGTGGCCTGCTTGTCGGCCAGGGCTTTCAAGGCGGCCGCGTGATCGGGCACGCGGATCAGGCTGGCGCCCAGCTTGGCCGACGCGCCCAGATTTTCCAGTGCCTTTTCGGTGGTGGTACCGGCGACGACGACGATACGCTGGCCGGTAAGATGATCCGAACTGGTAGGAATTTCGCCCTTGCGGAACAGCAGACCGGCACCATCGACGAAGGTCATGACGCTGAAATCGAAGTCGGCGCGGCGCGACAGGGTTTGCGTGGTGTTGCCGCACTCGAGATCGATCTTGCCGCTCTTGAGCGCCTCGAAGCGGCTCTGGGCCGTGACCGGCACCCACTGGACATCGAGCTTGTCCAGCTTCAGTTCCTTCGCCAAGTCGTCGGCGACAATCTTGCAAAGATCGATGCTGTATCCGCGCGGTTGCTTGGTGTCGTCAACGAACGAAAAGGGGATCGACATATCGCGGTAGCCGAGCCGTATCGTCTTGCTGCTCTTGATCTGGTCCAGCGTCGATTCCGCCGCTGCCGAGCCGGCAAACGACACGGACGCGATCAGCACCGCGCCCAGCAATGTCTTTACATTCATCTATTTTTCCTCAGTGGGTAGTTGTAATCAGCGCCGGAAGCAGCCGCCGGAATACTGGCGTCTTGGCAAAGCAATGCGGGCGGAGTATGACATACAAACATTTCGCCGATGAAGCGCGGATTCGCCATGCGTCGACTCGTGCACCGCGGACCGGACGCCCGCGGGCGCGCAGCAGCGGCATTCGCACTCTTGCGTATTCCCAATGCTGCTTCTCGTCTCCATAATCGCCGAATGAACTCGCGTCTCCCGCTATCGTCGGCCGCCTGGCAGGCAACTTTGAATCTGGGGTTCGCCCGCGTCGGCGGGCGCACCGTGCTGCGCGAAAACCGCCATCGCGGGCCGCTGCGGGTGCAGAAGGCGCTTTATCCGGAAGGCGATGCGGTTTGCCAGGCCATCGTCCTGCATCCTCCATCCGGGATCGCTGGCGGCGACCACCTGGTCATTTCGGCCACCGTGGCGGCCGGCGCGCAAGTGCAACTGACCACCCCGGCGCCGGCAAGTGGTATCGCAGCGGCGGCGCCGAAGCCGCGCAGCGCATCGATTTCACGGTGGGCGAAGGCGCCACGCTGGAATGGCTGCCGCAGGAGAGCATCGTCTTCGACGGCGCTTTGGCGCGCATGGAAACGCGGGTCAAGCTCGCTGTCGACAGCCGCTTCATCGGCTGGGACATCCTCTGCCTGGGCCGCGCCGCTGCGGGCGAGCGCTTTACGAACGGCCATTTTGGCCTCTTTTTGCAGGTCGACCGCGACAATCGCCCCATTTGGCTGGAACGCGGCCAGTTTGCCGGCAACGATCCGATGCTGGCGAGCCCGGCGGGCTGGTCCGGGCATACCGTGTGCGGCACCTTGCTCTGCACCTTCCCGGAACTGCCGCAACACGCCGCCGCGCTGCTCGAAGCTCTGCGCGCCGTGCCGCCGGCCGACGCCGCACTGCACGGCATCACCGCCCTGCCCGACATGCTGATCGCCCGCTACCTCGGCGACAACAGCGAGGCCGCCCGGCTGTGGTTTGCCGATCTCTGGAAAATCCTGCGCCCGGCCTGCTGTAGCCGCCCGGCCGTCATCCCCGCATCTGGAATACCTGAGGAGTCTTCATGGAACTGACACCCCGCGAGAAAGACAAGCTGCTGATCTTCACCGCCGGCCTCCTGGCCGAGCGGCGCAAGGCCAAGGCCTGAAGCTGAACTACCCGGAAGCCGTGGCGCTGATCACCTGCGCCATCATGGAAGGCGCCCGCGAAGGCAAGACGGTGGCCGAACTGATGCACGAAGGCACGCAAGTCTTGAGTCGCGTCGACGTGATGGACGGCATCGCCGAGCTGATTCCGAAATCCAGGTCGAAGCCACCTTCCCGACGGCACCAAGCTGGTCACCGTGCATAACCCCATCGTTTAAGGAGCGCCCATGATCCCCGGAGAACTCCTCGCCGAACCCGGCGAACTCGAATTCAACGCCGGCCGCCCGACCATCACGCTGGTCGTGGCCAACACCGGCGACCGCCCGATCCAGGTCGGCTCGCATTACCACTTCTACGAGACCAACGCCGGCCTGAGCTTTGACCGCGAGGCCGCCCGTGGCTACCGTCTCGACATTGCCGCCGGCACCGCCGTGCGCTTGAGCCGGGCCAGACGCGCACCGTGCAGTTGGTGGCTTTGGCTGGGGACAAGAGGGTCTACGGCTTCCGTGGCTTGGTACAAGGAGCACTCTGATGGCCAATAAAATCACCCGTCAGGCCTATGCCGAAATGTTCGGCCCGACCACCGGCGACCGCCTGCGCCTGGCTGATACCGAGCTGATCATCGAGGTCGAAAAGGACTACACGATCTACGGAGAGGAAGTGAAATTCGGCGGCGGCAAGGTCATCCGCGACGGCATGGGCCAGAGCCAGCGTGTTTGTGCTGAAACGGTCGATACCGTGATCACCAACGCGCTGATCGTCGATGCCGTCACCGGCATTGTGAAAGCCGACATTGGACTGAAAGACGGCCGCATCGCCGCCATCGGCAAGGCCGGCAANCCCGACATCCAGCCCGGCGTCACGATTGTGGTTGGCCCCGGCACCGAAGTCATCGCCGGCGAAGGCATGGTCGTCACCGCCGGCGGCATCGACAGTCATATCCATTTCATCTGCCCGCAGCAGATCGACGAGGCGCTCAATTCCGGCGTCACCACCATGATCGGCGGCGGCACCGGGCCGGCCACCAGCACCTACGCCACGACCTGTACGCCCGGCCCCTGGCACATCCACCGCATGCTCGAAGCCGCCGAGGCCTTCCCGATGAACCTCGGCTTCCTCGGCAAGGGCAATGCCAGCCTGCCGGAAGCCCTGCGCGAACAGGTCGAAGCCGGCGTCATCGGTCTCAAACTGCACGAGGACTGGGGCACGACGCCTGCGGCCATCGACTGCTGCCTGAGCGTTGCCGATGAAATGGACATCCAGGTCGCCATTCATACCGACACGCTCAACGAGTCAGGTTTCGTCGAAGCGACCATCGACGCCTTCAAGGGCCGCACCATCCACACCTTCCACACCGAAGGTGCCGGCGGCGGCCACGCCCCGGACATCATCAAGGCGGCCGGCCTGCCCAACGTGCTGCCCAGCTCGACCAACCCGACCATGCCCTACACGGTGAATACCATCGACGAGCATCTCGACATGCTGATGGTTTGTCACCACCTCGATCCCGCCATCGCCGAGGACATTGCCTTCGCCGAAAGCCGGATCCGCCGTGAAACGATTGCCGCCGAAGACATCCTGCACGACCTCGGTGTCTTCTCGATGATGTCGTCCGACTCGCAAGCCATGGGCCGGGTCGGCGAGGTGATCATCCGCACCTGGCAGGCGGCGCACAAGATGAAGCTGCAGCGCGGCACGCTGCCCGAAGACAACACACGCCACGACAATTTCCGTGTCAAGCGCTACATCGCCAAATACACCATCAACCCGGCGCTGACGCACGGTATTGCCCACACCGTCGGCTCGATCGAAGTCGGCAAGCTGGCCGACCTGGTGCTGTGGAAACCGGCCTTCTTCGGCGTCAAACCGTCGCTGATTTTGAAGGGCGGCATGATCGCCGCCGCCGCCATGGGTGATCCCAACGCCTCGATCCCGACGCCGCAACCGGTGCATTACCGGCCGATGTTCGGCAGCTTCGGCAAGGCGCTGAAAACCTCAGTGACCTTCGTCTCGCAGGCGGCGCTAAAGAATCCGGCCATCGCCGCGCTGGGCCTGAGCAAGCCGCTGATCGCCGTTTCCGGCACGCGTACGCTCACCAAGGCCGACATGGTGCACAACGGCGCCACGCCGGAAATCACCGTCGATCCCGAAACCTATGTCGTCAAGGCGGATGGCGTCCATCTCGTCTGCGAACCGGCAACCGAACTGCCGCTGGCGCAGCGTTATTTTCTGTTCTGACATGCTGATCCTCAACCAACGCACCACCGCCCCCGCCACCGACTCGGTGGCGCTGGCCTACGACGAACGCAAGCGCAGCCGCCTGAAGGTGACGCTCGCTTCCGGCAGCGAAGCCGGCATCTTTCTNGAGCGCGGCGATCACCTGCACGGCGGCGACAAGCTGGCGGCCGAGAATGGCAGCGCGGTCGTCGAAATCCTCGCCGCACCGGAAAGGCTGATCGAGGCCATCGCCCATACGCCGCTGCTCTTTGCCCGCGCCGCCTATCACCTCGGCAACCGCCATGTCCCGGTGCAGATCCTGCCGACGGCCGATGGCGGCACATTGCGCTTTCAGACCGACCATGTGCTGGCCGAGATGGTGAAGGGGCTGGGCTGCACGGTGCATGAAACCGAAGCGCCGTTCCAGCCCGAGTCCGGCGCCTATGGCGCACATGGTGGCCATCACCACCACGGCGAACACGATGCCGACCCTGCCGGACTGCACAACCCCGGCCACGGCCCCCATCGTTCCGTCCCGAAAATCCACGAATTCAAGCCGCGTTAGACTATTGCACAACCCGATCGTGGAGATGCTTCCAGACTCAGCCATCGCCTATGAAAATTGCGCCCGGGAATTNTTGACCGGGCGTGATCAGTCCATGATCGGTTCGCGCATTGTGGCACAATGGGCNGAGCGGCTGCCCAAGGGATCGGAAGTCGTTGAACTGGGTTGTGGTGGCGGCTATCCCGTTACACAGGCGCTGCAAGCTGCCGGGCTGAAGCTCTGGGCGGTCGACAGTTCGCCGACACTCTTGGCCGAATTCCAGCGCCGCTTTCCCGGGGTACCGGTCGAATGCGCAAAGGTTCAGGACAGCGCGTTNTTCCACCGAAATTTTGACGCCGCAGTTGCCGTAGGCCTGTTGTTCCTGCTTTCGGANAAGGATCAGATCGACTTGATNCGAAAAGTCGCCACGATCCTCGTACCGGGCGGGCGTTTCCTGTTCATGGCGCCTGTCGAAACCGGCGGATGGACTGATCTGAACACAGGCATTGAATGTCTTTCGCTGGGGCGTGCGCGCTATGAAGCATGTTTGAATTCCGCCGGCTTTCGTATCGTCGCCACCTTTGTCGACAAGGGCGGAAACAACTATTACGATGCGGAGCGCACGAATTGAGCGCCATTCAGCGGCATGGGTTAATTCATCATGCGGTGCGGATTTGCAATACCGCTCGCGATCAGCCAAGAAATGTCCTGCCTCTACCTTCCCGTGCTTGTCTGACCAATAAAGCCCCCATCATGCCCTACGTCAATGTTCAAATCACCAAAGGCGCGACGCGTGAGCAAAGGCGGAAATCGTCCGCGACATCACGAACTCGCTGGTGCGGGTGTTGGGCAAGAAGCCGGAACACACCCATATCGTGATTCAGGAAATCGAAGAATCCGATTGGGGCTTCGCCGGCCTGCTTACCGACGACTGGAGGAAAACTCGGCAAACGCCTTGATTACCGCCCCCATTCGACCGCCCTCCTCGCCAATCGGCCCTTGACCATGAACCTCTCCCACCTTCAAACCTACGACCACTACGGCTATGCGCTCGTTGCAGTGATCGGCACCTTCGCGGCCGTTTGGGAAATTCACTGGCTGATGACGCGCTCGCGTTGGGCGGCGGCCATTCGCGGCCTGCATGGCGTGGTGCCGCCGTTCATCAACATCATCGGCGTGCTTTTCGGCCTGACGCTGGCTTTCCTGGCCAACGATACCTGGAGCGCGCACGACCGGGCGACGACCGCCGTGCACCGCGAGGCCGACGATCTGCGCAGCCTGCTGATCCTGGCCAGCCACATCGATTCGCCGCTCGGTGGAACTGCGGCAGCAGTTAGTNNGGCCTATGGCAAGACCAATGCAGCCGAATGGGGTTACCTTGCACGGCGCCACGTCAGTAGCGAGGTCTCGGCGCAATCCGACGCCCTGCTCGGGCTGCTGGCCAGCCCGGAGATGGCNAAAGCCGCCGGCACCAACGTGCAGGCGCTGATGCTGCGCAAGGCCAGCGATCTGCGCGACGAACGCGATTTGCGCATCAGCCTCAGCCAGACCCATATCAATCCGCTCAAATGGTTGGGCATGGCCTTTCTTGGGCTGCTGACGCTGCTTTCCGTCGCCGTGGTCCATGCCGAAAACCCCAAGGCGGCGCTGGTGGCGATCCTGTTGTTCGCGCTGGCGGCGGCACCGACCGCGGCCATCGTGCTGGTGCAGGGCAACCCGTTCCAGGAACCCTCGGCAGTGTCTTACGCGCCGATCCTGAATGCTCTTGGCGAAGGCAGCTGATGTCGCAACTCGCACTCGCCCGCCTTCTGCAACTGGCCAGTCCTGCCCTGCCGGTGGGCGCCTACACCTATTCGCAGGGCCTGGAATGGGCGGTGGAATGCGGCGTGATCCGCGACGAAGCCGATGCCGGCCGCTGGATCGCCGATCTGCTGCGTCATGGCATCGGCTGCTACGAAGCGCCCTTGCTGGTGGCCTTGATGCAGGCCTGGCGCGACAAGGATATGGCGTCGGTACGCACGCTCAATGCGGAATTTCTGGCCAGCCGCGAATCGGCCGAGCTGCGCGCCGAAACGGTGCAGATGGGTTTTTGCGCCGCCTGCTGCGCGACCTGCGCGACGAGGACTGCTGCCGCTGGCCGACACCCTGGATGCGCAGCCGGAAGTCGCCTTCCCCACGTGTGGACGGCGCTCGCCGTCGCCTGGGAGATCGAACAGGCGGCGGCCGTCACCGCCTACCTGTGGTCTTGGGCGGAAAATCAGGTGATGGCCGCACTGAAGGCCGTACCGCTCGGCCAGGCTGCCGGGCAGCGCCTGCTGGCGGCACTGGCCGCAAATACCGATTGTCGCGGTCGACGCTCAAAAAGGCCAAAACCGCATGGTCCAATTTCACCCCGGTTTCGCCATCGCCTGCGCGCGGCACGAAACCCAGTATTCCCGACTTTTCAGATCGTAAACCATGAGCAAACAAGCCTTGAGAGTGGGCATCGGCGGCCCCGTCGGTTCCGGCAAGACCGCCCTGACGCTGGCCCTGTGCCAAGCCCTGCGCGAGCAGATCGACATGGCCGTCGTGACCAACGACATTTACACCGCCGAGGATGCGCAGTTCCTGGTCCGCCATTCCGCGCTGGCGCCTGAACGCATCATCGGCGTCGAAACCGGCGGCTGCCCGCACACCGCCATCCGCGAGGATGCGTCGATCAACCTGGAAGCCGTGGACCGCCTGCAACGCGCCTTCCCGGCNGTCGAACTGATTCTTGTCGAATCCGGTGGCGACAATCTGGCCGCGACGTTCTCGCCCGAACTCTCCGACCTGACCATCTACGTGATCGACGTCGCCGCTTACGAGAAAATTCCGCGCAAGGGCGGCCCGGGCATCACCAAATCCGACCTGCTGGTCATCAACAAGATCGATCTGGCACCGATGGTNGGGGCTTCGCTGGAGGTGATGGAACACGATGCCAAAGCCCAGCGCGGCACCCGGCCNTTCGTGTTTACCAACCTGAAAACTGGCTCGGGACTGGAGACCATCATCGCTTTTATCCGCGAGTGCGGCATGCTGTAGCTGTTGCTGCGGCGCACCAAAACGTTCGCCACAGCGTAGTACCGCACCATCGTATTTCACCGAAAACCTCACCAGCACAGGGTTTTCAGGTAAACGTCTGATTTATAGGCACACACAAGCGATCCGCCCGGCACATTTTTCGCTGTGCAACCACACCGCCCCAACGGAAATGTTGCACAAAAAAGGAGAAATTGTGTCGATCAACAAGCAGATGGAAACAGCCCAATTGCTGGCCCGCTTTAAATTGCAGGTAAAGCGCTCGCTCGGTGAAACAGTCGATCTGGAAAGTCTTAGCCGTAACCAGGCCTATGCCCGCCAGCGTCTGGCGGAAATCGAAGAGGCAGCGCTAGACGAAGAATTGCTGGTGATGGTTTTGCGCGTGCGCGATGTGTTACTGCCCGTGGCGAACGTTCCCGAACCGGCAATCGAGCCNAGCCCCATGCCTGCAAGGGTGACAACGGAATCGGCATCCAGGGAAACCCGCAACTACCTGATGGGCGCACGCTCCTGGTAATGGCGTGGGTTACAGCGTGTTCCAGTCGGGGCNTGGCAGTTCCGCAAACCNCTGGCGGAGATGCGCGCCCCATTGCTTGCGGATTTGCCCGTAGTAGGCGCNTTCCTGCGTGATATTGACGTGGCGTTTGATGCAGAGCGCATCCTTTTCGTAAATCACCAGATCGAGCGGTAAGCCCACCGAGAGATTGGAGCGGATGGTCGAATCCATCGATATCAAAGCGCATTTGGCGGCTTCGTCGAGGGAGGTCTGCGGACCGACGACACGGTCGAGGATCGGCTTGCCGTATTTGGATTCACCGATCTGGAAATACGGTGTCTCACGTGTCGCTTCGATGAAATTACCCGCCGCATAGACGTTGAAAACCCGCATTTCCTCGCCCTTGATCTGGCCACCGAGGATCAGCGACGAGGCGAAGTCGACGCCGAATTTCTTGAGCGCCTCGGCGTCCCGCGCATGCACCTCGCGCAGGCAGTCGCCGACGTGCTTGGCAGCCTCGAACATGTTCCTGACCTTGTGCAGGCTGGTGCCGCGCGGCGACTCCAGCTNTTCGCGCAGGGTATTGACCACCGACTGGCTGATCGACAGGTTGCCCGAGGTCATCAACACCAGCACCCGCTCGCCCGGCTGCTCGAAGACGTGCATCTTGCGGAAGGTGTTGATGTGGTCGACCCCGGCGTTGGTACGCGAGTCGGAAAGGAAAACGAGGCCAGCGTCGAGACGCATGGCCACGCAATAAGTCACGCTTCGCGCCTCATGCGGCTTCCGACATCGGCACCAGAAAGTCCTTGCTGATCCCGTCGCCCAGCATGTAGATGCGATCCATGAAGTCGGTCAGCCATTCGTGCAGACCGTGTTCGAGGATGTCCTCGATGCGCGCATAGTGCAGCTGGGCATGCAGCAAGCCGGCCTGGCGGGTCGTTTNCCCGGACTGGCGGTTGGCGATCAGTTCAAGGTTCTTGATGACGCTGTTCATGCAGAAATGCAGCGAACGCGGCATGTCCTTGTTGAGAATGAGCAGTTCGGCCACGCGGTCCGGGGTGATGACATCGCGGTAAACCTTGCGATAGACCTCGAAGGCTGACACCGAACGCAGCAAGGCTCCCCACTCGTAAAAGTCGGTCGCCCCTTCGTCCTCATGGGTGCGGAGTACGTGGTATTTGACGTCGAGAATCCGTGCCGTGTTGTCCGCCCGCTCCAGCAAGGTGCCGATGCGGATGAAATTGTAGGACTCGTCCTGCAACAGCGTGCCCAGCGTGGTGCCGCGCGTCAGCGACGAGCGCATCTTGACCCATTCGAAAAAGTCGCCGATGCCGGCGCCCCAGATTTGCTCGAAACTCTTCTCGCGCGCCTCCAGCCAGGTCGAATTCAGGGTTTCCCACATTTCGGTGGTGATCGTGCCGCGCACGGCGTGGGCATTTTCGCGCGCCAGGCGCAGGCAGCTATGAATGGAGCCGTAATTGTCGGCATCGCTGACCATGAAACGCAGCACGTTCTCGGCATTGACGCTCGAATACTTGGCCTCGAACGCTTCTTCCAGGCTGTTCAGGGCAATGATGGCATTCCAGCTCTGGTTGGCCACATCCAGCGATTGCGGCACCAGCGACATCTGCCAGGTCACATCGAGCAGGCGGGCGAGGTTCTCGGCCCGCTCCATGTAGCGGGACATCCAGAAAAGGTGGTCGGCAGTACGGGATAGCATGATCAGTCCTCCAGAACCCAGGTATCTTTGGTGCCGCCGCCCTGCGAGGAATTGACCACCAGCGAACCCTTGGTCAATGCAACGCGGGTCAGGCCGCCGGGAACCATGTTCACGCATTCGCCGGAAGACAGCACGAAGGGCCGCAAATCGAGGTGGCGCGGGGCGATTCCTTCTTCGACGAAGGTCGGACAGTTGGAGAGCGCCAGCGTCGGCTGGGCGATATAGCCGTCGGGTTTCTCGATCAGCAATTTGCGGAAATGCTCGATCTGCTCCTTGGTCGAGGCCGGGCCGACCAGCATGCCGTAGCCGCCAGNCCCGTGCACTTCCTTGACCACCAGTTCCGGCAGGTGATCGAGCGTGTATTTGAGGTCGTCCGGCTTGCGGCACATGTAGGTCGGCACGTTGTTCAGCTTCGGCTCCTCTCCGAGGTAGAAGCGGATCATGTCCGGCACATAGGGATAAATCGACTTGTCGTCGGCGACACCGGTGCCGATGGCATTGGCCAGCGTCACGTTGCCGGCCTGGTAGGCCTTCAGGATGCCCGGTACGCCCAGGGCTGAATCGGCGCGGAATACGGTCGGATCGAGGAAGTCGTCGTCGATGCGGCGATAGATCACATCAACACGCTGCGGCCCCTGCGTCGTGCGCATNNGAACCACCTCGTCCTTGACGAAGAGGTCGCGGCCCTCGACCAGTTCGACGCCCATCTGCTGGGCCAGGAAGGTGTGTTCGAAGTAGGCGCTGTTGTAGGCCCCGGNGGTCAGGACGACGACCGTCGGGTTGCTGACGCCCTTGGGCGACACCGCCCGCAGTTTTTCCAGGAGCATGTCCGGATAGTGCTGCACCGGTGCCACCTTGTGCTTGGCGAAAAGCTCGGNGAAGAGGCGCATCATCATCTTGCGGTCTTCGAGCATGTAGGACACGCCGGACGGCACGCGCAGGTTGTCTTCGAGCACGTAGAACTCGCCTGCCCCGGCACGCACGATATCGACACCGGTGATGTGCGCGTAAATGCGTCCCGGCACATCGACGCCCTTCATGACCGGGCGGTACTGGGCATTGTTCAGCACCTGCTCGGCCGGAATGATGCCTGCCTTGAGAATTTCCTGATCGTGGTACACATCCCACAGGAACATGTTGAGCGCCTTGACACGCTGACGCAGGCCGGATTGCAAGGACTTCCACTCGTGCGCCGGAATGATGCGCGGAATGATGTCGAACGGAATCAGGCGTTCCTTGCCGGCTTCCTCGCCATAGACCGCGAAGGTGATGCCGACGCGATGAAAGGCCAGATCGGCCTCGGCCCGCTTGCGGGCGATGCGCTCAGGTGGCGTCGCCTTCAACCACTCGTCGTAAGCCTTGTAATGAGCACGGACGCCGTCGTTGGCGTCCATCATTTCGTTATAGAAGTTCATGCNTTTACTCTTCGCTGAGGATGCTCTCGACAGGATTTCAGCAGATTCCATGCCATCGCCTAATGTCGAACAGAATCAGTGGATTACATTTTGGCGACTCGCCATGACGCCCCAAGAAAGTGCATGCGATTTCAAAGTGGTGCAAACAAAAACCGCCGGATCGCTCCGGCGGGTTTTCAACTTCTGAAAGACCGAAGCGATCAGACGCGTTCGAAGATGACGGCGATACCCTGACCGCCACCGATACACATGGTGACGAGGCAGTACTTGCCGCCGATGCGGTTCATTTCATAGATCGCCTTGGTCGCGATGAACGCACCGGAACAGCCGACCGGGTGGCCCAGCGCGATCGCGCCGCCGTTCGGGTTGGTCTTGGCCGGATCGAGACCGANGCACCTTGAAACCGACAGCGCCTGGGCGGCGAAGGCTTCGTTGGATTCGATGACGTCCATCTGGTCCAGGGTCAGGCCGGCCTTCTTGAGCGCCAGCTTGGTCGCCGGGATCGGGCCTTCGCCCATGATGTCGTTCGGCACACCGGCGACAGCGTAGGAAACCATGCGGGCGATCGGCTTCTGGCCGGCAGCGGCAGCCTTGGCGGCATCGGCCAGCACGAAGAAGGCAGCGCCGTCGTTGATGCCGGAAGCATTACCAGCGGTAACGGTACCGTCCTTCTTGAAAGCCGGCTTCATCTTGGCCAGCGACTCCATCGTCGTGCCGCGCTTCAGGTGCTCGTCGGTGTCGAACACGACATCGCCCTTGCGGGTCTGCTTGACGATCGGCAGGATCTGCGACTTGAAGTGGCCGGCGTCGATGGCGGCAGCGGCACGGCGCTGCGACTCGACAGCGAAGGCGTCCTGCTCTTCACGGGTGATGCCATGCTTGGCAGCCAGGTTTTCGGCGGTGATCCCCATGTGGCCGACGCCGAACGGGTCGGTCAGCACGGCGACCATGCCGTCGATCGCCTTGGTGTCACCCATGCGGGCACCGGAACGCAGGGCCGGCAGCAGGTAAGCCACCTTGGACATGACTTCGACGCCGCCGCCGATACCGTAGTCGGAATCGCCCAGCAGAATGTTCTGGGCGGTGGTGACGATACCTTGCAGACCGGAGGCGCAGAGGCGGGAAACCTGCATGGCGACTGAGTCCATCGGCAGACCTGCCTGGATGGAAGCGACGCGCGAGACGTAAGCATAACGGGAGTCGACCGGCATCGTGGTGCCGACGGTGACGTAGTTGATCTGGGCCGGATCGACGTTGGAACGGGCGATCGCTTCCTTCATGACCGTGCTGGCCAGATCGCAGGGATCCATATCGGCCAGCGAGCCACCGAAAGCACCGATGGGGGAACGAACTGCGCTCAGAACGACAACTTCTCTGCTCATGTAAACCTCCAGATAAAAATTATTCAGCCCACCAGACTGGCNNGAACTCCAACAAAAAGCAACAACATCCACAGCACCGTGGCCCGCCAGACGAGCCCGACGGCACTCTGCATGAAATCGACATCGGCCGGGTCACCCAGGCCCAATTCTGCACCATCGCTCACTTCGACCCCTTCGGCAAGCGGCATGCCGAGCCGCACCCNCAGCGCGCCGGCACCACTGGCCAGCACGATGCCGAGTTCACGATCCGGCCAGTGGCCGGCCTGGTTGCGCCAGCAATAAACCGCATCCTCGAAATTGCCGGCAATGGCAANGGCGGACGCCGTTGCCCGCAACGGCAACCAATCGATGATACCGAAAACCTGGGCCGAGAACTTGGAGAAATCATTGTGCTCCGCAGCATTCAAACCCCGCCAGCGAGCTCGAACCACAGCTGCCAAGCGGTAAAGCACTGCACCACACGGACCCGGCAGCAAGACAAAGCAGAGCAGCACGCCAAAGACATGGCGATGCGCGGCCTCCAGCGCGGTTTCGATGGAAAGCCGGGCGATGTCCTGCGACCCGAGACCGTCGGCCGGCAGCCCGCGCCATTCGGCCAGCAGATGACGGGCTCGCGGCAGATCGTCGAGACGCAGCGCGAGCTGGATTTCGGTGTAGTGGTGGCTGAACTGACGAAACCCCATCGTCAGATAGAGAACGCCGATATTGAACAGCAAGGCCAGGATGGGCGTAAGCGAGTAAAGCAGGCCATAGACGAAAGCCACGAAGAGCACCGGCAACACTACTGCGAGGCACCAGGCGATCACACCCTGACGATACTCGCCGGCATTGAAGCGGGATTCGATGAATTCGGCCCAGGCGACCAGCGGATCTTCCACCACACGGCGGTAATTCAGCGGTTGCAGTTGTTCGATGAGGAAGACTGCAATGAGCGACAGAAAACTCATGAAATGCCGGGGAATGCCGGTATCGGCTTATGCTCTTGAACCAAAACGTCACCATACCACAAGCTCATGGCGCGCCGTGCAATCCCAAGCGTTCCGTCAGCGAACGGATCATGCCGGCGGTCGCGCCCCAGATGAAATAATCGCCGTACGGCATGGCGAAGAAGTGGCGCAGCGCTCCCCGATAATGCAGCGAATGGCGCTTGTGGTTGGCCGGATCGAGCAGGAAGGCCAGCGGCACCTCGAAGGCTTCCGCGACTTCGAAAGGATCGAGCGCCAGATCGAAAGGCGGCGTCACCAGGGCGACCACCGGCGTCACCCGAAACCCGGTGCCGGTGCGGTATTCGGGCAGGAAACCGAGCACTTCGACATGCTTGCGGGCAAGGCCGATTTCCTCTTCCGTCTCGCGCAGGGCGGTATGAACCGGCGTCTGGTCCTCCGTTTCGACCCGACCGCCGGGAAAACTGATCTGCCCGCCGTGGTCTTTCAGATGCGCCGTCCGCTGCGTCAACAGCACGGTATGGCCGTCGTCGCGCTGGACGATGGGAAAGAGGACGGCTGCGGNGGTCAACGACAGCCCTTCACCGCCGTCCTCCTGAATGAAATCGCCAGCTACCGGCTCACGCAGCAGGCTCGCGCGCAGACGCTCAAGATCGACACTCATGCCGCTTCGGCGTCGCCCTCGATTTCGGCATGGACGGAAGACAGCGCATCCTGCAAGGTTTCTTCGGGCAACTGGTTGAGCGATGTCGCCACCATGTCGGCGGCCTCAATGGCGCCAACCGGAAGACGCTTGCTGTCGAGGCTGGCAATCAGCGCCGCCGAGGCGCCGACCACGTGCAGAAGCGCCTGACGCTCGCCCATCAACATCTCGATTTCGCGCCTGAGCATGGCAATTTCCTGGTCGCGCTGCGGCATTTTCTCTCTAGAATCTTCTTTTAAGCGTCATGGTACTGCCGTCGCGCTGCATTTCCATGCGGTTGAGAAAACTCATGCCTAGTAGCGCCATCGGCATCTCGTTCTGGTGGATCAGCGCATCCACGTTATGCAGCGTGATATCGCCGACACGCACCGTATCCAGTTGCACCTTGGTCACCGCTGCCTGGCCGTTGGCCGTATTGCTCATGCCCTTGACGCCCCGACTGGGGTCGAGGCCGATGCGCCGGGCATCGGAAGCGCCGAGCGAAACCATGGTCGCCCCGGTATCGACGATAAAGCGTACCGAGGTGCCATTGATCGTGCCGGTGGTATAGAAATGGCCCTGCCCGTCCGCATTCAGCGTCACCTTACCGGAACCGTCGCCGGAAGCCGTACCAATGGCATGCTGCCCGACACGCAAAGGACGTTTCTTGCCGCCAACCTCAACGACCACTTGGTCACCCTGGACGGCGACCACCTTGACTCCGCCCAGCGTCTGGCCGATGGCGACCGACTGCGGTTCGCCCCCGTTGATCATCAGCATCGCCTTGCTGCCCATCACGCCAGCCAAACCGACATCCTGCGCAGCCGCCCCACCGGAGACAAGACCAACAAGCAGGGCAAAGCGCGTAAAATGAACGCTCATATTCCTGTCGCTTCCACTGCCATGCAACCCGTTGCCATCTTTCGCCACTCCCCTACCGAAGGTCCGGGCTATTTTGCCATATTCCTTGAAGGGCAAGGGATTCCATGGCGCCTGATCGCCATCGACGAAGGCGAACCGGTACCGACTGCGGTCGACGGCTTTTCCGGCCTCTGTTTCATGGGCGGGCCGATGAGCGTGAACGACCCGTTGCCGTGGATCGAACCGGTCTGCGCCCTGATCCGCGAGGCAGTGAGGCAAGACCTGCCGGTCATCGGCCATTGCCTGGGCGGGCAGTTGATGAGCAAGGCGCTGGGCGGCGAAATCACGCGCAATCCGGTCAAGGAAATCGGCTGGGGCGAAGCCGCTGCCGAGGACCATGCCGTCGCGCGCCACTGGCTGGGCGAGCACGCCGGCCGGAAGGGCACCGTCTTCCAGTGGCACGGNGAAACCTTCAGCATTCCGCCCGGCGCCACCAGGCTATTCGCCAACGCGCACTGCGCCAACCAGATGTTCGCGCTGGGTCCGCATCTGGGCATGCAATGCCATGTCGAGATGACGCCGGAAATGATCGCCACCTGGTGTGGGCAATGGGCCGACGAGGCGGCGGCCGTCGCCGATCAATCGAGCGTCCAGACCCCGGCGGCGATGCAGGAACAGATCGCGGCACGCCTGCCGGTGATGCGTCGGTTGTCGGAACAACTGTACTCGGTCTGGATCAAGGGCTTGCGGCGCTGACCGCAGGTACCGAAAAACAAAACGGGCCGTAACGGCCCGTTTTGATTTTGCCCTTTTTCGCGGTCGACCGCAACAGGCGAGTCGAGTGCAACTCAATCGCGGTAATTGCCGTCCTTGATCGGGAAATCGGTGATCTTCGAACGCACCAGCGTGATCGCTTCACGCAGTTCGTCGATCTTCTTGCCGGTCACGCGCACGGTGTCGCCCTGGATCGACGCCTGCGCCTTCAGCTTGGCATCCTTGATCAGCTTGACGATCTTCTTGGCCAGCTCGCTGTCGATGCCGTCCTTGATCTTCATTTCCTGCTTGACCTTGTTGCCGGAAACGCTGGTCACCTNTTGGTGATCGAGACGCTTGACGCTTTCCTTCTCCTTCTTTTCCATCGCCGGGAACAGCAGGTCCTTGATCTGGTCGAGCTGGAAGTCGGAATCGCCCCACAGGGTGATGACCTTGTCCTTCTCGTTCAGCTCGACCTTGGCACTGGTGCCCTTGAAGTCGTAGCGGTTGTCGATCTGGCGTGCGGTGACGTCGATGGCGTTCTTCAACGCCACCATGTCCGCTTCGGAGGTGAAGTCAAAGCTCGGCATTTTGCTTATCCAAAGTGACAGACGTAATGATAGGCGTCGCCTTCGGCAACTGAAATCTCGAAGCTGGAATTACCCGGCACGTTGAAGGATTGGCCTTCGCCCCAGGTTGTCCATTCCGATTCGCCCTTGAGCTTGACGCGGCACGAACCACCGACACCTTCCATGATTTCCGGCGCACCGGTGTTGAAGGTCAGGCTGGACGGCAGGATCACCCCAACCGTCTTCTTCGTGCCGTCGGCCAGCACCACGGTGTGGCTGACGCACTTGCCGTCGAAATAAACGTTGGNCTNTTTAACTACGGAAACGTTGTCGTATTGCGACATTCAGATACCCCAGAGTTTTTGAATGATTGCCTTGGCAATGAAACCGACCATGCCGAAAGCCAGCACGAAGAAGAGCACGAAGGTACCCGTCTTGCCGGCTTTCGACTTCCAGGCGATCTCGCCGATGATGAACAGCATGAACAGGATGAAGGCGCCCACACCCCAGGTGGCGCCGAAATCCGCCAGTTGTTCCTCGGTGAAGCCGAACAGGGTGCCTTCCATCGCTTACGCCTGGCCCTTGCGTGCGCGCAGATTGGCGGCAATGCGCATGCGCAGCGCGTTGAGCTTGATGAAGCCGGCCGCATCCTTCTGGTCGTAGGCACCAGCATCGTCCTCGAAGGTGGCAATGGTCGGATCGAACAGCGAATCGGTCTTCGAGTCGCGGCCAACGACGATGACGTTGCCCTTGTACAGCTTGACGCGGACGAAGCCGTTGACCGTGGCTTGCGTATGGTCGATCAGCGTCTGCAGTGCGATGCGCTCCGGGCTCCACCAGTAGCCGTTGTACACCAGGCTGGCGTAGCGCGGCATCAGGTCGTCCTTGAGGTGGGCGACTTCGCGGTCGAGACAGACCGACTCGATGGCGCGGTGGGCGCGCAGCATGATGGTGCCGCCCGGCGTTTCGTAGCAGCCGCGCGACTTCATGCCGACGTAGCGGTTCTCGACCAGATCGAGACGGCCGATGCCGTGCTTGCCGCCGAGCTGGTTCAGCGTCGCCAGCACCTGCGCCGGCGTCATACGCGTACCGTTCAGGGCGACGATGTCGCCCTTCTCGTAGGTCAGTTCGAGGTATTCTGCCTGATCGGGCGCGGCTTCGGNGGATACCGTCCAACGCCACATCGACTCTTCGGCCTCGGCTGCCGGGTTTTCGAGATGGCGACCTTCGTAGGAGATGTGCAGCAGGTTGGCGTCCATCGAGTACGGCGAACCGCCCTGCTTGTGCTTCATGTCGACCGGAATGCCGTGGGTTTCGGCGTATGCCATCAGCTTTTCGCGCGACAGCAGATCCCACTCGCGCCACGGGGCGATGACCTTGATGCCGGGCTTGAGCGCATAGGCACCGAGTTCGAAACGCACCT
Organism: Dechloromonas sp.; assembly: GCA_013363835.1. Taxonomy (GTDB): domain Bacteria; phylum Pseudomonadota; class Gammaproteobacteria; order Burkholderiales; family Rhodocyclaceae; genus Azonexus. The sequence goes on from CP054864.1 coordinate 1,798,463, forward strand.
GGTCGTTGCNCTTGCCGGTCGCGCCGTGCGAAATGGCGTCGGCGCCGGTGGCGTTGACGATCTCGATCAGGCGCTTGGCGATCAGCGGGCGGGCAATCGAGGTGCCGAGCAGGTATTCGCCCTCATAGACGGTGTTGCAGCGGAACATCGGGAAGACGAAATCGCGGACGAATTCTTCGCGCAGGTCGTCGATGAAGATGTTTTCCGGCTTGATCCCGAACTGCAGCGCCTTGGCACGCGCCGGCTCCAGTTCCTCGCCCTGGCCAAGGTCGGCGGTGAAGGTCACCACCTCGCAGCCGTAGGTATCCTGCAGCCACTTCAAAATCACGGAGGTATCGAGACCGCCGGAGTAGGCCAGCACCACTTNTTTGACATCGCTCATTACTGTTTCCTTGTTTCGTTTAACCCTGCTGCTCAGCCCTGGATGCGACCGAGCAGCAAATACTCCATCAACGCCTTCTGGACGTGCAGGCGATTCTCGGCCTCGTCCCAGACCACCGATTGCGGGCCGTCGATTACCTCGGCAGTCACTTCCTCGCCGCGGTGGGCCGGCAGGCAGTGCATGAACAGCGCAGCCGGGTTCGCCGCGCGCATCATGTCGCCATCGACGCACCAGTCGGCGAAGGCCTTGATCCGCGCTTCGTTTTCCGCCTCGAAGCCCATCGACGTCCANNCATCGGTGGTCACCAGATCGGCGCCTCGACAGGCGTCCATCGGATCGGCGAAGACCTTGAAGCGCGACGGGTCGATTTTGCCAACCAGTTCCGGCTGGATTTCGTAGCCCGGCGGCGTCGACACATGTACCTTGAAGTCGAGCACTTCCGCTGCCTGCAGCCAGGTGTTGCACATGTTGTTCGCATCGCCGACCCAGGCCACGGTCTTGCCCTGGATGCAACCGCGATGCTCGATGAAGGTGTAGATGTCGGCCAGGATCTGGCACGGATGGTATTCGTTGGTGAGCCCGTTGATCACCGGCACGCGTGAATTGGCGGCGAAACGCTCGATGATCTCCTGCTCGTAGGTACGGATCATCACGATGTCGCTCATGCGCGAGATGACCTGCGCCGCGTCCTCGACCGGCTCGCCCCGCCCCAGTTGCGAATCGCGGGTATTCAAATAGATCGCCGCGCCGCCCAGCTGGTGCATTCCGGCCTCGAAGGAAAGCCGGGTGCGCGTACTGGCCTTCTCGAAGATCATCACCAGCGTGCGATCTTCCAACGGCCAATACTTGTGGTAGGACTTGAACTGGTTCTTGATCCAGCGCGTGCGTTCGATGACGTACTCGAAATCGTCGCGCGTGAAATCCTTGAATTGCAGAAAATGTTTGATCGCCATGATTAGGCCGCCAGAAATTCCTTGATCAGCAGGCTGCTACGGTCGACCAGCTCCCGAGCTTCATTTTCACTGAAGATCAGCGGTGGCAACAGGCGGATCACCTTGTCGGCCGTCACGTTGATGAGCAACCCGGCGGCCAGCGCCTTGCCCACAAGTTCACCGCACGGGCGATCCAGTTCGATGCCAATCATCAACCCCTGCCCGCGAATTTCAACCACGCCCTTGAGCCCGGCCAGCGCTTCGGCCATCAACTGGCGAATCAGCGCGCCGACGCGCTCGGCGTTGGCCATCAGGCCGTCCTGCTCGATGGTATCAATCGTCGTCAATGCAGCTATGCACGCCAGCGGATTGCCACCGAAGGTCGAGCCATGATTGCCCGGCCCGAACAGCCCGGCCGCCTTCCCGCTCACCATGCAGGCTCCGATCGGCACCCCAGAACCCAGCCCCTTGGCCAGAGTCGCGATATCCGGCTGAATGCCGGCATGCTGGTAGCCGAACCACTTGCCGGTGCGCGCCATGCCGCACTGCACCTCGTCGCAGATCATCAGCCAGCCATACTGGTCGCAGAGCTCGCGCAAACCTTTCTGGTACTCGATGGACGCCAGGTGAATACCGCCCTCGCCCTGAACGATTTCCAGCATCACGGCGACGATGTTCTTGTTGTGCTCAGCCACTGCCCTAATCGCATCGAGATCGTCGTACGGAACGCGAACGAAACCAGAAACTAGCGGCTCGAACCCGGCCTGCGCCTTGCGATTGCCGGTTGCCGACAGCGTCGCCATCGTCCGACCATGGAAGGCTTTTTCCATGACGATAATGGTCGGTGATTCAATACCTTTCTTGTGGCCATAAAAACGTGCCAGCTTGATCGCCGCTTCGTTGGCCTCGCAGCCGGAATTGCAGAAGAAAACTTCCTGCATGCCCGACAATTCGGCAAGCCTGTCGGACAACTGCTCCTGCTCGCGGATCTGGTAGAGATTGGAGGTATGCAACATACGTCCGGCCTGCGCGGATATCGCCGCCACCAGGCGGGGATGAGCATGGCCGAGGGTGGATACGGCAATCCCCGACAGCGCGTCGAGATACTCCTTGCCTTCGGTATCGGTAATCCGGCTCCCCTGTCCGTGACTGAACGCCACCGGCAGCCGGGCATAGGTATTCATGACATGCGACATGAGCACAACCCCAAAACGAAAACGGCGGCCATTGCCGCCGGAACCATCGTCACCCGAAACGCCGAAGCAGCCCGAGCATGTTGCAGAAGGCTGAATGTTAAGTGAAAAACCAGGCCTTGTATAGAATAGGAAGGACAATCCCGAGCCGCTGGCCTGGCACGCTTCGAGGCCGCAGGGCGTCAATCCATCCTTCCTGCAACGCGGCAGGCGCGCCATAGCACGGAGGCTTCTGCTAGAATGCCGCCAAGACAAGGTCGCAACGCCCGGCAAAGCAGAGTAGAACAATGACAACACCAGAATCGACCACCTTCATCATCGTTGGCCTCACCGTACAAGGACGAAAATTCCGCCCCAGCGACTGGGCCGAACGCCTGTGCGGCGTGATGTCGCCTTCGGCGCCGAACGCAAGATGAAGTATTCCCCTACGTCGGCCCCGGCGACTACAACGGCGAAAAAGCCGTGTTCGTCGATGGCAAGCTAGGCGAAGTCGAACCGATGGCCTACCGCTTCATGCTCAACTTCGCACAGGACAACGACCTGCAGATTATCGACGGCGTCTGCTTGATCGACGACAAAAATAGGCCATACCGATTTCGCACCAATGAAAAAGGCACCCGAAGGTGCCTCTTTCATTTATACCAATCGCAGATCAGGCAGCAACCAGCGCCTTGATCTGAGCAGACAGGCGGCTCTTGGTACGGGATGCCTTGTTCTTGTGGATGATCTTCTTGTCGGCGATGCGGTCGAGGACTGCAACGGACTGCTGGAAGACACCCTGAGCGGCGGCTTTGTCGCCAGCGTCGATGGCCTGACGCACACGCTTGATCGCGGTACGCAGGGTCGAACGCAGGCTGGCGTTGTGGGAGCGCTGCTTGTCAGCTTGACGGGCGCGCTTGCGGGCTTGTGCGCTGTTGGCCATATTGAGAAATATCCGGTAGAGAAAAGTAAAGCCCAGCACTATACAAAAAAGCCTTTTCGTCACCAACAATCTGCTACACAAAAATTCGTGGCAAAAATTAGTATCAAAACCCACGCAACTTGCGCCGGCCAGTTCAACAAATCAACCGCCGGTCGCCCGGCAAGGTCATTGACTGCGGCACGGGCTATTATTCAGACATGAAAAAGGGCAAGTTATGAAGCAGGCACGCGGTTTCACACTTATAGAATTGTTGATAACGTTTATGATCGCCGCAATCTTGGCGGCTCTTGCTGCCCCGAGCTTTACCAGCTTCATAAAGAATAATCGCCTGACCACCACCACCAATGACCTTCTCGCCGACCTGGCTTTGGCGAGAAGCGAGGCGGCAAAGCGTGGGCAGCAGGTCACTCTTTGCATCAGCACAAACGGAAGTTCCTGTACCGGGGAACCGACTGGCTAAGTGGGCGGCTGGTGTTTGCCGATGCAGCCGGAACGGGGACAGTGCCGAACGCTGCTGCAGTCATCCGGACGGCCGAAGCCAAGAGCAACGGCACCGTGCTGTCCGCTTCCGGCTTCGCCAATGGCGCCTATGTAACCTATTCCACTACTGGCGCCGTCAGCACGGGAACACCAATGTCGGCACCTTTAAGATCTGCGACGATCGGGCTGGCCCCTATGGAAAATTGGTGCAGATCACCAACACGGGCCGCCCGATCCTTCAGACCGCTCAATCCTGCCCTGACCAAGGCCAGACCATGACCAAAGAACTTCGGATTTCTCACCCAAGGCGCGCAGGCGGTTTTTCGCTGATCGAGGTGCTGATCACCATCGTCATTCTTTCCTTCGGACTGCTGGGCATTGCCAGCATGTTGCTCAACGGAATGACGTTGAATAATGCGTCCTACCTGCGCTCGGTAGCGACGCAGCAGGCCTATGACATGGGGGACCGGATTCGGGCCAACGGCGCTGGCGTCATCGCGGGCAACTACAACGCGATCACCTACCCGCCAGCGTCAAGCTGCACCAACTGCACGAGCGCAAGTTGCTCCGCGGCAAATCTTGCCGCTTCCGACGCTTGTAACTGGAACAAACAAAACGCCGCCCTGTTGCCAATGGGGCAGGGTGCGGTTACCCGCAATGGTACCGACTTCATCATTACGGTTTCGTGGGACAACAACAAGGATGGCGTCGTCGACGCCAACGACTACTTTGTCGACAGTGATGGCAATGGTTCCAATGATGCCAGCTATTCGGTGCGGGTGCAGCCATGAAAGACAATTCCTTGCGGCGCGCCAATACGGGCTTCACCCTGGTTGAGTTGCTGGTGTCGATTGCCCTTGGCCTCTTTCTGGTTGCCGTCGTCGGCGGGGTTTATCTGAGTTCGAAGGACAGTTTCAACTATCAGGATGCCATGTCGCGACTTCAGGAGAATTCCCGCTTCGCCATGGAGCGCATGGCTCGGGACATCCGCATGGCTGGCTATAACGGTTGCGGCAACCTGACCAAGGTGGCCAACACCGTCAATGGTGGCTCGACGAATTGGTGGCTCAATTTCCTGGCGCCGGTGGTTGGCTACGACAACCTGTCGGCGTCCCAGACTCAGTTTCCTGGTGCCGTGGCGGGAACCGATGCGATCGTCCTGCTCGGTGTTGGCGAAGGCGAACTGTCTGTGATCTCGCATAACGCGTCGGCGGCCACCATACAGACCACGCAGCATTCGATCCAACCTGGCGCCATTCTGCTCCTGACCGACTGTTCACAAACCTCGGTCTTTCAGATGAGCGGCCCGACGAACACCAACGCCAATGCGACGAACGTCAATCACAACACCGGCAATGCAGTCAGCCCGGGCAATTGCAACAAGCAACTCGGAGCCAGTTGCCCTACCCAAAAGCCATACACCTTCCGCCCGGGCTCATCGCTGCTGCAAATGTACGCCAACGGCTACTATGTCGCGCCCTCGGCAACCGCGAACAATGGCAATTCACTCTGGGTTTGTTCAATCACTGGCCAGACCGGCGGCACGGCGCCCTGTACCGAATTTGTCAACGGCGTCGAAGACATGCAGATCCAGTACGGCGTGGATACCGATGGCGACACTTCGGCAAACCAGTATGTGACCGCCAACAACGTCGGCGACTGGAGCCAGGTGGTCAGTGTTCGCGTCAGCCTGCTGATGGCGACACCGCCCAGCGCCGGGAGCCTTTCCTCAAAAGGCTCCCAGACCTACGCCTACAACGGCACCAACATCACGGCAACCGACCGCCGCGTCAGGCACGTCACAGCAGCACCGTGAATGTGCGCAACCGGACCAAGTGAGATGGAAATGAATGAAAAGCTCGCGAACGCTTACCGGATTACGCAACCGCGCCAGCAACAAGGCGTGGTGCTGATGGTCGCTCTGGTTTTCCTCCTCATCATCACCATGCTGGGGTTGACCGCGATGCGCACCAATATCATCGAAGAGAGACTGGCCGGCAACAGCCGCGACTGGGCGCTCGCCTTCCAGGCGGCCGAAGCCGCTCTGCGCGATGCGGAGAAGGACATCCAGTCCGGGACGCGCTTTGTCGGGGAGACCGGCTTTGTTCCTGCATGCACGAACGGACTGTGCACCCGCAGATCGATGGCACCCCATCTGGCAGGATCTTGAGACAGCCGCGAATTCGGGGTGGATGACTGGCGCCAGCGTCGGACCGAGCATCGCCTACGGAACCTATACCAATCCCACTCCCGCCACCGTGGCCAATGTTGCCCGGCAGCCCCGTTACCTCATCGAGGTCGTGACAGAAAAAGGCAGCAGCCTGACGCAAAAAGGGGTTATGGAAACCAGGGCAATCAATACGTTTACCGCGTAACCGCCCGTGGCTTCGGCACCAGCGTCGATTCAAGCGGCAACCCGATTGCCCGCGTTACCGTCCAAAGCATGTACAAGCCGTGATTGACAGGAGTACCACCATGAATGCTCGCAAAATTCCTCTTTGGCGTCGATTCACGCTATGTTTTACCGCGCTGTCGCTGGTAGCACCGTGGCCCCTGATTCCGTCGGCAATGGCGGCGCCAACCCGCTGACGCTGAGCCAGATACCGTTGTTCATTACGGCCGGCACCAAGGCCAACGTGCTGCTGATTCTGACNAACTCGAACAGTATGGACGAGAACGCCAGTGGCGCGGCAGTCGGTAGCGCCGACGCCAACAGCAAATCCGAAATTGCCCGCGGCGTGGCGAAGAATATCGTCTCCACCTACACCGGCAAGATCAATATGGGATTGATGGCCTATCAGCAGGGAGCCAACTCCCTGCGAAATCTGCACAACTCACCCTACGACGCCAGCTTCGATCCGGCACACTACGATCCGACGTGGACTGGCAACCGCGCCGATCCGACTCACAAGAAGTTCCGGACACCGAACCTCTCGGACCCCGGTAAGTATGTTTATTATAACGTCGCCCTTCCGTTCTATTCAGGTTCCAACCAGGGCACCTCCTTCTGTAGGTCGTCGACCGCTGATGCCTCGCCGAATTCCGCTCATCCGGATGGCTTTTGGGAAATTGGCGATTCGGTGACTGGCCCGTGGGACAGCTATTCCTGTTTCAACACCAAGACCGGAAACTCGAACACGACGGGTTGGAGCAGCCCTAGCGGCACCTANCACGTTCACCCGACGGACAGTGACTACGCGCAGAATATCGTCGATTTTGGCCAATACATGACTTGGGACTGGGTCAGCCTGACCTGGTTCAACAATACCTCTCCCGGCCGTGGATACCTGCACACGCCAATCGCCTTGCTTGATTCGACTCAGGCCGGCAAACTCAATACCAAGCTCGGCACCTCGCAATTTACCAACAACCAGCCGACCAATGCGGCCTACCCTCTCCAGAATGCCGGCCTGACGCCCATCGAAGGCACGCTACTGACTGCGCGGGATTATTTCGGGGCTCTTGGAATACCGCCGCTGAAGGCTATACGGCGGGGTGCTACNCCGCTCCCCACTTCCTGCGGGAAGAATTTCGTCGTTCTGGTGACCGATGGCCTCCCCTCCACTGACAAGAACGGCAACCTGATCTCCAGCGCGACGACAGCGCTCAATGACGCCGCAACGGCCGCCGCCACTCTGAAAGCAGCCGGCGTGGAAACCTATGTCGTCGGCTTTGCCCTGCCCTACGGCACCAATCCAGCCCAGCTGGACACGGTGGCCGCGGCGGGCGGTACCGGCACGGCCTACTCCGCAAGCAATCAGACCACGCTCAATGCGGCGCTCACTGCGATTTTTGCCGACATCATNGCAAAAACCGGTTCGGCGGCTGCTGTTGCAACCAATTCCACATCGCTCAATTCGAGTAGCGCCATCTATCAGGCCAAGTTCGACTCCAGCGATTGGAGTGGCCAGCTACTCGCCTATGTCGTCGGAACCACCGGAGTGATTCCCAGCACCCCGACCTGGGACGCCGCCCAGAATCTGCCGACCTATTCCTCGCGCAAGATCATTTCGTACAAACCGAGTAGCGGGGCTGGCATTGCTTTCCAATGGCCGGTCAACCCCGCTTCACCGACCGCTACCGAGATGGATACGCCCCAGAGTACGGCGATAGGCAGCAGTGCGGTTCTCGACTACCTGCGCGGAAGCGCTTCCAACGAAGGCACTGGCAGCACCAACTACCGGCTGCGGCCAACGAGCAAGCTGGGCGATATCGTGAATTCGTCACCGGTGTTCGTCGAAAAGCCCAAAGGTGGCTATGCTGAAAGTATCGAGACGGTATCCTATTCGACCTTCGTATCGAGCTATGCGGCGCGTACCCCGGTACTCTATGTCGGCGGCAACGACGGAATGCTGCACGGTTTCCGCGCCACCGACGGCGTCGAGGTGTTGGCCTATGTGCCTTCTTCGGTTCACCCACAGTTGCAGAGTCTGAGTTCCAAGACCTACGCCCACAGCTACTTCGTGGATGGNTCTCCGACGGCAGCCGACGTCTTTACGGCNAGCAACTGGCATACGGTGCTGGTCGGCGGCCTTAACGGCGGTGGCCAAGGTATTTATGCGCTGGATGTTACCTACCCGGCCGCAGCGACAGGGGTGACCAATGTTTCCAACTCTTCCACGTTTTCCGAGGCCAATGCCGCGTCACTGGTGCTCTGGGAGTTCACCGACCGGGACATGAATTCAACGTCTTCGACCAATACCAATTTCGATGCCGATCTCGGTTACACCTACAGTCAGCCAGCCATCGGGAAAATGGCTAACGGCAAATGGGCGGCGATTTTCGGCAATGGTTATAACAACACAAATGCCGATGGTTCCGCGAGTACCACGGGAATNGCCGTGCTTTATGTTGTTGATGTCCAGACCGGCCAACTGATCAAAAAGTTTGACACCAAGAAAGGCATGGCGAGCAGTCCCAATACCACCACCCCGAACGGCCTCGCCTCACCGGCCATCGTCGATGTGGATGGCGACGAGATCATCGATTACATCTATGCTGGCGACCTGCAGGGCAACATGTGGAAGTTCGACGTAACTGACACCAACCCAAGCCAGTGGGACTCGGCATACAAGAGCGGGAGCAACCCCGTACCGTTGTTCACCGCATTGATGGGATCGACACCGCAACCGATCACTGTACGCCCCGAGGTTGGCGAACATCCTGAAGGTGGCTATCTGGTTTATTTCGGCACGGGCAAGTACATCGAAAGCGGCGACAATTCCGGTAGCGGCCAGACCACCCAGACCTTCTACGGAATTTGGGATAATGGCGCCGCGGTCGGCAACTCGCGCAGCGTGCTCCTGCAGCAGCAGATACTTGCCGAGGTTTCATCCAACAGCGAGTTGTGGCGCCTGACCACCAATAATCTGCCGACGTGGACCGGAAGCAGCGCCCACAAGGGCTGGTATATCGACCTGTACAACACCGAGAGTAGCAACACCAACAACTATGGCGAACGACAGGTCAGCAACCCGGTGCTGACGAACAAGCGACTGGTCTTCACGACCCTGATTCCGGCAACCAATGTTTGCTCTTACGGTGGCGATAGCTGGCTAATGGAGTTGAACCCGGAAACCGGTGGGCGCTTCTCCTTCACGCCCTTCGATGTCAATGGCACGGGCGGCTTCACGACTGCGGATTACCTGACCGGCGGCACCGTAACCTCGCGGCGCCCGTTACCGGCAGAAAGNCTTTCGGGTGGGATTGCCGGAGCACCAGCCATCATGTACGACCCGAACCAAAAGGAAGAAATAAAGTACTTCAGTCAATCGAGCGGCGCACTCAAGGCGGTCAAGGAAAATCCGGGGGCATCTGGTCGGGTGTCCTGGCGTGAAATCATTAGCAAATAGGAGCACGAGATGAGAGCAATTTCAGGGGCAGTCAATGGAGCATTGTTGGTGTTCGTCGCGCTGTTGCCGACAAGTGCGATTTGTGTAACCAATATTCCAAACCCTCCGCCGTCGGCCGGCACGCAATCGGCTGAGGTTAGGGACAAAGGCTTGGAGCGCCCAGCGAAATCGAATCCACCGACCCAATCTAGTGGCAAGAAGGATGTTGCCTCGGAACAGGTACCGGCTACCCAGTTAAGGGAAAAGGGGAAATGAGACCAAGCACGCAACGTGGTTTTACCTTGATCGAAGTCATGATCGTGGTAGTAATCATAGCCCTCCTTGCTACGATCGCTTTCCCGTCCTATCAGGAGAGCATCAGAAAATCCCGCCGCGCTGACGCAAAATCGGCTTTGTTAGCCGCATCTCAAGCGATGGAAAAGTACTATACGGAGCGCCAGACCTATTTGAGCGCCACTTTGGGTGCAAATGCGACNGGATGTCACCCTACAACTTCGCCGGACAATTACTACACGCTCAGTTTTACTGCCACGCCCTCTGCCAGTGCCTACAGTATCCAAGCAGCACCTACAACTGGTAAAAGTCAGACGGCAGACAAGTGCGGGACCTTCACGATTAGCCAAACGGGCGCCAAGGGAGTTACAGGAGGATCGCTAACGGCAGCAGATTGCTGGTGAATAGTTTCGTGCTGGGGTTGTACAGAAAACCGAAGACATTGGCCAAGCAACTAGAAACTACCATAACGGATTTTCATATCGCGCCTCCGCCACTTCGCGCATGTTTTGTCGCCGATTATCGATGGTTTTCTGGCTCATCTGTTGTTCCATATGTAGCGCAGCGGATTGATCAGATAGTGCTTTCTTGGCTCCGTGCGAGGTGTTTCAGCCTCACGAAAATTTTCTTCTATACTGCAATCTCGCTGGCCGTACATGCTGGACTTCTGACAGTTGCAGACTGGTGGATGCAACCTGATGGACTGGGCCCGAACAACGTACATTCGCTGGACATTTACTTAAGTTCACGATCCACAGCAGGAAGTGCAGAAACCCGCCCGGTCAGCCTGCGGACCATGCCAGGGCCGGAGCAAGCAGAGACTTCCAGGCACCTCGGCGATCTAGGAAAGCACTCCCGGGGCAACCCGTCTCCTTGAGTTATCTGCCGGCATCAGCGCTTGACGAACGGCCCACTGAGATCCGTTTTTCGATTTCTCCAGCCTGCCTCTGCCACCAGATGCAAGGGGAAAACTGGTCATTCAACTCTGGATCAACGAGACAGGGGCAATCGATTTTCTGGAAATCGAGGAGAGCAATGTTCCCGATGAGATGTCGAAGCAGATGCTCGAGCAGTGGCGGAGTCTTCAATTCATAGCGGGAATGAAGGATGGTGTGCGGGTAAAGAGTGTCGTCAGATATGAGTTAACATTAGCTCCCGAAGTACTGCAAAAATCGGCTCATACCGCCAAAATCATAATTCCCTGATTAAAACCAACCTCTTAGGTAATGGAAAAGTCGACGTGGTTAATATGGCTTATTGGTCGTCGACAACTTCAATTTGAAACGACCTGAGTATCTCTGCAAGTTCGTTACTACTCTCCAAGGGAACCGCAGAATCAAACGTAAGCGCAATTAGTCTGGGCTTGCCAAAGCCCCCGTCAACCTGATCCATCCATGTGCTGCACGCAGAACGAATTTAGAAGTTGTATAGAGGCTACCCAAAGCATAAGTGGAATATACATGCTGACGCTCTTCGGTTTTTTCATTTTCCCAAATGGTGTGCAATAGCTGAACACACCCAGTTGTACCGCAGGCAGTCTTAATCTGGATACTGTTTTCACGCCAAGCATTTGATTCACCTGGCGCAACCTCAGATTCCTGCAATTTCGCTTCTGCCAACATAGGTTCGACAACGCGAACATGCAAGGTTTCTCCACCACGGCGATAATTCAGCAACAAGGATCGAGTGTTATTTCGAGGGTTATTCAACCATGTCGCAAGTGGATTTGTCAGTTCCCATCCTAATATGGACCGAGGCACCGACATAAGGGGTAAAGCGTTCTGTGTCGATGGGCTATTTGATAACATCCATCCAGCCCTCCCGAAATAATGAACACAGAAAAACCAGCAAGTACTGGCGCCCACTGTCGCGAGTGACAGTCGGATGTGGGCATGGCGATTTCTCTATTTTTTGTATCTTTTTCTTCGTCAAGTTTGCCGATGACGAAAAACATAAGCCCTAAACAGATTAACAAGGCGACCCATTGGATATTTCCATGCGCTGTGAGCGGCATTTGTGATCCCTGCACCCAATCAATCCACACAATCGCCCACACGCGCAGAGCATTGGACAGAATACCGATGAAGGCACCAAACAAGGCCAGCGCCAATATTTTGTAGATTGACCGATATAGCATCAGGCCAAAAGCGTAACCCAGAAATGTGAACAGCAAAAATATGGCAGGCCAGCGCATTCATTGAGTACGATATAGTCGCTTTCGCCAATTGCGATTTGAAAGCCTTCTACTTGGTGCGGCAGACCAACGGCAGTCGCAAAAATCTCTATTATATTTACGGTCAGTTGGCGCAGGATGGGTTGCAGGAAATCCCCACTGGGCAACATAAAAACATCAATAAGAGGGTTGGAGAAAGCCTCCAATAAGCCCGCCATCCAAGCGCAGCCATGCAGACCCCTGAATGGCCAGGATAAATGAGAACTGGCGACCCGCATCGATATTCATCAAATCCGATGCTATCCAAGCCACGGCCGCTATGCTGGAAAGAGCGACACCGGATAGGTCGGGTTGCGGCCGTATCAAAGGGTGCCAGGGCGATTGTGCCAACCCAGTATGTACACAATCAAGGGAACGACAAGCCAAGCAAACTGATATGCTTGATTGCTACGCCAAACTTGCGTCAAAGTCTGTAGCGTCGGCCACAAGATCCAAACAGTGAGGAAACTTCCTACTCCCAACCCCAGCAGAGCCCGCTTCCAATCTTGTGACATCTATGAGCAGGGCTTGCTCATTCGCATGGATGAGCAAGCTGGACCGGTTAGATCAGTGATTACGCTTGCGCTGTATGATGCGAATTCCGGCTACCAAACAGGCTGCCGCAATGGCAAAAATGCCGCCTTCTTCAAGCGGTAATGGTGCTGTCGCCGCCAGCGACACCGCTGCTGTGGCAGCGATGGCGACGTTTGCGGACAATAGGGACACAGAAAAATTGCCAAGGCTTTCTTGTTCATGAGAATTCTCCAGAAGGTTTGAGGGTTGCGAGGTCAGAACAAGACATCCGGTTTGGGGTTAGCTAAACGAGGAACGCTTTTTCTTCCATTAAAAAAGCAACCACAGTACAGACAAAGCATTATTTGAGCCATGCCTTATTTATCATTTAAAAACAAATTCCTGCAGATAACTCAATTGATCAAAGTCCACACAGCGTAAAATTTTCCGACACGATTGCAGTCGAAATTGGGCGATGCCGGTGCTTGGCAAGTTACAGGTCACAATGGAGTCGGCGGGTCCGGATTATTTCGTCATGTGCGACAAGAACTTGCTGGCACTTCGTGGGTGTTTTCCAATCATCACCCTGGCAATGTTCTGGGCGGCACACGGCGGGTCATGACCGCTAACCCAACCCCTTCGGCAACGGGAACGACANCCNCTCCTCAACCCCGGCCAGCTGCCCGACTTCGGCCCCGGTCAGCACACTGACGCGGTCGACCACCCGCTGGACCAGTATTTCCGGCGCCGAGGCGCCNNGGGTCACGCCGATGCGCTGCTTGCCTGCCAGCCAGGCGGGATCGATTTCCTCCGGCCCGTCGACCAGGTAGCCGTCGATGCCGCGGGCCACGGCAACCTCCTTGAGGCGACGGGAATTGGAACTGTTCGGGCTACCGACAACGATGACCAGATCGCACTGCCCTGCCAGAGTCTTGACCGCATCCTGACGGTTTTGCGTGGCATAACAAATATCGTCCTTTTTCGGCCCCTGGATTTCGGNGAACTGCTCCTTGAGCGCGGCAATGACAACCGAGGCCTCATCTACTGACAGGGTTGTCTGGGTAACGAAGGAAAGCTTTTCCGGCAAGCTGACGTGAAGGCTCCTGACATCTTCGGNGGTTTCGACCAGGTACATCCCATCGCGGCTCTGCCCCATCGTCCCTTCGACCTCTGGGTGTCCCTTGTGGCCGATCATCACGACTTCGCGCTCCTGGCTACGCATCTTGCCGACTTCGACATGCACCTTGGTGACCAGCGGACAGGTGGCGTCAAAGACCTTGAGCCCGCGTTGTTCGGCTTCGCCACGCACTGCCTTGGAGACACCGTGGGCGCTGAAGATGACGGTGCTGCCGACAGGTACTTCAGCCAATTCCTCGATGAACACTGCGCCTTTGGCACGCAGGTCGTCGCAGACGAACTTGTTNNGTACGACTTCATGCCGCACGTAGATTGGCGCGCCGAACTTCTCCAGCGCGCGTTCGACAATGGTGATGGCGCGTTCGACGCCTGCGCAGAAGCCCCGAGGGTTGGCGAGGAGGATTTGCATTTACATGATTCCAATGATTTCCACCTCGAACCGGATCGTCTTGCCGGCCAGCGNGTGGTTGAAGTCGAAGAGCGCATGTGTGGCGTCCAGTTCGCGCAGGAACCCGGCGAATGTGCCGCCGTTGGGCGCGGTGAATTCGACGACGGAGTTAGGCTTGAGTTCCATGTCGGCCGGCAGACCGCTACGGGCGATACGCTCGACCAGGCGTTCATTGTGCTGACCGAAGGCTTCGTTCGGCTCCAACTGGAAGACGAAGCGCTCGTGCGCCGGCAACCCGATCAGCACGGATTCGAGATTTTCGGCCAGTTGGCCACTGCCCANTTGCAGTGTGGCCGGGCTCATGTCGAAGGTGGACAGAAACTCCTCGCCATCCAGCGTGGCAATCCGGTAATGCAGGGTAAGGTAGCTATCGGAGCGAACGGTCGTGGTCATTGGGGTAGTTTATTGTTGTCTGTTGCGGTCAACTGCGAAAAAAGCAGCAAAATGGCGCCGACCGTAATGGCCGAATCGGCGACGTTGAAGGCCGGCCAGTAGTAGCCGGCGACATGCCATTGGACGAAGTCGACGACGGCGCCGAAACGCAAACGGTCGATGACGTTGCCCAGTGCGCCACCCATGATGAGCGCCAGGGCGAACGAGAGCAGTTTCTGGCCAGGATGTTTGCGGAGTTCCAGCGCGATCCAGCCCGATACCGCCAGCGCCAGCACGGTGAAGAACCAGCGTTGCCAACCCGGCTGGTCGGCCAGGAAGCTGAAGGCAGCACCGGGATTGAAGGTCAGCACCCAGTTCCAGAAGGGCGCGACGTAAATGGTCTGGCCGTATTCGATGTGGTTGAGCACAACCCATTTGCTGAGCTGATCGAGCACTATGACCAGCCCGGCCAGGCCATACCAGTGGCCTGCCTTAGGCACAGGTGCGCACCTCGCCCTCGCCGTNAAGGTTGCTGACGCAGCGACCGCACAGCCCGGGATGCTCGGCGTTGGCGCCGACATCGTCGCGCACATGCCAGCAGCGTTCGCACTTGGCATGTTCCAGCGGCGCGGCGCTGACCTGTTCGTTCTCGTCCTCGACGGTTGCGGTCGACGAACAAATCAGCACGAATTTCAAATCGTCCCCCAACGAAGCCAGTGCTGCGAATTTCTCACCGCTGCAACGGATTTCGACGGCCGCCTGCAAGGCAGAGCCGATCTTGCCGGCTTCGCGCTGGGCTTCCAGCGCCTTGGTCACATCGGCACGCACGGCGCGGATCAGCGCCCACTTGGCCAGCAGTTCGCCCTCGCCATCGGGCTTGGGCAGATTGTGCCAGGTGTGGAACATCACGGACTGCTCGGCGTCGCCGCTCAGCACCTGCCAGACTTCTTCGGCAGTGAACGAGGTGATCGGCGCCAGCAGGCGGACGAAACTCTGGGTGATGTGCCATAACGCGGACTGCGCCGAACGGCGAGCAACCGACTTGGGCGCCGTGGTGTACAGGCGATCCTTCAGGATGTCCAGATAGAAACCGCCGAGGTCTTCCGAACAGAAGGTCTGCAATGCCTGGACGACGCGGTGGAACTCGTACTTGTCGTAATCGGCGCGGCAGGATTCCTGCAACTCGCGAGTCAGGGCCAGCGCGTAGCGGTCGATTTCCAGCCATTCGCCGACCGGAAGCATGTCGCTGGCGGCGTCGAAATCGGAGACATTGGCCAGCAGGAAGCGCAGCGTATTGCGGATGCGGCGGTAGCCTTCGACCACGCGCTTCAAGATTTCGTCCGAAATGCTGAGTTCGCCGGAATAGTCGGTCGAGGCTGTCCACAGGCGCAGGATGTCGGCCCCCATCTTGTCGGAAACCTGCTGCGGCGCGATGACGTTGCCCTTGGACTTCGACATTTTGTGTCCCTTGCCATCGACGACGAAGCCATGCGTCAACAGCGCCTTGTAGGGCGCGCGACCGTCGATGGCACAGCCGGAGAGCAGCGAAGACTGGAACCAGCCGCGATGCTGGTCGGAGCCTTCGAGGTAGAGATCGGCCGGATAGGTCGACTCGGCGGCATGCGAGCCGCGCAGCACGTGCCAGTGCGTAGTGCCGGAATCGAACCAGACATCCAGCGTGTCCTTCATCTTGACGTACTGATCCGCCTCGGCGCCCAGCAGTTCGGCGGCATCGAGACTGAACCAGGCTTCGATGCCGGCTTTCTCGACACGCTGCGCAACCAGTTCGACCAGCTCGGCGGTACGCGGATGCGGCATGCCCGTTTCCTTGTGCAGGAAGAAGGGAATCGGCACACCCCAGTTGCGCTGGCGCGACACGCACCAGTCGGGGCGCGTCTTCATCATCGCCTCCAGACGGGCGCGGCCCCAGGCAGGGAAGAACTGGGTTTCATCGACGGCACGCTCGGCGATCCAGCGCAGGGTCGAGGCGTTCTCGTCCTTCTTGTGCTCCATGCCGATGAACCACTGCGTCGTGGCGCGGAAGATGATCGGCGTCTTGTGCCGCCAGCAATGCGGGTAGCTGTGCTGGATTTTCTCGTNTTTGAGCAGTCGACCGCGACAGTCGAGTTCCTGCAAAACCAGCGGGTTGGCTTCCCACACGGTCTTGCCCGCCAGTTCGCCGACCGACAACGCGGGCGTCGTGCTGATGAAACGGCCGTCGTTGCCGACCGGGTTATTCACCGGCAGACCGTACTTCTTGCCGATGTTATAGTCGTCCACACCGTGCGCCGGGGCAGTATGCACCAGGCCGGTACCGGCCTCGGTGGTCACATGCGTGCCGCAGATGATGGCGACGTCGCGGTTCTGGAACGGGTGCTTGAGGAGAGTCTGGTCTAGCTTGTCGCCAGTGCAGGAGGCGGCGACCGTGCCTTCCAGCCCGTAGCGCTTGAGCGCCGCCTCGGCCAGTTCGCGGACGAGAATCAGGGCACCCTTTTCGGTTTCAACCAGATCATAGGTCAGATCCGGATGAACGCTGACCGCTTCGTTGGCTGGCAAGGTCCACGNGGTCGTCGTCCAGATCACCGCAAAGGCCGGCCCGCGCAGGTGGGTCAGTCCGAAGGCGGCAGCCAGCTTGGCGGCGTGGTTTTCATGCACCTCAAAGGCGACATCGATAGCCGGAGAGTTCTTGTCTTCGTACTCGACTTCGGCCTCAGCCAATGCCGAGCCGCAATCCAGGCACCAGTTGACCGGCTTGAGGCCCTGATAGAGATAACCCTGCTCGAGAATCCTGCCGAGCGCGCGGATTTCATCAGCCTCGGCCTTGAAGCTCATGGTCAGGTACGGATTGTTCCAGTCGCCCAGCACGCCAAGTCGGATGAAGTCCTTTTTCTGCCGCTCGACCTGCTCGGCCGCATAAGCGCGCGACAGCTCACGCACCTTGTCGGCCGGGATATTCTTGCCATGCTGCTTCTCGATCTGGTGCTCGATCGGCAGTCCGTGGCAATCCCAGCCCGGAACGTAGGGCGCATCGAATCCCGACAAGGTCTTCGAACGGACGATGATGTCCTTGAGAATCTTGTTGACCGCATGGCCAATGTGAATGTCGCCATTGGCGTACGGCGGGCCATCGTGCAGCACGAAGCGCGGGCGCCCGGCGCTGATCTCGCGGATGCGCTGGTAGAGCTTTTTCTCCTGCCACTGGCTCACCCATTGCGGCTCGCGCTTGGGCAGATCGCCGCGCATCGGGAACGGGGTATCGGGAAGATTCAGCGTGTCTTTGTAGTCAGCCATCGTATCTGCTCACAGCGTGAAGAAGGCCCGCGCCGCCGCGGCATCGGCCGCAATCTGCGCCTTGAGGGCATCGAAATTTGGGAAACGTTGCTCGTCGCGCAGCTTATGCACGAAGCGCACGGAAATATGCTTGCCGTAGATGTCGCGGTCGAAATCGAACAGATGCACTTCCAGCAGCGGCCGCGTACCGCCGACCGTCGGACGAACGCCGAGGTTCGCCACGCCGGGCAGTTGCTGGCTACCGAGACCGCCGACCTGCACGGCGAACACCCCGGTCATTGGCAACGGGTTGTGCTTGATGCGTAAATTGGCCGTGGCGAAGCCAAGTTGGCGGCCCAGTTTTTGCCCATGCGACACCTGGCCATCGATGATATAGGGGCGGCCAAGCAAACGGGCCGCGTGCGCCATGTCGCCCGCCGCCAGGGCTGCGCGAACGCCGGAACTGGAGACCCGTTCGCCCTCTACGGTGACACTGCCCATCGCCTCGACACCGAAGCCATGCAAGCGACCAGCTGCCTGCAGCATGTCAAAGTCGCCGAGGCGCCCTTTGCCGAAGCGAAAATCGTCGCCGATGATTACGTGCCGAACCTGCAAGCCACCGACAAGTACCCGTTCGACGAACTGCTCCGCCGAAAGCGCGGCAAAAGCGCCATTGAAGCGGCAGATCATCGCCTGCGCCACACCGGCCTCGCCAAGCAGTTCGATCTTCTCGCGAAAGGTGGTCAAACGTGCCGGCGCCGAAGCAGGACTGAAAAATTCGCNGGGGTGCGGCTCGAAGCTCAGGATCGTCGGCGGCAGGGAATACTGGCGCGCAATCTCACCCAGGCGGCCCAGCAAGGCGCCGTGGCCAAGATGTACGCCGTCGAAATTACCGATGGCCAAGGCCGTCGNGCCCGCAACCGGCCGCGAATACCCGCGAAAAAGCCGCATCTGATGCCTGAAAAAATGTGCAATTATAACGACTTGTAATGCGCTGCGCTTGCCTTGGACGGCGGTTGCGCCGGATGGCTGCCGTTAGCCGGCAATCCGCCGCCAAATTTGCTACATTGCATTCTTTACGCCCCGCAAGGATCGATGCCTGCCATGCTCCAGCTGATCGAGCACATCATCCGGATTTCGTCGAAACGTGACCGTACCGAGATCACTGCGGCACTGGTCGACGCCATGCAGGATCTCTTCACCCCGCCGGCCTTCGCCGTTTATCGCTGTTACCCGGGCCTCAAGCAATCGATCGTCTTTCGCTGTGCCGGCCTGGATGCCAGTGGCAGATTCACGCACAACGCCTATCTGCCCGAACGTCGCCATTGCCACCCTATCGACCAGGACCCGTTGCTGTTGCGTTGCCAGATCGAAGGGCGCATCGTCCGTGAAACGTCAGCCAGCGGTTCGGATCGCCTGGTTTTCCCCATCGTTGCCGACAAGCGACCGATCTATCTGATCGACATTTCCCTNCCGGCGGAATTTCCCGCCGACCGACGCGTGCTGCTGATGGGCCTGGTTGAATATTTCGGGCATCACATCTCGCTGCTCGATTACGGTGAAGCCGATTCGCTGACCGGTCTCTCTAACCGCAAGACTTTCGACAAGCACTTGTTCGAAATTCTTGGCCACACCGCCAGCGATGAGCACAGGCAGAATTCCACGGCNCCCTGTCGCCGCCGTGGCGGCAGCAACCTGCACCACTGGCTGGCAATCTGCGACATCGACCATTTCAAGCGGATCAACGACGTGCATGGCCACCTGACGGGCGACACCGTTTTGATATTGCTGGCCCAGCTGATGCGCGACAGCTTTCGCTATGACGACCAGCTTTTCCGCTTCGGCGGCGAGGAATTCATCATCGTTCTGCAGCCGGCCAGTGAGGAAAGTGCCGCACGTGCCTTCGAGCGCTTCCGTTCTGGCGTCCAGGAACACAGCTTCGTGGACATCGGCCAGGTGACGCTGAGCGTCGGCTACTGCCGCCTGCTGGCGGACGACACGCCGACGCGCATCATCGACCGCGCCGATGCCGCTCTCTACTGGGCCAAACGGAACGGTCGCAACCGGGTGGCCTGCTACGATACGCTGGCGGCCTCCGGCGCGCTGGTTGCGCACCGCCAATAGTCACGCCGCCAATCAGGCGATGCTGGCAAGCTTGGCCTTGGGCCCCGGCGGATTCTTGACGAAATACTGACGGATACCGCGCACGATGGCATCGGCCAGTTTGTCCTGGTAGGCGTCGTCGTTCAGCCGGCGCTCTTCGTCAGGGTTGGAGATGAAGGCGGTCTCGATCAAGGCGGAAGGGATATCAGGCGCCTTGAGCACCGCGAAGCTGGCCTGTTCGACGTTGTTTTTGTGCAGCGTATTGACCGACCCCAACTCGCCCAGCAGATATTTGCCCAGCTTGAGGCTGTCGTTGATCGTTGCCGTTTGCGACAGATCGAGCAAGGTTCGCGCAAGGAACAGATCTTTGGCGCTGAGATTGACGCCCCCGATCAGGTCGGCTTCGTTTTCGCGCTGGGCCAGCAGCCGGGCCTGGGTGCTCGACGCACCGCGCTCGGAAAGGACGAATACCGACGAGCCGCGGGCGTCAGGCTTGAGCCACGCATCGGCATGGATCGACAGGAAGAGATCGGACTGCACGCGCCGTGCTTTCTGCACGCGCATCTGCAGCGGCACGAAGAAATCGGAATCGCGGGTCAACACTGCGCGCATGTTGGGTTCGGCGTCGAGGCGTGCCTTGAGGCGCTTGGCGACGGCCAGCGTGACGTTCTTTTCGTAGGTACCGCCACGCCCGACGGCACCCGGATCTTCGCCGCCGTGACCGGGGTCGAGCGTGATGGTGACCAGTCGGTCGACAACCGGCTTGCCGGACTTGCGCGTCGTTTTGATTTCCGGTGCTTCAGGCGCACTCGCCGTCTGCTCCGGTTTCCTGGGTTGCGCTTCGGGNNCCTTGTTCTCGGCCTCCAGTTTCAGCGGCTCGACAGCGTCCTTGCGCCCTTCGACGAGCGACATCAGCGGGTCCTGGGGTCTNNGCGGATAAACGTCGAGCACCAGGCGATGGCCGTATTCGCCGGCAGGCTTGAGTTCGAATACCTGCGGCGCCACCTTGGTTTTCAGTTCAATAACCAGACGCACGACGCCCGGCTTGTAACGCCCGGCGCGCAACAGCTTGATGTACGGATCGTCGGTCGTGATCTTGCGCGCGAGACTGTCGAGCACACTGTTGAATTCGACACCTTCGATATCGACCACCAAGCGATCGGGGTTTTCGACGGTGAAATGCGTGAATTTGAGCGGAGCGTCGTGTTCGAGCGTGATGCGGGTGTAATCGGTGGCCGGCCAGACTCGTACTGACAGGACGGACGGCAACCTTGCAACGGCACCGGCGATCGGCGAAACGGNAAGGATCAGTGCGGCGCCAGCGGTCTGGAGGAGGCGTCGCCGCCCAGCGCGGATTGCAGTGTGGTCAGGCATTGCGCCCCCTTCGGTGTATCTGCCACGGCTTCGAGGAGACGCCCGAAATCTGCATGATGAAGGCGCAGCCGCAGGTCTGCCGGCGGAACGCAGCCTTGAGCGCGCTCCGGCCATTCGACCAGGCAGACAGAAGTTTCGGCAAAGTATTCATCAAAGCCCGCATCGAGAAACTCCTCTGGTGACTCGAAACGATAAAAATCAAAGTGATATAAGTATAAGCTCGAAATTACGTAAACTTCAACCAGAGAATACGTCGGACTCTTCACCGCGCCTGCATGGCCGAGCGCCCGAATCAGCGCGCGCACCAGTGTCGTTTTGCCAGCGCCGAGGTCGCNCTTCGACAAAATCACCAGTCCCGGGCCTATCGTAAGCGCCAGCGCCTCCCCGGCGCGCTGGGTGGCCGCCTCGTCGGACAAGGGAAAAACAGCGGTACCATNCGGGGGATGCACGATAGGGACTCCAAACTGGATGATGCGGCGCTGAAGGAGGAAATCCGCCAGGCCGGCAAGGATCTGGGCTTCGCCGCCGTCGGCTTCGCCCGCGCAGAGGTTGGCACGGCTGCCGACGAATTGCGCGCATGGCTGGCAGCCGGCTTTCACGGCGAAATGGATTATATGGCCCGCCATGCCGAATTGCGCGCCCATCCGGAACAACTGCATCCGGGCACGGTGACGGTGATCTCTGTTGCGGTCGACTACCTNTCAAGGGACAAAATGGCCGATGCCCCCGAGTACGCCGCCATCTCCCGCTACGCCCTTGGCCGCGACTATCACAAAGTCGTTCGTAACCGGCTGCAGAAACTGGCGGATGCCATCACAGCCATGATCGGCCCTTTCGGTTACCGCGTCTTCTCGGATTCGGCGCCGGTCATGGAGGTACATTTCGCCGGGCAGGGCGGCCTCGGCTGGCGCGGCAAGCATACCCTGCTGCTAACGCAGCAAGGCTCGTGGCGCTTTCTCGGNGAAATTTACTGCGACCTACCCCTGCCGCCCGACCCACCTGCCGCGGAACACTGCGGTACCTGCAGCGCCTGCCTGGAGGCCTGCCCGACACGTGCCATCGTCGCCCCCTATCGCGTCGATGCCCGGCGCTGCATCTCCTATCTGACCATCGAACTGCCGGGTGCCATTCCCGAAGAGCTCCGTCCGTTGATCGGCAACCGCATCTACGGCTGCGACGACTGCCAGCTATGCTGCCCGTGGAACCGCTTCGCCCATCTGGGCGACCCTGAATTTGCGCCCCGCCATCAGTTGAACGAAGCCCGTCTGGCGGACCTGTTCGCCTGGGTNGAAGCCACCTTCAACGAGCGCCTGGCCGGCAGCCCGATCCGCCGCATCGGCCATGCACGCTGGCTGCGCAATATTGCGGTGGCCCTGGGCAATGCCCCGGCGTCAGCCTCCGCTGCGGAAGCGCTGACCAGCCGTGCCGATCACCCTTCTTCGCTGGTCCGCGAACACGTCGCCTGGGCCCTGGCCCGCCAGGCAATCACCAGCTCGGGCCGTGCGCCCCGGGCATGAAGTGGATAGGCGCGACCTCGGCCTTGTCGAGCGCCAGCTTGCGCTTGATTTTCGCTTCCATCTGCTCGCGAGCCGGCACCGGGCAGGCGTACATCTCTTCCAGCACGGCGCGAAAACGCAACAGCCAGACATGCGTCAATTCAGCCAGTGCCGCGTAGAACGGCGTATTGCAGCCCAGCGCGATGCGCTGGGCAAAGTNCGGAAACCAGTAGCCGATGTGTTCGTCGATGAAATTGGCCATTTTTTCGCCGTCGACCGCGTCAGCCTGCAGCAGATGCCGCAAATAGTGCAGTTGCATCACCAGGTGGTCGTCGTAGCGGCTGCGCCAATCGGCCGCCTTGAAACCCGAGGCGGCATAGATTTCGCGCAATTCGAACATCGGCCGCTGGCAGGCCAGATGGTCATCGTCGAGCCAGACCGACTCGTAGGTCGACGCGCCAAAGCTGTTGTTGAGATAAACGGCGGCGTAATCGGCGGCCAGGTCGTCGAGCACCTTCGCATCCGGTTCGGCCGGCAGCGCCGCCAGCGCCGCCTCGGCATTGCCGTAGGCCTGCGCCGCCACCTCNNATCCGCTAAGCGTCAGCGCGAGACCGGCGGGAAATTCGGTCGCTTTCAGCGCGGCGAGCGTTTCGCCATCGAGTTCGCGATCATGTGAACGAATCAACTGGTCGAGATCGTCAACCAGGGCCATGCGGAGTTCAGCTTGCATATCTTCCAGACCTGCCAATCAAAATAAAACCGGCCAAGAAACCGGCCGGTTCGTTGGGAAAATACCCGAGTCATGCGGCGCCCGCATGCTCGGCGACATAATGCTTCAAAACACGCTTGAGCATGGCGACATGCTTCAGGTTGCCATGCGCTCTCGCCTGATCGATATCATCGACGATCATGCGCTTGATACGCTTCTCGCCACTCGGGGAATGAACGAGATAATTGCCCATTTCGACGGCAAGCATCTCGGGAATATGCTCATGCTCGGCGATGGCCAGGATTTCGTCTTCACTCAGTTCCGACAGTTCGATACAGTCTTGCAGCGTTAACATGATGTCTCCTCTCGTTTTCAAATATGTCGGAGACATTAGGGCACAACGGCAAGCTGACTGCATTGACCTGCGACAAGCTTCTGTAAATTAAACGCAAAACCCCTTTGCCTCAGGCGACCGGACGGCCGCGATCGGCGCACCACTCGCTCCATGAACCGGCGTAGAGACGCGAACCAAGCAAGCCGGCGATCTCCATGGCCAACATGTTGTGACACGCGGAGACACCGGAGCCGCATTGGTGCACGACCCTTTCCGGCGCCGCACCGGCCAGCACCGCCAGCCACTCGGCCCGCAGTACGTCCGCCGGCTTGAAGCGGCCGTCGGCCTGCAGATTGTCGCGATAGAAGCGGTTGACCGCGCCGGGAATGTGGCCACCGACCGGATCGATGGTTTCGTTTTCGCCACGGAAGCGATCCGGGCTGCGCGCGTCGACCAGATGCATGCGCGAAGTCTGCAGGAAGGCCTGCACGTAACCGGCGTCGACCATCGCATCGATCGGCTGCGCCACAAAACTTGCCGGACGCAGTGACGGCGGCGCCGAGTTCAGCGGCAGGTTCGCTGCCTGCCATGCCTGCAGGCCGCCATCGAGAACGGCGACCCGCTCATGGCCCAGCCAGCGTAGCAGCCACCAGAGGCGGCCGGCGATCATGCCTTGCGCGTCATCGTNGACCACGACCTGCGTGGTGGCGCCGACACCGATTGCGCCAAGCCGGGCGGCGAATTCATCCACTGCCGGCAACGGGTGACGACCATTGCTGCCGGTCGTCGGCCCGGACAGGTCGCGGTCGCAATGCAGAAAGACCGCGCCGGGAACGTGCCCCTCGGCATATACCCGCTCGCCATAAGCAGTGTCGGCCAACTGATGGCGAACGTCCACCACCAGCCAGTCCGCATCGCCCAGATGCCGGGCCAGCGTGGCGACGTCGACGAGCGTGGTGTTGCTCAAGCCGCCGACTCCAGCCAGGCCTCGGCGTCACCGGCGTTGTCGAAAACCTCCACGTCGGCATTGACGAAGGTCTGCGACAGCCATGCGCTCCAAGCCACCCACTGGCTGTCGGTCACCACGGCCACGCGCTTGAAATCGTTGGCATGCGCCCGCGAAAACTTGATTTCCTCCCAAGCCACGTCGATGGTCAGATCGGCCATCTGGCTCAAATCGAAAAAGAGATCGACCGGACCCTCGAACTGGACCTTGTAATTGACGACCTCCTCGAATTCCTTGTAGTCAGCCAGCGTGAACTCGCCGAAGACGGAAACGCTGACGCGGTGAGGTTTGTGGTCGATGACGATCATTGTTTATCTCCGCTGTTGTTTGCCACCAGTTTAATCCTGTTCCACCGGGCTGGCGCGGGAAAAATGCGTCGCCGCGATACCGGAAAGAACGATCAGCGCGATGGCGAACCAGGCTGCCGCATCGAGCACCTCGCCCCAGAACATCGCGCCGAACAGGCTGGAGAAAATCACCGTGCTGTAGGCCAGCGCCGCCGACATCAAGGTCTTGCCGCGCGTATAGGCGCGCGTCATGGCCAGTTGCGCGACCGTGGCAAAACCGGCGACACCGAGCAAAAGCAGGCCGCTGCGGAGGTCGACCGCATGCAGTTCGCTGAACATGAGCCAGACGCCGGCACAAGCTGACGAAACCAGCGAAAAATAAAAAACGGTGCGCGTTTCCGGCTCGCCGCNGCGCCCCAGTTCGCGCACGCTGAAGTAGGCCATGCCGGCCAGGATGCCGGAGCCCAATCCGATCAAGCCACCGAGCAGTTGATCGGCATGAATGCTGGGTCTGAGCAGCAGTGCCACGCCGGCCAGACCGACCAGTAGCGCCCCCAGGATGCCCGCACTGATGCGCATGCCGGCGAAGGCCAGATAGAGGGCCAGAAAGATGGCCGAGGTGTAGTTCAAGGTAACCGCCGTCGCCAGCGGCAACAGGGTAATGGCGTAGAAGTAGGCGAACAGCGCGGAAAACCCGACCACACCGCGGCTGATCTGCCAGCGCCAATGTGGCGTGGCCAGCGGAACGCNCCGCAGGCGCACCAGGCCGAACATCAGGATCAGCGAGATGAAGCTGCGGTAAAAAGTGATCTCGACGGCCGAATGGGTTGCGGCGGCGAACTTGACGCAAACGCCCATGCAGGCGAAGAGCAGGCTGGCAACCAGCATCCAGAGGGATTGCATCGGCAGGCAACTAAAAATGTAAAAGGCGCCGGATTTTACCCCGACGCCTTGTGCGACGCAGCAATCGCTTATGGCTGCGCCTGCATGATCCGCCGGTAGAACTCGTGGAAATGCTGCATCCCGTCTTCCATCGGGCTCTGATAAGGCCCGACCTCGTTGCGCCCCTCCTTCATCAGCGCATAACGCCCGCGATCCATGCGCTCGCCGATGTCGTCGTCCTCGATCGCCGTTTCCATGTAGGCGGCGCGCTCGGCCTCGATGAAGTCGCGCTCGAAATCGACGATTTCTTCGGGGTAGTAGAACTCAACGACATTCAGCGTCTTGTTCACATCCTGCGGAATCAGCGTCGAGACGACCAGCACGTGCGGATACCACTCGACCATGATGTTCGGGAAGTAGGTCAGCCAGATGGCACCGTGCTCGGGCGTCCTGCCTTCGGCACCGTAGATGTCGCGCACCGCCTTCTGCCAGCGCTCGTAGGCCCGGGAGCCGGATTTCTGCAATGAGGTGATGCCGACGCGCTGCACCGAATACCAGTCGCCGAACTGCCAGGTCAGGTCGTCGCAGGTGACGAAATTGCCAAGGCCGGGGTGATACGGTGCAACATGGTAGTCCTCCAGGTGAACCTCAATGAAGGTCTTCCAGTTGTAGTTGCACTCGTGCATTTCGACATGGTCGAGCTTGTAGCCGGTGAAATCGAGCTGGCCCGCTACTTTCATCCCGGCCAGATCGGCATTGGCCGAGCGCGGCCCCTTGAACAGCAGTCCGTTCCAGTTTTCCAGCCGCTGCTTGTCGAGATTCAGGCAGGGATTCTGCGGAAAGTGCGGCGCGCCGATCAGTTGCCCGCCGGTATCGTAGGTCCAGCGATGAATCGGGCAGACGATATTGCCCTGCAGTTTGCCGGAACCCTGCAGCATGATCGCCTGGCGGTGGCGGCAGACGTTCGACATCTGCCAGTTGCCCGCGTGCTCGCCCTCGTTGCCGCCGTTGAGCAGCAACTGGCCGTGATCCTTCCACGCCAGCGAACGATAGTCGCCCGCTTCGGGCACCATCAACTGGTGTCCGACATAGCCGGGCCCGGCATCGAAGACGAGCTTTTTCTCCAGCGCAAAAACTTTTTCATCGAAATACCAGTCCACCGGCAGTTGGGAAACTGCGGNGGCCAAACGGGACAAGGTCGCCACGTCGGACATTCCACGCCTCCAGCGGGGTTAAAAGACGAATTTTACCCCGCCCGGAATTTGACCTGAAGCCCCCTGTTAGAGTATTTTTATCGGTTTTCCCGAATCTGGTTCTCATGGATCAAGCGCCTGTTGTCGACATGAAATTTGAAGCCGCGCTGGCCGAGCTCGAAAGCCTCGTTCACAGCATGGAGGACGGCAAGCTGGAACTGGAAGCCTCCATCGCCGCCTACCGCCGCGGCATGGAGCTGATGAAGTACTGTCAGGCCCAGCTGGCCGACGCCGAACAGCAGATTCGCGTTCTCGAAAATGGCGAGCTGAAACCCGTCGACCGCGACAGCCTGGTGGCGCGATGAGTACTGGCGCTTTTGCCGAATGGATGGCGGCCACGCAGAACTGCGTCGAGGCTGCGCTAGCCAGCCACCTGCCCGCCGCCAACAGCATCCCGGCACGCCTGCATGACGCCATGCGCTACGCCACGCTGGGCGGCGGCAAGCGGGTTCGGCCGCTGCTCGCCTTCGCCGCCGCGNNCGAACTGACCGACGCGCCTCGCGACCGGTTGGAGATCGTCGCCTGCGCAGTCGAGCTGATCCATGCCTATTCGCTGGTGCACGATGATCTGCCGTGCATGGACGACGATGTATTGCGTCGCGGCCGGCCCACCTGCCATGTCGAATTCGACGAAGCCACCGCGCTGCTGGTCGGCGACAGCCTGCAAACCCAGGCTTTCGAACTGCTCGCCAGCCAGCCGTTGGGCGAACCGGCACGCCAGCTCGAAATGATCGCCCTGCTCGCCCACGCCAGCGGCTCGCGCGGCATGGCCGGCGGCCAGGCAATCGACCTTGCAGCCACCGGCAAGCCTTTGAGCCAGCCGGAACTGGAATTGATGCACGCGCTGAAGACTGGCGCCCTGATCCGTGCCGCCGTACTGCTCGGCGCGCTGGCCGGCCAGCCGCTTTCGGCCGACGAGCGCCAAAACCTCGACCGTTTCGCCAAGCGGGCCGGACTGCTGTTCCAGGTCGTCGACGACATTCTCGACTGTACCGCCAGCACCGCGACCCTTGGCAAGACGGCCGGCAAGGACGAAGCCGCCGACAAACCGACCTACGTCAGCCTGCTTGGCCTCGAAGCCGCCCGTGCCTACGCCGACGAGCTGCGCAGCGAAGCGCTCGCCGCCCTGACCTGCTTTGGCAAACGTGCCGCNCGCCTCACCCAGCTGGCCGACTTCATCTGCCACCGGCAATTCTGAAATGAGCGCATTCCCTTGCTTGAAACCATCAACAGCCCGGCCGAGTTGCGCAGCCTGGAGCGCAAGCAGTTGCCGCAACTGGCCACCGAGTTACGCGCCTTCCTGATCGAATCCGTTTCCCAGACTGGCGGCCACCTGTCGTCCAACCTCGGCACCGTCGAGCTGACGATTGCGCTGCACGCCGCCTTCAACACCCCGGAAGACCGCCTGGTCTGGGATGTCGGCCACCAGTGCTACGCCCACAAGGTGCTTACCGGTCGTCGCGGCGGCATGAACCGCTTGCGCATGCACGGCGGGGTTTCCGGCTTTCCCAAGCGCAGCGAAAGCCCCTATGACACCTTCGGCGTCGGCCACTCATCGACCTCGATCTCCGCCGCTCTGGGCATGGCGCTCGCCGCCAAGCAGAAGGGCGAAAATCGCCAGGTCGTCGCCATCATCGGCGATGGCGCGATGTCCGCCGGTATGGCCTTCGAAGCGCTGAACAACGCCGGCGTCGCCGATGCCGACATGCTGGTCATCCTCAACGACAACGAAATGTCGATCTCGCCNCCAGTTGGCGCGCTCAACAACATCCTGACGCGCCTGACTTCGAGCAAGACCTTCAATGCCGCCCGCAGCGCCGGCCGCCACATGCTCGGCTTCGCCCCGCCGCTGCTCGAACTCGCGCGCCGCGCCGAAGAGCACGTCAAGGGCATGATCGCGCCGGGCACGCTGTTCGAGGAATTCGGCTTTCACTATTACGGCCCCATCGACGGCCACGATCTCGATGCCCTGATCCCGACGCTGGAAAACCTGAAGCAGCTCAANGGGCCCAAGTTTCTGCACGTCATCACCAAGAAGGGTCAGGGCTACAAGCTGGCCGAGAACGACCCGATTCTTTACCACGGCGTCGGCAAGTTCGCCGCCTGCGATGGCATCCGTTCCGCCAAAGGCCCGGGCAAACTGACCTACACGCAGGTTTTCGGCGACTGGCTGTGCGACATAGCCAAGGCCGACCCGCGCCTCGTCGGCATCACGCCGGCCATGCGCGAAGGCTCGGGCATGGTGCGCTTTTCGGCCGAGCACGCCGACCGGTATTTCGATGTCGGCATCGCCGAACAGCACGCCGTCACTTTCGCCGCCGGCCTCGCCTGCGAGGGACTCAAGCCGGTCGTCGCCATCTACTCGACCTTCCTGCAACGCGCCTACGATCAATTGATTCACGACGTGGCCTTGCAAAATTTGCCGGTCGTTTTCGCCGTCGACCGCGGTGGCCTGGTCGGCGCCGACGGCCCGACCCATCACGGCACCTTCGACCTCTCCTACGTCACCTGCATTCCGAACATGGTGGTGATGGCGCCGGCCGACGAGGCCGAGTGCCGGAAGATGCTATCGACCGCCTTTGCGCTGGATTGCCCGAGCATGGTTCGCTACCCGCGTGGAGGCGGCACCGGCGCCGTCCCGGGATGNCATCTCGACACCCTGCCGGTCGGCAAGGGCGAAATTCGCCGCCAGGGGCATGGCGTCGCATTGCTCGCCTTCGGCAGCCTGGTGCCGGCCGCCCTCGCCGCCGGCGAAGAGCTCGACGCGACGGTGGTCAACATGCGCTTCGTCAAACCACTCGACGAGTCACTGATCGCCGAACTCGCCGGGAACCATTCCCTGCTCGTCAGTATCGAAGAAAATGCAGTGATCGGCGGTGCTGGTTCGGAAATCGAGCGGGTGCTTGCGGAACGCGGACTGCAGGTGCCGGTATTGCGCCTTGGCCTGCCCGACCGCTTCATCGACCACGGCGAGCAAAGCCAGTTGCTGGCCGAACTCGGCCTCGACAAGGATGGTATTGTCGGCGCCGTGCGAGCCCGTACCATCGACAATAATTCGTAAAGAACAGCCCATGAACAGCCCAATGCCCATTCCGGACGTCCAGAATTCCGCCGACACGCGCCAGATCGCGATCAACAAGGTCGGCATCAAGTCCATCCGCCATCCAATCATGGTGCAGGACAAATCCGCCGGCATCCAGCACACCATCGCCGTCTTCAACATGTACGTCGGNTCACCGCACAATTTCAAAGGCACGCACATGTCGCGCTTCGTGGAAATCCTCAACAGCCACGAGCGCGAGATTTCCGTCGAGAACTTTCCGGTCATGCTGCGCGACATGGTGGTCAAACTCGAAGCCGAAACCGGCCACATCGAGATGAATTTCCCGTATTTCATCAACAAGACGGCACCGATTTCCGGCGTCCAGAGCCTGATGGACTATGACGTCACCTTCATCGGCGACATCTGCCACGGCGAGATCGCCACCTCGGTCAAGGTCGTCGTCCCGGTCACCAGCCTGTGCCCATGCTCCAAGAAAATCTCCGAGTACGGCGCCCACAACCAGCGCTCGCACGTCACCGTCACGGCCCGCACCAACGATTTCGTCTGGATCGAGGAAATCGTCCAACTCGTCGAACAGGAAGCCTCCTGCGAACTGTTCGGGCTGCTCAAGCGCCCGGACGAAAAATTCGTCACCGAGCGTGCCTACGACAACCCCAAGTTCGTCGAGGACATGGTGCGCGACGTCGCCGCCCGCCTCAATTCCGAAGGACGTATCGATGCCTACGTCGTGGAATCGGAGAATTTCGAGTCCATCCACAACCACTCGGCCTATGCCCTGATCGAAAAGGACAAGACGCAAGGCTGAATCCGCCTGTTGCGGTCGACGCCCCAAAAGGGCAAAATGAAACGGGGCGCCGAAGCGCCCCGTTTTATTCCGACCTCGGTGCCGATCAGGCAGCGGCGACCGGCTTTTCCTTGCGCACAAGTTTTCCTTGATGCGTGCGGACTTGCCGGAACGATCGCGGAGGTAGTACAACTTGGCACGGCGAACATCGCCGCGACGCTTGACCTCGATCGCCGCCACCAGCGGAGAGTAGGTCTGGAAGGTACGCTCGACGCCTTCGCCGGAAGAGATCTTGCGGACAATGAACGACGAGTTCAGGCCACGATTACGCTTGGCGATGACGACGCCTTCGTAAGCCTGCAGACGCTCGCGGTTGCCTTCCTTGACCTTCACCTGGACGACGACGGTGTCGCCGGGGGCGAATTCGGGAACGCTTTTGCCCAGGCGGGCGATTTCTTCTTGCTCGAGTTGTTGAATCAGGTTCATGTGAGATCCTTCAATTTATAAACATCTACTCACCGCATTGCTCCTCTCCGGAAATTTCCGCGAGGAGTTGCGTCTCTTCCGCGCTCAAAACGCGGTGCGCCAGTAAATCCGGCCGGCGCTTCCGGGTTCGTGCCAGCGACTGTTTCAGCCGCCAGCGGCGAATTCTCTTGTGGTCGCCGGAAAGCAACACCTCCGGCACCGCCGCGCCCTCGTAAACCTCCGGGCGGGTGTAGTGCGGACAATCCAGCAAACCACCGACAAACGAATCTTCCACCGCCGAAGCGGCATCTCCGAGCACTCCCGGCAACTGGCGGACGACGGCATCGATCAGCATCATCGCCGGCAACTCGCCACCGGAAAGTACAAAATCCCCGATCGAAATCTCTTCATCGACACAGCGCTCGATCAAACGCTCATCAACTCCTTCATAACGACCGCAAAGAAGGATCAGCCCTTCATCACCGGCCGCCAACTGCATCACCCGTTCATGGGTGAGCGGCGCGCCCTGCGGCGAGAGGTAGATGACCCGGCTTTTCGCCAGCCCCGCCTCGCGCTGCCCCTGTCTGGCTGCCTCGATCGCCCTTTCCAGCGGCCCCGCCTGCATCAGCATGCCCGGTCCGCCACCGAATGGGCGATCATCCACTCGCCGCCAGGCATTTTCGGCAAAATCCCGCGGATTCCAGCCCTGCCACACCCAACGTCGCTCTTCCAACGCCCGGCGGGTAATGCCACTTTGTGTCACGGCGGCAAACATCTCGGGGAAGATGGTCACGCAGTCGAACCGGATCGCCGGTTGCTGCTCGCGACTCACCAGTCGCTACCCCACTCCACGCGGATTAGCCCCGCTTCCTTCTCCACCGCCAGCACCACCGCCGAAACGAACGGCAACAGACGCTCGGCCCGTTCTTCGCCAACCACCCGCAACACGTCGTTGGCCCCGGTCTCGATCAACCCATCCACCCTGCCCAGGCGCTCGCCCGCGGTATTGACCACTTCCAGCCGATCAGATCGGCCCAGTAGTATTCGTCTTCACCGGTCGTCGGCAAGGCCGAACGCGGAGCACCTACCAGAAACCCTTTCAAGGCTTCAGCCGCCGTCCGGTCCGGAACGCCGTCGAGCAGGACTACCAGTCCTTCACCGTGTGCCTTGAAGCCTTTGAGTCGTGCTTCCCGCCATTCGCCACCTTCCCGGCCAACCCACCAGACGGGCATGTCGGCCCAGGCCTGTGGATCGTCGCCGAATGGATGCAACCTGAGCCAGCCCTGCAAGCCGTAAGGGTCGGCAAGCCGCCCCAGCACGACGAAATCGTTGCCGGCCAAGGCAAAAACTACTTAGGCGGCCTGTTGGGCGGCGTGTTGCTTGACCAGACGGGCAACCGTCGGAGACAACTGGGCACCATTCTGCTGCCAGTAGGTCAGACGATCGACAGCGACACGCAGGCTCTCGGCATTGCCGGCGGCAACCGGATTGTAGAAGCCGATGCGCTCGACGAAACGACCGTCGCGACGATTACGGGAATCGGTAACGACCATGTTGTAGAACGGGCGCTTCTTGGCGCCGCTACGGGCAAGACGGATAACAACCATGGAAATTCTTTCGTTGCTGGAAAAAGACCCGAGATTATAGCGCTAAATCGAGGAAAAACAATCCACTTAGAAGCACCAAAGGGCAATAACCCGCACCCTGGCCGGGTAACGCGGCACCCATGCCATGAAGCGGTTTGGCGTCGATGGCAAAGAAGGCCAATATTGTTTATGCTGGGCGCAGATTATGTCCAGCGACTTCCCGCGCGCCGCCCAACCCTCTGCCGATGCCTATCCTCGGGCCATCCTGGAATGGCTCGCGCTCGCTCACGGCAGGACCGGGGCGGAGGATGCCGGCGAACTGTGCGAGCAACTGCGCCTGCTACGCGAATCGCCGATCCCGACGGGGCAAAGGATCGATCTGCTCGACCTGCTCTACAAGCACGCGGAAAGAATCGTCAATGCCGAATTGCCGACCTTGCGCGAAATCACCCTGCCTGTTTCGCGGCGGGTCAGGCAACGCAGCGGAACCATCCAGGAACTGCTGGAAACCCTGGTTCAGGAATATCTCAACACGCTCGCGGAACTCTTCGACCCTCAACGCAAGGCCACCAGCACCATGACTCCAGGGGCGGTCCTGGCGCAGGCCATGCAGGGATTGGCNTGGCACATCCGCCTCAGCCAACTGATC
Source organism: Dechloromonas sp. (assembly GCA_013363835.1). Classification (GTDB taxonomy): domain Bacteria; phylum Pseudomonadota; class Gammaproteobacteria; order Burkholderiales; family Rhodocyclaceae; genus Azonexus. Next base: position 1,832,441 of record CP054864.1, read on the forward strand.
GCCGCTCCTGCTGGCGTCGGCATCTGGCGACAACTGCATGCCACCTACAGAACTGCGCGCCGCCTCGGCCTGGCAGAAGCCCCGGGGCGCGACGACGGGCCGTCGGTGCAACAGGCCTACATCCGGATTCTGCTGGCGGCCATCGCCCAACCGGCGTCCTTCAGTTCCAGCGAACTCGCATTCATCGCCGATTACATCGCGACCAGCGTCCGGTCCGTCGATATCTTCGAGACACCGCCACTGGATCGCACCGGCGTCTTCTGGCTGGACCTCGATCAGGATTTTCCGGCTCATGCGCTGACCAGACGCATGCCCACCGGAGATNNACTCGCACTCTATTTCGCTTGCGATCTCGTCGCCCGCGATATCCGGGAACACCTGGCGGCACTGACCAAGGGCACATCGGCCGCCAGCCTCGGACTTCCTTCNTTTGCCGACACTCCGGCCGGACACGGCGTGCTGCGTCGTCTCGGCCAACTGTGGGGGCAACCGAAGCGNCGCAAGTTCCCGCGACGCCGGCAGTCCTACCGTGTCAATCTGTGCNNGGGCCTCGAGCAACTCTGGCATCTGATCCGGCATCGGAAAAACGGCGGGCAGATCAGCGAATGGATGGTCACCAACGAAAGCCCCGACGGCTATTCGCTGATGCACGTGTCCGGCCCGACTTCCCATGTACGCGTTGGCGACATCGTCGCCGTTCAACCGATAGGCGAACGCGCGGAACGCATCCCGAACTGGCATGTCGGCATCGTCCGCTGGGCAATTTCNGAGAANCCGGAACACATAGAAATTGGCATGCAGCAACTGGCCTCCCATGCCATTGCCGCCGAAGTGGTCCGGCCTCAGGACACGGAGGCCGGCAGTCTGACTGCGCTGATCCTTCCCGAAGTGCCACCAATGCGCAACTCGCCAGCGCTTGTCGCGCCTGTCGGACTGCTCAGCGAGCAAGACAAGCGCCTGATTCTTCTAATCGAGAGCGATCACTTCGGGGTACGCGAAGTGCGCCCGACAGCCGTAACCGAGCAGACGGCGAGCATCGAAATCTTCAGCGTCGCGCCTGACGAGAGGTTGTAGCGGCGATCAGTCCGCCAAACAGAATCACCGCCCAGCTCAGGTGGAGCCAGACGAGAAATACCGGAAACGCCGCAAACGCGCCGTGACGCTTTTGAGGATTGCCGAACTGGCCAGGTAAAACTCGAAAACCTTCTGCATCGCGGTAAATGCCAGTGCGGCAAACACGCCGCCAATCAGTGCGCTGCGCCGGGAGACCGGCGCATTGGGCACGGCGTAATAAAGAAACGTGAAGAACATGGCCAGCACGATCAGCGAAATGGCCTTGAACGAGGCCCGGCGTATCAGGGCACCTCTTCGATGAACCCGAGCGACGTGGTAACTGCGAACGAAATGGCCGTGGCGACGGCGGCCAGGACGAACGGCCAGACCAGCATCGCCAGGGTATAGAGCTTGAGGCGTGCCAGAAACGGCCGCGGCTTGACCTGCCAGACGTGATTGAACGCCCTTTCGATGGTGTGCATCAGCATGAAGGCAGTGATGCTCAAAAGGCGATGCCGGCTGTGGTCAACCGCTGTGCACGATGAGAAAAGCGGCCGATGTTGCCGGAAATCGTGCTGGCTGCCCCACTGGGCAGCAAGGTTTCGCGGATCAGCGCTTCCAGCCGGTTCATCAGAAGATCGAGGTAGGGAACCGCATCGGCGATCGACAGGATGACGGTAACCAGCGGCACCAGCGCCAGCAGCGTGGTGAAGGCCAGCGCCGAACTGGTCTGCATCATGTTCTCGGTTCGAAAGCGCCGGAAGATCGTTCCCGGCACACCGGGTTTCGGTTGCTTGCGCCGATATCGGGAGTGAGTCTGCATGGGGCCGTATAATAGCTGACCATGCACGACATCCTCGTTCTCTACTACAGCCACCGCGGGTCGGTGCGCGCGCTCGCCGAACGGATTGCGCGCGGCATCGCCTCGGTTCCCGGCATGCAGCCTCGGTTACGCACGGTGCCCCGGGTATCCGCCGTTTGCGAAGCGACCGCTGCCGCGATCCCGGATGCCGGCGCTCCCTACGTCGAAGTCAGCGATCTCGATGAATGCGTCGGCCTGGCACTCGGCAGCCCGGTACGCTTCGGCAACATGGCGGCGCCGATGAAATACTTTTGGGACAGCACGCTCGCCGCCTGGCAGAACGGCACGCTGGTCGGCAAACCGGCCTGCGTTTTCACTTCCAGCGGCAGCCAGCATGGCGGCAACGAATCGACGCTGCTCTCGATGACACTGCCGCTGATGCACCATGGCATGCTTGTCATGGGCCTGCCATTTACCGAACCCGATCTGAGCCATACTCCGCAGGGCGGAACGCCCTATGGCGCCAGCCATGTCGCCGGCGCCGACGGCAGCCCGGCGCTTTCNGAAACCGAAATCCGGCTCGCCTTCGCACAGGGTCGGCGGCTGGCAAATATTGCCCTGAAACTGAGTCGACCGTGACAGCCCAACGTTACCAATTCATCGCCAGCGCCAGCCTGATTTCACTGATCTTTCTCTGCCTCGGTTGGGAACTCTGGTGGGCGCCGCTCCGCCCTGGCGGCTCCTGGCTGGTACTCAAGGCGGTATTCCTGCTGGTACCCCTGTTCGGCATCCTGCGCGGCAAGCGCTACACCTACAAATGGGTCTCGCTGTTCATCCAGTTCTACCTCCTTGAGGGACTGGTTCGCGCCACCAGCGAACAAGGTCTGGCGCAATGGCTGGCAATTGGCGAAACCGCCCTGGCCGGCACCCTGTTCGTGTCGGTCATTCTTTTCATCAGGGCGACGCGCGCTCCACAAATGAAAAAGGCCGCGTCAGCAAGCTGATGCGGCCAGGGCGGCGAAAGACGTGTCCAATCAGACGTCGCCTTGCGCCCGCACTTTCTCCAGCGTCGAATGCAGCTTGTTGAGCGCATTCAGGTAGGAACGCGCGGAGGCGATGACGATGTCGGTATCGGCGCCATTGCCATTGACGATACGCCCACCCTTGCTCAGGCGGGTGGTCACCTCACCCTGCGCATCGGTCCCGGTGGTGATCGCATTGACCGAATACAGCAGCAATTCGGCACCGCTACCGACGATGCTCTCGATCGCCTTGAAAGTCGCGTCCACCGGCCCACCACCACCCGCTTCGCCTTTTTNCTCCGCGCCACCGACGTTGAGAATCACCTTGGCATACGGCATCTCGCCGGTTTNCGAGCAGACGTGCGAGTAAACCAGCTTGTAGAGTTCGTGTTCGGGCGTGACGACCTCATCCGAAACCAGCGCATGGAGGTCTTCATCGAAGATTTCGTGCTTGCGGTCGGCGAGTTCCTTGAAACGCGCAAATGCCGCGTTCAGGGCTTCGTCGCTTTCCAGTTCGATACCGAGTTCCTGCAAACGGCTCTTGAAGGCATTGCGCCCCGAATGCTTGCCCAGGACAAGCTTGTTCTGCGCCCAGCCGACATCTTCGGCGCGCATGATCTCGTAGGTCTCGCGATGCTTCAGCACGCCGTCCTGATGGATCCCCGATTCGTGCGCGAAGGCATTGGCACCGACCACGGCCTTGTTCGGCTGCACCGGATAACCGGTAATCTGCGACACCAGCTTGGAGGCCGGGACGATCTGCGTCGTATCGATGCGCGTTTCGACCGGGAAGACATCGCTGCGCGTTCGCACCGCCATGACGATTTCTTCCAGGGCGGCATTGCCCGCCCGCTCGCCAAGACCATTGATCGTACATTCGACCTGACGCGCACCGGCCAGCACCGCAGCCAGCGAATTCGCAACGCCCAGCCCAAGATCGTTATGGCAGTGCACCGACCAGACCACCTTGTCGGCATTGGGCACGCGCTCGATCAACTGCCGCATGGTTTCGGCATACTGCCCGGGGATGTTGTAACCGACGGTATCGGGCACGTTGATGGTGGTCGCGCCGGCCTTGATGACCTCGTCAAAAATCCGCACCAGAAAGTCGAGTTCGGAACGCCCCGCATCCTCGGCCGAGAACTCGACGTCGCTCGTATATTCTCGCGCCCAGCCGATCGCCCTAACCGCCTGTTCGACCACCTGATCAGGCGTCATGCGCAACTTCTTTTCCATATGGATGGGCGACGTGGCAATGAAGGTATGGATGCGGCCGGAACTCGCCGGCCGGATCGCCTCGCCCGCACGCCGGATGTCGTTTTCGTTGGCACGCGCCANGCAGCAGACCGTCGATTCCTTGATCGCCTGGGCAATCGCCTGGATGGATTCGAAATCTCCCGGCGAGGCGGCGGCGAACCCCGCCTCGATGACATCGACGCGCATTTTTTCGAGCTGGCGGGCAACCCGGATTTTCTCTTCCCGGGTCATCGACGCCCCAGGACTTTGTTCTCCGTCGCGCAGGGTGGTATCAANAATGACCAGATGCTGTTTCATTGACTGCTCCGAGATGTCAGGCAGATTTGCGTTTGAGCAGGTTGACCGCCGCCAGAACATAGCCGGACAACCCGTAGAGAACGAAAAATCCGAACAAGGTGATTTCAGGGCTGTAAGAAGCAAGAGCGAAGCCCAGGACAATTGCAGCAATCACGAAAAACGGCACGCTCTTGCGCAAGTTGATGTCCTTGAAGCTGTAGTAGCGGATGTTGGAAATCATCGTCANCCCAGCGAAGATGGTCAGCACGCAAGCCAGCCAGCGAACCTCATGTCCGGAAATGCCGGAGACGATCATGACCCAGACCAGTCCGGCCACCAGCGCTGCCGCAGCCGGAGACGGCATGCCCTGGAAATAGCGTTTGTCGGTCACTTCGAGTGTCGTATTGAAGCGCGCCAGTCGCAAGGCGGCGCCGGCACAATAGATGAAGGCGGCAATCCAGCCCAGACGCCCGAGATCGCGCAACGCCCATTCGTGAACAACCAGCGCCGGAGCGGCCCCGAAACTCACCATGTCCGATAACGAGTCGTACTCTGCTCCGAAGGCCGACTGGGTATGGGTCATTCGCGCCACCCGACCATCCAGCCCGTCGAGCACCATGGCAATGAAAATCGCCATTGCTGCCCGCTCGAAATCCCNCTGCATCGCCTGAACAATGGCAAAAAAACCGGCAAACAATGCTGCCGTGGTAAANNACAGGTTGGGCAGCACATAAATGCCGCGCCGCTTGAGCTCCGGGTTGAACAGCGCTTTGCGAGGCTTGCGTTCGGTCATCGATCGGGAGAGTCCAGCCAAAGAGTTGGGGAAAGGATACACCTTTTCGCCACCGTCAGATTTCAGAAGCGAAACGGGCGGTGCTGGAATGACCACACCGCCCGGAATTGCTGATATCGCTGCGTAGGAGCAGCGATCCTCGGCTCAACGAATCAGTTCTTCGTCTGATCGACCAGCTTGTTCTTCTTGATCCAGGGCATCATGTCGCGCAGCTTTTCGCCGACCGTTTCGATCGGATGCACGGCATTCAGGCGGCGACGCGCCGTCATGGCCGGATAGTTGGTGCGTCCTTCGAGAATGAACATCTTGGCATAGTCGCCGTTCTGGATGCGCTTCAGGGCATTGCGCATGGCGGCGCGTGACTGCTCGTTGATCACTTCGCTACCGGTCACGTACTCGCCGAACTCGGCGTTGTTCGAGATCGAGTAGTTCATGTTGGCGATGCCGCCTTCGTACATCAGGTCGACGATCAGCTTGAGTTCGTGCAAGCATTCGAAATAGGCCATTTCCGGCGCGTAGCCGGCCTCGACCAGGGTCTCGAAGCCCATCTTGACCAACTCCACAGCACCGCCGCAGAGAACGGCCTGCTCACCGAACAGGTCGGTTTCGGTTTCTTCGCGGAAGTTGGTTTCGATCACGCCACCCTTGGTGCCGCCGTTGGCCGCAGCGTAGGAGAGGGCGATGTCCTTGGCCTTGCCGGTCTTGTCCTGATAGACAGCGATCAGCGACGGCACGCCGCCACCCTTCAGGTACTCGGAACGAACCGTGTGGCCGGGGCNCTTCGGCGCGACCATGATGACGTCCACATCTTCACGCGGAACGACCTGGTTGTAGTGGACGTTGAAGCCATGGGCGAATGCCAGGGCGGCGCCCTTCTTCAGGTTGGGCGCGACTTCCTGGTTGTACACCTGCGGAATGTTCTCGTCCGGCAACAGGATCATGACCACATCGGCGCCTTTGACGGCCTTGGCGATTTCCTCGACCTTGAGACCGGCCGCTTCCGCCTTGTTCCAGGATGCGCCGCCTTTACGCAGGCCAACCGTGACCTTGCAGCCGGAATCCTTGAGATTCTGGGCGTGGGCGTGGCCTTGGGAGCCATAACCGACGATGGTGACCTNTTTGCCCTTGATGAGCGAAAGATCGGCGTCCTTGTCGTAATAAACTTTCATGAAATCCTCTTTATATACAGATATTTAGACTTTTAGAATGCGATCGCCGCGGCCGATGCCACAGACACCGGTACGGACGGTTTCGAGAATCAGGCCGGCATCGAGCGCGGCGATGAAGGAGTCGAGCTTGGAGCTAGAGCCGGTCAACTCGATTACATAGGTCGATTCCGTGACATCGATGATACGGCCACGGAAAATGTCGGCCATCCGCTTCATCTCTTCGCGATCCTTGCCCGTTGCGCGAACCTTGATCAGCATCAACTCACGCTCGACATGCGCGGCTTCGGAGAGATCGACCACCTTGACCACATCAACCAGCTTGTTGAGCTGCTTGGTGATCTGCTCGAGCACCTCGTCGGAACCCCGGGTCAGGATGGTCATCCGCGACAACGAGGNATCTTCCGTCGGTGCCACGGTCAGCGATTCGATATTGTAGCCGCGGGCGGAAANAAGCCCTGCCACGCGGGAAAGCGCACCCGATTCGTTTTCGATCAGGATGGAAATGATGTGTCGCATTGTCTTGTCCTCCCCCGCTCAGATATCTTCAGCGAGGATCATTTCGGTCAGGCCCTTACCGGCGGCAACCATCGGAANAACGTTGGCACCCGGATCGATGATGAAGTCCATGAAGACCAGATCGTCCTTGTGCTCGGTGAACGCCTTGCGCAACGCCGGCTCGACGTCTTCCGGTTTCTCGATCTTCATGCCGACATGGCCATAGGCCTCGGCCAACTTGACGAAATCGGGCAGCGAGGTCACGTAGGATTGTGAATAGCGCTTGGAATAGAACATCTCCTGCCACTGGCGTACCATGCCCAGCATGCCGTTGTTCAGGTTGATGATCTTGATCGGGAAGCCGTACTGCTTGCAGGTCGACAACTCCTGGATACACATCTGGATCGATCCCTCACCCGTCACGCAGGCCACCTGCGCGCCCGGGTTGGCCATCAGCACACCCATTCCGTACGGCAGACCGACGCCCATGGTGCCCAAGCCACCGGAGTTGATCCAGCGCCGCGGCTGGTCGAACTTGTAATACTGGGCGGCAAACATCTGGTGCTGGCCGACGTCTGAAGTCACGAAGGCATTGCCACCCGTGACTTCGTAGAGCTTTTCCATCACGTACTGCGGCATGATGTGCTCGGACTGCTTGTAGCGCAGGCTGTCTCGGCCACGCCACTCCTCGATCTGCTTCCACCAACCGGAAACTTCCGGATCCGCCTTGAAACCGGCATCGACCAGCTTGATCAATTCGTNCAGTACATCGCCGACATTACCGACGATGGGCACATCGACCTTGACGCGCTTGGAAATCGACGACGGATCGATGTCGATATGAATCACGCGCCGTTTTTCCTGGCCGAAGTGATCCGGATTGCCGACCACGCGATCGTCGAAGCGCGCGCCGACCGCCAGGATCACATCGGCGTAATGCATCGCATTGTTCGCTTCGTAAGTGCCGTGCATGCCAAGCATGCCGACGAACTGTCGGTCAGTCGCTGGGTAAGCGCCCAAGCCCATCAGGGTGTTGGTCACCGGAAACCNCAGTTTGTGCGCCAGTGCCGTCAATTGCGGAGCGGCATCCGAAAGGATCACGCCGCCACCGGCATAGATGATCGGCCGCTTGGCTTCCTGCAGGATCTGCACGGCCTTCTTGATCTGGCCGAGATGCCNCTTGACCACCGGGTTGTACGAACGCATCTGGATAGTCTTCGGGTACTCGAACTCGCACATCTGGGCCGTAATATCCTTGGGAATATCGACCACCACCGGCCCCGGACGACCCGTCGCCGCAATGTGGAACGCCTTCTTCAGGGTAACCGCCAGATNCCTGACATCCTTGACCAGGAAGTTGTGCTTGACGCACGGCCGGGTAATGCCGACCGTGTCGCACTCCTGGAAGGCATCCTGCCCGATATAAGCCGTCGGCACCTGCCCGGTGATGACGACCATCGGGATGGAGTCCATATACGCGGTGGCGATACCGGTCACGGTATTGGTGACACCGGGCCNCGACGTCACCAGTGCGACGCCGACCCGTTGCGACGAACGCGAATAGGCATCGGCGGCATGAACAGCAGCCTGCTCGTGGCGAACCAGGATGTGCCTTACCTGATCCTGCTTGAAGAGCGCGTCGTAAATGTGTAGAACGGAACCGCCGGGATAACCGAAAACACAATCGACCTTTTCTTCCTGCAGGCACCTGATTACAATTTCTGCACCGCTGATCATCATTCTTTAGCCCAAAAGCTGTTGCCTGAAAAACGTATAACCTTAATCGACTGACCAACTTCGGTCAAGGCGTTACAGCATAACCACAGGCTTTCAAGGCCTTTTTCCGGAAGAGACAACCCTGGCTTCATCCAACGAACTGGATCATTTTCTCGAATCCGTCGAACGCCGCGCATTCAAGCAGGCGATGTTCGCGGTACGCGACGAGGAAGGGGCGCTCGACATCGTTCAGGACAGCATGCTCAAACTGGCCGAAAAATACGGTGACCGACCGGCAGAAGAATTCCCGATGCTTTTCCAGCGCATCCTGCAGAACACCATTCGCGACTACTACCGCCGCCACAAGGTTCGTTCGATGTGGACGACGGTGCTTTCAGCGTTCTCGTCGAACGACGAGGACGATCACGACCCACTGGAAACGCTGGCAGCCGACGAGGATCAAGGCGGGCCGCGGACGCCGGAAAGCCAGTTGCAGCAGGCACAGACCCTGGCGGCGATCGATGACGAAATCAAAAAGCTGCCTGCCCGTCAACGAGAAGCCTTTCTGATGCGTTACTGGGAGGACATGGACGTCGCCGAGACCGCAGCGGCGATGGGCTGCTCGGAAGGCAGCGTCAAGACCCATTGCTCGCGCGCCACCCACGCGTTGGCCGCCGCCCTGTCGGCACGAGGTATCAAGCTATGAACGAAGAACGCTACGCTTCGCGGGTTCGGCAGGCGCTGAATCACGGATTGAATGATATTTCCCCGGCGGTCGCCAGGCGACTTGAAGCCGCCCGTCACCAGGCGCTCTCCGCCAGAAGCAGACGGCACCGCAACTGGCGCTGGCAGGCAACAAGGCACCGGGCTTCCATTTCCGATTCCTCTCCGACAACCGCTACTTGCGGCAAGCGCTGGCACTCCTGGCCCTGCTGCTTGGCATGTGGATTTCGTTCTACATGGACAGCGTCAGGTACATCTCGCAAATCGAGGAAGTCGACAGCGCCCTGCTTGCGGACGACCTGCCGCCCGAGGCTTTCATGGACAAGGATTTCTTCCAATGGCTAAAGACGATACCTCGGAGGAGTAATCCTGGGCCTGGCTCTGGCGAGTGCGACTGCATCTGCCCAAGCGCCGGCCACGGCGGTCATCGGCACCCCGCCGCAACCAGGCTGGGCTTCTCTCAATCCGCAACAGAAATCCATCCTGGCACCGCTCGCAGGCGAATGGGACAAGATGGAAAACATTCGCCGAAAAAATGGCTGGGAGTCGCCGAGCGATATCCGAGCCTGAAGACTGAAGAACAACAGCGCATTCAGGAGCGCATGCGCGATTGGGCCGCCTTGACACCAGAACAGCGTGCAAAGACAAGAGATAGTTACAAGGAATTCAGCCAGATGCCTTCGGAGCAGAAAGCGGTCCTGAAGCAAAAGTGGGAAGCCTACTCAAACCTGCCTCCCGAGGAAAAACAACGGGTTCGCCAGGGCGGCAAGTCGGCGCAACTCCTGGCCCCGGCGACAGAGCCCCAGCCCCCACTCCCGAACCTTCAAGCCATGCGGAAGGCAGCAGTGCGGTGCCGGCACAGTCCACAGTCGGCGATGCGGTGAAAACTGATGAGTACACGACTTCCCGGTCTCGGCCGCCGCCTGGCGAGCATGCTTTACGAAGGACTTGTCGTGTTTGCCGTGCTTCTGATCGGCTTTCTGCTGCCGCAAATCCTGCTCGCCGCCTATGGCTTGGGCATGAACAACCGAATGATGTGGTTGCATGTGCTCCTGTTGCTGATGCTCTATTTCGTCTGGTTCTGGATGAATGGCGGGCAAACGCTGCCAATGAAGACGTGGAAACTTCGCCTGACTGGCGCAAACGGACAGGCGCTGCGTCCCTTGCAGGCGGTGCTGCGCTACCTGGCTGCCTGGCCCAGCGTCATGTTATTCGGCGTCGGCTTGNNCTGGGCAGTCTTCGACAAGGATCGCCAGTTCCTGCACGACCGGATCGCCGGCACCTGGATCATGCACGCGGACAAGCAATGACCGGCCTGCGCTAGCGCGCTCAACCCACCACAGCATCCCCACAGCCGCCAGAAAGAACAGGGCCGATGGCGCAGTTGCGCTGGCAAAGGGTGGCCAGGCGTTGATGACGCCCAGGTTCGAAAACAGGCCGTTCAGGGCATAGAACAGGATGCCCAGCATGACGCCCGCGAAAATTTTCAGGCTGACGCCGCCGACCCGGTTGTGCGAATAGCCGAACGGCAGTGCCAGTGCCACCATGACCAGCGAGGCCAGCGGATAGACCAGCTTCTTCCAGAACGCGATCTCGTAACGCTCGGTCTTCTGGCGGTTCTCCGAGAGATGGGTCGTATAGTTGATCAATCCGAGCAACGACATGCGCTCGGGGGCGACCATCAAAACAGCCAATAAATCCGGGTTGACCGCAGACACCCATTCGGCGGCATCGCTTCGTTCGACCCGCGACGTATCGCCATCCAGCACGGTGCGCACCACCCNCTTCAACAGCCAGTGGTCAGGCGGCTGAAACTCGGCTTCCTGGACATCGGTCACCGATTCGAGGGCGTTCTTCGAGTCAAACTTGTAAATTCGCACGCCCTTCAGGCGAGCGTCCGGCGTGGCCTCCCGAATGTTGATGAAACTTCTCCCGTCCTTGACCCACAACCCGGATTCAAAGCCTTGCTGGGCGATCACGCTACTTATCGCGCGCGCCCGCATCTCCTGTGCGAAACGTTCGGCTACCGGCACCAGCCCCTCGCCAACCAACACCGTCAACAAGGCGAGCAACCCCGCCACGCGAAACAGTGTCATCAAAAGATCGCGAGTGGCCAGGCCGGAGGCCCGCAGTACCGTGATTTCCGAATGCCTGGCCAGCGTTGACAGCGCATACAGCGACCCGATCAGCGCTGCGATGGGTATCAGTTCGTAAATCAGGCCGGGCAGACTCAAGGTGACAAAAACGACGGCGTGACCAAGCTGATAGGTGCCCTTGCCGACGCTGCGCAATTCATTGATCAGATCGAAAAAGCTGAAAAGCGCCAGGAAGGCCACGAGCACCANAAAGATGGCGCCCAGCGTTTCCCGCATCAGGTAGCGCTGGTAAAGACGCAGGCGAAACATCAGCCCCGCCCCTTTGCCATGGCATTTTGATGGCGATCCGCTTGTAGAACAGCAACAACAAGGGAATCAGCATCACTGCATGAGCCGCCCAGACACCAATCCAGAATGACAGCTTGCCCTGCGCCACCCAGGCCTGGCTGATCGAAATCATGTTGCTGTAGATCGCGTAGATCAGGATGGCGATCAGCATGTTGGCCGAGCGCCCGGCACGCGGATTGACGTAAGACAGCGGAATCGCCAGCAAAGCCAGGATGATCGCCGAAACCGGCATGCCGATGCGCCACAGCAATTCGCCGCGCGCCGGATTGCTATCTTCCAGGATGAGTTCGGTAAATGGCAGGCGATTCGGCGAACGCTCGGTCGGCTTTGATTCGCCATCCTCCGTCCTGACCTTGTAGCGCTCGAACTCCATGACCTTGAACGCGGGCGTCCCCGGCTCCACTTCATAGCGCCGTCCGTGCTCGAGCACCACGAAGCGGTCGCCGTTCGGCGCGAACTCCTGATAACCGGTATCGGACATCACGACGCCCAGTTTGCCTTCCTGCATCGAGGCCACGAACACATTGCCGACGCGGCTCGCGTCATCGGCCACGGATTCGACGAAAAACACGCGTTGACCGCGCTTGGCCTCGCGAAAGGCGCCGGGCGACACTTGTGACACGTCGCTACGCGCCGAGAGGCGTTGCTTGTATTCGGCGGTGTTGTAATTGGCCCACGGCGACAGGANATCGGAAAGCACCGCGATCGCCAGAACGATAGGCAACGCGAACTTCATCACCGGCCGAATCCAGGCGGTCAGCGGCTGGCCGCAGGAAAACCAGACCACCATCTCGGAATCGCGGTAAGCCCGCGACAGGCTGAGCAGGATAGCCACGAACAGCGTCAGCGAGAGCAGGATGGGCATGAAATTCAGGGCTGCGAAACCCAGCAGCGAGGCCACCGCCTCGGGTGCAATACGCCCGCCCGCCGCATCCTTGAGCAGGCGGATCAACTGCGTTGAGGCGAGGATTGCCAGCAAGGCGACACTGATGCCGGCGGCTGCCTGAGCGAACTCGCGCCGGACGGCGCGCTCGAATATCATGCTTTGACGAAACCAAAAAATGCGTGGATAATCCCGCGGATACTGATATTTCCATGAACTGGAGCAGCCTGTGGAATTTAGCATAAAAAGCCGTAGCCCGGAAAAACAGCGCGGCGCATGCGTCGTCGTCGGCGTCTTCGACTCGCGTAAACTGACGCCGCCCGCGGCCGCGTTGGACAAGGCTGCCGACGGTTACATCACCGGCATCCTCGACCGTGGCGACATGAACGGCGACGCCGGCAGCAGCCTGTTGCTGCAGAACGTTCCCGGCTCGCTATGCGACCGTGTATTGCTGATCGGCCTCGGCAAGGAAAAGGAATTCCACGANAAGGAATTCGCCAAGGCCATCCGCACGGCGCTCAAGGCAATCAATGAAACAGGCGCCACGGATGCGGCGCTCCATCTTTGCGCACTTCCCGTCAGAAAGCGCAGCCTGGCCTGGCGGATTCGCCAGAGCGCGATGATCGCGCAGGAAACCGCTTACAAGTTCGACCAGTTCAAAAGCAAGAAGGACGACACTCGCCGCCCGCTGAACAAGCTGACTTTCTGTATCGACCGACGCAACGAACTGGCGCTTGCCGAGGAGGCGCTGGCGCAAGGTCTGGCCATCGCCGAGGGCATGTCGCTGGCCCGCGATCTCGGCAATTTGCCGCCCAACATCTGCCACCCGACCCATATCGCCGAACTTGCGCAAGCCATGGCAAGCGAATTCAAGCTCGACTGCGAGATTCTCGAGCGCACCGACATGGAAAAGCTCGGGATGCATTCGCTGCTCGCCGTCGCTCAGGGTTCGCATCAACCGCCCAAGCTGATCGTGCTCAGCCACAAGGGTGGCAAGGCCGGCGANAAACCCATCGTGCTGGTCGGCAANGGGGTCACCTTCGATACCGGCGGCATCTCGCTGAAACCGGCGCCGGACATGGACGAGATGAAGTACGACATGTGCGGTGCGGCGGGCGTGCTGGGCACCCTGCGCACGGTAGCGCGCCTGAAACTGCCGATCAACCTGACGGTGATCGTGCCCGCTACCGAAAACATGCCCGGCGGCGGGGCGACCCGGCCGGGCGACATCGTCACCTCGATGTCGGGCCAGACCATCGAGATTCTCAATACCGACGCCGAAGGCCGCCTGATCCTTTGTGATGCGCTGACCTATACCGAACGCTTCGACCCCGATACCGTCATCGACGTGGCGACGCTGACCGGCGCCTGCGTCGTTGCGCTGGGCAGCGTCGCCAGCGGGCTGTTCGCCAACAAGGATGCCCTCGCCCACGATTTGCTCGATGCCGGCAACGAAGCGCACGACCGTGCCTGGCACATGCCGCTGTGGGACGATTACCAGGAGCTGTTGAAAAGCCCCTTCGCCGACATGGGCAACATCGGCGGCCGCTGGGGCGGCGCCATCACCGCCGCCTGCTTCCTGTCGCGCTTCACCAAGAAATTCAGGTGGGCGCACCTCGACGTGGCCGGCACGGCGTACAAATCCGGGGCCGACAAGGGCGCCACCGGCCGGCCGGTGCCGCTACTCGCCCATTACCTGATGAAGCGCGCCGGCAAACTCAATTGACCCAGGTCTTCTTTTATCACGGCGCATCGGACAAGATCGCCGCCGCCTGCGCGCTGCTCGGTGGAGCCTATGCGAAGAAGAAGCCAATGCTCGTCTTCGCGCCTGAAAAAGAGGTCGCCGACAGTGTCGACCGTAGCTTGTGGACGCAATCGGCGCTCGGCTTCATTCCGCATTGCCGTGCCGATTCGCCGCTCGCCGCCGAAACGCCGATCCTGATCGCCGACAACCTCGAGCAACTGCCACAGGACGAGCGCCTGATGAATCTGAGTCAAGTGATTCCGCCCGGCTTCTCGCGTTTTCAGAGCCTGATCGAAGTGGTCGGCCGCGACGAGGCCGATCGCGAGTGCCCGCGAGCGGTCAAGTTCTACAAGGATCGCGGCTACGAAGTGCGTTACTTCGACCTCAGCGAGCGTTAGGAAGAAGCCATGCCCAGTCCCATCCTCGCCCGTGCCGACGCCCTGATGCAGCGTCGGCGTCCGACCAGCCCCGAGCCGGATGACGTGCCGCTGCTCACCGACGCCATCAGCCCGGAGGATGACCTTCCGCTGCTGGTCGATATCGAGACCCCGGCGCCGGTCGCCGAATCCAGGCTGGCAGACGAGACCCAAATCGAGGCCGGAGCAGCTAACTTTCCGCTCTCAGAAGCTGCCGCACACCCCGAGCCGCCAGCGGAAAGCGCCCCAAGCCTGGCGTTCGAAGGCGAAATGCTGGACATCATCGCCCTGAACTGGCGCGGCGGGTCAATGAGCGGCTGGCTGCCGAACTCCCCGACATCATCGAAAGCACCATTCGCGAATTTCTGGCCGAGCCGGAAATCCTGACGTTGACCAAACCGCGCGACTGAGTTTGCGGAGAAGCCGGCCTCGCTCCGGTATAATTTCGGTTTTCCCCTTTTCCGCCAAGCCCATGGAACTCGCCAAAGCCTTCGAACCAGCCGACATTGAACGCCGCTGGTANCCCCAGTGGGAAGCCCAAAATCACTTCGCTGCCGGGGTCGACCGCAGCAAGCAGGACAATTTCTGCATCCTGCTGCCACCGCCGAACGTCACCGGCACGCTGCACATGGGCCATGGCTTCAACCAGACGATCATGGATGCCCTCACCCGCTACTACCGGATGAAGGGCCACAATACGCTGTGGCAGCCGGGCACCGACCACGCCGGTATCGCCACGCAGATCGTCGTTGAGCGCCAGCTCGACGCGCAAGGCATCAGCCGCCACGATCTGGGCCGCGAGAAGTTCCTGGAAAAAGTCTGGGAATGGAAGGAGTACTCCGGCAACACCATCACCAAGCAGATGCGCCGCATGGGCACCAGCCCGGACTGGAAGCGCGAGCGCTTCACGATGGATGCCGGCCTCAACAAGGTCGTCACCGAAACCTTCGTCCGCCTCTATAACGANGGCCTGATCTACCGCGGCAAGCGCCTGGTCAACTGNGACCCGAAGCTGCACACCGCCGTTTCCGACCTCGAAGTCGTGCAGGAGGAAGAAGACGGCTTCATGTGGCACATCCGCTATCCGCTGGCCGACGGTTCGGATAGCCTGGTCGTCGCCACGACGCGTCCTGAAACCATGCTCGGCGACACCGCCGTGATGGTCCATCCGGAAGACGAGCGCTACAAGCACATGATCGGCAAGATGGTGAAGCTGCCGCTGACGGAGCGCGAAATCCCGATCATCGCCGATTCCTATGTCGATCTCGAATTCGGCACCGGCTGCGTCAAGGTCACGCCAGCGCACGACTTCAACGACTACGCCGTCGGCCAGCGCCACGGCTTGCCGATGATTTCGATCCTTACCCTGGATGCAAAGATCAACGACCACGCGCCCGAGAAATACCGCGGCCTCGACCGCTTCGACGCCCGCAAGGCCGTCGTCGCCGATCTCGAAGCGCTCGGCATTCTGGAAAAGACCGACAAGCACAAGCTGAAGGTGCCGCGCGGCGACCGTACCGGTGTCGTCATCGAGCCGATGCTGACCGACCAGTGGTTCGTCGCCATGTCCAAGCCGGGCGCGGATGGCAAGTCGATCACCGAAAAGGCGCTGGAAGTCGTCCACTCCGGCGAAATCAAGTTCTATCCGGAAAACTGGGTGAACACCTACAACCAGTGGCTGAACAACATCCAGGATTGGTGCATCTCGCGCCAGCTGTGGTGGGGTCACCAGATTCCGGCCTGGTACGGCGTCAATGGCGAGGTGTTCGTCGCGCAGAACGAGGAGGAAGCGCGCAAGCAGGCTGATCAGGCCGGTTACGCCGGTCAGCTGACGCGCGACGAAGACGTGCTCGACACCTGGTACTCTTCAGCACTGTGGCCCTTCTCGACGCTGGACTGGACCGGCGACGAGGCCACCGATGCCGCCAATCAGATTTTGCAGCAATATTTGCCGTCGACCGTGCTGGTCACCGGCTTCGACATCATCTTCTTCTGGGTCGCGCGCATGGTCATGATGACCAAGCACATCACCGGCAAGATTCCGTTCAAGCACGTCTATGTGCATGGCCTGATCCGTGACTCGGAAGGCCAGAAGATGTCGAAATCCAAGGGCAACGTGCTCGACCCGATCGACCTGATCGACGGCATCGGCATCGATGCGCTGGTCGACAAGCGCACCTTCGGCCTGATGAACCCCAAGCAGGCCGACAGCATCGCCAAGAAGACCAGGAAGGAATTCCCGGAAGGCATCCCGGCCTTCGGCACCGACGCGCTGCGCTTCACTTTCGCCTCGCTCGCCTCGCCGGGCCGCGACATCAAGTTCGACCTGAACCGCTGTGACGGCTACCGCAATTTCTGCAACAAGCTGTGGAACGCCACGCGCTTTGTGCTGATGAACGTCGAAGGCCATGATCTGGCCCTGGAGCACCAGCAGAACGGCCCATCCTGCGGCGGCAACGCACCGCTCGAATTCTCTTTCGCCGACCGCTGGATCGTCAGCCAGCTGCAGCGCGTGGANAAGGAAGTCGAGCAGCACTTCGCCGACTACCGCTTCGACCTCGTCGCCCAGGCCGTCNNTAAGTTCATCTGGGACGAGTTCTGCGACTGGTATCTGGAAATCGCCAAGGTCGAGATGCAGACTGGTAGCGAAGCCCAGCAGCGTGGCGCCCGCCGCACACTGGTACGCACGCTGGAAGCCGTGCTGCGCCTGGCCCATCCGCTGATTCCGTTCATCACCGAGGAGCTTTGGCAGACGGTGGCGCCCATCGCCGGGCGCAAGACGCACGATTCGATCATGCTCGCCGCCTACCCGCAGGCCGAGGACTACAAGATCGATGCGGCCAGCGAAAGCAAGGTCGAGCGTCTCAAGGCGCTGACCCATGCCTGCCGAAACCTGCGCGGCGAAATGAACGTCTCGCCGGCCCAGCGCATGCCGCTGCTGGTCGCTGGCGGCGGCGAAGAAATCCGCGAGTTCGCGCCCATTCTGCAAGCTCTGGGTAAGCTCTCCGAGGTACAAATCGTCGATGACATGCCGGCCGATGCCATGGCACCGGTCGCCGTCGTCGGCGAAATCCGCATGATGCTGAAAGTGGAAATCGACATTGCCGCCGAACGCGAGCGCCTGACCAAGGAAATCGAGAAGCTGGAAAAGCAGATCGCCATCGCCCAGGGCAAGCTTGCGAACGAAGGCTTCGTCGCCCGTGCCCCGGCAGCTGTCGTCGAGCAGGAAAAACAGCGTGTCGCTGACTTCACAGCCACGCTGGAAAAACTGAAACCCCAACTGGCCAAGCTTGGCCAGGCATAGAGAAGAACATGGAAGACAAACGCAGCTTTTTCGCCAAGATATTCATCGCGCTGATGATNTTTTCGGCCTTGGTCGGCGCCTGGAGCGTCGCCTTCATGATCGCCTGGCCGAAGGAAAAGACCGACGTCTGGAAGCCGGAATTCCGCCTGATCGCCGTCTGCGAAAACAATGAACCCTGCGGCGTGGCCTATCAGGACCTGGTGGATGCGAAAGCCAAGGGTGTCGTCAAGACGCTGATTCCGGCGGCGCCGAACGGGGATATCCAGGAAGAAAACAACTGGCTCAAGTGGAATATTGCGAACGGGATTTTCGAGGTCAAGACATCGTCCTGGCACTTCCAGACCACCATCCGCTATACCGTCGAAAACGAAATGCCGATCCTGATGGATTACCAGGACGTCGACGTCGCCCGCGCTTTCTATTTCGGCATTGCCGCCGGCCTGTTCTCGCTGCTCGGCATCTATCTGCGCCGGTTGCGCAATTGACGGTTGCGGTCGACCGCCAGGAAATGCCATTTTTCAGGCGGTTGAACGTTCTTCCTCGAGCGTCGTCTGAAAGCGGTTAGCCGCCCCGCCCAGACGCAACTCCATGCATCACAATCTCAACCTGATCACGACCATCGCCGCCGCTTTCGGCCTGGCGCTGGTATTTGGCTTCATCGCCGCCCGCCTGCGCATGCCGCCGCTGGTCGGCTACCTGCTGGCCGGCGTCATGATCGGNCCCGGCGACCCCGGCTTCGTCGCCGATGTCGGGCTCGCCGGCCAACTCGCCGAAATCGGCGTCATGCTGCTGATGTTCGGGGTCGGCCTGCATTTTTCGTTGGACGACCTGCTGGCCGTCAAGCGCATCGCCATCCCCGGCGCCATCGTGCAGATCGCCGTCGCCACCGCGATGGGCATGGGCCTGGCGCTTCACTGGGGATGGGCTCCGGGCGCCGCACTGGTTTTCGGCCTGGCGCTGTCGGTCGCCAGTACCGTCGTCCTGCTGCGCGCGCTCGAGGCGCGCGGNGTGCTCGATTCGATCAACGGACGCATCGCCGTTGGCTGGCTGGTGGTCGAGGATCTGGTCATGGTGCTCGTCCTCGTTCTCCTGCCGCCGCTGGCCGGCCTGCTCGGCGGCCAGCCGGCAGGACTGGCCGCTGGCGCTCAGCAGGGCATCTGGATGACACTGGGCTTCACCTTCGCCAAGATCGCCGCCTTCATCGCCCTGATGCTGGTGGTCGGCGGCCGCCTGTTGCCGCGCCTCCTCTGGCTGGTGGCGCGCACCGGCTCGCGCGAACTGTTCACATTGTGCGTCATCGCCGCCGCCCTCGGCGTCGCCTACGGTTCGGCCCATCTTTTCGGCGTTTCCTTCGCGCTCGGCGCCTTCTTCGCCGGCATGACCATACGCGGTTCGGAATTCAGCCACCGCGCCGCCGAGGAATCGCTGCCCTTGCGCGATGCCTTCGCCGTGTTGTTCTTCGTCTCGGTCGGCATGCTGTTCGATCCACAGGTTCTGCTCGACGAGCCGCTCAAGGTGCTTGCCGTGAGCGCCATCATCCTGCTCGGCAAGACCATCGCCGCGGTCGCCCTCGTCCTCTTCTTCCGCTATCCGCTCAACACCGCGCTGACCGTCGGTGCCAGCCTGGCGCAGATCGGCGAGTTTTCGTTCATTCTGGTCGGCCTCGGGCTTTCGCTCGGCCTGCTGCCACCGGAAGGAAACAGCCTGGTCGTCGCCGGGGCGCTGATATCGATCGCCTGCAATTCGCTGGTATTTTCCATGATCAACCCGCTCCAGAACTGGCTGCGCGCCCATTCGGCCCTGGCCCGCAAGCTCGAACACCGCGCCGATCCGCTGGGCGAGTTGCCGATGAGTACCGATCAAACCTTACTGACCGGACAGGTCGTGCTGGTCGGCTACGGTCCCGTCGGCCAGCGCATCTCGCAGCAACTGAACGAGCAGGGAATCAGCCACGTCGTGGTCGAGCAGAACCGCGAGCAGGTTGAAAAACTGCGCGCCAATAACCAGCTGGCGGTCAGCGGTGACGCCACCGACCCGGCGGTACTGATCCAGGCCCACATCGCCCACGCTGCCTTGCTGGTGATCGCCACGCCGGACGCCTTCGACGCGCTCAAGATGCTGGAAATCGCCCGCACCCTCAACCCGGCGATCGAGACGGTACTGCGCACGCACAGCGAAGAAGAAGCCGCGCTGCTGCAACGCGAGGCAGCCGGCATGGTTTTCCTGGGTGAAAACGAGCTGGCGCGTGGCATGGCGCAACATGTTCTGGCCCGCATGGGCCGCGCCGACGCCGGCAGCAGCGCACATTGAGCCTGTTGCGGTCGACCCGAAAAAGGGCGATTTCCGGAACCCTGTCTTTTACGGAGCCACCAGACGTACCGGCAGCAAGCCACGCAACGCGTTACCGAGCCAGAACCCCTGCGCCAGATCGTCGGGTGACAGCACCGCTTCGCGCGCCCGGCCTTCGGCCAGCAGTTCCCCGCGCAGCACGCCCGGCAAGGCGCCGCTGCTCAACGGCGGCGTCAGCAGGCAGCCATCGCGCTCGACGAAGACGTTGCTGCGCGNCCCTTCGGCGACCTCGCCACGTTCGTTGAGAAACAACATGTCGAATACCGGTGACCCGGGCGCCAGCATGCTCAAGGCATCGTCGTAAACTTTCCGCGCCGTCGTCTTGTGGCGGCGCAACGGATCGCCCGAATCGATGCGCGCATCCGCCAGCAACGCCAGACGGGACATTGCCAGCGCATCGTCCAAGGGAAAGGACTGAACCTCGATGGTGCCTGCCTTGTCCAGCGTCAGGCGCACACGCCAGGTACCCTGGGCAGGCATGGCAGCCAGCCGCTGGCGCACCAAATCCTCGTCGCAGAAAAACCCAAACCACGCCGCCGAACGCCGCAGGCGATCGAGATGACCGGAAAGACGCGGATAGGCGCCATCCTCCCGGCGCAGGGTCTCGATCAGTTTCAGGCCGGGATCGCAATCGGACAGGAAGGCGGCCTTGAGCAGGCATTCCCGCCACTCGGCCGGCGCCGTCGAATCGCTGACGATGCCGCTGCCGATACCCATCCGCCCGCGATGCCCGGGCGCCAGCTCCAGCGTGCGGATGGCGACGTTCAGGCGAAAATCGCCGTCCGGCGCGAACCAGCCGAATGCCCCGGTATACAGGCCGCGTGGCTGATTCTCAAGTTCGGCGATGATCTGCTGCGCCCGAATCTTCGGCGCCCCGGCGATCGAACCACAGGNGAACAATGCCCGCAGGATGTCGCCCGGCCCGACGCCCGGCACGCGCGCCGAGATTTCCGAGACCATCTGCCAGACCGTCGGGTAGTCCTCGATTTCGAACAGGCGCTCGACCTCGACGCTGCCTTTGGCCGCCACGCGCCCCAGATCGTTGCGCAGCAGATCGACGATCATCAGGTTTTCCGCCTGATCCTTCTGCGAATTGCGCAATCGTTCGGCGGGCTGATCGCGTGGCAGCGTTCCCTTCATCGGCCGCGTCACCAGGCGCTNCCCGGTCTTTTCCAGAAACAGCTCGGGCGAAAGAGAAACGATGCCGCCCGATGCATCGCCGACGAAACCGCCGTAACGCACCGGCTGCCGCGCCCGCAGGCGTCCGTAGAGCGCCAGCGGATGGCCGAACCATGTGAAATGCAGCGGAAAGGTCAGATTGACCTGATAACAGTCGCCGGCTGCGATATAGCGCCGGATGCGGTCGACGGCCGTCGCATGCCCGTTTTCATCGAGCCCTTCGGTCACCCCGCCGACCCCGGCGGGTTGCCCGGCACCCTGCTCTTCCAGCCAGGNCCCGGCTTCGACGGCAGCGAGTGCGACACGTCGCCGGAATCGCCAGAAGCGCGCCAGCGGGCGCCCGCCCCGCCCATGCGCCGACCNACCAGCGGCCGCCGGCTCCAGCGCATAGCCCAGTGCAAAATCGAGCGCCGCGACGTACCACAGGCCATCCCTGCCGATCATCGCCAGCGCGGCCTCGAAGCCGGCAGCATCGCTCACTTCAAGGCAGTCGACCAGCTCCTCGAAACGCCAAGCGGCGGGTTCGCCATGCGGCGCCCGCCGATCTTCAANAAATGCGTGGAAACTGGCGCTTATTTGCGCTTCAGGTAAAACTCGAAGACGCGATTCACTTCCTTCTGCTCGACCAGATCATTCCCGGTCTGCTTGGCAAACGCCGGAAAATCCTTGAGCGAGCCGGGATCGGTCGCCTGTACCCGCAGCACCTGACCGGTCTCCATCTCGGCCAGCGCCTTCTTGGTGCGCAGAATGGGCAGCGGGCAGTTGAGCCCTTTACATCGAGGTCGCGATCAAATTCCATGGTCCGTTACTCAATATGAGAGCCTTTGATTTTACCCTAATTCCGTCGCTCCTTCATCTCCTCGATCTGGCGCTTCTTCATCTCCCGCAGGCGGCCGTCGATGACCGACAACTCATAGAAGTTGGCGTCCCNCGCCCGCTGCGCCAGCTCCAGCTGCTCGATCGCACCGGCCGTCTGCCCCTTGAGCACCGACATCTCGGCCAGCGCCAGATGCTGCTGCGAGGGCCGCCCGAGACCGGCATAAGATTCCGCACGCATCCCGAAGAAGCGAACGTCGAGCGGGTAATTCTTCAACTGCTCGTCGGCAAACCTGAGAGCCTCGGCATATTTTTGTCNGCTGATCAGGGTGTCGCCATAGCCATAAAGCAAAGCCAGGTTGAGCGGAAAACGCAGCATCGCCTCACGATAGAGCGCCAGCCCGGCCTCTTTCTGCCCCTGGGCAAATTTCGCCTCGGCCAACAGCCGGTCGACCATGGGTGACGACACCTTCAACTTGCGGACAGTCTGTAACTCGCGCTCGGCCACCGGCCAGTCGCCCTTGCGCGCAAAGGCCACGGCCAGACCATAACGCGCAGCGGCTTCGGAAACGTACTTGCGGTCCCGCAGCAGCGCCTCGAAATCCCGGATCGCATCGACCGGACGCCCCTGCAAAGCGCGTACCCGGGCCCGCACGAGCTGAAACTCGATACCGTCGGCCACCTGGCGATAGGCCACCGGCTGCTCACGGTTCTGCATGTCGGACATCCGCTCGCCGGTGATTGGGTGGGTGCGCAGGTAAATGGTCGCGTTGTTCTCCAAAAGCCTGGAAGACTGCTGCAGACGCTCGAAAAATCCCGACATGCCACGCACGTCGTAGCCGGCCTGACGCAAGGTGTCGAAACCGAGGCGATCGGCCTCCCGTTCGAAATCCCGCGAATAGGCCAGTTGCGACGAAATGGCTCCAGCCTGTGTCGCAGTGATCGCCGCACCGGCCGCCTGCGGATTGGAACGGACCGCCAGCAAGGCCAGCCCCATCGCCACCATCGACGCCATCGACAGCTTCTTCGACTGGAACACCTGGCGCGCAATATGCCGCTGCGTGACGTGCGAAACTTCGTGCGCCATGACGCCGGCCAGCTCCGACTCGGTCTGCGCTGCAAGAATCAGCCCGGTATGAACACCGATGAAGCCGCCCGGCATGGCGAAGGCATTGATGCTGGGATCGTTGATCGCGAAGAACTGGAACCCGAGCGCCGGATCGTTGCTGACCGCCACCAGACGGGCACCCAACTGATTAAGGTAATTCTCGATTTCCGGATCGTCGAGATACGACGGCTCGCGCCAGCGAATCTCGTTCATGATTTGCTGGCCGATCTTCTTTTCCATGGCCGGCGACAACTCGTTGCTCGCCACGTCGCCCAGTTCCGGCAGATCGTCGGCGCGCAACGGCTGGGTTACCAGAACACAGGCCAATACGCCAGCGAGGAAACGGTGGGCAACACGCATGGTGATATGATACCGCACGCCAATGCCGCTCCCGCCGAAAGGGGCGTAACCAAGCGTAACGAACCGTGACCGATCAAACACTTACCCATTTCGATGCCACCGGCCAAGCCCACATGGTCGACGTCGGCGCCAAGGCCGAAACCGCGCGCGTCGCCCGCGCTGCCGGCAGCATTTTCATGAAGCCCGAAACCCTGGCGCTGATCCGCTCGGGCTCGGCCAGGAAGGGCGATGTTCTCGGGATCGCCCGGATTGCGGCGATCCAGGCCGCCAAGCGAACCGGCGACCTGATTCCGCTCTGCCACCCGATCGCGCTGACGCGGGTCGCCGCCGAATTCTCGATCGACAGCGAACGCAATGCGGTGCATTGCGAAATCACTGCCGAATGCTACGGCCGAACCGGTGTCGAAATGGAAGCATTGACCGCGGCATCGGTGGGCCTGCTCACCATCTACGACATGTGCAAAGCGGTTGATCGCGGCATGCGCATCGACAACCTGCGTCTTGTCGAGAAATCCGGCGGCAAATCGGGGCACTGGACGGCTCCTGACCATCTTCAAACCCGCAGCAGAAAGTTCATGAACGAATTACGTCGAAAGCTACTGAAAGGCAGTACCGCCGCCTTGTTCGCGCCGTGGATCGGCACCGGCCTGCTGGTGCCCGGCCGCGTCATCGCCGCTGAATGGAACCGCCCGGCATTCACCGCACGCAATGTTAACGAGGCGCTGAAGGCCTGGGGGCTGCAAACGCCGCCGATTCGCGCGATATCATCATCAACGCGCCGGAGATCGCCGAAAACGGCGCCAAGGTCGAGATCGACATCACGAGCCAGATCCCCGCCAGCCAAAGCATCGCGATCTTCGCCGACCGCAACCGATGCCGTTGTGTGCCGCCATCGCCTTCTCGGGCGGCGCCCTGCCTTATTGCCGGGCACAACTCAAACTGGCCGAGTCGACCCGCATTCGGGCCGTGGTGAAAGCGGGCGACGGCAAGACCTATGTGGCTTTTCGCGAAATCAAGGTCACCCTGGGCGGGTGCGGAGGATAGACATGGCCGATGCAATCAAGATCCGCGCCCAGGTGCAGGGCGAAATCGCCGATATCCGCATCCTGATGCAACACCCCATGGAAACCGGGCAGCGCAAGGATGAAAAAGGGAAACGGTGCCCGCGAATTTCATCCAGACCTTCTCGGTGCTGCATAACGGAAAACCGCTGATCGACGGCCAGCTGAATACGTCGATCTCGAAGAACCCCTTGTTCGCCTTCAAGGCCAAGGGGATCAAGGCCGGCGACAAGTTGACGGTCGCCTGGAACGACAGCCGGCGACAAGCGCCGGGACGAAATCAGCGTTTCCTGAAATAAAAAAGCCCGTCTGAATCCTGACGGGCTTTAGCTTGCTGATTATCCGGTGCTCAGGCGCTCTGGATGTTGGATGCCTGCTTGCCCTTGGGGCCTTGCACGACATCGAAGGAAACCTTTTGACCTTCCTTCAGGGTCTTGAAGCCGCTCATGTTGATGGCGGAGAAATGTGCGAAGAGATCTTCGCTGCCATCATCAGGAGTGATGAAGCCAAAGCCTTTGGAATCATTGAACCACTTGACAGTACCGATTGCCATTTTTGCTACTTTCTTACGAAAAACTGGAAATTTGCGGGTCTCCCGACACCCTGTTTGAGCTCCGCGACCCGGCGCTTTGGTCAACCCGATGCAACATGAATTCAAACACATGCGCTTTCTACCTCTGCTGCAATAATGCGTCAACAATTTTTAATGACGCGGCGCAACATAAATTCGACCAGGAAATGCAAATTTCCAGGTTTTCTTTCCCCTCCGGTAGTTGCACAATGAAATGGACTGTATAGAATCTGTCTCCATGGCTACGAAATCCCAGGAAGGAAGTCTGCTGGAAGCACAACGTGCCAAGGCGATGCCTCCGAAGATGTACAAGGTGCTGCTGCTGAACGACGATTACACGCCCATGGAGTTCGTAATCGCCGTGCTCCAGCGTTTTTGCCATGGATACTGAACAAGCGACGCGAATCATGCTCAAAGTTCACAACGAAGGTCGCGGTGTGTGCGGGGTTTTCCGCGGGACATCGCTGCGACCAAGGTTGAACAGGTCAGCGCATTTGCTCGCCAACACCAGCATCCACTCGCGTGCGTCATGGAGGAAAACTGATGATTGCCCAGGAACTCGAAGTCAGCCTGCACATGGCTTTTGTCGAAGCAAGACAGAAGCGCCACGAGTTCATCACCGTGGAACATCTGCTTCTGGCGTTGATCGATAACCCGTCGGCGGCGGATGCCCTGCGCGCCTGCGGTGGTAAGCCTGATGCACTGCGCAAGGACTTGACCAATTTCATCAACGAACACACGCCCATCGTTTCCGGCGAGGACGACATCGACACCCAGCCGACGCTCGGTTTCCAGCGCGTGATCCAGCGCGCCATCCTGCACGTCCAGTCGTCCGGCAAGAAGGAGGTCAATGGCGCCAACGTGCTGGTGGCGATCTACGGCGAGAANGACTCACACGCGGTNCACTTCCTGCAGAAGCAGGGAATCACCCGGCTCGATGTCGTCAACTACATCTCGCATGGCATCAGCAAGGTGCCACAGCAGAAATCGCCGGCCGATGCCGAAGTGGAAACCGAAGGCGAAAAGGAACAGGCCGGGCCACTGGAGCAGTACCTGATCAACCTCAACGCACTGGCGTTGCAGGGCAAGATCGATCCGCTGATCGGCCGCGACAAGGAACTCGAGCGCGTCATCCAGACGCTGTGCCGGCGCAGGAAGAACAATCCGCTGCTGGTCGGCGAGGCTGGCGTCGGCAAGACGGCCATCGCCGAAGGACTGGCGCGGCGCGTAGTGGAGGGCGACGTCCCGGATATCCTGGCCAAGGCCAACGTCTCGCTGGACATNGGGGCACTGCTGGCCGGCACGAAGTACCGCGGCGATTTCGAGCAGCGCCTGAANGGGGTCATCAAACAGTTGGGCGACAATCCCAACGCGATCCTGTTCATCGACGAGATCCACACGCTGATCGGCGCCGGTTCCGCATCCGGCGGCACGCTGGATGCCTCCAACCTCCTGAAGCCGGCGCTTTCCTCCGGCCAGCTGAAATGTATCGGCGCCACCACCTACACCGAGTTCCGCGGCATCTTCGAGAAGGACAGCGCGCTCTCCCGGCGCTTCCAGAAGATCGATGTCAATGAACCGTCGGTCGCCGAAACCGTCGAGATCCTCAAGGGCCTCAAGGCGCGTTTCGAAGCGCACCACGGGATCAAGTACTCGGGCACCGCCATCTCGTCGGCAGCCGAACTGGCAGCACGTTACATCACCGATCGCCACCTGCCGGACAAGGCGATCGATGTCATTGACGAGGCTGGCGCCGCCCAGCGCATCCTGCCCAAGTCGAAGCAGAAGAAAGTGATCAGCAAGACCGATATCGAGGAGATCGTTGCCAAGATCGCCCGCATTCCGTCGCAGCACGTCACGCTGGATGATCGCGGTGCGCTGAAAAACCTTGACCGCGACCTCAAGGCAGTCGTTTTCGGCCAGGACAAGGCGATCGACGCGCTGGCCAAGGCGATCAAGATGGCACGTTCCGGCCTTGGCAACCCGGGCAAACCGATAGGCTCTTTCCTGTTCAGCGGCCCGACCGGCGTCGGCAAGACCGAAGTCGCCAAGCAACTGGCCTACTGCCTCGGCATCGAGCTCACGCGCTTCGACATGAGCGAATACATGGAGCGCCATGCGGTTTCTCGCCTGATCGGCGCCCCGCCGGGCTATGTCGGGTTCGACCAAGGAGGTCTGTTGACCGAGGCGGTGACCAAGAAGCCCTACTGCGTGCTGCTACTCGACGAAATCGAGAAGGCGCACCCGGACATCTTCAACATCCTGCTGCAGGTCATGGACCACGGGACACTGACCGACAACAACGGGCGCAAGGCTGATTTCCGCAACGTGGTCATCATCATGACGACCAACGCTGGCGCCGCCGACCTGCAGAAATCGAGCATGGGCTTCACCAGCTCGAAGCAGACCGGCGACGAAATGGCCGAGATCAAGCGCTTGTTCACACCCGAATTCCGCAATCGGCTGGATGCGACGATTTCCTTCGCGTCGCTCGACCACGAGATCATCCTGCGCGTCGTCGACAAATTCCTGATGCAACTGGAAGAACAATTGCACGAGAAGAAGGTCGAGGCGCACTTCACCGAGGCGGTCAAGGAAATGCTCGCCGACAAGGGCTTCGATCCGCTCATGGGTGCCCGCCCAATGGCTCGCCTGATTCAGGACGTAATCCGTTCGGCACTCGCCGACGAATTGCTGTTCGGCCGCCTGGCCAACGGCGGACATGTTACGGTCGACCTCGACAACGAGGGCAAAATCAAGCTCGATTTTGCGGAAGANAAAACCGAAGCCGTCGTATAAACTTCACCCCACAATCCAACAAAGCCATGCGACGCATGGCTTTTTCTGCCAGGAGCCTGCCATGACCTTCAAAACCCCGATCTTTGCGATGAATTCGAAGCCGAACTCGGCAAATCCGTGCGCGTCGTCGCCCCGATGTTCCAACGCTACGGCGGCCGTACCAGTTTTTCCGGTGAAATCGTCACCCTAAAGATTTTCGAGGACAACTCGCTGGTGCGCGAAGCCTTCGGCGAAGACGGCCGGGGCAAGGTGCTGGTCATCGATGGTGGCGGTTCACTGCGCTGTGCGCTGGTCGGCGACCAACTAGCCATCCTGGCGCAAAAGAATGGCTGGGAGGGTGTCGTCGTCTATGGTTGCATCCGTGACTCCGGCGACATCAACGGCATCGACATCGGCGTCCGCGCCCTGAACACCCATCCCCAAAGAGCATCAAGAAAGGTGTCGGCGACCGCGATATTGCCGTCACTTTCGGGGCGTCACCTTCAACCCGGGCGAATATCTTTATGCCGACGAGGACGGCGTGCTGGTTAGCAGCAAACCTTTGTGCTGACGCAGCGCGATTTCATTTCACAAACACAAACGGCGTTTTGCATTGTGAAAACATGATCATAATTGCTTGTTTTAATTGTTGAATTTTTTGTCTTATGTCTTATATAAGACTGTTGCTGCTACGCAAAAATATCACTATACTTCTGCCATCGTTCAGGCAGAATTGCCTGGGCAATTAGTAGCAACTCCCAACCCTACCTCTTGAGGAATTCACAATGAGCACTCGCGAACAGCAAATCGCCGCCCTGGANAAAGACTGGGCTGAAAANCCCCGCTGGAAAGGCATCAAGCGCGGTTACTCCGCTGCTGATGTCGTCCGTCTGCGCGGCTCTTTCCAGGTCGAGCACACCCTGGCCCGTCGCGGCGCCGANAAGCTGTGGGATCTGGTCAACAANCACCCCTACGTCAACTGTCTGGGCGCCCTGACCGGCGGCCAAGCCGTTCAGCAAGCCAAGGCCGGCATCAAGGCCATCTACCTGTCCGGCTGGCAAGTCGCTGCCGACAACAACGAATACGCCGCCATGTACCCGGACCAGTCGCTGTACCCGGTCGACTCCGTGCCGAAGGTCGTTGAGCGCATCAACAACGCCTTCAACCGCGCCGATGAAATCCAGTGGTCGAAGGGTGCCAACCCGGGCGACGCCGGCTACATCAACTACCACCTGCCCATCGTCGCTGATGCCGAAGCCGGTTTCGGTGGCGTGCTGAACGCCTACGAACTGATGAAGGCCATGATCCGCGCTGGCGCTGCCGGCGTGCACTGGGAAGACCAGCTGGCTTCCGTCAAGAAGTGCGGCCACATGGGCGGCAAGGTTCTCGTGCCGACCACCGAAGCCGTGCAGAAGCTGATCGCTGCCCGTATGGCGGCTGACGTCCACGGCGTGCCGACCCTGGTCATCGCTCGTACCGACGCCGAAGCGGCTGACCTGCTGACCTCCGACTACGACGAAAACGACAAGCCGTTCCTGACCGGCGAGCGTACCGCCGAAGGCTTCTACAAGACCAAGAAGGGTCTGGAGCAAGCCATCTCCCGCGCCATCGCCTACGCTGACTACGCCGACCTGGTGTGGTGCGAAACCGGCACGCCGGATCTGGAATTCGCCCGCAAGTTCGCCGAAGCCGTGCATGCCAAGCACCCGGGCAAGATGCTGGCCTACAACTGCTCGCCGTCCTTCAACTGGAAGAAGAACCTGGACGACGCCACCATCGCCAAGTTCCAGCGCGAACTGGGCGCCATGGGCTACAAGTACCAGTTCATCACCCTGGCTGGCATCCACTCCATGTGGTACAACATGTTCGATCTGGCCCAGGACTACGCTGCTCGCGGCATGTCAGCCTACGTCGAAAAGGTTCAGGAGCCGGAATTCGCCGCCCGCGACCGTGGCTACACCTTCGTTTCGCACCAGCAGGAAGTCGGCACCGGCTACTTCGACGACGTCACCACCGTGATCCAGGGCGGCAAGTCCTCCGTCACTGCGCTGACCGGTTCGACCGAAGAAGAACAGTTCCACTAAGCACTGACCGCTTAAGCTTGCTGTCTTACCTGGCAGCAATAAAGGCCGGCTCCCACAAGGGGCCGGCCTTTTCTTCAAGCCAGCCATACTCTGGCCCACAGTTTGTGGACTGCCCGTCGCCACAGCCGAAGCGCCCCCTGCCCCCGCTTGCAATCAAGGTATTTCCCGCTCGACACCGAGCCAGCCTTTGGACTCTGCGCTGAATTGCATTGATCATTCTGGTTCATAATGCGCGAAAATCTTGGCGTACAAACAGTGCGCAGTTCTGGGAGGAACATCCATTTTGGGCACCAGCTCGGGCGCCATCGCGCGAATTCACCGCCAGGGCAGGGCAGCATGGCTGCCCTCATCCTGTGGTGCCTACTGCGCGCAGGCCCGTCATTCAGGCTGTTGGTGGCGATCTGTGTCGCCCTCGCCACCGGGTCCGTTTCCGTTGCTCGCGCCAACGAGGAGCCTGCCGTATCGATTGGTGTCATCTCCTTTCGCGACCTCGACACGACCGCCCGCCAATGGGAACCGCTGAGCCAGTTCCTTAACGAGCGGGTGCCGGGGCATCGTTTCGTCATTCGCCCGCTGTTCATCGACGATCTGGGCAAGGCGGTGGCACAGGGCGAGGTCCAGTTTGTACTGACCCAGCCGGAACATTACGTCATCCTGCGTGCCCAGTACGGTCTCGCTGCGGTAGCGACACT
Organism: Dechloromonas sp.; assembly: GCA_013363835.1. Lineage (GTDB taxonomy): Bacteria > Pseudomonadota > Gammaproteobacteria > Burkholderiales > Rhodocyclaceae > Azonexus. Next base: position 1,863,536 of record CP054864.1, read on the forward strand.
CGTCACCCGNCGAGGGGGTGTTCAGGTTTCACGCATGGGCGGCGTCATCGTCACCAAAGCATCCCGCGGCGATATCCGCGAGCTTGCCGATCTCCGCGGCAAGACGATCGCCGCCCTGGCCCCTCATTCNCTCGGCAGCTTCCGCGCCCAGCAGTGGGCACTGCACCAGGCCGGCATCAATATCGCCGAGCAGGCGGCAGANGTGATCTTCACCGGCCCGCCCCAGGACAATGTGATCGGCAAAGTGCTTTCCGGCGAGGCTGATGTCGGCTTCGTGCGGACCGGCCTGCTGGAATCAATGATCGAAGAGGGCAAGCTGGAAAGCGACGCGCTCAAGGTCATCAACCCGCGCCAGGCAAGCGGATTCCCGCTCCAGTTGTCGACCGATCTTTATCCCGAATGGCCATTTTCNGCCCGCAGNGGGGTTCCCGACTCGCTGATCAAGGAAGTCACCATCGCGCTGCTGCAATACGGCGCCGATGGCCGGCCAACGCGCGGACGGATCGCCGGTTTCAGCCCGCCCGCCGATTACGCCCCGCTCGAAAAAATGCTCTACGCGCTCGGCGTCCATCCNGATCGCACCGTACGTTTCAATCTGCGCGACGTCGTCGCCAAGTACCCGACCGAAATAGTTTTCGGGCTCGTCCTGCTGCTGGCCGGCGCCCTGTTGGGTAGCGCCCTCCTCTACCGTTCCGCTCGCCGCGTTACCGCCGCACTGCACGAACGCAGCAGTCTGCTCGACAGCCTGGGCGAGGGCGTCTATGGCGTGAATCAAAGAGGCCTCTGCACCTTCATCAATCCCAAGGCACTGGCGATGCTCGGCGGGATCGTNGCTCAGATCATCGGTCAAAACCAGCACGAACTGTTCCATTTTCGCCGTTCCGATGGCACCCACTATCCGGCCACCGAGTGTCCGGTNCACCATACGTTGAAGGATGGTCAGCGGCGCGAAGGCGAAGAGTGGTTCATCCGCGCCGATGGAACCGGCTTTCCGGTNCTTTTTACAGCGACGCCGATCGAGATCTCGGGAGAGCGCGTCGGCGCCGTCGTCGCCTTCCGCGACATCACTGCCGACCGCGAAGCCGAACAGCAAATGCGCATCGCGGCAATCGCATTCGAAACCCAGGAGGCGATCACCGTTACCGACAGTAGCGGACGAATCCTGCGCGTCAATGGCGCGTTTTCGCGAATTACCGGCTACGACGCCGAGGAAGTGATCGGCAAAACGCCCGCCGTACTCAAATCCGGACGTCACGACGATGCCTTCTATACCGAGCTGTGGCGCACATTGACCGANAAAGGTCACTGGCATGGAGAAATCTGGAACAAGCGCAAGTCCGGAGACATCTACCCGGAATGGCTTTCGATCTCTGCCGTCCGCGGTCAACAGGGTGAAATCACTCATTTTGTCGCATCGTTTATCGACATCAGCGAACGCAAGGCGGCGGAAGATCACATCCAGCTGCTCGCNCTTTACGATCCCCTGACGCAACTNCCCAATCGCAGCCTGCTGCACGACCGACTGTCCAGCGCGCTGCTTTCNTCCGAACGCCATAAACGCCATGCGGCGCTGCTCTTCATCGACCTCGACAACTTCAAGACGCTCAACGACAGCATGGGACACGACGTCGGCGACCTGCTCCTGCGCGAAGTGGCCCAGCGCCTGCGCCTGTCCGTGCGGGCCAGCGATACCGTAGCCCGCCTCGGTGGCGACGAATTCGTCGTCCTCCTTGAAGAATTGGCTTATGAACTCAACGAAGCGATTCGCCAGATCGACCATATCGGCCGCCAGATCCTGCAAAGCATCGGCGAGCCTTACGAATTTGGCAGTGTCGTGCACCACTGCACGGCCAGCATCGGTGCCGTTCCCTTCTTCGACCACGACTGGACTGCCGACAGCATCCTCAAGGCTGCCGACCTGTCGTACAAGGCCAAGGAAAGAGGCAAGAACGGACTTTGTTTCTTCGACGCTGCCATGCAGGTCGAAGTCGAACAACGCGCCTTCCTCGAACGGGAAATACGCGAAGGCCTGGCGCAACGGCAATTCACCCTCCATTACCAACCGCAGGTCGACCGCAATGGACAAATACTCGGCGCCGAGGCGCTGATCCGCTGGCAGCACCCGGAACGCGGTCTGGTTCAACCGGGAGAGTTCATCCGCCTGGCCGAGGAAACACAGCTGATCGTACCGATCGGCCGCTGGGTTCTCGATGAGGCCTGCCGCCAGCTGGCGGCATGGCAGAAAGAATCTGTCACCGCCGGGCTTTCCCTCGCGGTCAATGTCAGCCCGCTACAGTTCCGTGATCCCGGCTTCATCTCGAGCGTCGCCAGTGCACTCGAATACAGCGGCGCGCCTGCCCGGCAACTCAAGCTGGAAATCACTGAATCGTTGTTGCTGGCCGATATCTCGAACACGATCGAACGTCTCGCGATGCTCAAGCGGGAACTGGGTGTCAGCCTGTCGCTCGATGATTTTGGCACGGGTTACTCGTCGCTGAACTACCTGAAGCGGCTGCCTATCGACCAGGTAAAAATCGATCGCAGCTTTGTTTCCGATGTACATGGAAATCCCAACGATGCGGCAATCGCCGCCGCGGTCATCGCCCTGGGCCAAACCTTCGGCCTGGAGGTCGTCGCCGAGGGCGTCGAGACGACCGAGCAACGCGATGCGTTGATCGCGCTCGGTTACCAGCGCTTTCAGGGATACCTCTACGGCCGCCCGGTGCCCATCGCGGATTTCACTGTTGTCTGAGGCCAGAAACAGCATTCCCGGCGCGCTGCTTTCACTGCCCGTCTAGACGGAAGGCCGGGACCACATCCAGGCAAGCACAACGACGCCGATAGCGCCCGGCAAATAGGCCCAAGGCGGGGAAAGCGTGAGCCAGCCACCGAGCGCACTGATCGCCAGCAGAAGCGTCGCCAGCAATTTGGCGGCGCGTGGAATGGCGCCATGATCGCGCCAGGCGCGAATCGCCGGGCCGAACCTGGGGTGAGCCAGAAGCCGCGCCTCCCATTCGGGATGAGCGTGGGCGAAGAAATAGGCTGCGAGTATCAGGAACGGCGTCGTCGGCAGCAGCGGCAGAAAGGCGCCGACGATACCCAGCCCGACTGAACACAGGCCGAGGATGCGGTGACCGGCTTTTTCATGCCATTTTCAACGCAGTTCCCAGTAACTGGGCCGCCCGTAGTTTTCCTTCAGCAGGTCGATGAACAGCCGGACCCGCAGCGGCAGGTGCCGGCGCTGCGGGAAGACAGCATAGATGCCCATGGGCGGCGCCTGCCAGGCATCGAGTACCGAGGTCAGGCGGCCCTCCTTCAGATCGCNGCCGACCTCCCACAGCGAACGCCAGGCCAGCCCGCGCCCGGCCAGCGCCCATTCGTGCAGCACGGCGCCGTCGTTGCATTCGAACACGCCGCCGACCTTGATCGTATCGACCTCGCCGCTTTCCGGGTGCCTGAATACCCAGCCGCGCTGCTGGCCAAGCGACAGGCAATTATGTCGAGCAAGGTCTTCCGGCGTGCGCGGTACGCCATGCGCCACCAGATAGGCCGGACTGGCCACCACCATGCGGCGCATTTCGCCCAGACGCACGCTGATCAGGCTGGAATCGGTCATTTCGCCGATGCGCACGGCGCAGTCGATGTTTTCGTTGATCAAGTCAACCAGACGGTCGCTCAGGTTGAGATTGACCCGCACTTCCGGGTTGGCCTGCATGAAATCGCCGACCAGCGGCGCCACGTGCTGGCGGCCGAAGCCGGCCGGCGCCGACACTTTCAAATAGCCGCTGGCCTTGAGGCCGCCGAGCGAAACCGCGGCTTCGGCATTGGCCAGGTCGTTGAGCAGCTTCTGGCAGTCTTCGAGAAAGGCCTGGCCCTCGAAGGTCAAGGTCAGCTTGCGCGTCGTGCGTACCAGCAGGCGCGCGCCCAGGCGCGCCTCCAGCGCGTCGATGCGCCGCCCGATGATGGCCGGCGTGACGCCTTCGGCCCGTGCGGCGGCCGACAGACTGCCCCGGGTTGCGACGCTGGCAAAGGCTTCGATCTGTTTGAGCCGGTCCATTTGATACTTTAAGTAAAAGATGAAGTGATTCTAGCCGTCTTTTTGTCTTCCAGAAGCCCCTAGAATGCACCCCATCGCAGTATTCGATAACCATCTTTTCAGGAGATCCGCATGGCCCTCAATCTGCCCGCCGGTATGCAAATTACCGCNCCCGTGAAGCCCGAATGGGAATCCATCCTCACCACCGAGGCCCTGGAATTCGTCGCCAAGCTGCACCGCGCCTTCGAAGGCCGCCGCCAGGAACTGCTGAAGGCCCGCGTCGAGCGCCAGGCCCGCATCGATGCCGGCGAAATGCCGGACTTCCTGCCGGAAACCGCCCACATCCGTGCCGGCGACTGGAAGGTTGCCCCGGTGCCCGCCGCCCTGCAATGCCGCCGCGTCGAAATCACCGGCCCGGTCGAAGCCAAGATGATCATCAACGCCTTCAACTCCGGCGCTGACTCCTACATGACCGACTTCGAGGATTCCAACAGCCCGAACTGGGAAAACCAGATTCAAGGCCAGGTGAACCTCTACAAAGCCATCCGCCGCGAACTCTCCTTCAAGAACGAAGCCGGCAAGGAATACAAGCTCAACGACAAGATCGCCACCCTGCAAATCCGTCCGCGCGGCTGGCACCTCGACGAAAAGCATGTGCTGGTTGACGGTCAGCGCGTTGCCGGCGGCCTGTTCGACTTCGGCCTGGTCTTCTTCCACAACGCCAAGGAGCAGATCGCTCGCGGCGCCGGNCCCTTCTACTACCTGCCGAAGATGGAAAGCCACCTCGAAGCCCGTCTGTGGAACGACGCCTTCGTCATGGCTCAGGACCACATCGGTCTGCCGCAAGGCACGATCAAGGCCACCGTGCTGGTCGAAACCATCCTCGCCACCTTCGAGATGGAAGAAATCCTGTACGAACTGCGCAACCACTCCGCCGGTCTGAACGCCGGTCGCTGGGATTACATCTTCTCCTGCATCAAGAAGTTCAAGAAGAACAAGGACTTCTGCCTGGCCCAGCGCGGCGCCATCACCATGGAAGTGCCGTTCATGCGCGGCTACGCCCTGGCCCTCGTCCAGGCTTGCCACAAGCGCGGCGCACCGGCCATGGGCGGCATGTCGGCCCTGATCCCGATCAAGAACGACCCGGTTGCCAACGANAAGGCCCTGGCCGGCATCCGCCACGACAAGACCCGCGACGCCAACGACGGCTTCGACGGCGGCTGGGTGGCCCACCCGGGTCTGGTGCCCATCGCGATGGAAGAGTTCGTCAAGGTGCTCGGCGACAAGCCCAACCAGTTCGAGAAGCAGGTTGAAGGCAAGTTCGGCCCGGAACAGTGGCTCGACTTCCGCCCGACCACCCCGATCACCGAAGCCGGCCTGCGCAACAACATCAACGTCGGCATTCACTACCTCGGCAGCTGGCTGGCCGGCAATGGCTGCGTGCCCATCCACAACCTGATGGAAGACGCCGCCACCGCCGAAATCTCCCGCTCGCAAGTCTGGCAGTGGGTGGTTTCGCCGAAGGGCATCCTCGACGACGGCCGTAAGGTCACCGTTGAAATGGTCCGCCCGATGATCGCCGAAGAGCTCACCAAGGTGAAGGCCACCGTCACCGCCCAGGGCGAAGACACCGCGACCTACGACCAGGCCGCCGAAATCTTCGACCGCATGAGCCTGACCCCGGACTACCCGGAGTTCCTGACGCTGCCGCTGTACGAAGCGATGGCCTAAACACCCGACCGAGGTGGAGAGAGACTAAAGCGCCGGGGTGACCCGGCGCTTTTTGTTTGGCGCCGGAAATTCCGGATGGAACAGGTTCTGGTTGGCAAATTGCGACCTGTTGCGGTCGACCAGAAATTTCTGGCCCATTTTGAAATTACCCTGCCTAGACAAAGCCTTTCCCACAGGTCTTCACAAGAATTGCTTGAGCCGTTATACAAATCGATCAACGTACGACAAGAACTGTATGAAACGAACGCCGCTTCTTGACAGCGCCAAGCAAGGCTCGGAAAATCAGAAAAAGTTCGCAGTTTGCGAACTGCGAACCCAGCAATCCGCAATCCATGAACCTGAATCCACAATTCCTCAAACCACAGGATGTGCTTTTCCTGCTTAAGTTGGTCGTTCTCAACGGGCCAGCCAGCATCTTCCCGACCGTTCCCGAAGCGCTGGGTTTGAGCAAGGCGGAAGTTCACAACAGCGCCAAACGCGTCCGCAACGCTCGCCTGCTACCGCACAACAGCTGGAACCCCTTACGCAAGAACTTGCTCGAATTTCTGGTGCACGGGGTCAAATATGTATTCCCGGCGCGTCATGGCAGCGAAAGCATTGGCATGCCGACCGCCTATGCAGCCCCGCCACTCAACACCGAAATCGCTTCCAGCACCGCTAGCTTGCCCGTATGGCCTGATCCGGAAGGCAGCGTCCGTGGCCAAGCGCTTTATCCGCTTTATCCATCGGCACCACAAGCGGCACGCCGCGATCCTGAACTGTACGAACTGTTATCGCTGGTTGACGCCATTCGCATCGGCAACGTCCGCGAGCAACAACTTGCCGAATCGCTGCTCAAGGAGCGCTTGCGATGAGGCCCGGCGATCCCAATCTCGACATGCTTGAACTGATGGCTGCCAAACTCGGCCAGCTAACCGAACAACTCGTCTTCGTGGGCGGCAGCACAACAGGACTCTTCATCACCGATCCGCTTCTGCCACCAGTGCGCGTCACCCGCGACGTCGACGTCATCACCGAAGCCAGTTCACGCCAGGACTACCATCAACTCGAAGAAAGCCTGCGCGCCCTCGGGTTTTCACCGGACATGCGCCCCGAGGCGCCCATCTGCCGCTGGCAAATCGGTGTTCTCATTCTTGATCTGATGCCCACCGACGCAGCCATTCTCGGCTTCGCCAATCGCTGGTATCCCGACGCACTCACCAACGCCGACACCACCCGCCTGCCCTCCGGCCGGGTCATCCGCACCCTTACCCCGCCGCACTTCCTCGGCACCAAGCTGGAAGCCTTTCATGGACGCGGCAACGGCGACTACTGGGCCAGCCACGACATGGAAGACATCGTCTGCGTCATTGATGGCCGGGCCGAAATCGTCGCCGAAGTAGCAGCCAGTAATGAAGCATTGCGGCACTACCTGCACGCCGAATTTGCCACCCTGCACGCCGACCCCATGTTCGCCGAAGCCGTATCCGGCTTCCTNCCCGGTGACGCCATCAGCCAGACCCGTGCGCCCCGCATCCTCCAGCGCATCGCTGCACTGGCCGGCAAAAACCTGACTGTTGCGGTCAACCCCAAAACACCCCAAAACCAAAATCATGAACCTCGAGAAACTCGAACGCGACCTCTGGGAAGCTGCCGACAACCTGCGCGCCAACCCGAGCCGCGTCGATTTGTACGAAAATACCAGCGCATCATCAGGGACTACAACCGCGAGAAGGACGCTGCCGAAATCGCCCGCATCTTCGAGCAGTTGATGGCTTTGGACAAGGAACTGGATGCGGAAGAACGGCGCTTTGTCCGCGAGGGCTTCGACAACGACGAGCAGTTGGCGATTTTCGATCTGCTACAGAAGGAAAACCTGAAGCCGGGCGAAATGGACCGCATCCGCAAGGCGGCCAGGGATTTGTTGCCGAAGCTGGAGCAACGCAGGGTGCTGGCCGATTACTGGCAGGAACGCGCTGCGTCCCGCGCCCAGGTGGAGACGGCAATACTGGACCACCTGTACGAAGAACTGCCGGAGACTTTTGACGAGAACGAGGTTCGGCTACTGAGCGCGCGGGTGCTGGGTCTGTTGATGCGGCCAGGCGACGAACGACGCCTGCATTGAAATTGATCAGGCTAGTCCAGCCAACATGTCGGAGCTGATCCTACACACCGGCGACGACAGCCGATTGCTGCGGTCGACTGCCTGAAAAGGCCAAAAACCGACGCCGACCTATTTGTCCCAAACCCTCCTGGCGCAAGATTGGGTAGCGATCAGAATCATTACCGAAAGTAACAAATCAATGGACATTTTCCCGCCTATTGATGACGCGCCATAAGCAATAAACTTCCAACATCGCATTTTGAGGCTTGCACCATGCTTTCCGCCCTGACCCAATTGCTCGTTTTCCAACTCGCGGCGAAGTCGTGGCGCGCGGTTTGCAGCTGCCGGTGCCCGGCCCGGTGCTCGGCATGCTGTTCCTGTTCGTTGCATTGGTGCTGCGCGGCGGGCCGGACATGAACTGCAGACGACCAGCGGCAACTTGCTGCAACACTTGTCGCTGCTCTTCGTGCCGGCCGGCACCGGGATCATGATCCATCTGCACCGCGTCGCCGACGAATGGCTGCCATTGCTGTTGTCGCTGCTGATCAGCACGGTGGCAACGATGGTGGTAACGGCGCTGGTCATGAAGCTGTGCATGCGCGGCGAGGCGACAGCCGGGAACGCATCGGGAGATGCGCCATGACACCGCAACTCAACGAAATCTGGGTCTATCTTTCGGCCTCGCCGCTGCTCGGGCTGACCATCACGCTGCTCGCCTACCAAGCCGCCTTCTGGCTCTACCGGCGCTCGGGCATGAACCCGCTGGCCAACCCGGTGCTGATCGCCGTGAGCATTTTGGTGCTTTTATTGACGTTGACCGCAACCAGTTATGAAACCTACTTCGCNGCCCAGTTCGTGCATTTCCTGCTCGGCCCGGCCACGGTGGCGCTCGCGATACCGTTGTANCCGCAGTTCCGCCGCGTGCGCTCGATGTTGCTGCCGGTGGTTGCAGGATTGGTGGCGGGTAGCCTGACCGCCGCCTTGTCCGCCATCGCCATCGCCCGCCTGTTTGGCGCCAGCCTGCCGACCCAGTTGTCGCTCGCCCCCAAGTCGGTGACGACGCCGATCGCCATGGGCATCGCCGAACGCATCGGCGGCATTCCATCGCTGACCGCCGTGCTGGTGATCGTCACCGGCATCCTCGGTGCAGTCAGCGGGCGCTACGTCCTCGACGCGATCAAGGTGCGCGACCCGGCGATTCGCGGTTTCGCCATCGGCGTCGCCGCGCACGGCATCGGCACCGCGCGGGCTTTCCAGGTCAGCGAGCAGGCGGGCGCCTTCGCAGCACTGGCGATGGGGTTGAACGGCGCGCTGACCGCGTTGCTGCTGCCGCTACTCGTCGGCTGGATGCGCTGAGCAGCCGGCGCCGCATATTAGGGTATCTACCTATGGCCGAGCAACGGCGTCAGGCGAAGAATCAGTCCATGTTCATACGCCCGCCGCCCCGCCAACCGAGGCAAACCTCGCTCTGGCTCGCACCCTACGCCGCCATCGGCACCTTCGCGCTGGCCATGCTGATCATCACCGCCCTGCTGCAGTGGCGCGAACAGGATACGGCGCTGTCGGCGCTCGAGGGCGACATGCACTGGGCCGAGCACACCATCGAGAACCGCCTGCACAGCCACCAGGATTTCCTGACCGAGCTCGGGCGCGAGCANGAGTTCCGCCAGCTCACCTACGAGGCTTTTCAGGTCAAGGCCAGCCGCTACGTCCGGGACAANCCGGAAATCAGCGCCATCATCTGGGTCAGCACCGACGGCAAGGTCGAATGGGTCGCACCGAACGAATCGACGGCGGTCTTCGTCGGCGAGCAATTGACCGACATCCGCCTGGCCGCGCTGAAGGAAGCGCTGCGCACCCGCCGCGCCGTCTTTTCGCCGGATTACCGGGGCGCCGACCAGCGCCGCGCCCACGACCTGATCCTGCCGGTACAGCAAGGCAGCAGCGACCTTGGCGCCTTCATCGCCATGCAGTCGCTGGACACGCTGCTGCGCGTCGCGCTGCCTGCCACGTTCTCNACCCGCTACAGCCTGACGGTGGTCGATGCCGACAACCGGGAACTGCTGAGCAACTCCTCGATCAAGCCGACCGACCGCAAGATCGCCGGCGCCATCAGCCTCGACCTGCCAAGCAACCGGCTCGAACTCAATATCGTCGCCTATCGCGGCGGCGGCGCCTGGCTGCCCTACCTGCCGGCGGCGCTGATCGTCGTCCTGACCCTGATCGCCAGCGCCACGCTGTTCCAGCTCCGCCGCCACGCCTGGCGGCGCGCCGAGACCGAGGAACAACTGCGCGCCGCCTACGCCTTTCGCCAGGCGATGTCGAATTCGCTGGTCACCGGCTTGCGCGCCATCGATCTCGAAGGCCGCATCACCTTCGTCAATGCCGCCTTCTGCCGGATGACCGGCTTCGACGAATCGGAGCTGGTCGGTGTCGCGCCGCCTTACCCCTATTGGCCGCCGGAGGAATTCGAGCGGCTCCAGAACAACATCGACACCGCCCTGGCCGGCCGCGCGCCGGCCAGCGGCTTCGAGATGCGCATCATGCGCAAGAACGGCGAGCGCTTCGATGTCCGTCTCTACTTCTCGCCGCTGATCGACGCCGGCGGCAAGCAGATCGGCTGGATCGCCTCGATGAACGACATCACCGAGCCCAAGCGCATCCGCGTCGAACTCGAGCGCGCGCACGAGCGCTTCGCCACGGTCATCGACGGGCTCGACACGGCGGTGCACGTCGCCGATGCCCTCAACGGCGAAATCCTTTTCGCCAACCGCGCCTTCCAGCATATTTTCGGTTTCGATACCGTCGGCCGCGATTCGGCCCTGGTCACCGCCGCCTGCCGCCCGCCACCGGAGGCNCTGAACCGTGACCCGGCCGACCTCGACGCCGCCGACCTGCCGTGCGAACTGTTCGACGGCGAGATTCAGCACGCCCTGTCCGGCCACTGGTACCACCTGCACGAACGGGCCATCCGCTGGGTCGACGGCCGTACCGTGCGCGTCCAGATCGCCGCCGACATCACCGACAAGAAGCACATCGACGAAGTGAACCTGCAGCAGCAGAAACGCCTGGAACAGACCTCGCGCCTGATCACCATGGGCGAAATGGCGTCGTCGCTGGCGCACGAGCTGAACCAGCCGCTGTCGGCCATCGCCAACTATTGCGCCGGCTGCATCAAGCGCATGCAGGCAGGCAACTACAAGTTCGAAGACCTGCTGTCGGCGATGCAGAAGGCCAGCGATCAGGCCGAGCGCGCGGGCAAGATAATCCGCCGCATGCGCGACATGGTGAAGAAGAGCGACCCCAACCGCCAGCCGATCGCGCTGGCCGAGCTGCTNGACGAGGCGCGCGCCTTCGCCGACATCGAGGCGCAGCGCACCGGTACGCAGATCGTCGTCGACCTGCCGGAAAATTTGCCCAAAATCGTCGTCGACCGCATCATGATCGAGCAGGTGCTGCTGAATCTGATCAAGAACGGCATCGAGTCCATGCACGACACGCCGTACCACCGCCGCCTGCTGACCATCAGCGCCCGCCGGAGCGACGAACGGCTGCTGCAGGTCGACATTGCCGACAACGGGCACGGGCTGGCTGAAGAGGATGTNGAAAAGATATTCGCACCGTTCTATACGACCAAACAGGAAGGCATGGGCATCGGCCTGGCGATCTGCCGCTCGATCATCGAGTTCCATCAGGGCCACCTGTGGGTCGAAGCGCGTCGCGAGGGCGGCACCGTATTCCGTTTCACCGTACCGATAGAGGAAATCGCTGATGAGTGAAAAATGCAAACCATCCACGTCGTCGACGACGACGAGGCGATGCGCGATTCGATGACCTGGCTGCTCGAAGGCGAGGGCTACAAGGTTGCCTGCTACGACTCCGCCGCCAGATTTCTCGCCGCCCGCAACGACCGCATGCGCGGCTGCCTCGTACTCGACGTTCGCATGCCGGAAATGAGCGGTCTTGAACTGCACGANAAGCTCGAAGCCCTCGGCTCGCGGCTGCCGATCATCTTCGTCACCGGCCACGGCGACGTTCCCATGGCCGTTTCGGCCTTGCAACGCGGTGCCTGCGATTTCATCGAAAAACCGTTCAACAACGAAGACCTGCTGACCCGCATCCAGCGCGCGCTGGCACTCGACGACCAGCTTTCCGCCCGTCAGCAGCGCGACAGCGCGATTGCCCAGCGCCTCGAACAACTGACCCAGCGCGAGCGCGAGGTCATGCAACTGGTCGTCGCCGGCAAGCTCAACAAACAGATCGCCGACACGCTCGACATCAGCATGAAGACCGTCGAGGCGCACCGCGCCCGGGTCATGGAAAAAATGGGCGTGCGCACGCTGGCCGAACTGGTCAAGGCGGTGATGAGCGTCAATTAGCCGGGTTGGAGCATTGCGCCCGGCACGCGATAATGGCGGCCTTTCGTCCGCCACCGCCGCCATGACCTCGCCCGACAGCCAGAAGAAAATCCAGAAGAAGGTCGTCGTCGCCGCCTGTTTCGGCACCTTCCTGGAGTGGTACGACTTCCTGACCTTCGCCTCGCTGGCGGTCTATTTCAGTACCCTGTTCTTCCCGGCCGACGATCCGGTCGCCGCGCTGCTCGCCAGCCTCGGCACCTTCGGCGTCGGCATGATCGTCCGCCCGCTCGGCGCCGCGCTGTTCGGCTCGCTCGGCGACCGCCACGGCCGGCGCACCATCTTCCTCGTCACCATCGTGCTGATGGGCGCGTCGACCGTGCTGGTCGGGCTGCTGCCCACCTACGAACAGGTCGGCCTGCTCGCCCCTGCCTTGCTGCTGGTGCTGCGCATGCTGCAGGGCCTGTCGGTCGGTGGCGAGATCGGCGGCGCGGCGGTTTACCTCACCGAACACGCGCCAGCCGGCCGGCGCGGCCTGTACACCAGCGTGCTGCAGCTGATGGGGCCGCTCGGCATGATGGCGTCGACGCTGCAGATCATCCTGCTGCAACAATGGCTGAGCGACGCCGACTTCCGCGCCTGGGGCTGGCGCATCCCCTTNCTGCTCTCCGCCGTGCTGCTCGCCATTTCAATCAAGAGCCGGATGAACCTGCACGAATCGCCGGTCTTCCGCCACCTGCGCGAAAAGAATGCGCTGGCCAAAACGCCGCTGCGCGAATGCTTCCGCGACCGCCACACGCTGGGGCGCATGGCACTGCTGTTCTTCTGCATTTCGGCCGGCGGCTCGCTGCTGTTCTTCTCCGCGCAGGTTCACACCGGCGTCTTTCTGAAAACGGTGCTCAATTTGCCGTCGACCGCAGCAGGCTGGCTGGTGACGATCTCGACCCTCGCGCTCTTCCCCGCCACGCTGTTCTGCGGCTGGCTGTCCGACCGCATCGGCCGCCGCCCGGTCCTGCTGGCCGGACTGATCGGCGGTGCGTTGACGATCCTGCCGGTCTTTCACGGGCTGTCGTACTACGCTTCGCTACCGGCGCCGAACACGCCGATGATCGCCGTCCTGCTGCTGGTGCTCGTCGTGCCGCTGGCCTGCATCACCGGGCCGCAAACGGCGACGCTGCCCGAGCTGTTCCCGGCGCGCACCCGCTACACGGCGGTGGCCCTGCCGCACAACCTGGCCGCCGGCTGGATCGGCGGCATGTCGCCCTTCATGGTCACCTGGCTCGGCGTGCGTTTCGGCGACCCGCTGGCCGGGCTGTGGTATCCGACCGGCCTGCTGATCCTGGCGACGGTCGTCGGCCTGCTGTTCCTTCCCGAAGTACGCGACCGGCCGCTGGAAGACTAGTTTTCCTGGCGCCGTCCTTGGGCTGGCTGGCCTTGGCCGGTGTCTTGGTGTCGGCTGCTTTGGCCTTGCCGTCGTACACGATCCTGGCCGACTGGTCTTTCGGCGCCTTGCGACTGGCGGTAATTTCCATGGTCGCCGCGCGTTGCGGAGTGGCCGGACGCCCCATCTCGGCCCGCATGATATTGACGCGCTCGATGGCGATGCGCTTGTCGATGGCCGCGGTCGACTCGCCGCGGGCGACGAGTTTCTCACGCATTTCCATCAGTTCCTCAAGCTCCTTCGACATGCGCAGCGAACGGGTCGGCTCACCCCAGGTTTCCTTTGGCTGGCTGATGGCGAGATTGAATTCTTCCGGGTTGGTGATCATGCGCGCGATGCCGAGCTGGTTGTAGCGCATCGCCCACTCCAGCGCGCCGTCGCCCCAGTCGTTGCGCGGCGTGCGATCGGCGCCCTTCTCGATCAGCAGGCGCGCCATCTCTTCACGCCCTTCGTAAATCGCCATCATCAGCACGCTGGAACCGTTGGTGCTCAGCGCATTGATGTCGGCGCCCTGTGCCATCAGGTAATCGGCCACTTCGCGATGGCCGGCAAAGACGGCGTAATGCAAGGGCGACCACTGACGGGCCGATGCATTGATGCGGGCGCCGCGTTCGACCAGCCACTTGACCGCCTCCAGATGCCCGCGCCAAGCAGCGAGAATGATCGCCGTCTCGCCATTGCCGTTCATCCGGTTGATGTCGGCGCCGCGCGAAATGAACAGTCGCATCAGGTCGATGTTGCCTTCCCAGGCGCCGATCATCAGTCCGGAGCCGATCCGGCTGCCCATGAAATCNGGGGGCAGGCCGGCATCGAGCCAGGCNCTGGCCTGTTCCAGATCGCCGAGTTCCAGGTTGGTCACGAACGCCGTCGGCGTCGGCAGGGCGGACGGATCGCGCGACNNCAAAACTGGGCGTGAACCGGCAATACCAGCGCCATCCCGATTATCATTGCGAGCGAACGTATTCTCAGACCCGGTTTCATCAGCGCATTCATCTCCTTTGGCCAGCCCTCATTTTCTCACGACCCGGAACGAACATCGGCTATTCCTGGCGCTGGCGGTTTCATTGCTGTTGCACATCCTGCCCTTGGTGCCGGGTTTGCTCCCTTCCCCACGNCCAGTGCCGCCACCGCCGCCGATGGTCGCCAGCCTGCGGCCGCCGCCTGTGGCCCCACTGCCGCCGCCGCCCCCTGACGCTACCCGAGCAGCCGAAACCTGCCCCGGCCAAGCCGCCGCCGGAAAACGCCCACTACCGGAAAAATCGGCCAAGGCGCCCAAGACCTGGACCCAGGCCATCGCCCAGCACCTCAAGAAACTCAACGACGCCGGCCAGTTCTACCCGCCGGAAGCCATTGCGCGCGGGCTGGAGGGCGAAGTGCTGGTGCTCATCGTAATAGATGAGAGCGGCCATGTTTCCGGCGCCCGCGTCGAACAGGGCAGCGGCCACCGCATTCTCGACGACGCCGCGCTGCGCGCCGTCCGTTCGCTGCGCTCGCTGCCGGCCGACGCGCCGCGCGAGGCGCTGCTGCCGGTACGCTTCCGTCTGCGCTGAAGCCTAAACAGCGCCGTCCGCACGCAACCGGGCAATGCTCGCCGCATCGTAGCCCAGCGCAGCCAGCACCTCGTCGGTATNGCGCCCCAGCGTCGGCCCCACCCATTCGGTGGCACCCGGTGTCTCCGANNGTTTCGGCACGATGCCGGGCATGCGGAATTCGCGGCCGTCCGGCAGCTTGGCCGAGGCGATCATTTCGCGCGCGATGAATTGCGGGTCGGCGAACATGTCGACCGCCGAATAGACGCGCGACGATGGCACGCCCGCCTTTTCGAGCAAGGCCAGCACCTCGGCCTCGTCGTGTTGCGCACACCAGGCGTCGATCAGGGTGTAGATCTCGTCGCGCCGCGCATCGCGCCCGGCGTTGTCGGCCAGCCCCGGATCGTCGGCCAGGTCGGCGCGGCCGATGGCCAGCATGAAACGCCTGAAAATCGCGTCGCCGTTGGCGCCAATGGTGACGTGTTTGCCATCCTTGGTCGTATGGGTGTTGGACGGCGTGATGCCGGGCATGATGTTGCCGGTACGCTCACGGACGAAGCCGAAGACGTCGAACTCCGGCACCAGCGATTCCATCATCGCGAACACCGCTTCGTAGAGCGCGACATCGACCACCTGCCCGGCGCCGCCATTCACTTCCTTGTGGCGCAGCGCCATCAGGGCGCCGATGGCGCNCCACAGCGCGGCAATCGAATCGCCGATGGAAATGCCGGTGCGTACCGGCGGCCGGTCGGGAAAGCCGGTGACGTAGCGCAGCCCGCCCATCGATTCGCCGACCGCGCCGAAGCCCGGCTGATCCTTGTNAGGCCCGCTCTGCCCGAAGCCCGAGAGGCGCACCATGACGAGGCCGGGGTTGTCGGCCTTGAGTTGCTCCCAGCCCAGGCCCAGCTTTTCCAGCACACCGGGCCGGAAGTTTTCGACCAGGATGTCGGCATCGGCGATCAGCCGGCGGACGAACTCGCGGCCTTCCGGGTGCTTCAGGTTGGCGGTCACCGATTTCTTGTTGCGCGCCTGCACATACCACCACAGCGAGGTGCCTTCGTAGAGCTTGCGCCACTTGCGCAACGGATCGCCACCGTCGGGCGCTTCGACCTTGATGACCTCGGCGCCGAATTCGGCCAGGATGCGGGCACAGAACGGCCCGGCGATCAGCGTGCCGAGCTCGACGACCTTCAGTCCGGCCAGGGGCTTTTGCGCTTGCGTCATCTCAGGGTTCCCAATGTTCGACCTGCATTTTGTGCCCGAAAAGCCGGTCGACCGTAACCGACACCTGCTGCGGTGCGCCACTGGTCGCCAGGGTCAATCGCCCCGCGCCGCCACCAAGCAGGTTGGCGGCGCCCAACAGACGTTCAAGCTGTTTCGCCACCGGCTCGCCGGTATCTAGCAACATCACCCCGGCCGGCATGCGCCGGGCAATTGCCGCCGAAACCCACGGGTAATGCGTGCAACCGAGCACCACGACATCGGCCCCTGCCGCCGCCAGCGGGGCGACGTAGGCGTCGAGCAGGGCAGCCACTTCGGCGCTTTCCGGGCNCTGCGCTTCAATCGCTTCGGCCAGGCCGGGGCAAGGCTGGGCCACCACGCGATAACCGTTGGCATGGCTGCCGACCAGCCGCTGAAAGCGCTCGCTGGCCAGAGTCCGCGTCGTTGCCAATACGCCGATCACTCCGCTTGCGCTCAGCGCCACCGCCGGCTTGACGCCCGGCTCCAGCGCCACGATGGGCAATGCCATCGCCGCGCGGATCGCTTCGGCCGCCGCCGCCGTCGCCGTATTGCAGGCAATGACCANGGCCTTGGCGCCGCGCTTCTCGAGCGCACGGGCAATCAGCAAGCCGCGCTCCCTGAGAAAGATTTCGGGGCGCTCGCCATACGGCAGAAAACGGGTATCGGCGAAATAGAAGTAGTCTTCCTGTGGCAGCCGTTCGCGCAAGGCGCGCAGGATGGTGAGGCCACCGAGCCCGGAATCGAAGACGGCAATCGGCTGCTTCACTCAAACCCCTTCCCGAATGACACGACAGTCGCGGTACGCCCGAGGCCCGGCCACCAGTTCGACCCGATTGAGCAGCCAGCCGGCGTCGCCACGGACCAGTTGCCACAATTGCGCTTCGTCACGCGTTACCGCAGCCCCCTCGACCACCGATCCACTGAGCAGGTGGGTCACGTGGTACGAAGTCCGCGCATCCACCTTGACCGTCACCTGGTCGCGTCGGTTGTTCCGCCAGTCCTCGAAACCGACCACGCTCATCTCTTTCAGGGCCAACTCGAAGAGCACCGGCCGGCACTGGCCGTGCCGCCAATCGGCGAAGGCTTGTTCGAGGCGTCCGCGCCAGTAGGGGGTGAGACAATCGGCTATCGGCCGCACATCGCCTGCGGCCACCGCACGCCAGTAGGGCTCGAACAAACTGCCGACCTGCGCGCGCAAGATCTCGGGCGCCCAGAACGCATCGGTCGCTGCAACTTCCCGCAGGGCGCGCTCGGCCGCCGAGCGCCTGGCCCACTGGAGCGTGGCCCCGACCATCGCCGCCACGATGATGGCCAGCAGCGCCAGCAACTGGAGCGATTGCAAAATCCCCTGCGCCAGGCTCGCCAGCCTGGGGATGAATATCAGGGTGGCCAAGGCGACGAGACAAATGCCGATGACGACCCACACCGATATGCGATCTGCCCGGGTCGTGGCGTCGCCCTTGTAGCGATGCAAGGGGTGATAGGAAATATTTTCCATTACGCGCAGGTACCGAATCCCTTTCCGGCATTCGCTCGCAGGCAGTCGCAGATCACGGGGTCGATTCGGCGCCGGCTACTTGTCCGCCTTGGGAACAGCGTTTCACGGAGGTAGAACAGATAGCTCCCTGTCGCCAAAACGCCTGCCACGATGCCGAGCACATATCTCAGGGTGCCTCGACCAGCGAATCGGGTGCGAACAAAGCCCACCACGCGCCCATGATCAGCCCCAGCAGCACGCCGCGCAACAGCACGAGGCGCCGCACCTTTTCCTTTCGCAGTTTTAGTTCTTCCGGGCTCAGCGCTTGCTGCTCGGGCGTTTGCGTGCTTTCAGAACTTGCCATGGCCATCCATCAAATGTGATTCGTCGGGGAATACCCGAAAACAAGAAGCCCCCGGCAGCGGGGCCTCGATCAAATATCATTTCACTGAGGCTACATGCGGGCGATCATCGCATCGCCGAAGGCCGAACAGGACAATTCTTCGGCCCCTTCCATCAGGCGGGCAAAATCGTAGGTGACCTGCTTGTCGCCGATGGCCGCCTCCATCGATTTGATGACGAGGTTGGCCGCCTCCTTCCAGCCGAGATGGCGCAGCATCATTTCGGCCGAGAGGATCAGCGAGCCCGGATTGACCTTGTCCAGCCCGGCGTACTTCGGCGCCGTACCGTGCGTGGCTTCAAAGCAGGCGTACTGGTCGGAGATGTTGGCCCCGGNGGCGATACCGATGCCGCCGACCTGCGCCGCCAGCGCGTCGGAAATGTAGTCGCCGTTCAGGTTGGTGGTGGCGATCACGTCGTACTCGGCCGGACGCAGCAGGATCTGCTGCAGGAAAGCGTCGGCGATGGAATCCTTGACCGTGATCTCGCGGCCGGTATTCGGGTTGGTGAAATGGCACCACGGACCGCCATCGATCAGCTGGGCGCCGAACTCCTCCTGCGCGACCTTGTAGGCGATGTCACGGAACAGGCCTTCCGTAAACTTCATGATGTTGCCCTTGTGCACGATGGTCAGCGACTTGCGGTCGTTGGCGATGACGTACTTGAGCGCCGCGCGCACCAGGCGGGTCGTGCCTTCGATGGAGATCGGCTTGATGCCGATGCCCGAGGATTCCGGGAAGCGGATTTTCTTGACGCCCATTTCCTTCTGTAGGAAATCGACGACCTTCCTGCAGGCTTCGGAATTGGCCGCCCACTCGACGCCGGCATAGATGTCCTCGGTATTCTCGCGGAAGATGACCATGTTGGTCAGCTCCGGGTTTTTCAACGGCGACGGCACGCCCTTGAAGTACTGCACCGGGCGAACGCACTGGTAGAGGTCGAGTTCCTGGCGCAGGGCGACGTTCAGCGAGCGGATGCCGCCGCCGACCGGCGTCGTCATCGGACCCTTGATCGAGACGGAGTATTCTTTCAAGGCATCGAAGGTTTCCTTGGGGAACCACTCGTCCGGCCCATAGAGCCGGGTGGATTTTTCGTAAGCGAACACTTCCATCCAGTGGATTTTCCTGGCCCCGCCGTAGGCTTTGGCCACGGCGGCATCGATGACCTTGATCATGACCGGCGTGATGTCGATGCCGATGCCGTCGCCTTCGATGAAAGGAATGATGGGATTGTCGGGAATCGGCTGCCCCGGAACAATCTTGGAACCGCCTTGCGGAATCTTGATGTGAGAGGTCATATCATCTCCATTCGTTGTTATAGGACGCGCTGCCAACATCGAACATCCCTGGTCGGGAAAGCCGGCCACCACCTTCCCGGCACCAGACGGCGGAGCGATTATGTCGCAAAGAGGCGGCCCCTGTCAGCCCATTTTAGTCCATTGACCAAGGCCGGCAAGCCTGTTGCGGTCGACCGGGAAAAAGGCCGAAAATGAAAAAGCGAAGACCGTTGCGGCCTTCGCTCTTTGCATTCGTTCAGGCGGCCCCGGCCGCCTGAACCTTACCGGGACTCAGCCGCGCGCTGCCTTGAGCGCGGCGTTCAGCGTCGGGCTCGGACGCATCACGGCCTTGCACTTCTCGGAGTCGGCCTTGTAATAGCCGCCGATGTCGACCGGCTTGCCCTGGACCGTCTTCAGCTCGGCGACGATCTGTGCCTCGTTGGCAGTCAGCGTCTTGGCCAGCGGTGCGAAGTGCGCTGCCAGTTCCTTGTCCTCGGTCTGGGCGGCCAGTTCCTGCGCCCAGTACATCGCGAGGTAGAACTGCGAGCCACGGTTGTCGAGCTCACCGGTCTTCGGCGACGGCGACTTGCGGTTGTCGAGCAGCTTGCCGGTGGCCGCATCCAGCGTCTTGGCCAGCAGCACGGCGCGCTTGTTGCCGTCCTTGATGCCCTGCTCTTCCAGCGACACCGCCAGCGCCAGGAATTCGCCGAGCGAATCCCAACGCAGGTGGTTTTCTTCCGTCAGCTGCTGCACATGCTTCGGTGCGGAACCGCCGGCACCGGTTTCGTACATGCCGCCGCCGTTCATCAGCGGAACGATGGACAGCATCTTGGCCGAAGTACCCAGTTCCATGATCGGGAACAGGTCGGTCAGGTAGTCGCGCAGGATGTTGCCGGTCACCGAGATGGTGTCGAGGCCGCGGATGACGCGCTCGAGCGTGAAACGCATGGCGCGCACCTGGCTCATGATGTGGATTTCCAGGCCACTGGTGTCGTGATCCTTGAGGTAGGTATTGACCTTCTTGATCAGTTCGGCTTCGTGCGGACGGTAGGGGTCGAGCCAGAAGACGGCCGGTGTGTTGGAATTGCGGGCCCGGGTAACGGCCAACTTGACCCAGTCGCGAATCGGTGCGTCCTTGACCTGGCACATGCGCCAGATGTCGCCCTGCTCGACGTTCTGCGTCAGCAGCACTTCGCCGGTGTCGATATCGACGATGTTGGCGATGCCATCCTCGGCGATTTCGAAGGTCTTGTCGTGCGAGCCGTACTCCTCGGCCTTCTGCGCCATCAGGCCGACGTTCGGCACGGTGCCCATGGTCTTCGGGTCGAAGTTGCCGTTCCACTTGCAGAAGTTGATCATCTCCTGGTAGATCCGGGCGAAGGTCGATTCCGGCATCACGGCCTTGCAGTCGGCCGGCTTGCCGTCGGCGCCCCACATCTTGCCGCCCTGGCGGATCATCGCCGGCATTGAGGCATCGACGATGATGTCGTTGGGCGAGTGGAAGTTGGTGATGCCCTTGGCCGAGTCGACCATGGCCAGTTTGGGACGGTGCTCCTGACAGGCGTGCAGGTCACGGATGATCTCGTCGCGCTTGGATTCCGGCAGGGTCTTGATCTTGTCGTAGAGGTCGACCATGCCGTTATTGACGTTGATGCCGAGCTCTGCAAACAGCGCGCCGTGCTTCTCGAAGGCTTCCTTGTAGAAGATCTTGACGCAGTGACCGAAAACGATCGGGTGCGAGATCTTCATCATTGTCGCCTTGACGTGCAGCGAGAACAGGATGCCCGCCTCGCGGCAATCTTCCAGTTCCTTTTCATAGAAGTCGCACAGCGNCTTCTTGCTCATGAACATGGAGTCGATGATTTCGCCGTCCTTGAGCGCGACCTTCGGCTTCAGCACGGTGATCTTGCCGCCCTTGGCGATCAGCTCCATGCGCACATTGCGCGCCTTGTCCAGGGTCATGGACTTTTCACCGTGGTAGAAATCGCCACCGTGCATGTGGGAAACGTGGGTTTGCGACCACTGTTTCCATTCGCCCATCGAATGCGGGTTCTTGCGGGCGTAGTTCTTGACGGCCGCCGGGGCGCGGCGATCGGAGTTGCCTTCGCGCAGCACCGGGTTGACGGCAGAGCCCAGACATTTGCCGTAACGGACGGCGATGGCTTNTTCTTCATCGCTGGCAGGCGCTTCCGGATAGTCGGGAATGGCGTAGCCCTTGGCCTGCAGTTCCTTGATACAGGCCTTCAGCTGCGCAACGGAAGCACTGATGTTGGGCAACTTGATGATGTTGGTTTCCGGCAACAGACACTTGGCACCCAGCTCGGCCAGGGTATTCGGGACTTTCTGGTCGTCCCTCAGATATTCGCCAAATTCGGCGAGAACGCGGGCGGATACGGAGATGTCGGCCTTCTCGATTTCGATGCCGGCCGGGCCGGTGAAGGTGCGGACGATAGGCAGAAAGGCGCAGGTCGCCAGCAACGGCGCCTCGTCCGTGAGTGTGTAAATGATCTTTGACTTCCCTGCAGCCATGCTACCCTCCGATTGGATTGAAAAACGCGTGGCGAGGTTACTCGATGCCCCTTTCGCCACGCTTACAAACAGAAAGCTGATGAGTATCCTTCCGGGCGCGTAACCAGTCAACGCCGACGCGAAATCGGGGATTTTCAGACACGATCATGCCGTCGCCCGGGTGATAAAATCATCTTTCAATTCGAGTCCCGTGACATGAAAATCTCCGTCGGCCTCTACGGCAACAATGCGCACCAGATCGCCCTGGCCCTGATCCAGGGCTTCAACAAGCACTACACCCTGTTCCGCGCAACCAGTCAGGAAGCCAAGGTGCGTTTCGAGCAAGGCGACTGGCTGGGCGTGCACAAGGCGGTACGGGAACGCATCCGCTTCTATGACGACCGCGTCGACGANTGTGTTGAGCGCCTGCGCACCGAATTCGATGCCGGCAACATCGACCAGCCGACCTGGCAACAGGTCAAGCTGCTCTACATCGGGCTGTTGCTCAACCACAAGCAGCCGGAACTGGCCGAGACCTTCTTCAATTCGGTGACGACCAAGATCCTGCACCGCAATTATTTCCACAACGATTTCATTTTCGTCCGCCCGACGGTGTCGACCGAAAACATCGAAGCCGACAGCGCGCCCACCTATCGCAGCTATTACGCCAAGGAAGACGGCCTGCACGGCGCCATGCTCAACATCGTCACCGACTTCCGCTGGCAGCGCCCGTTCGCCGATCTCGGTCGCGATGTCGGCTACNNGTATAGCGCGATACGCCGCCATCTCAAAGGGATGCCGCAGCGCGAGGTCAATTTCCAGATCCAGGTGCTGGCCTCGGCCTTCTACCGCAACAAGGCCGCCTACATCATCGGCAAGGCAATCAACGGTTCGGTCGAATATCCCTTCGCCATCCCGGTGCTCCACGACGACGAAGGCAAGCTCTATCTCGACACCGTGCTGCTCGACGCCTGGCGGATCGGCCTGCTGTTCTCGCTGTCGCGCGCCTATTTCATGGTCGACATGGAGGTGCCTTCCGGTTACGTCCAGTTCCTGCGCGCCATCATGCCCAACAAGCCGCGCTCCGAGCTCTACATCATGCTCGGCCTCGGCAAGCAGGGCAAAACCATGTTCTTCCGCGACTTCATCTATCACCTGCACCATTCGGAAGACAAATTTATCATGGCNCCCGGTATCCGTGGCCTGGTCATGCTGGTATTCACGCTGCCGTCCTANCCCTATGTCTTCAAGATCATCAAGGATGTTTTCGGCGCCTCGAAGAACATGGATCGCGCCACGGTCAANAAGAAATTCATGATGGTCAAGCAGGTCGACCGCGTCGGACGTCTGGCCGACACGCTGGAATTCTCCAACGTGCTGTTTCCGCTCAACCGCTTCTCCGACGAGGTGCTGGAAGAGTTGCGAACGCTGGCCCCGTCCTGCTTCGAGATCGACGGCGATCAGCTGATCATCAAGCACCTCTACATCGAGCGCCGCATGGAGCCGCTCAATATCCATCTCGACCGCATGGAGCGCGCCAACAACATCGAGGGCGTCGAACACGCGATCCGCGAATACGGCAGTGCCATCCGCGAAATGGCCCAGGCCAACATCTTCCCCGGCGACATGCTGTGGAAGAATTTCGGGGTCACCCGCTACGGCCGCGTTGTCTTCTACGACTACGATGAAATCGAATACATGACCGACTGCAATTTCCGCAAGATCCCGCCGGCACCGGATTTCGAGACAGAGATGTCCGGCGAGGTCTGGTACGCGGTCGCCAAGAACGATATCTTCCCCGAGGAGTTCGGCACCTTCCTGCTCGCCTCGCCAACCCTGCGCAAGGTCTTTCACAAGTATCATGCCGACCTGCTATCGCCCGGATTCTGGCAGGATTCACAGAAGAAGATCCGCGACGGCCACGTCGAAGACTTCTTCCCTTACCCCGAGGAATTACGCTTTTGCAACACCCGCCGACTACGGACTGATCGGCATCAGAAATTTCTAAAATACCGGATAACATTCCGGAATCATCACTGGAGAGCAGCATGCCCTTATGTATTGCCGTGGCTCGGGAACGCGCGCCTGGCGAAAGCCGGGTCGCCCTGGTTCCCGAAACCGCCAANAAATTTGCCGCCCTGGGCGCCAGCCTGCGCATGGAACAGAGCGCCGGCACCGAAAGCCATTTTCTCGACTCGGACTACGCCAACGTCAATATGGTCGGTGGCATTGCCGAAGCCTACGGCAGCGCGCAACTGATTCTCCGCGTGACGCCGCCGAGTCCTGAAGAGATCGCGGCCTTGCCCGAAGGCTCGGTGCTGATCGGCCTCTTGAAGCCCTTCGACGACAAGGCGAGGCTGGCCGCCCTGAATGCCAGGAAGATCACCGCCTTCGCGCTGGAGCTGCTGCCGCGCATCTCGCGCGCCCAAAGCATGGACGCCCTCTCCAGCCAGGCCTCCTGCGCCGGCTACCAGTGCGGCCTGATCGCCGCCGCCCGCTGCACCAAATTCTTCCCCATGCTCACCACCGCCGCCGGCACCATCCGCCCGGCGCGCGTCCTGGTGATTGGCGCCGCNGTCGCCGGCCTGCAAGCCATCGCCACCTGCAAACGCCTGGGCGCCATGGTCGACGCCTACGACGTCCGCGCCGCCGCCCGTGAGCAAATCGAATCGCTCGGCGCCAAATTCGTCGACACCGGCGTCTCCGCCGACGGCAGCGGCGGCTACGCCCGCGACCTCACCGACGCGGAAAAAGCCCAGCAAACCGAAAAACTCGCCAAGGCCATCGCCTTGTCCGACGTCGTCATCACCACCGCCGCCATCCCCGGCAAGAAAGCCCCCATCATCATCACCACCGACATGATCGCCCGCATGAAATACGGCGCCATCATCGTCGACATGGCCGCCGAAAGTGGCGGCAACTGCGCCCTCACCCAGCCCGGCGAACACGTCATCGCCAACGACGTGAACATCCACGGCCCCCTGAACCTCCCCTCCCGCATGCCGACTCACGCCTCCGAGCTCTACGCCAAGAACCTCTACAACTTCCTCTCGCCGTGGATCAAGGACGGCGAACTGGCTTTCGACTGGGCCGACGACGTCGTCGCCGGCACCCTGCTGTGCAAGGACGGCATCACCGTTCACCCCACCGTCAGACAAGTCCTGGGAGATGACGCAGGAGGGCTGCATGATGGACGGCATGCTCGCGCTCTACATCTTCATGCTCGCCGCCTTCACCGGCTACGAGATCATCGCCAAGGTGCCGGTCATCCTGCACACGCCGCTGATGTCCGGCTCCAACTTCATCCACGGCGTCGTCGTCGTCGGCGCGATGGTCGCGCTGGGCGGGGCCGACACCGTCGTCGAACAGGCCATCGGCTTCTTCGCCGTCGCCCTCGGCGCCGCCAATGCCGCCGGCTACGTCGTCACCGAACGCATGCTCGCCATGTTCAAGAAGAAGGAGGGTGCGTAAATGACGGCCCCCTCTACGTTCAAGGCGCCTGGTTCGTCGGCGCACTGCTCTTCATCTTCGGCCTGAAAGGCATGAGTTCGCCGGCCAGCGCCCGCCAGGGCATCATCTGGGCCGGCTACGGCATGCTGATCGCCATTGCCGCCACCTTCCTGATCCCCGGCCTGCAAAACCTGGCGCTGATGATCCTCGCCCTCGTCGTCGGCGCTGCCGCCGCCTGGATCTCCGGCAAGAAGGTCAAGATGACCGACATGCCGCAGATGGTCGCCATCTACAACGGTATGGGCGGCGGTGCGGCAGCGGCGATTGCCGCCATCGCCTTCGCCCGCGGTGAAGCGCACGGCACCGTCGCCACCACGCTGGCCGTGCTCGGCGCGCTGATCGGTTCGGTCTCCTTCACCGGCTCCTGCGTCGCCTACGCCAAGTTGCAAGGGCTGCTCAAGAAAGCGCATCGCCTGCCGGCGCAGAATGCTGTCAACGTGGTGCTGGCGCTCGCCGCCGTCGTCCTCGGCGGCACCATGATCGTCGTCGCCCCGGCGCGTCCGGAACTGATCTACGCCTTCTTCGCCATCGCCCTGCTGCTCGGCCTGATCGTCACGCTGCCCATTGGCGGTGCCGACATGCCGGTGGTGATCTCGCTGTTCAACGCCTTCACCGGCCTGGCGGTCGGTTTCGAGGGCTATGTCCAGGGCAATCCGGCCTTGATCATCGCCGGTATCGTCGTCGGCGCCGCCGGCACGCTGCTCACCCAGTTGATGGCCAAGGCGATGAACCGGCCGATCTCCAACATCCTGTTCACGCCGATGGTTGCAGCGTCGAGCGGCGAAGCCATCACCGGCACGATGAAGGAGTTGTCCGGTCTCGATGCGGCGGCGATGATGCGCTACGCCAGCAAGGTGATCATCGTGCCGGGTTACGGCATGGCGGTGGCGCATGCCCAGCACAAGGTGTGGGAGATGACGGCGATCCTGGAGGAAGCCGGGGTCGAGGTGAAGTTCGCCATCCACCCGGTGGCCGGACGCATGCCGGGCCACATGAACGTGCTGCTGGCGGAAGCCGGGGTGCCTTACGACAAGATCTTCGATCTCGACGAGATCAACGGCGAGTTCGCGCAGGCGGATGTGGCGTTGATCATCGGGGCGAACGACGTGGTGAACCCGACGGCACGCACCGACAAGTCGAGTCCGATCTACGGCATGCCGATCCTCAACGCCGACATGGCGCAGAACGTGATCGTCATCAAGCGCGGCAAGGGCACCGGCTATTCGGGGATCGAGAATGCGCTGTTCTATACCGACAATTGCCGCATGCTCTACGGCGATGCCCAGCCCATGGCCGGCGAGATCATCCAGCATCTCAAAACCATGGGGTGACACCCTGTTGCGGTCGACCCGTTTTTGGTCAAAAATGACTGAACGCATCGGGCGATCCGGCGTCCACTGACAGCCACGCAACCGGCCGCCGGGAACCCCGGCGGCCGCCAATCACAACCACAGGAGACATACATGTCCAAGACCGTAACCCTTGGCGGCAATCCCATTGAAGTCGGCGGCCACTTTCCCGCGAAGGGCGAGCAGGCNCCGGCCTTCTCGCTGGTCGGCAAGGATCTGGCCGACGTCACGCTGGCCAGCCTGAGCGGCAAGCGCAAGATTCTCAACATCTTCCCGAGCATCGACACGCCGACCTGCGCCACCTCGGTGCGCAAATTCAACCAGTCCGCCAACGACGTCGCCAACACGGCCGTGCTGTGCATTTCCGCCGACCTGCCCTTCGCCCAGAGTCGCTTCTGCGGCACCGAGGGCCTGGCCAACGTGCAAACGCTATCGACCATGCGCGGCCGTGAATTCCTCGAAGCCTACGGCGTCGCCATCAAGAGCGGCCCGCTGGTCGGTGTCGCCGCCCGTGCGGTGGTCGTGCTCGACGAAAACGACCGCGTGCTGCACAGCCAGTTGGTCGGTGAAATCAAGGACGAGCCGGACTACGCCGCTGCGCTGGCGGCCCTGGCCTGAACGCCGCGCCTTCGCGCAAACGACAAGCCCGCCGAACCGGCGGGCTTTTGTGCGCATCGGCAAGCGCTCAGTGCTTGCCAGTGCTCCCGAACCCGCCCTCGCCACGCGAACTGGCGTCGAAATCCTCGACCACGTTGAAACCGACCTGCAACACCGGCACGACCACCAGCTGGGCGATGCGCTCCAGCGGATTGAGCGTGAAACTCGTCTGCCCGCGATTCCACACCGAGACCATCAGCTCGCCCTGGTAATCGCTGTCGATCAGCCCGACCAGATTGCCGAGAACGATGCCGTGCTTATGGCCAAGGCCGGAGCGCGGCAGAATCATCGCCGCCAGCCCCGGATCGGCCAGATGGATCGCCATGCCGGTACGCACCAGCGTCGTCTGGCCGGGCACGATCTCCAGCGGCGCATCGAGACAGGCGCGCAGGTCGAGCCCCGCCGAACCCGGCGTCGCGTAGTGCGGCGGGCTGTCGTGCAGGCGTTGGTCGAGAATCTTTACGTCGATACGGTGCATCAGTCTTTTCCTGTCAGATCAGCGATATGTTCGATGAGCCGGCGCGCCAGCTCGGATTTCGGCGCCGGCGTCAGCGGGTGCGTGCCCTGGTCGTCGAACAGGACAAGGCGGTTGTCGTCGCCGCCGAAACCATCCTGGATCAGATTGCCGGCGATCAGCGGAATGTTCTTCTTGCGCCGCTTGGCCTGCGCATATTCCTCAAGGTTGCGGCTCTCGGCGGCGAAGCCGACACAGAACGGGCCACCCGGCAAGGCCGCCACCTCGGCGAGGATGTCCGGATTCTCGACCAGCTCGATCGGCGGGATGCCGCCGGTGTCCTTCTTCAGCTTGTGCTCGGCCGCATTGGCGACGCGGTAATCGGCCACCGCCGCCACGCCGATGAATATGTCGGCGGCTGCCGCCCGCGCCATGACTGCCGCGTGCATGTCGAGGGCGCCGCACACACTGATGCGGTCGANCCNCTGCGGAGCCGCAAAACCGACCGGCCCGGAAACCAGCGTCACCTCCGCCCCGGCATGCCGCGCCGCGCGCGCCACGGCGTAACCCATGCGCCCGGACGACAGGTTGGTGATGCCGCGCACCGGGTCGATGGCCTCGAAGGTCGGCCCGGCGGTAATCAGCACCTTCTTGCCGGCCAGCAGCTTGGGCGTGAAGAAGGCGATCACCTCTTCGAGAATTTCCTCAGGCTCCAGCATGCGGCCGGCGCCGACTTCGCCGCAGGCCTGCTCGCCGCTGGCCGGGCCAAGGATACCGACACCGTCTGCCTGCAACTGCCTCACATTGCGCTGCGTCGCCGGGTTTTCCCACATCTGGCGGTTCATCGCCGCCACCAGCAGCGGGCAGTCACGCGCCAGCACCATCGTCGTCAGCAGGTCGTCGGCCAGACCATGATCGATCCGCGCCAGGAAATCGGCCGTAGCCGGGGCGATCAGGATCAGGTCGGCCTGGCGCGACAGATCGATATGCGCCATCGCATTCGGCATGCGCGCATCCCACTGGTCGGTGAATACTGGCTTGCCGGAAAGCGCCTGGAAGGTCGTCGCCGTGACGAAATGCGTGGCACCTTCGGTCATCGCCACCTGCGCGTCGGCGCCCTGCTTGCCGAGCAGGCGAACCAGTTCGGCCGCCTTGTAGGCGGCAATGCCGCCGGTGACACCGAGAACGATGCGCTTTCCCTGTAATTCCATTGTCGTGCCATTAGAATGTGAGCCAAAACATTCTACTGGAAATCACATGGCGATCACCGACTGGCCCGAGGGCGAGCGGCCCCGCGAACGGCTGCTGACGCACGGGCCGCAAGCCCTTTCCGACGCCGAACTGCTGGCCATCTATCTGCGCGTCGGCGTGCGCGGCAAGAGCGCCGTCGATCTGGCGCGCGACCTGCTGCAGCGCTTCGACGGCCGCCTGGGCGCCCTGGCCGAAGCCTCGCTGGAAGAACT
Source organism: Dechloromonas sp. (assembly GCA_013363835.1). Lineage (GTDB taxonomy): Bacteria > Pseudomonadota > Gammaproteobacteria > Burkholderiales > Rhodocyclaceae > Azonexus. The sequence goes on from CP054864.1 coordinate 1,893,046, forward strand.
GGCCAGCGTCTCCGGCATCGGCATGGCCAAGGCCGCGCAGCTCAAAGCCAGCTTCGAGCTGGCCCGCCGCGCCCTGACACAAGAGATGACGACCCGCGACACCTTCTCGTCGCCCGGCAAGGTGCGCGACTGGCTGCGCCTGAAGCTAGCCGGCCGCCAGCATGAAGTCTTCATGGCGCTCTGGCTGGATGCCCAGAACCGGCTGCTCAAGGCCGACGAACTGTTTTCCGGCAGCCTGACGCAAACCAGCGTTCACCCGCGCGAGGTCGTCAAGGCGGCGCTGGCCCACAACGCGGCGGCCGTGATCCTCGCCCACAACCATCCATCCGGCGTCGCCGAGCCGTCGCGTGCCGACGAAATGCTGACCAGTACGCTGAAAGAAGCCCTGGCCATGATCGACGTCAAGCTGCTCGACCACTTCATCGTCGCTGGCAATACNCCNCCGCTGTCGTTCGCGGAACGCGGTCTTTTGTAGAAAAGACAAAAACACTTGAAATTCTTAGGTATTTTCCGCTACACTCGTGGGCTTTCTTCTAGCGAATTCTGGAGCACCAATCATGGCGCGAGTCTGCCAAGTAACGGGCAAAGCCCCGATGGTCGGGAACAAGGTTTCCCACGCCAACAACAAAACGAAGCGTCGCTTCCTGCCGAACCTGCAGTATCGTCGTTTCTGGGTCGAATCTGAAAACCGCTTCCTGCGCCTGCGTGTTTCCAATGCCGGTCTGCGCGTTATCGACAAGAACGGCATCGATGCCGTGCTCGCCGACCTGCGTGCACGTGGCGAAGTCTGATTAAGGAAGGATAAGTAAAATGGCTAAAGGCGGTCGCGANAAAATCAAACTGGAATCCACGGCTGGCACCGGTCACTTCTACACCACCTCCAAGAACAAGCGCACGACGCCTGAGAAACTGGAGATGATGAAGTACGACCCGAAGGCTCGCAAGCACGTTGCTTACAAGGAAGTGAAGCTGAAGTAATTCGGCGCGCTCCAGTTGACAAACCCGCCAATCGGCGGGTTTTGTTTTTTGGCTATGCCTGTTTGCTGCGCATGAGCAGTACCGCGTAGCCGACGATCCCGAGGAACACCAGGAACGACCAGTTGGCCATCGACAGGCCGAGGAGCTCCCATTCGCGACTGGTGCAGAAACCGGTCGCCAGAAAGAGGGACGGCCATTGCATCCCCAGCCAGTCGACCAGACGCTCGATCAGGGTCGGGTCGCTGTAGCCGCATTCGGTCGCCAGGTGCGGAAAAGCCTGCATCCATGACTGGTAGCCGGCCACCGCCGCCCCACCCGCAGCGAGCGCGGCGATCAGCGCTGCCCACGGCAGGCGCCCGGCAGGCAGCACGACCCCGAGCAACGCGACGAGACCGATCACGATATAGAGCAGGCGCTGGAAGATACAGAATGGACAGGGCGCCAGCCGGTACAGCTGCTGCAGTTCGAGGCCTGCCACGACCAGCCCCAGCGTACCGAGGGCCAGCGTGGCGAACCACGCACGAAGGGGATTTCACGCCACGGCATAGCTGCGCATCCTTATGGAGAGTTCCTGCAACTGCCTGATGCCCGATGCTTCGGCCTTGTGGCACCAGGTCTGGAGATCGATCACCAGCTGCTCGCGGGTCGCGTTGGTGCGGTTCCAGACCGCCGACAACTCCGCCCGCATCGCATAGAGTGTCGCCAGGCTGTGGCTACGCGCCAACAGCTCGTCCAAGCGCTTGCGCCAATCATCGGGAATCTGATTGATTTCGACCTCCAGCCAGCGCTTTACACCTTTGTACGAAGCCTTGTCCTGGAATTTTGCCATTTCCTCGCGGTACAGGTTCTTCAGCGAACCGGCGTAACGCGCCAGCACGTCGTAGCGGTTGTCGATGACTGCCTGCAGGGTTGCGAAATCCACCTCGGAACGCGGCGCGACGATCTTTGGCACCGGCGCCAGCTTCTTGACGCGGGCCAGGCCCAGCACACAGAGAATGCGGATGTACATCCAGCCGATGTCGAACTCGTACCAACGGTTGGACAGCTTGGCCGAGGTGGCGAACGAATGATGATTGTTGTGCAGTTCCTCGCCGCCGATCAGGATGCCCCAGGGGACGATATTGGTCGACGCGTCGGCGCAATTGAAATTGCGGTAACCCCAGTAGTGGCCGATACCGTTGATGACGCCCGCCGCCCAGAAGGGAATCCAGGCGACCTGGACGATCCAGATCAGGACGCCCGGTAGCGCACCGAAAAGGACGATATCGATGGCCAGCATCAGCGTGATGCCGAGCTTGTGCCAGGGCGTGTAGAGATTCCTTTCCAGCCAGTCGTCCGGAGTTCCGTGGCCGTAGCGCTGCAGGGTTTCCTTGTTCCAAGCTTCCTTGACGTAGAGAANAACGCCGCCCCACAGCACGCGGTTGATGCCGTATACCTGCGGGCTGTGCGGGTCGTCCGCCGTTTCGCACTTGGCGTGGTGCTTGCGGTGAATGGCCGCCCACTNCCTGGTCACCATGCCTGTGGTCAGCCACAGCCAGAGGCGGAAAAAGTGCGACGGCAAAGGCGACAGATCGAGCGCCCGGTGCGCCTGGTGGCGATGCAGGAAGATCGTGACCGAAGCGATGGTGACGTGGGTCAGGCAAAGAGTCACGAGCACATAGCCCCACCAGGGCAGATCGAAAACGCCGGAATACATGGAATCCTTGGTAACAGGTTGTTTTGCGCACCGTATTTTAAGACAAGCGCCAGCCAGTTGCTCGACCATGCATGGCGGCGATTCGCCGTGGGTGAAATTCGCTCTGCGGGAAGCGTCGACCGCAGCAGGGTTGAACAGCGGCCGGGCGGCCGTTAAGATGCCCGAATGAACACACGCATACTGCTCGTCGAAGACGATGAACGCCTGGCCGAACTGACGGCCGAATACCTCACCAAGAACGACATGCAGGTCGCCATCGAGCCGCGCGGCGACATGGCCGAGGCACGAATTCTTGAGGAACAGCCCGATCTGGTCATTCTCGACGTCATGTTGCCCGGCAAGGATGGTTTCGAGGTCTGCCGCGCCGTGCGCCAGCAGTATCGCGGCGTGATCCTGATGCTGACCGCCCGCGACGAGGATTTCGACCAGATTCTCGGCCTTGAAATGGGCGCCGACGACTACATCGCCAAGCCGGTGCAACCGCGCGTGCTGCTCGCCCGCATCAAGGCACTGCTGCGCCGGATGCCGGCGGCCGGCGAAGGGCCGGGCAGCGAGACCGANAAAATGATGTTCGGCCAGTTCCGCATCAGTCAGGCGACGCGTACCGCCTCGCTGGGCAGCGAGAACATCGACCTGACCACCGCCGAATTCGACCTCCTCTGGCTGCTCGCCTCGCATGCCGGCAACGTGCTGTCGCGCGACGATCTGCTGCAGGAACTGCGCGGCATCGGCTTCGACGGTCTCGACCGCTCGATCGATGCCCGCATCTCGCGCCTGCGCAANAAACTGAACGACGACCCGGAAAACCCGACGCGCATCAAGACCGTGCGCGGCAAGGGCTACCTCTTCAGCAAGCATGACTGGAACTGAGCCCGGCGACGGCCGGGAAAAAGCCAGGCCTCGTCCGCTCGCTTTTCCGGGTTTCGCTGCCGCGTTGGCGGGGCGGACGCTACAGCCTGTCCAAGCTGTTCTTCAACTTCTACCTGCTGGCGATGGGCTCTTTCGTCGCCATCGCCTTCACGGCGGATTTCGTCATCTCCACGGCCCAGCGCGGCATCACCGACGACTACGCCCGCCGCTTCATGCGCGGCACCATCACGCTGATCGAAGACGAGCTGTACCGGACTCCACGCAGCGCCTGGCAAAAGAAAATCGACGAACTGGACGAGAAGTTCTCCTATCGCCTTGGCATCGTCGAACGCATCAGCCTCGACCGTTCCCTGACCCCAGCCCAGGTGATCAAGCTCGACGCCGCNGACATCGCCATCGATCACGACGGCGACATCATGTACCGCCGCCTCGGCACCAGCAGCAAGGTGCTGGTGGTTGGCCCGCTGGCCGCCAACCGCAACCCGGAACTCAAGGACCGCCTGCCGCTCGACCTGCGTCTGCGACTCCTGACCTGGAGCCTGACCGGGGTGATCTTCGGCATCGCCCTGTGGTTCTGGGTGCGCCCGATCTGGCGCGATCTGGAAACGCTGCGCCAGACGGCGCGCGACCTGGGTGACGGCGACTTCGAAGCGCGCTCGCCACCGGCCCGCAGCCAACTCTTCGCGCCATTGTCCGACACCATGAACAGCATGGCTGATCGGGTTCAGCAACTGCTGGCCACGCACCGCGAACTTTCCTCGGCCATTTCCCACGAATTGAGGACGCCGATCGCGCGCATGCGCTTCGCCCTGGAAATGCTTTCCGGTACCGACGAGCGCGCCGAACGCGAGCGCCTGTGGGCCATGATGGAAGCCGATCTCGACGAACTCGACCACCTGATCGACACCAGCCTGACCTACGCCCGCTTCGAACGCGAAGCACCCGAGCCGCATTTTTCGAGCGTCCGCTTCGCCGCATGGCTGAACGACGAAATCGATGCCGTGCGCCTGCTTGGGCGTAACCTGGCGATCACTGTCGACACCGAAAAACTGCCCGAAAACCTGCATGTCGACCTTGACCGCAAGGCCATGCCCTATGCCTTGCGCAACCTGCTGCGCAACGCCTTCAAGTACGCCAGCAAGCAGGTTGTCGTCAGCGCCGAATTGCAGCAGGAGCGCATCCTGATCCATGTCGACGACGACGGCATCGGCATTCCNCCCGAAGACCGCGAACATGTGTTCTCCGCCTTCACCCGCCTCGACCGCTCGCGCGACCGTGCCACCGGCGGCTACGGCCTCGGCCTGGCCATCACCCGGCGCGTGCTCGAACTGCACGGCGGCACTGCGACCGCCGATGCCGCCCCACTGGGTGGCGCCCGCTTCACGCTGTCCTGGAAAGCGCAGCAATAGCAGCGCGGTTACAAGGCGTCACAAAACATCAACACTGGTTACGTCGACGCCACGCGCGCGCAACAGACGCGTCGGCGACCCGTCCGTAGAATGCGACGCATGAACCAACAGACCCAAAAAAGGGGAACAGCAAAATGAACAAGACGAACATAACGCAATTTCTGGCCGCTGCCCGCCAGCACCTCTTCGGGCTGAACAACAGTCAGCCGGCCTTCGCAACCATTCCGTCCCAGGTTTGCCAGGTACGCTGATGGCCTTCGCCGACAACCTGCCGATCAACGAGAGCCTTGGCGTATTCGTCGGCGTTGCAGGTTTCGACTGGCTCACCGACGGTCAGGCCGAGCCGGTCAACGCCGCGCTGGCAGCCACNGCCGCTTGCGCCGTCATCGTCGTAGCCCGCCGCTGGCTGAAACGCCACCGCAAGAACTGAACCGCTTTACCTCCTCGAAACCCCTTTCGAGACCTCCCTGTTACCCCGCCTTCGTGGCGGGGTTTTTTTGCGCCGGATTTCCCGCCCGAATCTCCAGCCAAATCGCGGACATGAAAAAGGGCTCCCGCAGGAGCCCTTCTTGCCAGCCGCAATACCGTTATTGAACCTGCTGGATCCCGGCCAGTACCCAGCCGCCCTTGCCGTCGCGCGGCTTGGTCATGTGCCAGATTTCATCGAAGGGTTCGGCCGCCGCGTTCAGCGCTTCGCGGATCAGTCCGGTAAAGCGGACGCTGACGATGTAGCGCGTGCTTTCTTCGGCGACATCGAGCACCTCGGCATTGACGGTCACGACGTCGGTCTGTTGCGTAGCCTGGCCGCGATCGACGAAGTTCAGCTTGATTTCGCCGAACATCTCCGGCGTCGTGAATTCGCGAATGTCTTCCAGGTTGCCGGCATCGTTGGCGGCCTGCAGACGAATGAAATTCACCTTGGCGTTGCGCACGAAGCCATCGACATCGAAGCCCGCCGGAATGTTGCCGGTCGCGCCAGCGCTCGCCTCACCGAAAGCTGCGCCACCCGATGCCAATGCACCCGGCGACGCGACCTCAGGCCGCATGTCGAAGCTGCGCGGTGCCGGATTGCCTGCCCCGGCATATTGCATGCCGCCCGAACCCGCCAGCGGCGACTGGGCTGCCGCCTTGCGCCGCATGATGAGACCGACGACAAAGATCACCGCCATGACCAGCAGGCCAATCATCAACATCGAAGCGAGTTCTTCGCCGAAACCGAAATGCGAGGCCAGTGCGGCAAGACCCAGGCCGGCAGCGAGACCGGCGAGCGGGCCCATCCAGGAACGCTTGGGCTGAGCCGGTGGCGCCGCTGCCGGTGCAGCTTGTGGTTTGGCAGCAGCAGCCTGGCTGGGCGCCGGGGCCGGCGTAGCGGACGGCGATTTCTGCGGGCTGATCGACTCCCGCTGCATGCCGGACGAAGCGCCGCCACCGAGACGCTTGGCTGCCAGCGCATCGCCGGTTACCAGCGTAAAGCCCAGCGCCAGGGCGGCTGTAAAGAGGGCAAATGATTTCATGGTTGTCTCCGTTCAGGGTATGAAATGCAGGCTAAAGAATACGACATCGCCGACAGCCAAAAAACCAGAATATTGCGAATCACGAGTTCGTAAAATACGAACTGTTGAACACCAGCGACTCAAGCGGCTTCGCCGAACCAGTTGGCCCCCAGACAAGCCCGCAAGGCCAGACGCGCCCGATGCAACTGGACGAAGCAATTGTTGGTCGTGATGGCGAGGGTTTGACAGATTTCGTCGGTATCGAAACCGAGCACTTCGCGCATGGTGAAGATACGGGCGCTGGCTTCCGGCATCCGGTACAGACAGGCTTCGAACACTTCCCAGAACTGCCGGCTTTCCATCGCCTGCTGCGGCGTCTGCCATTCAGACGGGCGCGTATCCTCAGCCCAGTGCTGGCGATCGTCGAAATAGCCCGCCAAATCCTCGTCATTTTCGGCGTTGACCACAACAGGCTCGCGCATCTTCCGGCGCAGCACATCGACGATCTTGTTTTTCAGGATGGCCAGCACCCAGGTGCGCACGGAGGCACGCGAAGAGAATTTTTCCTTGCCCAGCAAGGCGCCAGTCAGCGCTTCCTGCACCGCATCCTCAGCCTGCGCGCGGTCGCGCAACTGCATTTCGGCAAAACGCAGCATGTCCCGGCGCAGGCTTGTGAGAAACTCCGGATCGTGCAATGGATCGCTTGACATGACAGCTCGCTGATATGGTTTTGCGGGCGATCATACCGATTGGAAAATATTTTGTAAGTTTTTCATGACTGTACCGACCAATGGATCAGGCCCCAAGCCAAGGACGCAAGACTGGAACTGGAATGATTAGCTGTAAGGAAGCCACACGCCTCGCCTCGATTCAACTGGAACGCAAACTCAGCCTTTGGGAGCGCGCCCAGTTTCGGTTTCACCTGGCGTTTTGTGTCGGCTGCCGCCGAGCTGAAAGACAGTTCGCATTCATGCGTCAGGCAATGGGTGCCTGGATGAGTCACAAGGACTGATCCAACCACCTCGATCTCAACGGAGTCAATCATGAAAAAGCAAAACCTCGTTTCCCTGACCGTCGGTTCCGCCTTCGCCGCCATCGCCCTGAGCCCGGTCGCCCATGCAGCCGACAATCCTTCGGTGCCACCCAGCTGAAGGCCGGTTACCAACTGGCCCAGGCCGATACAAAACGAAGGACGGCAGTTGCGGTGGCAGCAAGAAAATGGACGGTTCGTGCGGTGCCGACAAGAAGGCAGCCGAAAAGAAGAAGGACGGCAAGTGCGGCGAAGCCAAGTGCGGTGCCGACAAAAGAAGGCTGAGGCCAAGTGCGGCGCGGACAAGAAGACCGACGCCAGCTGCGGCGCCAAGAAGTAATCCGGCCTTGAACCAAGGCTGCGGGGAGCGCTGTTCCCTTCCGGCCTTCTGACCGGGAGAATCCCATGTCACCACGTCCCCCTTCGGGCGCCGGCCTCGGCTTTCGCCGCGAATTGCTCGATTCGCTGCGCGCCGGCCCGCCGGAGTCCATCCGCTTCTTCGAGCTTGCCCCTGAAAACTGGGCTGGNCTTGGCGGACGCTCGGCTCGCGACCTGCGCGAGTTTACCGAACGCTACCCTTTCGTCTGTCACGGCCTATCGCTGTCGCTGGGCGGCCCGGCACCGCTTGACGAAGCCTTGCTGCGCCGCATCCGTGCCTTCATGTCCGAACACGGCATGACGCTATACACCGAGCATTTGTCCTGGTGTGGCGACGACAGCCGCCTCTATGATCTGCTACCGATCCCGTTGACAGAAGGCGCCGTGCGCTGGACTGCCGAACGCATCCGCCGTGCCCAGGACATCCTCGGCCTGCGCATCGGCATCGAAAATGCCTCGTACTACGTGGCGCCNCCCGGCGCCGAAATGAGCGAGCACGAATTCATCGGCGAAGTGATCCGCGAGGCCGACTGCCTGCTGCATCTCGACGTCAATAACATTTACGTCAACAGTCGCAACTTTGGCTTCGATCCGTTTGAATTCATGACCTCGCTACCGCTCGACCAAACCTGCTACATCCACGTCGCCGGTCACTATGTCGAGCCCGACGGCCTGCTCATCGACACCCACGGTGCCGACGTCATCGATCCGGTGTGGTCGCTGCTCGAAGCGGCCTACGCGCAAATCGGCAGAGAAGTACCGACCTGTCTCGAACGCGATTTCAACTTTGCCGATTTTTCGGCGTTGACCGCAGAAGTCGCCCAGATCGCCCGTTTGCAGGCAGCCGCACGCCACCGCGAGGCCGCATGATGGACACCGGTTTCCAGACATTCCAGCGCGACTTCGGCCGCCATCTGCGAGATCCGCATCACACGCCGCGCCCGGCCGGTGTATCGGCGCGCCGGATGTCGGTTTACAATGAATTGTTGTTCAACAACCTGACCGGCTTCCTCGATTCATGCTTTCCGGTCTGCCGCGCCCTGCTCGGCGAAACCCGCTGGCGGCATTTGAATCGAACTTTCTATCGCGACTGGCCCCTGCATACGCCGTGGTTCCGCGAAATTCCCCGCGAATTCACACGCTACCTGGCAGCCGGTGGTGTTGCCCAGCGCCTGCCCGGCTGGCTGGCCGAACTGGCGCATTACGAATGGGCCGAACTGGCCGTCGACATTATGGACTGCTATGCGTTGGCGCACGACCCGTCGGGCGACCTGATGCTGGCGCCCATCGTGCTCAACCCGGCGCTGCTCAATCTCGCCTATGCCTGGCCGGTGCATCGCATCGGATCGGACTACCGCCCGCGCAAGCCGGCCGCCACCCACCTCGTGGTNCACCGTGATGCCAACGAGCGCGTGCAATTCAGCGAAATCAACCCGGTAACCGCCCGCCTGCTGGCCCTTCTAGCTGACAGTCTGCAAACCGGCACAGCGGTCTGCCATGCCATTGCCGAAGCCCTGCACCATCCTTCNCCCGAGCGCCTGCTGGCGCATGGCGCCGTGTTGCTCGACGAACTGCGCCGCCAGGGCATCGTACTTGAGTAAAACCATCATGAAAAAACATATTGCCACCCTGTTCGACAATCTCGACGCGCTTGGCCTGTGGCTCGGCCTGCTCAGCTTGCGCCTGCTGCTCGGCTGGGACTTCTTCGAATCCGGCCTGGAAAAATTCCACGGCAGCAACTGGTTCATGGACATCCAGGATCGCTTCCCCTTCCCGTTCAGCGTGGTGCCTCCGGAAATCAGCTGGCAGATGGCAACCTGGTTCGAGTTGATCGGCGCCATCGCCCTGGTGCTCGGGCTGGCGACACGCTTCTTCTCGGTTTCGCTGCTGATTCTGACGGTCGTCGCCATCGCCAGCGTGCATTGGCCCGACGCCTGGAATACCTGGAGCGAGCTGCTGATGGGCTACGGATTCACTGACAACGGGTTCGGCAATTTCAAGCTGCCGGTGCTGTTCATCGGCATGCTGGTGCCGTTGATCCTGCTCGGCCCGGGTCGTCTTTCACTCGACCACTGGCTGCGCAACCGTCTGCTCGCGCCGCGCGAGGCATCCACTCCGCTGACATCACCAATCAGCAACTGAAGGCACACGGATTGGCAAGAATCGAGCCCGTCAGCTAGCGTTACAAAGCTGGCAAGAAAGTCGCACAGACAGCTTTTGGCTGCCGTTCTACATTGTCTTCGCAGTCAGCCACCAAAGGAGACATCATGGAAAAACGAAGAGCAAGGCGAAGCGGTTTCTGAAGCTGGACCGGCTCGGCCTGCGCATCGCTCACGCCCAGAAATACCTTGAAAACGGCGCAAGGAGCGCCTCGAACGTTCGTTCGAGCGGAGCATGCTGCAAACCACCTGATCGCCGGCCAAGCTCACCCTTCCTGCCAGCGGCGGAAACCTTCGGGTCAATCCGCCGCTTTTTCGTTCAGGAGGCGCACTTCCCGCTGCGGAAACGGAATCTGGATGCCGTTTTCCTGAATGCCTTCCAGATCGCCAGATTGACGTCGGAAATGATGTTGCCGCGCCCCGCTTCAGGGTCCATGATCCAGAAACCGAGTTCGAGATTGATCGCGCTGTCGGCAAAGGCTGTCAGGAAAACGCTCGGCGGCGAATCGCGCAGGACGCGAGGCTGCGCCGCTGCCGCTTCGCGCATCAGACGCATTGCCAGTTCGAGGTCGGTATCGTAGGCGACGCCGACCGTCGTGGACAGACGCATGCGCGTGTCGGAGTACGACTGGTTCTGCACCACGTTTGAGATCAGCGCCTCGTTGGGCACGATGAACTCGGTACCCGCCGCGTGCTGGAGGACGGTATAGCGGGTCGTGATCTTGGTCACCTGCCCGCTGTCGGCCCCGACCTGAACCACGTCGCCGATGTGGATCGAACGATCGAGCAGGATGATGAAGCCGGAGACGTAGTTGCTGGCGATGCGCTGCATGCCGAGGCCGAGGCCAACGCCCAGCGCCCCGGTGAATACCGAAAAGGCCGTCATGTCGATGCCGGCCATGGTCAGGCCGGTGACCAGCGCCGCCACGGTCAGCAGCGACTTGGCGACACGCACGCCGACGATGCGCAGGCTGGAATCGACGCCTTCCATGCGCATCAACCGCGCTTCGATGACGCTGGAGATCCACAGCGCGACCACCACGGTCAGGAAGACGGTGAGCACGCCTTGCAGGATCATCCACAGGTTGATGCGCTGCGCGCCGAGCGGGACGGCCACCCTCCAGCGCATCGATGACATGCGGCGCCAGATCGGTGATGTAAAGCGCCAGCCAGCACCAGACGAAGCTGGCGATGATGCGCTCCCAGGTCGTCAGCCAGGTCGCTTTCGGAAACGCCTGGCGCAACACGAACACGACCGCGCGCACCAGCGCCATCGATCCGAGCAGCGGAATCGCCAGACGGAACAGGTTGACGTGGATGAAGTTCTGCAACACCAGCTTGGTCACGCTGACCAGCACCAGCGCCGCAACCGGAAACGCCAGGCGCGCGCCGGCATCGTGCAGGCGGCCGCCGTCGGCATTGTGGTGGCGCGCCAGCCACCAGCGGTAAATCAGCCAGCCGACGCCGACACAGGCCGCCAGCGCCACGATCTGCCAGACGAAATTCGGGTCACGGAAATCGTCCAGGAGTTCCCTGAACAGTTGCAGGGCTTCGTTCTGCTGCTTCATGCTTTTCTGTCCAGAATCGCGGCGAAAAAGCCGTCGGTATTGTGCCGGTGCGGCAGCAGGCGCAGCGTGTCGCCGTCGAGCGCGATGCCCTGCCTGGCCAGCACGGCGGAGGCCGGGGTCAAGGTGAAATCCGGATGGCTGGACAGGAACGCTTCGACGATCGCGTCGTTCTCTGCGGTCAACAGGCTGCAGGTGGCATAAACCACGCGGCCGCCCGGGCGTACCAGCTTGGCTGCGGCATCGAGGATGGCGGCCTGCTTGGTCGTCAATTCGGCGACCGAATCCTCGCTCTGCCGCCATTTGAGGTCGGGATTGCGGCGCAGCGTGCCGAGGCCGGAACACGGCGCGTCCACCAGCACGCGGTCGACCTTGCCGGCCAGGCGCTTGATCTTGGTGTCTCGCTCATGCTCGATACGCGCCGGATGGACGTTGGACAGGCCGGAGCGGGCGAGGCGCGGCTTGAGATTGGCGAGACGCTTGTCGGACACATCGAAGGCGTAAAGGCGGCCGGTATTCTTCATCAGCGCGCCCAGCAGCAGCGTCTTGCCGCCCGCCCCGGCGCAGAAATCGACGACCATTTCGCCGCGCTTCGGCTCCAGCAGGTAGCCGAGCAACTGGCTGCCCTCGTCCTGCACCTCGAAGGCGCCTTCGATAAACAGCGGATGCTTGGCCAGCGCCGGCTTGTCGCGCAGGCGCACGGCCAGCGGCGACAACATGCCGGGCACGGCGGCGATGTCGTCGGCCGCCAGGCGGGCAAGCACCGCCTCGCGATTCGTCTTGATGGTATTGACGCGCAGGTCGAGCGGCGCCGGCAGGTTCAGCGCCTGCGCCAGCTTGTTGACTTCGTCGGCACCGAATTGGCCTTCGAGCGCGTTGTAGAGCCAGTCCGGCAGATCGCAGCGCACCGNCGGCGGCAGGTCGCTCTCCGGCATCGCCTTGGCCGCCGCCAGCCATTCTTCCTCGCTGGCTTTCAGCACCGGCGCCAGTTCGCGCTGGCTCCAGCCACGCGTAACGGCCAGCGCGACCAGCAGGCGGTTGCGGTCCGAAAGCTTGCCGGCGCAGCGCGCCTCCAGGCTGCGCCCGCGCCGCAGCACAGCGAACACCGTTTCGGCGACGAAGGCACGGTCGGCATGGCCCAGTTCGCGATGCTCGCGGAAATAGCGCGAAACGACGGCGTCGGCCGGGTAGTCGAAGCGCAGCAACAGGCCGAGCACGGCTTCGGCATGGGCAAACAGGGCGGGAGTAAAGCGGGCTTTCATGGCATTCCTAATTCGGTGACGGCGTTCCGATTTCGCTGACGACCTGCTCGTAGCTGTCGCCCTTTCTGTCGGTGAAGCGGATTTTAACCGGCAAGTACTGGCGATCGAGCGCGATCCAGATTTCCGTGGTGTTGTCGGTCATCGCCCGCAGGTGCAAGGTACGGAAGCGACCGGCCGGCGTCTCGATTTCTTCTTCGCCCAGCGAATCGATGGCGTAGCGTTCGTATTTCTTGCCGGTGACGACGCCGATCTCGCTGCCTTCGGCCAGTTTGCCGAGGTAGGCCAGCTGATAGTTGAGCGAGAGGATATCCTGCGTGCCGGGCGCGATCGGCCGCACGCTGCCGTCGCGCGCCAGCGTCACCTGCGCGGTCGACCAGTCGAAATCGGCGTTTTCGTTGTTGTCGCCGCCATTTTTCAGGCTGCGGTAACTCTCCGGCTGCAAACCGCCGGCCACCAGCAAGCCCTGGCTTTCCGTCTCCATGCGTATCGGCTTGAACAGCGCCGCCAGGCCGCTGGTCTCGGTCGTCGCCTTCAGCCGGTAACGGCCGTCTCCGCTGAATTCCCAGCGATGCTCGGCGCGCCCGATCTGCAGGCCCAGCGAGCCCTTGTAGATGACGAAGCGGATGTAGCCTGCCACCGGCAAGACAGGCTTGGCGGGTGCGGCTGGCGGTCTGGTTGCGGTCGACGGCATTTCGGGGCGGTTTTCGTGGCGGAGTCGGCGTTCGAGTTGGAATCAGGCTCGGCGGGCGCGGCAACGGTCACGGCATTCGGCACCGTCCGTGCCGCTGGCGGCTTCAGCGATTTTGCCGGCCCGGCGGCCGGCTTCGATGGCGCTGGCTGCTGCNNGGAGCGGCTGCGGCTGGCGGTGTTGGCGGGGTCGCAGTTCGGCGCGCAAGGGGGNTGGCTCCTGGCCGCCGCCGAACAACTCGGTATCGGTGCCGAACAACGCAACGGCGTGGATGGCCAGCGAGCCGAGCAAGGCGGCGAACAGCGCGACCGGCATCGCCGCTCAACGCACCTCGGGCGCGATCAACGCGGTGTCGGCCGCCATTTCTGCACCCAGGCGCACGCGTCCGCCTTCGAGCCGCAAGCGATCCTCGGCGAACCAGCGCACGGCTTGCGGATAGACACGGTGTTCCTGGCGCAGCACGCGCGCGGCCAGCGTCGCTTCGCTGTCGCCGTCGAGTACCGGCACGGCGGCCTGGATGATGACCGGACCGTGATCGAGGGTCGGTGTGACGAAATGGACCGTGCAGCCGTGGATGCGCACGCCTTCCTCCAGCGCCCTTTGATGCGTGTGCAGGCCGGGGAAGGACGGCAGCAGCGAGGNGTGGATGTTCATCAGACGGCCTTCGTAGTGGCGCACGAAGCCTTCGCTGAGGATGCGCATGAACCCGGCGAGGACGACGAGATCGGGCGCGAAGCTGTCGATGCATTCGGCCAGTGCGGCGTCAAAGGCCTCGCGCCCGGCGAAGGCCTTGTGGTCGATGAAGTGCGCGGTGATGCCGGCTCTGGTGGCGGTTTCGAGGCCCGCCGCTTCTGGCCGGTTGCTGATGACGGCGGCGATGTTGACCGGCAGGCGGCCGGCGTCACGGGCGGCGATCAGCGCTTCCATGTTGCTGCCGCGACCGGAGATGAGGATGACGATGTTTTTCATTTGATGAAGCTTACAGGCAGAAAAATGGTGGTGACGAGCGACTGGCCTGCGCGCGAAATGCCGCGTCCGTTGCGGTCGGCGACGATCTTGGCCATCAGGTCGAGTAGCGCGATTTCACGCCCGAATTCGCGCTCGAAGGAAAGATTGCGGTTGGCCGGGTCGAGTTCATTGGACAGCAGATAGAGTTCGCCGGCCGGGTTGCGATCGTTGCCCAGTTTCCAGATGGCGATCTCCATGTTGCGCGCGCAGTTGTACAGTTTCCGCTCGTCCAGCGCATCGAGAATGTAGAACTCGTCCTTGTGCTCGAAGGCCGCATCGGTCATCGTCAGCAGGCCGAACATCAGCGCCAGCACCCGGTCGCNCCCGTAGTTCTCGCTGAAGGCCAGCGCCGCCGCCTGCCCCTCGCGCAGACCGCCAAGCTCGGGAAAGGTCTTCACCTGGCGCAATTTCAGCCGCTCCACCGCCGCCTCGCGGCTGGGCGCGCTCTTCTTCCACTCGCGCGGATTGCGCTTGTAGAGCTTGTCGGCGATCAGCAGCAGACCATCGACGGTATCGCTGCGCACCGTATCGGCGATGCGGTCGACCTCGTTTTTGGCCAGATATTTGACGTCGACCGTGCTTTCCGTCCGCCCGTCCTTTCCCATCTTGGTCGTGCNACCGGCGAGCACGAGCAGGAGAAGGATGGCGAACCAGTGCATCAGGCCGATCTGCTTTTCAGCCAGCCGATGCCGACCGGCACCAGCGTGAAGGCGATGATGCCGACGATGATCAGCGACAGGTTGGCGCGCACCCACGGCAGGTTGCCCAGCCAGTAGCCGGCAAGGCACAGCGAGACGACCCAGGCCAGCGCGCCGACCAGGTTGAACAGCGTGAAGCGGGCATAGGTCATCGAACCGATACCGGCGACGAACGGGGCGAAGGTGCGGAAGAGCGGCAGGAAACGCGAGATCACCAGCGTCTTGCCGCCGTGTTTCTCGTAGAAGGCATGCGTCTTGACCAGCGCGTCCTTGTTGAAGAAACGCGAGTTTTCCCAGTGAAAGACCTTGGGCCCGAGGAAGCGGCCGATCTGGTAATTGAGGGTGTTGCCGAGCACGGCGGCGACCGTCAGCACGCCCATCAGCACGAAGATGTCCATGCCTCCCTCGCCGATGGCCGCCAGCGCGCCGGCCACGAAAAGCAGCGAATCGCCAGGCAGGAAGGGCGTCACGACGAAGCCGGTTTCGGCGAAGACGATAACGAACAGGATGCCGTAGATCCACAGGCCATATTGCTGCACCAGCAGCGCCAGATGCTTGTCGAGGTGGAGGACGATGTCCATGAACTGCATGAGTAATTCCATCGGGAAGCACCGGGCACGATAAAGCCGCGATTTTACCTCAAGGTATAATCCCCTCATGCCGACGATTGCCCGCCTNCCCGACCTGCTGATCAGCCAGATTGCCGCAGGCGAAGTGGTCGAAAGACCCGCCTCGGTCTTGAAAGAGCTGCTGGAAAACAGCCTTGACGCCGGCAGCAAGGCCATTCAGGTGCATCTTGAAGAAGGCGGCGTCAAGCTGATCCGCGTCACTGACGACGGCTGCGGCATCGCCAAGGACGAACTCGCGCTGGCCCTGACCCGCCACGCCACCTCGAAAATCGCTTCGCTGGACGACCTGGAGCGCGTCAGTTCGCTCGGTTTTCGCGGCGAAGCGCTGGCCTCGGTCGCTTCCGTCGCCCGCCTCGCCATCAGCAGCCGCGAACGCGGCGCCAGCCACGCCTGGAAGCTGCGCGCCGAACCCGGCGCCGCGCCGGAACCGGCCGCCCTGATGACGGGCACCGTCGTCGAAATGCGCGACCTCTATTACAACACCCCGGCCCGCCGCAAGTTCCTGAAATCTGAAAGCACCGAATTCGCCCACTGCGCCGACGCCGTCAAGCGCCTGGCGCTGACCCGCCCCGACGTCGCCTTCAGCCTCACCCACAACGGCCGCAACCTGTTCCAGCTCGCCCCCGCCGACAGCGCCCGGCGCATCGCCGACATCCTCGGCGACGACTTTCTCGGCGCCGCCCGCCGGCTGGAGGCTGCCGCCGGNCCGCTCGCCATCGCCGGTTTCGCCATCGACCCGACGCGCGCCACCGACGCCAGGGACGGCCAGTACGTCTTCGTCAATGGCCGCTTCGTGCGCGACAAGGTGATCGCCCACGCCCTGCGCGAAGCCTACCGCGACGTCCTGCACGGCAGCCGCCAGCCCGCCGTCTGCCTGTTCGTGAACATCGACCCGGCGCTGGTCGACGTCAACGTGCACCCGGCCAAGACCGAAGTCCGCTTCCGCGACTCGCGCGCCATGCACCAGTTCGTCTTCCACGCCATCCAGCGCACACTGGCTGCACCGGTGCAGGGCGAAACACCCGAAACGGCACCTGTTGCGGTCGACCCCGANAAAAGGGCAAATTTCAATATTGCCATCGACTACCCGCCGCCACTGCGCCATCAAAGCACGCTCGGCGTCGCCGAACCGGCCGCTGCCGCCTACCTCGCCTTCGCCCGCGCCACGCAAGGCCTGGGCGAACCGGCCAGCCCGCCCACCGCCGCCCAATTCGCGCCCGCCGAAACCGTCGACCGCGACGGCCCGCCGCTCGGCTACGCCCTCGCCCAGCTGCACGGCATCTACATCCTGGCCCAGAACGCGCGCGGCCTCGTCCTCGTCGACATGCACGCCGCGCACGAACGCATCCTCTACGAAAAGCTGAAGACCACCCTCGACAACCGCCAGTTCGCCACCCAAGCGCTGCTGATCCCCGCCGTCTTCTCCGCCGACCCACTCGACATCGCCGCCGTCGAAGAACACGCCGACGCCCTGGCCGACCTCGGCTTCCAGATCGCCCCGCTCGGCCCCAACCAGCTCGGCGTGCGCAGCGTTCCCGCCCTGCTCCAATCCGGCGACCCCGCCGCGCTCGCCCGCGCGCTGATCGCCGAACTGCGCGAACACGGCATCACCCAGCTCGCCACAGCCCGCCGTAACGAACTGCTTGCGACAATGGCCTGCCACGGCGCCGTCCGCGCCCGCCGCATTCTCACCGTGCCCGAAATGAACGCCCTGCTGCGCCAGATGGAAGAAACCGAACGCGCTGGCCAATGCAACCACGGCCGGCCGACGTGGACGGAGCTGTCGATAGATCAACTCGACAAGCTGTTTTTGCGCGGGCAGTGAAGGCAAGAAATCTTTGTTGGATCGACGATACTATTTGAACGTCGTATGATGCTTTGGCGATCCTCCATTGCTTTGACTTATAGACAACCTGCATCACCGATGCATTACATGAACTTTAAATCCATATGACCTATGACGAAATTTCGAAGCTTTCCGAACAGTTAAGCTACCGAGACAAATTTCGACTAGCACAGCTACTAATCCAACTAGCACGAAAGGAGGAAGAGGAGCAGTACCCTGAAGCAAGAAAAGCCGTTACCCCCTCAGAATCTGAGGTCGTCCAGTACGTGGCAGAGCGGTTGCTAAAACTTCGGCCGACAAAGAAAGCTTCGTTATTAAATTCAGTCGGCGCGATGTTCCAGTTTCAAGGCGGCATTTCAGACGCCGACAAAGAACAAATTATTATGGAATTACAGAAACAACGTCGAATTGCCATTGACCAAAACGGTCGCGTTAGCTATCCCGAGCAGTAACGATAACAAGCCACAGATATTTGCAGGTTCGAATCAAGGCAAAGCAAAGAACGTGCGTTATTCAGTCCTGTATTCAGCACTTTTTCTGCGCTCAGGATCGCCATGCGCCAACTCCTAGTCCGTACCTCGGTCAGCAACCAAACTCAAACACAGCCCCGGCACCGTACTGAAACTGGCTGGCAGCGAGCCGGTAGCCGTACTCAATCGCAACCGCCCGGTTGCTTATCTGCTTTCGGCAGTAACCTACGAAACCGTACTGGATCGGCTTGACGACATCAATCTGGCGGAAACCATCAAGGCACGCCGTGACGAATCAGTAGTCGAAATCAACCCGGATGAGCTTTAAGCCCGCCTTCCAAATGGACACGCGCCAACCCACACCGTACTCTTCCCAAGTCTCACCAAGGAGCCACTTTCGCATGAAACTTTCCCCGGATTTTCGCAGCCACCCTGCTCTGCCTTTCGGCAGCCGCCATTTCCTTCCCGTCCGGCGCCGAGGAAGTTGTTCAAGCCGCTCCCGCTGCCGCAACGGCCAACGTGCGGCACGGCAACGTGGTCTGGCGCGGCGAGGTGGATGGCACCGTCGACATTTCGCTACGCCATCGCACCGTGCGCGCGACCGTGGTTTCCGGGCGCAGTGTGCGGCGCGAGCATCAGCATTTTCGGGTGACGGGTTTCCTGCCGGCGCGCGATACCGTGGTGCGGCTGGAAGACGTCGAGGGGCAAGGTACAGTGGAAATCACGCAGCAGCCGGACAGCTCGAACAATTTCACCGCCATCGTCCGCCTCGCCAACAGCCAGCCGGGCCGCCAGGCGTTCCGCTTCACGCTGGCCTGGTAAACGCTCCCGAACTGGCGTACGCCGCTTTATCCGTTGGCCGGCTTGTTGACCTGCTGCTTGATGATCGGGCCGACCGCATTCCAGGCCATGTTGCCGGCGATGAACAGGATCGCCGTGCCCACCACCAACTGAATGACCAGCACGATCAGGTCGTACTGCTGACGGCTCATCTTGCGCCCGGGATTGGTGGCCCCGCAGCCCGGGCAGGCTTCGGCCGAGGTATCGACTTGGTGGCCGCAGGCGCGGCACGGAACGAGCGGCATGGCATCTCTCCTGTGATGGCGCGATTATAGGCCGGCCTTGCCGCAAGCGTGCGTGGTAGCATTCGCCGCCATGAATCCGCCCCGCCTGCCGCCCGCCATCCTGCTCATGGGCCCGACCGCCTCGGGCAAGACCGCGGTTGCCATGGCGCTGGCCGACCGCTTTCCGGTCGAACTCATCAGCGTCGATTCGGCGCAGGTTTTCCGCGACATGGATGTCGGCACCGCCAAGCCGGATCGCGCCACGCTGGCGCGCTACCCGCACCGGCTGATCGACGTCATTTCGCCGGANAGCTACTCCACCGCCCGTTTTCGCAGCGATGCACTGGCGGCGATGGCCGAAATCACGGCCTCCGGCAAGGTGCCGCTGCTGGTCGGCGGCACGATGCTCTATTTTCGTTCGCTGCTGCACGGGCTGGCCGATCTGCCGCAGGCCGACGCCGCCCTGCGCGCCGAGATCGACGCCGAGGCCGCCACCGAGGGCTGGCCGGCGCTGCACGCGAAATTGGCCGTTTTNGACCCGTCGACCGCGGCAAGGCTGCACCCGACCGACAGCCAGCGCCTGCAACGCGCGCTGGAGATCTACCGCCTGACCGGCCGCCCGATGTCCGAGCTGCTGGCCGAAAGCGAACAGCATCGGCCGCCTTATGAATTCCTTCCCATCGGATTATTGCCTGCCGACCGTGCCGCGCTGCACGAGCGCATCGCCCGCCGCTTCGACGAAATGCTGCTCGCCGGGCTGGACGAGGAAGTGCGGGCACTGCGTGCGAAATACACGCTGAGCCTGAACCTGCCGTCGATGCGCTGCGTCGGCTATCGCCAGACCTGGGAAGCGCAGGAAGGCATCATCCCGCGCCAGGAGCTGCGCGACCGCGGGATTTTCGCGACGCGCCAGTTGGCCAAGCGCCAGATTACCTGGCTGACCAATTCCTTCGACGCTGAGAATTTCGATTGCCTGGACTCCCGGCTGAGCGAGCTCATCGCCACGCGCGTGGCGCGTTTTCTCGCTGCTTGATCCGCGCGGTGGCCTTATTGCATGGCGTCGAAATGGGCGTCCGCGGCGGCTTCGGTCGCCAGGGCTCATGCAGCAGTGGCAAATCCTCGCTGTCGTCATCCACCGAAAGGACGCGAGACAGGCGCGGTCGTGACGCTCCCCGCTCTTGAGCGGCGCCACGCGCACCAGGACCACCCCCGCGCGAACCATGTCGAGATAATCCGCCACTGCCCGCGACACATCGATGATCCGGCTCACATGCCGCGCATGCATGCGATCGTTGATCTTCACGATGGCGCAACGGTTGGTATCGAGGCGGCGCACCGCCACCCAACTACCCAGCGGAAAGCGGTTGCTGGCCCCGGAAAAAGTCTGCTGGTCGAACACGTCGCCGCTGGCCGTGCGCCGCCCGTGGAAACCGGGGCCGTAAAGCTGGCCGACCCGGAAAGGCCACCAACGGGCTGATCGATCAGCTCGGCAAAGCCAAAGGCCGCGCCCGCGCTACCCGTCCCCTTGGGCGCGGACTTGCCGCCCGCCTTGGCCGGCGCGGCGTGCTTTTCAACATTTTGTTTCTTATTGGATTTTTCGGCCGCACTCAAGCCGTGCGAGCCCTGCAACAGAAGCAGGCCACAGACGATTGCCGCAGCCTGCCTGCGCATGTCAGACCACGATGGTCTGCGCTTCGTCACCCGAACGCGCCCGGATCTTGCCGATGCGATAAACCGCCTCGCCCTGCGCCTTCAGCTCGGCCATCGCCGCATCCGCATCGGCGGCGGCGACCACGATGACGAGGCCGATGCCGCAGTTGAAGGTGCGGTGCATTTCGTTTTCGGCGACATTGCCTTCGGCCTGCATCCAGTCGAACAGCTTGGGACGTGGCCAGGCAGCCTTCTCGATCTCGGCGACGGTGTTTTCCGGCAGCACGCGCGGCACGTTTTCGAGCAGGCCACCGCCGGTGATGTGGGCCATGCCCTTGATCGTCACCTTTTCAATCGTCGCCAGCACCTGCTTGACGTAGATGCGGGTCGGCGCCATGACGACATCGGCCAGCGAACGCGCTTTTCCGTCAACTTCGTCGAACGGCGCGTTCATGTCCGGCTTGGAACGCTCGATGATCTTGCGCACCAGCGAGTAGCCGTNTGAGTGGGCACCCGAAGAGGCCAGCCCGAGCACCACGTCGCCCGGCTGGATGCTCTTGCCGTCGATGGCCTTCGACTTTTCAACGACGCCGACGGCAAAGCCGGCCAGATCGTATTCGCCGGCCGGGTACATGCCCGGCATCTCGGCCGTTTCGCCGCCGATCAGCGCACAGCCGGCCAGTTCGCAGCCCTTGGCGATGCCGCCGACGACGCTGGCGGCGGTGTCGACATCGAGCTTGCCGCAGGCGAAGTAATCGAGGAAGAACAGCGACTCGGCGCCGAGCACCAGGATGTCATTGACACTCATGGCCACCAGATCCTGCCCCACCGTGTCGTGGCGGTTCAGCTCGAAAGCGAGTTTCAGCTTGGTGCCGACGCCGTCGGTGCCGGACACCAGCACCGGCTCCTTGTAGCGCTTGGGCACCTCGAACAGCGCGCCGAAGCCGCCGATGCCGCCGAGCACGCCATCGCGCAGGGTCTTTTTGGCCAGCGGCTTGATGCGGTCGACGANGGCGTCGCCGGCATCGATATCGACACCGGCATCGCGGTAGGAGAGGGAAGTGTTCTCGTCGCCACCTTGAACCTGATGTCGTGAAACAGCGCCAGTATTAACGAAAGCGAGGAGTATTCTGGGTCATGGTCGGGCTACTTTACCGAATGCGGAGGCTATCCGCTGGAGAAACCGCGATTTTACCCGAAACCGCCGAGCCCCCTAACCGCCCAACCGACGCCGATGGACGGACGATGGATTATCATCGCGGCATGAATATCCTGATCGTCGACGACGAGCCCGCCATCTCCGACACCCTCGCCTACGCGCTGCGCGCCGACGGTTTCGCGGCGGAAAGCTGCACGCTGGGCGGGCAGGCGCTGGCCCGGCTGGCCGATGGCGCGCACGATCTGGTGGTGCTCGACGTCGGCCTGCCGGACATGAGCGGCTTCGATGTCTGCCGCGCGCTGCGCCGGCATTCCGACATTCCCGTGCTGTTCCTGACCGCGCGTTCGGACGAGATCGACCGCATCGTCGGCCTCGAACTTGGCGGCGACGATTACGTGGCCAAGCCCTTCAGCCCGCGCGAGGTGGTCTCGCGCATCCGCGCCATCCTGCGCCGCCTGCGGCCGGAAAGGCTGGCGACCGGCGCCGCGCCCGTTTTGAAAATGGCNCCTGTTTTCACGGTCGACCGCAACAGCCTGCGCATCGCCTTCCACGGCACCTGGCTCAACCTCACGCGCTACGAATACCTGCTGCTGGCGCTGCTGCTCGAACGCCCCGGGCGCATCCTGAGCCGGCCGCAGATCATGGAAAGCGTCTGGCAGGACGGCGGCGAAAGTCTGGAGCGTACCGTCGACACCCACATCAAGACCCTGCGCGGCAAGCTGCGCNNGCTGCGCCCGGACGACGAAGTTATCGTCACCCATCGCGGCCTCGGCTACAGCATCGCCGCCTGAAATCACGGTGAACATCTCGGTCCGCCTCTTCATCGGCTACTTTCTGGTCGTCGGCCTCGCCGCCTGGTTCGTCCTCAACACCTTCGTCAAGGAAACCGAACCCGGCATCCGCCAGGCCACCGAGGAAACCCTGGTCGACGCCGCGCACGTGCTGGCCGAGCTGGCCGCNCCCGAACTCGCCGCCCAACGTCTCGAACGCGGCCCCTTCGCCGACGCCGTCCGTGCCGCCATCCGGCGCAGCCCGCAGGCCGACATTTCCGGCGTGCACAAGGAAAGCATCGACTTCCGCATCTACGTCACCGACGCCCGCGGCATCGTCGTCCACGACTCGCGCAATGCCGCCATCGGCGAGGATTTTTCGCACTGGCGCGACATCGCCCGCGTGTTGCGCGGCGAATACGGCGCCCGCAGCACGCGCGAAGACCCCTACGACCCGAACTCCTCGGTCATGCACGTCGCCGCCCCCATCTTCTGGCAGGGCGAGCTGATCGGCGTGCTCTCGCTGGCCAAGCCGATGAGTTCCATCGCNCCCTACGCCGAGCGCGCCGCCCAGCGCGTCAAGCAATCCGGTCTGCTGCTGCTCGCCGTCAGCGCCGCCATTGGCCTCTTTTTCACCGGCTGGCTCACCTGGTCGCTCAACCGCCTGCGCGCCTACGCCCGCGCCGTCGCCGAAGGCCGCAAGGCCGAACCGCCCACCGGCGGCGGCCACCAGCTCTCCGAACTCGCCCGCGCCCTGGCGCAGATGCGCGAAAAGCTCGAAGGCAAGCAGTACGTCGANAAATACGTGCAAAACCTGGCGCACGAAATGAAAAGCCCGCTCACGGCCGTCATCGGCGCCGCCGAAATCCTCGAAGGCGACCCGCCCGCCGACGACCGCCGCCACTTCGCCGAAAGCATCGGCGAACAGTCGCGGCGGCTGCAAGCCATCATCGACCGCATGCTGATGCTCGCCCGCCTGGAGCAACTCCAGTCGCCGGAAGGCACGGTTGCGGTCGACCTCGAAAAACTGCTCGAAACCAGCATCGAAGCGCGCCGCCCACAACTCGACGCGCGCCGCCTGGAATGCCGGCTGAGCGCCGATGCCACCGCCACCGAAGCACGCGGCGACGCTTTCCTGCTGCAACAAGCCATCCTCAACCTGCTCGACAACGCCATNCGACTTCGCACCCGAGGAAGCACCATCGAGATCGCCTTGAAAGCCGCCGAGGGCAGCGCCGAAATCAGCGTCCGCGACCACGGCAGCGGCGCCCCNGACTACGCCCTNCCCCAACTCTTCGACCGCTTCTCCCTCCCCCGCCCCGCCACCGGCCGCAAAAGCACCGGCCTGGGTTTGGCGCTGGTACGAGAAGTCGCGCGGCTGCATGGCGGCGAAGCGGGGTTCCGCAACCACCCGGAAGGCGGCGGAATCGGGTGGATCAGGTGCCGGTGGGTTAAACCGGAGATTAAGGCAAGGATTGCTACCTGTGGGGAATCGCCACGGCAGGCAACCGGCAGGAATTGCTACCGCTCTTCCCCCGATTGGCCTATAAAGAATATACGAACCGCTGTTAGCCAGAGTTGCCTCCGCCAGCCAATAAGTCCGTAAAAACCTTGAGTGGCTAGGCCGCTATAGAGCGGAACGGATTTGAATCTCACTAAAGGGAGAGTGACATGGCCTGTACAAATTTTGCGACTGCCGCATTGATGCTTGCTGCTGCGAGTGCCCTGCCGTTATCCGTCGACGCGCAAACGCTGGAAAAAGTCGCAGCCAATAACAAGATTACCGTTTCCTACCGTGAAGCCGCGGTTCCGTTCAGTTATGCGCTGAGCCCCACCCGGGCAGTAGGGTTCGCAGTGGATCTGACGGATGCCATCGTGGATGATGTGCGGGTCAAGCTCAAAAAGCCGAACCTTCAAGTTGCCCGCATTCCGGTGACGGGGCAAAACCGCATCCCCTTGCTGGTTGACGGCACTTATGACCTCGAGTGCGGTTCAACGACCAATACCTCCGCCCGTGGCAAGGAGGTTGCCTTTGCCATCAGCCATTTCTATACGGGTACGCGATTGTTGGCAAAAACGACGTCCAATGTGAAAAACTACGCTGATCTTGCGAACAAGCCCGTCGCAACCGCCGCAGGCAGCACAAACGAAAAAGTCCTCCGCAAGTACAGCGCCGACAACAATCTCGATATACAGATCGTCCTGGGCAAAGACTATGGAGATGCCCTGCAAATGCTGGAGGACGGNCGCGCCGTGGCACTTGCCCTGGACGATGTCCTGCTGTTCGGCCTGAGAGCGAATTCCAGGGATCCGGCATCGCTTGAGGTTGTGGGTGAAACCCTGCAGGTCGAACCCTACGGCTGCATGTTGCGCAAGGATGATCCGGAATTCAAGAAACTGGTGGATGGAACCATTGCCCGACTGATGAAGTCCGGNGAGTTTACGCGGCTCTACGCCAAGTGGTTCGAGTCCCCGATTCCGCCCAAAGGGGTCGCCCTGAACATGCCGATGAGCACGCAACTCAAGGCCAATCTCAAAGCCATGAGCGACAAGCCGGCATTCTAGCCCTGACCCAAGGTGCAGGCCATGTGGAGCGTTTCCGTGGCCTGCGCTTGCTGGTGGCGGATGGTGAGCATCAGCAATAACACCTGCTGCGGTCGACCCGAAAAAAGGGCAAAACCAAAACCGGCCCGGCGGGTTCGTTCACGCATCGCTGTTCCGTTCCCAGCTCACCAGCCGCACATCCACCGTCAGCGACAGTTCGGTCAGCGCTGCCGCACGGGCGCGGCCTTCTGGGGTGGCGCGGTAGAGGTGGGGCGTCATAGTCAGCAGGTCGGCGATTTGGGCAGCGCTGGTCAGTTCGATGTTGTAGCGCAGGGTTTCGTCGGGCAGGCGGGTGAAACCGGCGGGGTCGCGGGCGTCGGCGGGGCGCTCGGGCTTGAGCGTCGGGTAGATGATGGCGCGCAGTTCGCGCAGGTGGTCGGGGCCGGCGTCGATTTGCAGCAGGCGGCCGCCGGGTTTTAGGACGCGGGCGAATTCGGGGTGAACCGGGANATCGAACAGGCAGAGTACGCGGTCCAGCGTGCCGTTTGGCACGGGAAGCCGGGCGTTGCTGCCTACCACCCAGGCCGTGCGTTTGTCCTGTTGTTTTTCCTGCTTCGCGGCGGATTGCACGGCCCATTTGGAAATATCCAGCCCAAGCACGGCCAGCGTTTGCCCGGTGCCCCCGGCGGCAGCGAGCTGGCGCAGGTAGTAGCCTTCACCGCAGCCGGCGTCGAGGCAGCTTAAGGTCGCATTGGGCGCCTCGCCGGCCAGCGCGGCGCGGGCCAGCATCGCAGCGATGGGCTGGTAGTGGCCGGCTTCAAGAAAACGCTGGCGCGCGGCGACCATCGCCTTGCTGTCGCCGGGATCGCGCGAGCGTTNTTGCTGGACCGGCAGCAGATTGACGTAGCCCTGGCTGGCGATGTCGAAACTGTGGCCGCTGGCGCAGCGCCAGGCGGCGCCGTGGCGATACAGCAGCGCACCGTCGANGGNGCAGGCCAAGGTCGGGAAGGGGATGACGGTCATCATGCCGCCTGGCGCGCCGCCAGTAATTGCACTGCGGCCAGGGATTCATTACTTCGACGCCATCGCGCAGCGGGTAGCTGGCAGCTACCGGCGCGACCAGCAGTTTTCTGGTCGCGCCGATATCGCTGGCGGTGAGATGGAAGCCCTTGGCGACAGTGGGCGCGGAGGATCGCTTGACCTCGATTGCCCAGCTTTCGCCATCGCGGAAACTGAGCGCCAGATCGGCTTCGGCACCGTGGGAGGTGCGATAGAAACCGGCTTCGGCATCCGGCGCAGCGGCGATCAGTTGCTCGATGACGAAACCTTCCCAACTCGCTCCGGCGACCGGGTGGGCGAGCACGTCTTCCAGACTGCGCAGGCCGAGCAGGGCATGCACGATGCCGCTGTCGCGGACATAGACTTTCGGCGCCCGCACCAGGCGTTTGCCGACATTGCCGTGCCAGGCGGGCAGGCGACGAACCAGCATCAGGTCGCACAGAAGATCGATGTAGCGCGCCACGGTCTGGCCGCTGACGGCGAGCGAGGCGGCCAGTTGCGACTGGTTGAGCAGCCCGCCCTGGCTGTGTGCGAGCATGGTCCACAATCTGCGCAAGGTCGTGGCCGGGATGCGCGGGCCGAGCGCCGGGATGTCGCGTTCCAGATAGGTGGCGATGAAGGCCTCGCGCCAGCGCAGGCTGGCCGCATCGTTCGCCGCCAGCCAGGCGAGAGGAAAGCCGCCGCGCACCCAGAGGCTGTTGAAATCGCTGGCGCTGGCCGTGGCCGGCAGCACTTCGCGCGCCTGGANAGGCGTCAGTTCAAGCTGCGCCACCCGCCCGGCCAGGCTTTCGCTGGCCTGTTGCAGCAAGGCGCCGGAAGCGGAACCGAGCAGCAGAAACTGACCGCTGGATTCGCCTTCACGACGGCGCAGATCGATGACGCCGCGCAGCACGGCGAACAGCTCGGGAATGCGCTGCACTTCGTCGAGGATCACCAGACGATTGCGGTTCGCCAATAGAAATGCCTCGGGGTCGTCCAGTTGGCGCTGGGCCGATGGCAGCTCGAGATCGAGATACAGCGCGTTGGCGTGGCGTTCCGCTTCCAGCAGGGCCAGCGTCGTCTTGCCCACCTGACGCGGGCCGAGCAGCACCAGCGCGGGGAATTCGGCGAGGCGTCGAGAAAGCGTAGCTTGGACGAAGCGGTTATTCATCCGTGTAATTTAACACTTTAATGGAGAAATTGCACGGTTAATTGCAAGCTCCTGTGCTTGCCCGGCACTGACTTCACCCCCGCTTCACACGGCTTCACCCTGCCTTCGACATGCGTTCACGCAG
Organism: Dechloromonas sp.; assembly: GCA_013363835.1. GTDB lineage: Bacteria > Pseudomonadota > Gammaproteobacteria > Burkholderiales > Rhodocyclaceae > Azonexus. The sequence continues at coordinate 1,920,745 of CP054864.1, forward strand.
TGCGCCGACACTGGGCTCACTTTCATCAAGGGAGCCTGAAATGGACAAGAAACTGCTGTTCAAGATCGTCGCGATCTGCTTCATGTCGTTGTTGCTGCTGGTGCCGCTGGCCTTGATCCAGGGCCAGATTCGCGACCGCGCGCAGCGCCAGAACGAGGTGCAGGCAAGCATCGCCAACAGCGCGGCGGGGCCACAGGTTGTGGTCGGGCCGGTGATTGCGCTGCATTACCGGGAACGCGTCGAGGTGCCGATTCCCGAGGGCGAACAAGGCGCGGCGGGCAAGACGCGCACGCAGATCGTCGAGCGCACTGTGATGCTGCCGCCTGAGAAACTGACGATGACCGGCGACACGGCGGTGGAAACGCGCAACAAGGGCATTTACCAGGCGCGTTTGTTCCGCCTCGATCTCGCCGCCAGCGGGCATTTCGTCGTCGGGCCGTTGCCGGAGGCGCAGGGCGGCGGGCGCATTGTCGATGCCAATGCCGAACTGCTGCTCGGCATCGCCGACCCGCGCGGCGTCAATAACGACCCCGAGGTGACGATCAACGGCAAGCCGCGCCGCTTCGGCTCGCCCGGCACCAAGGGCAAGGGCGAGCAGGAAGCCGGGGTGAAACGCCTGCGCATCGACCTCGGCCCACTCGACGTGCAGCGCGAAAACCGTTTCAATTTCAGCTTNCCCTTGCAGTTGACCGGCACCACCCGGCTGGCGATTGCGCCGACCGGCGAGTCCAACCACATCGCGCTGAAATCGGCCTGGCCGCACCCGAATTTCGGCGGCCGTTTCCTGCCCACCGTGCGCAGCGTGAGCAAGGACGGCTTTGCCGCCCAGTGGGAGATTTCGCATCTGGCGCGCAATTTCGAGGCGACGCTGAANCCGGCGCGCGGCGAACTGCTGAGCATCGATTTCATCGACCCGGTCAATGTCTATTTGCAGTCCGAACGCGCCGTCAAATACGGCGTGCTGTTCATCGTGCTGACCTTCGCCGGCTTCTTCCTGACCGAAATCCTGCGCCGCTCGCGGATCCACCCGATGCAATACCTGCTGGTCGGGCTGGCGCTCGCCATCTTCTTCCTGCTGCTCATCGCCTTCTCCGAGCACCTGCCCTTCTACGCCGCCTACGGCCTCGCGGCGGCGGCCTGTATCGGGCTGATCGCCACCTACCTTTCCGGCGCGCTGGGCGGCCTGCGCCCCGGCCTCGCCTTCGGCGCCGGGCTGACCGGGCTTTACGGCGTGCTCTACGGCGTGTTGCTGTCGGAAGACAACTCCCTGCTGATGGGCAGCGTGCTGCTCTTCCTGGCGCTCGGCACCACCATGCTCGCCACCCGCAAGCTCAACTGGTACGGCCTGGGCAGCCAGACGACGGAGCGCGCCGAATGAGCGCCACGCGCGTCCTGCGGCGCCCCGGCGCCGCGCGATCGGGCATACACCGGCGGGCCACCCTGCGCCTGCCGGCGACCGGGGCGCCGATGGCCGCCCCGTTGGCGCCCCTTGCCACGTTTGCCGCCATCGCGCTACCCGCCCTGCTGCTCCTGCCCGCCTGGCACCTCAAACACCCGCTGCTCTACGGCCTGCGCCATCTCGAAACGCCGCTGCTGATCGCCCTCCGCTCTTCGCGCTGCTGCGCNGGGCGGCGGGTCTTGCCGGTAGTCAGCCGGGCCTTGCTGCTGGCGGTGCTGCTGCTCACCGTCTGGCGCGAGATCGACTACCGCCTGCAACGCGACGCNGGGGTACTCGCCGCCAGCCCGTCGATGCAGGCCGTCGGGCAGCATTTCATCGTCGGTTACAGCGATTTCGACGAAATCCGGCAGTTGACCGCAAGCGGCCTGATCGGCGGCATCTACCTCGCCAGACGCAACCTGCGCGGCCGCAGCTTCGAGCAGGTGGCAGGTGAAATCGCCGAATTACAGGCCATCCGCCGCCGTGCCGAGCTGCCGCCGCTAATCGTCGCCGCCGACCAGGAAGGCGGCGCCGTCTCGCACCTGTCGCCGCTGCTCGACGCCCTGCCGCCGCTGTCCACGCTCGTGGACAGCAAAGACCCGGCCGGCGCGGCACGCGCCTACGGGCAACGGCAAGGGCGCCAACTGGCGGCGCTCGGCGTCAATCTCAACTTCGGCCCGGTCGTCGACCTGCGCCCGGCCAGGGCAGTGAGNGATCGCCTGAGCAACATCGCCACCCGCGCCATCGCCAGCGAGCCGGGGCGCGTCGCGGAGATTGCCGGCGCCTACCTCGACGGCCTCAACGACCACGGTGTACGCGGCACGCTCAAGCATTTTCCCGGCCTCGGCCGCGTGCGCGGCGACACCCACCTGCGCCCGGCCCGGCTCGCCGCCGAGCCCAGCGAACTGGCCACCGACTGGCAGCCTTTCCGCCAACTCGCCAGCCACCCCGGCTCCGCCATCATGCTCGGCCACGTCACCCTCACCGCGCTCGACCCCGAACGCGCCGCCTCGCACTCGCCCGCCATCATCGACGGCCTGCTGCGCGAGCGCTGGGGCTACGACGGCCTGCTCGTCACCGATGATCTCAACATGGGCGCCGTATACAACCTCGGCATCGGCCGCGTGGCCGGCGAAGCGCTGGCGGCCGGCGCCGATTTCGTACTGGTCAGCTACGACCCGCGCCAGGCTTACCGGGCGATTTTCGGCGCGGCGCAAGCGCTGGAACGCCACGAAATCGCCCCGCCACGNCTCGCCGAAAGCCGCCGTCGCATCGCCGGCTTCCACACGACAATCCCTTGAAAATCGGCCCTTTTTGGCGGTCGACCGCAACAGCTCTGCTAAAATCGCGCGTTCGATTTTTGCGGGCGTCAATTGCGCCGATTGTGGAGAAAAGCATGTACCGGAACCCCTTCTCAAAGACTTGCAGGATCGCGGTCTGATCGCCCAGATGACCGATGCGGCGGCGCTCGATCAACTGCTGAGCGCGGGGCCGGTCACGTTGTATTGCGGCTTCGACCCGACCGCCGACAGCCTGCACCTCGGCCATCTGGTGCCGGTGCTCATCCTCAAGCGCTTCCAGGAAGCCGGGCACCAGCCCATCGCGCTGGTCGGCGGCGCCACCGGCATGATTGGCGACCCGAGCTTCAAGGCCACCGAGCGCAAGCTGAACACCCCGGATGTGATCGCCACCTGGGTCGACAAGATTCGCGGCCAGGTCGAACCCTTCCTCAAGTTCGGCGGCGCCAACCCGGCGCGCATGGCCAACAACTACGACTGGTTCGGCAGCATGAACTGCCTCGAATTCATGCGCGACATCGGCAAGCACTTCTCGGTCAACGCCATGATCAAGAAGGAATCGGTGCAGCAGCGCCTGGTGCGCGAAGACCAGGGCATTTCCTACACCGAATTCTCCTACAGCCTGCTGCAAGGCTACGATTTCGTCGAGCTCTACAAGCGCTACGGCTGCGTGCTGCAAATTGGCGGCTCCGATCAGTGGGGCAATATCGTCGCCGGCACCGACCTGACGCGCCGCCTGCACCACGCCCATGTGCATGGCGTCACCGTGCCGCTGATCACCAAGGCCGACGGCACCAAGTTCGGCAAGACCGAATCCGGCGCCGTCTGGCTCGACCCGAANAAGACCTCGCCCTACGCCTTCTACCAGTTCTGGCTCAACACCAGCGACGCCGACGTNCACAAGTTCCTCAAGTTCTTCACCTTCCTGCCGGTCGAGCGCATCGACGAAATCGAAGCCGCCGACAAGGCCAGCGGCACCAAGCCGGAAGCCCAGCGCATCCTGGCCGAAGAAGCCACCCGCCTGGTGCACGGCGAAGTCGCGCTGATGGCCGCCCGCCGCATCACCGAAAGCCTGTTCTCCGGCCAGCTCGCCGACCTCACCGAAAACGACCTCGAACAACTCGCCCAGGACGGCATGCCCGGCGTGCAACTGGACAAGGCCAACGCCAGCCTGATCGACGCCCTGGCCGCCGCCGGCCTCGCCAAGTCGAAATCCGAAGCCCGCAGCTTCATCCAGAGCGGCAGCGTGACGATCAACGGCACCAAGGCCGACGCCCTCGACCACCAGATCGCCGGCGAAGAACGCCTCTACGGCCGCTTCACCATCCTGCGCCGGGGAAAGAAGAATTATGGGTTGATTAGCTGGCAGTAATTCCGGCTGCCAGTCTCAAATAACGCGCCAGCAAGTTGCCCGCTTGAACCCCTTTCGCCAAAACATCCATAATGGCTACAATGGACACATTGATTCCTTGTTCCGGAAGGCAAGCAAATGAAAATCATGACTGCGCGAGACGCGAAAAACCACTTCGGTGAATTCCTCGATTCTGCCCGGCGCGAACCCGTGGTTGTCACCAANAACGACCGCCCCGTAGGCATCATGATCTCGGTCGAGGATGCTGCCGACACGCTCCTGGCGGATTTCTTCGTGGAGAAGGAATCCGGGTACGACGACTGGCTTTTCGGCAAAGTTCGACAGACCATGAAGCGCCTGGACTCCGGCGAGACCGCCCTCCGGGAGCATTCGGACGCGATGGCACAGATGAAAGGCCGCCTGGAGGCCAGACGCAATAAATCCGCGTAGCGATGCGGATCCTCTGGACTGACGAGGCACTGGACGACCTCGAAGAAATCCTCGCCTACTATTACCTGGAAGCGAGCCCCGANACCGCCGCAACCGTAGAGCGGCGCATCATCGGCGAAATCGAATCGCTTCCACCCTACCCGGAACGAATCCGCGAAGGCGACCGGATTCCCGGCGCCCGCGAACTAGTAGTCAACAAACTCCCCTATGTCGTCTTCGTCCAGGTACGGGAGGACGCAATCATCGTCCTCAACGTGGTACACCAAGCGGAAATTCCCAGCTAACGGCCGGCCTGGCCGATAGCAAATATTGGCTTCTTGTTAAGGCATTGATGCAAGACCTGACCCTGAGTTGCGCTCAGGAGTTACGCTCAGAATTTTGCAACACGGCTAAGCAACACTTCTGCGCTCCATGTTGATGCTTCAATGCAAGACCTGACCCCGATCTGTGACCCCGATCTGCGCTCAATGCGCTCAACGATCTGCGCTCAACGTAGTACACCAAGCGGAAATTCCCAAGCTAGCGGCCGGACTGGCCAATAGCAACCATTGGCTTCTTGTTAATGCATTGATGCAAGACCTGACCCTGAGTTGTGGGATACTGAGTTGTGCCAGCATCCGTGCTGTGCAGATTTGTACCAAAGAGGAAATCGCTAAACCGACAATGGAACCCTACGACGTCTGAATTCACCGACCCTGTACGGCTTCATGCGCAAGGCTCGTTGGAATGATTTAGTTAGTATCGTCGTTGGCAAGTTTCGGATCAATCAACACGCCATGTGTATGAATGAACCTCAGTAAGCAATAACGGATAATGCGTTCCATCCCGAAATATGTTGGAGCTCTGGCCAAAACCTTTTCGAAATCTTTGTTGCCAACTACTGGAACTCCTACTTGAACTTCACTGGCTTCGCCTCCTAGCGTTCGGGAAACCCAACTTCCGAAAGGAATACCGGAATGTACGTGTTGGCTCCTCAAGTCATAGGCAGCACTTAAACGGCCCTTGATGTCTTCCTTCTTGAGGCGACAGAAATCTCTCGTGGCCTCACTCTGCGCAAAAACGGGTCAGTCAATAGGCCTTCCAAGGCGCGGACAAATCGTCTCTTAACCTGAAGTAGTCTTCCTTTGATTTGTCTCGCTGAATCGCCCCGGGAATTGAGGAGGTGAATCGCCCTGGAATTGAGGAGGTTCCATTTCTTGAGAGAATGGAGCCATGAGCAAGACGAACAAATATTCCCCGGAAGTCAAAGAGCGTGCCGTACGGCTGGTACAGGAAGCGCGTAAGGACCGGCCATCGCTCTGGGCGGCCGTCGAGTCGATAGCACCGATGATCGACTGTTCAACAGTGACGTTGCACGATTGGGTCAAGAAACACGAGATCGACACTGGCGTGCGTGATGGCATACCGACCGCCGAGCGTGAGCGCATCAAGGCGCTCGAACGCGAAGTCAAAGAACTGCGCCAGGCCAACGAGATTCTGCGGCTGGCCAGTGCGTTNTTTCGCGCAGGCGGAGCTCGACCGCCTCAAGAAGAAGTGAGGTCGTTTATCGACCAGCACCGTGAGCGTTTCGGGGTCGAGCCGATCTGCACGTTGTTGCGGGTCGCCCCGTCCGCCTACTGGCGCCATGCTGCCCGGCAGCGTAATCCCGCCCTGTGCAGCGCCCGTGCCCGGCGCGATGAATTCCTGATTCCCCACATCCAGCGGATCTGGCATGCCAACTTCCAGGTCTATGGCGCCGACAAGGTCTGGCGGCAATTGCAACGCGAAGGCATAGAGGTGGCGCGTTGCACCGTCGAACGACTGATGCGGCGCCTCGGTCTGCGGGGCGTCATGCGCGGAAGGTCGTTCGCACCACGGTCAGCGATGCCAGGCCCCGTGCCCCTGGACCGGGTCAATCGGCAATTCACAGCGGATCGGCCGAACCAGTTGTGGGTCTCGGATTTCACCTACGTCTCGACCTGGCAGGGATTCGTCTATATCGCCTTCGTCATCGACGTCTTTGCCCGCCGCATTGTCGGTTGGCGGGTCAGCCGATCGATGCGAACCGATTTCGTCCTCGACGCCTTGGAGCAGGCGCTCTACGCCCGGCAGCCGGAACGGGATGACGCCCTGATCCATCATTCCGACCGGGGATCGCAGTATGTCTCCATCCGCTATACCGAGCGCCTGGCAGAAGCCGGCATCGAGCCCTCTGTCGGCAGCAAGGGCGACAGCTACGACAACGCACTGGCCGAGACCATCAATGGTCTGTACAAGGCCGAACTGATCCATCGGCGGGCGCCCTGGAAAACGGTGGAGTCGCTGGAGCTGGCCACCCTCGAATGGGTGACCTGGTTCAACCACCAGCGGCTCTTGGAGCCCATCGGATACATCCCGCCCGCCGAGGCTGAGCAACGGTATTATTGGCAACTCACCCAACAGGCCGATCACGCCTGTACTTAAACCACGGAGCCTCCACGAAACCCGGGGCGATTCACGCCAGTTCTGGGCCGTTATCTGAAGCCTCTGCAATCTGACGAATTATGTCTTTTGCTTGTTCGTCAAGAAGCTCGTCTTTGTCGTAATTAAAGTAGTTGGAAAGAACCTCGCCCGCAGTAATGAGATTAAGGTACGCAACATCAGGCCGCTCCTCAAAGTTCTGTAGCGCCCGTAGATAGAAGCGTCCGGCTGTTTGAAGAAATGTCATAAACCGCTCGTCGTGACCCGTTTGTAGCAGCGGCTCAATGCGGCTGATCTCGACAAGGTTTAGCGGGATGGCTATGTCGCGCCTTGGGAATGACTGTTTTGGGAAGAATAGGTTGTGCTAGAGACTGAAGCAATGAGTAGTCCGGCAACCGAAACATGCCAGTTCCCTCAATTACACCGTGACTATCAAACCGCTTGCCGTAAAGAAGGCTCAAGTAAATACAAATTAGATCGCCTACCCAAGCATAGCTGGGCAACATACTCCCACTTCTTTCTCATGGGGTTCAGTTTCAAATACAACTATGTAGGTGCTTCTTGACAGCGGGCTTTCGGTCGAACTTACATTTGAATCGCGCCACGCATGAGCAACCAAAAGCAGATCGCTCTCAAATTCCCCAAGTAACCGGCTCGTTGTGGATATAAGGAGTTTCTGAATGGTTTCAGGTGGCCGCAGCTTGTGCATACTTTACGATTCCGAACGAAAAGGGGGCTAGCACGAGGATTCCGGAGCATCCAGTTATTGATTGAACGCCGACAGCATACCTGTAGCCCAACCAAATGTACGCTTTAAGGCGAGTCAACTTGTAACCACTCATGCCTGGCTCAACACCCAACAGTCATTTCCTCAAAACCAGCCCCCACGTATTCCATTTTCGACCCTTTTTCCCGGTCGACCGCAACAGGCCAAATCGCCGGCACGCAGGTCTCCAACGCAAACCGCGCGGCCGCGTTCGGCACGAATGCTAAAATCGCGGCCCCTGTTTGATTCCGATCTCCCGATGCGTCAGTTGCTCCTCGACCTGCTGCCCGCAAGCCCGCCGACGCTGGACAATTTCGTGCCCGGCGGCAATGCGGAAACGCTGACCGCGCTGACCGGCTGGCTGGCCGGCGAACGCTCGGAAACGTCGTTCTGCCTGTGGGGTGAAGCGGGGTCGGGGCGCTCGCATCTGTTGCTGGCCAGCGGCTTCGCCTACGTGGACGCAGCGCGCGACCCGGCGTTGGCGACGGCACCTGAGGCCGAACAACTGGCCGTCGACCACGTCGATGCGCTGGACGAAACCGGCCAGATCGCACTGTTCAATCATTTCAACCGCCTGAAAATGGCCACCGGCATGCTGTTGACCGCAACCGACCAGCCGCCGGCCCATCTCGCGCTGCGCGAAGACTTGCGCACGCGCCTCGGCTCCGGCCTGATCTACCGCCTGCTGCCCTTGTCCGACGCCGATAAGGCGGCCGCGCTCGCCGCCCAGGCGAAGGAGCGCGCACTCAAACTGACGCCGGAGGCCATCGACTACCTGATGCGCCACGCGCCGCGCGACATGCGCAGCCTGTCTGCCTTCGTCGTCGCGCTTGATCGCTACACGCTGGAACACAAGCGCGCGGTGACGCTGCCGTTGCTGCGCGAACTGCTGTTGTCGCCCGACGGCAAAAATTAGGCGACGGCGACGCCGAACAGGTGGCCGAAGCCGAAAGTCACCCCGGCGGCCGCCATGCCGATCAGCAATTGACGCGCGCCCGACCACAGCACGTTCTTCCNCGTAAACACGGCGATTGCCGCGCCGAGGGCAAACAGGCCGATGGCCGAGGCGATCATGCTGGCCTGGACGATCCAGCCGGCGGGAACGAGGAACATCGGCAATGCCGGCACCAGCGCACCGAGCAGAAAAACCAGGAAGGATGAAACGGCAGCCGCAATGGCCGAGCCGCCGAGATCGTCCGGATTGAGCCCCAGTTCTTCGCGGACCAGGGTATCGAGCGCCGAGTCCTTGTTCTGGATGACACGCGCCGAAATGGTCTGGGCCTCTTCGGCCGAAAAGCCCTTGGCCTGATAGATGAGCGCCAGTTCTTCCTGCTCCTCGGCGGGCGCCTGAGTCAGCTCGTCGGCCTCGCTGGCTATCTGCCGCTCCTGCAATTCGCGGGCGCTTTGCACGGAAATCCATTCGCCCATCGCCATCGAGCACGCGCCGGCCAGCGTGCCGGCAACGGCGGTCGCCAGCAGGGTGGACGGCGCCGTCGAGACACCGGCCACGCCCATCACGACGCAGAAGGTCGACACCAAGCCATCGTTGGCGCCGAGCACCATCGCCCGCAGGTTGTTGGCGCTGCCGGCGCCGTGCCGCCCTTCGAGGCGGGAATACAGCGGGCCGTTCCACGAGGCGGTCGAACGCGAGGCCAGCAGCGACAGTATCCGGGCGTGGGAGCGCTCTTCGGCCGGCATCGAGGTGGTCGACGTTTCGCCTTGCGTGTCGTAGATTGCCCGGTTGCGGGCTTCGTCATCGGCCACCAGCGGCAGGACGGCCGGCGCGCCGAAGCGCCGGCTGGCGGCGATCAACAGCCGGGTGCGCCAGCCGGGCCGGGCTTCCGGAACGGGCGCCCCGAGCCGTTCGATCCGCCGTTTCCAGAAATCGGCGTGGGTTTGCTCGACTGCGGCAAGCCGCCGATACAGCTCGGCCAATTCGGCTTTCGGTTCGCCTTCGGCCATTGCGCGATAGAGGGCCGCGCCATCGACTTCACTTTGATAATTGGCCCGATAACGGGAAAGATCACTGCCGCTCGACACGCTGGACTCCAATGAATGTAATTGACGCCCCGGTATAATTCCGGCTCGAGGCTCGGCCGTCATACCGGCCGCCTGCCCGACCAGTCTAACGCTTACGCCTCCCGAATCCCACTCATCCCCGGTCCGCCGGCACCGATTTAACTTATCAGACAGCCCCATGAATCTCGCTCTCTTCGACCTCGACAACACTCTTTTAGCCGGCGACTCCGANTTTCAGTGGGCGCAGTTCCTGATCTCCAAGGGCGCCGTCGACCGCGAGTTGCAGGAGGCGAAGAACATCCAGTTCTACGAGCAATACAAGGCCGGCACGCTGGACATCTACGAGTTCCTCGGCTTTCAGCTGGCGCCGCTGGCCCGCCACCCGCGCGCCGAGCTGGACGCCTGGCACCGCGAATACGTCGAACGCCACATCCGCCCGATCATGACTGCGGCGGCCAGGGCGCTGGTGCAGCGCCACCTGGCGGCCGGCGACCTCTGCGCCGTCGTCACCGCGACCAACAGCTTCGTCACCGGCGCCATCGCCCGCGAATTCGGCATTCCGCACCTGATCGGCACAGTGGCTGCGGTCGACGTTGCAAACGGGGCATTTTCCGGGGCGCCGACCGGCATGCCTTCGTTCCGCGAGGGCAAGATCGCCCGCGTCGACAGCTGGCTGGAATCGCTGGGCCTGTGGTGGGGCAGTTTCGGCNNGAGTTTCTTCTACAGCGATTCGCACAACGACCTGCCGCTGATGGGCAAGGTAACGACGCCGGTCGCCGTTGATCCGGACGACAAACTACGCGCGCGCNNCGCCAGCCGCGGCTGGCAGATCATCAGCCTGCGCTGAACCTGCGATGCTGCGCATCCCCTTCCTCAGCGCCGAAGCACCGTATGTACTGCTTGCGCTGGCGCTGCTGCTGCTCTTCATCCTGAAACCGCTGCGCGCCCTGCGNCGNTCGCTGATCAACACCAGTGTCTTCTTCGCCGCCTGCCTGGCCGGCGACCTGCTGGCCGGCGTCCTCCTCGCCAGCCACAGCGCCATGGCGGCGGCCGGCCTGCTGCGCCAGCTGGCGGTCTTCGGCATGGGGCTGGCGCTCATCCGCTTCACCGGGCTGGCGTTGTTCAACGTCGCGCTGCCGCGCCTGCACATTCGCATTTCCGGCATCCTCGCCGACATCCTGGTCATCGTCGGCTACATCGGCTGGGGCTTCTTTCGCCTCAACCTGGCTGGCGTCGAACTGACCCACCTGTTCGCCACCTCGGCCATCCTCACTGCCGTGCTCGCCATCTCGATGCAGGACACGCTCGGCAACCTGCTCGGCGGCCTCGCGCTGCAGATGGACAATTCGCTGGAAATCGGCGACTGGATCAAGATCGACGACCTCTCCGGCCAGGTCACCGACATCCAGTGGCGCTACACGGCGATCGTCACGCGCAACGGCGANAAGGCCGTAGTGCCTAACAGCCAGTTGATGAAGGGGCGCTACTACGTGCTCTGCGACAAGCACAGCGCCCACCCGACCTGGCGCCGCAGCATCGGCTTCAACATCGACCTGTCGGTGCCGCCCGGCCGCCTGGTGCAGATGATCGAAAGCGACATTGCCGCCGCCACCATCCCCAACGTCGTCCAGGTGCCGCCACCAAGCTGCGTGCTGATCGATTTCGGCCCCGGTTACGCGCACTACGTGCTGCGCTACTGGCTGCAGAACCCGCAGCTCGACGACCCGACCGATTCGGATGTCCGCGTCCATGTACTCGCCATCCTGCAGCGCAACGGCATCCGCCTCGCCACCGACGACCACACCATCCACCTGGTCAAGGAAGGTGCGGCGCACCAGGAAGCGGTGCAGAACCGCGAACTCAAGCGGCGCCTGCAGGCCATCTCGGCGATCGAACTGTTCGCCTGGCTGTCCGACAGCGAAAAGCGCTATCTCGCCGAACGCCTGGTCAACGCGCCGTTCGCGCGCGGCGACATCCTCACCCGCCAGGGCGCCGTCGCCCACTGGCTGTACATTCTGGTCAGCGGCGAGGCCGAGGCCTGGTGGCAGCCGCCGGAAGGGCCCCGGCGCCTGCTCGAAAAACGCGGGCCGGGCAGCGTCTTCGGCGAAATCGGGCTGATGACCGGCGCCTCGCGCCGGGCGACTGTCGTCGCCACCACCGACATCGAGGCCTACCGCCTCGACAAGGAGGCCTTCCAGCACATCATCCGCGAGCGTCCGGAGCTCGCCGACAGCCTCTCCGGCATCGTCGCCAGCCGCCTCCAGCGCTTCGCCGAACTCGAACAGGGCTACCATCAGGAACGCAACGAAGCGCCGCAGCGGGTTCCCGGCGCCGCCGCCATCGGCCAGAAAATCCGCGAATTCTTCGGTCTCGACTGAGCATGGCCGGCCTCAAACCGATGAATAATCATCGCTTTGCGGTAAAATCCGCTTTTCCTGCAGCGCCCCGGCGCTCATTGAACGGTAATACGTGATCCGCAAACTCATTTCCCGCGTTTTCGGCGGCAAGAAATCCAGCGCCAGCCACCACGAACCGGCGGTCATTCCCGTCTCCAGCCACGGCATCACCCGCGACCGCATCAGCAGCGGCAGCCGGCGCGTCTGCGAAACCCTGCAGGAAAACGGCCACATGGCCTACGTCGTCGGCGGCGCCGTGCGCGACCTGCTGATCGGCGCCGAGCCCAAGGATTTCGACGTCGCCACCGACGCCACGCCGGAGGAAGTGCGCCACGCCTTCCGCCGCTCGCGCATCATCGGCCGCCGCTTCCAGATCGTCCATGTGATGATGGGCCACGAAACCATCGAGGTCACCACCTTCCGCGGCACGCTCGATGCCAACACNAAAAAGGACGAGCACGGCCGCGTGCTGCACGACAACCTCTTCGGCAGCCAGGCCGAGGATGCCGCCCGGCGCGACTTCACGGCCAACGCGCTGTACTACGACCCGACCACGGAGGCAGTGATCGACTACCACCACGGCGTCGGCGACCTCAAGCAGAAGACCCTGCGCATGATCGGCGAGCCGCGTGCCCGCTACCGCGAAGACCCGGTGCGCATGCTGCGCGCCGTGCGCCTAGCAGCCAAGCTCGGGCTGATCATCGACCCGGCGGCACGCACGCCGATCCGCGAAATGGCCGGCCTGCTGGAGAACGTCCCGGCCGCCCGCCTGTTCGACGAGATGCTCAAGCTGCTGACCTCCGGGCATTCGGTCAAGTGCATCACCCAGCTGCGCGACGANGGCCTGCATCACGGCCTGCTGCCGCTGCTCGACGTCATTCTCGAACAGCCCATGGGCGAAAAGTTCGTCATGCTGGCGCTGGCCAACACCGACGACCGCGTCCGCCGCGGCAAGGGCACCTCGCCTGGCTTCCTGTTCGCCACCCTGCTCTGGCACGAGGTGCTGGCGCATTGGGAAAAGCTCAAGGCCGCTGGCGAATCGAAGATTCCGGCGCTCTACCAGGCGATGGACACGGTGCTCGACGTGCAGGGCGANAAGCTCGCGATCACCCGCCGCATCGCNGGCGACATCAAGGACATCTGGGCNCTGCAGCCGCGCTTCGACAGCCGCGCCGGCAAGCGCCCTACGGCCTGCTCGAACAGNCCGCGCTTCCGCGCCGGCTACGACTTCCTGCTGCTGCGNCCCGAATCCGGCGAAATCGACATGGAACTGGCCGACTGGTGGACCCGCTTCCAGGAGGCCGACGGCGACGAACGCGCGCAGATGCTGCTACCCGAGCAGGCCGGCGACAAGAAGCGCCGCCATGCGGCGCAAAAACCGGCTGCCGACAGCGTCGACCGTAACAGCCCGGAATGAATACCGCCTACGTCGCCCTCGGCGCCAATATCGGCGACCCGGCGGCCACCGTGCTCGCCGCTTTCGCGGCGCTGGCCAACCTGGCGGACAGCCGCGTGGTTCACACTTCGTCGCTCTACCGGACGGCGCCGGTCGGCCTCGTCAACCAGCCGGATTTCATCAACGCCGTCGCCATGCTGGAAACCGGACTGGCGCCCGAGGAACTGCTCGACGCACTGCTCGATCTCGAAGCCCGCTTCGGGCGCGTCCGCCGCGACCGCAACGGCCCGCGCACGCTCGATCTCGACCTGCTGCTCTACAACGACATCGAACTCGACCTGCCGCGCCTGACCCTGCCGCACCCGCGCCTGCACCTGCGCGCCTTCGTGCTGCATCCGCTGGCCGAAATCGCCCCCAGGCTCGTCATTCCCGGGCGCGGCAGTGTCGCCGCCTGGCTGCCGGCAGTCGCCAACCAGCGCATCGTCCGGACATGACCGCGCTCGGCCTCCAGATACCGGTGCTGTGGCAGACGGTCGTCCTGCTGTCGCTGTCCAATATCTTCATGACCTTCGCCTGGTACGCCCATCTCAAGAACCTGAACGAAAAGCCGTGGTGGATCGCCGCCCTGGTTTCGTGGGGCATCGCGCTGTTCGAGTACCTGATCCAGGTGCCGGCCAACCGCATCGGCCATACCGAGATGGATCTCGGCCAGCTCAAGATCCTGCAGGAAGCGATCACCCTGACCATCTTCGTGCCCTTCGTGATTTTTTACATGGGCCAGCCGATGAAGCTTGACTATCTCTGGGCCGGGCTGTGTATCCTAGGCGCCGTTTACTTCGTCTTCAGGACTTGAATGTCTGCACAAACCATCACCCGCCGCCTGACCCAGGCCGACCTCGCCAAACTGTACGCCNNGTGCGAAAAGGTCGTCATGTTCTGCTACGACGCCAGCTTCGCCCGTCTGCTCGACGGTGCCGGGGTCGAGACGCTGCTGATCGGCGATTCGCTGGGCAACGTCATCCAGGGCCATGACACGACGCTGCCGGTCACGGTGGCCGACATCGCCTACCACGTCGCTGCCGTCAAGCGCGGCTCGGACCGNCCCTTCATCATCGCCGACATGCCCTTCGGCAGCTATCAGGAAGCACCGGAACAGGCCTTCCGCAACGCCGTCACGCTGATGGCGGCCGGCGCCCAGATGGTCAAGCTCGAAGGCGGCCGCGAAATGGCGGCAACCGTCGAATTCCTCGTGCACCGCGGCATCCCGGTCTGCGGCCACGTCGGCCTGACGCCGCAGTCGGTGCATGCGCTGGGCGGCTACAAGGTGCAGGGCAAGGGCGAAGCGGCGGCGCAACGCCTGAAGGACGACGCGCTGGCGCTGCAGAACGCCGGGGCGACGATGATCGTCCTTGAAGCGATTCCCGCCGTGCTGGCCGCCGAAGTCACGGCGCAACTGAAGATCATCACCATCGGCATCGGCGCCGGCAAGGACTGTTCCGGGCAGGTCATGGTGCTGCACGACGCCTTCGACATTCCGCCGGGCAAGAAGGCCAAGTTCGTCAGGAACTTCATGGCCGAAGGCGGTAGCATCGCCGATGCCGCCGCGCGTGCCGTCGCCGCCGTCAGNGACGGCAGCTATCCGGGGCCCGAACACACCTACGCCGCTTAAGCCAGCCAACATGCAAATCCATTCTTCCATCGCCGACCTGCGCGCGGCGCTCAAGGGACGCGGTCGCGTCGTTTTCGTGCCGACCATGGGCAACCTGCACGCCGGCCACATCAGCCTGATGGAACAGGCACGGGCGCACGGCGACACGGTGGTCGCGTCGATTTTCGTCAATCGCCTGCAATTCGGCCCGAACGAGGATTTCGACAAATACCCGCGCACCTTCCAGGCCGACTGCGACAAGCTGATCGCGGCCGGCGTCGATGTGCTGTTCGCGCCGACCGAGGCCGATCTTTANCCCGAGCCGCAGGAATACACCGTCGAACCNCCGGCCATCCAGAACATCCTCGATGGCGAATTCCGCCCCGGCCACTTTCGCGGTGTCGCCACCGTCGTCCTCAAGCTTTTCAATTGCGTACAGCCGCAGGCCGCCGTGTTCGGCAAGAAGGATTACCAGCAGCTGATGGTGATCCGCAACATGACGCGGCAACTGGCGCTGCCGATTGAAATCATCGGCGGCGAAACGGTGCGCGCCGACGACGGCCTGGCGCTTTCCTCGCGCAACGGCTATCTGAGCGAGGCAGAACGCGCCGAGGCACCGCGCCTGTACCGCCTGCTCAACGACATCCGCAATGCTGTCCGGGCCGGCGAAACCGACATCGCCAAACTGGAAAATGCCGCCATTTCGGCGTTGACCGCAGCTGGCTGGAAAACCGACTATGTTGCAGTGCGCCAACAGTCCGACCTGGCCACGCCGAAAGACGTAAACGCCCCACTGGTGGTGCTTGCCGCCAGTCGATTGGGAACAACCCGGCTCATTGATAACATTGAGATTTGACGCAGCTTCAATATCCATAATTACGCCCGTTGACAGGCGGGCCATTGTCGCTACAATTCGCTTCCCCAACCTTCTGGATGAGTGAAACCATGCAGAGAACGATGCTCAAATCCAAGCTGCACCGCGTGACNGTAACCCACGCCGACCTGCACTACGAGGGTTCCTGCGCCATCGATGAAGACCTGCTCGAAGCGGCCAACATCAAGGAATACGAACAGATCGACATCTGGAACGTAAACAACGGCGAGCGTTTCACCACCTATGCCATCCGCGCCGAACGCGGATCTGGCGTGATTTCCGTCAACGGCTCAGCCGCCCGCCGCGCTGCCCCGGGCGACATCCTGATCATCGCCACCTTCGCGGTGTACAACGAGATCGAACTGGCCAAATACGAGCCGGACCTGATCTACGTCGATTCGCAAAACCGCATCACCCGCCGCGGCCACAAGATTCCGACCCAGGCCGCCGCCTGATCGCCGCGTCGTGATTTAGTTCTGGAGAACCCGCTTCGGCGGGTTTTCTTTTGTTTATGTACAATGCCCTCGGATTATCCAACAACGGAGACAAGACAATGGGCGTTGTATTCGCCAAGACCCAGAAAGGGCATGACGAAATCACGAGCAAGGCCGGTGGCCTGACGCCGCGACAGCGGCGGGTGCTGATCTTCGTCGACGGGAAACGCTCGGTGGAGGAACTGCGCGGCATGTTGCAGGCCGACGATCTCAACACACTCTCGGCATGCTCGAGGAAGATGGTTACATCGCCGTCGGTGCCGTGACCGCAACTCCGGCAAGACCAGTAGCGCTGCCGCCGCACCGGCCGCACCGCTACCGTCGGTCACCGCCTTCAGCGAGCTGCCGTCCTCACCCGATCCGGTACGCCTGCAGCAGGCGCGCAACTTCATGGTCAATACGCTGAACACCTTCGTCGGCTCGCTGGGCGCCAGTTCGCTGCTCGATCGCATTGACCAAGCCCAGGGCCACGAAGGCCTGCGCGCCCTGTTCGACGAGTGGTATCACGCCATGGTGATGTCGCGCGAAGGCCGACGCGAAGCTGAAGGCCTGCGCACCAAACTGCTGGCGGTCATCTGACCATCCGCGGGGCCGCCTGAGCGGCCCCGGCCGAGTTCAGTCTTCGCCTTTTTCGCTCGCCTTGGCCTTGCGTTACCTGAGCCGGGCGCCTCGTTTTAGCCGGCTTTTCTTCGACCGCGGCACTGGCGGCGAGCGGCGCTTCGGGCACTTCCGATAGCCCCGTAACCTCGCCCGCCTTGCGCGGACGTCGCCCACGGCGCGANNCTTGAC
This sequence comes from Dechloromonas sp., assembly GCA_013363835.1. Lineage (GTDB taxonomy): Bacteria > Pseudomonadota > Gammaproteobacteria > Burkholderiales > Rhodocyclaceae > Azonexus. Next base: position 1,938,103 of record CP054864.1, read on the forward strand.
TTCGGCCAAGGCCACCAGGGTCGGCTCGGATTCCGCCGCGACAGACACGCGGGCAACCACTGCAGGCGCCGCTTCAGCCACGGCAGACAGCGGCTCGACGGCGACCGTCGCTTCGNNCCAACCGCCATCTGCCTCTCCTTGCCGCCACGCGAACGGCGGCCGCTACGCCGACGCGGGTTGGCGGCCGGTTCGAGTCGCCTGCCGGCGCGTCGGTTTTTGCCGTTTCCGGCAGGTCGACCGCAACCGGCTCGGCAANGCGGTACCTCTCCCCTTCGGCGACCACGTCGGCCGCTTCCGTCTCGCCGCCGTTCACCCGCACCGGCGCCCGGAAGACGAAGGCGCCCTTGTCGTCTCGGCCAAAGCCCAGCAGGCCGCGTTGTGCCGCCTCCTCAAGCAGGTTGCCGAAAGTGCGGAAGCCGAAATAGCTTTCGTTGAACCCGGGGTTTCTCCGCTTGACCACTTCCTTGAGCACCGAGGCCCAGATGCGTTCGCTCTCGCCGCGGTCGGCAGTAAGGTCGACGAAGGTCGAGGCCACGATATCCACCGCCTTGGCCTTGCGCTCTTCCTGTTTTTCGCGGCGGCGCGCTTCTTCTTCCGGCGTCCTTTTCTCGCGCTCGCGGCGCTGCGAAGCCCGGCCGCCCTCGCGGTCGCGTACCAGATCGTCGTAGTAGATGAATTCGTCGCAGTTGGTGACGAGCAGATCGGAACAGCTCTGCTTGACGCCGACGCCGATCACCTTCTTGGCGTTTTCGCGCAGCTTGGAGACCAGCGGCGAGAAATCGGAATCGCCGGAGATGATCACGAAGGTATCGACGTGCGCCTTGGTGTAGCAGAGGTCCAGCGCGTCGACGACCATGCGGATGTCGGCCGAATTCTTGCCGGACTGGCGCACGTGCGGGATTTCGATCAGCTCGAAATTGGCTTCATGCATCGCCGCCTTGAAGCCCTTGTAGCGATCCCAGTCGCAATAGGCCTTCTTGACAACGATGCTGCCCTTGGCCAGCAGGCGCTCGAGCACCGGGCGGATATCGAACTTCTCGTACTGGGCATCGCGCACCCCCAGGGCGATATTCTCGAAATCGCAGAAGAGCGCCATGCTGGCGGTGTCGGAAAAATTGGCCATCTGGAGTGGTGTCCGGTTACGGGAAGCACGCAGTATACCCGGCTGCCCCGCTCACACTGGCATGCCTGAAAGAACAAGGCCTCGTTATGAGGGCCTTGTCTTATTTCTGCTTGGCGGTCTTGCCCGACTTGGACTTTTTCGTGCCGCTCTTCTTTTGCTTCTTCTTACCCTGATCGGCCTTGGCCGTCTTGGTGGTCGTCGTCTGGCTCTTGGCGGCGTAAGCGACAGGAGAGGCAACGAGAACGGTGGCGGCGAACAGGCCGGCGAACAACGAGGCAAGAATTCTGGACATGTGGACTCCCTGATTGAATGGACACGCAAGTGCCGGGTAGCGGCGATCGACGCGAACTGCCCGTCTCCCGGCCGGACAATCGATAAAACGTGCCGAGTATGCCCGGCAAACCTGCCGCGCTCCTGACAACGCCGAAACTGCGATCAGCCCGTGCCCTGCAAGCCGGCCCATTCCTCATCGGTGAACAACCGGGAACGGGTGTGGAAGGCCTTGCCGCTCCCGCCTTCGAGCGAAAACGTGCCGCCCGTGCCGTCGACCACGTCGATGATGAGCTGCGTGTGGTTCCAGTATTCGTATTGCGCGGCGCCGATGTAGAACGGCAGGCCGCCGATCTCGCCGAGGAGAACGTCCTGCGCGCCGATGGTCAGGTCGCCGACCTGGTAGCAATTGGCGGCGCTGTTGTCGCAGCAGCCGCCGGACTGGTGAAAGAAGAGCGCCGGCCCGTATTGCGCCTTGAGTTGCTCGATCAAGGCCAGCGCTTCGGGCGTGGCGGTTACGCGATCAACCATGATGTTCTCCGAAAAAGCGGGGCGGTTGCCCGCCCCGGAAATCCTCACAGCCGAGGATGGAGAAGAGGAAGCGTTCCTGGACTTTAGAAGAAACCCAGCTTGTTCTCGGCGTAGCTGACGAGCAGGTTCTTGGTCTGCTGGTAGTGGTCGAGCATGACCTTGTGGGTCTCGCGCCCGATGCCGGATTCCTTGTAGCCGCCGAATGCCGCGTGCGCCGGGTAGGCGTGGTAGCAGTTGGTCCACACGCGGCCGGCCTGGATGGCGCGGCCCATGCGGTAGGCGACATTGCCATTACGGCTCCAGACGCCAGCGCCGAGGCCATACAACGTGTCGTTGGCAATCGCCAGCGCTTCGGCTTCGTCCTTGAAGGTGGTCACCGNCAGTACCGGCCCAANGATTTCTTCCTGGAAGATGCGCATCTTGTTGTGGCCCTTGAACAGCGTCGGCTGGATGTAATTGCCGCCAGCCAGATCGCCGCCGAGATCGGCACGCGCGCCGCCGATCAGGCATTCGGCGCCTTCCTGCTTGCCGAGTTCGANGTAGGACTGGATCTTGGTCATCTGTTCCTGCGAGGCCTGGGCGCCCATCATGGTCTCGGTGTCGAGCGGCGAGCCCTGCTTGATGGCGGCGACGCGCTTGAGCGCCTTTTCCATGAACTTCTCGTAGATGGATTCCTGGATCAGCGCGCGGCTCGGGCAGGTACAGACTTCGCCCTGGTTGAAGGCGAACAGCACGAGGCCTTCGATGGCCTTGTCGAGGAAGGCATCATCCTTGTCCATCACGTCGGCGAAGAAGATGTTGGGCGACTTGCCGCCGAGTTCCAGCGTGGCCGGAATCAGGTTGTTGGCGGCAGCCTGGGCGATGACGCGGCCAGTGGAAGTGGAGCCGGTGAAGGCGATCTTGGCGATGCGCTTGGAGGTGGCGANGGGCATGCCGGCTTCGCGGCCGAAACCATTGACGATGTTGAGTACGCCCGGCGGCAGCAGGTCGGCGATCAGTTCCACCAGCACCAGGATGGAAATCGGGGTCGATTCGGCCGGCTTCAAGACCACGCAGTTGCCCGCACCCAGCGCCGGGGCCAGCTTCCAGGCCGCCATCAGGATCGGGAAGTTCCACGGGATGATCTGGCCGACAACGCCCAGCGGTTCGTGGATGTGATAGGCCATGGTGTTTTCGTCGATTTCCGAGATGCCGCCTTCCTGCGAGCGCAGGCAACCGGCGAAGTAGCGGAAGTGGTCGACGGCGAGCGGGATGTCGGCGTTCAGCGTCTCGCGGATCGGCTTGCCGTTATCGACGGTTTCGGCATAGGCCAGCACTTCGAGATTGGCTTCGAGGCGGTCGGCGATCTTGAGCAGGATGTTGGAGCGCGTCGCGGCGTCGGTCTTGCCCCACTTCGGGAAGGCTGCGTGGGCGGCGTCCAGCGCCAGCTCGATGTCCTCGGCGGTCGAACGGGCGGCCTGGGTGTAAACCTTGCCGTTGATCGGCGTGACCACATCGAAGTACTGGCCTTTGACCGGCGCGACCCAACGGCCGTTGATGAAGTTGTCGTAACGGGGCTTGTAATTGAGCTTGGCACCAGCGGCACCGGNGGCTGCATAGATCATGTCGTCTCCAGATTTTTACGGAATGGTGAATTGATTCCCTTGCGGGCCACTCCCTTATCAAGCGCCGTGCCAGCCCGAAAAATTGGCGCAAGCCGTTGATTTATTGAATTTCGGCAAAAAATTGCCGTCGACCGTAACAGGTGCCGCAACGTCTCGTCCCGCGACAGTTGTCACAAAATGGAACAGTCGGGCGACGCCAACAGCACTTTCTGTTGCGCCCGCCGCCCAGCCCCTATACTCGGCAAAAAACGGGCAATGACCCGTCAGGAGACTAGAACGATGCGCACGAATTCCCCGGTGCCCGCCCCGCAATTGCGGCAGGCGCGGCTCCAGCTGCTGGAAAACGGCAGCTTCCCCGATGGCGCCATCGACGAGNNGCGGCTGGCCCGCTCGTGGCGGCGCAACCTGGCCGCCGGCCTCTCGCCGACCGGCCGCCTTCCGGGCGCCGACAATCTCTCGGGCAGCGAACTGCAGCGCTCGCTGGCGCGCAATCACGATCTGGTCAGCCATTCACGGCCGGTCATGGAATACCTGTTCGAGCAGGTGCGGCACAGCCAGAGCATGGTGATCCTCGCCGACCGGCGCGGCGTGCTGATGCACACGCTGGGCGACGCCGATTTTCTCGGCAAGGCCGAACGGGTGGCGCTGATGTCCGGCGCCTCGTGGCACGAGCAACAGCGCGGCACCAACGCCATCGGCACCGCGCTCGCCGAGGCCAGCGGCGTCGAGATCCACGGTTCCGAACACTATCTTGAGCGCAACGGCTTCCTGACCTGCGCCGCCGCGCCCATCGTTTCGGCCAGTGGCGAACTGCTCGGCGTGCTCGACATTTCCGGCGACCAGCGCAGCCGCCATCCGCACACCCTGGGGCTGGTCAATACGGCGGCGCGGATGATCGAAAACCGCCTTGTCACCGCCGCCTGCCAGCGCCACATCCGCCTGCATCTGCACCCGCACCCGGAAGGCATCGGCAGCGTCGCCGAGGGCATCGTCGCGCTTTCCGACGACGGCTGGATTGTCGGCGCCAATCGCCANGGGCTGGCGCTGCTCGGCCTGGCCGCGCGCGACATCGGCGCGACACCGCTGGCGCGCGTGCTCGATACCCGGCTCGAACAGATTTTNGCCCATTTTCGCCGTCGACCGCAGCAGGCCATCCTGCTGCGCCGCCACGACGGTACGGCGCTCTACGGCGTGCTGCACGCCGAGCTTAGCCTGGCGGCGCAGGCGCGGCGGATCGATGCCAAGCCCGCCGTCGATGCGCTGACCAAACTGGACACCGGCGACGTCCGCTGGCGGGCCGCCGCCGACAAGGCCCGGCGCGTCGTCGGCAAGCCGATTCCCTTGCTGCTGCATGGCGAATCCGGCGTCGGCAAGGAACTGTTCGCACGCGCCGTGCACGATGCCTCGCCGCAGAAAAGCGGCCCCTTCGTCGCCATCAACTGCGCCGCGCTGCCGGAAAATCTGATCGAAGCCGAGCTGTTCGGCTACAGCCCCGGCGCCTTCACCGGCGCGCGCAAGGAAGGCAGCCTCGGCCGCCTGCGCGAGACCGAAGGCGGCACCCTGTTCCTCGACGAAATCGGCGACATGCCGCTCGCCATGCAGACCCGCCTGCTGCGCGTCTTGCAGGAACGGCAAGTGACGCCGCTCGGCGGCGGCCAGCCGGTCAAGGTCGATTTCGCGCTCATCTGCGCCACCCATTGCAACCTGCGCGAAGCCTCGAGCNNAAGGAAATTCCGTAGCGACCTCTACTACCGCCTCAACGGCCTGACGCTGAATCTGCCGGCGCTGCGCGAACGCAGCGATTTCGCGGCGCTGACCGAGCTGCTGCTCGACCTGACCGACGACGCCGGCCTGCACCTGGCGCCGGAACTGCTCGCCCGCCTGAGCGCCTACGCCTGGCCGGGCAACCTGCGCCAACTGGCGAGCGTGCTGCGCACCGCCGTCGCCATGCTCGACCCCGGCGAAACCCGCATCGACTGGCCGCACTTGCCGGACGACCTGACCGACGAACTGGGCGACGCAGCGCTGCGCGCCACCGCCAAGGCGCTGCCGTACGCCGCCNNGGCCGGCAATCTCGCCGAAATGTCGCGCTCGGCGATCCAGCGCGCGCTGGAAGACGCGCGCGGCAACCTCTCCGCCGCCGCCCGCCAACTCGGCATCAGCCGCCAGACGCTCTACCGCAAGCTCAAATGAACCGCGCCGTGCGTCAGGTCAGCACGTAGTTTTCGACCACCGGCGGGCTGCCGCGCGGCGTTTCGCCGACCAGTTCGCATACCGAAACCTCGATGGCATGGCACATCGAAGCCAGCGCCAGATCGTTGGGTTCCTTGCCGAAAGGCTCTTCGATCTGCTCGCCGATGACATCCAGCGCCAGGAAGGTGTATGCGACGAAGGTGGCGATCAACGGCGTCAGCCAGCCGATCGAGGTGCTCAACCCAACGGGCAGCAGCAGGCAATAGACCATCACCGTGCGGTTCATCAGCACCCGGTAGGTGTAGGGAATCGGCGTGTTCGCGATGCGCTCGCAGGCGCCGGAGGCTTCGGTCAGCAGGTTCAGGTTGCGATCCATCGATTGCAATTGCAGATCGCTGACCGTCCCCTTGCGTTGCGCCGCAGCCAGATCCCGCGCCATGTCGAGCAGGATGGCCGACGGCACGANGCGGGCACCGGCCATCCGTTGCCGAGCCTCGGCATCGAGGCGGCACGCCAGGTCGGCGTCGGGATCGGTGCCGCGCAACTGGTGCTTGAGGGCGTAAGCGAACGCCGCCAGCGTGCGCGCCACCCGCTGCTGCAGCGCACCATCGTCCGGCGCAAAACTGGCGACCTCGCGGGTCAGCGAGCGGGCACCAATGAGCAGGTTGCCCCATTGCTTGCGCGCTTCCCAGAAGCGTTCATAGCTGACCGAATTGCGAAAGCCGAGGAAGATCGCCAGGGCGATCCCCATCAGCGTAAACGNGGGAATCGACAGCGCCGAGTTGGCGTGCTCGCTCATCCACCAGCCGCTACACAGCACGCTGACGACCGAAACCGCCAGCACCAGCAACAGGCGGGTGACGATGTAGGGCAGCACGGAACCACGCCAGACGAACAGCAAACGAAACCAGTGCAAATGGGGACGAACGATCATGGCGGCTCGGGAAGGAATTGACCAGTCCGGCGCGGCCGACAATCGTCATTGCTCGAGGTCATGCGCTCCGGGGCGTGGATGATAACAGCGTAGTCCGTCGTCGCTTGTGACTGCTTGTAATGACAAGGCTCAGCGCTTCAGGCAACGGGAAGTGCGGCAGCCTCGGCCTGCAGCCAGGCGCGAAACGCAGCCACCGGCCCGCGCGCCGCCAGGGCGCCCGGCACGACGAGATAATAGGAATAATCCGACGGCAGGCGAATGGCGAAAGGCAGGCTCAGGCGGCCGGCGGCGACATCGGCCTCGACCAGCGGCCGGGGCACCAGCGCCACGCCCTGCCNCTCCAGTACCGCCTCGATCACCAGCAGGGTGTTGGAAANACGCGGCCCGCGTTCGCTGTCGATGCCATCGACCCCGGCCAATTTCAGCCAGGCGCTCCAGATCAGCCCTTTGCCGGCACTCGGGATCGATTCGTCGTGGATCAAAATGTGTTGGCCCAAATCGGCCGGCGCGCGCANCGGCGATTCCCCGGTCAGCAGGCGCGGATTGCAGACCACGACAAAATCGGGCGTCAGAATCTTTTCGACTTCGTAGCCGGGGTAAAACCCGCCGCCGAAGCGAATCGCCACCTCGCCCTCGTCATCGCGCAGATCGATCAAGGCGTTTTNCGGCCCCGGCACGACATTGGGGCGATCGATATTGTCGACCGTGCTGGTGACCCGGATCGCCACCGCCGAATGCGCCGAGGAAAACCGCGACAGGCGGGGAACCAGCCAGCGCGTGGCGAACGAGGGCGGCGCGGTGACATTCAACGCCTGTGCCGTGTCGTGGCGCGTCGCCGCCACTGCCGCCGCGAAGCAATCCAGTCCCTCGCGCACGTGGGCACACATCGCCAGGCCGTCCTCGGTCAGTTGCAGCAAGTTCTGCCGGCGATGAAACAGACGGCAACCGAGCCAGTCTTCAAGGGTCTTGATCTGCTGACTGACCGCCGAGGGCGTGACGTGCAATTCCTCGGCCGCCTTGGTGAAGCTGAGATGGCGCGCCGCCGATTCGAAGGTACGAAAGGTGGACAGCGGAGGCAGACGGTAGGCCAGAAGAATTCCTTCCAAGTCGGGATGGCGATTAAGTTTAACTTATTCCGCGGTTAATAAATGATGATTTGCTGCACCGCAACATGATCACTATATTGAGGACGTGCATTCAAATCAGCAGTAAAGGAGTCAGCCATGTCCATTCAATCACTTCTCAAACGCATCGCCGAGTTCCGGACCAAGACAAGCAACGGAACCATGAGTTACGAAGACCTTTTCAAGGGTACGGCAAGCGCCCCGCCCGGAAGCAGTTTCCTGCCCGGTTTGCGGCCTGTCGAATACGACGTGAACGCCTATTTCAAGGACGTCTTTGCCGGCCCCGTGTTCTGATGAGCTTCCCTGCATCCGGCCCGGGCCGGATGCAGGGTGACTCCACCGCCAGATCGCGCGGCAGGTGCCCCACCCGACTTATTCTCTCGTGGTTCCGGATTTTTAGCCGAAATCAAAGCCCCCGACCTTCCCCCACCCTACCATCGGGCCGCCAAACAATTTCCGAAAGGGAAAACAATGAGTGGCGCTTTCACCAAATCGATGGCGCGGAACATATTCTACGGNGGGACGGTTTTCTTCTTCCTGTTGTTCCTCGCGCTGTCATTCGACACCCATTCGCAGCTTCCCAAGCGCGACATGCGAGCCAACATCACGCCGCAGATCGCCGAAGGCAAGAAGCTCTGGGAAACGCACAACTGCATCGGTTGCCACACCCTGCTGGGTGAAGGTGCCTACTTCGCCCCGGAACTGGGCAACGTTGTCGTTCGCTACGGAGAAGAGGGCACCAAGTCCTTCATCCAGAGCCGCCCGAAGGATGGCATCCCGGGCCGCCGCAGCATGCCGCAGTTCAACTTCACCGACGAGCAGCTGAACGCCATCGTGGCCTTCCTGAAGCACGTCAATTCGATCAACACCGCCAACTGGCCGCCTAACAGCCAGGGTTGATCGAGAGGAGAACCGAATCATGCAATTCAAATCGCAAGCGGTTGCAAAACCCTACTTCATCGCGGCCATCGGCCTGTTCGTCGGTCAGATCCTGTTCGGCCTGATTCTCGGCCTGCAATATGTGATCGGCGACTTCCTGTTCCCCGCCATTCCCTTCAACGTGGCCCGCATGGTCCACACCAACCTGCTGATCGTGTGGCTGCTGTTCGGCTTCATGGGCGGCGCCTACTACATGATCCCGGAAGAATCCGAGACCGAACTGTTCAGCCCGAAACTGGCGCTGGCGATGTTCTGGATCTTCCTGGTCGCCGGTGCGCTGACCATCGTCGGCTACCTGGCCGTGCCGTACGCCACGCTGGCTGAACTGACGGGCAACAACATCCTCGAGACGATGGGCCGCGAGTTCCTCGAACAGCCGCTGCCGACCAAGCTGGGCATCGTCGTCGTGGCGCTGGCCTTCCTGTTCAACATCACCATGACGGTCCTGAAGGGCAAGAAGACCTCGATCTCCATCGTGCTGTTGCTCGGTCTGTGGGGCCTTGCCGTCTTCTTCCTGTTTTCCTTCTACAACCCGGTCAACGTCGTTCTCGACAAGTTCTTCTGGTGGTGGACGGTGCACCTCTGGGTGGAAGGCGTGTGGGAACTGATCCTCGGCGCCTTCCTGGCCTTCGTGCTGATCAAGACGACCGGCGTCGACCGTGAAGTGATCGAAAAGTGGCTGTACGTCATCGTCACCCTGACGCTGATCACCGGCATCATCGGAACCGGTCACCACTATTTCTGGATCGGCACGCCGGAATACTGGCAGTGGTGGGGTTCGATCTTCTCCGCACTGGAGCCGATCCCCTTCTTCGCCATGACCGTCTTCGCCTTCAACATGGTCAACCGTCGTCGCCGCGAGCATCCGAACAAGGCCGCCGTTCTGTGGGCACTGGGCACCGGCGTGATGGCCTTCCTCGGCGCCGGCGTGTGGGGCTTCCTGCATACCCTGGCCCCGGTCAACTTCTACACGCACGGCACGCAGATCACCGCCGCCCACGGCCACATGGCGTTCTACGGTGCCTACGCCATGGTCAACCTGATGATGATCTCCTACGCCATGCCCATCCTGCGCGGCCGCGCTGCCAACGGCAACAAGTCGCAGGTGCTGGAAATGTGGTCGTTCTGGCTGATGACCACCGCCATCGTCTTCATCACGCTGTTCCTGACCGCCGCCGGCATCCTGCAAGTCTGGCTGCAACGCGCCTCCGACACCCCGCTGCCCTTCATGGCGGCGCAGGAAAAGATCGCGCTGTTCTACTGGATGCGTGAATGGGCCGGTGTCGTGTTCCTGATCGGCCTCGTCATCTACATCACCAGCTTCTTCGTGGGTGGCAAGGAAGAGCAAGCGGCATAAGCAGTTTCCTCAAGTAAGACTTGGGCGCGGCTCGCAAGGGTCGCGCCTTTTTGTTTGGGGTGGGGTGTTTTCTGAAACGCTGGTTTCCGCCGTTGACCGGCGGGCGTACTTTCTTTTGCTTCGCCAAAGAAAGTAGCCAAAAAAGGTGACCCGGGCTACGCGGTCGGCTACGCCGACTTCCTGCGCTACTCGAGGGCCGGGCGGCTGCGGAACTCGGGGCTACGCCCCTCAGACAGTCCTCGCCGACTGCCCCGGCCCTTCTCCGTTGCTCGGCGCTCTGCACGGGGACCGAAAAGCGTCTCGGCACAACCGCACTGCCTAAAATTGGCCTGTTGCGGTCGACCCCGAAAAAGGGCAAAACCAAATCGCGACTTCGCTTCAGCCCCGCCGTTTTCCGGGCCGCAGGAGGTGCCGAGCAACGCAGGGTAGTTGGGGCCTTCGGCTGGCGTTGTCCAAGCCGAAGGCGAGTTTAGCCAGCCGCCCAACTGCCCGAGTAGCGCAGGGAACCGGCGTAGCCGGCACCGACCCAGGGTGCCCTTTTCTTTGGCTACTTTCTTTTGGGCAAACAAAAAAGTACGCCCGCCGCCAAGGCGGAACACGGCGCATCCAGCTCGCCCGCGCGTCAGGCGCGGAAACCAACGCATCAGGCGCATAACCTCCCTCGATCATCCCCGAATTTGGGTCATATCAAGTCTCGCCAGCCAACGACCCGCTAACATGCGGCGCATGACCACCATTGCCCTGCCTCCGCCGGGAACCAACAGCAAGCGCCTGCCCGGCGATCTCGCCATCTGGTTCTTCATCCTCGCCGAGATGCTGGCTTTCGCGGTGTTCTTCTCCGCCTACGCCTTCGCCCGCGCACGCAATGTCGAGATGTTCAACCTCTACCAGCAGACGCTGGACCGCAATCTGGGTGCGCTGAACACCGTGCTGTTGATTACCGGCTCATGGTTCGTCGTCCTCGCCGTTCAGGCCGCCCACCGCGACGACCAGCAGGCGATTCCGCGCAACATCCTGCTCGGTTTCCTGTGTGGCGGCGGCTTCCTGGCGGTCAAGATCATCGAATACGCCGCCAAGTTCGGCGCCGGCATTTCGATGTCGACCAACACTTTCTACATGTTCTACATCTCGCTGACCTTCTTCCACTTCATGCACGTCATCCTCGGCATGGTGATCCTCGCCATCCTCTGGGTGCAGGCGCGCAAGGGCATCTATGGTGGCCACGACGCGCACGGACTGGAGAGCGGCGCCGCCTACTGGCACATGGTCGACCTGCTGTGGATCGTCCTNTTTCCCCTCGTATACGTGATGCGCTGACGATGAACGCCCTGAAAAACTCCGCCCACCGCGCCTGGTTGATCCTCATGGCCGCCACCGGCATCACCTGGTATCTCGGCGAAGTCGGCGCCGCCGGCACGCTGGCCATCGTCGCCATGCTGGTCATCGCCTTCGTCAAGGGCCGGCTGGTGATCCTCGATTTCATGGAGCTACGCGAGGCGCCACGACTCTGGCGTGCCCTGCTCGAAGGCTGGCTCATACTGGTTTCCAGCCTGATTCTGCTTGCCTACTGGATCTCTCTCAAATGACCGAACTGCCCTTNTACGAACCTTCCGGCAACGAAATTTCACTCTTCGAACATGCCTTCCACGAGCGCCTGCCGCTGCTCATCAAGGGTCCGACCGGCTGCGGCAAGACCCGCTTCGTCGCCCACATGGCGGCGCGTCTCAAGCTGCCGTTGTACACCGTCGCTTGCCACGACGACCTGACCGCCGCCGACCTCGTCGGCCGCCACCTAATCTCGGACAAGGGCACCTACTGGTGCGACGGCCCGCTGACCCGCGCCGTGCGCGAAGGCGGCATCTGCTATCTCGANCAAGTGGTCGAGGCGCGCAAGGACACCACCGTCGTGCTGCACCCGCTGGCCGACGACCGCCGCATCCTGCCCATCGACCGCACCGGCGAGACGCTGGAGGCGCCGCCCAATTTCATGCTGGTCGTTTCCTACAACCCCGGCTACCAGAATCTGCTCAANGGCCTGAAACCGTCGACCCGCCAGCGCTTCGTCTCGATGCGCTTCGANTTTCCCGGCGCCGAGCGCGAAATCTCCATCCTGATCGGCGAAACCGGCTGCGACGCCGACCTCGCCAAGCGGCTGGTCGGCATCGCCAAATCCTTCCGCGCCTTGAAGGATCGCGACCTGGAGGAAGTCGCCAGCACCCGCCTGCTGGTCTATGCCGCGACCTTGATCAAGTCCGGCTTCGATGTTTCCGCCGCCTGCCGCGCCGCGCTGGTCGAGNNCCTGACCGACGACGAGGAAACCGTCGAAGCGCTGATGGAAATCGTCAATGCCACCTTCGGACGATGACTTCGGCTTCACCGAGGAGAAGGCTGGGCAAAACCTCGCCGTCCTCGCCGAAGCGCTGTTCCTGGCTAACCTGCTGCTGGCACCGGGCATCGCCTTCGTAATCCTGCTCGGGCTGTGGCTGCGCCACAGGACAACGCGCCCCTGCTCGCCCGTCAGCACCTCAAACAGGCCACCTTCGTCAGCCTCTGGGGCGGCCTACTGATCGTCTCGCTGACCGCCCTGTTCATCCTGGTCGGCGGCCTCTACTGGGAATACACCTGGGTCGCCGTCATCCTCTACTTCACCTGCATCCACTCGACGCTGGTGCTGTTCGGCATGTTCGGGCTGATCAAGGCGCTGGCCGGCCAGACCTGGCGCTTCCCGCTGATCGGTCCGCGCAATCCATGAGCAAGCCGGCACTTCAACGCTACCGGGTGCTGGCGCAAATCGGTTTCTTCGCGCTGTTCACGCTGACGCCGATCTTCGATCTCTTCCGCTACGATCTGACCGAGCGCCACGCCTATTTCCTGACCATTCCGTGGCATCTCGGCATCGACGATCTGATCGCCGGCCGGGTCGCGGCGGGCACTGCTGCGGTCAACCTCGTNTTTTACCTGTTNTTGCCCATCCTCGGCATCGGCGCGCTGATCATCGGCGTCGCCTGGAAATGGGGCCGGCTCTATTGCGGCTGGCTGTGCCCGCATTTCTCGGTGGTCGAAACCATCAACCGCCTGATGCTGTTCGCCACCGGCAAGCATTCGCTGTGGGACAAGAAGGAAACCCCGCCCTGGGAGCCGGACGGCACGCCCGCCCCGCGCGACAAGCGCTACTGGTTCGCCGTCGTCCCCGCCGCCGTCGGCTTCGCCTTCGCCTGGGCGGTGGTCGGCCTGACCTACCTGATGCCGCCGTTTCACGTCTATGCCGGTCTGGTCAACTTCAGCCTCTATCGCGGCGAAGTCATCTTCCTGGCCGCCGCCACCGTGCTGACCCTGGAATTCCTCTTCGCCCGCCACCTGTTCTGCCGCTACGCCTGCGCCGTCGGCCTCTTCCAGAGCTTTGCCTGGATGGGCAACAACAAGGCGATGGTCGTCGGGTTCGAGCGCGAACGCCTGGCCGACTGCGCGTCCTGCCTCAACGGCGCAGGTTCGGCCTGCGATGCCGTCTGCCCGATGCGCCTCAAGCCGCGCAACGTCAAACGCTGGATGTTCGCCTGCACGCAATGCGGTCAGTGCATTTCGGCCTGTGGCACGGTCAACCGCAACAACCCGCAGGGACAACTGCTGCGCTGGGTCGCCAACGACGACGCCCGGCGCAACGAAGCACGCTTCTCGGCACTGTCGAAGGTCGACGAAGACGCCGGAGGAAAGGCCTGACATGGAAGAATTCATTGGCAAGCTCTGGCACAACTGGGTCACCAAGGCGGCCGGCAACCATTACCCGCAAGCCGCCGTCAAACTCGCCGAGGTCGAGAAGACCGCCGGCATCCTGTTCCGCGCCTTCGGCGGCGACCCCGGNCTCAACGTGGCGGCCGCCACCTCGGAGACCCACGGGGCGCGGCGCCGCTGGTTGCAGCGCGTCGCCGGCAGCGGCGANAAGGTCGCCCATGCCCGGCGCGACGCCGAAACCCTGCGCCTGCCGCCGGAAATCGCCGCCTTTCCCGAAAAGTCGCTGAACCGCGACCTTTATCTGTGGCTGGCCGCCCTCGCCGCCAGCGATGTCGCGCCGCACAAGCCCTGGTTCATCCGCAACCAGCTCGCCAGCCAGGCGGCGCTGGCCCGTTACCCCGGTTTCAAACCGCGTTACGAACGGCTGGTCGCCGCCCATCTCGCCGGCCGCATCGATCCCGTGCAACTGCAACCCGACGAGGCAGCGCAGGAAAGTGCCATTCGCCTCGCATTGCAACAGCCTGCTGCGGTCGACGGCCTGCCGCCGCTCAATTCANNAAAATCGCGCCCGCCGCAACCAGTGCTGCTGTGGCTGGTCGCCGCCGAAACCCGCGCCGCCGGCAAGGTCGCCGACCCGGATGTCGAACTGCCGCCCGAAGGCAGCGGCAGCCAGGCCGGCGANAAGGAAGCGCACAAGGCCGAGCAGGTCGACACCCCGGACAACAAGGCGCCGATGCTCGCCATGTTCCGCGCCGAGAGCCTGCCGACCTGGGCCGAATACGTGCGCGTCAACCGCGCTTTCGACGAAGACGAAAATCCCGACGCGCGCAACGCCGCCAAGGATCTCGACCGGCTCTCGCTGACCCGCGACGGCCAGACCGCCAGGTCGCGCGTCAAGTTCGACCTCGACCTGCCCTCGGCCGCCGAGGACGACGCCCCGGTCGGCCCCGGAATCTCGCTGCCCGAATGGGATTACCGCAAGGCGGTCCTGCTTCCCGATCACTGCCACCTGCAACCGATGGTCGCTAGCGACGCCGGCCACGCCACGCTGCCCGACGAACTCGCTGCCACCGCAAAGAAGCTGCGCGGCCAGTTCGCCGCCCTCGCCCCGCAGCGCCGCTGGCTGAAGGCGCAACCGGACGGACCGGAACTCGACGTCGACGCCTGCGTGCGCAACCATGCCGACCGCGCCTCCGGCCATACGCCGGAAACTGGCGGCTACCTCGCCCAGGCGCGCTGCGAGCGCGATCTCGCCTGCCTGCTGCTGGCCGACCTGTCGATGTCCACCGACGCCTGGATTTCCGACAGCCACCGCATCGTCGACGTGATCCGCGATTCGCTTTTGCTCTTTTCCGAGGCGTTGACCGCAACCGGCGACCGTTTCGGCATCTACGGCTTCTCTTCGCTGCGCCGCCAGAATATTCGCTTCCATCTGCTGAAGGATTTCAACAGCCGCTACGACGCAACCGCCCGCGCCCGCATTCTCGCCATCAAGCCCGGTTTCTACACGCGTATGGGCGCCGCCCTGCGTCAGTCGGCGGCGATCCTCGCCGAACAGCCGGCCAGCCGCCGCCTGCTGCTCATCATCACCGACGGCAAACCGAACGACCTCGATCTCTACGATTCGCGCTACGGCATCGAAGACACCCGGATGGCCGTGCACGAAGCCCGCCGCCTGGGACTGACGCCCTTNTGCGTGACCATCGACCGCGAGGCCGGCGCCTACCTCCCCTACCTGTTCGGCCCGGCCGGCCATTGTGTCATTCGCAAGCCGGAGGAACTGCCGCGCCGCCTTCCGCTCCTTTATGCGCAACTCACGAGACAATAGGTAGTCATAAAGGAGTATTGTTTCGGCACTAGGCGAGTGACACCATCGCGGCACCCGGATTTACCGACAACCGAGAATGAACTCCAATCATCCAATCAACATCGAAGCGCTGCTGACGCACATTCCGCTCTTCAATGGGCTGGCGCCCGACGAAATTGCGCGCATCGCGCATGGCACGCGCGAAATACACGCCAGCAAGGGCGACATCCTGTTCCACAAGGGCGACCCGTGCAACGGCTTCCATCTGCTGGTCTACGGGCAGATCAAGCTGGCCTTCACCTCGGCGCAGGGCAACGAGAAGGTCGTCGAAATCCTGACCCANGGGCAGAGCTTCGGCGAAGCCATCATGTTCATGGAGAAGCCCTACATCGTCTTCGCCCAGGCGCTGACCGACTCGCTACTGCTGCACGTCTCGAAGCAGGCAGTGTTCGACGAACTGGCGCGCGACCACAACCTGTGTCGCAAGATGTTGGCCGGCATGGCCATGCGCCTGCACCAGCTGATGAACGACGTCGAATCCTACTCGCTACACTCCGGCAAGGAGCGCATCATCGGCTACCTGCTGCGCGAACTGGCCGAAGAAGACCAGAACGGCATCAACGTTGCCGTCACCCTGCCGACCAACAAGGGCGTCATCGCCTCCCGCCTCAATCTGACCCAGGAACATTTCTCGCGCATCCTGCACGAGCTTACCGAACTCGGGTTGATCATCGTCGAAGGCAGAAAAATCCACATTCCGAGCGTGGCAAATCTGAGGAAGCACGAGGGCTAAGGCATAACCCGTCGCGGACGCAGGCAAGAAAAAGGGGCGATGAAATTCGCCCCTTTTCCCTTGTCGACCGCAACAGCGTGCCAGCAATACGCCGTGGCCGCCCGGTCAATGTCTCAAGGATCGATGCTCTTGATAATTTGCTGCTCGATCAGCACCCTGACTGCCGGATCCTGGGTGTTCAGATAGACGTCGAAATCATGCCCTCCCACTGTCTGGCTGCCGCCCGCCGACCAGGTGCCGCCAACGGTGCTCTTAAGACTCACTGAGTCACCGTTGTCGCCGAGGATGGTCAGCGACTTGCCGGAACCGGTCATGTCGAGCACGTCCTGGACCGACAGATGACCCAAGCTGTGATTCTGGCCAGCCGGCATCAGATCGAAACGTTCTATGTTGCTGGGCTTGACCGGTGAAGTCGAGAAGTCGAGGTTTTCGCCTAGGCGGAATTCGATGGTGTCGACCCCACCAGCCCATTGAGCGCGCTACCGTCATAGAGCAGCCGGTCGTCCCCGGTCGTTGCCGCCACCGGGTTGATGTCAACGTGCATGCTGGCATTGACGACAGCTGACAGGTTGCCACCCGGCGAATCCGCCGTCTGGGCAGTGATTACCAGATCAAAACTGCCATCTTTCTGGATCACGCCCAGACTGCTGACTTGTGCCGGGGTGAGGCCTGACAGCGTATAAGTATCGAGGCCGCTGTCGTAGGTCGCCGACAACAGGGAACTGCCGGCGTAAAAGGCCGCGAAACTGCCCAGCCCCTTGACCGTGATGATCGCTGTTTCCGAACCGTCCATATCCGGCATCGCGCTGTTCAGGTTCAGCGGAACGACCTGCCCTTCGTTGCCGAAAGACAGCGTCGGACTGATGAGAATGCCATCGGCCACACCATTGAAGGTGACATCGAAATTCGCCGAAGTGACCGTCTGATCCAGCCCGGTCTCGCCGCTCCAGACGTCAGCCGTGACACCGGAAACCGTACCGCTCCAGTTCGGCGGCGGAACCAGCGAAATATAGGCTGGCACCGCGTAAGCGCTGGCCGGAATGCTCCAGACGCCGCCACCCATGTTGGTGGCTGCCGTGCCCGGCGCACCGTTGCCGTAATAGACCTGGAAGCCGTCCGGCACGTGCGACAACGTGACCGACTGGATGCGCTCGCCGGAATCGATCAAGGCCGCCGAAATGGCCAGTTGCACCGCCTGATCTTCCGCACCGGTCACGTTACCGGCACTGAGCGTCACGCCATCATTGACCTTGTTGATGTCAAAACTTCCGGAAGTCGAGCTGGTCGCCACATTGGCCGCCCCGGTCTCCTGATTCTGGACGAACGCGGTATAGCCGACCGTGCCCGAGGCATTGGCGGCAGGCTGATAGGTGAGGTTCAGGGTCGCGCCATTACTGACACCATTAAGCACGAAATAAGTGCCATCGGCGATGCCCGAAACACCGGAAACGCTCGTCGCCGCCACGGGATTGCCATTGAAGCGCAATACACCGCCGGCAGCTTCCATGCCCGATTCATCCAGCCGCACATAGACCTTGCCGCCCACCACATTGGTATTGGCGCCATCTGCCACATTGGACAACGCAATGGAAATCGGGGCCAACGAGTCCTCGCTGACGTTGCTGTCGGTCGCCACCAGCACGATCGGGTCGGAAACCGGCGTCACCGGCAAGCTGACCGTCAGGTTCGAATCATGCCGGCCACCGCCGTCGTCGTAGGTCGTCAGGGTTGCCGAAAAGCCAAACGGCCCGGTGTTGCTGTTCGCATTTGCCGGCGCCGTCACGGTGATGCCATTCAGCAAGGCCTGCAGCGCATTGTTGTCGCCAGTACCCTGGGCGCTCCAGACAGGCGCCCCGCCGACCATGGTCATCATCATGCCGGTCACGACCGTCCCCGCCGGCAGCCCGGTCAGGGTGACGGCAAACGGCGAAGTGCCGCTAATGCTCGCGTCCAGCAAGGTGTTCAACGTGACTGGCGTGTCCTCGGTCATTGAAGGGACAGCCGGATCCTTCGCCCACGTGGCGATGGTCGCCATGCGTCGTCGGCAGCGGCGAGGTATCGGAAAACACCGGCGAAGTCTGCAATGTCCAGTTCGTCGTCGACGTCGCCATCGCGCTGGCACCGGTATCCTGCGTGTAAGCGGTGATGCTGATCGCCTGCGTCAGGCCGGACAACTGCGTAGCCGTGCCGTCGAGCGAGAACTGAACCGCCTGGGTAAGCGATGCGCCGGAGAAAGCCGTGTCGGCCACATCCAGAATCCAGCGACCGGTGTTCGGATTACCGGGCGTGTTGCCGATGTACTTGCCACCGACCACGGTGACGCCGATCGGCACGCTATCCACGATGAAGTAAAGGAGCTTCTCGCTGCCATCGACATCCTTGGCATTGCCGGCATTCGGGTCATTGCTCTGGGTGACCGTCACATTGACCGTCACCACTTCGGTCGACGCGATCACCCTGTTGACGAAGTCGTTGCTGCTCGTCGTCGCATCGGTCACCGGATTGACCGCGATGCTGAAATTCGTGTCGAACTGCTGCGTCACCGCCGACAAGCTGCCGTCATTACTGGGATCGGTAATCGCATAACGAACGCCGAACATGCCATCCGCATCGCTGTTGGCAGATCCCTTGACGAAGACGTTGCCGATATCCGAACCCGTGAGCTTGTACCACCCGCCATCAGCCACCAGCGAGGTCAGCGGCGTCGCCCCGAGGTAAAGTGTGAACGGCTTGCCTGCCAGGTCGGCGGCATTGATCCAGACGGAAGACAGGGTTTCATTGCTGTCGCCATTCTGGATCTGCAGCGCGAAATCGACCCGGGTCAGCGTATCCTCGCTGGCGGTCGTTGTCACATTGATCGTCGCCTCCGGCGACGGCGTCACCTGAAGCGGAACGGTGGTCCAGTTGCCTGTCAGGCTGTTGCCATCGTTCTCCGTGGTGATCGCGCGGAACTTGAAGTCGAAGCTGCCGCTGTAGTTATCGGCGAGCACAACGATCCTGGCACTGGCAAATTCCGCAGCAGTGCCTGCCCAAACCCGAGCGGCACCGACGCCACCAGTGAAGGTGAGACCTTCGACCGCGAAGCCGGCCGGCAACCCGCTCAGGACGAACGACAGGGTTTCGGACCGTCGCTATCGGTCAGCGCTGCCGAAGTAATGATGCTGCTGAGCGCGATGCGCTTGGCCCCGGCATCGACCACCGCCTCGGTGGTAACGAACGGCAGGGAAGCGCTCGTGATCGCTAACGAATCGGCCACGCCACGGACGTCGACCGCAATCGACAGGGCCGTTGGCGACGACGTGCTGGTGACGCCGCCAACCGTATCGATCGAAACGGCCGAGACATTCAGCGAGAAATCCGTATTGCTGTTCGCGGCGGCTGAATGGCGAGCGACTTGGTCGAGTCGAAATTGGCGATCGTCGCGCTGTTGCCGGTGACGGTCACCGGCGTGCCGTCATAGACCAGGGTTGAACCAGCCGGAATGTTGCTGATCGTCACATTGAAGGTTTCCGACGGATCCACGCTGGTGGGTTTGATACGCAGCGGAATCAGCGAATCTTCGTTACCGGTCACCGAACCGGTCACCGCCAGGGTCACAGCATCGGCCACTGGCGCGATGAAGAGATTGGTCAAGGTGGCGCTGCCGGATACGGCGCTGACGCTGGCGCCAGTATCGGGGTCGGTATCGACCGTCCTGGCCTGGACACCGATCGTAACGCCCCGGCGACGTTAGGTGCCGCCATGAACTGGACAGTATTCAGGTAGGCCATGGGTATCTCGACCGCAGTACCGTTGTAGGTCAGGACATGCACCCCGCTGCCATCGGTATATCGGAACTGCGAACCGATTGCGGAACCACCGCTCAGCACCGGCATCAGCAGCGCGAAGGTCTGCTCGCTGCCATCGGCATCCTGGTTAGCCCAGTTTGCCTTGAGGTTGAAGCCGTCGCTGTTCAGAATGAACCATTGGTCTTCCGCGCCCTGGCTGGTGTGACAAAGCCCGGGGTCATGGTCAGATCGGGCACCAAATCGCCATTGCTGTCGCCACCCACGGTCTCGGCCACGGCATTCACCGTGATGGTTTCACTGCGGGTCACCGTCTGGACACTCGTGACCGGCGAACCATTCACCGTCTGGGTGTCGGTCGTCGTCAGGTCCAGCGAGATCGTCGCATTGGCGCTGCTGTGCGATGGCGGGGTCAGCGTGTAATTGCGGAAATCGCCATTGGAAACTTCACCCGCCGGCACCGTATAGGTGGCCACGCCATTGCCAGTGAACACGACAGTACCGGCATCATCCTTCAGCACCCAACCGGTCGGTACATTCTTTACGACGATGCCGGTAATGCTTTCGCTACCGTCGGTATCGGTCAATGCCACCCTTGCAGGAATTTGACCGCCGTATCTTCCGAAGTGCTGACATTCAAAACCGTCACATCGCCGGCGACCGGATTGACGTGCAGGTTGAGCGTGACGCTGTCGGTCTGGGTGAGAGTCGTCACGGTCGAATCGGCGTCCGTGTCCTTGGCACGGAGTGTCACCGTAATGCCGTTGATGTCGCCACTGAAGTTGGCCGGCGGGATCAAGCTGATCGCCGGCAAGCTGTTGTTATCAACCAGTTGGATGCTTGCCGTGCCAGCCGCGCCAACCACTACGCCACTGACCACCGACCCTGCGGCAAGCCTGCCAAGTCGATATAGCGTACTTCGCTACCATCAAGAACGTCGTTGAAAGTCGCCGTAAGCAGAGCTTTGAGGTCAAGCGCACCGTCTTCCTGAATGGTGGCGTCGTACGGACCGTCCGTGCCGTCGATTTTGAGGACGACATCGTCGGTGACGGCCAGGACTTCAACGTGTATGGCACGGTTTGCCTGGTACCGGCAACCGCCGCCAAGCGATTTCCAGTGTCATCGGTCTCAAAGCTGGTGACTCGAAGTGTCATGTCCACATCGTTGTGCCGGTTGGCTGGCGGGAACAGTGTTAGCGACTCAAATTCCGCACTGGTCAGTTTTATCGCTCCAGCAAAATTGGAATCAGCAGTGAGATTGCTGTAATGCACCGATGTATCCAAATTTCCAGAAGCATCAACAATCACGATCCGCATTGTGTTGCTGTTAGTTTTCCTTCGAAGAGAAGCGTTGTTCCATCGGCTTTGTAAATGAGGGTTCCAGTATCGACACTCTCTAGCGTGATGAATCCAAGGCGTTCCGGATGGTCGTCGGCAAGGGCGCCGGTCTGGTCAACCGCATCCGTAATGGCAGGCATCTTGAGGTTGAGACTGACCAGAGTATCCTCATTCGTGGTGACACCGGAATGGGCCAGCCACCTAGGCGCATCGGATACCGGCGTCACGTTCAGGGTCAGCGTGGCAGTCTCAGTCTCGCCAGTGCTGCTGGCAAGCGTATAGGTAATCACCGGTACCGGCCCGCTGTAGTTTGCCTGGTGCGGGGTAAAGGTGTATGCGCCGTTGCTCGCCATCGTAAGTACGCCGAGGTGCCGCTGGCAGTCGTCACGGTGACTGATGTACCAGGAGGCAATGCGCCAGGCGTAAATACGTCTTGCGAACCGTTGCCGTCACGTCGAGGCTGAAACTGCTGACATTCGTTGTCGCACCCGCATCAGGGTCGAGCGTGTCGTTGCTCAGTACATTGCCGCCATACACTGTGCCAGCGGCAATGGCGTTTTCGGCAATTGTCAGGCTGTCATTGACGGCGACCACGCCATCGTTGGTGCCGGTGATGGTAATGGTTACGGGTTGATCGACAAATGCCCCTGGCTGTCGGTGGCCCTGACGGTGTAGGTCAGCGTCAGGGTCTGGCCGGCGGGAATCGAGTTGAAGGCTTCGCTGCCTGAGTTGAAGGTCCAGGTAATGCCATTTGGTGCATCCTGGGCAACGTTACTGCCTTCACCCCTGAGACCGAGAACATGCCCTTGAGCACAGTGTCGTTGGGGCGGACCCCGGAATAGGTTCCGCCCACGACAAGGCTATCCACCTTGCTGGCAGCGACGGTGTCCTGAGTATCGACGTCAAAGACGCTCAGCGTGTTGCTGACGATGAGACCGCTATTGGTTTCAGTCAGGCTGGCGCTGTCAGCATCACCCGCGCGTACGGTGATGACCGGGGCATCATTGGCACCATTCACCGTGATGGTCAGGGTCGTGGAACTGGTTGCCCCCTGGCTGTCAGTAATCGTGTAAGTGAAGGTATCTGTAACCGACTGCCCGCGCGCCAGTGCCTGTACCATCGGCTTGCTGTTGTCCAGCGTATAGGTGTAGCTGCCATCGGCGGCAATGCTGACGCTGCCGTAGGTGCCCGCGACGCTGGTAGCGACGTTTCCGCTGGCGCTGGCCAAACTGCCGGCTGCGACACCAATGACCGCCAAAGTCGCCTTGTCGCCGGAATCTACATCGGTGTCATTGGTCAGCACGTTGCCGCTGACGATAGTGGTAGCGGGATTGCCGTCGTCGTAGCCAGGATGGTCGGCCGCATCCTCAGTTACTGTCCGCGTATCTGCGACCGCAACCGGCACATCGTTGGTGCCGTTGAGGGTGATGGTGATGCTCTGGTCGACGTAGGCACCGAAGTCGTCAGTGACCCGCGCCGTGTAGGTCTGGGTGACGCTCTGCCCTTCCTTGAGTGCCTGCGTGGCGGCCAGGGTGTTGTCCAGGGTGTAGGTCCACACGCCAGTGCTCGCATCGAGCACCAGGTTGCCGTAGGTGGTGCTCGGCGTGCCTTGCAGGCTCCAGGTCCGGGTGGCGCCGCTATCGACGTCGGAGGCCGTGAGCGTGCCGGTGGCGCTGGGCGTGCCGGGAACGGCGGTACCGTTATCCAGGTGCCCGGCTTCGCTGACGCTGCCTTGCGTCGCAGCCACAGTGTTGGTGATCACCGGCACATCGTTGGTGCCGTTGAGGGTGATGGTGATGCTCTGGTCGACGTAGGCACCGAAGTCGTCAGTGACCCGCGCCGTGTAGGTCTGGGTGACGCTCTGCCCTTCCTTGAGTGCCTGCGTGGCGGCCAGGGTGTTGTCCAGGGTGTAGGTCCACACGCCAGTGCTCGCATCGAGCACCAGGTTGCCGTAGGTGGTGCTCGGCGTGCCTTGCAGGCTCCAGGTCCGGGTGGCGCCGCTATCGACGTCGGAGGCCGTGAGCGTGCCGGTGGCGCTGGGCGTGCCGGGAACGGCGGTACCGTTATCCAGGTGCCCGGCTTCGCTGACGCTGCCTTGCGTCGCAGCCACAGTGTTGGTGATCACCGGCACATCGTTGGTGCCGTTGAGGGTGATGGTGATGCTCTGGTCGACGTAGGCACCGAAGTCGTCAGTGACCCGCGCCGTGTAGGTCTGGGTGACGCTCTGCCCTTCCTTGAGTGCCTGCGTGGCGGCCAGGGTGTTGTCCAGGGTGTAGGTCCACACGCCAGTGCTCGCATCGAGCACCAGGTTGCCGTAGGTGGTGCTCGGCGTGCCTTGCAGGCTCCAGGTCCGGGTGGCGCCGCTATCGACGTCGGAGGCCGTGAGCGTGCCGGTGGCGCTGGGCGTGCCGGGAACGGCGGTACCGTTATCCAGGTGCCCGGCTTCGCTGACGCTGCCTTGCGTCGCAGCCACAGTGTTGGTGATCACCGGCACATCGTTGGTGCCGTTGAGGGTGATGGTGATGCTCTGGTCGACGTAGGCACCGAAGTCGTCAGTGACCCGCGCCGTGTAGGTCTGGGTGACGCTCTGCCCTTCCTTGAGTGCCTGCGTGGCGGCCAGGGTGTTGTCCAGGGTGTAGGTCCACACGCCAGTGCTCGCATCGAGCACCAGGTTGCCGTAGGTGGTGCTCGGCGTGCCTTGCAGGCTCCAGGTCCGGGTGGCGCCGCTATCGACGTCGGAGGCCGTGAGCGTGCCGGTGGCGCTGGGCGTGCCGGGAACGGCGGTACCGTTATCCAGGTGCCCGGCTTCGCTGACGCTGCCTTGCGTCGCAGCCACAGTGTTGGTGATCACCGGCACATCGTTGGTGCCGTTGAGGGTGATGGTGATGCTCTGGTCGACGTAGGCACCGAAGTCGTCAGTGACCCGCGCCGTGTAGGTCTGGGTGACGCTCTGCCCTTCCTTGAGTGCCTGCGTGGCGGCCAGGGTGTTGTCCAGGGTGTGGTCCACACGCCAGTGCTCGCATCGAGCACCAGGTTGCCGTAGGTGGTGCTCGGCGTGCCTTGCAGGCTCCAGGTCCGGGTGGCGCCGCTATCGACGTCGGAGGCCGTGAGCGTGCCGGTGGCGCTGGGCGTGCCGGGAACGGCGGTACCGTTATCCAGGTGCCCGGCTTCGCTGACGCTGCCTTGCGTCGCAGCCACAGTGTTGGTGATCACCGGCACATCGTTGGTGCCGTTGAGGGTGATGGTGATGCTCTGGTCGACGTAGGCACCGAAGTCGTCAGTGACCCGCGCCGTGTAGGTCTGGGTGACGCTCTGCCCTTCCTTGAGTGCCTGCGTGGCGGCCAGGGTGTTGTCCAGGGTGTAGGTCCACACGCCAGTGCTCGCATCGAGCACCAGGTTGCCGTAGGTGGTGCTCGGCGTGCCTTGCAGGCTCCAGGTCCGGGTGGCGCCGCTATCGACGTCGGAGGCCGTGAGCGTGCCGGTGGCGCTGGGCGTGCCGGGAACGGCGGTACCGTTATCCAGGTGCCCGGCTTCGCTGACGCTGCCTTGCGTCGCAGCCACAGTGTTGGTGATCACCGGCACATCGTTGGTGCCGTTGAGGGTGATGGTGATGCTCTGGTCGACGTAGGCACCGAAGTCGTCAGTGACCCGCGCCGTGTAGGTCTGGGTGACGCTCTGCCCTTCCTTGAGTGCCTGCGTGGCGGCCAGGGTGTTGTCCAGGGTGTAGGTCCACACGCCAGTGCTCGCATCGAGCACCAGGTTGCCGTAGGTGGTGCTCGGCGTGCCTTGCAGGCTCCAGGTCCGGTGGCGCCGCTATCGACGTCGGAGGCCGTGAGCGTGCCGGTGGCGCTGGGCGTGCCGGGAACGGCGGTACCGTTATCCAGGTGCCCGGCTTCGCTGACGCTGCCTTGCGTCGCAGCCACAGTGTTGGTGATCACCGGCACATCGTTGGTGCCGTTGAGGGTGATGGTGATGCTCTGGTCGACGTAGGCACCGAAGTCGTCAGTGACCCGCGCCGTGTAGGTCTGGGTGACGCTCTGCCCTTCCTTGAGTGCCTGCGTGGCGGCCAGGGTGTTGTCCAGGGTGTAGGTCCACACGCCAGTGCTCGCATCGAGCACCAGGTTGCCGTAGGTGGTGCTCGGCGTGCCTTGCAGGCTCCAGGTCCGGGTGGCGCCGCTATCGACGTCGGAGGCCGTGAGCGTGCCGGTGGCGCTGGGCGTGCCGGGAACGGCGGTACCGTTATCCAGGTGCCCGGCTTCGCTGACGCTGCCTTGCGTCGCAGCCACAGTGTTGGTGATCACCGGCACATCGTTGGTGCCGTTGAGGGTGATGGTCAGCGTCGCAGTGCTCGGGTCACCATCAGCATCGGTAATGGTATAGGCAACCGTCTCGCTGAGCGAATTGCCGGGCTTCAGCGCATCGACCGCAGCATTGGTGTTATCCAGACGGTAACTGTAGCTGCCATCGGCGTTGAGGGTGAGGTGGCCGTAGGCGGTGGCGAATTCACTGCCCACCACTTTGGCGTTGCCAACGAAACTGACTGCAGTGACCGGGTTGGCCCGGTTGTCGGCGCCGAGGCGGTCGGCAACATCGGGGCACTGCCGTTGAAGACGTTGCCGGCAACGGTGGTGTCGGCACTGGTCGTACCTTCGGCGACGCTGTTGCTGTCGGCGCTGGCGGTCGGGTGTCGTCGACGATCTGGACGGTGAGCGTGCCGGTCGTAGTGATGCCGCCGCGGTCGGTGACTTCGAGGGCGATCAGGTCGCTGCTTTCAGTGGCGCCCGGCTGGTTCAGCGCGGCTTTCAGGGTGTAGGTGTAGCTGATGTCGCCACTGAGCGGCGCACTGCCGGTGCCACTGAAGCCGGTGAGGGTCAACGTGCCTTCGCCGGTGTCAATGATTTGGGGCTGCCGCCCAAGGCTAGCTGAACTACCGTCAGGATGACGCCGCCGATGCTGACACTAGTGAGACCGTCCGGGCTGCCGACACTGATCGTGCCGCTAGTAGTTTCGCTGGTGTCACCAGGGCTGGTCAGCCCACTTTCAAAGACACCGGCTTGCCCTGTTGCCGGCGTTGCTATCGACGGGAACGATGCGTGGCCCACCATCGGTAGTGCCGTTAATGGTGATCGTCAGTGTCGTCGTGCTTGTATCGCCATCGGCATCTGTGATGGTATAAGAGAAAGTCTCGCTCAAGGAATCGCCTGACTTGAGAGCATTGACGGCAACGTTGGTGTTGTCCAGACGGTAGCTATAGGTGCCGTCTGCGTTGAGCGTGAGATATCCGTAAGTGGCAGCAAATTGCGTACCCACAACTTTGGCGCTTCCAGCGAAACTGACGGCAGTGACCGATACTGGATCGGCGACCAGTACATCCTTGCCAGTGCCTGCGTTGATGACGTTGCCTCCTACCGTGTCGGACGCCGCATCTTCGGTAATGCTGTCCGTATCCGGCTTGGCGATTGGCGCTGTGTCGACGATGTTGATGCTCAAGGTGCCGTTCTGCGTATCGCCGTTGTTGTCCTTGACCACGATGCCGATCACGTCGATAACCTCGCCAGCCGTGTGATCCTTTGCGGTGCCACTGGGGTCATAGCTGTAGCTGACCAAACCAGTCACCGGGTTGTAACCGGTAAGCGTCAGGATGCCTTGTACAGTGGTGATGGCAACCGGTCTCGTTCCGCTCACTTCAAGTGCGGCCTTGCTCACCGCAGTGCCGGCAATTGTCAATGCCGCTGCCGGATCCAGTCCGTCTGGCGCACCGATGGTAAAGCTACCCGTCGTCGTTGCATCCTCGGCGACACTCGACTGCCCGCTTGCCACGCCATTCACATCCGGAATAGCGAGGCTGACCGGATCGTTAACCGGAACAATGTCGATGGTGACCGTTGCCGGCGTGTCGTCGACGGAACCCGTGTTGTCAACGGACGCGTACTGGAATGAAGTCGTGCCGTTCCAGTTCTCATTTGGCTTGAAGAAAACAGGGCCGGTAACCGTCTGCCCAACCGAAGCCGGTTGGGTCAGCGCGGCATCGGTGTAGAGTATCCCGTCTGCCGGCAGGCTCCTGATCATGTACCCGGCAATGACCCCATCCGGGTCACTGCCCTTGAGGACAATCTGTAGCGGGCTGTCCTCACCACCGAACAACGAGATGTTCTCGGTTTCGGGAGGCGCGAAGGTAAACACCGTCGCCGCTTCTTTCCGTAATCCACCACCGCGAATATCATCCAGTGGCTGACCGCGAGCAGTACTGAACTGGAAGGCAAGGGGATCGACCAGTTCAATGATACGTGCCAGTTCGACAAAGGTGTGACCATCCTTCTGGTCGCTGCCGCCGAAGGCCTTGCCGCCGTCGTCTTCGAAACTGAAGGTGCCGTCCTGCCCCACCATTGTGCGACTGATCTTTGCCAACACGGGCTGCATCACCTGCACCGAACTCGTAGTCGCATCCGGCAGAGAGCCAGGTGCTGCCACCTCGGCATCAAGCTTGATTGCTTCACCGGCACCAAGGCCGACGTTACGGCCATCTACCGTAGTCAGTTGCAGGCGGCCGCCGTCGGCGGTCTGGACAACGTCGCCCTCGCGAATCGGGGAGCCATTCCGGAGTTCGCGGACATTGCCGTCCATATCGCGAGCATAGGCCTTGCCGATGAGGTTGGTGACGCGGGCGACGATCTCAGCCATGACGAAACTCCGGGAAAGTTTGGGATTTCCGCAGTCTAGGCAAGCCGGTCACCACCGCCTATTGGACGAAGGTACAATCCGGGCCGACAGGCGTGAAGGATTTCACGCTTGGACTCAGATTTTACGCCATTGACCCGAAGGGAGAGTTGTAGGCGGTCGCGCACACCTAGTTTCTCGAAGATGGCGGAGAGGTGCGCCTTGACGGTTCGTTCGGTAATCTCGAGGCGAGTAGCAATTTCCTTGTTGGCTGCCTTCCGCCACCAGGCGGGCGACCTCGGCCTCGCGCGCAGATAGCGGTACTGCCCAGCCACTGTCCGCCCGCACCTCGCCAAGCTGAACCAGACGTCTCGTGGTGGCGCCAACGAGTTGGGTGAGCAAGGATTGACCGACCCACAGGCCGCCGTTGCCGACGACCAGCGCCACCTGGCGCAGGACTGCCGGGGCGGCATGGCTATTGCAGCAGCCGGCGGCACCAGCTGCCAGTGCCTCGAGGACAACGCGCTCGTTGGGATCATCGGCCAGCACCACCAGTATCTGGCCGCTGCTGCGGTCGACCCGGAAATGGCCTGGTTTGGTTTCGCCAAAGCGCATGCGTACCCACACGATGCCAGGCCCGGCGAAACGCTTTCCTGTAAGTGAATCACGCGGGAGCAGTTCCGCCTCGGGCAGCGCCTCGCGCCAGCTATCAAGGCCAGTGATCTCTCGATCGACAATCCAGTGCTGCATCATCTTTCTGTCAGTGCAACACTCTTGGCCCGCAGTACCGGTTTGAGCAGATAGGCAAGAACGCTCTTCTTGCCGGTGATGATGTCGACCTCGGCTACCATGCCCGGGATGATCGGCAGGTTGGCGTCGCCGAAGCCTGGCTTGTTGGTGCGCACCCGCACGGTGTAAAACGCATTGCCCTTGTCGTCGGTAACGGTGTCGGCACCGATATGCTCAAGGATGCCATCGAGGCCACCATAGATGGAAAAATCGTAGGCCGTAAATTTGACGATTGCCGGTTGCCCAGGGCGCAAGAACGCGATGTCGCGGGGCTGGATGCGCGCTTCGAGCAACAGCGCATCTTCCAGCGGGACGATTTCAATCATGTCCTTGCCCGGCTGTACGACGCCGCCGACGGTATTTACCAGCAAGCGCTTGACCGTACCCTTGACCGGCGAGCGAATCGACGACTGCTTGACCCGGTCCGAAAGCGCTACGCTGCCCTCGGCAAGACTGCTGAGCTTGGCTGTCGTCTCGGACAACTCCTTGCCAGCATCATTGCGAAAGTTCAGCTCGACTTCCTCTATCTTGCGTTGTGCTTCGTTGATGGCAGCTTGCACTCGGGTGATTTGCGCCGAGGCCATGTCGCGCTCACCGCGATACCGCGACACGTCGCGCTCCAGTCGTAGCAGTTCTACCTCCGATACCGCGCCGGAATTGATCAGCGGCTTGGTCACCGACAACTCCTTGGAGGTCAGGTCGTAGCCCTGAGCCGCCTGGGCACGTTTGGCCTGTGCTTCGTTCAGTTCCTGCTGACGCTGGACAAGTTGTTGCCGGGCAATCGACACCGCGGCGTTCATCTCGGCACGCTTTGCCTCGTACAGTTGTAGTTCCTGCTCCACCACCTCCGGCGCTTCTTTCATCACGTCCGGCGGTGGCACGAAGGGCTTGCCGTCAGACATCGCTTTCAACCGGGCTGCCCGCGCCACCAGGCCGAGATACTGTGCACGATTCTCCTTGACCGATGAAACGAAACGGGTTTCGTCGATCTTGACCAGTAGCTGGTTGGCATCCACCACGTCACCTTCACGCACCAGTATCTCCGACACCAAGCCACCGTCGATGCTTTGCAGCACCTGCACCTGCCTAGACGGAATGACCTTGCCCTCGCCGCGCGTCACTTCGTCAAGCTCGGCAACAGCGGCCCAGAGGATGGAAAGCGCGATGACGATGCCAATGGTGCGCAAGAGCATTCGGGCGCGCAACGGTTCCTGACGCAGCATGGCCAGATCGGCATCGGCAGCGAAATCGGCCACCTCGACTTCCTCCTTGCCGGGCAGGCGCCCAAGCACTTTTCCACGCCTGGCGCACTTTTCCTAGCAATGGATTCCAGGCGCTCGTGGATCCAGGCAAACAACGCCTTCAAGCGCTTCATGACGCCCTCCCGACCTGGCCGCTCTGCAAAGCCTGAATCACCTGATCGCGAGGCCCGTTGGCGACCACCCGGCCTTCATCGACGACGATGATACGGGTCGCCAGATCGAGCAGACTATTGCGGTGGGTGACAACAATCACCGTCTTGTGCCCGGCAAATGAGTTCAGGCGTTGTTTGAACTGTTGCTCGGACGAAAAGTCCATGGCACTGGTCGGTTCGTCGAGCAACAGGATGGGCGGATCCATGAGGAAGGNCCTGGCTATCGCCACACTTTGACGTTGCCCGCCGGACAGTGACTCGCCGCGCTCGCCGATCAACATGTCAAAACCTTCCGGATGGCGATTCACGAACTCCGTCAAGCCGGCGATCTCGGCCGCCGCCACGATCGCCGCGTCGTCGGCATAAGGTGCCCCGATGGCAATGTTGTCGCGCAATGTTCCATAAAACAGTGTCGGATCCTGGGAAACATAGCCGATATTGCGTCGCAAGTCGGCCGGATCCAACTGCCTGAGGTCAACACCGTCGATCAATACCGCACCTTCCGTTGGTTGGTAGAGCCCCAGTAGCAGCTTCTGCAGCGTGGTTTTGCCCGATCCGATGCGCCCGATGACGACCACTTTTTCCCCTGCCGAAATTCTGCAACTGAAATCCTTCAGAGCTTGAATTGACGNCCCGGGGTAACTGAACTGGACATTGTTGAATTCGATGTCACCCCGCAGTTCCGGGCGGTGCACGAAATTGCCATCCGAAGGACGCTCCACAGGTTTTCATCACCTCGTCGAGGAGGTCAGCGAAGTTTTGGCATTCTGGTACTGCATCAGCAACCCGACCATCTGCCCGAGGGNGGCCACGGCCCGTGACGCCAGCATGGTGCAGGCGATAAGTCCGCCCATGCTGAGCCGCCCCTCGCCAATCAAGTANNCGCCGATGATGATCGTCACGACATTCACCAGTTGCTGAACCTCCATCGCACCGTTCGTGGCTGCCGCCGACAGGAAGCGCATCTGGTTGTTGATCCGCGAAACGAAAGCCACCGACTTTTCCCACTTCGACTGCATGACCCCTTCCGCACCTTGAGTCTTGATAGTTTCAAGCGCCGTCAGGCTCTCGATCAGCGTCGCATTGCGCAAAGCACCTGCCCGATAAGTCGTTTCAGCCAGCGCCTGCATCTTGTGCTGAAGGATGTAGGCGTAGATCACCACTGCCACGATGGCCAGCAATACAGGAATCAGCAATTGCCATGCGATGAGGGAAATGACAAATATGAACAGCAGCGCGAACGGCAGATCAATGAAAGCCGTTACCGAGGCGGACGTAATGAAATCGCGCACCGACTCGAAGGAGCGCAGATTGGACGAAAAGGCACCCACTGCGGCCGGGCGCGCTTCCATGCGTACGCCAAGAACACGATCCATGATCTTGGCGGACAACTGCATGTCGATCCGCGCACTGGCCAGATCGATGAAGTACCCTCGGAGCAGACGCAACATCAGGTCGACCGCGAATAGCAGGATCACCCCCAGTGCCAGTACCCATAGGGTTTCCAAAGCCCGATTGGGAATCACCCGGTCATAGACGTTCATTGAAAACAGGGGCATGGCCAGCGCAATCACGTTGATCAGCAGCGCTGCACCGAGTACATCACGATAGACCGGCCACTGCTCGGCAAGCGCCCNCCAGAACCAGTGGCGCAGACGCACATCGCCAACTTCGGGTGTGCGCTGATCAAAGCGAAAATGCGGACGAGCAAATATCGCTATGCCCGCATAACGCCGCAGCAACTCTTCGCGCGAAAGCTGGACCGAACCCTGCCCTGTTTCTGGAAACAACAGACGGGCCGTACCGCCAGACTCGTCCCAGCCGAGAAGGACGCAAGCCTCTTCACCCGAAATAAGTAGAACGACCGGCAGCAAGGCCGGGTCAATACGCTCCAACGGACGGCGCACGACCTTGGCTGCCAGCCCTGCCCGGCTGGCAGCACGCGCAAAAAGCGACGGGGTAAGCGCGCCCTTCTCAAGCGGCAGACCGGCGGTCAGTGCAGCACGGGTGCTTGGACGCCCGTGGTAACGCGACAACTCTACCAGGCAATCGAGCAAGGGATCGTGGTGCAACAGATCCTCGCGTACGCCCGGATTACCATCGATCGCAGCGATTGCCGGCGACTGTGTTTGTGATTCGTTCATGCCAACTCCATTTCCGGCGCATTCTAGCCCAGCCCCTGAACCCCCGTGAAAAATCTGACAAAAAAGGCGGCCGTAGCCGCCCTTTGCCCAAGCAAGGGCCTAGACCATCAGCGGCACGATGAGTAGCGCGACGAGGTTGATGATCTTGATCAGCGGGTTGACCGCAGGACCTGCCGTATCCTTGTAGGGGTCGCCGACGGTATCGCCGGTGACTGCCGCCTTGTGCGCGTCGGACCCCTTGCCGCCGAAGTTACCGTCCTCGATGTATTTCTTGGCATTGTCCCAGGCTCCGCCGCCGGTGGTCATCGAGATGGCGACAAACAAACCGGTGACGATGGTGCCGACAAGCAGCCCGCCAAGTGCCACCGGGCCGAGTACCAGACCCACGACGATGGGCACAGCGACCGGCAGGATGGAGGGGATCATCATTTCCTTGATCGCTGCCACGGTCAACATATCCACGGCACGGGAATAATCCGGCTTGGCCGTCCCTTCCATGATCCCCGGGATTTCCTTGAACTGGCGGCGCACTTCGACGACTACGGCGCCTGCCGAACGACCTACTGCCTCCATCGCCATGGCAGCGAAGAGGTAGGNGATCAGGCCACCGATGAAGAGGCCGATGATCACCATGTGGTTGGACAGATCGAAGGTGATGCCCTTGAGGCCAGCAGCTTCAAGACCATGCGTATAGTCGGCGAACAACACCAAGGCAGCGAGACCGGCCGAGCCGATGGCGTAGCCCTTGGTCACCGCCTTGGTGGTGTTGCCGACGGCGTCGAGCGGGTCGGTGACATCGCGCACCTCCTTGGGCAGGCCGGACATTTCGGCGATACCGCCAGCGTTGTCGGTAATCGGCCCGTAGGCATCGAGAGCGACGACGATACCGGCCATCGACAGCATCGAAGTGGCGGCAATGGCGATACCGAACAGGCCTCCCATGACGTAGGCAGCGTAGATCGCCGCACAGACCGANNGCACAGGCCAGGCGGTAGCCTTCATCGAAACGCCGATACCGGCGATGATATTGGTCGCATGACCGGTCTGGCAGGAAGCAGCAACGTGCTTGACCGGACCATACTCGGTACCGGTGTAGTACTCGGTGATCCAGACCAGCGCCGCGGTAAGCAGCAGGCCGACGACCGAGCAGCCGAACATGCTCATGGTGGTGATCTTGGCGGCAGGGTCGCCGGCACCGATCAGCCATTGGGTAACGGGGTAGTAAGCAACCAGTGCCAGGATGCCAGCCACGGCCAAGCCACGGTAGAGCGCCGACATGATCTTGCCTCCCTCGGTCGCTTTAACGAACACGCAACCGATGATCGACGCGATGATCGACACGCCGCCCAGCGCCAGCGGATAAAGCAGCAGGTTTTCGCCAAGACCGGGCGATCCCTTGATGATCAGCGCAGCCAGCACCATTGTGGCGACGACGGTCACCGCGTAGGTCTCGAACAGGTCGGCTGCCATGCCGGCGCAATCACCGACGTTGTCGCCGACGTTATCGGCGATGACCGCCGGATTGCGCGGGTCGTCCTCGGGGATGCCGGCCTCGACCTTGCCCACCAGATCGGCACCGACATCGGCGCCCTTGGTGAAGATGCCGCCGCCGAGACGGGCGAAGATGGAGATCAGCGAGGAGCCGAAAGCCAAGCCGACGAGCGGCTCGATCATGTGGTGGAAATCGGTACCGCCGCCCATGCGCAGCACGGCATAGTAGCCGGCAACACCGAGCAGGCCGAGGCCGACGACCAGCATGCCGGTAATGGCCCCGCCCTTGAAGGCCACATCGAGCGCCGGAGCGATGCCACCGCGCGCCGCTTCGGCAGTGCGTACATTGGCACGAACCGAAACGTTCATGCCGATGAAGCCGGCAGCGCCAGAAAGGACCGCGCCGATCAGGAAGCCGACTGCGGTCGCAATGCCAAGTTTGGGAACGAAGGCGATGACCAGGAACAGCAGGCCACCGACCATGGCGATCGTTTTGTATTGACGGGCCAGGTAGGCCGATGCCCCCTCCTGGATGGCCTTGGCAATTTCCTGCATTCGCTCGTTGCCTGCCGGCAATGCAAGAATCTGCCGGCTGGAAATCCAGCCATACAGTACCGCCAATATGGCGCAGACTAGCGCCAGTAACAACGCTGTGGACATCGTTCTTCCTCCTTGGTTTACAACACGAAATTACACTTTGAACGCCCCAGCTTTTTGCCACGGTAACGTTCTTCAAGCGCACGTAATCAGGCAAGCCATTGCGATAAGGCGGCGGCTCTTCGCCCTCGATCAACGGCTGCAGATAAACCCGACAGGCATCGGTGATGTGGAACCCGTCGGCGGTAATGAACTCTGCCGGCATCTTGCGCTCGACGTTGGCGATGTCCTTCANGGGCGCATTGCCGATCTGCCAGCGGTACGGAGAATCGGCGATGCGCTCGATGGTCGCCATCACCGCGTNTTTGCCCTGCAAAGCGAGGTCGACCGCAGCAGCCCCCAGCGCATGCGCCTGCTCGACATCGGTACGCGATGCCAGGTGGCGCGCAGAGCGCTGCAGATAGTCGGCAAGCGCCCAGTGATACTTGTAGCCAAGCCGGTCCTTGATCAGTTGCGCCACCATCTGCCCCACACCACCCAATTGCGAGTGCCCAANAGCATCCTTGGTGCCTGAATCGGCGATCAGCTTTCCCGTGGCATCGGCCAGACCTTCGGAAACAGCCACCGTGCAGTAGCCATGAAGCTTGACGCATTCATCGACGCGCAACAGAAAGCGCTCCGGATCGAACGGAACTTCCGGAAAAAGGAGTATGTGCGGTGGCTCGCCTGTCTTTTCCGAAGCCAACCCGCAAGCGGCAGTAATCCAGCCGGCATGGCGACCCATGACTTCGAGGACGAAAATCTTGGTCGATGTCCGCGCCATCGACGCCACATCGTAACCGGCCTCGCGGATCGATGTGGCAACGTACTTGGCCACCGAACCGAAACCCGGACAGCAATCGGTATGTGGCAGGTCGTTGTCGACAGTCTTGGGGACACCGACGCAAACCACCGGGTACCCCATCTTTTCAGCGATCTGGGATACCTTCCAGGCGGTGTCCATGGAATCATTGCCGCCGTTGTAGAAGAAATACCCGATATCGTGCGCCTGGAAAACCTCAATCAGACGTTCATACTGGGCACGATGTTCTTCGAGACTCTTCAGCTTGTAGCGGCAGGAACCGAATGCGCCACCCGGCGTGGTGCGCAGGCGGGCGATATCCGCGTCGGACTCCAGACTGGTATCGATCAGATCCTCGGTTAGTGCACCGATGATGCCGTCGCGGCCGGCCAACACCTTGCCGATCCTGTCGGGATGCCGGCGTGCTTCCTGGATCAGGCCGCACGCCGTCGCATTGATGACGGCGGTCACGCNCCCTGACTGTGCGTAGAAGGCATTTTTCGCCGCCATGCTTCGCTCCTTACTTCAGCGCGTCGAAAACGCTCGCAGTGATGCTATCGACACTGCCGACACCGGCCACCTTCTTGACCTTGGGCGCCTTGGCATCGCCCGTCGCCGACCACTTGCTGTAGAAATCGACCAGCGGCTTGGTCTGCGAATGATAGATTTNCAGACGTTTCTTGACGGTCTCTTCCTTGTCGTCGTCGCGCTGCACCAGCGGCTCGCCGGTCACGTCATCCTTGCCTTCGACCTTGGGCGGGTTGAACACCACGTGGTAGGTGCGTCCCGACGCGAGGTGAGCCCGGCGACCGGCCATGCGCGTGATGATGTCGCTGTCCGGCACGTCGATTTCAAGAACGAACTCGATCGGCACACCGGCTTCCTTCATCGCCTCGGCTTGCGGAATCGTGCNGGGAAATCCGTCGAACAGGTAGC
The DNA here is from genome assembly GCA_013363835.1 of Dechloromonas sp. Taxonomy (GTDB): domain Bacteria; phylum Pseudomonadota; class Gammaproteobacteria; order Burkholderiales; family Rhodocyclaceae; genus Azonexus. The sequence goes on from CP054864.1 coordinate 1,974,498, forward strand.
CGTTCTTGCAATCGTCCTGAGTCAGGCGATCCTTGACCATGCCGATGATGACCGCGTCCGGCACCAGACCGCCGGCATCCATATGCTTCTTGGCTTCCAGGCCGAGCGGCGTGCCGGCCTTGACTTGAGCGCGCAGCATGTCGCCGGTCGAAATCTGGGGAATGCCAAATTTTTNGGAAATGAACGTGGCTTGCGTGCCCTTGCCGGCGCCAGGCGCGCCCAACAGAATCAATTTCANTGAAAAGTCCCTCGGGTTTGTGTAGCGAAAAGATATTTTTATCGGTGTCTTGGTCAACCGTTCTCTAAGAGCGAAAAATTACTCGCTATTTCCGGCTCGGTCAAACAGTTTGCGCATCCTCTCTGCATCTTCGGGCGTATCGACGCCTGGTGCCGGAGCAGCGTCGATCAGCGTCACACTGATTCGATATCCATGCCACAAAGCACGCAGCTGCTCCAGCGACTCGAACTGTTCGGTGGGCGCCACGGCCAAGCCGGCATAGGCCTTCANAAAGCTGGCCCGATAGGCGTAAAGACCGACATGTCGATAGGCGGGTAATCCGGCGGGCAAGGTCTCACCGCCGTTTTCCCTTGCGAAATGATCACGCGCATAGGGGATCGGAGCGCGCGAGAAATATGCCGCGTCACCATCGGCGCGGCAAACGACCTTCACCACATTCGGATTGAAAANATCGGCCGCCTCGAGAATCGGGTGGGCGACGGTCGCGATGTCGGCACCACTCGCCGCCAGCTGTCGCGCGGTCTGCACGATGACCTCAGGTTCGATCAGCGGCTCGTCCCCCTGCACATTGACGATGATCGCATCCGCGCTCCAGCCTCGTTGCTCGACGACTTCCGCCAGACGATCGGTGCCGGTCGGGTGATCGCTGCGTGTCATCAGCGCGGCGACTTCATGCGCTTCGGCAGCCGAACGAACTTCCAGGTGATCGGTTGCAACCCAGACCTCTTCGGCGCCGGACTGCCTGGCCCGCTCGGCAACGCGCACGACCATCGGCTTACCGCCAAGATCGAGCAAAGGCTTCGCAGGCAGCCGCGTCGAGGCATAGCGCGCGGGGATCACAACCTTGAAGGCCAGCCCCGGCACGTTATTCGTCCGCCGACAGTTGCCGTGCTTCGTCCTCGAGCATGATGGGAATATCGTCGCGTATCGGGAACGCCAGTTTGCAAGGTTTGCAGACCAGTTCCTGTTCGGCCTTGCGGTAATCGAGATTGCCCTTGCAGATCGGGCAGACGAGGATATCAAGCAACCTGGCGTCCACGAAGTTTCTCCAGAATAAGGTCAATAAGGGCCGGCGAAAGCTCGGCCTCGACCGGCAAAACCCAAGTTTCGCCAACGGTCAGTCCAGCGCATTTTACTGCATCCTTTTCCGTCATCAGCAGCACCGAATCTTTCGCAAAAGCCAGATCAGCGGCGCTGTACGGATGATGATCGAAACGGGTGGCNNGTTCGAACCGTAGCCCGAGCGCTTCCAGCGTGCGGAAGAAACGCCCGGGATCGCCTATGCCCACCAGCGCGTGCAGCCTGCGCCCGACGAGGCTGGCAGCGGAACAACGCTGTCGGGGATCGCCGAGGCGGTAGAAGTCCCCGGCCCGCAACCGCATCGTGAAGCGCGGCGGCGAGGNAAGGAGACGCCCGTCCGCCACGCCGTTGCAGATCACGGCATCGACCCCGGACAGTCGGCTCAGCGGTTCACGCATGGGTCCGGCTGGCAGCCGCCAGCCATTGCCGATGCCACGCCCGTCGAACACCGCCAGTTCCACGTCGCGCGCCAGTCGGTAATGCTGCAAGCCGTCATCGCAGACAATGACATTGACTTCCGGGTGTTCGGCCAGCAAGGCGCGCCCGGCAGCCACCCGGTCGCGCCCGACCCAAACCGGCGCGCCGCTTCTCCGGGCGAGCAAAATTGGCTCGTCACCGACGTCGACCGCAACCGAATCCGCCCTGACCTGGCGCGGCAAGCTTTCCTTGCTGCCATAGCCGCGGCTGACGATCCCCGGGCACCAGCCACGCGCCTTCAATTGGCCGGCCAGCCAGAGTGTCANGGGTGTCTTGCCCGCGCCACCTACCGTGATGTTACCGACAACGATGACCGGCACGGCCAGACGTTCAGGTCGCGCATGGTGGCGGTTGCGCGCCGCCACCGCAGCATAGAGCCCGGCCAGCGGCGCCAGAAGCCACAACGCCGGCGAAAGCCGGCGTTGCTCGAACCATAGCCGCTGCAAACAGCGAGCCACCATCAGCGGGGCGCTTGCGTGGCGAAGGAAATATGCGGGAAACCAGCCGTCTGCGCCGCCTGCATCACATCGATGACACTCTGATGAGTAGCCTTGGCATCAGCATTGATGACGATGATCGGATCCTGGCGGGTACCCGCTGCGCGTCGCAGCGCGTCGGAAATGCTTTTGATGTCTGCTACGGTCAATGGCGATTTATTGATCAAAATCTGGCCACTCGCGGTAACCGCGACATCGATTTCATTCGGCTGCTCGTTCTGCTTGCTGGCGTCGGCAGTCGGCAGATTGATCTCCAGCCCGGAAAACTTGGAATAGGTGGTGGTCAGCATCAAGAAGATGATGATGACCAGCAGCACATCGATCATCGGAATCAGGTTGATTTCCGGCTCTTCCCGGCTGCGGCCGCGTTGAAAATTCATGTCTTACTTCCGGTCGCCGTGCATATACTCGACCAGGCGAACTGCTTGCTGCTCCATCTCGACGGCAAAACCGTCGACCAGTGNCCGGAAATGTCGCCAGAAAATCAGGCTCGGAATGGCGATGACCAAGCCAAACCCGGTGTTGTACAGCGCGATGGAAATACCATGGGCCAGTTGCTGGGGATTGGAGCCACTGGGGACTGNCGAACCGAAAATCTCGATCATCCCGACCACGGTGCCGAACAGACCCATCAGCGGGCTGACCGAGGCAATGGTACCCAGTGTTGTCAGATAACGATCCAGTTCATGGGATACGGCAGCGCCCGCCTCCTCAATCGACTCCTTCATCACTTCACGCGACGAGCCGACATTGCGCAGACCGGCTGCCAGTACCCGGCCAAGCGGCGAATGGCGCTCCAGATCTTCGAGCATGCGATCGTTATTGGCGCCGCGCTTGAATTCCCCGACGGCACGTTGGAGTAGCCCGGACGGCACCACCTTGGAGCGTCGCAACGCCACGAGGCGCTCGATGATCAGGGCCACCGAAATGATGGAAGCCAGCAACAGCGGATAAATCGGCCAACCGGCGCTCTGAATAATGGCTAACACTGTGAATCCTTGCTTGTCTAGTAGCCCGTCATTCTGCCTCTCGCCCCGCCGGTCGGCAAGCCCCGCAAAATGCTCCGGCGCCGGTTTATCCCCAGAAGCTGTGGATAAAGCTGTGAATGGGCTGTCATCAAGTCGCGCAAAACCACTTAAACAAAGGCTTGGGCCTACGCTGCACGAAAACCGGGCATATTGTTTAATATCACTAAAAATCAATTATTTATACAAATTTACTAGAATTGACCGGCGACCATGGCCGGCAGCCCGGGTACAATCGAGGCCATGCTCGAATCCAGCCCAGTACTTTCTGCAAACCCGGTACTCAGCGTCTCCAGCCTCAATCGCCTGGTGCGCGATTGCCTGGAGTCCAGCTTTCCGCTCACCTGGGTAGCTGGCGAAATCTCCAACCTGACCTACGCAGCCTCCGGGCACGTGTATTTCTCGCTCAAGGATGCGTCGTCCCAGGTGCGCTGCGTGATGTGGCGCAACCGCGCCCAGCTGCTTGGTTGGCGACTGGAAAACGGCCAGCAGATAGAAGCGCGAACGCTGGTTTCCTTCTATGAACCCCGAGGAGAATTCCAGCTCAACGTCGAAGCCGTTCGCCGCGCCGGACAGGGGACNCTGTTCGAACGCTTTCTCCGCCTCAAGGCGAAACTGGAGTCGGAAGGTCTNTTTGCGCCGGAAACCAAGCGCCGCCTGCCCCAGCACCCGCACGCCCTGGCCATCGTCACCAGTCTGCAGGCAGCCGCTTTGCGTGATGTGCTGAGCACCCTGCAGCGTCGGGCACCGCAGGTTCGCATCGATCTTTTTCCGACGCCGGTGCAGGAGACGGCGNNCTGCCGAAAAATTGCCGACGCCTTGAATCTGGCTTCCGCGAGCGGTTGCGATGCCATTATCCTTTGCCGTGGCGGCGGCAGTATCGAAGACCTCTGGTCGTTCAACGAAGAAGTCGTGGCGCGCGCAATTCGTGCCAGCGCCCTACCCGTCATTTCCGGCATCGGACACGAGACCGATTTTACCATTGCCGACTTTGCCGCCGACCTGCGGGCGGCGACNCCGACAGCAGCCGCCGAACTGTTGAGTCCGGACCGCGAAGCCTTGCTCTCCACCCTGCAGCAACTCCAGCGCCGCATCGGCCGTCAGCTGGAGCGCGAGCTGGCCGAGAAAAACCAGCGACTCGACTGGCTTGCCGCCAGATTGACCCACCCGGCCGAGCGCATTCGCCAGCTGCGNCGAGGCCATCGCTCGACTCATGGAACGACTCGCACTGGCGCAAACCCATCAGATCGCCGGCCAACAGCAACGCCTGATCACGCTCGACCACCGTCTGCGCAGCTACCGTCCGCGTCTGGAAAGCAGGCGCGATCACCTGGCGCATTTACAATACCGGTTGAACAATACAGCCCGACTACAGTTATCCGGCGCCGAAGCGAAACTAAACCTGCTGGGTACCAGTCTGAATCAGCTCGATCCGCAAATGGTATTGAANNTCGTGGTTACGCGCTGGCGTTCGATGAGGAAGGCCGTGCGGTTCGCGATGCCGGTGCATTGCACCCAGGCAGCGTGCTCAACCTGAATTTCGCNCAGGGCGCCGCTCTCGCAACCGTCAATCAGGTTGTNCGCGCAGCCCAAACCCAAATAGAATTTTGCTTCACCCCCTCGACAACGGAGAACACAATGGAACATCAACTGCCCCAACTGCCTTTTGCCAAGGATGCGCTCGCCCCGCACATGTCGGCCGAGACATTCGACTATCACTACGCCAAACACCATCAGGCCTACGTGACCAACCTGAACAACCTGATCAAGGGGACTGAATACGAAAACCTCGACCTTGAGGCCATCGTCAAAAAGGCCCTGGCTGGCNNGGTGTCTAACAATGCCGCTCAGGTCTGGAACCATACCTTCTTCTGGAATTGCCTGAAACCGAACGGCGGCGGCGCGCCCAGTGGCGCCCTGGCTGCTGCCATCGATGCCAAATGGGGTTCCCTGGATGCCTTCAAGACGGCCTTCCAGACCTCTGCAGTCGGCAACTTCGGCTCCGGCTGGACCTGGCTGGTCAANAAGGCCGACGGTTCCGTCGACATCGTTAACATNGGGGCCGCCGGCACNCCGCTGACGACTGGCGACAAGGCTCTGCTTTGCATCGACGTCTGGGAACATGCCTACTACATTGACTACCGCAATTTGCGCCCGAAGTTCGTTGAAACCTTCCTGAACAATCTGGTCAACTGGTCGTTCGCGGAAGCCAATTTCGCCTGATCGCAGGGAAAACAGGGCGTCGAAGGGGAGCAAGCAGCTCCCTTCTTTTTCCGATCGCCCTTTGAATGATGCGATGCTACTCGATCGACTTGCACCAATCGCGAGCCCAGAAAAACAAGGAGCAACCCGAATGAATGGAAGCAAACGTAGCGTTGCCAGTTTCGCGGCTTGCGGCCTGCTGACGCTGGCGGGCTGCGCGCTCAAACCTTCATGGCATTGGGAAAAGCCGGGGCGACGGAGCGCGACTACACCGTCGACCTGAACCAGTGCAAAACTGCGACCTACCCCGATACGACCGGCATGGTCACCAACGAAGGCGTTCGCCGCATGTTTGCCTGCATGGAAAGCAAAGGCTGGTCAAAAGTCGCCAACTGACCCGCCACAGCCAATCGAGTCGAGAAACCCGCCACAAACCAGGAATGGCATTTCAGACCGGCAAACCCTTCATTGCGCGGGGTTCTGCACGGTCTTGCCGCCACGCAAGGCGTTCAGAATCTTCTGTCCGCCCCGGCCCGTAGCCTCCTGCCCCAGGCGCGCCTGTTCGAGTTTGATCGCAGCCCTGCTGCGGTCGCCAAGGGCGCCGTCAATATCCCCAATGTCGTGACCGCGCGCAGCCAGCAGGGTTTGCAGTTCGCGACGCTCGGCACGCGAGAGCCCGGCATCGTCCGTCGGCCAGGGAGCGACGAAAGGCGCACCACCCCGCAACCTGTCGGCAAGATGGGCGATCGCCAGCGCATAGCTTTCGGCGGCGTTGTAGCCATAGATCACATCGAAGTTTCGCGTCACGATAAAAGCCGGCCCGCGCGGCCCTGCGGGTAGCAGGATCGCAGTACGTTCGCCATCTCCCAATCCGGAATTGGCCAGATTTTTGCCGTCGACCGCAACAACCCCACGCGCCGCCCATTCGCTCATCGGGCGCTTGTTCTTGCGCCCGGCCAGCGAAGTATCGAACCCCGGCGGCAGACGAACCTCGAACCNCCAGGGCAGATCGCTCTGCCAGCCGCCGCGGCGCAGGAAATTGGCCGNTGACGCCAGGGCGTCGGCGCTGTTGTCGACCAGATCGCGGCGCCCGTCGCCATCGAAATCCACAGCCAGCCGTTCGTAGGTTGCAGGCATGAACTGCGTATGGCCGAAGGCGCCCGCCCATGACCCATAAAGACGATCGGGTGCGATGTCACCGCGCTGGAGAATACGCAGCGCAGCGAAGAACTCNNTCCTGAAAAAGACTTGCCGGCGCCCAAAGCAGGACAAGGTGCCAAGCGCCTGCACCAGCGGATACTTGCCGACGATGCGTCCATAGTTGCTTTCCACGCCCCAGACGGCGACCACCGTTGCCGGATCGACACCATAGGCTACGGCAATGCGTTGCAGCAAGGCCGCATGACGCACCAACATCTCGCGGCCGTCGGCGACGCGCTCGTCGTCCACAAGGGCTGCAAGGTAATCCCAGATCGGCAGCTTGAATTCCGGCTGGTAATCGAGCTTTTCCAGCACCGTAAAGTCAGCCTGGGTACCCTGTGTGAATTGGCGGAAACTGACAGCATCTACGCCCGCCTTTTGCGCAGCAGGTTGCAGACGGGCGAGACATTGCTCGAACTGGACCTGGGTCTGGCCATTGACGTGAGTCACCCAGCCCGCCAGAAGAAGGAACAGGCCAGTTGCGGCGGTCCGCACGCGCCAGGTCAGGTCACGGTAAGGCATGGATTTGACTTCAGTGGTGCCAGGAAATCAGGCAAAAGCGACCAGAAAGATGGTAGGCCGAGCGCCAATCGTGGCTTCCCGCGCCGGTCCAAACGTAAGTCAGGCGAGAAAAATCTCTGCCGGCAGCACGCTTGCCGGATTCTTCTGGTGCCCCGAACGGAATCGAACCGCTACCTGATGATTACAAATCAACTGCACGACCTTCATGCTACGGGGCGACGGGGCCGCATTATAGCTTGGGTAAAGGCTTTGGCACACCCAGCAGACAGCGGGAAAGCCAACAGGCTTTGCCCGCAAGTCTCCGTCAACTGCCTTCCCGGACAGGCAGATCATTCGACAATATCGAAAAGCTGGCCAAAATTGGCAATTTCAAGCACCTGCTTCACGTTGCCATGGACACCGGCGATGGTGAGGCTTTTCTTCGCGCCATTCATCCTGTCGCGCAACATCAACAACATGCCGAGCGCCGAGCTATCCAGATATTCAACATCGCCGAAATCGATGACTACCCTGGAAACCGCCGCCTCGTTCGCCAATGGTTCCACCGCATTGCGAAACTCGCGATGGGTGTTGAAATCGAAGCGACCCGAAAGCCGGACCAATGCCTTGTTGCTTTCTTTGGTAACGGTTGCGTGCATCAATTCTCCCATGTTGCATCCGGACAACTGTAAAGTGAGCGGCCTGAGCGCCCTGCCAGTCTTGGGAACCAAAAGCGCGTAACCCAGGACGTTCTTCGACCACACCAGCCGCAACGCCCGGCAAGCCAATGCCCGGGCAAATTTCTTGACTTCGCATTGTAACGAATTTGAGCACCACGCATCTTTGCGGTTCCAACACATCGAGTCGGCGTGGAGTTCGGAATGCTAAACTTCAGCCATTGTCCCCATGCGCTTTTACGATGATCAAGTATTGCACTCATTGCGGCGCCGAGGTTTCGTTCGAGATACCTGCAGGCGATGCGCTCCCCGCCATGTATGCAAACGCTGCNGGGCATATTCACTATGAGAACCCGCGGCTCGTGGTCGGCTGTGTTGCTACCTGGGAGGGACGCATTCTTCTTTGCCGACGGGCTATCGAGCCACAACTCGGCCTCTGGACTTTGCCAGCCGGTTTCATGGAGAACGGCGAGACGACCACGGAAGCCGCTCGTCGTGAAACACACGAGGAAGCTGGCGCAAGAATCATCATCGATGCCCCGTTTGCCATGGTCAGCATCGCCCACATCAACCAGGTACATCTTTTCTATCGCGGCCGCCTGGAAACGCCGGACTATTCGGCCGGCGTGGAAAGTCTTGAAGTCAAACTGGCCTTACCCGACGAAATTCCCTGGCGCGAAATCGCCTTTCGCAGCGTGACTCACTGCCTCGAACGCTATCTGAACGACAGCGCACAAGGGCGGTTCGGGTTTCATGAAACATCTTTGGCGCCCTTGGCACACCCCGGCTGATCAATCGCCGAGGCGGTAGTGTATGGGCAAGGTCAGTGCGAATGTGCGGTTATGCAAGCTATCCGGCAGAACGGCGGTGGTGACCGCCTGCGCAACCAGCATCAACGCCTCCTGATCCAGCAATTCGAATCCGCTTGACTGACTCAAGCTGACTTGGGGTAGCGGCACACCGGCCACCGTACTGACCACCACGACGGCCACCCTTCCCACCCGCGCTCCCGGGCCAGTGGAGGAAAGTGCTTGAAACGGCGGGCCTCGCGAGCCAGATTCAGTCGATACTGGCGCACGCCGTCCGGACTGGCCTCATCACTCGGAGCCGGAGGCGTACCGGGAGCCGCACCAAGCTCGCCAGTGCGAGCCAATGTCCTTTCGGTGACTGCTATATCTTCGGTTGCGGTCGACGGCGAAAACCCCGGAAACCGGACGCCTGGCATCGCTGCCGGGCGTAGCCAGCGCTTCGGATGGCGCCGCCTCATCACGAAGCAATGGCGAACGCATGTGCGCTGCTGGCGGTGCCCACGCACTATCGTCAGCGCGGGAAACCAACTGTGCCGAAATAGACGGCCTGCGGCTCGCGAGATCGCTCGCGGGAGACGAGAGCAGCAACAGATTCCGCATGGAGAACAGCACGACAAGATGAAAGACGGCAGAGATAAGAAACGCTGCTCTCAACATCTTCCGGTCTGCACTCATTTACCAACCACCAATGGACAATCCCCGCCGGCTGCGCCGAACGGGAAATCTCCGCCGCAGGATGCGGCAACCGGCAAGTCTTACTTGCCGAGATTACGTGACTCTTCGTTCATCTTGTTTGCATACATCTTGCCCATGACGACGCCAATCACCAGCACGCCGACAATAACCCCCAAGCTCATCAAACCGATATCGCTACCGAACAAAAGTTCCCATGCCATATGTCACCTCCCAGTAACTAAACGATGATTACTACTTATCGGCACGCGCCGCGAGGTGCAAAGGCTCCTCCGCATCCGCGTGCCACTCTCCCTGCAAACGCCATTTTTCAGCCGGGTCTTCAATCGAGACATGCCAGCGTCCGAAAACATCGGCGCTCAGNNCCTGCCCCATAAAACCCCTGCCCTCCGACACCATTTTGACCAGTTGATCGTGCCCCGCCCGTGTCGGATGCGCCAATTTCACCATCAACGCATCCGGCAACGCAGCATCTTTGTCTGCCGTGACCANAAGGCGCAATTGATCGCCCGAGCGCATCAGATCGGCGCGCAAGCCAAGCTCGGCCGCCTGATGATCCCGTTGCAGTCGCTGATTGACCGCCAACCCCTGTTTGTAATAATCGTCGGCCACCAGACCGTCGTTGCTGACGATCGCCATCCAGGCTGTAATGAATCCGGCAACGATTACGACCGCCGGCCCCGCCATTAGTAGCCATGGCCACGGTTCCTTGTACCAAGGTTTGCTGTCGCTATGCAGTGTCATTGAATTGCTCATGTCAGGGCATCAGGAAAGAGGCTTTTTCATGAACCGCGATCTTGTCGTGATTCTGAGCCTTGATGTCAAAATATATTGTATTGGCGCCCTNTTTGCCCGACTCGGGAGGAACGCGTACGACGACCGTTACTTCATGGTTTTCTGCACTGGCCACTTCGACAAGACGCTCACCGACAATCTCTATGCCGTCCATGCCTTCGACCGACAGTGAATAGCGCTTCGGTTCTTCAGTGGTATTCATGATCTTCAGGTTATAGACGTTTTCGATTCGGCCATCATCGGCTTCACGGGCCAGCANGGAGCGATCACGAATCACGTCCACCTTGAGCGGCACACGGGTGGCCAGAGACCAGATCGTGGCCAGCGTGATGGCCACCAGGATAACCGTGTAGAGAATAATGCGTGGGCGCAGAATGTGGCCAACCACGTCCTTCGAAGTAAAGTGTTTGGCTAGGGCATTTTCGGTAGTGTAGCGGATCAGCCCACGCGGCAAGCCCACCTTGTCCATTACCGGATCACAGGCGTCAATACAGGCTCCGCAACCAATACATTCGTATTGTTGGCCCTTGCGGATATCGATACCGGTCGGGCAAACCACAACGCACAAACCACAATCGACGCAATCTCCCAAGCCGGCAGCCTTTGCATCCACCGNTTNTTTGCGCGCACCACGCGGCTCGCCGCGCTCCGGATCGTAAGTAATAATCAGCGTATCCGGATCGAACATCACGCCCTGGAAACGGGCATATGGGCACATGTATTTGCACACCTGCTCGCGCAGGAAGCCGGCTTGCATGTAGAAGAAACCAGCGTAGAAGAAAGTCCAGAACGTCTCCCAACCCGAAAGTTGGAACGGAAACGCCGCCAGTAGCTCGCTGACCGGGGTGAAATAGGCGACCAGCGTAAAACCCGACCACAGGGCGATAGCTATCCAGCAGAAGTGCTTCAGAGCCTTAAGACGGACCTTTCTCGCTGTCATCGGCCCATTGTCGAGTTTCATGCGGGCCGAGCGATCGCCTTCGATCTTGTTCTCGATCCACATGAATATTTCTGTGTATACCGTCTGCGGACAGGCATAGCCACAGAACAATCGACCTGCGATGGCTGTAAACAGGAATAGCCCGTAGGCAGAAATAATCAGTAGCAGAGCAAGATAGAAAACATCCTGCGGCCAAAGCACCATGCCAAACAGGTAGAATTTGCGCTCTGCCAAATGGAACAACACTGCCTGGCGGCCATTCCATTCGATCCAGGGCAACCCATAGAATAGAATCTGCGTAANCCAGACAAACGCCCAGCGCCAGCTGTTCCACCAGCCCTTGACGTTGCGAATGTNGACTTTCTTGTGTTTTTCGTAAANAGATACCTGAGCCGGGGCCGGTTCAGGCTTCTGGTTGCTGTTTTCGCTGGGTTCCATTATTGGCTGTATCCGTATCGAAATTGCACTAGGGGCTTAATTTTGCGGCGATTGCCAGAGTGCAATTTTGACACAAATCAGATGATGCTAATATTCCACGAAGGAAAAACGGGGCGGTTACCCGCCCCGTTGCACTGATTACTTGGCGCTCTTGCCAAGGCTGAGCACGTAGGCTGCCAGCAGATGAACCTTCGGTTCACGAGGAATTCCTTCCAGGCCGGCATCTTGTTCTGACGACCGTTGGTGATGGTCTCGATGATCGTGTTTTCCGACGACCCATAGAGCCAGACGTTGTCGGTCAGGTTCGGCGCACCGATCGCGGTCATGCCCTTGCCATCCGGGCCGTGGCAACCGGAACAGCCGGCCGAAGCGAAGGCTTCCTTGCCCTTGGCGGCACGAACGGAGTCGTTCGGCAACCCGGAAAGGGAGCGCACGTAATTGGCCAGATCCTTGATGGTATCCGCCCCCAGTTGAGCGTGCGCGGGCATCACACCCATGCGGCCATCGGCGATCGTTTGCTCGATCTGTGCAGGTTCACCACCGTACAGCCAATCTCCGTCGGTCAAGTTCGGGAAGCCCTTGGCACCACGCGCATCGGCGCCATGACACTGCATGCAATAGGTCATGTACAGCCGCTTGCCCATTTCCATCGCCTGCTTGTCGCCGGCAACGGCTTGCAGGTCCATAGCCGAATACTTGGCGTACAGTGGATTGACAACCGCATCCATGCGCTCGCGTTCAAGCTTGTACTGACCAACCGAAGTCCAGCCCAGCAGGCCTTGAAACTGCCAAGACCCGGATAGAGAGCCAGATAAACCAGACCGAAAATGACGGTGATGACGAACAGCCAGCTCCACCACTTGGGCATCGGATTGTTGTATTCCTCAAGGGTCTCATCCCAGACATGCCCCATGGTCTTGCCCGGTGTGAACTTCGCCTTGCCCTGCATGTAGAGAAGGAGTGCGCAAGCAAAAATACTGCCCAGCACAATCACAATCACGTACGTTCCAAAACCGCTAACAAAATCGCTCATTTGCTTTCCTTTTTCAGCGAGGAGGCGACGTACGGGACGTCGGCTCCAGATCATCGTGTTCCGCGAACGGCAAGTTGGCAGCTTCGTCGAACCCTTCTTGCTGCCCTTGCTGTAGGCCCACCACACAATTCCCAGAAAGCAAAGCAATCCGGCAACCGTGACGATGGAACGCAGATCGTTGATGTCCATGACTATTGCTGTGCCGTCTTCAGCGCCGTACCCAAACCTTGCAGATAGGCAATCAAGACGTCCAATTCGGTCTTGTCACCAATCGCAGCCTTGGCACCCTTGATATCTTCATCGCTATAGGTGGGAATGCCGCGAACGTTAGCAAAACCGCGCATCACCTCCATCTTTTCTCGATGTCGGCACCNGACACTGTCCTTGGCCTTGGTGTTAGCCAGGAAAGCAAAGGCGGGCATGTTGGATTCCGGCACCACGTCACGCGGATTGATCAGGTGGGCACGCTGCCATTCGTCGGAATAGCGGCCGCCGACGCGATGCAGATCCGGACCGGTACGTTNTGAACCCCACTGGAACGGATGGTCATAGACGTACTCGCCAGCTACGGAGTAATGACCGTAACGCTCGGTTTCCGCGCGGAACGGGCGGATCATCTGCGAGTGGCACAAGAAGCAGCCTTCGCGAAGATAAACATCGCGGCCAGCCAGACGAACTGCATCATATGGCTTGAGGCNCTCAACCGGCGTCGTGGTGGACTTCTGGAAGAAGAGCGGAACGATTTCGAGAAGGCCGCCCCAGATCACGGTCANAAGCGTCAGAACAATGAGCAGACCAACGCTTTNTTCAATTTGTTCGTGCTTGAACATTATTATCTCCCCTAATCAGGCGTGATGGCCAGCAGCAGCCAGCACCGGCGCATCCTGCGTCTTGCCGCCAGCCATGGTCTTGAACATGTTGTAAGCCATGATCAGCATGCCGGTCAGGAACAGGACACCACCCAGCCAACGGATCGCCCAGAACGGGTAGGAACCCTTGACCGACTCGACGAAGCTGTAAGCCAGCGTACCGTCGGCATTGACCGCGCGCCACATCAGACCCTGCATCACACCGGCGATCCACATCGAAGCGATATAGAGCACGGTACCGATGGTGGCGATCCAGAAGTGCGTCGTGACCAACTTGGTGCTGTACATTTCGGTCTTGCCGAACAGCTTGGGCAGCAGATAGTAGATGGAACCGATGGAAACCATGGCGACCCAGCCAAGCGCACCGGAGTGCACGTGGCCGACAGTCCAGTCGGTGTAGTGCGACAGTGCATTGACGGTCTTGATCGACATCATCGGGCCTTCGAAGGTGGACATACCGTAGAAGGACAACGAGGTGATCAGGAACTTCAGGATAGGATCGTCACGCAGCTTATGCCAGGCACCCGACAGGGTCATGATGCCGTTGATCATGCCACCCCAGGACGGCGCAAGCAGAATCAGCGAGAAGACCATGCCGACCGACTGGGTCCAGTCCGGCAGGGCGGTGTAGTGCAGGTGGTGCGGACCCGCCCACATGTAGGTGAAGATCAGCGCCCAGAAGTGGACCACGGACAGGCGATAGGAATATACCGGACGACCGGCCTGCTTCGGCACGAAGTAATACATCATGCCAAGGAAGCCAGCAGTCAGGAAGAAGCCCACCGCGTTATGGCCATACCACCATTGGATCATCGCATCCTGCACGCCGGAATACACGGAGTAGGACTTGGTCATCGTGATCGGCATGGCGGCGCTATTCACCAAGTGCAACAAGGCGACAGCGATGATGAAACCGCCGAAGAACCAGTTGGCCACATAGATATGGGAAACCGTACGCTTGGCGATGGTGCCGAAGAAGACCAGCGCGTAAGAAACCCAGACCAGTGTGATCAGGATGTCGATCGGCCATTCGAGTTCTGCGTATTCCTTACCTTGGGTGATACCCAACGGCAGCGTGATTGCCGCCAGCAGAATGACGATCTGCCAGCCCCAGAAGGTAAAGGGAACCAGCGGGCCGCCCCAGAGGCGCGCATGGCTGGTACGTTGCACGCACCAATAAGACGTTGCGAACAACGCACAGCCGCCGAACGCGAAAATGACCGCGTTGGTATGCAGCGGACGCAGACGGCCAAAATGCAGGAAGCCGATATTCAGCTCCGGCCAGACCAATTGCGCCGCGATGATGACACCGACCAACATGCCGACGATGCCCCAGATGACGGTCATGACGGCGAATTGCCGTACGACCTTGTCGTTATATGTGGTTTGCGTTCCAGACATGAACCCACCTCTCGTTAATTAAAACCGGATGCCCGCCCCCTGAACCCAAGGCGGCACATGAAAGCGGATGTTATTCTAGATTAGAAGCGGGGATTTGACCTAGATCAACCTACCGATTATCTAGGTCAAATTAGATCGAAGGGCGTAGCACCTTGCCACAGTCGAGCCAGACTCCGAGGGGCGTAAACAAAAGGGTGCGTCGTAACGCACCCCAACCCCAACAGAGAAAATTCGTGAAGCAATCACTTCACACGACTTAATTTTCATCGGAATTCAGCC
The DNA here is from genome assembly GCA_013363835.1 of Dechloromonas sp. Lineage (GTDB taxonomy): Bacteria > Pseudomonadota > Gammaproteobacteria > Burkholderiales > Rhodocyclaceae > Azonexus. The sequence continues at coordinate 1,989,652 of CP054864.1, forward strand.
ATTGCGCGTTGACGCAGGTCAAACTTTTTCCGATTCATCTTTTTGGCCGCGCTGGCCTGCGGAATGTTCGGTCCATCATCGTCCATCAGGATCTTGAAGCCCGGCCCTTCGAGATCGTCGAACTGGCCGCTGCGCACCGACCACCAGAAAATTACCGCAATCGCAAATACGAGCACGATCGAGAACGGGATCAGCAGATAAAGGCTTTCCATCAGTCGTTGTCCAGGCGCTGAATGCGCAACGAGTTGAGAACGACCAATAAGGAACTGGCCGACATGCCGATACCGGCCATCCACGGAGTCACGAACCCGGCGATCGCCAACGGCAGCGCCACGAAATTATAGGCGAACGACCACCAGAGATTCTGCTGGATCACGCGGAGCGTCTTTTTCCCACGCAACATCCCACAGCGCAGATGATCGAGGTTTTCCGAAAGCAGGGCGAAATCGGCCTGGGTTCGTGCCAGTTGCGCGCCACCACCCATCGCTATGGAGACTTGCGCCTGGGCGAGAACGGGTGCGTCATTGACACCGTCGCCCACCATCGCCACGATCGCACCTTCGGCTTGCAATTGACTGACGCAGTCGTGCTTGCCTTGAGGCGTCGCACCGGCTCGCACATCAACAATCCCCAGCATCTCCGCAACGCGCTTGGCGACCGACGGCGCGTCGCCAGTCAACAGGACGACCTGTTTGCCCTGAGCCAGCAGCGCTTCGATCAATGGCTTCGCTTCCGGACGCACCTCGTCGCCCAGCCTGAACAGCGCGAGGCAAGCGCTGGCATCACCGAGCATAACCACGGTGTCGCCACTTTCAAGCCAAGCCGTTGCCACCTCGGGAAGGCTGCCTCCACTCAGGCGCAATACGTAGCTTGGACGGCCGATACGAAAGCGGCAACCGGCGATGACGCCCTCGATGCCCTGCCCAGCCTCGCTCAATGCATTTTCGACCAGCGGCAGCGGCCGATCCGCAGCCGCCGCCCTCAGCGCACTTGCCAGAGGATGCTCCGACGCTTGCTCCAGCGCGGCGGCGATCGACAGACAGTCTTCATGCGACAGAGAAGCAGTTGGCAAAACGTCGACGAGGCGCATGCGACCTGTCGTCAGGGTGCCAGTCTTGTCAAAGACAAAATGAGTCGCACGTGCCAGCGTTTCGATGGCATGCCCGCGCGTCACCAGCAGGCCGTCCTTGGCCAGAGCGCCGGCAGCCACCGTCAGCGCAATCGGCGTCGCCAACGACAGGGCGCAAGGACAGGTGACGACCAGCACCGAAACGGTAATCCACAAGGCTTTCGACGGATCGACGAAATACCAGCCGATAGCCACCGCCAGCGCCACGAAAAGCAGCGCCGCGACAAAATAGCTGGCGATGCGGTCGGCCAACTCGACGATCCGAGGCTTTTCCGCCGCCGCCCGCTCCATCAGTCGAATAATCGCCGACAACCGGGTTTCCTCGCCGACTTCCTCGACGCGCACCACCAGCGGGCTCTCGGCATTGATTGAGCCGCCGGTCACGCGCATCCCGGGCGATTTCGGCACCGGCCGGCTTTCGCCTGTCAGCAGGGATTCGTTGGCACAACTGGCACCTTCGATAACTCGGCCATCGGCAGGCATCACATCGCCCGGTCGAACCAGCACCACGTCGCCCGGGCGCAAATCGGCAACCACGCGCTGCTGGGTGCTGCGGTCAACCGGAAAATTGGGCATGATTTGGGCGAAGGCCGGCAACAGCTTGGCCAGCGCCTCGGTCACACTGAGCGCCTTCTGGCGTGCCGTCATTTCCAGATAGCGACCGCCCAGCAGGAAGAATACGAACATCGTGACCGAGTCGAAGTAAACTTCGCCCTGCTGTATCACTGTCGCCCAGCAACTGGCCAGAAACGCCGCCCCGACCCCTAGCGCCACCGGCACGTCCATGCCGACCCGGCGCAACTTGAGATCGCGCCAGGCGCTACGAAAGAACGGCGCCGAGGAATAGAACACCACCGGCACCGTCAATAGCAGGCTGGCCCAGCGCATCAGGCTCTCGATGTCGGCAGTCATGTCGCCGTCGGCGATATACACGGGGTAGGCGTACATCATGACCTGCATCATGCCAAAGCCGGCCACCCACAGACGCCACAGCGCGTCGCGCCGTTCCTTGCGGGAAATCTCCTCGTTTTTAGCGGCATCGTAGGGATATGCGCGGTAGCCGATGCTGGCGATCGCGGCAAGGATGTCCGACAACTTGATCCGCGTCTCGTCCCAGCGCACCCTGGCGCGCCGCGTCGCATAATTGATATCCACTGCGGTCACCCCAGACAGACCGCCGATGTGTTNTTCGTTCAGCCAGATGCACGCAGCGCAGGTAATTCCTTCGAGCAGCAACGACGCCTCGCGCTCGGTATCGCCCAACTTGCGCACGAAACTCTTCTGAAACTCCGCATGATCATAGAGCGCCAACTGTTCCAGGATGGCCGGCACCGCTTCGCGTTGCGACTCGGGAAGGGCATCCCGGCTGCGGTAGTAGTCTTCAAGTCCGTTGTCGACGATGGACTGGGCGACCGCCCGACAGCCATGGCAGCACATCGNCCGTCCGGCACNCCCGATATCGACAGACAAGTCAACATCGTCGGGAACTGGCTGGCCGCAGTGATAACAGGAACTTTGGGACATGCAGTGAAAAAGGCTCCGGAGAACCTTCAAATCGAGGGCGGAGGCGAAGTATAGATTATTTGCCCACCGTCAGTAGGCACCACCCAAATTGGCTGAACCACCCATCGGTTCAATTCCCGGTTCGATTCATGGAGAAAGTGAGCACAAGGACAGGCAGCAAGAAATTGACCAAAATAATAGTTAGGAAATACTATACAAACGTAGTACATCACCGCCAATAATTGATGCACACCCGCAAGCCGAGCCGATCCGCGTCATACTGATCTGCGACCTCCCAATAATCTCCTGGGGGCTCGAAAGACTGATACAAAGTGCTTTTCCACGCCTTGAACTAGCCGCCTCGCTGAGCAGTTGCGACGGGCTTTTGCAAATTCTCGCGACGACCGCCGTCGATGTGATACTGCTCGATCTTGACGGTAGCATCGGCAATGAAACGATCATTGGCTTATGCTCGAACTCATCGGCCAAGGTACTGGGATTGGCTACTGCAAACGACGCGGCACGCAGCAATGGCTTGGTCGTCGCAGGCGCGCGCGGCGTAGTGGGCAAACGCGAGCCGGTCGAAACCCTGCTCAAGGCGATCGATAAGGTGCACCATGGCGAACTCTGGGTCGACCGCGCGTCGACAGGCAGAATATTCGATCATCTGACCCAGACAAAAAGTGGCCTGCACAAGAATCCCGATCAGCAAAAAATCTCCAGTCTGACCAAGCGCGAAATCCAGACGGTAGCCGAAATAACCATGGATGCCACGGCGACCGGCAAGGTCATCGCCCAGCGGCTCAACATCAGCGAAAACACCCTGCGCAATCCTCTCAATTCGATCTACGCCAAGCTCGGGCTTTCCTGCAGACTGGAGTTGTTTCTCTACGCCAAAAGGCACGGCATTTCCGGCAAAGCCTGAGCCGCCCCGGTTCATGGACAAGTCGAAAAAGCGAAAAGGCCTGCGCGGATGCGCAGGCCTTTGATATTTGGTGCCGGAGATAGGAGTCGAACCGCATTACGAATGTGCGAATTATGGATGTGTTTTGTTATCCAAAATATGGTCTAATATGACGAATTTCTGCATCTATTCGTAATTTTGTTTTATATTCATACATTTGCAATACAACATTTTTTGACAATAAAAACCGGTTGTCGCCACTAGTCTTTCGACATCCCTGCACAAATTTTAACTTGGCCCACGACATGCCCCGGTGAAACTGACCTTCGCAATGCTCGCGAACAGTTCAGATATCTTCAAGATGCTGTGCTTCGTGCTCATCTTTCTGATGAATGGCACATCTGGAAGCAATTGCTCGCGCCCGAGGAGGCTGTTCAAGCTCTTTATGCGATAGCGAGCGAAAGCCAAGGGGTCTTCGCAATAATCGACCACTGGCTGGGTAGTCGACACTCCGAACTTACACGACTAATTCAGCAAACGATTCACTGTGACAGCTTGAACACTTTGCGCACAGCTGAATACTTGACCGCACGGGCGCACCGCTCGGCAAGCAGTATCAGGAGAATCCGCTACGCGGCGCACTCGCCGTTAACAAGAACGGGGATGCCGGCAACTTTCACAATACCGCTAGCCCTTCTTGTCACTGCGCTCCAAGGGCAGCATGCCAGACAATTACCATTGAGCTGGTTGGAGAGCATTTGCGGCGCAGCCCACAACCACGGCAAAGCGGACTGGACTGCGTTTCTTTCCAGATGCCTCAACCCGCCTACTTCCAACTCATGGAGCGAATCGGTGAGGTGGGCAGCCGATTTTGAGCCACCACAAGGCGCGCTTCGCTCGGTTGAATCCAGGTTTTGCGATGCCCTCAACGGGCTCGGAAAACTCCTCGCCAGAAGCTCGACCCGCCTCAAGTCGAGTCCAACCCCACGTACCATCATCCACCACCCTGTCGACAGGTTGGCCTCTAACTGAGATGGGTTGCCCAGCAACGATTTCAGCGTGAAGCGGGAGGTGTTGTAGAACACGTAGCCCGATACCTCACGCAGACCATGTGGATCGAGGTCGGCCATTTCCGCGTCTTCACGCTGGAAACGGATCTCTTCGAGCACCGCTTCCTTGCTGGGCTCCAGCAGGCAATCCAGGCGACGCAAGACAAACATCGGAAGGATGACATCGCGGTATTTGCCGCGCACAAAACATCCTGAGGCAGTCGTCAGCAATTGACCAGATGAAGCTGACGATCTTGTTATGTACTGAATGATCCATATTTTTCTGTTCTTCTCTGGGCTACAGCCCTTATCGGTTCTAAAAGCCCGCCAACTTCGGGCGTGCAATTCATATCCTTGGTGGCTTTTCCTGGGCGGCATCGGCCTTCAGTCCATGCTCTTGCGCGTAGTTCAGGATCAGCACTTCCATCATCGAGGCGATGGAGCGGTGTTCTCTTTCGGCAGCAATCCGCAGCAGCTGCTTGATGTCAGCCGAGGTGCGGATAGACAGGGTTTCGTCTTTTGGGGTTTCATGACGAGGTCCTAGATTGGCTATGTTGCAAATGTACTGCGTTTTGCAACAAGGCTCCACTTTTCTCAGAGTGATTGCCTGCTGAGAATCAAATGCGGCGAGCTCAAGAGTGGATTTGCCACCAGGAAAAGCAGCGGGAAATTGCTAAATGAAAAAGAAACTGACCGCTGCACGGCAGTAATGTGGAGCATAGCTGCCCAAGTCAGACCGAAGACTGAAAGTCGGCTCTGGCCGACAAGTGGGCGCACAAGCATTATTAAACTCACGAGTTGCTCTCTGTTTCAGGGCTCGACAGACTTTATTGCAAACGCACCTATGGCAATGGCATTAAATGGCTCTTTCGACGGACTTTGCTCGAAGATTGCCAATTATTTTGTCACTAAAAATCAATCCATTAGAAGATGTGTATCTGACAGACTTAATCGTTTCCGATCAATCATCAGCTCTACCTGCTCAATCAATTGGAGAATGGCGGGCCGGGCAGTGAAACCCTGTCCCTCAATCTTTTGGTCACCAGAGGTGTCATCGCTTCACGGCTGAATCTGACCCAGGAGCATTTCTCGCGCATCCTGCATGAACTGAGTGATGTGGGCCTGATTCAGGTCAATGGGCTATGCCTGACGATTCCCAGCCTGGAATGCTTGAGCACGTACCAATTCGAATAGCCTACCGATCCCAGTACGGCTCTTCGCCGATATGGGAAATCATGAAATCAATGAATACCCTAACCTTGCTGGGTAGGTGGCGCGTCGGCAAATACATCGCATAGACATAGCGCTCGACAGGGATGTACTCGGACAAAACGGCCTGCAAGCTGCCGTTTTGCAGATCCTTGCCAATGATGAAAGTCGGCAACAGACCGACGCCCAGCCCGCCAANGACGGCCTGCGACAAGGCCTCGTCGTCATCGACATGCAGTGGGCCATTGACCGGAACGGCAATTTCACCCTCCGGCCCGGTAAAGCGCCAGCGCCCCGGCTCTCCGGAGCGCGTGTAATCCAAGCAGTTGTGCGTTACCAGATCGGCCGGGGTTTGCGGAATGCCTTTTCGCCGAAAGTAATCGGNGGTCGCGCACAATTTGCGCCGGACCGGTGCCAGCGGACGTGCCACCAGATNTAGGCTGGGGTCGCCGGTAACGTGGATTGCCACGTCATAGCCCTCCTCGGCCAGGTTCACCCAGCGGTCCGTAATGCTGAGGTCTATCTTGAGTTCTGGATGGCGCGGCAAGAACTTGGCAAGGGCGGGGGCGACATGAAGCGTTCCGAAGGCAACCGACGCGCTGACGCGAAGAACACCCCTCGCTTCGCTGTTCAGGCTGCCAACAAGTTNTTCGGCTTCAGTTGCTTCATCCAGAATGCGGGAACAATGTTCTGCAACCGCGGCGCCGATTTCAGTCAGGCTGAGATGGCGGGTCGTCCGATTCAGCAAGTGTGCACCGAGCGATTTTTCCAACTTCGCCACCGCCTTGCTGACCGCAGAACGGGAGCACCCCATCCGCCGCGCCGCTTCCGAAAAACTGCCGGCCTCGACCACGCGGGCGAAAATTGCCATCAGATTCAGATCAGCCATTGGTGCCTTCGCTCCTGCTTTCTTGTTAAACCCCAATGATTGTTGCCATTTGAGCTACATTTTGATGCCGTTTTCTGTCTAGTGTGATGGTAATTCCAACATTAAGATTTCAACTCATGACACATCTTAATTTTTCCCTAGCACAGAACATCCCAAGCGAATCCGAGGGATTTGACACGCCTATTGTGGGTGCCGCAGATTTTCTGCGCTTACGCAAATATACACTGAGCGACAAATTGGCAGACGAGTTGGATCGAGCGATTGTAGTCGAAACGGAACTGGTTCCGGAAAACGTCGTTCGCATGCACGCCCGTTGCACTTATATCGACCGACGTATCGGAACTCAACGTGAGATCGAATTGGTCTATCCGGATGAGTCAGACCCGGCGATAGGCAAAATTTCCGTATTGACACCGGTAGGTAGTGCGTTGATCGGACTCCGGGTGGGGCAGGAAATTGCTTGGGAGTTTCCCGATGGTTCTATTCGCCACCTAAAGGTCGCAAGCGTTAACCAGAGGGCTGGATAGCCCTGCCAACCGGATAGAACTGTTTGGTGTGGCCAGGAGCCAGCGGAAGACTATGTCAATGATTTTTTCACAATGGAGAGTCCAATGGAGTCATTTTTCGAAACTATTACGGAGACACAAAAACTTCCCTGGAGGCGGCTGCCAGTTTTACCGATAGCTGCCTAATCGTGGCCGAGCGGATTAATCAACTCAATATCGAGGTAACCCTTACTTTTTTGAGAAATCCGCTGAGATGGCTCTACTTTGCTTGGAAAGCAGTCTCTCAAATGTAAAACAGTGATCGGCTGGTTGTGTCAGTCCGTTACCGGCGAGTTCATGTATTGCTGCGACGGGAAGGCTGGAAGGATAACCACAAGCGGGCGCATCGCTTCTATCGGCAACTGGGCTTGTCACTGCGTCATCGTCGGCCAAAGCGGAACAAGGCAGCCTACTTGCGGCAACCCAAGAAGCCGTCCGCAGGGATCAACGACATCTGGAGCATGGATTTCGTGGCAGATGCCTTGTTCGATGGTCGCCGACTGCGGACTTTGCCCGTCGTTGATAACTACACCAGCAAATGCCTGGTGATTGATGCCGGCCAGAGCTTGAAGGGTGCGGATGTTGTGCGTGTGCTTAAACAACTTCGTATGACCCGCGGGCCTCCCAAGACGATCTAGGTCGACAACGGCAGCAAATTCATCTCGAAGGCAATGGACAAGTGGGCCTACGATCACGGGGTCGAACTGGATTTCTCTCGACCGGGCAAACCGACGGATTGTTGGCTTTTGTGGTCGCAACAGAGGAAGCAAATTGAAAATCGCCCTCTTTTCTGATCTGCACCTTAATCAAGGCGCTTGGGAACCACCGGCTACGGTCAAGGAAGCGGACGTGATTATCCTGGCTGGCGACATTGCCTCGAAGACGGCAGGATTGACGTGGGCGGCAACTGTATTTGCTTACAAGCCAGTGATCTACGTCTGTGGCAACCACGAACTTTACGGCAGCGACCTGACACTACTGGCGGAAATGCGTAATCCCGAATGGGAAAGCNNGGGCATACACTTTCTTGAAAATCGGGCCATTGAGGTCCAAGGTGTCCGGTTTCTGGGCTGCACCCTCTGGAGTGGTTTCGATTTGTACGGTGTCGACCTTGGCATCAAAGCCATGCTCCGGGCCAAGCAATTGATCAACGACTATCACAAGATCAAGAAACGCCCGGGCGGCAAACCACTGGATCCTTCAGACACACTTGAGATGCACCAAGCCTCGATAGGCTGGCTGGATACCGAACTCACCAAACCATTTCCTGGCAAGACCGTCGTCGTTACGCACTTCGCTCCGCATCGAGGCTGTATTCCAGCGCAATTCGAAGGCAGCGACTTGTCACCGTATTTCGTGACGGATCTCTCGCACCTGATGCAAAAGCATCGCGTTGATCTATGGTGCTACGGGCACACCCATGCCAGCTACGACTTTAAAGCCGAAAATGAATGTCGGATCGTGTCGAATCAGCGTGGCTACCCCAAGGAACACGGTGTTGGCTTTCGTCCGGAACTGCTTATTGAAGTCTGAGTTGGCGTGCGGGTCAATGGGCAGGGCACACAAAATATAGAACCTGTCATGTCGTTACCCGGATTCTCGTCAGGTTTCTAGGCAGATTTAATTGTGTCACCCAGTCCACTAGTCCGTTAAGACAACCTTAGTAGAGCCGATTAATAGTACCCAGCCTGCGTATCTATAGCACTTCGCAACCTGATTCTGGTGCAACGCGCACAACTCGGCCTGACCTGCCGTTGGCTTGAAGGGGGTGTCGGGCGGTAATGAGCTAGTGAACTGCCATTCAGCCGAATATCGTGAATAACCCTGCCCGGGATCACGGTCAAATGCCGGTTAATTGGATCACCCCGTGCAAAGAACAAAACGGTCATGATTAAACCGGTGACAACAATGCCGCCGCGCAACACAGGGGCCGGTATCCGCCGGGCGACGCGCGCCCNCAGATAGCCGCCTGCGGTCGCGGCTAGCATCATCACCAGTGCATGTGGCCAGGACACAACGCCCCNCCAGGCATAGATCGCCACCGCAATGGCGGTCAGCAAGGCAGAAACAAGATTCTTGGCGCCGTTCATGGCATTCAAACGGGTTTGGCCAAGCAGGCCAAACAGGGCAAGCAGGAGAATCCCGAGGCCACCGTTGAAGTAACNCCCGTAGACAGAAACGGCCAGCATACCCGACGCCGATTTTGCCAGCGAAGCGTGGCCATCCAGGTTGCCACGGATTCTGCGTAGCAAGTTCGGCCCCAGGGCAANAAGCAATGTCGCAAGCAGCAACAGCCAAGGAACGATCTTATTGAAGGTTCGATCCTCGGTCACCAGCAGCAAGGTGGCGCCAATTGCGCCGCCGGTCAAACTGAGAAAGATCAGCATGGGTATGGACAAACCTGGTGGCGCTTCAATGTCTTCACGAAAACCGAGAACGCCTGAAACATACCCGGGAAGCAGGGCAACGGTGCCGGTGGCATTGGCTGCTACGGNGGGCATGCCGGTGAACACGAGCGCCGGCAGAGTCAGGAAACTACCACCGCCGGCCACGGCATTGAGTGCGCCGGCCATGAAAGCCGCACCGAGCAGGAGGACGATTTCCGATGGATCATTCAACATGTTTCAGCAGGCTCCGGAATAAAGCAGAATTACAAGGTTGGCCTTGTCAAACATTGCGCCAACCATCAATAGATGGCGCGTAGGGGTGGCGCCGCCATGGCGCCGACCGGCCAGTCGGATGGCTGTGACGAGGCGATTTGCTACAGCGATCAGCCGCGAGGTATCCCGACCTTTTCGTAGGAAGTCGACAGCACCGTTCTGAATGGCTCTGACTGCGCTGGCGACATCAGCCGACGAGGTCATGAAGATCAGCGGCAGCGAAATTTCCAGCTGGTTGAGGCAACTCTGCAAGGCCAGTCCGCTCATGCCCGGAAGATTCAACTCCAGGACCAGGCACCCTGCCTGAATACGATCATAGCTTTCGAGGAACGCTTCCGCATTTTCGAAGGTGAGTACCGTCAAGCCATGCACCTGAAGCTGGCCAACCAGCGAACAGCGGCTATCGGCGTCGCCATCCACCACGTAAACTGTGCACTCTCGGCAGGACAGTCCCATCCTAATTCCTTTCTCTATTTGACGAAATATCACCAGCGCGCGCGACACACCAGATGGTTGGCGATGGCCTGCAACTTGCATCCGATGACGCCCACGTTAGCATCGCCGCAATATGCCTGCTAACGCCAAAATCCCAACAATTGTCGCCAAACAGACAAGGCAAGGGCTGCCCGAANNAAAGCTGTCGGCCCTTAGAAAACTGCCAAGGCCGCTTTATGGCCAGGCTGAAACACTGCCCAACCAGACCCTGCACTATCGTCACAGCCATCGCTGGGGACAACTGGCCTATGCGGCCGCAGGGGTCATCGAGGTGCATACCGATGGCGGCCGCTTCGTCGCGCCACCGCAGCGAGCCATATGGATACCAGCCGGCATAGTGCACCGGGTTAGCTGCGGCCCTGCAACCTGTGTCCGCAGCCTCTACATTCAACCTGACATTGCCGACTGGGCGAGAGATCGTTGTCGCGTGATCGTCGTCAGCCCCTTGTTGCGCGAAATGATTCGGCATTTCAGTCAGTTGCCCATCGAATATGCCGAACAAGGGCCGGACGGACGCTTCGCCAGCGTTTTACTGGAGACGATAGGCCAGGCTGAAGAGGTCGAACTCATGTTGCCCTTGCCGCGCAGTCCACTACTTCAAAAACTGTGTCGCAGCCTGCGCGAGCATCCTGAAGAGAAACACCTTCTGGCCGAGTGGGCCGATCGGACCGGCGTTTCGGANAAAACCCTGAGCCGCCTGTTCGTCAGGGAAACCGGNCTGAGCTTCCGCCACTGGCGCCAGCGCATGTGTTTGTTCGGAGCTCTGCCGGCGCTGGAGCGTGGCGACAGCGTCACCGATGTCGCGTTGGCTTGCGGCTATGACTCGCTTTCGGCGTTTATCGCCGCTTTCAANGAACAATTCAACTGTACGCCGGGCAATTTCCAGCGACCGAGTTGATGGCCCAATGCGCCGGGCAAATGCCGGGACGATCGCCTTGGTGAACATGACGGCAGTACCTACCCACGCGAACGAGCTTATCCGTAGGTTTGTAAAGCAAGCACTGCTAATCGCATGGCGGAAAGAAACTCAGGCCTTCGCTTAGGATCTTCAGGCCGTGCCTGGGCCTGACTATTGTCAGGCCCAGTCGCCAACTAAATCATTGACTGAGTTGAGCGTGCCATTTGATCAGCAACCGCGAGCATGATCGCCTCGGTCGATTTCGTTTCACCTCCTCCGGTCGCTCCACGCGCAGCGATCAAGGCATGAACCAGGGCGAGATACTGGGCATCTGGAACAATGACGCGNNCCCTCGCCACGGCCAGCCACTCGAGAATCGTATGCTGATAGCCAACCCAGAGGCCACGTTCGGAATACACATAGCCATTAGTATCGGGAGAGAGGCGGAAGTCATCAGCCTTGCCGGCATCATGCAAAAGGGCGGCCGCAATCAGGATCGAGCGAGATACATCCGGCAGCCCGGTCGACAGCAATACAACCTGTTCTGCGGTCGCAACGGCATGCCGGAAATTGCTATTGGGAAGACGAGCGTCCAGCGCCAGTGAAGCGGGCCCAGACACAAAACGAAAGAAGCGACCAGCATCCCAAAACACGGCATTGAGCAAATGCTGGAATGGGCGNNAGACTTGATCCCAGAGATCTATCGCTCGCGCGATCANGTGCCGATCGCTGACCCAATTGGAAGGCAGCATCTCGAAGGGATTGATACCCGGCAAGGGCTTGTCCAGAAGTTCAAGTCGAGTGATTGGCATGCAGTCACCGTCGCCTGGCGCTTTCTGGGCCCCACCTCGAATCTCGACATAGCAGCCCCGTTTCAGGCGACTGTCGACCTGGCAGGAATGCCAGCTCACCCGAAGAGTCGCCACGTCATGATAGAGCGTCGCTTCATTGACACCCCGACCGCTAGAAGAAGGCAGTCGGACGACGCTGGTAAGCCGGTACTGCGCAGGAAGCGGGAGATTCATCTGCAATGGCGGGATATTGGGTTGCGTGCGGGTTTGATTGATCATGATTTAGGCTCCTTTGCGGATGTTTTCTGCAAGAGACAGGCGAACGGTGCTGACATGCCCCAGCATTGCAATAGCTGTCGTACACCTAACCATGGCGCGTCCCTCCTTCAACGCTCTGCGCCGACTCACTCCCACTCACCCCATTGGCCGCTGGCGTCGGCGTTCCCACCACGTTCTGGCCCCAGACTGAAGGAGCAGGCGCTCGAAGGCCGAGCCGTCCTGCCGGGTCAGGTTGGGAACGAAACGCGCATAGACGTTGAAGAGCATTTCAGTACTGCTGTGCCCCAATTGACGTGCGATCCACTGCGGACTTTCCCCACTCGCCAACCAGAGGGTCGCAGCCGTATGGCGAGTTTGATAGGGCGCCGCTGCTTCAGCCCGAGATAGCGCAAGGGGATACCAGACCCGCTTGGTAACATTGTTGTGGTCAGTGGTTTGCCATCGCCGTTGGCGAAAACATAGTCGCTCTTACCCTTGGTAGATTTGGCCTGCTCCACCATGGCCTGGTGAACCACCTCACTAAGTTGGATATCGCGTTGCGAAGCGTCCGTTTTGGGCACCCGTTCTTCGTAAGCGACAATGGTTTCGCGAACGAGGATCAGGCGTCGCTCAGAATCGACGTACTGCCACGAGGCCATCGATTTCTCCGGTACGCATCCCCGTAAAGAAGCGAACGGTGTAGTAGTTTTGAAATCTGGCCGAACTGTAGCGAGTATCTTGCCGACTTCGTCCAACGAAAATGGCTCGACATCGCTCCGCTTCATCTTGACCGGCGATGTTCCGGTAGGGATTGGTAAAGTTGTAACGGTCGGCCGCCTCCGTCATGATTTGCCGAAGGTCATCATGACGTAGTTGATCCTCGAGGAGAGAGTTCTTTCTGACGTTTCCGGGTTTCTACTTTGCCGAGTGTTGACCGAATTTCAGAATATCTGCCTTGGTGATCTGGCCGACTTCCTTCTCTTGGAAGGCCGGCGAGATGGATCTTGATGATATCCGCCAGGGTTGCCGGTAGCTTTTTCGCCAACGGATCTCGTTCTCCGCAAACCATTCATCGGCGAATTGCCCGAACAGTGGCGTTGCTCCAACTTCGGAATTGGCGTAGGCCTGCGTCACGGCAACACCCACTGGCGCCGGCTTGGTGCCGAGACGATCCATTTCCTCAAAGCGCGTTGCAAGTTTGCTATCAGGAAAATACTTTCGATACGCAAACGTGCCCGACTTCGCTTTCGATGGTGTCGAGAAGCTTCTGGAGGCGCTTGCGGTTGGCTGGCGTATCAGGAAGAGCCGTCTGCTCACGACAGCGTTTCCCCTTGAACGAAAAATCGATTAGCAGTGTTCCGCTATCTTTGCGGCAGCGAATACTAGCCATGACATACCCCACCATTTGCCATTGGTATCGCAACCGTGCCCTGTCCGAACAAATCACGCTCGATAATTTCCCAAACATACAAGATCTTGCGACGACCAAAGGGACGAATATAGTGGACACCTTCCAGCAGCACGGCATCTTTAAGCTGCTCCCTAATCGTTCGGGCGTCGTACTTAATCTTCGCAGACAACTCTTCTGTGGTAAGCAAAGTATGGCTCATCGAAATCTCCTTAAGTGATTAAAGAATCACGCGCCAGATCACTACTGTCATCGTGTGATTGAAATTATAATCACATTTTACAAAAGATCAAGATCATCCGATAATTATTTTTGTCATGGAGTTACTTAGATCGTCAGGCGATAAATGATCCGGTTTAGATTGAAAGAACTACTTGCGGACAAAGAATTTCGGGAACGCCGAGTTATCACGCTTGTTGAGGTTGCCAACGCTACCGGAATCAATCGAATGACTCTGTCCAAGATTGCAAATCACCCCGGTGCAACCACAGTCAGTGACAACCTGGACAAGCTCTGCAAATACTTTGGTTGCCAAGTGNNGGATCTGGCAATTTACATTCCGGACACAGAGCCGGCGCCCTCAGAAAAGATTGCATAGCCAAAGGAAAGCCGAATCGTCTTACTCAATTCTGCTTGCCAGGTTATCTGTACCCTGACGCTAGCAATGTAGCCACCTTACCCACCCGTCGAATAAGGAACTGCGAACAAAGTCTTGTCCATTCGACATCAAATCGCAAAGACGAGGAGAAGATCCAATCAGTTTGGATCATCGTCTAGCTGATTTCTTTGGCACTTGATGCGAAGGTCAGAATGCAACTGGGGGTAATCGTGCCTGACACGGCTTTGGCACAGACTTGGCACGGTGCCAAAAACAAAGGGCCTGCATTTCTGCAAGCCCTTGTTGTTATTGGTGCCGGAGATAGGAGTCGAACCTACGACCTTCGCATTACGAATGCGCTGCTCTACCAACTGAGCTACACCGGCAACAGAGCGTAGAATTATAGCTTTTCTGCCGCCGGTCAGGCAACGCTCACGTCTCATGAATCTACTTCGCGCCCTCGTCACGGTCAGCGGCATGACCCTGCTCTCGCGCATTCTCGGCTTCGTCCGCGATTTCGTCATCGCCCGCACCTTTGGCGCAGGCGTGGCTACGGACGCCTTNTTCGTCGCCTTCAAACTACCCAACCTGTTGCGCCGGATGTTTGCCGAGGGCGCATTTTCACAGGCATTCGTACCCATTCTTGGCGAATACAAGAATCAGCGTGGCGACGAGGAAACCTTGCGGCTGGTCGACCACGTGGCAAGCATCCTGGCGATGACACTGTTTGCCATTACTGCCATCGGCGTCGCTGCATCACCGCTTCTGGTATGGATTTCAGCGCCCGGCTTCGCTGCCGAGGGCAAATTCGATCTGACGGTCGCGTTGACCCGCATCACCTTCCCATACATNCTTTTCATGTCGCTCGTTGCGTTGGCTGGCGGCATCCTCAATACCATGAGCCGCTTCGCGCTGCCCGCCTTCACACCGGTGCTGCTCAATCTGGCCTTCATCGGCATGGCGCTGTTCGCCGTGCCCTACTTCGACCCACCAATTCTCGCGCTGGGTTGGGCGGTGTTTCTCGGCGGCGTTCTGCAACTGGCCATCCAGATTCCGGCACTGCGGCGTATCGCCATGCTNCCCCGACCATCGCTGAACTTGCGCGCAGCCTGGCAAGACCCCGGCGTGCGCCGCATCGTGACGCTGATGGGACCCGCGCTGCTAGGTGTTTCGGTGTCGCAGATCAGCCTGCTGATCAATACTATCTTTGCCTCGTTCCTGAAAAGCGGCAGCGTCTCCTGGCTCTACTATGCCGACCGCCTGATGGAGTTCCCATCCGGCATGCTCGGCGTCGCGCTGGGCACCATCCTGCTGCCTTCGCTCTCGAAATACCATGCCGGCGCCAACCACCTCGAATACTCCAGACTGCTCGATTGGGGCCTGCGCCTGACACTGCTGCTCGCCGCGCCGGCCGCCCTCGCACTGGCTTTGCTCGCCGTGCCGCTAATCGCCACACTGTTTCATCATGGCGCCTTCAGCAGCGAAGATGTTTACCAGACGCAAAGTGCGCTGGTCGCCTACAGCATCGGTCTGATCGGTCTGATCCTGGTCAAAGTCCTGGCNCCCGGCTTCTATGCCCGTCAGAATATCCGCACCCCGGTCAGGATCGCGGTAGTTTCGCTGGTTGCCACCCAGGTCATGAACCTCGCCTTCATCGGCTGGCTGCAGCATGCCGGTCTGGCACTCTCGATCGGCTTGGCCGCTTGCCTGAACGCGGGACTACTTTATCGCGGTCTGCGCCAGCATGACGTTTATCGACCGCAAGCCGGCTGGCTGGCATTTCGCTCNAAACTGCTGGCAGCGCTTGCCGTGATGGGTACTGTCTTGTGGCAGGGCACGGGCAGCGCTGCCGAATGGCTGGGCTACGGACTGTCGGAACGCGTCTTGCGTTTGGCGGTAATAGTCGCCCTTGGCAGCATTGCATATTTCGCTACACTATGGATNCTCGGCTTTCGCCTCGCCGACTTCAAGCGGCGCGCCGCCTAATTGTCAGGAGATCCAAACGATGAAACTGACCAGCACCAGCTTCGCCGAAGGACANAAAATTCCCGGCGAGTTCGCCTTNTGCGTTCCCGACCCCGCCCATCACGTCTGCCTCGGCAAGAATCTCAACCTCCAGCTGGCGTGGTCGGATGTACCNTCCGGCACGCGCTCGTTCGCTGTCATCTGCCATGACCCGGATGTACCGAGNCAAGGGGACGACGTCAATCAGGAGGGCCGCGTGGTGCCGGCCTCGCTGCCGCGCGTCGATTTCTTCCACTGGGTGCTGATCGACCTGCCTGTTACGGTCAACACGATNAAAGAGGGTGAATTCTCGAACGACGTCACACCGCGCGGCAAGGCTGGCCCGCAGGCAGCCCATGGCGCCCGCCAGGGCATCAACAACTATACCGACTGGTTCGCCGGCGACAACGATATGCGTGGCGACTACCACGGCTACGATGGCCCCTGCCCGCCGTGGAACGACGAGATCGTCCATCATTACGTGTTCCGTCGTCGCGCTGGATATCGAGGCCTGCCGCTCTCTGGTAAGTTTGGCGGCCCGGAAGTACGTGCCGCAATGCACGGGCACATCCTGGCTGAAGCCAGCTTGACCGGAACCTATACCCTGAATCCGCAGCTCGGCGCCTGAGCGATCGCCGCAAACAAAAGGCCATGCGCTTGCGCATGGCCTTTTTCTGGGCTGACAAACCTAATTGGCGGGCCGGTCATTGGGATTGGCGATGGCCGCTTTAAGTTTCTCCGACATCGGCATTTGCAGATTGGCACCTCTAGGTGGAATCGGATTCATAAACCACTTGTCGTAGATTTTCTCGAATTCGCCGCTGCGCATCAGGCCGACGATGACCTCGTCCGCCAGGCTTTTGAATGCGGTATCGCCGTGCCGCAGCATGATGCCGTAGGGCTCCGTCGCCAGGCTTTCGTCGAGAAATACCAGATCATCCTTGAGCGGCGAGTTCGCACGCATGCCGGCAAGAATTGCGTCATCTCCGACGTAGGCGTCGGCCTCACCACGAACGATCATTTCAATCGACTCGGCATGCGAGCGGCCCATCAGATGCTGGATAACGATGTTGTTGGCCAGCGCCGCCTGCTTGATCAGGCGATCCGCCGTGGTGCCCAGCGTGGTAACGACCCGCTTGTTAGCCAGATCGGCAATCCGCTTGATGCCGCTATNTTTGCGAACCATCAGGCGGACTTCCGCAATGTAGATGGTATTGCTGAAGGCAACCTGTTTCTGGCGCGCTACGTTGTTGGTGGTCGCGCCGCATTCCATATCGGCCATGCCCACCTTGACCATCATGATCCGTGAATTGGCGGAAACGTTGACCGGCACCACCCTGATTTCACGACCGAGTCTCTGTTGCACGGACTTGGCAATATGGCCGCAGATTTNCCATAAATATCCGTAGATGGCCGCATCATCCTTGCCCTCGACGACATACGAGAACGGAATGGCCGCGTCGCGATGCGCCACAAACATGCTGCCCGAGCTGGCTACCCTGCTCAGCGTCGGCCCCATGCCGCTCCGGTANNTTTGCGCAGCCACCGGGTTGGCGACGCCCAGCATCGTGGCACACAGCGTCAGGGTGGAAAGGATGCGATGAGTAGTTTGGCGTAATTTGTTCATGACCTGACTTTTCATTTCTTGCCTGCCGGGGCGCTGCTTTCGCGAACGATGAGCCAGTTGTTGCCGGCCTTGACGAGTTCAAGCGTCTTGCGCGTCGGTTCGCGGCGCAAATTGTCGTCATAGTCCTGCACGAATTCGACAATGGCGCGGTCAAGTCCGCTCGGGCGAACCTTGAGGCTCTGCATATCAACCGACGCGACCGGCTTCTGCGCGAAGCGCGCCTTGACTGCGTTTGCCCACTCGGCACGGCTGATGCCACCCTCCGGCCGGAAGGTCGACGCGTACAAGGCATCGTAAGCGGTGAAATCCTTGCGCGCCGACACGGCAGCCCACAGCTTGACCTGCTCGACGACTTGATTCATCGAGCCGGTAGTGGCGGGCGGCGCACCGGCGGGCGCCTGCGGCAACTGGAAGGACTGGGACTGCGGCAAGGCATACGAGGCACGGTTGGCTTCCAGCATGGCGAGCGCCCGGGCGTTAAGCGTCTCGGTCGANNTCGACGCAACCGCAACCGGCACGGCGGCGCACGACTCGGCGGCATCGACACTGCTCAACTGACCGGGATCCGGCGTTTCGACATCGAGCTTCTTGAGCTCCATGAACTCCAGCAAGGTGCCCATGCCGGCGTAGGTGCGCAGGTAGGCGAGCGAGAGATCCATGTCGGCATTGATTGCCGAGCGGCGGGCGGAAAGCAGTTCGTTCTCGGTATCGAGCAAGTCGAGCAGGGTGCGCTGGCCGACGTTGAACTGGTCGCGATAGGCATCGCGGGTCTTTTCCACCAAGCCGACCTGGATATTGAGGAAGGAAACCTGTTCGCGTGGACGGTTAACGTCGTTGTAGGCGATCGAGAGCGTCTGTCGCGTATCGCGGCAAGCCTTGTCGCGCAGATCGACGGCCAGGTGCTTGCGCTCGATGTACTGGCGTTCGCGGGCACGGTCGGAACCGCCGTTGAAGATGTTGTACGTCAATACGACTTCAGCCACGTTATTGGTGCGGTCGCCGATCACGCCAAGATAGTTCTCGGCATTGTCGGTACGGGCCCGAAAATCCAGCCGGGGTGAATAAGCCGCACGACGAACAGCGATGTCATAGTCGGCAGCCTCGATGTTTTCCTGTGCCGCCAGCAAGGCCGGATTATTCTTGAACAACTTCTCGAGCGCGACCTTCTGGCTGGATGGCATGGCCCGGCTGATCAGCGGCGAGAAGATGACCTGAGGCGGCTGGCTGTTNNTGATGCGCTGATAGCGCGCCGTCACGTCATGCAGATTCGCCGTTTCGGTGGTCAGATTGACTTCGGCCAGCGCCAGTCGGCTGGCCGCCTGCTCCAGGTCGACACGACGGCCGACGCCGGACTGGGTACGGCGCAGCAACTGCTCGAAGGTGGCGCGGTGCGAAAC
Source organism: Dechloromonas sp. (assembly GCA_013363835.1). Classification (GTDB taxonomy): domain Bacteria; phylum Pseudomonadota; class Gammaproteobacteria; order Burkholderiales; family Rhodocyclaceae; genus Azonexus. The sequence continues at coordinate 2,009,016 of CP054864.1, forward strand.
ATAGTTGTCTTCGGCAAGATTGACCAGAAAACGGAAGCGGATCACGTCAAGATAGGCACGNNCGGCTTCCAGGGCAATGGCCTCGGATGCATCGAGCAATTCGTAGTAGCGAACCAGCTGCGCCTTGCCCAAACGCTTGACCTCGTTGCGCGTGGCAAAGCCGTCGAACATCATCTGGTTCAGGCTGACCAGCCACCGTTGCGATCGTAATAGCCTTCCTGCGTCACTTTCGAGCCGCTAAAAGCCGGCTGCTTCAGATACTCGACCTGCGCCAGCGACCACGTCGACCCTGGGCAGATACGCACCGCTGGCGACCCNCACTTCCTCGACAGCCGCGCGGTNGTGCCACTTGGCCATCACTTCGGNGTTGTTCAACACGGCTTTCTGGGCGATGTCGCGCAGGGTCGCGAACTGCTGCTCGGCACTCGGGGCGACTGTATCCGCCGCCATCCTGAAAACGGGAAATGCCGCAAGTATCAGAGCTGAGAGAATTTTTCTTGGTTTCATGTTTGCCACAAATGAAAAGTTGGGCGGATTATAGCGAGCGAAACATTGCGTCAATGTGCAATATTCCGCATTCGCGCCTACTTCGTTCACTTGACTCAAGGAATAAGGAACATTAAACAGTTCCGCGCCAATCAAGCCATTCTCTCAACTCAGCGCCTATAATCCCGGCTTACATCTCGCTACCGCAGTCCATCCATGGCAACCGAAATCGAGCTCAAGCTCCAGTTGACCCCGTCCGCGGCTCGGCAATTGCTATCGCATCCGCTGCTGGCNGGCATCAAGGCGCAGAAGCTGCATCTCCTCAACACTTACTACGACACCCCGACGCTGGAGCTCCACGACCGCCGGATCGCCATGCGCTTTCGNAAAAAAGGCTGGCAATGGCTGCTCACCGTGAAATCCGCAGAACCTGCGAGTGGCGGACTGGCGTTGCGTAGCGAATGGGAAACGCCGGCCCAGCCCGGNATTTTCGATTTCAGCCAAGTNGACGACCCGGCGTTGCGCACCTTCCTCGAAGACAAGACTCCGCAACTGCAGCCCATCTTCACCACGGATTTCCACCGCACCATCTGGCACGTCCCTTTTGGCCAATCCTTGATCGAAATGGCCGTCGACCGCGGCAGCGTCGCCAGTAACGGGCGCAAGACGCCCATCTGCGAAATCGAACTCGAACTGATCGATGGCCGCATCGGCGATATTTTCGGCCTGACCCGTCAATTGCAGGACACACTTGACCTGCGCCCCGCCATTGCCAGCAAGGCCGAACGCGGCTATGCGGTCTTCGCCGGCACGCCCGACACTCCTTTCCGCGCCAAACCTGCCCTCGGCCCAAATCTGACGCCCATTCAGGCCTTTCGCAACATCGCCCTCGCNCTTGAACACTACCAACGCAACGAGCACGGGCTGATCGCCAGCAAGGATCCGGAATACGTGCATCAGGCGCGCGTCGCACTGCGTCGCCTGCGCTCCGCCCTCAAGCTTTTCGCCCCGGTGCTGCCCGCCGACTTCGTCGCCGCCTACGGCCAGACCTGGCAAACGCTGGCCAGCGCCCTGGGCGACGCACGCAACTGGGATGTTTTCGTCAGCGAAACGCTGCCNCCCATCCTCGCCGCTTTCCCCGACAACNNGCGAAGCCTGCGCCTGCAGCGCGAGGGCACGCGGCGCGCGACGGCANNAGCGCGGAACGCCGTCACACACCTGGTATCGCTACCCGAATACCCGCGCCTGATCGTCGAATTCACCGCCGCCATCTACGCGCTCAACGACCCGCTACCGCAAAATCTCGACGACTTTTCCCGCCAGCGCCTGAAANNCTGCGCCCGCCAGGCTCGCCGCCTCGCCCANCGTCATCGCGAACTNGGACCCGCCGAACGCCACCGCATGCGCATCAGCTTCNNAAAACTGCGCTACGCCGTCGAATTCTTCGCCCCGCTACTCCCGCCCAAACCGCTCAAACGCTACCTGCCCGCCCTGACTCGGCTGCAGGACGAACTCGGGCTGATCAACGACCACGTCACCGCCCAATCACTGCTCGACGACGTCCTCCAAGACCGCCCCGCCGGCCCCATCCATGGCTGGATCGCCGGACGGCANCGGCTGCTGGTTGGCGAGTTGCCGGAAGCGCTGGATATTTGGCTGGAACAGACTTCGCCCTGGCGAAACTGAAATTCGGCCCTTTTTCGGGTCGACCGCAACAGGCCTCATGAATCAATAAATCCGTATCAAGCAGCTTGCAAGATAATGAAACCGTTACAATCGCCTCATAACAAACCTCTTCTGAAATCAATTGAAAGCTGTAATTCGCCGGTGGCCTGGGCACGCGAATTAGCGAATCCCATCTCAAGCCCAAACCCATGATCGAAGTCGGTGGCAAGCCGATCATCTGGCATATATTGAAAATCTATTCCTCTCACGGAATCAACGACTTCATTATTTGCCTTGGATACCGTGGTTACGTCATAAAAGAATATTTTGCCAACTACTTCCTTCACGCACATCCGGACGTCACGTTCGACCTCAGCAACAATCAGATGGAGGTACACCAGCGGCACGCAGAACCTTGGCGCATCACGCTNGTTGACACGGGTGAAAACACACAAACTGGCGGGCGTCTCAAACGGGTTCGCGACTATCTCGCAGGAGAAACAGACTTCTGCTTCACCTACGGTGACGGCGTTGGCGACATCGACATCTCGGCTTCCATCGCCTTTCATCGCCAGCAAGATTCGCCCTGGGTACAGTCACCGCAGCCANNCCCCGGGCGTTTCGGCACATTGGAAATCGAAAACGCGATGGTCACCGCNTTCAGCGAGAAGCCGCACGGCAGCGACGGCATGATCAACGCAGGGTTNTTCGTTCTCTCNAAGGCAATCGATCTCATTGACGGGGATCACACACGTGAAGATCGACCCCTCGAAACACTTGCCAGCCAGCGACAACTCTCTGTCTGGCGGCACCANGGGTTTCAGCCAATGGATACCTTGCGCGACAAGAATCTTCTGGAAGAACTCTGGCAAGCAGGTAAAGCNCCGTGGAAAACCTGGTAAATCCTTCATTCTGGCGAGGAAAGCGGGTTTTCTAACCGGCCACCGGTTTCAGGAAGCTGGCTCTCACTCTGGCTGCAGCAAATGGGCGCTGCCGTTACCGGCTATGCCCTCGCCCCCAGCACCGAGCCCAATCTGTTTGAAGTCGCCAACGTCGCCCCCGGCATGAACTCGATCATCGGCGACATACGCGACCCGAGTCATCTGACGCAAGCACGCAGAGAGCCAGGCGCAAATCGTCCTCTCCACCTGGCTGCCCAGGCGCTCGTCNNGAAGGCTACCGCGCCCGTCGGCACCGCCACCAACGTCNNAGGTACGGCCAATCTCCTGGAAGCCGTCCGGAATACGTCAAGCGTNAAAGCGGTCGTCGTCGTCACCAGCGACAAATGCTACGACAACAAAGAATGGCCCTGGCCCTACCGCGAGAACGAGCCACTTGGCGGCCATGATCCCTACAGCAGCAGCAAGGCCTGTGCCGAACTGGTCACCGCTGCCTACCGCNNGGCTTTCCTCGCCCAAACCGGCGTCGCCGTCGCCAGCGCACGCGCAGGCAACGTCTTCGGCGGTGGCGACTGGTCCGCCAGCCGACTGATTCCCGACCTGCTGGCCGCCTTCTCTGCCAGCCAGCCTGCGCAGCTNCGTCGCCCGAACGCTGTTCGTCCCTGGCAGCATGTACTCAGACCCGTGGCCGGCTACCTCATTCTCGCCGAATGCATANNCCGCCACCCCGACCCTGGCAGGCGCTGGAACTTTGGCCCCGGCGAATCAGACAGCCGAACCGCCGGAACGCAGCCAACCGTCTGGCTGCACTCTGGGGGAACGACGCCCGATGGCAAGCGGAAAAGTGACTTTCCGCACGAAGCCGGCATGCTCCTCCTGGATTCCTCGCGTGCCAAACAGCGNCTTGGGTGGCAACCGCGCTGGACGCTGGACACTGCGCTTTCCGCCACCATTTCATGGCATAAAACCTGGTTGACCGCAACAGATATGCGCGCCTTCACACTTCAACAAATAGAGCAATTCAACACCCATGCCCAACACGGACACTGAGCGCGCACTGCTCGCGCAAGTACGCGCCTATGCCGCNAAAAAACTGGCGCCGACCTCCTTCGTTCCCGGCCAAACNCCCGTGCCGCCTTCCGGAAAGGTGCTCGGCCCGGAAGAACTCGTCAATCTCGTCGATGCCTCGCTGGACGCGTGGCTAACGACTGGGCGCTTCAACGACGCATTCGAGCAAAAACTCGCCAGCTATCTGGGTATCGCCCACGCACTCATGCAACTCGGCTCCAGCGCCAACCTGCTGGCNCTCAGCGCGCTCACCTCACCNCTGCTCGGCAGACGTGCGCTCAAGCCCGGCGATGAAGTCATCACCGCCGCAGGCTTNCCGACCACGGTCAANCCGATATTGCAAAACAATCTGGTGCCTGTCTTCGTCGACTCGCACATCCCGACCTACAANCCGCTTCCCGAAACCATCGAAGCCGCAATCTCGGCGAAAACCCGCNNCATCATGATCGCCCACCCTGGGCAACCCGCCGTCCAGGAAATCCGCACCATTGCCGACCGGCACGGCCTGTGGCTGATCGAAGACTGCTGCGACGCACTTGGCTCAACCTATCTTGGAAAAAAGGTCGGCACCTTCGGCCACCTCGGCACCCTCTCCTTNTACCCGGCCCATCACATCACGATGGGCGAAGGCGGCGCTGTCTTTACCAACGACCCTCTGCTCAAGCGCATTGTCGAATCCTTCCGCGACTGGGGCCGTGACTGCTGGTGNCGCCCCGGTTGCGACAACACCTGCGGCAAGCGATTTGACTGGCAACTCGGCAACCTGCCAGCCGGCTACGACCACAAATACACCTACTCGCATCTCGGCTACAACCTCAAAATCACCGACATGCAAGCGGCAATCGGNCTCGCCCAGCTTGACCGAATCGAACTTCATCGTTGCGCGCAAGCGCAACAAAGGCTCAGCGGTCGACTCTCTGANACGGCCGATTTCCTGATCCTGCCTGAAGCAACCTCCGGCAGTGACCCATCCTGGTTCGGCTTTCCCGTAACGCTGCGCGAAGACGCCCCATTCGACCGCGTCTCGCTCCTGCGTTACCTGGACCAGCACAAAATCGGCACCCGACTGCTGTTCGCNAGCAACCTGACGCGCCAACCCTACATGGCTGGCCGCAACTACCGCATCGCCGGAACACTGGACAACGCCGACCTGATCATGAACAACACGTTCTGGCTTGGCATATGGCCCGGCTTGGGCGACAACGAACTGAACCATNNGGCCGAATGTCTGGCCACTTTTTGCAATCCGAGTTTCTGAGATCCGGACTATGAGCAAGCCNCTCTTCATATTCGAAATGGCCAACAATCACATGGGCGACACTGCCCACGGTGTTGCCATCATTCACGCCATCCGCGAAGCCTGCCAAGGTTTCGATTTTGACTTCGCCTTCAAGCTTCAGTATCGCGACCTCGACACCTTCATTCATTCAAGCTTCAAAGGCCGTGACGACGTGAAGTACGTCAAGCGTTTCGANGAAACCAGGCTGTCACGNCAATTCCAGACCCTGATTGACGCCATGCGCGAATGTGGTTTCAAGACTGTGTATACGCCGTTCGACCTCGACCTGATTGAAGCCCAAGGCATAGAGATCATCAAGATCGCCAGTTGCTCGCTGACCGACTGGCCCCTGCTCNNCATTGCCCAAAGCAACAAACCCATCGTTGCCTCTACAGCCGGTGCAACGCCCGACGAAGTNGACAACGTCGCCAGCTTCTTCCTGCATCGCAACAAAGGCGTTGACCTGATGCACTGCGTCGCCGAATATCCGACGCCCGACGCCAACCTGCACATCGCTCGCATNGATGCCTTGCTGCGCCGCTATCCAGGCGTCCAAATCGGTTTCTCGACGCACGAAGCACCGGAACGCACCGAACCGGTGATGCTGGCGCTGGCCAAGGGCGCCACGGTATTCGAAAAACACGTTGGTCTGCCTACAGAANNAAGTGCACTCAACGCCTACTCGGCCAACCCTCAGCAAGTCCGAGCCTGGCTGGGCGCTGCTGCGCTGGCCCAAAGCATGTGCGGCAGCGAAACCTGGCCGCCCGCTTCAAAGAGCGAAAGCGACAGCCTNGAAAGCCTGCGCCGCGCCGTTTTCCTTACCCCGAAATGTGGCGGCAGAATGCTTGCCGACGATGCAGTATGCTTCGCCTTCCCGCCAGTGCCGGGACAGATCAGCGCCAACCAATGGTCANNATACAACCGCTTCGTCGCCCGCCAGGCGCTCGAGGCCGGCGCACCGCTACTTGCTGGCGAAGTAGAGATCAGCAATGAGCGCGACTGGGTGCTGGCAGCAGTAAGCGCTGTCCGCCAATTGCTGAAAGACGGCAATGTGGTCGTTCCCGGCAAAGCTGATCTGGAAATCTCCCACCACTACGGTATGCAACGCTCGNNCCAGTACGGCCTGATCATGATGACGGTCGTCAATCGTGAATACTGCAANAAACTCATCGCCATGCTGCCCGGCCAGACGCACCCCGAGCAATACCACCAGCAAAAGGAAGAAACCTTCGTCATCCTGCACGGCAAAATGACCATCTGGCTTGATGGCAACGCTATCGAAGCCGAGCGGGATGATGTAATCACCGTCCAGCANGGCGTCCGGCACAAATTCCACNNTAGCGACGGCGTTGTTTTCGAGGAAATTTCCTCGACTCACTACAAGGATGATTCCTACTACACNGATGCAACGATCACCGCCAATACCCGGCGCAAGACCCTGCTCACNCACTGGTTGTAAAACGATGCGCGCAGCTGATTACCTGATGCAGCGCCTGGCNCGGGCCGGTGCCACCGAAGTCTTTCTGCTGCCTGGCGGCGGCATGNNTGTTCTTAACGATGCCCTGGTCTGCGAACGCCTTAACCCGGTGCCCTGTCACCATGAGCAAGCCTGTGGCATTGCAGCCGAAGCGCATGGTCGCGTCCGCGAAACTTTCGGCGTGTGCATGGTCACCACCGGTCCTGGTGCCACCAACGCGATCACCCCGGTGGCAGGCGCCTGGATCGAATCGATTCCACTACTGATCATCTCGGGGCAAGTAAAACGCCCAGACCTGCTCGCCGGACGTCCGCTGCGCCAAAGCGGTNNACAGGAAGTCGACATCGTGCCAATGGTGCGCCACATCACAAAATACGCCGTAACCATCGACGACCCGCAACAGATTCGCTACCACTTGGAGCGCGCGCTATACGAAATGCGTAACGGTCGTGCAGGCCCGGTCTGGCTTGACGTACCGCTCGACGTACAGGCTGCTGCGGTCGANCCTGAAAACTGCCCGAATTCACCCTCCGGAGCGCTACCAGCCTCCGACCTGGCGGCTGCTGCCAACAATGTACTTGCCCTGCTGGCCNNAGCAAGCGCCGAGCGCCCGCTGATCTGGCCGGCCGGAGTCCGCCTCAGGCGGGCCCGAGCCCTGCTAGCCGCCGCCGAGCGACTTCAGGTTCCCATAGCCACCACCTGGAACGCCCTCGACATCATTCCTGCAAACCACCCACTGTGCGCCGGTCGTCCAGGTGTCGTCGCACTGCGNCCCGGCAATTTTGCCGTGCAAAATTGCGACCTGCTGATTTCCATCGGCTGCCGCCTCGATAACATCATCACCGCCTACAACCCGCGCGGCTTCGCCCGCGCAGCGAGNGTGGTCATTGACGTCGACGTNAACGAAATCGACAAACTCGACATGGACATCGCGCTTGGCATCACTGCCGATGCCGCCGACTTCCTCGCGGTACTGGACAAAACAATCTCNCCGCCGATGCCCAGGCGCGACGCCTGGCTAACANNCATTGCCGACTGGAAAGTGCGTTACCCCGTCAATGACGGCCATCCNTTTCCTTCCAGTGGCCCCATCAGCCACTACCATTTCGTCTCGGCACTGTCCGCAGCTCTNCCCTCTGACATGCTGATCGCCACCGGCNNGGCCGGGCTAGCCGTCGAAGTGTTCTACACCGTCTTCCACAACAAGCCCGGCCAGCGCGTCTTNTCGACCTCCGGCCTCGGCTCGATGGGCTATGGCCTGCCTGCCGCCATCGGTGCCTGCTTCGCCAACNNGGAGAGGCCGATGGTCGCCATCGAANNCGACGGCAGCCTGCAACTCAACCTTCAAGAATTAGCCACGCTACGTGCNCAAAACCTTCCGATCTGCCTGATCGTCATGAACAACGGCGGCTATGCGTCAATCCGCAACACCCAGCGCAACTATTTTGCCGGGCGCCATGTCGCACCGGCGGAAACAGGCCTGCTGCTACCCGACCTCGAGCAGGTCGCCGCCACCACNTACGGCCTGCCCTTCAAGCGCATCACCGACGCCGCCGATCTGGCGCCGGTACTCAACGAAGTGGCCGGNCAGCCGCAGGCAATGATCGTCGACGTACAGCTGACGCCGAACGANAATCTCGCCCCGAAATGCGCGGCGCTGCCACAGCCGGATGGCTCGATGCTGTCGATGCCACTGGAGGACATGAGTCCGCTCCTGCCGCTGGCCGAGCTGGAAGCTCAGATGCTCGTGCCACTGTTGCCGCAGTCCCGCGCCGCCCGCCCGGCGACCGCCGACTGATGGCTGCCGCCCGTTGCCGCGTCTGTGGCGTACCGNNCGGGGCGGCACCTGTCCTCACCTATCGCAACATGCCGGGCGCGGCGCAGAATTTCCCGACNGCCGCCGGGCTCGCCAATGATTGCGGCAGCGACCTCAATCTCCACGAATGCAGCGAATGCAGCCTGATCCAGTTGGCCTGCGCGCCGGTCCCGTATTACCGAGAAGTCATTCGCGCTGCGGCCTTCTCNGCGGAGATACGCGTCTTCCGTGAAAAACAGCTCGCGGAATGGGTCGACCGTTACCAGCTCGGCGGCCAGCGCATTCTCGAAATTGGCTGCGGCAGNGGCAGATACCTGAGCCTACTGGGCGCCGCTAACGTCCGGGCGACCGGTCTTGAATACGCGAGGACTGCGGTCAGTCACTGCCGTCGCCAGGGACTCGACGTCGTGCGCGGGTTTCTCGGCAAACCNGACCAGCAATTGCCTGGAGCCCCGTTCGCCGGCTTCATGGGCAATTTCATGGAGCACTGGCCAAAGCCAATTGACACCTGCGCCNNCATACGCCACAACTTGCTGCCGGGCGGCATCGGCCTGGTCGAGGTGCCGAATTTCGACATGATCCTCAAGGAAGGTCTGTACTCAGAATTCATCAGCGATCATCTGAGCTACTTCACCCGCGAGACCTTCACTTTCGCNCTGCAGCGTGCCGGCTTCAGGTGCTGGAAGCAAAGTGTCTGGTACGACTACATCCTCTCGGCAGTCGTCCGCAAGCGCCAGCCCACCGATCTGTCGTCGCTGAGATTCAGCAGACAAGANTCGGCCGCNACCATCCGTGCCTTCGTCGACCGTTTCCCGCCGCGCAGCACCGCGGTCTGNGGNGCTGGCCACCAGGCACTGGCGGCGCTGGCGCTTGGCGGCCTCGGCAGCGACATCCGCTACGTCGTCGATTCGGCCCCGTTCAAGCAGGGCAAGTTCACGCCAGCCACACACATTCCCATCGTCCCGCCCGCACGCCTNCAAGAAGANCCCGTACAGGCGATCATTGTCATTGCTGCGGGTTANCCCGACGAAGTGGCCAGGCTGATCCGGACGCAGCACCAGCTGACCATCCCGGTCGCCATCCTGCGCCGACGGGCTGGAAGACGCATGATCACCGAACTCACCGAACAACTCGCAGCACAGCTGCTCGACCTCACCGGGGANCCAGCGCCGAGCTTGCCGACCCCGGTTTTTCGCCTGGTCAGCCAGTTGACTNNGATGATCAACGTCGACCTGCTGGTGCGCGACGANCCTGGCACCCTGCTGACCTGGCGAGCCGANCAATTNTATGGTCCCGGCTGGCACATTCCCGGCGGCATCATCCGCTTCAGNGAAAACATCGCCACCCGAATCGCTAAGGTGGCGGAGGCCGAACTCGGCTGCACGGTCGATTTCTCACCTCAGCCACTGAGCATGCACGAAATCATGGCGCCGCACCGCGACGTGCGCGGGCATTTCATTTCGCTGCTATATCTGTGNCACCTTGCGCCTCCACCGCCGCCAGCCTGCAGGCTGGCGAAGCGCAACGGNCAGTGGCGCTGGCATGACTGCCCGGCCGATCTGATTCGCGCNCTGAAAATGTACCGTCCTTATATCGCCCCGACTCTGCCGGGCACCTTGCCATGACCGCTGCCCCGCCCAACGGCTGCGCCGATTTCGAACAGATTCTCGCCCGCGCCCGCTTGTGGCCGCGCGCCATCGGCAGTCGCTGTTTCATCACCGGCGGCACCGGCTTCTTCGGCCGNCTGCTGCTCAAGCGTTTCGTATCGCCAACACACGGCACACTCAACCTGCGCGTGACCGTACTGGCCCGCGANCCTGCAGCTTTCGGACGCAAGGCACCGNNGCAATCCCCCGACCCGGCCTTCCGCGTGGCCGGTGACGTCCGCGACTTCGCTTTCCCTACCGGCCATTTCACCCACGTCATTCATGCCGCCACCACCTCGGCGCATGAAACCTTTGCCGGCGAAGACCCGCTGCGGAAATTCGACACTCTGGTTGATGGTACCCGCCGCGTGCTTGACTTCGCCGCCGAGCGCGGCATCGAAAATCTGCTATTCACCAGCTCTGGCGTTGTCCACCAGCCGCTGCTCCCCAGCCAGCGGCAGCCACACGCCAATCCCTGAAACCAGGTCTGCTCGCCCTCNCGACCCGACCCAGCTACCGCNCTCGGTCAGGCCAAGCGCGCCGCAGAATTCCTCTGCNNCTGCTATGCGGAACGCTATGGCTGGCACCTCGGCATCGCGCGCTGTTTCAGCTTCGTTGGCCCGTTCCTGCCACTCGACATACACTACGCCATCGGTAATTTCATCGACCAGGCACTCAACAACGAACGAATCGTCGTCAATAGTGACGGTACGGCACTACGCTCTACCTATGCTGCCGACCTGGTGGTCTGGCTGCTCACCCTGCTNGCTCGACGGCAAAGCGGCCAGCCGTGCAACGTCGGCTCCGATGCAATCAGCATTGGCGACCTGGCCCATCGNGTTCGCGACCTGATTGCGCCAGAACCCGTCGATATCCTCGGCAAAGCTGCCAGCGCCGTCGGTAATCCAGTACGCAACGCCTATATNTCGGACATCACACTGGCACANGAACACGCTGGGCTTGATGTATGGACCGATTTACCGGCCGCCATTCGGTCGACCGCAAAACACGCTGCAAACCAAATGATTGATGAAGAATCAAGGAAGGTCTGTGACAGTTGATCCGAGACAGTCGAGCCATGAAACAAATGAATCTTTCGCACCCGGAATTCGAGGCGGGTGTTGCATACCTTCCTTAAATTTTAGGAGATCCATATGTCGAACCACTTGCAAATTCTGGCAGAACAGGAAGCGCTGTCGCTGACGGAAAAGAACAAGCGTAGAGACCAGAGTCAGCGGCGCCCTCGTGTNACTGAGAAAATCCGGCAGTATTTCAAGGGCATGCTGGATGGCCAGATCAGCCCGATTTTGCGTCTAAAAATCAATCGTTCGCTTTGCAATTTCCATTGCGCGCATTGCTGTGAAGAGCCCTATNNGAGCCGGGATCTGCAGAAACGCACCGGGGCGATTGATCCTCGTCCNCAAATGGGCTTGGACGACTACAGGGAGCTTTCACGGCAGGCCGATGAATACGGCATCTTCCGCTTCGTNTTGACAGGCGGCGAAGCNCTGCTCGACAAGAATCTGGACAAGTTGGTCGAAGCGCTCGATCCNATGAAGCACCTGGTGATTCTCGATACCAATGGCTGGACNTTTGATGAAGAAAAAGCCAAATGGTTTGCCGGGCTTGGTGGATACAAGGCGCAAATTTCACTGGACAGCATGATTGAGGAAGAGCATGACTCGTTCCGTGGNAANAAAGGCTCTTACAAGCGGGTGATGCGGGCGCTGCAAGCGTCCAAGAGGGCGAATCTCGAACTGCTCATTTCCACTTGCATCATCAAGGACCGCGTCTTCAGCGATGAATTCATGAGTCTTTGCNNCTATTGTAAAGATGAGGACATTCCTCTGTATGTCACACTGGCCAAGCCGGTCGGCACTGCGCGGGAGCAGGATACCTGGGTGTGCACAAAGAAGGACGTCGATCAACTGAAGTTCCTGGAAGACAGGTTCAACGTCTTCACGCATATGACGCCATCCTACGGCCAGCCAGGCCGTTGCATCACGGTCAAAGGCATCAATACCGTGAACCATGACGGTGAAATCGTTCCNTGCCCTTATATGGATCTATCGATCGGGAATGTGACCAAGGAGCCGCTTGCGGACATTCTTGATCGNGGGATGAAAAACAGTTGGTTGGGCCCATACCGGGATGAGTGCATCATTGGCGAGCACCAAGACTTCATTCATTTCCACAACAAGGCAGTTAACGATTACTTCGCTGTCAGCCCGCTATTGCCGGTGCCTTACGAGTTCAGNTTTGGACGTACCCCTTCCATTAAAGTAAGTTGGAGATGAGAGTGCAATTTTTGACGACAATGGTCGCCGTATACGGGCGAAGATGCGCGTATTCGGNAGTACGCCGAGTTTCTATTACAAGTTGAATCAACCAGCTATTGACTACGAGTTGCTTTTGAAAGAAGCAAGCGGTTCCTTTGTTCCTGAGGAAGTGACATCCTCGGATTTCCAATCCAACGCCGAAACGCTGTTGGAGACAATCAAGACCAATGCGGCGTATGCCAATCTGCTGAAAGGTGTAAAAGTCCCTTTCATTACTGGATGCAAAGCGCGCGGCGCAGATTTGGGCGAAGAGCTGGAGCAGTCTATTGCCAAGCTTGAAAAATCTTTCAATACCCGGTTTCCAGAGGCGCACTTCAAGGCGGTGCTTCAGAGTAATTCCGAGTTGCCAGGCAATCTCTCCTTGNNGCCCAGGTCCCGATACCAGGAACTGATTTCAGCGGTGGAGGCTGGAGCGGTTGTTGGTTGGTANTTTCCCCAGGCCTTGCAGGAATTCGACATCAGTCAGCGAAGCCAGATGGCATCGCTCCCGGANGTTGGCTGAGGCAAAGTCTGCCTGAGTGGCGGGATCGATATTTGCGCTGCTGTGGCAAGNTGTCCGGACCTGTTGATCAGCGATAAGTTTTATACGCCTATCCTCTGCATGTCGGCGTACGTNTCTCGTGATCCACGTCTGGTGCTACTACTCAAGGCCTACGGCCCTCACATGGANTTCTGGTGCATGACGCAAATGCTGACTAGAGATACCACGCAGGTCTCAGAACAATGGGCAGGAATCACAGTGTTTGCCGAACTTGTTTGATGGTGTGAGTTTTTGACGCCTCTGCACGCCATAGATACGCCCCACTGATCTGTCTTTTGGCATTGCACAACAAGAAGAATAACTTCGTTTACCATTCCGAGTTCAATGGCTACAACCTTACCTTCAACCAGCAACCGAATCTCGGCAAGGTAGCCGACTACTGGTCAACGCTCTAGTGGTGATGAATGAGCGCCAAACCATGTGAATTTCAATGCTTATTCTGACATTTAGAAAATAGGAACATGGAAAGAATACTTTTCATCATGCCACCAAACATCACCTACGGTGAATTCGGGCCCCTCCGCAAAACGTCAAACAAACCGCCAATTCAAGCGGGCGGGTGTTCCGGTTCCGTAATNCCCGACATCCCACTCGGACCGATTTCACTGAGTGCCTACCTTAAACAGCACATTGCGGTCGAAACCCTACTAATCGATTTCAATGTTGAACTAAACCGAGTCGAACGCTCGACTACCCTGTTTCCGCGACTGAGNAACTTTCTCGCCGAGATCCGAGATTTCGCACCGACCATCATCGGCATCTCNACCCTTTTCGCCCCCTCCTACCGGGCTTCATCGAACTCGCTGACGCCCGAGCTCTTTCCCGAGGCACTTCTTCTCGGTGGCGGCAATCTGCCGACCNNGCTGTCTTACGCCGAAATCATGCAGGATACCGACGCTGACGCGATCTGCTATGGNAAAGGCGAACGGCCGATGCTGGCGTTGCTACAATCGGTCGACAAAAAAGCCTGCCTCGAAGCCAGTCCGACTTGGGTTACGCGCAGCAAGCTTGGACAAAACTTGGATTTCAAGCACGATTTCATAGAAGAACTCGACGAGATCCCCTACCTCGATTATGAAATGCTTGATATCGCTGGCTACGACATCAACCCGACGATGTATTACTACACCTCGGANAAGGAACGCAATAAGGGCATGGCGATCATGACCTCGCGCGGCTGCCCGTTCAAATGCATNTTTTGTGCTTCGCACAAGGCCACGGACGACATGCGTTACTACAGCATCGAACGCGTCATCAATGACGCGCAACGGCTGAAAGATCGCTATGGCATGACGATCATCATACTCGACGATCACTTTATGGGCGACCGNCCCCGCGCCTATCAGATCGTTGATCGCCTGTCTCAGGCNGGGGCACAAGCTCTTTTCCCCAATGCATTAGCCCTTTATGCNCTCGACCGCCCTTTCCTCAACTTGCTCGCCCGTGCGGGCGTCAAACAACTGATCTTGGCAGTCGAATCAGGCAGCGAGCGGGTACTCAAGCGGATCATGAAAAAGCCGCTGAAACTCGACATCGTCCGCCGTGTAGCCAATGATTGCCAATTGGGCATCTACACCGACTGCAATATTCTGATAGGCCTGCCGGGAACNAAGGACGATATTGCCGATACCCGCAAATTCCTAAAATCAATCAACGCCGACTGGTTCCGTATCAATGTGGCAACACCGCTGGCAGGCAGCGAAATGTATGAGATTTGCGACATCAAGAACTATTTCAAGGACATTCCGATTCTCGGCAATTACAANAANGCCATTGTTGAGACAGAGGACTTCAGTGCCACTTACACAGAAATGAGCTATTTGATGAATATTGAGCTTAATTTCGTNCCTAACGCCAACATGAAACTTGGGCACTTTGATATAGCACTNCGACAGTTCCGGAACGTCCTAAAGGCCAAACACGACCACCCCATCGCCCACTACTACACAAGTATTTGCCACAAAGAACTTGGCAACACCACAGAAGCAGCTCGCTCGATGCAGCTTGCCCATGAGTTCGCAAACGGTAATTCGTTCTGGCAGGAGATCATCGAGCGTTTTCCCTGCCGCTACTAGACACGGCTACCACTCGCGCAAGCTGAATCAGACCTTGAACATTCACGCCTTCAAAGTCGCCGTCAACGCCAGTTCGAAGCGGCCGCCACCGCGATGTCGATTGTTGGCTCTCTCCCTCTGCCTGCTTGACTTATTAAACAAATGAAGAAAATTAGTATAGTCACCCCATGCTTTAACGAAGAAGAAAACATCACGGAACTCTTGGATCGAATCATAAAATCGACTGCACAAATTGAAAATATTGAATTCGAGCACATATTTATTGACAACGGCTCAACAGACAACACAGTTGAAATAATANNAAAAAGAGCAAAGGAAAATAATCAAATTAAGTTGATTATCAACCAGCGAAACTTTGGCCACATCAGATCACCTATGCATGCGCTCCTCCAGGCAACCGGAGATGCAGTCATATTAATGGTATCTGACCTTCAAGANCCACCAGAACTAATTCCAAACCTTATTGAAAAATGGGAGCAGGGCTACAAAGTAGCAGTATGCACAAAACCAACAAGCGAAAATTCTGTNTTTTTTATTCTCAGAAAATTATATTACAGATTCATCAAGAAAATATCCGATGCCCCTTTGATTGAAAACTTCACTGGCTTTGGGATATTCGACAAAGAATTCATTAATGAATTTCGGAAACTTAATGACCCCTACCCCTATTTTCGTGGTTTAATTTCTGAATTTGGATTCAAGGCTGCGGAAATTCCATTTGAGCAACCTAGGAGAGTCCGTGGGATTAGNAAGAATAACCTCTACACCCTATATGACATGGCGATGCTTGGGATCACCAGCCATTCCAAGCTACCGCTACGCTTGGCAACCATGAGTGGCTTTGTGTTGTCTTTCTTTAGTCTCCTGATCGCTTTCGGCTATGGTTTGGCCAAGTTNGTTTTTTGGAATAGCTTCTCGCTCGGGATGGCGCCATTGGTCGTCGGCTTATTTTTCTTTGGATCCATCCAGCTTTTCTTTATTGGTTTGCTCGGTGAATATATTGGAGCAATTCACACTCAAGTAATGAAGCGCCCTTTGGTAATCGAAAAAGAGCGCATCAATTTTGACGCCGGCAACGCAAATGACCATGACGCCCGCTAGGCAGACGCTTATCTTCGATCTGGATGGCACGTTGATCGACTCGTCCGCGAGCATTCTCGAAGGTTTCGCGATGGCACTCGACAGTTTGAAAATCGCCCCAAAATTGCCGTTGACCCCAACAGTCATCGGGCCACCGTTGCGCGATACGCTTGCCAGCCTCGCAGGCTCCGACGACGCTTCGCTGCTCGANCACCTAGTCAGATCGTTCAAAGATTACTACGACACTGAAGGTTACAAGGCAACGACCGTATTCCCGGCTATCAATGAGATGCTTACAGGGTTGCATGGCGAGGGCAATACATTGCACATTGCGACCAACAAGCGGCTGTTGCCAACACAGCTGATTCTGAATCACCTAGGCTGGCGCGAATTGTTTTCTTCGGTATACGCGCTCGATACGCGCTCCCCGGTATTTCCAAACAAAGCAGCGATGATCGCCGGTTTGATTCAGGATGTGGGCATTGCGCACGGCTCGGCTGCCTATATAGGAGATCGGCCGGAAGACGGCTTTGCGGCGGATGCGAATGAGCTGCCCTTCTATGCAGCCGATTGGGGCTATAGCGCATTTCCTGCCAGCGAAACACCCGCACACTGGGTCAGGTTGAGACGCCAGGCGACCTGTTGCGAATCTGAAGCGCTACCGATGTCAGATCAGATCAAGCCGCAGGCCACGGAGGCCGGTTTGCTTTGGCAGCGAAGCCGCCACCTCCGCTACCTGGCAATCGGCGCCTGGAACACTCTGGCGGGATATGCTATTTTTGCAGGGCTCTACTTGGCGCTCTCGTCATACTTGGGCTACATGATTATCGCGGCAATCAGCCATCTGCTCGCGGTAACACAATCTTTCGCAACCCAGCGCTGGATCGTTTTTCGCTCCTCCGGCCATTGGCTTGGCGAATATTTTCGCTTTCACATCGCCCATCTGGGGTCACTTGCCCTTGGCCTGGCTTTACTGCCACTACTGGTGGAAGGCTTCCACATGACCCCGCTGATTGCGCAGGCTGTCGTCACCGCGCTGATCGTCGTTGCCAGTTATTTCATTCATCAACATTTCACTTTCCGCAAGGCTACAGATGTCTAGCAAGCTACGCCTTTCTTCCATTCATATTGCGGGAATTTTCGGCTTCTTGTTGCTGGCTTACCATCTCATNTTTAGAGATTATTTCCCATTGCCCAATGGCCGCATGGGTCACGATTACATCCTTACCTTGGGAGGCTTCCTGGATGGCTTTCTCTGGTTCAACAACAATGGCTTTGCTCCGCCGTGGTTCACGCCATCGTTTTGGCGGGCAGGCGCTTTTGCCGATCCACAGTCCGCTTTCTATTCCATCCCGCAGTTTTTAACCTTTTGTCGACCGCTGCAAGCAGTTTATTGGGCATTTCTGCTGTTCGCCNNGGCCCTCGGATTCTGGGGCATGTACCTCTATTCAAGGCATTGCCTTTTGCTTAACCGCCATGCCGCGCTGATCGCGGCAACAGTGTTCATGTTCAATGGCTTCTATGCCCACCGTATGATCATCGGGCATTATGGCTACCAAGCGTTCATGCTGGCGCCACTGATCGCCTGCTTGCTATTGAAGCAACCTTCCATTTCGCTGCTCTCAATTCGCAACTTGTCGCTTTCGGTAGTTGCTGGCGTATTGATTGCGTACTGGTTTCACTCAGGGCTTACCACGTTGATGATCCCTGCGGGATTGGCGGTCGTTACCCTCGCGTGCATAGCGGCGATCAAAACCGGGAACAGTATCACCGGGATGTTCCTTGCTCGTGGCTTGATCGCGACACTTNNTGTCGCAATTTCTCTCAGTGCATCCAAACTGAATGCAAACTTTAATGTGATGAGCAATTTCNNGGGCTACTATCTCTTGCCAGGACTTGATAGCCCAGTCGAAGTGCTTAAATTCGTTTTCCAGGCTTTCGTCTATTCAAACGAGCACGTCTATGAGAGCGTGACGCCGCTCTGGAGGAATATTCAGTGGGCCGCCATGCCCCACGAACTTGCTTATGGCGTTACACCAATTCCGTTCTCATTGGCCNNTTGGTCGGCTAGGTTGTATTTGCTTCGCCGGCAACGGCAAGTTGATAGACCCCAACATTCCAGATTTCAAATACTACCGGTATTGATGTTGTCGTTTATTCTTTTCATGCCGATAGCCATGCTTTTCTATTCGCCCGAATGGAATGCGTTTCTGAAATCAATCCCGATCATTGGTTCAACAACCTCNTCCTTCAGGTGGTTGATCGTGTTTCTGCCTGCCATAGCAGCCACTACAGGTATAGCCTCTCAGAATCCGGGCTCTCTAAAGATACCGTTTTTGCTGCTCGCCCTAATAGGTATCCCATTGCTTAACACCCTGGAGCAGGGATTTTACAGAGACAAGACTACGACCCAGCACCGGTTATTGNNCCTATTACGAAGCCATAAAAAAGCAAGTAACCCCGGATTTTTGAAGTGGAGAATTTCAAGCACCAGACAACGCACAACTTGCACGGGTATTTCNTCCTTGCGTGCCTACAATCCCTTATATGGCTATCGACTCGAGAGACTGCAAACCCAACCTCTGACCTTGGGTCCAATCCAAACTATTACCCATGCAGGCACCTTTAACCTGCGCAATCCGTCTTGTTTTGCATTCCCATCCGAAAATCACTGCAAACCATGGGATGCATTCACTTTAGAGCAGGCAAATGATGCGCTTTCATTTGCAAACTATAAGCCGTTNCCCTTTGAGAGAAGTACCCGCCAGGTAGTAGTCGATCTTCTTACCGCGCTAACGTTATTGGCGATAACTGCATTTCTGGTCGTTGTAGCTGCGCACAAAATCAGGAACAGCGCCAACACGCAAAAATGGGCAGTTCCGGATTTCGCATCGATCGCTGATTTTCTCAGAGCAGCCTGCCAACCCAATTTTTCCTGATAGCCACAACTACCACGATTCTGGTTTTATTGCTACGCGCTGGACACCACCGAACGGGCTGACGGAAGCCGGATTTGCTGCGATTCGAGAAATCTTCTTATCGGGTCCACAAACGTTCTGGCCGGAACCAAGTGAGCGTGCAGCCTACTTGCTGACGATATCCCTGTTTCCGGCGCTGGCTATTGCGTTGAACTGGTTCATCGGCAGCCATTCCACCGACAGGTCGGATTTGGGAATCAAGGCAAGCGAAGCCTTTCGGAAATTCAGCATCTGGCTAATTTTCCTGTTGACCGTAACTATTGTTACGGCTGCAACTGAACGTCCATTCGGAATGGACTTTGGTTTGGGTATGTGATCGCCTATGCTGTCATTCACTCGCCAAATACCAAGATGCTAATTGTTGGATGGGCGGCAATATCATTTCTTGCCCTGAATTACTTTTTTCGGCAAGGTCAAAAATAATAACTCACCCTATATTTAATATTGCCTGTGACATATTTGCGATCCTGTTGATTATCGCAATTTCAGCACAAGTCACGTTTATTCCTGAAACAGCCGGAGCACTTAAGCGCTCTGATGACCTGCTTCATATTTCGCCAATCTTTGAGCCAGCAGTTGTCGCTTATCTGACAAACAAAACTGTCGGCGTAGATATCATATCCCAATATGGCGGACTGATCGAATTTGCACGACCGTTTCTTTGGCTAATGGACGGTGATCCACGAGCGCTTTTTGGTTTGCTTTTATATCGGTCAGCGCAGCTTGCCTGTTTCAATGGCTGGCAATCAGAAAACTGACGGCCAATGCATTAATCACTAATTTCCATTGGCGGCCTTATATTTTTCACGGGGTTCAAATATCAAGGCATTGCCTGCTTCCAGTATTATACATTTCCGCTGGTTCTGGCCTAGTGCGTTTCCTGATGCTGGCTGCGTACAACATGCCTACCTCCGGAAGACTGCGTTTTTACCATACATCCTGTTCCCGCTCGCCATATACTGGAACCCGGAAACAGGACTAGCCTCCATGCTCGCTTGGGTATTTTGGCGCATGGTTGTCAATTGCCTTCCCAGTTTAGTAAATAACACCATTCTGCTTAAATATAGGTGATCTTTTCGTTCTTTTTCACCGCTACTGGTGGATTGATTTTGGATCTTTGCTGATTGTCCTGTACGCTTTCCATAAATCCGGACAATTACTCACGCCATCATTGATGTTTCAATATGCCAAGGATTTCTATGTATCGGGTTTCTACATGCTACCGATGCCTTTATTCAATCTTTGGAACATCTACGCGATTCTGGCTGGCGTCTTTCTGCTAATAGGCCTGTCTCATTATGCAACACGATCACTTAGCCACACCTCAGCCAATCATGACTTTCTGATTTTCTCTTCGATACTTTTGCGCTTCTTTTTCCTATTACCAAGGCCGTAGCTTTTACGGAAACCTACTCACAATCTCATATCCACTCTGGCTTGCCATCGCAACTTGGGCATGGATGAAGCGGCCAATGTTTCAAACTTTCAGTCCTTACTCGTCTGCGAGCCATTGCGAGTGTTTGCAGTCACACTATTCTGCTTTGGGTTAAGCGCCACCTTGACAACTAATCTGTATAGGTGGGAGATCAGCGTTTCGTTTAACAAGGAGCAAGCGGAGGAAAAACTCGAACTCGCCAAATGGGTTAAGTCCTCAGCCAATGGGCGAATTCCTCTATTTGTATCCCTCTCCGCTTGGCGGCTTATGCTGATAACCAACACGCATCCTGATGCAGCCATTCAACCTTTAGCAGCCTTGATACGTCGCGATCAATTATCCCGATATATCGAAGAAATGGGGAAGGAGAAGTATGCGGTGTATTATGACCTGTCCAATGAAAGTTATTTCAAAGTTGAAGATCCAGCATTTGGACTAGCATTCGAACGCGCAATCAGCACCAATTTCCCGGAAACCCTAGGGAAAAACCAAATTTCAAAACAATCAGGGGGAGCTGATGCTGCTCAATCCGTGATTGAGCGACTGGATAAGTTTGGCTATTACGCCTTGCCAATCACCAGGCCGCTCTTGTCTATACAAGCGGGCAGACTGATACCATGGTGAATCTGATCGTTCGGTCAACCAACGGAAATCCGGAACAAACGGCAAGGGTATCCAAACTGGTTTCCCATGGCACCAGCCAAATGAGCCACGGCAGTATCAACGGAAATCACGAGATCCATTAGCGACCAGTGCTGCCGCATCAGCAAAGTCACGCTGGTCATTCTCGTGTAACTTGGCACCCGAGCGTAGCAATAACTCTTTGTCATTCGGAGTGATCTCTTTTTGGAGAACGTGGAAATCGAAATCCAGTTCAAGCAAAGGCATTAGTTAGCTGGGAGACTGCGCTTGTAGTCATTTTATTTTGCGCACTTCCCGACCAAACCAGCCCAATTTTTTCCGACCACTTGCACCGAGCTTATCTCGCCATTCTGTTGTCAATGCCGGGTCAGCAGCCAAGTACCCCTCGGGCCGAGAATGCTGTCAAGTGTTGTGCCCAATGCAAATGGCAAAGACATTAAGGGACATTGATAATCGAAATATGGCAAGCATCGCCCCGCGCCACTACTATAGGCGCATCATTCCCATCCAGCGTGGAGATTAGACTAACCAGTCTTGACGGTACCTCAAGAATTACTTTCGCACCCAGTCCTTTCACGGTGCCAGCAAAACGGCAAAATGTATGGCATCACCAAAGCCTGCTCAGCGTGCAAAAGAATGGTTTTGCCTGCCAAATTTTCTTTCCTAACCAAAGAGGCTGATTGAATATTCGACGCGCGGCGTGAAACTCTTTGGTTTCCAGCGCTTTTCATATAATCTCCACCCTTCTATATAATCCCCCAATATTAGAAGCAGCAAACTGCAGTTAAACCTCGCTTCCGGAAATTTTGGCTCGAATTCGAGGGCTTGGCGCTGAGACTCCAATGATTCCTGATATAAACCCAGCTCACTCAGCATGTTCCCTCAGATATAGGCATCCGAATAGTCGGGCGAATTGCAATTGCGCGATTAAAGCAGGCCATCGCTTCGTGATCACGTCCCAAATTTCTGAGAACCACACCGCAATTAAGATGCGCCTGCGCGAATGTTGGTTCCAAAGCAATAGCCTGTTCGTGGCTTACGAGAGACTCCTCGTTTCTTCCTAATATAACCTGAGAACGATACCGCGGTTATTAAACATATGCACGTCTGCGCGCCTTGGCTCAATCAAAATTGCGCGATCAAGATCGTTCAACGCTCCTGATACCTATTCAATGAATGAAATAACTCAGCTCTAAAGTCAGAAACTCAAATTTCTCCAAATAATCCGAATTTCGAGCTAGCACCAAGTCTGTACTTCAATGCATCTTCAATGCGACCAATGCACTTCAGAGCCTTTCCCCGATTAAAATGAAGATCAGCATTGGAAGAGTCAATTGCCAGCGCCTGGTCGAAACATACCATGGCCTCCTCATGGCGTTTCAACAAGAAAAGCGCTCCAGCTCGATTGCACAAGGCGTCAAACTGAAAGGGATTATTGCTTAGGGACAATTCTAATATTTTTGCCCCTTCTCCAAGTCATTTCGTTGGAGGTATATCAACCCAAGATTTGCCAATGCACCAGCATTCCTGAATCTTTGTGAACCGTTGCTCTGCATCATCCAAATTACCGGATTCTTGCAATGCGTGTGCATTATTCAGAATACTTTCGATGAGACGCCGCTTCCGGGCACCAAGAAACAGCAAATCCTAAGAATTCGAATCAGCATGCCTAAATACCCGATTCATTTTCCACTGCGCTTTAAAATATCTTCAACGGATTCGCACCATCTGGGGATTTCTATAGGCGATGTGCAAATTAGAATTTACGCAAGCCAACTTGAAGCCGTATTGCTCGAGTAAAAGTGAGACTTCTGCTGAAAACAAGCTAACATGACCGTTTCTTGGCGCCAAATACCACCAATCCAACAAATCACGCCCACTTTGAACGCCGTCCGACAACAGGGTTGTAAGTACAGTACTCCGTCAGCTTGAAGCTTTGTAACCAGATCATCCATCAACTGGTATGGGTGTGGCACATGCTCAAACACCTCGATCGCTGTAATCAGATCAAATTTTTCAGTGCCAAAAGTATTGTTGTCTTGAAAAAATGGGTCATAGGATCTAGTTGCCCAACCATTGGCCCGAAGCAATGTACTCAGCGTGCCGTAACCACTACCATAGTCCAAGTGACATATTTTATGTTTTGCGTCGCCGAAAACGTCTTCCAAGCATTGTGCCATGCGACGAGGTCTAATTTTAGGCAACTCCAGGATCCAACTAGCAGATATTCGTCATTATATATTTTGGTTAAAATTCGTTTTTCGACCAATCCAAAACTCAGGTGCAAATGTAAAACCGCAACGTTCGCACAAGTAATAATCCACTTCCACCTTGCTAGTACTCGTCGCTCGCCGTCCTCACAAGAGCGATTGAAATCGACAGCGCCTATCAAAAATCCCTGCCATTGCAGACAGGGCAGGGCGATCCTACTTGTCAAATAATAGACGAAGCTATCCGAACAAACACGTCGGAAAATAGCTTTGCTAGCATCGCTTGATGGCTGGTCTATTGAGCAGACCGATTGAATTACGAATACGTCCATTCACCCAATCAAGATATTCATCTATGGCCCCCAAGGAGTTCGCGGGCCTCATGTTCCTGCTCCGTGGTGAGAAATTCGAAGGCATCAACGCCAATAACACGAGTGTTTTCCAGGAACTGCAAAATCGGCGAGCCAATACGTACATTTCGCCTATAAAACGCTCTGGCAAATAGCCAACGGGTGGTAAATACTGTTCGACAGCACGCGCAAAAGCACTATCCTCGCCCGCCAGACTCCCAATGAATCTAGGATCTTCCGAGAACCCTCCGAGCAGTTCAAGCTTGATCGCCGAAGCAGGAGATTGCCAACACAGGAAGACATCAAGACTTGATATCTAATATCACCCGGAAGTAGTAAAGGCAACCCTTGGGGGTCAAAACTGGATGCCAACCTTTATTGAAGAAAACTCGGCATGAGAATCCAATATTGGAACGACCTGCTTGAAATAGTCGCTTAACAATTCATCATCCGGCTCGAGAAAACAAAAAACTCTCCCGTCGCCCGCTCGGCCAATATTTCTTGCCTCCCCGTTCCGCATCCGCTTTTCAGAAACAAGCTTTACCTGTGGAAATTCTTCAGCAAGTTTTTCAAGCTCAAGCAATGTCTCTCAGGACACGCCCTCAATTGCAACAATAACTTCGAACAACTGCTGCTGACGTAGACATGATCGCACTGCCATATCAACGAGATCAGTATTTTTTCCAACACAGGCGATGACAACCGATACCCGAGACATTTTCCCTCTAATTCTTCTTCTTTTAAACAGCAGAAATTAATATAATTGGCGAATGCGTCGCATAAAAACGCCATCAACTTGAGCGTTGCCCGCTCTCCTGCATGTATTTGGCAGATTCGAACTCACGTTTCTCGAGTACTTTTCGATCGCTTGTTCAAGCGCACCACCAGGCTGCTGATCGATGCCAAGCACTACAAACTCAAACCTATCCTGATTATTTGCCAATCGTGTATTTGCAAGAAACTTATCGACATGACTTCCGGCGTAGCTCCAACATCGATAGTAAGCCTTCTCGATTCGACCCAATGGTGCCAGATACTTTGCCAATGCCGAGCAAAATGCAGCGTCTTCCCCCGTGACGCGCAGAACACAGGTCACTAGGGAATCCTCCCATCTTTATGAATGACGTTCTGCGTATCATCACGTTACAGGCTGAACTAAAAACAACTGCCACATATCTCGGATCGTGAGGGTGGAAGGATATAGCCTTTAACTGGATCGAAATATTCCATTCCGACTTTAAAGGCGTGGACCTCGGATTTGCATCCAATATCGGCACCACTTCGGAAAAATAGTTATCAGAAACTCGTCGTCGGAATCAAGAAAACAAAGAAACTCTCCTTGAGAATTAGATGCCCCGAAATTTCTAGCAACTGCCGGCCCACCATTTTGCTCGAGCCGGAGCAAACGTAACTCCTCATGATCTAGGGCAAGTCGCTCCACAAAGAACATGACTCATCAGTAGAACAATCGTCAACGACAATTATCTCTTTCAAATCCGCCTGTTTTAGCGCGCTTCGAATAGCCCTTTCGATATGCGAGCAATCGTTGAAAAGGGGAATGACCACCGATACTCTTGACATGACGCCTTTAAATTCAGAAGGTTATTTATGGGTTGCCAAGTGCGTTATCAAACCCTCAGTCAGTGCCTCAACAAATCCTTCCGAATAGCCAAGCTCTACTAAACGCCAGCGAAATACATTTCCCAACCGCGCCTTACGAAACCACCGAGACGAGCGGGAACCAGATTGGAATCGAGATCGTCGATCACTGTTTGCAAAACCGACTCGAGGCGACGTCGACCACCGAGTTTGGCGAGCTTGGCTTCGTTAGTTGGCGGGAAATGCCTAGAAATTTTCTCGGCCAGTTCGTTTGCCAGATCCACATCGCCGCGCGGGAAAACGGTCCAGTAGCGTCATACTAAATCCCTTTTGAAATTCGCCAAATTTGCAGGTAATCGCTTGTAAAAACGTTTTCTAGCACTGCCTGCCAATCTTCAAAATCGGTTTGCTAAGCACCTGCACCGACTCATACCATGAATTTTCTTCACCTTCCAATCCCCAGCGCCAATCATACCTGTATGGCAACAATAGCCACGTCGGCTTACCCAATGCGCCTGCAATATGCACCACGGAGGTATCTACGGTAATCACTAGATCCATTTCTGTTATCAGCGCCGCAGTATCAGCCAATGTAATGAGCTCTTCGGAAAAATTAATCAAATTTCCTGGGCAATCAAGCGGCACGTCGGTCTGCAAACAACAGAAATTGACATTAGGAAAGCCGCCAGATGGGGAGAAGTACTTTAAAGTTTATTGAACGGCGGCGGTCCGCACGATGCTTAGGGTTGCCGGACCATGCAATACCGATCAAGGGTTCCCGATTTATGCCTCTTAATTTCAGATTTTCCCGCCAGTATTGCAAATGCTCCGACGGGCATTCAAGATATCCATGAGTTCCCGGCATCGAATTGGCTGTAGCGTTCAAAAGATGGGGCAAACTCATTGCTCCTACCCAATAATCGACATCGGTATTCGCAGCGATTTTTCTGGATGGGTAAAATTTTGACACGCGGAAAGTTATGCACCAGCAGGGACTCGCCACTTCATTGCACTCCAGAATAACCTCCTCTGCCATTTCGACTAACGCTGGCAGATAGCGCGCGCACATGACCAGATCTCCCAATCCTTGCTCAGCATGTACCAGAAGACGCCTCCCCTTAGGGCTTCGCCTTTCCAGCGCGGTTTATCGAACAGGTCACCATTGATAAATTGTGTTGCGTCAGGATGATCGTAGCGGGATTCTGCCAACCGAAACCCCTCAGGAAAATAGCCCCTGGCCAGTTCAACGCAAGCCAAGGCATAAATTGCTTGCGGATCATCGCGGAAATCCGTGTGAATATGACGCCGAAGATCCTCGACAATTTGCAAGCGCCCTGCTTCGAAATAGACGGGATAAGCATTCGTGACGTAAGCGGTGGTAATCGCACCCATTTTTAGCGGAAGATCAAAGTAGCGTAGCGAATACTCGACACCTGCGCCCGCGGATAGCGCGATGTAGCCCGCAAAACCAGCAAAATCAAGATGATCCAAGTACTCCGGACTATCGATGGGCCGCGTATTCAGAATTTCGAAGGCCTGATCAAACTGGTTGTCCAAATATAAAACCATACAGGCCAAGACAAACATCTCAAAATCAGTTTTTTCAAACCCAAATTTTATTATATTTGCATAAGCAATATCTACTCTGCCACCGTAATAGTGGGCATAAATTCGCAGCTTTTCTATTTCTTCATCAGCCCAACAGCATGACCTGGCTCGATCAACTATCAACTCGATACCGGCGCCTTCGCCCTTCGACTTTTCAAGCAATGACTTGATGCTTGCCTTCAAGGCGACCGCTTTCCGCCCGGAGCAGTTCTTCTACATCTGAGGGAGTTCGCAAGACGATGCAACGACATTCGGTCGCAGCAACCTCCGAACTGAGAGATCAAGCTAATCAATCCAGATCGCATCTACACAGAAAATAAAAAAGCCACCTCCAACAACGAGGTGGCTAGCACACGATTCGGATTACCCGCGGCAGGAACCCGGCATCAGGCTGGTCGGAGTACCAGTACAAGTCCAAGTCTGAATGTCGCGTGCGGTAGCGGAAAGACTTGGCGAAGGCGTAAGCGTAACGCTGATCGTCGTACCACTAACCGACCCACCCGTAGTAATCACACCTGACGTATCGGTACTACCCACACCCGTCACGTACTGAGTCACCTTGGTAGAGGCGCACGACGAGAATGAAGTGGAAGAACTGGATTGCGCGATTTCCGACACACACGTTCTTGCCGAGCTGGCTGCAAGCACAATTTCAGAAACCTTTGCTTTTGCATAATCCTGATAGGCAGGCAACGCGATTGCCGCCAGAATACCGATGATCGCCACAACGATCATCAGTTCAATCAGGGTAAAACCTTGTTGAACACGTTTCATTTAAGCTCCTTTTTTCAAAAAGTGCGGAAATCCGCCGCCTAAAAAACCATCATATTTCGTGCCAGCATCATGGTGGATGCATTATATCATCGGGAACCATGCACTACGCTGACTTGATCTTCACAACAGTATCCAATAGACACGAAAGTGCCGAAAATTGTCACAATCCATGACGTTATTTGGCACAAAAATCAGCTGAGAGTTCGCAAGACGATGCAACGACATTCGGTCGCAGCAACCTCCGAACTGAGGAGATCAAGCTAATCAATCCAGATCGCATCTACACACCAGAAAATAAAAAGCCACCTCCAACAACGAGGTGGCTAGCTTTACGATTCGGATTACCCGCGGCAGGAACCCGGCATCAGGCTGGTCGGAGTACCAGTACAAGTCCAAGTCTGAATGTCGCGTGCGGTAGNCGGAAAGACTGGCGAAGGCGTAAGCGTAACGCTGATCGTCGTACCACTAACCGACCCACCCGTAGTAATCACACCTGACGTATCGGCCACCCACACCCCGTCGTACTGAGTCACCTTGGTAGAGGCGCACGACGAGAATGAAGTGGAAGAACTGGATTGCGCNNGATTTCCGACACACGTTCTTGCCGAGCTGGCTGCAAGCACAATTTCAGAAACCTTTGCTTTTTNCACATAATCCTGATAAGCAGGCAACGCGATTGCCGCCAGAATGCCGATGATCGCCACGACGATCATCAGTTCAATCAGGGTAAAACCTTGTTGAACGTTTCATTTAAAGCTCCTTTTCATAAAAAATGTGGAAATTCGTCGAATATATCCAAGCATATTTCACGCCACAATCATGACGGTTCAACAATCCACTGGCCTTTCGTAATGATGGCGGCGGCGTGATTTGCGGAATATTTCACTGCTGATAAAGACATCATGCAAATCCGGATCGATGTGACCACTCTGGCGAAACCTTTCCTGGATATCGAGGGCCTGCGACAAGGTCATGGCCTGCTTGTAGGGCGGTCGCTGGCGGTCAGAGCCTCGAAGATGTCGGCGATAGCCATCATGCGGGCCTGCCAGCTCATCTGATCGCGCTTGAGGTCGCGCGAGTAACCTTGTCATTCATCCGTTCGTGGTGGCCGCCGGTGTACTCGGGCACGTTTTGTAGGCGCTTCGGCCACGGCAGCCGTTCGAGCATTTGGATAGCGGCATCAATGTGGTGGTTAATGATTTCGCGCTCGCTCTGAGTCAGCGTACCAGCGCAGATAGCGAGGTTGGCGAGTTCGTCAGGGAAAAAGTCGCACTCCACGCCATCTGGATTGCGCCAGCGACAACGGCCGAGATAGCTTGGACGCAATCGACGTCGGTGTGGCTCATGCGTTCGCTACCGATATCGGATATATGCAGGCTGTTACGGTCATTGCAATTTTTGCCTCGACTTAACAGAACTCGGCTTCTGCCGATTCTTTCGGCACGCCGTCGACGATCTGTCGCAGCATGCGGATCCCGGCGTCGCGGCGGACGATCTCGAAGCGGGTATCGATCAATTCGATGCGATCGCAGAAGGTTTGCAGCTTGGTGGCTTTGTCGACCGATGCACCGGTGTGGTTACCTTCTCGCAATCGTGCAGCAGCGCGGCGATGCGTAGTTCGTAACGGTCGCGGTCGGTGAGATGAAAATCGGCAAGCGGCCCTTCGGTGGTTTGATGAGCGGCCTCGGCAAGCTTCATGGTCAGTTCGGGCACGCGCTGGCAATGTTCGCCGGTATAGGGCGATTTGTCGTCGATTGCGGAGTTGATCAACTGAATGAAGGACTCGAACAGGACTTCGAGCTGGCGCACCAGTTGTCGGTTGGTCAGGGCGATGGCAGCCTGCGAGGCGAGCGATTCGGCGAGGCACTGGTCGGCTTCCGAAAAGGGAACGACGACGTTGTGGGTCGGCATGCTGGCGTTGATCAGTTGCAGCACGCCAATGATTTCGCCCTCGTGGTCACGCATCGGTACCGTCAGGACGCACCAGATTTAACTCCGATGAAAGCCATCGAAGTCCTTAAAACCCCGCTCCGGCGAAGTTTTAATTGCCTGCTCGTCCAGTGTCGTCTAAAGTGGTTTGAAGAAATACCATCGCTTTTGTTGGTATCTTTGTTGGTATTTCAATGGGCTGTTGGTATCGCCAAAAAGTCGACCAATTTGGAGGTGTTGCATGGCACTGACTGATCTTGCAATCCGGACAGCGAAGCCGGATGAAAAACCAAGAAAACTGGTTGATGANAAGGGGATGTACATCCTCATTCAGCCAACTGGAGCCAAGCTTTGGCGCATGAATTACCGCTTCGATGGGAAGCAGAAAACTCTTGCTCTTGGTACTTATCCGGAAACCAGCCTTAGTCAAGCTAGAGACAGGCGTGACGAAGCGCGGAAGAAACTCGCGCAAGACATCGACCCAGGCGAACACCGTAAGATCGAAAAGCAGGAGCGTCGCACTTCGCTCTCCAACACCTTTGAAGCCATTGCACGAGACTGGATGAAGGTCCGTGGTAAAGAATGGAGCGAGGGATATGCAGGAAAGACCCGTGCATGCTTGGAACGACATGCCTTTCCATCGATAGGCAACAAGCCGATCAAGGACATTACGGCTCCTGAACTCCTCGCTATGCTTCGTGCCATTGAAAAACGCGGCACAGTCGACATGGCACATCGCATTCAACAGCATTGCGGCGCCGTATTCCGCTTCGCAATCAGCACAGGCATTACAGACACAGACCCAACNCCTAGCCTTCACGGAGCACTATCAACGGTCAAAACTCAGCACTACGCTGCTATGACGGACCCCAAGGATTTTGCCGAACTGCTGCGTGCCATTGATGGGTATCGAGGAGAAGTGACCACCAAGATTGCCATGCTAATGCTGGCCTATACCTTCCAACGGACTAAAGAAATTCGCTTTGCGGAATGGTCTCAAATTGACCTGGAAGGTGCTATGTGGCGCATTCCGGCAGAAGTCATGAAAATGCGCCAAGCGCACATCGTCCCTTTAAGCAAACAAGTCATCAGTCATCTTGAGGAACTGAAAATCCTGACCGGCTCTGGACGACTTCTGTTTCCATCGACAACAAACAGNGATCGTCCAATTTCAGAAAACACGGTCACTTACGCTATTGCCCGTATGGGCTTTAAAGGCCGAATGACCGGACATGGTTTCCGCTCGGTTGCTTCCACCATTCTGAACGAACGGGGGTATCGACACGACGTCATTGAGCGGCAATTAGCCCATGCTGAAAAGAATCAGGTACGCGCTGCGTACAANCGCGCNCAGTATTTGCCCGAGCGGAAGAAGATGATGCGGGATTGGGCGGACTACTTGGACGAACTGAAAGCAGGAGCGGCAATTATCCCGTTAAAAGGTAACGCGGCCTGACAATCTAATCCCGACTGGTACTGCATGACACGCGCCCGGCGTCCGTAGGCATCCAACTTATCCATATGCCATCAATGCAAAGACGTGAATTTTTCACAGCAGCTATCACGTGGACCTTTTCAATCCGAAGCAGTCCATATAGGATCAAATATGTGTCTTGCGCACGGCACAGCCCAGTGAAGGGCTTCTCCGGCAGCAGCTGTCGGTTTCCGTCATAGCGGATAATGACATTCACAACTCACCCTCTCCTTCGAGGGTTATCACCATCAAGGTAAGTGGTGTCGTCAGATACCCGGCTGGTTCTACACCAGCCCTATGAATCTCCCTATCCAAAAACTTGGTTTGTCTGTCCCTCCCCTGAACAGACGTACGGCGCATCTCAAAACCTTCTTCGTGAGCTGCGCCAAGGATTTGAGGTTCATCAGCATGAAAACCCCCTGCCTCCGGGCACCCGCGTCCCTTCGCCTGAAGGAATGCCTCCAACTGGTTGGCGTCTCGCGCTCCACTTGGTTCGATCTCACTAGCTCATCCTCCGCCGGGAGGACGAAACCTGTCCTGACGTGTAAGGCTCGGCTCTCGCTCGGTTGGCTGGTTCGAGCACGAGTTGGTCGCCTGGCTTGAGTCGAAGAAAGCCTAGACAGCCTCGCCCTCCATAAACGGCTTGTCCCAATGATCTGCCGAACTGGCTCTTCGCTGGTTCGGCAACCAGTATCCCTGCCACCTGGGCAAGCCAACTCAAAGGAATCTCACGATGGAAATGAAATCGCTTTACGGCGAACTGGCCGTCAGCCTGCTTTGTGGGCAGGCAGAACGCACACAGCCTAATACCCAGGTCACCAGCTACGGTCGTAACTCTGCTCGTCCAGAGCGCAACGATTACTCTTTGACGGCCTCACCCGGCACGACGCGCTTGGGCGGGCATCAGTACATCCATAAACTTCACCAGCACATTGGAAGGCAATCGAAATATCGAGCAAATTCCGAAGCAAAATACCCCAAAAAACACGTACCGAGTTAGCGTTGGAGTCCCATTTTGCAGGCTTTTCAAAGAATGTATTTCGGTGTCGGCAGGTGACAATTTTTGGGGTATCTGGCGAATATTTTTGCGCCGCCTAAGCAGGAAAGTGGTACCAGAAACGATAACTCCGCACATGACCGTTTCTTCAAAATGCCATCTCGGCAGGACGATCATTTTTCTGCCGCACTGGGTCAGTACGGAAATACTCGCC
The DNA here is from genome assembly GCA_013363835.1 of Dechloromonas sp. GTDB lineage: Bacteria > Pseudomonadota > Gammaproteobacteria > Burkholderiales > Rhodocyclaceae > Azonexus. Next base: position 2,041,597 of record CP054864.1, read on the forward strand.
TAGTGATTTCTGGTTTTATATGGTTAGTAACGCTGTTAGCTCTTAGCAACACCATCACCACATTTGATAACTCGGTTCAAGGCTAAGGGGAACAACATGTATTTTCGCAATACAACCTGACGGATCAGGATGTCGTTCAGCACATCGCTGACAACTTCACTTACCCGGTCAAAAATAATTACCACAGCAATTTCCTCCAACTCAGCCGTGACGTCGGCTCGTTAGAAACCATTCAAACCATGGTCCGGATTCACTACATCGTTGAACATCTCACCAAGTCTAAGCAAGAGGCTGTCAAATTCGAGACGACGATTCACGGAAAAATTGCCTGGGGTGACACCCGTTGGAGATGCGCTGTATCGCTCGCTTCTCCAACCGCATCATTCGTGACCCCGCCACGTCAGCAACTGAGCGAAGGACTTAANTGCCTGGGAAGGCGTCGGGCAGCGCATTTTCGGCTCGACTCCAATTTTCAAGGTAACCCTATGCTTCCGATGAATGCTCAGGGAGTAATTGAAGGTGAGTTGTTGAACGCCTTTCTCATTCGACTTCGCGAAGCCACTGGCCGCACCCTCCGTCAATCTGAACGCTCGCTGCGCAGGAAGGATGCCCAACAGGCTTACAACGCCAAGACCAAGCTCGTAGATCGGCTGAAGAGCACCATCCAGGGCTCTTCGNNGATTGAGTGTCGCCTGATGTACTCGCAAGATTACGCGGGCAAAGTGCGGTTGAAGGACTCGGCTGAGCACCTTCAGAAATTGATCGATGCACTGAAAGGCGACCCTTGGTTTGGCAAGTCTGTCGGGTTTATGTGGACTAGGCACTTCCTGTCCGAGGCAGGTTACCGCTACAACTTCGTTCTGTTGTTTGATCCAGAAATGACGCCTGTCCACACACTCAACGGAAGCTACGTGCTCCAGGAATGGCAAGCAAGTACGAAAGGCGCAGGTCTTGACTACGTTTTACCTGACTTTTTCCGCAATGCCGACGAGCTTCTCCACGAAATTAAATGTGCCAAGGCGGCGGCACAGTTTATTCGTCTGATCCCGGACGAGAAGTTCCCCCATTTTGGTGTGAGCGAACTGCCTAGCACTAAATCGCTGTCTGAACTTGAGCAGGAGCCGCCTACCAACCTTGGCCGTGATGATTTCGGCGGAAATCACACGCAAGCGTTAAACGAAGCTGGCAACAACCGCTTCTCGTAACCTTCTTCGATCGACACCGTGCGCAATGCTCGGTGTCGACCTCCCTCTGAGCACTAGAAACTGAACCTTGACGAACCGCGACAACGACATCTATTGGGAAGAAAAGTTTGCGAGTGGAGCCACGAAGATCTCGTGGAAGATCGATGGGAGCCAGGACAAGTGGTAGTGGATCAAGGAAAGCGGAAGTATTTTCTTTCCTGTTTGCTGAACTCAGAGCTTTCTCGATGAACTGGTGTCGGACGCAACGATCCCTTTCGTTCCGCGAGCCTGCACGAATCGTGGCGGCGCCTATGACTTTACGTTGTTTGCGCAACGTTATTTCACCAGGTTCCCGCGTTTCTTAAGATTNGTCGAACGCCTGCCATCGCAGAATCGTTACAGNCAGCACATCGAGGTGTTCATCGCTTGCTGNCCAGAAATGGGACTACTAGCCCAAACACTACCCTGGAACGATATCTGGGACGCCCCAGTCTTCCCCAANCCACAATTTGGTGGTATTTCTGCTGCNAAGTTATTCAATTTGCTGGTTGCCAAGCTTCATGAACGCTGCCTGTCCCAGAAAACCAAAGCAAGAGCTCTTAAAAGGCGGAGCGAGGCTAACGAACGTGCGGTTGAATACGCCTCTTACGTCGACACTTTTTAGAATATGNNTGCTCGCCTCGCTGTGTTGCGCATCGATCTTGAGTACCGGAAGGAATTCAAGGACCTGATCACCATTCAGGAGGCGATCGCGGATCTAAATCGATTTTTCAATAACCAGCGACACAACTCACTTTTCGCAGATCAGCTAGGCTTCATCGTGAAACTGGAATATGGAGTTCTTAAGGGGCTGCATTTTCACCTCATCCTGTTCTTCGACGGTTCAAAACGTGATGGCAGAAGAGACGTTAACCTAGCGCAGGACATTGGTGAGTACTGGAANAAGGTGGTCAAGCACGGGCGTGGTTGCTACTGGAACATCAATGCCAACAAGGCGGAATACGAGCGGCGCGGCCTACTTGGTATCGGCGTAATCAATGCCTGGGAAGGATCTNNGGTCAAGAACCTAAAGCATCGAGTAGTTGGCTATCTCTGCAAGTCCNNACAGTTCGTGAGCATCAGACCGCCTGAAGAACTGCACTCCAAGCGCAAAATAAAAACCATTCGACGTGGCAAGTTCCCTGTTGAGCCGCCAAAAAAACTTGGGCGCCCACGAAAAATTCAAGTGCTACCTTGAGGCCATTGGCTATTCCCTAGCTACAGCCCTCCCCCAACGCACTCATTTAAAAAAAACTTTTGAAGCCTCTTATGAGAGAAATGCGCAGCTCTGCCTGAACCCGATCGAGACCCTGTTAAACATCGATGGATAGACAGATAGGCGTGCGGACGATACGAGCCACACGTCGGAGATGTTCGCACTCTCGGAGATTTGAAGAGTTTTCCAAAGGAGTGGGGATGATCAGGATCGATGGTGATACGTTGGCTAAGTGGGGCGGGAATGCCTAAACTCCACGGCGTTTTCGTTGGTGGATGGCACCCAATACGTGTTGCAAGCGACATGTGACACCGAGGTAGCTCGCCATGTGATTGGAATTTATCGAATTGGGATGGTGATAGCGGACTCAATCATCCCGCCATTTGCTTTCCGAGCTGAAAAATGGCGAGGTAGCAATACAAGGACAGCGTTGGGGAGTTGGTTTTGGTTTGCTGACCCACAGTGCGAAGAGTTTTCCGATCTTTTCCGCTGCATGAGCTCAGCCCGGTTTGTGGGCGTTTGTTGGAGATGATTGAGGAACGCCAATTGGTGGACAGAATCCGGTCGCCACGATGGCGCCTCGATAGCGACGGGAAGCGCTCGCTCGTTGCTGAACTGAACAGTTTCGTTGATGGCTACCGTCAAGAGATTTTGAGCGACGCGTTTAGCGCACGTATGAACCGCTATCTCGCGCACTCGACTGAAATAGAGCGCGGATTGCTCAGCCAAATTGACCATGCTTTCCAGCGTACTTCTCGGGCCATGGCAATTCGCATGGATTTTGGGTACAACCCCCAGAAGCACTACCCGATGGCCCAGGATCCGTTGATCTCGATGAAGCAACTTCACATCGAGACGCGTTGCTGATGGCACTGAGAAACGTCTTCGAAGACTCTCTTTTGTCGTCTACGTGGAAGCTCAGAACACTGCCGTGAGAAGGGTTACGGCTATCACGTTCTGTTCATCTTTGACGCTGCAAGGTTTCTGACGATCTTGCAGCAGGGCAGTCATTGGTGGTGCATGGGATGTCGCGGTGACTAAAGGGCGGGAATCCACCCTCAGCTACAACGCAGATTCCAGAATATCGAATGCTTATGGTCTCGGCGTAATTTCGCGTCGCCAAACCCAAGCAGTTCGCGCCTTCAAGGAGCAGACGGTGACCTCTATGGTGAGGGGATTTTCATGCAGATTCGACCAGAATTGGCCGCTCAGACATTTGGTACGGTGTGTCATGAACATGGCGGTTACCTGCCGCTCAAGGAGAATTTGTCTTGAACGACCACCTTCTGTTCAGCACATTCGTGACCTCGACGCCTCAGCTAGCGTTCTGCTAACCCGATCAACGGCAGTTCACTGAGTGTTTCAGTCATTCAAAGGTAGGCCGAACACCCGCTATTGCGAAACATCTCTGCACGAGCCATCCACAATCAAAAGAACACCAACCCATCCCGAAGCGCAGACACGCCTCGAGATGGGTTCCTTCACTTGTCGTAGAAAAGAGATAGGACTCTTAGGCTAAGTAACCGTTGATTCCTGAGTTATTCTTTTGGTCTAAACATCCCTGCTCTGCTACTTTTAGCCCCTGCGTTAAATGCAATGCCTGAAAATATACAAACTCTCGAAGCACTGCTGGAACAATCCGCCAACTTGCATACAACCATTGGCAAACACAGAGAGCAGCTAGGGCTTCATCCCGGCAACCATACCTACTATCAGCAACAGCAACGGTCATCTCCCTTGAGCACGCGATAGGAATCCTGACGTTAATGGCCGGTAGCGGCTTCACCAGTACTTTCGCTTTAAGAGCCGGTCCCGTTTGTTTGGACAGTTTTACCCGAAGATAAGTGGAGCCCTGCGGGTGTAGCGTTATCCACGATGGCGGTTGCCGAAGGTCCGCTCAGACCGTAGGCGACCGACGCGGTGGGTAACGCGGGTTTCATGCGGCAAGTTTCTCCTGGGACAGGCCTGCGAAGTAAATCATGTCTGGCGTCTTGCCGGCAAATGTTTGGTGCGGGCGTTGGCGGTTGTAGAACATGATGAATTGCCCGAGGCTGGCCTTGGCGTNGGAAACCGAATCGTAGGCCTTGAGATACACCTCCTCATACTTGATGGTTCGCCAGAGGCGCTCAACAAACACGTTGTCCCGCCAACAGCCTTTGCCATCCATGCTGATACGAATGTCGTGTGCTTTGAGAACACCTGTGAATTCGGCGCTGGTGAACTGGCTACCCTGGTCTGTGTTGAAGATTTCCGGGTNGCCGTAGCGCAGGATGGCTTCTTGCAAGGCCTCGATACAGAAGTCGGTGGTCAGCGTATTGGACAGGCGCCAAGCGAGAATCCGTCGGCTGTACCAATCGACGATGGCGACCAGATAAACGAAGCACCGGCGCATCGGGATGTACGTTATATCCGTTGCCCAGACTTGATTGGGCCGCTCGATACTCAGGTGGCGCAGCAANNAGTAGGGATAAATCGGATGCGCGGCATGCCGACGGCTCGTGTTCGGCTTGCGGTACAGCGCTTCGATCCCCATCTGACGCATCAGACGGCGAACACGCCGACGACCGACTGCCCGGCCTTCATGGCGTAGCAGATCGCGCAACATCCGGCTCCCGGCGAACGGGTAGTCCAGGTGCAATTCGTCTATTCGACGCATCAGCGCAAGATCCTCCGGCGACGTTGCTTTTGGCACGTAGTACGCGGTCGACCGCGCCAACTCGAGAATTTCGCATTGCCGGATCACCGGCAGTTTGTGGGTGCGGTCGATCATCTTCTTGCGCTCAGCAGGCCCGCCTTGGTGAGCNNGCCTTTTCTAAAAATCGTTTTCCAGCGTCAGCTGACCGATCTTCGCCACCATCGTTTGGACGTCCGGCGGATTCCCTTGCCCGGNAGATTCACCAAAGACCACCGCAGAGCGCTCCAGCAACTGCATCTTCCAATCCGTGATCTGGGTCGGATGCACATCGTATTGCTGGGCCAACTCGGCCAGCGTCTTGTCGCCTTTCAAGGCGGCAATCGCCACCTTCGCCTTCAACTCCGGCGAGTGATTCCGCCGTTTCCTTCTTGTCATGCTCTTGCTCCTCTTTCCAGCCGCTACGCGGCATGATCAAGCAAGGCTAGCACTTATCTCTCTGTCCAAATTTCTGGGGCCGGCTCTTTATTCCGCGTTCAATACGAAGCGTTAACGCGGGGAATTTGGCTTCTTTACGGTGCGTCAGAGGAGTGGGTGGAGAAATTATCTGCGCCGCTTACGACAGAGAACGCGAAAAGGCCAACGAAGGCCCCATGCTCTCAAAGATGTTGGAAGAACTTGAAGGAAGGCTCCAGATGTCGTGATGAGTCAGCTCAAGGAGTTCAAGGAATATTCCTGGAAGGCGCTCAGCAGCTATATTCACGTCGGCCTGCACCCGCTGACACGCGGGTAGAAGGCTACCCCGTTGCGCTAATTGAGCAGGTGCTACGTCAATCGAATGGACTGTCCATCATGGGAACCATGCTGCTCACGATGCTATCTGGAGACCCACGGCAACAGGAAAGTCGCCGCTCTTCAACTTTTCTGGCTGCTGTCCGGAACCACAATCTGCGCCCAGACAAACTACAACATAGTCGTTTAGGCGAATCGATTGCAACGAATTGCCTGTGTTTGAAAATCCCAAAACGGTGCAGAGCACTTGTTCGAGCCTGACAAATGAGACAATGACAGCGAGAACAACTAATAATCCAAGGTCGTTGTGCAAGAAAAACCATTACCCTCAGCCAGCTTGAATCCCACCTTTGGGAGTCCGCCAACATCCTGCGCGGCCCGGTGGATGCAGCTGACTTCAAGACCTACATCTTTCCGCTACTGTTCTTCAAGCGCATCTGTGACGTCTGGGACGACGAATACCAGGAAATCGTTGATGAAACAGGCGATGAACAGCTTGCCTGGTTNCCCGAATCGCATCGATTCCAGATTCCCGAAGACTGCCATTGGAACGACGTCCGATCTGTCCCGAGCAATGTCGGCGCAACCCTTCAGCACGCTATGCGTGAGATCGANAAAGCCAACCCGGACACGCTCTACGGGGTATTCGGAGATGCCCAATGGACCAACAAGGATCGCCTGTCCGATGCCCTGCTCAAGGACCTCATTGAGCATTTCTCGCGCATTTCCTTCGGCAACAAAAACATCACATCCGATGTTCTGGGCGATGCCTACGAATACCTGATCAAGAAATTTGCCGATGCCACCAACAAGAAGGCTGGCGAGTTCTATNNACCACGCAGCGTGGTGCGGCTCATGATCGACATGCTTGACCCGAAGGANGCGGAAACCATTTACGANCCCGCCTGCGGTACCGGCGGCATGTTGCTCGCAGCGGTACAGCACGTTAAGGAACAACATGGCGACGTGAAACGCCTCTGGGGCAAGCTGTACGGGCAGGANAAGAACCTGACCACTTCATCCATCGCCCGAATGAACCTGTTCCTGCATGGCATTGAGGACTTCCAGGTGGTGCGCGGCGACACCTTGCGCAACCCGGCCTTCTTCGAGGGTGACAGGCTGGCTACATTCGACTGTGTGATTGCCAATCCGCCGTTCTCCCTGGAAAAATGGGGTGAGGACTTGTGGTTGAACGACCCCTTCGGCCGCAACTTTGCCGGGCTACCCTCTTCCAGTGGTGACTTCGCTTGNGTGCAGCACATGGTCAAATCCATGGCCGAGGGCACCGGCCGCATGGCCGTTGTATTGCCCCAGGGGACCTTGTTCCGGAAAGGNGCCGAAGGCGACATTCGTCAGAAGCTCAGCGAAATGGACCTGGTAGAGGCAGTGATCGGACTGGCGCCAAACCTNTTCTACGGTACCGGCCTTGCAGCATGCATCCTGGTGCTGCGTNNAAACGAAGAATCTGCCGAACACAAACAGAAGGTCCTAATCGCCGACGCCNNTCGCTTATTCCGCCGTGGCCGAGCCCAAAACTTTCTTGAGCCAGAACACGCCACTGAAATTCTGGGTTGGTATCGCGGCTTTGCCGATGTGCAGGATGCTGTTCGCGTTGTAACGCTCGACGAGATCAAGTCTGAGGATTGGACGCTGAACATCTCATATGTACTGCCGCCGCTCCAAGAGGACNNATCCCGCCCTTGCCGGAAGCTATTGCTGCCTTCAAGGCCTGACCGTTGCCGCGAGGCCGAAGAACAGCTCGCGCAGGTCATGGAGGAAGGAGGNATGGCTGCAATGAGCCGAATCACCCAACAAGAACTAGAAAGTTACCTCTGGGGTGCCGCCGTCCTGCTGCGCGGTTTGATCGACGCGGGCGACTACAAACAGTTCATCTTCCCGCTGCTGTTTTACAAGCGCGTGTCGGATGTCTGGGACGAGGAATATCAGGCTGCCTTGGTAGATTCTGATGGTGATCTGTCCTATGCCCAGTTCGCCGAAAACCACCGCTTCCAGATTCCTGAAGGAGCGCACTGGAACGATGTGCGGCAGACTCCGNNAAAGAACGTCGGCGAAGCCATNCAGAAGGCCATGCGGGCCATNCGGTCAGCCAACCCCGACATGCTCGATGGCATTTTCGGTGATGCCCCCTGGACCAACCGCGAGCGATTACCCGACGAAACANNTGAGGACCTGATCGAGCACTTCTCCACCCAGACGTTGTCGGTNGGTAACGTGCCCGAGGATGAGCTCGGCAACGCCTACGAATACCTGATCNNAAAGAAATTTGCAGACGACTCCAGNCCTACCGCCGCNGAGTTCTACACCAACCGCACCGTTGTCCATCTCATGACGCAACTGCTGGCTCCACAGGCTGGCGAGTCGATCTACGACNNCTGTGGCACTGGCGGCATGCTGATCTCGGCGCTGGATGAGGTGAAGCGCTCCGGCGGCGAGTACNNGCTCAAGCTTTACGGGCAGGAGCGCAACCTCATCACCTCGTCCATCGCCCGCATGAACCTCTTCCTGCACGGTGTGGAGGACTTCGANATCATCCGNGGTGACACCTTAGCAGAACCGAAGCACATCTTAGGCGATCGCCTGCGCCAGTTCGACGTGATCCTGGCCAACCCACCGTACTCCATCAAGCAATGGGATCGGGAGGCCTGGAGCAGTGACAAGTGGGGCCGCAACACCCTGGGCACGCCACCGCANGGGCGTGCTGANCACGCCTTCCAGCAGCACATCCTGACCAGCCTTACGGCCACTGGTCGCTGCGCAGTGCTCTGGCCCCACGGTGTGCTGTTCCGTAACGAAGAACTAGCCATGCGCGCCAAGATGGTCGAGCAGGACTGGGTCGAGGCCGTCATCGGCCTGGGCCCCAACCTGTTCTATAACTCTCCGATGGAGTCTTGCATCGTCATCTGCAACCACNNCAAGGTCGCCGCTCGCAAGGGCAAGGTGATCTTCATCGACGCGGCGAACGAGGTCACCCGGGAACGGGCGCAGAGCTTTCTGAAGNNCGAGCACCAGCAGCGCATCCTAACTGCCTACAAGACATTTGTGGACGTGCCCGGTTTCGCCAAGGTCGCTACCCTGGCTGAAATCGGCGCCAATGCAGCCAACCTCTCGATCCCGCTTTACGTGAAGCGTATTGCCGCCGCCATCGCCACCGACAGCAATGGCAACGCGGTATCGCTGCGCTCTGCCTGGGATCAGTGGCAAACCGAAGGCCGTGCCTTCTGGCAGCAGATGGACGCGCTGGTGGAAACGCTGGACGGACTGATTACGGAGGACATCGAGCGTGTCTGACAAGAACTTGGCCCGGCTGGAAAGTCTGGCGTTTCGATCAGATGGCGGCTAACGTCAATGTCCGCATCGACAACCCATCTGAGTCCGGGATGGAGCACTACATTGGCCTGGAACATCTGGACTCCGACTCGCTAAGNATTCGTCGTTGGGGCACGCCGGACGATGTGGAAGCACGAGCTNNGATGTTCAAGAAGGGCGACATCATTTTCGGTCGCCGTCGNCCCTGGCGTAAACTGGCNGTTGCCGATTTTGATGGTATCTGCTCNGCCCATGCAATGGTGCTACGGGCCAAGCCCGATGTTGTGCTTCCCGAATTCCTGCCGTTCTTCATGCAGAGTGATCTGTTCATGAACCGAGCAGTAGAAATCTCAGTTGGATCNTTGTCACCACCATCNAACTGGAAAACGATGGCAGTACAAGAGTTTGTCTTGCCACCACTAATGGAGCAGCAACGTATTTTGAAGTTGCTCTCGGCCGTTAANGTAGGCCTTGAAAGTCTNCAGGATGCAAAGATAGCGGGGGAGAAACTCTTTGAATCAGCGCTTTTGGATTCGTTTGAAAATCTATCNAAATGCAACACAAAAAAGGTCAAGGAGTGCTACGACATTCAACTGGGCAAGATGAGCTCTGAAAAGGCGCGGCTCGGTGAAAACCAGAAGACATACATCAAGAACAACAATGTGCTTTGGGGANNGTTTGATTTCACTGAACTGCCTCAGATGTCATTCGATGCGCGTGAAATNCGAAATACTCGCTTCAATAATGGCGACTTGTTAGTTTGTGAGGGGCGGGAAATTGGACGTGCAGCCATTTGGAGAGAAAGCNNCATTCCCGGGATGTTGTACCAGAAAGCACTACATCGGNNCCGCAGAACGATCACATTCTGATTCATGTTCCACTACCTACGGTATTGCGCAAAACGAGGGATTTTGGAGNNCGTGGCAACAGGAACAACGATTCGGCATTTGCCTGTTGAGCAACTTTCTGAACTTCAATTGCCATTTCCTCGCCGCCAGGATCAGCAGAACATCGCTCAACTGCTGACTGCTATTGCTGACAAAAATGCCTGCATTGGTAAGCGGTTGGTCAGGCAAGGAAATGAAGGCCAATATCCTGCTAACCTGGTGGGAGAACTATAGTCATGGGGTTCACTGAATCAAATACCGTCGAAGCCTATGTCCGCGACCTGCTCGCAGGCCCCGCCAAGGCTGCCTCNGCCAACGCCATTCAGGAACCTCAAACCAGCNNCGGCCCCAGCCCCAAAGGCATCGGCTGGCGCTACAGNCCTTCTGACGTGCCGCGCCAGATTNNCCAGGAAGTGCTGGTCGAGCCTTGGCTGNNCGATGCATTGATTCGTTTGAACCCANNGATTGCCGCTCAGCCTGACCGTGCCGACGAGGTGCTCTACAAGCTGCGCGCCATCGTACTCTCGGTGCGATCAGATGGGCTGATCCGCGCCAACGAGGAAATGACCGCGTGGATGCGTGGCGAACGCTCGATGCCCTTTGGCCACAACAATGAGCATGTGCCGGTACGGTTGATCGATTTGGATGACCTNGCGCAGAACAAATACATCGTCACCCAACAGTANTACCGTGCTGGCCCCACCGAACGCCGGGCCGATCTGGTGCTGCTGGTGAATGGTCTGCCGCTGGTACTGATCGAGGCCAAGACGCCGGTCAAGAAGTGCATCAGCTGGGTCGATGGCGCGGTGCAGGTGCATGACGACTATGAGAAGTTCGTGCCGGAGCTTTTCGTTTGTAATGTGTTCTCGGTGGCCACCGAGGGCAAGGCCTATCACTATGGTTCCATCGGTCTGCCAGTCAAGGACTGGGGGCCGTGGCACATTNNTGGATGGCAATGGGAGGACGGTCAGCACCACCCGCTGAAATCACTCAAGCTGTCCGCCGAGCATGCTGCGCCCCATGTGGTCCTGGATATCTTGGGCAGCTTCACNCTATTCGCCACCAACAAGAAGAAGCAGCGCATCAAGATCATTNNTTGCCGCTACCAGCAGTTTGAAGCCGCCAACAAGATCGTCGAGCGCGTGCTGGCAGGTTANCCCCGGAAGGGCCTGATCTGGCACTTCCAGGGTTCNGGCAGGTCGCTGCTGATGGTGTTTGCCGCTNNCCAGAAGCTGCGTATGCACGCCGGCCTGAAGAACCCTACTGTGCTGATCGTGGTGGANCGGATCGATCTGGACAGCCAGATCACCGCACACGTTCTCGGCGCGGACATTCCCAACCTGGAAAAGGCCGACAGCNNCGAGAAACTACAGCAGTTGCTGGCGCANGATGTGCGCAAGATCATCATNCCTACGATATTCAAGTTCGGCGAAGCTACTGGCAGCCTGAACGACCGCGGCAATATCATCGCCTTGGTCGACGAGGCCCACCGCACCCAGGAAGGCGATCTGGGCCGAAAGATGCGNGAAGCCCTGCCCAACGCGTTCCTGTTCGGCCTGACCGGTACGCCAATCAACCGTGCCGACCGCAACACCTTCTACGCTTTTNNGTGTGCCGAGGAGGATGAAAAGGGCTACATGAGTCGGTACGGCTTCGAGGAATCGATCNNTGACGGCGCCACCCTGAAGCTGCACTTCGAGCCCCGNCTGATCGATCTGCATCGACAAGGCGGCACTGATGCTGCCTACCANGACCTGACCGGTGGCCTATCCGATCTAGACAAGGACAACCTCGCCAAGACCGCCGCTAAGATGGCAGTGTTNGTNAAGACCCCTGAGCGCATCCGTAAGGTATGCGAGGACATCGTCCAGCACTACCAGAGCAAGGTGGAGGTTAACGGCTTCAAGGGACAGATCGTCACCTTTGATCGNGAATCCTGCCTGCTGTTCAAGGCTGAGCTGGACAAGCTGCTACCGCCAGAAGCTACGGACATCGTCATGTCGGTGCAGGCGGCGAACAAGAAAGAACANCCAGAGTACGCACTCTACAACCGCAGCCGTGATGANGAGGAACGNCTGCTGGATCGNTTTCGGGACCCGGCCGACCCTGAAATAATCATCGTCACGGCATTACTGACCGGGTTCGATGCTCCCATCCTCCAGGCGATGTACCTGGACAAGCCGCTGCGCGACCACACGTTGCTGGCAATCTGTCGCGTGAATCGTACCTACTCTGAGCAGAGNACCCATGGCCTGATCGTGGACTACCTCGGTATCTTCGATGATGGCAGCCGCGCNTGCGAATTCGACGATCAGAGCGTCAAGCAGGTAGTCAGCAACATCCAGGAATTGAAAGAAAAGCTGCCAGAAGCCGGCAAATGTCTGGCTTTCTTNCCCGGCATTGATCGTGAGCANCAGGGTTACGAAGGTTTGATGGCGGCGCAAGAGTGCCTGCCCAACAACGAGGTACGCGACAACTTTGCCGCCGAGTACAGCGTGCTCAACAAGATTTGGGAAGCCGCTTCNCCTGATACGGTGCTGGGCCCCTTCGAGAAAGACTACAAGTGGCTGTCTCAGNNGTATCAGTCAGTGCAGCCCTCAGCAGCCGGAAAGCTGATCTGGCATTCGCTAGGNGCCAAAACCATTGAGTTGATCCACCAGAACGTGCATGTGGATGCCGTGCGCGATGACCTAGACACCTTGGTCCTTGATGCCGATCTTCTGGGCTGTGCTGTGAACCCAGACCCGAAGAAAGGCAAGAGATCGAGATCAAAGCTCAAACGCAGGCTGCGTGGGCATGGCGGCAANTCGAAGTTCAAGCAGCTTTCTGAGCGGCTGGATGCCTTGAAGGACCGTTTCGAGTCTGGTCAGATCAACAGTGTCGAGTTCCTCAAGCAACTGCTCGAGATCGCCNNAAAGGAAACTCTTCAGGCTGAGAAAACGCCTCCCGAAGAAGACGGGGATCGCGGCAAGGCAGCGCTTACCGAGCTGTTNCAAGTCAAAACCGACGAAACGCCCATCATGGTTGAGCGCGTGGTTGCCGACAGTGATGAGATCGTCCGCCTGGTTCGTTTTCCGGGCTGGCAGGGTACCCAAGCCGGCGAGCGCGAAGTGAAAGCGCTACGGAAAGCGCTCTTCAAATACAAGCTACATGCCGATGAGGAACTGTTCGAAAAGGCTTACAGCTACATTCGGCAATATTACTGATGAAGGTGCTCCGGATACCTTATGCCGAGGACTGAAATCAGCCTTGCCGCCGTTGGTGACCATGCCCACAACTGTCCGCATTAACCAGTACAACCGTCGTTGGCCGGGGCCGGCACCAATGGCAGCTTTGGGAAGTGGCACTCGGGCAAGTTGCTTGACGCGCTGGCTAGCACAGACGGCAGGCTCATACGGAATGCGCTGAGGAGCGTTATAGAGCATAATCAGCGCAAGTGATTGTTAAAGCTTCCGCGACCGCCCAGCCCCGTTTGGGCAAGTTTCGTGGNGTCGCTGGGAATCCTACGCCGTCCCGGAACCTTGACCATTAAGACGAGCCGCGAATGTGACTCGCCAAGGCGGCGGACGTGCCGCATTTCAAACAAACTTGTTATATGNNCAGTGCCTTCACGGTTAGGTGTTGCCANGTNCAGTACCAAGAGCACACCCAAACGAATGCTGACGTTNNCCTGGTAGTCAGTCGTTTGTGCTGCATGAGTNNTGGAGAGAGCGTCGAAGGAACTGTCCGTATCTTCGCGTTTGACCTCAGCAACCAGGCGTTCAGGGCCAGACCTCAAGCGAATGTCGGCCCTACCGCTCGCAATGTTGGTCGGCTCAAGATCGGTCCCCGCTGAATTCGTCGCCACCCATCGAAAGAAGTCCTGCTGTAGTTCGTCCTCGTGCGGCAACGAGCCGTCGGCGCGTTCGAAGAGGTAGGCGCCGCTTGGATCATCTCCCCGAGTCAATTCGAGGCGATTGAAAACGAAACGGACCAGCCAGAGGAGTACCGTGTCGAAGAGACGTGCTCCATTTATATTCGCGCTGTGGTCCGTGTGCTTCCNGGTGCTATTGCAGCATCGCTCGATGACATCAGCTTCAGCGCCAGTCATATTAGCCATTTGCAGAGACATGGCGTTCTCGATGATGGCGAGAAGAATATCCCTCTTCTCTTCTGGAACCTCGGATCCTGCGATGATGGCGGCGAGCGATGTCCCTTCGCTCGCCGCCTTAAGAGGGTTTGGAACNNAACTCGACTTCTCAACAAAGGCATCAATCTGCTCAATCAGGTCTTGTGCCTCAGCGGCCCATTGGTGGCCCGAGTTATGTCGAAGCCTNNCCCTCACTTGATGGGCCTGTCCAGCTTGAGAGGCTAGACTTTCGCGTATTCGAGGTCTGACCATCGCTTCGATGCCACCCTGCGTCGTTCGACGCAGGATCGATCGCCCTGCACTGACAGACAGAAGACCTTCCTCAATGACAATTGCTGGTTGCCACCAGCTCGGTTCATCAAGGCTCTCTGCTAGCCCCGCAACGGCACTTGCTAAAGTGCTCCAACAAGCTGCTTCGGTCTGCCTAGACCCCAACCACGGAGGTCCCAAGCCTCCTGACCAGGCGTGCAGTTCGAAAGCATGCTGCTGAACTCGGGCGCACACGGTACCGACCGTTGCAGCAGCGCCTCTGTTGAAGCTTAGAAGCAGGTCAAGGGCATCAAGGCGCAAGCTAGCTGCGGGACGATGCTCGGATAACCCGCAGGATTCAGCAAACCAGTCCCTTGCTCTATGGAAGGCGGTAGTTGCGTCGTTGCTACNCGCTCTATCCATGGCTTCAACGAGAGAGGCCATTCCCAACTCGAAGGCTGCCTCAGATCGGATGGCTTCGAGTTGAACGAACTGTTNCAGGACCTCGAGCAGTTCCTTATCGCGCCAATGAGNAAAGGCTACACCGGCAATCTTAGCCGCACGCCGGAGGAACTCGGCGTCGTCACTTGGTACTATTCNCAGAAGAAGGTCTAGCAAGCGAAGTTGCCAACGTCTGTTATCGCTGGCCCAGCGAAATGCGCCGTCTAGCGCCGCACCACGCGAGCCNNCGGAGAGTGAATGGCAGCTTGCTGCTGCCTTCGCGAGAAATATCATGAAGCAAGACTCATCGCCACCATCTGGCAATGGCCGATGATGTTCGAGGATGTCGACCGCCTCAAGCGNCACGAAGTCTGTTGTCGCTGCCTNCAGTAGATCGCTGAGGACGCTCTTATACGCTTCGCGCTCGCCTACACCGGCACTGCTCCATTCGAGCACAAGCGGTTGAAGCAGCTCAGGCATTATGGGCGTCCCTCCGAGCCTTCTTGCAGCCGGCGCGAGCTTCGCAATTCCGCCAAGCTCTTCCAACTGCCAGTCTCGTCCGCTCTTGACGACCTCTATGAGTTTGGCTTCGATCGGTGCATACCGATCACCACAGGAAGGCGTTTCCGGTAGCTTCGCGGCGATTTGCTTCAGGTATGTGATCCGTTATTGCTCTTGAGGAAAGACCGGCAACAAACACCTGAAAATGTGGCAGCTTTTTGANCACTGCCTGGAGCCCGGCGACAAGGTTATCTACGTCGACGGTGGACAANNGCTCCTGCGCGGCGGGTGAATCGATCATGAGCAGCCCAGGATGCCGTCCGACGCCCCGCTCCTCAGCAATTTCGATCATCGCGAGAACAGTCGCCACCTTGAGACGCAACTTCTCCCCTTCCGTAACTTTGCTGTAGCTTGTTGGGGCGCCTCCTTTGACCAGCGANNGGGCTGCGTTCGCTTTCAGTGAGGCTTCTGACAGATTCTCCATACCGAAAGCCTTGGCGTACTCCACTAGACGCACAGATACGTCAGTGAGCAATCCATCCCGCATTGCCTTNNAGCGAGCCTCCGTTTCCGTCACGACAGCAGACAGGATCTTCAGTTCACCAGTTCGATCGTCAGCCTGCGTCACTGGAGCAATGGCNNCTTCCTCCAAACGCCCTTCCAGAACCGCCGGGTGCTGCACCTCCTGTCGCCGTACCGAGGAAGTCTCNNACTCCTTCGAAGCCGCCTCAAGGCGACTCTGCAGAAAATCAGACTTTGATTGAAGTGCAGCAAGCTCACTCTCCGCTTCCTCCTTATTCGTAGAAGCGCGCGCTACTGCAGCCTCGGATGCCGCAACACAGCCCTGCAGCCCTGTCTTGATGACCTCTCCGTCTTCAGAGTTCGTGATCGACTCACCACAAACAGAGCACGAGTGCGTAGAACTCTCAAGGTCCTTCTTTGCTTTAGAAATCGCGTGATCGCAGCGGGGGCGACACTTCGGCTCCAGACGACGAAAGACCGCGGTCGCTGACATCGCATCCATGTGCGCCTGTAGATCGCGGCGATCTTCCTGGTAGGCTGCATTCGTCTGACGGAGCGCAGTTGCAGCCCGCTCTACGCGCTCCTGCTNGGTTCGTTCAAGGCGACGAACTTCGGCTAACTGGGCCGCATCAGCATTGATCGCATCNNACACTACCTGGTCGTCTGGGATCTTGGCAAGCTCAGCCCGTTTCGCCGCCAGTTGAGCACTAATGGTCTCAATTCGTGCCTTTGCTGCCTCACGTCCTTGTTCATTTCGTCGCGCAGAAACTTGAACTGCTTGCTCCACGACTTGGTGCGCGGTCTTTGCCGCGGCTGGTGAGACCCATGGGACGCCGGNGTACATCTGCATCAGCCGGGAGGTCAGCCCAGAAGCGACGGGCATGTCCCCAAGGAGTACCTCGTAATTGGTGCCGATGAACATGGCTCCGGAAAAAGCTACCCAGCTGTGGGTTACCGAATGACCCTCGTCTTGTTCGCCGTGCCGCCACGTCGATATTGAGTCCATCGCAAAAGTGCGCATGAAGANGTCAGCCATGACTGCTTCGAATTCGCCATCCGTGGCAAATTCGGCAAGGATGGTCCTTCCTGGGTAACCTCCGGCATTNNGCGACGAGCGAACCCGGTGCAGGCTGCCTATTGGTTCGCCTTTTGTGTTGGCGATAACCTCGTATTCGTCAGTGTCAAGCAGGAACCTTAGCCGGACCGTATGGATCCATCGCCGCATNNCGTCGTCCTGTAAGTTACTCGATGGTCTTCCTCTGACCATCCAGCGCACTATCTCGATGATTGTCGTTTGCCTCTGCAGATTGTGCTCTGAGAGCATGGCCCAAAGGCCGTGACCAAGGTTCGTCCATGAAAACGCGAAGGCGCTAGCGTTCGCGACACCGTCCTTTACGCCCGAAAANNCTAGCTCTCGCAGAACCAGCCGCCGAGGCTGGGCGAGCACAGGCGATGGTTGAATGCGATGAGCAGAGGACTCCTCAACAGCTGGAACTTCCGTTTCTGCTCTTGTGGCTANTGCTTGTAGCCACTCTTCCCTGGGTTGAGCCATCTTCCCTCCGCTTCACTAGTCGGGCTGGTTCCGCTAGTCTGTCTCATCCTCGGTAATAGCAGGAATGACCCCGCCCAACTTTGTCTCCGCATAGGTTACGCGCTGATACTGCTTTTTTCAGGCGGTTCCGCCCAAGGTGCCTGCAACCTTTGCCACGAGTACGGCCCTGTCTGCATACCACTCGAGGATAGGTTCCTGCGACACTGCTACTGAACAAGCGTCATGGCCCGCCTTGGTAAGAATGAAGTCTGTCTCTAGGACTTTGTTGTTGCCCCCTTTGAGGCCGGTGATGCGAACAAGATCGCGGGACCTCAGAAGCGANNGGGCATCGTCTAGACGCTCGTAGGCACCAAAGAAGTNACGGATCATCGGAACGCGACGAAGGTCTGGCTCNNCGTCTGCCAGGATAGCTTGCGCTGCTTCGTAGTAGCCTTTGTCCTTCGTCTCCGCGAACAGGTCAAGCAACTCAGCGGCAAGATAGTCGGGATTTCGCATCCAGAAGTCGAATGCCTGCAGACGAGCCTCGCCCTTGAAGATAAGAACCTCTTCAGCTGCTGGCTGCTCAATAGGACTACNCCCAGCCTTCAAGACGAACAAAATTCTCAGGGCGTCGCGATGTGGTGATCGAACCCTCATACAGCCCTGCTCTTCTCGCTCTCGATGTTGCTGCTGGCCACAACCCATGCGCATGCAACAGGCGCGCTGTTGTGCAGCCATCCATGAAGACGACACGGCAAGGGGCTACAAAACTGCGTGCGANCGCAAAGGCCTCCGCCTGTTTGCGGACGGCGGCACCGATGGTGTGGCAATGCTGAACCACGTAGATCTGGGCCGGGATGTTGAACAGCCGGTGNNAGAGCTGGTCGCCGTTCTTGCCGAGGTCCGTGGGCTTCATTGGATGAAACCTCGCCGNGCNCTTGAGCAAGAATGCGCCCACGTGGCGGCGACCATCTACGACTAGATTGGCCGATAGGACATCGCTTTCCTCTCCGCCCCAATCGTTGGGTACTGAGTGTTCCTAGAGCAAGCGGCAGACCAGTTCCTTAACTGTGTGCTCAGGAACCATGGTCATGCGCTTGAACTCAGCCGCTGAGGGGAACCACGTCTCGTCCATACCGGCGAACTGCTCTATTTCCTCCGGGCGCAGTTCGAGCGTCGTCATGAAGGGCGAGGTTATCGCGGGGCTGCTTGCGACCAGATCACCTACGACATAGGGCACGGCGGNGATGGTGGTCTCGTCAACTCCAGCGATGCTAGCAANGGCGAACAGACGCGTCGACCCTGACATGCGGGTGTACGCGGTGTAGTTCACCAATCCGCTCTTGGAAAACTCGAAGACGAGCTTCTTGCCGGCGANGGGTTCATCGAGCTTCTCTGTGAGNNGGCTCAATGCCGGGGATTTGTTGGTGGCGGCAAAGCCTTTGCCAGTCATGTGACCGTTGTAGATAAAGGANNGGCCTTCTACCAGGCAGCCTTCAAAGGCCAACTGGGGCAACGTTTTCACTCCGCCGGTAGCGATCGCCTGTAGGAGATAAGAGCCAACCGCATTGGAAAGGATTGCCGCCGACATTTGAACGTCCTGCCCTTGGAGTGCCGCAAACACGTGCGTCGGTAGGCGCTGAGTATTCAGCAGGCCAAGAACGCGGTCGCAGCTCAGATAGAAGGCAATCAACCGTGCCTCGTGCAGCGCCGATTCCCTGGGCTCCAGAATTCTCGTCCAATTGCTCGTGCGGTTCTATTCGAGCTCCTTGAAGATAGAAGTTGGGGATATTCGTCTTATGCTCAGAATCACTATGATATGCAAACCTCTATTAGCAGCACGCTGCAGGAAAAGGTCCTTAACCAGCGGGTTCGCATCGGCAATACGCAGCGGTACTCGGGACTGCTGCTCGATCTGATGCTCGGCGAGCATCCGGTCAAAAACTAACAGTGGACGAATGAACGGAACTGACCGAATAACAGCTTCGGCCGAGCTGCTGTCTCTGGCGAAGGAGAAATTCCTTGCCCCTGGCTGACTGCCCTGCAATCGGTGCGGACATTCACCCAACGCCGAATGAGCGGATGGAATTACTTGGACAACGGTCTTTGGAGAAGAACAGTCACCAAAGGTCACTGCTACTGATCGGGCCAGCAAGTTGGCTCTCTGTTATGGGTAGTCAGAAACCGCTGCTCAGGTTTCTTGCTAAACCACCCTTGGCACTAATACTGGTGTGCATCTAACAGCTGCGCAGCCTGGCGAAATTAGAAATTACATGCGAGTATTACGCCTCCAGAAAATTCGCTGTTCATAGGCGAGCCGATAAAACTGAAGGCAGAGGAGGAATAAGCTCGATGGACAACAAAACCAAGGGCGCATGGGTCATCCACCATGCCCGTAAGCTTCAGGTGACCCTGAGCCAAGATTTCGATGCTATTGGCTTGCTGGCAAGGTGGAACGCTTCTTCCGCTATCTCGGCAGAGCAACAGATTCAGATACCGCAGGGCCGCCTGGAAGCTTTGGCAAAGGCTAATCACATCAGCCCAAAGACCGAGTTGCCAGCGATCTTGACTGAGTTGGCACGACAACGCCTTGTCTTGCCAGGAGCTGGCGCGATAGAGGTTCTTGGTTTGACCGGAAACGGTNNACTAGAGTCGACCACGCATCTTCCAGCAAGCAGCCATGAGAAGCATGAGGAAATTGTCATACAGGTTTCCGATGCAGCCTCAGAAAGCCCGATCACGGACAGGTCTGCGGTTGAGTCGCTTTCGGACGAATTTAAGATTTCGCCCCAAGAGGTGCTGGATACACTACAACTAGGCTGCAACATCGGCTTTTGATTGGAAGCAATATCNTCNCGGGAGAAATTACTATTCAACGGCAATCTGTTTCGTCGCGAAGATGCACGGAAAGTTAATGGTATCTTGAGCAATCTGGCACCAGCTGAGGCCTCCTTACTAACTGAATTGAACGAAAAGCTACGGGCTATTGGCTGCTTACCGCTTCAATCAGCTACAACTCTNCTAGGCAAGGATTTGTTCNNTGATCGTTTGCACTCGATAGGAATGTTCGATGTAAACATCGTAGGTAACGATTTAGGCAAAAATTACTTTGTGACCCGCCCGGCAGCTTTTTCGAAATTCAGTGACTCCATCGCAGACGACGCACTTGATTTGGCCAAAGCGTTAGTTGCATCACTGACCTACGGTATGACTATTAGCAGCTACTATCGGGGTCGTATCCAAATGGTATCTGCGCTGATGAACAAACTGATTGCGGGGGAAGTGTAGGCCGCGACCGCCATTGGCAATGACTACCAAGCTCTTGAACTCAANGGAGTAGTTGAGGTTACGCCGGACCGAGGCGGCATGTTTACTATGCGACTGCTCAAGCCAGAGGTAGGGCGACTTGCCCTCGCCGTCATCCAGCAGGGAGATATTACGGCTGAAAGTGTCGCCAATCTGCCGGGCGCGAAGGTGACAGAGTATCTTGGGCCAGAGATAACGCGCGAGGTTCAGCGTAAGAATACAGATGCAGTGAAACTGAAGGCACGGAATCTTCTGCAGGAAATCAGAACAGGGGGACTGCGAAAATGAGTGGACAGATTCCAAAAGGGCCAGCAGCAGAAGAGGCGCTGCGTAACTATTTCCTCAGTATTGGATACTTCGTTGTTCGCGCNTGCAAGTTCACATACAACCGCTTCGACATCACCGACGTAGATCTCTGGCTGTATGCAAGAAANTTACCCCTGAGCCGCGAGCGCATCTGCGTCGATATCAAGAACAAGAAGACGCCTCAAGCCCTTGAGCGGATATTTTGGGCCAAAGGTTTGCAGAATGTTCTGGGCCTTGATGGTTGCGTTGTGGCTACTACTGATAGCCGGCCGGATGTGCATGCATTTGGGCTTGAGCACGACGTGAAGGTATTAGATGGCAAATTCCTCGCTCGCTTGACTAAAAGCGCTCGAAGCCACCAAGACCGAATCAGTGAGGAAGAATTTCTGACCGCATTAGACGATGGGTCGCTTGGTCGACTAGGCGGTGACTGGCGAAATCGATACGAACTTAGCAAATCNCGCCTCCTCCACTCGTTGAACTTCGACGGCTGCAATGTCTGGCTTGATGACATCGGGCTNTTGTTGTCTGAGATTGGAGCAGGTTCNCCCCGATGGAGATTGCTCTACGCAGTTTGCGCTCACCTTTTAATCGGAATTGACTTCATCCTAAGGCAATACGTTACCTCTGACCATGATCATGGNAGATTGGCAATCGACACTGGTTTTCGATATGGAGAGTCAGGGCAAGCCTTCACGGAAAAAGTAAGCCATATGGCAGCATCGCTTGTTGAGAGTGTGGCCGCACAACCGGGACTAGCCAAGACAGTACAGCGCGAGATTGAAGCACAAGCATCGCAGGTTAGGGCTGAAATCTTGGCTGAATTTTTCGCAAAGAACAGCTCCGGATTCTTTGACATAGCGCTTCAGCTAGAAGCTGCCGCATTTACCCCGTCAGCTCCAATGCCCGCATCTTTACCTGCGATCTGCCAAAGTGTCATCGGAGTGCTGGCCGATTTCTCGGGCATTGACCGAAAACTAGCAATCCAGTGATTTTGAATATCGCGACCGCTCAATCGCAGGCCTCAGTTCCAGACCCAACTGGATTGAGCCTGAACTGGCTTTGACCAGAGATCGACCAAACAATAAAAGGCCAACCAAACAAGTTGGCCTTTTTTTGCTCGGAAATTGTGCCGTTTAGCGAATTCGGATAGAACGAGCGATGCGAATCGAACCCAAAGTACCGAAAACATCATCTATTCGCGACGTTTAATTTCGTTGGCCGATGCAAAGCGGATTACTGTCATTCACCCCCGCCATGACTAAAGGTCCGCTTTGGCCTGCGGATTCAACCGGTTGTTGCGACACTACTCCGCACGAACCATACGTAATCAAAAATAACACACAACCCGACCCCGAAGCGCAAACGCGCCTCGGGATGGGTATTCACTATTGCAGGAAAGAGGCGGGGACTATCAGGCTGGGTTCTACCCAGCATCGCTCCCCAATCTCGCAACCCGATCATCCAACTTATCCGCCAAGCTCGGTGCAACTGTTTTCTCTGGAGTTATTCCAGGATCACCCTGCCCACCATCACCCTCCGGATAAAATTCCTCGACAGAATCCCCCTCTTCGTCGCTCTCCTCAAACGCACCATTGGAAGAACCCTGCCGAGCAGCCGTTTCCAGCGCAAGCTGATCAAACCCGGCCTCCTGACGATCTGCCTCCAGCCGTTTGGCCTCCGTCAGAGCCTCCTCAACAGAAACCCCGCTGCGCACCGTGAGATCGACGTAGTAGATCGGGGTGTTCANTGTCTGCCGAGTCGACTTTCCTCGCAGCCTCAGTTCCAGCGGTAAATAGGCCAGCCGATTCCCTGAGATCGCCTGGAAGTAGGCCAGTCGTGCCGACAAGGTACGAATACTGTTGAANNCAGTTGTAGTACGGAACACAAAGCTTCCCAGCGGATCATCGTCACCAATCAGCACGTTCAAACGGCCGTAGGGTTTGCAGGAACCGTTCTGCGCCAGCGTACAACCCTCCGGCGACGGACAGGGCAATGACTGAACCCCCGACTCCGTCCGCCGCTTGCAGCTCTCACCATTGCCAACACAGACCGGCCGACCGGTCCTCCTGTCGAACAGGGCATATTCAGCCCGGAAATTCAGATCAGGATCGTTGAAGAGCAACCGGATCGGAATCGCGCGAATCTTCCCGCCCTGTGCTTTTCGGAATCCTTCATCAAAGGGATGCGGCAGCCATCCATCGGCGCCCTGAACCTGGCTCGTGATGGTGAATTGGTCGTCCTTTTCCGGAAGACGCTTGCCAGCTTTCTCGACGACCTTTCCAATTGAGATCCGTCCAAGTACGGGCGGGGTGATGACCAAACCTTTCAACATGATTGTTCCTCTCAATAAAAAACTCCCCACCGGCGCCGGATGACTATCCGGTTGCCGATGAGGATGATTGCGTTTGTATTGCTGCGTTGGTTTTTCGGGAATGACTCAGGCCAGTACAAATCGGCGTGATCCCTGGCGCTGCATTCCGTAGGTCTTGAGNNGTAAATCCGGCTGATCAGCCAGCCGCGCGGTATCGAGCACCACGCTGTCCTTGGCTTTCTTCCAGGTGACTTCGCCGGTCTCGAAGATGGCACGTGATGCTTCGCCCATGGCCTGTTGCAGGGATTGCTTCAACTTCGACTCCAGCTTCTCGGTTTCAGCCANGGTCTGGCGGACACTGAGCCAGTCGGCGAAGGTCGCTGACAGGTTACGGTCCGTACTGAAGTCCACAGCGATTCCCTTGTCCTGCGGATACAGACAACGCAATGCCATCTCTGCAGATTCCGAACCATCAGCCGGTGGTGGTGTATCCGTCTCGACATAACGCCAGAACGCAGCTTCCAACTGGATCAGCCGTGCAATCAGCGCATCATCCCGGTGAATGCGATGAACCTCAANGTGCTGGCCACAGAGTAGAACAGCCACATCGGCAGCAGCTTTACCGGTCACGACCAGTTGATGCTGAACCTGCAACTGAACGTATTCAGGNNCGCCGTCCTTCCACAGCCGACTACCGTTAATGCCGGCAGTTTTGCATTCGAGGATCTGAACGTCCGGTGCGCCGATGACCTCCCGGTCGATATTGGCCAGCATCCAGTGCAACTGGGGATCGGGATGCTGGAGGACTGCGTTGATTCGTCGTACTCGATTGCCGGAACGCCGGGTGTAGTGCGCTGCCACGATGGGTTCAAGGATATTCCNCCAATAGGCAGGGCTCTCATCGAGCGGATCAGTCTTGGGTAACAGGCCATCACGGCCAGTTTNTTCCAGCCAGAGCTCAAGCTGAGATTTGTAGGGATTCAGGCCAACGGCAGCTGCGGCATCGGAACTGCCGATGCCTTGCCGGCGAACGTTCAGCCAGTCTTCCCGAGGCAAAGTCTTGGTGCTGACCAGCCGCAATGCCGGTCGTGTCGTTGGTTAGGGATAAAGGTACAGAGGAAGTGCCATGATCTCCAGAATGAGGGTAGGAATGCCAGAACGGGAATCGGCTCACGACTGCCGACAAAAAGCCCGGTCGGCAAACACCGAACCGGGCAATCGAGGGGGAAGATTGAGGAGGATTGAGGAGAGGTGAGAAGCTACAGGAAACTACGCAACCAGCTTCAATGCGGTATCGAGCGCACGCTGTTTGATGACGGCACCTTGGCCGAACCAGGCGGAGTCAAGGCGGTACTCAGGACTGCGTGCACGTCGTTCGTGATCGACATACTCGGTGACGGCATTGAGCAGTCCCCAGGCCGTGCCTTTGGCAGCATCCANACCAGAACCACGGCCTTGGCCGTCGTAGAGTGACTGAACCTTNNGAAGCGCACGTTCATTGCTCAGATTCGTCAGGTCCGAACTGTTGGGGTCGACTTCGCAGAGCACACGGAGGAAATACGCCATTGCTTCATGGCTCTTCACTTTGCGTTCAGCCAACGTCCGCATGCGGTACATGAATCCGTCCCACTGAGACACCGCAATGCCGAGCTGCTGTTTGACTGCTTGAGCATCGAAGCGGGTGTTGTGCGGCANCCTGATTGCCGAGACAGCGCCATTCACAGCGATGGTCAGCGTGTTGTTGCAGACCACCCGTACCGTGGTTGGCGTTGCTGTGGTGGCCAGCGTACCGTCACAGGACGTGGCGAGCAGCAAGTAGCNCTGAACAACATCGTTGCCCTTCAATGCGGATGATTGGCCGGTGCGCCAGTGCCCAAAACTTTTTCCGCCTTTCAACACCCCGGCGGTTTCCAGTTCATAGCCTGCTACTTGCGTGAGGTCACGGTAAAACTNCAGAACCTCACTAGGCTGGACGACCTGGTAACGATTGGAGACAACAGACAGGGCATCCTGCGTGTCTGAGCGATACAGAACTTTCTGATCGGCGAAGGTTTTAATCGAGCCGAGTGGGCCAACTGATTCGGCCATGAAGCGAACCGGGGTTTCCAGAATCTGGAAGGACATGCCGGACTGTTCTGCCCAGACTTCGATGGGCTGCCGCGTAAGTTCGTTGCCTAGGCCATGCCAGGGAACATCACCCACGTACGCCATTTGTTGGACTTGGTGTGCCATTTGAGGCTCCTGAAAATGAATGGTGAAGATGGCAGATCAGCGGTCGCTGAACTCGTGGCCGCAATCGCCGCACTGCAGATTGCCGAAAACTTTTTCGTCGACGACATCGCCGACTTTGCCATAAACGATCGATCCGGCAGCACACCGAGTAGGCCACCGAGGATGGCACCAGCCAGACCGCCAGGAGCATGCCGGCCGGACCACCGACGGCACCGACGGCTGCGCCAGTTTGAGCACCGGACAAAGCACCACCAGCACCGGTTGCGGCACCGCCGACCGCGCCGACCGTGCTGCCGATTCTTCTGGCGGTGTGGAGACGATGGATGTTGGTCGAATTGCAGACAGGGCACTTGATACGCATGATTTTTCTCCTGGAAATGAAAAGGCCCGCTACCTGGGGAGGTAACGGGCTCTTGAATGGGTTAAAAGGGAACTGAAGGGCTGGGTTGAGTTAGCCCTTAGGTTTTATATGTAATCAAAAAGGTCTCAGATGCAGAAAGCACTCGGGGAGTCACAGCAACTTTGCTAATTCCTGCTGGCAGCAGGAATAGCAGGGTTGCTGGCTAATGGATAGCCGAATTGACCATTAACGTCTGGAGATCGGCCTAAGCGGCCGGTGGCGACCTCAATGAAAAATGGCCGGTTCTGAGTACAGACCGGCCATTGCCATTCTGGGGGACGTCGAATTTATGGAAGATTTCGTCAAGCAGTTTCTCGCCGAATGGAACTATTCATCCTGATTAGGGGCGACAAAATTTATCAACCAATTGTCTGGATCAATGGGGCGCGATTGCCTGGGTGGACGGTTACTGATAGATTAAGATGCATTAGTTTTACATCTTAACGTAACGGTGCTTCACGGCTCCGTAAAGCGAGCCAATATGTCAACGCCCAAGCCGCGAAAGATCGATCGAACCGCAGCCGCAATCGATGTATAAATCNGAGCCCAAGGTTTATCCGCGCTCAATCACAGGCCTCTTCCAGAACTGGCGCTGGATCATGGCCTGGCTGACCCAGATTGTCTTCTACGGTCTGTGCTGGTTGCCCTGGAATGGCCGCCAGGCCGTTCTGTTCGATCTCGACCGTAAACGCTTTTTCATTTTCGATTTCGTCCTCTGGCCGCAGGACACCATCTATCTAGCCATCCTCCTCGTCCTCTCGGCCCTCGCCCTGTTCCTGTTCACCGCCGTTGCCGGCCGCCTGTGGTGTGGCTACACCTGCCCACAGACGGTNCACACCGAAATCTTTCTGTGGATAGANAAAAAGATCGAAGGTGAACGGCCGCAACGCATGAAACTGGATGCCGGCCCGTGGACCCGCAACAAGCTGGTGCGCAAGTGCGTCAAGCACAGTTTGTGGATCGTTTTCTCGCTATGGACCGGCTTCACCTTCGTCGGCTACTTCACCCCGATTCGCGATCTGATGGCGGCTATCGCCGACTTCAGCATCGGCCCCTGGGACATTTTCGATCTGTTCNNTGGTGGCTTCACTTACGGTTTCGCCGGCTTCCTGCGCGAGCAGATGTGCAAATACATTTGCCCCTACGCTCGCTTCCAGTTCGTCATGTTCGATGCCGATACGCTGATCATCACTNNTGACGAAGCCCGTGGCGAACCGCGCGGNCGCGCCAAGACCGCCGAACCGGCAAAACTCGGGCTGGGCGACTGTATTGACTGCGGCATCTGCGTCCAGGTGTGCCCGACCGGCATTGACATACGCAATGGCCTGCAGGCCGAAGTNGCATTGCCTGTGCCGCCGCCTGTCGATGCCTGCGACCAGGTCATGGACAAGATGAACTACCCGCGTGGCCTGATTCGTTATTCGACCGAGAATGCACTCAAGCACGAACTGAGCACCCGTGAAATCCTCCGTCGCACCTACCGGCCACGCACGCTGGTCTCGCTGGCCTTCATTGTTCTGACGCTGGCGACGGCCGGNTCGTTAACCACCCGCATGCCGCTGCGGGTGGATGTCCAACGTGATCGGGCAACACTGGCACGCGAGGTCGATGGCGGCATGATCGAAAACGTTTATCGCCTGCAGATCAGCAATGCCAGCGAACAGCCGCATCGCTATCGCGTCGCCGTCGAAGGCTTGGCCGGTATCCACCTCAACGACGACAGCCACGATCAATTGACCATCGCCGGCGCAGATTCCGCCGAAATCACCGTCCGCGTTCAGGTCGAGGCCGATTCAACCAGCAAGGGCGCCCACCCGATTCGCTTCCACGTCGAAAACAGCGACGATCCAGCAATCATGATCAACGAAAAAACCAAATTCTGGATGCCATGATACCCCCGTCGATGAAGAGAATCCGCGAATTCGTAAGCCGCTACCTGGTTGCCGACGCCGCGCCCCTCTCGGCGGCNGAGCGCTGGCGTAGCACCATTGCCGCNTGCGGCATGTGTGTGATCGAGGCGGTCCTGAGCATCGCGCCCGGCGACCCCGACGCCCGGCATTTACTGGCCCCGTTGGGAGCGACCTCGGTAATTCTCTTCGCCCTGCCTCACAGTCCGCTCGGCCAACCNTGGTCAACCGCTGGCGGCCTCGTCCTCTCGGGCCTGATCGGGCTGCTTTGCCATCAATGGATCCACCCCGCCTGGCTGGCAATTGCCGTTGCCCTGGCGATGGCCGTTTGGCTGATGGCTCGCCTGCGCTGCATCCANCCGCCGGGCGGCGCCATGGCCGTGGTTTTCGCCAGCGGCCTGACGGTCGGCAATGGCAGCGCCATCGAGATGAATCTGCTTAATACCGTGGCCGCACTGCTCGCCGCCCTCGCCGTCAATGCCGCCATTCCCGGCCGGCGCTGGCCGCAGTGCNNTCCAGGAAATGCCCGGCCAGCGCCAGCCACAGCAGGTACTCGACCGGGCATCAGCCACGACGACCTGCANTATGCGCTGACCCGCATCGATAGCTTTCTCGACATCACGGAAGACGATCTGGTGCAGGTCTGACCCGCCCTGAGCCATGCCTACGAACGCCACGAACAACGCCGCTGCGGTGACATCATGACCGCTTCTGTGGTCAGCGTTGAATTCGGCACCTCGCTGAACGAGGCGTGGACCCTACTGCGCCAGCACCACGTCAAGGCGCTGCCGGTGGTGGACCGGGCGCGCNNTTTGATCGGCATGATCAGCGCCGATAATTTCCTCAATCATGTGCCCCCTGAAGGCAGCCCGCGGATCGGCGAAAACATTCGCCGCCTGCTGCGTTACGACGCAACGCCCTTGAGCAGCAAGCCGGAAGTCGTCGGCCAAATCATGGCGCCGCCAATCGTCATCGCCAGCATCGGCGACCCGATCAGCCGCGTCGCGCATTTGCTTGCCGGACGCAGCCACCATTCGGCGGTACCGGTTGTCGATGAAAACCGCAAGCTGGTCGGCATTCTCGGCCAGNNACCGATCCTGGCTGCGCTCTATCACTACCGCGCCACCAGCCTCGCCGCCGGCATGCCGCTCGTCTGATCAGCCAGGCGCCGCCCAGAGTCGCTCAAGGGCGGCGAACATTGCCCGTTCTTCAAAGGACATGTGCCGTCAGGCGCTCGGCAAAGCTGTGCAAGGCCGCACCATCCGGCTCGGCAAGCTGCGCCGCCAACTGCCGAAGGTCGGCGTGATCGGCCTCCGTTTGCTGTACCAGAACATCCTCGCCAGACTGGCGCAGCAACGGCAACAAGTCACGTTCCTCCTGCTGAAAATGCGCTTCAGTTCACGCTCAAAGCCTTCCGGCAAGCGGCAGCGGCAATCCGAATTTGTTCGTGGTCGCCCGAGGTCGCGGCGCGCTTGCGTCCAGCGCAAGCTTCAAGGCGCGGTAATGCTCGCGCGAAAGATCCTGCAATCGTTGGTGACGTTTCATGTGTCCAATCGACCTGACTCAGGCGCTGTGCCAATCACTCGTCATTACCAGTATTTTTCAAAAGCCATCTGGCCGAGGATACCGCGTCGATTGGTGGCAAAACCCAATTTACCCAACAACTGACGAAGCTCGGTGGCCATGGCCGGATTGCCGCAGATCATCAAGCGCGAATGATCGACGCCGATTTCGCATTTCGCGGCTTTTTNCAGTTGACCGTCAGCCAGCAAGACCGGTATGCGCTGGTTCAATGCCGCCGCCCNCGGATCGCGGGTGACGATAGGCANATAGCCGAGGCTGGCTCCTCCTTCGGCCAGAAATCGACNTTCGGGCAAGGCGGCAATTTCATCGCGATAGGCAAGCTCGTCGGCATGGCGCACGCTATGGACGACAATCAGCTTATTAAAGTTTGCCCAGACCGCCGGATCGCGCAGAATGGAAATCATCGGTCCCAGTCCGGTGCCACTGGCCAGCAGCCAGAGATCGTTGCCTGGCGCCAACTGGTCGACGGTCAGGAAACCGTAACTGTTCTTATCGACCTGTATCGTGTCACCGACATGCAAACGTCCCAACGCCGCCGAGANAGCGCCCTCAGGAACCAGGATCGCCAGGAATTCGAGGTATTCGTCGTAGGCCGCCGAAACGACCGAATAGGGCGCCAGACCAACGCCCTCGGCATCCGGAAGCGCCAGACGAGCGTAATGGCCCGGGTNGAAGCGGAAGCCGCGATAGCGGGTGGTGCGGAAGGACAGCATGGTCGGCGACCAGTGACGAATCGCAGTCACCGTTTCCGCCGTCCACTTATCTTCGCTCCCGGTGTCGCGAAATGCCTGTAATCCAGGTTCAGCAACGTAGCCCATGATCGACCTCCTTCTTCTTTGACGTCTTCCGGGCAGTCGCGTTCCGACCCTGGCGCATGCTGCCGAGCAGCATAGCGATGAACAGCGCCAGCGTTAAGGCATTGGCCATCCCGCCGAGCTTTCGCCCGTCGAAATCATCGAGCAGGTTGGCGCCAACATGCAGTAGCAACGAAGCGTGGAGGAGTAGCAAGGGCAGATAAAAACCGGGTGAAATGGAATTTTCAGGCGGGTGATCGCCGGAAAATGATGGGCGCGTGGCCAAACACCATGGCAAACACAAAACCCGGTCCGACCGCATGCAAGCTGCTGTCGCGCCAAACGTGGCCAGGCACGAAGCTGCCGCCGATGCCGAGCAAGCCGGCAAAGACCAACCAGAAATAGCCGCTGAGCAGACAAATCGCCACGAACTGGGGTAGTCCGGAGAGGTGGGCATTGCGCCAGGCAATATCGAAACGCAGCAACCACAAGGCCAGCGCCAGCAAACCGGCTGAAAAATGACCAGCCCGCTGGCCGGCTGCCAAAGGCTGAGCATATTGCCAAACAGGAGGCAGCCGACGATCCCATAGAACACTCGCCGTGCTAGCGCCGGCGTTGGCAGAAACCGACTCAATTGAGACGCTCACCGGCAATTGTGGTGACCAGAAAGGACAACCACCAGGGTACGTGGCGCGATCCAGTCGGCGGTCAGCCATGCCAGGCTGCCGATCAACCAGCAAACGCTGCCGATCGCCAGCACAATGGTGAACAGTGCCGTCTGCCGGCGCAGCACTTGAATACTGGCGGCAAGCATGATCGTTGCGGCGATGACGCTCAACGTCGTGGCGATGATCGGTGGCCAGCCGGCCAGCATGACCGCTGGCACCGGCGGCGGCCGGCGCCAGGTAGGCCCAGCGCCGACCGATGGCCACGGCCCCTCGAGGCTGATGACCGTACCGAAGAAAGCGGAAATCATCAATGCACCATGGAGCCCGGCGGCGTCGGAAGCAACAGCCGGCACCGCACAGCCAGTCTCGCCAGGCCGGCCAGCACGCCGCCGAGCAGCGACATCATGCCAAGAATCAGGATGGGCATTCTCGCCAGTGGTGGCAGGTCGTTCATGTTTCCCCCGTTCTGATCGCCTGGCGGCTGCGCGCTGGCGAGCTCACTGGTCGCCCCACCCGAGTTCGCGATGGCTGCGCTCGCTCATCATTTCCGGGTCCCAGGGTGGATTCCAGACCAGGGTGATTTCGGNTTCGCAGCCTTCAGNGCAGGCTTGGGCCAGAACATCGTTGGCATCGTCGACAATCATCTGGCCCATCGGGCAGGCTGGCGAGGTCATGGTCATTTCGATCCGTACCCGCTGCGACGAGACATCGATGTGGTAGATCAAGCCGAGATCGACAATATTGATTGCCATTTCCGGATCGACCACTTGCCGGAGCAGCGCACGCACCGCTTCGACATCGGAAAGGCTGGATTCATTGGGCATGTTCATCTCGGCATAGAAGATGTAATATAAATACATCTTTCATCGTAGAACGCCGACAAAACTAAGCAATATATTTTTCATCTTATAAGAATCGGAGGAAATCAATGAAACTGACCACATTCTCGGACTACACATTGCGCGTCCTGATGTTTCTGGCTGCGGCGCGGGATCGCCTGGCAACCATCNNGGAAATTGCTGCGGCCTACGAAATATCGGAGAACCATTTGATGAAGGTGGTTCATCAACTGGCGCGCCAAGGGGTCATCGAATCGGTACGCGGCAAGGGTGGCGGCATCCGCCTGGGGCACACACCGGACAAGATCAGGCTCGGCCAGATTGTCCGTAACAGCGANGGAAGCGCGCCTATTGTCGAGTGTCTCTCCGGTCAGCCGGTAATCTGCAAGATTGCCCCGGCCTGCCGCCTGACACCTATCCTGATCCGCTCGTTCGAGGCGCTNTACAACACGCTCGATCAATACACGTTGGCCGACCTGGTCCCGGACGATGCGCAGCTCAGCCACTTGCTGAGCGGCTCAACCCCGGCCCCGTATGCCGTGCAGGCATCGGCAGAAAGCGTCGACTGATACCATACCGCCGACGCGCCGCCGTTCCAATTTCGCTCTACCGCCCAACGCGCTCCGCTATTTACTGACGACAGCCGGCACGAACTTCAGCACATTGCCGTTGATGCAATAACGTTTGTAGATCGGCGCCGGTGACACCAAGGGAATAACCATGCCGAAAGGGAACGGTTATGCCTCAGATTCGGAGAGGCACATAAATGTCTTTCGCCGCGCGCCACAACCAAGCAAAAACCGTGGGGCAGGTGATCGGCGATGCTGTGTGGAAACGCTCAGGGATTTCGGCACTCATGGGTTGGATTCAGAAATTCCACCTACTAATTTTGGGTTTGCCAGGTGGCATTCGGAATAAAACCGGCAAAAAGGCCCGGCTAGACCTAGATCGCGCCATCAATCCCTCAACTCGATGATCTTCATCACCCGTTTCATGTTGTAGGCAAGAACATGCAGGCTCATTTCGGTACTGACTCGCTCCAAGGTTCGGGTCAAATGCGTGGCTTCATCAATCCTTCAAGGTGCCGAACGGATGCTCAACAGTCTGTCGTCGCGTCCGCATCGATTCAGGTTTTGTCGAGGCGTTTTGCATTGCTTCCAAGCTCGATTCATATTCCCCACGAGCAANCCGCCGATTGGGGCTCGGCGTACATTTCTCCTTCATCGCGCAGCGGGGGCAATCGGAGCTCCAGTATTTATGGACCAGCGCTCNCCGGTCGACGGTTGAGAAGCGCCAGATCAGTCGGCTGCCGGCCGGACAACGGTACTCACCCGCCTCTGGCTCAAAGACGAAATCCTCTTTGTCGAATCGGCGATTCGCTTTGGCTAAAGAAGTCATGGGCTTCGAAACAAACGGGGTGATGCCCGCTGCCTCGCAGGCGTGAATCTNCTCGCCATGGTAATAGCCTCGGTCCGCAATGACCTGGAGATCCGACACTGCCATCGCAACCTTGGCCTGCCGGGCCATNNTCTTCGCCAGTTGGCTACGGTCACTGCCGATATTGGTGACCTCATGGGCCACGATGAGATGGTGCCGGGTATCGACAGCTGTCTGGACGTTATAGCCCACCAACCCTCGACTGGTGCTGGTTGCCATAGCGCGGGCATCCGGATCGGTGAGCGAGATTTGCCCAGTGGGTGATTGATTCAATTGAGACTGAANTTCCTTGAGCTGCAACATACGAGCCGTCAGTGTTGCCATCTTCTCCATGAGTCGGGTCGTTCTCGCTTCGGCAATCTCGGCAGGCTGGCGATCGGCGGTATCCATCTCAGTCAGATAGCGCTCGATGCAACGGTCGATTTCCTGCATGCGCTTTTCAAGTTTGCCCCGCGTGAAGTTGCGATCATGGGCGTTGACCGCTTTGAACTTGCTGCCATCAATAGCCACGACTGCCTGGGTAAAGAGATTCAGTTGGCGGCACAGTACGACAAACTGACGACAGGCGTTGCGAATACCTTCGCCGTTGTCCCGCCGGAAGTATGCAAAGGTTTTGAATTCGGGCGATAGCCGCCCGAGCAGCCACATCAGTTCAATATTTCGCTGTGCTTCCCGTTCCAGCCGGCGACTCGATTGAATGCGATTAAGGTAGCCGTGAACATAGAGCTTCAGGAGCATCGATGGGTGATACGAAGGTCGTCCAGTAGCCGCTGGCTCTGACTGAAAAAGGCCACAAAGATCAAGCTGATCGACAAACAGATCAACGATCCGGACCGGATTCTCTTGGTCGATGTACTCATCAAGTGATTCCGGCAAGAGCGTGATCTGCTGCCGATTGGCACCTTCAATGAATCGCTTCATGTCAGCCCCTCCAGACATTCATCGTCATAGAGGGTTTAACGCATCAACCAACTAATTGGGTATACAGCCCGGGTGTTTTCACACAGCCTCCGGCCTTTGCTGCCATTCCAGCAGGTCGGGGACAATTGATTCAGAAAGCTGCTTATTGCGCGTCGGCTGGCGCGCTGTTCCTGTGGTGATTGCGGTGGCTTGATTGATATCAAGTATGGATTCCCCTGAAAGCCGCTTCCGGTCGTGCTTTTTCGGCACCTTGATCTCAATCAAAGTAACAAAGTAACTGCTTGAGAAAGTGCGACTCCTATTCAAATTTGAGAGGTCCAAGGGAGTCATGATTTCAAGAAAATTCAGACATAACGTGCGCTTCGCGTTGCCAGTTCTGGCGGTGTTGACGCAGTTTGCCTTTGCGCAAGCGCCAGCCGCACATAGCGACGGCACCATGCGCGATTATCAGACCGCCGGTGGTTCTCCGCTGGCAGCCGTTCCCATGCATCAGGACATCAACCCGCTAGCGCCCAAGATGTCGGAGGCTGAGTTCGACAAAGCTAAACGCATCNNTTTCGAACGCTGCGCCGGTTGCNNCGGTGTGCTGCGCAAAGGCGCAACCGGCAAGCCGCCGACGCCAGATATCACGTTGGAAAAGGGCCTGGAATACCTGAAGGTGTTCATCAAATACGGCTCGGCCGGTGGCATGCCGAACTGGGGTACTTCCGGCGTCCTGAGCGACGATGAAGTCGATCTGATGGCTCGTTACATCCAGCAGACGCCGCCCGCGCCGCCGGAATTCGGCCTGAAGGAAATGGAAGCGACGTGGAAAGTTATCGTTCCGGTCGAAAAGCGCCCGACGAAGAAGATGAACAATCTCAACCTGGAGAACCTGTTCTCGGTCACCCTGCGCGATGCCGGCGAAATCGCCCTGATCGACGGCGACAGCAAGAAAATCGTCAACATCCTGAATACTGGCTACGCCGTGCATATTTCACGCATGTCGGCCTCTGGCCGCTACCTGTTCGTGATCGGCCGCGACGCCAAGATCAACCTGATCGACTTATGGATGGAAAAGCCGGATACCGTTGCCGAAATCAAGGTCGGCATGGAAGCTCGCTCGGTTGAGNNCTCCAAGGCTAAGGGCTTCGAGGATAAGTATGCCATCGCAGGTACTTACTGGCCGCCGCAGTTTGTGATCATGGATGGCGACACGCTGAAGCCGCGCAAGATCGTCGCCACTCGCGGCATGACGGTCGGCACGCAGGCCTACCATCCCGAGCCGCGTGTTGCTGCCATCGTCGCCTCACACTTCAATCCGGAATTCTTCGTCAATGTNGAAACCGGCATGGTCTATTCGGTCGATTACCGTGACCTGAACAATTTGAAGATCAAGATGATCGAGGCGGCACCGTTCCTGCACGATGGTGGTTTCGAGTCATCGCATCGCTATTTCATGGATGCAGCCAATGCGTCGAACAAGATTGCCGTCATCGATACCAAGGATGGCAAGCTCGAAAAACTGGTCGAGGTCGGCAAGACCCCGCACCCCGGACGCGGTGCCAACCTGGTCGATCCCAAGTTCGGGCCCGTCNNATGGGCAACCGGTCACTTGGGCGATGAAACGATCAGCCTGATCGGTACCGATCCGACGAAACACCCGGAAGGTGCGTGGAAGGTGGTNCGGACGCTGAAGGGTCTAGGCGGCGGTTCGCTGTTCCTGAAGACACATCCGAAGTCGACGAATCTTTGGGTGGATACCACGTTGAATCCCGAGCCGAATATCAGCCAGTCGGTCCCTTCTCCGACGTCAACTAATCTCGACAAGGGGTATGAATTGATTCCGATAGGTGAATGGTCTGGTATTAAGGACGGTTCGAAACGGGTCGTTCAGCCTGAATACAACAAGGCTGGCGACGAAGTCTGGTTCTCGGTCTGGAATGGCAAGGATCAGGAGTCTGCGATCGTTGTCGTTGATGACAAGACGCGCAAACTGAAGGCTGTCATTCGTGACAAGCGGCTGGTCACGCCAACAGGCAAGTTCAACGTTTTCAATACGCAGCACGACGTTTACTAAGACCAAAGGAGGGGGTGGCGCCTCCGTGAGAGGAGTTAACCCTGTTCGTCGTTTTGCTTAGCATGTCACTCGTTCCCAATAGAATGTTCGGTAATTGAACGCAAGATTGAATGACTCTTATCGCGCCCAGCGCGAATTGCTCTCCGGTTGTCCGCTATTTGCTGGCTTGCCTTTGGCGGTACTGGACGATTTGAGCAGTGCCTGCCGCATTGTTGAAGTAGCAGCCAATGGCATCGTGTTCTGAGCTGGTGATCCCATCCGGGAAGCCCATGTGCTGTTCAGAGGCAGCATCAAGCGCAGCACGATCAATTCCGGTGGTGCCACACGTGTCGTCGAGTTGGTGCAAAGCGAGCAACTGCTCAGCATGGGCGAGATATTCGGTACGACACACTATCTCTCTTCATGCGTTGCTATAAGCCAGACCCTGATGCTGGCCATGGACATCCGCAAGCTGCGGGATACAGTGCGTCAGAACCAGGAGCTAGGCTGCCGTATCATCTCGGCGCTGGCCAGGCAGCAATGCGCCACCGAATCTGCCGTGGCCGGCTATCACTACGGNATGACCGGCACCCAGCGACTGCTGGACTATCTGCTGGAACTGGCCNNGGGTGATCGAACCGAGTTGGCCGGGGAGACCTCCATTTTGCTCAGGGCTAGCAAGAANATGATTGCAGCGCATATCGGCATGACGCCGGAGTCGTTTTCCCGGAGCCTGAGGGAGTTGAGCGACACCGGCGTTATCGTGGTCGATGGCCGCCACGTGCATATTCAGAATGCCGCGTTGCTCGACACAATGAACGGACAAAACAAGCAACGGCTCAATTTCTGTCGAAAGCGCAAAGGAGAAGGGCCGCTATCGTCGAGGGCACCGTCGTCCGGAGCCTTGGTCAACCATTGTGGTCGCTTGCGACTGTTCTCGCAGCGCCTGGCCCTTGCTTGGGCGGCGATCGTGACCGAGGTTGCGCCGATCAGGGCAAGAACACGGCTTCGCCAATTTGAAAAGGAGTTCGAACGCAATTTGGTGTGGCTGGATCGCCTTGGCCAGGAGGGCGAGTTCCGTCAGAAGNNTCTGGATGCCATCAAGCCTTTGTGGGCATGCTATGTGCAGACGATGGCGAGCGAGGTGATTACCGAATCGCTGGCCGAGAGGGTGTTTGGCCTGAGCGAGGAAATGCTACTTGCAACGGATGGGCTGACTGCCTGTGCCGCGCTACTTGCGGGAATTCCCGCTGCTCACTATGTCAATATGGCCGGGCGCAANCTGGTTTTGTCCCAACGAATCAGTAAGCTTTTCCTGTTTCGGGAGTGGTCTTGCCTGGATGAGCAGATTTCCAACTTGTCCTTGGCCTCGCTCCAGGAGTTTGAAAGTAACCTACAGCAGTTGGCAATGACCGGAAACGATCAGCCCGAGGTGGCCGCACAGCTTCAAATCGTCGCGGGGCAGTGGCANGAGTATATTCGAGTCCTGTGTCCGGACTTGTCGTACGCCGGCAAGGTAAAACATGCCCGAATCGTACTTGCCGAAGGCGAGCGCTTGTTGCGCTGCGTNGACACGACCGTCAAGCTGTTTGAGCGCCTAACCTGATCGCCAGTGCTTGATGGCTATCAATATGGCAATCGATGCCAAGGCCCATCCTGGATTGCTTGAGCTGACTTTTGATTCTCATCAAAGCGAAATTTTGCAGGGTGGCGACATTACGCCTCGCATATTTCAACGAGGAATTAAAGAAATGAAAGCTTTCTATGTCGCGATGATGATCGCCATTGGTTTTGGTGTTTCGAGTCAGGTCATGGCTGATGAAGCGCTGGCCAAGGCCAAGAATTGCATGTCCTGCCATACGATTGATAAGAAATTGGTTGGTCCTGCCTACAAGGATGTCGCAGCCAAGTACAAAGGCGATGCTGGAGCAGTCGATAAACTGGCCGCCAAGGTCAAGACTGGCGGCAAGGGCGTCTGGGGTGCGATTCCCATGCCGCCGAATAACGTGACGCCTGAGGAAGCCAANAAGTTGGTTACTTGGGTTCTTTCCCTGAAGTAATTAACATTGTTCTGTGGCGAGCGTTTACGATAAATCAAAGTTGTAGCCTGCCGTTGCCGGCGGTGCTTGTAAATGGAAAGGCCTACAGCCCGAGGCGTGGGCCTTTTTGTTGATCTGGTGGGAGCCGAAGGGCGAAGCAGGTGCTCGGCGGCGCGGAGCGCGGTGGTTGTGCAGGTTTCCAATGAGTTGATGATCTGCGTGTAAGGTGGGGCGTGTAGTTGCCTGCTGCGATGACGGCCGGTGGCTTGGTCTGTCGGTAGTTTGCAGAAACTCCGAAAAGAGAACGTCAGCAACGGGTCGGGAGGGTGAATTCGCTAGGCTAGGGAGCTGACGTTCGCAGCCACGCTGGTCTCAAGGTCCGTTGATCGGCGCTTTGCTGCCCGACACTAACCGCAGGCCCACGGTCAGCAATGGCCGGAGGCTGTGTGGAAACGCTCGGTAATTTTGGGCACTGCCGGTTGGGATTTTGGAATTCCTGACGCTAGCTTTCCCGATTGCCGGTTGGCATTCGGACTTAGGCGGGTAAAAGGCCCAGCTAGGCCTGGATGGCTGCCTTCAGGTCCGCAATGCCTATGATCTTCATGACTCGCTTCATGTTGTAGGCCAGAACATGCAAGCTCATCTCGGTACTGACTCGCTCCAACCCACGACTCAGGAAGTGAGTCGCACCCATCCAATCTTTCAATGTACCGAAAGGGTGCTCTACGGTTCGACGTCGGATGCGCATGAGGCCGGGGTTCAAGTCCAGTTGTCGTCGCATCGCTTTGAGACTGGCTTCGTGATCGTACCGACTGACACGACGATACTTGCTGGTCGTGCACTTCTCCCTGATTTCACAACTAGGGCAATCAGAGCTCCAGTATTTATGAGTCAAACTGCCACGTTCCTCGCTTGAGCAGCGCCATATTAATCGTCGGCCAGCAGGACATTTATATTCGCCGACGTCCGCATCGAAGACGAAATCCTCTTTGTCGAANNTCGGCCTTCGGCTTTGGCACTGGAGGTCATTGGTTTTGAAACCAGGGGTAATACCCGCCTGCTCACAGGCAACGATTTCCTCGCCGTTGAAGTAGCCTCGATCTGCAATGGCTTGCAGNNCTCGGTTGCCTGCATGGCTGCTGGCCAGCCTAGCCATTTTGGCCAATTGCCGGCGATCAGTACCAATGTTGGTGACCTCGTGTGCCACGATCAGATGATGCGTTGTATCAACAGCCGTCTGAACGTTATAGGCCACCAAGCCTCGGCTGGTGCTGGTCGCCATGGCGCGCGCATCCGGGTCAGTCAGCGAAATTTGCCCGGATGGCTCCTGTTCCAGTTCTTCCTGGATCTGTTTGAGCTTCTCCATCTGGAGCTTGAGGGTCTCAATCTTCACTTTCAGGCGAGTCGTTCTGGCCTCAGCTATATCCGGCGCTTGGCGATCTGCGGTGTCGAGCGCACTGAAATAGCGCTCGATGCACTGATCAATTTGTGCCAACCGTTNTTCAACCTTACCCCGCGTGAAGTTACGGTCATGGGCATTAACCGCCTTGAATTTGCTCCCATCAATGGCCACGATGGCATTGGCGAACAAACCCAACTTCCGGCAAAGCACGACGAATTGGCGGCAGGCATTGCGAATTTCCGAGCCATTATCGCGGCGGAAATCAGCAACCGTCTTGAAATCCGGGGTAAGCCGTCCGGTCAGCCACATCAGTTCAACATTGCGCTGGCTTCNGCGTTCAAGACGCCGACTGGATTNGATTCGATTCAGGTAACCGTAGAGATAGATCTTCAGCAGTACCGCCGGGTGGTAGGACGGCCGACCAGTATTGGCTGGCGTGACACAGAACCCCAGAGTCTCCAAGTCCAAAGCCTCGATGAAAGCCTCGACCACTCGGACTGGATTATCTTCAGCGATGTAATCATCAAGCGATTCCGGTAACAGGGTGATCTGCAGACGGTTGGTACCTTCGACATAGCGCTTCACTTCAACCCCAGGAATTCATCGTCCTGAATGGTTTAACGCATCAGTCAACCTTTTCGCGTACACAGCGGAGTTTCCACACAGCCTCGCCGAGTTGTGTGAATTGGCCGTCAACCTCGGTCAGAATGTTGTCTGAATCGTCCCTACATTTCCAGAGGCTGCTGCAACGCTGATTTCCATTAAAGCTACCAGATCGTTATCTGAGTATTTTATTTAAGTATTTTCCTTTCCCATGATGAATCGGATGAAAAGAAATCTCTTACTGGCATTGGTCGCGCTCGTTCTCGTTGTATCGGCTGCGCCTAAACAAGTGGTGTTGGGTGCTGAGGAT
The DNA here is from genome assembly GCA_013363835.1 of Dechloromonas sp. Taxonomy (GTDB): domain Bacteria; phylum Pseudomonadota; class Gammaproteobacteria; order Burkholderiales; family Rhodocyclaceae; genus Azonexus. Next base: position 2,082,147 of record CP054864.1, read on the forward strand.
CATAACCATCATGGTGAAAGCACCACTGCGGTGCAAAAGCTGCAGCAGAATGCCGGAAAGAAATGTGCGACAGATGCTGCCCTGCGGCAATCGATGGATGGCATCAAGCAAGCCATGGCTACGGCGCTTCCCCTGATTCACAAGCATCGTTTCAGTGATTCCGATTGCGCGACCCTTGCCACCACGATCAATCAGAAGGTCGGCTATACCATCGAGCACTGCAAGCTCGACGTNAAAGCTGATGCCATGCTNCGTCTCGTCATCGCCGAACCCATGGCCGGCGCTGAGATCATGGAAGGNCAATCGACCGCCACGCGCCACGATGGCGCTGTGCGCGTTAGGCGGACCCTGGAATCCTACGGAAATTACTTCCAGCATCCCAACTGGAAAGCCACTCATGCTTGAGCACAAATAGTATTCGGGGCTGCGATGAACGAACCGATCATAAACGCCGTGTATGCGATTGAACTCTGCAGTGGCGAAGTGCGCTACTGGCAGTACCTTGGTCCGGATAGTCGAAGATTGATCTGGTGGCTTGATACCGAAACGAAGCAGGAGTTCAACGAGGCTAGCCTTATGTACGCATGGTCAATCAAGGGCCTGCATTCAGGTCGACGGCATGCTACGCAGCAGTGCAATCCGGGAAAACAAGTGGCAAATTTAAATGTCATCAAACAGGGCGAAATCGGTTGGAATGGAGATGACGGGATATGAGTGCAAAACCTTGTTTTTCAAATCTTCCGACATGGCCAAAAATTTCCTCTGCATCCAAAACACCCCGAGCGCACCTGCTGGGGATGCGACAAATACTGCTCGGTGAATTCGCTACAGTGTGGAAACGGTTCCGGTCGCACCCAGCACCCTGTCGAAATGCTCGGAGAAGATTGGTACAAATGNGGAGACTGGGGAATCGACCCGAGTGCAGAGTCGCCCTAGCCGGCGATTGACGTGCGTTGAAATCCGGAAACGATAGGATATTGATTGCATCGGCAACGCCGGAGCAGTCATCGCTTCCTGCGCCACTCCTGGCCAACATCCTCTCGCGCTCCATGCGTTCGCTCACATCACGCGCCTTTGCGCGTCGTTGGCATTCGCCATTCTGTTCGGCAGCATTGTGGCAAATTCTGTTGAAAAAGTCGGTTTTGGCTGCATTGCGCAGTTTGCCAATGCGACTGAAACAGACGGTTGATGACTTTGATGTTGCGGCTGTGGAGGCCAGAGGTCCTTTACCTGCCGCTAGGCAGGAAGCAAGTTTGCCTTATCCGCTGAGGGCATCAGCCATTTCGCCATTCTGCGCAAATTCTGGGCGGTGGCGGCTAGCAGGAACTCATCATTTGCCCCACTGAAACCACGCAGTCGCAGCTTGTCCAGTTTCATGATGCGCTTGAGGTGGGCAAACAGCATCTCGACTTTCTTGCGCTGCCTACAAGACTGCTCATATTCAGGAGTGGTGGCGATCTGCCGGGCCACGTTGCGCGCATCCTCGTGAATGCTGCGGTGGATTTTGCGAGAAGGCATGTTCGGGCAACACAGGCTCTTCAGCTGGCAGGCCGCACAGTCAGGCTGGCGAGCGCGGTAAATGATCGTGTCTGCCAGCGTAATATGCGTTCGCGGATGATTGAAGGAACGCCACTNGGAACGCAGTGGCTTGCCTGCCGGACAACGGTATTCGTTGTTATGTGCATGCCACGCGAACGCACTGGCCGATAGGGTGCCGTCCTGACGTTCTGTCTTGTCACATACGGGCACATGGGGTTCGATCTGTTTCTCATCGACCAGGCGTTCCGGCTTCAGGTCAAATCTGTCCTCCACCCGCTCAATCATCTTTCGAGTGGCGGTGGCTTCGGCGGCCTTGCTGACGGCGGAGGGCTCGACATCAACGATGATGCCCGCTTTAAGATCAATCAGATAGTTTGTCGAATAGGCGAAGAACGAAGGTCCGCCGCGATTAGCACAGGAGGCGGCAGGGTCTGTCAGAGAGACACCCTTGAACGGTGGCGGCGGATCATTGATCTCCGCCAGCGCTGCCAGATACTCCCGCACCGGCCGTGTGGCTTCATCCGGGTTGCCCCAGTCGATAGGCTCATTTCCGGAACACGCTTGTTCCACCCTCACGTCGGCCTTGATGATGCTGGCGTCCGTGGCAAACCCTTCGCCGCGTACCAACCCTTGGGCCATGCAACGGGCGAGCACACCCTCAAACACCTGACGGAAGGCATCGCTTTCGCGGAAGCGACCGTGCCGGTTCTTGGAGAAAGTGGAATGGTTCGGCACTGGATCTTCCAGACCCAGTCGGCAGAACCAACGATAGGCAAGGTTGAGATGCACTTCTTCGCACAAGCGCCGCTCTGAACGAATTCCGAAGCAGTAGCCAACGATCAGCATGCGAATCATCAGTTCCGGATCAACCGATGGCCGTCCGATGGGGCTGTAAAACGCTTCCATGTGCTGCCGGAAAGGCCCCAGATCAAGAAACCGATGCATTCNCCGCAGCAGATGGTCCTCGGGAACATGATCTTCAAGACTGAAGCTGTAGAACAGTTGCTCCCGACCCGTTGCTTGACGTCCCATCATCGCAACACTCGATACATGTATGCTCAGGGCATATTGTACTGGTACTGCTTTATCGCGGGAGTTTTTCAACAGAATTTGACAGTCACCTGCCGTTCAGTCGTAAGGCGAGGTCAATGACTGTTTTTACATTGGTTACAGCCGGCCCCGACTCTCTGCAAACGTTGGTCTAGTAGCCGTCCCGGCAATAACTGCCTCATACTGGAAGGCATATTTGAGAGCCGTGTCGGGCCTAGGGTGATCGTTGAAACGCTATAAGATTTGAGATCTTTGGGATGCGGATAGATCTACCACTAATCAGGATTAAGCCGCGCGGAAAGGTCACTCAGAATCCTGGAGAAATGCTCTGGGTGATGTTCAGCATTGAGGCGATGACACCTTTATGTACGTGCAATTCCAACTCTAGCTCGTCTGCCTTAATCGCCTCATCAGGTATCTCGTTCGTAAAATACCCGATGATCCGCTGGGTGGCGGATTGCAACGCGTAGGACTCAATGTCATTCATGAACCGGACATTTTGCTTCGCAAGAAGAATAATCATCCTTGCCGTTAGTTTCGGATCGTTGTTCAGTTCCGCCAAAATCGCCGCCGTCGGTACATGTAGCACAAGTGAATCCTGAAGTGCATAGGCAGAAGTAAGGTGATTCTTCTCTGCAAGCATGATTGCCTCACCGAAGCTCTCACCTTGTTGAATAATTTCAACGACTTTCTCAGCGCCTACGAAGGAAGTAAAACGAGTTTAAATTGCCCGAACACAACGAGATACATGCCCTTGCAATTGTCTCCAGCATGAAAAAGTGCATGACCCTTCAATACGGTGATCGGCACGATCTTGTGTGCAATTCGCTCAATGAGGTCAACGCTTAAGCCTGCAAATAATGGCATTCTGAGCAAGATGACATTGAACGCTTACAGGCTCGCAATCACGCATCACTTTCCCTTTAAGTATGGCTATGTATTTATCTTAAATTGATTCAACTCAAATTACCGAGGAATATCTCTACCCATGTCTCGACACGCCAATATGCGCGGATAGTCCATCACTGGGCCGAGGCTGCCGGTCTTGATTCATCTGCCTACGGGACCGCATTCCATGTTGAGAACGAAGGCAGGTACCTGCCTAAGCCGACGTTGATTAACTCACCGAAGCGCTCGATTTAATCCAGCAGATTTGATAGGTGTTGGGCTCTTAAACTTAAACGAATTGCCCTACATGCCGCTCTCTCCTCTTCGAAAGGAGAGCAACCTTTCCAAGGCTGATTTCCTCGGTCCTCTCAACGGCTCACTTCGGCTATAGCTGCTATGACGGAGAAAACAGCTTCCGTAACAAACAGTTTCAATTGGCTGATGGAATATTAGATAAGTCTAAATTTATTGGCTATACTTGTAAGTAACTTATTACATACAAGCAGCCATGTCCCTTAATGCCCGCCAATCAACAGAGTCCCGTCAGGCAGAAATCATCGCCACCGTAGTGGCCTTGGCTGCCGAGCGAAATCCTGCCGAGGTCACGACGACCGACATTGCCAAGGCGATGAGTGTGACGCAGGGGCACTGTTCCGTCACTTCCCGACCAAAGAGGCAATTCGCCTGGCCGTCATCGAATGGGTAGAAACGCAACTGATGGCCAACCTCGCGGATGCACAAGCATCTGCCCCTGATGTTTTTAGCGGCCTGGAAGCGATGTTCCTGGCTCATGTGAAATTCATTCGCCAATTTTCAGGTGTTCCGCGCCTGATCTTTGCCGAACTCCAGCAGCCGGATAGCTCGCCCTACGGCAGCGCGTGCAACAAATCATGCAGCGCTATCGGCAGATGTTGGCTGAAGCCTTGGGCAATGCAAAAGCGGCCCATTTGATAAGAAACGATGTGGATGTCCAGGCTGCCGCTGTGCTATTTCTCGGTGCCATCCAGGGCTGGTGATGCAGTCCATGCTTGGTGGCATATCGCCAGATGCCGAAGAGCCGGTACTGGGCGTCTTACGCCTCTACCTTGCCAGTCTGGGAGGCAAATCATGAAACCCAGCCAATTCATTAGCCGTAAGTTTGGACTTTGGCTTTTTGCAGTCGTGCTCCTCTTAGGATTTGGTGTGGTTGTCGCTCGTTCAGGGCCGCTATCTCCTATCCAGGTCACAACACTCCGAGTAGAAGCTGGTTCGCTGTCCCCAGCGATATTTGGTATCGGCACGGTCGAAGCTCGCCGTAGCTATCTCATCGGCCCAACGGCTGCGGGACGCGTCAAAGCCGTGCATGCGGATGTGGGCGAGACGGTCAAGGCTGGGCAATTGCTGGTGGAAATCGATCCTGTTGACCTGGATGAGCGCCTTCGTTCGACGGAAGCCGCTTATGCCCGGGCGGCCAGTGCAGTCACTGCTGCCGAAGCGCAACGCAAGGATGCCTTGGCCAGACGCCAACTCGCGGAACTCAATGCCAAACGCTACCGTGATTTGGGCGGTAAGAATTTCGTCAGCACCAGCGCGGTGGAAGGCAAGCAACAGGAACTGGATTCGGCCCAGGCCGCCGTTGAGGCCAGCGAGGCTAACCTNGCAGGTGCCCGCCAGGACCAGCTTCGCCTGAAGGCTGACCAGGAAGGCATCCGCCAACAACGCGGCAACCTGCGTCTGCTGGCCCCGCGGGATGGCCTGGTGACTAGCCGCGATGCGGAACCTGGCTCGACGGTGATTGCCGGTCAGGCGGTGCTCCGCTTGGTTGAGCCTGACAGTCTCTGGGTCAAGNNGCGCCTGGACCAAGGCCGCNNTCGCGGCCTGGCCGTAGGGCAAATGGCGGATATTGTGTTGCGCAGCAATGCCTCGACCCACTATCACGGCAAGGTGGCGCGTATAGAGCCGGTGAGTGACAGCGTCACGGAGGAGCGCATCGCTCAAATCGCGTTCGAACGCATCCCCGAGGGACTGAGCGTTGGCGAGATGACCGAAGTTACCGTGAAGACTGGGGCAACTCAATCCGGACTGCTGCTCCCTAACGCCGCCATCAAGCAGATGGCCCAAGGCAGCGGTGTCTGGAAGCTGAAGGATGGCAAGCCCCGCCTGATTCTGGTGAAGCTGGGGACNACCGGTCTTGATGGAACCGTGCAGATTCTCGATGGTCTGGCTGCAGGTGACGAGGTGGTCATCCACAGCGAGCGCGAACTCAACGAAGGCACCCGCATTAAGGTCGTCAGCCAAATCGTGGGAAACCCAAGTGATTAGCCTGGCCGGGCGGGACATCCTGCATTCCTGGTCAAAGTTCGTCCTGACCGGTATCGGTCTGGGTTTGTTGATTGGCGTGACATTGAGCATGGCCGGCATTTATCGTGGCATGGTCGACGACGCCAAGGCGCTGCTCAATAACAGTGGGGCCGACATATGGGTAGTGCAACAAGAGACCCAAGGCCCTTACGCCGAATCGTCGAGCCTGCGTGATGATGTCTATCGGGCCTTACTCGCTCTGCCGGGGGTTTCCCGCGCGGCCAATGTCACCTATTTGACGATGCAGGTCCGCCTCGACAATACCGATGTTCGGGCCATGGTGGTTGGCTTCGAACCTGGGCAACCCGGCGAGCCCAGCTACCTGATTGCCGGCCGGCACATCACCCGCAGCCATTACGAGGCAGTCGCCGATGTGAAGACCGGTTTTCAATTGGGCGACACAATACGTATTCGCCGCCACGACTATCGCGTGGTTGGCCTTACCCGGCGCATGGTCTCGTCGGGCGGCGACCCGATGGTTTTCATCCTGCTCAAGGATGCGCAGGAAGCACAGTTTCTCAAGGACAACGACGCCATTCTCAATGAACGCGCCCGCACAACTGCCAATCCAAACCTAAACCGACCCGGCGTACCTGGCCTGCTCGACGCCATCCTGGCTGCGCAGAACGCTAATCACAACGTCAATGCGGTACTGGTTCAGATTGCCCTTGGCATCGAGTCTGAACAGGTGGCAAGTGAAATTCGCCGCTGGAAGCATCTGCAAGCTTTTACCCGTGCCCAGATGGAGGAGATTCTGGTCTCCAAGCTGATTGCCACCTCCGCCAAACAAATCGGCATGTTCCTGGTCATTCTGGCCATCGTCAGCGCTGCCATCGTCGCTTTCATCATCTACACCATGACGCTGGGCAAAATAAGGGAGATAGCTGTTCTGAAGCTCATCGGCACCCGCAATCGGACAATTGCCGGAATGATTTTGCAGCAGGCCATGGGACTTGGCCTCATTGGTTTCATGGTCGGCAAGACTGCCGCGACCCTATGGGCGCCATTCTTCCCGAAATTTGTCCTCCTCGAACCGGGCGATGCGGTACGGGGATTCATCGTAGTGATGCTCATCTGCGCTCTGGCCAGCACGCTCGCCATTCGTGTTGCCTTGCGTGTCGACCCGGCTACGGCTATCGGAGGTTAAGGTGAAAGGCTTCGGGATTCACATCGAGGGCCTGCGCAAACGCTATGGCGAAGGCGATACGGCGGTCGACGCCCTGAAAGATGTCAATATGACCGTGGCGCCCGGTGAGGTGGTCGGTCTGATAGGTCCCTCTGGCTCNGGGAANAGCACCTTGCTGAAATGCCTNGGGGCCGTCATCGAGCCGACAGCCGGTCGGATGACCTTGGGCGACGAGGTGATTTTCGAGGATGGCTGGAAGATTCCGGACCTCAGAGCCCTGCGCCGCGACCGGATCGGCTTTGTATTTCAGGTGCCTTACCTGATTCCTTTTCTGGACGTCACCGATAACGTAGCCTTGTTGCCGATGCTTGCCGGCAAGCCGAATGGCGAAGCGCGAAAGCGGGCGAATGAATTACTGGATGCGCTCGATGTCGGTCACCGTGCCAAGGCGAATCCNTCACAGCTTTCCGGTGGCGAGCAGCAACGCGTGGCAATTGCCCGCGCCTTGGCCAATCAACCGCCGGTGATTCTGGCGGATGAACCGACGGCACCATTGGATAGCGAACGGGCGCTCAGCGTTGTGCGCATACTCAACGACATGGCCCAGCAGTTTCGAACCGCCATTATCGTGGTTACCNNCGACGAGAAAATCATCCCCACGTTCAAGCGCATCTACCACATTCGGGACGGCAAAACCTTTGAAGAGCAAGGACTCGGGGCAGCCTAGTTTAGAATCTGAAAGCTCGTGTGCCGTCTAGGCTTTAGGCAAAAGTACCATCGAGAGCGTCAGTTGATGAATGGCTGCTTTTCGGTCCATTGCGGCTGGATATTGGGCGGAGGCCGAAGGTCCGTTTTGGCCGAAAAACCAGCGCCCACTACCGACACAACCCCGCCTGCCCACCCCGCTTATACCCGACACACCCAAGGCGGCATCGGCTCATCCTCCAGCCAAAGAGCCAATCGTCTCGCCCGAGCCTGATCTTCAGCCGCCCGATAAGCACGCCGCTGATCTTCCGTCAGCTCGCCCGCAAACTGAACCGCATACCACGCATACCCTTCGGCGATCAGCGCTTCACCCACATCCCGATTGCCAATCCGAACGTGACACACCTCCCGTTCATATCGATCCCGCTTGTAGCACCAGGCCGTGACTTTCTGTCTCGCTACCAGCGACCTCAGATACCCTCGCGCCGCCTTCCAATAGGCCTGTCCCGTCTCCGGGGTGTCGGCGCCCGATAGACGAATATTCAATTTCCCACGCTCTGCGGTATCCAGCCAGATCGTATCCCCATCCGGATTCCTGAAAACACTGCCCGTCACCTCGAAGGGGGTGTGTAGCTCTGCCATCGCCGGTGACGTCACGCATCCAGCCAATAGCGCCATCAGCAAGCACTGCCTAATTCTTGTGCAATACATTGAAATCCATCTTCCCTCAGTCACTTGATGATGCTCCCCAGTGCCAACCCACAAACTTATCCACAGATTCCGGGGATAAAGCAGCGGGCTCAAAGCAAGGACTGCTGCGGGGTTTGCGCTGTCAGATTGTCGGCGGGATAGGGATACAGAAAACCCAAACTCGGCAGGGGACGCCTGTAGCCAACTGTCGTAGTCTTCTTCGTGCAGGATGACCACGGACCGTTTCTCATCCTCCGGCTTATGGAACTGCCGCATGAAGGGATGCTGATCGGCATTGATGGTCAGCATCGTGTAGCTGAACAGGGGTTCTCCCGTCGGGGTCTTCCACTGTGACCACAGCCCGGCAATCCCCATGGGCTTGCCATCGGCCCGGGCAATCCGGGTCGGTACTGCTTTACCACTGCGCCAATCCGGTTCATAAATCGCTTCCGCCGGAATGATGCAATGCCGTGCCTTGCGCCAGGCATCGCGATAGGACGGCTTCTCATGCACGGTTTCCGAGCGGGCGTTATATGTATTGCGGGCAATAGTGGTGTCTTTCGCCCAATGGGGAATCAGCCCGAATGAGCCGACCAGCAATTCCCGGAACGGCACGGCCTCGTCACCGACATCGGCGAATTCATGTTTGCGCAGGAACGGACCGTGATACCCCGGCCACAGGCTGGGCTTCAGTCCCAGCGGCAAATCACTGACACCGAAGAAAGCGTTCAACCGTGCAGGATCGGTTTGCGGATCATAATGGGCACACATGCCTCACAGAATAGCAAAACCCCGGGTTTGGACGCCGGGGTTTGGGACCAAACGAACTACCGACTACTTGGAGACGGGGGCTTGCACAGCCGGCTTGGCTTCCGGCTTCACGTCGGTCTTGCCTTCAGCCTTTTCGTGCTGCTCATGCTTAACCTTCTTGTGTTCGTGGCCCTTGGCCTTTGACTGGACAGCCGGCTTGGTTTCCGGCTTTACAGCTTCAACCTTAGCCTCGGCCTTGACTGGTTCAGCGCCTTCGGCGCTTCCACCTTCTTCTCGGCTGCGGCCGGTGCCGGCGCAGTTACTTTGGCAGCCGGTGCTGTTGGCGCGGCCGGGGCAGCGGTGCCCTGGGCAAATGAAGCGGAAGCAAAACCAGCTGCAACGGTCAGGGCAACGATCAGTTTGGAAACTTGCATTTGTGAATCTCCTAAATGGGTAGGTTGTTCGTTTGGTTTCAGGTGCTGACAACCTTTGCAGCGCCATGTGCCGAATAACGCGAGGCCCATCCGGTCGGATGTCAGGAGAAACGTAAGGCTGTGTATCGGCGCGTGACCAAGTCGTTTCGAGGTATTGCGGCATACCGTATTTCGACGGCATACAGTATTGCGCGCTCACAATGACTGTATAAAAATACAGTCATCCAAAAACAAGGAGCCGATCATGATCCGTATTGTTTGCCCACACTGCCATGCTCCACTGTCCAGCAACGAACTGGAACAAGCCACGATTCAAGGGCGCCTGAGTCTGCTCTGTCCGGGTGCGCCGTGGTACTGGTATCGGATAACGAACCGGAGTCCGAGACCCATACGCTGGCTGAGCATTTCCGGAAGAAGTGTTTGCCCATGCCTGAGGTCGTATTGGCAGGATTGCCGGGTATCTACGTACCGTCATTGTCGCCGCCCCGGTTACCTTTGCCGATTGACGAGGTTCGGGTGTCAGCAGGCTTTCCCAGTCCGGCCGCGGACTATGAAGACAAGCGGCTCGATATCAATGAATATCTCGTCCGCAATCCCGTCTCGACCTTCTTCTTCTCGGTGGAAGGGGATTCCATGCAAGGCGCTGAGATCTTCGATGGTGACATCCTGGTGGTCGATAANAGCATTCGGCCCCGGCATGGCCAGATCGTCATCGCCTTCGTCGATGGCCAGCGCCTGGTCAAACGCCTCTTTCGGCGCAGCGGGAGAGTAGCGCTGCTGGCCGAAAATCCTGCCTATGCGGCCCTGGAAATTCGGGAAGACATGGAGTTGATGATCTGNGGGGTCGTCACCGGAAAATTCAAGCGACTGAATCCCTGATGCAGGTCTTCGCGCTGGTTGATTGCAACAACTTCTACGCCTCCTGCGAGAAGCTCTTGATCCCCGCCTCAAAGACCGGCCGGTGGTTGTGCTCTCCAATAACGATGGGTCCGTCGTGGCGCGTTCCGCCGAGGTGAAGGCATTGGGCATTCCTATGGGCGTGCCCTGGTTCAAGATTCAAGACGAAGCCAAACGCCACGGCATCATTGCCTTCAGCTCCAACTATGCGCTCTATGCCGACATGAGCAATCGGGTGGTAGAAATCCTGTCTTCCTACTCGCCGAATATCGAGGTGTACAGCATTGACGAAAGTTTCCTCGAACTCTCNGGCTTTGAGCGTTATGGCTATCAGGACTACGGTCAGACCATCCGGCAACAGATTGCCGACTGGTTAGGGCTAGCGGTTTGTGTCGGGATTGGTTCAACTAAGACGCTGGCCAAGCTGGCTAACCATTGCGCCAAGAAAAGCCTGGCNGGGGAAGGTGGCATCTGTGACTTCACGACGATGACGCCGGACCATCTGACCGCCTTGTTCGGGCGGGTCGAGGTCGGCGAGGTCTGGGGCATCGGGCGTAAAACCACCGCCAAACTGAATGCGATGGGGATTCAGACGGTCCGGCAACTTCGGGACGCCGATGCCGAGACACTGCGCAACCGCTTCTCGGTGGTGCTGGAACGGACTGTACGAGAACTGCGCGGTGTGTCCTGTCTCGATCTCGAGGAGGTCGTTCCTGACCGTCAGCAGATCATGAGCAGCCGTTCATTCGGGACGCTGGTCTATGACCTGGCGGATCTCGAAGAGGCGGTGGCCAGCTACATTAGTCGGGCCGCTGAAAAGCTAAGGGCACAGGATTCATTGGCCGGGGCCGTCCAGGTGTATATCCGGACCAACATCTTCAAGCCNGCGCCGCAATATCAGCGGGCGATGACCATTCCCTTGCCCGAGGCGAGCGCCGATACACGATTCCTCATTGGCTGGGGCTTGCGGGTACTGCGCCGGATCTACCGACCGGGATACGGCTATCACAAGGCAGGGATTACGTTGATGGAGATCGTGCCGCGCTTGAATCAGCAGTTCTCTCTGTTTGCTCCGGGCGGCCTGGAGAGCAGCCGCAATGAACGGCTGATGGCGACACTTGATGCGATCAATGGGCGGTATGGGCGTGGGGCGCTCTGGCTGGCGGCTGAAGGTGTGGAGAAGGGTTGGCAGATGCGGCGGGGGAATTTGTCACCGCGGTACNNTACGACCGAGTGGGACGGTGTGGCGAGGTTAGGGCGGGGTAGAGGAATGGCTGGGATTCGGCCAATGCCGACATTGCACTCTCGCTAAGAATCGGGCGGCATTAAGCCGGTTAGCTGCCGCAAGCCGCTTATCGCCATCAATCACTGGTTTGGTTAACACTTCCGGATTCGTCTTTTTCTCGTTGAGGTTTTCAGCTACTTGCCAACCGTAGTGCAAATTTCACATACACTTTTCACAAAGTCCATTGCCTCATGACCCACGTAAAACGTCGCAATTAGAAGGACAATCCAGAAGGCACTGCCAGTAATGGTTAGGACAGGGCTTGGGCGCCAAGTAGTGATCCCAAGCCTTACCACCATCTGCCAACTTCGATTCCAGTAACCTCAAATACTCTCCGATCTCTCTTCCACGCCAATACGCTGCAAATGCGGCAAGACCCGACAGAATTGAAAAACCGAAAGGGATATACCACGCGTAAGCGAATAGTTCAGTAGGTAGCTTTAAACACCATTTTGCATTGGTCCCTGGCCCTATGCCTTGCACGGCCAGCCACGAAAAACACCAGCAGCAACAAATAGGCAATATCGCGACAGCGTCTCGATGCACCAACAGGCTTGAAACCTCTGCTTTTAATTGCCTGTATTCCTCAAGATGAAAGTCGTTTGAGTAATCACGATTTTCGTCTGCCATAGAACTCTCCACGAATTTGATTCATGAACCCAAAACCTGCTCGTTGAGCAGAAGGGAGCGTGTGAAATTTATTTCAAGTTCTGTTGGACCGATGGTGACCAAATAAAAACTCTAGCTGAAATTGACTTCGGGGTAGGTGTAGGCTCTACTGCGCTAGGCTTGAATAAACTGCTTTTTTGACATTACCACCTACGCCCGAAGTTCGGCCAAAGCTGCTTTCTTGTCACATGTAACGCATCCCTGTTGTGATTCAGTATATGGGCACTGGTGAGGCAGTCCAAGTTGATGCGGGACACTCCTTGCTCAATAGAGTGGCGCGAACTTTTAACCAGTTCCCAAGTTAACTCACCAACCTCGCGATTGTATATGTCGCTATGAGCTCCGCCGCCATGATACGGTGTGTCATTACGCACGAATCCAGAGCCATCCAATAGTAATACTCGTTTTTTTGTTGGATCAGATTTATAAGCATCAATCAAAGTTATCACGTTCTTACTGTATTAACATCAGCATTAATATATTTCTCGTCTGGTATATGTTGAAATACATCTGTTTTTCCCAAGTCTGTTCAACTGCATTGGATCCACCCATCATTGCGGTTCGCGTGGTAGCGCTGTCGTATCGGGACCATACATAGACCTGTTGGGCGGAGAATTGCACAAAGTTTGAAAAATCGGTGGACGGAAGGCCCTCGTGATGCATGGGGTGAATCAATTCTTCCTGCCATGTTGGCGCAACATTTTTTCCGAATCGGCTACGACCAAATGCCGGCTGCAATCCAACCACAAGGTCAATCGTATTTCGACAAAATTCGGGATGCGGAAGCAGATTGCAACTGTAGAGCGCTCTTGAAACCACTCTGAATCGCCCCGGAATTGAGGAGGTTCCATTTCTTGAGAGAATGGAGCCATGAGCAAGACGAACAAATATTCCCCGAAGTCAAAGAGCGTGCCGTACGGCTGGTACAGGAAGCGCGTAAGGACCGGCCATCGCTCTGGGCGGCCGTCGAGTCGATAGCACCGATGATCGGCTGTTCAACAGTGACGTTGCACGATTGGGTCAAGAAACACGAGATCGACACTGGCGTGCGTGATGGCATACCGACCGCCGAGCGTGAGCGCATCAAGGCGCTCGAACGCGAAGTCAAAGAACTGCGCCAGGCCAACGAGATTCTGCGGCTGGCCAGTGCGTTTTCGCGCAGGCGGAGCTCGACCGCCTCAAGAAGAAGTGAGGTCGTTTATCGACCAGCACCGTGAGCGTTTCGGGTCGAGCCGATCTGCACGTTGCGGGTCGCCCTGTCCGCCTACTGGCGCCATGCTGCCCGGCAGCGTAATCCCGCCCTGTGCAGCGCCCGTGCCCGGCGCGATGAATTCGATTCCCCATCCAGCGGATCTGGCATGCCAACTTCCAGGTCTATGGCGCCGACAAGGTCTGGCGGCAATTGCAACGCGAAGGCATAGAGGTGGCGCGTTGCACCGTCGAACGACTGATGCGGCGCCTCGGTCTGCGGGGCGTCATGCGCGGGAAGGTCGTTCGCACCACGGTCAGCGATGCAAGGCCCCGTNNGCCCCTGGACCGGGTCAATCGGCAATTCACAGCGGATCGGCCGAACCAGTTGTGGGTCTCGGATTTCACCTACGTCTCGACCTGGCAGGGATTCGTCTATATCGCCTTCGTCATCGACGTCTTTGCCCGCCGCATTGTCGGTTGGCGGGTCAGCCGATCGATGCGAACCGATTTCGTCCTCGACGCCTTGGAGCAGGCGCTCTACGCCCGGCAGCCGGAACGGGATGACGCCCTGATCCATCATTCCGACCGGGGATCGCAGTATGTCTCCATCCGCTATACCGAGCGCCTGGCAGAAGCCGGCATCGAGCCCTCTGTCGGCAGCAAGGGCGACAGCTACGACAACGCACTGGCCGAGACCATCAATGGTCTGTACAAGGCCGAACTGATCCATCGGCGGGCGCCCTGGAAAACGGTGGAGTCGCTGGAGCTGGCCACCCTCGAATGGGTGACCTGGTTCAACCACCAGCGGCTCTTGGAGCCCATCGGATACATCCGCCCGCCGAGGCTGAGCAACGGTATTATTGGCAACTCACCCAACAGGCCGATCACGCCTGTACTTAAACCACGGAGCCTCCACGAAACCCGGGGCGATTCACTCGTCCTCCAAAGCTATGCCCCACAAGTACAACTCGAAGCGATGGGTTTCTGCTTAATCTGTAATAACCTGATTAACAAGGTAGTTTGCCACGTTGCACCAACTTCGTCTGCATCGTTTTTTTGTTAAAAAAGCTGGCACCGCAACGATATTGTCCCAAACACTCGTTCCGAAAGACCATGCAGAGGGCCAGGAAACGCCAATAAACAGAGGTTTAAACTTTTGCTCCTCAATCAGGGCATCAACAGGTAGCCAAATAAGTTATTGGTTTTCAATTGATTCAGACTGCCCTGTATTCCAGCCCATTACATAAACAAACAGGTGGGTATATGAGCACCTTGTGCTTTGCCTTTGTCAAGTCATGTTCAAGGGAATTCCTTAGCGATTTCAGCCCATCCTCGTACCCAGCCAAAAATTCCTTTATCGTAAGTGACTTGAGTTCCGTTTGTTTTAGCGCTTTGTAGAGTACAAAGCAGGTCATTTGGCTGGACTCGTCTGGCGAAGTGATCCTGATATGCGTTGAATTGCTCCACACGAATCGTTTCGGAACACTGCAATGTGAGAGAGGAAGGTTCTTTTCGAATCATCCAGCCTTCGCTTCATAAAGCAGGAACTCTCCTCGTGCTCTGGGTCAAGTGGCGGGGCTTTGAGAAAGACTGTTCGAACAGAGTGCGTGTCACGTTCTCAGTTACAACCAGACAAGGGACCTTCTGCAAGGCCAAGAACTTTGCGATCTGCTTTCTCGATTCCAACGATATAGCCGGGGGCAGGGGTCAATTCCTCGCAAATTAACAACCTTCCCGCACAGGTCGTTTGTATTCGGAATAACCGCAGCAGCGCAATAATCTGGGCCAGCATCGTTCGAATTTCCATTAGCGCTGGATCTTGAATATCGTTATCGTTGCTTTGTATTCAAGCAACGGTGAAAATTCCATTCGATTTCTTCTCGATTTGTCCCGATCAGTTCTTCGGCATAGCGAATATTTTTATCTTTTGCGGGTAGGGCAGGGCACAACTAGTCAATAGTAATGCCGATACAATCGTTAGCAAGTAGCAACCCAATGGCTGTCTTAAGAAAAATGTTGTCAACTTTACAACATGGACTGAATACGAAATGCCACAGGTTAAACATGGCTCTTCACCTCCGCATTAAAAACTCGGTTTCAGGGCGTAAAATCGCGGCGAAATCGAAACAATAAAATTAGTCAAAATTATTTGATAGTTTATTCCGAGGCGATGCAGGTGTTATTTACAATGCCTATCCAAATCCTGAATTCCGTAACCAGTTCAGACTTCATTCTTTCGTTCAGTTTATTAAAAGTTGCGATATGTCTAACATTCTTATTAACATTATCTGTGCTTTCTAAATTGATATTTGGCATTGCAAGCTCTCCATACCGATCTAGAAGATATCCATTAACAGCTAAGCCAACAACTTGATTAACGTCCTCCACTAAAAACATACTCCACCTGACATCCCTGGTGAAAAAGCAGAATTCGTTACTACCCCAGACTCCAAAATCGTAATGTCCTTACTAAATATTCTTGCGTTTTCTTGTTTCCATTTAAAATCAGTGCCATTACATGCCCCATAGCTTTTTGTGTCATGTTGAGGGATCCCATGCAAATTATTTTCCTGCCAACTTTAGGATCGACATTTATTAAAGCTGCTCAGGGCTAACGAGCTTTTATTTTTAAAGTAATTGTCTTGATAGTTATTTAGCCTTAGGACCACAATATCGCTATTTCCTTTAAACTGGCGTTCGTTTTTGACTAATAGGTAGTCATGAGGTTTCGTCATTTGAAAAAACACGGATGCCGGTATCTCCTCTTTTTCCGGACCGATGCCACGCTCGAAAGTTATCTTTCGTTATACCCGGCCTTGTTCTTGTCGCTCATTTCCCTGATTGGTCGTCGGATACAAAACATGAGCAGCGGTAACAATGCAACTCGACTAATCTTTAGCCAGGCGGAGCCTTGGTTCCTTTGGGTTCCACCCTGTACGTTTGACTCGATCACCAGATCGCCCAATGCATACCGGTCAATCCGGTGTTTTTTCGGTGAAATCGATGGGCTGCATCGCTGCTTGGGCATTCGCGGCTTTTGATCCGCTGACGACATATCCTTAATGGCAGGAAATTTCTCGTCATCCTCGACGAATTCCGCCAATTCGCGTGCTGCCGCTATCACTTCCTTGATTTCGGTTGATCCAGACCTTTGCAGGATTGTGCGTTCATTTGTTGGCAATGTCGAAGCACACGACAGGGCAAGTATTGAGGTGGCTATTCGCATTTCTCGACTCGATGTTCCTGGCACGATTTGCAATTGCTCTTGGAGCTTGCTGAGCAAATACTGCTGGTATCTGATTCCTGCAAATTCAGGATGCGTTTCTTCACTTCTTTTTCCGATTGGCAATCCATATGGCACTTTGCCTGAGTGGAAAGATGCCAGCCCAGNNCAGGAACCAGTTGGTTTGAGTTCGACAGGTCGAAATGATTGATTTCCTGTACAGCNNAGGACGTTGGTGCACCGGCAATTTCAGCCAGGATGCCGCGTACGTGTTTGATTTCCTGTTGCTGCCTCGATTCCGCCAGCTTGCCATTGGAGCCAATGCCAGTCGTGTTGATTGCAGTGACCAAGGGCCCCAAGAAATCAGCAAAAATTTTAGTTCGCTTTTNGCAGGCCGGTTCGGTTGGATGATATGGCAGGTCAGTTTGATACCTCATCAGGGTTTCAGGAATCCTATCCGGCTGTTTTCGCGGCTTACATTGATTCTTCGCCCTGCTCTCGTCAGGAAGCGGGTNTTCGACGCCATTTCGGATCATCAGCACCTGCGGAGCCGGGTGCCCAACCAANNCAAAGTCTTTTTTCGGAATTTTCGATCCAGCAGCCAGAGTCTCGATCAATGAAGCACTGACCAAACTTTTGACAATATCAGCGGTCGTTTGGCCTCCGCTATTGTCGAAGCAGCNCCCGTCAGCCAAGTGACCGATCGTTTCGCCACTGTTTGATGCTGCTGGCCGGGTGAGCCGTTGCGNTTCACAAGGAAAGCGAGACGCATTGTGGGCCGCNNAGGCCAAACTCATATCCCTGCCGAGCAGATTAATTTGATCATTGGCGTTTGGGAATTCCTGGGTAGAGATTTTCAGGTCACTGGCGATAGCGCGCTCCGCCGGTTTCCACCAGGTGCTGTTCAGGAAGAGGTGTGGTTGGTGCTTTCCATTNNATTCCGAGTAGGACGCGGTAATCCCTTGTTGCAGGTTTTCTACCGCAATGAGCATGCTGTTCTCGAACCANNAGCCACGGGATAAAAAGCCACATCCGGNGGCATCACACCAGCGAGTCGGAATGGCCCTGGCCAGCAAGTCTTCGTAGAGCCAAGCTCCAACCATCGGCGAAAGGAGGTNCTGGTCACGAATTTCCGAAACGCATTCTTTCAGCGGTGAGTGGGCTTGGCGAAGGCCCGCGGGTTGTCGGCAACATGGTATACCAGCGATGCCCATCGCCCCTCCAGAGACGCCAGACATTGAGAAGGTTCNGCTGAAATTCTTATCCTGCTCTTCCAGATCGGCCAGGATTCGCCCGTAATAAGCGCGAATTCCTCCGCCCTCCGAGGAGACAAAGTAAGACCGGAATTGTCTTTTCATTACTTTGTGATTTGTTCTGTTATAAAGATCGTCAAGCCAGCTTCTTAGCGCAGAAGCCAATGTGCGTTGACACGGAGGATCGGTATTTGTCGTTGGAGCCTCCGGATTAGATGGAAGATTGGCGGCCGATTTGGCAGCAAAATACATTATTGGTATGCACAGCATTATGGGCACCAGAAATGCCAATGGACCACGCCAGAAGTCAGGCTGATGCCGCGACCAACGGTNTCGGAGTACATAGGCGTACGCACCGAAACCGATTAACGATATCGCGACCGTCAAGCGTACATGTTGAACGCTGCGGTTTCGATTGGACATGGGGTTTGCCAATTGCACAACCCNCCAATGACNGTGATTGTCGGTTAGGCCCATGAGTCCAAGGGCGCACAACCAGAATCGGAAGCGAANCCAGCCTGTTGATGTTCGTTGCTCAAAAAGCGATAACCAGCCAAATAGTCCCAACCAGAGGACGATGGAAAACAGCATGATGGGAAGCGCCATCGGTGGGGCTGCGTTATGAAGTTCAGGCAAACCGGGAANGCGGCAAGCGAAGAGTAGTAGCGCAGCTACAACGGGTAGCCAGAAGGGTGATATTTGGCCTAGGAACCAGTATTTGAACGCCTCNNTCGTCAGTACCCCATACAGGCCACTTGCCCATGCGGTCGACCAGCACCGGTAATAGTGTTGGCACTCCTTATCCTCGCTGGCGCTTAGTCTCCCGACCACAAGCGCCANTCCGCCGATCACCGCCAATAGGCAGAAAATTGCTAGCACAATGGCGGTATTCCTTTCGCCCACTTTTACAGCATCGCAAACGCGGCTGCGCAAAAGAAGTGACAGGATGATCAATGGCGCCAGGCCGAGGAGTCGTGCCCATTCGCAGGCGAATTTGTTCGCTAGATAGGAATGGGCGCGTTCGGGCTGAGGGGCATGCTCACGGGAGGCTTGAATAGCAGAGCGACTCCAGANATAACAGCTAAAGCAGAACATCCAGATGCTAAGGCGATGACCAGCAATCCGACGATACCTGTCCCGATGCCAAGGGATTATTTCGAGATTTGTGACCTCGCTTTTAAGCAGACGAATAGTGCTGCAACCTGANNCTGACCGTTGCTCCAGGAGATCGCGCCCCTGATCCATGACCAATGCGGCACCGGAAANAATCACAAGAGCAGCAAGAACATAACGACTACGGGCGATGACAATATCGGCAAACGCTAATCGTANCTTCGCACGTACTGCTCGTGCCCTGTATTCAACTTTCGGGATGCGCAGCCCAGAAAACCAGGCAATGCAGCGGCCATTGCGGTGTACCAGAGCACCGACTAGCCCGATCTCAGCCAAACCGAATTTGACATGATGGGCTTTACATCCATCTCCATGATCATGAAGTAGCCGCATTACATTGACCGTTGCCATCAAGAGCCATTGCGCCGATGAAAATCACCANNAGGCAATCACTAGTACGGGCCAACCTAGTTTTCTAGTAGTTCCAGATTTCTCGCTTTCCAACTTGTAGTGTTTCTTTGCCGCTCGGACTTGGGCAACCCAAATAGCCACCGCAATCAGAGGAAAAAATCGCGCGGCGAGATCACCGAGATCTTTGCGACTCGAAACGTTCTCGGTCAAATCAACAGTATTATGGCTAGCAACAAGCCACTATAGAGTTTGGCTCCCAGAAGTGGTCTTGCTTTGCATCGCCTGCCAGTGCGGAAAGTAGTCGGCCAGGATCAGGAAGAACATCCCGTATATCGAGATAAGCAGCAGCGTATCGATAAGCAAATACAGAAAGGCTAACCACAGGATTTTGCAATCTCGCCAGATTTCATTGAGATAGCCAATCGCGTTTCNGTTTATCCAGCCGAGATAGTCCTCGATGCCGTAAAGGGATTACGCCCACGGCCTTTGGCCCACGAACAACATTAACCAATAGCTGGCGTGCACAATGCAAGACGTGACATGCTCCCCCGCAAACTGTGGTGTCGCACCTTAGCACATTAAATTTAAACAGGAGCATGACATTGGAACGGCTGATCAAACCCGATTGGCATAGTTTAGAGGTTGAGGTATGAGTTGGTTCAGTCGATTGTTGAATATGAGTACGCTGCTTGGCCGCTTGATTTGGCAGTATTCGCGGTGTCTTAGATTTGCCTAAAAATATACGAATACTTCATTGGTGCTACATTGGCCGAAAGCTGACTTCGCATCTGTTTGTATTGAGTGTCGGCAAAGGCCGAGAAGCACAATTGCCCATCAGGCAGGTTTCGTCGCTTCATTGACACTGAAGCCCTTCGCGGCTTGACTAAGGAAGTCGTGCATCAATGGCCAAGGCAGACTATTTCCTGAGATTCGCGCCAAACTGGCCCACCAGGCATATGCCAGGGCAGGCTTTGCCCCAGTGCCAAACTACCTGACAATGATCTAGACTTGGGCTGTGTTCGCGCTCTTGAGTCTGCAGTTCAAAAAAATACCACTACCTGACACCTCATTATGTTTGGGGTGTCAGGTGCGGACAACCATGGGCAAAAACATCGAGTCAGCGTGCATGAAGAGAAGTTAACGTTTTTAAAATCCCTGTTACAATGCGCGCCGCTTCGGGCTGCGACTAACCATCGCAGCAATGGTTTTCAAGTGATCGAGACCCCAAGCAGTTAGCACCTGATGGTATTTTTGTTGGTATCTTAAGTTCGACCAGCGAGAATGCAGCAATGATGGATATTCAAGGCTTAATTCGATCCCGTCAGGAATTGCGAGCGGTAGCGGTTGCGCTCGTCGAATTTGCGCGCTTGAGAAATCGAAACCCTTGGCGGCATAGGCGTCGGCGATATTGACGGTTTCGCCGAAATGGCGGCGTAGGCGGCGATCATGGCGTCGTTGGGTGAGCTGTCGTCGCGGTAGAGCGGCAGGTCGGAAATATTCCGGATACCGGGTTGCCGCTGGTGCCGCCGAAGGCAATCTTCAGCGAATCGGTGCTGACAATTTCAAACGCAGGCTACGCTTATCTTCCGACAGGAGATAAAGGTGCCGCTATCGGCCCGGTGATCGATTGGCGGCGAGCACGATCTTTCCAGCAAACGGTTGAGATCGCGTTCATTGGAAAGCGAGGCGCCGATGTCGTTCAGATATTCGACGCGGCGAAAGAGGTCGTCAAGCGTTCCCAAGAGATTTGCTGTCTATTGCCAATACGGCAATCGGTCGCGTGCGCCGCTCAGAACTCCAGTAGCTGATCGTTGTGCAGCATTTGCGNGTTGAATCTCAGGCAGCGTTCGATTTCCGCCATGGTCAGCTCCATCTNGCCGGGCTTCAGGTGCGTTATATGAATTTNGCAGTGTCGTTCAAGTTTGAATTCNNTCGATGCCAGCAGTTTCGGGCACAGATGCTTGGAAAGCACCGCCAGTCGCTCTTCGCGATCGGGAAACGCGCACTCGATGAGCAGGTGGCGCAGGTTGCCGATAGCATTTACCGCCGCCCAGAAGGCGTCGCACAAGGCCCGGTGTCGCCGGAAAACCAGGCTGCCCGCGCNCGAATCGATCTGATATCCGACGGCAGGAATGGTGTGATCGACAGGCAGGGGTGANNTGCGCCCGGCCATGTCAGCGTTGCAGCAACTCGATTTCCGGTAACGCAGGAAGGGTTTGTCGGCCGTAGGAACTTCGGCAAAATCCGGCCAGACCAGCCAGTTGAGAATATGGGCCTTGAGAATATTGAGGACGGCGCGAGTACCGTAAACGGTGAGCGGCCGGTCGCGCCGGTCTGCCACCGAGTCGATCATCAGCGGCAGGCAGGCAATGTGGTNCAGATGGGTGTGGGTCAGGAATACATGATCGATGCGCGGTTCATCAATGCTCAAATCGCTGAGCCCGGTACCGGCGTCGATCAGTATGTCGTCATCGACCAGCAGCGCGGTGGTGCGCAGATGCGAACCGCCAATGCCGCCGCTACAGCNCAGTACCCTCAGTTTGATCGTCATGTATTCTTCGTCGGTTGATCTTCTTGCCCGGGTTTGGACGGCATGCCGGACAACTTCACATCACTGTCTGATGGTCAGTTCCATGCGAATCCCGGCAATCTCGACCACATCCTTGTTGTTCAGCGCATAGGCCGCACCATCGATTGGCTTTCCATTGACCGTGGGAAAGGCGGNGCCTTCAACGTGAGTCAGGANAAACCCTGCAGGGCGCCGCGCAATGACGGCAATCTGCANCCCAGGTTTGCCCAGAGTAGTCAGTGTCTTGGTCAATTCGAGCGACTTGCCGGCGTTGGGGCCTGTCAGCAAGCGGATCGCCACCGTTGCCAACGGCTCGGGGTCAGGCGTAAACGGACGCGGAATCAGGACATGAGCGTCTGAAAACGTGCGCTCCGGTTCCTGGTAGGCAGGAATTCCGGTCGCACGCAAGGCGGCTTCGTTGTCGGCAACCGTCGCTTCGGTCATGTACTTCAGCTTGTATTTGCCCAGCTCGATGATGTCGTTGTTCTTCAGCACGTGCTTCTTGATCGGCTGACCATTGACCAGCGTGTCATTCGTGCTGTTCAGATCTTCCAGAAAGGAATCGTCGAGGATGGTCACGACTGCGGCATGGTCCCCGGAGATGGCCAGATTGTCGATCTGGATGTCGTTATGTGCCTTGCGGCCGATGGCGATCCTCTCCTTGTTCAGCAGGATTTCCTTGAGCACCAGCCCGTCCATCGAAAGTATCAGTCTTGCCATCGTGCCTTACCTGTCTTGCCCGAAATGCGAGTTTCTGCCATTTGCCGGTCGCGGCAGGAAACTCCCCACGTACCTTGACTACAACTACCGAGACGTTGTNCCGCCCACCATTGTCGTTCGCCATCTTCACCAAACGGTCCGCCGCAAGCGCCGGGTCATCCCCAAACTCGCTTAGCGTCCGGGNCATTTCGCCATCGTCCATCCNATCGCTCAGCCCATCCGAGCAGAGCAGAAAACGTCACCCACCAGCGTCGATATCCTGAATTTCCGGCTCGACACCGGGCTCGACACCCACGGCGCGAGTAACCAGATTCCGCGAATGGAATGCCCGCGCTTGGGCAGTAATCATGCCACTGTCGAGCTGTTCTTGTAAGAGCGAATGATCACGGGTGATCTGCTNCCATCCCCGTAGCCGATAGAGGCGGGAATCACCNNGATGCGCCACGGTCAGGCAATTGTCGTAGAACCAGGCAACGACCAGCGTCGTGCCCATGCCAAAACACCGAAAGTCGCTCTGGGCGGCGAAATAGATCTCTGTATTGGCTTCGTCGATCAATTCCAGAGTTGCAGATGAATACTACGCTGCCCGGCATCGCCGGGAGGCTGCGCAGACCTCGCCCATCACGCGGCCAAGACTTTCCGCCAATAGCGTGGTCGCCATGCCGCTGGCCACCTCCCCTGCGTTGTAGCCCCNCATGCCGTCGGCGAGAATCGCGAGACCCAATCCGGCATCGCAGAAAACGGCGTCCTCGTTGTTGGCGCGTAACTTCCCGGNGTCGGTGCGAACCACCATGGCGAGGGCTTCATTCAGCGGCATTGTTCCAATGTCCGATCAACTGGGGAGATGGCCAATCATGCCAGCACTCGCCGAACGCATCCGTGAGGAATCTCTCATTTCAGCGGCAACTCGATACCCAGGCNCGCCGCCCGAGCCGCCTTCAGTACGCGCAGCGCGACTGCGAGATCCTGAATGGCCATGCCTTGCGATTCGAAAATGGTGATCTGATCGGCCGACACCCGACCTTTGTGCTTGCCGACGATGATGTCGCCAAGCTCGACCAGCTGGCGAGCATGGAGCCGACCCTTCTCGAGCAGCGGCAGCAAATCACCGGCCTCGGCCAGCGCGGTCGGCACGGCATCGACTGCAATCAGGGCCGCCTGCTTCAGGGTGGCTTCGGAAAGTTCCTGACGAATGAGCGCATTCGATCCGGCCGCGTTGATGTGCACGCCTGGCGCCAGCCATTCGGCCTCGAACAGAGGCTGCGCGGCAGTCGTGACAGTGCCGACGAGATCACTGTCGCGCACCGCTTCTTCGGCGCTCGCCGGCACCACGGCAACGCCGGTCGCTTCGCTCATGCGCGAAGCGGCCAGCTTGTCGGCCTTGCGGCTGCACACCTTGACGCGCTCCAGCGGCAAGGCGGCGCNAAGGGCCCGCACATGCCCTTCGGCCTGCCAGCCTGCGCCGAAGACCCCNNCCACTTTCGCATCGGGCCGCGCCAGCCATTTGGCCGCAACACCACTCGCGGCACCGGTGCGTATCATCCCCATGTAGTCTGCCTCGATGACGGCGAGCAACTNCCCGGTCTCAGCATCGAAGAGATGGACAAGGAAGCGGTTGCCACTGCGGTTGCTGGTGTAGGCCTTGTAGCCGAGCACCCNCTGTGCCGGCAGTGCCCCCTGGAGGATGTGCAGCACGGTTTGCGGCAGCCGGGTACGGGCGCGGGGCGTATCCTGCGCCAGACCAAGCGCCAGATCGCGGTGCGCGGACTCGACCGCTTCCAGCGCCATGGTTGCGGTCAACACCTGTTTTACGTCGTTTTCCGTGAGAAACAGCGCCATGGCTTTCGCTCCTTAAACGATGGTGACGTCCTGCCGGGCAAGGATGCGTTGCTCCAGCCAGCGCCCGACAACGACCACCAGCAACGCACCGACCGCTCCTGCCGCCTTGGCCGACCATTCGGGCAGAGGCGGCAGCANGGCGATGATGCCAGGGTCGGTGAAAATCATCTGGCCGGCGACGTAGCCGAGCAGACCGGCGCCGAGCAGCACGATCCACGGCCAGCGCTCCATCCAGCGCAGGATCAGCTGGCTCGACCAGACGATCAGCGGAATGCTGACCGCCAGCCCGAACAGCAGCAACGCCAGACTACCGTGCGCCGCACCGGCGACGGCGATCACGTTGTCGAGGCTCATGACGAAATCGGCGACAACGATGGTCTTGACCGCACCCCACAAATGCGCCGAGGGCTCAATGTCATGCCNCTCCTCGTCCTCCGGCAGCATCAGTTTGACGGCGATCCAGACCAGCAGCAGGCCGCCGACGAACTTGAGCCATGGCAGGTTCATTACGAGCGCGGCAAACACGGTGAGCACGACGCGCAGGCTGACCGCACCGGCAACGCCCCAGAAGATGCCGGTCTTGCGCTGTTCCGGCGACAGATTGCGGCAGGCGAGCGCGATGACCACGGCGTTATCGCCGGACAGAACGATGTCGATCAGGATGATCTGGCCAACGGCAATCCAGAAAAGACTGGAAGTGAGATCGAGTTCCATGAATACCAGGCAAAAAAGGCGGACACGCGGCCCGCCTTTTGGTTGAGCTAGGCTCGGATTTTACAGCATGGCCTTGAGCAGCTTGGCCATTTCGGACGGGTTGCGCGTCACCTTGAAGCCGCACTCTTCCATGATGGCGAGCTTGGCATCGGCGGTGTCGGCACCGCCGGAAATCAGNNCGCCGGCATGGCCCATGCGCTTGCCGGCCGGGGCGGTAACACCGGCGATGAAGCCGACGATCGGCTTCTTCATGTTGGCCTTGCACCACTNCGCGGCTTCGGCTTCGTCCGGGCCGCCGATTTCGCCGATCATGATGACGGCGTCGGTATCCGGATCGTCGTTGAACGCCTTCATGACGTCGATGTGCTTCAGACCGTTGATCGGGTCACCGCCGATACCGACAGCGGACGACTGGCCGAGCCNCAGTTCGGTCAGTTGACCGACGGCTTCGTAGGTCAGCGTGCCGGAACGGGAAACGACGCCGATGCGACCCTTCTTGTGGATGTGACCCGGCATGATGCCGATCTTCACTTCGTCCGGGGTAATCAGGCCGGGGCAGTTCGGGCCGAGCAGCAGGGTCTTCTTGCCGCCCTTGGCTTCCTTTTCCTTCATCTTGTTGCGCACCATCAGCATGTCGCGGACGGGGATGCCTTCGGTGATACAGATGGCCAGATCGAGGTCGGCTTCAACGGCTTCCCAGATCGCAGCGGCAGCGCCCGNGGGCGGCACGTAGATGACGGAAACAGTGGCGCCGGTCTGCTGGGCGGCTTCCTTGACGGAACCGAAGATGGGCACGTCGAAGATCTTCTCGCCGGCCTTTTTGGGATTCACGCCGGCAACGAAACAGTTCTTGCCGTTTGCGTATTCGATACACTTTTCGGTATGGAACTGACCGGTCTTGCCGGTGATGCCCTGCGTGATGATCTTGGTGTCTTTATTGATGAAAATGGACATTCAATAGCTCCTTACTTGACCGCAGCAACGATCTTGGTGGCGGCCTCGGCCATGGAATCGGCAGAGATAATGGGCAGACCGGAATCCTTGAGGATCTGCTTGCCGAGGTCTTCGTTGGTGCCCTTCATGCGGACGACCAGCGGTACCGACAGGTGGGTTTCGCGGGCTGCGGCGACGACGCCGGTGGCGATGGTGTCGCAGCGCATGATGCCGCCGAAGATGTTGACCAGAATGCCCTTGACCTTCGGGTTCTTAAGCATGATCTTGAAGGCTTCGGTGACCTTCTCGGTCGTGGCGCCGCCGCCGACGTCGAGGAAGTTGGCCGGCTCGGCGCCGAACAGCTTGATNNGGTCCATGGTGGCCATGGCCAGACCAGCACCGTTCACCAGACAACCGATGTTGCCGTCGGNGGAGATGTAGGCGAGGTCGAACTTGGAAGCTTCGATTTCATCGGCGTCTTCTTCGTCCAGGTCGCGCATGGCGACGATTTCCGGCTGACGATACAGCGCGTTGGAATCGAAGTTGAATTTAGCGTCGAGCGCCTTGACGGTGCCGTCGCCTTCGTGGATCAGCGGGTTGATTTCAGCCAGCGAAGCATCGGTTTCCATGTAGCAGGTGTACAGGTTCTTCAAGGTCTGGACGCACTGCGGAATCGAGGCTTCGTTCATGCCCATGCCCTTGGCCAGGGTCAGCGCCTGCTCGTCGGTCAGGCCAACCAGCGGATTGACGAAGACCTTGACGATTTNTTCCGGGGTCTTGTGGGCGACTTCCTCGATGTCCATGCCGCCTTCGTACGATGCCATGATGGCGACGGACTGGGTNNGGCGGTCGGTCAGCGCGGCAACGTAGTACTCGTGCTGAATGTCGGCGCCTTCTTCGATCAGCAGGTTGCGAACCTTCTGGCCTTCCGGGCCGGTCTGGTGCGTGATCAGTTGCATACCGAGGATCTGCCCGGCGTACTCGCGCACTTTTTCGAGCGAAGTTGCGACTTTGACGCCACCGCCCTTGCCACGGCCGCCAGCGTGAATCTGGGCCTTGACGACCCAGACCTTGCCGCCCAGGGTTTCGGCTGCCTTGACCGCGTCTTCGACGGTCGTGCAGTGAATCCTGCGCGGAACCGTAACGCCGAATTTCTTCAGGAGTTGTTTGCCCTGATATTCGTGAATTTTCATGCGCTTTCCTTGCGTTTAGTTGAGTTGCGAGCAATGAGCAGCAGCCAAATAATCCCCGACCCCGCCCGGTAATACCGATCTATAGCCCAAAATGTTACCACATACCGACCGAATTATTGCAGCCGGAAATTCATAATTACCGCTACGATTCAGCCGCCTGCATGGCCTTGCGCAGCAGCGGCAGCAGCAAGGCGGCGGCCAGCACCAGACTGATCACGGAAGCCAGCCAGAAGCCGGCGACACCCAGCGGCGGAGACCAGCGAAAACACAACCAGCTCCCGCCGAGCAGGCCGACACCCCAGAAGCAGAAGATCTGCACCAGCATCGGCACGAAGGTCACGCGGTAGGCGCGCAGGGCGTGGCCAGCGACCGTCTGCAGCGCATCGAAGAACTGGTAAAGCGCGACGTGAACGATCAAGCCTTCCGCCACCGCGCGCACCGCCGGGTCGCTCGTATAGGCGGCGACCAGCGGCGCCGCAGCCAGCCAGAGCAGCACTCCGACCACGGTCGACAGCACGGCTGACAGGATCAGCCCGGCCCTGATCGTGGCATGCGCGCGCGGCCAGTCGCGCCCGCCGACCGCCTGACCGACAGCGGCCATTGTCGCGATGGCCAGCGACAGCGGCAACATGTAGGTCAGCGCCGAAATATTGGCGACGATGCGATGCCCGGCGACGACGGTCGCGCCCAGCGAGGCGATGAACAGGCTGATCAACGTGAAGGAGGTTATCTCGACGAGGTTCGANNGTCCCATCGGCAACCCGAGATTCAACAATTCGCGCCAGCGCCCCGCATCCGGTGGTGCCCAGTCGGCGAACGGTCGATAACGCTGGCCAAGCGGTCCGAAGGCCAGGTAAGCGGCGCCAGCGACGCAGGCCAGCCAGGCAATGATCACGTTGGACCAGGCGCAGCCGATCACCCCAGCGGTTCACCGGCCCTGCAAGGCCAGCCCCCAGGCCAGCACGGCATGGAGCGCCAGGGCGACCAGTCCGATCCCCATCAACACGCTCGGCTTGCCCAACGCATTACAAANAGCGCAGAAGGTCCGGTAGAGAAGCGAAGCCGGCAACCNCCAGGCGAGTAGTCCGAGATAAGCGACGACCCTGGACTCGACACCGGCATCCATCGTCACCGTGCCGAGCAGCCATTGCGGGTAGGCCAGGAACAAGGCGCCGGGTATCGCCAGCGCGAGCGCCAGCCAGAAGCCCTGTTGCAGCACGCCGGCCACCTCGCCGTCGCGTTTCGCCCCGTGCAACTGGGCGACGACCGGCGCCACCGCCTGCAGGATGCCGACCAGCGCGAAGACCACTGAAATCTGGATGCCGCCGCCGATGGCCACGGCCGCCAGGTCGGCAGCACTGACATGGCCGAGCACAGCGGTATCGACGACCATCATGCCGATGGACGACAACTGGGCGATCAGGATCGGCAGGGCGTGGGCCAGCAGGCCCCGGGCGGCAGCGAAAACATGGGGCGGAATTGTCGCACGCCGCCTGGGCCGGTTGCGGTCGACCGGCAAAAACGGGGCAAATTGATCTGGCTCAAGCAGCCCCTTTAACCACGGGCAGAGAATCCGGGGTTCAGGAGGAGTCGATAATGAATAAAGGCCTACACGCCATCGAGNNAGCCAGCCGCGACGAAATCGTCGATCTGCAGACCAGGCGCCTGCAATGGACACTGCACCATGTTTACACCAACGTGCCGCACTACCGGGCAAAATTCGACGCCGCCGGCGTCCATCCTGACGATTTCAGGTCGCTTGCCGATCTCGCAAAATTCCCTTTCACCACCAAACAGGACCTGCGCGACAACTACCCCTACGGGATGTTCGCCGTGCCGCGCGANAAGGTCGTGCGCATCCACGCCTCGAGCGGCACGACCGGCAAGCCGACCGTCGTCGGTTACACCCAGAAGGACATCGACACCTGGGCCGACCTGATCGCCCGGTCGATTCACGCGTCCGGCGGCCGGCCCGGCGACATCGTCCATGTCGCCTACGGCTACGGGCTGTTCTCNGGCGGCCTCGGCGCCCACTACGGGGCCGAGAAGCTGGGCTGCACGGTGATCCCGATGTCCGGCGGGCAGACCGAGAAGCAGGTCCAGCTGATCTGTGACTTCAAGCCGAGCATCATCATGGTCACGCCGTCGTACATGCTCAACATCGCCGACGAGTTCCGCCGCCAGGGCATCGACCCGCGCAGCACTGCGCTGCGCATCGGCATCCACGGCGCCGAGCCGTGGACCGACGCCATGCGCAAGGAAATCGAGAGCGCCTTTGGCATCGACGCCATCGACATCTATGGCCTCTCGGAAGTGATCGGCCCGGGCGTCGCCAACGAGTGCGCCGAAACCAGNGACGGCCCGGTGATCTGGGAAGACCATTTCTACCCGGAAATCATCGACCCCAAGACCGGCGAGGTGCTGCCCGAAGGCAGCCAGGGCGAACTGGTATTCACCTCGCTGACCAAGGAGGCGATGCCGGTGATCCGCTACCGCACGCGCGACCTGACCCGCCTGCTGCCGCCCACCGCCCGCGCGATGCGCCGCATCGGCAAGATCACCGGCCGCTCCGACGACATGCTGATCATCCGCGGAGTCAATGTCTTCCCTTCGCAGATCGAGGAATTGATCCTCAACCAGCCGAAGCTGTCGCCGCACTACTTGCTGGAAGTCAGCCGCGACGGCCACCTCGACTCGCTGAAGGTCGATGTCGAACTGAAGCCGGAGTTCCAGTTCGCCAGCGGCGCCGAAAAATTCGTGGCGCACGACCTGCAGCACCACATCAAGTCCTACATCGGTATTTCGGCGCGCATCGACATCGTCGAGATCGGCGGCGTCGAACGCTCGATCGGCAAGGCCAGGCGCGTCGTCGACAAGCGCCCGAAGTAGAGCTCAGACGATGCGGGCACGCAACGTGCCAACGCCATCAACGCCTGCCTCCAGCACATCGCCCGGCAGCAGCGGCCCGACCCCGGCCGGCGTCCCGGTATAGATCAGGTCGCCGGCCTCAAGCCGCACCAGGGTGGACAGGTTGGCGATGATATCCGCCACCTTCCAGCTCATCGCCGCCAGGTCACCGTCCTGCCGGGTTTGGCCATTGACCGTCAGCCAGATGCGGCCGCCGGCCGNGTGGCCGACCTGGGCCACCGGCCGGATGACGCCAGCCACCGCCGACTGGTCAAAGCCCTTGCCCATGTCCCACGGGTGGCCTTTTTCCTTGGCTTTCGCCTGGATGTCGCGACGCGTCAGATCGAGGCCGACGGTATAGCCGAAAATGAGGTCTTTTGCGCGGTCGACCGCAACAGCCGCCCCGCCGGCACCGAGCGCGACCACCAGCTCGACTTCGTGGTGCAGGTNTTTGGTCAGCGGCGGATAGGCGACGGCCAGCTCGCCCTCACCGCCGACCACGGCATCGCCCGGTTTCATGAAGAAGAAAGGAGGCTCGCGCCCTTCGGCCTGGGCCAATGCACCCATTTCCCGGGCATGATCGGCATAATTACGCCCGACGCAATAGACCCGGCGCACGGGGAAAAAGGCATTGCTGCCGGCAATCGGCAAGGCTGCGGAAGCTGGGGGAAATACGAATGCCATGACGAGCCATCTCCGAACAAGTGAATTACCGGATAGTGTGCAATAGTTCCTGATCCCGTTACCAGCCAACTGTTAAATTTGACCATGGAATATCGACTTCGGGGCGGGGTGAGTCATCTTGAGCAGCAGATCATTTCGCGTGAGTGCCCTCGGCATTGCTTTGCTGTCGGCGAACCAGGGATGGGCCATCGGCTTCGGCGACATCGTCCTGCATTCGCGCATGGGCGAGCCGTTACGGGCCGAAGTGCCGATCACCGCCGACGCGAGCGAGCGCCTCGAGGCCACCTGCTTCACCCTGGCACCGATGAACGGCTCCGACCTGCCGGTCATCTCCAACGCCAAAACCCGGCTGGTGCGCGAAGGCGACAATTACCGCCTGCATCTCACCGGCAGCAAGCCAGTTTCCGAACCCATTTTCCTGATCGGCCTGCGCGCCGGTTGCGGTATCGATCTGCAACGCGATTTCGTGCTGATGCCGGCCGAACCGCTGGTCCTCGCCGCGCAGCCCTCTTCCGGCAACGGCGCGCCGTGGGGTCGGCGCCGACCCGCACGCAGCGGGGCATCGCCCAGNGAAATGCGCGCCAGCGAAGGCGACACGCTGGAAAGCATTGCCGAAAACCTGGTTCCCGACAATCTTGCCCGGCAACGCCGGATGCTCGCCGCACTCAAACGCGCCAACCCGCAGCTGAGCGGCCGTCCGGCGCTCGCCGACGGCACCGTGGTAGCCATTCCCGACGTCAAGCAACGCCTGTCCGCCGAACGCGACAACTTACCGGCACAGCAGGAAAGACCCGCCAGCCCGCCACCGCCTCCGCCGCCCCGAAAGTGGCCAAACCGGCAGCTGCGCCTGCCGGCCGGCGGTGATCGCGTCCTGCTCGGCGCGCCGCCGGAGGATATCAAGC
This sequence comes from Dechloromonas sp., assembly GCA_013363835.1. GTDB lineage: Bacteria > Pseudomonadota > Gammaproteobacteria > Burkholderiales > Rhodocyclaceae > Azonexus. Next base: position 2,114,172 of record CP054864.1, read on the forward strand.
CAGGCGAGAAAGCCGCCCCACCCAAGGACGGCAAGGAAGCGTTCGACGAGCGCATGGCGCGGATGGAAGAAACCATCAAACTGCTCAACACGCAGATCGAAGCACTCGANCAAGGCCTGGCGCTGACCGCCGAAACCCTGGCGCTCCGGCAGAAACTGCAGGCCGCGGAGGCAGCGACCGGAACCCTGCCCGCCCCGGTCGCCAAGCCGGCCGAGCCGCCCCGCCATCGTCCAACGACNAGCAACTGGCTGGAAATTCTGCTCAGCGCGCTGGCCGGCGGCCTCGTCGCGGGCGGTTTCGCCCATCTGCTCAGCCGCCGCCGCGAACAGCGCATGGAGCCCAGCCACACGCTGGCCATGCCGCGTGAGCCGGTCGTAAAGGAAATCGCCGAGATCAAGCCGACTGCGGCAAGCACCGTTTCTTCCAGCGCCGCGCCGGAACCCGTCGATATCGCCCCCGAGGTCTTTTCGCGGGCACCGGAAGACGTGAAACAGATCAATGTCGAATTCAACCATGACGAAAGCGCCATCGCACTGGCCGAGATCATGCTCTCCTTCGGGCGCCCACAAGGCGCAACCGAAACCCTGGCCCGGCATATCGACGAAACCGCCTCCGACAACCCGCGCCCCTGGTTGATGCTCCTCGACCTCTACCAGCGCAGCGGGCTCAAAGACGACTACACGCGCCTGCTACCGGCCATGCGCAGCAAATTCAACGTGCAGCCGCCAGCATGGGAGGAGATTCGTGTTCCCGTAGCCGGCCTCAAGTCGCTGGAGGACTACCAGCACATCGTCGCCAGGATCACCGCCACCTGGGGTAGCCAGGAAGGCATGGACTATCTGTACGAACTNGGTTCTGACAACCGCGATGGCCAGCGCAGCGGCTTCCCGCTCGAAGTGGTCGAGGAAATCGTCCTGTTGCTGCTCGTGCTCGAAGCCGGATACGGACTCCAGCGCAAGCGCTAGGCCCGGCTAGACCGGGTTATCGACGTCGACGAATTCGCAGTGGAGGCCGCACTGTACGCCGAGATGCGCGGCAAGTGCCGCCACGCCGTAGCGTTCGGTGGCATGATGGCCGCACGCCAGGTAGGCGACACCACTCTCGCGCGCCAGATGTACCGTCTGTTCCGAGATTTCGCCTGAAATGAAGGCGTNCCACCCGAGGGCGACGGCCTGTTCGAAATAGCCTTGCGCGCCGCCGGTGCACCAGCCCAGCCGACCGATCGGACGCTGCGGGTCACCGATCAGCATCGGCGTTCTCGCCAGGCCGGCGGCGATCTGCCCGGCCAGCGCACCGGCCGTCGTCGCTTCGCCGGGCCGCCCCAACCAGGCCATGTCCTGTTCGCCAAAACGCCCATCAGCCTGCCAGCCCAGACGAGCGGCCAGTTGTGCGTTGTTGCCCAGTTCCGGATGGGCGTCCAGCGGCAGATGGTAGGCGAACAGGTTGATATCGTGATCGAGCAGGGTTTTCAGGCGGTTACGACGAATGCCGGTCACGCGGCCGTCCTCGCCTTTCCAGAAATAGCCGTGATGCACCAGCACGGCATCGGCACCACGCGCCACCGCCGCATCGAGCAGGGCCTGGCTGGCGGTGACGCCGGCCACGATGCGCGTCACCTCGGCGCGTCCTTCCACTTGCAGTCCGTTTGGGCAATAATCCCTGAACTTCGCGGGTTGCAGCAGCCCTTCCAGATANNGTTCACAATTCTTCACGTTTCATCGACACGGTCTTTCATGCGCAGGTTGTGGCTGATTTTTGCACAAACGGTAACGGTTGCGGTCGCGTTTCTGTTCGTGCTGCAGACGCTCAAGCCGGAATGGCTGCCCGCCCGCCCTGCCGCCCCGGTCACGCTGCAACAGGCNCCGGTGGCGGTTGCCGACGACGAGCCGAAGACCAGCGGATCGTATCGCGACGCTGCGCGCGCCGCNCTGCCCGCCGTCGTTCACATTTACACCACGCAACAGGTCAAGACAAAGCGTCACCCGCTGCTCGACGATCCGGTCTTTCGCCACTTCTTCGGCGACCGCCCCGACAGCCTGCCGCAGCAGAATCTCGGCCTCGGCTCCGGCGTCCTGGTCAGCAACGACGGCTACATCCTGACCAACTTCCATGTCGTCGAAGCAGCCAAGGACATCCAGGTCTCGCTCAACGACGGCCATACCTACAAGGCCAAGGTGATCGGCAGCGACCCCGAGTCGGATCTCGCGGTGTTGCAGATCAAGGCCGACAAACTGCCGGCGATCACCTTCGGCCAGATGGAAACGCTGCGCGTCGGCGATGTCGTGCTGGCCATCGGCAACCCGTTCGGCGTTGGCCAGACAGTGACGATGGGCATCGTGTCGGCGCTCGGTCGCTCGCATCTCGGCATCAATACCTTCGAGAATTTCATCCAGACCGATGCCGCGATCAACCCGGGCAACTCGGGCGGCGCGCTGGTCGACGTCAACGGCAATCTGGTCGGCATCAACACCGCCATCTATTCGCGCACCGGCGGCTCGCTCGGCATCGGCTTCGCCATTCCGGTATCGAGCGCCAAGAACATCATGGAGCAGATCATCCAGAACGGCGCCGTCACGCGTGGCTGGATCGGCGTCGAGGCCCAGGAAATCACGCCCGAGCTGGCCGAATCCTTCGGCTTGCCGAACAATGACGGTACGCTGATTGCCGGCGTCGTACGCGGCAGCCCGGCCGAAAGCGCCGGCATCCGTCCCGGNGACGTGCTGCTGACCGTCGGCGGCAAACCGGTCACCGACCCGCAGGTCATGCTCGACCTGATCGCCGCGCTCAAACCGGAGGAGCGCGCAGCATTCCGCCTGCGCCGCGACAAGAGCGTTCTCGAACTGCAGGTCAAGGTCGGCAAGCGCCCGGCCATGCGCGCGGAACAGGAGTAAGCCATGTGCCAGTTGCTCGGCATGAACTGCAACGTCCCGACCGACATCTGCTTTTCCTTCACCGGTTTCCAGGCGCGCGGCGGCGCCACCGACGTGCACTCCGACGGCTGGGGCATCGCNTTTTTCGANGGGCGCGGCACCCGCGTCTTTCTCGAACCCAAGCCGTCCTGCACCTCGCCGCTCGCCGAGCTGGTGCGCCAGTATCCGATCCACTCTAAGAACGTCATCGCCCACATCCGCAAGGCGACGCAAGGCGCCGTCGGGCTTGAGAACACGCATCCGTTCATGCGCGAACTTTGGGGCCGCTACTGGATTTTCGCCCATAACGGCAACCTCCTCGAATTCGCGCCGGAACTCGATGGCTACTATATCCCCGTCGGCGTCACCGACAGCGAACGCGCCTTCTGCTGGCTGCTCCAGAAATTGCGGCGGCGCTTTGGCAGCACGCCGTAAACGACGGCCGACCTGTTCGCGGCAATCCACGAACTGACGCTGGAAATCGCCCGCCACGGCGAGTTCAACTTCCTGCTGTCGAACGGCGACTGGCTGTTCGCCCACGCTTCGACCAAGCTTGCCTATATCGTTCGCCAGGCGCCTTTCACCCAGGCCCATCTCAAGGATCAGGACGTGACCGTCGATTTCACCGAAATGACCACGCCAGAAGATCGCGTGGCGGTGATCGCCACCCTGCCGCTGACCGACAACGAAACATGGACGGTGATGCCGGCAGGAACGCTGTGGTGGTTTGCCGAAGGCGCGCCGGTATCGATGCGTGAAACCACACCCGGCCCGGTGAAGCCGCCGGCAAACTGAGGCGCGGCTACTTGCCGATTCTGCGGAAGACCTCTTCGGTACGATCCAGTTCGTCGTCCATCTCGGCATCCATTTTTGCCTGTTTTTCGGGGTCGACCGCAACCGGCAGGGTTTCCGCCGCCGGCCGCGACACCAGGCGTGCGGCCAGGATGCCGAGTTCGTAAAGCAGGCACATCGGGATCGCCAGCGCCAGTTGCGAAACGACATCCGGCGGCGTCACCACGGCGGCGACGACGAAGGCGCCAACGATGAAATAGGAACGCCATTCCTTCAGTTTCTCGACGGTCACGACGCCCAGCTTGACCAGGATGACCAGCGCCACCGGCACCTGGAAAGCGATGCCGAAAGCCAGGAACATCGTCATCACGAAAGACAGGTAGGCTTCGATGTCCGGCGCCGNCGTGATGCTCTTGGGCGCGAAGCTGGCGATGAAACCGAACACCTGCCCGAAAACGAAGAAATAACAGAAGGCCATGCCGAGCATGAACAGCAGGGAACTGCAGACGATCAGCGGAATGCCGAGCCGCTTCTCGTGCGCGTACAGGCCCGGCGCGATGAAGGCCCACGCCTGGTAGAGAATGAATGGCAGCGCCAGCACGAAGGCGACCATGGCCGTCACCTTGAGCGGCACCATGAACGGCGTGATGACCCCGATGGCGACCATCTTGGTGCCCTCGGGCAGCGCGGCGGTCAGTGGCGCGGCGAGAATGTCGTAGATGGCACCCGGCCCCGGATAGACGCACAGGATGCCGAGCACCACGCCCACCGCGATCAGGCTGCGCAACAAGCGGTCGCGCAACTCGACGAGATGCGAGATGAACGACTCTTCGGGCGCGGCGCTATCCTGCTCGCTCATGCTGCCGGCTTGCCTGCATCAGGCGCGGAAGCCGCCGGCACCGCGGGCGTTGCCGCCTGCTGGGCAACCTCCTGCAGTTCGGCGACAGCCGCCTGAGCCGGCGCCTCCACGGCGGTACGGGCCGACTCGTATTCCTTGCGCACCGAATCCTCGAGGGCGCGTGCGGAATCGGTCACCTGCGACTGCAGTTTCTTCAATTCGTCGAGCTGGATTTCACGGTTGATGTCGGATTTGACATCATTGACGTAACGCTGTGCACGGCCGAGCAGATGCCCCAGCGTACGCGCCACTTTCGGCAGTTTCTCCGGCCCGATGACGAGCAGGGCGACGACGCCGATAACCATGAGTTCGGAAAAGCCGATATCGAACATGGGTCTGGTTGCCAGTTATTGGTTGTTCGTCGTTAGCCGGAAGCTAGCGACCAGCGACCCGTGGCTAGCTCTTCGTCTTTTCCTTCACTTCGACGTCGATCGTCTGCCCGGTGACCTTCTCGGCCGGGGCGGCGTCAGCCGGCTTGTCGGTCGCGGTCGCGTCCTTCATGCCATCCTTGAAGCCCTTGACCGCGCCGCCGAGATCCTGCCCGACGTTGCGCAATTTCTTGGTGCCGAAAATCAGCAGCACGATGACCAGTACGATCAGCCAGTGCCAAACGGAAAAACTGCCCATGGTTGTCTCCTAGATGCGTTTTAGCATGGGGCCGACCGGTTCCGGTCCGCCCACGATATGCAGGTGCAGGTGCGGCACTTCCTGATTGCCGATCCGCCCCGTATTGATGATCACGCGAAAACCGTCGGGGCTGCCCTGCGCGGTCGCGATCTCGTTGGCCTTGGCCAGCATTTTGCCCAATACCGCCGTATCTTCCGCAACCACCGTGGCCAGCGAGGTGATGTGTTTNNTTGGAATCACCAGCACATGCACCGGGCGCGCCGGGTTGATGTCGTTGAAGGCGAGGATGTCCTCGTCTTCATGGACGTTCTGCGCCGGAATCTTGCCCTCGACGATCTTGCAGAAGATGCAGTCGCTCACTTCAACGCCCGGGCGGCCTTTTCATCGATGCCGGAAATCCCTTCGCGACGGCGCATTTCCTGCGACACGTCCTCGATGCCGAGATCGTAATAAGCGAGCAGCACCAGCACGTGGTAGATCACGTCGGTCGATTCCCAGACCACCTTCAGGCGCTTGCCTTCCTTGCCCGCCATGATCAGCTCGGCGCACTCTTCGCCGATCTTCTTCAGGATCGAATCCGGGCCGTCAGCGATCAACTTGGCGGTGTAGGACTTCTCCGGGTCGGCGTGCTTGCGCTGGGCCAGGGTTTCGGAGAGGCGGTGCANGGATGTCATGCGTGCTCATTTGTAGATTTCCTTCGGGTCTTTCAAAACCGGATCGGCGGGAATCCAGTGATCCCCGTTCAACTCATTGAAAANACAGCTTTCACGACCGGTATGGCAGGCGATGCNCCCGATCTGTTCGATACNCAGCAACAGCACGTCGCCGTCGCAATCGGTGCGGATCGAGCGAATTTTCTGGAAATGCCCGGATTCCTCGCCTTTTCGCCACAGCCTCTGGCGCGAACGCGACCAGTATACCGCGTTGCCGGTACGAACCGTTTCCTGTAGCGACTCGCGGTTCATGAAAGCAAACATCACGACGCGCCCGTTTTCATCCTGGGCGATGGCAGGAATCATGCCGTCGCCGTCCCATTTCAGGGCCTCCAGCCACGGCAGCGCATTGTCCAGATCGCTCACAGGCGAACCTCGATGCCGCGCGCCGCCATGTATTCCTTGGCCTGGCGCACGGTGTATTCGCCGAAATGGAAGATCGAGGCGGCCAGCACGGCATCGGCACGCCCCTCGGTGACGCCGTCGGCCAGATGCTGCAGGTTGCCGACACCGCCCGAGGCGATCACCGGAATCCGGACCGCATCGGACACGGCGCGTGTCAGCGCCAGGTCGAAGCCATTCTTGGTGCCGTCGCGATCCATGCTGGTCAGCAGGATTTCGCCAGCGCCCAGCGACTCGACCTNTTTCGCCCATGCGATGGCATCCAGCCCGGTATCGTTACGTCCGCCGTGCGTGAAGACATGCCAGCTGCCCGGAGCCACCTGTTTGGCGTCGATGGCGACGACGATGCACTGCGAGCCGACCTTGCTCGAGGCATTGAACACCAGCTCGGGATCATTGACCGCCGCCGTGTTCATCGACACCTTGTCGGCACCGGCATTGAGCAGCCGCCGGACATCCTCGACCTTGCGCACGCCGCCGCCGACGGTCAGCGGGATGAAAACCTGTTCGGCACAGGCTTCGACGATGTGCAGGATGATGTCGCGCTGATCGCTGGAGGCCGTGATGTCGAGGAAAGTGACTTCGTCGGCACCCTGCTCGTCGTAACGGCGGGCGATCTCGATCGGGTCGCCGGCATCGCGCAGGTCGACGAAATTGGTGCCCTTGACGACGCGACCGGCAGTGACGTCAAGACAGGGAATGATGCGTTTGGCGAGCATCAGGCGCCCAGTTCGTCGGCAAGCNNCTCTGGGCCGCGGCGAAGTCGAGCGAACTATCGTAGATGGCCCGGCCGGCGATGGTACCTACGACCCCTCGTGTTCGACAGCACACAAGGCCCTGATGTCTTCGAGATTGGACAGGCCGCCCGAGGCGATCACCGGAATCGTCAGCGCCTGCGCCAGACGCACCGTGGCTTCGATATTGATGCCGGACAGCATGCCGTCACGGCCGATGTCGGTATAGATGATTGATTCGACGCCGTAGTCTTCGTATTTCTTGCCGAGATCGACGACATCGTGGCCGGTCAGCTTGGACCAGCCATCGGTCGCCACCTTGCCGTCCTTGGCATCGAGCCCGACGATGATGTGGCCAGNGAAGGCGGTGCAGGCATCGTGCAGGAAACCGGGATTCTTGACCGCCGCGGTGCCGATGATGACATAGGTCAGGCCGTCGTCGAGACAGCGCTCGATGGTGTCGAGATCGCGGATGCCACCACCGAGTTGTACCGGGATGTCGTCGCCGACTTCACGGAGAATGGCCTTGATCGCCGATTCGTTCTTCGGCTTGCCGGCAAAGGCGCCATTGAGATCGACGAGATGCAGGCGACGGGCGCCCTGCTCGACCCAGTGGCGGGCCTGCTCGGCCGGGCTTTCCGNAAAGACGGTGGCCTGTTCCATCAGGCCTTGCTTGAGACGGACGCACTGGCCGTCCTTGAGATCGATGGCGGGAATAATCAGCATGGAATGTCAGATGAGGAGGTCTCGGCAGCGACGTCTCAGGGACGCCACTCGACAAAGTTTTGCAGCAGTTGCAGGCCGTCGCGAGCACTTTTCTCGGGGTGGAATTGAACCGCGAAGATATTATCCCGCCCCACCGCACAGGTAAAGGGGACGCCGTACTCGCAGGTGCCCGTCACCAGCGCGGGATCGGCCGGCTGGACGTAATAGCTGTGCACGAAGTAAAAACGGGCGCCGTCGGCGATGCCGTTCCACAGCGCATGCGGTTTCTGGCGCACTTCGTTCCAGCCCATGTGCGGTACCTTCAGGCGCTCGCCGTTGGGCAGCACCATCTTTTCGTCCGGAAAGCGCACAACATTGCCCGGGAAGACGCTGAGCGCCGGCACATCGCCTTCGTCGGAATGCGCGAACAGCATCTGCTCGCCGACGCAGATGCCGAGAAAGGGCTTGTCCTGTGCCGCTTGCAGCACGGCCGCACGCAAGCCGCGCATGTCGAGTTCGCGCATGCAGTCGGGCATCGCACCCTGGCCGGGGAAGACGACGCGCTCGGCGGCCGCCACGACGGCCGGGTCGGCGGTGACGACGACTTCCTTGCCGCTTACGACATGCTCCAGTGCCTTCGATACCGAGCGCAGGTTGCCCATGCCGTAGTCGATGACTGCAATGCTCACAGCGAGCCTTTCGTCGACGGCATCGCACCTGCCATGCGCGAATCGGGCGTCGCCGCCATGCGCAGGGCTCGGCCGAAGGCCTTGAAGACGGTTTCCGCCTGATGGTGCGCGTTGACGCCGCGCAGGTTGTCGATGTGCAGCGTCATGCCGGCGTGGTTGACCAGGCCCTGGAAGAATTCGTTAATCAGGTCGACATCGAACTGGCCGATGGTCGCCCGCGTGAACGGCACGTTGAATTCGAGGCCCGGCCGACCGGAAAGGTCGATCACCACGCGCGACAGCGCCTCGTCCAGCGGCACATAGCTGTGGCCGTAACGGGTCAGTCCCTTCTTGTCGCCCCAGGCCTTGGCCAGCGCCTGGCCGACGGTGATGCCGATATCCTCTACGGTATGGTGGGCGTCGATATGCAGGTCGCCCTTGGCGGCGACTTCGAGGTCGATCAGCCCGTGGCGGGCGATCTGGTCGAGCATGTGATCGAGGAAGGGCACGCCGGTGGCGAATTTGCCCTGGCCGGTGCCATCGAGGTCGAGACGCACGGTAATCTGCGTCTCCAGGGTGTTACGGGTAATTTCAGCTTGCCGCATGAGGTAAGGCCGCAAAGGCGTTGGAATAGAGGGCATGATACCATTTCGCCCTACTTTTACGCTTTCCGTGAATTCCCCATGAGTCGCTTCTGGAGCCGGGTCGTCCGCGACCTCACNCCCTACGTGCCGGGCGAGCAGCCCAAGCTGGCCAACCTCATCAAGCTGAACACCAACGAGAACCCGTTTCCGCCCTCGCCCAGGGTGCTGGCCGCGATTCAGGCCGAACTCGGCGACGATGCGGCACGCCTGCGCCTCTACCCCGACCCGAACGCCGACCTGCTGAAGAATGCCATCGCCCGCCGCCACGGCGTGACGGCGCAGCAGGTCTTCGTCGGCAACGGCTCGGACGAGGTGTTGGCGCACGTCTTCATGGCGCTGCTGAAACACGAGGCACCGATCCTCTTCCCGGACATCACTTACAGCTTTTACCCGGTCTATTGCGGGCTGTATGGCGTCGACTACCGCACCGTGCCGCTGGCCGAGGATTTCAGCATCGATCCGGCCGCCTATTGCGGTCAACCGGAAAAACGGCCAAAATCAAATNNCGGCGGCATCATCTTCCCGAATCCGAACGCGCCGACCGGCCGCCTGCTGCCGCTGGCCGCCATCGAACAGATGCTCCAGGCCAACCCGGATGCCGTCGTGGTCGTCGATGAAGCCTACGTGGACTTCGGCGGGGAATCGGCAATCCCTCTGATTGGCCGCTACGACAACCTGCTGGTCGTGCACACGCTGTCCAAGTCGCGCTCGCTGGCCGGCCTGCGCGTCGGCTTCGCGGTCGGCCATCCGGACCTGATCGAGGCGCTGGAGCGGGTCAAGAACAGCTTCAATTCCTATCCGCTCGACCGTCTGGCCATCATCGGCGCCGTCGCCGCCATCGAAGACGAAGCCTACTTCGCCGATTGCTGCCGCGTGGTCGTCGCCACCCGCGATACGTTGACCGCCGACCTGAACGCGCTCGGCTTCGAGGTGCTGCCCTCGGCCGCCAACTTCATCTTCGCCCGCCACCCGCGNCGCGACGCCGCCGAACTGGCCAAAGCCCTGCGCGAACGCAGCATCATCGTCCGCCACTTCAAGCTGCCGCGCATCGACCAGTTTCTGCGCATCACCGTCGGCACCGACGGCGAATGCCAGGCGCTCGTCGCCGCCTTGCGCGAAATTTTGGCCTGACCATGTCCTGCGGCACTTGCACGCTGTGCTGCAAGACGATGAAGGTCCAAGAACTGGGCAAGGCGGCGCACGTCTGGTGCGCGCATTGCAATGTCGCCAAAGGCTGTGCGATTTACGAAACGCGCCCTGAATCCTGTCGCATCTACGACTGCCTGTGGCTGCAAACACAGCGTCTGAGCCGGCCGATGGCCGCCGAACTACGCCCGGATCGCTGTCGCGTGGTGGTCGGTACGGCAAATGGCGGCGAAGAAGTCGTTCTCTACCTCGACCCGGATCGCCCCGACGCCTGGAAACGCCCGGCGCTGCAAGGTTTCCTCCGCGAACTGCGCGGGCGCGGCATCCGCGTCTTCCTGAGCCACAACGACGTATTGCACCCGCTGGCAAACTGATCCGGGCGGCCTGTCAGGGTCGACCGTCAAAAAGGGCAAAATCAGACGAGACCGAGGAGCCCCAAGGCCGCCCNCGCCGCGATGAACCACAGCGGATGCAATTTCGTCCGCAGATTGGCGACTACCGTCACGACCACCAGCACCCACGCTGCCCACCCGAATTGCGCAGCCTGCGCGATCAGGGTCGCACCGGAAANAATCAGGCCGACAGCAAGCGGTGCGACGCCAAGGCTGACGGCCTTTTGCCAGCGCTTGCCGGCGAAGCTTTCCCAGCGGTCGATGAGGAGGTAGATCAACACGCTCATCGGCAGGCACATCGCCAGCGTTGCCGCCAGCGCACCGGCCAGCCCGGCGACCTCCCAGCCGATCAGCGTCACCACCAGCACATTGGGCCCCGGTGCCGCCTGGGCGATGGCATAAAGATGCGTGAATGTCGTGTCGTTCAGCCAGTGATGATTTTCGACCACGACGCGATGCATTTCCGGCAACAAGGCCGTTGCGCCACCGAAGGCGACGAAGGANNGCAAGGTGAATTCGAGGAACAGCTGGAGAGCGATCATTTTTGCCCAGCCGCCAATAGGCGACCATGCCCGACGCCGCCAGTCCGCCCAACATGACTACCGGCATGGGCCAGCGCAGCCAGGCAATGGCCGCCACCACCATGACGGTAAATGGCAGGTAATAGCGCTTGTCCCGGATCGCCGCCCCCATGCGCCAGGCCATGGCGAACAACAGCCCGCAGCCGACGGCGGCGATGCCGCGCAGCATGCCTTGCGCCAGCGGCAGGCTGCCATAGGTGTCGTAGAGCAGCGCCAGAAGCAGCACGATGGCCAGCGGCCCGGCCAGCAGGCCGACCGGCGCGACGATGGCGCCGAGCGCGCCCTGGTAACGTTTGCCGACAACGACCGCCAGATTGACCACGTTCGGCCCGGGAAGGAACTGGCAAAGGCCGAGCTGGGCATTGAATTCCTCGGCCGTCATCCAGCGTTTCTGCTCGACCAGCATGCGCCTGGCGAAAGGCAGCACGCCGCCGAAGCCGGACAGTCCGACGGAGGAAAAGCCCAAAAAGCGCCCGGAGATCCGGGCGGTTCTGGTTTTCGGAGCCTGCTGCGGTCAACGCCGTTTTCCGGTCAATTTTCGAGCCGGAACTCGGCCGACTTGGCGTGCGCCGGCAGCCCTTCGCCATGCGCCAGCGTCGAGGCGATCTTGCCGAGCGTCTGCGCCCCGGCCTGCGACACCTTGATCAGACNTGTGCGCTTCTGGAAATCATAAACACCGAGCGGCGACGAGAAGCGTGCCGAACCGGAAGTCGGCAGCACGTGGTTCGGGCCGGCGCAGTAGTCGCCGAGCGATTCCGACGTGTAGTGGCCGATGAAGATGGCCCCGGCGTGGTGGATCTTGCTCACCCACGGATCGGGATCGGCCAGCGACAGTTCGAGGTGTTCCGGGGCGACGCGGTTGGCGATCGCGACCGCCTCGTCCAGATCTCGCACGAGGATGAAGGCGCCGCGGTTGGTCAGCGAGGTTTCGATGGTCTCGCAACGCGGCATGGTCGGCAGCAGCTTCTCTATGCTGGCCTGCACGCGCTCGACGAAGGCGGCGTCGGTGCAGATCAGGATCGACTGCGCCAGTTCGTCGTGCTCGGCCTGCGAGAAGAGATCCATCGCCACCCAGTCCGGGTTGCCGGAACCGTCCGACACCACGAGGATTTCCGNAGGCCCGGCGACCATGTCGATACCGACGATGCCGAAGACGCGACGTTTGGCGGTGGCGACGTAGGCATTGCCCGGGCCGACGATCTTGTCCACCTGCGGCACGGTCTGCGTGCCGTAGGCCAGCGCGCCGACGGCCTGGGCACCGCCCATCGTGAACACCCGGTCGACACCCGCCAGACAGGCGGCGGCCAGCACCAGCTGGTTCTTTTCGCCATCCGGCGTCGGCACCACCATGATGAGTTCCTTGACGCCCGCCACCTTGGCCGGAATCGCATTCATCAACACCGACGACGGGTACGCCGCCTTGCCGCCCGGCACGTAGAGGCCGACGCGGTCGAGCGGGGTGATCATCTGGCCGAGCATCGTGCCATCGGCTTCGGTGTACGACCAGCCATCCAGGCGTTGCCGCTCGTGGTAAGCGCGGATACGGCCGGCAGCGGCTTCCAGCGCAGCGCGACGGTCGGCGGGCAGACTGTCGAGCGCTTGCTGCATTTCGGCCTTGGACAATTCGAGATCGGCCATCGCAGCGGCCGCCAGGCGGTCGAAGCGGTTGCTGTACTCGACGACGGCAACGTCGCCGCGCGCTTTGACGTCCGCCAGAATGCCGGCGACGGTCCGTTCGATGCCTTCATCGGCCGCCGCCTCGAAGGCGAGCAGCGCATCCATTTTTGCCTTGAAATCGGCGTCGACCGTAGCAAGTCGTTTGATCGCGACCATAGGATTACTTCTCCACCGCCTGTGNNCGAAGGCGTCGATGATCGGTTGCAGGATGTCGCGCTTGACCTTGAGCGAGGCCTGATTGACGACGAGGCGCGAGGAAATGTCCATGATGTGTTCGCAGGCCACCAGCTTGTTGGCCTTGAGCGTGCCACCGGTCGACACCAGGTCGACGATGGCATCGGCCAGGCCGGCCAGCGGCGCCAGCTCCATCGAGCCATAGAGCTTGATCAGGTCGATATGAACGCCCTTGGCGGCGAAATGCTCGCGCGCCGTCTTGGTGTATTTGGACGCGACCTTGAGACGGGCGCCCTGACGTACCGCATTGTCGTAATCGAAACCCTCGGGAATGGCGACCATCATGCGGCACTTGGCAATCTTCAGGTCGAGCGGCGCGTAGAGCCNCTCGCCGCCATGCTCGATCAGCACGTCCTTGCCGGCGACGCCGATGTCGGCGGCGCCATACTGCACGTAAGTCGGGACATCGGTGGCGCGAACGATGACGACGCGCACGTTCGGCTGATTGGTTTCGATAATCAGCTTGCGCGAAGTTTCCGGGTTTTCGGTCGGCACGATCCCCGCTGCTGCCAGCAAAGGCAGGGTTTCGTCGAAGATGCGGCCCTTGGAGAGGGCGATGGTGATACCGGTCACAGGCAGGTCTCGGGGCAAAAGCGTGATTTTATCGCAAAGCGCGGAGGCCGCCGCGCAGCGCTGCCAAAGCAAAAAGCCCGGCGAACCGGGCTTTCTCGATACAGGCTACGCCGCGACTTATTCAGCCGGGCGGATGTTTGCAGCCTGCTTGCCCTTCGGGCCGGTGACGACGTCGAAGGTCACCTTCTGGTTTTCGGCCAGTGTCTTGAAACCGTTGCCTTGAATGGCGGAGAAGTGAGCGAAGAGATCTTCGCCGCCTTCGGACGGAGAGATAAAACCAAAACCCTTGGAGTCATTGAACCACTTAACGGTACCAGTTGCCATTTGATAGCTTCCTAAAAATATACGGGCTTGCGCCACAAAAATACGAGAACCAAGACCGAGGAGCTGACAAACCGTGGTACGGCGCAGGAACAAAACACTGCCTGGAAATCCCGAGCTTCGGAGTATGGGGCACGGTTTCGAATATGCAAAGCATTTTTGGCCGTTTTTGGCCATTTTTCGGACTTGGTTGCGGTCGACCGCGAAAAATGGCCAATTTTCGCGAATCAATGCACCCGTTTGACCGAAGCCCCCANGCGCGCGAGTTTTTCCTCGATTCGCTCATAGCCGCGATCCAGATGGTAGATGCGGTCGATCAGCGTCTCGCCCTGCGCCACCAGCCCGGCGATCACCAGCGACGCGGAAGCCCGCAGGTCGGTCGCCATCACGTTCGCGCCTTCGAGGCGATCGACGCCGCGCACGATCGCATTGTTGCCTTCGATCTGGATGTCGGCACCGAGGCGCGCCAGTTCGCTGACGTGCATGAAGCGGTTTTCGAAAATGGTTTCGCGTATCGTCGCCACCCCGTCGGCGATGCAGTTGATAGCCATGAACTGCGCCTGCATGTCGGTCGGGAAAGCCGGGTACGGCGCCGTGCGCAGGCTGACCGCCTTGAGGCGCGGCGGCGCCTGCAGGCGGATGGCATCGCGCTCGACGGTGATCTCGCAGCCGGCATCCATCAGCTTGTCGACCACCGTATCGAGGTAGGCAGCCGAGGTTTTCAGCAGACGAACGTCGCCGCCGGTGGCCGCCGCCGCGCACAAATAAGTGCCGGTCTCGATGCGGTCGGGCATGATGGCGTGCGTCGCGCCGTGCAGCTTTTCGACGCCCTGAATACGGATGACGTCGGTGCCGGCGCCCGAAATGCGAGCGCCCATGCTGACCAGGCAGTTGGCCAGATCGACCACCTCCGGCTCGCGCGCGGCGTTCTCGATGATCGTCTCGCCCTCGGCCAGGCAGGCGGCCATCATCAGGTTCTCGGTGCCGGTCACGGTCACCATGTCGGTACAGATGCGCGCGCCTTTGAGCCGTTTGGCCGTGGCATGGACGTAGCCCTGCTCGACCTTGATCTCGGCACCCATGGCCTGCAGCCNCCTGATGTGCTGATCGACCGGGCGCGCGCCGATGGCGCAGCCGCCGGGTAGCGACACCCGCGCCTCGCCGCAGCGGGCGACCAGGGGGCCGAGCACCAGGATCGAGGCGCGCATGGTCTTGACCATCTCATAGGAAGCGACCGGGTTGTTCAAGCCGCCGCCGGCCAGCACCATGCCGTCGACGCCGTCCATCGTGACGCCGACGCCCATGTCGCCGAGCAGGCGCAGCATTGTGGAAATGTCATTGAGATGCGGCACATTGGTGAAGTGCAGCGGATCGGCGGTCAGCAAGGACGCGCAGAGGATCGGCAGCGCCGCATTCTTGGCGCCGGAAATGGCGACTTCGCCGGCCAGGGCGGCGCCACCCTGAATCAAGAGTTTATCCACGCTGGGCGCTCCATTCTTCCGGGGTCAGGGTCTTGAAGGAAAGGGCGTGCAGTTCCCCGGTTGCGAGCTTTTCCTTGAGCATCTTGTAAACATGCTGATGACGCTGGACGCGATTCAGGCCGGCGAATTCCCGGCTGACCACGACCGCCTCGAAATGCTGTCCGTCGCCATCGAGGGCGAGATAGTCGCAGGCGATGCCGGCGAGAATGAGTCGTTTGATTTCTTCGGGATTCATAGGGATTCAGGCTCTCAGTTTCCAGCCCCGCTTCAACAAGCCCAGCGTCAGCAAGGACACCGCGACGAAGCAGGCAACGACCACGGTCAGGCTGACTTCGGGCGCCACGTCGGAGACGCCGAAAAAGCCGTAACGGAAGCCGTCGATCATGTAAAAGACGGGATTGTAATGCGACACGGTCTGCCAGACCGCCGGCAGGCTATGAATCGAGTAGAAAACACCGGACAGCATGGTCAGCGGCATGATCAGGAAATTCTGAAAAGCGGCGAGCTGGTCGAATTTTTCCGACCAGAGGCCGGCGATCATGCCCAGCGCACCGAGGACGGCACCCGACAGCACGGCAAACGCCAGCACCCAGAGCGGCGCCGCCATGTGCAGTTCGGCGAACCACAAGGTCGCCAACAGCACCCCGATGCCGACCATCAGGCCTCGCACCACCGACGCCAGCACGTAGGCGGCAAAAATGCCCCGTAAGGNAATCGGCGGCAGCAGCACGAAGACGATCGAACCGGTGATCTTTGCCTGGATCAGGCTCGACGACGAGTTGGCGAAGGCGTTTTGCAGCACCTGCATCATGACCAGGCCGGGAACCAGGAAACTGATATAGCGGACGCCATGCACCTGCACATGCTCGTCGAGCACGTGGCCGAAGATCAACAGATAAAGCAGGGCCGTCAGCACCGGCGCGGCGACAGTCTGGAAAGCCACCTTCCAGAAGCGCAGCAATTCCTTGTAGAAAAGCGTCCAGAACCCGATCACTGTTTCATCGTCCGCACGAAGACGTCTTCCAGCGAACCGCCGGGATGCGCCGCCATCAGGTTGGCCGTGGTGTCGAGCGCGATGATGCTCCCCTGCTTCATCAGCGCGATGCGCCCGCACAGGGTTTCGGCCTCTTCCAGATAATGCGTGGTCAGGATGATCGTGTGCCCCTCGCCGTTCAGGCGCCGTACGAACTGCCACAAGCCCTGGCGCAATTCGACATCGACCCCGGCCGTGGGCTCGTCGAGGACGATCACNCGGCGGCTTGTGCACCAGTGCCTGGGCCACCAGCACGCGCCGCTTCATGCCGCCGGAAAGACGGCGCATATTGGTGTCGGCCTTGCCGGTCAGATCGAGGTTTTCGAGGATCTCGTCGATCCAGTCGTCGTTGCGACGCAGGCCAAAATAGCCGGACTGAATGCGCAGCGTTTCGCGTACCGAGAAAAACGGGTCGAAAACGATTTCCTGCGGCACCACCCCGAGCAGACTGCGCGCCCTGCGGTAATCCTTGACGACATCGTGGCCGAGCACGGCGAGACTGCCCGAATCGGCGCGCACCAGACCGGCGAGCGTCGAGATCAGCGTCGTCTTTCCGGCCCCGTTCGGTCCCAGCAGGCCGANAAACTCACCCTCGGCGATTTCGAGCGAAACGCCGGCCAGCGCCTTCAGCGCACCGAAATGCTTGACGACGTCAACGATGGAAACTGCGGCAGCCATGAATTCCCCTCAGGCGAGGGGCAGCAGTTCGGTGACGCCGTACAGTTCGGCCAGCGAACGCACACCCGCCGGAATATGGGCAAATTTGAGCGTTGACCGCGACAGGCTGGCGACGCGCAACCAGGCAAGCATGACCGCGACGGCCGACGAGTCGGCGTCTTCGACCTGCGCCAGATCGAAGATCTGCTCGCCCGGCTGCAAGCACAACGGCCTGCTTCGAGCAGGCCGCGCGCGTTGGCCATCACCATCGGCACCTTGATCACGAGGCGTTGCGCCTCACGTTCGATCATTTACCGTCTGCCTTGGCCAGATTGCCTTCGAGCGACTTGTTCTTGGCCGCGATCGCCTTGATCAGGCCATCGATGCCGCCGTTGCGGACTTCATGCGCGAACTGGTCACGGTAATTGGTCACCAGACTGATGCCGGCCACCGAAACATCGTAAACCTTCCAGCCCGCATCGAGTTTCTCCAGGCTGTAATCCAGCTGTACCGGCTGATTGCCCGGCTGCTGCACCTCGGTACGGACAACGACTTCGGTGTCACCGGGGTTCATCCGGAACGGCTTGTNGACAACCTTCTGGTTCTTGTAACCGGTCAGCGCGTTCGAGTAGGTGCGCACCAGCAGCGTCTTGAACTCCGATGCCAGTTGCTGTTGCTGCTGCGGCGACGCCTTGCGCCAATCCTTGCCCACCGCGAGCGCCGTCATGTGCTGGAAATTGAAGTGCGGAATCACCTTGGCATCGACCAGATCGATCGCCTTCTTCGCATTGCCGTTCTGGATGTCCTTGTCCTTGCGGACGATCTCCAGCACCTCCTCGGTCACCTGCTTGACCAACGCATCAGGCGTCTCCTGCGCCAGCGCAAGGGAAGCCAGCAGCGTTGCAAAGGCAAGAACGATCAGTTTCTTCATCATAACTTTCAATCCAGTACATCTTCCAGCCGCGGCGGGCTGCCATCGAAAATCTGGTTGCGGCGGCGCTGCAGGTAGGCGTCGCGAACGTAGGCGTATTTGTCCAGCGCCGCTTCGTCGACCACCTTGTCAGACGGCAGCAGGCTGGCGCGGACGTCGATAAAGCGCAGCGCCACCAGGCTGTTGCGGGTAGCGACCGACTTGTTGATCATGTACCAGGTCGGATCCGTGTAGATATCGACGATCAGGCCACCGGTATCGCGCACCGTCTTAGGCCCAACCAACGGCCAGAACAGGAAACTGCTGTCTTCCCAGCCCCATACGGCGAGCGTTTGCCCGAAATCTTCGTCATGTCTCTGCAGGCCGAGTTCGCTGGCAACATCGAACAGGCCGAAAATGCCGATGGTCGAATTGATCAGCAGGCGCCCGAGGTCGACGCCGGCATCGCTCAGCTTGCCTTGCAGGGTATTGTTCAGGACGTTACGGACATCCAGGATGTTGCCGAAGAAATCGCCGACCCCGGCCCGAACCGNGCAAGGGGTGACAAAATCGTAGGCTTGGGCGATTGGCTTGATGGCAACGGTATCGAGGCNCTCATTGACCGCGAACATGGCCCGGTTGAATCCCTCGTATGGGTCATTCACCGGCTGCTGGGCAAAAGCCGGGGCGTTCAGCAGCAGCGCCCCGGCGATCAGGCCGGCAAAGCCGGCACGCCGCTTCCTCATCATGGTNNTTCCCTGTCATTTCGCTTCCTGTCCTTCTGCCGCCTTGTTGAAAAGGAACTGGCTGATCAGCTTTTCCAGCACCACCGCCGACTGCGTCTTGGTAAGCGTATCCCCGCCTTGAGCATTTTTCGTCGCCCCCGATTCGAAGCCGACGAACTGCTCGCCAAGCAAGCCTGACGTGTAGATCGCGGCAATGGTGTCCTTGGGAAAACGGTAACGCCCGTCAACTTCCATATTCACCACCGCCTCGTAGGTCGTCGCGTCGAACTTGATATCGACGATACGCCCGACGACCACCCCNNCACTCTTGACCGGCCCACGCACTTTGAGCCNCCCGATATTATCAAAGCGGGCTTGCAGCGCATACGTTTCGGACAGGCGAGATGACGAAAGGTTGCCCACTTTCAGCGCCAAAAACAACAGCGCTGCAATGCCGATGGCAACAANAATGCCGACCCACAGGTCGATGACAGTACGGTTCATGAAGTTCCCCGGAACATGAACGAGGTTAAGACAAAATCCAGTGCCAGGACGGTCAGCACCGAAGTCACCACGGTACGCGTGATGGCGCGCGAAACACCCTCGGCGGTCGGCACCGAATCGTAACCCTCGAAAACGGCAATCAGCGAAACGGCGATGCCGAAAACGAAACTTTTCACCACACCATTCCAGATGTCATAGCGAAAGTCGACGCCCGACTGCATCTGCGACCAATAAGCGCCATCATCGACGCCGATGAAGACGACACCGATCAGCCAGCCGCCAAGCACGCCCATGGCGGAAAACAGCGCGGCGAGGAAAGGCATCGAAATGACGCCNNCCCAGAAACGCGGCGCGACGACGCGGGCGATCGGATTGACCGCCATCATGTCCATCGCCTTCAACTGCTCCGTGGCCTTCATCAGGCCAATTTCGGCGGTCACCGACGACCCGGCACGTGAAGCGAAGAATATGGCGGCAAGCACCGGCCCCAGTTCGCGGGTCAGCGAGAGGGCGACCAACGTGCCGAGCGCCTCCGTCGATCCAAAGCGCTGCAGGATTTCGTAGCCCTGCAGGCCCAGCACCAGGCCGACGAACAAACCGGAAACAGTGATGATCAGCAGCGAAAGCACGCCACCGAAATAAATTTCGCGAACGACCAGCGGCAACCGGCGAAACGAGGGGCCGGAATAGCGCAATACCGCGAACATGAAGCGCACCGCAAACCCCAGACGCCAGATGCGGTCGACGGCCAGATGGCCGATTTTTCTGAACGGAGAGGCCAGATCAGCCACGTGCGCTTCCCCCAGGAACTCCTTGACGACCGATGGCGCCGGATAATCGAAATGCACCGGCCCGTCGACTTCGGCATGAACGAACTGGTGAACGAAAGGATCCTCCGAGGCGCGGATCTCGTCCGGCGTTCCTTCGG
Source organism: Dechloromonas sp. (assembly GCA_013363835.1). Classification (GTDB taxonomy): domain Bacteria; phylum Pseudomonadota; class Gammaproteobacteria; order Burkholderiales; family Rhodocyclaceae; genus Azonexus. The sequence continues at coordinate 2,134,426 of CP054864.1, forward strand.
CGACGATACGCCCCTGTGAAACGAAATAGATGTAATCGACAATGGCCAGCGACTCATGGACATCGTGGGTCACCATGATCGACGTGGCACCCAGTGCATCGTTCAGCTTGCGGATCAATTGCCCGATGACCCCGAGCGCGATCGGATCGAGCCCGGCGAACGGTTCGTCGTACATCACCAGCATCGGGTCAAGCGCCACCGCACGCGCCAGCGCCACCCGGCGCGCCATGCCGCCGGACAATTCGCCGGGCATCAGCGCCTGTGCGCCGCGCAAGCCGACCGCCTCCAGCTTCATCAGCACCAGATCGCGGATCATCGCTTCCGACAGGTCGGTATGCTCGCGCAAGGGAAAGGCCACGTTGTCGAAAACGGAAATGTCCGTAAACAGCGCGCCAAACTGGAACAACATCCCCATTTTGCGCCGCAGGTCATACAGTTCCGTGTGCGACATGTTGCACACGCGATGCTTGTCGAGGCGCACCATGCCGCCGGTCGGTTTCAATTGGCCGCCGATGCAGCGCAACAACGTCGTCTTGCCGCAGCCGGAACCGCCCATGATGGCCACGACCTTGCCGCGGGGAATCTTCATATTGATCCCCTGCAGTACAGGCCGCCCATCGTAGTTGAAGTGCAGCTCCTCGATATCGACCAGAATGTCGTCGGACAAAAGTCTTCCCTCACAAAGAACTCGCGATTTTAACAGATGGGTTAGGCATCGCCACGGCATGGCGTAGTTATAATTGCGTGAAATATTTCTCGAATAGCCGCGCGAATCTTTGTCGAACAAGCCACTGCTCCTCGTCGTCGATGACGACCCGCTGATCAGCGATGCACTGAGCTATGCCTTTGCGGCGGAATTCGACGTCGTCACCAGCCACGCCCGCCCGCATTGCCTCGCTCTCCTCCAGCAGTTGCGCCGGACGCCGCAAGCAGCGCTCGTCGATCTCGGCCTCCCTCCGTTGCCACACCGGCCGGACGAGGGATTCGCATTGATCGGCGACCTGCTGGCCCGCGCGCCCGAGATGAAAATCATCGTCCTCTCGGGCCAGAATGGTGACGACAACGCCCGCCATGCACGCACCTTGGGCGCCATCGAATTCGTCGGCAAACCCTGCGACCCCGGCCATCTGCTGAAATTGCTGCGTCAGGCGCTGGCTTTCTCCGCCACCGGGAGCAATTCCTCCGCCGCCAACGGCCTGATTGGCGAAAGCCTGCCGATGCAACGCCTGCGCCTGCAACTCGCGCAGTATGCCAACCTGAGCTTTCCGGTGCTGATCGAAGGCGAGTCGGGCAGCGGCAAGGATGTCGTCGCCAGCTATTGCCTGCACCTCGAGACCGAGCGCCGGCAACAGCCGTTTCTGGCCCTCAACTGCGCAGCTATCTCACCCAGCCTGCTCGAACCGACGCTCTTCGGTCATGCCCGAGGCGCATTCACCGGCGCCACGACGGCAAAGGCCGGCTATTTCGAGGAAGCCGGCGAAGGCACGCTGTTCCTCGACGAAATCGGCGAACTGCCGTCGGACCTCCAACCCAAACTGCTGCGCGTTCTCGAAAACGGCGAGTACCAACGGGTCGGCGAAACCCAGACCCGCATTTCCCGGGCGCGCATCGTCACTGCCACCAACCGCGACCTGCGCCTCGAGATCAAGGCCGGTCGCTTCCGCACCGACCTCTACCATCGGCTTTCGGTCTTCAGCGTCAGCGTTCCGCCACTGCGCGAGATGGGCCGCGACCGACTGCTACTGCTCGACCATTTCCGCAGGCTCTATGCCAGCCAGGCAAAGTGCCAGCCCTTCNNTCTCGCCCCCGACGCCGAAGCCGTGTGGCTTGCTTACACCTTCCCTGGCAACGTTCGCGAACTGCGCAACATCGTCATTCGCCTGACGGCACGCCATGCCGGGCAAATCGTCGACTCCGGCTCGCTGCTGGCTGAATTTGACACTTCCGAGGATGTCGACCGCAACCACCATGTAGAATCCGCCGACGCCAGTGCCGATCAACGGCTGCAAGCGGCGCTCAAGCACTTGCAGAGCGCTGCCCGCATCGACCTCGACGCAACGCTCACCGCCTGGGAGCGCAGCTACATCGAAGCCGCACTCGAACTCAGCGGCGGCAACGTCAGCCAGGCCGCCCGCCGCATCGGCATCAACCGCACCACGCTCTATAATCGCATGGAAAGCTGGCACCGTTCATGAGCCTGTATCTCGAACATTTCGGTCTGCGCGAACCACCCTTCCGCATCACGCCGCATACCGACTTCTTTTTCACCGGCGCCAACCGGGGACCGACACTCGACGCCCTGATTTACGCTATCACGCAGGATGAAGGCATCGTCAAGGTCACCGGCGAGGTCGGCAGCGGCAAGACCATGCTCTGCCGCATGCTGCTCGAACGCTTGCCGGCCGACGTCGAATCGCTGTATCTGGCCAATCCGTCGCTGTCGCGCACGGAAATTCTCGGTGCCATTGCCGACGAACTGGGCATCCCCGCCGATGGCAAGACCACCCATTCGATGATCCGCACCTTGCAGGATGCGCTGGTCGAGCGTTACGCCGCCGGCAAACGGGTCGTCATCATGATCGATGAGGCACACGCCATGCCGGCCGAGTCGCTGGAGGAAATCCGGCTGCTCTCCAACCTCGAATCGAAAGCCACCAAGCTGCTGCAGATCGCCCTTTTCGCCCAGCCCGAACTCGACGAGCGGCTCGCTGCCAACGACATGCGCCAGTTGCGCGAGCGCATCACCCAGCACTTCAACCTGTCTCCGCTCAAGGCCGGCGAAGTCGGCAACTACATCGATTTTCGTCTGCGCGCCGCCGGCTATCGCGGTCCCAACCCGTTCACCGCGCGGGCGATCGAAATGATCGCCAAAGTTTCCGAAGGGCTCTCCCGGCGCATCAACATCCTCGCCGACAAATCGCTTCTGGCCGCCTACTCCGGCGGATCGCACCAGGTCGACGCGGCCGAGGTGAAAATTGCCGAACAGGACGCCCGCTTTTCCCCGATCCAACAAAAGACCGGCAGCGCCCTGAACCCGCCCATCAAGTTGGTCATCGCGGTACTGGCGACGCTNGGCCCTCGCTGCCACCGCCCTTGCGCTGTGGCCCCGCGCCGCCGCCACCAGCGCCCCCGCGCCATCCACCCCGCCTAGCGCCCCAGCACCCGCCGCGGANNGACATTACCGCGCGCCGCCGAGCAATTTCCTCTCACCGCCCAGTTCGCCAGCCAGTTCGATACCTGGCTGCCCATGGCCTCAGGCGACAGTTATTTCATACAACTGACGGCACGCAATGCGGCGCACGCNCCCGACATCGAGAGCTTTCTGGCGCGCGGCGGCAAAGCGCTCGAACCGGAACAACTTCGCGTATTCCGCAGCGGGCCGCCGGAAAACGCCCAGATCGGCATCATTTACGGCGAGTACCCGACGCGCGCCGCTGCCTGGGCGGCCATCCGCAACCTGCCGGAACCGATTCGCCGCATGCGCCCCTATCCCCGCCCGGTGAGCGCGCTACAATCATGACATCCGCACACGCTCGTGCAGCCTCGCACATCAATGGGCATGTGCTAGCATGCGCGCAGCCAGGAAATTTGTGACAAAGCGATGAAAGAAGGCATTTTTCGGATGAAACACGGTCTCTCCAGGGCAATCCCGCTGTCGCTGCTGCTTGCCGCCTGCCAGGCGCCGACGCCGCAACAGCCGCTGGCCGGGCATCTCAGCACCGAAACAGCCCTGCCGCAATCCAGAGGAGAAATTCCGGCGCCGGTCCAGCAAACGCTGGCCCTGCCCAAGCCGCGTGCCGTACCCAAGGCCGAAACCTACAGCGTCGTGGTCAACAACGTGCAGGTTGCCGACCTGCTGTTCGCGCTCGCGCGCGATGCCAAGGTCAATGTCGACATTCATCCCGGCATTACCGGTACCGTCTCGCTCAACGCCATCAATCAGACGCTGCAGCAACTGCTGACCCGCATCGCCAAGCAGGTCGACATCCGTTTCGAACTCGATGGCCCGAACCTGGTCGTGATGCCCGATTCGCCCTTCCTCAAGCATTACAAGGTCGATTACGTAAATATGGGGCGCAGCGTCACCGAAGTGGTCGCCACCAGTACACAGATCAACACCAACCCCGGCGGCACCACGGGTGGCTCCGGCAGCAGTACCGGCAGCGTGACTGGCGGCAGTGGCAACGTTTCGAATACGCGGATCGAAAACAAATCCAACAACCAGTTCTGGGATTCGCTGGAAAAGAACATCAAGGACATCCTGCGCGAAACCGACAAGATCCTGCCCGAGGGTTCAAGCGAAACGGTCATCGAGCAGGCCAATACCCAGACTGCCAGCGGAGCCGCCGCCCTGCCCCAGGGGTCCGGGCCGCGCGCGGCCCAGTCCATCGCCAACGCACTCCAGACCAATCCGGCACCCGGCTCTTCGAGCCAGGCAACCGGAAACTCGATCGTCCGCCGCAATACCTTCCGCGAAGCCGCATCGGTGATCATGAATCCGGAAAGTGGCGTCATTACGGTGCGTGCCACCGGACGCCAGCACGANAAAATCCAGGAATTCATCGACCGTGTGATTGCCTCGTCGCGCCGCCAGGTGCTGATAGAAGCCACGATCGTTGAGGTCACCCTCGGCGACGGCTATCAACAGGGCATCCAGTGGGATCGCCTGCGCAAGGACGGCTCGACGAAATTCTCGATCAGCCCCGCATCGGTCAACAGTAACGTCGGCAATGCTGTTTCGCCATTTACCTTGACCTTCAGCCAGCTCGGCAGCGCCTTCGACATCACCGCCATCGTCGATCTGCTGCAAGCCTACGGCACGGCCAAAGTCCTCTCCAGCCCGCGCCTGTCAGTGATGAACAACCAGACCGCACTGCTCAAGGTGGTCGAGAATTTCGTNCACTTCAACGTCAAGGCCGATACGACATCGACGGCCAACGTCGGCACGACCATCGCGGTAACGACGACACCGCAATCGGTATCCGTCGGTCTCGTCATGTCGGTCACTGCCCAAGTCAGCGATACCGACGCCGTCATCCTCAACGTGCGTCCGACGATTTCTAGCATCAACGAACTCAAGGAAGACCCCAACCCGAGTATCCCGCCAGGCGTCAAGAATTACGTCCCACAGATTCGGACCCGTGAAATCGAATCAGTCATGCGCGTCAGGAGCGGTGAAATCGCCGTACTAGGTGGGCTGATGGAAGACGGTGTCAACTGGAAAACCGGCCGGGTGCCGATTCTCGGGCAGATTCCGCTGGTCGGCGAATTGTTCACCACACGCAACAACGCGGCGACCAAATCCGAGCTGGTCATTTTCCTGCGCCCGGTGATCTTCAAGGACCCCAGCCTCAACGGTGACTTTTCCAGCCTGCGCTCGATGCTGCCGGGCGAAAACTTCTTCGCCCAGCCCCGNGAGGCGCAGCCTTTCAACAACCTTCCCTATCGCTAAGCGGCCGCAATGAGCCTTTTGATGGACGCCCTGAAACGGGCCGAGACCAGCAAGCAGGAAGCAGCGCGTGCCGCGGCCGCGCAGGGAAGTCCNGCGCCGGCTGCCGACGGGCTGAGTCTGGAGCCGTTGTCCGCGCCTTCGGGGAGCGCCGGCGCGCTGCCCGACCTCGCTTCACATATCGACGCCCTGGACGCCGACCTGGCCGCTACCGCTCCCGCACCGGTNTCGCCAACCTGCCCCAGCGTCCGCCAAGCCGGGATTGTCTCCCGAGCCCGCCCTGCAGCCACAACCGAATCCCGAAGCGCTCAATCAGGCGGCTGCGCGCAATACCTTTGCCGCAAAACAGGCAGATGACCNCCCTCGAAACGGCCAATGTGGATAGCCCTCGGCGTTCTCGGATTGGCNATTTGGGGAATCGGCATCTATGTCTGGATTCAGATGCAGTCGATCGGTGGCGGTTCGCTGGCNACCCGTTGCCAATGCACCCGCGCCGACCATCCCGCGTCCAGCGCCACCCGCTGCCGCTCCGTCGCCGCCGGCACTGCCCTTGACCCCGCCACCGGCGACCAGNNCGTTTTGCCCCCTGTTTCCACGTCGACCGCAACAGTCCCTGTGGCGGAACCGCGTCCGGCAGCCGCGCCGCGCCAGGACTTCGCCCCCAGCCTGGAGCCACGCCTGGGACCGGGAAGCGGTGCGCCCATCCGTTTCTCGCGTACGCGCGCGGAACCGGACGTAAACGTGCAGGAAGGTTACGCCAAGCTGCAGGGTAACCATCTTGACGCCGCGCGCCGCGATTACGACAAGGCGCTGGCCAGCGACCCGAACAACGTCGACGCGCTGCTGGCGCTGGCCGCCATCGCCCAGCGCCAAGGACATACCGGTGATGCCGACCGTTATCTTAAGCGCGCCATCGAAGCCGACCCCAGCAGTCCAGCAGCACAGGCAGCGGCTNNCGGCAGCAATGCCGGCGGCGACCAGCAGGCAAACGAGAGTCGGCTGAAATCCCTGTTGGCGACCCAGCCTGAATCCGGCCCGCTGAACTTCGCGTTGGGTAACCTCCATGCGCGCCAAGGTCGCTGGTCGGAAGCACAGCAGGCTTACTTCAACGCCGTCGCCGCCGATGCCGACAACCCCGACTATCTGTTCAACCTGGCGGTCAGTCTGGACCAACTGCGCCAGCCCAAGCTGGCCGCCCAGCACTACCGTCTGGCGCTGGAAGCATCCCAAAGGCATCCCGCCGCCTTTGATCGCGAGCGCGTCAAGCTCCGCCTGAGCGAACTCCAGCCGTGACCTCAGCTGTGATATCTCGCCAGCCATGAATAGCCCCGCCACCCTGCGCCGCCCCCTGGGCCAGATCCTGATCGCCAAGGGCATCCTCTCCGAGGACCAGCTGCGCATCGCGCTGCTCGAGCAGATGAAGGCCAANCCAGCCGATCGGCAAGCTGCTGGTTTCCTCGGCTTTGTTTCGGAAACCACACTGCGCGAAGCGCTGTCGGAAAGCCTTGGGCGCCAGAGTATCGACCTCTCGAACGCGATCGTCGACCCGCAGGCGCTGAAACTGGTGCCGCGCGATCTCGCCAAGCGCCATCACCTGCTACCGCTCGATTTCGATGAAGTGGCCCATCGGCTTACGGTAGCCATCGCCGACATCAACAACATCGTCGGTCAGGACCGGGTGCGCGCCCTGCTGCCCGAGAACGTCGAGATCGAGGCACTGATTGCCGGCGAATCCGAAATCGACCGCGCGATCGACCAGTATTACGGTTACGAACTGTCGATCGATGGCATTTTGCAGGAGATCGAGACCGGCGAGATCGACTGGAAGAGCCTGTCGGCGACCGACGATGAGTACAGCCAGCCGGTCGTGCGGCTGATCGACTCGATTCTCACCGACGCCGTCAAACGCGAAGTCTCCGATATCCACTTCGAGCCGGAAGCCAACTTCCTGCGTATCCGCTACCGTATCGACGGCATGCTGCGCCAGATTCGCGCACTGCACAAATCGTACTGGCCGGCGATGACGGTGCGCATCAAGGTACTTTCCGGCATGAACATCGCTGAAATGCGGGCGCCGCAGGACGGTCGCATCGGGCTCACGGTATCCGGTCGCCAAGTCGACTTCCGCGTCGCCTGCCAGCCGACCATCCACGGCGAAAACATCGTGCTGCGCATCCTCGACCGCCAGAAAGGCATTGTGCCGCTGGACGGACTCGGCCTGGCCGAGGAGCACCTGCAACACCTCAAGCTGATGATCGCTCGCCCGGAAGGCATCATCCTCGTTACCGGCCCGACCGGCAGCGGCAAGACGACCACGCTCTACTCGGTGCTCAATCACATCAACTCCGAGGGCATCCACATCATGACCCTCGAAGACCCAGTCGAATACCCGATGGCACTGGTCCGCCAGACCTCGGTCGCCGAAACCTCCAAGCTCGATTTCGCCAACGGCATCCGCTCGATGATGCGTCAGGATCCGGACGTCATCCTGGTCGGCGAAATCCGCGATGCCGAAACGGCAGAAATGGCCTTCCGCGCCGCGATGACCGGCCATCAGGTGTACTCGACGCTGCACACCAATTCCGCCATCGGCACCATCCCGCGCCTGCTCGACATCGGCATCCTGCCCGACATCATGGCCGGCAACATCATCGGCATCGTTGCCCAGCGCCTGATCCGTCGCCTGTGCGACCATTGCAAGTCGCCCTACCACGCCGAGACCCACGAAATGCATCTGATCGGCACGCCGGCCGATGGCTCGCGCCCGGTGCTATATCGTGCTTCGGGCTGCGAGCGCTGCGACTTTCAGGGCTATCGCGGGCGTATCGCGATCATGGAACTGCTGCGCATCGACAGCGGTATCGACGAGTTGATCGCCCGCCGCGCCACCACCCACGAAATCCGTNNGGCCCGTGCCCGCGAACAGGGTTTCATCACGCTGGCCGACGACGGCTTGCGCCGGGTACTCAACGGCACCACCTCGCTCGAGGAACTCGGGCGCGTGGTCGACCTGACCGACCGGATGTAGTCATGGTTTTCGACTACAAGGCCGTCAGCGCCGAAGGGCGCATGGTGTTCGGGCGGATCGACGCGATCAACATGGTCGACCTCGAAATGCGCCTCAAGCGCATGGATCTCGATCTCGTCAGCGGCAAGGCAATCGACCAGCAAAAACTGTTCGGCAAACGCAAGATTCCTCGCCCCGACCTGATCAATTTCTGTTTCCACCTCGATCAGCTGACACGGGCCGGCGTGCCCATTCTCGAAGGCCTCGCCGATCTGCGCGACTCGATCGAAAATCCGCGCTTTCGCGAAGTCATCGCAGGCCTCATCGAAGGCATCGAGGGTGGGCAGACGCTTTCGCTGGCAATGGCCGACCACCCGACAGTCTTCAACCCGGTCTTCGTCAACCTGATCCGTGCCGGCGAGGCCACCGGACAGTTGCCCGACGTCCTGAGCAGCCTGACCGAATCGCTCAAGTGGGAAGACGAACTCGCGTCGCATACCAAGAAGTTGCTGATGTATCCGGCCTTCGTCGGCACTGTCGTCATCAGCGCCACCTTCTTNTTGATGATCTACATGGTGCCCCAGCTGAAGCTGTTCGTTAAGAACATGGGGCAGACGCTACCACCACAGACCCAGTTGCTGTTCTTCGTTTCCGACCTGCTGGTCGCCTACTGGTGGGCGTTCCTGCTGCTCCCCATCCTTGCCGTCGTCGGCCTGATCACGACCCTGCGCAGCAATCCGCTGGCCCGCCTGCGTTTCGATGCCGTCAAACTGCGTTTACCGGTGCTCGGCCCCATCCTCAACAAGATCATCCTGTCACGCTTCGCCAACACCCTCGCCATGCTCTACGCCGCCGGCATTCCGATCCTCGAGTCGATCCGCACCACTCAGGACATCGTCGGGAACCGCGTGATCCGCAAGGCCTTGCGCCGGGTCGAACAATCGATACGCGAAGGGCAGAACGTCGCCAACGCCTTCCACGATGCCGGGCTCTTTCCGCCACTCGTCGTGCGCATGTTGCGTGTCGGCGAGAACACCGGCGGGCTGGACAAGGCGCTGCTCAACGTCAGCTATTTCTACAACCGCGACGTCAAGGAGTCGGTCGAAAAGGCACAGACGCTGATCGAACCGGTACTCACCGTTATCATGGGCATACTGCTCGGCTGGATCATGCTGTCGGTGCTGGGCCCGATCTACGACGTGATCGGCAAGATCAAGACATGATTTCCCGGCGCCTTCTCTACCTCGACACCCAGCGTCTGACTGCCTACCTCTGGCAACAGGGCAAGCTCCAGCCGGAAGGCGTGTTCGAGATGCGCCCGGAAGAGCATCAGCGTTTCGCCGACTACCTGCGCGCCCACCCCGCAGCCATTTCCAGATTCTGGCCAATGTCGCCGAGGAAGGGCATGAACTGGAGACCATTCCCTTCCTGCAGGGCGCCGACCGCAAGGCGCTGATCACGCGCAAGCTGGGCCAGCATTTTCTCGGCTCGCCCCTGGCGACGGCAATCTCGCTGGGTTACGAAAAGAACAAGCGCAAGAACGAAAAGCTGCTGCTCACGGCGCTGACCAATCCGGCGCATTTCGAGCCGTGGCTCAAGGCACTGCAGGACGCCGATGCCGCCCTTGCCGGCATCTACACAGTCGCCCAGCTCGGCGGCACCCTGCTCGGGAAACTGGGAGAAAGCGGCCAACGCGCCTTGCTCCTGACCTATCAGGATCATTCGATCCGCGAAAGTTACCTGCTCGATGGGCAACCCCTGTTCTCGCGCATGGTGCCGCTGTTCGACAGCAGTATTGCCGGGATTGCCTCGCGGCTGGCCGCCGAATCGCTCAAGTTGCATCAATACCTGGCCAGCCAGCGTCTGATCCGGCGCAGCGAACCGATTCCGTTTACTTGTGGCCCACCCGCAGGCGGTCGGCACGGTTCGCCAAGCCTGCGTCGACACGGGTAGTCTGCAATACCAGATCGTGGACAGCCATCAGGCCGCCAAGAAGCTAGGCCTCAAGACCCTGCCCGGCGACAGTAGCAGCGAACTGATCTTCCTGCATCTGCTGGCCACCGCACCGCCACGCCAGCAGTTCGCCGCCGAAGCCTACCGTCACGATTACCGCATCTCTCAGATGCGTTACGGGCTTATCGGACTCGCCATCGTCGCCCTGCTCGGCGGTTTTCTCTTTGGTGCCAAGCAACTCTACGACAACTACAGCCTGCGCCAGGAGGCTGTTGCACTGACGGCCAGCGAAGCCGATCTCAGCTGGCGCTACCGGGAAATTTCGGCCACCTTCCCACAGTTGGGGATCGACAACGACACCCTGCGCCGTGTCACCGATCGCCAGCAAGAATTACTGCGTCAACAGCGGGTACCGAACGGCGCCTTCATCCTGGTCAGCCACGCATTGAATGAAGTTCCCAACGTGCACCTGGAAAGCCTCGACTGGAGGCTGGGTGACAATGCGCCAGCGACCGGCACCGCTGCAAGAAACACAATCGGCGAACTGCTGAAAAGCAATAACGAAATAGTCGTCCTGCGCGGCACGATCCGCCTCGGCCCAACCAGCACCCCTCGCCAGACCCTGGCGACCTTCGAGCATTTTGTCGATCTTTTGCGGGTCGACCGCGACAGTGAAGTCACGGTGTTGCAGCAACCCTTCGAAATCGAATCCGGACGCGCCCTGCGCGGCGGCGATGTCGACAGCGATGACACCCAGGCGCGTCAGTTCGCGGTGCAGATCGCACGAAAGCTTGCGCCATGAAATTCGAGCGCCGCGACCTCGACAAGCTGCAATGGTACGCCCTGCTGGCCGCCGTCGCCTTGGCCATCGCCGTCGCCGTAGTATGGTGGAGTCTGGGCGGCGCCGACAAGGCCCGGACCGAAAGGGATGCAGCAGCCAGACANAAAGCCCAAGTCGAGCAGCGCCTGGCCCAGGTGCGTACCGAAGAACAGGAAATCAAGACGCGCACCTTGCAGTTCCAGCAAATGGAACTTGCCGGCATGACCGGCCCGGAAAAACGCCTGGACTGGACAGAATTGCTGCGCGACCTGCAGCGCCAGCTCCGCCTGCCGGGCATGACCTATGAATTCGGACCGCAAGTCGCACTGGAAACCGGCGCTGCGGTCGGCTACGCTTACCACAGCAGTCAGCTGAAGATCCAATTGCGCCTGCTGCATGAAGAAGACCTGCTCAATTTCATCGCCCACCTGCAACGCGACGCCAAGGCCTTGGTCCTAGTCCGCCAGTGCAAGGTTTCGCGACTGGCCGGCGGCAATCAGGCCGACGGCGCGCAACTGACTGCCGAATGCACCATGGAATGGATCACCCTGAAGCGTGCCAGTGGAACGAAACAGCCATGAAATACCTGCCCGTCCTTTTCCTGCTGCTTTCAGCCGCGCTACCCGCCTGGCCCCAGAACGAAACGCCGGGTCGTCTGTTTTTCACCCCGCAACAGCGCGCCGCTCTCGACCGCGAACGTGCCCTCGGCCTCAACCAGCGCCCTGCCAACACCCTCGACGGCGACGCCAGCTACACCTTCGACGGCGAGGTCCGCCGCAGCAGCGGAAAAACACCCGCTGGATCAATGGCGTGCCACTCACCACCGCGACCCTCAAGCCCGAAGTCGCCGCTTACGATACCTACCACCCGGCCACCGGGGAACGCGAGAGCGTGATCGGAGACGGCAAGATCGTCGTCCAGCGCAAGCCTGTGACGCCATGAAGCAAAGGCTTCCCGCAGCAAGAAAACAGTCGGGAGTCGCCCTGATCCTGTTTCTTGTCGCACTGATCCTCGCCGCCGGATATGCCTTCTATCGGACCAGCAACGTCGACGCCGTTCGGGTCCAGCAGGATGCCAAACTCGCCGCCACCCTCGCCCGCGCCAAGGAGGCCCTGATCGCGCGGGCGGTGACCGATGCCAATCGTCCGGGTAGCCTGCCGTGCCCCGACCTGATTACGAACAGTGTGGGCCTGAGCAACATACCCGGTGACGGAAAGGCTGATTTATTCACGATGACACAATGCCCGAGCTATGTCGGGTGGCTGCCCTGGGTGACGCTCGATCTGCCGGACCTGACCGACGACACCGGCACCCGCCTGTGGTACGTGCTGACCCCGGAATTACGCGATGACGACAGCGCCCAGCCGATCAACAGCGACCGTGCACTTACGCTCAAGCTTGACGGCATGCAGGGTGACGTGGCGGCTTTGATCATCGCGGCGCGCGCCCCGCTTGGCGGGCAGATACGACCGTCCAACAATCCTGCCGATTATCTCGACGGCGAAAATGGCAATGGCGACGACAACATCTATATCAGCGGCCCACCCTCGGCAAATTTCAACGACATGGTCGTCGCCATCACCCGCCAGGAGCTGATGGCCGCCGTGGAAAAACGCGTCGCCAACGAACTCAAGACCTGCCTTGAACAACACGCTACGGCCACGAACAATACCGCCCAAACCTACCCCTGGCCGGCGCCGCTCGCCAACAGCACGTTCCGCGGTACCGCCGGCAGCCTGTTCGGCCAGGTTCCAGCCACCCAACCCGGCGCCGGCCCCGAAAATCTTCTGCAACAAGCCAATAATGCGCTGAGCAATGCACAAAATGCCCTTACCAGTGCGTCGACCGCAACCGACCAGATGGCTGCCCTGCTCGTCGTCAGCGCCGCCGCCACCTATGCGCAGACGCTCTACGACAAGCTCTACAGTGTCGCAAGCGCCCTGGCCTCGGTCGCCACCAATAGTNNCACTCGGCGTTCGCAACTCGATGCCGACATCACCAGCGCCACCGCCAATGGGCGTATCAGCCGCACCGAACGAAACTCGCTTCGTGCTGCGGCACTCGCCGACCGAAACTATGTAGATGCCCTGCTGACTGCCATTGCCGACAGTGGCATCGANTCCCTTTCAAACGAAGTCAGTGCGCAGGACAAACTGCTCCAACAAGCGATCAACACCGCTCTGGGCACCCCGACAGCAGCCAATTTGGCCGCCCTGAAGGCCCAGGCCACAACACTTGCCGACCTTTACAGCCCTCTCGCACCAACACGTCCAACCCGGGCANNTCACAGCGCCATCGGCAGTGCCCTGAACGCGGCGTCGGCTACCGTNTACGGCCGCAGGAAACGCTGCCGCCCTGCCAACCGATACCGCCCTCCTGAGTGCAGCATTCACCGCAGCACAAACACTTGTCACCGCTAACAGCAGTCTGCGCAGCACCATCGCTGCCAGCCGCGTCAATCTCCACGCCAGCGAAATCAGCACCCGGGCCGACCAACTCTCGGCACTGCTGGCAGCCTTCACCAGTAATCCAGGCGCGACGACAGCCAGCGCGCTGGCGACGGCAATCAGCGATCTGCAAGGCACGGCAAGCACGCTCAACACCGCTTCCAGCCTGGTCGTCACTGCCCGCAGCACAACGCTGAATGCGCTCGCNNCGATGCTTTGGTCGCCGCCCAGGCGGCCAATGACTTTCCGCTGATCCAGACAAGGAGCGCCGCGGCGATCAGCGCCGCCAACAACCTTGCCGGCACCATCGCCAACAACGGCGATAACGTCCTCAAGGAAAGTCTTGCTGCCGCTGCAAATGCCTTTTTCGCTGCCCAGACGACTTTCGCCACAGTCACCCCGGCCACCCAGGCAGCGATGGTTCCCTACGTCCAGGCAGTACAGGCACCAGCAATCATCATCGAATACTGGTCGAAAATAACTGCCGGGGTCGCCACCACCATCGCCAACCAGGCACGCAAGACCCCGGGCACTGCCAACGACAACGCCACCTCGGCCTATGCCACGGCCGATCAGGTGGTTTCTGGAATTTCCGGCTCCAGCGGCACACAAGCCTTGCTCCAGGCCTATATCGACTCCCCATCGAGCAGCAGGCAAATGGCCGCAACCACAGCGCTCAACACGACCATAAATCAGCTGAGCACCCTGCTGAGCAGTGCCGGCGCCCTTGACGCCGTCCTCGACAGCGGCAGCGCCCAAGCCTTCCCCACCATCTGGTACGGAACCGCCTGCGCCTTCCTGCAACCAGCCAGCGGCAGCACATCATGGTGGACCGCCAATAACTGGACGACCTTGTCCTTCTATCAAATCAGCGACCGCGTTCGCCAAGCCAGCGGCAAACTTCAGGTAGGTGGCAGCGGCACCTACCGCGCCGTCGCCCTCAGCGCCGGGCGAGCCCTGACCGGCCAGAACCGCGCCACGCGAACTACCGCCAATTTCCTCGAAGGCATCAACGCCGACACCTCGCGCGATGGAAATGCCCAAATGCCAGCCATCGGATTTGTCAATACGCCACTATCGAGTACATTCAACGATCGACTCGCCTATTAACACACCGATACCTCTGATGCCCCCCGCTGCCTCCTCGCCACAACAAAGGCTTTACGCTGGTCGAACTGGCCATCGTGCTGGTCATCATCGCCTTGCTGACCAGCGGCCTGTTGATGGGAATCACCGCCCAGCGTGCCTCGGCGGAAAATTCCGATGCGCAGCGTCAACTTGACAATATCCGGGAAGCGCTGACAGGTTTCGCAATGGCCAACGGGCGCCTGCCTTGCCCGGCGGACCCAGCGCTGACCAGTGCTGTACCCACCGTCGGAACCGAAGACCGACCAAACACCAGTTCGCCGTGCAACCGGACATACGGAGTGATTCCATGGGTTACGCTTGGAATAACGGAACTCGACCCGTGNGGTCGACGATTCACCTACTTCGTAAGCAGCAGCTTCAGCGGCCCGGTACCCGCTGGCGCCCTGGCTGCGTTCACATTAAGTACTCTCGGCAACGCGAATATCAAGGATTCCGCTGGCGCTGCCGCCAACATCGCTTCCAATGTACCTGCCGTTATCGTCAGCCACGGCAGCAGTGGCGTGGGTGGCTGGCAGACTGATGGCACACAGATAGCAGGTGCCACAGGGGACGAATTGGAAAACGCCAACTCGACGCTGACTTTCGTTTCCCGCTTGCCAGGTTCGAATTTCGACGACCTTGTGACCTGGATTGCNCCCGGCATCCTGATGGCGAAAATGGTAGCAGCCGGCCGGCTACCTTAAGACCTAGACTGCCTCTTCCTTCGGATCGCGCGCCATCAGCAGTTCCAGCGCTTCGCCGGCATTGACCCGAGCATCAAGAATCGCCGCGACCGCTGCCGAAATGGGCATTTCGACACCAAGCGACTTGGCCAACCGGTCCACTTCGCGGGCGGTATAGACACCTTCGGCGACATGCCCCAGCTCTTCGAGAATCTGCGGTAGCAATTTGTTTTCTGCCAGCGCCAGACCGACGCGGCGATTGCGCGAGAGATCGCCGGTGCAGGTCAGGATCAGGTCGCCCATGCCGGCCAGACCCATGAAGGTTTCGCGATGGGCACCGAGCGCCAGCCCGAGGCGGGCGATTTCGGCAAGGCCACGCGTCATCAGCGCGGCGCGCGAATTGAGTCCGAGACCCAGGCCATCGCAGATACCGGTGGCAATGGCCAGTACGTTCTTGACCGCACCGCCGACTTCGACGCCGATCAGGTCGTCGTTGGCGTAGATACGCAGGCGGCGGGTATGCAGCTGACGCGCCGTCTCGACGGCGAAGGCATGATCGTTGGCCGCCAGCGCGACGGCGGTCGGCTGCCCGGCGGCGACTTCCTCGGCGAAACTGGGGCCAGACAGGGCACCGCAAACAGCTTGCGCTCCCAGCACCTCGGCCACCACCTGATGCGGCAGCTTGCCGCTGCCCGCCTCGAAGCCCTTGCACACCCACAACAGGGGCGCCGTACTCACCAGTGCCTTGAGTCGCTCCGCGGTCGGTCGCAGCCCGGCAATGGGCGTCGCCACGACCAACAGTTCGGCGCTCGCCACGGCAGTGGCGAAATCGGTCGACACGGCAACCGCATCGGGCAGTTTGTAGCCGGGGAAGAAGCGCGTGTTTTCCCGGGTTTTCAGGAGGTCGACCGCAACATCCTCTTCGCGCGACCACAGCGTCACCTCGTGCTTGCCAGCAANAGCGATCGCCAGCGCGGTTCCCCACGCACCGGCGCCGAGCAAGGTGATCTTCACAGTCCCCAGACCTGTGTCGAACGGACGAAACCGGTGACGCCGTCGCGATGCCGAACCTTGGCCCAGCCGGGCGCGGCCGCTTCGATGAAGTCGACGACCACCCACTTGTCGAGTGTCGCAACGACAGGTGCTTCGGCTTTGTCCGATTCGCGAATCTCGGCGCGCGGTGCGGTGACGACCAGCGTCCGCCGCTCGCCCAGGTTGCGCGCCTCGATCCAGGCCAGCGTACCTCGGCATCGCGCACCTTGACCCAGCCTTCAAGGCGCACCACGGCCTCGACCGGCGTTTGCGCACGGATCAGGTAGAGCTTGCCCTTTGCGACGGCGAGTCATAGAGAATCGCCGCTGGCACCTCGACCGAGCGATAGTCGATGGCCTGGGCCGACGCGGCGGCGACACTCAGCAGGCTGGCTGCAACGATCCGGTGCCACATGGTCGTCGTTACTGGATGGGCACTTCGGTCGNGGCCTGCGCCTGTTGCTGCAGGCGCTGCATGTACATGGCCTCGAAATTGACCGGCTGCAACACGATGGGCTGGAAACCGGCCCGGGTCACCGCATCGGAAACCGCTTCGCGGGCATACGGGAAAAGGATGTTCGGGCAGGCGACGGCGATCAGCGGCTCGATCTGCTCGTTCGGCACATTCACGATGCGGAAAATCCCTGCCTGGCCGACCTCGACCAGGAATACGGTCTTGTCCTCCAGCTTGGCCGTCACGGTGACGGTCAGCACCACTTCGTAAGCACCGTCCCCGACACCGCTACCGCTGGTTCCCAGCTGAATCTCGACCTGCGGCGCTTCCCGCTCCAGGTAGATTTGCGGCGCATTGGGCACTTCGAGCGAAAGATCCTTGACGTAAAGTTTTTCGATACCGAAGACGGGCTGTTCGTTTGTTCCATGAGATTCTCTTTCAGGTATTAAATCGTTGTTCAGGCGCCGCCCGCCAGCAGCGGCTTGAGTTCACCCGCGGCATCGAGGGCCATCAGGTCGTCGCAACCGCCAACATGGGTCTCGCCGATATAAATCTGCGGCACGGTACGGCGTTTGGTCTTCTGCATCATTTCATCGCGCTGCGCGGGATTCAGGTCAACGCGAATCTCCTCGATCTCGCTCACGCCACGCGCCTTGAGCAATTGTTTGGCACGAATGCAATAGGGGCAGACCGCCGTCGTACATCAGTACGCGAGCAGTCATTTGTTGCGCGTTCCCTTCTTTATCGGGTACCCGGCACCGACCCAGGCATCGACGCCGCCGGCCAGGCTGTGCACCTTGGCAAAGCCGAGCTTTCCGAGTTCGCCGGAAGCCTTGGCAGAACGCATGCCGGAAGCACAGCAAACGATCACCGGCTTGTCCTTGAATTTTTCGATTTCGCTGATGCGGTCTGCCAGTTTGGCCAACGGGACGTTCCTGGCTTCCGGAAGATGGCCGGCAGCAAATTCGTCGACTTCGCGCACGTCTATGACATGCGCGTCCTCGCGATTGATCAACAATGTCGCCTGGGCCGGCGAAACTTCGTTCTTGGNCGCCCCCATGACCAAGGGCCAGAGCAGCCCAAGCCCGCTGACGACGACGACGGCGATCAGCAAAATATTCTGGTTGATGAATTCCATCGGCACCTAGTTACCCTCCACGCCGCAAANAACTTCGCGCATCATGCCGACGAGCTGCAGGGTACGCTGATCGCCTACCCGGTNAANAACGCGATTGGCATCCTTGCGAGTCAGCAGGACACCTTNTTCACGAAGAATGGCCAAATGCTGGGAAATATTGCTCTGCGACGTGCCGACGGCATCGACGATTTCTTGCACGCAGGCTTCCTGATCGCCCACCACGCAAAGAATCTTGAGACGCAGCGGATGCGCGATGGCCTTGAGCGCACGCGCGGCCATTTCGATATGCTCCTGCTTGTCGATCAGGTTGAAGGTGGGCTGTTCCAAGATAAAACCTCAATATTGGCGAATGGATCATTATAAAATAATGGTTTGCGTTTCGCAGACCTTAATCGCTGTCAAATCGGATTGTGGCAGTTATATAACGCTTTGCCGGCTGGAGAACAACGGGTGGCAAAGGCACCAAGGCAACAGAGAGCATTGTCCAACGAGCCAGGCAACAAAATTTCGGTCGCGAACAGCCCGCTGACTGCGGCGATTGTCGCCGCGCTGCTTCTCTGGCCGTCATTGGCTGTTCCGCAAACAGCCAAGAGCAAGGCTGCGACGTCACCTGAAATCACCGAAAAGCAGGCCGATCTCGGCGAACTGCGCAGCCGCATCGAAAACCTGCGCAAGGAACTGAGCGCCAGCGAGGGAAACAAGGCCGATGCCGGCGACCGTCTGCGCGAATCCGAGCGACAAATCTCCCGCCTGCAGCGCGAACTGCACGAACTGGGCGAACAGCGCAGTCAGCTGCAAAAGAGTTGCAAAATCTGGAACTGCAATCCCGGGAACTCGCCACCACGCTCGGGCACCAGCAAGCACAGCTCGAAAAATTGCTGTACAAGCAGTATCTGCGTGGCACGCCGGATTCGATGCAATTACTGCTCAACGGCGATGACCCGAATCAGATGACGCGCGACTTGTACTACCTTTCGGCCATCGCCCGAACCCGTGCTGAATTGATGCGCGAGATCAACGCCACACTGGACAAAAAGAAAGCCCTTGCCTCCGACGCCAGGGAACGCGAAGAAGAACTTAAGGAAGTCGAGGCGCAACAGCAGCAACAGCACGGCGAACTTCAGAAACAGCGCGAGGAGCGCAAAGCCGTTTACGCCCAGGTGTCGGACAAGGTCAGCGCCCAGCGCAAGGAAATCGGCAACCTCCAGCAAAACGAAAAACGCCTGACCGAGCTGATCGACCGCCTGTCGAAAATACTTGCCGCCCAGGCAGCGCAAGCGGCCCAGGTCGCTCGCGCTGCGGAAGCGGCACGCGCTGCTGAGGCCGCTCGCCTGGCCGAGGCCGCCCGGCTCAAGGAGAAGGAGCGCGAGAAACCCAAACCGCGTCCGGTCGAGGAAGAGAAGGAAGCGCCGCGACCGGCACCGCCCCTCCGCCGGTCAGCGAACCGCCCCGTACAAAAGCGGTCGAAGCGGAAAACCGTTATGAACCGGTCGCCAGCGACGGTAGCTTCGCGCGACACAAGGGCAGCATGCGCCTGCCGGTACGCGGCACCATCGCTGGCCAGTTCGGTACGCCGCGCGACGGCGGCGGCACTTGGCGCGGGCTGTTCATCAAGGCCGGCGCTGGAAGCGACGTCAAGGCAGTGGCGGGCGGTCGAGTGGTTTTCGCCGAATGGATGCGCGGTTTTGGCAACCTTTGATCGTCGACCATGGCGATGCGTATCTTTCGATTTACGGCAACAACGATTCGCTGCTCAAGCAGGTCGGGCAGGCGGTCAAAGGCGGTGAGGTCCTGGCCACCGTCGGCAACAGCGGAGGCAACCCGGAATCAGGTTTATACTTCGAAATCCGCCACCAGGGGCAACCGATCGACCCGATGAAATGGGCAAGTCTGAAATGAGCAAAGCGAAAACTATCAGTTTGGTAATTGGCGGCTTCGTCGCCGGTGCATTGATCAGCCTGCACGTCCCGGCGCTCGCCGAGAAGGACACCAAGGCCGGCCTGCCCATTGACGAGTTGCGCACCTTTGCCGAGGTTCACAGCGCCATCAAGCAGGGTTACGTCGAGCCGGTGGAAGACAAGACCATGATCAACAATGCCATCTCCGGCATGCTGTCCAATCTCGACCCGCACTCCGCCTATCTCGATGCCGACGCCTTCAAGGATCTGCAGGTCGGTACGCAGGGCGAATTCGGCGGCCTCGGTATCGAAGTCGGCATGGAGGATGGCCTGGTGAAAGTCGTCTCGCCGATCGAGGATACCCCGGCCTATCGTGCCGGCATCAAGTCGGGCGATCTGATCTTCAAGCTCGACGACACCCTGGTCAAGGGTCTCACGCTTAGCGAAGCGGTCAAGAAGATGCGCGGCAAGCCGAAGACCTCGATCAAGCTCTCGATCATCCGCAANGGGGAGACCAAGCCGATCGAAGTGACGCTGGTGCGCGAGGTCATCAAGGTGCAGAGCGTCAAGTCCAAGTTGATCGAGCCCGGCTACGGCTGGGTGCGTATCACGCAATTCCAGGAAAATACCGTCGCCGATCTGGCCAAGGCGTTGAATTCACTCTACAAACAGGGTCCGCTGCAGGGACTGGTGCTCGACCTGCGCAACGACCCGGGTGGTCTGCTCAACAGTGCCATCGGTGTTTCCGCGGCCTTCCTGCCGCCGGATGTCAAGATCGTCTCGACCGATGGCCGCACGACCGACGCAAAGCAGGATTTCCTCGCCCGCCCGCAGGACTATCTGCGCGGCACGCGCGAGGACCCGCTCAAGAGTATCCCGGTCGAAGCCAAGAAGGTGCCGATGGTCGTTCTGATCAACAGCGGCTCCGCCTCCGCCTCGGAGATCGTTGCCGGCGCCCTCCAGGATTACAAGCGCGCCGTCATTCTCGGCACCCAGAGCTTCGGCAAGGGGTCGGTACAGTCGGTCATTCCGTTGCCCGGCAACTCGGCGATCAAGCTGACGACCGCCCGTTACTACACCCCGGACGGCCGTTCGATTCAGGCCAAGGGCATCGTGCCGGACATCGTCGTCGAGGAAACCCCGAACGGCAATGGCGGTAGCGCCCGCATTCGCGAGGCCGATCTCGACCGCCATCTGATGAACGACCGCGAGAAGGAAATGGCCAAGGAGACGCCGAAGCCGCAAGCCAAACCCGCCCCCAAACCGGCCAAGGACAAGAATGGCAAGGAAGAGGGCGATGATGAGCCGATCGAGCGCCTGGAATACGCAAGCAAGAAGGATCATCAGTTCCAGCAGGCGCTGAACCTTCTCAAGGGCTTGAAGATCATGCAGAATAAGAGCCAATAATCCATTCGTCGGGAGGAATGATGAACACTGGAGACCTCAAGAAGAAACGCGAGATCCTGTTTTCCAAATTCCCGCCCGGTCAGGTACCCGAGGCGGCCGACGACCTCAAGCGCCTGGAGGAAGTCGACGTCGAGCCGAAACACGAAAAGCGCTCGCTCGGCGTTGCCTACGAGCTTTCGCAGCACACCCTGCGCGAACTCGACGAACACCTGATCGACAAGGGCTACCACCTCGACAACACGCTGCTGACCAAGCTGACGCGGGCGCTGATCTACTACGTCGAGGACACCCAGCTACACAACATGGGCGCCCCCGAGAAACGCCTGAAGCGCTCCGCTTCNGAAGCCTACGTCAAGGCCTGGGAACACCACCCGCACGGCGACCACGACGACACCCCGCCGGAGTGGCGCGAATACAAGTGACGGATGAGCAGCTTCTCCGTTACAGCCGCCACATTCTGCTGGACGCACTGGGAATCGAGGGCCAGGAACGCATCCTCGCCACGCATGCGCTGATTGTCGGCGCCGGCGGTCTGGGCTCGCCGGCTGCGCTCTACCTGGCCTCGGCAGGCATTGGCAAGATCACCCTGGTGGACGACGACACGGTCGACTTCACCAACCTGCAACGGCAAATCCTGCACACCCAGGCCCGTGTCGGCATGGCCAAGGCAGAATCGGGGCGCGTTGCACTGGCTGCGATCAACCCGGAAATCGCGATCGTTCCCTTGCAACAACGCCTGTCCGGTGCAGCTCTGGACGCCCTGGTCGCCACTGCCGACATCGTGCTCGACTGCACCGACAACTTCGCGACGCGCCACGCCATCAACCGCGCCTGCGTGCATCACCGGAAACCGCTGGTATCCGGTGCCGCCATTCGCTTCGATGGCCAGATCAGTGTCTATGACCTCTCCCGCGACGACTCGCCGTGCTACCACTGCCTGTTTCCCGAAGGTGAAGATGTCGAGGAGGTACGCTGTGCGGTGATGGGGTCTTCGCGCCACTGACCGGCATCATCGGCACCATGCAAGCCGCCGAGGCGCTCAAGCTGGCCGCCGGTATCGGCGAAAGCCTGAGCGGGCGCCTGCTGCTGCTCGATGCGCTGGAAATGGAATGGCGCACCGTCAAATTCGGAAAGGACGCCGGCTGTACCGTCTGCGGCGCTACCGGGGACGCGCGATCAGGCGAATATCTTCGCCGATCTGGCGCAGATCGCGAATCTGCAGGCGGCATTTGCCGTCCAACGTAGTCAATTCCGGCAGGTTGAACAGGCCGCTGGCATCGTGGCCGATCAGACAGGGCGCCAGATAGAGCAACAATTCATCGACCAGCCCTTCGCGCAATAGCGAGCCATTCAGCTTGAAGCCGGCCTCGGCGTGNNCCTCGTTGATGCCTCGGCGGCCGAGTTCTTCCAGCAAGGCCTTGAGTTCGACCTTGCCGTGAGGATTGGGCAGCACCACCACCTCGGCGCCGACGGCGCGCAGCGAATTTGCCCTTTTTCNGTCGTCGACCGCAGCAGCCACCAACACCTTCCCGCCGCGCAAAATTTTTGCGCTCAGCGGCATTTCGAGTTGGCTATCGACGACTACCCGCAGCGGTTGACGAGGCGTCTCGACTTCGCGTACCGAGAGTTGGGGGTCGTCGTCGCGCACCGTGCCGATGCCCGTCAGAATCGCGCAAGCCCGCGCCCGCCAGCGATGACCGTCGCGCCGCGCCTCGGGACCGGTTATCCACTGGCTGACTCCGTTGTTCAGTGCCGTCTTGCCGTCGAGGCTGGCGGCCACCTTCAAACGCAGCCAGGGACGGCCGCGCGTCATGCGCGCGACGAAGCCGATATTCAGCTCGCGCGCCTCGTTTTCCAGCAGGCCGCATGCCGTTTCTATGCCGGCCGCCTGCAGCATGGCCAAGCCACTCCCGGCTACCAGCGGGTTGGGATCGCGCATCGCCGCCACCACGCGCGTCACACCTGCGGCAACCAGCGCCTCGGCGCAGGGCGGCGTACGGCCATGGTGGCTACAGGGCTCCAGCGTGACATAGGCGGCGGCACCGCGCGCCAGTTCGCCAGCGATGCGCAAAGCATGCACTTCGGCATGCGGTTCGCCAGCCCTTTCGTGCCAGCCTTCGCCGACGATCCGGCCATCGCGCACCAACACGCAGCCGACGCGCGGATTGGGCGAGGTCGTCCACAGTCCGAACTCGGCCAGTTGCAGGGCGCGTGCCATCATGCCGTGGTCGACGGCGGAAAAGCTCATTTTTCTTCGGGGCTGGCGAAACTTCGCGGATCGCCCTGGAGAACGCATCGACGTCCTCGAAATTGCGATAGACCGAAGCGAAACGAATGTAGGCGACCTTGTCGAGCTTCTTCAGCTCGCGCATCACCAGCTCACCGAGCTGCTGCGTGCTTACCTCACGCTCGTNCGCGGTGAGCAAGCGTTCCTCGATGTCGGCCACAGCGGCGTCGACCGATTCCATCGACACCGGCCGCTTGCGCAAGGCCAGTTCGAGACTGGCGCGCAACTTTTCTCGACTGAACTCGGTGCGCAGACNCGTTTTCTTGACCACCTGCGGCAGCTGGATTTCTGCCCGCTCGTAGGTGGTGAAACGCTTGTCGCAGGCATTGCACTTTCTGCGACGGCGAACGATATCGCCTTCATCACTCAGGCGGGTATCGACGACCGCTGTTTCGTCATGGCCGCAGAAAGGGCATTTCATAGCTGTTGGTTGCCGGTTTCCGGTGGCCAGCAACTCGTGCTGGCCACCGGAAACTCTGCTCTCAGGCGCCGTGACCGGGAACTTCCGGCACAGCTCGGCAACCTTGGCGCGCACGGTGGCGGCCACGGTTTCGTCATTCGGCGCATCGAGCACGTCGGCGACGAGATGGGCGACCGTTTCGGCTTCGATCTCGGTGAAGCCGCGTGTCGTCATCGCTGGCGAGCCGATGCGGATGCCCGAGGTGACGAAGGGCTTCTGCGGGTCGTTCGGGATGCCGTTCTTGTTGACCGTGATGTGGGCGCGACCCAGCGCGGCTTCCGCATCCTTGCCGGTGATGTTCTTGGCGCGCAGATCGAGCAGGAATACGTGGCTCTCGGTGCGTCCGGAAACCACACGCAGGCCACGTTCTTCGGCCAGCACGCGGGCCATGACGCGGGCGTTGGCGATGACCTGCTCCTGGTAGTTGCGGAACTNCGGCTTCGCCGCTTCCTTGAAGGCCACCGCCTTGGCGGCGATGACGTGCATCAGCGGGCCGCCCTGCAGGCCGGGGAAGATGGCGGAGTTGATCGCCTTTTCATGCTCGGCCTTCATCAGCATGATACCGCCGCGCGGGCCGCGCAGGGTCTTGTGCGTGGTCGAAGTGACGACGTCGGCGAAGGGGACAGGATTCGGGTAGAAACCGGCAGCCACGAGACCGGCGTAGTGCGCCATGTCGACCATGAAGATGGCGCCGACTTCCTTGGCCACCTTGGCGAAGCGCTCGAAATTGATGCGCAGCGAATAGGCCGAGGNCGCGGCGATGATCAGGCGCGGCTTGTGTTCGCGGGCCAGTGCCTCCATCTTGTCATAATCGATCTCTTCCTTTTCGTCGAGGCCGTAGGACACCACATTGAACCACTTGCCGGACATGTTGAGCGCCATGCCATGGGTCAGATGGCCGCCTTCGGCCAGGCTCATGCCCATGATGGTGTCGCCCGGCTTGCAGAAAGCCATCAGCACGGCCTGGTTGGCCTGCGAACCGGAATTCGGCTGGACGTTGGCGGCTTCGGCGCCGAACAGTTTCTTGAGGCGATCGATGGCCAGCTGCTCGGCGATATCAACGTATTCGCAGCCGCCGTAGTAGCGCTTGCCGGGATAACCCTCGGCGTATTTGTTGGTCAGCTGGGAGCCTTGCGCCTCCATGACGGCCTTGCTCACGTAGTTTTCGGACGCGATCAGTTCGATATGGTCTTCCTGACGCTGGTTTTCGGCCGTAACGGCCTGCCAGAGTTCGGGGTCGACTTTTGCCAGGGTGTCTTTCGCGGAAAACATTTGGGGATGCCTCAAGCCATTGAAAAGGGCGAGAATTTTATCACGAAGGCAACTCGTCGAGGGCGCCGGGTTCGAGGTGCGCGGTTTCGCCCCAGGTTTCGATGCGCCAGGCGCCGTCGACCGTGGCAATCCAGTTCAGGCCGGCGTTGGGAATCAGGAAATCGCGCGGCGCCTCCAACGGGTTGCCCCGCACGAAGCGGTTGATGATGTCGAGCACCCCGCCATGCACGACGACGGCAATATTCTTGCCGTAGTGCGCCGCCGCCAACTCCTGCAACTTGCCAGTCACCCGGGCATACATGTCGCGCAGGCTCTCGCCATTTTCGAAGTCGTAAGCGGCATTGCGCCCCTCGAACGCGGCGTAGCCGTCCGGGTAACGCGCTTGCGCTTCGGCATAGGTCAGCCCCTCGAAAATCCCGTAGCGGCGTTCGCGCATTTGCGGCACCGCCTCAGGCGCCAGCGCCAGCGCCGTGCCAATCGCCTGCGCGGTAACCCACGCGCGCTTCAGGTCACTGCTGTAAAGCGCGTCGATGCCGGCCATCTGCAGCCAGCGCCCTGCCGCCAATGCCTGGCGCCGGCCGGTTTCGTTGAGTCCGATGTCGATCTGTCCCTGGATACGCCGTTCGGCATTCCATTCAGTTTCGCCGTGGCGAATCAGGCAGATGCGCGTTGTCCGGCTTGTAGGGATTTCCACCATGGTCGACCTGTGCCCTTCACTGTAAATTTGGCCGGGTATGATTGTCATCGACCCCGGACACGCTCAGAAGCCGGGCATTCTATCAACCGAGGAGGAATTTTCGTGACCCTTCTGCTCAAGCTCTCGCAGCTGATCGACTGGTTCAACGAGCGTATCGCCAAGGGCGCTTTCTGGCTGGTGCTGGTAATGACCATCGTCAGCTCGGGTAATGCCGTCGTGCGATTCACCGTCAACTACAGCTCGAACGGTCTGCTGGAAATCCAGTGGTATCTGTTCGCCGCCATCTTTCTGCTGTGCTCGCCCTATACGCTGCGCAAAAACGAGCACGTACGCATCGACGTGCTCTCCGGAAGCTTTCGCCGCGCGGCCTGGCGGTGATAGACATCATCGGTACGCTGTTCTTCCTGCTGCCGATGGTCGTCCTCATCCTGTGGCTGTCGCTGCCGCTGATCGCCGAATCGATCAGGATCGGCGAAATGTCGGCCAATGCCGGCGGCCTGCTGCGCTGGCCGGTCAAGATACTGTTGCCGATCGGCTTCACGCTGCTCGCAGCACAGGGCATTTCCGAACTGATCAAGCGTATCGCCTTCCTGCAAGGCCGGATCGACGATCCGAACGCCAAGGGACACACGCCATCACCGGAAGAAGAACTGGCTGCCGCCATTGCCGCTGCCAAAGCACAGGAGGCCAAATAATGGCCGAATTCATGATTGCCAACATGGCACCGCTGATGTTCGGCGCCCTAGTACTATTCCTGCTGTTCGGCTATCCGGTCGCCTTCGCGCTGGCCGCCAACGGCATCGTCTTCGGCCTCATCGGCATGGAACTCGGCCTGCTGCAGCCGGCCATCTTCCAGGCACTGCCCGAACGCATCTTCGGCATCATGGCCAACGATACCTTGCTGGCCATTCCCTTCTTCACATTCATGGGCCTGATACTCGAGCGATCCGGGATGGCCGAGGATCTGCTCGATACCATCGGCCAGTTGTTCGGCCCCATGCGCGGCGGCCTCGCCTTTGCGGTCATCTTCGTCGGCGCCCTGCTCGCCGCGACGACCGGCGTGGTGGCTGCTTCGGTGATCTCCATGGGCCTGATCTCGCTGCCCATCATGCTGCGCTATGGCTACGACAAACGCCTGGCTTCCGGCGTCATTGCGGCCTCGGGCACCCTGGCGCAGATCATTCCGCCTTCGCTGGTCCTGATCATCATGGCCGACCAGCTCGGCAGATCAGTGGGCGACATGTACGAAGGAGCGATGGTTCCGGGTCTCGTCCTGACCGGCCTTTACGTCGGTTATGTCGCAATTCTCAGCATTATCAGGCCCAACGCCGCGCCGGCCCTGCCGCCGGAAGCCCGCACCCTGCGCGGCCTCAAGCTCGGCGTGCGGGTGCTGACGACGCTGGTGCCACCGCTGGTGCTGATCTTTCTGGTGCTCGGCACCATCTTCCTCGGCATCGCGACGCCGACCGAAGGAGGCGCAATGGGCGCCACCGGCGCACTGATCCTGGCTCTCGCCCGCAAGCGGATCACCATGAAGCTGCTCAAGCAGGCCATGGAAACCACTGGCAAGCTCTCGTCCTTCGTGGTCTTCATCCTGGTCGGTTCGACCGTTTTCGGCTTGGTCTTCCGCGCGGTCAACGGCGACCTCTGGGTCGAGCACCTGTTGCTTGGTCTGCCAGGCGGTCAGGTCGGCTTCCTGATCGTGGTCAACATCCTGGTCTTCGTACTGGCCTTCTTCCTCGACTTCTTCGAGCTGTCGTTCATCATCGTGCCGCTGCTGGCGCCAGTGGCGGACAAGCTGGGTATCGACCTCGTCTGGTTCGGCGTGCTGCTCGCGGTCAACATGCAGACCTCGTTCATGCACCCACCCTTCGGCTTCGCGTTGTTCTACCTGCGCTCGGTAGCTCCGGCCTCGGTCAAGACAACGGACATCTACTGGGGTGCCATTCCCTTTGTCTGCATCCAGATTCTAATGGTGGCGATCATCATCATCTTCCCCAGCATCGTCAGCTATGGCGACCCCGAAGCACGGGCCAGGATGGAGCAGAGCGAGGCGGTCGATCTCGGCACACTGATGCAACAGCAGGATGGTGGAAGCAGCGAGCAGAAAGACCCAGGCGCCGAACTGCTCAAACAATTGCAGCAGAACGATAAATAGCAAATATCGCTTATGCGATTCACGACGGGCCTCGGCCCCGTTTTTCATTTCAACATAGGATTGCCCAATGACACCGATACACGCATCCAATTTGAAAAAGCCTGGCATGCGTCCAGAATGCACTCATACGGACTTTCAACGCCAACCTCGAAGGATCGATCATGGATATCGGCATCACCAAGAAGGATCGCGANAAAATCGCTGACGGGCTGTCCCACCTGCTCGCCGACTCGTTCACGCTCTATCTGAAGACGCACAACTTCCACTGGAACGTCACCGGGCCGATGTTCAACACCCTGCACGTGATGTTCATGGAGCAGTANCCGGAACTGTGGAACGCACTGGACATGATCGCCGAGCGCATCCGCGCGCTGGGTGTCGTCGCNCCCGGTTCCTTCAGCGAATTCGCCAAACTGACGGTAATCAAGGAAAGCGAAGGCTCACCGAGCGCCACCGAGATGATCAAGCAACTTGTCGCCGGTCAGGAAGCGGTGACCAAAACCGCACGCAGCATCTTCCCGATCGTCGATAAGGCGGGCGACGAGCCGACAGCCGATCTGCTGACCCAGCGTATGCAGATTCATGAGAANAACGCATGGATGCTTCGCAGCCTGTTGGAAAGTTGATTCCGGTACCGATCTCAAGACAAAAAACCCGCGAAATTCGCGGGTTTTTCTTAGTCGACCGGTGCAGACTATTTTCGCGTCTGATTAAAATTGTCCATACGCATTTCCGCAACACTGAACCAGGCATTCTGAGTTTTGCGATATTTTGAAAATTCATCGTAGATCTTCTTGAACGCGGGATTCTNTGCCGATTCCTCCGCATACAGATCCTGCGCCGATTTATAGGCGGCATTCATGATCTCATCCGAGAATCGCTGCAACTTGACGCCATTCTGCAATAGTTTGGACAGCGCAATCGGATTCTTGTGATCATACTCCGCCAACATGGTCACGTTGGCTTCATAGGCACCAGCTTGGAGGGCTTGCTGATATTCCTTGGGCAACTTGTCCCATTCCTTCTTGTTGACGANAANATGGAAGCAGGTGCTTGGCTCCCACCAGCCAGGGTAATAGTAGTTTTGGGCGACCTTGTAGAAGCCCAACTTCTCGTCATCATAAGGCCCGATCCATTCCGCTGCATCGATCGTGCCCTTTTCCAGCGCCGGGTAAATGTCACCGCCGGCAATCTGCTGCGGCACGACGCCCAGCGTCGCGAAGACGGTGCCGCCGAGACCGGCAATGCGCATCTTGATGCCCTTGAGGTCGGCCAGTGTCTTCACTTCCTTGCGCCACCAGCCCCNCATCTGGGTTCCCGTGTTACCGCCAAGGAAGGAAACAACGTTATAGCCGGCATAAAATTCGTCGAGCAGCTTCTGCCCGCCACCTTCGTAGATCCAGGCATTCATCTGACGGGCATTCATGCCGAATGGAATCGCCGTACCGAAACCGAACGCCTTGTCCTTGCCGACATAGTAGTAGGAACAGGTATGGCAAACTTCGACCGTCCCCTGCTGGACGGCATCCAGCGCCTGCAGGCCGGGAACGATTTCACCGGCCGGGAAGACACGGATGTCGAACTTGCCACCGGTAAGCGCACGAACACGGTCCGCCATAGTTTCGGCTCCGCCAANAACCGTATCCAGGCTTTTCGGGAAGCTAGACGTCAGGCGCCACTTGATGGTGGGTGCCGTCTGAGCGATTGCTGGGGCGGCAAGCGTGGCGGTTGCACCTGCGGCGGCGCCAACGGATGCCTTCTTCAGAAAATCACGACGTTGCATATTGTCTCCTTGGAATTTGTATGGGTCACATTTGCGACCAGCAAATTCTATGCTTCACGCATCCTGAAAACTGCGGAAAACCCTAATTCGGAAGACAAAAACTCCATCCTGCTGTTACAGGATAGGGATTGCGGTTAACCGGCAACGCGTTCGGATCGAGCTTACTTGTGCGACTGCGAGAAGCGATCCATGCGCGCCTCGGCCAAGCTGAACCAGGCGTTCTGTGACTTCCGGAACTTGTCCCATTCAGCGAATATCTTCTTGAATGCGGGATTTTTCCCCGACTCGTCGGCATACAGCTCAAATGAAGCCTTGTAACAGGCCTCCATGATTTCATCGGAAAATGGGCGCAACTTGGTCCCTTGCTGCAACAGCCGCGACAGGGCGAGCGGATTCTTGTAATCGTATTCGGCCAGCATTGTGACATTGGCTTCGTAAGCGGCCGCCTGGAAGGCTTCCTGGTATTCCTTGGGCAGCTTTTCCCACTCCTTCTTGTTCACAAAGAAATGAATCGTCGGACCCGGCTCCCACCAACCGGGATGATAATACTTGGCGACCTTATAGAACCCGAGCTTTTCATCGTCGTACGGCCCGACGAACTCGGCAGCGTCGATGCTGCCTTNTTCCAGTGCCGGGTAGATGTCACCTCCGGCGATCTGTTGCGGCACGGCGCCGAGGGCCGNCAAAACGTTACCTCCGAGGCCGGCAATACGTATCTTCAGCCCCTTGACGTCAGACAGTGTCTTGATTTCCTTGCGGAACCAGCCCCNCATCTGGACGCCCGTGTTGCNCCCAGCAAAGGAGTAAACGTTGTAATTGCTGTAGAAATCGTCAAGCAACTTCTGACCACNCCCAAAATAGATCCAGGCGTTCATCTGGCGTGCATTCATGCCGANAGGCACGGCGGTGCCAAAGCCGAAGGTCTTGTCCTTGCCGACGTAGTAGTAGGAACAGGTATGACAAATTTCGACCGTGCCTTGCTGCACGGCATCCAGTGCCTGCAGGCTGGGAACGATTTCACCAGCGGGAAAGACCCGGATATCGAACTTGCNCCCGGTAATCGCGCGCAGGCGATTGGCAAGCACCTCGGCGCCGCCATAGATCGTATCCAGACTTTTGGGGAAACTCGAGGTCATGCGCCACTTGATCGTGGGCTGCGACTGGGCGATGGCCGGCGCTGAAATACTGGCGGCAGCACCTGCTGCGGCGCCGAGTGATGTTTTCTTCAGAAAATCACGACGTTGCATTTGTCTCCTCAGAGCGTAGGTCACGTGAAGCCAATCGAGCGGATCATTTTATTCAAGCAGCCGCAATTTGCCAGCGGCAGGGAGCCGTCGCTCAGTCGCGGCGACCGTCATGCGGTCGANTAGGATCGACCCGGTCTGTTTGGAGCNCCGCACGTCGTTGCCGACGGCGACGATACCGGCCAGCATGGCCTTGAGATTGCCAGCGATGGTGATCTCCTCGACCGGGTAGGCGATCCTGCCGTCTTCCACCCAGAAACCGGCGGCACCGCGTGAATAGTCGCCGGTCACGTAATTGATGCCCTGGCCGAGCAGTTCGGTGACCAGCAGGCCACGCCCCATCCGGGCCAGCAGGCCGGCAAGATCGAGAGCGCCGGGCTCGACGATCAGGTTGTGGCTGCCGCCCGCGTTGCCGGTCGTCTGCATGCCCAGCTTGCGCGCCGTGTAGGCGCTGAGAAAGTAGCCTTGCAGGACGCCGGCAGTCACGACTTCGCGGTCGCGTGTCGCCACACCGTCGCTGTCGAATGCCGAACTGCCAAGGCCGCGCGGGATGTGCGGTCGCTCGCCGATGTTGATGAACTCCGGCATCACTCGCTTGCCCAACTGGTCGAGCAGGAACGAGGATTTGCGATAGAGCGCGCCACCGCTCGCCGCGTGCACCAGGCTGCCGATCAACCCGGCAGCCAGAGGCGCCTCGAACAGCACGGGAAACTCGCCGGTACCCACCTTGCGCCCACCCAGCCGTGCCACTGCCCGTTCTGCGGCGGTACGGCCAACCAGGGCCGGATCGTCCAGTTCGGCCGCATCGCGGCGGGTGGTGTACCAATCGTCGCGTTGCATCGACTCCTGCTCGCCGGCAATCACCGAGCACGAAATATAGTGCCGCGAAGTCGGGTAGCCGCCCATGAAGCCGAGACTGTTGGCCGAGACGAAATGTGCCTGCTGCGTCGATACCGAGGCGCCTTCCGAATTGCTGACCAGCGGGCTTGCATCGAACGCAGCCTGTTCGCAGCGGCGGGCAGTTTCGATGGCGTCTTCCACGGTCAACGCCCACGGATGGTACAAATCCAGATCCGGGCCGTCCTTGGCCATCAGGGCCGCGTCGGCGAGGCCGGCGCAATCGTCCTCGGCCGTGAAGCGGGCGATGTCGAGCGCCGCCTCGACCGTTTCGCGCAGCGCCTGCGGCGAGAAATCGGAAGTGCTGGCGTAGCCCTTGCGCTGGCCGGCGTAAATGGTGATGCCGATGCCCTTGTCGTGGTTGAACTCAATGGTTTCCACCTCATCGCAACGGACGCCGACCGATTGCCCGAAGCCTTCGGAGACATCGACCTCGCAAGCCGTGGCGCCCTTGTCGCGGGCGTGTTTGAGGACATCTTCAGCCAGTTGCTGCAGAGTCGCGAAGGGGTAGGAAAAGGCGGCGGTTTCAGGCATGTGGAGGGCAATCCGGCGGACAAGGCTTCTATGATAGCAGCCCGGCATTGCCAGCCCCCGGTGGCGCCCGCAAAACGCACCCTGAGAGTCCGCCCCGGCGCGTCGCGCCAATTACTTCAGGGTCGCGGCCATGGCGATGATCGTCGTGGCAACGACGAACATCGCCAGCCACAGCGGCCAGACGAAGCGCAGATACTGGTTATAGCCAACCCTGGCGATGGCCAGCCCGCCGACCAGGACGACGCTGGTCGGCGCAACGATCAGCGCCAGGCCGTGGCCCGCGATCCAGGCGGTGATGGTGGTGGTGCGGCTGACCTGGGCAAAATCGGCAAGAGGAGCCAGCAGCGGCATCGCCAGCGCTCCATGCCCCGAGCTGGAGGGAATCAGTACGCCGAGCGGTATATTCACCAGCACCGTCAGGAAGGTAAAAACCGCCGCCGAGGCACCGCTGACCATTTTTTCCATAGAGAAGAGCACCGTATCCAGCGTCTGCGTGTTGGTCATGATCGCCGAGACGCCGCCCGCCAACAGCACCACCATGGCCGGCCCCATCATGTCCGNAGCCCCGGCAGCGATCAGGCGCACGGTCTCCTTCTCCCCTTNGCCAGCCACGATGCCGACCAGAACAGAGGCCAGGATGAAAAGCATCGCCAGTTGCGGGAACCACCAATTCAACTCGAACCATAGCGGCCGGACGCCCTCGACCTTGTGCGTCGCGTAATAGTCGGCCGGGCCGACGTGGCCGCCGAGTACGCTGGACCNAGGAACAACGGAAAAAATCATCAGCCCGAAGGCGAAAGCGGTGATCGCCAGCACCCACTTCTGCATGGTCGTCAGGCGTTCACGCTGCTCGGGCGCCGCCGCGTTCGTCACACCTTCTTCGTCCCATCCGACCATAGAAGCGTCGGGATTCTGACGCANCCTTGCCGCATAGCGCAGCACCCAGCCAACGGCCATCGCGGTCAGCACCACCCAGAGAACAGCGCGCAACATAATGCCTTCACCGAGCGAGACGCCGGCTTCGCCCGCCGCAACCCCGATCGAGAACGGGTTCACCGTACCCGCCATGACGCCGACCAGGGCACCGAGGATGATCATCGACGCAGTCACCAGGCGGTCGTAGCCAAGTGCCGCCATCAGCGGCAGAAAAAGCGCGTAGAAACCCAGCGTTTCCACCGAGAACCCCATTGTCGAACCGAGCAACGAGAACAGCACCATGACCGAGGCAATCAATAGCCAGCCTCGCTCCCGCAGGCGAAAGGCCAGCGCCGCGACTGCCACTTCGAGGCTGCGCGTGGCGAAGCTGACCGAAATGAAGGCCCCGATAGACATGATGAAAACAATGATGCCGATCTGGCCGAAGATGCGACCGACCACTTCGGTATCGATGGTCTCGGTATGGATGCTGCGCAGACCATAAATTCCATTGATCGGCGCCAGGACCAGCTGTTCGATCGTTTCGCTGACGCTCAGCGGCGATTCGGTCTGCTCGTAGGTACCCGGAATCGGCGAGCCATCGGCGTCCGTCTGATAACGGCCAGCCGGGATGAACAAGGCGGCGATCCAGACCAGCACGACCACGATCGCCAGCGTGGTGACGGCACCCGGAAACCGGAATCCGGGCTTCGAGGCCTTTGCGTCGCTTTCCAAATCGCTTACACCCATACTCTCACCCGTTTCGGCGATGCTGCCACATGCCTCCCGGCCATCTTACTTTACATTCGCCATGCCTGAAGGCATGGCGAACTATTCTGTGCAACGGCCGTTCAGACCACCAAAATTGTCTAGAAGTCCACCGGATCGCGAATGATCGGACAGGTCATACAGTGCCCGCCACCTCGCCCGCGCCCAAGCTCGGCACCGACGATGGTGATAACTTCGATACCCGCCTTGCGCAGTAGCGTGTTTGTGTAGGTGTTGCGATCGTAGGCATAGACCACGCCCGGCGACGCGCATACCAGATTGGCGCCACTGTCCCACTGCGTGCGTTCACGCTGGTAGTCGCTGCCGCCCGCCTCGACCACGCGCAGCTTCTTGAATCCCAGCGCCTGCGCCACGACATCGACGAATGGCTTCTTTTCGGCCACAAGTTCGACACCACTGGGGTGGCTGCTCGGCCGATAGGAAAAGGTGGTGGTCTTGGCCAGAAAGTCCGGCGCCAACAGTACGCAATCGCGATCAGCGAAGGTGAATACGGTATCGAGGTGCATCGCCGCGCGAATCTTCGGCATCGCCGCGACGATCACGCGCTCTGCCGCACCCTTGGCGAACAGCGTGGCGGCGAGCTGGCTGATCGCCTGGCGCGAGGTGCGCTCGCTCATGCCGATCAGCACATTGCCCTTGCCTATGGGCATGACGTCGCCGCCTTCCAGCGTGGCCAACCCATGATCCTGGGTCGGGTCGCCCCACCAGACATTGACCTTGCCGGCGAAGTCCGGGTGGAACTTGTAGATCGCAGTCGTGAGGATCGTCTCCTCGTGGCGCGCCGGCCAGTAGAGCGGATTCAGCGTCACGCCACCGTAGATCCAGCAGGTGGTATCGCGCGTGTACAGCGTGTTCGGCAGTGGTGGCAGCAGGTACTCGGTGGCACCCGCGGCCTGCTTCACCACCTTCAATGCCTTGCCGCCGACCTTTTCTGGGAAATCATTGGTCGACAGCCCGCCGATCAACGTCTCGGCCAACTCGCGGTCGCTGAGCCCTTCGAGATAACTGCGCAGCTCGTCGATGAAGCCGAGACCAACATGATTCGGCACCACCTGATTGTCGAGGATCCACTTCTTGCCCTCGGGCACGGCCACCGTTTCGGTCAGCAGGTTGTGCATCTCGACGACCTCGATACCGCGATCGCGCATCTTCATCATGAAATCGAAGTGGTCGCGCTTGGCATTCTCGACCCAGAGCACGTCGTCGAACAGCAACTGGTCGCAGTTGCTCGGGGTCAGCCGTGCATGCGCACGCCCCGGCGCGCAGACCATCACCTTGCGCAACTGGCCGACTTCCGAGTGCACACCGAACTTGACGTCGCCTAACTTCGCCTTCGTTTTTACCTTTTCCTTCGCCATGGTTGTCTCCGTGGGTTGATTTAGATGGAAATGGTGCCGGTCGCCAGACCATAAACACCGTAGATGCCAGCCGCCAGAATTACGCCAAAGGTGGCCCAGTCGCTGGTGCCCTCGAACACCGGCTTGCCCTGCTCCCTTCGGGCGATGTAGTACAGCACGGTGCCCGGTGCGAAGAGGACGGCGGACAACAGAATGAACTTCAGGCCNNATGCGGCGTAGATCATGAACAGTGTGTAGAGCACCGCGANGGAAGCAATGACAAGATCGCGCTGACGCTCTTCCGGCCGCTGGTCATAGGTCTCGCCGCGCCTGGCAATCATCAAACCATAGGCTGCGACGAACAGGTAGGGAATCAGCGTCGTCGCACTGGTCAGGTTGAGCATCAGCGAGAACGCATCGCGCGACCAGTAGGTCGAGATCACGATCGCCTGAATGATGATGCTGGTCGACCACATCGCAACATGTGGAACGTCGTTTTGGTTGGTCTTCGCGAACACTTTCGGCATGTCTTTCGAGCGGCCGGCAGCGAACATCACTTCGGCGCAGATCAGCGCCCAGGCCAGGTAGGCACCCAGGACCGACACCAGCAACCCGACGCTGACGAAAATTGCCCNCCAGGGCCCAACGACAGACTCCAGAACTGCGGCCATCGACGGTTGGCGCATGCCGGCAATGTCGGCACGTTGCAACACGGCGAAGGGCAGCAGCGTCACCAGCACCATCAGGCTGGTGACGATGATGAAGCCAAGAATCGTTGCCTTGCCGACGTCGGCGCGCTCCTTGGCAAAACGCGAATAGACGCTGGCGCCTTCTATCCCAATAAAAACGAACACCGTTACCAGCATCGTCGCCCTGACCTGCTCGAACAGCCCTGTGGTCAGATCGCCGCCATAGAGGTTGAAACGAAACAGGTCCATCTTGAAGGCGAAGAACAGGATCACGATGAACACCAGGATCGGGATGACCTTGGCCACCGTAACGATACTGTTGATGAAGGCAGCCTGTTGTACACCACGAAGAATCAGGAAGTGGAACAGCCAGATACCGACCGAAGCCACGGCGATGGCCACCGCCGTGTTGCCATCGCCAANAACCGGGAAGAACGCGCCCAGCGTCGATTTGATCAGCACCCAGTACGACACGTTGCCAATGCAACTGCCGATCCAGTAGCCGAAGGCCGAGAGAAAACCGGGATAATCACCGAAGCCTTCACGGGCGTAGGCATAGACGCCGGCATCGATGTCGGGCCGGCGCTCGGCCAGCGCCTGAAACACCCTGGCCAGCATATACATGCCCGAGCCGGCAATGATCCAGGCAATCACCGCGCCCAGCGGGCCTGTGGCGTTGGCGAAGGTGCGCGGCAGGGNAAAGATACCGGCACCGACCATGCCGCCCACCACCATCGCGGTCAACCCCANCCGTGACATCTTTTGTTCGTTAGCCATAGCGTCTCCTCAAGAATGACGTGCTTCATTGGTGCTGCCTGTTTCGAACAAATTCGACTGCAATCGATGAATGGATTTCCTCCCTAAAAGTCCACGCGAACGTTGANCCAGGCTTCGGTAGAACTGTAATTGAATGCCGTCGCATTGCTCTGGTCGCGGATATAGAGAATCTCCGGACGCAAGCTCCATCCACGCCCCAGATCCCAGACCAGCCCGGCACCGACTTCGTAAAGATTGTCCTGACGCCGCAGGGAAACCGTCTGGTCGATGGCATCGGGATGGAAGTGGAAGCGCTCGGCATCGAAGGAATCGTGCTCCCACCAGCCGAAAATGAAACCGGAAACGTCCTCCGTCAGCGTGAAGTCGAACGTTCCGGTCAGGCCGTGAACAGTCGAATCGCCGTCCGGCCGCCCGGTCGCGAAGTTGTAGCCGGCGTGGGCATTCAGCGAGATGCTGGCCTGCCCGGCCGCCAGCGAATGAATCCAGCCGACATTGGCGACCGCGGTCGAGAAAGTACGTTCACGCAGGCGCCCTTCAGGATAGCGGCGGCGACGCAGCTNCGCCCCGACCGAAACCTGGTTGTCCGGGTCCAGCCGATAGCGGTAATCGGTGAAAACGCCGTAATCGTTGCGATAGGCACTTTCACCACGATAGCTGACGCGCCCACGCACGCCCAGCGCCAGGTTGCCCTCGCCCAGCGCCCGGCTACNCGCGGCGCGCCAGCGCAGGTCGGAATCGTTGCGGCTGTCTGGATTATCGTAGTAGCGAAAGCGATAATCGAGACTGGCGTCCAGCGCGTAGTTGTCGCTCAACTCGTAGTTCAGCCCGCCGCCGAGGCGGGCGTTGTAGAAGGTATCGCGACGATCGCCGCCACCCAGCGCGTTGGTTCCACGTGTTGAATTGACCCGGTATTGCCCGACGCCGGTCGCCGCGTAGCCGTGCCACAGCAAACGGTCGCCGTTCTCGAGATAGGCCTTGGCTGCCCGGGCGTAGATTTTCGCCTGCGACTCCAGATCGGAGGGCAGATTGTCGAAGCGAATCACAGTTTCGAATGCCAGTTTTGCCTCGGCATACATGTTGAGCTGAAAGTAGGCTAGCCCCAGCGCCAGGTGCGCAGCCACGGAATCCGGATCGTTCACGAGGCTCTGCGCCAGAAGCGCACGCGCCTTCTCCGGCTGTCCGCTGCCCAGCGCGGCGCGGCCCGCCAGGTAACTGAAGGTGCCNNGCTCTGCCCCGGCTTCGCTGAAGGGCGCCAGCAAACTGGAGGCTTCCTGATAACGTCTTTCGGCAACCAGTTGCTCGGCGCGCGCCAGATCGGGTTCGTCAGCCCGGACCGGGTCGCTCCCCAGCGCCGCCAACGCAGCGACAATCGCCACCCCAAATCGAGATGAAAAGCACGGACAAGCACGACGGTCTGAATGACATTCCGGATCGAACGAGGCGGATCCGGCCGAACGCGATGAGACAACGAAAGCCGCCGCCTCCGCGGCCTGACACGACGTTTCCATCCTCCCGTCGACTTGACGCGAGCTCTCCATCGTCTTTTTGTCTCCAACTATCAGGCTATTGCCTTTTTGTGTCCGATCACAATACAGCAGCATCTCGGCAAGCACAACGACGCTGGCTCCGCAGCACTGCGACGGATGATCGCGTCTGGCATTCCGTTTGTCCTGCCTCCACGAAATCCCTCCGGCAGCCCCGGTGCGGGCGCGGGCGGGCACTCGCAGCGGAAAGCCGCTATCATTGCAGCCCCGTGTCAGGTACCTATTCCATGCAAGACGAAGACTTCTCCGACAGCGCCGGCCGCCCCTCCAAGACCAANGAAAAGGAGGCGATGCACGCGTTGCAGGATCTGGGCGCCGAACTGGTCGAGCTTTCGGTCGGCCAGCTCAAGCGCATCAACCTGCCCGAAAACATCTACGAGGCGGTGCGCGAGTGTCAGAAGATCACGGCCCACGGCGCCCGGCGCCGCCAACTGCAATACCTCGGCAAACTGATGCGCAGTGCCGACGACGAACCGATCCGTGCCGGACTGGCACTGATCCGTGGCGAGTCTTCCGCCGAGACGGCACGCCTGCACCGGCTGGAGCGTTTTCGCACGCGCCTGCTGGAAGACGAGCTTNNCCTCTCGGACATTTCAGCGACCTGGCCGGGCGCCGACCTCCAGCATCTGCGCCAGTTGCGGCGCAATGCGCTCAAGGAGCGCGAGGCCGGCAAGCCGCCGAAGAATTTCCGCGCCATCTTCCAGGTGCTGCAGGAACTCGATCAACAAGGAGCGCCGCATGACGCAGAATGATGAACTGGTGGTCGGCCTGGTCTCGATCAGCGACCGCGCCTCGACCGGCGTTTACGAAGACAAGGGCATTCCGGCCCTGCAGGAATGGCTGGGCAGCGCCCTCAGCACGCCGTGGCGCGCCGAAACGCGGCTGATCGCCGACGATCGGGAAAGCATCGAAAACACGCTGATTGAACTGGTTGACCGCAGCAGGTGCCATCTGGTGCTGACTACCGGCGGCACCGGCCCCACCTTGCGCGACGTCACGCCGGAGGCGACGCTGGCGGTGGCGGATAAGGAAATGCCCGGCTTCGGCGAGGAAATGCGGCGCATCAGCCTGAATTTCGTGCCGACCGCCATCCTTTCCCGCCAGGTTGCCGTGATCCGCAAGCAGACGCTGATCGTCAACCTGCCGGGCCAGCCGAAATCGATCAAGGAAACGCTGGAGGGCGTGCGCGCCAGCGACGGCACGGTGACCCATGTCGGCATTTTCGCCGCCATTCCCTACTGCATCGACCTGATCGGCGGCCCCTACGCCGAGACCAACGACGCCGTCGTCAAGGCGTGGCGCCCCAAGACGGCGATCCGCGCCAAATAGGACGTCAGCCGCCCAGCCGGAAGCGGGCCAGTTCGTAGTCGGCCGCCCGTTCGACGACGGCGATCGGCGTCAGCTGAACCCGCCGGCCGTCGAGTTCGCATTCCAGCGTGTCGCGCAGGCTGAATGACGCAAAGGGCATCACCGCCCGCACTTCGCCTGCGGCGCATCCTTCGCGCATCAGCAGGGCCGGAATGCCGGCGGCGGCAGCGTA
Organism: Dechloromonas sp.; assembly: GCA_013363835.1. Taxonomy (GTDB): domain Bacteria; phylum Pseudomonadota; class Gammaproteobacteria; order Burkholderiales; family Rhodocyclaceae; genus Azonexus. The sequence continues at coordinate 2,174,764 of CP054864.1, forward strand.
GCTCGNGGCAGCGCGCATTCGCAGGTCGACCAGCGTCGCCTGCAACGCAAGCGTCTCGATACCGACCTGCGCCGCCGAATCGCCACGGCGGAGATAGCGGCGGACGATGCCGAGCAGCCAGTTGCCGCCGCCATTCGGCTGCATGGCGACCAAGGCGCCGACCTTGAGCCATTCGCCGGGAACGGTGTCGAGCAGCGCGCCGAAGCCGCCCCGGCTGACATTCTCGACCTGCCAGATTTCCACGGCTGCCGCGCCGGCTCGAGCGGTTTNCCCGGAAATCGCGCGAACCGCCTGTTCGAATCCATTCACCACCAGGGCACGTTGCCTGACGCTGTGGCGGTCGTGCCGCCGCTGCGGTGGCACCGGCGCCAGATAGGCAGCCAGATGATGCAATGCCGGCAGCAGCACCTGCGCGTGATATTGAGCGCCCAGGACAAGACCGGCCGGCACGTCGTGTCCGCGCTCCAGGTCATGGAGGAGTTTCGCGATGCCGGCGTGCGCCGCCGCCGGCTTGAAGAATCTCTGGGTCGCCACCAGCATCGGCGGCATGCGTGCCAGACGCATGGGCGGCGCCGGCTGTGCCAGGTCGANCCAATAGACGCTGTCTGCCTCGGCCGTCGCCGAAAACACGAAACCGGAGTGGAAATTGGCGATCAGCCGTTCGACCAGCTCGATGTCCAGCGGCCTCAGGCTATCGACCGAGGCGGCATGCAGGGCGACGATCCGGACGTATTCCTGCTGCGGACTGCCCAGACCGGACGCATTTTCGCGCGCAGCGCCGGCCCGGCCTGCCACGCCGGCCCCCTCGGCAGCCAGCAGGGCGGCGCCCAGGCGTTGCCAGAGATCGCCATCGGCCGGCCCATGACGAAACAACGACCACTTGAGGACATGACCAAGCGCGGCGATCAAACGTGCGCTGAGCGCCGGCATCGCTTGCCGGAGCAGATCGCCGGTGCGGTTCTGCGTAGCGGAAGCATCGAGGCAACGCCCGTAACCGGCCGCGACGGCTGTCCAATGGCCATGGCAGATCGTCCACAAACGCTTTCCTTCGACACCCGACTGGCGCGCCGAATGGAGGTAATCCCTGGTCAGGCGTTTCAGATGGGGCTGCGCGGCATCGTCCAGACGGCAGAGCGCTTCATAGAGGCGCTCTTCGGGAAACTCCCGGGCATCGCGCAGGGATTCCAGCCACCCCATGATGTCGTCGAGCGCCTTGAAGCTGTTGTCGGCACGCAGGCTGTCGACGACGCGGCGCAGTTCCCGCGGGTCGGCCAGGGNGTGGTCCGATTTTCTTGCGCCGAACGGGCTCAGGCCGCGCAATTTTTCCAGCATCCTTTTTCCTCTGGCGAGCGGTGAAATATAGATCGGAGTTTAGCGCGTCCGCCCTCGCTTGCATCACTTCCATGCGGCTATGCACCGTCGCCCCGAGCGGGATGTAAAATCGCTGCTTCATCATCGCTTCGGCAATATCGTTCATGCAGCAATATCTAGACCTGATGCGCCACGTGCTGGAAAACGGGCACGACAAAGCCGACCGCACCGGCACCGGCACCCGCTCCGTTTTCGGCTGGCAGTCGCGCTACGACCTGAGCCGGGGATTCCCGATGGTGACCACCAAGAAGCTGCACCTCAAGTCGATCATCCACGAACTGCTGTGGTTTCTGCAGGGCGACACCAATATCGCCTACCTCAAGGAAAACGGCGTTCGCATCTGGGACGAGTGGGCCGACGAAAACGGCGACCTCGGGCCGGTTNNCGGCAAGCAGTGGCGGCGCTGGGAAACGCCGGACGGGCGCGTCGTCGACCAGATCACGCAACTCGTGGACAGCCTGAAGCACAACCCGGATTCGCGCCGCCATATCGTTTCCGCCTGGAACCCGGGCGACGTCGACGACATGGCGCTGCCGCCCTGCCATTGCCTGTTCCAGTTCTACGTCGCCGACGGCAAGCTCTCCTGCCAGCTTTACCAGCGCAGCGCCGACATCTTCCTCGGCGTGCCCTTCAACATAGCCTCCTATGCCCTGCTGACGCTGATGCTGGCGCAAGTGTGCGGCTATCGTCCCGGTGAGTTCGTGCACACATTCGGCGATGCCCACCTGTACTCTAACCACTTCGAGCAGGCCAGGCTGCAACTGTCGCGTACCCCGCGCGCCTGGCCGACCGTGTGGATCAACCCGGAAGTGAAAGACATCTTCGCCTTCCGTTTCGAGGATTTCCGCCTCGACGGCTACGACCCGCATCCGCACATTCCTGCGCCGGTCGCCGTCTGACCCGATGATTCTCGGCGGCGACCTCGGTGGCACCAAGACCCTGCTGGCGCTGGCCGAAACAGATGGCAGCAGAATCCGTATCGTGCATCAGCAGCGTTATGCGAGCGCCGATTATCCGGACTTCGAGGCGCTGCTCGCCGACTTTCTCGCCGATGCGCCGGCCATCGCCTCGGCCTGCTTCGGCGTCGCCGGCCCAACCGACGGCCGGAACGCCCGGTTGACCTACCTGCCCTGGCGACTCTCTGCGGAAGCGCTGGGCCAGCGCTTCGCCATTTCCCGCGTGACNCTGGCCAACGACTTTGCCGCCGCCGCCCACGGTCTGCCGCTGCTGGAAGCGAAGCAGGTGCTCACACTGCGCGCCGGCCGGCCGCTGGAATGCGCCCCGCGCGTCATGCTGGGCGCCGGCACCGGGCTCGGCGTGGCTGGCCAGATCTGGGAAGGTGACCGTTACCGGGTGGTTTCCGGCGAGGGCGGACATTTCGGCTTTTCGCCGCAGACCCCGGAACAACTCGAACTGGCGCGCTGGCTGCTGGCCGCCAATGGCCGCGTAACGGCCGAAGACATCGTCTCCGGCCCGGGGCTGGCGCGGATTTATGCCTTTTTTGGNGGTCGACCGCAACAGGCCGAAACCATCGGCCAGGCAGCACTGGCCGGCAGCGATCCGCTCGCCAGTCAGGCGCTCGACCTCTGGCTGAGCTGCTACGGTGCCTTCGCCGGTGACCTGGCCATGCACTGGCTGGCCCGGGGTGGCGTCTATCTGGCCGGCGGCATGGCCGCCAAGCTGATGCCGGGCGTCGACTGCACGCCGTTCATCGAAGCCTTTCTCGCCAAACGCGAACATCGCGACCTCGTTGACGACATGCCGATCCACCTGACGATGGCCGAGGATCTCGGTTTGCGTGGCGCACTGGCGCTGGCCGCCGCTCGCCCGTGATCGTTGCCGGCTATGCCGGCGCGCCTTGTTTGCTATCATTCGTCGATGTGCCGCCGCTTTTCCGCTCGCGGAAGGCGCTTGTCCCCTTATCAAACCCACCGCCCAATCCGAGACAACATGTCCAAGCTGAAAAAAGCTTCCAAGCTGGTATTGATCGTGATCGCCGTCGCCACCCTGACCTTTTTCGCGGTGCGCATTTTCGACAGCCGCCAGATGGCTCCGCTGGAGCGCTGGCACAAGCACGTGCCGGTCGAACTCACTGTCAGCGAGATGGATGCCGGCGACTGGGCAGCCTTCCTCAAGGCCGAGGANAAGATATTCCAGACGCTGCGTGCGGAAGTCACCGACAAGCTNCCGCCGGAAGCGCAGACCCCCGCCAATCGCTATTACGAAGGCAGCATCATCTACCCGCCGAAATTCGCGCAGGACTGGAATCGCTCGTATGTGCTGGAACCGGCCGGCAAACCGGTCGGCGCGGTCGTCCTGCTGCACGGCCTGACCGACTCNCCCTATAGCCTGCGCCACATTGCCCGGCGCTACGCGGCCGCCGGCTTCGTCGTCGTCGCCATTCGCCTGCCCGGGCACGGCACCGTGCCCGCCGGCCTCAGCGACGTGCGCTGGGAGGACTGGATGGCCGCCACCCGCCTCGCCGTCCGCGAAGCGAAGCGGCTCACCGCACCGGACGCGCCCTTGCATCTGGTCGGCTTTTCCAACGGTGGCGCGCTGTCCGTCAAATACGCCCTCGACGCCATGGAGAACCCGAAGCTGGCGCCGCCCGATCGCCTGATCCTGCTTTCGCCGATGATCGGCATCACCCGTTTTGCCCGACTGACCGGCATTGCGGGCATACCGGCGGTCCTGCCCCGCTTCGCCAAGGCCGCCTGGTTGAGCATCGTGCCGGAATTCAATCCCTTCAAGTACAACTCCTTCCCGGTCAATGGCGGTCGTCAATCCTTTCGCCTGACCCAGGTGCTGCAGGAGCAGATCCTCGCCATGGCGAACAAGGACGGGCTGAAGCGCATNGCCCCCATCCTGACTTTCCAGTCGGTCCTGGATTTCACGGTCAGCACGCGGGCGGTCATTTCGTCGCTCTACGCCCACCTGCCGGAGAACGGCAGCGAACTGGTGCTTTTCGATGTCAACCGCTCGGTCAAGTTTGGCCCGCTGTTGCGTCGCACGGCGGAAAACGCCCTCGCCCGGACCATGCCCGAACTGCCGCAGCCCTACGGCATCACCATCATCGGCAACGATCCGGCGCTCCCCGGCGAGACATTCGCTCACATCATCGATGCCGGCGCCACGTCGCCGCGAACCGTGGCGCTGGACATCAGCTATCCGGCAGAAATTTTCTCGATGTCGCACGTCTCGCTTCCCTTCCCGCTCGACGATCCGCTTTACGGTCTGCGGCCGNNGATTCCTNNCGCGGAGGATTTCGGCGTCCAGCTCGGCACCATGGCGCCGCGCGGCGAACGNGGNGCGCTCGTGGTGAACATGGATTTCCTGTCGCGCGTGGCCTCCAATCCCTTCTTCCCGTTCCTGGTCGAACGCATCGAGGCCGGCATCCGCGACCCCGGCCCAAGGCTCAGGCCGCGACGCCCGGCACGGTAAAGCGCTACGGCAAGTCGCAACAGCCGGATGCGGACGAGGTCGAGTCCTATCTGGCGGAACTGACATCCGAGACGCAGGCGACGCCTTAAGAAAGCCGGAAAAACAAAACGGCCCCGGTAATCGGGGCCGTTATTTTCTGGCTTAGTCGCCGCCTGCCAGTTTCAGAAGGAGCCGAACATCCCGCCCAGTACGATCACCGCCACCAAGGCGAGCAAGGCGCTGACCACGCAGCACATCACGATGTCGAGATAGCTCTTGCTGTGTGTCGAGCCGCAGACCGCCAGCAGCGTGATGACCGCGCCGTTGTGCGGCAGGCTGTCCAGGGTTCCGGATCCGATCACCGCGATGCGATGCAGCAGCGCCGGGTCGATCCCCTGTTGCTCGGCGATCGCCAGATAGACGGGGCCCAGCGCCTCGAGGGCAATGGTCATCCCGCCGGAGGCGGAACCGGTCAGCGCGGCCAGGACGTTGGTCGACACGGCCAGCGAAACCAGTGGCCCGCCGTCGATCGACAGCACCCAGTCGGCGACGGCGGCAAAGGCCGGCAAGGACGCGACGACCGCGCCGAAGCCGACCAGGCTGGCGACGCTGATGATGGGCAGCACCGACGCATTGGCGCCGGCATCGACCGAGGCGCGCAATTCGCTCAGACGCTTCCGGTTGAGCGCTACCAGCACCAGGATAGCAACGATCAGGGCGACGATCACCGACCAGATGCCACTGACCGAAGCGATCGAAANTGCCCNCCACTGCGGCTCGGCCAGGAAGCTGGTATCGAGACGCGGAATCACCAGCATCGACATCGTCAGATTGACTAGGACGACAATGAGCAACGGCAGGGCCGCGACCAGAATGCCGGGTTGCTCGGGGCTATGGTGACCCCGCTTGATTTCGGCCGGATCGAAGGCGCTGGAACTCGTCGCCCGCTCGCGNNAACGACCGGGTTGTCGCATGCCGACTCGATCCGTTACGCCACCTTCGCCATAGCCCTCGCCGGCCAGCCGCGCCTTGCGCTCGGCACGCATCAGCCACCACATGCCGAAGCTGAACATGATGGCCGACGCGATGAGTCCCAGCCNCGGCGCCGCAAACGGCGTCGTACCGAAAAATGGCATCGGGATGGCATTCTGGACGGCCGGCGTGCCCGGCATCGCCGACATCGTGAAGGTCATGGTACCCAGCGCGACTGCCGCGGGCGTCAGGCGGTTGGGGATGTTGGCCGTACGGAACAGCCCTGNTGCCATCGGCACGATCACGAACAACGCGACGAAGAGGCTGACGCCGCCGTAGGTGACGATGGCACCGGCCAGCACGACCGCCAGGATGGCCCGCTTGGCGCCGAGCTTGTCGGTCATGAACTGGGCGATCGTATTCACCGAACCGCTGTCGTCCATCAGCTTGCCGAAGATGGCGCCGAGCAGGAAGAGTGGAAAGAACTGGGCGACGAACCCGGCGGCCGCCCNCATGAAGGTCTGCGTCCAGTGCGCCAGCAGCGGGCCAGCGAACAGCGCGGCGACCATGGCCGCCAGCGGCGCCAGCACCAGCACGCTCCAGCTGCGGAACGAGAGGCCGACGAGCACGGTGAGACCGAGGAGAATACCAAGCAGGCCCATGGCGTCAGNACCTCGGTCAGGAGATGGTCGATATTCAGCGTCGACCGCACGCCGATATCGGCGCCATAGTTGCTCAGGAAGGTCTCGGCAGCGCCGCCCCTCGCCGTGCAGCATCTCGAAGAACGGCCATTCGGCCAGTAGTTTCGACGAATAGCCGAGTTGCAGCATGATCTCCTCGCCGGCCACTCGGTGGATGCGCATCTTCGCCCAGACGGCGCCCTCGCCGGAGCCGGGATCGGCCACCTTGCGCAGCAGGGCCGCCATGCGCAGCTCCTTGATCAGCGGCGAATTGAAGGAAATCTCGTTCAGCCGGTTCTGGATCTCCATTGCCGTGCGCGGCGTGCCCGGGCGCTCGACCGGGTTGATCGACACCAGGATCGTGTCATCGGAATCGCATTCGCGAACCAGCGGCGTGATCGTCGGGTTGCCGGTGAAACCGCCATCCCAGTAAGGCTCGCCGTCGATCTCGACCGCCTGGAACATGGTCGGTAGGCAAGCCGAAGCCAGCAGCACCTCGGGGGTCATTTCGGCATTGCGGAATACGCGGCCACGTCCGGTATGGACGTTAGTGGCGGTGACGAACAGCTTGGTCCTGGCCTTGGCCAGGCGGCCGAAGTCGATGCTCTCTTCAAGCACCTTCTGCAAGGGATTGCCGCCTCCAACATTCATCATGTAGGGCGAGTAAAGCCGGGCCGCGATATCGGCGGCGACGAAGGCCGGCGAAAAATCGAGCGTCCATTTCCCGGTCAGGATTTCGAGGGNGCCGCGGCGGAACGGACTGAGCGTCGCGGCATCCGCCACGCGCCGCCAGAACGCCGCGAGCGCGGCCTTGGCCCCCGCCGGGCCGCCTTCGTCGAGCCCGTACGCCATTACCGCCGCGTTCATGGCACCGGCCGAAGTACCGGAGATGCCGTCGAAGCGCAGCCAGGATTCCTCGAGCAGGCGGTCGAGCACGCCCCAGGTATAGGCACCGTGCGCACCGCCGCCTTGCAGCGCCAGGTCGACAAGCACCGGCGCGCGTTCGGCGCCTTTGGCGCCTTGATTGCCTTTGGCAACAGTCATGTTCAGAGCCTCACAAAATTATTGGCATTACAGGATGGAAAACCGGCCCGGTTGCGGTCGACCCCGAAAAAGGGCCATTTTCACGCACCGGCCGGCCTGGCAAAAAGATCAGCCCAGCGCCTTGGCCTTCAGCTTGGCGAACTCTTCCTGGCTGATGGTGCCGGCGTCGAGCAAGGCCTTGGCATCGGCGATCTGCTCGGCGGGCGATTTGCCGGCCACTTGCCGGATGTAGCTCTCGGCCTCCGATTTGGAACGCTCCAGCGCCGCCCGCTGCCGTTTGGCCATGCCGTTGCCACGGGCGATGACATAGATCAGCGCCGTCATCATCGGCAGGAAGATCAGGCCGATCAGCCACAGCGCCTTGGAACCGCCGCCCAGTTCGCTATCGCGGAACAGGTCGGAAATGATCTGAAAGAGAATCAGAAGATAAGCCACGAAAACGAACGTGGAGAGAATCAGCCAGATGAAATCCCAAAAATTGCTCATTACCAACCTTTCAAAATAAAACGCAAATCAATCATTGCGGCTTCTGCAGCGCACCCTTGGTCCAGCTGCGGAGCAGCCCGTACACCGAGCTGCCGGTGAGCATGCCAAGAACGTAAACGCCAAGGATCAGGAAAGACACCGGCATGGTGAAATCGGCCCCGANGAAGGACACCGTTACCGCCGAGAGGTTCTGAATCTTGAACACCAGCAGAACGACCACGGCCAGCGCGATCAGAAACATGTAAGCATAGCGCATCATCTTGCTTCTCCTTCGATCAATCCCGCCCGGCTTCCCGGAGCGTGCGTTTCGACAACATGCGGCAAACCGTAAAACCGGCGAAAGCCGCCGCCACATGCTTCANGGAATGGCCGCTGACCATCTGGTTGAGCGCCAGCACCTCGCCATCGAAGGTTTCCAGCACCTTGGCCAGCGCATACCAGGCGAACACCCAGTAAATGTCGCTGCCCCGCGTGTAACGGGAAGGAATCAGGATGGCCAGCAACAGCACGACCAGCACCGAATAGGCCTGCAGGATGCCGTAGGGAATCACGTTGCCGGCCCNCATGCGCTCGGTGACCAGCCAGTAGATCACCGAGGCGGCGCCGATCAGCAGCGCCGGCAACAGGACGAGGCCGGCACGGACGCTGATGCGGTCGACGATCTGGGCCGCCACCAGCCCCATGAAGGCAATGGTCATCGGCAGGCGGTCCCAGAACAGCGTTTCGTTGTTCGGGGCCAGGTGGTAGTAGCCCGACCCCGCGGCCGTCAGCACCAGGCCGATGAAAAAGGTGACGTAGGGCCAGCGCTCGGCCGGACGCTCGAAGCAGGCGCGCCCTTGCCGATGAAACAGGCCCAGCACGCCGAAGATCAGGAACCCGGCGTTGGAAACGACATCGAGAAAGTTGTCGANTCCGTGGGCGTGCCGATGATCGGCGAAATCGTGGTAATCGAGCGGCTGCTTCACCGCCGGCAGCAGAAAAGCCGCCAGTAACGCCAGGATCGTCAGGCCGACGAACCAGTACACCGGCGAGCGGCGGCCCGGAACTCCATCAGGTGCGGAAGGCCCGTCCGCCATGCCTTACTTGCCCGCCTCGCTGGCCGTAAGCACGCGCTCGCCATCCTTGCGATGCACGTCGAGCATGCCGCGATCGATCGCCCAGGTCGTCGCCGTCTGCAGCGCGGCGATAAATGCCTGTTCCTGCGCCATGACGCCTTCCGCCGAACACAGCTTGCGCGTCGTCGCCAGCGGCCCGATGGAAAGTGCATTGCCGTCGACCTTGAACGGGCCATGGAAACTGTTGCAGCCGCCGCTGCCGGAAACCTTGCCGTCCTTGAACGCAATGCTCAACTGCGTGCCGGGCAGCGGGCTGACGACCGCCTGGCGCCCGTTGTTGTAGCCGGTGACCTCCCATTTGACGCCGACCAGCGAGGGCTTCAGCTCAAGCTCGAATTGCAGGGAGCGCCGCCCGCAGCCGGCGTCAGGCTCATGCGCCTGCCTTCCACGTTCNNGCCGCCTGCGCGCCGGAAAGCGCGGCAAGAAAAGCCTTTCGAGCGCCATCGCGGGTTCGGGACAGGCCATCATCGTGCCGGCCAGATTGCCAATCGTCAGCCTGTCGCGGTCGACGGTGTAGCCCCCGTGAANACGGTTGCACCCGGAAANACCGGAAACCCGGCCGCCTTCGAAACGCGCCGTCGGCGCCGTTACCGGCCGGCANNCCGTCTGCCCGGGCAGCGCGGCCAGACGCCAGCTTGCGCCTTCCAGCGTTGCTGCTGGCGNTGGCGCTGCCGGCACGCGGCAACACCCGGCATAATGCCGGCCATCGGGCAGCGAAAGATTGATCGACACCGNGTGCACGGTCTCCGACATGCCGTCGCTGCAGGCGCCATCCTTCAGGAAAGCCACCAGTTCCCGCCCACCCGNGCCACGCCCGCGCCAGACAGATTCCTGGCGTGGCTCGATGCGCGCCTCGCGGCCGCGAAAGCGCGCCGACTGCCCATCCGGCAGCGCGAAACGCGCTTCGCCGCCGGCAAGATCGAGCCGCCACGAGGGCTCGTTGCCGAAGCAGATCAGCTCCCGCTCGGCAGCCTGCAATGCCACGGCCGGAAAGGCAAGAGTGGCCATCGTGGCCAGCAACTGGATTGATTTCATGGATTTATTCCGTTTCAGAATCGAGCTTAACCGATTTTCATGATGCGCATGTTGCAACGCGGCAATTTCCCGCCGGGCCGAGTCACAAGCCCCACCGGGAAACTGCGCGAGCGGAAATCAGCGGAGGATTTCCATGCCGGAATTGCCGACTCGGACACGATCGCCGATGCGCACGGCCGGCGACGAGGTTTGCTGAACGGTGGCGAAGGAACCGTCGTCGTAGCGGATGCCGATGATCCAGACCAGCGACGAGCCGCTGGTCATGCGGTTGCCGGCATAGCGCCGCCGGCCGCACCGACCACCGTGGCCGCCGTGCGTCCGGAACCCTGGCCGACCTGGTTGCCGAGGATGCCGCCGACCAGCGCACCGCCGATGGTGCCCAGGGTCTGGTTGTTGTTCTGCACCGTCTGCGAACGGATGGATTCGACCGTACCGACTCGCGAGGAAGGTTGCGAAACCTGGAAGGCCGGCTGGGTTTCGCAGCCGGCCAGCATGGACGCCGCCGCCATGACGAGGCTGAGCGCGACCGCGCGCCCGAGTTGCTTGATATTCATTCGTTGATCCTTAATCAATTTGACTGCAAGGCTTACTCGGGAATCGAGTAGAGCAGGTACATGGCCGCCAGCAGACCGGTGGGGCGGCCCAGCTTGCCCAGCCAGTTGGCGAAGATCGTTTCGATTTCGCCGCTCTGGTAAACCTGGGTCAGCGCCCGGTTGACTTCGAGGCGCAGGGCCGCATCGCCGCGCGGCAAGGTAATCGCGTAGGGCTCNNGAACGAGTTCCTCGTTGAGCAACACAAACTTGCCGGGGTTGTTCAGCACGGCCAGACCGACCAGCTTGATGCGGTCGCCGGCATAGGCATCGACCGCGCCCGATTCGAGCAGGGCCAGACCTCCCTTGGGATCGGCCACCGGCAGGATCTGGGTGCCGGCCAGGTCGGCGCGGACGATGGCGTTGAGGCGCTTCTCGGTCGTCGTGTCCTTGAGGACGGCAACCTTCTTGCCGGCCAGTTCGGCAATGCTGTTAACCGGAGAATCGGCGCGCAGGATGACGCNCCCGGCATCGACGAAGATCAGGCTGGAGAAATCGACATTGGCCAGCCGACCCAGCGTCTGCGTCGTGTTGGCGCAATCCATGTCGGCCTTGCCGGACTGCACCATCTGCAGACGCTCGGCGGTGGAGCCGGCGATCCAGTTCACCCTGAGGTCGGGATTGCCGACCACCTGGCTGATGCGGGCGATCACGCGCCGGCAGAGATCGATCGAATAACCGGCCGGCGCCTTGCCCTTGTCGACGAAGGAAAACGGCAGCGAATCGGCGGCAAAGGCGACATTGATGACTTTCGCCGACTTGATCTTGGCCAACGTGTTGGGCGCCTGTTGGGCATGTGCCCCGGCAGCGAGCAGGCAACCCGCGACGAGCGCCCCGATTGCAAATCTTTTCATGACGAACCCTTATGAAGGCGAGATTGGAAAACGCGATAACGGCATCTGAATTCAGCTGTTGGAAAGTAACAGACCCCGGCAGCATGGGTCAAGGCGCGCAAAATGCCAAACGCATCGACCGCAAGGCATGTGCCGACTCCACCGCACGTCTGGAAAGCCGCGCCGGTCAATGCCTGGCGACGATCAGGGCGGCAAAGGTCAATACCAGACTCAGCAACACCGTCGCCGCCAGCGGCCAGCGGCGCAGCAGGCCATCCAGACGCTCGCCGGCGTCGCCGAACGCCGTGCCGGCCCGCGCGGCGTCATCCAGCGCGACCACCACATCGCCCTCCGGCACCGCCGGCAGATGGCCNNCCCAGCGCACCAGCGCAAACGCCAGCAGGGAACCGATGCCGATCGGCCACAGCGCCGACCACAGCACCTTGGGCGCCAGCGCATCGGGCAGCGAATAACCGCCCGCACCGAGGTAAAGCGCCCAGGGAACCGCCAGCGAAGCGACGGTCGTCGCCAGCCACGGCATGAGCAAGCCATTCGGCGCACCGGCTTCGTCCTGGAGCGCGGCGGCCGCCCGAACGCGGACCAGGAAATGCAGCATCAGCATCGTCGTACCGATCGCCGAAAGCGTCGCCAGCACGCCTGCCGGCCCTTCGCCCATCAGGCTCTTGGCCACGTCCTTGGTCAGCGCCCCGCCGGTCAGCGGCAAGCCGCCAAGGCCCACGGCAACGACGGCAACGCACAGCAGGATCGGCGGCAGGCGCCGTGCGCCGGTCGCCGCGATGACGCCGACCGCCATGAACAGCGCCCNCTTGGCCAGCACGTGATTGGCAGCGTAGAACGCGGCGATCAGGCGCGCGCTGCCGTCATTGGCGGCCATGCCCATGCCGAGGATGGCGACGATCACGCCCATCTGGCTGACGCTGGAATAAGCCAGCACGGTCTTGGGATGCGACTGCGTGATGCCGATCAGCACCGCATAGAGCGCACCGAGCAGGCCGATCGCCGCCACCGCCGCGCCGACCGCCCAGGGCGCCGTTTCGATGGGCATGAAGCGGATCAGGCCGATCACGGCGGCCTTGACCACGGCGCCGCTCAGCAGGGCCGAGGCCGGCACCGGCGCCGCCCCGTGGGCGAGCGGAATCCAGAAGTGCAGCGGCACCAGACCGGCCTTGATGCCGAAGCCGGCAATCAGCAATACGTAGATCGCGTCGCGCCACGGCGAAACATCGATGGCCATGGNCGCCGCGCGAATCAGCAGGCTGTGTTCCGGCGTGCTGAGCACCACCAGGATCATGCCGACCAGCACCAGCGACTCGGCGAACAGCGCCATGCCGATGTAGATGGCACCGGCCCGATACGCGCGCGGCGTGCCTTCGCACAGCACCAGCCCGGTCGTGCCGACGCTGAGCAAGGCCAGCATGGCGTAGAGGCCGGCCATGTCGGCAGCGACGAAAACGCCCAGGCAGCCGGTCAGCGTCATCATCCAGCAGACAATGAAATGTCCGCGCCACGACTTGCCCCNCAGGTAGTTCGCCGCATACCAGCCGCCCACCATCCACAGCAGCGCCGCGACGCCGAGCAGCAGACCGCCGGCGCGGTCGATTTCCAGCGCCAGCGGCAGGCGTTCGTTGCCCAGCATCAGCAACTCCCCGTGCGCCGCGAAAANCGCCGTCAGCAGGCCGGGCAGCGGCGCCAGCGCCAGCCACGGCATCATCCGTTCGCGCAGGGGGCGCCAGCAACAGGCCAGCAACAGGCNCAGCGGCAGCCCGACCGTCGCGCACAGGAGCAAGTGGTCTGGCTCATGGCAACCCACCGCAGGCTGCAAGCTGCGGCCAATCATCACCACGTCGGTCGGCAGCAGCGCCAGCAGCCCGAGCAGGAAGGAAAGCGATGCCAGGCCCAGCACCACCGCCTCGCGGTAACGCGGGATTTTGATTTTGCCTGTTTNTTCAGCGTCGACCGCAAACAATGCCCGCATGACCACGATGAAGACGTAGCAACTCGTCAGCAGGCCACCGACGACCATCACCGCCACCCACCACCACTGGCCGGTGATTAACGCGGCGCTCAGCAGCAGCCATTTGGNCAAAAACCCCCNCGACGGCGGCAGGCCGACCAGCGACGTGCCGGCGAGCGCAAAGGCGAGCAGCGTCATCGGCAACTGGCGTCCGACGCCTTGCAGGTCGGCGATGCGGTCGTGGCCGAGGCTCGCGTAGATCAGCCCGGCGCCGAGGAACATCGCCGCCTTGGCCGTCGCGTGCGACACCGTTTGCAACAGGCCGCCGGTCACCGCCGGGTCGACCGGCAGATGCATCGCTGCCAGCCCGGCGGCGAGCGGGAACATCAGGAACAGGTAGCCGATCTGGGCGACCGTCGAATAGGCGATCAGCAGTTTGAGCCGCGTCTGGCGCANGGCCACCAGGTTGCCGACAATGATCGCGGCTGCCCNCAGCCCGGCCAGCAGTTGCCCAGCCACCGGCGTGACGATGTCGGGCATGACATCGAGCCAGAGCCGGATGACGAGGAAGAACGAGCCCTTGACGACCAGCGCCGAGAGCACCGCACTGGCCGCTGCCAACGCCCCGGCATGGGCTGNGGGCAGCCACAGGTGCAACGGAAACAGCGCCGTCTTGGCCAGCAGCCCGACCGTCATCAGCGCAGCGGCGGCGATCACCGACGGCACCGGCCGCACNNGTTCGGCGAGCAAGGCAATGTCGAGTGTGCCGTAGGTGCCATAGAGCAGTACCGCGCCCAGCATGTAGAGCACCGAGCCGAGCAGCGCGAACAGCAGGTAACGCAGCGCCGCCTGCAAGGTTTCCGNGCGCCCGTCGAGGCAGACCAGCGGCACCCCGGCGAAGGTCAGCAGTTCGAGCGCAACGTAAAGCGTGAACAAATCGCCAGCCAGGAATACGGCATTCAGCGCGCCCCAGACGGCGAGCAGCAACGTCCAGAACATGAAGGGCGCACGCGCGTCGGCGGCACCGTCCGGCATCCGGAAATCCGCCTGCCCGTAAACCGCCACTGCCAGCANAATCACCGCCGTCGTCAGCAGCATGACCGCCGACAGCCCGTCGGCCCGCAGGGCGATGCCGAGCGGCGGCGCCCAGCCGCCCAGCACGTAAACCAGCTTCTGCCCCGATTGCACCAGCTCGGCCCCCAGCATCACGGCAAGTACCAGGCCCAGCGGCAAGGCCAGCAGCGCCACGCGCCGGGCATGGCGTCCGCCCAGCACCAGCGCGGCAAGCACACCCAGCACCGGCAGGACGAGCATCAGCACGAGCAGAAAACCGCCCGCCGTCGTTGCCTCCGGAATGGCTGCCAGCGCGCCGTTCATGCGTCGGGCTGCCGGTCGGTATCGGGCGCGCGCAGCGTGGCCGACCCGGTGGTTTCGTGCAGGCGCAGCAGCAGCGCAATCGCCAGAGCCGTCGCCGAGAAGGCGACGACGATGCCGGTGATGACAAGGCCTGCGGCACGGGATCGCCGCCCATGCCGAGCGCCGCGCCGCGCCGGGCGACGACGCCGAAGAGCAGGAAGACGCCGCTGCCGATCATGTTGAAGGCGAGAATCTTGCGCAACGGCTGCGGGTTGACGATCAGGCCGTAAAGGCCGATGCCGATCAAGGCGCTCCCGCACAGGCCGAACAGGAGAGCCCGCTCATGGCGATTCGCTCCGTTCCGGCGGGCCGATCACCAGCAGCCCCAGCGTGACGGCAATCGACACCATCGACGCCGCCTCGATAATCAGGATCAGCGGTTTGGCAACGCCTTCCGGATAGGCGAGAAAGGCGCCTGCCAGCGGCACGCCGGCAAAGCCGATGGCCAGAAAGACCACGGTGCCGGCGACCAGTGCGATGCGCAGCCAGCGGCGGCTGATCGGCGGCACATCGGTCAGCCCGGCCATGATGGTCAGCAACCACATGGCTGCCAGCAGCGTACCGGCCTGGAACTTGCCGCCGGGCAGATCGGCGCCGACCCAGAACACGTAGATGGCGACCACGATACCAAGCGGTGCGAGCAATCGCGCCATATAAGCCAGCATGCCGTTCGGGTCGTCCGCGTATTTCGGTCCCGGACGTCCGCCCCACAGGCGATCCGGCGTCAGCGCCCAGACCGCGACCAGCGCATAGATCAGCACCACGGCTTCGAGCAACGTGTCGATGGCGCGGAAGGAAAGCAGCACGGCCGTCACCGCGTTGCCCAGCCCGGTGCTGGCGATATGTTCGGCCACCTGCGGCGCCAGCGACGGGGCCGGATCGGGCAAGCCGAGGACGACTGCCCCCAGCGCCACCGCGACGGCGATGGACAGGACGGCCGCCCCAAACCGCAGCGTCCGCCCCGGCGCTTCGAGCTGCGCCGAGGCTTCGGTAGCGCGCAGGCGGACCACGGCACGGATCAGCAACACGCTGGTCAGACCGCCGCCGATGGCCGCTTCGGTCAGGGCTGCATCGATGGCCGCCAGGCGCACCCAGGCGAAGGCCAGCAGCAGGCCGTAGCAGGCGTAGCCGATGACGGCGGCGAACGAGTCGCGCACCAGGATCGTCCACATGGCGACCAGCACGACCATCGCCAGCAGGCCGCCGTCTGAGCAATGTGGGACTCATGCCGGCGGCTCCGAGCGGCGCGCACGCGCGCAATCAACTGGGAGGCCGTAGAACCGGCGAGCAGCACGAGCAGCCAGACGCAGATCAGCTTTAGCCCGGCCAGCACGCCATCCACCTGCGGCAACAGGCCGAGCACGACCAGGCCAAGGCCGAGGTTGTCGGCCTTGGTCAGCGCATGCAGCCGGGTCAAGGTGTCGGGAAAGCGCAGCAGGCCGATGGTGCCGGCCAGAAAGAAGAAGAGACCGGCCGAGACCGCGACCACCGTCCACACGTCGAGCAGCAGACTCATTCGCCTTCCCTTCGCTCGGCAGCGCGTTGCCGGCCGAAGCCGCCGCCATATTTGACGAAGGCGACCGAAGCGAAAGCCGCGAGCAAGGCCAGGGTCAGCGCGGCATCGGCAATGGCCGGTTCGGAGATCGTCGACCCCAGCAGCAGCACCGCGATCCCGCCGGTGCCCAGCAGTTGCCCGGCCATCATGCGGTCGGCGTCCCCGGGCCGCGCAACAGGCGTACCAGGCCCAGCGCTGTCATCAGCAAGACCAGCAGGGCGGCCAGCAGCAGAAACTCAGCCATCCGCCCGCCCCGTCTCCAGCACGCCAGCCAGCACCGCCTCTTCCTCCGCCAGCTCGGCGACGACCGGCTGTTCGATATCGAGGCAGTGGAAGACGATTTCCGCTTCGCTCTCGCCGCACGGCAAGGTACCCGGCATCAGGCTGGCGATGGTGGCGAAGGTGTTGCGCAAGTGCCCCGNGGGATAGACGCTGCGAAAGGAAACGAAGCCCGGCCGCAACTGCGGGCTGGACGAAAAGGCCAGCCGTGCGACCTGCCAGCCGGCCAGCAGCGACTGCCAGACAAAACGCGGCAGCAAGGCGATCAGCGGGCCCAGCCGTACCCGTTGCGGCCCGGGCGGCAACAGGTGCAGGCTCGCCCAGGTGGCAGCGCTAGCGGCGACGGCACCGACAGCGAGAATGCCGGGCGACAACCCGATCAGCGCACCCCAGAACACCAGGAACAAGGCCCAGCGAACCAGGGCGGTACGCACCACAGGACTCACTTTGCGCCAGCCGCCTCCGCCACCGGCGGCTTGCCGCCGAACACCGTCACATAAAGCGCCGGCAGGAATACCAGCGTCAGCAAGGTCGCCACCAGCAGACCGCCCATGATGGCGAAGGCCATCGGCCNCCAGAACACCGTCGGCGCGATCGGGATCAGGCCGAGCACCGTCGAGATCGCCGTCAGCACCATCGGCCGGAGCCGCGAAGTCGCCGAGGCGAGGACCGCGTCGAGAACGTTCCGTCCTTCCGCGCGGTCGGTCTCGATCTGGACGATCAGGATCACCGTGTTTTTGGCGATCATGCCGATCAGCGCGAGAACGCCGAGGATGGCGACGAAGCCGAGCGGCCTGTTGAACAGCAGCAGCGAGAGGACGACGCCGATCAGCCCGAGCGGCAACACGGCGACCACCATCGCCAGGCGGCGGAAGCTCCCCAGCATCACCATCATGGTCGTCAGCATCAGCACGATCATCAGCGGCACCACCGCGAACACCGAGGCTTGCGAGATGGCGCTCTCCTCGTACATCCCGCCGGTTTCGATCTTGTACTGCGCGGGCAGCCTGGCGTTCAGTTCGGCAATCTTCGGTGCCAGCGCACCGACGACCGTATCGGGCAGGACGCTGTGGTCCACATCGGCCCGCACGGTAAGCGTGGGCAGCCGGTTGCGACGCCAGACGATCGGGAATTCCTGCTCCTCGACCACCGTCGCAAACTGGCTCAAGGGCACCATGCGCCCGCTCGAGGTCGGCACCTGAAGCGAAGCCAGCGAGCCGAACGAGGCGCGCTCCTCTTCCACCGCACGCGCCACGACATTGACCAGGTAGATATCGTCGCGCACCTGCGTGACCGTCGAGCCGGTGACCTTGGCGTTGAGCACGCTGGCCAGCGCCGCGGAGCTGATGCCCAGCTGCCGCGCCTGATCCTGGTTGACGCTGACGCGCAATTGCCGGGCCGGCTCCATCCAGTCGTAGTTGATGTAACGGGTACGGGTGTCGGACCCCATCACCTGGGCCAGATCGAGTGCGATTTTGCGCACCTCGTCCTTGTCCGGGCCGGTCACGCGATACTGCAGGGGCCAGCCGACCGGCGGCCCCAGCTCGAGCGGCGAGACACGCGCCACGACTTCGGGAAACTGCTCGGCGAGCGCTTTCTCCAGCTTGGCCTGCACCCGCTCGCGCGCCTCGAGATCCTTGGTGACGATCACGAACTGCGCGAAGAACGGATTGGGCAGCTGCACGTCGAGCGTCAGGATGAAACGGATCGCACCACGGCCGACATAGGTGCTGTAGTGGTCGATGTCGGAATCGTCCTTGAGGAGCGCTTCGAGGCGCATGACCTGCGCCTCGGTAGCGTAGATCGAGGCGTTCTGCCGCAGCGTCATGCTCACCGTCAACTCGCTCCGGTCGGAGGCCGGAAAGAACTGCTGCGGCACGTAGCGCAGCAGGAACATGGCAGCGACGAAAGCCGCCAGCGTCAGGGCGATGGTCAGCCATCTGGCGCGGATCGCGCCTTGCAGGAAGGCGCTGTNGACGGCAACCATCTTGCTCGGCTTAGGGCTNNCAGCTTCGACCTTGGGTGCTTTCAGGATGGCCTTGCCGAGCAGCGGTCCGAAGACCACCGCGACCAGCCACGAGGCGATCAGCGAAATGGCCACCACCGAAAAGATGTCGAANNTGTACTCACCGGCGTTGCTTTTCGCGAAGCCGATCGGCACGAAGCTGGCGATCGTCACCAGCGCGCCGATCAGCATGGGCGCCGCCAGCGTGCGGTAGGCGAAGGTCGCCGCTTCATCCATGCTGTCGCCGGCACCGAGGCGGCGGAGCATGGCATCGACGGTCGTCATCGCATCGTCGACCAGCAGTCCCAGCGCGATGATCAGCGCGCCGAGCGAGATGCGATGGAGGTCGATGTTGGCAATGTTCATGACGGCGAACACCACCGCCAGCGTCAGCGGAATGGCCAGCGCGACGACGGCACCGGGCCGTCCGCCGAGGCTCACGAAACTGCAGACGAGGATGATGACGATGGCCTGCCAGAGCGAGGTCATGAAGTCGTTGATCGCGACGTCGACGCTGACGGCCTGATCGGCGACCAGCGTCGGTTCGATGCCGTGCGGCAGGTCGGCGCGAACTTCCGCCATGACGTTGCGGACATTGCGCCCGAGCGCCAGGATGTCGCCGGCGTCACGCATGGCGATGGCGAGGCCGATCGCGGGCTTGCCGTTGACGCGGAACATCGGTTGCGGCGGATCGGAGAACCCGCGCCTTACGGTAGCAATGTCGCCCAGGCGGAAAATGCGGTCGCNCGCGACGAGATTGACGGACTCGATGTCGCGTTCCGAATCGAAGGAACCGCTGACGCGCAGGAACACACGCTCCTGCCCGGTCTGGATGGTGCCCGCCGGCCGCACCAGGTTCTGCGCCTGCAGCGCGCCGAGGATCGTCGGGTAGTCGAGGCGCAGGGCAGCCAGGCGCTCGGTCGAGAACTCGATGAAGATCCGCTCATCCTGCGCGCCGAGGATTTCGATTTTCGACACATCGGGAACGTGCAGCAGACGCGAGCGCGCCGTTTCGACATAGTCGCGCAGTTCGCGGAAGCTGAAACCGTCGGCGGTAAAGGCGTAGATGATGCCGAAGGTGCTGCCGAAGTCGTCGTTGAAGCCCGGTCCGATGACGCCAGCCGGCAGCGAGCCGCGCATGTCGCCGATGTTCTTGCGCACCTGGTACCAGATGTCCGGCACCTTGTGCGGCGNGGTCGACTGCTTGAGATCGACGAAGATCGTTGTCTGGCCGGCCGTGGTGTAGCTGCGCACCCGGTTGAGATAGTCGGTTTCCTGAAGCGTTCTTTCCAGGCGTTCGGTGACCTGGTTCAGGGTTTCGTCGACGGTGGCGCCCGGCCAGGCGGCGCTGACCACCATGGTCCGGAAAGTGAAGGCAGGATCTTCGCCGCGTCCGAGTCGCTGGAAGGAGANAGTCCCGGCGACCACCGCGACGATCATCAGGAAGATGACCAGCGACCGGTTGGCGAGCGCCCATTCCGACAGATTCGGGCCGATCATGCTTGCTTCCCGAGCAGACGGACCTTCTGACCCGGGCGCAAGGCCTGCACCCCGGCGACGACNNGAATATCGCCCGGATTCAGGCCTGCCGCCACCTGGACCTTCGCCGGGTCGGAGGCGCGCACCTCGATCGTCCGCATGGAAACCGTCAAGGCCTGCGGGTCGACGACCCACACCGCCAAGCGGCCCTCGGCGCGAACCAGCGCCGATGCGGGAACCTCGATTCCCTGCGGGGCNNCGACCGGCATGCGACCGGTCACGGTGGTTCCCAGTCGCATCGCGGCCGGCGGGTCGATCAGTCCGACGCGGACCGCGAAGGTTCCGGTCACCGGGTCGGCGCGCGGCGAAACTTCGCGCACCCGGCCCTTGGCCGTTACCGCCGGATCGGTCGCCAGGGTGACGGTGATTTCCGGATTTGCCGGCGCACTATCCTTGATCCGCGCGGACACGTCAANAACCGCGTCGCGACCGTCCTTGCGCGCAACCTGAACGACCATGCGCCNCCNCTGGACAACCTCACCGGGTTCGGCGCCGACCGCGGTCACCACGCCGCCGGCATCAGCCAGCAGTCGCGTGTAACCAAGGCGGTTACGGGAGATACTGACCTGCGCCTGCGCGGCGTCGACCTGCGCCTGGGCGCTGTTCGCAACCTGCGTGATCCGATCGAAAGCCGCCTGTGAGATGAAGTTCTGCGCCAGCAGCGAACGGTTGCGTGCCTCGTTGGCGCGCGCCTCTATGAGCTGCCCACGGGCACCCTGCANGGAGGCCTCCGCCGCGCGCAGACCGTTTTCCTCGTTTTCCGGATTGAGTCGCGCGATTTCCTGGCCGGCCGTGACCGTGTCGCCGACATTCACCGCCCGGCTGATCATGCGCCCGTCGATGCGAAACGCCAGATTGACTTCGGATTCCGCTTGAATTCTGCCGGTCAGCGAAACCGTTTCGCCCCCGCCCCNGGACTCGACCGTCACCACCCGGACCGGCCGGATTTCCGGTGCCACCACTTCATCGGCCGGCTTGCAAGCTGCCAGCAAGGTCAGGGCCGAACCGACGACCACCATGTTAATCATGCGCGAAACGCGCTTCGTCAGTCAGGGCCATAACTCTTCCAAATTCAGATACCGGAAACAGCCCTGAATTTATCACACTTGCCTTGCCCGGCATGACAAGTGCGCCAAGAAATGGGGCGCGCGGTGATCGACCGCCTGCCCATGCGCCGGGCGTCAGCGACGGCTCAGGCTCGCCGCAAAGGACGGCGGCCAGCGGCGGCAAGGTGATTTCGAGATGCGCCGGCTGATTCATCCATTCCCCGCGAANCGCCGTGAGCGNCCCGGCGTTGCCGAGATTGCCGCCGCCGTAATGGTGCGAATCGCTGTTGAAGATTTCGTCAAAGCGCCCCGGTAGCGGCACGCCGATGCGGTAGGCGGTTTTCGGCACTGGCGTGAAGTTGACCGCAACTACCACGAAACTGCCGTCACTGCCCCAGCGTAGCCAGGAAAGCACCGAATGCGCGCTGTCGTGGCAGTCGATCCAGGTGAAGCCGCAACCTTCGAAATCCTGGGTGTGCAGCGCCGGATGGTCGCGGTAGAGGCGGTTGAGGTCACCCGAAAGCCGCTGCAACCCGGCGTGCGCCGGTTCGCTGGCTTGGGCCCAGTCAAGCTCGCGCGCCTCCGACCATTCGCGTTGCTGGCCGAATTCGTTACCCATGAAGCTCAACTTCTTGCCTGGCGTGAACGCCTGCCAGGCCAACAACAACCGCAGGTTGGCGAAACGCTGCCAGTCGTCGCCAGGCATCTTGCCAAGCAGCGAACCCTTCCCATGCACGACCTCGTCGTGCGAGAAAGGCAGCACGAAATTTTCGCTGTAGGCGTACATCTGGCCGAAGGTCAGTTCGTCGTGATGCCAGCGACGATGGATCGGGTCGCGGTGGAAATAGCGCAGACTGTCGTTCATCCAGCCCATGTTCCATTTCATCGAGAAGCCCAGGCCGCCGACGTAGGTCGGCCGCGACACCTGCGGCCAGGCGGTCGATTCCTCGGCGATGGTCAGGGCGCNCGGAAACTCGCCATGCACCATCGCGTTCAGCTCTTTCAGGAAATCGATGGCTTCCAGGTNTTCCCGCCCGCCATACTGGTTCGGCAGCCATTCGCCGGCCTTGCGCGAGTAATCGAGATAGAGCATCGACGCCACGGCATCGACACGCAAGCCGTCGAAATGGAATTCGCTGAGCCACCAGTGCGCCGACGAAAGCAGGAAGCTGCGTACTTCGTGCCGCCCGTAGTTGAAGATGTGGGTACCCCAGTCCGCATGCAGCCCGAGACGCGGGTCTTCGTGTTCGTAGAGCGCGGTGCCGTCGTACTTGGCGAGCGCCCATTGATCCTGCGGGAAGTGGCCCGGCACCCAGTCGAGAATGACGCCGAGCCCGGCCTGATGGCAAGCGTCCACGAAGGCACGCAGTTCGTCCGGCGAACCGTAACGGGCGGTCGCCGCGAAGTAGCCGGTGGTCTGGTAACCCCAGGATTCGTCGAGCGGATGTTCGGTGATCGGCAGCAATTCGAGATGCGTATAGCCTTGCGCGACGGCGTAGGGAATCAGTCGTTCGCTCAATTCGCGCCATAAGTACGGTCGACCGTCCGGGTGGCGCATCCACGAGCCGGCATGCACTTCGTAGATATTGACCGGCGCGCGCTGCCAATCCCAGCTCGAACGGCGGGAAAGCCAGTCGCCATCGCCCCAGCGATGTGTCGACGGCGCGACGACATAGGCCGCCGAGCCGGGCCGCAGCTCGAAACCGCGACCGTAGGGATCGCATTTGACCAGCGTTTCGCCGCTGTGCCGGTTGACGATCTCGAAGCGATAGAGGCTGCCGGGCACCGCGTCTGGCACGGTCGCCTCCCAGACGCCGGACGCACCGAGCGAATGCATCGTGTCGACGCCGCCCTGCCAGCCGTTGAAATCGCCGACCACCGAAACCTGGCCTGCATTGGGCGCCCAGACCCGGAATACCGTGCCAGTGCCGTCCGGATGTGCCCCGAGCAAGCGGTAGGACTGGTAATTCCGCCNCTCGTTGAACAGATAAAGCGCGTCAAATGGCTGCATTCGCCCTCCCCATCGCAGTATCATAAGACTTAAAACAGCAGACAGGAGATCCGCCATGCCGAACAGCACTACATGCCCGCATCAGGCCTATTGTGAAATGCGCGATCAGACCGACATGCGTTTCATCAGCCACCTGACGCGCAACACCTTCGCGATCATCCTGGCTGGCGGACGCGGCAGCCGCCTCAAGCAGCTGACCGATTTTCGCTCGAAGCCGGCGGTACCCTTCGGCGGCAAGTTCCGCATCCTCGATTTCACGCTGTCCAACTGCGTCAATTCCGGCATCCGCAAGATCGGCGTCGCCACGCAGTACAAGGCACACAGCCTGATCCGCCACATCCAGCGCGGCTGGAGCTTCCTCGACGGCCGTTTCGACGAATTCATCCAGTTGCTGCCGGCGCAGCAGCAGATCGACGAAACGCAGTGGTACCAGGGCACCGCCGACGCCGTCTTCCAGAACATGCACTTCCTGCGCCGCTACGGCCCGGAGCACGTGTTGATCGTCGCNGGCGACCACATCTACAAAATGGACTACGGCCGCATGCTGGCCTTCCACGCCAAGCACCAGGCCGACATGACCGTCGCCTGCATCGACGTGCCGCTCGCCGAAGCACGCGAATTCGGCGTCATGGGTGTCGACGAGGATGATCGCGTCGTCGATTTCGTAGAGAAGCCNCAAAATCCGCCGCCCATACCCGGCCGGCCCGACCGCGCGCTGGCCTCGATGGGCGTNCACATCTTCAACGCCAGGTTCCTGTTCGAGCAGCTGCAGCGCGACGCGATAACCGAGGGCTCCAGCCGCGACTTCGGCAAGGACATCATTCCCTACATCGTTCCGCGCTACCGCGTCTTCGCTCACCGTTTCGCAGAATCCTGCGTCGGCAGCGACCACCACCAGCCTTACTGGCGCGACGTCGGCACCATCGACGCCTATTGGGAAGCGAACATGGAAATGACCAAGGTGACGCCGGAACTCAACCTTTACGACAAGGACTGGCCTATCTGGACCTATCAGGAACAATTGCCGCCCGCCAAGTTCGTATTCGATGACGATGACCGACGCGGTTCCGCGGTCGATTCGCTGATCTCCGGTGGCTGCATCATCTCGGGTGCCAACGTGAAACGCTCGTTGCTCTTCTCCACCGTACACGTCCATAGCTGGGCGACCGTCGAGGATTCGGTGATCCTGCCCGGTGTGGAGATCGGCCGCCACGCCGTCCTCAAGCGCTGCGTCGTCGACAAACGCTGCGTGATTCCGCCCGGCATGGTGATCGGCGAGAACCCCGATGAAGACCGCAAGCGTTTCTTCGTCAGCCCCAGGGGCGTCACGCTGGTCACCGCAGAGATGCTCGGCCAGGGCGCCGGGCAGCAGTAATCCATGGCGGATCTCGCCCTCCTGTGGCACATGCACCAGCCGGACTACCGGCACCCGGAAAGCGGCCATTTCACGCTGCCCTGGGTGTTGTTGCACGCCATCAAGGATTATTCCGACATGGCCTGCCATCTGGAGCGCCACCCCGGCATCCGGTGCACGGTCAATTTCGTGCCGGTGCTGCTCGACCAGATCGAGGACTACGCCGACCAGCTNGACGACCGGCAATGGCGTGACCCGCTGCTGCGCATCGCCGCACACAATGAACCCGACGCGCTCGACGACGAAGACCGAGACTGGCTGCTCGACATGGCCTTTCGCTGCCATGCGCCGACCATGCTCGAACCCTTCGCGCCCTATCGCCGGCTGCGCGACCTGCTGGCCTTCGTCAAGGTGCAGGATGCCAATGCCCTGAGCTATCTGTCCGGCCACTATTACGCCGACCTTGCCACCTGGTTCCTGCTCGCCTGGAGCGGCGAGAGCCTGCGTCGCACCGGCCATGCGGTGCCTGAACTGATGGCCAAGGGCGATGCCTTCACGCTGGCCGACCGCCAGCGGCTGCTGGCGGAGCTCGGCAGCGTCGTCCAGCGGATCATCCCGCGCTATCGCGCCCTGAGCGAACGCGGGCAGGTCGAACTCAGCTGCACCCCGAGCACNCACCCGCTGGCGCCGCTGCTGATCGACTTCAAGGCCGCCCGCGAGGCCTGGCCGGAAAGCCCGCTGCCCTCGGCGCCTGCCTATCCCGGTGGCCTGACCCGTGTCGAGGCCCACCTGGCGGCCGCCCGCGCCAGCCACGAAAGGCGTTTCGGCATCGCGCCACGCGGCCTTTGGCCGGCCGAAGGCGCACTGTCGGCACCCTTTCTCAAGCAGATCGGCGAAGCCGGCTTCAAGTGGACGGCCAGCAGCCACGGCGTACTCAAGCATTCCGCCGGCAACCAGGCTACCACCACCACGCCCTGGCAAGCCCCGGAAGGCACACTAGGCGACCTTGCGCTCTTNTTCCGCAACGAGCAACTCTCCGACCTGATCGGCTTCGAATACGCCAAGTGGCATGGGCGCGACGCCGCCCAACACTTCATGACCGAACTCAGGGCCATTCATATCCGCGACAACGGGGCGCTGATCCCGGTCTTTCTCGACGGCGAAAACGCCTGGGAGTATTACCCCTACAACGCCTGGTACTTCTTTTCCGATCTTTATGGCACGCTGGAGAACAGCACCGCGATCCGCACCGTAACGCTGAGCGAAGCCGCCACCACCCACCAGGCCCGACGCCAGCGCCTGCCGCGCCTGACTGCCGGCAGCTGGGTTTACGGCACCCTGTCGACCTGGGCCGGCAACCCCGACAAGAACCGCGCCTGGGATCTGCTGTGCGAAGTCAAGCAATGCGCCGACCGCGCCCTGCATGGCGGGCGCCTGACNCCCGAAGAAAGCGCGGAGGTGCTGCGTCGCCTGGCCGTCTGCGAAAGCTCCGACTGGTTCTGGTGGCTGGGCGACTACAACTCGCCGCAGTCGGTCGCCTGTTTCGACGGCCTGTTCCGCGAAAATCTCAAATCNCTTTATCGCCTGCTCCGCCTGCCTGTTCCCGTCAGCCTCGATCACCCGATCAGCCAGGGCGGCGGNAGCGGCGGCACCATGCGCCGCGCCAATTAACAAGGAAAGAACATGGCACTGGTAGAAAATATCACCGCGCTAAAACTCGGCCGAGACGTCGACCATAGAAGCGTGGAATGCACTGACGTCATTACCAACACAGATGGTGAAAATTTCTTCAACTCGACACTTACGGCTCGTCAGAACGGAAGTTACACCAAAGCCTTCGACTATCCCCAAGCGCCCTACAGCAACTGAAACAAATTATCCAAACCCATAACCTGTAGAACGTGCCAACAAGCGCTTCAAGCTCCAGAGGTTTGCCCGCCGAGCAAAGGTGAGTTTGACGGAAAAAGCATGGCTGCTGTTTGAGCGCCAGGGCGCAGTTTGATGCCCGGCCAAAATCACCGGCGCGCAGGGCCGCGACCGTGGGGTCGCTGCTTACTTTCTTTTGGCGACGCAAAGAAAGTAAGTCCCTTTTGCATCTGAAACCAAACACCATGCCGCAACCTATCACNCTCCTCCTTGGCGTCCACGCCCACCAGCCNGTGGGCAACTTNCCGGAAGTGATCGAGGACGCGCACCAGCGCTGCTACAAGCCCTTTCTGGAAACCCTGTACGCCTACCCGGATTTCCGTTTCNNCGCGCACTTCTCCGGCTGGTTGCTCGACTGGCTGCGCGAACGCCACCCGGCGGACATGGATTTGCTGGCGCAGATGGTCAAACGCGGGCAGGTCGAACTGTTCAGCTCCGGCGACACCGAGCCGGTACTGGCCGCCATTCCGCAACGCGACCGGGTCGGCCAGCTGCGCACGCTGAACGACAAGCTGGCCGCGTGGACTGGCAAAGCACCGCACGGCGCCTGGCTCACCGAGCGCGTCTGGGAATCGTCGGTGGTGCCGTCGCTGGCCGGCACCGGCATCCGCTACGTGACGGTCGACGACTACCATTTCTTCTGCACCGGCAAGAGCACCGACGAACTCGACGGCTTTTTCAGCACCGAGGAAGACTGCCAGCGGCTCGACCTCTTCCCGATCTCCGAAGCGCTGCGCTACCGCCTGCCCTTCTCGCCGGCCCATGAAGTCATCGGCTACCTGGAAAACCTGGCCGACCAGGGCCACGCCGCCGCGATCTACTTCGACGACATCGAGAAATTCGGCATCTGGCCGGAAACCTACGACTGGGTTTACAACCGGGGCTGGCTGAAGGACTTGATCGAGGGCGTGCTGGCCAGCCCTAAGATCCGCACCGCCACCTATGCCGACTTCCACGCGCAACACCGCACGCGCGGTGTCGTCCTGCCGACCACTTCGTACAGCGAGATGAACGAATGGACGCTGCCGATGCCGGCGGCCGGGATTTATTCGAACCTGCTGGCCGATGAAAAGGCCGCCGGACGCGGCGACCTGCATCGGCCCTTCCTGCGCGGCGGCATCTGGCGCAACTTCCTGAGCCGTTACCCGGAAGCCAACTGGATGCACAAGCGCATGCANGGCCTGTCCGCCCGCCTCGCCGCGTTGCCCGAAGCGCCGCCGGAACTGACCGCCGACCTCTACCGCGCCCAGGCCAACGACGCCTACTGGCACGGCCTGTTCGGCGGCCTCTACCTGCCCCATCTGCGGCGCGCCGTATGGAACAACATCGTCGCGCTGGAAGCTAAACTGGACGTGCTACGACCGCGCCCGGCTTCTGTTGCGGTCGACCTCGATTGCGATGGCAAAACCGAAATCCTCGCCCACACCGCGCAGTTGCAGATTGCCGTGCGCGACGACGGTCTGGCAGCCGCCCACGAACTGAGCAGCTACCCGCTGACCCACAATTTCGGCGACACCCTGCGCCGCTACCACGAGCACTACCACGACAAGATCGGCAACGGACCGAGCGAGCACCACGGCGAAGGCATCGCCTCGGCACACGACATCGTCCGCTTCAAGCACCCGGTTTCGGCGGCCGACATCGTGCCCGACATCCTGCCGCGCGCGCTCTGGCTCGATGAACTCGACGGCGCCGCGCTCACCGACTACACGCCGGTCGCGCTGGCAGCGCTCCGCTTTGCCCGTCCCGGCATCATCAAAACCTACGCACTGGATGGATCGACCCTGACCGTCACCTGGCAATGCAGCGGTCTGGCCGGTCACCGCCTGACGACCCGCCTCAACCTCGCCATGCCCAGTTGCGACGGCTTCCTCGGCTGCTACGTTCTGGCCGACGGCAGCATGCCGTGCGGCTTCGGCCAGCCGCTGGAACTCGCCGACGCCACGGCGCTGACGCTGGAAGACGGCGTGCTCGGCGGACGCCTCGAGCTGCAAACGTCATTTTCGGCCCAAATTTCGGGTCGACCGCAACAGACCGTCTCCCAATCCGAAGCCGGCTTTGAGAAAATCATGCAGGCAGCGGAAATCGTCTTCTCGTGGCAGGTTCCCGCNCCCGAATGCACCCTGCAACTCCAACTGACCATCGACCCAAGGCACCATGACCGGCACCGTCACAAANCTCGAAGTCAATCCCCGCATTCCGGCGCGCCTGGAGCGCCTGGAGGAACTGGCCAACAACCTCTGGTACAGCTGGGATCGTCCGACGCGCTCGCTGTTCGCGCAGCTTTCNCGACCCCTGTGGAAAGCCACCAACCACAANCCCAAGGCCTTCCTCAAACGCGCCGACCAGAAGCGCCTNCAAGCCACCGCCGAAAACCCGGTCTTCCTCGGCACGCTGAACCGCGTCGTTTCCGCCTACGACACCTACCACGAGCTGCCCAGCATGGCGCACGTGCATGGCCGGCCGTTCAAGGACGACGACCTGATCGCCTACTTCTGCGCCGAATTCGGCTTCCATGAGAGCCTGCCGATCTACTCCGGCGGCCTCGGCATCCTGGCCGGCGACCACTGCAAGGCAGCCAGCGACATGGGCCTGCCCTTCATCGGCGTCGGTCTCCTGTATCGCCAGGGCTACTTCCACCAGACGCTGGACGCCAACGGCAAGCAGCAGGCGACCTACTCCGACTCCGATTTCGACGACCTGCCGGTCAAGCCGCTCTGCGATGCCGCCGGCAAGGAGGTTATCGTCGACATCGAATTCCCTGGCCGCACCATCCACGCCAAGGTCTGGGAAGTGCAGGCCGGGCACGTCCGGCTGATCCTGCTCGACACCTGGCTCAGCCAGAATTCCGAACTCGACCGCGAGATCACCCACCGCCTCTACGGCGGCGACAAGACAACGCGCATCGAGCAGGAAATCCTGCTCGGCGTCGGTGGCGTCCGCGCGCTGGCGGCGCTCGGCCTCAAGCCGACCGTCTGGCACGTCAACGAAGGCCATGCCGCCTTCCTGATCCTCGAACGCATCCGCAGCCTGGTCAAGGGCGGCCTACCCTACGCGGCGGCCATCGAGGCGGTCGCTGCCAACGTCGTATTCACCACCCACACCCCGGTGCCGGCCGGNCCTGACCATTTCTCCGAAGAAATGATCCGCCACTATTTCTCGAGCTGGTGCCATGGCCTCGGCGTGCCCTGCGAGCAACTGCTGGCGCTCGGCGCCGAGCCGGGCAAGGCCGATTTCAATATGACCGCGCTGGCCCTGCGCGGCTCGCGCCACCACAACGGCGTTTCGCGCATCCACGGTGACGTTTCGGCCGACATCTGCCGCTACCTTTGGCCACAGATCGACCCCGGCGANAACCCGATGGACTACGTGACCAACGGCGTCCATCTGCCGACCTTCCTCGCCACCGAATGGTTCGAGACCTTCGAGCGCTACCTCGGCACCGGCTGGCGCGAGCGGCAGACCGAACCGGCGGCCTGGGAAGGCGTTGCGCGCATCCCCGACTCCACTTTCTGGAGCATCCGCCAACAGCTCAAGTCGCAACTGCTGCAATTGGTACGCGATCGGGTACGCGAGCAGCACCAGCGCAACCAGGGCTCGCCGGCCCACCTCGACCGCCTGCTCAAGTTCGTCGATCCCGAAAATCCGAACATCCTGACCATCGGCTTCGCCCGCCGCTTCGCCACCTACAAGCGCGCCGCACTGATCTTCCAGGATCCGAAGTGGCTCCGCGAAATCATTTCGCAGGCCGGCCGCCCGGTGCTCTTCCTGTTCGCCGGCAAGGCCCACCCGGCCGACCAGCCCGGCCAGGAGATCATCCGCAAGATCGCCGAAATGTCCAAGCTGCCGGAATTCGAGGGGCGCATCCTGCTCGTCGAAGGCTACGACCTGCATCTGTCGCGCTCGCTGGTCGCCGGCGTCGATGTCTGGCTCAACAACCCGATCTACCCGCTCGAAGCCTCCGGCACCTCGGGCATGAAGGCGGCGATGAACGGCGCCCTCAACCTGTCGGTGCTCGACGGCTGGTGGGGCGAAGGCTATGACGATGAGGGTGAGGTGCTCAACGGCTGGGCGATAAAGCCCGCCCCCGGCCATCTCGACGAAACCCAGCGCGACGCCGAGGAGNNGCGCACGCTGTACGAACTGCTTCAGGATCATGTGATCCCGACCTACTACCGCACCGGCCCGATGGGCTATTCGCCGGAATGGGTTGCCATGTCCAAGCAGTCGATCGCCACTATCGCCCCGCGCTTCAACGTCATCCGCATGGTCGCCGAATACGTGAAGAAGTTCTATGCGCCGGCCGCCCAGCACGGTCGACGCTACTCCAGCAACGATTTCGCCGTCGCCCGCAGCATTGCGGACTGGAAGGCGCACATCCGCAGCGCCTGGCCGGGCGTGCGCCTGCACCGCCTCGATACGCCAGAGCGCCGGCTGACGTTCGGCACCTCGCTGCAAATCCAGGTTGCCGTCCAGTTGAACGGCCTGAGCCCGGAAGATGTAACGGTGGAAGCACTGATCGGCCGCCCCAGCCCCAACGGCAACTTCACCCGGCGCGCCCGCCACTACCCGCTCGCCACGGGCGGCGTCACCGGCAACGGCGAGATGCTCTACACCATCGACCTGACACCGGAACTGTGCGGCAAGCTCGAATACCGCATCCGTATCTTCCCCTCGCATCCGGCGCTGATCCACAAATTCGAGCCGGGGCTGATGATCTGGTTATGAGCCCCGCCGACACCGTTGCCTGGCACGCCCTGGCCGCCCATGCCGAGGCGCTCCGTCCGCAACATCTGCGCGAACTGTTCGCCGTCGACCCGCAACGCTTCGAGCGTTTCTCGCTGCGCCACGACGGCCTGCTGCTGGATTTCTCCAAGCAGCGCATCATCGGCGAAACCCTGGCACTGCTGCGCCAGTACGCCGCAACCGCCGACCTCGACGGCTGGAAGCAGAAGCTGGTCGTAGGCGAGGCGATCAACCATACCGAAGGCCGCGCCGTGCGCCACATGGCCCTGCGCGCCGGTGACCGGGCGCCGCCCGAGGTGCGCAACGTGCTGGCACGCATGCAGGATTTCTGCGAGCGCGTTCATGGCGGCGAGTGGCGCGGTTACAGCGGCGAACGCATCACCGATGTCGTCAATATCGGCATCGGCGGCTCCGACCTCGGCCCGCGCATGGCGGTCAAGGCGCTGGCGGCCTGGCAGCAACCGGACATCGCCGTGCATTTCGTCGCCAACGTCGACAGTGCCGACATCGCCCCGCTGCTCGCCCGACTGAACCCGCGCACCACCCTCCTCATCGTCGCCAGCAAGACCTTCACGACGCTCGAAACGCTGACCAACGCGCACACCGCGCGCAACTGGCTGGTCGCGGCGGCGGCGACC
Organism: Dechloromonas sp.; assembly: GCA_013363835.1. Taxonomy (GTDB): domain Bacteria; phylum Pseudomonadota; class Gammaproteobacteria; order Burkholderiales; family Rhodocyclaceae; genus Azonexus. The sequence continues at coordinate 2,206,800 of CP054864.1, forward strand.
GGACGCCGTCGCCCGCCACTTCGTCGCGCTGTCGACCAACCTCGACGCCACCTGGGAATTCGGCATCGCCGCCGACAACGTCTTCGAATTCTGGGACTGGGTCGGCGGCCGCTTTCGCTGTGGTCGGCCATCGGCCTGTCGATCGCGCTGGCCGTCGGCTGGAAGCATTTCGAGCAATTGCTGGCCGGCGCCCATGCAATGGACGAACACTTTCTGAGCGCCCCCGCCACCGACAACCTGCCGCTGACGCTTGCGCTGCTGACCGTCTGGAACACCAATTTCCTCGGCGCCTGCACGCACGCCATCCTGCCCTACAGCCAATCACTGGCGCTACTGCCCGCCTACCTGCAACAGCTCGAAATGGAGAGCAACGGCAAGCAGACGGACCGCAACGGCGAGCCGCTCGGCATCGCCACCTGCCCGGTGCTGTGGGGCGAGGCCGGCACCAACGGCCAGCATTCGTTCTACCAACTGATCCATCAGGGCGGGCGGATCATTCCCTGCGACTTCATCGCCCTGCGCGAAGCCGATTTTCCGCTGACCGGCCACCACGACAAGCTGCTCGCCAACTGCCTGGCGCAATCGGCGGCGCTCGCCTTCGGCCAGACCCGCGCCGATGTCGACGCAGCCGGCGTACCGTCAGCCCTGGCCCCTACAGGACCTTCCCGGCAACCAGCCGTCGACCACGCTCGTCCTGCCGCGCCTGACGCCCTACACGCTCGGCCAACTGCTGGCACTCTACGAGCACAAGGTCTTCTGCCTCGGCGTGTTGTGGAACCTCAATTCCTTCGACCAATGGGGCGTCGAGCTCGGCAAGCAACTCGCCAACCGTCTGACCCCGCTGCTCGCAGGCGCGGGCGACGACAGCGCCTTCGACAGTTCGACACGCGGTCTGATCACCGCCCTGAAAACATCATGAGCCGCCTTTCCATCCTCTTCGTCACCTCCGAGATGGCCCCCTGGGTCAAGACCGGCGGCCTCGGCGACGTGGCCGCCGCGCTGCCCGCCGCCCTGCATCGCGCCCGCCACGACGTGCGCGTGCTGATCCCGGCCTTCCCGACGCTGCTCAAGGCCTTCCCCGATGCCCAACAGGTTGCCGAGCTGCCGTCATTGGCCCCGGCCCTGCCGCCCGCCCGTCTGCTCGCCGCCGAAGCCGACGGCCTGCCGCTGCTGCTGATCGATTGCCCGGCACTGTTCGACCGCCCCGGCAACCCGTATCTCGATGCCAGCGGGCACGACTGGGCCGACAATGGCATCCGTTTCGGCCTGCTCTCGCGCGTCGCCGCCCGCCTCGGCCAGCCCGCCTCGCCGCTCGGCTGGCAGCCGGACGTAATCAACCTCAACGACTGGCAGAGCGCCCTCGCCCCCGCCTGGCTGCATTACGAAGGCGGCGCCGCCAGCGTCGTCACCGTGCACAACATCGCCTTCCAGGGCAATTTCTCCCCCGACCTGTTGCCAGCCCTCGGCCTGCCGCCCCACGCCTGGCGCTTCGACGGCGTCGAATACCACGGCAATCTGTCTTTCCTCAAGGCCGGCCTGCAACTGGCGACGCTGCTCTCGACCGTCAGCCCGACCTACGCCCGCGAAATCCAGCACGAAACCTTCGGCTACGGCCTCGCCCCGCTGCTCCGCCACCGTGCCGGCGCCCTGCGCGGCATTCTCAACGGCGTCGACACCGCGCTGTGGAACCCGACNGCCGACCCGGCGCTGGCCGCNTCCTACGCCGCCAACCGGCTGGCCGCCAAACGCGACAACAAACGCGCCTTGCAGCGCGAAATGGGGCTGAACGAAACGGACGACCGCCCGCTGTTCGGCATCATCAGCCGCCTGACCGAACAGAAAGGCCTCGATCTGGTACTGACGCTGGGCGAAGGCATCACCCATCTGCCCGCCCAGCTGGCCATTCTCGGCAGCGGCGACAAGGCAATGGAAACCGGCTTCAGCGATCTGGCCCGCCGCTTCCCCGGCCAGATCGCTGTCAAACTCGGCTTCGACGAAGCCCTCGCCCACCGCATCGAGGCCGGCGCCGACTGCTTTCTGATGCCCTCGCGCTTCGAACCCTGCGGTCTCAACCAGATGTACAGCCTGCGCTACGGCACGCCGCCCATCGTCCGCGCCACCGGCGGNCTCGCCGACACCGTGGTCGACGTCAACGAACAGACGCTGGCCGACAAGACCGCCAGCGGCTTCGTCATCGCCGATGCGACGCCGCACGAACTATGGCTGGCGCTCGAACGCGCCACCCGTTGCTGGCACAACCGCAAGCTCTGGCAACGCATCCAGCAGAACGGCATGCGCCGCGANTTTTCGTGGGAACACGCCGCGCACGACTACGTCACCCTCTACCGCGATGCCATCGCCACCCACCCTGAGCCGCCCATGCCCGAAATCGTCATCATTGCCGCCATCGCCAAAAACCGCGTGATCGGCCGCGACAACCAGCTGATCTGGAACATCCCGGAAGACATGGCNCACTTCAAGGCGCTCACCGCCGGCCACACCGTCATCATGGGCCGCAAGACATGGGAGTCGCTACCNCCGCGCTTCCGCCCGCTCCCCGGTCGCCGCAACATCGTCATCACCCGCCAGCCCGACTACGCCGCCCCCGGCGCCGAACTCGCCGACTCGCTGGAGAACGCCCTCAAACTCGCGTCGACCGCAACCGTCGCCTTCATCATCGGCGGCGAACAAATTTACGCGCAGGCAATGTCGCTTGCCGACTGCCTGGAAATCACCGAAGTCGATCAGGAACCGGACGGCGATGCGTGGTTTCCGGAGATAGTTGCGGTCGACTGGGAAAAAACGGCAAAAACCGAGGGGACGGGGTTTGCGTTTGTGACTTATCGCCGCCGGGTCGCTTGAGAAAAAATGACCGTCGCCCCTTTAACCCGGAAAAAGAATAGATGAGCGACTGGGAGTTTCTCNNTGAGATGCACGAGCGTGGCTATAGNTCCAGAGAAATAGCCGATGCAGCTGGCTGTGGCGTAGCGCCTTGGGAGTGGGAATCCATAAGCNNGGGGTGGATCGACTCTCACCTCGATGATGAGCCAAGCACGCCTTTTCAGAGCAGGNNTGGATTCCCGTTTAGCGTCTTAGAGCAGACTGAGATTTTCGAAGACTTGGTAGATTGCGCTAGGCGCCACTTCNNGAACACAGGACGGTATCTACAAGTCTGGGGCGAACTCGGAGAAATCTACGCAAAAATCAAATTCGGACTTCGGCGTCATGGGACACACAGAGCCGGTTCCGACGGCACAATTGACGGAAGGCTTGTTGAGGTAAAACCATCTCGCCTGAAAGCGAGCGACCGCGTGCTCGTCAAAAGACANGGAAACTTCGAGCAGTTGCTCATCGTTCGCATTGACCGGGAGTTCCAGTTCCAAGGCAAGCTTTTTGATAGAAGCGAACTAAATGGAGTTGCGGGAAAATTCCTTAGAGGACGACTCAAGGATGAGCCTAGTAATACCTAAAATCAAAAAGACGGGACTCGTAACCCTCCAAACCACGTAGTAATGCCCCCCAACCCAACTACCGCTGGCAATGCCACCGTTGCCGAACAATCAACGAGCCGGGCGTCCAGCGTTGCGGTGCATGCGATTTTGCCGCCATCGCCACCGGCTATGAAATTCTCGGCCAGGAAGACCCTTTGTCTGCCGAGATGCCGGAATCAAGCAGTTGTTCTGGGAGCGCATTGCGCGGGGATTCACCTTGTCGTGGGATGTCTGTTCCTGGGCGCCAGCGGATGGTCGCTGTTTGTTGCCGCCATTTTCAATCCCTGGGTGTCTGGGCCGGTCTGCTGATCGGCACAATTCTTCTCGCCATCGCCATCATCGGCAGCCGGAAAGCGGTGTTTGCGCTGCTCTATGCCGGCTGGGTGTGAGCTTGCGGGTCGTCAGGCGCGGCTGACTCCCGTTTCCGACGCCTGTTGCGGTCAACCGCCAAAAAGTGGCAAAAGCCGGAGGCTACGTCTGCGCCGGAATCACCAAGCCGTAGCGGTGCAACAGGGCTTCGAGGTCGTGGCTCTGCAGCGCGGGTCGGCAATAGAAGCCCTGGAACACGTCGCACCCTTCGTCGCGCANGGAATCGAACTGGCACTGTGCCTCGACCCNCTCGGCGACGACCTTCATCGACAGGCCGTGCGCCATGGCGATCACGGCACGCGTGATGGCCAGGTCGTCACGACTGTGCGGCAGGTGCCGGACGAAGGCGCGGTCGACCTTGAGGACGTCGACCGGGAGTTCCTTGAGGTAGGCGAGCGACGAATATCCGGTGCCGAAATCATCGATCGCCAGGCGAACCCNCAGCGCGCGCAGCGATTCGAGCAGCGCGGTGGCTTCGACCATGTTCTTCATGACCGCCGTTTCGGTGATTTCGAATTCGAGCATCGCCGGATCGATGCCGCTGACCCGCAGGGCTTCGGCCACGTGATCGGCCAGCGACGGGTCGGTCAATTGGTTGGCGGACAGGTTCACCGCGATCGAGAAGTGCGGCATGCCCCCGCGTTGCCAGGTTTGGGCCTGGCGGCAGGCCTCGTCGATGATCCACTTGCCGAGCACGATGATGAAATTGCTGGATTCCGCGACGGGAATGAAGCGGTCGGGCCCGAGCACGCCCAGCGTCGGATGATGCCAGCGGATCAGCGCCTCGACGCCGAGCAGCTTGCCGGAGCTGAACTCGATCTTGGGCTGGTAGTAGAGGCGGAATTCGTCGTTGCGCAGGCCTTCGCGCAAGCCCTTTTCAATCTCGAAGCGCTCGACGACGCTCTCGCCGAGATCGGCCGAATACTCGGTGGCGCGGTTGTGGCCAAGCGCCTTGGCGCGATACATCGCGATGTCGCCATTGGCGAGCAGCGTCGAGACGTCGTCACCGTCGTCCGGATACATCGCGATGCCGATACTGGCCGTCACCGAGACCTCGTGCCCCTGCAACTGCATCGGCTCGGCGATCGCGGCAAGCAGCTTGGACGCGAGCAGTTGAAGGCTGGGGCGATCGGTGACCTCCTCGACCATCACGACGAATTCGTCACCGCCCAGCCGCGCCACCAGATCGCTCTGCCGCACCCGCCCGCGCAGGCGCAGGGCAATTTCGCGCAGCAGTTCGTCACCCGCCGCATGGCCGAGAGAATCGTTGACCGACTTGAATCCGTCGAGGTCGATGAAATAGATGGCGAGCCGCTCGCCGCTACGCTGCGCCTTGTTGACCGCATGCTCGAGCGCGTCGGTCATCGAGACACGATTATGCAGGCCGGTCAGCGAATCGTGCGTCGCCATGTCCTGGATGGTACCCAGCGCATTGACCAGTTCCGCGTTGGCCCGCAGGATGCGCGCCCGCATCACGCCGATGCGCGAACCGATCCACGCGAAAGGCGGCAGCAGCAGCGCCAGCCAGATCCATTGATACCACTCGATGAAGACATCGACCTTCTGTGGCTTAAGACTCATCAGCAGGTTGATCACCAGCGCGTAGCCGGCCAGCATGAACAGCGTGGTGGTCGCGAAATCGCGCGGCTTGAAGCGGAACACACCGAACAGCATGACGACCAGGCACCAGACAAGGACCAGGCTGCGGTCGCGCTCGAATTGATAGGCGACGAACATGATCAGCGCGATCGCCGCCAGTGTTTGCGCGAGCATCAGCGTCGGATCGGCGAAGCGCTGGTTCACCTTCAGCTTGAAGATGGCGAGCAGCGTCAGATTGGCGACCGTCATCAGCGCGATGCTGGCGAGCATGCCGTTCAGCCCGATCAGCCCGGCGAAATGGGCCAGCACCAGCAGTACTGCAGCGACCAGATAGGCTCCCGCGGCAATCACAACGCCGCGCAAGCGCTTGTCACCATGCGGCCCACCGGAAATCCTGGCAAGGAAGTCTATGCGATACCCTTTGTTTTACGTCTTTCAGACGCAAGCATACCGGCAAGCGATGAACTTTGGCGAGCCTGTCAAAAAGAGCTGCAAAAATTCCGGCGCGAAGCGAAGCGTCAGCGCACGCAATCCACGTAGTAGGCGCCGTCCTGGCNCTTGACCAGCCCGTGCACGTCGGTTTCGAAGCCGGNGAAGGTGGCGTTGAATTCGCGGGCGAACTTGAGGTAGCTACAGATTGTCCGGTTGAAGCGTTCGCCCGGAATCAGCAGCGGGATGCCCGGCGGGTACGGGGTCAGCAGCACGGCCGTGACACGGCCTTCGAGTTCGTCGACCGGCACGCGCTCGATCTCGCGGTGCGCCATCTTGGCGAAGGCATCGGCCGGACGCATCGCCGGCACCATGTCGGACAGGTACATCTCGGTGGTCAGGCGGGCGACATCGTTCTGCTTGTAGACGCTGTGGATCTGCGTGCACAGGTCGCGCAGGCCGACGCGCTCGTAGCGCGGATTCTTCTGCACGAATTCGGGCAGCACCTTCCACAACGGCTGGTTCTTGTCGTAATCGTCCTTGAACTGCTGCAACGCGGTGACCAGCGTATTCCAGCGGCCCTTGGTGATTCCGATGGTGAACATGATGAAGAAGCTGTAGAGGCCACACTTTTCGACGATGACGCCGTGTTCGGCCAGGTATTTGGTGACGATGGCGGCCGGGATGCCGAATTCGTCGGCGAAGTCGCCATCGACATCGAGGCCCGGCGTGATGATGGTTGCCTTGATCGGGTCGAGCATGTTGAAGCCGTCGGCCAGATTGTTGAAGCCGTGCCAGCGCTCGCCCGGCTTGAGCATCCACGAGTCGCGCTCTTCGATGCCTTCTTCGGACAGATCGTCCGGCCCCCAGACCTTGAACCACCAGTCGACGCCCCATTCCTCATCGACCTTGCGCATGGCGCGGCGGAAGTCGAGGGCTTCGGTAATCGATTCTTCGACCAATGCCGTGCCGCCCGGCTCTTCCATCATCGCGGCGGCGACATCGCAGGAGGCGATGATCGAGTATTGCGGCGAGGTCGAGGTATGCATCAGGTAGGCTTCGTTGAACACGTCGCGGTCGAGCTGACGGTTCTCGCAGTCCTGCACCAGAATCTGCGAGGCCTGGCTGAGGCCGGCCAGCAGCTTGTGGGTGGACTGTGTCGAAAAGACCATCGACTCTTTGCAGCGCGGACGGTCGGCGCCGATGGCGTGGTAATCGCCGTAGAAATCGTGGAACGCGGCATGCGGCAGCCAGGCTTCATCGAAATGCAGTGTGTCGATCTTGCCGTCCAGCTCTTCCTTGATGTCCTCTACGTTGTAGAGGATGCCGTCGTAGGTGGACTGGGTAATGGTCAGCACGCGCGGCTTGGCAGTCTTGTCGGCGATAAAGGGGTTGGCGGCGATTTTCTTCTGGATGCTTTCCCAGGCGAATTCGCTTTTCGGGATCGGCCCGATGATGCCGAAGTTGTTGCGCGTCGGCATCAGGAAGACGGGAATCGCCCCGGTCATCATGATCGCGTGCAGGATGGACTTGTGGCAGTTGCGGTCGACGACGACGATGTCGCCCGGCGCGACGGTGGAATGCCAGACGATCTTGTTCGAGGTCGAGGTACCGTTGGTCACGAAATACAGGTGATCGGCGTTGAAGATGCGCGCCGCGTTGCGCTCCGAGGCGGCGACCGGGCCGGTGTGGTCGAGCAGTTGGCCGAGTTCCTCGACGGCGTTGCAGACATCGGCGCGCAGCATGTTCTCGCCGAAGAACTGGTGGAACATCTGGCCGACCGGCGACTTCAGGAAGGCGACGCCGCCCGAGTGGCCGGGACAATGCCAGGAATACGAACCGTCGGCCGCGTAATGCACCAGCGCGCGGAAGAACGGCGGCGGCAGCGAGGCGAGGTAGGCCTTGGCCTCGCGCTTGACGTTGCGGGCGATGAATTCCGGCGTGTCCTCGAACATGTGGATGAAACCGTGCAGTTCGCGCAGCACGTCGTTCGGAATGTGGCGCGACGTCCGAGTCTCGCCGTGCAGGAAAATGGGAATTTCGGTGTTGCGGTTGCGGATTTCGCTGACGAAGGCGCGCAGTTCGGCCAGTGTTTCCTCCGGCTCCAGCGCCAGTTCCTCGTCGTCGATCGACAGGATGAAGGCGCTGGCGCGGCTCTGCTGTTGCGCGAAAGACGTCAGGTCGCCGTAGCTGGTCACCCNCAGCACTTCCAGACCTTCCTTCTCGATGGCTTCGGCGAGCGCACGGATGCCGAGGCCCGAGGTGTTCTCGGAGCGGAAATCTTCGTCGATGATGATAANCGGAAACTGAAAGCGCATGGTGAATCCTTCAAAAGCGGCGACCCGCCGCAGCGGGTCACACAGTAAGTCCGTTCCGTTACAGGCTGGCGTCAGATTTTGGGCAGCGTAACGCCTATCTGCCNCTGATACTTGCCGCCCCGGTCCTTGTACGAGGTCTCGCAGATCTCGTCGGACTCGAAGAACAGCACCTGGGCGCAACCTTCGCCAGCGTAGATCTTGGCCGGCAGCGGCGTCGTGTTGGAAAACTCCAGCGTCACGTAGCCTTNCCACTCCGGCTCGAAAGGCGTGACATTGACGATGATGCCGCAGCGCGCATAGGTCGATTTGCCGAGGCAAACGGTCAGCACCGAGCGGGGAATGCGGAAATACTCGACGGTGCGCGCCAGCGCGAAGGAATNGGGCGGAATGATGCAGACATCGGACTCGATTTCGACGAAGGATTTCGGATCGAAAGCCTTGGGATCGACCACCGTCGAGTTGATGTTGGTGAACACCTTGAATTCGCGGGCACAGCGGATGTCGTAGCCGTAGCTGGAGGTGCCGTAGGAAACGATCTTCTGGCCATTCACCTCACGCACGAGTTCGGGCGCGAATGGCTCGATCATGCCGTGCTCTTCCGCCATGCGGCGTATCCATTNGTCTGATTTGATGGCCATTTTTACCTGCTGCGGTCGACAAAATAAAGGCGGGATTTTACCCGCCTTTATTGGGCATCATGTGCAAAAAATTAGGTGTTCTGCACAACGATGTTCGGGAACTTGGAAGTCATGTCCTTGGATTTCTCGGCGATCTTCACCGCCACCCGGCGGGCGATGCCGCGATAGATCTCGGCCGTGCGCGAATCCGGTGCGCCGACCACGGTAGGCGTGCCGCCATCGGCCATCTCGCGGATCGCCATCTCCAGCGGCAGGCTGCCGAGGAGTTCGACGCCGTAGTCCTTGCACATCTGCTCGCCGCCACCGGCACCGAAGATGTGTTCTTCGTGGCCGCACTTGGAACAGATGTGGATGCTCATGTTCTCGACGATGCCAAGAATGGGGATATTGACCTTCTCGAACATCTTGAGGCNCTTGCGCGCGTCGAGCAGCGCGATGTCCTGGGGCGTGGTGACGATCAGTGCGCCGGTCACCGGCACCTTCTGCGCCAGCGAGAGCTGGATGTCGCCGGTGCCCGGCGGCATGTCGACGATCAGATAGTCGACACCACGCCAGTTGGTCTGGCCCAGCAATTGATCCAGCGCCTGGGCGACCATCGGGCCGCGCCAGACCATCGGCGTCTCGACATCGACCATGAAGCCGATCGACATCGCCTGCACGCCATAGGCTTCAAGCGGCTCCATGTTCTGGCCGTCGTGGGACTCGGGCTGTTGCCCNNCCAGGCCCAGCATCTGCGGCTGCGACGGGCCGTAGATATCGGCGTCGAGAATGCCGACCGTGGCCCCCTCCTGCGCCAGTGCCAGTGCCAGATTGACGGCGGTCGTGCTCTTGCCGACGCCTCNCTTGCCGGAGGCCACGGCGATGATGTTCTTGACGCCCGGTAGCAGCTTGACGCCCAGTTGCACCGAATGCGCGACGATCTTGCTGAATACGTTGGCCGAGACGTTGCCGACGCCGGGCAGCGTGCGCACGGCAGCGATCACCTGCTTGCGGATGCCATCGATCTGACTCTTGGCAGGATAGCCGAGCTCGATGTCGAACGAAACGTCGTCACCGTCGATCCTGATGTTCTTGACGGCCTTGCCGGCGACGAAATCCTTGCCTGTATTGGGGTCGACCGCAGCAGCAAGCGCGGTCTTTATTTGTTGTTCTGTGAGACTCATGGAAACTCCGGTTGAGATGCAGATGGGGCAGGCGAATACCTGAGTAGTCTTGTCGAATATACCGCAAACCCCGAATATTCACGCGCTCGCGGTAAAATCAAGGATTATTTTAAAGCCACACAACGCCATGTCGCGCAAAATCCTCGTCACCTCCGCCCTGCCTTACGCCAACGGCGCCATCCATCTCGGCCATCTGGTCGAATATATCCAGACCGACATCTGGGTGCGCTACCAGAAAATGGCGGGCAACGAATGCTGGTACGTTTGCTCGGACGACACGCACGGCACGCCCATCATGCTGCGCGCCGAGAAGGAAGGCATCACGCCGGAAGCCCTGATCGCCCGGGTGCATGGCGAACACTCGCGCGACTTCTCGGGCTTTCATGTCGGTTTCGACAATTACTACAGCACCCATTCGGACGAAACCCGCGACTGCGCCAACGACATCTACCTCAAGCTGCGCGCCGCCGGNCTGATCGAAGTCCGCACCATCGAGCAGTACTACGACCCGGTCAAGCAACTCTTCCTGCCGGACCGCTTCATCAAGGGCGAATGCCCGAAGTGCCATGCCAAGGACCAGTACGGCGACAACTGCGAAGTCTGCGGCGCCGCCTACGCGCCGACCGACCTGATCGAGCCCTACTCGGCGGTCTCCGGCGCCAAGCCGGAACTGCGCACTTCCGAGCATTACTTCTTCAAGCTCTCCGATCCGCGCTGCGAGGCGTTCCTGCGCCAGTACACCAGCCGGGAAAACGGCGTGCTGCAACCGGAAGCCGCCAACAAGATGCAAGAGTGGCTGGGCGCNCCCGGCGAAAACAAGCTGACCGACTGGGATATCTCGCGCGACGCNCCCTATTTCGGCTTCGAGATTCCCGATGCGCCGGGCAAGTATTTCTACGTCTGGCTCGATGCGCCGATCGGTTACATGGGGTCGTTCAAGAACCTCTGCGGCAAGAATGGTCTCGACTTCGACGAATACTTCAAGCCGGATTCGACCACGGAGCTCTATCACTTCATCGGCAAGGACATCCTCTACTTCCACGCGCTGTTCTGGCCGGCCGAACTGGCGCACGCCGGCTACCGGACGCCGACCAAAATCTTCGCGCACGGCTTCCTCACGGTCGACGGCGCCAAGATGTCGAAATCGCGCGGCACCTTCATCACGGCCCAGAGCTATCTCGACACCGGCCTCAACCCGGAATGGCTGCGCTACTACTATGCTGCCAAGCTGTCGGCGAGCATGGAAGACATCGACCTCAACCTCGACGACTTCATCGCCCGCGTCAATTCCGACCTGGTCGGCAAATACGTCAACATCGCCAGTCGCTCGGCCGGCTTCATTGCCAAGCGCTTCAACGGCCAACTGGCGCCGGCCGACGAAAACCTGCCGGCGATCAAGGCCATCCAGGAAGCGGCCGGTCGCATCGCCGAACTTTACGAAACCCGCGAATTCGCCAAGGCGATGCGCGAAATCATGCTGCTGACCGACGGCGCCAACCAGTACGTCGATAGCGTCAAACCCTGGGAACTGGCCAAGCAGGAAGGCNNAAAAGTCGAACTGCACGCCGCCTGCTCGAACGCGCTCAACCTGTTCCGCCTGCTCACCGTGCTGTTGAAGCCCATCCTGCCGGTCGTCGCCGCCAAGGTCGAGAAATTCATGAACATCGCGCCGCTGACCTGGGCGGATACCGGAAGCCTGCTCGCCGCCGGCCATGCGATCAACGCCTACGAACACCTGATGACGCGCGTCGATCCCAAGCTGATCGAGAAACTGATCGAAGCCAACAAGGAATCGCTGGCCCCGGCGCCGGAAGCCGCAGTGCAAGCCCATTCGCAGCAACGCCATGCCGAGCACNNCAGCAGAACAGAAGTCAAGGCCGAAACCACCGCCGGCCCGCTGTGCACCATCGACGATTTCATGAAGGTCGACCTGCGCATCGCCCGCATCGCCAACGCCGAACTCGTCGAAGGTGCCGACAAGCTGGTGCGACTGACGCTGGACGTGGGCGAGGAAAGAACCCGCAACGTCTTCGCCGGCATCAAGGCCGCCTACGACCCGGCGCTACTGGTCGGCCGCCTGACGGTGATGGTCGCCAACCTGGCGCCACGCAAGATGAAATTCGGTCTCTCCGAAGGCATGGTGCTGGCTGCATCGGATCTCGATGGAAAGACGCCAGGACTCTATCTTCTGTCCCCCGATTCGGGCGCGCAACCGGGGATGCGAGTCAAATAAATCCGTACAAAAAAACGGCCCGTCCAGCGGGCCGTTTTATTGCAACGCACCAAATCCCGCGCTTCGAGCTAAAGTTTTACTTTAACTAATTTCGCCAATCCTGCACCCCGCCGCAAGGTTTACAATCTATCCACAAAAACTGTGGATAAGTCTGTGAATGAATCCCCGCGGCACTTACTAAGTAGCAGTCGCCAAAGGACTTTTCTTACCCTGCACGAATCTTGGGCGAAATTGCAATTCATTGATTTAATTGGATTTATGTACAAACCTGCCATTTGCAGGCAAGTTAGCAACGAACCGCGGCACAAACATTTGTCAAGCAGAATTTCTGTGAATAAACCAGGCGCTCAACTCGGGTTTGTCAAGCCCTTTCGGCACAAAACCCGACACCCGACGGAGACCCCAGCATGTTGAATCCGACCCGCACACCGCGCCCGCGCCTGACCGCTCGCATCTTTCTGTATGGCATGGCCGACGTCTTTGGTTTGTTCTGTGTCGCCATCGGCGCCAGCTGGTTCGCTGCCGGCAGGGCGCCATTTTGGCCGGTTTCCAGGGTCGACCGCAGAAGCCGTCGCCTGCACGGTGGGCGGCGCCGCGGTGATGCTGTGGGCGGTGTCGCGCATCCTGCGTGAAATCGCCAAGCAGGCGCCCGAAATGCAGGCCAAGTACGAGGCCTATCTTGCCACCCACCATCCGGACAAGCTCAGACCTAAAGACGGCGACGCGCCGGAATAGCCCTACTCGCCGGGCGCGCCCGGCGGCCTCAGCCACTCCGGCAGTTCGCGCCCGCCCGCATTGTCGATGATGTACTGGCGCACCAGCTTGCGTACCACCTGTGATGGCGTGATGTCGTGCGCTGCGCAGATTTCCTCGAATATCTGCTTCTTGCGCGGATCGATCAGAATGGTCAGACGCGCGGTCCTGTTCTCCATGGTTCATGACTCCGAAATGCGGATGTAATCATATTAACATATGATTAACATTGACGAATAATTGGCGTTACATATAATCCACGCTCCCCTCCGAGCGCGCGCCATGAAGATCGCCTTCCACCCCAAGCTGCTGGATTGCCTGCCCACCTACAACCGCGCGCAATTCGGCAAGGATCTGGCGGCCGGCATCACCGTCGGCGTCCTCGCCCTGCCGCTGGCCATGGCCTTCGCCATCGCCTCCGGCGCCTCGCCGACAGCCGGCATCTGGACGGCCATCGTCGCCGGCTTCATCACTTCCGCCTTCGGCGGCTCGCGNGTGCAGATCGGCGGCCCGACCGGCGCCTTCATCCCCATCGTCTATGGCATCGTCGCCATGCACGGTTTCGCCAACCTGATGGGGGCAACCATCCTCGCCGGCATCTTCCTGCTGGCCATGGGCCTCGCCCGCATGGGGCAGCTGATCCGCTTCATCCCGGTCACCGTCGTCATCGGCTTCACCAACGGCATCGCCGTCGTCATCTTCCTCGCCCAGCTCAAGGATTTCTTCGGCCTGCAGATCGACAACCTGCCCGCCGAATTCTTCGCCCGCATCAAGACCCTGGCCGCCAACGCCCACACCGTCGACCTGCCGACCCTGGCGCTGGCCACTGCCTGTTTCGTCTTCCTGCTTTCGTACAACCGCCTGGCGCAGCGCTTCGCCCTGCTGCGCCGGGCGCCCGGCCCGCTCGTCGTGCTGATCGTCGGCACCCTGGTCGCCTTCGCCTTCGATCTGCCGGTCGAAACCATCGGCAGCCGCTTNCACGGCATNCCGCAGGAGCTGCCGAATTTCGGCCTGCCCAGCCTGTCGGTGCACGACTTCGGCAAGCTGATCTCGCCGGCCATCACCATCGCCCTGCTCGGCGCCATCGAGTCGTTGCTTTCCGCCCGCGTCGCCGACAGCCAGATCGACGACCGCCACGATCCAAACCAGGAACTGGTCGCCCAGGGCNNCAACATCGCCGCCCCGCTCTTCGGCGGCTTCGCGGCGACCGGCGCCATCGCCCGCACCACCACCAACGTCAAGACTGGCGGCCGCACGCCGGTGGCCGGCATCATCCACGCCCTCGTGCTGCTCGGCATCGTCCTCGTCGCCGCCCCGCTCGCCTCCTACGTGCCGCTCGCCACGCTGTCGGCCATCGTCATGGTGGTTGCGGTCAACATGGGCGAATGGCACGAATTCAAGGAACTGCGGCGTTACTCGAACAACTACCGCATCATCCTGCTCGTCACCTTCTTCGTCACCGTCGTCTTCGACCTGACCATCGCCGTCGAACTGGGCATGGTGCTGGCCAGCCTGTTCTTCATCTACCGCATGTCGGAGCTGACGCGCATCGAGCGCCTGCCGCTCGCCGCAGAAGCCGACGAACCCGCCTTCCTCTACCCGGACGGCAGCATGCGCGTCGCCGCGTGGCAGTTGTTCGGCTCGCTGTTCTTCGGCGCCGTGAACAAGCTGGAGGAACTGCTCGACCCGCGCGAAGGCCACCCGGAAGTCGTCATCCTCGACATGGCGCGGCTGATCCAGCTCGACACCACCGGCCTCGAAGGGCTCGAAAACCTGCTCGGCAAGCTGAAGAAACGCGGCTGCACGCTGATCGTCTGCGGCCTCAACTCGCAGCCGGGTTCGCTGCTCTTCCGCTCCGGCTTCATCGACCACCTCGGCGACGAGAACGTCTGCGCCGATCTCTCGAAGGCGCTGGAGCGCGCCTATACCCTGCTGCCCAACCTGATGGGCGGTAGCGACGAAGACTATTGATAAGGAACAACCATGAGCGCCCTGCCCAAATGTCCGCAATGCAGTTCGGAATACACCTACGAAGACGGCAGCATGTACGTATGCCCCGAATGCGCGCACGAATGGAGCAAGGATGCCGGCGCCGACAACGCCGAGCAGAAACGCGTCTGGCGTGACGCCAACGGCAACGAACTGCAGGACGGCGACTCGGTCACCGTGATCAAGGATCTCAAGATCAAGGGCTCCTCATCGGTGGTCAAGGTCGGCACCAAGGTCAAGAACATCCGCCTGGTCGACGGCGACCACGACATCGACTGCAGGATAGACGGCATCGGCGCCATGCAGCTCAAGTCGGAATTCGTCAAGAAAGCATGAATTTATTGGGCAATCGGAAGCCGCCGCGCCAGGCCACGGCGCGGCGGATGCTCCTAATGCCCGCAGGTGGGAATCCCCAGCCGCCCCTGCTCGTTCGGGCGTTGCCCGGTAGATTTGACGATCCCGGTAGAGGCATCGAACATCACATCGAAGAAGGCCTGAANGCTCGCGCTATCGCAGAAAAGCCNAGACCAGGCCAGGGTATTGCTCCGCGAGTAGGTTTGCGTCCACAGCGCTCCGGATGGGCCAATGGTGCGCAGCACTTGCTCCTTGCTCATCCCTTCCTGGATTTTCGCGAAATGCGCCATGTCGAGAACGCCCTCGATACGCAGAAGCTTGCCGTCGGACCCGACGTATACCATGAAGGTCTGGGTCCNCGCCGGACCGCGCGGATAGGCCAGTTGCTCGCTGCCGTCCGGGTTCTTCCAGACCATCGCCGGCTCGCCCATCGAGGCGATCACCTCCGGCAAAGTTGATATGCCGGGCTTGAGGTTGCTGCCACTGTAACTGGCACATGCAGCCATGACTACGGAAGCCAACGCAACGAGCANTGCCCTCCATGCCGATCTGGATCTGTTCATTTGCTTTCCCGATTCATAAACGCCTCGCTCGGGGCTTGCCGTCAGCGTCGGAATCCGCCGCCACCAAAGCGCCCGCCAAATCCACCACCACCAAAACGGCCACCGAATCCGCCACCGCCAAATCGATCCTGATAGCCACCACCGCCGAACCGGTCGCCACCACCCACCCGTCCGAACGGTCGCCGAAGAAACCGTTTGAAGTCCAGCTCTTGGTTTGACCGGTACGCGCATCGTAGGCAGACGTCGTATGTTGGGCATCGAAGCCCTGCGGGCCGGCCGTTGCAGCGGTGGTTTTCGATATCGAACTGCCGCCCGGGCCTGTCGCATTTAAGCTCGAACCATAAGCACGCTGCCCGGTTTCGGTGTTGTACGAGCTACCCGGGCGACATTGCCGGTCGTTCCGCCNCGCGGTGTTGAACGTCCGGTCATAACCGCGCTGCGCCTGCCCGGTATAAGGGTTGTAGCTGCGCCCGCCGCGTAGGAACCCGTCGTTCCCGTGCGCAGGTTGTTGTAGGTACCAGCCGCCGTGGTGCCATACTTGCCGTTNCGCGTTGGCGTACCAACTGCGGTTGCCCGCATAGACGGTATTGCCCCAGCGACCATAGACGCTTGCGCTGGCGGAACCGCAGCAGGGGTAGCCCCAATATCCTGGGTGGTAGTAGGCGCCCCCAATAGCCGGTCGCCCAGGCTGCCGTGGCCAGGCCCAGTCCGAATCCCAGGCGTAGCCGACATAGGGATTGTAGATGGGCGCTGCCAGCCNCCAGGNTATCGGCGCGGCATACCAGACTGAGCCGATCCAGGGCGTGTAGTAATAGCCGGTGCCATAGACGACGACGCCATCCGAACTGACCACGGTGCCAAGATAGCCCGGTGTACCGACATACACCACCTGATCGCTGGCACCGTATACGTTCACGTACGTCACGTAGTGCAGCGGCGACGAGACCGGAATCGTGTAAATCACTGCCGGCACGCTGGTGGCGACGCTCCATGGCCCGGTCAAACCCGGCGCCGTGAACCAGACGCCTGCCTCGACGGCGTAATAACTGCCCGGATTCTGGATGATCGGCACCGACGCATTGACCACGTATTGCAGCGGCGTGCCATCGACCGCCTTGTACTGTGGCGCGCCATCGAACACGGGCGTGAATTTTGGGCCATTGACAGGAACCTGCGCCGTTTGGGNGATCGAATTGGCGATCAACGCTTCCTGCGCCTGAGGTGTGCCCGCGACCGAGGCGAGAATCACGCCGGCCGGCGAAGCTTTGGGAATCCGGGCGAAATCGGCGGGCAGGGCATTGGCGGGAACGAAGGNTCCTGGACCGCTCAATGAGGCAGCGCGATACCAGCGCCCCGACAACAGGGTGTAATAGTCATTGTTGGCCGTATTGACCAGCACGTCGGCTGTGGTGTTTTCAGCCCACAGCAAACCGGTTCNCGTTATGGGAATGAAATTCGGCTGCCCCTTGAAGACGATCAGTTCCGCCGGCACCTGGCTCACATAAATGGTCGGCANCCCATTGGCCAGAGAAGGTTTCGGGTTGGCCCGCGGGCCGCCGTCCAGCAGGTCAACGCTGCCCTTGCCGCTCAGGCGCCGAGCCAGATCGTCAAGACCATAGGGAACACCGGAGGCTTTCACCCAGGGGCCGTCGACCGCAGGCGCGGTCAGCCAGCCATCGAAGACATGCAGGTACCATGTGCTGTCGCCTCTGGTTCTTGCGATCAACGCCTGGCTGTTGATCACGCGCTCGAAACGCGTACCGGGCACCGCCTTGATGCTGGGCGCGCCGTCGATCGGAACAAGAATTGCCGGCGAGTTGCTGACGATCACGCGCGGTGGTTCATTGTTGACCGGCACGGCATTCGGTTTGACCGTCTGCGAGGCCAGCAGTTGCCCTTGCAGCAGGTCCAAAGAAATCGTTCCCATCGCCGTTGGCAGGCTTGTCCGCAACTGGCGCAGGTAAGCAANGCCGTTGTCCGCCACCGTAGGAAACCGCACCTGGGTCAGACTGAGTTCGTTCAGCGCCACCATTCGCGTGACGCGATCCACATCGGTTCGCGCGGTGCCCCAGATGACGCCGAAAGTCTCGGCATCGGACCCGGTCGCCTTGACCGCAACTGCGGCACGGAAGCTGAGGCGGTTGCCTTCCCAAGCATTCACCTGCGGCAGGTAAATCAATGCCGAACCGGCGGCGAGGCTCACCTGCCNGGGCCACTGGTCGCCAACCACCGGCGGCGCTGGCTGCATCCGGGATCGGCCTGCGCACCATCAAAGCGGGTCGACCTGCAACGGCTGCATGCCAGGGTTCGCCGCAAAATCGTCGGGCGGGCTCATCGCTTGCTGGTTGGCACAACCGATCGGACCGGCGATCGCAGCCGCCATCAGGCAGGCGATCAAGGTCGGCTTGGGCAAATTCATCATTTGGGCGTTCCTTGAACGATATCGTGCCAAAGTTACTCCAGAGCACCATGCTCAGGCAATATCGATGCGGCACTCATCGGCAAGGCTGGAACCTGCTTCAGGCATTGACCTGCCGAACTCCCAAGCGACCGGACGGTACCAGGATCCATTCACCATGAAGGCTATCGTGCCACGCCGGCAGCCCAGGCCTCGGCAGCCGGGCGGACGATCTCCAGCCACGGCCCAGGGAAGAGGCCGATGGCAGCGACCAGAAAAATCAGGATGACCAGCACCGCCCACTCGCGCGGACGCAAATCCTCTGCCTCCGCCACCTCGCGGCGGGTGACCGTCCCGAAGAACGCCTTGCGATAGATCGCCAGGAAGGCACCGGCAGCAATGGCCAAGCCGAACAAGGCCGCCATCCCTGCACCGGTATGGCTTTGCAGGGCCGCCAGCACCAGCATGAACTCGCCCGGGAAGCTGCTGGTGCCCGGCATGCCGACGCCAGCCAGACCGCAGATAAGGAAACCGCTGGCGAGCAGCGGCATGGTCTTTGCCGCGCCGCCCAGGCTGTGGATGTCGGTCGAGCCGGTGCGCTGACGCAGGAACTCGAGCAGCAGGAAGGCACCGCCGGTCGCCACCGAGAAGCTGAGCAACAGCGACACCGCCCCCTGCACGCCCTGCGCAGTGAAGGATGCGAGACCGAGCACTGCCAGCCCGACGTGGCAGATGCTGGCATAGGCCAGCCCGACACGCAGGTTGCTCTGCGCCAGGATGCCGACCGCGCCGTAGAGCAAGGTCAGCGTACCGAGGCCAGCGAACAGCCAGTGCAAATCCAGTGCGGCATCGGGCGCCAGCGGGATGGCGAAACGTATCAGCCCGTAAGCCCCGAGCTTCAGGCCGACCAGCAGCGCGGTCAACGACCGGGCGCGGCCAGCGAGAACTGCGGCAGCCAGGTATGCAGTGGCACCAGCGGCACCTTGATGCCGAAACCGACCAGGCACAACAGCAGGAAGGCGTATTGCGCCGAGCGCGGCAGCGGCACCCCGGACAGCGCCAGGAAATCGAAGGTCGGCACCGGCTGGCTGGCGGCCAACAGCGCGAATGCAAGCAGCAATGGCACGCCGCCCGCCAGCATGATCAGGAAGTAGCGGGCGGCTACGCGTGCAGTCCCGGCACTGGTGCCCCAGCGGGCGAGCAGGAAGTAGAGCGGCACCAGCGTCAGTTCCCAGAACAGGAAGAACAGCACCAGGTCGAGCGCGCAGAAAATGCCCAGCGTCGGCCCTGCAGCGCCAGTAGCAGGCTGTAATGCAGACGTGGCGCGTCGTACGAGATTCCAGCTGGCCACCACGGCCCCGAGAAAGAGCAGCGCGGTAGCCGGCGGGAAGAGCACCGACAGTCCGTCCACCCCGAGCAGGTAATGCACGTCGAGGCTGGCGATCCACAGGCTGCGCTCGACGAACTGGAAGCGCGGCCCGGCCGGATCGAAGGCGACGATCAGCGCGCAGGCAGCAGCCAGCGTCGCCAGCATCGTCAGGGCGGTCGCATGGCGGGCGGCGCGCGCCGGCAGCAACCAGAGCAGCACGGCGCCGGCGAGCGGCAGGAAGACGAGGCAGGAAAGCAGCGGCACGCTCATCGCAGGAAACCCTCCGCCAATGCCTTGCTCGCAGCTTCCGTCAGATGCAGCCAAGGCTCGGTGAAGAAGCCGATGGCCAGCATGGCGATCAGCGCGATGCCACACACCAGATACTCCATAGGCATCGTGCGGTCGACGTCGTGGGCGCCCTGTTTTCCCTGGCTCAGGAAGGCGCGCTGGAAGGCCCAGAGCAGGAAGCCGGCGGCCGCCACGTTGCCGAGCGCCGCCGCTACCGTCGACAACGCGCCGAAGCTGTCGATCGAAGCTTCGAGGATCAGGTGGGCGGCATCGAAGCCCGGCGTACCTGGCATGCCGACGATGGCCAGGCCGAAGATCAGGAAGGCGATGGCGAGGAAGGGTATGCGCTCGAACAGGCCGGACAACTCGCCCAGCTCGGTGGTTCCGGTGCGGCGGAAGACGAAACCGACGATGAACCACATGCCGGTCACCGCCAGCCCGAAGTTGGCGGCGAGCAGCACGGCGCCCTGAATGCCCGCCTCATGCAGGCTGAAGACGCCGATCACCAGCAGGCTGGTGTGGCTGACCACGGCGAAGGCGAGCAGCCGCCGCAGGTTGGTCTGCTGGAAGGCGAGCGCGGCGGTGANAAATACGCCGGCCATGGCGAATCCGACGACGTAGGGCTGCCAGTACTGCGCCGCCACCGGGGTCAGCGGCAGCACGAAGCGCAGCATGCCGTAGATGCCTACCTTGACGCCGACCATCAAGGCCGGCGCCACCGCAATCAGTCCGTGCTGCGCCATGTTGGGCAACCAGCCGTGCAGCGGGAAGAGTGGCGTGCGCACCGCCAGCCCGTAGAACAGCAGGTAGAAGGCGGCGGTCTGGAACTTGCCCACCGGCAGCGTGCCGGCCAGCTCGAAGAGGTCGAAACTCCAGCGGCCGCCGGTGGCATCGGCATGGCTCCAGCCAAGCACGACGCAGCCACCGACGAACAGCGCCCAGCCGAAAGCCTGGTACTGGACGANGCGCGCCAGCGCCTGGATTTCGGCGCGCGAAGAAGCCCAGCGCCGGAGCAGGTAGGTGACCGCCCACAGTTCCAGCGCCGAGAAGGCGGCGAACCAGGCGATATTGAGCGTCACCAGCATGCCGACCAACCCCGCCTCGGCGACCAGCAGCACGGCGAACAGGCGCCCCGGCGAGATCATGCCGCGGCTCATGCCGTACAAGGTCATCAGAAAAGTGAGCAGCGCCGCCACCAGCAAAAACACCAGGCTGATGCCGTCGACCGCGACGTGATAACCGAGTGGCGCGAAACGCTCGGCCATTTGCAGTGTGACCGACACCGGATCGATGCGGCTGGCGACGACGATGCACAACAACAGCTCGGCCAGCGCGAAGACCTTGCCGGCGACGACTGCGGTCGACCGCTCGTTGAAGGCAAAAACCACGGCCGCACCGACCAGCGGCACCAGTTGCAGCACCAGCAGCAGCGGCAAGCCCGCCTGCGCGCTCCAGAGGATTTCACTGAAGCCGCCCATCACAGGATCACCACGAAAGTCGCCATCACCGCCATCATCAGGTAGCGCGGCTGTTCGAGCAGGTGTTCGACGATGCGCAGGTAGCTGCCGACCCGCAACAGCAATTTTTNCGCCAAGCCCCCGCGGCCGCGCAATGCCAGATGGTCTTCAAGCCGCTGCAGCTGTTCCGCGACGACAGCCAGCGCCTTGCCGGGCAGGCCGTCGCCGACGATCAGCGGGCGCTCCGGGCGCAGTGGCTCGCCGCGGCCAGGTTCGCCGAGCATGCGGTCGATGAAGTTTTCTTCAAGGTCGTGCATGTCATGGGCGAAGGACTCGGTCGGCTTGGCCAGCAGCGTGATGCCCAGCCGATGCAGCCAGAAACGCTCGACCGCCGCCGTGTACAGCCATTGCCAGTTACGCAGCCAGGCCGGTGCCGGCTGCGGCGCGCCGCGCGTCAGGCTCAGCCATGAAGGCGCCAGCAGGAACTGCCAGGCACGCCAGGCGGCATGCAGGCAAAGATGGACGGTCGCCAGCGTCGTCCAGCCGAGCCCGATGGCGACGAACATCAGCGCCACCTGGAAGACCGTCGCGTAGATCAGCGCCGATTTCACATCCGTCTGGACCAGGCCGCACAGCCAGGCATAGAGCGCGGTCGCCGCTCCGACGACGACCAGGGCCGCCAGCATATCCGGCACCTGGGCGAGCAGCGGTGACAGGCGCAGCAACAGGAACACCCGGCGTGCNNCCATGACCGCCCCATAGAAGATGGCCGACGACGGCGTCGGCCCTTCCAGCGCCCGCGTGATCCACGGCGTGAACGGCAGTTGTGCCGACTTGGCGAGCGCCGCGACGACGAAGCCGAAAGCCAGCAGGCGCGCCGTCAACATCGGCAGATCGGGGTTTTCGGTCAACGCCGGCCATTCGAAGCTGCCCAGCCAGGCGGCGGCGAAGCCGAGGCCGAGCANGAAGCCGGCGTCGCCGGCACGGTTGGTGACGAAGGCGAACAAGGCATTGCCTGTCGCCACCGGACGCTGCCAGGCATAGCCGATGAGCAGGAACGAGGAAACACCGCACATTTCCCAACCGACGAAGGCGAGCAACCCGTTGCCGGCCAGGAAGACGATCTGGATGCCGGCCAGGAACAGGCTGAGAACGATGAAGAAACGGTGGAATCCGGCTTCCCGGTGCAGATAGTTGGCCGAAAAGCGCATGGTCAGCCAGCCGATCAGCGTCGCCAGCGTCGCCATCGACAGGGCCAGCGGATCGAGCAGAAAGGAAACACTGCCGCGCCAGTTGCCGCTGGCGAACCACGTGCCGAGCACGCGATGGCCAGGCGCTCCGTGGAGCAAGGCACCGAGGTCGATGGCCAGCAGCAGCGCCAGGCTGCAGAAGGCGGCAAAGCCGCAAAGCCTGGCGGTCAGCGGTTCGGCGGCGTCGCCCTGTGCCCGTCCGAGCAGCACCCGGGCACCGACTGCCGTCAGCGCCAGCAGCAANNAGGCCGGCACCAGCCAGACCAGATCGGGCAACAGGCGCAGCAGGCCGCTCATGACGCCCCCGCAGCACGATGGCCGGCGCCAGCGCCACGCTTTCACCGGCGAACCAGTCGGCCGAGCGGCCGACCTGCGGCAGCACCCGGCGCCNCGCCCAGGGCAGCCAGCCACGGCGCGGGCAATACTGGTGGATGCTTGCGGTCGACGGGTCTTTCGCGGCCAAAACGATCCAGCCGTTGCCGACCAGTTCCTGCAGCGCCGGCTGGCGCCCGACGATGGCCGACAGCACGTCCGGCGTCTGCTCGACGACCACCAGCAGGCGCATCGCCTCGTGGATCTCGACCATCTGCCACGGCAGGCCGGTGCGCAGGTCGGAATCGGCGCCTTCCATGACGCCGAAGAGGCCGGTCAGGTTGTGCGTGACCTTGGAACCGCAGCCGTAACGCTCGTTGTCCTNGGTCGAAAAATAGTATTCGAGGCTGATCCCGGCGCCGACCGGGCCGGCGGCCAGCAGGATGCTCTCGACGATCCGGCCGTCATCGTCGCTGGTCGGGTCATAGGAAATGAGGAAGACCCGACGATCGAGAAACAGCCNCCGGCTCATCTCGCGGCGTCCGATGAAGGCCGCCGCGTTGGTCGCGTGGCCCAGCTCAGGCCGCGCCTGCGAAATGTCGTGGCTGCGCCCGACCACATGCTGGCGCGCCAGCCAGGGCGACGGGCGCGACGGCGCCGAGGCGAGCCGCCGGCAACGCTCGGCGGCGTGCGCGCGGCAGGCTTCGGCCAGTTGCCCGAGCAATTGCTCCTGTGCCGACTGGAAAGCCGCCGGCACGCGGTCGAGGTCATACCACTCGATGCCGTCGTCGCAGGTGTTGTGCTCGGCGGCGACGAACCAGGTCGTATCGGGAATGGTCAGCCCACGGGCGGCGAGGCGCGCACGCACCTCGGGCCGGTTGGCCATCGCCGCGAAGGCGCGCGCGTTGGGCCCGCCGTGGCGTCCGGAGCAGGCGCCGCAGTCGTAGGCCGAAAGATGCGGGTTGTTGCGGCTGCCCGAGCCGTGGCCGAGCATCAGCACCAGCGGCGCAAAGCGGCCGGTCAGGCCGATCATGCGCAGGAAGGCCGCCACCCGCTCGGCCTGCTCGTCGTCGGTAAAACCTTCCTGCGGCATGTCTGGCGTCGCCCCGTGGGCGGCGCTGACGGCGGTCAATTGCAGGCGCGTCGCCACCTTGCCGTCGATCTGCTCGCGCCAGCGCTGCACCGCCTGGCCGAACCAGCCGGGCGCCAGCGAACCGGCGACCAGTGCGGCCAGCGCCGGCACCGCCGCCACGGCGGTCAACAGCGGCCCGCTCACGACGCCGCGCCGCGTGCCCTGCACCAGCCGTTCGCGCCACCGCAGGCGACGCCCCCGCCGGGCCCGCCGTGCGTCGGCACAGGCTTCCCCATTTCNCGCCGTCTCGCGCACGATATGGCGCGGCTGCACGACGACGGGACAGAGTGCGGTCCGCGTGCTGTCGTCGATGCCCTGCCAGTACATCGGCACGCCGAAAAAGCCGGCGGCACCGTAGGTCTCTATGGCGGGCGCCAATTCCTCGAGATGACGGCGGGTGCCCTCCTCGCGGTCGTCCATGCACATCACGACCTGCGCCGTCGGCTGCGCCACCGGCTTGCGGCGCGGGTGATTGGCGGCCAGCGCCGAGAAGAGCTGTTCGCGGTAGTGGCGCTCGTAGGCGAGCAGCCAGATTTCGCCGCGCGCCAGCGGCGCAAGGCTGTCGCTACAGGCCAGCAAGGCAGCGGCATCGTCCGGGGTCAGCATCTCGAGATCGCCGGGCGTCAACGCCAGTTGCGACAACAGCGCCACCAGGCGCGCCGGGTCGGCAGGCGCGGCGAGCGCATCGATCGCATCGGCCAGCGCTTCCCATACGGCTTCGCCGAGCGGATCGCCGGTGCCGCTGCGGCACCGGCGCGCGACCTCTTGCTGCAGGGCTTCCGGCAGGCTGCGCGTGCGCAGGGCGTCGCGCACGANAAACTCGGCGGGACGGGCGGCAAACCACGCCTGCAAATCCGCGAACGACTGCGGGGCACCGGTCAGCCGCCGGGTCAGATCCTCGCAGAGCAGGGTTTCGAGCAGCACGCGCACGGCCAGGTAGTCGACCATGGCGACCGGCGAACCGTCGCCGAAGCCGGGATGGCGCGCGCGCCACAGGAACATGCCCGACCAGCCCGGCATTTCCAGCGCCAGGCGTTGCAGGTAGCCGGGCCACAAGCGCTCATCGGCGACCAGGCGCGGCAGGGTTTCGGCCAGGACGTCGACCGGATCGTCGGGCAGCCAGAGCAATTCGTCGTGCGCGTTGGGCAGTTCGTTCAGTTCCCACGCCATGTCGATGCGGGCGCTGGCGCGCCAGGCGGCGTAGAACCNCTGGTCGCGCTGCGGGTTGCGCCAGGCGGCGACGCCAAGGTCGAGATGCGCCGCCAGGTGGCGATGTAGCACGGTGCGCACACGCTCCAGAATATCCTCGCCGGTGAGATGCTCCAGCAGGCTGCGCAGCGTCCATTCCTCGCCGACCCTGGCGCACAGTTCCGCCCAGCGCTGCGGCGCCGTCTGCCGCCAGCCGGCGGGCGCCATGGCGCCTGTTGCGGTCGACCGCGAAAAACGGGCAAAAACCGGATTTTCCACCGCGCCGTATTCGCGCGCCGCCCAGTCCCGGCTGGCCTGGCCCANCGTTTCCGGCTTCATCCGCAGGCTGGCGAGCAACACGTCGCGGCGCGTGATTCCATGCCGCACATCGGCATCGAGATCGGCAATGCCGGCGGCGTCGAGTGCGGCATCGAGGTCGTCGCCGGTAATGCGGCCGGCTGCGAAAAGTTCGCGAANACGCGCCTCCGGCAGGTAGGCGGCAGCTCCGGTCAGGTGCTGCGCGGCCGCCAGCGCCTCGGCGAACGGCAGATGCTGAAAGCCGTGCAGCGTGTTGTGATGAACGAAATCGCGGATCGGCGCCTGCGCCGGCAGCACGTGCTCCAGATGCTCGACCCAGTGGGCGAGACGCTCGCGTAGCGGGAGTGCCTGGTGTTCGCTCATGTCACCCCGCAAACAGCCGGCCGACGCGGTCTATGCTGCCGGCCACCAGATTGAGCAACGGCGCCGGCCAGACGCCGAGGCCGACGATCGCCAGCCCGAGTATCCCCGCCGCCACCGCCTCGGTGCGCGTCATGTNCGGCAATCTCGGCGGGCGGCAGCCCTTGATGCAGAGGCGGCCGATCACCCGCAGGCCATAGGCGGCACCGATCAGCATGCCGGCGCAGATGAGTGCGATCCAGCCGCCCCAACTGGCGAAGCCACCGACCAGCACGTGCAACTCGGCGACGAATCCGGCGCTGCCCGGCAGGCCGATGGCCGCCAGCAATGCGAAGGCGGTGAAGAAGGCGAAGCGCGGCGCGCGCCCGAGCAGACAGCCGTAGTCGGCCAGATCGCGGCTGTGCGTACGTTGGTAGAGCAGGCCGACGACCAGAAACAGGATCGCCGCCGTCAGCCCGTGCGCCACCATCTGCGTCACGGCGCCGGTCAGTCCGGTGACGTTGAGCGTGGCGATGCCGAGCAGCACCAGTCCCATGTGCGAGATCGACGAATAGGCGACCATCGCCTTCATGTCCTGCTGGCGCCAGGCCAGCACGGCGCCGTAGAGCAGGCTGGCGAAGCCGAGCACGGCCAGCCAGTTCTGCGTCGCCAGCAGCGCGGCGGGCAGGGTTTCGGCAGCGCGGATCAGGCCGTAGGCCCCCATCTTGAGCAGTACGCCGGAAAGGAGGATGGATACCGGGCTCGGCGCCTCGACGTGGGCCAGTGGCAGCCAGCCGTGCAGCGGGAAGACCGGCATCTTGACGCCGAAACCGATGAACAGGCCGGCGAAGATCAGTAACTGGGTGTTGAGCGGCAGGTCGCGCCCGCCCTCGGCCATGTCGCCCATGGCGAAGCTGTGGCCGGGCGCCGCGTCGTACAGAAAGAGCAGCGCGACCAGCATGAAGACCGAACCGCCCAGCGTGTACAGGAAGAAATTCAGCGCCGCGCGCTGGCGGTTCGGCCCGCCCAGGCGGTCGATCAGGAAGAACAGCGGGATCAGCGTCGCTTCCCAGAAGACGTAGAACAGCGACCAGTCGCGCGCGCTGAACACCCCGAACATCGCCGATTCGAGCAGCAGCACCAGCGTGAAATAGAGGCGCGCCCCTTGCTCCATGCGCCGCGACATCAATACCGCGATCAGCGTCAGCAAGGCGGTCAGCAGCACCATGGCCAGCCCGATGCCGTCGAGCCCGAGCGCGAAGTAGGAACCGAGGCGAACGTTCCACGGGCGGCTTTCATGAAACTGGATGGCGGGGCCGGCCGGATCGAACCCGGCGGCCAGCCACANGGAATAGCCGAGCGCGGCGAGCACGAAGCCCATCGCCAGCCGCCACAGCCAGACGGCGCGGCGCGCCGGCAACAGCGCGACGGCGGCAGCCCNCAGCACCGGCATGAAGACCAGCACCTTCAGCACGCCTTGCCCCCCTGCGGTCGTCGCGACCCCTTTATTTTCATTCCGCGATTATGCCAGCGCCTGACACCGCCCTGACAAGTCGGCGCAGCCTAGTAGTCTGCTTCGTCATTGGCGGAACACCATGAAAGCGCCGGATTTGCGCATCTGGCTAGGGCGTGTTCACAGTAAGCGACGGGCTGCGCAAGGCCTGGCGGGGAGGCAGTGCAAGGCGCCGGTCGCGCGGTGCAGTGATCTGCACAAGCGAACGGCAACGCGGCAATGCACCGCCAGACCCTGCCCTTCGGGTTTGCCGGGGCGGACGGTCGCGCGTTGCTCGGTTTGGGAATGGTACGACCATTCCCGGCGCCTCGCGCCTTGGCGCCCTTCCCGCCCCGGCAAATGCAGTCCCGCCGGTTACTGTGAACACGCCCTAGGCGCGAACCGCAGCGATAGCCAACGCTATCGCGAGGATGAGCAACAACGCCAGGCGGGCAAAGACAAACTTTCATGTTCGGTTAATTGCGAAGCAGACCACTAAAGGCGGTCGCCGTAGCGCTCGGCCAGCGCTGCCTCGCGGCCGGCGATCCCGACCTCGACGGCGCGCACCTCGTCCATGTAAGCCAGTGCGGCGGGAGTCAGCGAACGATCCTTCAGGCGAATGAAGCCGTAATTGGCCTGGAAGGCGACTTTGCTGGTTGGCACCAGAGCCACGTTGCCGGCCGCCAGGTCGTGCTCCATCAGCGCCAGCGAGGCGAGCGCCAGGGTATCGCTGCCGGCCAAAAATCNGGCGATCTGCATCGGCACGTCGATCGTGATGGCGGGAATAAAATCGCCGCTGAGCGCATCGATCCGGCCGGCGCGGCCAACCGTGCGCGGCAGGCTCGCCGCGATGCGCGCGGGAATCCGCGACGCCATCCACGGATATTCGAGCAGCGCCGGCAGCGCCACCGGCCGGCNGGCGAGAAGCGGATGCCCGGGGCGGCAGAAGATGCGGCCGCGATGCTGCCCGACCGGCTCGGTGGCGAACTGCTCGTCTTCCTGCACGCCGCTCAGTTCGGCCAGGCCGAGGTCCACCTCGCGCGCCGTCACCTGATGCGCCACTTCGCGCCAGCCGGCGACGTGCACCGCCACGCTGATTTTCGGACGCCGGGCGAGCAGGCGCGCCATCGCGGGGTAACCCGAGATCACGCTGGGATAAGNCAGCGCCACGCGCAACGAGCCCATTTCGAGTCCGGCGAGCAGCCCGATTTCGCGCAGCAGATCCTCTTCGGCATTGAGCAATGCCCGGCTGCGCTGGACGACCAGTTCGCCGAAAGCCGTCAGCACCACCGCACCCCGCTTGCGGTCCAGCAGCATGACGCCCAGTTCCGCCTCCAGCGCCTGGATGCTCTTGGTAAGCGCCGGTTGCGAGATGTTGAGCGCCGCCGCCGTGCGTCCGAAATGCCCGTACTCGACGAGCAGCAGCAGGTGGCGAAGGCGGCGCTGGGTAATCATGATAAGCAAAGGTTATCACAGTTATCCAAACAGCTATTTGCCGGAATCGAGATCACATGCCAATAATGCCCCTGCAATTCACTGCGGACAGGTATTCCGCAGCACCGCTAACCATGCGCCAGGCACTATCGCCAGCGCAACGCCTTAAATAAAAGGAGACTCGCATGAAATTTTCCGGAAAGCTGGCCTTGGCACTGAGCATCGCATTTGCCGGCGGAGCCATGACAACCACCCATGCTGCGGGAGGTGGTGGCGCCATCGCTACCAACCCCGGCGCGGCCGAAGGCAAGCATTTCGACCCGAAGGGCGCGCTGCCGTCGAAGTTCACGATGGAACTGCGCAAGGGCATCTACGCCACGCTGCCCTTCGAAGACAAGCGCGACTTCGACGAGGCCAANAAAGGTTTCATCGCCGAGCCGCCGTACAAGCAGATCATGGCCGATGCCGGCCACGTCGCCTGGGACATGGGCAGCTACCAGTGGCTGCTGCAGGGCAAGGATTTCCAGAGCATCCACCCGTCGCTGCAGCGCCAGGCGGTGCTGAACATGGCCTACGGCCTCTATGAAGTCGTTCCGGGCAAGATCTATCAGGTGCGCGGCTTCGATCTGGCCAACATCAGCTTCATCAANGGGGATAGCGGATGGATCGTCTTCGATCCACTGACCGCCAAGGAAACCGCCCGCGCGGCGCTCGACCTGATCAACGAGAAGCTCGGCAAGCGCCCGGTCGTCGGCGTCGTCTATTCGCACTCGCACGTCGACCACTTCGGCGGCGTGCGCGGCGTGGTCGATGAAGCCGACGTCGCCAGCGGCAAGGTGAAGATCATCGCGCCCGAAGGCTTCCTGCATGAAGCGATTTCCGAAAACGTGTATAGCGGCAATGCCATGTCGCGCCGCACGCAATACTCCTACGCCGTGCTGCTGCCGCGCGACCCGCACGGCCACGTCGATCAGTCGATCGGCAAGAACGTGGCCAATGGCAATACCGGTCTGATTGCGCCGAATGTCCTTATCAGCAGNGACTTCGAGGAAGTGACGCTCGACGGCGTCAGGATGGTGTTCCAGAACACCCCGGACACCGAGGCGCCCGCCGAGATGAACACGTACTTCCCGCAGTTCAAGGCCTTCTGGGCGGCGGAAAACATCACCGGCACCATCCACAACATCTACACGCCGCGCGGCGCGGCGGTGCGCAACGCCCTGAACTGGTCGAAACAGATCAACGTCGCGCTCTACAAATTCGGCCAGGAAGCCGAAGTGATGTTCGCCTCGCACAGCTGGCCGCGCTGGGGCAACGCGCGCATCCAGGAAGTGATGCGCGTCCAGCGCGACACCTACGCCAACCTCAACAACCAGTCGCTGCACTATGCCAACCTCGGTGTTACGGTCAACGAGATCCAGAACGTCTACAAGCTGCCCGACAGCTTGTGGAAGCAGTGGCCGGCGCACAGCTACCACGGCTCNGGGCAGCACAACAGCCGTGGCGTCATCAACCGTTTCCTCGGCTACTGGGATGGCAATCCGACCAACATCGCACCGCTCTCGCCGAAGGATTCGGCCCCGCTCTACGTCGAGATGATGGGCGGCTCTGCCAAGATCATCGCCAAGGGCAAACAATTGATCGCCCAGGGCAAGTATCTGGAGGCCACGGAAATCCTGAACCGCCTGGTCTTCGCCGAACCGCGTAACCAGCCGGCCGGCCTGCTGGCCGACGCCTTCGAGCAACTCGGCTACCAGAAGGAAAGTCCGAGCCTGCGCAACATCTACCTGCAAGGCGCCTATGAATTGCGCAACGGCCTGCCNGGGGGCAACCCGGTCAGATCGAGCGGACCCGATGTGATCCGCGCCATGTCCACCGAACAGTGGCTCGACTTCCTCGGCATCAGCATCGACCCGAGGAAAGCCGATGGCATGCGTTTCACGGTCAATCTGGTGACGCCCGACAACGGCGAGAAGCACCTGATCGAACTGAGCAACGCGACGCTGACCAACATCAAGGGCGAACAGGCGCCGAAGCCGGATCTGACGATCACGGTGAACCGTAGCGACCTCAACCAGGTGATGATGGGTGCCAGCACCTTCGACGACCTGATCGCGGCCGGCAAGGCGAAGTTCGANGGTGACCGCAAACCGTTCGACCAGTTGCGCTCCCTGATGGTGGTGTTCCATCCGAACTTCGAGATGCTGCCGGGCACTGCGCCGAAAGCACCGGCAGCGGGCCTGAAGCCTTTCGAAGTACCCGATCTGCTGCCGCCCAACTCGGCGGGTGATTAACGCAAGCGGGTGGGCACCCGTCGTCGATTACGGGTGCCTGCCGCGCTCTCGCCAGTCAGCTCCAGCGCGTCAGTCGAACAGTTCGCGCAGACTCGCCAGATAGCCAGCCACATCAGGCTCGCCCTCGGCCGGCGCCCAGGGCGCCTTTTCATCGGCCGCGAGCGGCACATAGGNGCCAGCCTTGGCCTCGAAGAAGACGGTACCGCTCTCCAGCGCGAGCACCGAATGGTAAACCCCGTGCGGAATATCTACGCCGATGCAGTCTCCGGCCGGCGACAGGAGATAGTTGCGGTCGACCTNCCCGGAAGGGCAAANAACGACGATGCCCAGCCGGCCGCGCAGACAGACGATGCTTTCGTCCTTGGCCGGATCGAGATGGCGATGCGGCATTACATAGGAGCCCGGCTCGATGGCGTTGAGCAGGGGATGGCCGGGGTAGTCGTCGGCGGGATGGAAATTGAAGTTCTTGCGCTGGCGCGGTGCCTGCCGGGCTTCGGCGGCGAGCTCGGCCAGCAAGACCTGGTCGATGACGGTGATCACTGATAGACGATCTCGACGTTCTCCGGCTTCAGCCAGCCGCCGAGCGCGTCGAGCAGCAGGTCGTCGAGACGCACGCGCACGGCGTCGCCGAGCACGATCTCGCACTCCGCCGTGGCATTGCGGTAGCGGATGCGCACCTGTGCCGGCCCGGGTGCGAAGGGTGTCAGCAGGGAGCGCAGTTTGTGCGCGTCGGAATCGCCGTTCATCCGCAACAACAGGTGCTTGGCAAAGCGGGCCCGGGCTTCGCCGATGGTCATCAGCTTGTCGGCGACGACGCGGTTGCCGCCGGAAAAGTCGTCGTAGCTGACCTTGCCTTCAACGATCAGCACCTCGTCGGTGACGATCTTGGCGCGCTCGGCCTCGAACAGCTCGTTGAACACCGAGACCTCGATCATCCCGGTGCCATCGTCGAGCTGGACGANAAGCATCTTGCCGCGGCGCGTCATCTGGGTGCGCACGCCGACCACCAGCCCGGCGAGCAGGGTCATCTCCTTGGCCGGTTCGAGCCGGTTGAGCGGCCGCCGGATGAAGCGCGACAGTTCCTTCTTGCTGCTGTTGTAGGNGTGACCGGAGAAGAAGAAGCCGAGCGCCGTCTTCTCCTGCATCAACTGTTCCTTCTCGTCCCACGGTTTGACCGCGACGTACTGCGGCGCGTGTTCCTCGGCGACGGTGCCGATGTCGAACAGGCTGGTTTGCATCGCGTTGCGCTCGGCCTGCTCGGCGAAGTCCATGGCGATGCCGGTCGATGCCAGCAGCTTGTGGCGGTCGGGGTCGAGGCTGTCGAAGGCGCCGGCACGGATAAGCGCCTCGATGGTGCGGCGATTGACCATGCGCTTGTCGCAGCGCTGGCAGAAGTCGAACAGGTNCCTGAACGGCCCACCGGCCTCGCGCGCCTTCAAAATCACGTTGACCGCCTGCTCGCCGGTGCCTTTGACCGCGCCGAGCCCGTAGCGGATCGTGCTGCGGTCGACCGGCTCGAAACGGTAATTCGAGGCATTCACATCCGGCCCGAGCACCTTGACCTTGTTGGCGACGGTGTCCTCGTAGAAGATTTTCACCGTGTCGGTATTGTCCATGTCCGACGACATGGTCGCCGCCATGAAGGCCGCACAGTGATGCGCCTTGAGCCAGGCGGTGTGATAGGTGACGACGGCATAGGCGGCGGTGTGCGACTTGTTGAAGCCGTATTCCGCGAACTTGGTCATCAGGTCGAACAGCTGCTCCGCGAGCGCCGGGTCGTAGCCCTTGGCCTTGGCGCCTTCGGCGATGGTTTCGCGGTGCTTGGCCATTTCCTCGGGCTTCTTCTTGCCCATCGCCCGGCGCAGCATGTCGGCGCCACCGAGCGTGTAGCCGCCGATGATCTGCGAGATCTGCATCACCTGTTCCTGGTACCTGATGACGCCGTAGGTCGGTGACAGGCAAGCGGTCAGGTCGGGGTGGAAATAGTCGATCTTCTGCTGGCCCTTCTTGCGCAGGATGAAGTCGTCGACCATGCCGGAACCGAGCGGGCCGGGCCGGTAAAGCGCGAGCACGGCGATGATGTCTTCGAAGCGGTCGGGCGCCAGCTTCTTCAAGAGCTTCTTCATGCCCTCAGATTCGACCTGGAAGATCGCCGTCGTGTTGGCGTCCTTGAGAATCTGGTAGGCGGCCGGGTCGGTGAAACCGAGCGACATCAGATCGAGTTTTTCGCCGGTCATGCGGCGGATGTACTCGACGGCCAGTTCGATGATGGTCAGGTTGCGCAGGCCGAGGAAGTCGAACTTGACCAAACCGGCCTTCTCGACGTCGTCCTTGTCGAACTGCGACACCGGCGAAGCATCGCTGCCGGTGGCCTGGTAGATCGGGCAGAAATCGGTGATCTTGCCCGGCGCGATCAGTACGCCGCCTGCGTGCATGCCGACGTTGCGGGTCAAATCCTCCAGACGGCCGGCCAGATCGAACAGTTCGCGGATCGACTCGCCATCCTGTTCGTCGGCCATCATTTCCTTGAGCGCCGGCTCCTGTTCCAGTGCCTCGGCCAGCGACACCGGCTTGTTCTGAACGATGGGAATCAGCTTGGAAATGCGGTCGCACATCGAATACGGCAAACCGAACACGCGACCGACGTCGCGGATCACCGCCTTCGACGACATGGTGCCGAAGGTGGCGATCTGGCTGACCGCCTGCGCACCGTAGCGCTGGCGCACATACTCGATGACGCGCCAGCGGTTGTCCTGGCAGAAGTCGATGTCGAAGTCGGGCATCGACACCCGCTCGGGATTCAGGAAGCGCTCGAACAGCAGCGCGTAGGCCAGCGGGTCGAGGTCGGTGATGCGCAGCGAGTAGGCGACCAGCGAACCGGCGCCGGAACNCCGGCCCGGGCCGACCGGCACACCGTTGTTCTTGGCCCAGTTGATGAAGTCGGCAACGATCAGGAAGTAGCCGGGAAACCNCATCTGGACGATGGTGTTGCACTCGAAAACCAGCCGCTCGTCGTACTCCGGCCGTCTCTTCAGTCGCTCCTCGGGGTCGGGATACAGCTCGGCGAGGCGAACCTCCAGGCNCTTCCTGGCTTCCTCGACGAGGTATTCGTCGATGGTCATGCCCGGCGGAATCGGAAAGTCGGGCAGGAAGTTCTTGCCCAGGGTCATCTCGATACTGCAGCGGCGGGCGATTTCCAGCGAGTTTTCAAGCGCCTCCGGCAAATCCGCGAACAATTCGACCATTTCGGCCTGGGTCTTGAAATATTGCTCGACGGTATAGGGCTTGGGACGCCGCGTATCGCCCAGCACATAGCCTTCGGCAATGCAGACGCGCGCCTCGTGCGCCTGGAAATCGTCGCGGTGCATGAACTGGATCGGGTGCGTGGCGACCAGCGGCAAACCCAGTTCGCCGGCCAGATCGGCCGTCTGCTGGACGACGGCTTCCTGCTGCGGCTGGCCGTAGCGCTGGATTTCCAGGTAGAAGGCGCCCGGGAAAATCGCCTCCCAGGCCTTCGCCCGCTCGCCGGCCAGTTCGAAATTGCCGTTGATCAGCGCTTCACCGACGTCGCCAAGATGGGCGCCGGACAGGGCGATGAGGCCATCGCTTCCGATTTCGCCGAACCATTCGCGGTGGATTTCCGCCCGGTCGCGCCGCCCTTCGACCAGGTAGGCACGGGTCAGCAGTTCGCACAATTGCTGGTAGCCGGCCCGGTTACGCGCCAGCAGCAGCAGGCGACCGGGACTCTCCGGCGCCTCCGGGTTGGCGATCCAGACATCGGCCCCGGCTATCGGCTTGACGCCCTTGCCGCGTGCCCCGCTGTAGAACTTGACGAGCCCGAACAGGTTGCCGAGATCGGTCAGGGCCAGCGCCGGCATGCCGTCCCCGGCAGCACGCTTGACGGCATCGCCGATGCGGACGATGCCATCGGTGATCGAGTATTCGGAATGTAGGCGAAGGTGGACGTAGCGCGGGAATTCATGACCGGGATTCTACCCTGCCCTCGACCCGCCGCCGAAAAGTGGCGTCCGGCAACGCACCTGTCACGGTCGACCGCCAAAACAGGCCAAATTCCACAAGCGGCTGCGCCGCAGCCGCGCCGACGGGGACCAGCCGCGCTAGAATGAACACATACTTGCTGCAGCCAGCCCGGAGCCACCATGCCCGCCCTAGTGCGCCTCGTCCTCGCCTTCCTCATCGCCCTCGCCGCAACCCTGCCCGCAGCGGCAGCCAAGCCCGCGCCCCAGGCCACAGCCGACGATGGCGTTCCACTGGTCATCTACAACCGTACCATCGTCGTTTTCCGTGGCAACTTCCTCGGCATCGGGCCGCAGGCGCGCCGTCCGGGCGAAGGCCGTCATCGAAACGGCACTGGCCATGGCCAGCACCGGGTCGAGATCAAGGAAAATCCCGAGGGCCAGCTGATCATGATGGGCGACATGCTGGCCTTCGTTGTCACTCCCGGCGATGTCGATCCGCTCGCCGAGGAAACGCCGGCCGTTGCCGCCGAAAAAGCCGCCGCCAACCTGCGGCAGGTGATCGGCGAAACCCGCGAGGCTCGCGACATGCACGCGATCCTCAAGGGCATCGCCTGGTCGGCGGTGGCCACGGCCATCCTCTTCGCGCTGCTGTGGGCCATCGCGCGCGTGCGCGGCTGGCTCGGGCGCATCCTGCTCGACGCCACCGAGCGCAAGGCCGCGTCGATCCGCATCGGCGGAGCGCAGGTCATCGACGGCGAATATCTGGTGCCGGTACTGCACCGGCTAGTGGTCGTCTCCAGCTGGATCCTGGCGGCCGTGCTCGCCTACGAGTGGCTGAGTTTCGTGCTCTCGCGCTTCCCCTACACCCGGCCCTGGGGAGAGCGCCTGAACAGCTACTTCATCGGGGTTGCGGAAAACATCGCCGAAAGCATCGTCACCGCCATTCCCGACCTCGGCGTCGCGATCCTGATCTTCATGATCGCGCGCTTCGTGATCGGCTTCCTCAACCGTTTCCTCGTCCGCCTCGCGCGTGGTGCCCAACCGCCGGACTGGCTCGGCCCGGACACCATGCCGACCACGCGCCGCCTGTTCAACATCGCCATCTGGCTGTTCGCGGTGGCCATNGGCCTACCCCTGCCCGGCGCCGAGACCGAGGCTTTCAAGGGGCTATCGGTACTGGTCGGCCTGATGGTCTCGCTCGGTGCTTCCAGCGTGGTCGGCCAGGCCGCGTCGGGCCTCATCCTCACCTACACCCGCACGCTGCACGTCGGCGAATTCGTCCGCATCGGCGACAACGAAGGCACGGTCACGCGCATGGGCGCATTCACGACGACCATCCGCACCGGCCTCGGCGAGGAATTGACCATCCCCAATTCCATCATCACCGGCTCGGTGACCAAGAACTACTCGCGTGCCGTACAGGGCAACGGTTTCATCGTCGACACCACGGTCACCATCGGCTACGACACGCCGTGGCGCCAGGTCGAGGCCATGCTGATCGAAGCCGCGCGGCGCACGCCCGGCGTCCTCGAAACACCGAAACCGCACGTCTTCCAGACCGGGCTTTCCGATTTCTACCCGGAATACCGACTGGTCGCCCAGGCGATTCCCGGCAAGCCACGTCCGCGCGCCGAGGTGATGAGCATGCTGCACGCCAACATCCAGGACGTCTTCAACGAATACGGTGTGCAAATCATGTCGCCGCACTACCTTGGCGATCCGGCGCAGGCCAAGGTCGTCAAGCGCGAGGACTGGCACCTGCCACCGGCCCGGCCCCAGCGGGCGGCACCTGAAAGCCCCGGGCCCGGCCGGAAACGGAAACAAATCCCGGGCTCCCGGGCTATCATTCGCTATTGCTCGTCGGTGCGCGCATCAAGCAGGCGGGCCAGCCCGACAAGATCATCATCAAGCGTTTCAAGGGAGAACATCCATGTCCTTCATGCCCTGGTCCGAAGACTTCGAACTCGGCATCTCAACCATCGACTTCCAGCACCGCTGGCTGGTCGACGCCACCAACGCCCTGCACGACGAACTGAGCAAGGAAACCCCGACCGCGCCCTCATCGGGGCATCCTCGAAGGCCTGGTCGACTACACCATGAACCATTTCGTTCTCGAGGAAGAGCTTTTCCTGCGCTTCGGCTACGAGGAGAATGCCGCACACAAGGCGGAACACGACGGCTTCACCGCCAAGGTCATGCAGTTGTTGCTGCAATACGAGAAGGGTGAAAACGTCGGAATGGACACCATGGAATTGCTGAAATCCTGGTTGCAACACCACATCCTGAAAGTCGACCGCGCCTACGTGCCCTTCCTGAAAGCGCACGGCGTCGCCTGAACTCGACACCCACCCAGAACAAGACAAGGAGACGAACATGACCACCATGCCAACCACCGATGAACCGCTCGTCCTGCGTAGCGATCGTGCCGACGGCCTGACCACGCTGACGCTGAACCGCCCCGGCCAGTTCAATTCGCTGTCGAAAGACATGTTGACCGCGCTACAGGCCGAGCTCGACGCCATCGCCGCCAGCGAAGCCATCCGTGTCGTCATCATCGCCGGTGCCGGCAAGGCCTTCTGCGCCGGCCACGACCTCAAGGAAATGCGCGGCAACCACAGCAAGGAATTCATGCAGGCGCTGTTCAGGCAGTGCGGCGAACTGATGCTGACGATCACCCGCATGCCGCAACCGGTGATCGCCCGTGTACACGCNATCGCCACCGCCGCCGGTTGCCAGCTGGTGTCGATGTGCGACCTCGCCGTCGCCGCCGACGTCGCGAAATTCGCGGTTTCCGGCATCAACGTCGGCCTCTTCTGTTCGACCCCGGCCGTCGGTCTCGCCCGCAACCTGGGGCGCAAGGCAGCGCTCGAAATGCTGCTGACCGGCGATTTCATCGACGCCATGGAAGCCAAGGCCAANGGCCTGATCAACCGTGTCGTCCCTTCCGACGCGCTCGACGCCGAAATCGAACGACTGGCCCAGAACATTCTCGCCAAGAGCGCGGTCGCCGTGCGCATGGGCAAGGGCATGTTCTACAAGCAGCTCGAAATGGGCCTGGTAGAAGCCTACGCCTATGCCGGCGAAGTGATGGCCTGCAACATGATGAGCGATGATGCCGGCGAAGGCATCGATGCCTTCATGCAGAAGCGCAAGCCGGCGTACAAGGGGCGGTAACGCTCGGAAAATGAGTTGCGCGGGCCGCTATGGCGCTTGCATGCCAGGAGCGGTTTTACTCAGCAGAACACCTTCTCCGCTCCTCCTTATTTCACTGACACAATTTGCCCGAGTGAAATTCGCCCCTCTTCAAGGTTGCGGCCCTGGTTTTGCGCCATTTCGCGAAAATCGTGGCCCATGAGCAGATGGAACCCCAGCGCTGGAAAACCTTCGCGGCGGATTTTCTCGGCAAGTTTTACAAACCATTCGCGCGCTTCCGCCGTCGTGTCTTTCCAGTCCGAAACCGTGAATCCGGCGTCTTGAAGCAGTTGGCGCAGTTCTTCCGGCGATACGAGAAAGCTTGTGTCCGGCGTCCGTGCCCACGGCACCGGAAAGAGGACAGGGCCGGAGGCGCCAGCGAGGACATCGTAGATGGNCAGCGTGCCGCCCGGCTTCAGGACCCGGTACATTTCACTGTAAAGGCGGCGCTTGTCCGGAATATTCATGGCCACATGCGCAGTCCAGACGACATCGAATTCATTGTCGTCAAATGGAAGATTCGTGGCATCGCCCTGGCGGTAGTCAATCAGTTCATCGAGACCAACTTTTGCGGTGAGCATCGATGCCACCTGACAGTATTCGTCCGTCAAGTCGATGCCCGTGACGCGGCAACCGAATTCCTTGGCCAGACAGCGCGAGGTGCCGCCAATGCCGCTCCCGATATCCAGCACGCGATCTGTCGAACGCAAGCCAGCCGCCTGTGTGAGTTCGAGCGTGGCTGCGCGGCCGCGAATATGAAATTCATCGATGGGCGCCAACTGCTCAAGCGAGAGTTGCTGTAGATCGGCACCCGCCTGTTCCAGGGCCGCAAGTATGACCTCAGCCAAATCAGAGCGCCCGTAATGGGTTTGTATTGCCTCGTTAACATCATTCCGCATATTTCCCTGAATCAGGGTCGTCATGCTTTTCAGCCACTTAACAGTCTTGTCAGGCTGAGACCGCTTGAAACCTGGAAAAGTTGCTGTTTGGATGAAGTCTGCTCCGCTCAATTGATGCAGCACGAATGACATCAGCAGCCGAGTAGTTCTCGGCCAGCCTCCTCTCGTACGACAGCGCCGGAAACCTGCCACAGGTCCAGCCAAAGCGAAGCGGGTTAAAATCCGCTCCATGCTCGCCCTCTCTCCCGCCCGCCAGACCCTGCTGCTGTTCCTGCTCGCGCTGGCCGTGCTGGCGCCCGGCATCTGGGAAGCGACCGGGCTGACCGGGAAGGACGAATTCTTCCTCGGCTTGCGCACGCCGATGGAGATGATCGAGGGTGACCACTGGCTGGTGCCCTATCTCGACGGGGCGCCGCGCATTCGCAAGCCGCCGCTGCTCTACTGGCTGGGGCGCGCCGGTTTCGAGGCATTCGGCATTTCGCTGGTGAGCGCCCGCTTCGTCGCCGTGCTATTCGCTGCCTTGCTGGTCGTTTCCACGGCCGGCATCGCGCGGCGCCTTTCCGGCCATAATCAAACCGGCTGGATCGCCGGCTGCGTGCTGCTCGGCTGCCTCGGCATGGCCAGCGAGGGGCGGCGTTTCATGCTCGACGTGCCGGTCGCGGCGCTATCCACGGCGGCTTTCTGGAGCCTGCTGACATGGCTGGAATCGGGGCAAAAAAAGTGGTTGACCGCAACAGCCCTGCTGTTGGCCGCCGGCTTCCTGACCAAAGGGCCGATCGTCGCGCTGGTCTGCGGCGGCGGTTCGCTGGCGCTGCTGGCGACCGGCCGCTTGCGCCTCGCCGACCTCACCCGGAAATGGTTGCCACTGACCGGCCATGCGCTGCTCTTCGCGCTGCTGGCGTTGCCCTGGTTNTTCGTCGTCCGCATGCTTTATCCGGAAGCGGCCGAACTGGTTCTGGCCGGCGAACTGGAGTCGCGCCAGTTNTTTAATTTCTCGCCCGGGATTCTGCTCGGCCTGCTCAACGTCGCCCTGCCCTGGGTGTTCGTCTTCGCCGTTGCCGCCTGGGCCGCCTGGCGCCGGCCGGCAGCCGACCGCCTGGCGCTGTTCTGGTTCTGCGCCACTTTCCTGCCCTTCGCCTTCATTCGCAGCTTCGACCGTTACCTGATCGGTTCGCTGGTGCCGCTGGCCATCCTGATCGCGCTGGCGCTGCCGGAATTGCGCNNGCGCTGGCCATTCCGCCTCGGGCTGCTCCTGGCCTTGCTGTTGGGCGGCGGGCTTGCAGGGTTCACGCTCTGGTTCGGGCTGGGCGGCTGGTACTGGCTGCTGCTTCCCGCGCTCTACTTCGGCTGGGCCTGGTGGCACGATCATGGCCTCGGCCATACCCTGGCGGCGCCGATGCTGTTCTGGGTGGCGCTGCTGTGGGGCGTTTTTCCGGCCATCGGCGTCAACGCCG
Source organism: Dechloromonas sp. (assembly GCA_013363835.1). GTDB lineage: Bacteria > Pseudomonadota > Gammaproteobacteria > Burkholderiales > Rhodocyclaceae > Azonexus. Next base: position 2,247,495 of record CP054864.1, read on the forward strand.
TGCCTGAGGAGGTGCGCGAACTGGGCAGGACACGCGACATCGCCATGCTCGACGGCCCGCAACCGGCACTGCTACCGATCCTCAGCCAGCGCGCCCATCGCCAGTACAGCCAGCTCGACCGCCACGACTTGGCGGAACTCAAGGCNCTGAACGCACTGGTTTTCGTCGAGAGCCAGGATATTCCCCGGCTTGAACAGGCCGTCGCCGCCGCCGGGTTGCGGGCAAAACAGATCGGCAGCTACCGGAACCTTGCATCCCATGGCTCCGGCCTGCGCTTCGCCCGCGTCGGCGCCACCGCCGACGACTGGAAGCAGGCCTTCGCGACCCGCGACCTGGCGCCCTTGAAGACGACCATCGTCTGGTTCGAGATCGTCGCGCCATGACGCTGCCGCGCTGGCTCGCTCCGACAATCTTTGCACTGGCCCTGGCCGGCGCCGTCTGGCGCGCCCCATTCCCCGCCCCACCGGCATTCGTGCCGCCACCTCCGGCCGTGCCCGACGCTTCACCCGCATTCTTTTCCAGCGCCCTGTTGCCGACCGCCGCGCCCTCGGCGCACGCCGCCGCGCTGGCCGAGTTGGCCGACGGCGGCATCGCCGCCGCCTGGTTCGCCGGCACTCGTGAAGGCGCTGCCGATGTCGCCGTCTGGTTCGCCACGCTGGACGCAAGCGGCTGGAGCGCGCCACGCGCGATCGCCACGCGGGAAGGCACGGCCGCCGCCACCCTGGCCTACGTACGCAAGGTCGGCAACCCGGTGCTCCATGCCGAAGGCAGCCGGCTCCACCTGTGGTTCGTCAGCGTCGCGCTGGGCGGCTGGGCCGGCAGCTCGCTGAACCATGCGGTTTCCGGCGACGGTGGCGCCAGCTGGTCACCGCCGACCCGGCTGCAGACCTCGCCCTTTCTCAACATCAGTACCCTGGGACGAGCGCCGGCGGTGGCGCTGGCCGATGGCGGGCTGGGGCTGCCGGTCTATCACGAGTTCATCGCCAAGCACGGGGAATGGCTGCGCCTGGCCCCGATGGCNACCATCGTCGACAAGGTGCGCATGGTTCAGGAGCGGCGTACGCTGCAACCGGCGGTGGCCGTTCTCGACGAACGCCACGCCCTCGCCATCCTGCGCGATGCCGGGGCCGGCCCCGGCCACATTCGCGTCGCGACGAGCAGCGACGGCGGGCAGCATTGGCCAGCAACCGCGGCCTTGCCGCTGCCCAACCCGAATTCATCGGTCGCCCTGCTGCGCCTGCGAAGCGGCCGCCTGCTGATCGCCGGCAACGGTGCCGGCAACCGTAACCAATTGCTGCTGTGGATATCCGAGGATGCGGGCCGGACGTGGCGCCTGGCGCAGACCGTCGAGAAGGATGATGACGACAGCGCCGAGTTTTCCTACCCGGCCCTGCTGCAGGCCCACGACGGGCGCATCCACCTTGCCTATACCTGGCGCCGCCANGGCATCAAGCACGCGATGTTCAGCGAGGCCTGGCTGACGGGTGGCGCGCGATGAACGCGACCGCCCTTTACGGCTGGCTGGCGCACGGGATCGTCATCGGCGCGCTGGTATCGCTACTGCCGCTGGGCGGCCAGCGCCGTTACCTGGGCATGGCTGCCGTGCCGCTCGCGTGGTTCAGCGGCCTTGCCGCGCTGCTGCATGGCTTCGTTGGCATACCCTCGGTCACGTTGCTGGCGCTGGCGACCTGGCAACTCGCGGGCCGCGGCCCGTCGCCGCTCGGCCGGCGCCCAGCCTGGCTGGTGATCGGGATTGCCGCTGTCTTCTATCCGCTGGCGCTCGGGCTTGGGCCTTTCGACCCGTATGCCATCGGCTACCAGCCGTGGCCGCTGCTGCTGGCGATCGGCGCGCTGGCGGTGATGCTACTGCGCTACCGCCGCGAAGACTGGCTGCTGATCCTGAGCGCCGGGCTCGCCGGCTATGCCGGCGGCCTGTTCGCCAATCTGTGGGATGCGCTGCTCGACCCATTGCTGGTCCTGGCAGCGCTGGCCGTCGTCAGCCGGCAATTCGACGGGCGACGCACCGCCGGCTGAGCCCCGCTTACTTCAAACGCTGCGCCACGGCGGCGACGCGCTGGCCGTAACGCTTGGCGGTGTCGAGATCGCCGGCCGGGATTTCCTCGACGCTGGCGTCGGACGGCGACTGAACCATCAGGCCGACCGAGCCGCCGAGACGGTTGGGATCGTTCGCCGTGGCGGCCTTGGTATTGCTCGGCAGCAAGCCGAGGCTAACCCAGATGCCGCCATGTTGCGAGGCGAGCGTTTGCAGGCTCATCATCGTCGCCCNCTTGTCGCCGACCGGGCTGGCGCTGTTGGTGAAGCCGCCGAAAACCTTGTCCTGCCAACCGCGCGAATACCAGATCTTGGACGAGGCATCGGCGAATTTCTTGAATTGCCAGCTCGGGCCGCCCATATAGGTCGGCGTGCCGAAGATGATGGCGTCGGCGGCGTTCAGCTTGTCCCAGCCGCCTTCCGGCAGGTTGCCTTCGGCGTCGATGGCCAGCAGTTCGGCCCCGGCGCCGTCGGCAACTTGCTGGGCAACGCGTTGGGTATGGCCGTAGCCGGAGTGATAAACGACAACTTTGCTCATGGTGTTCTCCTGAAGGGGTTGGTTTTGTAGCGGTTAATTGAGCGGCGGCAGATCGAAGAGCAGGAATTCCGTTTCCTCATCGGCCCGGAAATCGAGACGGGTTTCATCAGCGATCTTGGCCGCATCGCCGGTCGCCAGGATTTGGCCATTGATTGCGAGTCGACCGCGGATGACATGCGCGTAGGCCAGGCGACCGGCGGCAAGCTCGTAATTCAATGCTTCGCCGGGCGCCAGCAGGCTGGCCCACAGCTTGGCATCCTGGCCGATGGTGGTGCTGCCTTGCGCGCCATCGGGCGAAGCGACCAGACGCCAGCGGCCGCGCAATTCGGCTTCGGGCAGCGCCTGCTGCTCGTAGCTGGCTGGCCGGCCGAGTTGCGCCGGTTCGATCCAGATCTGCAGCAGGTGCGTTCCCTCGTTCTCCGAAGGATTGAACTCGCTATGCAGAATGCCCTTGCCGGCACTCATGCGCTGCACCTCGCCGCGGCGGATGATGCCGCCGTTGCCCAGGCTGTCCTTGTGCTCCAGCGCGCCGTCGAGGATGTAGGTGACGATCTCCATGTCGCGATGGCCGTGCTTGCCGAAGCCCGCACCAGGCACGATGCGGTCTTCGTTGATGACGCGCAGGGCGCCCCAGCCCATTTCCCTGGGGTCGTAATACTCGGCAAAGGAAAAGCTATGCAATGCCTTGAGCCAGCCGTGGTCGGCATAGCCGCGATCGGCGGAAAGTCTCGGGATGATCATGACGTCTCCTTTGTGAATTAATCATGTAGCTTGGTCGCCATATTAGGCGTAGAGTTCATCGGCATCCAGCGAATAATTCAGAACATATGGTTCAATTTAATTCACATGAAAATCTCNCTCGATCTGCTGCATGTCCTCGACACCATCGACCGCCACGGCAGCTTCAGCGCCGCCGCCGTCGCCCTGCACCGCGTTCCCTCGGCGCTGTCGCATGCCGTCGCCAAGCTCGAGGACGAACTCGACATCCGCTTGTTCGTCCGCGCAGGCCGCAAGGCGACGTTGAACGAGGCCGGGCGCGCCCTGCTCGAAGACGGCCGCCACCTGCTGCGCGCCGCCGACGAACTGGAACGCCGCGTACAGCGCATCGCCAAGGGCTGGGAAACCGAACTCCGCATCGCCATCGACACCATCATCCCGGTCGAGCGCCTTTACCCGCTGCTGGAACGGTTCTACGCCGTCGACTGCGGCACCCAGTTGCGCCTCGATCACGAGGTACTGGGCGGCACCTGGGATGCACTGGCGACCGGCCGCGCCGATCTCGTCATCGGCGCCCCCGGCGACATGCCGGCGCACAGCGGCATCGCGACGCGCCGCTTGTGCGACCACGACCAGTTCGTTTTCGTCATCGCCCCGCAGCACCCGCTGGCCACCTGGCCAGGGCCGATTCCCGCCCGCGAACTGCTGCGCCATCGCGCCATCGTCGTCGCCGACACCTCGCAGGAATTGCTGGCCCGCAGCATCGGCGTCGTCGAAGGGCAGGACACGCTGCGCGTCCCGACATCCGCGCCAAGGCCAGCNGCCCAGGCGGCAGGGCTCGGCATCGGTCACCTGCCGCGCTGGCTCGCCGCACCGGAAATCGCCGCCGGGCGGCTGATCGAAAAGGCACTGGCCGAACCGCGCCCGGCCATGCCGCTGCACCTCGCCTGGCGTAGCCGTCAGCCGGGCAAAGCGTTGGCGTGGTTTCTGGCGGAACTGGAAAAACCTGAAGAGATTGCGAGGCTGGTCGACCAACTTTAGGGCGCCACATGGAACGACGGACTGTACGCCGTCCGGTGTATCCTTAAGTTCCAACCAACACTCACAGGCTGGAAAAATGAACACACTCCGGTTCTACCTGGCGGGCGCTGTCGCCATGATGGCCACCATTGCCAACGCGCATGCGGTCACCTGCGCCGAGGGCGTCTATCGAGCCGGTTGCGCCGGTCCCAACGGGGCCGCCGTTGTCAGAAAACCGGCCCCGCCGCCGGCAGTGGTCGTCGCCCCGCCGCCTCGTGCCGTGGTGACGCCGGCGCCCCGAGCGGTTGTCGTGCCGCCACCGCACGGGTGCGTCTGGGTCGACGGTCGCAGGGTTTGCAGGTAAGCCAACGAAAGCACAGCCGCATACCCGCACCGGCGTCCGATACCCGCCTCGCCAGCGCTAACGAAAATTGGCAATTTTTCACCGTCGACCGCAACAAGCGACCGGCAGCCCGCTCATTCCGACCTGTTGTCGTCCGCTTCGGCCCAGTCGATGATCGCCTGCCATTGTTCGAGGTCGCGCTCGGCACGCGAGCGCGGTAGATCGAAGATCGTCATGCCGGCGCCGCTCGCCTGCACATAGACCTGAGTATCGCGCAGATAGGTCAGCACCGGCAGTTCGAAAGTGGCGAAAAAGCGTTCCAGCTNCGCGGCGGCGCGGGTGCGGGCATCGACCCGCATGCCGATCACGGCGACGTCGGCCTTGCCCTTGCGCACCGCCTTTTCGGAAAGCAGGGTTTCGAGAAAATGGCGCGTCGCCAGCATGTCGAACAGTGACGGTTGCACCGGCACGATGACCCGCGTGGACAGCTTGAGCACCTTGTNCAGCGTCTTGCCGTGCAGCCCGGCCGGCGTATCGAGCACGACATGGGTGGTGCCTTTGGGCGGACGGGCGATGTCGTCGGGGCCGATCTCCCAGGTGTCGATGGTCGGCAGCTCGAAGGNGCGAATCGCCAGCCATTCGCGGGCCGACTGCTGGCGGTCGATGTCGCCCAGCATCACCTCATGGCGCTGGCTGGCGAAATAGCCGGCGAGATTGGTCGCCAAGGTGCTTTTGCCGGAACCGCCCTTGGGATTGGCGACGAGAAATGCCTTCATTGCTGAGACTCCAGTTGAACCAGTGTCCGGCGAACCAGATTGACGTGCTCGCGCAGCGTATAGACCAGGTCGGTGAATGCCAGAGGAACGTGCAGCCCCTNGGCCTCCTCATCCAGCGCTTCGAGCCGGGATTGATAGTCGGGCAGGCGCGCCGGTTCGAAGCGATGGCGCAGGTCATCTTCGAGATACTTCAGTTCGCCGTAGCAGCGGAATATCTTGGCGCGCACGCGCCAGGTGTAGATTGCCGGCGCAACCTTCAGGAGCGGAATGAGCAAGGCGAAGANAGNGATCAGTAACACGACCAGGCGGTCGACGAGAACGGCCAGCCAGAACGGCAGGAAGCGCTGCAGGAAAGGCGGGCCGGACTTGAAATAGCGCGCCGCCTCGGGCGACAGCGGCACCAGACGATCCTTGTAGGCGGGAAACTCGCCGGCCCGCTGGAAGAAGCCGGCGCGCCCAGNCACCTCGCTGGCCGCCTGCAGCAGCAGGCTCTGCAATGCCGGATGCAGGTCGTTGCGGACGATCAGGTTGGCCGTCGGTGCCAGCAGGGTAATGTCGAAGGGCGGATAGTCGCGCACCAGATCGGCCACCCNCTGCGGTAGCGTCAGCTTGCTCAGGAAGGGAANACGACGGTGGTAGGCGTCGGCCTGCGCGAAGCTCATCACCTTGACCCCGGGCGAGCGCAGCAATACCTGAACCACCGGCGCATTTTCGGCAGCGATGATGAAGGCCGCGTCGATGCGCCCCTGCTGCAGTTCCTCGGCGGCCTTGAGGCCGGACAGGGGCACCAGATGATCGCCTGCCTTGATCTCGTTGGCCGCCAGCAGCTGCTGCGCCAATTGGCGAACGCCGGAGCCTTCCTGGCCGATGGCGATGCGCTTGCCCTTGAGGTCGGTCAGGCGATCCAGGCGCCTGTCGCCGCGGTAGAAGACCCAGACCGGCTCGTAGAAGACACTGCCCAGCGAGAGCAGGCCGGATTCGTCCTCCGCATCGGGATCCTCCGGCGTTTCCAGGACGCCGCCCTGAACGAAGCCGACCTGCGCTTCGTCGTTCTCCAGACGCGCCAGGTTTTCCAGCGAACCAGCCGAGGTGCGAACCTCCAGCTTGATGCCGTTGCGCGCCAGGATCGCCGCGTAGCGCTGAGCGAACTGGTAGTAGGCGCCCGATTCGCTGCCCGTCGTGATCACCAGTTTGGTCGGCGGCGCCGGCTGGACGAACTGGTAGGCGACGTAGAAGCCGATGCCGACGATCAGGAATATCCACCAGGCGGTGGCGAACAGGTCGCGCAGCGAGAGGAGACCGGCTTTGAAGCGCGCCATCATGGAAGCAGAATGGTCGAGCCGGTGGTCTTGCGCGCCTCGAGATCGCGTTGGGCCTGCGCGGCATCCTTCAGCGGGTAGGTCTGGTTCACTTCGATGCGCACTTTGCCGGACGCCACGACGTCGAACAGTTCGGCACCCAGCGCTTCGAGATCGGCTCGCCTGGCGGTGTAATGCATGATCGTCGGCCGCGTCAGGAACAGCGATCCCTTCTGCGACAACAGCAACAGATCGAATGGTGGCACCGGCCCGGAGGCATTGCCATAAGCCACCATCATGCCGAGCGGACGCAGGCTGTCGAGCGAGCCCATGAAGGTATCCTTGCCGACGCCGTCGTACACCACCGAAACACCCTCGCCGCCGGTGATCTCGCGCACGCGCTGGGTAAAATTCTCGGTCGAATAATCGATTACATGGTCGCAGCCGTGCGCCTTCGCCAGCGCCGCCTTGGCCGGCGAACCGACGGTGCCGATCACCGTCGCCCCCAACGCCTTGGCCCACTGGCAGGCGATCAGCCCGACACCGCCGGCTGCGGCATGAATCAGCACGGCATCGCCCGGCTGCACCCGGTAGGTGCGGCGCAGCAGGTAGGCGGCGGTCAGACCCTGCAGCATCATCGCGGCGGCGGTATCGAAGGCGATGGCGTCGGGCAATTTCAGCAGGCGATGCGCCGGGATGTTGCGCACCTCGGCGTAGGCACCGATCGGGCCGCCGGCATAGGCGACGCGGTCGCCGACCTTGACCTCGGTCACGCCGGCACCGACCGCCTCGACCACGCCGGCCCCCTCAAGGCCGATGCCGGAAGGAAGGGGCAGCGGATAGAGGCCGGTACGGTGATAGGTATCGATGAAATTGAGGCCGACCGCGTGGTGGCGAACCGTCGCCTCGCCGACTGCCGGAGCCGGCACATCGACCGCCTCCCAGGTCAGTACCTCGGGGCCGCCGGTCTGGTGAATGCGGATGGCGTTGGGCATGGCGATCTCCTCGTTGTCTTTTTCCCGACGCCGAGGTTATCACCGCGCCGCGCTTCCTTCCACCGTCAACGCGAGCCAGGCGATACCCAGCCACTCATGCAGCGCATAGTAGGCATTCTGCATGGCGCTCACCTGCGGCAGAAAATCGGANNGGGCACGACAGCCGCGCCCCTTCGCCGTGAAATTCGTCGGCGCCGGGACGACTTCGATACCGGCCGCGCGGAACAGGCGCGCGGCACGCGGCATGTGAAAAGCCTGGGTGACCAGCACGACACGCCGGATGCCGGCAGCGCGAAGGATCTCGGCCGACATTGCCGCATTTTCGGCGGTAGTGCGCGACTGCGTTTCCTGCCAGCGTACCTTGATCGCGAATTCGTTCGCCAGAATGTCAGCCATCACCGCCGCTTCGGAGCGCGTCGCCTGCTCCGGACGGCCACCGGCGACCAGCAGCGGCAGATCGAAGCGACGGGCCAGCAGCGCACCGTAGCGCAGACGCAGCAAGGTCCGCGCACCGGCCGTGTCGCCGCCGTATTCCGACGCATCGGTCGCCAGCCCGCCGCTCAGAACCACAATGGCCTGGGCACCGTCTTTGCCTTGTATCACCGGTCCGGCCCGCTCTTCCAGCGACGCCATCAGCGCGCTGGATACCAGCGGCAGGGATTGCAGCAGAAGCAACAGCCCNNCCGCCGCCGCCAGCCCGAAAGCCCAGCGCCGACGCCGAAACAGACCGGCAAGGCCGAGCAGGAGCAGCCCGTTGCCCGGCGGCATCAGCAGCGCAACCAGCAGACTCTTGAGGAACCAGAGCGTTTCCACGGGCGCTCAGACCGGCGTCAGCTTGGCGTATTCCAGCGCCAGCCATTTCATGCCGCTACCGCCGAAATTGACCTGGACGCGCGCATCGCCACCGCGCCCTTCGGTCGAAACGATGACGCCGATACCGAATTTTGTGTGCTCGACCGTCTGCCCGATACGCAGACCGCCCGCCGCCGGCTCGGCGTAGCCGCCGCCGAACGAGCCGAAGGCCGGGGCTGCTGCTTNCGCCGTTTTGTTCAGCTTCAGCAACAGTTGTTCGGGGATTTCCTCCAGGAAACTCGACGGCACGCAGTAGCGCGTCTGGCCATGCAGCATCCGGGTCTGCGCAGGAACATAGAGGCGTCGGCGCGCCCGCGTCACCGCGACGTACATCAGGCGCCGCTCCTCCTCCAGCCCTTCACGCCCCTGATTGACCGAGTTCTCGTGCGGGAACANGCCCTGCTCCAGCCCGGTGATGAACACCACGTCGAATTCCAGCCCCTTGGCGGCGTGCACCGACATCAGTTGCACCGCCTCCTGCCCTTCGCCGGCCTGGTGCTCGCCGGCTTCCAGCGAGGCGTGTGCGAGGAAGGAAGCGAGCGCACCGCCTTCGCCTTCAACGCTCATCACCACGCCGTCGTCATCGACGAACGTGGCAGCGGCGTTGATCAGTTCATCCAGGTTTTCCAGCCGCTCCTGGCCTTCCTTTTCGGTGCGGTAATGCTGGGCGAGGCCGCTTTTTTCGATGACGTGCTCGATGATTTCAGGCAACGGCAGCTTTGCGCTTTCCTGCCGCAGGCCCTCGACCAGCCGGATGAAGGCGCCGACGGTTTGCCCGGCCTTGCCGGTCAGCGAGGCCGCCGCGTTGTAGAGGCTGGAATTCATCTGGTGCGCCGTCGCCTGCAGGTTTTCCAGCGAACGGGCGCCGATGCCGCGCGTCGGGAAATTGACGACGCGCAGGAAGGCGGTATCGTCGTCCGGATTGCCCAACAGGCGCAGGTAGGCCAGNNCATGCCTGATCTCCTGCCGTTCGAAGAAGCGCAGGCCGCCATAGACCTTGTACGGCACGCCCTTGGCGAACAGTTCGTGTTCCAGCACGCGCGACTGGGCGTTGGAGCGGTAGAGGATCGCGCACTGGGTCGGCGCGATGCCCTCGCGCACCAGTTCGCGGATTTCATCGATGACGAAGCGCGCCTCGTCGAGATCCGAATAGCCCTCGAAGGCACGGATCGGCTCGCCGGCACCGGCATCGGTCCATAGATTCTTGCCCAGGCGCTCGCGGTTGTTCTTGATCAGCGCGTTGGCGGCAGCCAGGATGTTGCCGTGCGAACGGTAGTTCTGTTCGAGCCGGATCACATTGGAGCCTGCATATTCGCGCTCGAAATCGCGCATGTTGCCGACTTCGGCGCCGCGAAAGGCATAGATGCTCTGGTCGTCGTCGCCGACTGCGAAAACTTTCGCACCGGCGCCGGCCAGCAGTTGCAGCCAGGCGTACTGGAGCTTGTTGGTGTCCTNGAACTCGTCAACCAGGATGTATTTGAAGCGTTCTTGGTAGTGGGTACGCAAAGGTTCGTTGCGCTGCAGCAATTCGTGGCAACGCAGGAGCAGTTCGGCGAAGTCGACGACGCCTTCGCGGTTGCACTGGTTTTCATATTCGGCATACAGCTCGACACGCTTTTGCGTGTAATTGTCGTAAGCCTCGGCCTGGGCGGCACGCACCCNCTGTTCTTTATGCGCATTGATGAAATGGCACAACTCGCGCGGCGGGTATTTCTCGTCGTCGACATTCAGGTTCTTCAACAGCCGCTTGACCATCGCCAACTGGTCCGCCGAATCGAGAATCTGGAAGGTCTGCGGCAACCCGGCCTCGCGGTAATGGGCGCGCAGCAGGCGGTTGCACAGGCCGTGGAAGGTGCCGATCCACATGCCGCGCGTGTTGATCGGCACCAGCGCCGAGAGGCGGGCGGTCATTTCCTTGGCCGCCTTGTTGGTGAAGGTCACTGCCAATACGCCGTGCGGGCCAACCTGGTTGGTCGACATCAGCCAGGCGATGCGCGTGGTCAGCACGCGGGTCTTACCGCTGCCGGCGCNCGCGAGGATCAGCGCATGCACCGGCGGCAGCGTAACCGCCTGCAACTGCGGGGCATTCAGGTTCGCCAGAAGATCGGACATAAATGATTTTTTCGGAAATGACGGTATACGGTGCGTTACGGACAAACAAGGGCTATTGGTATGACCAATTTGTTGCGATTGTGCAACGCAGCATTCAAGCTAGAGGGTTTTACCTACACGAACAGGAAACCCTAGCAGTATCTCACCATAAAAATATTGCAGTGCACAAAACTTTCTGCCCACAAGGTAGTCATAACAGCAAGTGGTACCCCACTGAGAACACAAGGAGTAACAGCATGAAAGCACCGAAAATACTACCCTGGATCGCCAGGAAGGCTGGCATCAGCGACGAACTCGCCCTGAAACTGTGGCGGCGCGCAATCTCCGAAGCAGAATACCTGACCGGCAAGGCGGAAGGCTCCGAATACTGGGGCCTCGCCGTCGAGCGCTTCCTCAGCATCGTCGAGGACGAAGTCGGCAGCACGCCGCAATACGGCCTGACGCCCGCCCCCAGATTTCCTGGATGTGGCGCCATCAGTCCCGATGTCGCTGCTTTCCCTGATGGCAGCCCAGAATGCCTACCGCTTCTGGCAGAACACCTGGGGAAACATGCAACTGCCAAAAAAGCAGCGTGACCGGGCGACGCTGACGCCGACAGTCGGCTGGCGAGGGGCGTGCAGGCCCCGAACCCGCCGACCGGCCAGCGCTGGCGCCCCGCGCCCGGTCACCCGCAGTTCCCCGGCGCAGTCCCGGCTCGCGGCTGTAACGCGAGTCGGGCAGGTTTCGCCCGCGCCTTTCTTCGCGCATCTGGCCGAAAACGGCCGGTTGCGGTCGACGTCCGAAACAAGGCAAAAATCAACCGACAGGTTACGCCGGTATAATTCGCCGTTTACTCAACGATTTTCCAGCGAATTATCCATGCAGGACAAATACACCCCGGCCGACATCGAGCGCGCCGCCCAGGCTCACTGGGACAAGACCGGCGCCGCCCGCGCCGTCGAAGACGCGAGCAAACCCAAGTACTACTGCCTGTCGATGTTCCCGTATCCATCCGGGAAACTGCACATGGGCCACGTCCGCAACTACACCATCGGCGACGTCCTTTCCCGTTTCCACAAGATGCAGGGTTTCAACGTTCTGCAGCCTATGGGCTGGGACGCCTTCGGCATGCCGGCCGAAAATGCTGCACTGCAAAATAACGTGCCGCCCGCCGGCTGGACCTACTCCAATATCGATTACATGCGTTCGCAGCTCAAGTCGCTCGGCTTCGCCATCGACTGGGAACGCGAATTCGCCACCTGCACGCCCGAGTACTACCGCTGGGAACAATGGCTGTTCACCCGCCTCTACNNGGGCCTGGTTTACAAGAAACTCGGCACCGTGAACTGGGACCCGGTCGATCACACCGTGCTCGCCAACGAACAGGTCATCGACGGTCGCGGCTGGCGCTCCGGCGCGCTGATCGAAAAGCGCGAGATCCCCATGTACTACATGAAGATCACCGCCTACGCTGAAGAACTGCTGACNGAACTCGACAATCTGCCCGGCTGGCCCGAGCAGGTGCGCCTGATGCAGAAGAACTGGATCGGCAAGAGCACCGGCGTGCGCTTCGCCTTCCCGCTCGCGGACAACGCCGACGAAAAGCTGTGGGTTTTCACCACCCGCGCCGACACCATCATGGGCGTCACCTTCGTCGCCGTCGCTGCCGAGCACCCGCTGGCCACCAAAGCTGCCGCCAACAACCCGGAACTGGCCGCCTTCATCGAGGAATGCAAGAAGGGCGGCGTCGCCGAAGCCGACATCGCGACGATGGAAAAGAAGGGCATGCCGACCGGCATCTTCGTCACGCATCCGCTGACCGGCCAACAGGTCGAAGTCTGGGTCGGCAACTACGTGCTGATGAGCTACGGCGACGGCGCCGTGATGGCCGTGCCGGCGCACGATGAGCGCGATTTCGCATTCGCGCTGAAGTACAACCTGCCGATNCAACAGGTCGTCGCCGTCGACGGTGAAACGGCGTTCAGTCACGAAGCCTGGGCCGAGTGGTACGCCGACAAGCAGCGCGGCAAACTGGTCAACTCCGGCAAATATGACGGCCTCAGCCATGAAGCCGCNGTCGACGCGATCGCCGCCGACCTCGCCGCCAANGGTCTGGGCGAAAAGAAAGTCCAGTTCCGCCTGCGCGACTGGGGCATTTCCCGTCAGCGTTACTGGGGCTGCCCGATCCCCATCATCCACTGCCCGACCTGCGGCGATGTGCCGGTGCCCGACGAGCAGTTGCCGGTCGTGCTGCCGGAAAACGTCGAGATCACCGGCGCCGGCTCGCCGCTGGCCAAGATGCCCGAGTTCTACGAGTGCAAGTGCCCGAAGTGCGGCGGCGATGCCCGGCGCGAAACCGACACCATGGACACCTTCTTCGAGTCGTCCTGGTATTTCTTGCGCTACGCCTGCCCGGACAACACCACGGCCATGGTCGACGAGCGCGTCGCCTACTGGTGCAANGGCGGCATCGACCAGTACATCGGCGGCATCGAGCACGCCATCCTGCACCTGCTCTATTCGCGCTTCTTCACCNNGCTGATGCGCGATGTCGGCCTGATCGGCGACCTTGGCGAACCGTTCGCCAACCTGCTGACGCAGGGCATGGTCGTCGCGCCGACTTTCTACCGCGAAGGCGACGGCGGCAAGAAGCAGTGGATCAACCCGGCCGACGTCGATGTCGTCACCGACGAAAGCGGCCGCCCGACCGGCGCCACGCTGAAGGCCGACGGCCAGCCGGTGGTCATCGGCGGCACCGAGAAGATGTCGAAGTCGAAGAACAACGGCGTCGATCCGCAGGCCCTGATCGACCAGTACGGCGCCGATACCGCCCGCCTGTTCATCATGTTCGCCTCGCCGCCCGACCAGTCGCTGGAATGGTCAGACGCTGGTGTCGAAGGCGCCTACCGCTTCCTGCGTCGCCTGTGGAAGACGACTTACGACCACGTCCAGGCCGGCCTCGTCGATGCGAAAATCGAGCAAAATTCNCTGTCGACCGTGCAAGCCGACCTGCGCCGCAAGCTGCACCAGACCATGGGCAAGGTCGCCGACGACTACGGCCGCCGCAAGCAGTTCAACACGGCCATCGCCGCCATCATGGAACTGCTCAACGCCTATGACAAGACCGACCTCTCCGACGCCACCGGCCGNCAACTGGCGCAGGAAACGCTGGAAAGCATCGCCCTGCTGCTTTTCCCCATCGTCCCGCACATTGGCCAGGCGCTTTACGCCGAGCTGAAACCGGGTCAGGACGCCGGTTCGCAGGCCTTCCCCAAGGCCGATCCGGCCGCCTTCAAGCAGGATGAAATCGAACTGATGGTGCAGGTCAACGGCAAGCTGCGCGGTTCCATCCGCGTTGCCGCCGAGGCCGACAAGGCGAGCACCGAAGCCGCCGCGCTGGCCTCGGAAGGCGCCGTCAAGTTCATGGAAGGCAAGCCGGCGAAGAAGGTNGTCGTCGTGCCCGGCCGCCTGGTCAACATCGTCGTTTGAGGAAATTGCCATGCGCGTCCCGCTTCGCATCGTTCTCGCCCTGCTCCTGGCAGCCATCGTCGCCGGTTGCGGCTTCCAGTTGCGCGGAACGCTCAGCGGCAACCTGCCCTACAAGACGCTCTATATCGCGTTGCCGGAAAACGCGGACGTCCGCATCTGGATGCAGCGCTACATCAGCGCCACAGGGCAGACAAAGATCGTCGACAGCCCCAAGGAGGCCGAAGCGGTCTTCCAGCAGGTGCGCGACAACCGTATCAAGACCATCCTGAGCGTCAATTCGCAGGGCCGCGTGACGGAATACCGCCTGCAGCTCGACTACGCCTTCCGCATCGTCAANCGCAAGGGCCAGGAACTGGTCGGCACCAACGAAGTCATCCTGTCGCGCGACATCAGCTACAGCGACTCCAACGTGCTGGCCAAGGATCTGGAAGAAGGCCTGCTCTGGCGCGACATGAACAACGACCTGGTCAACCAGATCGTGCGCCGCTTGTCGCTGATCAAGCCGAANAACCCCGACATCGAGGAAGACGAGAAGTAATGTTGCTCAAGGGCGAACAACTCGCCGCCCACCTCGAACGCGAGTTGCGCCCGCTCTACGTCGTCTATGGCGACGAGCCGCTGCTGGTCATCGAGGCCGCCGACGCCATCCGGGCCAAGGCACGCCAGCAGGGCTACAGCGAGCGCGAGGTGCTGACCGTGCTGCCGCACTTCGACTGGAACCAGTTGCTGGCTGCCGGAGGCAACCTCTCGCTGTTCGGCGATCGAAAACTGATCGACCTGCGCATCCCCGGCGGCAAGCCGGGCAAGGAAGGCGGCGCCGCGCTGCAGGACTGGTGCCGCAACCTTTCGCCCGACAACCTGCTGCTGGTCACGCTGCCGGAACTCGACTGGCGCGAGGANAAGGCCGCCTGGTTCCTGACGCTGGTCAATGCCGGTGTCGCCATCAAGATCAGCGCGCCGCCATTGGCCGAATTGCCCGGCTGGATCGCCGGGCGGCTCCGCCGCCAGCAGCAGGGCGCCGATCTGGACAGCCTGAAATTTATCGCCGAGCGCGTCGAGGGCAACCTGCTGGCCGCGCACCAGGAGATCCAGAAACTCGGACTGCTCTACCCCGCCGGCACGCTATCGCTGGCGCAGGTGCGCGAGGCGGTGCTCAACGTCGCCCGCTACGACCTGGACGGCCTGCGCGATGCCTTGCTGGCCGGCGACCTTGCCCGCCTGACGCGAACGCTGGACGGATTGATGCACGAGGGCGAACCGCCGCCATTAGTNCTGTGGGCGATGAGCGAGGAGATCAGGACGCTGGCCACCGTGCGCGCCGGCCTCGAGCGTGGCAGGCCCCTGGATCAGTTGTTCAAGGAAGCGAAAGTCTGNGGGCCACGCCTGAACCCGGTGAANAAGGCCGTGCAGGGGCTGTCGACCGCAACACTCGAAGCAGCGCTGGAACATGCCGGAAAAATAGACCGGCTCGTCAAGGGCGCCGGCCAGGGCAACGTCTGGGAAGAATTCCTGCGCCTCGGCATCAGCCTGAGCGCCCGGAAGTAATCAGAGAACGGGCACCTCGCCATCCGGCTCGAGGTCTTCCCACATGCAGTCGCACTCGGTGCGCACATCGCAAATGCCGGGTTTGCGGGTCTCAGGACCATGCAAATGCCTTGGCAATCATGATCCACCACAACCAGTCGCATTTCGGTATCTACCCGGCGTTCGCCGTCCCAGTAGCTGCACGTTGCGCATACCTTCACTTCGTGCGGCAAAATCAGTTTATCCGCCATCTTGTCCCCGATGGATACCCATGTAATCGTTGCGGATAAGAGTTTACCCGGTTCGGGAAGTTCCCCTAAATTTGCTGGCTATAATGTTCCTTTGCTCGCACGAAATTCATCATGAACATCAAGGAATACATGCAGACCGTCGGCCGCCAGGCCCGTGCCGCTTCGCGCCGACTGGCGATGGCGACGACCGCCGAGAAAAATGCCGCGCTGATGCACATCNNGTGCGCCATCCGCCGTGAAAGCGCCGCGCTGGTCGCCGCCAATGCCGAAGACCTTGCTGCCGCCCGTGCCGCCAGCCTCGAAACCGCCATGCTCGACCGCCTGACACTGACCGAAAAAGGCGTCGAGAGCATGGCCGAAGGCGTTGAGCAGGTCGCCAAGCTGCCCGACCCGATCGGCGAGATGAGCGACATCAAGTACCGCCCGTCCGGCATCCAGATCGGCAAGATGCGCGTGCCGCTCGGCGTCATCGGCATCATTTACGAGGCGCGGCCGAACGTCACCGCCGATGCCGCGGCGCTGTGCCTGAAATCCGGCAATGCCGCGATCCTGCGCGGCGGCTCCGAGGCTATCCGCTCCAACCGCGCCATCGCCGCGCTGGTCCAGGAAGGCCTGCAGGCCGCCGGGCTGCCGGCCGAATCGGTGCAGGTCATCGACACCACCGACCGCGCCGCCGTCGGCGAGCTGATCACCATGCGCGAATTCGTCGACGTCATCGTGCCGCGCGGCGGCNNAGGCCTGATCGCCCGCCTGCTGGCCGAATCGCGTGTGCCGATGATCCAGCACCTGGACGGCAACTGCCACGTCTATCTGGAAGAGGAAGCCGATCCGAACAAGGCGCTGAAGATCGTCGAGAACGCCAAGACCCAGCGCTACGGCACCTGCAACACCGCCGAGTCGCTGCTCGTCGACCGTTCCGTCGCCGCCATGCTGCTGCCGCCCATTGCCCACATACTGACCGAAAAGGGCGTCGAAATCCGCGGCTGCGCCGAAACCCGCGCCATCGTCAAGGAGGCCGTGCCGGCGAGCGAAGAGGATTACTACACCGAGTACCTGGCGCCGATCATCTCGGTCAAGGTCGTTGCCGGCATCGACGAGGCCATCGCCCACATCAACCAGTACTCGTCGCATCACAGCGAAGCGATCGTCACCGACAACCACCCGAAAGCCATGCGCTTCCTGCGCGAGGTCGATTCGTCGTCGGTCATGATCAACGCCTCGACGCGCTTCGCCGACGGTTTCGAATATGGCCTGGGCGCCGAAATCGGCATCTCGACCGACAAGATCCACGCCCGCGGCCCGGTCGGCCTGGAAGGCCTGACCAGCCAGAAGTGGGTCGTTCTCGGCGACGGCCACGTGCGCGGCTGAAATCCGCCGGGCGGGAATGCGACATGACATTCCCGCCGAAACATAAAACAATACCCACAGGAGACACGCATGGCCAAACCGACCTTCGCCTGGGAAGACCCCTTCCTGCTCGACAGCCAGCTGGCCGCCGACGAGCGGCAGGTGCGCAACGCCGCCCGCGATTTCGCGCAGAAGGCGCTCAGNCCGCGCATTCTCGACGCCTTCCGCAACGAAACCACCGANCCCGCGATCTACCGCGAGATGGGCGACATGGGCCTGCTCGGNCCCACGCTGCCGCCGCAGTATGGCGGCGCCGGCCTCAATTACGTTTCCTACGGGCTGATCGCCCGCGAAGTCGAGTACGTCGATTCGGCCTACCGTACCTTGTTGAGCGTGCAATCCTCGCTGGCCATGGTGCCGATTTATGAATTCGGCTCCGACACGCAGAAGGAGAAATACCTNCAAAAGCTCGGCAAGGGCGAGCTGATCGGCTGCTTCGGCCTGACCGAGCCCAATTCCGGCTCCGATCCGGCCAGCGCCAGCACNCGCGCCAGTGCCGTGCCGGGCGGCTGGAAGCTCTCCGGCCGCAAGACATGGATCACCAATGCGCCCATCGCCGACATTTTCATCGTCTGGGCCAAGGACGACGAAGGCGCCCTGCGCGGCTTCATCCTCGANAAAGGCATGGCCGGGCTCTCGGCGCCGGTCATTCGCGGCAAAGTCAGCCTGCGCGCCTCGATCACCGGCGACATCGTCATGGACGACGTCTTCGTGCCGAGCGAAAACCTGCTGCCCAAGGTGAGCGGCCTGAAAGGCCTGTTCACCTGCCTCAACTCCGCCCGCTACGGCATTTCCTGGGGCGCCCTTGGCGCCGCCGAAAGCTGCTGGCACATGGCGCGCCAATACNNGCTGGACCGCCAGCAGTTCGGCCGACCGCTCGCGGCCACGCAGTTGATCCAGAAAAAGCTGGTCGACATGCAGAGCGAAATCGCCCTCGGCATCCAGGGCGCGCTACGCCTCGGTCGCATGATGGACGACGGCAGCGCGACGCCGGAACTGGTCTCGCTCCTGAAGCGCAACAGCACCGGCAAGGCCCTCGACATCGCCCGCAACGCCCGCGACATGCTGGGCGGCAACGGCATTTCGGACGAGTTCGGCGTCATCCGCCACATGGTCAATCTGGAATCGGTGACCACCTACGAGGGCACGCACGACGTCCATGCGCTGATTCTCGGCAGGGCGCAAACCGGCCTGTCGGCCTTTTGAATTTTGGCCATTTTTCCCGGTCGACCGTAGCAGACACCACGGAGGCAGCATGAAAACCCGAGCCAACCAGATCTACCAGGCGGTCGTCGCCGCGCCCGGCTTCTGCCTGGGCGTGCAATGCGACAACGACGAAATCACCATCATCGACTTCCTCGAACCCCGTCCCGAGGTTGCCGCCACGACGCCGCTCGCCGCTGAAGCCGTGCGCCAGCTCAAGGCCTACATCGCCGACCCGAATTTCCGCTTCGGCCTGCCGCTGCGTCCGGCCGGCACNCCCTTCCAGCGCCGCGTGTGGGAACAGATTTCNGCCATCCCGAGCGGCCAGACGCACACCTACGGTCAACTGGCAAAANNCCTCAAAAACGCGCCCCGTGCCGTCGGCCAGGCCTGCGGCTCGAATCCNTACCCGGTCGTCGTGCCTTGTCACCGCGTCGTCGCCACCGGCGGCGGGCTGGGCGGCTTTGCCCGCGAAAGAGGCGGCTTCCTGCTCGACGTCAAACGCTGGTTGCTGCGCCATGAAGGCATTGCCCTTACCCCTACGCCCGGCTGACACCGCCGACATCGACAACTTCTGCGACGCCCTGTGGCTCGAAGACGGGCTGGCCAGGGCGACGCTCGCCAGCTATCGCTCCGACCTTGGTCGACTCGCCGGCTGGCTGCTGCAGCATGACCACGAACCCCTGATCGACCTGCGCGAGACGACGCTCGCCGCCTTCATCGCCCATCTGGCCCGGCAGACCCGCGCCACCTCGCAAGCGCGCTACCTGTCGACGCTGCGCCGCTTCTACCGCTGGCAACTGAGCCGCGGGCGCATTGTCAGCGACCCGACGTTGCGGCTCGCCAACCCGACGCGCCCTGCGCGCCTGCCCAAGGTGATGTCCGAAAATCAGGTCGACGCCCTGCTCGACGCGCCCGACATTGACACCCCGCTCGGCCTGCGCGACCGCGCCATGCTCGAGACCCTCTACGCCACCGGCCTGCGCGTCTCGGAACTGGTCAATCTCAAGCTGCACGAAGTCAGCCTTGCCGACGGCGTCCTGCGAGCCTTCGGCAAGGGCAGCAAGGAACGCCTGGTGCCGC
This sequence comes from Dechloromonas sp., assembly GCA_013363835.1. Lineage (GTDB taxonomy): Bacteria > Pseudomonadota > Gammaproteobacteria > Burkholderiales > Rhodocyclaceae > Azonexus. Next base: position 2,267,134 of record CP054864.1, read on the forward strand.
TCGGCGAGCAGGCCATCGACTGGATCGAGCGCTACCTCAAGGAGGCACGTGCCGCCATTCTCGGCGGCCAGCAGGACGACGCGCTCTTCATCACCGCACGCGGCGGCCCGATGACGCGCCAGGCCTTCTGGCAGCTCATCAAGCGCTACGCGGTGCGCGCCGGCATCGCCCCGGAAAAGCTCTCGCCGCACGTGCTGCGCCACGCCTTCGCCACCCATCTCCTGAACCACGGTGCCGACCTGCGCGTCGTCCAGTTGCTGCTCGGCCACGCCGACATCTCGACCACGCAGATCTACACCCACGTCGCCCGCGAACGGCTGAAGAGCCTGCATGCCCTGCACCACCCCAGAGGTTGAGCTGGCACACCAGCCGACCGGCAAGACCCGCTACGCGAAACGCAGCATCAGCACCGCACCGCTGACGACCAGCAGGCCATTAAGCACCTGGAACAATTGCTCGCGACTCAGCCGCAGATCGATGTGGTGCCCCGCCCAAATCCCCAATGCCATGGCCGGCACCAAGGCCAGGGCCAGCATCGCGACCTGCAGATCGAGCACCCCGACCCAAAGGCACAACACGACCCGCCACGCCGTCGATAACGCGATCAGCAACCCCTGCGTCGCGCGAAACCCTTCCTTCGTCTCGACCTGGCGCTCCAGGTATGCGGCATAAACGAAGCCGCCGCTACCGAACAGCCCACCCAGCACGCCGCCAAATACGCCATGCAGCAAGGCCGGCCCGGTCGACACCTTGCCTGTCTTGCGCACCAGCAAGCCGCGCAGGCCGAGGATGACGATGAAAGCACCAAGCGCCATCGCCATCAGCGCTGCCGGCAGGCGCGACAGCACGAAAACACCCAGCAGCTGCCCGATCAGCATGCCCGGCAGCAACAACCGGAAGGCCGGCCACGCGACGGCCGACCAGGCGCGCCAGGCACGCAAGCTGGCGCCGCCACAGTCGAGCAGGGCGAGGAGCGGAATGACCTGGGCCACCGGCATCACGTGCGCCAGCGGCGCACTGGCGACCAGCGCCGAGCCGAAGCCGACCAGGGTGAAGACCGCATAAGCGACCACCACCGCCCCCAGCCCCAGGGCAATATCGCCCCATTGCCAGGCCGGCAGACTCATCTCCATCACCGCCGCCATCGCCATCCCGAATCCTCCGCTCATCAATTGAATTTCATTTTGTTGGGCAGCGCGGTATAAGACAAATATCAAATTTCCAACCAATCCATTCCTTAAAAGCATGGCAAGTCTCAAGCAGATCCACTATTTCCTGACAGTCGCCGATCTCGGCGGCTTCACGCCTGCGGCGGCCAGCCTGTTCGTCGCTCAGCCGGCCCTCAGCCGGCAAATTGCCCAGCTCGAAACGGAACTCGGCTTCGCCTTGTTCGAGCGTAATCCGCGCGGCGTAGCGTTGACCACGGCCGGCGAACACTATCGCGAACGGATGCGCGGCATCGAGCGGCAACTCTCGCTCGCCGCCGACGAGGCCGCCCAGCTGGCACGCGGCAACGCCGGGGTTCTCCGCTTGCTTCATTCGAGTTCGATTCCGCTCGCCAGCCTGCTCCCCGTCATACGGCAATTCCTGGAATTGGCGCCCGGCGCCCGCATCGACCTCGACCGCCTCTCGTCGGAAACCCAGGTCGGCGAGATCGCCAAAGGCAGCGCCGACGTCGGCGTCATCCGCCTGCCGGTGCTGCGGCGCGACCCGGCCGTCGAATTCATCGAACTGCCGAACGAGCGCCTGTGGGTTGCNCTGCCCGCCGGCCATCGCCTGGCGGGCGCCGACCGGATTTCACTGGCGGACCTGGCGCAGGAATCCTTCGTTTCCGCCGTGCATCGCGAACGCGGCGGGCTGGCGCGGCGCGTCACCGAGCTCTGCCTGGCACGCGGATTCCAGCCCCGGCTGGCCCGCGTCATTTCGCGCAAGACTTCCATGCTCGATCTGGTCGCCGCCGGACTCGGCATCGCCGTGGTGCCGCAGCGCATGACCGTCATCGCCAACCCGAATCTGGTNCGAGCGCTCGGCGACGACGATGCCGAGGCGGGTATCGCCATCATCCGCCACCAGCGGCCGACGCCGCTGGCCGCACGTTTCGCTGAATTGTTGCGCGCCGAAGGCAGTCCCCGGCCACCCCGAACTGTCGGCGATTGAGCAACGAGCCAGGCCGCCGGACGACGCGAGGCGAATCCGCGCCTCGGCCTGGAACACCTTGTTTTAAACGGCACCGCGCTTGACCGGCTCGTCTTCCGCTCGCACAATGACAGTTCGCTAAGCCATGCCCTGCATTGTCGTAGAGGAGCCATAGAAATGCCTTCGATCCTGCGTGGCATCGCCGCGCTCTTAGTCGCCGTGCTTCTGCTGTTCGCCGCGCAGGCTCGCGCCGCCGACCCGCCCAAATTCAACGTCGAGCAGCTCGACCAGATGCTCGCCCCGATCGCCCTCTTTCCCGACGCCTTGCTGGCACAGGTGCTGATGGCGACCACCTACCCGAAGGATGTCGCCGAAGCCGCCGAATGGGCGCTCGCCAACCGCAGCCTGCAGGGCGACGACGCCGTCAAGGCGGTGCAGAACAAGCCCTGGGACCCCAGCGTGCAGTCGCTGGTCGCCTTCCGCAGGTGCTCGCCATGCTCGGCGAAAAGCCCGAATGGGTGCGCGACCTGGGCGATGCCTTCCTCGGCCAGCCGAAGGAGGTCATGGACTCGGTGCAATTCCTGCGCGCCAAGGCCAAGGAGGCCGGCAATCTGAGCAGCAACGAGCAGCAGGTCGTCACGGTCGAAGCCGCGCCCCCGCGCCGCAGACCATCGTCGTCAATGCCCCGCCGCCACCGACGCAGATCATCACCATCGCACCGGCCAACCCGCAAGTCGTCTTCGTGCCCATCTACAACCCGGTGCATGTCTTCGGCCCGTGGTGGCACCCGCTGTTTCCGCCCTTCTTCTTCCCGCCGCCCCCGGTCTGGGGATTCGGCTGGAACCCGGTCGCCACCGCCATCTGGTGGGGTGTCGGCATCGGCGTCACCAACGCGCTGTGGGGCGGCGTCAACTGGGGCCGGCGCGACGTCAATATCAACGTCAATCGCTGGAACAACATCAACGTCAATAACCGCATCACGTCCAACAACCGGAACGTTAACTGGAACCACAACCCCGGCAACCGGCGCGGCGTGCCCTACCGCGACAATGTCACACGCGACCGCGTGCTGCAGAGCAACCCCGGCGCCCGCCAGGATTTCCGTGGCCGCGAGGATCAGCGGGCGCAGGCGCGCGCCACCCTGTCCGATCGCGTCGGCGCCGAGAATCTCGACCGCGACGCGCTACGCAACGTCGACCGCAGCCAGATTCCGCATCGCCCGCCCGCCGGCACCGGCAACAGCGCCCGCGACCGGGCGGCCAACCTTGACCGCAGCCAGATTCAGGACCGGGCGGGCAACATCGACCGTAGCCAGGTACAGAACCGCGCGGCCAATGTGGATCGCGGCCAGGTGCAGGAAAGGGCAGCCAACATCGACCGCAGTCAGGTGCAGAACCGGGCCGCCAATGTCGACCGCAATCAACTGCCAAACCGCAATGACAGCGCCGCCCGGACCAATCGGGACAACGCCTTGCGCGGCGCCAACGACGGCCGCCAGACGCGGCAGCAGATCGATCGCGGCAACGCCAGCCAGGCCGCGCAGCGGCAGGCAGCCCAGCGCCAGGCCGCCGGTGGTGACCGGCAGGCAACATCGCCCGCCCGGCGGGTGGTGCTGGCGGCGCCGCCCAGCGGCTGCGCAATTGACAGAGACGGGGCCGATGATGAGAGATCGCAAGATGAAAAATCGCTGCTTGCAGGGAATCGCCGCGCTGCTGTGCGCGCTGGCGCTGTCGGGGCCGGCCGCGGCAGCCGGCACGCAAAGAACTTTGCCTCGCCGGAAACGGCGGTGGAGGCACTGGTGGATGGCGTGGCGCGCAACGACGGGGCCGAGGTGCGGGCCATACTCGGGATCAAATCGGAAAAGCTGGTGCCGCTCGACAGCGTCTCCCTTGACGACCGCCTGNNGCCTTTCGCCGCCTGGGCGCAGGGGCATCGCATCCTGAACGATGGCGACAAGGTGGCTCGCCTCGAACTGAGCTCGGGCTGGACCCTGCCGATTCCGCTGGTACGCACCGGCCAGGGCTGGGTTTTCGACACCGAGGCCGGCAAGGCGGAAGTGCGCATTCGCCGCATCGGCCGCAACGAACTGGCGGCCATCGAAACCCTGCGCGCCTTGGTCGATGCGCAGCGGGAATACGCGGCGCAGGATCGCAACGGCGACGGCATCCGCGAGTTCGCCCAGAAAATCATCAGCGCCCCCGGCAAGCAGGACGGTCTCTACTGGCCGACCGCGGCCGGCGAACCGGAAAGCCCGGTCGGCCCCTTGCTGGATACCAGGGATCTCAAGGACGGCTACCACGGCTACCGTTTCAGGATTCTCAAGGCGCAGGGCGCGGCAGCGCCGGGCGGCGCGAANAGCTACGTCAGGGACGGCCGCCTGAGCGAAGGCTTCGCCGCCGTCGCCTGGCCGGCACACCCGGGCGAAAGCGGGCTGATGACNTTTATCGTCAATCAGGATGGCAGCGTCTATCAAAAATACCTGGGGCCGAACACCGCCGCCATCGCGCAGACGATGACCCGCTTCGATCCCGACGCCTCATGGACGGCGCTGCCCGCACCCTGAGCCTGACGCGCGTTGCCGGAAGGTCTGTTGCGGTCGACCGCGAAAATGGCTGAAATTGGCCGTCGACCGCAGCAGCTCGGGGGCCTCATGGCGCCGGGAATGGCGTGGCAAAATCGGCACGCGGTAAAATCATTGCCTTTACGATGCGCCGACCATGAGCAAGATCGAACACGCNCCCGAAACCCAGGCCACCAGGTTTCTCAAAGCCAACAAGGTGCCCTATTCCAGCCACCTGTACGCCTACGAGGAACACGGTGGCACCAAGGTGTCGGCCCGCGAGTTGAACGTCGACGAGCACGCCGTGGTCAAGACGCTGGTTTTCGAGGACGAAAACGCCAAACCGCTGATCGTGCTGATGCACGGCGACCGCAAGGTATCGACCAAGGAACTCGCCCGCCAGATCGGCTGCAAGAAGGTCGAGCCGTGCAAACCGGAAGTCGCCAACCGCCACACCGGCTACCTGGTCGGCGGCACCAGCCCGTTCGGCACCAAAAAGATGCCGGTCTACATCGAGCAAAGCATCCTCGATCTGCCGCTGATCTACATCAACGGCGGCCGGCGCGGCTATCTGGTCGGCGTCCANCCGCACGACTTGCTGCGCACCCTCAAGCCCATGGCCGTCACCGCTGCCAGCGTCGCCTGATTGCCATTTCAAATCGATCGTATTTAAACAATCGATTGGGGCTATTAAACAACGCCCGGTAAATTGCTCTCCATAGAAGAGAGAGCCCCCATGACCCAACTCATCATTCAACACTACGCCGCGCCGCAGGCCCGTCTGCGGCTTTGGGTAGGCATCGTCATCGCCCTTGGCGCGCTGCTTTTTGCCATTGAACAGGGCGCCGCCTGGTTGGCGGCACCCGAAGGCCGCCGCGGCCTGCAAGCCAGCCTGCTCGCCGGTCTGGCCACCGGCCTTGGCGCGATTCCGGTNGTTTTTCTGCGTCGACCGCAAGCCTCGCTGATGGCGCCGATGCTCGGTCTGGCCGGCGGCATGATGCTGGCGGCCAGCTTCTTTTCGCTCGTGCCGGCCACCGGCATCGTCGCCGCCAGCGCCGCGCCGCTCCCGCTCGCCATTCTTACGGCCGGCGCGCTACTCGTNGGCGGCGCGTTGATGCGGGCCATGGATCGCCATTTTCAGCACGTGCATGTCGAATCGCTCGACGACGGTAGCGTAACGCCGCGACTGGCGCTCGTCGTCGCCGCCATCGCCCTGCACAACCTACCGGANGGGCTGGCGGTCGGCGTCGCAGCCGCCGCCGGAGCCGATCATGGCATGACACTGGGCATCGCGCTGCAGAACATTCCGGAAGGCTGGATCGTCGCCAGCGCCCTGCTCGCACTCGGCATGTCGGCNGCGCGCGCGGCCGCCATTGCGCTGGCCACCGGCCTCGTCGAGCCGCTGGGCGGACTGCTCGGCGTCATCGCCACCAGCCTGGCCGGCGCCGCGCTGCCNCTGGCGCTGGCCGGCGCGGCNGGNGCCATGCTCTGGGTGGTCGGCCACGAGCTGATTCCCGCCTCGCACAAACCGGGACGCATCTCGGCCGGCAACATCGGGATGGCTGGCGGATTCGCCGTGATGACGGCGCTCGCCGCGCTGATTTAGGCAGGTTCGCAGCCGACGCGAGCGCCGCGGTCACTTTGAAGCGCCCTAGACCGAACGCTCGATGACGACGCCGACGCGCCGGACGCCCGGCATCATGCCGAGCTTGGCGACCGAAACGCGCACCCAATGGACGGCGAAAGTCTCCAGCAGATAGGTGGCCACATGCTCGGCCAGCGCTTCCAGGANGTTGAAGTGGCTGGCCGCCAGATNCGCCCGCAGGCGCTCGACGACCACGGCGTAATCGACGGTGTCGCGAATGTCGTCGCTGGCCCCGGCGGAAGCGGTGGACACCCCGATCTGGAGTGAAATCTCGACCGTCTGCGCCATGGCCTTCTCGCGCGGATAGATGCCTATCCAGGTTTCGGCGCGCAGTTCTTCGATGAAAATGATGTCCATGGGGCGGTCGACCGCAGCAGAGGTGTAAAATTCGGCGCGATTGTACCCCAGCGCCATCGAGTCCCCATGGAAACCACCTTCGCCCCGTTTGTCGCCGTTCTTGCCGCTTACCTGCTAGGCTCGGTTCCCTTTGCGCTGGTCTCATCCAAGATGTTCCGCCTTGCCGACCCGCGCAGCTACGGCTCGGGCAATCCGGGCGCCACCAACGTGCTGCGCAGCGGCAACAAGAAGGCGGCGCTGGTCACCTTGATCGGCGACGCGCTCAAGGGCTGGGTCGCAGTCTTCACCGCGCAAAGGCTGGGCTTCGGCGACACCGTGATCGGTTTCGTCGCGCTGGCCGTATTCTTCGGCCACCTGTTTCCGGTCTTTCTCAGGTTCAAGGGCGGCAAGGGCGTCGCCACCGGCGCCGGGGTGCTGCTGGCCCTCGACCCACTGCTCGGCCTGGCAGTGGCCGGCACCTGGCTNTTCGTTGCCTTCGCCTTCCGCTATTCGTCGCTGGCAGCCGTATTGGCGGCCGCGCTGGCNCCGGTCTATCAGGTACTGATGCACGGCGGCAACGGCCAGACCCTGGTCGTCGGCGTTCTGGCGCTGGCACTGATCGGCAAACATTGGCAAAACCTGCAACGCCTGCTGGCCGGCAAGGAAACCAGGATCGGCAGCAAGAGCACTGACGCCGGCGATCGACGACACCTCACCGCAGCCAGCGGTATAGAGAAGCCAATAACGCGAATTGCAACAATCGATTGGCGCAATTCCGACACCGCCCCTAGACTGAACTCATCAGATCGTCATGATCTGCATTCAGCATTGAGGGCACCATGATTTCCCGATTCATACAGCACTTCGTAGAGGAAGAACTGACCTGGGATAACTACGTCGACATCCTCGCCAGCCTTGCCGATAACTATTGATTTCAGCCGCCAGCGGGCACCGCACGGCGCCCGCGGCAAGTTGCAAACCATCAAAGGAGATGACCATGACCAACGAAGCAAAATGCCCGTTCTCGGGTGACGTTCGCAAGCACACCATCGCNGGCGCGCCATCGAACGCCGACTGGTGGCCGAATCAACTGAAGCTGGGCATCCTGCATCAGCACTCCGCGAAGTCGGACCCGATGGGCGCGGCGTTCGACTACGCCGAAGCATTCAAGAGCCTCGACCTCGACGCCGTGGTCAAGGATCTCCATGCCGTGATGACTGATTCGCAGGACTGGTGGCCCGCCGACTTTGGCCACTACGGCCCGCTGTTCGTCCGCATGGCCTGGCACAGCGCCGGCACCTACCGCATTTCCGACGGGCGCGGCGGCGGCGGCACNGGCAACCAGCGCTTCGCGCCNCTCAACAGCTGGCCGGACAACGTCAATCTCGACAAGGCGCGCCGGCTGCTCTGGCCGATCAAGCAGAAGTACGGCGCCAAGCTTTCCTGGGCCGACCTGATGATCCTCGCCGGCAACGTCGCGCTGGAATCGATGGGTTTCAGGACCTTCGGCTTCGGCGGCGGCCGGCCGGACATCTGGGAGCCGGAAGAAGACATCTACTGGGGCAGCGAGAACAAATGGCTGGACGACAAGCGCCACTCCGGTGACCGCAACCTGGAGAATCCGCTCGGCGCCGTGCAGATGGGGCTGATCTACGTCAATCCGGAAGGCCCGAATGGCAATCCCGACCCGCTCGCCGCGGCGCGCGACATCCGCGAAACCTTCGCCCGCATGGCGATGGACGACGAAGAGACGGTAGCGCTGATCGCCGACGGTCACACCTTCGGCAAGACCCACGGCGCCGGCGATGCGGCACTGGTAGGAGTCGAGCCGGAAGCGGCCGGCATCGAGGCGCAGGGCCTCGGCTGGGCCAGCAGTTTCGGCAGCGGCAAGGGCGGCGACACGATCTCCAGCGGCCTCGAGGTAACCTGGACCACGACGCCGACGAAGTGGAGCAACAATTTCCTGCAGAACCTGTTCGGCTACGAATGGGAACTGACGAAGAGCCCGGCCGGCGCCCACCAATGGACGCCGAAAGACGGCATGGGCGCCGGTATGGTGCCCGATGCGCACGACCCGGCCAAGCGGCACGCGCCGTCGATGCTNACCACCGACCTGTCGCTGCGCTTCGACCCGGCCTACGAAAAGATCGCCAGACGCTTCCTCGAAAACCCCGATCAGTTCGCCGATGCCTTCGCCCGCGCCTGGTTCAAGCTGACGCACCGCGACATGGGGCCGCGCGCCCGCTACCTCGGCCCATTGGTGCCGCTGGAAGAACTGATCTGGCAAGATCCNGTTCCGGCCGTCGATCACCCGCTGGTCGACGAAAAGGACATCGCTGCATTGAAGGCAAAGATCCTGGCCTCCGGCCTCGGCATTTCGCAACTGGTCACCACCGCCTGGGCCTCGGCGTCGACCTTCCGCGGCAGCGACAAGCGCGGCGGCGCCAACGGNGCGCGCATCCGCCTGGCGCCGCAGAAGGACTGGNNGATCAACCAGCCGGCCGAACTGGCCAAGGTGCGGACGCTGGCCGCGATCCAGGCCGATTTCAACGCCGCACAGGCCGGCGGCAAGAAAGTTTCGCTGGCCGACCTGATCGTGCTGGGCGGTTGCGCAGCCATCGAGGCCGCCGCCAAGAAGGCCGGCCAGGACGTCACGGTGCCCTTCGCACCGGGNCGCACCGATGCCGCGCAGGAGCAGACCGACGTCGAATCGTTCGCGGTGCTGGCGCCGGTCGCCGATGGTTTCCGCAACTACACCCGCAAGGGATACGAGGGTATGGCGGCCGAATTACTGGTCGACAAGGCGCAGTTGCTGACGCTGACCGCNCCCGAAATGACGGTGCTGATCGGCGGCCTGCGCGCCCTGAATGCGAACTTCGACCATTCCGCGCACGGCGTATTCACCCAGCAGCCGGAGACGCTGAGCAATGANTTTTTCGTCAACCTGCTCGACATGGGCACGAAGTGGCAGAAGTCGGCGCCCTCCGAAGGCGTGCTGGANGGGCGCGACCGGGCGAGCGGCGAGCTCAAATGGACGGGTACCGTCGTCGATCTCGTCTTCGGCTCGAACGCCCAGCTCCGCGCCATCGCCGAAGTCTATGCGAGCAATGACGCGCAGCCGGCATTCGTGCGCGACTTCGTGGCCGCCTGGAACAAGGTGATGAANCTCGACCGCTACGACCTGGCCGATCATGAACTCGACTTCGCTGCAGGAATTCACCGCCCATGCGCTGGCCGAGGGCTTCGACGAAGTCCTCGAACGCCAGTGGGCGGCACTGACGGTGCTGGAGACGCACACCCACCCGTTCGCCCTGAAAGCGCGGGTGGTTCAGGGCGAAATGTGGCTCAGCGTCGGCCAGGANACGCAGCACCTGCTGGCCGGCGACGAGTTTGCGCTGGAGCGCGACGTACCGCATGCCGAACGCTACGGCACTGAAGGCGCGACCTACTGGGTGGCGCGGCGAAACTGAACGGCTGGAGAAACGGCGATGGGAAAGAAATGCTGCCGGAAAAACCGCGCTGCAAGGATTGCCCGAAGCGCAAGGAAGAAAGCGGCGGTTGCGGTCGACGGCGAAAAAAGGCCGATTTTCTATTTCGCGCCGCTGGCTGAGATGTCCATCAGCGGCCAGCGCGGCTGTACCGCGAAATCGCCGGCCTGCTTGGCCGGCATGCCGGCCTGAAGGCGCAGGCAACCGGCCAGCGCGATCATCGCCCCGTTGTCGGTGCAGAATTCCAGTTCCGGGTAATAAACGCGGAAGCGTTTGCGTTTTGCCTCGTTATTGAGCGTCGACCGCAACTGCTTGTTGGCGCCGACCCCGCCGGCCACCACCAGTTGCCCGAGGCCGCTCTGCTTCAGCGCCTTCAGTGATTTTTTCACCAGCACCTCGACGATGGCTTCCTGGAAGGCGCGCGCCGCGTCGGCCTTGAACTGATCGGTCAGTGGCTCGTCCTGCTCGCGCACCAGCGTCAGCACCGCCGTCTTCAGGCCGGAAAAACTGAAGCTGAGGTCGCCGGAATGCAGCATCGGGCGCGGCAGTTCGTACGCCCGGGGTTCCCTNNGCTCGGCCAACTGCGACAGCAAGGCACCGCCCGGATACGGCAGGCCGAGCAGCTTGGCGCTCTTGTCGAAGGCCTCGCCGGCCGCATCGTCGAGCGTTTCGCCCAGCAACTCGTACTCGCCAACGCCGGTAACCCGCATCAATTGCGTGTGGCCGCCGGAAACCAGCAGCGCGACGAACGGAAAGCTCGGCGGATCATTCGACAGCAGCGGCGACAGCAGATGCCCTTCGAGGTGGTGCACTGGCAGTGTCGGTTTATCCAGCGCCACGGCCAGCGCCTCGGCGAATGCGCAGCCGACGAGCAACGCCCCGGAAAGCCCCGGCCCGCGTGTATAGGCGATGGCGTCGATGTCGGCCAGCGATTTTCCGGCATTTTCGAGGGTCGACCGCAACAGGGGNNCGACACGCCGGATGTGGTCGCGCGACGCCAGCTCCGGCACGACGCCACCGTACTCGGCATGCATCGCCACCTGCGAATGCAGCGAGTGCGACAACAGCCCGGCTTCGCTGTCGTAGAGCGCGATGCCGGTTTCGTCGCAGGAGGATTCGACACCGAGGATCAACATGGGCGCGCATTTTAACACTTGAGCCAAAAAGGATTTTGCAATATACTGTTTGGCTTTCCGCACTCTTGCGGATACAAATTTGCGCGCACTGCCGATTACTTGACTTGGCAGGCGCCTAACGGAAGGGGTGATTTATATGCCGAACATTCGTGTCAAGGAAAACGAGCCGTTCGAGGTGGCCATTCGCCGCTTCAAGCGCACTGTCGAGAAGACGGGCCTCCTGACCGAGCTGCGCGCCCGTGAGTTTTACGAAAAGCCCACCGCCGAGCGCAATAAGGCTGCCGCTGCCGTCAAACGTCAACACAAGCGCCTCCGTAGCCTGACCCTGCCGCCGAAACTGTACTGATCAGTACATTTCGCCGCACAAACCGCCCGCCTCAACAGCCGGCGGCTTTTTTCTTGAATTTCCGAAAAGAACGAGCATGAGCCTCAAAGCACGCATCACCGAAGACATGAAAACGGCCATGAAGGCCAAGGAATCGGCCAAGCTGGCCGCCATCCGCCTGCTGCTCGCCGCCGTCAAGCAGAAGGAAGTTGACGAACGCGTCGAACTCGACGATGCAGCCGTCATCGCCGTCATCGAGCTGACCAAGCAGCGCAAGGACAGCGTCACAGTACGAAGCCGCCGGCCGCCAGGAACTGGCCGATGCCGAGAAATTCGAAATCGCCGTCCTCGCCACCTACCTGCCGGAAAAATGAGTACCGAGGAAACCGCTGCCGCCGTCGCCGCCGTCGCCGAAACCGGCGCCAAAGGGCCGGCGACATGGGCAAGCTGATGGGCGTGCTCAAGCCGCGACTGGCCGGCAAGGCCGACATGGCGGAAGTCTCGAAGCTGGTCAAGGCGGCACTTGCCGGTTGATCCCTGGTGATCCTGAGAGTTTCATCCAGGATTTACTGNNGCGGGTCGACATCGTCGACCTGGTGGATAGCTACGTGCCGCTGAAAAAGGCCGGCGCCAACTATGCCGCCTGCTGCCCCTTCCACAACGAAAAATCGCCGTCCTTCACGGTCAGCCCGACCAAGCAGTTCTATCACTGCTTCGGCTGCGGCGCACATGGCACGGCGATCAGCTTCGTCATGGAATATCAGGGGCTGGGCTTCGTCGAGGCCGTCAAGGAACTGGCCCAACGCGCCGGCATGCAGGTGCCGGAAAGCGACAGGCGCGGCTTNCACGACGAAAAGCCCGGCCAGACGCGCACGCTGATCGACGTCATGGCGCGCGCCGCGCAGTACTACAAGGACCAGTTGAAGCGCTCGCCGCGCCATCGAATATGCAANGAACGCGGATTGACCGGCGAAATCGCCGCCCGCTACGGCATGGGCTACGCCCCTGACGGCTGGCAGAATCTGCAGGCAATTTTCCCGGACTACAACGCCGATGAACTGAAAGTCGCCGGCCTGGTCATCGAAAACGAGGCCGGCCGCCGTTACGACCGCTTCCGCGACCGCCTGATGATCCCGATCATCAACCCGAAAGGCGAAATCATCGCCTTTGGCGGCCGCATCATCGACCAGGGCGAGCCGAAATACCTGAATTCGCCCGAGACACCGCTGTTCGAAAAGGGCCGCGAACTGTTCGGTCTGCCGCAGGCNCGCCAGGCACTACGTGAAACCGATACCGCCATCGTCACCGAAGGCTACATGGACGTCATCGCACTGGCCCAGAACGGCGTTGGCAACGCGGTGGCGACGCTCGGCACGGCGACCACGGCGACGCACGTAACCAAGCTCCTGCGCCAGGTCGACCGCATCGTCTTCTGTTTCGACGGCGACAACGCCGGCCGCAAGGCCGCTTGGCGGGCATTGGANAATTCGCTGGAGGCGCTGGCCGACAACAAGCGCCTCGGCTTCATTTTCCTGCCCCAGGAACATGACCCTGACAGCTACATCCGCGAATTCGGGAAGGAACAGTTCGACCGGNNCCAGGTCACACACGATGCCGCTTCCGACTTCCTGCTGCGCGAACTGGCCCAGCGCTGCGACCTGACCAGCTCGGAAGGCAAGGCGCAACTGATCTACGAAGCAAAACCGCTACTGCTCAAGCTGCCGACGCCGCTGCTGCGCCTGCAACTGGTCAAGCGTCTGGCCGAAGCGAGCGGCTTCGCCCAGCAGGAAGTCGAGCGCCTGTGCGAGCTGCGCTCCTATACCCCGGCCGCACCGCCCAAAGCGACACGCAGTGCGCCGTCGTTGACCCGCAACCTGCTACGCATCGTGTTGCANAAACCGGCGCTGGCCCGCTTGCTGCCGCTCGACCGGCTGCCGGACACGGAGGAACGCCCGGCGCTCGTGCTGCTGCACAAGCTCGTCAGCGCNGCCCAACCGGACGTTCCTGGCTACGCCTACCTCCGGGAGCAGATTCGCGGCCTGCCGGAAGCATCGCTGGTCGAGCGCTTCGCGTCGGAACTTCTGGATCGCCCGTTTGACGAAGCGGAGGCGGAGGCGGAATTTGATGCGACGCTGGAAAAGCTTCGAGAGGGCGACCAGAAGCGCGCCTTCGCGGAATTGCAGATCCGGGTGCANAAACTCGGNGTTGCCGGGCTGACAGCAGAAGAAAAACAGTCCTACATCCGGATACTGACGGATCGCTCAAATCGCAGCTAAGTTGTGGTAAAATTTCTGGTTTTCTCAATTATATGGATCGTGGTCATGGCTAAGGCAAAAGACACCGCTAAGGAAGCTCCGAAGGCTCGCACCAGCAAAGCCAAGGAGAAGGCTGCCGAGCGAGCACTGCTCGAAGGCGCGCTGACCGAAGCGCCGGCTCCACTGGACGCGGAAGCCCGCAAGACGCGTCTCAAGAACCTGATCAAGCTCGGCAAGGAACGCGGCTACCTGACCTACGCCGAAATCAACGACCACCTGCCCGACGACGTGGTCGACGCGGAAAGTATCGAGACGATCATCTCGACCTTCAGCGACATGAGCATCCAGGTCTTCGACGAAGCCCCGGCCGCCGAAGATCTGCTGATGTCGGACACCGCCGCCGCCGCAACCGACGACGAAGTCGAGGAGCAGGCTGAGCAGGCACTGTCTNNGGTCGACTCCGAATTTGGCCGCACGACCGACCCGGTGCGCATGTACATGCGTGAAATGGGCTCGGTCGAACTGCTCACCCGCGAAGGCGAGATCGAGATCGCCAAGCGCATCGAGGATGGCCTCAAGCACATGGTGCAAGCGATTTCCGCCTGCCCGACAACGATTGCCGACATCGTCGACATGGCCGCCAGGTCGAAGTGGACGAGATGCATCGACGAACTGGTCGATGGCCTGATCGACNNCCCAGCCGTCGAAGCACCGCCAACCGCCGACCTCCCGGAAGAAGCCGAAGACGACGATGGCGATGACGACGGCGGCGACGAGGAAGGCGGTGCCGGAGCGGTTTCGGCTTCCTTGCTGCAACTCAAGACCGACGCCCTGGAGCGCTTCGCCACCATCAAGGCGCTGCACCTAAAGATGCAGAAAGCGCTGGCCGGCAAGGGTTCGCAAGACAAGACCTACCTGAAGTTGCGCCAGCAGATCACCGACGAGCTGATGAACATCCGCTTCACCTCGCGTTCGATCGAGCGTCTGTGCGACAGCGTGCGCGGCATGGTCGAAATGGTGCGNCAAATCGAACGCAAGATTCAGCAGATTTGCGTCGACAAGGTCAAGATGCCCCGCCCCCACTTCATCCAGACCTTCCCGGGCAATGAAGTCAATCTCGACTGGATCGACGGTGAGATCGCGGCCGCGCCCAAGACCTATGTCGCCATCCTGACCCGCAACGCCCCGGCGATCAAGGAAGAGCAGAAGAAACTGCTCGCCCTGCAGGACCACATCGGCATCCCGCTGAAAGACCTCAAGGACATCAACAAACAGATGTCCACCGGTGAGGCCAAGGCCCGCCGCGCCAAGCGCGAAATGACCGAGGCCAACCTGCGCCTGGTCATCTCGATCGCCAAGAAATACACCAATCGCGGCCTGCAGTTCCTCGACCTGATCCAGGAGGGCAACATTGGCCTGATGAAGGCCGTGGACAAGTTCGAATACCGTCGCGGCTACAAGTTCTCGACCTACGCCNNGTGGTGGATCCGCCAGGCCATCACCCGTTCGATCGCCGACCAGGCGCGGACCATCCGCATCCCGGTNTACATGATCGAAACGATCAACAAGATGAACCGGATCAGCCGTCAGATCCTGCAAGAAACAGGCCGAGCCCGATCCGCGACGCTGGCCAAGAAGATGGAGATGCCGGAGGAAAAGATCCGCAAGATCATGAAGATTTCCAAGGAACCGATCTCCATGGAAACCCCGATTGGTGACGACGACGACTCGCATCTTGGCGACTTCATCGAAGACCAGGCGACGCTGGCACCGGCCGATGCGGCGATGTACTCCAGCCTGCGCGGCGTCACCAAGGAAATCCTGGACACCCTGACGACCAGGGAAGCCAAGGTTCTCCGCATGCGCTTCGGCATCGAAATGAACACCGACCACACGCTTGAGGAAGTCGGCAAGCAATTCGACGTCACCCGCGAGCGCATCCGCCAGATAGAAGCCAAGGCCCTGCGCAAACTGCGTCACCCGAGCCGCTCCGACAAGCTGCGCAGTTTCCTGGACACCAACGGGTCGTAAAGTTCGGGCCTGTAGCTCAGTTGGTCAGAGCAGAGGACTCATAATCCTTTGGTCCAGGGTTCAAGTCCCTGCGGGCCACCAACAATTCAAGCGCTCGGGCCGATCCTCAAGGATTGGCCCAGCGCCGCTCAAATATAACCCTCCTGCCTCGACGGCCGCTCCGGCCCATCAGGGTGACAAGTTTTACCGGTATCACTCCTGAAGGCTCGACATGCACCGATTCCATCCTCTCGCACCTGAAAAACACGGCCAATTGCTTGATGCGGATATCGCCAAGGGCACCGGCATCGCCTTGTCCGACGTTCGCAACTCGCTGCTTGAATTGTCCGCACAAAAGCCATTTCAATGTGCAGCATGACCGTGTTCAAGGAATGGCCGCCGGCAAACCCGGTGTTAAACCCCAGGAATAATCTCCGGCCGGCCAGTCCGTTGGCGTCAACAGCCAACTACGGCTGACGACGCCAACTGCGAAAGGCGCGGATCGCCATCGGTGCGAGGCAACACGATACCGCCTGGAACAACCAAGGCTGTCAGCACCAGAGAGGCGGTACGCAGTGACTTCATGGCAAGCATTCTCCTCGGAATAGTTTGCCAATTGTGAGTTGTTTCACGCAGCCACAAAAATCAACGCCAAAGATCCCTTTGGCATGCCTTTGGCGGATCACCGCTCACCCGCTTGAGCTGCTGGCTGGGCGGAATTTGGCGCCCCTCTTTCCGCACGCCTCCGTTGAATCATCCGGCAGAAAATCGGCATGTGCGACAGCGCCAAGCGTGCCTCCCAAACTGCCGGCAATCAGCAAAGATTGCAGTACAGCCCTGCCAACCCGCTTCTTCAGGCCGGGAAAGTCCGAACGATCGGGGCCAAGATCGAAATACCTTCTTGAAACCCGAAGAAAATTTTTGACAACATCGCTTTGCTGGTAACCTGGATTTGACATGGGTTCTGCCTCCGCTAATTGCTCGGACTTCATCTTCGCGAAGAACGATGTATTTGCCAGCAGGCTTTGCAACGACTTGTATCTTTTGTCGCCAACCCATGAATAGAATTCGGCTCAGGAAGCCACAACCCGGCGCTTGCCTACATCTTGTTGGTCAGTGACCAGATGTCGGTGATCTTGAGGACGAACTGCGGAAATTGCTTGTCGTGCTCCTGCATCAACCTAAAAAGCGCAAAACGATTTCATCTTCAGGAATCCCTGGCGGCGCCCGTCCCGCTTGTCGTTCATCAACTCGTTCGTGTACTCGCAAAAAGCGGCGCTGCCCCAGGTCGCCAGAATTTTCTGGCCGATGCGCGGGAACCTCGAATTGATGCAGTTGAACTCATTGTTGGTGGCGAGCATGCTCTCGTTGGTTTCGACAGACGCCGTCGCGTACTTTGGAAACTCTTTCTCGTGTTCCGCCTTCAGACTCGACAACACGAACCGGAATTCATCCCTGTCCGTAGCATCGGCCCTGCCGCCAGACATCATTTCGTTGACGTAGCCCCCAACTCAGGGCTACCCCACAAAACGATGAGGCGCTCGACAACATCCGGGAAGCGCGCATTCAATCGTCGAAACAATTCGTTCTTGCTCAACATGCCCATCTCCAGCACTTGCGACCTTGAAATCGATGGAGACAAATGATACCCCCGTGCCACACCGGCCGGTGAACGAGAAAGGCCCGCATCGCTGCGGGCCTTGGTATTGATGGGCAGAATCGAACTATGCGTCCATAAGCATTGCCAATACAGCGCCAGCGCGCAGTTTGGTTTCGATTTACCGTTCCGTTACCCGTTCTTGGCGACGGTAACGGTCGTTTTGTTTCAAATATCGAACACACCATTTTGCCATTGATGGCCGCACCGTAGCATACCAAGCTACCGCTCAAATTGGGCCGCTACCTAGCAGCCTGTCGGACTAACGATTGCCAATGGGATAATGTTCGCTTGCCGCTGAATTCTTCTTGAGAAATGAGCCGCTCCATCCGTTGACCGCCAGACCGGCTACCTGCTTCCTCCNACTCCAGTCGATGAATGGCTNGCGGAAGACCACCTTGCGCGGTTTATTGTTGCTGGTTGATGGGCGCTCGATGTCAGTGCGTTTGGAAAGCCTACGCGGGTCCGGGCGAGTGCGGCGTATCACCCCTCCGTGTTGTTGGCGNNTTTGCTGGTTTATGGCTACGCCNNTGCGGGAGTGTTCTCGAGCCGGAAGATTGAGCGGGCGACCTATGATTCGGTGGCCTTTCGCTTCATTGCGGCCGGTACGCACCCTGACCGACACGCTGGCGACCTTTCGCCGACGCGCTTTCTCGACGAGTTAGCCGGCCTATTCCACNNCGTGCAAGTGCTTGAGATGGCGNNCAGGGAAATGAAGCTCCTGAAGCTGGGCACCATCAGCCTGGACGCACCAGGTCAGGCGAATGCCTCCCGCCACAGCCCTGTCACACGGCCTGTTGAACGNCTGGAAATCCAGCTCAAGGCAGACATCGAATCCTTGCTGGCGCAGGCAGAACAGGCTGACCAATCGGCGGTGCCGGACGGCATGGATCTACCGGCGGAAATTGCCCGCCGCCAGGCACGANNTGCGGGCATGGCGGCCGCCGGTAAGATCGGAACGGCCCAAGTCCGTTTCGAAAGAGCAAACCAGTACGAGCGCAAGTCGGCGCGTCCGCGAAGCCCGGCGAAGGAAAGCGGCAAGAGACCCGGCGGCAAGCCGCCGAAACCACCGACAACCGGACCGAAGGCGCAAGATCAACTGAATCTGACGGATGAGCAATCGCGGATCGTGCCGGTCNNATGCAGCGGTGGCTTTGAGCAAGCCTATAACGCACAGGCCGCGGTCGATACGGGCAGCATGCTGGTTGTTGCNCCGGCGTCACAAGCCTGCAACGACAAGGAACAGGTATTGCCGATGCTCAAGCAGTTGGCGGCGCTGCCTGCCTCATTAGGGCANGCGAAGGCGCTCGTGGCGGACACGGGCNNTTATAGCGCCAGGAATGTCGACGCCTGTGAGGCGNNCGGGATTGACCCGTTCATTGCGGTGAAGCGGGACGAGCATCAGCCTGGGCCGGAGAAACGCTTNTCCGAGCCGGCGGCGTTGCCNCCGGATGCAACGCCCGCCCAGGCCATGTCGCACAAACTGAAAACNCAAGCTGGGCGGGCGCTCTACGCCCTGCGCAAACAAACCGTCGAACCCGTGTTCGGCATCATCAAGTCTGTGCTGGGCTTTCGCCAGTTCTCNCTACGCGGCCTGAAGAAATCANNCGGGGAGTGGATACTGGTTTGCCTCGCATGGAATTTGAAGCGCATGGCCAGTATTGCGTCCGCAGTAACAAGGGGGAATCGTGCGTCTTCAAGTAAAAATAAGCGAATTTCGGCCTCGCAAACTCAATTCTTTTGATCGGTCGGCTCAAGTCCGACAGGCTGCTAACACATCTAGTCCTGCCCGCTTAGACGCGAATATGGCAAGCCTTTGTCAGAAGAGATAGCCAAGAGACACCTGGCTTTGCCTTGCAAAACGCAGTACATTCCAGCTGCCAATAATTTACCAAATTGTCATGAAGCCCCCTAAGACGAAACACTGTCTATCCGTACCTCAGCTGACATCAAACAACTGCTTCGGATGGCTGCCGAAAAGGAACGCCGCTCCATCGCCTCAATGATGGCAGTGATCCTGAACGCGCAGGAGCATGGGCTGGAAGCAGATGCTCAGCTAGGAAAGAGGCAAAGAAGAAGGCAAGCGATGGAACTCATTGACAACATTAGTCGCCTTCTCGGTGACGACCTGAAGCAAACCCTCAAGCCGGGGATGCGATTGAAGATCGCCGCTTCCTGCTTNTCGATGTACGTCGAAGCCCTGAAGGGGGAACTGGAGAAGATTGAGGAGCTGAATTTCATCTTCACCTCCCCGACCTTCGTTGCCAATGAAGCCACCGACAAAATCCGCAAAGAGCGTCGNGGGTTCCATATTCCCAAAGTGGATNNCGAGCGCAGCCTGTACGGCAGTGAGTTTNNGGAAATTCAGTTGCGCAACCAGCTGACTCAGCGGGCGATTGCCAAGGAATGCGCCGACTGGATGCGGCGCAANGCCCGGTTCAAGAGCAACCGGACCAGGCTCCATGCCAGGCAATTCGCCTGCGTGCGGTCTCAGACTGGCAACACTGGCGACACCGCNCACCTCACATGCCGCTGCGGTTTTACGGCAGTCGATCTGGGCTACCAGCAAGGCAATGCCGTGAACCTCGTCNNAAACAAGATGAACGAGCCGACCTTTGCTGCCACTTATCTCAGCTTGTTCGACCAAATCTGGAGCGACNNCCCGAAGCTGGAAGATGTGACGCAGCAGNNAATTTGCGATCACATCGCCTCNGTCTATCAGGAAAACTCGCCCGAAAGCATCTGCTTCATGATGCTCTACAACATCTTCAGCGAGTTTCTGGACGATATCGACGAGGACGTACTGCCCAATGATCGCACCGGCTACCAGGACACGCTAATCTGGCAGAAGCTATTCAACTACCAGAAGGATGCCGCCACCGGCATCATCNNCCGCAAACTGGAAGCCTACAGTGGTTGCATCCTGGCCGACAGCGTTGGCTTGGGCAAAACTTTTACTGCGCTGGCTGTAATCAAGTACTACGAGCTGCGCAACCGTTCAGTGCTGGTCCTTTGCCCGAAGAAGCTGGCGGACAACTGGCTCNNCAACTACAACCGTAACCANCAAAAGACCAACATCTTCGCTAAGGATCGTTTCAACTACGATGTCCTCTGCCATACCGATCTCNNCAGCCGAACCAGCGGTGAGTCGTTTGGNCTACCACTGAACCGCATCAACTGGGGCAACTACGACCTCGTGGTCATCGATGAGTCGCACAATTTCCGCAACAACGATGCCTACAAGGATAAGGAGACGCGCTTTACCAAGCTGATGAACCTGGTCATCAGGGAGGGCGANAAGACCAAAGTGCTGATGCTCTCGGCNCTGGTTAATAACCGTTTTGCCGATCTGCGCAATNNCCAACTGGCCTTGGCCTATGAAGGTGACTCGGAAAACCTGAGCAAGAAGCTCNNCAAGATCAGCAAGAGCGTGGAAAGAGGTTTCCGAAGCGCACAGGCAGCATTCACCGTTTGGGTCGAATTGCCACCANNAGAGGAGCCGCACAGCCGCGCCATACTGGATTCGCTGGACTTTGATTTCTTCGAACTGCTGGACAGCGTGACCATCGCACGCTCCCGCAAGCATNNCCAGACCTTCTACGACACCNNAAAGGATATCGGCCAATTNCCCGAGCGCCGCAAGTGCTCCTTNCATTGCCCGCTGACCCAGCGCTCGGACGTGCTCGGCTTCAACGAGATTTTCGAGCACCTTTCACTGCTGAAGCTGTGCGTCACGCCTGCGGCCTACATCCTTCAAAGCCGGGTCAAGAAGTACATCGACCTCTACAACGCCCAATCAGGCGACAAGAAGGAAAACCTCAGCCGTGGTCGAGAGAAGGGCCTGCAGGCCCTGATGACTCTGAACCTACTCAAACGTCTGGAAAGCTCTATCGAATCGTTCCGGCTGACCTTGCGCTCCNNGCGTAGCAATCGCGCCAACACGCTGGCGACTATCCGCCTCTTCAACNNGGAAGGTGGCGGTGCCGCCGATATCGCTGACCTCTCCGAAGTNCTGGAAAACCTGGATGCCGAAGGCGACGATCTGTCGAAGCTGAACGGCGGAGAGATCGGTGANGTCAAGATCAGCTTAGCCGATATGGACTTGCCCTCTTGNGGGCATGATCTGAGCGTTGATCTGGAGATCATCGATGCCCTGCTGGCCTCGATGGACAAGATCTCGNNCACCCCAGAGGACGATGCCAAATTGCAGCACCTGNNAAAGCGAGTGCTGGACAAGATCGCCAACCCGATCAACCCCGGCAACAGNAAGCTCATCATCTTTACGGCTNNCGCCGATACCGCCGATTACCTGTACGCCAACCTTGCGCCNGGGTTGCTGACACAGCAACTCCATAGCGCCAAGGTGACGGGCACTGGCTCGCCCAAGTCCACAGCTCAAGAAGGCTATGACTTNCAAGAACTGCTGACACTGTTCTCGCCGCGCTCAAAGTCNAAGGCACAAGTGCCGCAAGAACCCGCTGAGATCGGCTTACAGTCGAATNNTTGCAGCTGCATATCCGAAGGCCAGAACCTTCAAGACTGCGACTACCTGATCAACTACGACATCNNCCACTGGAACCCGGTACANTCATTCCAGCGCTTCGGGCGCGTTGACCGCATTGGATCGACCAACTCCAGTATCCAGCTGGTGAATTACTGGCCCGACATCTCGCTCGACGAGTACATCAACCTGAANGAGCGGGTTGAAAGCCGAATGATGATTGCCGACGTCACGGCGACCGGTGACGACAACGTGCTTTTNTCCGCGCAGGCCAACGATGTTAGCTACCGCAGAGAACAGTTGCGCCGCCTTCAGGGAGAGGTGATCGAGCTGGAAGACTTGAAGACCGGCGTGTCGATCACCGATCTNGGGCTCAACGACTTCCGCATGGACCTGCTCAACTACGTGAAGGCACACGAACCCAGCCATGTACCTAACGGAATGCACGCCGTCGTGCCCGCGAATCCTGCCTTGTGTCTGGAGCCGGGAGTGATCTTTACCTTGCGCAATCACAACCCGAGAGTCAACGTCAACCAGCACAACCGGCTGCACCCGTACTACCTTATCTACATCGGGTGCGACGGCAAGGTCATCAACGATCACACCGAAGTAAAGCGCCTGCTGGACCTCGTGCGCAGCGGCTGTAAGGGGCATGCTGCCCCCATNCCCATGGCCTGCCAATCCTTCAATAAGGAAACAAGCGACGGCAGGAATATGCAAAGCTACTCTGAGCTGTTCCAGAGCAAGGCGATTAGTTCGATGATCGAGGTTAAGGAANNGAAGGATCTGGACAACCTCTTCAGCGGCGGCNNCAAGACCACAGCGCTGACCAATACCATCTCGGGCCTGGATGACTTCGAACTCATCACCTTCCTTGTGATCCAGGAGGCTGGATGAGCGTATCTCCAGCCCAGCATCCGGCGCTGATCAATTATCCCAAGCAGGCCACGTTCGGGCGCGTACTGCCCAAGAACAAGATTTACGAGCACAGCAGGGCCAACACACGCCTGAAAGACCTGTTCGTCGAGCAGGTCGAGCAGATCGATGTGGCGAACAAACTTGCCAGAAACTATTAACCTGCCCGCCAAGCCGGGCGTGACGAAATACAGGTTTTCCCGCGTCGTTCTGAAAACGGGGAACTGTCCGTCGATATACTGAAGATGCATCGACGGTGCCGTGCTGTTCCCCATCGTCTTCGGCTGGAGCATGAGGGCAAATCAAGGTTATCGCCGCCCACAAGCGACTCCAGCGAGGCGGATGCCAGAAAATGGTGGTCCAGCGACTACTTTCGACCGCATGGATGCCAGCCAATAGCCCGCAGTGGAGATGCCCATGGTACTGGACTTGGCAGGGCTTTACGAGGCGTTGCTACAAAGGCTGATTCCGCTGCTCCTCGTGACCACGAAAGCTTTTCAGCCTTGGTCGAACGCCTGGAGGGCGTGAGGCCAAGCAGCGTGAAATCGAAAAAGTTCGCGCCAAGCTATCGAAGGAAAAGCAATTCAATCGCAAAAGTTGAAATCAACGCCACCTTGCGCGAACTGAACAACGAACTTGAGGAACTGAGCCACTGAAGCCAGTGGCCTGAGGGAAAAATATGGACAAACTGAAAATGCACTCTCGAACCTGACGCAAGACAATATCGCCCTGATTCGTGAGCTGTTTCCGGGTGTGTGACCGAGGCCAGAGGGAGCGATGGCGGCGTAAGGCTGTCTGTTGATTTTGACCAACTACGGCAGGAGTTGCCGAGTCGATTGTCGAGGGGCCGCAGGAACGCTACCAGTGAACTGGCCGGGCAAGCGGGAAGCATTGCTCACCGTGCGCCCATAGCCAAGACGCTGCGCCCCTGTCGGGCGTGAGCGTGGACTTCGATACTACGAAGAACTTGTTTATCGAAGGTGACAACCTAGACGTGTTGAGTTGCACGCAAAACTGACCCACTAGCCCCATAGATTTGCATCGAATTTTTGACCCACGTATAGACACTGACCTGCTCGGGAACGAGCAGGGAATCAGGAGTGATCGACGTGGCGTTATTAAGCGTAATCAGGCGCTGGCACCTGCGGAATGGCCATCCGTGAAATTGCCAGGAGAACGGGCTTGTCGAAATACGATCGGAAGTATCTGAGCACCGGCATCGTCGAGCCGAAAATATCCCTGAGCGACATAGCCCGAGCAAGCGATCTGTTTGCGCCGAAGTTGGCCGCATGGCTCAAGACGGAAGCGAAGAATCGCAAGCAGCGGCGAAATCTGCGGCAGATCTATGCCGACCTTGCCTCTCTGGGCCAGAAGGCTCCTATGACCGGGTCGCTGCCTTCGCCAGGAATTGGCGACAAGCGCAGCAGGAAGCGGCCGGGACGACCGGTCGTGGCACTTTCATTCCGCTGACCTTTGCCCCAGGCGAAGCCTTCCAGTTCGACTGGGCAGACTGGGCGGTCGTACCGGCGTGAAGACCAAACTTCAGGTCGCCCAACTCAAACTCTCTTACAGCCGGGCCTTCTTCCTGCGGGCCTATCATTGCAGACTGTGAGATGCTGTTCGGACGCCACGCGCCAGGTGTGGGTGGCGTTTAACGCATCTGCAGCAATATGAAGACGGCGGTGGATCGCATCGGAAAGCCAGCCGAACATCAACACCGTTTCAAGGCCATGGTCAGCCACTTCCTGTTTGAAATGGTTCTGCAATCCGGCTCCGGCTGGAAGGGCAGATCGAGAAGAAACGTCCAGAGACTCCGGCATCGCATCTGGCAGGTGCGCCCGCCTTCGGAGATCTGGATGCTCTCAATGCCTGGCTGGAACAACGCTGCCTGACGCTGTGGCAAGCACTGCGTCACCCTGGAGACCGCGGCACTGTCGCTGAAGCCTGGATCGATGAGCAGGCCCAATTGATGGCTGTGCCAGCCCTTCGATGGTTTCGTCGAACGCTACCAAGCGCGTCTCACCGACCTGTCTGATCAATTTCGAACGTAACCGTTATAGCGTTCCCTGCTTCATTTGCCAACCGGCCGGTCAGCCTGCGGGTCTATGCCGATCATCTCGTGGTGGCGGCCGAAGGCAACGTGATCGAGCACCGCACATCATCGATCGGCGACATGACTTCAGTCGCACAATCTACGACTGGCGGCACTACCTCTCTGTCTTGCAACGCAAGCCCGGTGCGATCAGAAATGGCGCACCCTTTGCCGAATTCCCCGACGGCTTCAAGCGCCTCCAGTCAGCACTCCTGAAACGGCCAGGGTGATCGGGAAATGGTCGAGATACTTGCCCTGGTGCTCCATCACGATGAGCAAGCCGTACTGACAGCGGTCAGTGGCCCTTGATGCGGGGCTGCCTCGAGCAGCATGTACTCAATCTGCTCGGACGATTGGTGGAGTTGCCGCCACCGGCATAATCGATGCAGGTGCTGGTGTAAGGATCGAGAGCCACAGGCCAACGTCACGCGTTACGACCAGTCCCTGAGGGTACGTCATGTTGCCTGAGGCCATGATCACCACGCTGAAGTCGTTGAAGCTCTTCGGCATGGCACAAGCCATTGAGGAACTGGCGGCCCAGAGTTCGCCAGCCTATCTGAATGCGCAATCAATCCTGGACATAGTCTGCTCAAAGCCGAACTGGCGGAACGGGAAGTTCGATCGGTCAATTACCAGATGGTGCCGCTTCCCGGCCTGATCTGTCGGGATTCGATTTTACGCAAAGCGTCGTCAATGAAGCTTTGGTTCGTCATCTGCATCGAGGAGAGTTCATGGACTCAGCCCACAATGTCGTACTGATCAGGCCAGGCACCGGCAGACCCACCTGGCCACCGCTATCAGTGTGCAGGCCATCATGCATGCCCATCAGCAGGTCACTTCTTCTCGACGGTCGATCTGGTCAATGCGTTGGAACAGGGAAGCTGGCCGGCAAACAGGACAGATTGCCCATCGGCTGGTGCATGCTGATCTGGTGATTCTCGATGAGTTGGGCTACCTGCCTTTCAGTCAGAACGGCGGCGCCTGCTATTCCATCGATGAGCAAACTCTGAAGACCAGCCTGATCATCACGACAAACCTGAGTTTCTCGGAATGGGCCACATATTTGGTGACCCGAAGATGACACTACGCTACTCGATCAGCTACTGACCCATCACTGCCATATCGTCGAAACCGGCAAAGTTACCGCTTCAACAGTTCAACCAAGGCCAGCAAGGAGGTGAAGACTAGAAATCCAGCAATGACCTGAGCCATACTGCGGCTCATCGGGTGGGTCAGATTTCAGTGCAAATCCCGGGTCAGTTTGCGTGCAACTCAACGCACAGCAGTGGTTGCCATGTTTTCGATCTGGCTACGATTGAACCGATTTTCCGAAAATCTAAGCGGCAAACAATCGGGTGATGGCGCTGGCAGAGTAATTCCATTTATCCGCTCGACCTTGCAACTCGAGCAACCTAAGAATTTCTTCTTTTACGGGTTCGATTCCATTTCATGCCAGACATGGGCGGCGTGGCGATACTCTACTTGAATCCGTTCCGGTCGCCAATTTTTCCCAAAATTTTGCCCAGCCAATTCCTTGAGCAAGTCCAGCGCGATGGACGCCTCATTTAGCAAAAATAAGGATTTCTCAATTTTCCAAAATCGCATCTACTTCAACTCACCATACGCGAAGAGATAGGCGTGCCATGTGCCAAGCGAAGTGCTTCGGTGCTAGAGCGGTAACCAGGAATGAACCCATCAAGCTCAACCGCATCTCTCGTCCTCTGAGGCATATCGAATATCCGCTTCGCAATCCTGCAGAAACTCTGCATAATCGATCTTGCATTTCAAACGGCTCAGGAAGCGTCCTTGATAGCAAGAAAATTTCGTTCGAGAAAGCTACGAATGCTTCTGGTTTCATAAAGCCCAATGGCACAACCGACCTCTCTTTCCAAGACAATCCAGGCGACTCAAGCAGCCCAACCACATCGCCTGATGACTGGATGCCTTTTCCTTTCGCTCTAACTCATCGGCATACCACTGCATCAGCTTTTNTCTTTCGCCGTAGTGTGTTGCACGATCATAGGCCCCGATAACAGCATTCTTCTTTCCATGAGCCAATGCAGCTTCAAGGACAGCTTCTTTCCAGAGCAATGACTCACCGGCATGCGTCCGGAAAACAACGCGAAAACCGTGTGCATCTACCCCGTCATGCCCACAGTTCTTCGATGGCCTTCAGCCAACGCCATATCGCTGATGGTGCTTTGAACCCCGCTGACTTGGAANAAGAAATTCCTTCGAACCTGTCTGCAACTTCAATGCGCNGAGCATCGTAGCTTGCTGAGGCGTAAATGGAATCCGATGCTCCTGACGAAGCTTCATGCGCTCAGGCGGAATAGTCAGCAGGCCTTGNNCCGAATCAAACTCTTCCCAACGAGCATCTCTTGACCCTGGACGGGTCGCCGTCAAAGCATCAATCGAATACAGCAGGCCGTAGCGAATTCGCCATGGAANTCCATCCAAACGATGAAGAAACCCAGGCATTTCGTCCCAAGCGAGGGCCTTCTATTGCCTCGCTTGTGTTTGCAAAAACGTTCTTGCNNGCAGCGCGGGGTTGTCGCCCAAACGCCCGTCCGCGGCAAGATCAAACACTTCACCGGCAATCTGGAGGACAAAGCGCAACATATCGAGGCTGCCACGNNAGTCTATCGGCTTCAACTCATTCTTTAGCAGAGCCGGCTCTACCCGACCGATAGGAAGGTCTCCTAGGCTGGGATNAAGGTTGGACTTGAATGCCCCTTCGATTTTGCGTANGTAGCTATCGGAAATACCGTTCCGCTTTTTGACCGCAAGGAGTTCTTCGGCGATAGCCTTGAAAGTAACAGCTGCTTCGGCTGCCTTACCAAGTTTATCAAACACGTTCGAGTACAAGTTGGCCCCTGATCGGACGATCCGCCGTTGCTCATTAGCGAGTTCTCGTGCCGAAGCCAGATCCACATCGGGAAAACTTCCAAGCTGAACGGACGATTCTTTCCCATCCCGTGTAATCGGAACTGNCCAGTATTTGCTGCCGTTGGGTTTGATAACCAGGCGCAAACCGCNCTCAGCGAGGGATACGGGCCTTTCTGTTCCCGATGGCTTCGNCTTGCGAACCTCAATAGCCGTGAGCCTTGATTTTACTGTGCCACAACGATCTCCGAGAAAAAACGGGTAACGAACTTTGACAGCAACAAGCTGTTGCCCGTACTTTACCCGCTTTTCTCTTGGATCGCAATGAACGATTTCGGACTCTTTGGGAAAGAAAAGGCCGGAACCCCTGTATTACTTGGGTTTCCGGCCTTCTGCCGAACTTCTGGAAGAATTCGTGGTGATGGGCAGAATCGAACTGCCGACCTATGGGTTATGAATCCATCGCTCTAACCGTCTGAGCTACATCACCACGCTTTAAGGGCGAGGATTATAGTTTGCCGGGACTTCTTCGGTCAATGAGTTTTCCGGTCGGTTATAATGCGCTCCTCGTCGCTATTCCCTGTTTTCGCTGCTCCGACGCCCCCTGATTCAGTAAAGTAGTTATCCATGCCAAAGAAATTATTCATCCGCACTTTCGGGTGCCAGATGAATAGTACGATTCGGACAAGATGGCCGATGTGCTCAACGCCGCCGAAGGTGTCGTCAAGACCGACAACCCGGAAGACGCCGACATCATCCTGTTCAATACCTGTTCCGTGCGCGANAANGCGCAGGAAAAGGTGTTCCACGACCTCGGCCGGGTTCGTCACCTGAAGCAACTCAATCCGAATCTGGTCATCGGCGTCGGCGGTTGCGTCGCCAGCCAGGAAGGCGATGCGATCGTCGCCCGTGCGCCCTACGTCGATGTCGTCTTCGGACCGCAGACGCTACACCGCCTGCCGCAGCTGATTGCCGAGCGTAAACAGAAGGGCAAGGCGGCGGTCGATGTGTCGTTTCCGGAAATCGAGTTCGATGCGATGCCGCCTGCCGAAATCAAGGGCGCATCGGCATTCGTGTCGATCATGGAAGGCTGCTCGAAGTTCTGCACCTTCTGCATCGTGCCCTATACCCGGGGCGGCGAGGTCTCGCGTCCGTTCAACGATGTGCTGACCGAAGTGGCGGACCTGGCTGCGCATGGCGTCAGGGAAGTCACGCTGCTCGGCCAGAACGTCAATGCCTATCGCGGCGACATGGAAGGCTCCGAGGAAAAGGCCGACCTGGCGATGCTGATNCAGTACATCGCCGAAGTGCCGGGAATCGAGCGTATTCGCTACACCACGCATCCGCGCGAAATGTCGCAACGGCTGATCGACACCTACGCAACGGTGCCGAAGCTGGTGTCGCATCTGCACCTGCCGGTGCAGGCCGGCTCGGACCGCGTGCTGGCGGCGATGAAACGCGGTTATACGACGCTCGAATACAAATCCATCGTCCGCAAGCTACGCGCCGCGCGCCCGAACATTTCGCTGTCGACTTCATCGTCGGCTTCCGGCGAGACGGACGAGGATTTCGAAAAGACCATGAAGCTGATCGACGATGTCGAGTTCGACGCCTCGTTCTCCTTCATCTACAGCCCGCGCCCCGGCACCCCAGCGCTGGAACTGGACGACAGCACGCCGGCCGAGGTCAAGTCGGCGCGTCTGAGCCGCCTGCAGAAGCGTATCGACGAACTGGCGCAGAACGTCAGCCAAGCCATGGTCGGCAGCGTGCAACGCGTATTGGTCGAGGGCACCTCGAAGAAGGATGCCAACGAGCTGGCNGGGCGTACGGACAACAACCGCATCGTCAATTTCGCCGGTGGGTCCGCCAACAGCGCGCGTCTCATCAACACCTTCGTCGATATGCGCATCACGTCGGCCCTGTCGCACAGCCTGAGGGCGAAATTGTCATCCGAGAAGACTAAGACGGCCCCCAGGAGCAAGCCGGTGCAGGTCGCCCTGTCGCCGGTGGACAATGTCCTGCTGGCCAACCTGTGCGGCCCGCTGGACGAAAACATCCGGCAGATCGAAACCGGCTTCGATGTCGCCATCAAGCGCCGCGCCGAACGCTTTTCCATTTTGGGCGAAAAATCGGCGTTGACCGCAGATGCCCTGCGCCATTTCTATGCCTTGGCGCGCAAGCCGCTGTCGGTCGATGAAATCCAGCTCGGTCTGATCGAGTTTCTCAATGCCCCGGTACGCCGCATTTCCCGTGCCGCCGATAGCCCGGTGGACGGCCCGCAACTGCTCACGCGCAAAACCGATCTGCACGGCCGCACACCGCGCCAGGTCGCCTACCTGAAAGCGATCCANGGGCACGACATCACCTTCGGCATCGGCCCGGCCGGCACCGGCAAGACCTATCTCGCCGTCGCTTCGGCCGTCGATGCACTGGAGCGCGACCTGGTCGACCGCATCATCCTGACCCGGCCGGCGGTCGAAGCGGGCGAGCGGCTGGGCTTTCTGCCCGGCGACCTGACGCAGAAGATCGACCCCTACCTGCGCCCGCTGTACGATGCGCTGTATGACCTGATGGGCCACGAGCGCGCCAGCCGGCTCTACGAGAAAAACGCCATCGAAATCGCGCCGCTGGCCTTCATGCGCGGGCGCACGCTGAACNNCGCCTTCATCATCCTCGACGAGGCACAGAACACCACGCCGGAGCAGATGAAGATGTTCCTGACGCGCATCGGTATCGGCGCCAAGGCGGTGGTCACCGGCGATCTGACCCAGATCGACCTGCCCAAGGGCAAGNNGAGCGGCCTGCGCGAAGCGCGCGACATCCTCAAGGACGTGCGCCTGGCCTTTACCGAATTCCTGAAAGAAGATGTCGTGCGCCACCCGCTGGTCGCCCGCATCGTTGCCGCTTATGAGTCCCANCACCAAGCAAACGCCTTGATCTTTCGGTGCAATACGCCTGTAACCGCGAGCCTACCCTTGCGCGCAGATTTCATGCGCTGGGCACGCGCCGCGCTGACCGGTGGCGGCGTGGTCACCATCCGCCTGGTCGATGCCGACGAGGGCAGGCANCTCAACCGCGACTATCGCGGCAAGGACTATGCGACCAACGTGCTGTCGTTTCCCTATGAAACGACGCCACGGGTGACCGGCGACCTGGTCATCTGCCCAAGCGTCGTGGCACGCGAGGCGGCGGAGCAAGCCGCCGACNNCGCCCATTACGCGCACCTGACGGTGCATGGTATGCTGCATTTGCAGGGCCGGGATCATGACAACGACGAAGATGCCCAGGCCATGGAAGATGAAGAAAGGAAGATTCTCGCCGCGCTCGGGTTCCCGGATCCGTATGCGGTCTAGATACTATGGACAGTGACAGTAAACCCGGCTTTATCGAACGCCTGACTTCGCTGCTGCTACGCGAACCCGAAGACCGCGAGCAACTGCTCGAAATCCTGCATGGTGCCTATGCGCGCAACCTGATGGATGCCGACGCGCTGACCATCATCGAAGGCGCGCTGGCCGCTTCCGATACCCGCGTCACCGACGTGATGATCCCGCGCGCCCAAATGGATGTCATCGACGTCGACGACCCGATCAAGGAAATCGTCCCGGTGGTCATAGAAGCCGCCCACCCCGCTTTCCGGTCGTCGACGGCGACCGCGACAATGTGCTGGGCATCCTGCTGGCCAAGTTGCTGCGCATCCATACCGAAGAGAGTTTCGACCTGCGCGACTGGCTGCGCCCGGCCGTCTTCATTCCCGAATCGAAACGCCTGAACGTACTGCTGCGCGAATTCCGCGTCTCGCGCAACCACATGGCCATCGTCGTCAACGATATGGCGGCGTCGCCGGGCTCGTCACCATCGAGGACGTGCTGGAACAGATCGTCGGCGACATCGAGGACGAATACGACTTCGACGAAGCGCACGACAACATCCGCCTCGATTCCACCGGCCGCTACCGGGTCAAGGCGCGTACCGAGATCGAGGATTTCAACACCGCCTTCTCGACGGCCTTTTCGGACGAGGAGTTCGACACCGTCGGCGGCCTGATCCTGCGCCACCTGGGCCGCGTGCCCAAGCGCAACGAAACCATCGACATCGACGGCATCCGCTTCCAGGTGCTGCGCGCCGATAGCCGCCGGCTCTACACGCTGCTGGTGACGCCACCGCCCAAACAACCCGTTGCCGGTGCCGATTAGCGCGTTGCCCGGCAAGCCGGCAGCGCGTCTGCTCTTCGCTGCCATCATCGGCGCCNNGTGCGGCGTCCTCTGCTTTGCTCCCTTCGGCCTCTTCTGGCTGGCGCCCGCAATCTGGCTCGGCCTGTTTCTGCTATTGCGTGCCGCCGGTTCGGTACGTCAGGCGGCATTCCACGGGCTGGCCTTCGGCCTCGGCTTCTTTCTCACCGGCGTTTCGTGGGTCTATGTCAGCCTCTCGGTTTTCGGCGGCATGCCCTGGTGGCTGGCCGGCATCGCCGCCTTCCTGTTCTGCGCTGTCATGGCGCTGTTCCCTATGCTGGCCGGCGCGCTGTTCAAGCGCTGGCAGCCGACGCCGTGGCGCCAGGTGTTGTATTTCGCCGCGCTGGTTGCTGCGGTCGACTGGCTCAGAAGCTGGGTTTTCACGGGATTCCCGTGGCTGGCTGTCGGCTATTCGCAGGCGCCGCCCAGNCCNTTGGCCGGCTTCGCACCGCTGCTCGGGGTGCATGGCCTGTCGCTGCTGGTCGCCCTGGCCGGCGCCGCGCTGGCACGCTGGCGCAGCGGCCTGGTCGTCGTCGGGCTGCTCGCCGTCGGCGGTTTCGGCCTGGGCCGGATCGCCTGGACGCAACCNGTCGGCGAACCGGTCAGCGTAGCGCTGATCCAGGGCAACATCCCGCAGGAGATGAAGTTTCGGCCGGAAGCCTTCATCCGCACGCTCAATCTCTATCTCGATCTGATCGAGCGGCACCCGGCGCAACTGACCATCCTGCCCGAAACCTCGCTGCCGATCTTCTTCGATCAACTGCCGCCGGCCTACCTCAATGCCTTGACCAATGCCGTGCGCGCCCACGGCGGCAACCTGATCACCGGCGCCCTGAGCGGCGACCGCGACGCCTACTGGAACAGCGCGGTCACCCTCGGCACGGCGCCGAGCCAGCGCTACAGCAAGCGCCACCTGGTGCCGTTCGGCGAGTTCATTCCGCCCGGCTTCGCCTGGTTCATGGCGTATGCCAACATTCCGATGTCCGGCTTTTCGCGCGGGCCGGAGACCCAGCCGCCCCTGGCGCTCGGCGGGCAGCAAGTTGCGGTCAACATCTGTTACGAGGACGTTTTCGGCGAGGAGATCATTGGCGCCCTGCCGCAGGCCGGAATCCTGGTCAACCTCTCCAACACGGCGTGGTTCGGCCGCTCCCTGGCGCAACCGCAGCATCTGCAGATCGCCCGCATGCGTGCCGTAGAGACCGGTCGCCCGATGCTGCGCGCCACCAATACCGGCATGACCGCAGCCATCGCCGCCGACGGTTCGCTGCAAGCCGTTCTGCCGCCCTTTACCCAGGGCGTGCTGGAAACCGAAGTTCGCGGCTACCAGGGTATGACGCCCTACGCCCGCTATGGAAACCTGGGTTTCCTGATGCTGCTCGCGCTGACCCTGCTCGCCAGCCAGTGGCCGCGCAAGCTCAAAGCGACCTGAGCTGAATCAGCTGGCCCGCAGGCGCAGTGCCGCCTGTTCCATGCGCTGCTTTTCGGCCAGCACCTTGGAAGCATAGCGGCGATCCGGATCGTTGGCCGCGTAGGCGAACTGTTGCAGGCCACCCTCGATGCCGCCGTTACGACGAATCGACTCTTTCAGTACCTTGGCGCCGACCTGGACATTGGTCACCGGATCGANGAAGGCCAGCTGATCGGCTTCGTCGGGCAACTTGTCCTTGTGGATGCCGGGCATCACCTGCATCAGCCCCTGGGCGCCGACGACGCTCTGGGAAAACGGATTGAAGCCCGACTCGACGCCGATCACCGCGATGATCAGCAAGGGATCGATGTGCAAGTCGCGCCCGACCGCCTGCGCCGTCGCGAAAATCGGCTGCAGGGCATCGGTGGAGACATGATAGCGCCGCGAAACGTAATCGAGCGCGCCACGCATGCGCGGGTTGAGCGAAACGTTCGCTTCCTCGACCGGCGTTTCGCTGACGCCCTCCTCGGCAACAGCGGCCTCGGNGGTGGAAACCAGGGACTTGAGCCAGTCGGTCAGGCCGGCATGGCCTGCCTGAATACCGATCAGCCCGACGAGGAAAACCAGCCCGGCCACCATCAGAAACTTCTGGGCCAGGGCATAAACGACGGATGAAACCCGCAGCATGGTGGGCGGGAGAATAGTCGTAGTGGACATGCGACCTCCTTCACTGTGCCGCCGCGAAAAACTTCTTCAACGGCGAACGGTTACCGGGGTACGACATCGGTGAAAACCGGGGCTGCGGAATCGCCCGAAAGCCGTGCCATGAGTGTGATTGGCACCGCAAAAACCGATGTTGCACCGCAACATGAATTGCAGTCTATTGATTATATTGATCTAAGTCAACAGGACCGGATTCCAACCGTGGCAAAGGTGTTGCAATACAGCAACTAGACCACCCGGCGCACCGTCCCGTTCCCACCGTCCACCTCGACCAGATCGCCATCCTGCAAGGCCTCGAAAACGCCCGGCAGATTGACCACCGCCGGCAACGCAAACTCCCGCGCAACGATGGCGCCATGCGACAGGTAGCCGCCGGTTTCGACCACCAGCCCGGCCGCCTTGAGGAAAAGCGGCGTCCAGCCGGGGTCGGTGATTGGCGCGACGAGAATCTCGCCGGCCTGCAACGTCAGGCNCTCGGNCGGATGGCGCAGACGGCGCACCTTGCCACGCGCACGGCCGGTGCCGGTGGCGACGCCGCAATACACGTCCGCCGTCGATTNTTTGCCCTTTTCAGGGTCGACCGCAACAGGGGAGGCCTGCCCTGACGCCGACAAGGCAAACCATTCGCGCGCCTCGCTCGCCTGCCAGCGCGCGAACAGGGCCATGCGGTCGGCAACGCGGGCGCGCAAGCCGGCCAGCGGCAGGCAGCCGTTAGCGTAGCGCTCGACCTCGGCCGGCAGCAGGTGAAAGATGTCGTCGGCCTTGTCCAGCGCCCCTTCGCCGACCAGGCGTTCGCCGATCAGCAACCACATCCGCCGCCCGGCAGCCAGCAGGGAAATGATCGCGCTGCGGGCTGCCTCGCGCCGGTTGCTGTCGCGGTTGGCCGCCTTGACCTGGGCGCGAATGAGCGGCCGATACCAGAACGGCAGGTCGCGGCGGATGCGCCCCCATGCCGCCTCGGCGCCCGCCAGCTGACGCGCGCGCATCGCCCCGGCGTCGACGTCGGCCAGGGCCGGCAGTTGTTCGAGCAGTTGTTCGGGCCGCTCGCGGTAGCGCGGGCTGCGAATGTAGGTTTCGTAGTGGCCGCGATGGCCGTATTCATCGAGAAACGCCGCGAGAGCCCCGGCAAATGCCGGATCGTCCTGTGGCCGGGCAGGATTCGCAGCGGCAGCGGCCAGGTGCGCCAGCTCGATCAATGCGTACCCCTGCTGCGCCGTCACGCTTGCTTCGCCGCCGGCCAGCAGCGCCGAGCCGATGGCCGCGCTCTCGCTGGGAAAAACCCGCTCCAGCGTATCGAGCAGCAGGCTCAGGCTGCCACCGCCCGAGCCTTGCAGGAAAAACATCCCGGCGAACTCGCGGGCCGGNNCGAGCAGGCGATGCAGCAAGGCGGTGATGTCGTCCTTGTCTTCCGGCAACGGGTGGTCGCACAGCTCGGCGGCGATCGCCAGGGCGCGCTTCACTTCGGCATCGCCGCGCTTGCCCATCGCCCCGGCATGGCGCAGATAGCGTAACGTGCAGCCGACGCGGCGCAGCCGCTCGCGCCAGCCCGCCGGCGTGGTGGCAATCGCCGGCTGGTGGCCGCCCATCAGGGCGTTGAAGCGCGCTGGCAGCAAGCCGATGGCATCCCAGGACTCCCATTGCATGATCGAAGCTTCGAGATAGAGCCTTCCGTCGAACAGGCCGGCACGCTGCACGCCCGGCAGCAGCGGATAGCCGGCAATCTTCCAGCCCTGTTCGAGCAGCGCGTTGCAGCCGCGCCGCGAAANATTCCAGTCCATCGCCTGCAGGGGCTCGGGCATGATTTCGCAGGTATTGCCGCGCGTCCAGATCGCCGGCTGCCCGCGCAGGGCATCGTAGGTGTAGTGCGGGCGACGCGTTACCGGTCGGGCCTGGGTCAGCCAGAATTTCGCCCCGTCCCAGACCCACTCAAGGTCGTAGAAGGGCGCCACGAAATCGCAGGCTGCGGCGGCATCGCGCAGCAGCGCGGCGAGCGCCTCGGCGCTCGCNNGCGCCAGCACCGGCGTCTGCGCCCTGTCCGCCGGCACCGGCTGGCGCTGCGTACCGCCGCCCGGCGCCGCCACCGCCATCGTCGCCTTGCTGCCCGGCCGACACGCGTGCAAGCGCCAGACATCGGTCGTGTCCTCGGCGAACACGTATTCGTCCCCGGCCACTTCGCCGCCCACTAGGCTTTCGCCCAGCCNCCAGTTGGCATGCACGACCATCCGGTCATCGCGCCCGCTGAGCGGATCGCAGGNTAACGCGATGCCCGACGACACGGCGGGCAGCAGCGGCATGACGACCACGGCCATCGCGGCCTCCGCCGTAACGCCCATGCGTGCCCGGTAGGCTTGGGCCGTCGGCGTATCGAGCGAGGCCCAGACCTCGGCCACCGCATNCAGCGCCGGCAGGCCGCCGACATTCAGAAGCGAAAGGTAGATGCCGGCGAACGACGCTTCGGCGGCATCTTCGCCCACCGCCGACGAACGCACGACCAGCGGCAGCTCATGCCAGCCGCGACGGGTCAGCTCGGCATCCAGCAGCGCCTCCAGACTCGCCGGGAAAGACCCGGCGCGCTGCGCCGACCAGGCGGCTGGTATCACGAAAANATCGGGCACCGGCAGGCCATAGCGGCGCAAACGCCCCAGTTGCCCCCNCTTGCCGCCAACAACGGCGAAGTCAGCGGACGCGGCTTCCCGTTCGTCGATCAGGGGATCATTTCGGCACCCCCATTCCGCCAATCAACAGGTCGAGCATGCGCGTCAGTTCGTCGCGCAATACCAACCGTCNCTCGGTCAGCCAGCGCAGCAAGGTACCCAGATGGGCAAACTGGAAGTGCGTGACCAGCAGTTCCAGCGGCAGATCCGAGCGAAATTCGTAAGCGGCCTGCCCCTGTCCGATGAGTTCGGCAAAGATGCGATCCATGCCGCTGCGCTCGCGCCCTTCGCCGGGGAGCCGGGTATCGGTCAAACGGAAATGAACATAGGGCAGCAGATACGTGCGCCGGCTTTCGCACCAGGCCGCCTGCAATTCAAGAAAGCGCGTCAGGCGCGCCCGCCCGGGCGCCAGCCGCGCCAGTTCATCCTGAATCGCCGGCCACGCGGCGCGCAACTCGCCGTGAAAGACATGGCGCAGCAAAGCCTCCTTGACCGGAAAATGTCGGTAAAGCGTCACCTTGGAGACGTCCGCGACATCGGCGATNNGCTCCATCGTCACGGCCTCGTAACCCTCGGCCTCGAACAGCGACCAGGCGGTCGTGGCGAAATAGTCGAGTTGCTGTATACGCTTGCGCTCGCGGCGCCCCGGCTGCTCCGAATTATCCATGCCTTGCCCATCACAAAATTAGTAACTTCGTACATTATTGTACGACGTTCACTATTTTCAAGCCCGACGGGTTGCACTGCCAGCCAGCCCAAAACCAAGTAAAATCTAGGGTCTTCCGTCATTCAGACCGCATTCCATGAGCACCAGCAAAAACCCACGTTTCAAGAGATCATCCTGCGCTTGCAGGAATATTGGGACAAACAGGGCTGCGCCCTGCTGCAGCCGTACGACATGGAAGTCGGCGCCGGCACCAGCCACACCGCCACCTTCCTGCGCGCCATCGGCCCCGAGCCGTGGAAAGCCGCCTACGTGCAGCCATCGCGCCGCCCCAAGGACGGCCGCTACGGCGAGAACCCGAACCGCATGCAGCACTACTACCAGTACCAGGTGGTGCTGAAGCCNGCNCCGGACAACATTCTGGAGCTTTACCTCGGCTCGCTGGAGGCGCTCGGTTTCGATCTCAAGAAAAACGACGTGCGTTTCGTCGANGACGACTGGGAAAACCCGACGCTGGGCGCCTGGGGTCTGGGCTGGGAAGTCTGGATGAACGGCATGGAAGTCACGCAATTCACCTACTTTCAGCAAGTCGGCGGCATCGACTGCAAGCCGATCACCGGCGAAATCACCTACGGTCTGGAACGCCTCGCCATGTACCTGCAAGGCGTTGAAAACGTCTATGACCTGACCTGGACGGAAGGCCTGACCTACGGCGACGTTTACCACCAGAACGAAGTCGAGCAATCGACCTACAACTTCGAGCACTCCGACGCCGAGTTCCTGTTCACCGCCTTCGGTGCCCATGAAAAGCAGGCGCAGCACCTGATGGGCGCGCAACTGGCGCTGCCGGCCTACGAGCAAGTGCTCAAGGCCGCGCATACCTTCAACCTGCTCGATGCCCGTGGCGCGATTTCCGTCACCGAGCGCGCCGCCTACATCGGCCGCATCCGCAACCTCGCCCGCGCCGTCGCCCAAGCTACCTTGACTCCCGCGCCCGCCTCGGCTTCCCGATGGCCCCGCGCGAATGGTCCAATGAAGTGCTGGCCAAGCTCGAAGAACAGAACGCCAAGAAAGCTGCCTGATATGTCGTCCAAGAATCTGCTCGTTGAACTCTTCGTTGAAGAACTGCCGCCCAAGGCGCTGAAGAAGCTGGGCGAGGCTTTCGCTGCGGCGCTGGCCAATTCCCTGAAAAATGCCGGTCTGGCGGCATCGACCGCAACCGTCACCCCTATGCTTCCCCGCCTCGCCGCGCACATCACCGACGTGGCCGCCGTCGCTGCCGACAAGCCGGTGGTGCAGAAGCTGATGCCAGTCGCCGTCGGTCTCGACGCCAATGGCAGCNNGCCACCCGCCCTGCTCAAGAAGCTCGCCGCCCTAGGTGCTGACGCTTCTTGCGTTGCCAGCCTGCGCCGCGAAAACGACGGCAAGGCCGACATCCTCTTCTACGACAGCCTGGCGAAGGGCGCGACGCTGGCCGAGGCCTGCAAGGCCGTCGAAGCCNNGCTCGCCGCGCTGCCGATTCCCAAGGTCATGACCTACCAGCTCGGCGATGGCTGGAGCACCGTCAATTTCGTGCGTCCGGCGCATGCGCTGGTGGCGCTGCACGGCAGCGAGGTCGTGCCGGTTTCCGTGCTTGGCCTGACGTCCGGCAATTCCACCAAGGGCCATCGCTTCGAAGCCGCCGTCGATCCGGTGGTGATCGCCGATGCCGACAGCTATGCGCGACGNATGCTCAAGGACGGCTCGGTGATCGCNTCCTTCGCCGAGCGCCGCGCCGAAATCGCCCGCCAGCTCGAAGCCGCCGCCGCACAGGCTGGCAGCAACCTCAAACCGATTGAGGACGACGCCCTGCTCGACGAAGTCACCGCACTGGTCGAGCGTCCGAATGTGCTGATCGGTCAGTTTGAAGAAGAATTCTTGGCTGTGCCGCAGGAATGCCTGATTCTGACCATGAAGGCCAACCAGTATTTCCCGCTGCTCGACGCCGCCGGCAAGCTGACCAACAAGTTCCTCGTCGTCAGCAACATCCGCCCGGAAGACCCGGCNGCCGTGATCGGCGGCAACGAGCGCGTGGTGCGCCCGCGTCTGGCCGATGCGAAATTCTTCTTCGATCAGGATCGCAAGAAGTCGCTGGAATCGCGTGTTGCCGGTCTGGCCAAGGTCGTTTATCACAACAAGCTTGGCACGCAGGGCGAGCGCATGCAGCGCGTCGCGGCGATTGCCCGCGCCATCGGCCAGCAACTCGGCGGCGAGGCGCTCGCGCTGCACGCCGAACAGGCGGCCGTGCTGGCCAAGGCCGATCTGCTGACCGACATGGTCGGCGAGTTCCCCGAGCTGCAAGGCATCATGGGCCGCTACGCCCATCACGATGGCCTGAATGCCGACGTCGCCGACGCCATCGAAGACCACTACAAGCCGCGCTTTGCCGGCGACAGCCTGCCGCGTGGCAAGGTCGGCACCGTCGTCGCGCTGGCCGACAAGCTGGAAACCCTGGTCGGCATGTTCGGCATCGGCCAGATTCCGACCGGCGACCGCGANCCCTTTGCCCTGCGCCGCCACGCGCTGGGCGTGATCCGCATGCTCGCCGAAGGCAATCTCGATCTGCCCTTGAACGAACTGCTCAATGTCGCCGCCGGGGCTGTTACGGTCGACGGCTTCAAAACGGCAGAATCCGCGCTCGCTGATTTCATCTACGACCGCCTCGCCGGCAACCTGCGCGAGCAGGCTACCGCGCAGGAAGTCGATGCCGTGGTCAGCCAGCGTCCGCAGCGCCTGGGCGACATTCCCAAGCGCCTCGCCGCCGTGCGCNNCTTCTCCGCGCTTCCCGAAGCCGCCGCGCTGGCTGCCGCCAACAAGCGTGTCGGCAACATCCTCAAGAAGGTCGAGAACCCGGTCGAAGCCGTGGTGGACAACGCGCTGCTCAAAGCTGCCGAGATCGCCCTGCACGATGCGCTGGTCGATGTCGTGCCGCAGAATGATGCCTTCGTCACTGGCGACTACACCGAGTCGCTGACCGCACTGGCTGCGCTGCGGGCGCCGGTCGATGCCTTCTTCGACGACGTGATGGTCAATGCCGAAGACCCGGCGCTACGCGCCAACCGTCTCGGCCTGCTCGCCAAGCTGCACGCGGCGATGAACCAGATCGCCGATCTTTCCCGGCTCTCCGCCTGATCGGCAGCCCGCCATGTTCAACAAGCTCGTCATCCTCGACCGCGACGGCGTCATCAACTTCGATTCAGCCCAGTACATCAAGAGTCCGGCGGAATGGAAGCCGATCCCGGGCAGCCTGGAGGCCATCGCCCGTCTTAACCAGAGCGGTTACCGGGTCGTCGTGGCAACCAACCAGTCCGGCGTCGGACGCGGCCTGTTCGAAATGGATACGCTGAACGCGATCCACGANAAAATGCACAAGGCGCTGTTCGCCGTCGGCGGGCGGATCGATGCAATCTACTACTGNCCCGCGGCCGACTCGGATTGCGACTGTCGCAAGCCCAGGCCGGGCATGTTCAAGCGCATCGCCGACACGCTGAACGCCAACCTCAAGGGCGTGCCGGCGATCGGCGATTCGCTGCGCGACCTGCAGGCCTGCGCCGCCGTCGGCTGCCAGCCGATGCTGGTGCGCACCGGCAAAGGCGAAAAGACCCGGGCCGAAGGCAATCTGCCGGAAGGCACCATCGAGTTCGCCGACCTTGCTGCCGCGGTCGACTACATCCTGCGCCCGAAAAAGAAATGAACCTGATCCGCTCGACGCTGTTCGCCATCTACGGCGCCATCGCCACCCTGCTGCTGGCCCCGCTGGTCAGCATCGCCGCGCTCACCCTNGGGGGCATCTGGGGCTACCGCGCCGGCCGCTTGTGGCGCCTGTCGATCCAGTGGGGCGTCGAGCACCTGCTCGGCATCCGCCCGCGCGTCATCGGCCTCGAAAACATGCCGCAGGAACCTTGCGTGATCCTCAAGCACCAGTCGGCATGGGAAACGATGACCCTGCAGGACTACGTGCCCAAGGGCGCCTTCTGCGTTTTCGTGCTCAAGAAGGAACTGCGCGTGCCGTTGATCGGCTGNGGGCTGGGCGCCATGAAGATGATCTCGATCGACCGCAGCGCCGGCAGNGAGGCGCTCGACAGGGTCGTCGAGCAGGGCCGCGAGCGCCTGAANAACGGCTTCTACGTGATCATCTTCCCCGAGGGCGCGTCGCCCCGGCACCAGCGCTACAAGTCGGGCGGCGCCTACCTGGCCACCCGGGTCGGCTGCAAGATCGTGCCGATCGCCCACGATGCCGGCGAGTTCTGGCCGCGCCAGGCCTTCGTCAAGCCCGGCACTGTGACCGTCAGCATCGGCCCCGCCTTCGACGCCACCGGTGTCCGAGGCGAGGTCAACCGCCGCGCCGAAGCATGGATCGAAGCCGAGATGCGCCGCATCTCCCCGCACCGTTATCCGGATGCCACGTCCGCAAGCTGAGGCTTCCGCATCGGCGACGCGCAGCATTTCGCTCGCCGGCCGGCAGATTCCCTACCATTTGCGCCGCAGCCGACGGCGCACCATCCTCACCATCGATCAGCGCGGGCTGCGCGTCGGCGCCCCGCTGCAAGCCCGCCTCAGCGACATCGAGCAGTTGATCCACCAGCACGGGCAATGGGTGCTCGACAAACTCGCCGCCTGGCACGAGCGCACCGCCCCGAAAAANTCCGTGCTGACCGACGGCACGGTGATNTTTGCCCTCGGCGAGCCGTTGACCGTAACCATCACCCCCGGCAGTCGCCAGCGCTGGCTATTCGGTGGCGGCAAGCTCCATCTCTTCGTGCCGCCCGCCGTCGCTGCCGGCCTCGTTCTGGAAAAGGCGCTGCGCGATAAAGCCCGCGCGGCGTTCGGCGACCGCCTCGCCCACTACGCGCCGCGCCTCGGCGTCGCCACGCCGCCGCTGCGNTCGTCGCGCACGCGCTGGGGCAGCTGCAGCCACCACGGCGGCATTTCGCTCAACTGGCGCCTGGTCTTCATGCCGCTGGCGGTGGTCGATTACGTCGTCGCCCATGAACTGGCGCATCTCCGNGAAATGAACCACAGCCCGCGTTTCTGGTCTGTCGTCGAGCAGCTTTGCCCGGACTGGCGGGCGCGCCGCCTGGAACTGCGGCAACTGGGCCGCCAGATTCCGCAATTTCAATAAGCAGGGAAAACAGCATGCGCATCCTGCACACCATGATTCGCGTCGGCGATCTCGACAAATCCATCGCCTTCTACACCGAAATCCTCGGCATGCGGCTGTTGCGCCGCCAGGACTACNNGGACGGCCGCTTCACGCTGGCCTTCGTCGGCTACGGTCCGGAAAGCGAAGGTGCCGTGCTGGAGCTGACGCACAACTGGGATACCGCNGCCTATGATCTCGGCAACGGCTACGGCCACGTCGCTGGCGGTTCCGACGCGGCAGCCGCCTGCGCCGAAATCAAGGCCCGCGGCGGCAAGGTGGTGCGCGAGGCGGGGCCGATGAAACACGGCAGCACGATCATCGCCTTCGTCGAAGACCCGGACGGCTACAAGATAGAGTTGATCCAGCGCGCCCTGACCCGGCCGGCCATGCGGCCGCATCATCGTCATCCGGGCATGGACGATGGCTTTCGCCGGCATCGGTCTCTTGCTCGGGGCCTCGCTGTTCGGGCTGGCCGGCGCCATTCTTGCCGACCCGGGCACCCGACCGGCGATCTGGGCGGGCTGGAACATCCTGTTCCTCGCCTTCGTCGTCTGCCTGCCGTGCGCACTGGCGATTCTGGGCCTGCTGCTCGGCGCTGCCGGCCGCCTGCCCGGTACCCGGGCACCTGAGCGAGATCAAGGCCAAGGCGGCGCCGGCCTCGCATACTGGCCGGCTAAAGGAGACCGCCATGAAATTTCCGGACTTTTGCACACGCATTCCCGGCCTTACCCTGCGTGACCCGCTGGCTGAACTGCTCGGCGCGGCCGAGGGCGGTCTGATCGAATACCGCTACGTCGACGCGGTGAAGCTGGCGGGTCATTCCTGCCCCGTCGCNGGCGCCTGGCTGATGACGGTGCGTGCGCTGCGCGCCCTTGCGGCNGACGAGATGCCGGTGCGCGGCAACCTGCAAGTCGCTCTTGGCGAGACTGCCGACAGCGGCGTTGCCGGCGTGATGGCAGCGATAGCCGGGCTGCTCACCGGCGCTGCCGGCGAGGGCGGTTTCAAGGGTCTGGGCGGCCGTTACGGTCGCCGCGAACTGCTGCGCTTCGGGTCGCCGGAATCNGGNCGGCTGGCCTTCACCCGGCGCGACAGGCCGGTTGCGGTCGACTGCAAATTAAGGCTCGAAACCGTGCCCGCCGANCCGCGCCTCGGCGCCCTGCTCGGCGCCGTTCTCGACGGCACGGCGGACGCTGCTGCCCGCCATCTGTTTGGCGAACTCTGGCAGGATCGCGTCCGGCGCATCCTGATCGAGCACGCCGACGACCCCGACATCGTCGAAGTGCGCCCGCTCGGGTGCCGGGACTGAGCGGCGCGCAGCCGCAAACCGGATTGATAGTGCTTCGGGAGAGGCGCTCGAAAGCGCCAGGCACGGAGGGCATGAACAGGATCTGGCTGAGNAATTACCCCGCAGGCATTCCGGCCGACATCGATGCCGACCAGTTCGATTCCATTCCCGCGCTGCTCGACCGGGTCTTCGCCAGATTCGCCGAGCGCCCGGCCTATCACAACCTCGGGCGAACCATCAGCTACGCCGAACTGGACCGGCTGTCGCGCGACTTCGCCGCCTTCCTGCAAGGTCTGCCAGGCATGGTCCGCGGCGAGCGGGTGGCGATCATGGCGCCCAACCTGCTGTACCCGGTCGTCCTCTTCGGCATCCTGCGGGCAGGAATGACGGTGGTCAACGTCAATCCGCTCTACACGCCCCGCGAACTCGAACATCAGCTGCGCGATTCCGGCGCCCGGGCCATTGTCATCGTCGAGAACTTCGCCCAAGGGCTGCAGCAGGTGCTGAACGANCGGCGGTCAGGCATGATCACGACCCAGATCGGCGACCTGCTGCCGGCGCCGAAGCGCTGGCTGGTCAATTTCATCATCAAACGCGTCAAGAACATGGTGCCGGCCTGGNNCATCGACGGCGCCATTGCGCTACATACGGCGCTCGCCATCGGTCGCGCGGCGCCATTCGACGCGGTGGCACCGGACCGCGAGGAAATCGC
This sequence comes from Dechloromonas sp., assembly GCA_013363835.1. GTDB lineage: Bacteria > Pseudomonadota > Gammaproteobacteria > Burkholderiales > Rhodocyclaceae > Azonexus. Next base: position 2,311,936 of record CP054864.1, read on the forward strand.
CTTCCTGCAATACACCGGCGGCACGACCGGGGTCGCCAAGGGCGCCATGCTCACCCATCGCAACATCCTCGCCAATCTGGAGCAGACCGGCATCTGGATCTCGGTCAGCTTCGANGGCCGCGAAATCGTCATCGCGCCGCTGCCGATGTATCACATCTTCTGCCTGACCTCGACGCTGTCGTTCATGAAATGGGGCAGCCTCAGCGTGCTGATCACCAACCCGCGCGACCTGCCGGCCCTGGTCAAGGAAATGGCGAAGTGGAAATTCACGACGATGACCGGCGTGAACACGCTGTTCAACGGGCTGTTGCACACNCCGGGCTTCGCGCAACTCGACTTTTCGGCGCTCAAGGTCGTGGTCGGTGGCGCCGCCGTCCAGAAACCGGTGGCCGAGCTATGGCAAAAGACCACCGGGCACTATCTGACCGAGGCCTACGGCCTGACCGAATCGTCGCCCGGCGCCTGCGCCATGCCGCTGGGCGCGCCGTGGGATGGCACCGTCGGCNNGCCGCTGCCGTCCACCGACATATCGATCCGCGACGACAATTTCCGTGAACTGCCGGTGTGGACCGGCGCCGGCCAGATCGAGGCGCACACCGGCGAACTCTGCATTCGCGGCCCGCAGGTCATGAAGGGCTACTGGAACAATCCAGAAACCGAGGTGATGCGCGACGGCTGGCTGAAGACCGGCGACATCTGCCACGTCGATGCCCTCGGGCGCGTCACCATCACCGACCGCAANAAGGACATGATCCTGGTCTCCGGCTTCAATGTNTACCCGACCGAAGTCGAAAGCGTCGTCGCGGCNCANCCCGGCGTCCTCGAATGCGCCGTCATCGGCGTTCCCGACGAGCGCAGCGGCGAGGCGGTCAAGGTACTGATCGTGCGCAAGGANCCGGAACTGGATCGCGACGACATCATCGAGCACTGCCGCGGACTGCTGACCGCCTACAAGCTGCCGCGCCACGTGGAGTTCCGCGAAACGCTGCCCAAATCGCCGATCGGCAAGATCCTGCGCCGCGAATTGCGCGACCAGGAAGGACATTGAGCGCCTGCGGCGCGCGTCCGGGCGAGAGCGATCAGATGCCGACGCCGTCGGCCGATGGAAGACGCGCCGGCAGCGCCAGGAATTCGCCGCACCAGCCGTGGATGCCGACGATCGGATAACGCCAGTGGTGCGTCTCGCGCGGCGAACTGTCGCGGCGAACACCGGGGAAAGCGATGGCAGTTGCCGCTCAGGGCATCGAGCTTCCTGAAATAGCGGCATTGCTCGCAGGTGTGGTCGAACGGTTTTGTCATGGGGCTCCGGATCAGGCTGTTGCGGTCAACGGCCTTTCTGAGGCAATTTTCAAGCCCGCCAACTGGCGATAGAGGCCGGCGAGGCGCGATGCCATCGCCACGTCCGACCATTCGGCCGCGTAATCCGGCGCTTCGGCGGNCAGATGGCGCCATGCCTCCGAATGGCTGAGGAAATGTCCGAGCACTTCACCGAAGGCTGGCGCCTCGGCCGGCGGGCAGAATGCACCGCGACCGGGCGCCAGGATGTCGATGGTGCCCATTTCGGCCAGCGCGATCACCGGCAGCCCGGCCGCCATCGCCTCCAGCAGCACCAGGCCCTGCGTTTCGGTGCGCGAGGCGAAGACGAANNCGTCGGCAGCCGCGTAGCAATCCGGCAATTCGCTGTCGCGATCGAGATAGCCGATCGNCGCCGAGCAGGCCGAGCGTACCTGCGCCTCGAGGTCGCCCATCGCCGGGCCTTCGCCGGCCACCACCAGCAGCACCTCGGGCCGCAGCCGGCGGGCATGGACCAGCGCTTCGAGCAGGAAGCCGATGTTTTTCTCATGCGCCACGCGCCCGACGAACGCCACCGGGCGCCCCGAGGCAATACCATGGCGCGCCCGGAAAGCCAGGCCGTCGCCGTAACGAAGCGGGCCAGCGGAATCGGCAATATGCAGCGGCGTAGTGACGCCATAGGATTCCAGGCGCTGGCGCATCGCCGTCGAAGGCACGACGACCGCGTCGAGCGCATTGCACTGGCGGCGCGAGAAACCGCGCGCCTGCCCCTTCAGCCAGCTGGCGGGCAGCAGCGGCGCATAGTGCTGCAGGTATTCCTCGAACAGCGTGTGATAGGTCGCCACCACCGGCAGGCCCAGCTTGCGCGCCGCATCGAGGCCGGCGTAATGGGCGATGAATGGCGTCTGGATGTGGATCAGGTCGCAGTCCTGCGCCGCCGCCAGCACCGCGCGGTGCATCGCCCGCCAGCCGACCAGACGATCCTCGCGGTCACCGGGGATCGACCGCCCNNCGGCGCGGACGATCCCGGTCTCGGCCGGCTCCTCGCCGTAGCGCGGCACGACCAGGCGGATTTCGACGCCCTGTCCGGCCAGCGTCTGGCGGAAGGTTTCGATCGAGGTCGACACGCCATTGACGCGCGGGAAATAGACATCCGACACCATCAGCACCCGCATTCAAGCCTCCGCATGTTCCACGACCGGCGCCGACAACGCCGGCACCAGACTGCGCCNCCAGGCCACCAGCTCCAGCCGGCCGTCGAAGTGCTCGACGATGGCGGTGCACGAATCGACCCAGTCGCCGCAGTTGATATAGGAAAGGCCGTCGATCTCGCGGATCGACGCCCAATGGATGTGGCCGCAGATGACGCCATCGAGCCCGCGTTCGCGCGCGTGATGGGCCGAGGCCTCGAAATCGAAGATGAAATTGAGCGCGGTCTTGACCTTGCGCTTGGCGAAGCCCGCCAGCGACCAGTAGCCGGACAAGCCCAGCTTGCGCCGCACCCACGACAGCCAGTGGTTCATGCGCACCAGCAGGTCGTAGGCCTTGTCNNGCAGCACGGCGACCCAGCGGTGGTGGCGCGTCACCTGGTCGAAGATGTCGCCATGGATCAGCAGGAAACGCCGGCCGTCGGCGGTTTCGTNCANCAGTTCATCGACGACCTGGATGTCGCCGAAGACGATGCCGCAGTAATTGCGTAGCGCCTCGTCGTGGTTGCCGGNGATGAACACCACGCGCTCGCCGTGGCGCGCCCGGCGCAGCAGCTTCTGCACCACGGTATTCTGCGCCGGTGTCCAGCAGATGCTGCGGCTCATCGCCCAGAAGTCGACGATGTCGCCGATCAGGAAAGTCTGCTCGGCCGGATGTTCGCGCAGGAAGTCNNTGAGACGCTCGGCTTGGCACGCCCGCGTGCCGAGGTGGATGTCGGAAAGGAAAACGGATCTGACCTTGGGCATGGGCGCACGATAATCCGCAGCGATGAAAGCCCCGTGACAAGCCGGTGACAAAGCCGTGACAGTCGCGCCCGTTGACGCTGCTGCGGTCGACAACGCCTAAATTGGGCCGATTTTCACCGCGAACCCTTGAGGAACATCCCATGAAAATCGGCGCCACTCTCCCCGAACGCTGCGCGTCATGCTGCTCGGCGCCGGCGAGCTCGGCAAAGTGATCATCGCGCTGCAGCGCCTCGGCGTCGAAGCCATCGCCGTCGACCGCTACGAAAACGCGCCCGGGCATCAGGTCGCCCACCGCGCCCACGTCATTTCGATGACCGACGGCGCCGCGCTGNNCCGGCTGATCGAGCAGGAAAGGCCGCACCTCGTGGTGCCGGAAATCGAGGCCATCGCCACCGACACGCTGGTCGACATCGAAAAAGCCGGGCTGGCNCAAGTCATCCCCACCGCCCGCGCCGCCCGGTTGACCATGAACCGCGAAGGCATCCGCCGGCTGGCCGCCGAAGAACTCGGCTTGCCGACCTCGCCCTACCGGTTCGCCGACTCGCTGGCCGAACTGCAGGCTGCCATCGACAACAGCATCGGCTACCCGTGCATCGTCAAGCCGGTGATGTCGTCGTCGGGCAAGGGCCAGTCGCTGCGCGGCCCGGAAGACGTTGAGAAAGCCTGGGACTACGCGGCCAGCGGCGGCCGGGTCAATCAGGGGCGCGTCATCGTCGANGGCTTCATCGACTTCGATTACGGAATCACTCTGCTCACCGTGCGCGCCCGCGATGCCAGCGGCGAAGTGGTGACTCACTTCTGCGAGCCGATCGGGCACGTGCAGGTTTCCGGCGACTACGTCGAATCCTGGCAGCCGCAGTCGATGACGCCCGCCGCGCTGCAACGGGCGCAGGAAATCGCCGCCGCCGTCACCGGCAATCTGGGCGGACGAGGTCTCTTCGGCGTCGAACTCTTCGTCAAGGGCGACCAGGTCTGGTTCTCCGAAGTCAGCCCGCGCCCGCACGATACCGGGCTGGTCACGCTGTGTTCGCAGCGCTTCTCGGAATTNCAGCTGCACGCCCGCGCCATCCTCGGCCTGCCGGTCGACACCGCGCTGCGCGAGCCCGGCGCATCGGCCGTCATCTATGGCGGCATGGACGAAACCGGCATCGCCTTCGACGGCCTCGAAGCTGCGCTCGCCGTGCCGCGCAGNCGCCTGCGCCTGTTCGGCAAGCCGGAATCCTTCGTCAAACGTCGCATGGGCGTCGCCGTCGCCAACGCCGCCGATACTACCGAAGCGCGCGTTCGCGCCAAGCTGGCGGCCAGTCTGGTCAACCCGGTTCGCGGCTGAAGACGCCCATCCGGCGGCCCTTCAGGGCCTCTTGCGGTCGACCCCGAAAAAGGTCGAAAATGGCCTGCAAGCCGCGTCGTTATTTATTTTGCTGCAGTGCACCATTTTTCAGAATTGTGCGTTATACTGTGTCCGAACACATCGAAACCTCACCTTACCTGGAGACACACCATGTCCATCACCCCAGCAATTCGCCGCCGCCAACAAGGCTACCGTTGATTCCCTGCTGTCCGTGGCCAATACCGCCCTGGCAACCGCCGAGCGCATCGCCGCCCTGAACCTGAACACCGCCCGCTCCACGCTGGAAGATGCGGCCTCCGGCGTCAAGTCGGTCATCGGCGCCAAGNNTCCGCAAGCCGCTGTCGCCGCCCAGAGCGCGCTGGCACAGCCGGCCGTCGAGAGNGCTGTCGCCTACTCCCGCTCNGGTTCCGAAATCACCAGCGAAACGCAACAGGAACTGGCCAAGCTGGTTCAGTCCCAATTCGGCGACTTCCAGAAATCGGTAAGCAACCTGGTCGAACTGGCCGCCAAATCGGCCCCGGCCGGTTCCGAAGGTGCTGTTGCCGCCGTGCAGAGCGCCATCGCTGCCGCCAACTCGGCATTCGGCAACATGACCGCGATCACCAAGCAATTCACCGACGCCGCCCAGGCAAACATCGCCGCCGCGACCAAGAAGAGCAAGTAAGTCTCTCGGGTTCTCAGAAATGAAAGGCCCCGCGAGATTCGCGGGGCTTTTTCTTTGCAGGAGATAACAATGAACTCACCATCCCCCGAAGAACGGCGCCTCGGAAATGAGCCTCGACGAAAAGGTCGACCGCATGCTCGAAGCCGCACGAGGCGGGCTGACCCCCATGAACTGCTGATCCAGGCGTCGCTGGCCGAAGCGGCCAATGTCGACGAGCGCGCTGCCGCCCGCGAAAGAAACCGCGAGCGCGCCCTGAAATTGCTGGAATTGCTCGAAAAGTCGCAGGACTGAAACGATCGGCGGCTTGCCGGTCAGCCGCTCAGACGTCTGACGCGATGGGTGGCAAAGCGCGGAAAAACGGCTGCCGACGCCTGGCGTGCTCTTGATGTCGAGCTGCGCCTGGTGGCGGTTCAGCGTATGTTTGACGATGGCCANGCCGAGGCCGGTCCNCCCGGCATCGCGCGAACGNNGCTGGTCGACCCGGTAGAAGCGCTCGGTCAGGCGGGGAACATGCTTCGGATCGATACCGATACCGGTATCCTCGACTGCGAATTCGCCGCCCTGAGCGCCGGTGTGCCAGACGATGCGGATTTTGCCGCCCGGCGGCGTATAGCGCACGGCGTTGGACACCAGATTGCCGAAGGCGCTGACCAGCTNCGGCTCGGAACCACGCAGGTCGGCCTTGCTGTCAGCTTCGACGATGATTTCGTGGCGCCCGGCGGAAAGTGCCTCGGCATCGCGCCGCAGCTTGTCGATCAGGCTGGCCATGTCGACCACGTCGTTGGCCGGCGGCGGTGNCGACTCGATCGACGACAGCGTCAGCAGGTCCTGGACGATCGACTGCATGCGCCGCGACTGCTCGGCCATCAGCTCCAGGTATCGCGTTCGTTCCTCGCGGTCGACATCGATTTCCTGCAGGGTTTCAAGAAAACCGGCCAGTACCGTCAAAGGCGTACGCAGCTCGTGCGAGACATTGGCGACGAAGTCTCGGCGCATGCGATCCAGGCGGTCGCTCTGGGTCACGTCCTTGATCTGCATGAGACGCCGGTTGCCGGCATAGGGAATGACATAGATGGAAAGAACCCGATCTTCCTCGCGGTCGGAACGCAGGGTCAGCGGCCGCGCAAAATCCCCGGCCAGCAGGTAATCAACGAACTNCGGATGACGCACCAGATTGACCACCGGCTGCCCCCGGTCGGNTTTCACGACGAGCCCCAGTTGCGATTCGGCGGTGGTGTTGCAGAAAAGGATCTGATTGCTGTCGTCGAGCAGCACGACGCCGTCGGTCAGCGCCTGCCCGGCGGCGATCAGCATGGCGATTTCATGATCGCGGGAAGCGATCTNGGNCCGCAAATCCTTTTCGTGCTGGTAGAGCCGGCCGAAGACGCCATCCCAGGCGCCCTCGCCCTCAAGGCTGGGATCGACGATGGGTTNGCGCGACCAGCGTTCGAGACGGGCGAAATTGCGGAAATGAANAGCCAGTTGCAGGCCCAGACCGGTACAGAACANAATCCACCCGGCCCAGACCGCGACGAAATGGCCAACCGNGAGCGCGATCAGTGCCGTCAAAANAGCCGCCAGCAAAGCCCGAACGACTTGTGCCGACACCCGGCTCAGGCTCCCGGAAGCGGTAGCCGGTGCCGCGCACGGTTTCTATCCGCTCGTGGTGCCCGGTNNCGGCTTCCAGCGCCGAACGCAGACGGCGGATATGGACGTCGACCGTGCGCTCCTCGATGAAGACATGGTCGCCCCAGACTTCGTCGAGCAACTGGGCGCGNNGTGTGACGCGCTCGGCGTGGGTCATGAAGAAGAACAGCAGGCGGAACTCGGTCGGCCCCAGTTCGACCGGCTGACCGGCGGCCAGCACGCGATGCGTGGCCGGATTGAGCGCCAGATTGCCGATCTCGACCGCCTCGCCAGCCAGGTGCGGNNCGCGGCGGCGCAGCACGGCACGGACGCGGGCGACCAGTTCCTTGGGCGAAAACGGCTTCGTCACGTAATCGTCGGCGCCGGCCTCCAGGCCCTGCACCTTGTCTTNCTCATGCACGCGGGCGGTGAGCATGATGATTGGCATTTCGCGGGTGCGCTCGTCGGCCCGGATCTTCTTGGCCAGCGCGACGCCGGACTGGCCGGGCAACATCCAGTCGAGCAGCACGAGGTCAGGCAGCGCGGCGCGGATCGCCGATTCGGCCTCTTCGGCGCTGCCCGCCCGCACGACGAGAAACCCGGCGTGCTTGAGGTTGATGGCGACGAGTTCCTGGATGGCTGGTTCGTCTTCGACGACCAGAATCGTCGGTGTCACGCCTTGGCCTCCTTGGGCGGATGCCGGATGTCGCGCCCTTCGACGATGTACACGACGTGCTCAGCGACGTTCTTGGCGTGATCGCCGATGCGCTCGACGGCGCGGGCGATCCAGATGATGTCGATGGAAGTGGTGATGGTGCGCGGGTCTTCCATCATGTGCGTGATCAGCTGGCGCATGATCGATTTGAACTCGGTATCGACATTGGCGTCGGCCTGGATGACCTTGACCGCCAGCGCGGTATCGAGCCGGGCGAAGGCGTCCAGCGCCTGGTGCAGCATGCCGAGTGCGGCCTCGGCGATGTGGCGGACGCCGATGCCATATTGCGACGGCATCTGGCCGGCTTCGTAGATGCGACGGACGCCCTTGGCGATCTTCTTGGCCTCGTCGTGGCGCGTTCGAGGTCGGTGACGATCTTGCTGATGCCGAAGACGAGGCGCAGATCGGAAGCCGCCGGCTGGCGCTTGGCGATCAGGTGGGCGCAATCGTCGTCGATGGCGAGTTCGAGGTCGTTGACCTTGCGGTCTGTATCGACGATGTGCTTGACGCTCGTCACTTCGCCGGTGCCGTAGGCTTCAATGGCCGACGAAACCTGGGTTTCCACCAGGCCGCCCATTTGCAGCACGGCGGTGCGCAAGCGGGACAGGTCTTCGTCGAACTGGCTGGAAAGGTGTTGGCTATCGTTCATGTTTTCGTCCTAATCAGCCCATGCGGCCGGTAATGTAGTCTTCGGTACGCTTGTCCTTCGGCTTGATGAAGATTTCGTCAGTCTTGCCGAACTCGACCATTTCTCCCAGGAACATGTAGGCAGTGTAGTCCGAGACACGCGCCGCCTGCTGCATGTTGTGGGTGACGATGAGGATGGTGACGCGCTTCTTCAGTTCGTGCACCAGTTCCTCAATGGCGGCCGTGGCAATCGGATCGAGCGCCGAAGTCGGCTCGTCGAAGAGCAGCAGTTCCGGATCGGTGGCCAGGGCGCGGGCGATGCACAGACGCTGCTGCTGACCGCCGGAAAGGTTGGAGGCCAGTTCGTTGAGGCGATCCTTCACTTCGTCCCAGATGGCGCCGCCCTTCAGGGCATGCTCGACCTTGTCGTCGAGCACGCGTTTGTTGTTCTCGCCGCGCACGCGCAGGCCGTAGGCAACGTTCTCGTAGATCGACTTGGNGAAGGGATTCGGCTTCTGGAAGACCATGCCGACGCGCATGCGCACTTCGATGGGATCAACTTCCGGCGACAGCAGGTTGGTGTTGTCCGGGAAGAAGCGGATTTCGCCCTCGTAGCGGTTGCCCGGGTAGAGGTCATGCATGCGGTTGAAGCTGCGCAGGTAGGTGGATTTGCCGCAACCGGAAGNGCCGATCAGCGCGGTCACCTTCTTGTCGTAGATCGGCATGTTGATGCCCTTGAGCGCCTTGGCCTCGCCGTAATAGAAGTTGAGGTTGCGTGCTTCGGCCTTGAGTGCCGGGTTATCGTGAATCTGCATCTGAGACTCCATTTCAATATTCGATTTTGGCTGTTTTGCGGTCGACCGCGACAGTTACCATTTGATGTTCTTGCGCATCTTGTAACGCAGGTAAATGGCCACGGCGTTCATGCTGAGCACCATGACCATCAGCACGAAGCCGGCGGCGGCGGCGTTGACCTCGAAGGCCGGGTCGGGACGCGAGGTCCAGTTGAAGATCTGGATCGGCATCACGGTGAAGGGCGACATCACCCAGTCGAACAGGCCGGCCGGCGGTTCGCCGGTGAAGGGCACGGGCGGCAGGAAGGCGATGAAGGTGAGCGCGCCGATGGTGATGATCGGCGCCGTTTCGCCGATGGCGCGGGCGANGCCGATGATGACGCCGGTCAGGATGCCAGGCATGGCGTGGGNGATGATGTGGTAGCGGCAGGTTTGCCAGCGCGTCGCGCCAACGGCCATCGAGCCTTCGCGGATCATCGCCGGGATGGCGCGGATCGCTTCGCGGGTGGCGACGATGATGATCGGCAGGATGAGCAGCGCCAGCGTCAGGCCGGCAGAGAATGCTCTGGCCAAACCGAACTGGTACACGAAGATGCCGAGCGCCAGCAGACCATAGACGATGGACGGCACCGCCGCCAAGTTGCTGATGTTCACTTCGATGATGTGCGTCAGCCAGTTGCGCTTGGCATATTCCTCAAGGTAGAGCCCGGCGGCCACGCNCAGCGGCACGGCAGCCAGCGCCGTGACCAGCATGACCAGCAGCGAGCCGACCCAGGCCGAGAGGATGCCGGCCTGCGTGGCGCGGCGCGAGGCGAAGTTCATGAAGAAATCGAGGGTGAAGCGATCGGAACCCTTGATCGCCATGTCGGCGATCAGCGCGACGATGACCAGCAGGGCAATCGACAGGCAGAACAGGCCGAGCGCCTTGAAGATGGTGTNCCTGAGCTTGCCGCGCGCGATGACGGCGCGGATCTGTTCGTTGGTCAACGGTTGCATCAGTAGTTCTCCCGGAATTTGGCGCGCAGCCACTGGCCGAGGATGTTGAAGACCAGCGTAATCAACAGCAGGGTCAGACCGGCGGCGAAGATGGTCAGGTAGCCGATCGAGCCGTGCGGCAGATCGCCCAGCGCCACCTGAACGATGTAGGAGGTGATGGTGGCGGCCGGCTCCATCGGGTTCCAGGTCAGGTTCGGCTGCATGCCGGCGGCAACGGCGAGAATCATCGTTTCGCCCACGGCGCGCGAAATGGCCAGGATGTAGGAGGCGGCCAGCCCGGAGAAGGCAGCCGGCACGACCACGTGCAGCGCCGTGTAAAGGCGTGTGGAGCCCATCGCATAGGCGCCTTCGCGCAGGCTCATCGGCACGGCGCGCATGGCATCTTCGGACAGCGAAGCGATGTAGGGCACGATCATGATGCCCATCACCAGACCGGCGGAAAGCAGCGAGAAACCCGGTAGTTCAGGCAGGATCACTTGCAGGACCGGCGTCACGACGAGCAGCGCGAAGTAACCGAAGACGATGGTCGGGATGCCGCCGAGCAGTTCGAGAATCGGCTTGGCGATTTCGCGCACTTTGGAATTGGCGAATTCGGACAGGTAGATGGCGATGATGGTGCCCATCGGAATGGCCACGCTCAGCGCGACCAGCGAGGAAACCACGGTGCCCGACACCAGCACCATGATGCCGAAGTGGGCATCGTCAAACAGCGGTGTCCATTGGGTATCGGTCAGGAAATCGACGATGCTGACCTGCTGGAAAAAGTGGATGGACTCGGAAACGAGCACATAGACGATGCCGACCGTCGTCAGCACGGACACCGCAGCGGCGCCCAGCAGCAGCGCTTCGATCAGGCGCTCGCTGACATTGCGCATGGCGTTCCTGGCCAGGCGGTCGCTGACCACCGGCAGGTCAGAGGGATTGTTTGCAGACATGGCTTGTGAATTCACGATGGGAATTCTATGATAAAAGCCCGACCCCGGCCGGGGTCGGGCTTTACGGCGAAGTAGTTCCCGTTCAGGACGATCAGAGCTTGGCCTCGCGCTNTTGCAGCTCTTCGATGGTGATGCCGACTTCAGCCGTACCGCCGAACACCGTGCCCTTCTTCTTCTTTTCCACGTGTTCCATGTTGACCGTGTAAGCCTTGGCCGGCAGCGGCACGTACTTCACTTCCTTGGTCAGCTTGGAGGCGTTCTTCATGTAGAAATCGATGAACTCGCGGACTTCCGCCTTTTCCAGCGACTTCGGGTTGATGTAGATGAAGATCGGGCGCGACAGCGGCTGGTAGGTGCCCTTGATGACGCTGTCTTCGGAGGGCAGCACGGCCGGCTTGCCGGCCTTTTCGACGATGGGCACGGCCTTCAGCTTGCCGGTGTTCTCGGCGTAGTAAGCGTAGCCGAAGTAACCGATGGCATTGACGTCGCGGGAGACGCCCTGCACCAACACGTTGTCGTCTTCGGAAGCGGTGTAGTCGCCACGCGAGGACTTGGCCTTGCCGACGACGGCTTCGGTGAAGTAATCGAAGGTGCCGGAATCGGCGCNCGCGCCGAACAGCTTGATCGGCGCATCGGGCCAGGCCGGATTGACCTGGTTCCAGCGGGTGATCTTGCCCTGGGCAGCGGGTTCCCAGATCGCCTTCAACTGCTCGACGGTCAGCTCCTTGAGGAAGCTGTTCTTGGGGTTCATGACCACGGTCAGCGCATCGAAGGCGACCGGCAGTTCGATGTATTCGATACCCGCTTCCTTGCAGGCATCCATTTCCTTCTTGAGGATAGGGCGGGAGGCGTTGGCGATATCTATCTCGCCACGGCAGAACTTCTTGAAGCCGCCGCCGGTACCGGAAATGCCAACCGTCACCTTGATGGCGTTCTTCTTGGCCCTCTGGAACTCTTCAGCCACCGCTTCGGTGATCGGATACACCGTGGAAGAGCCATCGACNNCGACCTGCGCCTGCGCGGCCTGGGCGGCAAACAGGGCGANACCTGCGACAGCCAGGGCACGAACGAGTGTGGAATGCTTGAACATGGGGAAAACTCCTGCACGTTGGTTGGTTTTACGATTGCGTGCAGGTTATTCCCCGATTGTTACAACCTGATTACAGGCTGTAACAATCGACTTGGCGGCGGCCCGCCTACTTCTTCGGACGTCCGGTCTTGATGCTTTCGACACGCGCCATCGCTGCCGTCAAGGCCACATTGTCGAGTGCCGAGAGCCGCAATGCCGGCCCGCACCAGCTCGCTGCGCTTGGCCTTGCCGCCGAAATCGGCGATCCGCTTTGAGTACGGCGATCTGCGCGTACTCGGTTTCCGGCATCGAGAAGCTGTGGCGAACCAGCTTGACCTTCTTTGCCTTGGCCGGCTTGGCGGCCTTGGCGGATTCCGCCGGAACCTGCGGCACCACGGGTGGCGGCGGGATCTGGACGGCCTGCGCCTTGACCAGCGCTTCGGACAAGGCCTTCTTGTTGCGCGCCTTGGTTTCTTCGAGCCGGCTCGGCTTTTTCGCCGCCGTTTTCTTCACGGGTGGCACCTTGGCCACGGGGGCTCGCCAGATTCGACCTTGGCGGCGGGTTTGGCGCGCTGCGCGCGGCTGCAGTTTTTCGGCGGCTTGGGTGCCGCGGGAGCGGACTTCGCAGCGGGCGAACTGCTCTTTTCTTCGGACATGACTCTCTCCATTGACAGGAAGGAGATTTTAATGATTTCAAAGTTAACACTTTTTAACAGGTAAAATCCTGCCTTCCAACCAGCGAGACGCAACATGACCCAGGACGAACTCAAGCAGGCGGTGGCCCAGGCCGCCGCCGACTACGTGGCGAACAACGCGCCGGCAGACAGCATCATCGGTGTCGGCACCGGCTCGACGGCCAANTTCTTCATCGACGCGCTGGCACCGCTCAAATCNCGCTACAANGGCGCCGTCGCCAGTTCCGAGGCCACCAGAAAGCGCCTCGAAGGCCACGGCATCGCGGTTTTCGATCTCAACGACGTCGCCGACATTCCAGTCTATGTCGATGGCGCCGATGAAATCGACGCCGGCCTCAACATGATCAAGGGCGGTGGCGCGCTGACGCGCGAAAAGATCGTCGCCGCCGTCGCCAAAACCGTCTGCATCTGCGATGCCTCCAAGCTCGTCGACGTGATGGGCACCTTNCCGCTGCCGGTCGAGGTCATCCCGATGGCCCGCGCCCATGTCGCCCGCGAACTCGTCAAACTGGGCGGCAACCCGGTGCTGCGCGAAGGCTTCGTCACCGACAACGGCAACGTGATTCTCGACGTCAGNGTGTCGATCACCGACCCCAAGGGGCTGGAAGCGCAGATCAACCAGATCGTCGGCGTCGTCTGCAACGGCCTGTTCGCCGTGCGGCCGGCAATGCTGCTGCTCGGCACCGCCGANGGCGTCAAGACCATCGCCTGATTCATTTTCCTGTCACACGGGGCGCTAGATTGGCGACATCGATCGCCAACGGGAGCGCCCCATGTTTGACACCGGAACTTGCCGCCCAGACGCGGGAAAGCACGCTGAACAACCTGCGCGTGCTGTCCGCGACCTGGCTNTCCGCCAGCCAGCGCCTCACCGACCTGTACTCGGCCGCCGGACGCGACGCGCTCCACATCGGCAGCAAGCAGGTCGCNACAATCGGCCAAGGCCAGCTCGATTCGCTGACCGCCTTTCCGGCCTCGCTCTGGCTGGAAAGCAGCGCCCGCACCACCCGGCTGCTCGACACCGCCTACGAGATTCTCGGCGAAGCCCACAAATCNCTGATCCAGACGGCGGAAGCGCAAGTCCGCACCTTCGACCGGATCGTTTTCGCCAGCATCAACCGCGCCGCAAAANNCAGCCCGTGGGAAGGCGAGCTCGCGCTGTCGGCGATGCGCAGCACGCTGGAGTCGGCCGAGCAGACTCATGGCATGAGCGCGGCGGCCATCGAGACCGTCGAACTGGCCGAAAAAGAGGCGCACCAGTTAGCCGAAAACCTCAAGGAGAACAGGCCGACGACAAGGCCGAATGGGCGGGCCGCACAACAAGCAGGTAATCGACCCGCACGAGGGAATGCGAGTCTCTCCCGCTAGCCCGGCGGCCGGGCTTTTCGCCCCGCCCGGCGAATGCTGGTAGCCTGTTGCGGTCGACCGCCAGAAAAGCCCGATTTTCATGCCCACCACCCCGCTTCCATGCACACGGTCAATCTCGCCCTGCAGGGCGGCGGCNNGCACGGCGCCTTCACCTGGGGCGTGCTCGACGCGCTGCTGGAAGACGGGCAACTCGCCGTCGAGGGCGTCAGCGGCACCNNAGCGGGCGCGATGAATGCCATCTGCCTGGCAGCACTGATGGCCGGCGGGCGCGACGGCGCGCGCGAAGCGTTGGCCAGATTCTGGACGGCCGTCGCCGAAAGCTCGCCGTTTCCCGACAGCGGCAATGCCGGCGGCGAGCCGCCGGCCATACCGGCCGCGCTCAAGCTGATGCTGCAATGGACGGAATATCTCTCGCCCGAGCAACTGAACCCCTTCGATCTCAANCCGCGCGACGTCCTCGGCGCGCAGATCGACTTCGAACGGCTGCGCAAACACAGCCCGGTCAAGCTCTTCATCGCCGCGACCCATGCCAATTCGGGCAAGCTGCGCATCTTCCACAATCACGAACTGTCGGTCGACGCGCTGCTCGCCTCGGCCTGCCTGCCGACCATCCACCGCACCGTGACGATCGACGGCGAGCCATACTGGGATGGCGGCTACAGCGCCAATCCGGCAGTCTTTCCGCTGTTCTACGACTGCACGGCAGCCGACATCCTGCTCGTGCTGCTGACGCCGCTGCACTTCGGCGAGACGCCGGACTCGGCCCAGGACATCCGCATGCGTCTGCGCGAACTCGGCTTCAGCGCCACCTTCCTGCGCGAGATGCGCATNGTCGCCCACCTGCGCGAGCGCGTCGGTGAATCGCCCTGCCGGCCNTGGCTGCAGGCCTGGATTCCGGTCGGGCAACTCGAACAACGGGTACGTCAGGTACGCTTCCATGCGATCACCGCCGATGATNNGAGCGAATACCAAACCAAGCTGGCCGCCAGCCTTTCGTTCTTCCAGCGCCTGCGCGACGACGGCCGCGAACACGCCAGGCCNTGGCTGGCCACCCGGCGCAGCGCCATCGGCCGCCGCTCGACGCTCGACCTGGCGAAGATCTACTACTGACTCAACGGGCCGGCCGGTTTTCGGCCATTTTCAGCCGTCGACCAAACCGGCCCGGCTGGCGACGCAGCGGCGTCATCATCCTGTAATCCGCCCATCGCATGCTCGCTCTCGTGACAATCCACCATGAGCGGGAAATTGCCATGTCCGACACCTTGTACTGTTACTGCTGCAGGAAACATCACCCGAAGGCTCAGATGCGCCGCTTCATGACCCGCACCGCGAACGCTGGCGTTGCCTGCGCAGCATCGAGGCGGCCCGCGCCAGGCCCGACGAGCGCGACGCTTTCGGGCGCCGGCAATCGGAACAGAACCGCCAGACGGCGCTGCGCCTGGCCGAGCGCATGATCGCACCCAACCTGAAGTACTGCCTGCCGTGAGCAAGCTGCTGATTCGCGCGCTCGAAACGCACGACATGCTGCAACTCGAAGCCGCCATCGACCTCGTCGAGAACGCCTTCGCCGACCCCGAGCGCTATGGCCGCGAGCGCATCATGCGCGAGATGCTGGTCGACGACCCGCCCTTCTACCGGCAGTTCTTCATCGCCCTCAAGGGCGGCCGGGTGGTGGGCGTCGGCGGCGTCAAGGCCGCCGACTGGGCGACCAGAACCCACCTGCTCTACCTCTCCGCCGTCGCNCCCGAGATGCGCGGCCAGGGCATCGCCCGTGCACTGCTGGCCGCCCGCGTCGAGTGGCTGCTCAAACGCTTCGGGTCCGGCCGGGTGCTGGTCTCGACCTCGCGCCCCAAGCGCTTCCGCGAACTCGACTTCGTCGAGATCCGCGGCAGCAAGATCGAAGGCCGCACCCTGATGCGCCTCCACTTCCGCAAGCACAAGCAGCGGACAGCCAAGCCCTGAAAAGCGAAACCCCGCCAGCGGTTTCCTGGCTCCAGCCCGGCGCTCAGGGCTTGGGCGGAACGTAGCTGAACCTGATCGGCACCTTCGCCGAAGAAATGCTTCTCGACCTGCTCGGTCAGGTATTTGCGATGCTTGGCATCGACCAGATTGAGCCGGTTCTCGTTGATGATCATGGTCTGCATCTTGATCCACTGCTGCCAGGCTTCCTTCGAGACGTTCTCGAAAATGCGCTGACCCAGGGCGCCGGGATACGGCGGAAAATCCAGACCTTCGGCCTCGCGGCCGAGCTNTGTGCAATTGACGGTACGTGCCATGACTTACTCCGTGAGGGTGATGCGGTGAATTATAAGGTCTTGAACAAGACCTTGGACCGCCGCTGGTAATTGTACATATCGCGTTTTCTGGCCGGCAGGTCGTCCACCGTGCCCAGCTTGAAGCCGCGCTCGACGAACCAGTGTTCGGTGCGCGTGGTCAGCACGAACAGGCGCTTGACCCCGGCTTTCTTGGCACGCCGTTCGATGCGCTTCATCAGTTGCTCGCCATAGCCCCATTCGCGATGTTCCTGGCTGACCGCCAGGCAGGCCAGCTCGGCCTCCTCGTCGGAATGGCGGTNGAGCGCCCAACCGCCGACGATGATGCCGTGCTCCATGATGGAGAAATGGTCGATCTCGCGCTCCAGCAGTTCGCGTGGCCGATGCACGAGGATGCCTTCCTCCTCCATCGGTTCGATCAGCGCGATCAGCGCGCCGATGTCGTCCGGCTTGGCTTCGCGGATGTTTTCCAGCGATTCGCGAGTGACGACCGTACCGACGCCGTCGTGCGTGAACAGTTCGCGCAGCAGGGCGCCGTCCTGCTCGAAGCCGATCAGGTGGACGCGGCCGACGCCGGCGCGGCTGGCGCGCACGACACAAGGCAGGTAGCGGATGTCGGACGACAGCCACTCGCCGGTCTTCATCGTTTCCGCCACCTCGTCGGCGGTCATCGCATCGAGCAACTCGCCGGAAGGATCGGTGACGCCCCGGCTGTCCGTCAGGTAGACCAGCTTGTCGGCCTTGAGTGCCGCTGCCACCGCTTCGGCCGCTTCTTCCATCTGCAGGTTGAAGATTTCGCCGGTCGGCGACGGCCCTTCGCAGTTGAGCAACACGATGTTGCCAAGCCCGAGTTGGGCGTTGATGCNCTCGGCGTCGACCTTGCGCACCTTGCCGGCGTAATGCATGTCGATGCCGTCGAGGACGCCGATCGGCTGGCCGGTGATGAAATTGCCGCCGATCACGCGAATCCGGCTGTTGGCCATCGGCGTGTTGGGCAGGCTTTGCGACAGCATGGCCTCGATTTCGAGATAGACGCTGCCGACCGCGTCGAGCACGCAATCCAGCGTTTCCGCATCGGTAATGCGGTAGCCGCGATGGTACTTCGAATCCAGGTTCTTCTCGCGCAGCTCCTCCTCGATCTGCGGGCGCGCGCCATGCACCAGCACCAGCCGGATGCCCAGGCTGACCAACAGTTTGACGTCGTAAGCCAGGGTTTNTGCGAACTCGCTGGCCACCGCCTTGCCGCCGAAGGCGATGACGAAGGTCTTNNCGCGAAAGGCGTTGATATAGGGCGTGACGGCCCGGAACCAGGAGACGAAATGTTCGTCGTAAGGGTTTCGCTCATTGTTTGATGTATTTTCCGTTATCGTCCTGCAAGCGCTNTTCCAGGCGCTCGCAAATGGTTTTCAGTACCTTGGCGCGGGCGTAGTTCTTGTCGTTGGCTTCCACCAGCGTCCANNCTGGTGCCGAGCCGGTCGAGCAGCGGTCGACCATGTCGCAGGCGGCCAGCACGTAGTCGTCCCAGCGCTCGCGGTTGCGCCAGTCTTCGTCGGTGATTTTGAAACGCTTGAAATCGGTCGCCTCGCGTTCCTTGAAACGGCGCAGCTGCTCGTCGGCACTGATCTGCAGCCAGAACTTGACGACCACGACGCCGGCCGCCGCCAGCTGGTGCTCGAAATCGTTGATTTCGGCATAGGCACGCAGCCAGTCGGCTTCGGAGCAGAATCCTTCGATGCGCTCGACCAGCACCCGGCCGTACCAGGAACGGTCGAAAACCGCCACCCGCCCGGTACGCGGAATGTGCCGCCAGAAGCGCCAAAGGTNGGGCTGCGCGCGCTCTTCCTCGGTCGGCGCGGCAATCGGGATGATCTGGTACTGCCGCGCGTCAAGCGATGCCGCCACCCGGCGGATGCTGCCGCCCTTGCCGGCCGCGTCCGATCCCTCGAACACCAGCACCAGCGAGCGCTTGCCGACAAAGCGCGGATCGCGCCNCAACTCCGAAAGCCGGGCCTGGTACTTGGCGAGATCGCGCTCGTNCTTCTTGGCCAGCTTGCGGGTCAGGTCGAGTTCGCTGAGCACCGTCTTCTGGTCGATGCTCTGGATGACCGGCGGCGCCACCGGCACCTGCAGGCGCCCCTGTTGCAGACGGCGCTTGATCGCGTCGTGCACCATATGGCCGACCGTCAGCGAACGATAGGCGTCGTCGGTGCCCTCGACGATGATCCAGGGCGCCTTGGCGGTATTGGTCACGCGCAGCACGTGGCCGGCAACCTCCTGTAGCTTGTCGTAGGTCTTCAGGCGGTCATAGCTTTCCTTNNTCACCCGCCAGGCGGTTCGCGGATCGCTCTCCAGCGCCTTGAGCCGCTTCTTCTGGCCATCCTTGGAGAGATGGAACCAGAATTTCAGCACCAGCGCGCCCTCGTTGAGCAACATCGCCTCGAAATGGTTGATGTTCTCAAGCTGCTCGTCGAGCGCGGTACGCCGCATCTTGCCGGCAATGCGGTCGGCAATCGGCTGCGAATNACCTGATCCGGCGAAGATCCCGACCTTGCCCTNTGGTGGCAGGGCGCGCCAGTAACGCCNCATGAAGGGCCGCGAGGTTTCCTCGTCGCTCGGCGTCGAGAAGGCCAGCGTGGAAATGTGCCGGGNGTCCATCCACGAATACAGCAGGTTGATGGTTTCGCCCTTGCCGCTGCCGTCGACCCCGCTGATCAGGATGATGACCGGAAATTCCTTCTTCTCCAGCATGTCGTACTGGATGTCGAGCAGCGCCGCGCGCAGCTTGGGCACTTNCCTTTTGAAGGTCTCCCTGTCGATCGCGTGACCGAGTTCCGCCGACTCAAACATGACTCACTCCCTTGAAATCACCCCACAAAGCCTGCAAGGCGGCCAACGCCGCNNCCGTTTCCGTACGCAGCACGCGTGGCCCGAGGCGCACCGCCTGAAAGCCGACCTGCAGCGCCGCCTGCACTTCCTGCGGATCGAGCCNCCCTTCGGCACCGATCAGCATCTGCACATGGGCACCGGCCGCAGATCGGCCAGCGCGCTCCGCATCCGGTGCCAGCATCAGGCGCAAGGCGCCATCGGCCGGCCGCGCCAGCCAGTTTTCCAGCTNTTCCAGAGGCGCCACCTGCGGCACCTGGTTGCGCCCGCACTGCTCGCAGGCAGAAGCCGCCACGCCCTGCCAGTGCGCCACCCGCTTGCCCGCCCGTTCGCCGGAAAGACGCGTAACACTGCGCCGACTGTCGACCGGCACGATGTGCGAGACACCGAGTTCCACCGCCTTCTGGATCGTGAAGTCCATTTTCTCGCCGGCCTGCACCGCCTGGATCAGCGTCACCGCCAACGGCGATTCGCGTTCCACATCGCGCCAGGCGCCGAGCGCCGCGACCACGCGATCCCGTTCGATACGTTCGATGCACGCTTCATACTCGCCGCCGCGGCCGTCGAACAGCACCACCGCCGCCGGCGGCAGCCGCAANNAAACCCGCACGGCATGGCGCGCCACCGGTTCCGGCAGATCGATGTGAGCGCCCGGCGCAAGGGCTTCCCGGCAGTAAAAACGAGGCAGATTCATCGGTGCTATTATGGGCGAAATAGATGCTCAGGGGAAAACCATGGTTGCCTTGAACCCACCCGTTTGCGACTTCGGACTGCCGGCCATTCCTTTCGACCTGCCGGGCATCGACGGCAGANNCGCCACCCTGGCCGATTGCCGTGGCCCCAACGGCCTGCTGCTGATGTTCATCTGCAACCACTGCCCCTTCGTCCAGGCCGTCATCGACCGCATTGTCCGCGACTGCCGCGAACTGGCCACGCTCGGCGTCGGTAGCGTGGCGATCNNGAGCAACGATGCCGCGGCCTACCCGGAAGACTCGTTCGAAAACATGGCGAAACCCAGGCGGCTGGATTTTCCCTTNCCCTATCTTTACGACGAATCGCAAGCGGTGGCGCGCGACTACGGCGCCGTGTGCNNGCCGGATTTCTTTGGCTACAACAGCCAGCTCGAGTTGCAGTACCGCGGCCGCCTCGACGCCTCGGGCCGCAACCCGGCACCGCCCGACGCCCCGCGCGAACTGTTCGCCGCGATGCGCCAGATTGCCGAAACCGGGCGCGGCCCGCACCAGGACNNGGCATCGATCGGTTGCTCGATCAAGTGGCGCGCCAACTGATGCCGTTAGCCGCACAGGCCACGCGGCGGTAAATCCCCGGCTTTGTCATTGCCGCCGAGAAAACATGGCACAGCGTACGCTGGCTCGCTACCTCATCGAGGAGCAGCGCAACAAGGGCATCATCACCGCCGACCTCAAATTCCTGATCGAAGTGGTCTCCCGCGCCTGCCAGGCCATTTCCATCGCCATTGGCAAGGGCGGCCTTGGCGGCATCCTGGGCGAAGCCGGCAGCGACAACGTGCAGGGCGAGGCGCAGAAGAAGCTCGACGTGCTGTCCAATGAAATCCTGCTCGACGCCAACGAATGGGGCGGCCACCTTGCCGCCATGGCCTCCGAGGAAATGGACCTGCCACACNNCATTCCGCACCGCTATCCGCAGGGCGAATACCTGCTGCTGTTCGACCCGCTCGATGGCTCGTCCAACATCGACGTCGACGTCTCGATCGGCACCATCTTCTCTGTGCTGAAATGTCCGGAAGGCGCCGACCTGTCGACGCCGGAAGCCTCCGAAGCCGCCTTTCTGCAAGCCGGGCTGGCGCAGGTCGCCGCCTGCTCCGTCTATGGCCCGACCACGGTGCTGGTGCTGACGGTCGGCGACGGCGTCGCCTGCTTCACGCTCGACCGCGAGCAAGGNCAGCTTGTGCTGACCCAGGAAGCCATGCGGATTCCCGCCGACACCGCCGAATTCGCCATCAACATGGCCAACCAGCGCCACNNTGAAGCCCCGGTGCAGCGCTACGTCAATGAAATGCAGCAAGGCAGGNNAGGCCCGCTGGGCAAGGACTACAACATGCGCTGGGTCGGGTCGATGGTCGACGACGTGCACATCNNACTGACGCGCGGCGGCATCTTCATGTACCCGCTCGACGCCAAGACCCGCGACAAGGGCGGCAAGCTGCGCCTGATGTACGAGGCGAACCCGATGGCCCTCCTGATCGAACAGGCCGGTGGCGCGGCAAGCACCGGCTACCGGCGCATTCTCGACATNCGTCCCGANAAACTGCACCAGCGCGTGCCGGTCATCCTCGGCTCAAAGAACGAGGTGGCACGCGTGGCCGGCTACCACGGGTAGCGGCCAGTCCTTCGCGCGGTAGCGTCACTTCCGCCGCGCAACGTCCTCGATACGATCGAGCGCGAACCCGGCGACGAGACCGACCAGCCGGTTGCCGAGGCGAATCGAGAAATAGGCGCCGTCGGTAATGCGCAAATGGGCCTCCTCGATGGTGCGCACCGGCGCCGCGATCGGCTCAATCCGCGCCAGCAGCGCATGGGCTGGCGCGTCATCTTCCTTTGCGCGTCGGCGACGGATACCGCCAACGCTTCAACCGTCTCTTCGAGCAGATCCTTGGCGCCGCGAATCTGGCGCAGGGTTTCGGGGTTCATGCCAATTCCTTTCAGGCGCTCGCGCACCACGTTTTGATCTGGTCGTAAACGGCGTCGTCATGCGCCAACTGCATGTGGTNCGATACCGGAAACAGCCTGACGTTTTCGCCTGCCCGGCGCACCAAGCCATCGCCAANAAGTCTGTCAACCAGGTGTTCGGGGTCATCGGTGACCGTGCCGGCAATCATGTAGTGNNCCGCGCCGGCCAGCCACGGGACCGCGGCAATGCCGGCCGCCCCTTCGAGCACGGTGCCGTGGCGCAGGTNCCTGATGCCCTGACTGCGCTGGTTGGCGACATCGCCGAGCAGGTGGGTCACCGGATTGGGAACGGCGTGCAAGATCGAATTCACCAGATGGCCCACCTTTTCCAGCGCTGCGCCTTCGTGCGGCGTGCCGATGTAGAGACGCGACTGACNCTTGGCGACCGCCGCCTCGCGCTCGGCGCCGAAATGGCAGGCGCCGCGCAGGACCAGCCCACCCATGCTGTGGCCAATCAGCACCAGTTCCTCGACCGGCAGCGGATAGGCCGCCAGCAGTTGTTCGAGCAGCGCGTCAAGCGCCTTGCCGTTGTAGGTCGGCAGCCCGGTGTTGTAGCGCACAGGNNGGGTGTAGCCGAGATCGGCGTGCAGCGCGCTGCCATAGGAACGCGCCGGGCTGTCGGGATAATCCCAGGCGCCTTCGTGGCAGCACAAGCCATGCACCAGCACGCACAGCTTGCCGGTCGGCGCCGGAAAGGCGTCGCGCAAGGCTTCCGGCGTCAGCGGCAGGGGCGGTTGTGCTGGTAAAGCCATGTCGATGGACAGACCGTTTTCGCGCTGGCTCAAGTAATCGCCGAAACAGCCATTGACGATGCTGGCGAGCGTCGCCCCAGGCCGGGCGGGGCTGGTTTATTCGCGTCGTCGGACATGCTGGGCTCCAGTTCAGGCGATTGGCAACTTCGGTTCTCCGTACGCCCGAATCGACGGCTTGAACAGTGGCAATCCGGCATCTCGGCTGCATTACGCCAATTTTGAGCGCCGACTATCCAAACCCCCTCGTTTTGATAATTTCTTTTCCGGGCGCCACCGCTTCAGGGAAAAGGCGTAACGGATCATCGACATGAGCTCAAATCTCTCGCCGCAGGCTGTTTTCACCGCTGACCGGCGCTATCCGCGCCCTGGCCATGGACGCCGTCCAGCAGGCCAACTCCGGCCACCCCGGCGCCCCGATGGGCATGGCGGAAATCGCCGAAGTGCTGTGGCGACGTCANGTGCGCCACAATCCGCACTGCACTCCCGACCGCGACCGTTTCGTGCTGTCGAACGGCCACGGCTCGATGCTGATCTACGCGCTGCTGCACCTGACCGGCTACGACGTCACCATCGACGATCTCAAGAATTTCCGCCAGTTGCANCGGACACCGGGCCACCCGGAATTCGGCTACACCCCGGGTAGNACCACCACCGGCCCGCTCGGCCAGGGCATCACCAACGCGGTCGGCATGGCGCTGGCCGAAAGNGTNGCCGCCGCCGAGTTCAACAAGCCCGGCCACGAGATCGTCAATCACCACACCTACGTTTTCCTCGGCGATGGTTGCCTGATGGAAGGCGTTTCGCACGAAGCCTGCTCGCTGGCCGGTACGCTGGGCCTCGGCAAGTTGATCGCCTTCTGGGACGACAACGGCATCTCCATCGACGGCCACGTCGAAGGCTGGTTCNNCACCGACGACACCCCGAAGCGTTTCGAAGCCTACGGCTGGCATGTGATCCCTGCGGTCGACGGCCATAACGCCGATGAAATCGAAACCGCCCTGCTCGCTGCCAAGGCGGTCACCGACAAGCCGAGCCTGATCTGCTGCAAGACGACCATCGGCATGGGCGCCCCCAACAAGCAGGGGTCGCACGACTGTCACGGTGCGCCGCTGGGCAAGGACGAAATCGCCGCCGCCCGCGCCTACATCGGCTGGAACCACGCGCCGTTCGAGATTCCCGACGAAGTCTATGGCGCCTGGAACGGCAAGCCGCGCGGCCGCACCTTCGAGGAAAACTGGAACAACCGTTTCGCCGCCTACCGCGCCGCCTTCCCGGCCGAGGCTGCCGAATTCGAGCGCCGCGTCATCAGGAACGAACTGCCCGCCAACTGGGAAGCGACCAAGGCCGCCTACATCGCCAGCTGCCGCGANAAGGCCGAGAACATCGCCTCGCGCAAGGCCTCGCAAAACGCCATCGCCGCGCTGGTGCCCGCTGTGCCGGAAATCTTCGGCGGCTCGGCCGACCTGGCCGGCTCCAACCTGACCTTCGTCAAGGGCAGCAAGGGCGTCACCCGTACCGAAGGCGGCAACTACTGCTACTACGGCGTGCGCGAATTCGGCATGACAGCCATCGCCAACGGCATCGCGCTGCATGGCGGCCTGGTGCCCTACACCGCGACCTTCCTGGTCTTCTCCGACTACGCCCGCAACGCCATCCGCATGGCGGCGCTGATGAAACAGCGCCAGATCATGGTCTATACCCATGACTCCATCGGCCTCGGCGAAGACGGTCCGACGCACCAGCCGGTCGAGCACATCCCGTCGCTGCGCATCATCCCGAACCTCGACGTCTGGCGCCCGGCCGACGCAACGGAGACGGCCGTCGCCTGGGCTGCTGCGGTCGACCGCCAAAACGGGCCAAGTTTGCTCGCCCTGTCGCGCCAGAACCTGCCGACCGTCACCGCCAATGTCAGCGACGACGACATCGCCCGGGGCGGCTACGTCCTGTCGAACTGCGACGGCGAAGCGGCCATCACCTTCATCGCCACCGGCTCGGAGATCAAGCTGGCGCTCGACGCCCAGGCCGCGCTGGCCGCCGAAGGCATCGCCACGCGCGTCCTCTCGATGCCCTGCACCAACGTCTTCGACCGCCAGAGCACCGAATACAAGGCTGCCGTGCTTGGCGGTTGCAGGAAGCGCATCGCTATCGAAGCCGCTCACCCGGATTTCTGGCGCAAGTATGTCGGCCTGCACGGCGCGGTAATCGGTATCGACCGCTTCGGCGAATCCGCCCCCGCCGGCCAATTGTTCGAAATGTTCGGTTTCACCGTCGCCAACGTCGTCAAGACGGCCAAGGCGCTGTTGTCCTGATTGACTAAAAGGAGAGAAACATGGCTATCAAGGTTGCTATCAACGGTTTCGGTCGTATCGGTCGCTGCACGCTGCGCGCGATTTACGAGCAAGGCCTGCAAAATGAATTCGACGTCGTCGCCATCAACGCCTCCGGCGACCTGGCGACCAACGCCCACCTGCTGAAGTACGACACCACGCACGGCCGTTTCCGCACCTCCGTCGAAACCGATGGCGAGAACTGCATCATCATCGACGGCAAGCGCATCGCCTTTTACTCCACCAAGGATCCGAAGGGCGTCAATTGGGCCAGCCACGGCGTCGACATTCTGCTCGAGTGCACCGGCGCCTACACCACCAAGGCCAAGGCCCAGGCGCTGCTCGAGCAAGGTGCCAAGCGTGTGCTGATCTCCGCNCCCGGCGGCGACGATGTCGACACCACCATCGTCATGGGCGTCAACGAAGGCGACCTGAAGGCCGGCATGACGGTCGTTTCCAACGCCTCCTGCACCACCAACTGCCTGGCGCCGGTCGCCAAGATCCTGTCCGACGCCGTCGGCATCAAGCANGGCCTGATGACCACCATCCACGCCTACACNGACCAGGTCACCGTTGACGTCCGGCACAAGGATCTGCGCCGCGCCCGCGCCGCTGCCGCCAACATCATCCCGACCAAGACCGGCGCTGCCAAGGCCGTTGGCCTGGTGCTGCCGCAACTGGTCGGCAAGGTCGACGGTTTTGCTGCGCGCGTGCCGACCATCAACGTCTCGCTGGTCGACCTGACCTTCACCGCCGAACGCGCCACCACCAAGGAAGAAATCAACGCCTTGATGACTGCCGCCGCCAACGGTCCGCTGAAGGGCATCCTCGACGTCAACAACGAGCCGCTGGTGTCGTCCGACTTCAACCACACCACCGTTTCTTCCACCTTCGACGCCACCCAGACCCGCGTCATCAAGGGCGAAGACGGCTCGGTGCTGGTCAAGGTGCTGGCCTGGTACGACAACGAGTGGGGTTACTCCTGCCGCATGCTCGACGCCGCCCGCGCCTGGATGAACGTCAAGTAAGCAGTCTGTTTTGCAGGCCGCAAGGCTCTTTTTTTTTTCGTTCAGGCGCATCACTTGTCACCTTCCGCTGCCTTGCGTCGCGATCAACGGTTACGGCCGCATCGGCCGCTGTTTCCTGCGCGCTGCTCGAATCGCCGAGTGCTGGCCACTTGGAGTGGTCGCCATCAACGAGCCGGCGAACCTCGAAAGCATGGCCTACCTGACGCGCTACGACTCGACGCATGGCCGTCTGCGTGGCGAAGTCGAGATCGCCGACGACGCACTGGTCGTCGATGGCCGGCACATCGCCGTCAGCCACGCCCGCACGCCGGAAGCCGTCGACTGGCACGCGCTCGACATCGATCTGCTGATCGAATCGTCGGGCTGTTACGGTCGACGCCCTGAACTGGCCCGATTTCTCGATGCCGGCTGCCCGCGCCTGCTGNNCTCGCACCCCGGCGCCAGCGGCGAGGATGTCGATGCGACCATCGTTGCCGGCATCAACCAGCACACGCTCACCGGCGGCGAACGCCTGGTTTCCGCCGCCTCCTGCACGACCAATGCCATCGTGCCGGTGCTCGACCTGCTCGATCGCGAACTGGGTGTCGACCAGGTGCTGCTGACGACCCTGCATTCGGCAATGAACGACCAGCCGCTGATCGACGGCTATCACCACGACGACCTGCGCCGCACGCGCTCGGCCATGCAGTCGATCATCCCGGTGTCCACCGGACTGGCGCGCGGCGTCGAGCGCCTGCTGCCGCAACTGGCCGGTCGCGTGCAGGCCAAGGCGATTCGCGTGCCGACGCTGAACGTCTCGGCCATCGACCTGACCATCGCCACCCAGCGCCCGGTTTCCGCGCACAGCATCAACGCCCTGCTCGCCGAGTCGGCGCGCGGGCCGCTGAAGAAGCTCATCGCCTATTCCGAGGCCGCGCATGCCTCGATCGATTTCAACCACGACCCGCATTCGGCCATCGTCGACGGCAGCCAGACGCGCACCGCCGGCACCCATCTGGTCAACCTCTTCGTCTGGTTCGACAACGAATGGGGCTTCGCCAGCCGCATGCTGGAAGTCGCCGACCACTGGTCACGCCTGTGGCCGCAAGAACACGCTTAAACCTGCTCAGGANNGAGAACCATGAACGTCATCAAACTTACCGACCTCGATGTTTCCGGCAAGCGCGTCTTCATCCGCGCCGACTTGAACGTGCCGCAGGACGAAGCCGGCAACATCACCGAGGACACCCGCATCCGCGCCTCGCTGCCGTCGATCAAGTACTGCCTGGAAAAGGGCGCGGCGGTCATGGTCACCTCCCACCTCGGCCGTCCGACCGAAGGCGAACTCACCCACGAAGACAGCCTGATGCCGGTCGCCGTCCGCCTTGGCCAGATGCTGCACACCTCGGTACGCCTGATCCAGAACTGGGTCGACGGCGGCTTCGAAGTGAAACCCGGCGAAGTCGTGCTGCTGGAAAACTGCCGCGTCAACAAGGGCGAAAAGAAGAACAACGACGAGCTGGCGCAGAAGATGGCCAAGCTGTGCGACATCTACGTCAATGACGCCTTCGGCACCGCGCACCGCGCCGAAGCCACCACCCACGGCATCGCCAAGTACGCCCCGGTGGCCTGCGCCGGCATGCTGATGGGCGCCGAGATCGACGCCCTGGGCAAGGCGCTGCACGAGCCGAAGCGTCCGCTGGTCGCCATCGTCGGCGGCTCCAAGGTGTCGTCCAAGCTGACCATCCTCAAGTCGCTGGCCAGCAAGGTCGACCAGCTGATCGTCGGCGGCGGCATCGCCAACACCTTCCTGCTCGCCTCCGGCAAGCGCATCGGCGATTCGTTGGCCGAAGCCGACCTGGTCAAGGAAGCACACGCCATCATGGACATCATGAAGGAACGCGGCGCCGAAGTGCCGCTGCCGGTCGACGTCGTCGTCGCCGACGAAGTGTCCGCGCTGGCCCGCGCCAACAAGATTTCGGTCGACGATGTCGCCGCCCACGACCGCATCCTCGACATCGGCCCCAAGACCGCCGCCAAGCTCTCCGAAATCATCGCCAACGCCGGCACCATCGTCTGGAACGGCCCGGTCGGCGTCTTCGAACTGCCGCAGTTNCGTGGCGGCACCAAGATGCTGGCTTCCGCCATCGCCCACTCNGAGGCTTTCTCGATCGTTACNGGCGGCGACACGCTGGCCGCCATCGCCAAGTTCCACATCCACGACGACGTCGGCTACATCTCGACCGGCGGCGGCGCNTTCCTGGAATTCCTCGAAGGCAAGACCCTGCCGGCCATCGCCGTGCTCGAGGAACGCGCGGTGAAATAAGGCGGGAAGACAGGTCGGCCGCAGCCTGTTGCGGTCGACCCCAAAAAAGGCAAAAATCGAACAATAACGAGACGGAGACAAAACATGTCGCGCCATACAAAAATCGTCGCCACGCTGGGGCCGGCTTCATCGTCGACGGAAGTTCTCGAACGCATGGTCAGAGCCGGCATCGATGTCGTGCGGATGAATTTCTCGCATGGCACGACCGACGATCATCTGGCCCGCGCCAACAGCATCCGCGAAATCGCCGCCCGCCTGGGGCGCACCGTCGGCATCCTCGGCGACCTGCAGGGACCGAAGATTCGCGTCGGCAAGTTCGAAAACGGCAAGATCGCGCTGGTCGAGGGCGAGAAGTTCATCCTCGACGCCGGCTGCCCGCTCGGCAACCAGGAACGCGTCGGGCTCGACTACAAGGATCTGCCGAAGGACGTCAAATCCGGCGACATCCTGCTGCTCGACGACGGTCGCCTGAAGCTGGAAGTCGGCATGGTGCGCGGCCAGGAAATCCACACCCAGGTGCTGGTCGGCGGCGTGCTGTCCAACAACAAGGGCATCAACCGCCAGGGCGGNGGCCTGACCGCGCCGNNGCTGACTGCCAAGGACATGGAGGACATCAAGACGGCGGCGCGGATCGGCGTCGATTTCGTCGCCGTCTCCTTCCCGAAAAGCTCGGCCGACATGTACATGGCGCGCCAGCTGCTGCGTGCCGCCGGCAGCAGCGCGGTGTTGATCGCCAAGATCGAACGCGTCGAAGCGATCACCAACCTGGCAGAAATCCTCGATGCCTCGGATGGCATCATGGTGGCGCGCGGCGACCTCGCCGTCGAAGTCGGCGACGCCACGGTGCCGGCCCTGCAGAANAAAATGATCCGCATGGCGCGCGACCGCAACAAGCTGACCATTACGGCGACGCAGATGATGGAGTCGATGATCGTCTCGCCGGTGCCGACCCGCGCCGAAGTCTCCGACGTCGCCAACGCCGTGCTCGACGGCACCGACGCGGTCATGCTCTCCGCCGAAACGGCGAGCGGCAAGTACCCGGTCGAAACCGTCGAATCGATGGCGCGCATCTGCGTCGAAGCCGAGCGCTCGGCCGAAGTCACCCTCGACCGCGAATTCCTCGACCGCGTGTTCACGCGCATCGACCAGTCGATCGCCATGGCCGCCATCTGGACGGCGCATCACCTCAAGGTCAGGGCCATCGCCGCCCTCACCCAGTCCGGCTCGACCGCGCTGTGGATGAGCCGCCTGAACTGCGGCGTGCCGATCTACGCGCTGACGCCGGACGCCGAATCCCTTTCGCGCATGGTGCTCTACCGCGAGGTNCACCCGCTGCTGATGAAACAGCAGCANCCGACCGACCTGCTGCTGGCCGAAGCCGAGCAGGTGCTGCTCGAACGCGGCGTCGTGCAGAAGGGCGACCTGATCGTGCTGACCATCGGCGAACCCATCGGCTGCGCNAGCAATACCTTGAAGATCGTCCGCGTCGGCGAGCATCAAATCGGTTAGGCGAGTAAACTAACCTCTTAATCATCACTGTTCCGAACAGGAGTCACCATGCCGCTCGTATCCATGCGCCAACTGCTCGACCACGCCGCCGAAAACGGCTACGGTCTGCCCGCCTTCAACGTCAACAACATGGAACAGGTCTGGGCCATCTGCGAGGCCGCCAACCAGATCGACGCCCCAGTCATCATGCAGGCCTCGGCTGGCGCCCGCAAATACGCNGAACCCTTCCTGCGTCACCAGATCCTCGCCGCCCTCGAAGCCTACCCGCACCTGCCCATCGTCATGCACCAGGACCACGGCCAGAGCCCGGCCGTCTGCATGAGCGCCATCCGCTCCGGCTTCACCTCGGTGATGATGGACGGCTCGCTNGAAGCCGACGGCAAGACCACCTCGTCCTACGAATACAACGTCGCCGTCTCGCGTGAAGTCGTCAAGTTCTCGCACGCCATCGGCGTCTCCGTCGAAGCCGAACTCGGCGTCCTCGGCTCGCTCGAAACCATGCGCGGCGACAAGGAAGACGGCCACGGCGCCGACGGCCACATGACGCGCGAGCAACTGCTCACCGACCCCGACCAGGCCGCCGACTTCGTCAAGCAGACCAACTGCGACGCGCTCGCCATCGCCATCGGCACCAGCCACGGCGCCTACAAATTCAAGAAGCCGACCGGCGACATCCTCGCCATCGACCGCATCAAAAACCACGCCCGCATTCCCAACACCCACCTGGTCATGCACGGCTCCTCCAGCGTGCCGCANGAACTGCTCGCCGAAATCCGCGAATTCGGCGGCGACATGAANGAAACCTACGGCGTGCCGGTCGAAGAAATCGTCAACGGCATCAAGCACGGCGTACGCAAGGTCAACATCGACACCGACATCCGCCTCGCCATGACCGGCGCCATCCGCCGCTACTTCGCCGAAAACCCCGCCAAGTTCGACCCGCGCGACTACCTCAAGCCGGCCCGCGAAGCCGCCAAGAAAATCTGCCTCGCCCGCTACGAAGCCTTCGGCTGCGCCGGCCGCGCCAGCCAGATCAAGGTCGTCCCGCTGGAAAAAATGGCCGAGCGCTACGCCAAGGGCGAACTGAACCAGATCGTCAAATAAGGCCCGTTTTCAAGGTCGACCGCAACAGCCGCCCGAGGGCGGCTGTTTTTGTTAGGTGGGGTGGCGGAGTTCGGCCACAACCGGACTGCCAGATTGTTTGGGGTGCGGCTATTCAACGGGCCGCTCTACTCTGAAAGCTGCCTGATTGACAATTGTGTTTCTCGGCCAAAACGGCCATTGGCCCTTCGGCCGATGTCAGGCAGCAATCAGGCGCAGACCTGCCGTTCAGTGCCTGATGACCTCGAACAGCTGCTTCCACATCCGGTGAATACGTGCTCCCGACCCTCAGCAGTCGTTCGATTGGCCGGGCTTCCAAGGACAGCTTTCGAGAGGTAGAGCCATCCGAGTCGGCGGCACTCCAACTAACCTCCGCCTGCGCGAACTTTCGGACGTAGAGCAACGAGAACAGTTACGGCCAGTGCCAGAGGAATGAACGAAGCCCACAGGACGGTATTCCATCCGTACTCTGATAACACACTGCCAGACAGCAATGAACCGAGGGCGACCATCCCGAAAACGATGAAATCGTTGAAGGACTGGACCGGTTTTTCCTCTGGCTGGTGGCAATCCAGCACAAGGGCGGATGCACCGATAAAGCCGAAGTTCCAGCCTACACCCAGCAGGATGAGCGTGAGCCAGAAGTGTGTGACCTCGATGCCCAAAAGACCGACGACGGCAGAGGNGGCAGTCAACGCCATGCCCGCGGTGACGACCTTGGGCGCGCCGAAGCGGGAAATCAGCTGACCGGTGAAGAAGCTTGGGCCGTACATAGCAAGGACGTGCCACTGAACGCCAAGGTTGGCTGATTNCTGTGACAGCCCGCACATCCTCATTGCCAGGGGCGCGGATGTCATCAGAAAGTTCATTAGCAAGTAGGAAACTACGCCACAGGTCACCGCCGCAACGAACCGGGGCTGTCGAACAATGGCCGCAAGCGGCCGTCNCCCTGAAAGCTCTTCCGCCGTCGGCCCGGGAAGGCGAACGCCGGACAGCACCAGTGCTGACAAGGCGGCTACAGCCGCCTGCGCAAGGTACGTTCCCGCGAAGGCGTACGGTGGCCACGCATCCATGGTGTAAGTGACGAGTTGAGGGCCAATCACGTNGGCGACGCCACCCGCCATAACCAGTGACAGGGCGCGCGCACGCCTGTCTGGCGGGACACAATCCGCCGCGGCAAAGCGGAAGGACAGTACCACTGCCGCATAGGCGCCGCCGAAGAACATCGCCGCACAGAAAAGCCAGAN
The DNA here is from genome assembly GCA_013363835.1 of Dechloromonas sp. GTDB lineage: Bacteria > Pseudomonadota > Gammaproteobacteria > Burkholderiales > Rhodocyclaceae > Azonexus. The sequence continues at coordinate 2,344,160 of CP054864.1, forward strand.
AGAGCCCTGGACGACCGCCAAGGCGGAAAGCAATCCGACCAACACGCCGCATCCGGTTCCCACGAGGAAGGCGGCCCGGCGTCCGTAGCGTCGGGCAATGGCTCNCGCCGGCAGCGAGCAGGCTGTCATCCCAATGACGAAGATTGAGATGGGCAGGGTTGCCAGCGCTTTGTTCGGGGCAAGCATGTTCCCGGCAATGGCACCTGTGGCATAGACGACCACAGCATTGGCTCCAGCGAGCGCCTGCGCAACAGAGAGACGAACCACATTGCCAGTCGCATGGGTGTGAGCGTCAGGCGGTGCATTGGCGGGCAGTTCTTTCGAGTCGGCTTGTGTCATTGAATTTCGCTGGAAATGTGGTGGGGCTCATGGGTGAAGGGCATTCATCGCATGCCAGCTTATATCCACTCGGTTATGAAATAAAATTGATTTTATTCATCAAACAATGATTGATATTCATATATGTTGGACAGACAGCACTTGGCCATCCTCTTGGAGGTTGACCGCTTGGGCAGCCTCACCGCNGCTGCGGAGCGGTTGAACCTGACCCAATCCGCCCTCAGTCATTCAATCCGTAAATTCGAGGAACGGCACGGGGTGGCGGTCTGGCAAAAGCAGGGGCGGAATCTCCGTCTGACCCAGGCGGGCCGGTACCTCCTGGCGCTGGCGCAGCGCCTGTTGCCCCAGATGGAGGAGGCGGAACGCGTCCTGGGGGATTTCGCTGCTGGCCAGCGCGGTGCCCTGCGCGTTGGAATGGAGTGCTATNNCCCCTGCCAAAAGTGGCTGATGCGGATTACCACCGCCTACTTGAAGGCGTGGCCGGACGTGGATTTTGACGTCAGTACGGCCTTCCGCTTTGATGGTGTCGGAGCCCTTCTGGCATACGAAATCGACCTGCTCATCACTCCCGACCCGGTCGAGCGGCCGGAAGTCCGGTTCATTCCGGTGTTCAATTACGAACTCGTCCTGGCTGTCCCCGACACCCATCATCTGGCAGATACCGGGGTGGCACGCCCAGGCGACCTCACGAACGAGGAGCTCATCACGTTTCCCGTCGCTGTAGATAGGCTTGACGTCTTTACGCGGTTCCTCTTGCCGGCACACTGTCGACCGCTGCGTTTGCGGACCGCCGAGACGACCGAACTGATGCTGCAATTGGTGGCCAACGGTCGCGGTGTCTGTGTCATCCCGGATTGGATTCTTCGGCAAGATGGCGCTGACCTACCATTACGCGCCGTTCGACTTGGGCCAGGTGCCGGTCTGNNGAAGAGCATTTATGTTGGCGTCCGACGAGAGGACGAGGAGACGGAGTATCTTAAAGGCTTCCTGAGTCTGGCCCAAGAAACGAGCGAGTAGATGTTAGGAACGAAATGCCAAGTGTGCGTCCATTCATTGTCCGGCAGCTTTCAAGGTGAAGCTGTCATTCGGGTGCCCGCTTGACGGATTCGGCCAACGGCAGCAGTTGGCCGACAGCGCGTATTCCAGCCTTCTGCCCGATAGCTGCCGTTGCGTTTTCTGTATGGCAGGTTTGGAGAAGGAACTTCATCAGGCTCTTCCCGGCCACAAGCGGCCTTTCCGTAGCGCCTTGTTGAACGACCGCTTTGTTCGATTTAAAGCTTTGCCGTACTTACAATGGCGGCTCCGATGACTATAAACAATGTTCCTGAGATAACTTTCAACAGGTGCAGTGATTGCCATTCACCAAAAACAATTGCTGACAAGGCCACGGCGACCAAAGCGTTGGCATTGGTTATGGGTGCAAGAATCGAGAGGGGAATATTGAGCACCGTGACGGCATAAGCCATCGAACCAATTGCTCCTGCCCAAACCAGACCCATTGATGCGGCATAGAAAATAGCNNGCGAGCTTGGCACCCAACCGGCCCCAACAACAGTCCCCGCAATGCCCACCGACAACACAGAAATTCCGACTGCGACGAGATAGTTTGGAATACTCGAACCTTCGCGCATGCTCAATTTCATCAGCACCGTACCCAATCCGAGAAGAANGGTTGGCAGCACGGCGCCAAGGAAGAGCGATTTCAGAGACATGGCAGGAATCTGAGGTACGTTTCAATTAATCGGAAAACGCTCGACGTGTGTTTCGCCTTTTCGCCCGTAATAGGTGACGTGTCGGCCGGCAAGCCAGACGATGTACCCGACACACCCAGCTGCTTGGGATAATTGTTTGAATTGGGGGTACATCACCTCACCACGCTGCGCTCGAGNAATGGCCTCTTTGACAGCTGAACCGGAGAACTCCACGGCGATGTCGCAATTGGCCGACGCCTGCTCAAGCGTGAGAGTTTCACCACATGGCATGTAGTAGGTCACTCGCCCGGTACGGTAATCAACGGCATACGATTCAACGCCGGCTCTAACAAGAATGCCAACAACTTGGCCAAAGTGAATGCGTCCTTCGTTCGACGCATTCAATGTTTCCCNGATGAGAGATTCGATAGCGTTTTCCATTTTGTTTTCCTGTTGGGGTGGGGATTATCGGGTGGGGACTTGTTTTAACTGGTGATGGATAACCAGGTCTTTCATCAGCGTTGCGAGAGATTGGCGCTGCGAATTGGTCAGGTGGCCGAAAAATGGGCGTCGTTTTCGTCAGCGATAGCTGCCAATTTCGGTACCAACGTATATCCCGATTCAGTCAGACCTAGAACCTGCTCTCGTTGTTATCCTTCGATAGCTGTCGCTCCGCTAATCCCTTAGCTTCTAGCTTTGAAATGACCTTCGAGGCTGCTCCCTGGTCATGCCAAGAGCACGGATTAGTTCTGCATGGGTTGTTTCGATGCGGCCATATAGGAGCGCATCGCTACCCACTCCGTCACGGAGATGTCGTGCTCAGCCAGCAGATTTTCGAAACGACTGGAGACTTGGTTCGACACGAAGCGCAACCAGAAGCCAAGGTGAGATTCGAGTTCGCTAGCTTTAGAAGTATAAGTTTTGTGCATGACATGGTTTCCATGGAAACAAATTCAGTTTAGTTTCCATGGAAACCCAAGTCAAGGGTTTTTATCATTCGGCGCGAGGCAGCCATAGCAGACGTTCACAAAACTAATTACCAATGTCTGCTTGCGGTCGGGAGCACGTATTCACGGAACGAGAAAGCTGCCGTTCGGTACCCGCCCTGGCTGAACGGCAGCTTACCGACACACAGCCGCCGGACTTCCAGCAAAGGCTGAAAGTCGGCAAAGGCCGATGACCGGCAGTACATTTGTCGTCTTGAGCGACTGCTCCAATCAGTAACCCGTCGTTGCTCCGCTGAAAATGCAAAGGTCCGTTTAGGGTCGGTAGCAGACGATTGTGAAAACTGTCTCGCAGTATTGTCCTGCGGGCAGCTACGGGCCAAATTTTGAAAATCGGCCATTTTTCGGGGTCGACCGCAACAGGGCGTGGCGAGCAAGCCGCATCGTCGAGGCGACCTGCTCAGGAAAACTCTTGGCGGTCAGCGACTTGCGAACTAAGATAGCTTATGACTTTGCAATAGCGCCAGCAGCAGGACAGAGCGCACCCAGTCGGCAGACGGCATGCGGAAGGCACTTCCGGCGCCTGCCCCGATGACCGAGACGTCAACAGAGAGCCCGCATGAGCCTGAATGTTCTTGTCGAGACACCCTGCGGCAGCGATCCGGACAGCGCCGGTGCGGCCATGGTCGAGGCAGGAGAGCATTCCGGGGAGGGGCATCAGGCTTGGTCGGACCGCATCGAGATCGCCCGCCAGTCCGGCCACCCGGAAGATATTCTGGTGCTGGCCGACGAAGCGCCATCCGTCGCCTTGCGCACTAGCGCTCAAACGCTGGCCGACACCATGCGGCGGCAGCGGCAACCCTGAAACCGCCGGACAAGGTCTTCCTGTTCTCCGGCCACCTGGTCGATACCCCGGATCGCCGCGAACCGCGCTTTCCCGTCGACAAGGAAAGCCTCGCCGCTGCCCGGATCGGCGCGGCGCTCGATGCGCTGGGTGCCGGCCCGGGCGATTTGGCGCTCGCCCAGGGCGCGGCGGGCGGCGACATCCTGTTCGGCGAAGCCTGTCTGGCGCGCGGCGTCCCGCTGCAGTTGCTGCTGCCCTTGGCCGAACCCGAATTCATCGCCACCTCGGTGTTGCCGTGCAGCGCGGGCGAAGCCTGGCGGTTGCGCTACCAGGCGCTGCGCGCGCCTGGCACAACCGCCGCGCATTATGCCCGAGGCGCTTGGCCCGCTGCCGTCCGACCGCCAGGGCGCGCGGGAAACCCCTACGAGCGCTGCAACCGCTGGCTGCTGTACAGCGCGCTGGCCTACGGGCTCGACCGCCTGCGCTTCATCTGCCTGTGGGATGGCGGCAATGGCGACGGTGCCGGTGGCACCGCCCACATGGTCGAGGAAGTCAGACGCCGCACCGGCCGGATCACCTGGCTGGATACGCGCGAGCTTTGGTAACAGCGACAGGAATCAGGAGACAGCCGAACCTTTATCCGCCACACCACATCGAGGAGACCCATCATGGCCAAGAACGCCCTTTGCATCGGTATCAACAATTATCCCGGCACCCACATGGATCTGCAGGGTTGCGTCAACGACGCCAACGACTGGGCGGCGGTGCTTGCCGGGCGCGGTTTCAAGGTGGCGAAACTGCTCGACGACCAGGCGACCAAGGCGGCGATGGTGAAAGCCATGAACGACCTGATCGGCAAGGCGGGCAAGGGCGACAGCCTGGTCATCACCTTTTCGGGCCACGGCACCTACCAGCCGGACGAGGACGGCGACGAAGCCGACGGCCTCGACGAAGCACTGTGCCCCTACGACCTGCAGACCAACGGGGCAGCGCTGATCGACGACGAGATCCGCGCCATTTTCGGCGCCCGCAAGGCCGGCGTGCGCATCGTGCTGATATCGGACAGCTGCCATTCCGGCACCGTGACGCGCGCCGCCAAGGCCGANAAAGACGCCGACACGCGGCCACGCTTCATGCCGATGGGCAACTGGCTGCCGACCAAGCTGTTGCCCAAGGATCGCGCCGGCAAGCCGGCGACGACGATGGTCGCACCCGCCGGCACCTCGCCGCTGATGAGCGCNCTACTGAACAAGTTGGGCGACCTGCTGCTCTCCGGATGCAAGGAAGGCNNCCCAAATTACAGCTACGACGCCAAAATCGCCGGCCGCTTCAACGGCGCCTTCACCTATTACGCGCTCAAGGCGCTGAAAGGCCTGAAGGAAGGCGCCACCTATGCCGACTGGCACAAGGCCATCACCAAGTCGCTACCCTCGGCCAGCTATCCGCAGTCGCCGCAGATCGTCGGCAGCCTGGCCGCCCGCAACGGCAAGGTTCTCGCCTGAAGGCAGCACCTCCGCCACTTCCGCCCGAGGAGCCCCCATGCCCCAGCCCACGCCCCGCTTCAGGATTCGCGGCATCCGCGGCGCCGGCCGCGGCAACGCCATCGGCGGCCATCTGCCGATCCATCGGCTGCGCCTGGGCGGCGCGCGCGACGGCACTGCCGACACGCTCGAAGTCAGCGGCGAGACGGTGGTTCGCGTCGAACTCGACAACGGTTTCGCGCTGTGGAGCCGGGTCGACGACCTGACCCGCGAATACGGAACGCCGCCGGCCGCTGTGGCGCGAAACGGCGGCGATGCCGACGATGCCTGGGAGTTCTCGCGCCTGACACCGCACAGAGCCAGCGGCAGCGAGCGCGGCATGGCCGGGCTGGCCATCCGCGTGCTCGATTTCTTCGGCGTCGATGTCATCGCGGACTCCGCCCGCAAACTGGGCACNGGTCTTCGAGGAAAGCAGCTCGGCGACCATCCGCCCGGCCTGTATCGCCTCGACCTGGCCGGCGCCTTCCGGTTGCACGCCATGGCCGACGATGCGCCGCTCGCCGCCGATACCGGACCACTGCTGATCTTTCTANNCGGCACCGCTTCCAGCACCGAAGGCAGCTTCGGCAAGCTGTGGGACGCGGCGAATGCCGAGGGCGCCCGTTTGCGCCAGGCGCTCGCCCCGCTCTACGGCGAGCGGGTTTTCGCCTGCGAACACCGCACGCTCAGCGAAAGCCCGGTCGCCAACGCGCTGGCCCTGGCCCGGCGCCTGCCGGCCGGGGCCGAAGTGCATCTGGTCAGCCATTCGCGCGGCGGGCTGGTCGGCGAGTTGCTGGCCTTGTCCGGTTGTGCCGGGCTGGCCGAGGTGCTGAGCGCCGACCGCCTGCAAACCCTGTTCGCCGCCGACCGCACCCTGGCGCCGCAGCTCGGCCTGGCGCCGCTGGCCGACGCCGAGGCCAGCGAGCGCGATGCCGCCTACGCTGCGGATCGCCAGCGCCTGGGCGAGCTGGTCGCGCTGCTGGAAGAGAANAAACTGCGCGTCGCGCGCTTCGTCCGCGTCGCCTGCCCGGCGCGTGGCACCACGCTGGCCTCCGGCCGGCTCGACCGCTGGTTGTCGGTACTCGATTACCTGGTGGACGCGGCGACCGGCCACGGTNNCTTTGGCGACGGACTCGACTTCCTGCTCGCCGTGGTCAAGGAACGCACCGACCCGCGCACCCTGCCCGGCCTCGAAGCGATGATGCCCGGCTCGGCGCTGACCCGCCTGCTCAACGGCACGCCGGAACTGCTCAGCAATGCCGACCTGAGCGTCATCGCNGGCGACATCGCGGCCGGCGACGGCCTGTGGAACACCCTGAAGGTGCTTGCCAGCGACTGGTTCTACCGCAACGAACACGACCTCGTGGTCGACACCGGCTCGATGGACGGCGGCCTGCCCCGCCCGGCCAACGGGGCCAGACTACGCAAGGATGTCGGGCCCAAGGTCAATCACTTCCGCTATTTCAGCAACGAGCAGAGCGTGCGCTGGCTGCGCGCCGGACTGGCCCGCGGCGACGGCGACAGCGCCGGCTTCCAGCCGCTGACCGCCCCGCCGCTGGGTCGCCGCTGCCAGGACGCCATCGCGCGCAGCCGTGGCGACGGCAAGCCGCGCCCGCTCGCGGTGGTGCTGCCCGGCACCATGGGCAGCCAGTTGCGCGTCGATGACGACACGGTCTGGCTCGACTACTGGGCGCTGCTCAAGGGCGGCCTCAAGCGCCTCGCCATGGGCCGCCCGGGCATCGCGCCGGGCGGGCTGGTCGACGCATTCTACGGGCCGCTGGTCGAGTTCCTCGCACGCAGCCACCAGGTCGAGATTTTTGCCTACGACTGGCGCCATTCGGTGCGCCAGGCGGCGGCACGGCTGGCGGAAACCCTGGAACCGCTGGTCTGCCAGGCCGAACGCGACGCTCAGCCGCTGCGCCTGGTCGCCCACTCGATGGGCGGCCTGGTGGTGCGCGCGATGATCGCCGACGGTGGCGCCGGCAGCGCGCTGTGGCAGCGCATCGTGCGCTTGCCGGGCAGCCGCCTGCTGATGCTCGGCACACCCAACCTCGGCTCCTACGANGCGGTGCGCTGGCTGACCGGCTGCAACCCGACGCAAAACAAGCTCGCCCTGCTCGACATCACCCAGAGCACGGACCAGATCATCGGCCTTGTCGCGCGCTACCCCGGCCTGCTCGAGCTGTTGCCGTTCGCCCCGGATGACCTCGACTTCGCCGACCCCGGCCGCTGGCAGACGCTGCGCCAGCAAACCGGCGCCGCTTGGCCGACTGCCGAAGCGCCCGGGCTGCAGGAAGCGGCGGCGACCTGGAAGCTGCTCCGCGCGGCGCCGCCCGATCCGCAGCACATGGTCTATGTCGCCGGCTGTCAGCCGGCCACCGTGATCGGTTACCAGCTGAACACGGGCAATGACCGGAAGCGACCCGAGCGCAAGCGCCTCGATTTCATCGCCACGCACGAGGGCGACGACACGGTGAGCTGGCAATCGGGCCGCCTGCCCGGCGTGCCCGTCTGGTATGTCGCGAATACCGCGCACGACGCGCTGTGCGCGCANGCCCAGGCCTTCCCCGGCTACCTCGACCTGCTGACCAACGGCCAGACCACCCTGCTGCCGACCACGCCGCCGGCCACCGCCCGCGCCGCCGGACAACCCGAGCACTTCGTCCTGCCGCCGCTGCCGGCTGCTGACGGCATCCCTGCTGCGGTCGACCTCGCCAGTTTCGGCTTTTCCGGCAGCGGCCCCTTGCCGGACGAAAGCGCTGCGCCACCGACGCCGACCATCGAGGTTTCGATCCGTCACGGCAATCTGGCCTACGCCCGGCACCCGGTCGTCGTCGGCCACTACCAGGGCGATACCGTGGTCAGCGCCGAAGCGGTGCTCGACAAGCAATTGGGCGGCGCCCTGACGCGCCGTCTCGATCTCGGCATCTATCCCGGCGCACTGGGCAGCAACACCGTGTTCCTCAACGACTCACCGAACGTCAAGCCGGGCGGCGCCATCGTCGTCGGCCTCGGCCAGGTCGGCGGGCTGAGCCCCGGCCTGCTCGAGGACTCGCTGCGCACCGCCCTGCTCGACTTCGCGCTCGATGTCGCGCAGTGGCCGGACAAACGCTTCGGCGACGACGGCCGGCCGCGCTCGGCGGCCGTCACCTGCCTGCTGATCGGCACCGGGGCCGGCGGCCTGCCGGTCGGCGACGCGCTGGAAGCCATCCTGCGTGCCGCCGTCGCTGCCAACCGTCGGCTGGCCGAGCAGGAACTGGACAGCCGCGTGCTGATCGACCGCCTGGAATTTCTCGAGCTCTACGAAGACATTGCCATCGCCGCCGCCGAGGCGCTGAACCGCATCCTGCAGAACGAAACGCTGGCCGCCGCGGTGCGCTGGCCGGCCGCCGCCGTCGAGACCGCCCAGGCCGGGCGCCGACGGGTACGCTTCGAACAACCACCGGAGTGGTATCAGCGACTGGAGATCGCCGAGGATGCGGGCCGCCTGCGCTTCATCTTCACGACCGACCGGGCGCGCGCCGAAACCCTGGCCACCGGGCAACTGGCGCTGGTCGACAGCTTCGTGCGCATCGCCAGCCGCGACACCGGGCAGAATTCCGAGGTCGCCAAGACGCTGTTCGAAATGCTGCTGCCGCTGCGGCTGCGCGAGTTGTCGCCGCAGCAGGGCAACCTGCTGGTCATGGTCGACCGGCATTCGGCCCGCTACCCGTGGGAACTGCTGGAGAACCGCTGGGCGACCGGCGAACGCCCGCCGGCAGTGGCCGGCGGTTTCGTCCGCCAGTTCCGCACCATCGAGTTTCGCCAGCGCCCGGTGCATGGCTCGCTCGATACCGCGCTGGTCATCGGCAACCCGGATCTGGCCGGCGCGCCGGATTTGCCGATCTGCCCGGCGCGCGAGGAGGCGAAACAGGTCGCCGAGCAGCTGGCGGCCGCCGATTACGATGTGACCGACTGCATCGACCAGGCAGCGACGCCGATCATGGAAGCGCTGCACAAGAACAGCTGGCGCATCCTNCATCTCGCCGGCCACGGCGTTCATGAGTACGCGCGCAGCGGCAGCGCCGGCCCGAACGCCACGATATCCGGCATGGTGATCGGCGCCGACAGCTACCTGACGGCGGGCGACATCGCCCAGATGCGCTTCGTGCCCGAGCTGGTCTTCGTCAATTGCTGCCACCTCGGGCGCGTCGACGGTGCCCGCGAATTCGACCGCCTGGGCCTGGCCGCCAACCTCGGCGAGGAATTCATCCGCATGGGCGTGCGCGCCGTGATCGCCGCCGGCTGGGCGGTCGACGACCGGGCCGGGCAGGCTTTCGCCGCCAATTTCTACAGCGCCATGCTGGCCGGCACGGCCTTCGGCGAAGCCGTACGCATCGCGCGAAGCGGTGTGGANCGCTGTCCCGACGTCAATACCTGGGGCGCCTACCAGTGCTACGGCGANCCCGANTTTCGCTTCCATCGCCAGGGCAGCGCGCCGAAACCCGTCTGGCCGAACTTCTGCACNCCGCACGANCTGGTGGCCGAACTGGAAAACCTGGCGGCCGATTTCCGCGCTGGCGGCTACGACGAGGCCGGCGGCCGCATCGCCCGGCGGGTGGCGCGCATTCCGTCCGGGCAATCCGCCGCCTGGCTGCAGCGTGCCGACGTATGCGCCGCGCTCGGCCTCGCCTGGGGCGAAATCCGCAACTGGGAAGAGGCCACCTGCTCCTGGNNCCGGGCGCTCGCCGCCGAGCGCGGCGAATGNCCCCTGCGCGCGCTCGAACAATACGCCAACTACCGCGTGCGGCTCGCCGCGGGACGCTGNGCCGCCGCCCGCCGGCTGCCCGCCGCCAAACGCGAAACCGCCCGCCAGCAGGCCGTCGAAGCGATCACGGCGGCCATCGGCGACCTTGACCTCCTGTGCCGGCGCATCCCGACCGTCGAGCGGCTGAGCCTGCTGGGCGGCGCCTTCAAACGTCTGGCGCAGATCGAGAGCGACGGCGAGCGACGCCAGCAGGCGCTGTCCGGAATGGCCGAGCAGTATGGCCTCGCCTACGCGCGCCGACGCGATGCCTACGCCTTCACCAACCGGGTCGCCGCGATGTTGCTGGCCGACCGGGGCATGGTTGCGGTCGACGCCGAAAACAGGGGCAAATTGCTGGGCGAACTCGATGGCCTGCAACAGGTGGCACGCCGCAACGCCGACGACCCGAATTTCTGGGATGGCGCCAGCCTCGCCGACCTGGCGCTGACCCGCCTGCTGCTGAACGCTGCCGGCCCCGCGCGGCAACGCGACGCCAGCTTTGGCGATGCCGCGACGGCGGTACTTGAGGCGTATCGCAATGCCGCCGCCCGCGCCGCCAGCCCGCGCGAGCTGGCCTCGCTGGCCGAAAACATCGCTTTCCTGAGCGAGCTCTGGTCGGCGCGCGACAAGGCGCTGCAGCAGCTTTCCAGAGCATCGCGGAGAGCCTGCAATGAACGCCCCGGCGACCCTCCGCCCTGGCGACGCCCATATCAGGAATTCGCTCCGATCATGGCTTCCGGCAAGATCCTGACCCTGCTGATCGTCGCCACGCTGCTGGCGCTGGCCGGCGCCTGGGTCGTCGCGCGCAGCTACCGGGCGAGCATGAAACGCCTGATGAAAACGCCCCTTCCAGCGCCGTCGACCGCAACCGGGCAGGTTTCGCCCGCCGCCNNGCCCCCGGCGCTGGCGCAAGCGATACCGTTGACCCTGGCCGACAATCGCCGGGCGCACCTGCGGCTGCTGCTCTGGTTCATCGGCCTCACCGTGCTGATGTCGCTGCTGCGAACGGTAATCACCCGTNNGCTGGCCGAAGCACCGATCACATTGAAGACCGTTGCCACCCTCGGCGCCGCCTACGCCTGGCCGGTGCTGCCGGTGCTCGCGGTGATCGGCCGCTGGTCGCGCCCGCGCTTCGTCGGCGCCATGCTCGGCTGGTTCGTGCTGGCGGTGCTGCTGCTCAGCTGGCGCACCAACGAGAACGTCAGCCTGGCGATGGTCGTCAAGTGGATGCTGTTCGACACCGGGCTGCCGCTGATCGTCGTCACCGCGCTCTGCCTGGGCGGCGCCACGCGTGCCGTCGGGCCGTGGCTGGCGCCCCTGTTCATGCTCTTCGCCGGCTCGTCGCTGCTCGGTCTCGATCTGCTGGCCGCCCTCATCGCCGGCGATGGCCCGTTCATCCACTGGCTGGCCGCAACGCTGAATGTGACCCTGGCCTTCGCGCTGTTCGCGCTGCTGCCGTGGCTGCTCGCCTGGTGGCCGGCGCGCGCGCTCGGCCGCTGGCTGGCGCTGGCCTACCGGCAACGGCGAATCTCCGAACTGCTCTACCTGTTCACCGCCGTCTGGGTCATCGCCCTGGTCGGCCCGGCCCTCGGCGAACTCGGCGAACCCGGCTGGGGCGCGCTGGTCGTCTTCCTGCCGCTGCTGTGCATTCCGCTCGGCGCGGCGGCGATGAAGCGCCGCGCCGAGCCGGCCGGCGCCAGGCCGCCGACCTTGCTGGTACTGCGCGTCTTCCAGCAGGATGCCAACGTGCAGGACATTTTCGACCGCGTCATCGAGCGCTGGCGCCTGACCGGCAATACGGTGCTGATCGCCGGCACCGACCTGGTCGACCGCACCATCGACGCCGACGACATCTTCACCTTTCTCGACGGCCGTCTGGGCGAGCGCTTCATCGGCAGTCCGGCCGACGTACCGCGCCGGCTGGCCGATTTCGAATGGCAACGCGATGTCGATGGCCGCTATCGCGTCAATGAGTGCTATTGCCACGACACCACCTGGCAGGAAGCGCTGGTCGCGCTGGTGCGCGTCAGCGATGTCGTGCTGATGGATTTGCGCAACTTCGTCGCCGAAAACAAGGGCTGCCTGCACGAATTGCAGGTATTGGCGACCACACCGAAGCTGGCACGCGTCGTCGTGCTGATCAACGACCAGACCCAGCTGCCGCCGGCCCAGGCGATTGCCGCCAGCGCGCCGGCCGGACGTTTCTTCTGGCTGCGTCAGCAGGGAACGATGCCGCTGGCCACCGAGCAGGTGCTGGCACCGCTGTTCGAGCAAGACCGGGGACTGCGGCAGGCTGAGTTCGATGCGCTACAATCTGCTGCATCGCAACATGCCCGCCCGGCCACCATCCATGCATCCACGCCTGACCGACCTGCAGGAACACCCGCTCCGCCAGCGCCTCAACAACGAGTTCCACGCCCGGCCGCCGATTCCGCTGCTCGGCGCGGTGCTGGTCTCCCATCTGGTGTTCAAGCACAGCACCGAGAAGGCGGCGGCCGCCCGCGCCCATCTCGCCAAGCTGTGCCAGTCGCACGTCTGTACCGCCATCGACAGTGCCGATTCGCACATGATGATCGAAACCGGCGCCTTCCGGATGCGCTGGGAACTGCATACCGAATTTTCCAGCTACACCTTNTTCCAGCCGCTGACGCCCGGCCAGGAACTGCACCCCGACGCCACCGCTTTCGACGCGGTGATGCCGGAGTGGATCCAGGGCGTGCCCGGCAAGCTGATCGTCGCCACCCATGTCGAGTTGCGGTCGACCGCCGAAATCGATCCGGAATCGGTGCTGGTCGGACTGACGCCGAATGGCCGGACGATGGTTGCCGCGCGCGTGGCCGACGACGCGGCGTGGATCTTTACCGACTTCAAGATCGACAACGGCTTTTCGCGCTTTCTCGTCCTCAACGATACCCTGACCCAGCGTCAGGCCGGCCGCACCGTGCAGCGCCTGGTCGAAATCGAGACCTACCGGATGATGGCACTGCTCGGCCAGCCGGTCGCCAAGGAAGTCGGCCCGTGGCTGTTCGACAGCGAAACCCGGCTGGCGGCGCTGATGGATCGCATCGGCAAGAGCCAGTCGGCGCAGGACGAACGCGAAATCCTCGCCGAGCTGTCGGCGCTGGCTGCCCGGGTCGAACATTCGGTGGCACGCACCACCTTCCGCTTCGGCGCCTCACGCGCCTATCACGGGCTGGTCATGCAGCGCATCGAGGAACTGCGCGAACGCCGCATCTCCGGCCTGCCGACCTTCCATGAATTCATGCAGCGCCGCCTGCTGCCGGCGATGAACACCTGCGAGGCGATCTGCCGCCGCCAAGAGGAGCTCTCGGCCCGCATCGCCCGCAACAGCCAGCTGCTACGCACCCGGGTCGACATCGAACTGGAGCGCCAGAACCAGGAACTGCTCGGCCAGATGAACAGCCGCGCCAAGCTGCAACTGCGCCTGCAGGAAACCGTGGAAGGCCTGTCGGTCGTCGTCCTGACCTATTATGGTTCGCAACTGGTGCAATACCTGGCCAAGGGCAGCAAGGACTTCCACCACCTGAACACCGACATCATCACCGCAATCTCGATCCCGGTGATCGCNGGCGTCGTCGCCTGGGGCACCCGGCGCATGCGCAAGAAGCTCGCCGCCGAAGAAAGCGAAGGCGCGCATTAATTTATAATGCGCGTTTTGCCTTCGGGAACTCCACCGTGACCGCTCCGCTTTTCGAATCCACCATCACCAGCCTGCCGCTCCTCAACAAGGGCAAGGTCCGCGACATCTATGCCGTCGACGCCGACAAGCTGCTGATCGTCACCACCGACCGCCTGTCCGCCTTCGACGTCATCCTGCCCGACCCGATCCCGAAGAAGGGCGAAGTTCTGCAGGCCGTCGCCAATTTCTGGTTCGANAAGCTCGGCCACATCGTTCCCAACCAGCTGACCGGCATNAGCCCCGAAACGGTGGTCGCCGCGGGCGAACGTGACCAGGTGCGCGGCCGCGCCGTCGTCGTCAAGCGCCTGAAGCCGCTGCCGATCGAGGCCGTGGTGCGCGGCTACGTGATCGGTTCCGGGTGGAAGGATTACCAGGAAACCGGCGCCATTTGCGGCATCGCGCTGCCGGCCGGCCTCAAGATGGCGGCCAAGCTGCCGGCGCCGATCTTCACCCCGGCGACCAAGGCCGAGGTCGGCGACCACGACGAGAACGTTTCCTACGAACAGGCCGCCGCCAACTGCGACGCCACGCTGGCCGAGGCGCTCAAGGGCACCGGCAAGACCGGCGCCCAGCTCTGCGCCGAAGCGCGCGACGCCGCCATCCGCCTCTATGAGGAAGCCTCCGCTTACGCCGCGACGCGCGGCATCATCATCGCCGACACCAAGTTCGAGTTCGGCATCGACGCCGTCGGCACCCTGCACCTGATCGACGAGGCACTGACGCCGGATTCCTCGCGTTTCTGGCCGGCCGACCAGTACGCCGAAGGCAGCAACCCGCCGTCCTACGACAAGCAGTACGTGCGCGACTATCTGGAAACCCTGGACTGGGGCAAGAAGGCGCCCGGCCCCAAGCTGCCGGCCGACGTCATCGCGCGGACCAGCGCCAAGTACATCGAGGCCTGCGAGCGCCTGACCGGCAAAACCCTGTAAGCGCCCGGCGCGAACCCGGCGCGCGAAATCCGGTCAAATGAACGTGATCTTCCCGGGAGGATGCGTTCATGGAAACCAACGACTATCTCGAACGCCTGGAACTGAGGGCAACCGTGCCGACCATCCGGCGCGTTCCGGCGGGGCGGATCACCGACTGGCTGGGCGCCGGCTGGCGCGACCTCAAGGCCAACCCGATCCCCAGCCTGGCTTACGGACTTCTTTTCGGGCTGGGCGGCGACCTGATCCTGCTGGCCAGCATCGGGCATCCCCACCTGTTCTCGGTCGCCGTCTCCGGTTTCTTCCTCGTCGCCCCGCTGCTTGCCACCGGCCTTTATGAACTGAGCCGGCAACATGCGAACGGCACGCACCCGATTTTCATCGATTCGCTGCGGGCGTTTCGCAACAACGGCGAATCGATCGCGCTTTTCGGCGTCGCGCTGGCGCTCATCATCATTCTCTGGGAACGTGTTTCGGCCATCGTCTTTGCCTTGCTGAGCCACGGCGGCGTGACNATCGCGCACTTCATGTCGCAGACGATCGTCAGCGGCCAGAATGTGAGCTTCGTGCTGGCCTGGCTGGCGCTGGGCGGCATGCTGGCCTTGCTGACCTTCGCGCTGAGCGTCGTTTCCGTGCCGCTGATGCTGGATCGCAACCTCGACGTCGTGACGGCGATGCTGACCAGCCTGCACGCCTTTGCCGCCAATACCGGCACCCTGCTGCTGTGGGCCGCCACCATCGTCGCCCTCACCTTGTTCGGCTTTGCGACGCTGCTCTTCGGTCTTGTCATCATCATGCCGATTCTCGGTCACGCCTCGTGGCATGCCTATCGCGACCTAGTAGAATAGTCGCATCAAGCCAACCCGACGGGCGGCGCGACCGCCCGTTTTAATGTCCAGAAAATGAACGCCAATCCCCTCCTCGATTTCTCCGATCTTCCCCGTTTCGACCTCGTCCAGCCCGAGCACGTCAAACCGGCCATCGAATCCCTGCTGACTTCGGGCCGCGAGCTGATCGCCCGCCTCACCGACGAAACCATGCCCGCCACCTGGAACGATTTCGCCGGCGCGCTGGCGCTTGGCCTCGAACCCTTCGGCCGCGCCTGGGGTATTGTCGGCCACCTGCACTCGGTCAATGACGTGCCGGCCTGGCGCGAGGCCTACAACGAGATGCTGCCCGAGGTGTCGCGCTTCTACGCCGAACTGGGGCAGAACCTGAAGCTCTTCGANAAGTACAAGGCNCTGCGCAACAGTGCCGAATACGCGACACTCACCGTCGAACAGAAGAAAGTCGTCGATAACGAAGTCCGCGACTTCCGCCTTTCCGGCGCCGAGTTGCCGGAAGACCGGAAGCCGCGCTTCCAGGCGATCATGGAAGAGCTGTCGCAGCTTTCCGCCAAATTCGCCGAGAACCTGCTCGATGCGACCAACGCCTTCGCCGAGATCGTCACCGACGAGACCCAGCTCACCGGCCTGCCGGATGACGCGAAACAGGCGGCGAAGACCGCTGCCGAGAAGGCCGGGGTCGCCGGCTGGAAATTCACGCTGCACGCCCCGTCCTACGGCCCGGTAATGCAATACGCCGACAACCGCGAACTGCGCGCCCGCATGTACCGCGCCTTCGCCACCCGCGCCGCCGAATTCCACGACGGGTCGAGCAAGCCGGAATGGGACAACACGCCCGTCATCAAGCGCATGCTGGAACTGCGGCTGGAAGACGCGCAGATGCTCGGCTACAACAACTTCGCCGAAGTTTCGCTGGTCCCCAAGATGGCCGACACGCCGGCCCAGGTGCTGGCTTTCCTGCGCGACATGGCGAAAAAGGCCAAGCCCTTCGCCGAACGGGACATGGCCGAATTGCTGGCCTTCGCCAAGGACGAACTGAACATCACCGACTTCCAGCCGTGGGACGCCGCCTACGTTTCGGAAAAGCTGTTGCAGGCGCGTTATGCGTTCTCGGAGCAGGAGGTGAAGCAATACTTCACCGAACCCAAGGTCGTCGCCGGCCTGTTCAAGGTCATCGAAAGCCTGTTCAACGTGAAGGTGAAAGCCGACACGGCGCCGGTCTGGCACGAAGACGTGCGCTTCTACCGCATCGAAACGCCGGCCGGCGAGCTGGTCGGCCAGTTCTACATGGACCTTTACGCCCGTGAAACCAAGCGCGGCGGAGCCTGGATGGACGAGGCCCGCGCGCGCCGCCGCGCTGACGGCGGCATCCAGAAGCCGATCGCTTATCTGAACTGCAATTTCTCGCGTCCGGTGGGTGACAAACCCGCCACCTTCACCCACGATGAAGTCATCACGCTGTTCCACGAAAGCGGCCACGGCCTGCACCACCTGCTGACGCGTGGCGAGGAACTGGGCGTTTCCGGCATCCACGGCGTCGAATGGGATGCCGTCGAACTNCCCTCGCAGTTCATGGAAAACTACTGCTGGGAATGGAGCGTCCTCGAGGACATGACATCGCACGTCGATACCGGCGCACCGCTGCCGCGTGCGCTGTTCGACAAGATGCTGGCGGCCAAGAATTTCCAGAGCGGCATGATGACGGTGCGCCAGCTGGAATTTTCCCTGTTCGACATGCTGCTGCATTCGGAATTCGACCCGCCGGCNCCGTCGACTCCGCTCGACCTGCTCAACGCGGTGCGCAAGGAAGTCGCCGTGCTGGTGCCGCCCGCCTGGCACCGCTTCCCGAACAGCTTCTCGCACATTTTCGGCGGCGGTTACGGTGCCGGTTATTTCAGTTACAAGTGGGCCGAAGTGCTGTCGGCGGACGCCTATGCCGCCTTCGAGGAAGCCGGTGACCCGTTCGATGCCACGGTCGGCAAACGCTTCCTCGACGANATCCTGTCGGTCGGTGGTTCGCGCCCGGCCATCGAATCCTTTACCGCCTTCCGCGGGCGCGAACCGAGCGTCGACGCCTTGTTGCGCCACAGCGGTATGATTGCGGCGTAATCCATCCATTCGGGAGGACGTAAGCATGCGATACCTGCTCATATTGTGTCTGGCGCTGTCCAGTGCCGCCACGCTGGCCCAAACCTATCGCTGGGTCGATCCTTCCGGGCGCACCGTGATCTCCGACACGCCGCCCCCGGGCCGCGCGCACAGCGTCGCCAAGGCCGGCGCCGACAAGGAAAACACCGATGGCCTGCCCTACGCCGTCAAGAAGGCAGCCGAGAATTTCCCGGTCACGCTCTACACCTCCGCCGACTGCGTCGGCCAGTGCAAGGATGCGCGCAATCTGCTCAACCTGCGCGGCGTGCCGTTTACCGAAAAAATGGTGCAGACACCGGAAGACCTCGACGAACTNAAAAAACTGATCGGCGATGCCTACGTGCCGGCGCTCAAGGTCGGCAAGCAGAGTTTTCGCGGTTTCGAGGCCGGCGCCTACAACAACCTGCTCGATCTGGCCGGCTACCCGAAGACCGCTGCCTACGGCGCCAAACCGTCGGGCGGCCTTGCCAAGTGAAGATCGCCGCCTGCGAGTTCAATCGACATCCAACGACGTTTCAATACATCCCACGAGCAACACACAATCAACTAATAAACAGCTACATACATCCTGCGAAGTCGCACTTCGTCTCATGACGTCGCGTTAAAACCGGGTAGCTAAGTGGGTAGCTAGATGGGTAGCTCGCTGCTACAATCACTCGCAGCTACCCACTTCGCCAATGCATCAGCCGACCACGTCGAGATCAGCCAAGCCAGCAACGGCGCGGTGGACGTGGGACAACGGTTATCGATGCGGGAAAGTCGCCACAACGGACCCTGGTGACCGGGAGCCGGCAAGAAGGACTCGATTGATCCTGACCGGGAGTCGGACATCATGGGAACCCAGATCAACGTACTCGACGACATCCAGATAAAGCACTGGGTCAACAAAGGCGCACCAATTGCCCGTTCCGATGGNGGTGGCCTGACTTTCACCCTGTCCGAGGCGGGAACCGCTACGTGGATACTCCGCTACCGGATGGGAGCCGGCCGCCGCAAGGAACTGACCCTTGGCAATTACCCCGACTTGTCGCTCGCCAAAGCCCGCCAGATGGCGAGAGAACACAGAGTATCAATCGACAAGGGAGAGAACCGCCGCCAAGAAAAAGTCGAGAAGATGCAGTCCAAGATGGCCTGGACCGTCCGCGCATTGATCGACGACTACAAGCAGAAGAAACTGGTGACGCCCAGCCTCGCTGAAGGGACCATCTATTACCGAAAGTGGGATCTGGAAAAAGTCATACTGCCCAAGCTCGGGTCGCTGGAAGTTCGGCACATCACGCCAGCCAAGATCGTTCACGTGCTTGAGTCGGCAAAGCGTTCCTGGACGATTTCGAAGCGAATTCTGACTTCGTGCAAGCTGCTTTTTGCCCATGCGTGTGGAAAGCGCTTGATTGACTCCAANCCNGCCGCTGGAATCGACCTGATTGCCCTCATGGGAGAACGCCCACCGATTCGCAAGCGCGTAATGCTGAACGAAGAGGAGTTGCGGACCCTATTGGCCGACATAGACGATATCGGCGTGGAAAACGCCTTGGCCTTCCANGTTCTGCTCGCCACCTGCGTGAGGTCCGTCGAACTGGCGAAAGCCCGGTGGGAGCACATCGACTTTGATGGTGCAACTTGGTGGGTTCCAGACGATTCCGTGAAGACGCGGAAGGGCTTCCTGGTTCCGCTCACGCCGACTGTCGCAAACTGGTTTCAGGTANNGCGTGATCTTGCAGGNGAATCTCCATGNGTACTACCAGCGAGGATCGAGCGTCGGCGTCGGCGGCTTGGAGATACCCACGTCGGTGAAACTACCTTATGGGCCGCTATTTCACGTGCATTCGAGCGCGGTGACATTCAGATCCGAAAATTCACGCCTCACGACACCCGTAGCACGGCNAAAGGACACATGCGCAACATGGGCATATCNCGAGAGATTTCCGAACTGGCCCTGAATCACACGTTGAAGGGCATGGAAGCGATCTACGATGTCCGTGAAGAGATTCCAGAACGTCGGGAAGCACTGGAACGCTGGGCAAGCTTCATCACGGCGTGCGAAAGCGGACGGCCGTGGAAGCCGGGCCCACTTCGGCAGATTGCGTAGCTTCGCCAAACTGACGCACTGATTGGGCGATGTCCGCGATGTCCCGATTTTTCTCAAAGAGGTATCCGGTCGCATTGCGCTCGGAACGCGCATGTCAGGCACGCCTCCTGAGAGTATGACCAGCGCGGCAGAACGCGGCCTGCGAGAACGTCTTCCCGCCTCCTGACCAAGGCCACCACCTGTTCGTCAGTCATCAATTTGACGCGATGCGCGGTCGGTAAGGCTCGCGGGGCCGGCGCCTTCACCATCACATACCCGTACGACGCCACCGACTGCCCCGTCTGCCCCATCACCGCCATCCTCTGCGCGGACAACTGGATCACGTCCGACAGGCACGGCTGGTTGCTCCAGCGGGTCTTGAACTCCACCAACACGAGCAGACCGGAGGGCATCCGGTATGCCCGGTCAAGTTTCGCCACTAGTCCGACGGGCGTGGAAATTCGGAACAGCCTTTCCATGGNGACCAACTCGGCATCCCGCAGCGCTGCCGGTCGTGAGGCCCGCTCAGCCCGTGCGGCATGGGTCTCAAGTGATCGCCACCGCGCCAAGACCAGCGCGAACCCTACGACGGCAACGGCGCAACTGACGCCCCACGTTAGCGCCGACACTTGCCGTCCCCACGCAAGCCTGAACACCACCGAAGTCCCGTCGCTATCGCCCCCAAGACCAAGCGCACAGGAACTTGCAACGGGGCCATCGGCGCAGGACGACGCAGATGCTGGGTGCCCCGATAGTAGAGACGGATCACCCGGCGTCCCCAAACTCTGGGTCGCAGCGCCTCGTTCCTGAACCGGCGCAGCACCTCCGTCTGCCAGGCCTCGCCGAACACGCAGGTGGCGATGAAGCAACGCCCCTTCCGGGCGGCCTGCGCGGAAGCCGCCAACCCTTCTCTAGAAGTGCTCATGCTCGACCAGCCCGCGTGTCCGGGCTCGCTGCTGCCCGGCCGTGCGACGGCTTCCATGGAGATGCTCGAACGCCACCAGCCGTTCCAGGGCCCATCTGCGCCAGGTCCGAAGCACTGACCATCCGGCCGCTCACCGGCCGGCGCGATCGCTTGCCCATGGCCGGCTCACGCGTCGATCGCGGGCGCGAAGAGGTCGTTGGTGATGTCGCCATTGCCCTCCTGCGCGCTACTTGCGGAAGGCAGATGAGGCGAGCCTCGTCCCATCCCGGCGAAGACACCGCTCTGCGCCAGCAAGCCATCGTAGGCCAGCAGCCGCAGCCGATTGATGCGTTTAACGCCCTTCTGGAACTGGATCAGATCGTCGTACAGACGGGGATGGTCGGCACGCGCCAATACGAAGACCAAGCGAATGGGCGCGGCGTCCTTCACGGTATCGGTGCTCATTCGAGTTCTCCCGATGCCCCTGAACTTGCTCCTTACCGGTGGCGGTCATCTTGCTGTTCGCGTAGTTCTGCCCGGCCAGCTGAAAGCCTCGCACATTGGCGAACATCGGTTCCTTCACCTCGTGGATGCGGTGCTTCGGGAACGCTGCCTTGACCGCCTTGCGGAACAGGAACGCCCCGCCGCCGACCAGGATGATGTTCTGCAGGCTGTGCGGCGCCTCGATCCACTCCTTCATCGTCGAGACAGCCTGCTCGGCAACGGTCTCCGCCAGGGGCAGCAGGCGCTTCATGTCATATTGCTTCTGAAAGATCACCGGCTGCTTGCCCGTTCGCAGGGCGAGGTCGATGGCGTCGTAGTCTCGGTACGGCGAGCCGATGTCCTTGGTGATCTCGGCCGCCAGCAGGCGCAGCACATCCGACATGCCGCGGTTGAAGGAGTAGCTCTGCTTCTGCACGAGGCGCATGCCTCGGGCCACCAGCCAGTCGAAGGTGCGCGAGCCGGGTCGATGACCAGGCTCTGCTCGTTGCCAATGATCGTCATCTTCTGGTGCTCGGAGGCGAAGTGCGCCAGCGCCCCTTGCGGCTGAGCGACGGCCATGGCCTTTCCGACCGTGACGACCTTACCGCCCCGATGTCGTGCCGGCCGGTCATGGCCTTCTCCAGCGCCGCCTTCTTGACTGCGAAGAGCGCCACCGGCAACCCCACCACGAGGAGGTCGATGTGGCTTACCTTCATCATGGAGAGCGCACCCGCAGCAGGGCCATGTATTCGGGCGTCTCAGTGTATTCGTCGTGCAACTGCTTGGCCCTGAAGGTATCGGCGGCAAGACTCACGTCCGGCCCAACTTCGTAATACAGGGGACCGATGGGAATGCACACCGTCTTCTTGCGCTCGCCAGCGGTCCAGGGAGAGGCATCACTGGATGGATAAGCCACCGAGGGAAAGCTGGCGCAGCGGATATCGGTTCCGGACGCGGCCGTGACGAATTTGGTGTTGCCGGATCCGACATCCACCGCTCTGACGATCAATTCCATAGCAAGACTCCGAGGTAGGGTTGAGGCCGATCAGCATCGACAGGGCGATCTGATCCCGCCACACGGAATCCCCACTCAAAGAGGCCGATTTCGGCATCGGGCTCGACCCGCTGTCAGCGAACCGGCGATGCACGGACATTTCGCTGACACCTGAAAGCGTCATCCCCAGCGGGGCGGCGTGTGTGTCACTACGCTCTCATTCAAATGGCGGGCATCAACCCCATGCGCGGCAGTTGCCGCCAGACGCTCCGCGCGCGAGCATCGCCCTGAGTTCCCCGCTCAGGACCAGAGGCAGAGATTTCCCCGTCAAGCCCGCCCGCCGCCTCGTTGCCCGCCGCGTTGCGACAATAGATGCGCCTTACCGCACTCTCCCGGGCGCGCAAGTGCCACCCGCAATCCCCGCCAATCGCCGCGCTTTCGAGCCGCCCGCTTGACCGCCCTCCCGCTTGGCGTCAACTACGGTTTCCCGAGGGCATCCTGGCCCCGCTCCATCGCGGAGCAAAGGCGTCGCAGTCGTTACCTGCCCTTGAAGCGCCGGTCTCGAACCGGCAATGCCGTCGCCCTTGAGGCGGCGGTCCCGAGGTCTTTCTCGTAGTGCATGTCCCTGGCTTGACCAGCGTTCATCGCTGGGCGCTCCCTGAAGCGCGCCACGGCCAACAGAGCACCCGGCCGGCACCCGATGCCGTGCCCTGTTCCCGCCATCCTTTGAGCACGCGGTTTGCCGCAGCGCGCGGTCGTGTTTGCCCTCGTGGGCTCCCGCGCGCCTTCGCTCACACCCTCGACACCGCCCTGGACTTTCGGTCAGGGCGGACCCATGCGAGTGGATGGCGCTACGACTCAGAACCGATCCACCAGATGGCGCGAGGCCTGACCTCGCCGCCGATGCCCAAGCCGCGCCCCAGAGGCCGGCCGGCATCACCACCCCCATGGCTGCAGAAATGCACGGATGGGCCGGATCAACCCGTTTCGTTTTAAGACCGACCGAGTTGGCGAGCGCGGACGCGCTGGCCGACGAACCCTGGGTAGGTGCCGCGACGCCGTGGTCGCGCGCGGTGCCGAAATTCTTGACCACTGACCGGCGCGGGCAACGGAATCCGTCCTGCCGGGAGATGCCTGGATTCCACTTTCATCGCCAACATCGGCTCGCCGTTCGGGCGGCGGGCCTCCGGCCAAGGAGCCATCACCATGTCGGACGCAATCCGCAGCAAGACTGTTCGCCGTAGCTCACACCACTACGCGCCGCCGGCAGCAGGAACCTGCCAGCCCCGGGCGTTCCAGCCAGCAACCCGCTCGCCCCCAGGGTTGGGCGGGCAAGACCCCAGGAAATCCTCGCCCGCTACCAGCCGGGCAAGGCGCCGCCGCTCAAGGTGCTGGAGATCCTGATCAAACTCTTCAATACCCAGCACACGGCGCTGGAGAAAACCGTCTCGCACAAGACGCGGCAAGAGCGTGCGCAGTTTCTGCGGCGCTTCTTCCGCGACCTGAAGCTGAAGGCCGGTTTCAAGACGGTACCGGACCCGCGCAACCTGGGGCAGAAGCACATCCATGCCATGGTGCAGGTCTGGCAGCAGGCGCATCTGGCACCGGCGACGATCCAGACCTACCTGAGCTTCCTGCGGGGACTGGCCATGTGGATGGGCAAGCACGGCTTCGTGCGCAAGCCGGGCCACTACGGCCTGAGCCTGGGAGTACCAGCGCCACGAGTCCGCCCAGCGCGACAAGAGCTGGAGCGCCCAAGAGATCGATGCCGAGGCGGTGATCGCCGAGGTGTGCAAGTTCGACCTCCGTGTCGGCGCGTCGCTGCGGCTGATGTCGGCCATGGGGCTGCGGCGTAAGGAGTCGGTGCAGTTCCGGCCATTCCAGCACGTCATGCCGTTCAGCGAGACCGGGCTGCCAGAGAACCAGCAGCAGGCGGATCGGTATGCAAGGGTCAAGGGCAGGGCGGCCGGGTGCGCTGGATTCCCTGGACAGTCCGGTTCATCTGGCAGCGCTGGAGTTTGCCCAAGGCGTGGTCGACAGTCGCGACGCCCACATGGGCGATCCGCGTCGGGACTTGAAGCGTAACCTGCGGCGGCTGGACTACGTCCTGGAGAAATTCGGCATCACTCTGCGCAAGCGGGCGCGACAGGTCACGGCCTGCGCCACGAGGTTCTTAACGATGCCTATGAAGACATCACCGGGGTGCCGTCCCCGGTCCGGGGTGGCGGGCCGGTATCACCGGAACTGGATCGGGCGGCGCGGCTGGCGGTGTCGCAACTGGCAGGGCATGCACGCGCAAGAGCCGCAGGCGCGTACATCGGCACGATCATCACGCCAGGTGGCCGACCGGTTGGCTCGCCCGAGCCGAAGGGCGATGATGACGACGGGGCGGCCGTGCCGGTGTGAGCGGCGTCCGGACAAGGCGGTGCCGGGCGGGAACGATTGCGCCGCCCGGCATCGCCTTGCGGCTTGCCTCACGCCGTCAGGGCTGGCTCGCCGGGCACCCTGCGCGTGTCGTCCGCTGCCGCTTCGGTCTGCCTGGTCTCCGCGCTGCGGATGCGCAGGCAGGCAGGCAACCAGCCCGTGCCGGCCACCGTCTGTTCCGCCCCCGTCACCACCGCATCCTTCTTGAGCGTGGCCAGCGGGCTGGCGGCATTGGCATCGACGGCCTCGGTGACGACCTCGAGGACACGTGCCTTGGAGACGTGGTTGAAGTAGGAAGCCCNCGTGGCCGTCCACCATTGAGTCATGTCCAGCCCCAAGGCCCGCGCCAACGCCTCGTTGCTTTGCCGCTCGGGCTCGGTTCCATAGATGCCCGTGACGGTGACCGCAACGACGAAGGTCAGCAAGTGCAGCACCGTCGCCTGCTCCTGGGCGAGCAGCCACGGGAAGATTTCCTNCAGATTCTCCGGTAGCCGCTCGGCCCAGGCCGTGCGCTCGGCCTGAAGCTTCGCCCAGGCGGCACTGGCAACCATGTCCTCGGCGGCGGATCGCAGTTCGGATTGGCTGTCGGTCGCGCTGATGGCGAAGACGTTCTCCGAGCGGCAATAGTAGAGGTCGTTGCCCCGGAAAATCTTCTGCGCCAAATGCGCGGTGATCGCGGCCAGCGCCACGTCGGGGCGGTCGAGCAATTCGGCCTGGACGGCGGCGACCCGGTTGGCGGTGAGACAACGCACCAGCTTCTCGGAATGCACCGGGCGGGTCTTGGCCGACGGCAGCGACACCAGTGGTTCGTCGGTGCCGTTTTCAGCGGCTTGGCGGGCGGCCTGGACCATGTCACTGCGATCCTCGGGGCGGATCAGGCCGTACTTCACCGCGACGGCGCCGTTGTGGCCGACATGGACGACGCAGCCGGCCTGGGCCATTAGGTCCGCCGGCCACACGCTGAGGGTCTCGTCGAGCGCCTTGCGTTGTTCCTCCAGGCCTTCGGCTTCGCCTTCGAGCTGATAGAAGGTCTCCTCGTCGCCGTCTTCGTCGGCCAGCCTTTCCATCTGCGCGTGCAGCGCCGCGATGCGACCATCCAGGTCCTCCAGAGCGGCAGCTTCCTCGGCATCCGGTTGGCGCTTCGTCTTGCGCAGTTCGCCGTACTTGACGTACTCGTCGAAGGCATAACGGACTCGGACATCGACCCATTTCCAGCCTTCGGCCGCGATCTGCTTGGCCCGCTTTTGCAGCTTGTCGGTCGCCAACCTTTCCAAGAGGGCCGCATCGAGCAGGTGAACCTTCTTGTCGTCGTCGCTGAAAAGGTCGCGCCGTAGCGCACCGCCGGCCTTCTCATAGGCCTTGAGGGTCACGTACCTGGCGACGGCATCGCGGTCGGACTCGATCTCGCCCTGGGTCAGCAGTTGGCGCAGGTAGTCGGGACGGCGGTTCCACGACGGCAGCGCGGCCCAGGTCTGCTCCTGCTTCTGGTGATCGTCCACCGAGGCCAGCACCATCAGGCAGTCCAAGCCAATCTGGTCTTCGCGAAAAAGGGTCATCAGCTTGGGCGAGACGGTGGCGAGCTTCATGCGGCGCTTGACCACCAATGGGGTGACGCCAAAGGCGGCGGCCACGTCCTCGACCGACTTGCCTTGCCCGATCAGCCTGGCGAAGGCCGCGAACTCGTCGGCAGGATGCATGGGGATGTGGAAGACGTTCTCCGACAGGCTGGCGATCAGCGCCCGGTCGGCCGGCACGATCAGCACGGGCACGGGGTAGTTGCCGGCGAGGTCGTCGTTGCCCACCAGCAGGGTCAGCGCTTCGAGCCGGCGACCACCCGCGCAGACCTCGTAGCGGCCGCGTGCGCCCTGCACGACGACGAGGTTCTGCAACACGCCGCATTCCTTGATCGAGGCCGCGAGTTCGGCGATGCTCATCTTCGGGGTGCTGCCACCGGCGCGCGCCTGATAGTCCTGCGAGAGGACCAACTTGTCGAAGGGAACGAAGGTACGGGGCGACGCTTCGATGATGGCGTCGATTTCGGCTTTCGTGAATTTCATGCGGAGGGCTCCTGAACGGTTGAAGGAGGCATGCCGAGGGCATGTCCATGAGTCCAGAATCTCATCCCAACCCCGCCCTTCAAGCCTCCGGGCGTCGCTGTCAGAAGTGATGCGCGGGCACGGACGGCAGAGGCAATGTAAGTCGAATGGCATTGTCCTCGATCCATCGGCTCGCCGGTGTCGTGCCCGATCTCGAAACGGTGCCGCCAAACCGGCCGTTCCTGCTGGGCGCCCTTGCCGCCGGCCACTACGCTGAGGCCTCTTCCGCACCCCGCACAGGCCTTCATGCATTCCAATTTCCAGCGACGACATCGGCGCTCGGCCATCATGCAGCGCATCGCGGGTCTGGAGCAGGCGCTGGAACAGGCGCAACACCTGCTTCACCAGGACGATCTCACTCCGCTCCTGAACCGTCGCGGATTCCGGCGCGCCTGCGACCGGTGGGCCGGCAATGGCCCGGTGGCGATGTCGACCTGCTGCGCGATGATCGACCTGGATGGCTTCAAGGCCATCAACGACCGGCACGGCCATCCGGTCGGCGACGCCGCGCTGGTTCACTTCGCCGCCACGCTGCGCCGGCATCTGCGCCCCGCCGACACCATCGCGCGGCTGGGCGGCGACGAGTTCGCCCTGATCCTGATGCATTGCAGCGGCGACGATGCGTGCCTGCTGCTGGAACGCCTGCAGCAGGCACTCGCCGGATCACCCTGGCAGTGCCCGGTGGCACCGTGCCGCTGCGGTTCTCTGCCGGGGTCGCCGAGCTTCATGCCGCTGAATCGCTGGGGCAGGTGTTGGAACGTGCCGATGCCGCCTTGCTCGATGCGAAGCAACTGGGCAAGGCGATGGTCCGCCTGAGCGTTCCACCGGCGCGGTCTGCGCAGGCGAACGCGGGCGATCGACAGACCGCTTCAGCGTGCGGTCCCATCGCCATCGATCAACAGGAAAGCGACGGGTAGTCGGATCCTCGGCTGCATCTCCCACCGGATGCCGGCATCGTTGGACACCCCTGATTGGACGCGCATCAGACCCTCACTGCTGGTGGCTCATGGCCGCTCAACCCATTGCCACCCGCAATCCGCCGGCTCCACCAGGGTTTCGCAGGCGAATCGCCGACCGGTGCGCACGGCCGCTCCCGGACGGCACACTGTTAGGGCATCTGGCTTCGGCCAACGCGCGCTCGTTCGAGCGCTCCCGAGTCGCCTCGGGCGTTGCGGTCGTTACCCGCATTTTGTTGTGGCAGCGTTCGACGGCCGCCCCCTGGTTCCGCGCACCACGCTGAACTGAGCCCTGCGCTGGCCGACGCTCGTCGGCTGGTTTCAAGCCGTTGGCGCTCGCCGCCTCGTACCCGATCTGCCGGCTTCGCCATGAAGCCCGGCCCGGTCGCGTACGTCTGGCCTTTGCCAACCGGTCGTCCACGACCGTTTTCTTGCCCATCCCACCCGGGGCCCGCCTCCCGATGGGGCGTTGTGTTCCCCGTTTTCCTTGGAGAACACACCGATGGCCCGTCCTACCGCGCCTTCCATGTGGCTGCCCGGGTTCGACCCGGCGGCCCCGGCCCTGCCCCACCCTGCAGAGCAGGTTTGCCTTTCCGCTTCTTGCGAGCCCGCCGAGCCTGTCGAGGTCATCCACGTCGAGAACCTCAGCGACGTAGAGCAAGAGCAGTCTGTAGCCTCCGTCCGCGCCAACTGGCGGGTGGTGGCCACCGCGACCGAGGCCGCNCCTCGCATCCTCTGGCCGCAACTGACCCGCGCCGACCTGGAGCACCTGACCGGCCCGACCGCGAAGTTCGAGGCCAACTTGGCAGCGATCGCGCTCCTGCGTCAGATCGAAGCCGAAGGCCGGCCGGCCAGTGCGGATGATCGCCAGGTTCTTCAGCGCTACACCGGCTGGGGCGGCCTGCCTGCCAGCTTCAATCTCGAAGCCGCAGACAGCACCTGGGCCGAACGTGCCCGTCGCTTGCAGGCGATGCTCAGTGCCGAGGACTACGAATCGGCGCGCGCCTCCGTCAACAATAGCCACTACACCGAGGTCTCGGTGATCGAGGCGATATGGCAGGTGGTGGAGCGCTTCGGCTTCTGAGGCGGGCGCATCCTGGAACCTGCGGCCGGCATCGGCCATTTCATCGGTGCAATGCCGCGGAATCTGGCCGAGCGCAGCAGCATCACTGCTGTCGAGATCGACCGGGTTTCCGGCCGCATCCTCAAGGTGCTCTACGCGCCCGGCGGCGTGGACGTACGGATTTCGCCTTTCGAGAAAACTCCCCTNCCCGACCGCTGGTTCGACCTGGTGATCGGCAACGTNCCCTTCGGCAAGTACCAGGTCGCCGACGTGAGCAACCGGGCCTATGCCCGTTTCAGCATCCACAACTACTTCTTCGGCCGCGCCCTCGATCTGGTGCGCCCCGGTGGGCTGGTGTGCTTCATCACCAGCAGTCACACGATGGATGCCCAGTACGACGCGGTGCGCGAGTACATCGCCGCCCAGGCTCACCTGCTGGGTGCCATCCGGCTNCCCAAGGGCACCTTCGCCGGCATCGCGTCCACCGAGGTGCAGACCGACATCCTGTTCCTGCGCAAGCGGCATCGGGCCGAGGCGGTCGAGGCCAAATGGTTGAAGCTGGGCACGGTACCCGACAGTCTCCGGCATCCCCAGTGCTACGAGCGCTACCTGCCGATCAACGCCTGGTACGCCGAGCACCCGCAGTTCTGCATTGGCCGCATCCGCCGCGAGAGTAATGGCTACGAGGAAGTACCGATCGCCGTGTTCGAGGGCGACCTGGAGGCGGCCCTGGCCGAGCGCATCGCCTTGCTGCCTGCCGATGCTTATCGGCCGGTAGTGCACAAGGCCGCCCCGCTGCGAGTGGTGGTCCCGGCCGAGGCCGGTGCCCGTCCTGGCAGCTACCGTCTCCACCAGGGGCGGGTGCATCGAGTCGAGGGCGGCGAGATGGTCGATGTCCATGACCAGCTCAACGCCACGCAGCGGGCCCGCGTTACCGGCCTGTGTGCCATCCGCGACCACGCCCGTGCCCTGCTCGATGCGCAGTTGGCGGATGAGGGCGACGGCCGGCTGGGTCACCTGCGAGCCATGCTCAATGGGACCTACGAGCGCTTTGTATCGCGCTATGGCTGCCTGTCGCGCGCCAATGCGCTGGCGTTCCGGCGCGACCCGGACTATCCGCTGCTGCTGTCGCTGGAGCATTACGATGANGAGTCCGACACGGCCCGGAAGGCTGCGCTGTTCACCCGGCGCACGCTGACCCGGGTCGTCGAACCGAGCACCGCGGGCGAACCGGCCGAAGCACTGGCTGCGTCCATCCAGTGGCGCGGCCGGGTCGATCCGGCCTACATGGCGGCCCTGCTGGCCGCGCCGGAATCGGCCGTATTGGAGGCACTGACCGGAGCTGGACAGGTTTTCCTGGACCCGGCCGACGGGGAATGGAAGACCACCGACGACTACCTGTCGGGCAACGTGAAAGCGAAGCTCAAGCAGGCGGTGCTGTCCGGGAGTACCTACCAGCGCAACATCGACGCGCTGGAACAGGTGCAACCGGAAGACCTGGCGCCGGCAGCCATCGAGGCGCGCCTGGGGGCGGTGTGGATTCCGGCTCTCGACGTTGAGTCGTTCATCCAGCAGGTCCTGGAACTC
The DNA here is from genome assembly GCA_013363835.1 of Dechloromonas sp. Classification (GTDB taxonomy): domain Bacteria; phylum Pseudomonadota; class Gammaproteobacteria; order Burkholderiales; family Rhodocyclaceae; genus Azonexus. The sequence continues at coordinate 2,374,478 of CP054864.1, forward strand.
AAGGACTGCCAGGTGGGCTACTCGGCTGAAGCCGGCGCCTGGTCGGTGAAGTACGGCGAGTGGGAAGCGCGGCAGAACGTGAAGGTGACNCAGGAATTCGGCACCTCGCGCATGAACGCGATCGAACTGGTGCAGTGTGCCTTGAACGTCCAGGTGCCGACCGTGCGCGACCGCGATCCCCTGACCGACAAGTACTTCGTCAATCCCGACGAGACGCTGGCGGCACGGGAGCTGGGCCTGATCAAGGAGCGGTTCGCCGGCTGGGCNCTTGAAGAGACCGAACGCCGCGAGAAGCTGTGCCGGATTTACAACGACCTGTTCAACGCCACGCGGCCCAGGCGCTTCGATGGCTCGCACCTGAAGCTGCCGGGATTCTCCCGCTGCTTCGTGCTGCATCCACACCAGCTGGATTCGGTGTGGCGCATCGTGCAGTCCGGCAACACCGGGCTGTTCCATGTGGTGGGTGCGGGCAAGACGGCGGTATGCGTCATCGCCAGCATGGAATTGCGTCGGCTGGGTTTCGTCAACAAGCCCTGCCATGTGGTCCCCAACCACATGCTGGCCCAGTACACGGCGGAATTCGTCCGGCTCTACCCAAACGCGTCGGTGCTGATGGCGAGCAAGGAAGACCTGGAAGGCGACCATGGGCGCGAGTTGGTGTCGCGCATCGCCACGGGCGATTGGGACGCGGTGGTCATCACGCACTCGAGCTTCGAGCGCATCAGGATGTCGCCGCGATTCAGCGAGCGATTCATCAAGGAGATCATCCATGAAATAGAGATGGCGGTACGCGCCGAGAAGAGCAACGACCGGTCCAACCGGATCGTCAAACAACTNCGGGCGATGAAGAAGAACTGGGCGGTGCGGCTGGAAAAGCTGTCGGCCGACCAGAAGAAGGACGACCTGCTCAGTTGGGAGGTGCTGGGTATCGATGCCCTGTTCGTCGATGAAGCCCACCTGCACAAGAACCTCTACCGGTTCACCAAGATGACGCGGGTGGCAGGCCTGCCGCTGACCAGTTCGGAGCGCGCCTTCGATTTGTTCCTGAAGACGCGCTACACGATGCAACTCCATGGGCATGCCCAGCGCGGCGTCGTGTTTTCGACGGCGACGCCGGTGGCCAACACCATGGCCGAGATCCACACCATGATGCGCTACCTGCAGCCCAACCGGCTGGAGGAGCTCGGGCTGCAGCAGTTCGACGCCTGGGCCGCCACTTTCGGCGAGAGCGTCACGGCGCTGGAAATCGCACCGGACGGCAACGGCTATCGCATGCACNNGCGCTTCGCGCGCTTCATCAACGTGCCCGAGCTGATGGCGGTGTTCGGCGAAGTGGCCGACATCCGTACGGCGGAGATGTTGGACCTGCCGGTGCCGAAGCTGCGCGGCGGCAAGCCGCGCATCGTCGCCTGCCCGGCGAGCCCCGCGCTGAAGGCCTTCGTGCAGACCCTGGTCCAGCGGGCGGAAGCCATCCGCAACGGCGAGGTCGATCCGAAGGACGACAACATGCTGGCGATTACCACCGACGGCCGCAAGGCCGCGCTGGATTTCCGGCTGGTGGTGCCGCTGGCGCGTTTCGACGAAAACGGTAAGGTCGCCGCCTGCGTGCGGGAGGTTTACGCCATCTGGCAACGCACGGCGGAATTTCGCGGCGCCCAGTTGGTGTTCTGCGACCTGTCGTCCCCCAAGGGCGGCAANGGGTTCAGCGTCTATGACGACCTGCGGAACCGGTTGATCGGTGCGGGCATCCCCGAAAAGGAGATCGCCTTCGTCCATGATGCCGAGACCGATGTCCAGAAGGCGACGCTATTCAAGGCGGTGCGCGAGGGCCGGGTCCGGGTGTTGCTGGGCTCCACTGCCAAGATGGGGGTGGGCACCAATGTGCAGACGCGGCTCACGGCCCTGCATCACCTCGATGCGCCCTGGCGTCCCTGTGACGTCGAGCAGCGCGANGGGCGCATCCTGCGCCAAGGCAACGAGTGTGAGGAAGTGGAAGTCTTCCGGTACGTCACGGAGCAGTCATTTGACTCGTACATGTGGCAAACCCTGGAGACCAAGGCGCGCTTTATCGCCCAGGTGATGAAGGGCGATCAGGGCATTCGGTCGCTGGAGGATGTCGAACTGGCCGCACTGTCCTATGCCGAGGTGAAAGCCTTGGCGTCGGGCAACCCGCTGGTAATCGAGAAAGCCGGCGTGGACGCGGAGGTGGCCAGGCTCTCGACGCTGTTCTCGGTGTGGCGCAACCAGCGCTATGCCAACGAAAGCGAAGTGGGCCGGCAGCCGATGATGATCGAGGCGCTGGAGAAGAAGGTCGCGCTGTACGCGCAGGACGCGNNGCGGATCGAGCCGCAGACCATGCAGGGCATCGCCGTGGAACTGGCGGGGCGCAGAATCGTCGGCCCCGATGCGGTGGGCGAAGCGCTACGCGGGTTGGTGAAGACAGCCAGGGAAGAGGAGCGCACGGCCAGCCGGATGATCGAACGGATCGTCGGCCGGTTCGCCGGCTTCGACCTCGGCATCCTCGCGGCCCGTGGCGACCAGACGCCGAACCTGTACCTGGCGGGACACTGCCTGTACAACGCCGAGCCCTATCAAACAGGGTCGGCCCTGGTGGCCGCGTTGCTGGGTGCGCTGGAATCGGTGGGCAAGCATCATGCCGATGCCGAGATCCAGTTGGAAACTCGCCGCAAGCGGCTGGAAGACCTCCGGCTGGAACTGGCCCGATCCTTCGAGCATGAAGGCCGGCTGACCGATCTACTGGTCCGGCAACGCGAGTTACTCACGCAGCTCGACCTGGACAAGGACGANGCCGGTAGCGCGAAGGTCGACGCCGAAGAAGTACGACAAGCCGCTTGAGTTGATTTCACCCCCACGGCCGAAAGGCTGTGGGGTAGCGGTAATCGTCGCCACGTTCCACACCCATTCAAAGGCCAGACTCTGCTCTGGCCTTTTTCTTTCTGCCGATGGGCTCCTGCCTCCGTTGCGATGATGGATGCGGCCTCGTGGCAGCGCCGTCAAGGCGACAGCCGCTGGGGCGGAAGCTTTGCGGATTCCAGTCACCCGTGGGCACAGGGTTCAATCCGACGTGATTAGTGATTCCGGTTGGACTTGGTTGATCGCGCCAAACGCATGACCGAGCGAACGGCAGGAGACGACGAAACGGTCATGCGCTCTCAAAGCCGGCGGACGGCAGACGACCCCGAGCGGCCGCTCACCTGACCGGTCTGATCGTCCGCTTTCCAGCGGACGGTTGCCGTCGCTCCGGCACCGAGCACCAAAGTCCCGTATCGGCCGCCTATCCGACGCTCAGGCCATACAGGGCATTACCTGCCGAGCCAGTGCGTTACTCGTTCGTCTCTTCTGCGAATCGGTCTATATCAGGGCCGCTCGATGTCCGGGTACAACAGCGACGGCTCATATGATCCATGGCGGTCGCGTCCGAAGTCGAACTCATAAAGCGTTACCGGCTTCAAGATCTGGACATGTCGACCGAGGAAGAACGTGAATGCGTTTGGCGCGGCCACGAAGAGATGCACGCGCTCCATGAGGAGTGCGGGATTGGCCTCACGCTCGCTCTTGAGGCGACCGGCCAGGCTCTCGGCGAGCTGATTCGCGTGTGCGCCGCACTCGACTACGCTTTGCCCGCTGGCGACATTGAGCCGGGCGATCAACACGCGACGAAGGCCTGGCAGCTTCTGCGCCACGTACTGACGCACCATGGGTGCGGTATCCCGCGTGATGCTAACCGCGCACGCCGTCCCTTGCCCTTCAGGAGAGACGATTTCCTCCTCGAAGACCCAGGCGGGCCANNCAGAAGGTGACTGCGACCGGTCGTTCGGCGACCAGACTACGCGCGTCGGCGAGCGCTGAACGATTTCGGTGATGCGACCAGACTTCGTATCCAGCACGGCGCCGGCTGCGAACGCGATCGTCGCGTGCGCGTCAATAGCCAACCGCAGATGCCCCTCCTCTGCCGGCAGCTTCATCAGGAACTCCTTTAGGCGAGGCAGTAGCGATGCCTTCCAAGCATTCGTGTCACGGATGAAACGATCGTCGAACGCCGGCACCATGTTCAAGGTGTCCTCGCACACGAGCTCGAGCCGATCGGACGCATGCTCGAAGGTCTTCACGCCATACATGCGCGTCGACTTCTCTGCCTCGGCGAGCAGCCNCTCATCGCCACACTTCTCCCGGAACGTCTTGCGATCGAACTCGGTCCTCCGTTGGCCTACCCACTCGAAGACGTTGCCATCGTAGATCGTGCTGCTCGATTTCGGGTCGGGCCGTTTCAACCCCGCGACGCGACACACCATGTCTAGGCGATCACGCAGCATGTCGAGCGAATCGCTGGTGTGCGCAAGGCCGAGCGCAACACACAGGGCGCGCAGTTCAGCTTCGTCGATTCCCAGGTGCGCCATCCATAACTTCCGCAACTGGAACATTGCGCTGCGCTTGGTCTTGCCCGTGAACATCTCGTCAATGTTCAGGGTGAACGACTTCATGCGCAGCAACGTGTGCAGCGGGTCATCGGCGTGGGCGCGATGGTTGGTCACCAGCGACAGCTTCGACGTCCTGCCCTCCGCCCGGTCATGCTCAAATGCGCTGTAGGCGCGTTGCAGCATCGAGGTCGCCTGGGCGTTGATAAACGCGGGCAGCGTGAGATCCTGGAAGGTGTAATAGCCGCCCGAGGCATGCCACTTGCACTGCATCCGCTCCACGAGTATCGCGTCGCCGAACTGGTNTTTCGGCGCGTAAGCGGNGTCGTATTCCACCCAAATGTCGTCGAAGCCGCGGAGTCCGGCCTCGAATCCCACACGCGTCACTTTGCCCTCGGGATCGAGCAGGTGCGCCGCGTGCAACCAGAACATGCGTGCCTGAAACGTGTCCCCATCGCGCCGCGTAACCACTGCCTGCGTCATCGAGTTCTCCCCTTTTTCAGCTCAGAGGAAACATCGGACCGAAGAGCTCACGCCAAGTCTTCAGCGCCTCGCCGTTGCGCCTCTGGCGCACGTGGTCGATGGCGATGCCAGCTTGGCGAGCCGCCTCGTCCAAAGCGCGGCGGGCGTTCGCGATGCGGGTCGCGTCCATTGAGGCGCTGATCGGCGGCCCCAGCCCCGCGGGATCCGCCCACGTCTCGCCGATGCGCTGAGCGAGGGTCGCGAAGAAGGCCTGCATTTCCCGATCGAACTGACCGCTCCAGCCACCATATAGGCAGTCAAGCGCCATGACCTCGATCAGGAACGACGGCTTCACAGGTTTCTCGCCGTGCTTCTTATTGTTGTTCCAGTACTTGGCCATCCGCACGAGCCCCTTCCACTCGTTGCCGTATGCGCGCTGCGCGTCAACAGCCTTGTCGGCGTGCTTCTGCGGATTGGTCTTGATCCACTTCCCGGTGTCGCCGTCGGGGATCTCATAGTCGTCGCCGCTGTCGAAGGCCGGCACGACATCGACGCTCAGGATCTTGTAGTCGGTCTTGTCGTCCTCCTTCACGTCGACGCCGAAGTCGATATTGATGGAGCGGCTCTGACGGCGCACCGCCTTGTCGCCATATTTCTCGACGAGCACTTCCTTGTACTTGTCGAGGACGACGTAAACGGCCTTTTCCCGATAGTGCCGCTCGGCTTGCTTCATGACGAAGAAGATGTCAATGTCTTTGAGCGGCTTGGTCTTGGTGTAACGGGCGTACGAGCCCGTCAGGAAGTCGCGGTCGATCGCGAATTTCGTGCGCACGAACTCGCGGACCTCCGTGTGCCGTGCGCTCGCATTTTTCTGCTCGCGATCGTTGAGCTCCAACCTGGACTTGAACTTGCGGAATGCTTCGTCGATGGTCAGCATCAGGCCTTCCTCCAGTAAGTGGTGTTGGCGCTCAGGCCGTTGTGTTCGACGGTAGTGCCGAGGCTCTGGCGAACCATGCCGTCGGTCGAGCGCAGTGTGCAGCTGCTCCAGCCGCTGACGTCAGGTCGCCCCGGCTTGTTGTGCACCGACACTCTGTAGTCGGCCTGTGCGGGAACAAGCCCGGCTTTCTTGATGGCCCACTTCAACTGCTCGGTGTCAGTCCAGAAGGTGCCCGCCGAGACGTCCCACGTGTAGATGACCTCGATATCCCAGCGGAACAGCAGGCCGTCGGTCTTCGAATCGAAGATCTCGAGCATCACGCTCTCGGNATGCCGGGACTCGATCCACGTGCTGAGACCGCGCAGAAGAACGGCCCAGTCGTTGACCAGCCTGGTCGGATCCAGCCCGCTCAGTCTGATGATGTCCTTCAGGCTCTTCAGGATGTTGTCGGCCACATAGACGACCGACTGCGTGTACGAGAAGACGGCTACGGTACTCATGATTTCAGGAAGGCATCGACGTTGAGGGACAAGCCCTGTGATGGTGCCGCCGTCTTCTCGCTCTCACCCAACGTGGCCGTCTGGTCGCGAGCGGTGATCCTCGTGCTCTTGGCCTTCAGCGCCCGCTGCACCCACGCGAGATCGTCCTCAGAGCACGGCAACGACACCGACCAGTCGCCCTGCAGCGGGTCAAAGCCGAGAGCGTCCTCCTTCGCGTCCGACCCATCGATCGCGTCTTCGTCGTAGAGGCAGTAGATTCGCGTGCGCGGTCCATCGCAGGTAACAACGATCGCGGCATCTTTGGGCGCGCGGTCGGCGATGATCGAGCCGGCAACGCCGGCGACGGATTGCAGCTCTGCTTTCGCGGCGCCTTCCTTGCCCTGCGTCAGCAGTTCAACGATCAGTGCCCAGGTCTGAGCGGTGTCCCGATGCGGTGAGCTGCGGATCACGCGGCTGGCGACGGTGCTCATTTCGCACCTCCCTTGCCCGCCCGGGCCGACTTGGCAGCTTTGGCTGCATCCAGAAGATCCGTGATCTTCAACTGCGCGGGAGCGATGGCGACCTCCTTGCGCATGGTGAGCGCCACGGCGACCGTCTTGCGGATCGCCCGTCCGTCGAGACCGACAACCTCATCGACCACGGCGTTGAACCTCGAGCCGATAGCCAGATCGGCGATCGACGGATACGTTTGTGCCAAGCCGTTCAGGCAGTCGCGCAGGATCTGCTCGCAGGCCGCTGGGCCCGGCATCGGGATCTCGAGCACCAAGTCGCACCGCGACATGAACGCGGCGTCCACCGCTTGAGGGAAGTTACTCGTGGCAATAAAGAGTAGGTTGTGGTGCGTCTCCGCGAGAGCGTCCAACTGAACCAGCACTGCATCAGTGGCGCGGTGGACGTCGACGGNGTTCGCCTGCAAGCTCAGCTTGCTGCGATCGGCCGCAAGCGTCTCGACTTCGTCCAGCAGAACGATGGTCGGGCCGGCAGCCGCGCTCTCTGCGATCGTCTGCGAGAACAGGTCGGAGACGGCCTTCTGGGTCTTGCCCATCATGGCGCTGCTGAGGGCGTGAGGATCGACCTCAAGCAGGCGGAACTTGTTCATGTCGAACACCGCCGCCGTTTCCGCAGCAAGGCCTTTGGCCAGTGAGGTCTTGCCGGTGCCCGGTTGGCCGACCAGGAGGATCGTGCCGTGCAGCGGGAGAACAGTTCGCGCGATCTTGCTTCGGACCGTGAAGTTCTNGATGGCCTGCCCGAGCAGTTGGTCCTTGGTTCGCCTGTCGATCACGATCGATGACCACAACTCGCGCAGACCGGGGTCGGGGAGCTTCGTGATGCGATGGATACCCTTGGCGTTTTCGAGGAGCGATGACATGGCGGGCCATTAGCGTTCAGTGGTGCAACTGCGACGTTGCCGCTGTCCTGATGCTCGTTGCGGAACCCAGGGAGCGGCCACATCCTCTTCACAGGTCTAGATAGACTGCTTGAATGTAGCTTATCACATCATCAAAATGATCGTGTAACTATCACACAGTGATCCCAAAAGATGCGCCAAGCGAGTATTATTTGGATATGAGTGAATCCCTAACCGACCGGCGCGTCCGTCTGATGGAGCGCCTTCCCCGCGTGCAGCGCGAGAGACTCTTCCACATTGACTTCAAGCTCTATTTCCTTGGNGAACTGCGCCGGGCCGACGTCGTCGATCGGTTTGAGACNGGGCCNGCTGGTGCTACCCGCGACATCGCGCTGTACCGGGAAATCGCGCCGGAGAACCTGGAACTCGACGGGGCGACCAAGACCTATCGGCCGAGCGAAACCTTTGTGCCGCTGTTCGACCACGCGCCGCAACGCGTGCTGACAGCGCTTTCCCAAGGCTTTGGCGAGGGCATCGGCGATCAGTTGCAGCCGATGATCCGGTGCGAGATACCCGCCGCGCTCACCGTGCCGAAGATGTCGGTCCTGGCTCCGATAACGCGGGCTATCCACCGCAGCAAGGCTGTTCGACTGGGCTACACGTCGGTGGAAACCGGCCATACCGAGCGGGTGATCGTGCCGCTTGCATTGGTCGACATCGGCCTGCGTTGGCACGTTCGCGCATACTGCCGCCTCAGGCGGGAGTTTCGAGACTTCGTCTTCACGCGCATGGACAACCCGGTGGTCATAGAGGACAGCCAGGTGCAGCGGGAGGAATCACCCGACCAGGACGTCCAGTGGAGTCGCATCATCGAACTCGATCTGGTACCTCATCCATCACACAAGCGTCCCGAGATCATCGCCATGGATTACCCCATGGTCGATGGTGTTATGAAGGTGAAGGTGCGGGCCGCCAATGCTGGCTACATGCTGCGTAGGTGGTCGGTCGACTGCTCNCCCAACCATCGTCTGGAAGAGCCTGAGTACGCGCTTTGGTTGAGGGATCCGTTGGCTCTGTACGGGGCGAATAATGCCCAGCTTGCACCTGGCTACGAAGATCCGAAAGGGCGAGACCAGCCCCGCCCGATCAAGGCGATGTGAGCTACATCGAGGGGACTTTCCACGGGCTGCGTAAGGCCGCAGGCAACACTCAACCACCTCTGAGCTGAGCGCCCCCTCAGCCTGAAACAGACATTCGGTTGAGCTTTGCCTATGGCCTGTTAAATCCCGGATGCTGCCGGCTGCGGCAGGTGATCATTGTCTGTTGATTTGCACCTAAAACTGACCCACTAGCCCTATAGATTTGCATCGAATTTTGACCCACGTATAGACACTGACCTGCTCGGGAACGAGCGGGAGAATCAGGAGTGATCGACGTGGCGTTATTAAGCGTAATCAGGCGGTGGCACCTGCGTGATGGCATGGCCATCCGTGAAATAGCCAGACGAACGGGGTTATCCCGAAACACGATCCGGAAGTATCTGAGCACCGGCATCGTCGAACCGAAGTATCCCGAGCGACACAGCCCGAGCAAGCTCGACCTGTTTGCGCCGAAGCTGGCGGCATGGTTGAAGACGGAGTCGAAGAAGAGTCGCAAGCAGCGGCGAAACCTCAGGCAGATTTATGCCGATCTATGCTCGTTGGGCTACGAAGGCTCCTATGACCGGGTCGCCGCCTTCGCCAGGCATTGGCGACAAGCGCAGCAGGAAGCAGCCGGGACGACTGGGCGTGGCACCTTCATTCCTCTGACCTTTGCACCGGGAGAAGCCTTCCAGTTCGACTGGAGCGAAGACTGGGCGGTCATTGCCGGCGTGAAGACCAAGCTCCAGGTCGCCCAACTCAAACTCTCCTACAGTCGGGCATTCTTCCTGCGGGCCTACCCATTGCAGACCCACGAGATGTTGTTCGATGCCCACAACCATGCCTTCCGCGTGTTGGGCGGCGTACCCCGACGTGGCATCTACGACAATATGAAGACGGCAGTGGATCGAATCCGGAAAGGCAAAGCCCGGGACATCAACACCCGGTTCAAGGCCATGGTCAGCCACTACCTGTTCGAAGCCGAGTTCTGCAATCCAGCCTCTGGCTGGGAGAANGGGCAGATCGAGAAGAATGTTCAGGACTCCCGGCATCGTATCTGGCAAGGTGCGCCGGCCTTCGAGAGTCTGGATGCCCTCAATGCCTGGCTGGAACAGCGATGCCTGACGCTCTGGCAAGAGCTGCGTCATCCTGAATTGCCCGGCACGGTCGCAGACGCCTGGGTTGATGAGCAGGCTGAGCTGATGACTGTGCCAGTTCCCTTCGATGGCTTCGTCGAACATACCAAGCGCGTCTCCCCAACCTGCCTAATCAACTTCGAGCGCAACCGTTACAGTGTTCCGGCATCGTTTGCCAATCGACCCGTCAGCCTGCGGGTCTATGCCGATCATCTGGTCGTCGCTGCGGAAGGCAATGTGATTGCCGAGCACCAACGGATCATCGACCGCCGGCATGACTTCAGTCGCACGATCTACGACTGGCGGCACTATCTCTCGGTCTTGCAGCGTAAGCCCGGCGCATTGAGAAATGGCGCGCCGTTTGCCGAATTCCCCGAGGGGTTCAAGCGACTGCAGTCAGCCCTCCTGAAACGGCCGGGCGGCGATCGGGAAATGGTCGAGATCCTCGCCCTGGTCCTGCATCACGATGAGCAGGCCGTCCTGACGGCGGTCGAGATGGCGCTTGATGCCGGCGTTGCCTCGAAACAGCATGTCCTCAATCTGCTCGGACGATTGGTGGAGTTGCCACCACCGGCACCGATTGATGCGCCTCAGGCGCTGGTACTGAAGATCGAACCGCTTGCCAACGTGACGCGCTACGACGGCCTGCGGGAGGTGCGAGATGCTGCCTGAAGCCATGATCACGACACTGAAATCGCTCAAGCTCTTCGGTATGGCGCAAGCCATTGAGGAATTGGCGGCACAGAATTCGCCAGCCTATCTGAATGCGCAATCCATCCTGGACAGTCTGCTCAAGGCTGAATTGGCTGAACGGGAAGTCCGCTCGGTGAATTACCAGATGAAGATTGCCCGTTTCCCGGCTTACCGCGACCTGTCGGGATTCGACTTCACGCAAAGCGTCGCCAATGAAGCCTTGGTCCGGCATCTGCATCGCGGNGAGTTCATCGACGCGGCTCATAACGTGGTGATGATTGGTGGGCCAGGCACTGGCAAGACGCATCTGGCTACCGCGATCAGTGTGCAGGCGATCATGCATGCGCATCACCGGGTCCGTTTCTTCTCGACGGTCGATCTGGTCAATGCGCTGGAACAGGAGAAGCTAGCCGGCAAACAAGGGCAGATTGCCCATCGGTTGGTGCATGCTGACCTGGTGATTCTGGATGAGTTGGGTTACTTGCCGTTCAGTCAGAACGGTGGCGCTTTGCTCTTCCATCTGATGAGCAAGCTCTACGAGAAGACCAGTCTGATCATTACGACCAATCTAAGTTTCTCGGAGTGGGCCAGTATCTTTGGCGATCCGAAGATGACAACGGCGCTACTCGACCGCCTAACGCATCACTGCCATATCGTCGAAACCGGCAACGAGAGCTACCGTTTCAGAAACAGTTCAACCAAAGGGAGCAAGGAGGTGAGGACTAGAAATCCAGCAATGACCTGAGCCATACTGCGGCTCATCGGGTGGGTCAGATTTCAGTGCAAATCCCGGTCAGTTTTAGGTGCAAATCAACAGTACAGGCGTCGGCCTTCGCCCCGGTCCTCGCCATAGGCTTCCAGAATGTCCCGAGCGATCTCGGGATTGGGAAAGTCCTGCGCCCGCACGGTGAACCACGGGACGTTGCGCGGCACCAGCGGCGTCTTGAGATCGGGCAGCGCCTCCGTGATGGCGCGCTCTATCTGCTCGAAGGACTGGCCGGCGGCCACGCCCTGCTCGTAGATCGCCTTGGCCTTGGGCTCTCCGGCGGCTTTCTTGGTGAGTACTTTGATGCCGGCGCGGATCTTACCGCCGGTTGGAATGCGGGCCGGGCCTTGCCCCAGCAGGGTTGGTGCCGTGCCACCGCCTTGCACGGCGATCACCGGATGTGCGTTGAGATGAGTCATGACGGCGCTCCTTCATGAACGTCGGGACATTCCGACAATTTCATGCTCTCGCGACTTCCCTCGCTTCAACCCCTTCGGAAACACCTACTGCTTATGCATGCTGCTTGGCGGAAAGCAGCCTCAGGTAAGATATCGGCATGACCCGCTCCGAACTCGTCGTTCTGCTTGCTGAACGCTTTCCACAACTCGTCCAGAAGGATGCCGAGATGGCGGTGGCGGAGATTCTTGGGGCCATCCACGCCGCACTGGTTCTGGTGACCGCGTTGAAATTCGCGGATTCGGCAGTTTCAACCTGAATTACCGTCCTTCCCGCCGGGCCCGCAATCCAAAGACCGGTGAGCCGGTAGCGGTATCGGCGAAATGGGTTCCCTCCTTCAAAGCCGGGAAGGAACTGCGTGAGCGGGTGATGGTGATGGCGACGTCCTCTCCCCAGCGATCGTCCAGGCCTGATCGAGACACGCCATCTGTTTCGCTTTCGCCAACGCCCCTTCAGCGAGAACCTTCCACGCTTTTCAAGGACGGCATCGGCTGATCCGTCCACCATACCCAGGCATCTTGTTTGGCCGCCGCAGTCGCTTTCTCTTTCGCCGCCCGCTCTTTCGGGCCCATGAAAGCGCTGACGACGTGCAAGGGCACCGGCGCCGGCCCGGCATCCAGCAGCAGAGCATTCGGAANAGCCGCTGCACTCCGGGCGTCATAGCGCAGCGGCTTGACGAAGCGGCGGAGCTGGGCGATCAGCGCGTCGATCAGGGGCAGTTCATGCACGCCCTCGATGGGAATCCACTGCTCGCTCGTCAGCATCAAACTCGCCGCATCGATTTCATAGGTGTATTCGCGGCGGGCGCGGATCAGCGCGGCCATGACCAGGCGGACCGGGTGGCCGGTATCGGCATCGCGCGCCTCGAATAGCGGAGCAAACCNCCGCTCGATCCGCTCCCAGCTCCGGCTGGCGATCAACAGCGGCGCATCCGGCATGTGCCGGATCCAGACCCGACAGCCCTGGCTCGTCGCCTCGCTGGCCTTGAACTCGCCGATCACGATGGCCAACGGCGTCTGCCCGTCCTTGGGGCGCAGCACGGCCAGTTTCTCGCGTCGCTGTGCCGCTTCGGCCTTGGCGCTCTCGCTGAAAGGTTCGGGCACATACAGGCGCTCGGCCAGCGGCACGCCCTTGACCACGATCTCCTCGGCGGCCTCCAGCAGGTACTTGCGCAACACGCCCTGGTTGCGTTTGCCCGCCATCGCCGGGCTCCAGCGGTTGAAGCCCGCCCGCTCGAACAGGAAATGCATCAAGGCCCGCAACGTCATCTGCCGCCGCGGCACGCCGATCTCCGCCACCTCCTGGGGTTCGCCGCGCGGCACGCCTCGCCCGAGCACCCGTGTCCACGGGAAATCCACCCGCAATTCGACCCGTCCCGGTTCAGACTCCAGTACCGCTTCGCCGACCAGTTCGCCCAGTCCGGACTGTTGGACCTCCGGCTCGTAAGAAGGGCAGCCCGGATGGTGGGCGCTGCCGCTATCGGGCATGCGCTTGACCACGAACTGGCGATGCCGCGCCACGTACATTTCCACGCCGCCGGGCACGCACAAGCATCTCGGCCGCTCCGGTGTCTCATAGACGTGGGCGAGCGCCTCCTGCAATTGTGGATCGTCTGCGCCGATCACGCGGCCCTTGATGGCGAAGCGTTGGGAATCCATGGCGAGCTCAAATCAGCTCGTCGAGCAGTTCCGCCAGCGTCGGCTTGGGCCGGGGCAGCAATTCCCGCACCGCGCTGCGCTCGCCGATGCCCAGGACCGCGCCCACCTGATCCTCGTCGGCCCCGCGCTCATACATCCGCGCTATGACGGTGAGGCGCGCCGACTGGGTGCTCAACCCCTTGAGTTCGGCGTAACGGAACAACTTGCGGTAGATCTCCAGCAGCGCCCGGCAGACGTAGCGATTCTGCCCGGGCTCGCCATTGTTGGGCGTGATCTTGTAGGGCTCGCCGCTCGNGGAAAGGAATAGTCGGCTATCCGGGTCCAAGCCACGGTAGGCATCCGGCCCACCCAGGCCATGTCCACTGGCGAGACGCTCGCGGAAATAGGCGGCCAGCGCATCGTCGAGCCGGCTGCTGCTGAAGTACAGTGGCCGGAGTTTGCCGTTGATCGCCGCCTCGGCACGCAACTCCGATTCCCTGCATACGCTGCCGTCGGCATGCAGGTAGTCGCGCACCTCGATCCGGGCGATCTCAAGGGNGCGCAGGCCCGTGGCGAACAGCATGTAGTACAGGGCCAGGTCGTGCCAGGTGCGGCTGGTGCGGCCCTTGATGCGCACCGCGCCCTGGGCCACCTCCGGCGCCGATAATACCCGCGCCGGACNGGTGCCAGCCGGCGGCCGGGGCTCGAAGCCCTCCAGCGCGACCAGGATGGCGTCCCGATGCAGGCGCAGCCGCCGCACGAAAGCCGCGCCTTCTTCCTTGAGTCCATCCACGCCCACCACCTGGGTGAGTTGGACGGCGACGGACTTGATGCGCCGTTCGACCGCCGTGCGCGAGACGCCGAAGCGCACGGCCACCGCTTCGTAGGTCTCACCGCCAATGACGGCACGGAGCATCTCGACCGATTGCAGTGCGTTGTCGTGGTACCTGTCGAGCTCCTGGTTGTCGTGCATGACTTGCTTCTCCCATCATCTCTCGATCGTCATGAGCCCGAATGTTCGAGCGCCGACGCACCCTTCGCCAGCCGAAAACGCCGGGAAAGGCGCGGGATTTCGTCATCAGGCCGAGTGCGCCGCCGAAGAACGGGCCGGCCGGACCGATGAGCGCAGCTGCGACGCCTGTGGCGGGTCGGCGCCGACCCGGTCGATACGCGAACGACGCCGCAGGTCCGAGCCGAACCTGTCCCCGCCCATCGCCACGCCCATCACCCGGGCTGGCCTTGCTGTGCGATCCAGCGGCGGATGTCTTCGGCGCGCCAGACGGTCACCCGCTCCGAGAGCTTGACCGGCTCGGGAAAGGTGCGCGCCTGGACGCGCCGCCAGAGCGTCGATTTGGAGATGGGAACGAAGGCCAGCACCTGGGGCTGGCGCAGGAAGCCGGTCTCGGGCAACGTCAGGGTCGAAACCGGAGCGGCAGGCGTAGNTCGGAAGCGCGCGGAAGCCGCCATCTTCGCGGCGGTACTGGTACGGATGTTGGGCATGATCGGGCCTCGTCACGGCGGGTGCCGATAAAGGACATGACCTGCTCTGTTGCGGCCGCGCTAGGTCAGGATGGCGCGAGCCGATAGGGAACGCAGAACTCGACGACATGCCGCCGGCGCCCCGGTCACACGGCATGGAAGGATGAGCAAGAAAGTAGCTCCCGCCGCATGACGGCCAAGGGCGTCCGGGTCGGGAAAGATCAGCCGATCCGCACCACGCAGCACGCGCGACGGCGGATCGTCGGGCAACAGGCAGGTATCGACTGCGACGCCGCCACGAGAGCGGTGCGGGTACCCACGGGGTCAGGTCAGCCTGATGACGTGGGACTTGTCGATACGATATTGAGGCCGGCGGGCCGACGCAAGACGTTCCGGGACGTACCTGCCTCAATAGGCGGCGTCTGCCAGCGATTGGAGATGGCACGGATGCCGAAACCATTCCACCACGCCGTGATCAAGGTCGCGGTCCAGAAGTCGGATCGCTGACGAAGCCGATCCGGCTTGAACCCGCCATGGCGAATGGAGCCGTGAGGCAAGCCAGGGTCTCGCGCGGCGCCGTCGTATCCGGGAGAGTGTCCGGAGGGTTTCGCGCACGAGCGTTGGCCGGGCGGCCCGTTCCCGCCGCCGTGAGTGGGAGTATTTCCTATTTCGAGCGGCTGCCCAAGTGATCACAACAGTTCCGCACAATCGTCATGACGAATGCCCGATCGTCAGACCCCAGTTCGGAAATCCATGCGCCAAAGGTCGCCGCTTCGCTGGCCTCTTCGGGCTCTTCCTTCGATAACAGGTCGCCCGCAGAGCATTGGAGCGCCACCGCAAGCCTATCTAGTGTCGGCAGGGAGGGCAAATGGGCGCCGCGCTCGATGCGCGAAATGGTTTCGGCATCGACGCCGACCCGCTCCGCGACCATCTCCTGTGTCCATCCCAGCTGTTTGCGCCGCCCGGATAGGTTGCCCCNCAGTCGCTTCGCCAGACGGGCGGATTCTTNTTTCTTGACCGCCATCGTGTTGTCCTTTCACTCAACAAGAATGACGGTCACTGGACTATCGAAACAGGGGTTCTTATGTGGTTTGGTTATCATCATCCTTGTTGATATTGGGACGAAAGGTGACAAATCGGCCTCGATCGGGTTACTCAAGCGACGCTAATCGCCGATCGAAGGCGCGGCGCCTTCCACGGCTTCCGGCTGTGCATCGGCGCTCGCCTCCATCGGATCGGCCGTTGCCTCACCCTCCCCNNCAGCGGCATTCGCGCCATCCGCGACACCCACGGCAACGGCCTCTTCCCGGCTTCNCTCGCCACGACCTTCGCCGCTGCGNNCGTCCATGGCGTTCATCCGCCGCCGCAGCCCCATCGCGAAGTTGCGCGCTCCATTGGCCACGTCGCGCACCTGCCTTTTGAGCGTTGCACGCTGGACGTCCACCGCCTGGGTG
This sequence comes from Dechloromonas sp., assembly GCA_013363835.1. Classification (GTDB taxonomy): domain Bacteria; phylum Pseudomonadota; class Gammaproteobacteria; order Burkholderiales; family Rhodocyclaceae; genus Azonexus. Next base: position 2,390,921 of record CP054864.1, read on the forward strand.
GTGATCACCTCGTGAATCTCCAGGGTCTGCAGCAAGGGCATCAGCTGGTCGAGTTTGCCTAGCACCTCCAGGAAACGTCGCCCGATCGACGACAGCACATGGACGTCCATATCCAGGGGCACGGTGTCGTAGGTTGCCGTGCTGGTGATGCCATGCGCTTTGAACAGCGCTTCGGCGCCGTCGATGGCGTGGTTGAGGTTTGCGGTCACGGCGTCCATTTGGGCTCGAATGGTGTCCTCGATTTTGGCGACGTCCTCGTGGTCGAGCCGCGTGCGGGCGATCACCGAGATGAAGTGGGTGTTGAGCTGCAGCGTGTTGAACAGCCGCGCAAAGCGCTTTCCCTCGGCGCTGGTGAAGCGGGTCGGGATCTTCAGGCTAGCCGCCTCGACGCGACGGAAGTCGGCCTTGGCCTCCTTGGCGAGGATGCGGGCGTTGACGCCCCNCTGGTCCACCTTGACGATCTGGATCTCCGACATGCCGTGCTCCTCGAAATACCGCGTTCGGGCCGATCATCCGCGCCGGCATACGCATTCGCCACTGGAAATGGCCGTGGCCTGAGGGGGCTTTCGGCATCGGGGCCGATGCGGACTGGTTTTCGGGATTGACTCGGTAATCCGGCACCACTACCTTGACGTCATGCAGTAGCTGGCCCTGCATTCAAACAAGGCAAGCCCTGGAGTTCTCTGTCTGTCGCGTATGCCATCGGCTTTGCCGGTGCCCCGTGCGGCGATCTTGCCGGCACCGATTAGGGTGCCTGTCGCACCCATGCCATCGAGGCGAGTTTTCGAGGCAGGGGCGAGGCGCCTCCATGCTTCCGTAAGCGCCCTTCCCCGAAAGCCTTCCTCGATCGGTAGCTGGCATACCGGTCGCCGCGGTTCTCGCCGCCCGTTCAAGCCAGCCCTAGAGCTAGCTTCTTCCCAGAGCGCCGTTCCGCCCATAGCGGGCCGGCCGTGTCTCACCCACGGGGGCATATGCCCCCAGTTGTGGTGCGCGTTGCCTCCTGCTCTTCCTTGGAGACAACGATGCTGAACCCGAGCCGATCCACGTTCTCTTCCCGAGCCGCCCGCCCCGCACCCATNGGGCCTGCGTTACCACCCTGCCCTGCGGCATCGAGCCACCGTCCGGCGGCGATCCCCGATCGCGCAGCCCTGGACAGCCTGCTCGAGGACGAGGACTCACCCGTCGAGTGGAGCGAAGAGGACATCGTCTTCCTCCACTGGCGCCTCCTGCAGGAGGTCAGCCAACTGGCCGATCCCGCAACGCCGCTGGAAGAGAAGTTCGACACCCTGCGCTGGGTCTTCGCCGAGCGCGAGAAGGACGGCCTGCCGTTCTCGTTCGTGAGCTGCCTGCGCGTCGTCGGCTGCAGCCCGCTGTCGCCGATCGCCTATTGCGGTCGGGTCGATGCGGAGGAAGTGCGCGAACACATCCGACATGGGCTGAGNGCCTGGTTCGAAGCCACCCTGGCGCGCTANTCCCGCCTGGGTGCGCGACGCCGTCGCACGCAACCCCGAATGGGTCGAGGCGCGGCTGGCCAAGAACCCCAGTGGATCAACGAGCAGGTCAAGCGGATGTCCGTGCAGGGCGACCTGTTCGCCTGATCCGTTTTCCATTGCGGGCCTTCTTCGCCAACGCGAAAGGCCCGCCCCATTCAAGGAGTCGTCATGACCGCTTTCAAGGATGTCCTCTGCCTGATGGCGATCTTCATCGCCTACGGCATCGCGGGACGCCTGGACTATGAGGATGCGGTATTGCTGGAACAGATTACGCAGGAACGACAGCATGCCAAATGCCTAACATCGATGCCGGTGGTCCGCGAACCTGCGAAACCGATCAGCAATCCGTCNCCCGATCCACCAAACCCAGGCGCGGAGCGCAGCCGGCCGGATAACAGCCGCTGCTGGCTGCACGCGATGTGAGGAGGCCGCCATGCGAGACCCAGCACGCATCACCCGCGACAACCCGAGCTTGCTGACTGTCCAGGCAGCAGAAGACATCGAGTTTCTGGTTAAGGAAAGCGAAGTCCTCACCGGCCATGCCGGCCGCACCTTCGTCATCGCCGCNGCCGACTGGCTGACCTACCGNGTGCACTGGCATCCGATCGGCTTGAAGGTCGAGCGGCTCGATGTCGAGGGCCGTGTTCTCAGCACCCAGCACCTGCTGCCCCGNGAGTTCCTCGGGCACAGCCTGATCGCGGCCCTGGCCGCCGGCCAGTTATTCACTCCACCGGTTGGCCACATCGGCTGACCAGGTGTTCTTCCCCTTGGCGGGCCCGTCCCGCCGGGGCCGGGTTCCGTCTGCACTCATGGAGCACATCATGCAGATACAGGTTCGAATCAATGAGGATGGCGCGCTGCGCAACCAGCGCTACGCTTTCACCGATCGCTTCACGCTCGTCTCCGAGCTGTTGCAGAACGCCCGCCGCGCCGGCGCGACGCGAATCGAGATCGATTACGACGCCGCCGCCCAGGTACTGCGGGTGCAGGACGATGGCTGCGGCCTGGACGACTTCCAGAAGCTCCTGAGCTTCCACGAGTCGGGCTGGGATGCGACCACCGCTGCCGAGGAGCGCCCGTTTGGGGTGGGATTCTCGAAGTGCCTCTATGCCGCCACGCGCTGCATTGTCGCCTCGAACCACCAGCGAGTCGATATCGATACTGCCGCGGCACTGGCCAAGGCGTCGATCGACGTGGAAGCCATCGCGGAGACCTTCTCCGGCACGCGGATCGAACTGCACGGCGTCGACCTGCCCGACCTGGGCAACCGCATCGAGACCTTGTGCCTGGGTTTTCCGGTGCCGGTGCTGTTCAACGGCAAGCCGCTCGTGCGGCGTTTTGCGCTGGCGAATCTCGCGACGGTGCCGAGCCCAATAGGCGCAGTCCACCTCGCCGGCACGCGCGACGGCAAGAACAGCTACGAGACGATGGTGTTCCTGCAGGGCTTCTGCGTCATGAAGCCGACCTACTGCCTGCTCGACAAGGTCAATGTNCGGCACCTGGACTCGCGCCAGTTCACCGCGCGCCTGCCGGATCGCGACAAGCTGATCGACGAGGATGTGCAGGGCAAGCGCATCGACACCGAGCTGAAGGCCTGCTGGCGCCAAACGCTGGAGATCGCCAAGACCCAGCTTTCNCCCGAGCGCTTCATCGAAACCTACTACGCGGCGATGCGGGTCTGGGGGCAGTTGGATCTGCTGAACGACCTCGACGTGCTGCCAGCCGAGTTGTTCGAGGAGATCGTCGACTACCCGATCCAGGAGGACAGCGGCAACCGCGACTATGTCCGGCAAGTCGCCGTGGCGCCCTCCCGACTCGCCATTGAAAGTGGCACGGTGACTTTGGTGTCGCTCGACTGGGTGGGCGACGACAACGCGGCGCGCTGGATGCTGGCCCGGGCCAAGGGCTACCTGGTCTTCGACTGGCTCGGCCTGCATCTTGACCACTGGGCGTTGCGCCGCGTGCGCTTCCTGGAGGAAGAGGCAGTACAGGTCGAAGCGGTGTCCGAACAGCTTCGCGTCCAGTTGGAAGGGCGCTGGGTATGGCCGACCGTGATCCTCTGCGAGGCTGTGCGCCTGCGTGCCGGCAACGAGGAGATCGAAATCACCGACAAGGGTGTCTGCCATGAAGACGTCTTGTACATCCCGGCCGGCGAGACCTCCGGCGAGCCGGTACGTCAGGCCTCGTCCTTCATGGACGAGAACGACCAATTCCAGGAGTCGGATCTCGATGCGGACCGCGACGCGCTGGCGGACCTCATCCGTCGCCTGCGTTCGGTCGATCCGGTGCAGACGCTGGACTCGCTGTTGCAGGAACTGCGGCTGGGCAAGTATCCCCTGCTCCACGGCAAAGCCTTCCAGGTCTCCGTNGGGGTGGGCTCGGCGCCCGGCCATTCGGTGGCCTTGCTCGCCGAAGCGCCCGGNATGGGAGGCCGCCATGCAGGATCGTGAATACGGCCCGCATCGAAGCGGTCAAGCAGCGTGCCCATGGTCGGTGGACGGAAATCCTGGCTAACTTGGGCGTGGATGAACGCATCCTCAAGCGCCGCAACTTGCCTTGCCCGTTGTGCGGTGGCACGGATCGGTTCCAGTACACCGACAAGTTCGGCGAGGGAAACTACCACTGCCGCCAGTGCGGCCCGGGTGGAGGCTTCAAGTTGCTGCAAGCTGTCATGGGCGCGGACTTCAACACCGCGCTGCGTGACGTCGAGCGCTGCCTGGGGATGATGCCGGTGATGGCACCGTCCCGAAGCTGCGAGCCTTCGTCCGAGCGCATGAAGAAGCTGGCCCAGCGCATCTGGAACGAAGCCCGGCCGGTGACGGTGGGCGACGAAGTGGATTGCTACCTGAGCGGACGGGGTCTCGCCCTGCCGGTGTACCGAAGGTGCTGCGCTTTCACCCTGCCCTCGGCTATTTCCAGAAGGATGCCGCCGGCAAGTCACGCAAAGTGGCTGAATATCCGGCGATGTTGGCATGCATTCAGGGTGCCGATGGCCATGCCGTAACCCTGCACCGGACTTACCTGCAGAACGGCGGCAAGCTCGCGGCCCTGGATGCGAAGAAGGTGCTCGGCCGGGATCAACGGCGCCGCGGTGCGTCTCTTCGAGGCGACCGAGGAACTGGCGATCAGCGAAGGCATCGAGACCGGCCTCGCCCTGCATCTGGCGACCGGCAAGCCGGTCTGGGCCGGGCTCAACGCCGGCAACCTGGAGAAGCTGTGGCTGCCCGACACGGTGCGCAAAGTCTGCATCTACGCGGACAACGACGCCGACGGCGACTTCGCCGGCCAGGCCTTCGCCTTCGCGCTGGCGCGTCGGCTCAAGCGGGAGGAGAAAGCGACGGGTCGGCGGGAAGTGCGGGTGTTCCTGCCCAGGCAGGCCGGCACCGACTGGGCCGATATCTGGCGCCAGCGTCTGGAATTTCAGGCGCCCCGCGCGGCATGAGCGTTTGATGAGGGTGCGGTCCATCTTGTGATGGCGCCGCACCCGCCTTTCAGCGGGATTGCATCTGGCGGTTCCGGTGAAAAGGCGGTTTGCCCCACTGGTAGTTGTCAGACCAGGCGGCGCCTTTCGGCGTCGCGAAGACAGCCCTGGAGTTCTCGCGCGATTCACGTCGCGCCCCATCCGGATCGGCCAATCGCCGCTCCGCCATCGACCCTCGCGGGATGTGCATCCCCGCGAGTGGGTGATGCCGTCCCCGCTTTTCTTTTCCGACAAGGAGATTGCCATGAAAAGCGGACGTTCTCTCGTGAGCCTGGCCCAGGAACTGGAGCGCCAGCTGCATTCGAAGAAGGATTTGATCGTGCCCTCGACGCTGGTGCGCCATGCCACCGACGACCGGGGCGAGACCCGTCTCGTGATCGAGGAAGGCGGCGGCCCGGTGCGCTACAGCGTCACCCCGCTGGCACGCCGGCAGCTGGCGGACAAGCTGAAGATTCCGTATGCCTACTTCGAGCGCATGCGTGAAGACCAGCCAGCCCTGCTCGACCGCAACGTCAACACCTGGCTGCAAACCGAGGAAGAGCGGCGCATGCTGCGCACCCTCGACGGTCAGGTGCGCGCCGTGCTGTCGGATCGCTACCGGCGCCTGGACAATTTCGACTTGGCCGAGAGCNNGCTGCCCATCCTGCAGCAGTTGCCGGAAGTACGCTTCGAGTCAGTCGAGTTGACCGAAACACGCATGTACCTGAAGTGCATCACGCCGCGCCTGAAGTACGAGATGGCGCCCGGCGACGTGGTGCAGGCCGGGGTGGTGATCTCGAACTCGGAGGTCGGCCATGGGACGTTGTCGGTGCAACCCCTACTGTTCCGGCTGGTATGCAGCAACGGCCTCATCGCTGCCGACCGCTCGCTTCGCAAGACCCACGTGGGCCGTGCGCTCAGCGCCGAGGATGAGGGCATCACGGTGTATCAGGACGACACCTTGCGCGCCGACGACAAGGCCTTCTTTCTGAAGGTGCGCGATGTGGTGCAGGCGGCAGTGTCGGAAGCGACCTTCCGCCAGACGGCGCAGAAGCTGCAGAAGACGCTCGCCATCCCGCTGGCGGGCGATCCGGTGAAGACGGTCGAGGTACTGGCGCAGCGCTACACCTTGAACGACACCGAGCGCGCCGGCGTGCTGCGCCATCTGATCGCCGAAGGTCAGNNCTCGGGCTATGGCCTGGTCAATGCGGTCACGCATTACAGCCAGGAGGTCGAGGACTACGACCGCGCGACGGAGTTCGAAGCGCTGGGCGGCCGCCTGATCGACTTGCCGGCCCATGAGTGGAAAGGGCTGGCGGAAGCTGCCTGATCCTGAAGATCGCAGAAAGCAGGGCCGGGGTGCATACCCCGGCCGGCTTTCTGCCCTTCCCGTCATGTCCATGCAAATGCCATGGATATTCCGTTCGGCGTGGTCGTCTCAGCCGGTCTGCGACGGCGCGATTCCCAAGCGACGGCATCGATCGGACCTTGCGTGTGGCAAGGATAGCGGAGCCCTCGCCACCCGGACAATGCTATTGCCATACAGCGTTCGCGGTATCTATTCTGATTCAGATCTGCCCTCACTACACCCCATCGCGCCCAATCGCTCACGAATGTTTCCAACGTCGACGTCGTGGGCATCTGTCGCACCAGGGCGAACCGGAGACCAGGCCCATGAGTCACGTGACCCTTACCGACGCCGAATGGATCAACCTGAACGTGCTCGCCGTCATACGGGCCGGTCTCCAGCATGACATGGCTTCAACCTGCTGCCGCTACGGGCTCGACACCGAACAAGCCAACTACCTTCGAAGCTTGAGCCTTGATGATCTGTGGTCTCTGGTGATCCACGTCGGCGACACGACTCTGTTCCCGCCGCGCGCCGACCTGGTAACGATCTTGAACGCTCCCCGGCCGCTGGCAGGNCCGATGGCACTCGTCCATCCACCCAAACCCATCGAAGGCCGGCGGTAGGCGCCGAGCCCCATGCCGACGCGCGGCGACCGGCACCTGCGCGCCATCCAACTGGCGAAGCAATTGGCGGCGCTCGGGGCACGGCTGAAGACTATCCACCTCGTCACCGGCATCCCGCCGCGTCAGGTGCAGGCTCTCTTCTTNCCCGATCCCCGAAGCATCCCCCGTGGACGCGCNCCCGATTCGGCCGAGTGGTACCACGGCGCCAACCTCATTCTGCGTGCCGACGCCTGCCTCATCGGCGCCAAGTATCGTCAGTTGCGCGTCCAAGGGCTCACCGTTTACGACGCCCTGGTCCTCGCCTACCGCGCCTACCAGGCCACCACGCAGCCGCCTCACCGCATCAGCCTGGATCGCGCCTTCAACCTCGTCTCCTATATCGATGGCATCTGGCTGGCCACCGCACCCACGCTGTCCGTGCTCCCCTGCCCGAGCTGCGGCTGCGAGTTCATCGCCGCGGTCGGCACGGTGGCACACGGCGACGCTTGCCCCTTCTGCAAGCTCCTGGAACGCTTTCACCTGGACCATCGCATCCAGGCCTCCTACCCGGCCCGCGCCACCCGCGACATGACGGAGCGCCAACTGGGCATGCTGGCGCTCTTTCACCTGCTGAGCCCCGGGAGCGATACCCCCGCCGAATAGGCCCGTTTCGACGCGACAGGTCGGCAGACGCCAAGAGAATGGTCACATCCCATTCCTTCCAGCATCGCGGCGCTCCCATGCCTGCCACACCAACGCCCGTCACGGCCTACCCCGCCTCCGACCCCGGTTTCGCCGCGCTACCCGTCGACGAGTTGCTGGCCGGCGAAGGAGACCTGATCGCGCGCATCAAGCTCTGCTACGGCGCCGACCGGGACGGCTTCGAGCGCGACATCTTGGCGCTGGTGCGCCGCTACGCCGCCTGCGTGCACCTCCTGCCGGCGACCGCCGACAACTACTTCAGCACACCCGGCGGGCTCTTGCGGCTCGGCCTGGAGACGGCCTTCTTCAGCCTGCAAGGCACCGACGCGCACATCTTTTCAGGGCGGATGAGCATCTCGGCACGCCGGCAACTCGAGCCGCGCTGGCGCCACGCAACTTTCATCGCCGGCCTGTGCAGCGAATTGCACCGCCTGATGAGCCATGTCATCGTCACCGATGCCGCCGGCGAGACCTGGCCGGCCTTCCTGCAACCGCTGACAGACTGGTTGGCCTCGCACGGCAGCGAACGCTATTTCCTGCGCTGGCGGCCCCAGGCCGTCGAAGCGCGCGGCCTGGGACTCTTCGCCCTGCCCCATGTGGTGCCGCCCGCGGTGATGGCCGACCTCGCCGAGGGCAATGCGGTCATCGTGCCCCACCTGCTGGCCAGCATCGGCGGCATCCCGGTCTATCGCGACCACAACATCCTCGACGAGCTCGTGCGCCGCTCGCTGGCGCTCGTCATTGACCGCAATCTGATCGCCAGCGCCGACCGCTACGGTTCGCCGCAATATGGCTCCCACCTCGAACGCTACTTGGTCGATGCCCTGCGGCGGCTCACCCGCGGCAACTCCGCCTGGCTGCCCAACCGCGATAAATCGCGCCTGTGGTTCGGGCAGGATGGCCTGTTCCTGATCTGGCCCGGCGGCGCCGAGGATATCCACCAGTTGCTCGAGGCCGACCAACTGGCCGGCATTCCCAAGGCGCCCGAGACCGTGCTGGAACTGCTGCTGGCCGCGGGCGTGTTCGAGGCGGCGACGGCAGGCCGCTCGACCTGGTCGATCCAGCCGCCCGGGGCCNNACCGCTCGAAGCCGTCAAGCTCTCGGCCCCGGCGATTCTCCTCGCGGGAATCGATCCGCCACCGGTAGCCCTACCTCAGGCGCTGGAATTCAAACCGGAGCGCGCGCCCGCCCCACCTGCACCGCAAGCGCCCGAGCCCGAGCCCGCGTCGGTGGCNCCCGTCAAGAGCGGCACCCAGCTATCGCTGATACCGACGCCCGAGCCGCCCGCCGGCAGCAAAGCCAGTTCGGCGGTGGAAAAACGCCCGACCCATCCCCGCCGGAGCCAGTCTCGGNNAGCCGCCCCCGCCACCTTCGCCCTGCAAGCCCCGATGCGTCTGAATCCGGTCGTGCGCGACGCCCTGGCCGAGGCCATCCGCACGCTCAACGATGGCATGGGGCCGCCCGCCNNGTGTACCATCGCCCAAGGGGTGTTCGTGCCCTTGGTCGAATTCGAGCGACGCGGAATCCAGCCGTCGCTCGCCATGCGAGCGCTCACCGAAACCAAGCTGTTGGTCAGGCCAAATCGGGACGGGCCGCCGACCCTGTCGCGCGATTTCAACGGCAATCCCACCGTTGGCCTTGTGCTCGACCCGCGCTGCGTGCGCGGCCTCGATCTGGCGGGCTTTGTCGCGCCACCGGTGGAGGCAGGCTGAGATGCTGGTACGCCGCTACGAAATGCCCTGGCGCCGGGCCTACGAGGTCTATGCCGGCATCGCCTGGTGGCTGGCGCTGGTCTATTTCGTAGGCGTCGGCGTGACCGGCGTCCTNCCCCGGCAATTGGCCCTGCCGCTGGCGCTCGTCTGCTTAGCCATGGGCGTACTGCGGGTGGCCCAGGCGCTGCACATGCTCGTCTTGCGGGCGTCGTTGGGCGGGCGCGGTATCGAGGTCATCGGCACCGACGACCTGGCCCGCTGGTGCAAGGATCCGGCTTCGGTGTTCCTGGGCTTCGGCTTCGAATGGCGGCCGGTGCATTCGCAACGGCTCTACGAACTCGCCAAGATCGACTACCGGGAATTCGCGGTGTCACCGCGCCTGCTGCAGCTGCTCGGCTACAACGCCAAGCCCCAGCCGGACGCCGAGATCGGTCTGCCCTACATCCACGGCGTCGAACCGAAGNNGCCCCTGCACCGGCCGCTGCAGAATTTCGAGGGCGGCACGCTGTTGGTCGGCACCACCCAGTCCGGCAAGGGTGTGGCGCTCGCCAACCTGATCACTCAGGCGATCCGGCGCGGCGACGTCGTGATCGTGATCGACCCGAAGAACAGCCGCCGGCTCAAACGGGTCGTCGAGCGCGCCTGCGCCGACTACCGCGAGCCGGACACCTTCCTGGAGTTCCACCCGGCCTTCCCGGAGCGGGGCGTGGACTTCACCTTCAACTGGCAGAAGCCCACCGAGATCGCCTCGCGCATCCAGTCGATCATGCCGCCCGACACCGTTNNAAGCGCCTTCTCGGCCTTTGGCTGGGATGCGGTCAATGTCGTGGTGCANGGCCTGGTCGAGATCGAAGAGCGGCCGAATCTGGTGAAGCTCACCAAGTACATCGAGGGCGGCATCGAGCCGGTTCTGGAAAGCTCGCTGCGCCGCTACTACGACCAGACCCTCGGCGCCGGCTGGCGCGAATTACCCGAGATAAAGAAGCTCCTCAATGACGCCCACCGCAGCAACCTCAAGCGCCCGTCGGAGGCGGCCAGCGCCGACCTGATGGCCTTCGTCGCCTACTACGAGCACCACATCGCCCAGAACCAGCGCAACAAGGTGATCGACGCCCAGGTCCGCACCTTCCGCCACAACCGGGAGCACTACCAGAAGATTACCGCCAACCTGCTGCCCATTCTGTCGATGCTGACCTCGGGCGATCTGGGGAAGAGCCTTTCGCCCGATCCTTTCGATGCGGCCGACAGGCGGCCCATCATGAATTTCGAGAAAGTTGAGCGCGCCGGACACGTGCTCTATATGTGCCTGGACTCCCTGCCCGACCCGTCCGTCGCGTCGGCCATCGGAGCCCTGGCGCTGGCCGACCAGGCGGCGCGGGCCGGCATGCGCTACAACCTGGGCAGCTACCGGCGCATCGCGCTCTTCGTCGACGAGGTCTCGAACGTCATCAACCAGCCGCTGATCGAGATCCTCAACAAGGGTGCCGAGGGCGGAATCTTCACCACCTGCGCGATGCAGACCCTCGCGGACCTGGCCAAGCGGCTGGGCAGCGAGGATGCGGCGCGCATGGCGCTGGGCAACCTCAACAACCTGATCGCGCTGCGCACCAAAGACCGGCCGACCCAGGACTTCGTGGTCGAGACCTTCGGCAAGACGGCGATCCACACTGTGCGCGTGGGCTTGAGCCACGGCTCGGACGCCCACCTCGGCGACTTCTCGTCGAGCTATTCCACTCAGCTTACGGAGAGCTTCGAGGAAATGGTGCCGGCCGACGTGCTCGGCAAGCTGCCCAACCTCCAGTACTTCGCCTCGGTGTCGGGCGGCCGGATCATCAAGGGGCGGTTTCCGATCCTCGATCCCGATGCAGATTCGCGCCGCGCTCCGGGAATGGCTACCGCATGATCCGCGCCGTCGCCGTGTTGTCCTTGCTCGTCCTGCTGGTCCTGGTACTGTACGTACCGTCGGCCCATCCNCCAGAGCGCTTTCTCGCGCAGCTACGCGCCGAGCACGAGGCCACCACTGCCTACTGGGGCGCCGAGCCCGCCACCCGCATGCTGGATCGGGCGATGCGCATGCAAGATTCGACGGCCCAGGTCACGCCGATTCCTGCCGCGAAGGATGCGCCGTCGCCGGCAGGCGTGAATGGAGCCGTGTCCCGGGAGATGTCGTCGGTCAACCAGCGCCTCTTCAATAACGCCTACTTCCGCGCCGTCGACGCCCTGCTCCTGCTCGCCAGCTACCGGTTCGCCACTCTGCTCGAATGGCTGCCCGAGCTGACAGTGTTCATCCTGGTCGCACTCGTGGACGGCGGATTCGGGCGGCTCATCAAGGCCAAGGAATTCCTGCAGCACGATCCGGAGATGTTTGCGGTGTATGCCAGCCTGGGAATCGTGGCGCTTTGCGCCACGGTAATCGGCTTCGTGCTGCCGGTGACGCCACATCCATTGCTGTTGCCTTGCGTACCGCTGGTGGTCGGGGTGCTGGCAGGACGGGCGGTGGGGTGCTTTCACCGGCGCGGGTAAAGTAAGTCGATTCCCCGTGAGATGCCATACCATCGGTTCTGGGTACCAATTCTTGTGGAGCGGAACCGAAACCCGTAACCGCCTTCTACAGTAGCTTAGCTAGCTAGGCCGAATACCAACACATCGGCCTTGAGTGCATGGTTTCGATAATTTGGCCGCAATATGCCGATCAGCAAGGCGGCTCCGTTCGGGCAATTTCACCCCAACCGTGATCGAACGTGAACGTCCGGGCGTTGGCGAAGGGGTTCTGAATTCTGAGCACGCGAGCTTGTGCCGGGTCGGTCGCGTGCTCGACAACGTACAGCCAGTACGCATCGCCCTNTTCGCGGGCGCACTCGAATTGTGTGCGTGACAGTCCAACGGNGCGATCTTCCAAATTGCCCGTCATCGACTTCACTTCGACCCATCGAATCTGCCTGCCACCGCTGTCGGCCTCGTAGAGGTCAAAACCGGGGTTGCCGTCCGGCGTTCGGCGCAGCGCCGGTTCGAGGCCAATGATCAGGTCGATGGCGTGCCCTTCGATCTGCATCCGTTCCGCCTGATCGAGGCCATCGGGATCTGGGCCGTCATCATCCGGATGTGCACCGACGTAGGAAATGAACGGCCGCCCTCCGGCGTGACCGGGTGTCCTTTTCCCTGACCTCCGCCGTTCCCACTACCTTTGCCGCCAGTAGCCCCGTGGCCACCTGAGCCGCCATGCGCGCCTCCGTTGCCCTGGCCGCCGCCACGCGACGTCCCGGAACCAGAGCGGCCTTGGCCGCCACGTCCNCGCCCCATTGCCCACGCTGTCGCCGGCATCGGGATCAGGTGTGCCGGGCGGGATATCCGGCATTTCATCGCCGTACAGGTCTTTCGCATCATCGTATACGTCGCCATCGGATAGTTCGTCGGCTTCCGGCTCGGGGGCTGGCGATGGCTCTGGTTCAGATGGTGGATTGGTGATACCCAGCCGGGAAGTCAGGTCGGCCACGCTGGTGATACCGAGCTTGCGCAGCAGATCGAGCGCCGCCGGATCGATGCCCGCCTCTTTGGCCAGCTGATCGATGATCGGCGGCTTGAAGGCGATCTTGGTCAGCAGGAAGGGGTTGGGCCTCCAACCGAGAGTTTCGAACACCACGAGGCCCGGGGACACCAGTTCGCCGTTGGCGTCGGGAACCCAAGCTGCTTTGTTGAGACGGCGCAGGAAGGCAGCCGAGAAGGGTGGCGTCTTGCGTTCGCCGTAGTGCGACCAAGTGTAGGAGCCATCAAAGATACCGCGCCCGCGTCGCTCTTCGAGGTCGCCCAGACTCTCCCAGATCAGTCGGGCGCGCTCGGCGCGTTGTTCCTGGGTGAGTTCTGCCAGAAGCGCCATGAGACCGTCGAAGCCCTGAAGCAGCCAGTCGACGATCCGATCGTTGATGCCGGAGGTTTCCTCATAGCCCGTTTGCCGACGCAGCTCCAGCCTTTCGTCCCACGTGAGCGCATTCGGCGCCTCAACGGGACGTGGATATCGCACCGCACCGCACGCTTCCAGCAGCTCGCGTATGCTTTCGCCGCGAAGGCAGTCGTACCCATCATCGACGAGAAAGACATCGGGGACGCCCGCGAAAAGCTGCTTCAAGCGATCCGTGGCAAGGTAGATGCCACCGGGCTTTGCAAAATAGCGGTTGCCGTCGCCGGACCCAATTACCATCACAAAGGTAGTTTCGCGTAGGGCAGAACGGAGCTTTTCCCGCTGTGCTGTCGAGTCGGTGCTAAAGGCCGAGCGGATGCGTTCGATGTCGCCAGCGTAGGCGTCTTTATCCATCTTGATCGGGTTTTGCCGGTACTTCGGCAGGACGTTCCAGATCACGTCATCCACCGGATCGGGTTCAGTGATACCCAACGAACTCAGGAACAGGCGCACCTCGGCTGTCGCGCACACAGCTCGGCGCATCGTGGGAANACTGGTGACAATGGCGCTGGGCAGGAAGGCCTTGGCTTTCCCGTTCTCGCGGGCGACGACGTGGGTGCCATCATCAAGGCGGATGAGCGGAACAGTGTCGAGGTGGCGACGCAGAGCCTTCTCCTGGCCGCTCAGGAATTCGTACAGCCGCAACACCCACTCGTCGGATTGCGTCTCAAGGAATGACTTGGTCAGGCTCGGCACCAACTTTGTCGGCGTGATCTCGTCGATGTCGAGTTCGCGCATCAGGTACTGGCGAATCTCGGGTGCCTTGTCCTGAGTGATGTCGCCAGACAACCAAGCGGCGACCTCCGAACCGAACAGCGCCGCAACCTGTTCCGGGCTGAACAGCTCGCGCAGCTCTTGCGTGCGCGCCAGCTTGGCCTGATGGGCGGTGACATGCCTGCCGTCGAAAGTCGGAAGCAGCGCCTCCTCCTGAAATGCCTGCCGGACGGCATCGAACATCGGGGCGAACCGGGAATCTTCAGGGAACTTCTCGCGGTCAAGCGGCAGGCAGCGCAACGCCGAGACATCCAGCATCGCCTCGTCCCGCATCCAGCGCATTGCTTCCACCAGCAGGCTGGACGTTTCCTTGACCAGATGCTGGTTCCACGGCTCGCCGGGCGGGATGTTGTCGCGGCTGGGCGTGGTGCGGTACGGCCCCTGCACGAGAAAGCCAAGGTGGCTCTCAACCACGGTCGGGAAGAACACCACCAGCGGCGACTTAGCCAACGGCTGTACGGCCCAGCGACCGGNGGCGTCCTTTACCGCCGCGACCAGCGAGAAGGCGATTTCCACCCGCCCGACCTTCTGCCGCTCGGCAGAAAACAGGTCGCGGTGGAAAACCAGCCAGTTCTGATCGACTTCGGGCCGATCATCTTCTTTGCCGATCACCGTGATGCGCTGGACATTAGGTCCGAGCGATTCGGNGGTGTTGCGCAGGTAGAACCCGGACGCACCTCNCTCGACGCTCCAGTTGATTTCGTCAATGTGGCGCAGGAACAGCAGCGCGCCGGGCCCAANGTGGCGGAACCCAGCCGTGATGTCCTGCGCTGCGCTCGTGTCCCCCGGTTTCAGGGGCAGGATAATCTGCGTCTCGTCCGCCGCGCGCGCCGAGCGTTCCGACCGTTTGGGAAAGACGTAGTTCTCAATGGCGAAGTCCTCGTCGCCAGAGTGAATTTCCGGAAGATCGGTGACGGTGTAAACGGACTTGAAGCCGAGGCCGAAGCGGCCAATGGAGGACTCGTTCTTGGTGCTCTCGGCGATGTCGCAGACGCTACGGACGTCGGCCTCGTCGAATGGCTTGCCGAAATGGGAGAGCGTCAGGCGGGTCGGGTTCAGGCTGAACGCCACCTTGCGCGATCCGTGCCAGTCGCCGCGCCTACCGAGGGCGTCCTCGGCGTTTTGCAGCAGTTCGAAGATGAAGTGCGTGCGGTCGTCGTACAGCCCAGCGGCCAGCCTACCGGACTTTTGAGCGCCCTTGGTGCCGTAGCTCTCCCGGTTTTCCTCGCAAATTGCCTCGTAGTTGGATGCCACCGCCCCTCCGTCTCGGTCGGGCATCTGCTGATGCCAAGCTTGCCCAAGTCTGCACAATCCTGGAATATTATGACAAGATGTGGCTGTAAACCAAGCGCAGCGCAGATGACATGGGAAAGCCGATGAGCGACCAGCCGGACGAGATCCTCACGATTGACGAGGTTGCCGCCTACCTGAAGGCAGGCAAGCGCACGGTCTATCGCCTCGCAGCGAGCGGCGAGCTCCCGGCGTTCAAACTCGGCGGCACTTGGCGCTTCCGTCGCGGCGAGCTGGATCAATGGATCGCCAGCCGAATTGGCAAGGCGACAGTGGATGACGACGAGGGCGGAATGACATCCAGCGCGACCACCCTCCAGTCCAAGGCCAACCCACAGCAGCTTGAAGCCATTCTGGCCACCGATGGCCCGGTGCTCATCATCGCCGGGCCAGGATCTGGCAAGACCTTCACGCTGGTCGAGCGCATCGTCTATCTCATCACCCACAAGGGCGTCGCNCCCGAGTCACTGCTGGTCGTCACCTTTACCGACAAGGCCGCGCGTGAGCTGACCACCCGCATTTCGAATCGGCTGGCCGAGGTGGGCATCCAGTTCAACTTGAACGAGATGTACCTCGGCACCTTTCACTCCATCTGCCTGCGGCTGCTGGAGGATTACCGCGAGTTCACCCGGCTCAAGCGCAGCTTCACGCTGTTCGATCAGTTCGATCAGCAATACTTCCTCTACCAGCACATCAAGGACTTCCGCGAACTACCCGATGCCCAGCTCGTCATGGGTGACGACCAGACGGGCCGCTGGGCGCAGTCGGAGAACCTGCTCAAGTGGCTCAACAAGGTCAGCGAGGAGGCGCTCGATGCGACCACGCTGGCGGCGGCCCCGGAGCCGGAAATCCGCGCCCTGGCCACCTGCTTTGCCAAGTACCAGGAGCTGCTGCACGAGCACAACTCGCTGGACTTCTCCGGCATTCAGTACGAGGCNCTGCAACTGCTGGAAAAGCGCCCCGAGGTGCTGGGGCAACTGCGCGAAAAGCTCACCCACCTAATGGTGGACGAGTACCAGGACACCAACACCATTCAGGAACGCATCCTCCTGCTGTTGGCGGGAGAGCGCCGCAATCTGTGCGTGGTGGGCGACGATGACCAGGGCTTGTACCGCTTTCGCGGCGCCACTATCCGCAACATTCTGGAGTTTCCGACGCTGTTCGACGACGGCCAGTGCAAGCAAGTCAAGCTCACCGTCAATTACCGCTCGCACCCGGACATCATTCGTTTCTACAACGAGTGGATGAAGGAACAAGTCTGGGATGATGGCACGCGCGTGTTCCGCTTCGCCAAGCAGATCGTGCCGCGTGAGGACGAATTTCCGGACTTGCCCACTGCGGTGCGGCTGGCCGCCAGCGACGACAAGGACGACACCACCAACTGGCACGCCGAGGTTCTGGGCTTCCTCAACGGGCTGAAGGCTTCGGGCCGACTTTTCGACTGGAACCAGGTGGCCTTTCTGTTCCGCTCGGTCAAGAACGACAAGGTGGTGGCGCTGGCGCGCTTCCTCGAAGCGCAGGGAGTGCCNGTGTTCTCGCCCCGCTCAAACATGTTCTTTGAGCGAGAGGAAATCCGCCTGATGATCGGCGCGCTGATCTTCCTGTTCCCGCAGTTTCCCAAGGTGCGGGCGTGGGCCGAAGGCGTCACGCTGCCCATCTGGGACTACTACGACCACCAGTGCTTCAAGCCCTTCATCGACGAGCTGCGCAAGCCGGAGAACAAGCCGCTGCTCGACTGGTCGCGCCCTCTGGCCAAGCGCCACGCCGTGCTGACGCAGAACACCGACTACGCCTTCTCCGGCCTGTTCTACCAGCTGCTGCAGTTCCCGCTGTTCTCGCGCTTCCTCACAGAGGAGGCCGTGCAAGGCGTGGACAANGGGCGCGCCGCGCGCAACCTCGGCACCTTCTCCAAGCTGCTCACCAAGTTCGAGTACCTGCACTTTGTCAGCGTGCTCAACCCCGAGTGGCTGGAAAAGAATCTGCGTGACCTGTTCAACCAGTTCCTGCGCTTCCTACAGGATGGCGGCATCGGCGAATACGAGGACGAGGCCGAGTACGCACCCAAGGGCTGCGTCTCGTTTCTGACCATCCACCAATCCAANGGGCTGGAGTTCCCGGTGGTGGTGTGCGGCTCGCTTGAGGCGGTTCCGCGCAAGCAGTACGGCCCGCTGGACGTGCTGCTGGAAGACGGCGGCTACCTTTCCAAAGAGCGCTTCGAGCCGCTCGACCACATCAAGAATTTCGACTTCTGGCGGCTGTTCTACACCGCGTTCTCGCGCGCCCAGAACCTGCTGGTGCTGGCCGCGCAGGAGAAGCAGGGGCGCGGCAAATCACCGTCCAAGTATTTCGAGCGCCTGTTCTACGAGCTTCCGAGCTGGCGCGACATTGATCTGTCGGCGTTGACCTTCGAGGCCGTGAAACAGATCAACCTCAAGCGCGAATACTCCTTCACCTCACACATCACCGTGTTCGAGAACTGCGCCGAGCAGTACCGCTTCTTCAAGGAGTTGGAGTTCGCGCCCATCCGCGAAAGCCCAATGCTTTTCGGTACGTTGGTGCACCAGACCATCGAGGACATCCACAAGACCGTGCTGCGCGGCGAAGAAGTCAGCCTCACCTTCGATGCCATCAAGGGCTGGTTCTCGGCCAACTACGCCATGCTCTCGAAGAAGGAGCGCGTNCACCTCGCGCCCTCCTCGCAGCAGGCGGCGCTGCTGCACGTGCTGCGCTACTACGAGCGCGAGAACGGCAACTGGGATCGCATCAAGGAGGCCGAGGTCGAGATCTCGCTCATCAAGGATCAGTACATCCTCAAGGGCAGCGTTGACTTAATCCGGGGCGAGCACGACACGGTTGAGATCATCGATTTCAAGTCGGAGAAGAAGCCCGACATGGAGAAGGATCGGGATCGCCTGCGCCAGTACCAGCACCAGTTGGAGGTGTACGCCCATCTGGTCGAGGAGCGCACCGGCCAGAAGGTGAGCCGGATGCACCTGTACTACACCGGCGAGGACGGCGGGAACCCCTACGTTTCCTTCACCAAGGATGACCGAGCCATCGGCAAGACCATCGCGCGGTTCGACGATATCGTCGCGCGCATCGAGCGCCAGGACTACCAGATCGCCGCACGCCCGGCCAAGCTGTGCCAGAACTGCGACATGCGCGCTTATTGCGACAACAAGAATTGGACTTTCAGGACTGCCTAGACATGAAGAACGAACTACCTGTGCAGGATGCCCTGCAGCTCACGACACCGGCTACCAGCACGGTGATAGTCGAGAAGTATGAATTCGAGCCCATCAAGGGCTACCCGATGCTCAACTGGCGCGGCAAGCGCCCATTCACCTCGACGCAGTATTACCCGGCGCAGTTGAAGGAAGTNCCTGGCGAAGAAGTGGACGGCTGGCGCAACAAGATTTTCTGGGGTGACAACCTGCAGGTAATGAGTCACCTGCTGAAGCAGTTCAGNGGGAAGGTTGACCTGATCTACATCGACCCGCCGTTTGACTCGAAGATCGAATACAAGAAGAAGATCAAAATCAACAAGCAGAGCACAGAGACGGCGTACACCGCGTTCGAGGAAAAGCAGTACCTGGATGTCTGGACAAACGACGAGTACCTACAGTTTATCTATGAGCGCGCAATCCTGATGCGCGAGTTGCTGGCCGACGATGGCGTGTTTTGTCTTCACTGCGACTGGCATAAGTCGCACTACCTCCGTGCATTGCTGGACGAGGTGTTTGGCGCAGGGGCATTTCAGAACGAGATCGTCTGGCACTACTACAACAAGATGCAGGGCAACATCGGCCGCTTTGCTTCTGACCACGACGTGATCTTGGTNCTCTCCAAATCGGCCAAATTTCAGTTCAACAAGCTACGCGAAAAACGGGAAGAACCGGTACAGCAGATCAAGCGGGTCTGGGACAAGGCGTCTCAATCCTTGGTAAACGCCAAGGACGAGAACGGAAACGTCATTTACATCAATTCCACCCACAAGACCATTGATGACGTATGGCGCCTACCCATGCTGCAGCCTGCAGATCGTGTTGAGGTCGTGGGATATCCGACACAAAAGCCCGAAGCCCTACTCGAACGGATAATTCTTGCCTACTCAAGTCCGGGAGACATCGTTTTCGATTGTTTTATGGGCTCCGGGACAACTCAAGCAGTTAGTAGCAAGTATGGTCGTCGCTACATCGGTAATGACATCAACTTGGCATCCATTCAGACGACCGCAAAACGACTACTGGCCACTCATGAACAAATACGGGGCGTTAACTATCGGCCAAATATAAAGAATGGCCTGCGGAACGGCGAGGACATGCTATCGAGTGATGAGGACGATGGCGAGGAGGCCGCCCAGGACTGGACTATGGTGTTCAAGGTACCCAAGGTCTATCCAGGCTTCGAGGTGCATACGGTCAACCATTACGACATCTTCCGTAACCCAGTCCAAGCCAAAGACTTGTTGATTGAGGCNTTNGAGGTGCAGAAACTGGAGTTCAGCACCGTGTTCGACGGCGAGAAGGACGGACGCATGGTCAAGATCATGCCGGTCAACCGCATCGCCACGCGCGCCGACCTGAACGAGCTGATCGCGGGCTTCGACTACAAAGCCTGGGAGCACAAGCAAAACGAGAGCCCGAACCGACCGGTCGAGAAGATCGCCCTCGTCTGCATGGGTCATGAGCCGGACCTGGCCGCGCAACTGGAACTGGCCGCGAAGCCCTTCAAGATTGATGTGGAAGTGGTGGACATCCTGCGCGACAAGGCTGATCTGGAATTCAAGCGCGACTCGCAGGCCAAGGTGTCCATCAAGAAGGAANNACTGCTCATCGAGAAGTTTTACCCGATGAATCTGCTGCAAAAGCTCTCGCTGCAGAAGGAGTCAGTTGCCGACTGGAAGGAGCTGGTCGAATCGGTGCTAATCGACTGGAACTACGACGGAGCGGTGCTGCAACCGGCGGTGGTGGACATTCCGGGCAAGGACGATCTGGTCAAGGGCGCGTACAAGGTGCCGGACGACGCAGGTACGATCCGCGTGAAGATCACTGATCTGCTCTCGGAGTCGTGGGAAGGAGCGTTAGCAATGGCGACTAAGCGTGCGACCGCGAAGGCCGGCGCCAAGGCGTCGAGCAGCCCTGGTATGTCGCTCGATTTCGCCTTCTTCCGTTTTCTGTGGCAGTTCTACAAGGACAATCGAGGNGCGATCCGGCAGAACTATAAGGAGCTGACCCGCAAGTTTCTCGACTTCAACAACCCGGAGAAGAACCCCAAAGCCTTTCTGCGCCGGCCACAGTTCGAGGCGCTGGAGACTTATGTCTTTCTCAAGGAGTTCCTTGGAAACGCGAAGGTCGAGGAGGTCTTCAAGGCTTGGTACGAGCGCAGCGGGAAGTTTGAAGGGCGCAAGTTCGGCTCCTTCCTCGGCACCGCCGGCCAGGAGATGTTCTCGTTTGGNGAGTCCGACGAGCTGGAACTGAGCTCGTACAAACTGTTGTTCGAGAAGATGCGCAAGAACTCGCGCGCCTACCCGAACTACATCTTCGCGCTGACGATGGGCACGGGCAAAACCATCCTGATGGCGACTTGCATCTTCTACGAGTTCCTACTGGGCAATAAATTCGAGAAGGACGCACGCTACTGCCATAACGCGCTGGTGTTTGCACCGGACAAGACGGTGCTGCAATCTCTGAAGGAGATCGAGGCATTCGACCTCACGCGCGTGGTACCGCCTGAGTACGTCAACTTCCTGACCACGCACCTGCGCTTCCACTACCTCGAAGAAGCGGGTACTTCGCTCGACACGCTGGACCGCTCGCGCTTCAACATCATCGTCTCCAATACGCAGAAGATCATCCTCAAGCGCCAGCACAAGGANAAAACCTCCGTTGACAAGCTGTTCGGCGCGACCGGCGAAACCCTTGCCGCCAACGGCGTCTATGCCGATGCCGCCGACCTCTACAACTTCGACCAGCCCGAAGAAGAAGGTGAGCTCACCACCAACCAGCGCTTTGAGAAGCTGCGCCGACTGGAGCAACTCGGCATCTACGTGGACGAGGCCCATCACGCCTTCGGCAAGGCGCTGGCGAAGGACATGGGTGTCGGGGCCAGNGAAACCGACACCAGCTTGCGCACCACCATCGACATCCTTGCCGCCAGCCTCAATGCGGCGGGAACGCGGGTGGTGGCCTGCTACAACTACACGGGCACGCCCTACGTGGGGCGTGAGGTGCTGCCTGAGGTGGTTTATGCCTATGGCCTGAAGGAGGCCATCGACAAGGGCTTCCTCAAGAAGGTAACGCTGCACGGCTACGCCAACACACGCACAGACGAGTTTGTCGATATCGCCGTCGAAAATTTCTTGAAGGAAGCCGGCGAGCTGCGTCCCGAAGGGCTGCTGCCCAAGCTGGCATTCTTCGCCGCCACCATCGACGAACTGACCGGAGAACTGCGGCCTGCGGTGGAACGCGCGCTGCTTAAGCACGGCATCCCGACCTCGCGCATCCTGGTCAACGTGGGCGACGACAAGCTCACCACCAACGACGACATCCGCGAGTTCAACCGACTGGATACCGAAGGCTCGGACAAGCAGTTCATCCTGTTGGTCAACAAGGGCCGCGAAGGCTGGAACTGCCGCTCGCTGTTCGGCGTAGGGCTATTCCGCGAGCCCAAATCCAAGGTGTTCGTCCTGCAGGCCACGATGCGCTGCCTGCGCGCCATCGGNGAGGCCCAGCATACCGGCCACGTCTTCCTCTCGGACGACAACCTCAACACGCTGAACGACGAGCTGCAGCAGAACTTCCGCATCAGCGCCGACGAGCTGCAAAAGACCGGCAAGGACAAGGAGCCCGTGCAAATCCGCGTCGTGGAGCCGCCGGTCAAGATCAAGTTGGTGCGGGTGCGCAAGCAGTACCAGATGCGCGAGAAGACGCTTGTGCCCGGCCAGACGCTGGGCCTCGACCGAACCGACAAGGAAAGCTGGAATACGTTGGTCGAGAAGTACCGGCTAATCGAAACCCAGCAGGACGGCCTAACCGCCGCCGATGCGGCACGCGCCTCTGGCAGTCGCACCTTTGACCTGACCTCGCGCCGGGAAAAGCGAGCCTTCTCCCGGCTATCGCTGGTGGCCGTAGTGTCCCGCTATCTGAACCGAAGCCCGCTGGAGGTCGAGGAGCTGCTCGACGCGACGAAAGAAGGCACCGACGAACTGGTGGCCATCACCAACGAGTTCAACGAGCTTCTCTACGACGAGATCATCCCGCGTCTGTTCCGCCAGCTCTACGACCTTGACGAGTCGCAGCAAACCGAGGAGCACGAAGTCGATCTGATCAAGATGCCTCCGAACGGCTACTACGAGGTATCGGCAGCGAAGGACAAGATCGTCCGGATGAACGACGCGCAGATCAAGGACGACGAGCGCGCGAAGAGCTTCCACCTCGACACCTACTGCTTCGACTCCGGCTCGGAGAACTGGCTGTTCTGGGATCTGCTGCGCGAGCAGCGNGTGAAGAAGATCTACTTCACCGGGATGCTGACCCACGGCCAGTCCGATTTCTTCATCCAGTACATCGACCCCGACTCGCGCACCGTGCGCAGCTACTANCCCGACTTCATCTTCCAGCGCGAAGAGCCGGATGGCAGCCTGAAGTACGTCATTGTCGAGGTGAAGGCCGACAACCAGATTGAGGACGCCGTGGTGCAGGCCAAGAAGGACTTCGCCCAACAGATCGCGGTGGCCAGCGGGATGGAGTACCGCATCCTCAAGTCGTCGGATGCGGACAAGCGGCATTTCCGGATGCTGCTGTAAGGCAACAGAGGAACAAGCGAGGGGACGACTATGGCTTTGGGACGAATGGAGCGCATTCTGATCTTGGCGAAGACGTANCCCTCGCCCAGTGCGCAGTACGTCGAGACGTCGTGCGTCGCAGGCATCAGCCATGACGGCTCGATGCGTCGCCTGTACCCGGTTCCCTTTCGAATGATCGAGGAAGGCCAGCAGTTCAAGAAGTGGCAATGGATCGAGGTCCGGGTCGAGAAAGCCAACAAGGATCACCGGCCCGAGAGCCACAAGCTCTACGTCGACACGATTACCTGCGGGGACGTGATCGACACCAGGAAGGAGTGGGCATCCCGTTGGGAGTGGCTGGATAAGATTTCTGCATTCGACAGCTTCGATGCCATCGATGCAGCGCGGCTCAGCGATGGCCTGTCGATTGCTCTGTTGCGTCCGAAAAGGCTACTCGGCCTCGATATCGCCAAAGCCCGAAACCAGGACTGGACGGAAGATGAGAAGGAGAAGCTGATGCGCGAGCAAATGCAAGGCGATCTCTTCACTGAAGCGGAGGCGAAGCGCCAGGTGAAGGAGCTTCGCAAGGTGCCGTTCGACTTCTACTACCGGTACATATGCGACACGCCCGAGGGCGAGAAGGAGCANAAGCACAAGATCGTCGATTGGGAGGCGGGTGCGTTGTTCTGGAATTGCCACCGCGACCACGGCGTCAACTGGGAAGCGCCGTTCCGCGCCAAGCTAGANGGGCAGCTGGGCGGCAAGGACCTGATGTTCCTGATGGGCAATCAGCACCGTTTCCAAGACCAGTGGCTGATCATCAGTTTGGTCTATCCGCCTAAGCGAAAGCCAGTCGAAGTGATGCAGGGCTCGTTGTTCTAGCGTCCGCTGCCTTGATGTGCTCCACGTTCGCGCCGCAGTGATCGCGCACCGCATTGGCCACCATCGAGCGGTGGCAGCAATTGAAGTCGGCCTCGTAGCAGAGCAAAGCGCAGCTCGACGAACTCGCCAACTCTGACAGCTCGGCGATAGCCATTTCTTGCGTCCTCAGATACTTCAGGAAGCCGTCGGTGTAGCGCTTCCAGTTTCCGTCTTCACGGTAGCGGTCGCGCACCGGTTTCGGGCAACCCAGCTCGACCATGTGGACGTACTCGTAGCCAGACAGGTTGAGCACGCCGGCCAGCGCCTTTTTCGAGAAACCGGGCTTGCGCGACAGGGGCAGTTCGCGAATGTCCACGACCGTTTCGATGCCGTGCTCAGCGAGCAACGACATGAATGCGTCGATGTCCAGTCCTTCGTAGCCTATGGTGAAAACAGTCATTCTTGTGCCCCTCTAGAAGTTGCATTTTAGCGGAGGGTGGGGTGGTCTGACGAGTCTTGATATGATTAAAGGTTTGCCATTTGGTGGCGTTGGCGATGCCTTCCTGCATCAGCGCCGCTTCCGCCTCTCGCCGTGCGACAACCCAGGCAAGGCTCGGCCTCGGACCGCTGTAACCGGCATCGTGCTGACACCGATACCCCCTCAGAAGACCCTCATTCCTGGGAGACTCCTCAGCCGCCAACACCTACCCTTCGAGTCATACGATTGCAGCAGCGATCGACAGCCACCGACCAGAGGTCAACATCATGCTCATCGCTACGCCGAAGACATATCCGGGCCGGGCCAAGTCTGAATCACTAAGAATCGATCAGCAGGACATCGTCGAAACGCGACTGTGGCTCGAGGAACACGACTGGCTCTACGGCCTGCTGCGCAGCGAAAACAACGTTTCACCGACGTTCCGTTTCCCGGATCTGATCGGCGCCTGCGTCTCGTTGGTCTTCGAGCATCACGATGCCCCTGCGCGCATCTTCCAGTTTCTCGGGACCGAGTTGGTCCTTCGCTCGCCGCAGACACCGCGCCGCCGCGAATCGATGTGGCGGCCGCAGTACGAGTTGCTGCTGGCGCTGCAGCGCTCACCCGCCAATCGGCACCCCAACCCCAAGTTCCAACTCGACCAACTGACCACCGCCTGTGTCGCCTTGTGCCGGACTGCGGATGGCTCAGTAGCAGCCGTCCTGCGGCAGGCACGCTGCAATATGGCCGAACGATCCCATCGCGGGCAGGACGCGCCGCCCGGCTGAAACCGTTGTCGCCCCAACGGTTGTCCCTAATCGGCAGCCCTACCCGTTCCTGACTCGCTCGCCCACCTCGCCCGGCCAGACGCCGGACCGACCCAAACCCGACCCTGACCGTCTGCGCACCGCCGACGGCCCAGACCTCGCTGCCCGCTTCCCGGCGGGCTGTTCCGGTTTCGTTTGGAGAGGTGACTCATGCGTCTGCCGCTGCACTTTGCTGGCCTGGCTGCCTTGGCCGTCCTGACGACGGCGCCCACCTGGGCGCAGGCCTGCTGGGAGGAGGCTGCCCAGCGCTACGGCATCTCGGCTGACCTCCTCTATGCCATAGCCCGGGTCGAGTCGAACCTCAATCCCCAGGCGGTGAACCGCTCGCACCTCCAGCGCACCGGGTCGTACGACATCGGGCTCATGCAGATCAACAGCGGCCACCTGCGGACCCTGTCGCGCCACGGCATCAGTGAAGCCGATCTCTTCGAGCCCTGCACCAATATCCAGGTCGGCGCCTGGCTGCTGGCGGACAGCTTTTCTCGGCGGGGTGCGACGTGGGATGCCGTCGGCGCCTACAACGCGGCCTGCTCGCAACTCAAGGACGACGCCTGCATCAAGGCCCGCAGCCAATACGCCTGGCGGGTGTATCGCCAGTTACCCGCTCAACGCGGCGCGCGGTTGGGCAAACACCTGGTATGGACGGCGACGACGATTCCCGCCGTGATGTCGGTGAGGGTCTCCATGACTGACCGCTTCGTGCGTCGCGTCGTTGCGCTCGGTCTCGTCGGCTTCTGCACGGTCCTCGCATCGTCGTGCAGCCTGTTCCGTACACCGGTGACTTCCGATCCGCCATCAAGGATGCACGATGCGGCGCCTGCGCAGTTGGCCCAGCTCGACTTCGGCCGCCGGGCCAGGTTCGCGAAGCGCGTGCCNCCGGCGTGCCCCACCCGCACACCCAAGACGCTCGCGCCAGAAACGCCCAGCCAGCCAATCGCGCGCGAAGCCGCAGTCACCCCGGCCGAATCCGTCGCCCCCGCACCCGCGGCGCAGAACCTNGCAACGGAGGCGGAAAGCTCGCACACGGTCATCGTGCAATTCGGCCTGGGCAGCGCCAAGCTGAGCTCCGCCGCGCGTTCTCAACTGAACCGAGCCATGGGCAACCCTCTCCAGGTGCGCCGCATCAAGATCGTCGGCCGCACCGACAGTACCGGGCCGTTGGCCTTCAATGAATCGCTGGCNCTCGCCCGCGCCCTCGCGGTTCGCGACCACCTTCGGAAGACCCATCCGACGCTGGCCGCCACGTTGACGCTGCAGGCGCGAGGGGCGTGCTGCTTCATCGCCCCGAACGACACCGTGGCCGGCCGCACGCAGAACCGGCGGGCCGAGGTGGTCTTTCAGATGGGTGGCGAGGAGCTGCCATGACGCTTCACCGGTCGCCCGCTCACATCCCAGTCATACACCCGTCGAGCGCTCGCGCTCCCACCCGCAGGCGCGTCCGTACGCCCACCCGCCTTCCTACCCTATCCCCTTTCAACGCTCCACCCATGCCCGGAGGTTTTCATGAACACTGCTGTGCTTGTTTCTTCNCCCCGCGTCGCCACCCGCAAGCCGATGACCGTCGCGATGCTGCTGGCGATGATCGTCGTCGGCCTCGGCACCGCTTTTCCCGGCTACGCCCTGGACCTGGTCGCCTTCACCGGCATCACCGGGCCGCTCACCTCGGCCCTGACCCAGATCGCCGCGCTCGGACCGGGAATCAAGGCNCTGGTCGGATTCGTCGGTTTCGTGGTGGCGCTCATCTCGCTCTCCGCGCTACGCAACTTCGGCCCGGTCCTGTTCTACGTCGGCCTCGCCATCTTCGCCGCCGTGGGTCTCGTGATCGCCGGCGCGATCATGGGCGCGGTCATCTGACGCTCGCATCGACACCCAGGAGACCGACATGCAAGCGGACACCTATATCCCGCGGCGTCTCGATGACCAATGGAAGATCGGCTTCTGGGATGTCGATGTCGCCGCGCCGATCATGTTCATGTTCTTCGTCGGCTATCTGTCCGGCAGCAAGCTGTCCTTCGCCGTCTGCATGGCGATGGGCATCTTCGTTTCGCGCTGGATTTCGCGCCTCAAGGCGGACAAGCACCCGGCCTTCGCCATCCACTGGCTGTACTGGCATCTGCCCGCCAGTCCGATGACCGCGATGCGCGCCACGCCGCCGTCGCACATCCGCCGCATGGTCGGCTGAGCCGGGAGAAAGCCCATGGACTTCGAACGGCTCAACGGCGACATCAAGGAGATGCGGCGCCGCAATCGCGGGCTGGGCCTGGCGGTCGGCGTGCTCGCTGCCGGCCAGATCCTCGCGCTGGTGGTGATCCTCAACCTGCTGGGGACGGTGCGTACCGTGGTCGTACCACCCTCGCTCAACAAAACCTTCTGGGTCACCCGCGACCAGGCCAGCAACGAATACCTCGAGCAGATGGGCAGCTTCATCGCCTGGCTGGTGCTCGACGTGACGCCGGCCTCAATCGACTGGAAGAAGGACATCCTGCTCGGCTACGTCGAACCCGACCAATACGGTCCGCTCAAGACGCGGCAGGAAGTGGAGGCCGAACGCCTGAAGCGCATCAACGCCGCCACCGTGTTCGCGCCCCAGCAACTCGTCCCCAGCGAAGAAGGCCAGAGCATCGTCATCCGCGGGCGCCTGCGCACCCTGGTCAACGGCTTCGAGACCGCCAACGACCTCAAGGCCTACCGGGTCGAGTTCAGCTACGCCGGTGCGCGCATGCATTTGAAGAGTTTCAAGGAGGTGCCCAATGTCGGCAACTGAACCAACCCAAGCCCGATCCCCGCATCAGCTCGTCCTGGTGCCTCGGCACCGATGGTCGAGGAGTGCCGCCATCGCCGCCACGGCCGCCGTCGCCACCTTGACGGCCGTGCCCGGCCACGCGCTGCAGATCGTCGAGGCCAGTGACGGCGTGTCGGTCGAAGCCATCGTGTCGATCAAGGAGCCGACCCGCATCCGCATCGACGGCGCGCCGATCACCGACGTGTTCGGCAACATCCATTCGAGTCATTGCGGCGCGGCGGCGGCCCTGCCCGCCACGCCGGGCATGAGCAGCACCGGGCCCGGCGGCGGCGTCGGTCCGGCGATCAATCCGGCCGGCGAGGTCGTGCTGGAGTGCGACCGCGACAAGGGCGAAATCTACGTTCGCCCGGTGGGCGATGCCGTGAAACCGATCAACCTGTTCGTCTCCTCGGCTAATACCACCTACACGCTGCTGCTGCGCCGCGCGGACACGCCCGCCGACACCATCGTCATCCGCGACCGGACGCCCAGGGCGTTGAAGTCCGCCACGGCGGCCCAGGCCGGATCCGGACCATCACCCAACCCGGTGCGCGCCATGAAGGCGCTGCTGGTGGCGATGGCTTCGGACCGGGTGCCGCCCGACGTCCGGGTCGAAGAGACCCATCGCTCGGTTCCCCTCTGGACCGAAGCGCGCTTCTCGCTGGTACGCCAGTACGAAGGACGCGGCCTGATCGGCGAGAAGTACCTGCTGCAGAACGTCAGCAATGCCACCATGGTGCTGGCCGAACCGGAGTTCGATCGCGAGGCCGGCGGCGTCGCCGTCAGTATCGAGCAGCACAACCTGCGCCCCGGCGAGAGCACCAGCGTCGTGATCCGCCGAGGAGAGGCGCCATGAGCACGCCGCAGCAGTCGTTCCAGGCNCTGCGCGGCTTGCCGCAGCGCCTGTCGCAGCATCTTTCNCCCCGGCAACGCCAATACGCCATGCTCGGCGCTTTATTGGCCGGCGGCGTCGGGCTGCTCTGGCTGATCTTCGCCTTCACCGGCAACCCGCCGAAGACCGGCGGCGCCCAGCCGTCCGCCGGGCAACCAAGTGCGGTCACCAACATCGGCGTGATGCCGCCCGGCGGCCAGGTCAATCCGGTGGATCAATGGGTCGGCACGGCCGGACGCAAGCTCGCCCAGTACGAGAGCGAACGCGAAGAGCAAGGACGGCTCAACAAGAACGCCCAAGCCTTCGAAGCGAAGACCATGCAGCGCTTCGCGGACCTGGAACAGCGGCTCACCTCGGCCCAGCAAGCGNNGCCGCCACCCCGGCGGCGCCCACCCCGTAGCAACCACGCCGACCGCCCTGCCCCCGGCGGCCAGCCTGCCCCCGCCCCGCCGCCTTCGAAAGGGTTGCCCGTCGGCGCGATGCCAAGCGGCACCCCAGGCGACGCCTTGCTCTCGACGCCGCTGGCAGCGCCGCAGCCCGCAATCACGCGCATCACCGTCGCGGACCGCTCCCGCACCGGCAACGGCGCGCCGGTCGCGAACACCGGTGTCAATGCGGACCCCGCTTCGGGCGGTACTTCGCAAGCGGTTGCCCGGACCGTCGCCACCTTCCTGCCAGTGAGTTTTACCCGCGGCACGCTGCTGGGCGGGCTGGATGCGCCGACCGGCGGCCAGTCCCAGTCCAATCCCCACCCGGTCCTGATCCGCCTTTCGGACAACTCGGTCCTGCCCAACCGCTTCCGCGCCGAATACCGCGAGTGCTTAGTGATCGCGGCCGGCTACGGCGACATCAGTTCAGAGCGCGCCTACCTGCGCACCGAAAGCCTGTCCTGCGTACGCGCCGACGGCGCCACGCTGGAAGTGAAGATCCAGGGCAGCGTCTATGGCGAGGACGGCAAGGTCGGCATGCGCGGGCGCCTGGTCACCAAGCAGGGCCAGATGCTCGCCAATGCGCTGCTGGCCGGCGTGGTCAGCGGCATCGGCCANGTGGCCACCTCGTCGACGGAATACAGCACCTCGGCGCTGGGCACGGTCGCCAGCGCCACCGGCGCCGAAGCCTACCGCGCGGGCCTGGGGTCGGGTGTCGGCAAAGCCCTGGACCGGCTGGCCCAGTACTACATCAAGCTCGCCGAGAACACCTTCCCGGTCATCGAGGTGGATGCGGGCCGCGAAGTCGACGTGGTGATCACCAAGGGCGTGCGCATCGACGTCCCCATGACGGTGGGCGATCCGTCTTCCGCGCGCCTCGCCCACTCCGCCAACTCNCCTGAAACCCGCTATCTGGAGACCTCCGACGATGGCAACTACTGAACCCTGTGCCGGCCCCGGCGCGTGCTCGTCGTGGCCTTGAGCGCGACACTCCTCGGACCATTCGCCAGCGCCGACGCCGCCACACCCATTGAAAAGCGCCTGCTGGCGGCCTTGCAGAAAGCGCATCCGGGCACGCACTTCTCCGAAGTCACCCACTCGCCCATCGGCGGCCTCTATGAAGTCTGGATGAACGGCAACGTGGCCTACGTCTCGGCCAGCAACCCGCGCTACTTCCTCTTCGGCCGCCTGTTCGATACCGCGACCCTGCGCGACCTCACCGGCCCGAAACTGGCGCAGGCCACTGGCGTCAACGGCTCCCGGGATCGGCCCCGGAAAGCGTGCGCACGGCAGCGGCCCCATCGCCTTCGATCAACTGCCGCTCAGTGATGCGATCAAGACGGTCCGCGGCAATGGCCAGCGCAAGGTGGCCGTCTTCAGCGATCCCAACTGCCCCTATTGCAAGCAACTGGAGCCCGAACTGGCCGGCCTCGACAACGTCACCCTCTACACCTTCCTCGTCCCGTTCCAGGGCGACGCCAAGCCCATCGCCATCTGGTGCGCGGGCGATCGCGCAGCAGCCTGGCAGCGCCTGATGCTCCACGGCGACGACAGCGCGCTCAAGACCGATGCCGCCTGCGACCACCCGATCGCCCGCAATCTGGCACTGGCCCACCAACTCGGCGTCCAGGGCACGCCCACCCTGATCTGGGCGGACGGAAGCCGCACCGAGGGTTTCGTGGGACGTGCGCTGCTGGAAGCACGCCTCGCGCAGATCGCTTCACCAACGACGCCGCAAGCCACCGCGGAGCAGCAGCCATGAAGACGCTCGTGCTGCGCATCGGCACCCTCTGCCTGCTGCTCCCCTTGGGCGCCTGCATGAACATGTCCGGATTGGGCGGCGACTCGAAGTACGCCTGCAAGNNGCCGGAGGGTGTCGCCTGCGACTCGGTGTCGGGCACCTACGCCAACGCCGTNCCTAACAATCTGCCCGGCCAACGGGCCAAACGGTCGGCCGCNCCCCGAAAAGAAGCCTCCGAAGCGAATCCTCCCGAATCGGCCCTGCCCGCCCCATCGTCCGTCGCTGCCAGCGTTTCCGACACGACCGTCACGCCCAGCCCCTTGCGCTCCCAGGCCCGCCTGCTGCGCTTGTGGATCAAGCCCTGGGAAGACACCGACGGCGATCTCTACGACCAGGGCTACGTCTATGTCCAGGTGGACAACGGCCAGTGGCTGATCGACCACGTGCAGCGCCAGATCCGCGACGCCTATGCGCCACTCAAGGCGCCTCCGAAGTTGGCAACGGAAGCCACCGCCGAGCCGAACGCGGGCACCAATGCGCCGGCCACGCCAATGGTGCCGCAACGGCCNCCGTTCGCCGGGCCCAATGCCATCCATGCGCAGTGAGGTCGCCATGAACGCCCCCACAGCAATCCCCGATCGGCCTCCATCGCGACCGCCGGCAGGCGCAGCGCTTCCCTTCGCCCAGCCCNGTGGATACGCCGGCCGAGCAGTTCGCCAACTGGCTGCCCTACTCCGCCTATCTCGCNCCCGAAAAGATCTTCGTCAACCGCGACAGCATGGGCGTCATGCTCGAACTCATGCCGCAGTCGGGCGCCGACGAGCGCATGGCGGAAGTCCTGGTCTCGCTCTACGCCAACTGTCCGCCCGGCACCGGCATCCAGTTCCACCTGTTCGGCTCGCCCCAGGTGCGCACCCAGTTGCGCCAGTACGCCAACCTCCGGGTCGAGGACGAGGATCAGTCGGAGCAGGCCAAGCAGTGGGGCCGGCCGGCCCGCAACGGGAACCTGTTCAGGAAGCTCGCCCGCCAGCGCGTCGGCCACCTGCTGCAGGGCGCGCAGAAGTCGCTCACCGCCGGCTTTCACTACACGATCCGGGACTTCCGGCTGATGTTGAGCGTCGCTTTTCCCGGCGACCCCGAGGATCTCAACAAGCGCGACGAGTTGATGGCGCTGCGCGATTCCATGTCGTCCACCCTGCGCTCGGCCTCGCTCCCCAACCGCGTTTGCGATGCCGCCGACCTGATCAACTGGTGCGCGCTCTTCACCAACCCCGACCGCATCTCACAGACCGATGCGCCGGACCTGCACTACGACGATGGCCGCGAGCTGCGCGACCAGATCGTGGACTTCGACACCATCCAGGANCCGCACCCCAGCGGCCTCACCCTGTGGAAGGAAGCCAGCCCCGAGGTGCTCGAGGCGCGCTTCTTCTCGATCAAGAGTTTTCCGGAACGCTTCGCGCTGTGGCAGATGGGCTCCCTCATCGGCGACCTGATGCAGCCGGCCTTGCAGTACAGCGCGCCCTTTCTGCTCACCCTGGGCGTGCAGGTGCTCGACCCCAACGTCACCAAGTCGGTGGTCACCGCCAACCACGTACGGGCCACACAGAACGCCAAGTCGAAGATGGCCGACGTGATGCCGGACGTGAATAAGAAACTCCAGGACTGGACGGCGGCGGCGGATGCCATCGATACCGGCGGCAGCCTGGTGAGCCTGTATCACCAGTTGGCGCTGTTCACTGCCCCGAACAAGGCAGTCGCCGCCCATGAGGCTGCCAACGCCATCTGGCGCGGCCGCGGCTTTCAGTTGAACGCCGACGCCTACATGCACCGCCAGGCGCTGCTGGCAAGCCTCCCCATGACGCTGACCGAGAAGTTCCACCGNGATATGGTCAAGATGCGCCGGGTCACGCGCAAGACCATGGCCAACGCCATCCACATGGCGCCGCTGATCGCCGAGTGGCGCGGCACGCGCACNCCCGCCCTGGTTTTCGGCGGCCGGCGCGGGCAGTTGATGACCCTGGACATCTTCGATAACGACCTGGGCAACTACAACTTCGCGATCATCGGCGCGCCGGGCTCGGGCAAATCGGTGCTGATGAACGAGATGGCCTGGTCCTACCGCGCCATTGGCGCCAAGGTCTGGATGCTCGACCTCGGCCGCAGTTTCGAGAAGCTGTGCCGCAAGGCAAAGGGCACGTACATCGAGTTCCGGCCCGACGTGGATATCTGTCTCGACCCCTTCACCCACATCGTCGACATCAATGAAGACATCGACATGCTGGTGCCCGGCATCGCCAAGATGTGCTCGATGCAGCATGCGCTTGAAGAGGTCCAGTACAAGGCGATCTCGGCGATGGTCCTCAAGCTCTGGCGGGAATACGGCAACGAACTGCGCATCACCGGGCTACGCGACGCCTTCAAGGGCGGGACCATCGAGGAACTTGGCGTGGTCAATGACCAGCGCATCAGNGGCCTCGCCATCATGCTCAANCCCTACGCCAAGGGCGGGCAGTACGAGCGCTTCTTCGAGGGCAAGAACAACGTCGACTTCTCCAACGACTTCATCGTCATCGAGAACGAAGAGTTGAAGCGCCGCCCGGATCTGCACGCGGTGGTCAACATCCTGCTGCTGCACCGGATCACCGGCGAGATGTACCTGACGCGCAACCGGCGCAAGGTGCTTTTCGTCGACGAGTTGAAGCAGCAACTCGGCGACATCGGCGCCGACGATCCGGTCAAAGCCGCCGTGATCGAGGAAGCCGCCCGGCGTGCCCGCAAGTACGGCGGCGCACTCGGCACCGCGACCCAGAGCGCCGACGACTACTACGGCTCGGCGCAGATGGAAGCGGCCTTCAACTGCTCGGACTGGGTCTTCCTGCTGCGTCAGAAGCCGGAATCCATCGAAATGCTCGACCGCAAGGGCCGGCTCACCATGGACGAGCCGAAGAAGCGGCTGTTGAACTCGCTACGCACCGAGGCCGGCGTGTTCTCTGAGGTGTACATCTCTTCNCCCGTGGGCGAAGGCGTCGCCCGCAACATCCTCGATCCGGCCACCCATCTGCTCTTCTCCAACAAGTTGGAAGACAACGCGCCGATCGACGAATTGCGTGCCCAGAGCCTGTCCATCGACGAGGCGATCGGCGAACTGCTGCGCCGCNNCGGGGGCATACGGTATGAAGACCACCGTTCCCCAATGGCTGGCCCACGGCCTGGTCACCGTGTTCGTGGTGGCCGCCTCGCTCACGGCCTACGACCGCCTGGTGCTAAGGCCGGCTCTGGTCATCGGCGTGGTCGATGTGGCCGAGGTATACCGCGCCAAGGAAGCCGAGTTCACCAGATNCCTCACCAAGGCGAGCTCGGAGGAAGACCGCCAGAAGGCGCTCGTCATGGCCCGGGCCTTCGCCCAGCGCCTGCCGCTCGCTCTCGATGAGTTGCCGCGGGAATGCAACTGTCTGGTGATCCTCAAGACCGCCGTGGCCGGACCGACGCCGAATACCGTCGACCTGACGGCGCAGTTGCGCAGAAAGGTGGCCGCACCATGAATTCCGAACCGGTCCAACAGGCGCCAACGCGGGCCGCGTCGCTACCCGGCCTAGGGCGGCGAGCCGTCAAACATTTTGCCGAGTTCCTGCGCCATGTGCGCCGACGCTGGTATCTCTATCTGCCGATCTTGGCGATCTGGGGCTTGGCCTATGCCCGGCTCTTCATCGATGCAACGCCGCGGCTGCCCGTGCTCTTCAACTGGACGCCGAGCCTGCCGTATCGCCCCGCCTGGCTGGTACGGACCCCACCCCTGCGGCGCGGCGACTTCATCGTCTTCTCGTTCGACGGTGAAGCGCAGGCGCGTTACCCAGGACTGCGCGGCCAGCCCTTCTTCAAGATCGTGCGGGGCTTGCCGGGCGATGCCGTGACCGTCGCCGGTCGGCACGTGGCGATCAACGGCGAGGAGGTCGGCGTGGCCAAGCTGCAGGCCTACGACCATAGTCCGCTCGCACCGATCACGCCCACCGTCATCCCGCCCGGACACTACTACGTGCAGGGCACCAGTCCCGACTCCTTCGACTCGCGCTACCAGGACAGCGGCCTGGTACGGGCCGAGCAGGTGGTCGGTGTCGTGGTTCCGCTTTATTGAAAGGCGCGCCGTGACCAAGGCCTTCTCCTCCTCGCGCTGCTCGGCCTCTTGACCCAGCCGGCTGCCCGGGGCCAGTCCAGTCCTGCCCGCGGGCCGATCCACGGGACGCCGACGACGCCAGGCATCAATGACATGCCGCTGGCCGACTATCTCGGCCTCCTGCGTCAAATCGCCCCCGCCGCTGAAGCCGGCGCCAAGGACTATCTCGCGGCCGTCGAGCAACATTGCGGCCGGGCACTCACCACGATCGAGTTGCGCCAAGCGATGTCGGCCGGTGACGGCGATCCGGTGCTGATGGGACTGATCCGTGCCAGCCACCTGGGCGATACCACCGCCCGCGAACGACTCGCCGGACAGATCCGTTGCCCGGCCAGGGTGGCGCGATGAAACGCGGCATCGTGTCCGCTCCCTGGTACTCGGCCTGATGCTGGGCGCGGCAGGCGGCGTGCGGGCCATGGATCTGGGCGTCATCGGGCCGACCTACGAGATCAGCGAACCCCATCTGCTCCAGATGATCGAGCAGCGCCTGCGCGAGAAGGAGCGCAGCGGCGAACTGGGGCGCCTGGAANNGCAGAGCCGGGAGCGGGGCATCGCAACCGTGAAGAATCCGCCGCCGGTCACCGGCCTGCGTGCGACCGACACGGTGCGGACCTTCTACTTCGATCCGAGCTTCAGTCTGGATCGCAACGTCCTCGGCCCCCAGGGCGAATTGCTGTTTGCCGCCGGCACGCGCAAGAACCCGCTGGAGGTGGTGTCGCTGTCCCGGCACCTGCTGTTCTTCGATGCCCGCGACCCGCGTCAGATCAGCCGGGCGCGGCAGTTGATCGCCCTCTTCCAGGGACGCGTCAAGCCGATCCTGGTCGGCGGCTCCTACCTTGACCTGATGCAGTCCTGGCACGTCCCGGTNCACGACCAGCAGAGCCTGCTCACCCGCCGCCTGGGCATCACCCAGGTGCCGGCGCTGGTGTCGCAGGAAGGGCTGCGGCTGCGTATCGACGAATTGGCGGTATCCCCATGAATGCCCATCGCGGCCTCGTTTCCTTCCTGCTCGCCGCCGTGCTCGCCTGCGCGGCCGGCCCCAGCCTCGCCGCCGCGGCCACCTGCACCGGCAAGNTTTCCCAATCCGATCACCGATATCTGCTGGTCCTGCATCCTGCCGATCAGCATCGGCGCCGCGCGCATCGCCAACTTCGGCGACCAGGAGGACACCGACAACCCATCGAGCCCCGTCTGCAGTTGTGGCGCCAATCCGGTCGTCGGGCTCTCCATCGGCTTCTGGGAGCCCGCACGGCATGTCGAGGCGGTGCGCAAACCCTTCTGCCTGGTATCGCTGGGCGGCATCGATCTCGACCCGGGCATCCCGGCGCCGGAAGCTGCGCGCTTCACGCGGCCCGAAGGCGATGGCGACGGCGGCAGCTTCTACCAGGCGCACTTCTACGTAAACCCGGTGATGTATTGGCTGGACATGGTGACCGACTTNCCCTGCCTGGAAAAAGGTTCCTTCGATCTCGCCTACCTCACCGAGGTCGATCCCCTGTGGGCCGACGACGAACTCACCCTGATCCTCAATCCGGACGCCGTGCTCTTCGCTAATCCGGTCGCCATCGCCGCCTGCGCGGCCGACTGCGTCGCCGCCTCGGTCGGCTTCGGCCTCAAGGAGCTCTTCTGGTGCGCCGGCTGCCANGGGGGCATTTACCCGCTCGACGGCCACGTGCCCTACCACCTGGGCGGCGTGCGCACGGCCGCGCTGATGGCCCAGCGCCTGACCGCCAAGATGCACCGCGAATTGATCGCCTGGGGCTGGCACGGNCACCCCGGCCTGTGCGGACCGTACTTCGAGCCGGTCATGGACAAGACCGCCTACAAGACCCAGCTCACCTACCCGATCCCCAACACCGCGAAGGAGGCCGGCCGCTGCTGCCAGCCCTTCGGCCGCACCACCGTGCTCTGGGGCGCCGGCAAGGAATACCCGGTGCGCGGCGAGGACTTCGCCTTCATGTTATTTCGCAAGNNAGGAACTGCTGTGTGGGCTTCTGATCTCNNCGTCCTTCTGCCTGGGCCTCGGCCTCACCGCCGCGCTCGTGGCGAGCGCGCAGGCCTGGCTCAAAACCCGCCGGTCGTCACCGACGCGGACATCGAACGGGTCCGCCGGGAAATGCCGACCGTCACCGACCAGGACATCGAAGCGGCGCGGCGGAAGTACGGCATGCCCGGCGATGCCGAACTGCGATCCGCGCCAGTACCGACCCGCCCCAACGTCGAGGCGCTGCCCCAGCCCTCNAGCAGCACCCCGCTCGACCTCGAAGCGCTGGCGCGGGGCTATGCATCGCAGGCGGAGGTGATGACTCAGGCGCANGGGCTGGCGTCCGGTCCGGGACTCTTGGTGTTCGTCAGCCTGTCCATGCCCCGGCCCACGCTGCAACGCCTGGTCGACCAGGCCGCGCGGGCCAAGGCCTCGATCGTCCTCCGAGGCTTCGCCAACGGCTCGCTGCGCGACACCGTCGCCCAAGTGCAGGCNCTGATTGGCACCCGCCAGGTGGCCGTGCAGATCGATCCCCAGGCCTTCGACCGCTACGCCGTTACCCGNGTACCGACCTTCGTGCTGGTGCGCGACGGCACCCGCCCGGTTGCCTGCGCGAGCGGCAGTTGCGCGCCAGCCGACAGTTTCCTGCGGACCTCCGGCGACGTGAGCCTGGACTACGCGCTGGAACACATGCGGCGATCGGCACCCGGGTTCGGCCCGCCCGCCGACACNCTTCTTGAAACGGATTAGGGATAGGAGGCCACGATGCGCCGCTGGGTCACCTGGATCACGCTCGTCTGCTTCATCACGACGCAGACCGCCGCTGTCGCCGGTCCGTTCGAGGAAGGCACCGCCGCCGGGCAGGCGGCCAATCCCGTCATCCGGGGGACGGTGAATACGCCGAGTGCATCGAGTGCCGTGCCGGGCTATACCACGACGCCACCGGAAACCACGTACTACGGCCAGCCCAGCCTGTCAGGGGCGGCCAATGCCCGCCTGGCGGCCTGCGCCACCAGTACCGATGATCCCGTCTGCCAAGCGCAGCGCGGTGCGGTGACTTCGGCCAATACGCCGCGNCCCCCGGTCTCGGCCTACGATCCCGCCGTCGCCGCCGCCCGCGATATCGCAGGCAATCCGTCGATCGTGCTGGGCAGTCTCGCCGACTATTACTCGGGTTGCACCACCGCCGAGGTCACCACGCCCGCGGGCACGACCACCAAGGTCTGCAACCGTTACAGCGGTGTCGGCAACTACACCACCCGGCGCGACCTCACGGTCCAGGTGGAATTGCTGCCCAGTTGCACCGAAGGTACCTGGTTCGCCCATGGCCAGGTCAACCGCAACGGCGCCGACTACATGGTGGCCGGGCGCAATGCCGCATCCGTGCCGACGGCAAGCAGCGTTTCCGCTTCTACGCTGCCGGTGGCATGGGCGCCTGCATCGGCTGGCAGGCCTCGACCTGCCGATTGCCCTGGCGACCCAGGCGACCTACGTCACCGACCTGTCGCCGCATTGGCANNGGGCTACTGCTGGAGCCCCTTCAAGGTCGTCATGATGCCGGGCTCGGGCTGCACCGGCGGGAGTTGCAGCTACACCTTCCAGTTCGGCACGCCGGTCTATGCCTGCCCCGCCGGGACGGTGCGTGGCGATACGCTGAGCGGCTACTGGGCTGGCGAATTCCTCTCCGGTGGTGCGGCCGACCAGTGCTACACCGTCACCGCCCCGACGCCGAGGCCGGCTGTCCGGGCGGTAGCACGACGATCTACGACGATNGCCGGGACGCACTGCGCCCTACCGGCGGGCTCCGCGACCCTGGTCGGCGCCTCCGGTTGGAGTCTGCCCCTGTCCTTCGTCCAGCCGACCATGGAGCAGCACGAGACCGACGTCTGGGTCGACAGGAGTGCCGCGCTGACGGAAGGCGGCCGCTGCACCGTGACCACGGCCGACCGCTGCGTCGACGGCCCCGCCACCAAGACCATCGACGGCCGCGCCGTCACGCGCGCCTGCTGGTCCTATGAGCGTACCCTCACCTGTGCCTCCGGCGCACCGGTGGACGAGTGCGCCCCACTGGCGAGCAGCGGTTGCACGCCGGCGACCAGCACCTGCAAGCAGCTGAATGCCGCGACAGGCCTATGCGAAATCACCCAGGACACATACACCTGCTCGGTCGCCGCGCAGACCGCCACCACCGCCTCGAACTGCCCCGCCAACGTCTATTGCCTGGGCTCGAACTGCTTCAACACCAGCTACACCAACGACGCCGACTTCGCCCGTTCGATGTCGCTGATGGAAGCCGCACGTG
Source organism: Dechloromonas sp. (assembly GCA_013363835.1). Lineage (GTDB taxonomy): Bacteria > Pseudomonadota > Gammaproteobacteria > Burkholderiales > Rhodocyclaceae > Azonexus. The sequence continues at coordinate 2,430,512 of CP054864.1, forward strand.
AAGCCGGCGTATACCTCGACACCGACAACATGCAGGTCTTCAAGGGCGAGTCCAACAAATGCCGCGACCGGCTCTTCAAAAACTGCTGCTACTCCGACTCGGCCGGGGCTGGCATGACCAACCAGAGCCTGTTCGGCACCGGTTCGCGCCTCGTCTATGACGTCCTGATGAACGCCGACAACCGTGAGTTCCTGTACCAGGGCATGCAGGCGTTGCTGATGAGCGGNGGCTTTTCCGGGAGCTTCACGACCTATGGCGTCACCGTCGCCATCAACGGCACCGCGCTGCCAGCCAGTTCGGTCGTGCTCTACTCCGGCGACGGACTGGTGGTCGCCTTCGATCCCTGGTCGCTCGCCATTGCAGTGGTGATCTACATCGTCATGTCAATGTCGTCCTGCAACGAGGAGGAAGGCAAGCTCGCGATGAAGGAAGGGGCCGGCCTGTGCCATAGCATCGGNACCTATTGTTCATCGTGCATCCGCATCCTCGGCGCCTGTGTCGCCTGCATCGAGCACACCACCGGCAAGTGCTGCTTCAACAGCAAGCTCGCGCGCATCGTCAACGAGCAGGGCCGCGTCCAGGTGGGCAAGAGCTGGGGCTCCGGCAAGAACCCTGACTGCTCGGGCTTCACCATCGCACAACTGCAGAGCCTGGACTTTGCAGCGATGGACCTATCGGAGTTCTATGCCTCCATCGTTCCGACGCTGCCCAGTGTCGGAACGATCCAGGGCAGCAACGCCTCGCGCCTCACCACCTGCTACTACGGACAGGGGAAATGCCAATGAAATCTGTCTCTGCCGCTGCGCTGCTCGCCGCATTGGCGTTGCCCGCCTTCGCCGACGACGTGCTCCGCACGCCGGTGCCCGATGCGCGCCCGGTGATGCTGGCCGCTCTCCAGGCGACCGACGGGCAGGCCCACGGCGTCCTCACTGGCGAGATGGCCGACGCGATCACCAAGCGCTTCGGTGCCACCTCACCGATCTACATCGACGTGACGACCGAAAACCGCTACGCCCAAGCTGGATGCAGCCGGCTGAAGGTCACGTTCTGGCAGGACGGCGTTCTGTTGCCCGGTGCATTGAGCCCCCGCCGGCAGACGATGGACTTCGGCATCAACTACTGCCTCGACGGTCGGCCGCCACAATCCCTGAAGTAGAGCCCATATGAAGCGCTTCGCNGTTCCCCATACCCATCCCCTGGCGCTGGTACTGGCCTCGATGCTGGGCGCCAGCGCTGCGTCGGCCCAGGATGCAGCTNNGCGCTACTGGTCCGACAGTTGGCGCGGCTGGCATTTCTACGAGGATCCCATGCCCGAGGAACGGGAGCGTCCACCGCTGCCGGACAAGATGGTGCCCGCGACACCACCGGCTCCGCCCTCGAAAGCCCCGGAACTGGTCGAGTTCGAACGCCTGCAGAAGACCCTGGAGGACACCCGTAACATCGCCATCATGCGGCCGACCGAGGCGAACGTGCGCCGCTATATGAAACTCGAGTCCGAGGTTGTCGCGCGCGCATCCTATTTCGCCGACATCGCCCAGCGGGTGGCCTGGGCGACACCCGAGCTCGATCCGACCCTTCAAGGCCGCCCGGTCAACGCCAAAGCGCTGGAGGTGTTCGAGCAGACCGAGTGGGTGGACCGATCCCGTTCGATTGCCGAACTGGGCAAGGACCACGTGCTGTTCTTCTTCTACCGCTCGGACTGCCCGTACTGCCGCGCCTTCGCACCGACCCTGGCGACCTTCCAGGTGCGCCATGGCATCCAGGTCGTGGCCATAAGCGTCGATGGCGGCCCGATGCCNGGGTTTCCCAAAGCACGTGCGGACAACGGCATTGCCACCGCCTTGAAGGTCGCCCAGGTGCCCGCCGTCTTCCTGGCCCAGCCCTTCACCGGAAAGATCACGCCCATCGGTTTCGGCGTGCTCTCGGAATCCCAGTTGCTGGAACGCATCGCCGTCGTGTCCGGCACGCAAGCCGAGACGATGCTGCCCGGAACGATGCAACGTTTTGCCCTGCCGCAGGAGGCCCATGAACCACACCGACCATCCNCCGTTGTGGCGCGCCTCCGCCGCGCTGCTGGCGTTGCTGCTGGTGATCTCGCCGCTGCCGCTGCGCGCCGGTGACCTGAACACGGAGGTGAATGACATGTTCAACAACCTGGGCGCCATCGGCAACTACACGGCGCCAGGTGCCTTCCGCGGCCAAACCTTCAATACCTACACCGGCGGCAACCTGATGATGCGCTCGCCCAACAAGATCTATCAGCTCGCGGCCATCCAGTTTCCCAGCGCCAAGGCCGGCTGCGGTGGCATCGACGTCTTCGGCGGTTCGTTCTCGCACATCTCGGCGACCGAGTTCAAGAACATGCTGAAGAACATCACGGCCGCCCTACCCGGTATCGCTTTCCAGTTGGCGCTCGAAGCGGTCTCACCCCTATTGGGAGGACTCACCAAGTGGGCCAAGGGGCTGGAGACCTGGATCAACAATGCGCGCATCAACTCGTGCGAGACCGCCAAGGCCATCGTCAGCACCGCTGCCGAGTCTATCGGCTACAGCTCGCAGGAAACCTGCGCCGACCTCGCCGTCGAGATGGGCCTGGAAAGCGATCGCGATGCGGCGCGCCGACGCTGCGCCACCGACCGGCCCAGCATCCTGTCTTCGGCTCGTGCCTCCAGCGATACGAACGTGAAGAACAAGGCGCCCTTCGTCGGCAACCTCACCTGGAAGGCATTGCAGTACGCGGGTTCCTACCTCGACGATCAAGAGCGCGAGCTGATCATGAGCCTGGTCGGCACCATCATCTACTACCCGGAGGAATCGGCCCGCGACCCCGAGCCGATCGCGCCCACCCTCACTTCGATCAGCCAGATGCTGTACGGCCAGAGCGCGGCAGGTGGCACGGATGTTATCCAGCATATGCTGAAGTGCAACGACTACACCAACTGCGACGTGGTGACGCTGAACACCGGGTACACNCACACGCCCTTCACCGCCAAGGTCGAGGCCATGATGCGTTCCATCGCCGAGAAGATCGCTTCGCGGACCGCCATCCCCAACAACTCGACCGAGGTCGGCTTCGTGAATCAGACCACCGAGCCGGTTCACAAGATGCTGTCCATCGGCACCAGCATCCCGGGCTCCGGCCTCTCCGACAGCCTGATCGCCCAGTACCGCGACGTCATCGCCGCCGACTACGCCTACGTCTTCCTCGAACGCAACCTGCGTCTGGGCATGGCCGCCCTGGACAAGAACTACACGCTGCAGCAGACCCAACGTGACCAGGCCAACCAGATCCGCCAGCGCGCACAGGCAATGCTCCTGCAACTCTCGCAGGAGAAGAACCTGCTCTACCAGAAGGTGGGTTCCTTCCGGGCGGTGGCTAGCCACCTGGAACAACTCGAACGCCAACTGCGCTCCAGCATGCCGCAGCACGTGATGGACATGCTCGGCCAACAGGCCGCCTATCTGTCGCAGTAGCGCAGACGGAATTGCGCGAGGAGAGGGAGCGCCATGTGGGAAATCTACGCCTACCAGAATGCCGACAGCCTGTTCGGTGTCTTCAACGCCGCCGCCGCAATCCATGCATCNGGGGACTACCTGTCGGCAGTCGCCGCTGTCGCCTTCTGCGGCTTCGTTGCGGCGCTCATCGCCTACGCCTTCGCCCCCGAGAAACTGCAGGGCTGGAAGTGGTTGGGCACGGTGGTGCTGGTNTTTTCGGTGTTGATCGTACCCAAGGTGACCGTGGGGATCGTCGACAAGACGGGCGGCTCGGCGGTGAAGGTGGTCGACAACGTGCCCTTCGGGGTGGCCGTGCTGGGTAGCCTCACCAGCACCATCGGCAACACGCTGACGGGTCTTTTCGAGACGGCGTTCCAGGTCATTCCGGGCATCGGCGCCCTGCCGGCCGAGCTCTCCTACCAGCAGAACGGCCTGATGTTCGGCAACCGCCTGATTCGCGAAACCGGCAACGTGGTGTTCCAGGANCCGGCGTTCCGCACCGACCTCATCAACTTCATCCACAACTGCACCACCTACGACCTGATCGACGGCACCCTCGATCCGGCGACGTTTTCCGCGTCCGACGATGTCTGGCCGTTGATGGCCTCGCCCAATCCGGCACGCTTCAGCACGCTGACCGCCGCGGGCGGCAGCGTCGGCGTCGACACCTGCCCGAACGTGTATCAGAGTCTCAATGGGCGACTGCCGGCGCAGATCACCCGCATCCAGGGGCGGCTCGCCTTCCAGCTCAACCCGACGCTGCCCAGTGCCGCTGCCGCGGCCGTCATCGCCGGGCAAGTCCAGCAGGCCTATCTCAAGAACAGTATCGCCACCGCCGCGGCCACCGCTGCCGACCTCATCCGGCAAAACGCGGTGCTCAACGCGATCGAGGACACCAGCAAGATCGTCGGCCAGAAGGTCAACGATCCGGCAGCCATGGTGCTCGCCGTCGGTCGGGCCCAGGCAGTGGCCCAGCAGAACGCGACCTGGCTCAACTACGGCAAGGTGGCCGAGCAGGCTCTGCCGGTTTTCCGCAACGTGGTCGAGGCGGTGACCTACGCGATGTTCCCGTTGTTCGTGCTGCTGCTCCTGCTCACCAGCGGACGGGAGACGATGCTGGCCTTCAAGGGCTATGCCGCCGTGCTTATCTGGATCCAGCTCTGGCCGCCCCTCTATGCCATCCTCAACTACATGGCCTCGATCTACGCGGCCTACGACTTGGCGGCTGCGGCGGACTTGGGCACGGGCACCAAGGCGTTGGCCCTGCAGACCGCCTCGACGATCTACTCACGGGCGATTTCGGGCGAGGCCGTCGTCGGCTACCTCGCCATCAGCATCCCCTTCATCGCGTGGGCGGCTTTGAAGCGGATGGAGAATTTCGGGACGGCCTTGGTCGGTGGCCTGTCAGGCCTGCAGGCGATGATCTCGGGTGGCACCTCGGCATCCAGCGTCGGCAACGTTTCCATGGGGAACGTGGGGATGGATCAGATGCAGTTGGCACCCAACCGCACCTCGGCTTTCATGGGCAGTTGGCAAAACGATCTGAGCGGGAACACGTTCTCGTCGAATGCGCTGACCGGGCGAACCGCCGTCAGCCTGCTGCGCAACCAGGGGTTTGCGTCGAGGGTGGTATCGATGCGGGTGTCCGAGCAGGATGTAGTTCAGGCCGGTCGGCAGGTTGATGCGGCGCGAAGCGAGGCCGTTGCGGCCAGCAACGAACATTCGGCAAACCTCTCCGAAGCATTCACACGGGGATTGAGCAAACTGCGGTCATCGCGCAGCAGCAGCGGCTCCACCTCCAGCAGTTTCGAGCAGATGGGCGAAACGTTGAACAAGTTGGATCAAATCACCAAGAGCGTTGCAGAAAATACGGGGCTGAGCCAATCCCAAGTGGCGAGCATTGCTTTCGGCGCTGCCGGACATCTCGGTGTCAATGCCGGTGTCGCCGGAGGCCAGGTGAAGGCTGGTGCCGAGAANACCTATCTGTCGAGTCTGTCAGCGCAAGAGCANAAAGCACTTGCCAGCATGAGCGGCGAGCAATTGGCGGAGTTCAAGCAGTTCGGCGACAGAGTATCCCGTGACACCAGTTTCTTGAATGCAGTCTCGAGCGATTCNCGGGAAGCCCGGGACATGTCGTCCCGGCTCGGCTCGACAGCCGCGCGATCCGCGCGAGCTGAAGCAAGCCTCGCGGAACGTATCAGTTTCGCTGAGCGCGTATCCGCCGCCTACGAGAGNGGCGAGACCATTTCGATCGACATCGCTCAGGANCCACACAACCTGGACATGTTTACGCGCTACGCCGAGCAATACGGCGGCAACAGCGCCGCGGCACACACCATGATGGAATCGGAATTGGCGCGGCAGTCACTTCGCCCGAACCGGGTGTTCTCCGACGGAACTGCGCTACCTGCATCCTTTGGAGACATCCGGGATCAGCATGCGCAACAGCGAGGCGATGCCGCGCTGACGCCCGATATCGACGGCCTGCACCAATCCAACCGGGAACAAACCTCACGGTTTGGGAACGCTGCGCCGACGCAACGAACAGCCCCCACCGTATCGCCCATTCGAGAGGAGGTTCGCACCCATGGCAATCAAGTACGCTCAGATGCTGCGTCGAGCCGTGCCAGCTTCGACGCCAGGACAGAGATCATCAAGACTGATGACGGAACACTTGCATCGAAGAAATCGCTGCTGGTGCAGTCAGGCAAACAGGTCGGTAAGGACGCCGGAGCGACACTCGACAATGCAAAGGATGTGGTGAAGGATCTACTGAAGAAGAGGTAGTCAGCCGGAGATACCCCGATCCCATCGGCGAATCTCGTCTTCACTCGCCCCAGGCTTCGCGAACGGTGGATGCCCCTCGTCACGCCAGTAGTTTGCCGCCAAATCCTTCGAGGAGGTGCCATTACCCGGTAGGGGATCTTCGTCCCNCGTCGAGAGGCGGGCCTCCTTCTTGCCAATACGCGCAAGAACTACCCCAATTGGCAAGGCAAACAGCACGCCGACCGCCATCATGACAACTCGCGTCGGCCAGTCTTCTTTCGAGACCGACAACAAGCCAGCCAATGCTCNCAAAACAATGAATCCGATCAAAATGAGTTTTCGCATGCCGCACTCCTTCTCGCAAGAGTACCGGAGCAAATCCGATTTGCAATTCCGCCTGCACTATTTTCGGATGGATTTTGGGCGCCTGGGTGGCAAGCGCACAGCCTGAAAGACACCCGCTACTAGAATCAGTCTGCGCGCACCCGTTTCCACCCTCCCTGTCTGGTACGCTTTACGCCACCACTGGTGGCCTTTTCTTGCCTACGTTATCCATGAGCAAGCCCTTGCATCGGAAGCGCAGGCGACTCGTGCAATTCACTCGTCGACGAACCTGCAAAGGTAACTCTTGGCCAGACGGTCGGCTTGCAGTGGAGACTTCGCCAACTCGCGCGCGCATTCGGCGATCAGATCGTTGTCCTTCAGTTGCGATTCGCAGAGCTTTGTGAAGAAGGCTCTGGCGTCAGAAACCAGGGATGCCAGTTTTTCATAAGTCAGCGCATACGAGCCGGTCGCTGCGGCCGCTTTGGTCGCCTTGTTTTGTGCGTGAACAGACACTCGTACGCACTCGACGCCGTCATAGTGATTGCCGAACCATTCCTCCGCCACGAGCAACTGCCCGTGCTCTTCCTTCGTCAAGGCGTTCTTCTCATTTTTCCGACTCTTCGCTTCGATGATCCAGCCGACGGAGTTTGGGAGGAGCCAGAGGACGTCCGGCCCCACACCGTGCGAGTCATACCTCTCGGCGGTCAGACCAATCATGGTGCCGAGATCGGTAAGCGCCTGCTCAAACTGGTTAGCCGACGCCGCCGCATGCAGATTGGCAATAACCTCCTCGAAGCGCTGCAGGAATCCCCGCCGCATACGGTAAGTGCTAAGCGCCTCGGCGATCGCATTTGCTTGCTTACCCGGTACCGCTAGAGCGCGATATGGTGGCGCCACCTTGGGACGCAGCAGATTACGATTGCTACCGAAGGCCTCACGCTGAAGGTNCTCGGCCCGTTCGATCTGACCCCACTGATTCGCAACACGAGCCGCAAACTGCTGTAGCCATCCGCGTGTCTGAACGTCAAGTCCCGTGGCACCATCCAACAGCTTCTCAATGCGGGCTATCGCCTTCTGGTGGTATCCGTCGTGCCACAGATTGAACGCCTTTCGTTCGTCGGCCGCCTGATCGAACCGATTAGGATCTGCCGGTTCGGGCTGGACTTCCTCGGCGAGCGTTTCNNTGTGGTACTCGACCCAGTCCGAATCGCGGTCATAGCTCTTGCCGACCGTCGTGGCGAGGTTAAGATCCTTCACCGCCTTGCTCACGGTCGACCNCATGTCCAGCTGCGCTCGCGTCGCGCTCGTCAGAAGGCGGAAATTCGCATCCTTGGCGATCCAGCCGGCCAGGTCCGCCCCCATCAGCAACACGACACAGTGGTCGCCCGAGCCGCGCGCTCCACGCCCGACGCCTTGTTCGATGCGCTGGGCCAGCATTCGCGATATCGTCGCGCCTCCATACAACGCACTGGCTCGAAGCAGCTCGTAGTCGGATGTACCCGCGGGTAGGCCTTCCATGACGAGAAGCCTGCACGAATCTCCTGGAAGATCGATTCCGTCGTAGCGGCTCGCGAACACCACGGGACCTCTGGTCGACCCGTCTTGCAGCGCATCGACCTGATCCTGGACTTCGGTCGAGCCCTCCGCGACGGTCGCCGTTCCTTCCCACTTCTCTGCTGCGCTGTTCGACGGCACCAGCACCACGGCGCCGACGTTCTTCTTCGTCGTTGTCCNACTCAACAGCTTGTCGATCGCTTCGCGAACGTTGAACCGGAACGGCATCAGATCCGGGATCAGGATCAAGCGCTCGCTCACCCCGGCCAGGGATCGAGAGGTCAACGCGTCATTGACCAGCTTGGGATCGGCGTCGAATGTGCGCACGATCTCGCTGTCGTCGGCGATCGTGGCCGACATGTAGATCCGCCGGGGCGCTTCAGAAAACGTGGGGAAGGAGTGCACCAGCGGCAGCACGGGCGTGATGGTGAAGGTGTCCCGGCTGATCAGAGCATGGCAGAGATGGAGGTTGTCCCGCAACAGAGGCCACACGAGGCCATACTTCTTCGCGTCGCTGCGCAACTGCTCACGGACGGCATCCAGTTGTTCATTCCACGCCCAGTAGGGCACCTCGATCACACCATAGCTCAGCCCTGAAAGCGTGTCATCGAACGTACCCAGGCGATCTATGTCGCGAAAAGCTCGCCGAAACAGACCGGCCAGAGCTTGGTAGCGCTCCTTGTTGTCCTCGGTCTTGATCTCCAGCGTAAACGTATCGCGGACCACAGAGAACGCCACATGCGCGTCGTCGAGTATCACGGCGGCTACCTTGATCGGCGACGCCGCGCTTCCACGAACTCCGAACTTGCTCTTGCCGTTGANAAGAGCTTTGTAAGTGGCGACCATGATGGCCTTGCCGTTGACGAACGCGTCATCCAACGGCTCACCTTNTTGGTACGGTACCGCCGCAATGCCCAAGGCCTTGGCCTTTTCGAGCGTTTGATTCACGAGCTGCGTCGTGGGCGCCAGGTACAGCACGGGCTCGTTCATCTCATTGATCGTCGACTGCGCCATTAAGAGGCCGACCAACGTCTTCCCGCCGCCCGTGTGCAGCTTAAGCACGACGTCCCGCTGGTTGCGCCGCTCGTACCAAGTCTCGAGCACCTCCGCCTGGCTGGTGTAGAGGTCGTTAATGCCCGNGGGCTTGGGCAGCCGCCGGAAGATCTCCAGCGGCCCGGTGGGCGTCGCCTTCTTCTTCTGTGTTCTTAGTTTCGCGAAATCTACCATCACAACTCCTCGTCGGTCTTTCACACCTTCCAACGGCATGCCCCGAAAGCTATTTACTTCCGTCCATCGTTCATCATGTGCGGTTCCCAGTCCTGCCGTNNTCGGCAAACGCAGGCAGATGCGATGGACGGCTGACGATCAGGACATCCGCAACGCCGGTAACCGAGCACAATGCCTGCCTCGTTGTTGCGTGTTCCTGGACACTGCACGAGTCGTCGTAAATGAACACAAGCACCTCCCGGTATCGTTCCGGAGATCGCAGGTACGGGATAATGTCCTCGAGCACCTGCTTCTCAATCGCCTTGAACTCGGATGCTGAACGCGCGAACTTCACCTCGATGAGAAGACCTAGGCTGGGATTCCCAAGTCCGCCCGATACGTGGAGTGCCCAAACTTCGGCAAGGTATCCTCGTCTTCCAGATCCTTGTACAGGCTGCGCAGGATCACCCAAAGGATGTCCTGAACCTCCCGCTCGCTTCTGATGAGCCAGCGCACTGGGTTTCTTAGGGCTAAATCGTCCCATCGCCAGCGGCGCAAGCAGCTCTCGAACTGCTCCAGCGCATGCGCTACCGTCAAGTGCGATCTCAAGATCGTTGCGGTCTCCTCGCTGACCGCCGCACGCAACGAGCGCCACAGCAGACTAGCTTGGTGGGCAGGCCGACGGCCGACCGTCTCGGACAGTGCTCGTTCGACCAAGGAAGCGCGCAGGGCACGCCGTTGCTCGGGGTTGGCATGCGCACGGTTCGGGTCTTGGTCCAGCCACCAGTCCAGCGCGGCGCAGTAGTTCAGTGGTGCATTGACGTCGAGCGACGGTTGGCCGATGTCGGTGTCGCAGACCCACGCAGCATACGCCAGCATAGGATCAAGGCGTGCGGCGGTTCCTGACCCAGCCCTTTGACCACTTGGCCGCACCAAGCAAGGTACTGGGGTTTGGTCGGGTGCAGCTCGCGCGCCGCCAGCGCCAGGCCTATGAGCACGGCTGGGTCGTGGAGCGCGGCGCCACGGCCCGCCATGCTTGGGTCGCGAGCTGTGGCACGCTGCACGCCTTCCTCCATGGCCGATGTGAATCGCGGCTCCGGGCGATGCGCCAAGGTGTAGCCGAGCGCAGCAACGCTGGGAAGGCTCGAAGGATCGTAGCTCCTCTGCAGCCAAAGTTCATCGCAATCGACACCCCATCGGATCTGCAGGCGTGAGTCGTCACCGATGATATGCCGTGCGAGCAAGCCTTCGACGTTGCCACCGATGTTTGCTGCGGCGACATCGGAGCGCAGCCTCTCCAACACATCCGCGATCCATGCCTCCATCAAAGGAACCACCTGCTTTCGCGCAGCTTCGTGATAAGGATGTCCGGGTTAAAGTTTGGTATCTGCCGCAGGTTACCCAGTAAATCCACCACCAAGTTCGGATACGCGATCGACACGGGCTGCGTCGAAGGCATGAAGGAGCGCCACGACATGAATGTCAAGTCGAAGACTTGCTTTGCGATGTAGTCGAGGCTGTTAAACGTAGAGTTCGGATGGATGCTGACGAGCATGGGGCTGGGGCAGCCCTGAAGGTCCGTCTTCAGTTGCTGTGGCCCCGTGAGCGTGACCAACGCCGCCCTGGGCCNCAGCGGCACTATCTGCCCCCGCTCCGGCACGGCAACACCCTTGCGCGACTGGCGGTACGAAATGCCTTCCGCAGCCTTGTCGAAGAGTTTCCAGTCGTGGTCGCCGCTGACCTGGACAAAGGCATACTCGACATCGAAGTCGGTCAGTTCCTTGACCAAACGGGCTACGGCCTCTGCCTCGGTTTCCTTGTAGCGCTTGAACGACTGGTGAAAGATGATGCGCAGCTTATCCCCTTTGCGCCAACCGAATCGCCGCTGCAATTCCGCAAGCGTGCTTCGCAGGGAGTCGAGCAGGGCGGTCTGGTACTGGTTCGAGGGCGCCTCAGCAGTGGCGTTGCCGAGGAGGTAGTTGCCGTCGCCGCTGAACACTGTCGTGATTCCCTCAATCTCTCGATCCGACAATCGATCGAATCCGATACGCGCACTGCCGATGCCGACCACGATTTCAGNAACCAACCGTTGCTGCACAGACAAGGTCCACGGGATGCCGCCCAACTTTGCGTAAAGAGCCAGCGCGAGGTTGTTGAGGCTGTAGCCCACGTTATTCTGAAGGATCGTGGCCAAGCGAACGGCCTGCACTGGCACACCCTGGGACATTAGAACCGCCTTTGCCGTGTAGTAGGGGCTGTGCACTCCCACAAGGAGGCGGTCTTCATCGGTGATGACCAGGAGAGCGGCGTCGACCTTGCGCTGTGATGCTTCCAATCCGGCCTGTCGATACGCTTGGGCTTTGCCGCCGCGGACATCAACTCCAACGAACTCGAAGTCCATGCCCTGGAGCCGATACTTGCGAACCATGCCTTGCTGAAGTGGCGTGTTGCCACCGTTGGATGGCACACCATCGCGGAGTTGCGCAGCAAACCGCTCNNCATGTCCCTTGTGCTCGGCCGGGAACATCACGGCAATCCGCGGATGCTTACGTTCGAACCCGTCCGCATCGAACGGCCCGTTGGCATTGATCTTGGGGTCGACAGGCCAAGGGACGGTGATGGAGCCTCCAGGCCGGAGGCTACATTGAGGAGTACCCAGTCTTCGCGACAGGCCGACCCCGATACCCATCGCGATCTCTGTCAGATGCCCGTCCAGTGCCACCGTCAGGCCGGCGCAACACGGCAGATCCCNCTGCAAGTCCTTGAAGGAAGCAAGCATCTGGCTCAACCGCTCCAGTTGCTTATCGGCCGCCGACACCGAGTACAAGCACGGCATCAACTGTCGCTGGAACGACTCGTAGCCGGCGCCAAGAATCGCACGACCAACCCGCTCGAAGTTGGCTCTGCTCGGTTCGACGTGTGCTTGATCAAGTGCAAGACGCTCCTGTCTTGCATCGGCAAGCACGGCGAAGTTGCCTTCAATACGATCAATACGCCCCGCCAGTCGGCGGTTGAACATGGGTAGGATATACGGATCATCGACGTCGTTGTCGGCAACCACGTACATGCCTTCGAGATTCAGGCCACGCTCGACAAGCTCGGCAACATTCGGCTTGATGAGCAGTCGAGCGCCGAAGTTGACCAACACGCCGTTGAGGAAACCACCCTCCTGCGGAGCAAGGGGTCGGACGTCGAATGCGTACTCAGGGAAGACAGCGAAGGTGTCTGCACCCTTTCCATTGAGCAAATTGGCCGCGTCCCTTACGATCTTGACGGGGCGTACACCTGAAATTCGGCGGTTGTGATTGANAAACGAGCGCAGCAGAGCTTGTCGCGCCAGTGCATTGGCGACCGAGTGATCGTCCGTCGTATCGAAGGTGATTGCCTCCCCTTCGGTCTGCGTTCGTGCCATAGGGAAAAGGGCAACGTGGTCTCCCACGCGCATCACAAAGTGCGTGTTCGCGAGGCGCTTGCGCAGGCTCTTGAGCTGCTCGCTACTCTGATACGAGAGACGGAAGCCCGAGAACTTGGGCTGAGAGAAAGATATGGCTCTGTTCGCGTAGCGTGTTGATTTCGTCCATAATCAATGCAGACAAGGAGTCTGGCGATGAGGACAGAGCACTTCAACCGAATCATGAGTCGTCTCGATGCGCTGAGTCCCGCGCAACTTGATGAATTGGCAAAAGCCGTAGATGACCGCAGAGCATCGGTCGCTTCGTACCAGGCAATTGATACAGCCCGAGGCGAAGCGTGCTGCCGGCACTGCGGCAGCCTCGCAGTCGTTCGTTACGGTCGAGCGCACGGACTTCAGCGGTATCGCTGTAAGGATTGTCATCGCACCTCAAGCGCAATTACCGGCACACCACTGTCCGGACTGCGAATGAAACAGCGNCTNTCGGTCAATACAGCCTGCATGGGGCAGCGCATGACGGTTCGGCAAACAGCAGCCGAATGCGGCGTAGCAGTTTCAACTGCATTCCGTTGGCGCCATCGCTTCCTGAGGGCCATTGTCGCGCAGCAGCCCACAGCGGTAGAAGGTTTGCTTGAGGCTGACGAAACCTACTTTCTTCTCTCAATGAAGGGCCAAAGAGGACTGCCGAGACCCGCGCGGAGCCGCGGCGGGAAGGCGAAGAAGCGCGGCCTTTCGAAGGAGCAAGTTCCCGTGCTTGTCGCGATTGCGCGGGGCCAAGGTTATACAGCGGACCGAGTGATGGAGCCGGGAATGAAAGGTAAGGAATTGGTGGAGGTGCTACGTAGCGTTGTCCGGCCCGACACCGTAGTGTGCTCCGATGGAAACTCAGCCTACTACTCNCTCCAGCGCGAACTGGGCGTGACGCTGAAGATGTTCAGCGCATCAAAGCATGGTTGCCCGATTAACCCTTCATTTCATGTCCAGACTGTCAATAGCTACCACTCTCGGATGAAGGAATGGTTCAATGGTCGCTGCCGCGGTGTGGCTACCAAATACCTGCCGAACTACGTGGCCTGGCAGCGACTGCTTGAATGGTTCAGGAAGGGTGTAACGCCCAACGAATTCATCGCCTCAGCCCTCGGGCGGCAGCTTATCAACACATAACGCGAACAGAGCCAAAGATATTGGCAGGTGATTGAGCAGCATTACGTCTTTGTCCTCCCCATCGATGCCTGCCAGTTCCTTACACAATAAGCGCGAGAAGCCGGTCGATCAGGTCGCTTACCTGGCGCTGGCGAAGGGCTCGCGCCTCTCGCTGATCGGGTTCGTCGCCCTCGCCCAGTTCGAACTTGGCCACCGACACGGGGCCATCTTTGCGATAACCCTCGGTCTTATCATCCTGTGCGAAGCGCGTGCGCAGAATCTCCAGTGATGCCTGGATCACTGCACCATGCTTGCCGTCGCGTTCCTTGCGAAATGCATCGGCGACAGGATCAAGGCCATCTGGCGCGTGCTCGATGCAATAAATCAGATCGTGTGCGTCCTTGCGCTCGAAGCGCTGGTCGAACGCGAATGCTTTCAAGCAGGTGAAACTTACTAGATTTGCATGCTTTACCTTCTCGGTCGCGATGCCGTTGTCCCCCAGCAGCTCGGCTTTGATTTCGGTGACCTGGTGAAGATCGAAAACGATAGAGGAGTGCGGGATGTTCAGCGCTGAGATCGTGCCTTCTGTCGGCAAGGGCTGTACCTTGCCGTNGGCGATATCCCGCGCGTCAGCGAGCAACTCGAGCACCATCAGCGCACCGTGTTCGGTGCGGGTCTGCCAGCGCCACGAGGNCTTCTGCTGCTTCTCGTTCTCCGCACGCTCGAAGCCCATCTTCTTGAGGTTGTCCTCAAGCGTGGCGTACGCGTCAGTGTCGGCCAGGATTTGGAGGTCGATAACGATGTCNNCATCCATGGTGCCCGCATGCGCTGGCACGGCGGGCGGCCGTGCGGGCACGAGATACCTCGGCGTGAGGCCGCCGACCAGATACACCGAGTCTTTCCATGGACCAAGTCCACGCAGCAGCGTCACCAGTACGCGCTCACAGTCGAGCGTGTACTGGTCGCTGTAGCCATCAAGGGTTGCAGGTTTGGCCATTAGAAGCCGATCCTCTCTTTGCGCAGATGCTCAGCCATTTCCTTGGCGCGGCCTTCGCCGCGCAGCAGATCGAGATAAACCTGAACCGGGCTTGCAAGCCATGCGCTACCGACTCGCTCACGGAACAGGAAATCGCCGGGCGACTTCGCCTCGATCACCACCAGGTTGGCCCNCTCATTGACGACCCGAGCATCCAGATCGCCGATGGCCGCATCGGCCGCACTGCTGCCCAGAAGCCGGCATCGCACTTGGGAGAGGCTCGAAAGAAACGGGGCGTAGCACTGCGCAGCGGCTTCGTAGGTGACGGCATATTCCGCATCGTGTGCACCACAGGCTTGCGCGACGCGACCGAGTAGTTTCTCGGCGCTCACACCAGGCACGAAATAGCGGCGCATTGTGGGCTGTCGTTGGGTAGCAGTCTGCCTTGACCACGCGTCCAGCAAGGCTCCCGGCTCAGTCAAGCAGCGTTCCTTGGCCGGCCCCTGTCCGCGCGCGATCACCCAGTCGAACCGCTCCAGTGCACTCAACGTCTCTGACGCCGTGGCGGGCGACACCATGGCTTCTTCGGCCAGTTCCTTGACCCCGAACCACTCGCGCGGTCGGTGCAGCATCGCATGCAGCACTTGCGAACGTCGCCCCGTGAAGAACGAGCGAACCGCCTTTGCCAAAGTCTTGGGTGTCGGCTTTTCTATGAGGATGTAGGCCGCGGNGGGCAGGAACAAGCTGCCCCNCGTATCGAAGTACCCCACCCGCTCGTCGCGGAGCAACTGCTTCGCTCNCGTGGAAATGGATTCAGCGGCAAGGAGAGGAACCGCTCGCCGCTGAGGTTCCACCGGTTCCCGGTAGGCACCTGACTGCTTGAGTTGCCAAAGAAACTCACGAACGTCGCGGGNGAAGGCCGACTTCTTGACTTCGACGAGGATCGTTACTGAACTACCCAGGACATCGAAGCTGAGTTCGGCATCGTGTCGGCGAGCACTGTCTTGCTCGCCCGTTTCCCGTGCCGACAGACGAGCGCTCACGTCAGGCAAGGCCTGAAGTGTCTCCAGGAGTCGCTCGACCAACTGGCGTTCCGACAACTGTGGATCTAGCATCGCCAGAATTCCCATGTTTTCTGAACAGTGAACATGGCCATTTTAGCGAACATTCGGCAGAATGACAATATTCACTGCACAGTGAAGTTGTGCTCTGTGCTGACCTAAGAGTCAGTGCCAAACTACGCCCACGCCATCAGGGACCGACCCTGCCCCTCGGTCGCTATCGATGTTGCGGAGGATCGAAGATATCTTATCGATGCAAGCTCTACGGAAAGGTACGCAGGGACCAATTCCAACTGCTCATTCAGCCTGCAAACGGCTCCACACCTAGCAAGCGATGAGACCTGATGGGACAATATGGGCAAACTATTGCCATCACCATCGAGTCAAGGAGGCATACTGCCCTGAACACGGGTAGCTAGATGGGTAGCCAGATAGGAATACAAAGGAGACAAGTTGAAAAAACAATTATTAATCAATTGGCTACAATTTCGATGAAAATTGCCACCTGGAACGTCAATTCGCTGAAGGTCCGCCTGCCGCACCTGCTCGACTGGCTGGCCGAAGCCATGCCTGATGTCGTCTGCCTGCAGGAACTGAAACTGGAAGACCACAACTTTCCGCGCGCCGAGATCGAGGCGGCCGGCTACCAGGTCGCGTTTTCCGGCCAGAAGACCTATAACGGCGTCGCCTTGCTGGCCCGCCAGCCGATTGGCGATGTCGTCTGCGGCAACCCACAATTTCCCGACGAGCAGAGGCGCCTGATTGCCGGCACCGTCGGCGACACCCGTATCGTTTGCGCCTACATGCCCAACGGCCAGGAAGTCGGCAGCGACAAATACGACTACAAGCTGCGTTGGCTGGATGCGCTGGCAAGTTGGCTGGGCGAAGAACTGGCGGCCCACCCGAACCTGGCGCTGTGCGGCGACTACAACATCGCNCCCGACGACCGCGACGTGCACGACCCCAAGGCCTGGGCGGGCAAGATTCTCTGTTCAGACGCCGAACGCAGTGCCTTCCAGCGCCTGCTCGGGCTGGGCCTGAGCGACAGTTTCCGGCTATTCGAGCAGCCCGAGAAAACCTTCTCGTGGTGGGATTACCGCATGCTGGGCTTCCAGAAGAACCTTGGCCTGCGCATCGACCACATCCTGCTCTCCGCGCCGCTCGCCGCCCGCTGCACCGCTGCCGGCATCGACCGCGCCCCGCGCAAGCGCGAGCGGCCCTCCGATCACGCCCCGGTGTGGGCGACACTGGCCTGACATCATGCCTGTTGCGGTCGACCCGAAAAAGTGCTCGATTTGTACCCGCCGCTGAGCGGACTGAGCGGCGAGCGGATGCGCGCCCTGTTCGCCCCGCAAGCAGTCATGCACCTGCCGGCGGGCACGCAGGTCTTCGCCGAACACCAGCCTTGCCAGGGTTTCCCGCTGCTGCTGGAAGGCAGCATCAAGGTCGTCAAGCTGGCCGCCAGCGGCCGTGAGCTGATGCTCTACCGCGTCGCNCCCGGCGGCTCCTGCATCATCAGTTCCAGTTGCCTGCTCGGCCACACCGATTACAACGCCCGCGGCATCGCCGAAACGCCGCTGACACTGGTGGTGCTGCCGGTCGCCAGTTTCTCGGCGCTGATGCTGGAGCACGCACCGTTTCGCGACTTCGTCTTTCATCTGTTCGCCGAGCGCATCGGCGAACTGATGCAACTGGTCGAGGAAGTCGCCTTCGCCCGTCTCGACCAGCGCCTGGCGAAGCTGCTGCTGGCGCGCAACGAAACCCTGCTCAACGTAACCCACCAGCAACTGGCGGACGAACTGGGCAGCGTGCGCGAGATCGTCAGCCGCCTGCTCAAGGGCTTCGCCGCGCAAGGCTTGGTCAGCCTCGGGCGCGAGCAGCTGACCATTGTCGACCGCAACGGTCTGCAAAAATTGGCGGCTGTGTGACCAAGGTTACATACGCAGGCGCTGCCCGTCGATAAAGTGGGTGGCGTACCCACTACTCAACGGAGAACACCATGGCTGCAAATGTTGGCGGTATCGACAAAATCGTACGTATCGTGGCTGGCGCCGGCCTGATCGGCGCTACCGTGGCAGGCCTGCTGCCGGTCTGGGGCTACATCGGTATCGTTCCCCTCGCCACCGGCCTGATCGGCTGGTGCCCGGCCTANCCCCTGCTCGGCATCAACACCTGTTCGAGCAAGAAATAAGCGGGCTGTCCGAATAGCCAAACCCGCCGCGGCGGGTTTTTACGTCAGGTAATTGGCGATGCGGACGTAGTCGTCGACCGAAACGTCTTCCGGACGCCAGGTCGGATCGATGCCGAGTTCGGCGAATCCGGCGTCGCTGAGGGTGCCTTTCAGCGTATTGCGCAGCATCTTGCGCCGCTNGCGAAAGGCGGTCTGGACGACCTGCGACAGCTTTTCCTGGCTTTTCGCGGTCAGTTCCGAGGCCTCTTTCGGGATCAGGCGCACCACCGCCGACTGCACCTTGGGCGGCGGGTCGAAACTTTCCGGTGGCACGTCGATCAGCCATTCGAGGTGGAAGCGATATTGCAGCATCACCGAGAGGCGGCTGAAGTCGCCCTCGCCGGGCAGCGCCACCATGCGCTCGACGACTTCCTTTTGCAGCATGAAATGCATGTCGCGGACGATGCCGACATACGCCGCCAGGTGGAACAGGAGCGGCGTCGAGATGTTGTAGGGCAGGTTGCCGACCAGCCGCAGGTCTTTGCCGATGCTGGCGAAATCGAAGGCCAGCGCGTCGCCTTCGTGAATCGTCATGCGGGTTGGCGGGTGCTGCTTCTTGAGGCGGGCGATCAGGTCGCGGTCGATTTCGACGACATGCAGATGGTCGAGTCGCGCCAGTAACGGTTCAGTGATCGCCCCCAGGCCGGGGCCGATTTCGACGACGGTGTCGCCGCGCTGCGGATCGATCGCCGACACGATGGCGCCGATGATGCCCTGGTCGACCAGGAAGTTCTGCCCAAAGCGTTTGCGGGCGACGTGGCCTTTCATTGGCGCACCGCCATGCGCGTGGCCTCGGCCACCGCCTCAAANCAGACTACCCGGGTCGGCAAGGCCGCTGCCGGCCATGGCCAGCGCGGTGCCGTGGTCGACCGAGGTGCGGATGATTGGCAGGCCGAGCGTGACGTTGATGCCGTGGCCGAAGGTGGCGTACTTGAGCGCGGTCAGGCNCTGGTCGTGATACATGGCGAGCACCGCATCGCCCTGCGCCAGTACCGGCGGGGTAAACATCGTGTCGGCGGGATGCGGGCCGGACAGCCGCATGCCTTCGTCGCGCAGCCTGTCCAGCACGGGAATGATGACGTCGATTTCCTCGCGGCCGAGATAACCGCCTTCACCGGCATGCGGGTTGAGCCCGGCGACCAGGATGCGCGGTGTTGCCAGCCCGTATTTCTTCTGCAGATCGGCATGCAGGATACGCAGGGTCTGCTCCAGCACGCCGGCCGTGATGGCGGCCGGCACCTCCTTCAGGGGCAGGTGGGTCGTCACCAGCGCGACGCGCAGCAGGCCGCGCTCGGTCGCGCCAGCCAGCATCATGACGACGAGCGGGGTACCGGTCTTTTCGGCCAGGTATTCGGTATGGCCGGTGAAATGGACGCCGGCCGCATTGATCACAGCCTTGTGCACCGGCGCCGTCGCCATCGCCGCGAATTCGCCGCTGCGGCAGCCGGCCAGTGCGCGGTCGAGCAGGGCCAGCACGTAGGCACCGTTGGCCGGGTTCAGTTCGCCGGGAATCGCGGGGGCTGCCAGAGGCACGTGCAATACGTCGAGCCGGTTGCGGTCGACTGGGTTTTGGGGGCAAAAATCACGGAAAGCGACGTCCAGGCCAATGGCTTCCGCCCTGGCGACGAGCAGGTCGCGATCGGCGAGGATGACCGGATGCCCCGGCCCGTCGTAGCCGGCCAGCCGCAAGCAGAGTTCCGGCCCGATACCGGCCGGCTCGCCGCTGGTGACGGCGACGCGTGGCAGGGTCATTTTTCGTCGAGTCGGTTTTCGACGTAGGCGCGGTCGCGCAGCTGGCGCAACCAGTCCTGATAGGCTTCGTCCAGCCGGCGCTCGCGAATGGCCTGGCGGGCGGCGGNCCGCTTGCGGTCTTCGGAAACGTCGCGCTGGCGACGTTCGAGCACCTGGATCAGGTGCATGCCGAACGGGCTTTGCACGACCGGGCTGATCTGGTTGTCCTTGAGCGCATCCATCGCCCGCTCGAAATCCGGCACCGTGTCGCCCGGGCTGATCCAACCGAGATCGCCACCCTTGGCCGCCGAGCCGTCCTGCGAATAGAGACGCGCCAGTTCGGCAAAATCACCGCCGTTGACCAGGCGCTCACGCACGGCTTCCATCTTGTGCCGCGCCTCGGTTTCGGACACGACTTCGTTCACTCGGATCAGGATATGCCGCGCATGGGTCTGCTGGATCGAGGCCGGCCCGCTACNCCCGCGCTTGCCGAGCAGCTTGACGATATGGAAACCGGCCGACGAGCGCAGCAGGTCGCTGACCTCGCCCGGTTGCAGGCGCACCGCGGTTTCGGCATAGAGCGTCGGCAGGCGGTCGAGTTGGCGCCAGCCGAG
The DNA here is from genome assembly GCA_013363835.1 of Dechloromonas sp. Classification (GTDB taxonomy): domain Bacteria; phylum Pseudomonadota; class Gammaproteobacteria; order Burkholderiales; family Rhodocyclaceae; genus Azonexus. Next base: position 2,451,024 of record CP054864.1, read on the forward strand.
CGCCCCGCCCTGCAGGGCATCCGGCGCGTCGGNGTAGGTGGCCGTCAGTTCGGCGAAATTTTCACCGGCCCTGGCGCGCTTGAGCGCCTGTTCGCCGCGCAGGCGCAGCTTCTGCAATGCTTCGGGACTGGCCGACTCGGGCGCCCGCAACAGGATGTGCGCCAGCTGGAATTCCTCGCCGCCACCGGTCGCCACCTGGTTGGCCAGGTAGAGGTCGATTTCACCGTCGGATATGACCAGCTTGCTGTCGACCTCGCGTTCGCGCAGGCGCGCCATGGTCATTTCAGCGCGAATTTCCTCGCGAAAGCGCGCGTAGTTGATGCCGTCCTTTTCCAGCGCCAGCCGGAACTGCTGCTGCGTCATCTTGTTGCTGGTGGCAATGCGGCCAATGGCCTGGTCAAGCTGGTTGTCGTCGATACGCAGCCCGCTTTCGCGCGCAACCTGCAACTGAATACGATCCATGATCACCCGTTCAAGCATCTGCCGCTGCAGGACATCCTCCGGCGGCAGGTTCGTACCCTGCTTCTGCAGCTGTTTGAGCGCGGAATCGAGGCGTACGCGCAGGTCGTAATAGGTGATGACTTCATCGCCGACGACGGCGACGATGCGGTCGGCCTCGACCGGTTCGGCGGGCGCCGCGCCCACCGGCTGCGCGCCGATGCCGATCAGCGAAATGACGAGGGTGACGAGGAGGCGAAGAAATGAGTGCATGGCGGTCATTGTGTCGTAAGCAGACTGCTGGAGGTGGCCAGCTCGTTGGTTTTACCGTAGCCGGGGATGGAGCGCCGCAGCAGGTTGATCGGGTTGGAGCCGACGCTGCCGAAATCGGTGAGCTCGAGTTGCAGGAACACGGTGGTGTTGGGCGAACCGGCAATGGCTTNCAGACGTTGGGCAACCGCCCGGAATGCCCAGCAACCGGCGGTGTATTCGANTCCGCCGATCGCTTCGAGCAGCTGGTCGCCACCGAGGAAGGAGTAGTTGAAACGACCGACGGCGTTCCAGCGCGAACTCAGCGGCCATTGGCCGGATATGTCGATCTGGTCGACGGTAGGCGTTTNCACCGAATTGCGGTTGTAGCGGTAGCCGGCACTGATCACCTTGCCCAGTTCGGGCTGATAGCGCATGCCAGCGGAAAAGCGCTGATCCAGCCGCTCGGCAATGTTGTATTGCCAGGCGACATCGGTATAGGTTTTCGGCAGCACCAGGCCGCTGAAGGCCGTGATCACGCTGGAGGCGCCGGCCGGCTGAATCGCCTGGCCGGGCAAGGTGACTTTGCCTGGGCTGAAGTAATAGACCTGACCGATCATCGCCTTGAAGCGCTCGACCCNCGAAGCACCGTCGAGCATGCGCGTCGTCAGGGCCGCGGTCAGCTGGTTGGCATCGTTGATGCGGTCATAACCCGAATAGCGATTTTCGGAAAAGATCTGCGCGAAGTTGAAGTCCGTCTGATAGCTGTCGAAGATCGGGATGTTGCTCTGATTCGTATACGGAATATTGACGTAATAGAGTCGCGGCTCCAGCGTCTGGATGAAGGCCTTGTCGAGCAGGCTCGTTTCGCGTTCGAAGATTACGGTGGAGTCCAGTGTGAAGGTCGGCAGCACCCGGCTGATATTGGTCGGATCGCTGGCAAACGGTTGATTGTTCAATTGATACTGCGTGGCACTGAGCCCGACCTTCGGCGTGATATTGAAAGCGGNGTGCACGAACGGCATCGCGAATTGCGGGTAGAGCACCAGGCGGTCACCCTGAACCCGGGCAGGATTGATGAATCGCGTGTACTGGCCCTGCAGGGTAAAGTCGGTCCCCAGCACGTCGGGCTTGAAACCGATCAGATTGAACTGCGGCTCGAGAAAGTAAGGCTTCACCACCGGGTTCGTGGGATCGGTCTGCAGGGTCTGGTATTCGAGCACCTGCAGATTCGTCTGCAACCAGGGAACCGGCGTATAGCCGAGCGTGAATTGCTGCGGCAATTGCACCTGTGTGGTCTGTATCAGGCGCGAGGACAAATCCTGGAAATAGAAGTTGTCCGAAACACGGTTGTAATTGACGGCCGCAGAAAATCNCTGACCCAGATTCTGATTGTGCACAACCTTGTATGCCCAGCGCTCGCTGCCCTCCAGCCGGTCGTACGGCATGTACTCGAAACGCGAAAAGCCGTTGTAATTGAAATCGCGATACTGTGCCTCGACCCCCAGCTGGAAGCCGCGCTTGCTCATGACCCGCGGATAGAAGGTCGCATCGTAGTTGGNGGCGATATTCCAGTAATACGGAACGGTCAGATCCAGGCCGTCGCGCGACGACATGGAATAGAAAGGATGCAGAATTCCCGACTTCGGCCGTTGATTCAACGGAAACGAATTGACCGGCATATAGAAGAACGGAACGTCCTTGAAATACAACACCGAATTCCGCGCGTCGCCGACTTCACGATCGTAGTCGAGATGAACTTCAGCCGACCGCATGTACCAATCGGTCTCGCCGGGTTTGCNAGTCGAATACGTCGTATNCGAAAGACTGATCTGATTTTCGCCCTCGAATTCGGCGCGCTCGGCCGATCCGCTTGCCGTCGACGCCCGGCGCGTCGGCGCCACTGTCGGCAGGCCATAGCTGCTGGGGATGTTCTGCATCATCGGCGCGCCGGAAGTCGTGGCATTCGACGCAGAGGACACGGCCTGGATCACCTGCGGCCGATAGAACTTGCTCATCACTTCCTTGACGATGTAAAAGTCCGGCTTTTCCGCAAACCCGACTTGCTNCGAAATCTGCATCCGGAGATGCGGGGCGTTGATCTCCTGGCCTTCCTGCAACATGCGGACATNTCCGATCGCGTCGANCTCGTCGTCAAGCGGCCAATAGGTCATCTTGTCGCCATAGAACAACGAACCGGCCCGGCGCATTTCGACTTTGCCGGTCGCTTCGGCGATCACTTCGGTACGCCCTTCCAGACGATCGGACACGATGAACAGGGGATAGACGCTGTCCTTCTGAAGCTCGACCGGATAGGGAACGCCGACGCCCGACAACAGCGACGGCGTCTTGCGCCCCATGGTGTTGAATCGGCGCTCGGTGCGCAAACGCAAGGGCAGGTCGTCGTCGATCGCGCCAACCGGCACCGCCGCAGGCACCGCACCGGGTTTTCGGGGCAGGTCGGAGGTGACGAGCTGCATGCCGTCGTCCGCCATGGCATGCAGCGGCGGCAGGCCAACGAACATGCAACAGACAAAAACAGCGAGGGGACGGCGGGCAAAACCGGGCATCGAGGCAATCAGCAAAGGGCCGAACCGGAACGGTCGAAACCCGAGTGTTAAAATCGCAACATTTTACAACGAAGACACCCACCGCCGATGACGCGCGATCAACTTGTTACAGACTGGGTCGCCCAGCGCTTCCCGAACCAGAACGTCCAGATCACCCCGGCATCGGCCGATGCCAGTTTCCGCCGCTATTTCCGCCTGACCTGGCCGGACGGCCAGACACGCATCCTGATGGACGCACCGCCGGANAAAGAGGACTGCCAACCTTTCATCCACGTCGCCGGCCTGCTCGCCAAGGCCGACCTCGCGGCGCCGCGCATCCTCGACAAGGATCTCGACAACGGCTTTCTGGTGCTCACCGACCTTGGCCGCATCGGCTATCTCGATGCGCTGAACGCCGACCTGTCGCTGGCCGATCTGCTGATCCGCCCGGTACTCGACGTGCTGGTCAAATGGCAGCTATCGACTACCGCCGCCACACTGCCGCCCTACGACGCGACACTGCTGCGCCGCGAACTCGACCTCTTCCCGGAATGGTTCGTCGGCCGCCACCTTGGCGTCCAATTGAGCGACGGCGAGAAGGCCATGCTCGACCGCAGCTTCAAGTTCCTGATCAACAGCGCACTGGCCCAGCCCAGNGTCTTCGTGCACCGCGACTTCATGCCGCGCAACCTGATGGTGGTCGAAAGCGCCGAGCGCCTGACGCCGGGCATCATCGACTTCCAGGACGCCGTGATCGGGCCGATCGCCTACGACGTCGTCTCGCTGTTCCGCGACGCCTTCATTTCCTGGGAAGAAGACCAGGAAATCGACTGGGTCGTCCGCTACTGGGAAAAGGCGCGCNNCGCCAGCCTGCCGGTGCGCGAGGATTTCGGCGCCTTCTGGCGCGAGTACGAACTGATGGGGCTGCAACGCCATCTCAAGGTGCTCGGCATCTTCTGCCGCCTGAAATACCGCGACGGCAAGGACAAATACGTCGAAGACCTGCCGCGCTTCATGAACTACGCACGCAAGACCGCCGCCCGCTACGTCCAGCTCAAGCCGCTGCTCAACCTGCTCGACAAACTGGAAGGCAACACCGAACAGATCGGCTACCGGCGTTGAACGCATCATGAAAGCCTTCATCCTCGCCGCCGGTCGCGGCGAACGCATGCGGCCGCTGACCGACCATACGCCCAAGCCGCTGCTGGTGGCCGGCGGCAAGCCGCTCATCGTCTGGCATCTGGAACGGCTGGCGGCGGCGGGATTTCGCGAAGTCGTCATCAACCATGCCCACCTCGGTTCTCAAATCGAGCAAGCGCTGGGCGATGGCGCGCGCTGGGGTCTGCACATACGCTATTCGCCGGAACCGCCGGGGCGCTGGAAACCGCGGCGGCATCGCCAACGCCCTGCCACTGCTCGGCGACCAGCCCTTTCTGGTGGTCAATGGCGACGTCTATTGCGATATGGATTTCGGCCATTTTTTGGGGTCGACCGCAACAGCCCATCTGATGATGGTGGACAACCCCGCCCACCACGCCGGTGGCGACTTCAGCCTGGATGGCGATCGCGTCGTCGTCGCCAACGGTGAGCAAACGCTCACCTACGCTGGCATCGGCGTGTTTTCGCCCGCCTTCTTCGCCAGCGTCCAACCCGGTACGGTGATGAAACTGCGCCCCTGCTCGACGCCGCCATCGCTGCCGGCACCTTGACCGGGAACGCTTCACCGGCCGCTGGGTCGATGTAGGAACACCGCAGCGCCTTGCGGAGTTGGACCTTGAACTTCGGGATCAGGAACTGAAAAACGCATGACCCACGCCCACTTTCTCGCCCGCCGCAAGCGACTGCTGAAAACCATCGGCGACGGCATCGCCATCGTGCCCACCGCGCCAGAAGTCATCCGCAATCGCGACGCGCACCACCTCTACCGTTTCGACAGCTACTTCTGGTACCTGACCGGCTTCCCGGAACCGGAAGCGATGGTCGTGCTGGTCGGCGGCAAACGGCCCAAGTCCATCCTCTTCTGCCGCGAGAAACACGAAGAACGCGAAATCTGGGACGGTTACCGCTACGGACCCAAGGCCGCGAAAACCGCCTTCGGCTTCGACGCCGCCTACCCCATCGAGCAACTCGACNNAAAACTGCCGGAACTCCTGGTCGACCGCGACACGCTGTGGCACGCCATCGGTCACGACGCCGAATGGGATGCGCGCATCGCCAAGGCGTTGAACGAAGTGCGCGCCCAGACCCGCGCCGGCAAACGGGCGCCGCGCGCCATCCACGATCTGCGCTTCGAACTCGACCGCATGCGACTGGTCAAGGACGCCGCCGAAGCCGCCATCCAGCAACGCTCGGCCGACATCGCCAGTGCCGGCCATGCCCGCGCCATGCGCGCCTGCCGNCCCGGCATGGCGGAATACGAGCTCGAAGCCGAGCTCAGCTACGAATTCCGCAAGCGCGGCGCCGACGCCCACGCCTACACCCCCATCGTCGCCGGCGCCAACGCCTGCGTGCTGCATTACGTATCGAACGACAAGATTCTCAACGACCACACCTTGGTGCTGATCGACGCCGGCTGCGAAGTCGANGGCTACGCCGCCGACATCACCCGCACCTTCCCGGTCAATGGTCGCTTCAACGCCGCGCAGAAGGACGTCNNTGAAATCGTCCTCGCCGCGCAGGACGCCGCCTTTGCCGCCACCGCGCCCGGCCGCCACTTCATGGAAGCCCACGACGCCGCCGTGCGCGTACTCACGCAGGGCCTGATCGATCTCAAGCTGCTCGAGGGCGACCTCGACAACCTGATCGACAAAGGCGACTACAAGCGCTTCTACATGCACCGCACTGGCCACTGGCTCGGTCTCGACGTGCACGATGCCGGCGAGTACAAGGTCGGCGACGAATGGACCAAGCTGGTTCCCGGCATGACACTGACGGTCGAACCCGGCCTCTACATCCGCCCGGCCGACGACATTCCGCCGGCACTCGCCGGCATCGGCATCCGCATCGAGGACGATGTGCGCGTTACCGAAGCGGGTTGCGACATCTACACCACGGCGCCGAAGACCATCGCCGAAATCGAGGAGGTCATGCGCCGTGACTGATTCTGCCGTCGAAAACGTCGACCTGCTGATCGTCGGCGCCGGCCCCGTCGGCATGACGCTACATCTGGCGCTTGCCGCCGGTGGCCGGAAATCGCTGCTTTTGGACCGTCGTCCGCAACAGGCACAACAAGCGACCCGCGCGCCCTCGCCCTGTCGCACGGTGCCCGCCAGTTGCTTGAGCAAATCAACAGCTGGCCGGCGCGCGCCGCAACGCCCATCGAAACCATTCATGTCTCCCAAAGGACGGCTTCGGCCGCACGCTGATCGACCGCGCCGACTACGACCTGCCGCCCTCGGCTACGTCGTCCGCTACCGCGATCTGGCCGATGCGCTGGCCGCCAATCTGGCTGCCGACGCCGTGCTGGCGGAGGCCGAAATCATCGACATCGCCCCTGGCGACGACATGTCACGGTAACGCTGCGCCACGCCGGCCAACACGCACCCTCCAGACCCAACTGCTCGTCCACGCCGAAGGCACCCCGGCGACGACCCGGCGGTCTCGGTCAGCGATTACGACCAGCATGCCGTGATCTGCGAAGTCACCCCACCTCCCCCTCAGGGGAGGCCGGGATGGGTCACGCCGAGCGGCCCCAAAACCGCGCCTGGGAGCGCTTCACGCCCGACGGCCCGCTCGCACTGCTGCCGCTCGGCAATGAGTATTCCATCGTCTTCACCTGCCACCAGCCAAGGCCGACGCCGTGATGGCGATGGACGACACCGCCTTCATCGCCGCCCTGCAACAACAGTTCGGCACCCGCATGACCTTCTCCAACCCCGGCAAGCGCAGCCGCTTCCGCTCGCCCTGCGCCTGCGCGACACGCTGGTCAAGGGCAATGAAGTCTGGATCGGCAACACCGCCCAGACCTTGCACCCGGTCTCCGGCCAGGCTTTCAACCTCGGCATCCGCGACGCCTGGCAACTGGCCGAAATAGTGCTCAAAACGGCGTCGACCGCGGCAGCCTCGAAAGCTACGCCGCCAGCCGCCGTCTCGACCGCCGTGGCAGCGCGTTTTTCACCGACCGGATCGTCCGCACCTTCTCCAACGATTTCGGCCCGCTCAAACTGGCGCGCGGCCTCGGCCTGCTCGCGCTCGATCTCTGCCCGCCGGCCCGCCACTTCGTCGCCAAACGCATGATCTGGGGCGCCCGCGCCTGGCCTTGATCTGCGCCAAGGGCGAATGCGCGGCGCCCGGTTAAAGTCGCGTCACTCGCCCATCGTCCGCCCCGATGAACAAAACCACTGCCTGGTTCCTCGCCTGCCGCCCGAAGACGCTGTCCGTATCGCTGTCGCCGGTGCTGGTCGGGACCGCCGTCGCCTGGCATGACGCGCATGCCGTGCTCTGGCTGCCGCTACTTGCCGCCGCACTCGGCGCTGCCTTCATCCAGATCGGCACCAATCTGTTCAACGATGTCGGCGACTTCCAGCGCGGCACCGACACCCCAGGCCGCCTCGGTCCCAAGCGCGCCACCGCCGAAGGCTGGCTGACCCCGGGCATGGTCAAAACCGGCGCCTGGCTCAGCTTCGCGCTGGCCTTCCTGTGCGGCATCTATCTCGTCCGGCACGGCGGCTGGCCCATCGTCGCCATCGGCCTGGCCTCGCTGGCTGCCGGCTGGGCTTACACCGGCGGGCCGAAACCGATCGCCTACGGGCCGCTCGGCGAAGTCTTCGTCTTCCTGTTCTTCGGCCTGGTCGCCGTCGGCGGAAGTTATTACCTGCAAACGCTGACGCTGACGCCGATGGCCCTGATCGCCGGTACGCTGGTCGGCATCCACGCCGCCGCTGTGATTACCGTCAACAACTACCGCGACCTTGACGGCGACGCGAAAAGCGGCAGNAACACATTGGCCGTTCGCCTCGGCCGCCCGGCCATGCGCCGCCTGTACACGGCGCAGATGCTGGCACCATTNCCTTTGTTGCCGCTGCTCGCCAGTCTTGGCTGGCGGGCCGGACTGCCGTTGCTGGCGCTCCCTTTGGCCCTCGAGCTGATTCGCCGCTTTTGCCGCGAAGCGCCCGGCGCCGCCTTCAACGGCATCCTCGCAGCCAGTGCCGGATTGCAGTTGCTGTTCGCCATTCTGCTTTCACTCGCTTTAACGATTTGACTATTTTTAGGCGCCGACTCGGGTAGAATGCGCGCCTTCCCTGATCTGCCCATCGCCGCTTTTGCGCCCCCTCGTCGCCCATGCAATTCGCCGGTTTCCAGCTCCGCAACAACCTGTTCGTCGCCCCGATGGCCGGCGTCACGGACCGTCCTTTCCGCCAGTTGTGCAANAANATGGGCGCTGGCCTGGCCGTGTCCGAAATGGTCACCTCNAATTCGCTGCTCTACGGCAGTGCCAAGACGCTGCGCCGCGCCAATCATGAAGGCGAAGTCGCGCCGATCTCGGTACAGATCGCCGGTGCCGATCCGAAAATGATGGCCGAAGCGGCCAAACACAACGTCGATAACGGCGCCCAGATCATCGACATCAACATGGGTTGCCCGGCCAAGAAGGTCTGCAACGTGATGGCCGGCTCGGCCCTGATGCAGGACGAAAAGCTGGTCGGCCAGATTCTCGACGCCGTCGTCGGCGCCGTCCCGGATACCCCGGTCACGCTGAAATTCCGCACCGGCTGGAACATCGCCAACAAGAATGCGCCGACCATCGCGCGCATCGCCGAAAACGCNGTGCGGGCCGTCGCCATCCACGGCCGCACCCGTTGCCAGCAATACACCGGCGAGGCGGAGTACGACACCATCGCCCTGGTCAAGACACTGATCCGCATCCCGGTCATCGCCAACGGCGACATCACGACGCCGGANAAGGCCAAGCACGTGCTCGACGTGACCGGCGCCGACGGCATCATGATCGGCCGCGCCGCCCAGGGTCGCCCCTGGCTGTTCCGCGAGATCGAGCATTACCTGAAGACCGGCGAGCATCTGCCGCCGGCTGAGGTTCGGGAAATTCACAGCATCCTGCTGGAACACCTCCAGGATCTCTACGCTTTCTACGGCCCGGAAACGGGGTTCAAGGTCGCCCGCAAGCACATCTCCTGGTACACCAAGGGGCTGGTCGGGTCGGCGGCCTTCCGCAAGGAAATGAACGTCCTGCCCAGCATCGACCAACAGATGCAGGCAGTGAACGACTTNTTCTTCCGCCTCGCGGAAGAAAACGACTATNNCGACAAAGAGGAGGCGTTGGCAGCATGAGCCAACACGATTTGGGGAAATGCGTCACGGATTCGCTGGAGCAATATTTCCGTGACCTCGACGGCGAAAACCCTGCGCCATCTATGACATGGTTCTGAAAAGTATCGAAAAACCGATGCTGCAAGTCGTGCTCGCCAAGGCGGGCGCCAATCAGACGCTGGCGGCGGAGATGCTGGGCATCAACCGCAACACGCTGCGCAAGAAACTCACCGAACATTCACTTCTGTAAATCGCCATGACCATCAAGCAAGCCCTGATTTCCGTCTCCGACAAGACGGGTGTTCTCGAATTCGCCCANGGNATCGCCGCCCAGGGCGTCAAGCTCCTGTCCACCGGCGGCACCGCCAAGATGCTGCGCGATGCCGGCCTGAACGTCACCGAAATCGGCGATTACACCGGCTTCCCGGAAATGCTCGACGGCCGCGTCAAGACCCTTCACCCGAAGGTGCACGGCGGCATCCTTGCCCGTCGCGACCTGCCGGAACATCTGGCGACCATCGCTGAACACGGCATCCCGACCATCGACCTGGTCTGCGTGAACCTCTANCCCTTCGCCGCCACCATCGCCAAGCCNGGCGTGACGCTGGAAGACGCCATCGAGAACATCGACATCGGCGGCCCGGCCATGGTCCGTTCCTCGGCCAAGAACTACAACGGCGTCGCCATCGTGACCGATCCGGAAGACTACGCCCCGCTGCTCGCCGAAATGAAGGCTAACGGTGGCGCGCTGCAACTGGCTACCCGCTTCAACCTGGCCAAGAAGGCCTTCACGCACACCGCCCGTTACGACAGCATGATCGCCAACTGGCTGACCGGCCTCGACGACGGTGCTGAAGCNAAGCCGGCTGAAGCCGCCCCCGTGCCCTCAATCTTCCCGGCCAAGCTGCAACTGGCGTTTGATCGCACCGAAATCCTGCGCTACGGCGAAAACTCCCACCAGCAAGCCGCCTTCTACCGCGACACCACNCCGCTGGCAGGCAGCATCGCCGCTTACACCCAGTTGCAGGGCAAGGAACTGTCCTACAACAACATCGCCGACTCCGACGCCGCCTGGGAATGCGTCAAGGCTTTCGACGCCCCGGCCTGCGTCATCATCAAGCACGCCAACCCCTGCGGCGTGGCCATCGACGGCACCCTGCTCGGCGCTTACGAAAAGGCCTTCAAGACCGACTCCNNCTCCGCTTTCGGCGGCATCATCGCCTTCAACGGCGAAGTCGGCATCGACGTGGTNCAAGCCATGAACGCCCGCAAGCACTTCGTCGAAGTGCTGATCGCCCCGTCCTTCACCGCCGAAGCCAAGGCCGCGCTGGCCTCCAAGACCAACCTGCGCGTGCTGGTCGTTCCGCTCGGCAAGGATCTGAACAAGCTGGAACTGAAGCGTGTCGGCGGCGGCCTGCTGGTGCAGACCGCAGACGACTTCACCGCCCAGGCCTCCGGTCTGAAGGTCGTCACCAAGGTGCAACCGACCGCCCAGCAGATCGAAGACCTGCTGTTTGCCGAGCGCGTCGCCAAGTTCGTCAAGTCCAACGCCATCGTCTTCTGCGGCGGCGGCATGACCCTGGGTGTCGGCGCCGGCCAGATGAGCCGTGTCGACTCGACCAAGATCGCCAGCATCAAGGCGACCAATGCCGGCCTGTCGCTCAAGGGCTCGGTCGTCGCGTCGGACGCCTTCTTCCCGTTCCGCGACGGCCTCGACGTGCTCGCCGAAGCCGGTGCCACCGCCGTCATCCAGCCGGGCGGCTCGATGCGCGACGAAGAGGTCATCGCCGCGGCCGACGAACACGGCATCGCGATGGTCTTCACGGGTGCACGCCATTTCCGTCACTAGGTAAATGAAGCGGCTGATCTTTATCGGGATCTTCGCCGCACTTGCCTGGCTGCTTTTGGTGGCCAGTTGCAGGACTGGCGAAATACTCCATTTAATAGTCAGCCTACGCAGCACACCTCACAAAAGCAGCACCTCAGTCTAAACAAGGTCTTTACCGACATTCGCCCCGAACTTGTCCCAGCAGTCTAATCTAGGAACGAATGCTCCAAGTGCTAGCAGTAGTTATCGTTGCGATGGCAGAATTTACTGTTCTCAAATGACATCCTGCACAGAGGCAACCTGGTTTTACAAAACTGCCCCGGCACTAAAATGGACGGCAATAATGACGGCATCCCCTGCGAAAAGCAGTGGTGCAGATAACCAATAGAGGGAACAGCCATGAAACTACTGGTAATCGGTTCCGGCGGCCGCGAGCATGCCATGGCCTGGAAGCTGGCGCAGACGCCCGGCCTGCAGCAGGTCTATGTCGCACCGGGCAACGCCGGTACAGCGCGNGAGAAGTACCTGCAGAACGTCAACCTGACCGACCCGGCAGCGCTGGCCCTGTTCGCTGCGCGCGAAGGCATCCACCTGACGCTGGTNGGGCCCGAGGCGCCGCTGGCGGCCGGCGTGGTCGACGTCTTCCGCGCCAATGGCCTGAAGATTTTCGGCCCCACCAAGGCAGCCGCGCAGCTCGAATCCTCNAAGGATTTCGCCAAGCGCTTCATGGCCCGCCACAACATCCCGACAGCGGAATTTGCCACTTTTTCCGAGTCGACCGCAGCACATGCCTACATCGACGAGAAGGGCGCACCCATCGTCATCAAGGCCGATGGCCTGGCCGCCGGCAAGGGCGTCGTCGTCGCCATGAGCCTTGAAGAAGCGCACGCCGCCATCGACGACATGCTCTCCGGCAACAAGCTCGGCGACGCCGGCGCCCGTGTCGTCATCGAGGAGTTCCTCGACGGTGAGGAAGCCAGCTTCATCGTCATGGTCGACGGCAAGAACGTGCTGGCGCTGGCCTCCAGCCAGGATCACAAGCGCATTTTCGACGGCGACCANGGGCCCAACACCGGCGGCATGGGCGCCTACTCCCCGGCGCCGTGCGTCACCCCGGAAGTCCATGCCAAGGCGATGCGCGAAATCATCCTGCCGACCGTCAAGGGCATGGCCGCCGACGGCATCCCGCTCACCGGCTTCCTCTACGCCGGCCTGATGATCAGCAAGGATGGCTCGGTCAAGACGCTGGAATTCAACTGCCGCATGGGCGATCCGGAAACGCAGCCGATCCTGATGCGCCTGAAGTCCGATTTCGTCGATCTGCTGGAGCACGGCATTGACGGCACGCTGGATCAGGTCGAGGCCGAATGGGACCGCCGCGTCGCGCTCGGCGTCGTACTGGCCGCCGCCAACTATCCCGACACGCCGAAGATGGGTGACGTCATCAACGGCTTGCCCAAGGGCAACAGCTTTGGCGAGGACGCTCATGTCTTCCACGCCGGCACGGCCGAGCAGGACGGTCAGGTGATCACCAACGGCGGCCGCGTCCTTTGCGTCACCGCACTGGGTGAAAACGTCAAGCTGGCCCAGAAACGCGCTTATGAAGTGCTGACCCAGATCGACTGGGACGGCATGCAGTACCGCAAGGACATCGGCTACCGCGCGATCAGCCGGTAACGCAAGTCGACAGCGACGAATCTCGGGCGGCTGCTTCAGCCGCCCGTTTTTACCCGGAGACAATATATGGACACACAACAACTGAAAGCCTGGTTCACGGCNCTGCAATCCCGCATCGTCGCCGAGCTGGATGCCTTCGACGGCCAGCCGTTCCGCACCGACAGCTGGCAGCGACCGGAAGGCGGCGGCGGCATCTCGCGGCTGATCGAGGAAGGCGATTTCTTCGAGCGCGGCGGCGTCAATTTCTCGCACGTCACCGGCAAGTCGCTGCCCGCCTCGGCCACCGCCGTGCGCCCGCAACTGGCCGGCCGTTCGTGGGAGGCGATGGGTGTCTCACTGGTACTGCATCCGCGTAATCCGTACTGCCCGACCGCACACATGAACGTGCGCTGTTTCGTCGCCAGCAAGGAAGGCGAAGACGACGTCTGGTGGTTCGGCGGTGGCATGGACATGACGCCCTACTACGGTCAACGCGAGGATGTAGCGCATTTTCACCGCACCTGTCGCGCTGCCCTCGCGCCGTTCGGCGAAGACGTTTATCCGAAATACAAGAAATGGTGCGACGAGTATTTCTTCCTCAAGCACCGCAACGAGCCGCGCGGCGTCGGCGGCGTCTTCTACGATGACCTGAACGAGGGCGGCTTCGAGCGCTGTTTCAGCCTGACCCAATCCGTCGGTGACGCCTTCACGAAAGCCTACCTGCCGGTGCTGGCCAGGCGCCGCGACATGCCCTACGGCGAGCGCGAACGCGACTTCCAGGCCTATCGCCGCGGTCGTTACGTCGAATTCAATCTGGTCTGGGATCGCGGCACGCTGTTCGGCCTGCAATCGGGCGGGCGCACCGAATCGATCCTGATGTCGCTGCCGCCCATCGTCAAATGGCGCTACGACTGGAAACCGGAAGCCGGCACGCCGGAAGCCGAACTCTACGAAGTCTTCCTGCAGCCGCAGGATGGGCTTAGGGCGTGTCACAGTAAGCGACGGACTGCCGGTTACTATGAACGCGCCCTAACGCGAATCGAGCAGCGCACTGGCCCGGTAGTGCTTGTTGGCCTCTTCCGGGCGGTCGAGCAGATCGGCCAGACGCGCCAGTTCGAGGTGGGTCTGCTGCGTCGGCTCGACCGCCAGCGAAGCTTCCAGATAGCTCTGCGCCTTGCCCCACAAGCGCTGTTGCAGGCACATGCGGCCCAGCGCATCGAGCAGCCGGGCATCGTCCGGGTGGGTGCGCAACCAGGCTTCGGCCTTGGCGATGCGCCCCGTCAGTTCGCCGCCCCTCAGGCGGCCATAAATGCTCAGCAACTCGGACGGCCAGCCGTCGTGGCCGGACGCATCGAGCACCGCCTCGATCAGTTNTTGCGCCTCGCTGTCCGCCCCTTGCGCCACCAGCGCCCGGGATGCCGCCAGAACCACCCTGCGTCCGCGCTCCTCGACCGGCAAGGCACGCAGATAGGCGGTCAATTGCGCCTGATCGCCGGCCCGCCGGGCAATGTTGCCGAGATGCGCCTGCGTCCTGATTTCGCGCACCACCTCGGCCGGCAACGCATCGCGCTTGGTCAACTGGCGCGCCAGCTTGAGCACGCCATCCCAGTCGCCGACGCCCTGGCGCGCGCGCAATTCCAGGCGCAGCGCCGCGATGTGCCGGCCCTGCTTGCCCTGCAGGCGCTCCAGCGCCGCCAGCGCTTCGTCGAAGCGCCGCGACTCGTTCATCATCTCCGCTTCCAGCATCAGCGTTGCCGCCTCGTTGCGCGGATCGTCCGACTTGGCACGCGCCATCCATTCCTGCTGCTTTTCGGATTCCCGCATGCGCTGGGCGGCCCGTGCCGCGATCAGCGCCGACAGCCCGCGCGCCGTGCCGGCGTCGTAAGCCTCGCCCGCCCGCTTCAGCGCCTGTCCGAAACGGCCTTCGAACAACAGGCGCACCGCATCCTGGAAGACCTGCCCGGCCTTCTCGCGGCGGCGGCGTTCGCGATACTGGCGCACGCGCTGCGGCAGCCCGAAGGTCATGACCAGTGCGCGCACCACGAAATAGAGCGTAAGAAACGTGCCGAGCAGCGCCAGCACGAAGAGATTGAGACTGACTTCGGCACGCCATGGCGGGAATACCAGCAGCACGTAGCCGTCGTTGAGCCGTGCGCCCAGCGCCACGGCAACGGCCAGCGCGAACAGCGCAAGCACCCAGAACAACCCTTTCACTTCTTTTCCTTGCCTTCGCGCAAGGCGCGCAATGCACTCTGCGTCTCGGCCAGGCTCGGCGCCTGGACGTCGGTTTCGCCGGCCAGCAACTGCTTGATGGCCGCCTGATCGGCCTGGACGGCCTTGTCGCGCGTGTCGAAATAAGTACCCAGCGTATCGCCGGCCACCTTCAGTTCGTTGCGGAAAGTCGCCTGATCGTGAGCGAACAGCGCCAGACGCGCGTTCAACAGGCGCAGCTTGATGTTTTCGCGCAGCAGGTAGTCCTGTCCCGGCGCCAGCAGGGGGCTCGGCCCNNGGTCGAAACGCTGGATACGGATCAGGCNCTTCATTTCCCGCCAGAGATCGCCGAGAGCCCGTCGCCAAAGCGGCAACGGCACTTCCGCTCCGTCGCCGTTTTCGGCCTTTTCGGAGGGTCGACCGTAACTGCCCAGCGGCAGCTTGTCGACACCAACGACGATCTGCTCCAGACGCAGGCTGATGCCTGGCAGATCGACCAGGGGCAAGGCGTTCAGGCGCTCGAGATCCTTCGCCAGCGCCTTGCGCAGCGGCAGGAAGCGCCCCTGGTCGAGACGCGCCAGTCGGGCATCGGCGGATTGCAGCGCGAGGATGGCGGCCGGCACGTTGCCCGCCAGTTGCAGCTGCTGGCCGGCGAGCGTGACCGCATGCTCGACTTCGATCAGGGCCGACTCTTCGCGGCCGCGCGACATGTTTTCGTACAGCGTTTGCAGCGTGGCGCTCTGGCTTTCGTATTCGTCCAGCTTGTCTTCCATGGCACCGAGCTTGCCCTGCAAGGACTCGATCTGTTCGCGGAGCTGCCGTTGCACACCGCGCTCTTCCTGGCTTGCCGCCGCCGCTTGCGCCAGCCGTTCGAGCATTTCCTGTTCGTTCGCGGCAAGCCGCTGGCGCGTCTNCAACCATTGCCAGCCGGCCAGCAACAAGGCGAGAACGGCAACAAGCAGGGCGAGATTATGCCGGGTCGATGGCACGTGGCTGGACGCCGGCTTTCCGGCAGGAGGAGGCGTTTTCGTTTTCTTGCGTCATGCCGGCCAATTATAAGCACCTAAACCGGCAAGAATGCCAGCGTCGGCAGCCTCGGTCAGGATAATGTTGCTTAAACCCAAAGCGCGGGCGTTGTCGGCGATGCGCGCGTGCGGGACGAAGACCGGTGNTTNTTGCAACCAGGCACGGCCTTCGGCATCGAGCAGATCGACCAGATAACGCAGCCCCTCGCTGCTCGACACGGTCAGCGCATCGAGCCGTCCGGCGCGCCAGGCATCAAGCANGGAAGCAACGCCATCGGCCGGCCCCGAACGCCGGTAACAGCTCACGCAATCGACCTCGGCGCCGCGTGCGCGCAGTGTGTCGGCCAGCAGTTCGCGGCCGCCGTCGCCGCGAAAGATGGCGATGCGCCGGCCGGCCACCCGTTCCGCCGCCAATTCCGGCAAGGCCAGCAGCGCTTCGGAATCGAAGCGTTCGTCTGGTGCGACGCAACCGGCAATTCCATGCGCCGCCAGCGCCTTGACCGTGCCCTGGCCGACCGCCGCCGGCAGCAGTCCGGCCGGCCACCCACCCCGCGCCAGAATGGCCGGCAGGGCGTGATCGACTGCATTGGGGCTGATGAAAACGGCCAGCGAGTAATCGGCCAGCCGCGCCACGGCATCAGCCAACGGCTGCGTATCGGCAGCCGGTGAAATTTCCAGCAACGGGAAGATCAGCGGCTGGCCGCCCTGCGCGGCAATCGCCGCCGCCAGCGGCCCGGCTTGCGCCCGCGGCCGGGTCACGACGATGGTTTNTCCGGCGAGCGGGCCGGTCGGGTTCATGGTCAGGCCGGTTTGCAGTTCGCCAGCTTTTGCAGGATGGCATCGGCGCCCTGGGCACGCAGCGTTTCGGCCAGCTGGCGGCCGAGCGCCTCGTCGTCAGATGGATTGCCACGCAACTCACCGGAAACCATTTCCGTGCCGTCGGCGGTGGCGACGAAGCCGCGCAGCCAGAGCTGGCCGTTGTCGATGATCGCATAGCCGCCGAGCGGCACCTGGCAGCTACCGCCCAGCGCCCGCGAGAAGGCGCGCTCGGCCTTGACGCAGTGGGCGGTTTCCGGATCGTTGAGCGGCGCGACGACGGCGGCCATCGCCGCATCGCCATCGACCAGTTCGATGCCCAACGCGCCCTGGCCGGNGGCCGGCAGCGACTGTTCTGCGGTCAACACCGATTTGATGCGGTTTTCCAGACCGAGGCGGATCAGGCCGGCGGCGGCGAGGATGATCGCGTCGTACTCGCGGGCATCGAGCTTGCGCAAGCGGGTGTCGAGGTTGCCGCGCAGGCTCTTGATGACCAGTTGCGGGTACTTGGCGCGCAGGATCGATTCGCGGCGCAGGCTGGAAGTGCCGACGACGGCGCCGGCCGGCAACTCGTCGAGCCCGGCGTATTTGTTCGAGACGAAGGCGTCACGCGGGTTTTCCCGCGCCGAGATGGCGGCCAGCACGAAGCCTTCCGGCATCACCATCGGCACGTCCTTCATCGAATGCACCGCGAGGTGGGCGCGGCCCTGTTCCATCGCCACTTCAAGCTCCTTGATGAACAGACCCTTGCCGCCGATCTCCGCGAGCGGGCGGTCGAGAATCTGGTCGCCCTTGGTCGTCATGCCGAGAATGACAACTTCCGCCCCCGGATTTAGACTGCTCAGACGGCCCTGCACATGCACGGCCTGCCACATGGNCAGGCGGGATTCGCGCGAGGCGATGATGATCTTGGAAGGAACGGACATGGAACGGCACGCAGCAAGGGTTTGGAAGGCGGCAATCTTAGCATGAGCGATTCGGCAGCTTCTTCCACCCAGATCAAACCCGACGACCAGCGCCCGGAGCACCCCGATTTCTGGTGCAAGCGTTTCGGCCAGGGCATCATACCGTGGGATGCCGGCAAGGTGCCCGCCGCCTTTGCCGACTTCGTCGCCCGCCAGCCCGCGCCGCTCAATACCCTGATCCCCGGCTGTGGCAGCGCCTGGGAAGCCGCCATCTCGCCACCCGGCTGGCCGGTCACCGCGCTCGACTTCTCGCCGACCGCCATCACCACGGCACGCAAGTCCTGGCGTCTGTTGCGGTCGACCTCGTCTGCGACGACTTTTTCAAATGGCACGGCCACCGCCCCGGCGCTCATCTACGAACGCGCCTTCCTCTGCGCCATCCCGCGCAAACTTTGGCCCGACTGGGGCCGCCGCGTCGCCGAACTCCTCCCAAGCGGCGGACTGCTCGCCGGCTATTTCTTCCTCTGCGACCAGCCAAGGGCCACCGTTCGGCATCCTGCCCGAGCAGCTGGACGAACTGCTGCAAGCGAATTTCAAGTTATTGAGAACGCTGCAGTTGATGATTCCATTCCTGTATTTGCCGGGCGCGAGCGCAGGTCTGGCAGCGGTGCTGACAAGGGACACAAGGCCATGAAGAATCTTGCCCTGCTCACCCTCACCTGCCTTGGCCTGCTGGCATTTCCGGCTTTGCCGAAGCGACATCCGCCGAAGCCGTGCATTTCGAAAAGCCGAGGCGCGGTGCTCAAGGTCGCCTCAAAGGCGAGACGGTCGATTACCAGTTGAATGCCCGCACCGGGCAAACGCTGGAGGTCACGCTGAAGTCGATCAACTCCGCCAATTATTTCAACGTGCTGCAACCTGGCGAAGGTCCGCCCTATTTATCGGGTCGACTCCGGCGACCATTTGCGTCGTCCTGGCCAAGAATGGCGGCTACATCATTCGGTTTTGATGCGTAGCGCAGCACGGCGGGCAGTCGCCAATCTTTCGCTCACCGTCCGTTTGACCGGGGCACCCGTCAGAAACGCCAGTCGATGCCAGCCTGGACCGACCCATTTCGATGGCAACATCCGCTGCTCGGCCGGCAACCCAGCCCTCGACAAGGAATGCGCCTTCCGCGTCATTCGCGATCTGCAACAGCAATCTGCCGAAATCTGGATTACCCGACCGACACAACGCGATGCCCCGTTTCTGCCTACTCAAATACGCGGCGGAAAGTTCGCTGCCGCCGGCATCGCCCTTCCTGGCAGCGCAAGGATGACAACTGGCATGTCACAACGACGCCGGGAGCACTACTTCATCCCGGATGCCCTGATCCACGGCGGCTGAAGGGACGTCCTGTTTGACGTATCATCGGGCGACTCCAACCAACATACCGCCCAACATGAAAACCGACACNCCCCAAACCATCCATCTCAAGGACTACACGCCGCCCGCCTTCTGNGTCGACACCGTCGATCTCGATTTCAATCATTGACGCCGGCCACACACCGTCACNGCGACGCTGAAGATGCGCCGCAACCCGGCTGTCGCCGCCCGACCGCTGGTACTGGATGGCGACGAGCTGGAAACCCTGTCGGTTGCGGTCGACGGCCAAAAGTGNCCGTTTTCCGAAACGCCNACCAGNCTCACGCTGAGCGACGTGCCGGACGCCTTCACGCTGACCACCGAAGTCCGCATCCAGCCGGACAGCAACACGCGCCTGTCCGGCCTCTACCGTTCCAAGGACGGCTATTTCACGCAATGCGAGGCGCAGGGTTTCCGCCGCATCACCTGGTTCGTCGATCGCCCGGATGTGATGTCCACCTACACCGTGACGCTGCGTGCCGACAAAAAAGCTNNGCCAGTGCTGCTGGCCAATGGCAACCCGGTGGCACAAGGCGATGAGGCGGGTGGCAAACACTGGGCCAAATGGGAAGACCCCTTCCGCAAGCCGGCCTATCTGTTCGCCGTGGTCGCCGGCAAGCTCGACGAATTGAAAGACACTTTCACCACCGCCTCCGGGCGCACGGTGCAGCTCGCCATCTACGTTGAGCCGGGCAAGCTCGACCAGTGCCCGCACGCGATGGAAGCCTTGAAGAAGTCGATGAAGTGGGACGAAGAACGCTTCGGCCTGGAATGCGACCTCGACCATTACATGATCGTCGCCGTCGGCGACTTCAACATGGGCGCGATGGAGAACAAGGGCCTCAACATCTTCAACACCAAGTACGTGCTGGCCCGCCCGGATGTCGCCACCGATGTCGATTTCGAGAACATCGACCGTGTCGTCGCCCACGAATATTTCCACAACTGGACGGGCAACCGCGTCACCTGCCGCGACTGGTTCCAGCTCTCGCTGAAGGAAGGCCTGACCGTCTTCCGCGATCAGGAATTCGGCGCTGACCTGCACAACCGCCAGACCGCCCGCATCCGCGAAGTACGCGGCCTGCGCGCCGCCCAGTTCCCGGAAGATGCTGGCCCGATGGCGCACCCGATCCGCCCGAGCAGCTTTGTCGAGATCAACAACTTCTACACCGCCACGGTCTATGAAAAGGGCGCGGAAGTCATCCGCATGATCCAGACGCTGATCGGCCGCGAGGGCTTCCGCGCTGGCATGGACGAATACTTCCGCCGCCACGACGGCCAGGCCGTGACCTGCGAGGATTTCGTCGCCGCCATGGCTGCGGCCAGCGGCTTCGACTTCACGCAATTCATGCGCTGGTACAACCAGCCCGGTACGCCGCATGTCGCGGTCGACGGCTATTTCGATGCCGAAAGCAAAACCTACACGCTGACCTGCACCCAGGCCAACCCACGCGCTTCCGACGATGCGCCCTACCTGATCCCGATCCGCGTTGCGCTGTTCACCGAGGCGGGCGAACTGATCGCCGGCAGCGAGCGCACCTTGCAGCTCACCGCGACGACGCAATCCTTCGTCTTCAACGACGTGCCCGCCGAGCCGGTGCCGTCCTTGCTGCGCAACTTCTCCGCGCCGGTCTATCTCGATTTCGACTACACGCCGGAACAACTGACGCTGCTGATGGCGCACGAAAGCGACCCGTTCAACGCCTGGGAAGCCGGCCAACGCCTCGCCTCGACGCTGATCCTCGACGCGGCGGCGGAAATCGCTGCCGGTCGCACGCCGCAATGGCCGCAAAGCTTCGTCGCCGCCTGCCGTCGCCTGCTGCAAACGCAAGCCGAGCGTGGCGCGGCCTTCGTTGCTGAAGCCCTGACCCTGCCCGGCGAATCAACGCTCGCCGAGCTGCTTGATCAAGTTGATCCCGAGGCCCTGCACGCNCGCGCGCAACGCCCTGCGCCGCCATCTTGCCGAGGAACTCGAAGGCGAGTTTTCCGGCCTCTACGCCGCGTTGACCGCAAAGCGCCCTACGCGCCGACCAGCGAACAAGCCGGCCAACGCGCCCTGCGCAATACCTGCTTGTCTTACCTGCTGGAACTCGACACCGACGCCACGCGCCAAATGGCCTACGCCCAGTTCAAGCAAGCCGACAACATGACCGACCAGTTCGCCGCGCTGGCGGCACTGGCCAACGTCAATGCCGCCGTTTGCCCACAACGCGAACAGGCGCTGGCCGAGTTCTACGACAAATGGAAAGACGAGGCGCTGGTTGTCGATAAATGGCTGGTCGCCCAATCGACCAGCCGCCGCCCGGATACGCTGGCCACCGTCAAGGCGCTGACCGGGCACCCGGCGTTCGATGCTGGTAATCCGAACAAGATCTACGCCCTGATCCGCAGCTTCGGGGCCAACCTGGTGCGCTTCAACGCCGCCGACGGCAGTGGCTACGCCTTCATCGCCGACCGCATCCTGATGCTGCACGACAAGAACCCGCAAGTCGCCTCGCGCCTCGCCCGCTGCTTCGACCGCTGGAAGAAGTTCGACGCCGCNCGCCAGGCCCACGAAGCCGCGCTCGAACGCATCCGCGACCATGAAGGCCTGTCGCGCGACGTGCTGGAAGTGGTCACGCGCGCTCGGCTGAAAGCGCGATGAAGCGGCGACAACTGCTGGCTGGCGGACTTGGCCTTGCCGCCCTGGCGGCAGTTCCGCTGGCCAGGGCCAGCGCGCCACGCGTGGTGATCGTCGGCGGCGGCTGGGGCGGACTGGCAGCGGCTCGGCAACTGCGGCTACTGGCGCCCTCGCTCGACGTTCTGTTGATCGAGCGCCAGGGCGAATTCCGCTCGCTACCGCTCTCCAACCGCTGGCTGGTCGGTCTTGCCGATACGCAGGCGCTGGTGCGTGATTACCGTGAAGTGGCCAGCGGCCACGGCTACCGCTTCATGCAGGACGAGGTGCTGGCGATCGATCGCGAAAGGCGCCAGGTCACCACCCGCAGCCAGACGCTCGACTACGACTGGCTGATCTTGGCCGCCGGCATTCGCGAGGACTTTTCCGCCTGGTACGGCGACGATACCGAGGCCATGCGCCATACGCGGCAAGCGTACTCATCCGGCTTTACCGGCGGCGGCGATCTGCTGCGCCTGAAGGCGCGACTGGACAGCTTTGCCGGCGGCGATCTGGTGATGACCATTCCGCCCATGCCCTACCGCTGCCCGCCTGCCCCCTACGAGCGTGCCGTGATGATCGCCTGGTGGCTGAAAGAGCGACGGATCAAGGGCCGTTTGCTGATTCTCGACCCCAACCAGCCCGCCCTTTCCTTCGACCGCGTCTTTCGCGACACCTATGCGGACCAGATCACCTATTTTCCGCAGTCCCGGATCAACGCGATCGACCCTTTCGCCAAGCGCATCACCACCGAGTTCGAGACCATCGACTTCAAGGAAGCGATTCTCGCCCCACCGCAACAGGCCGCCGAACTGGCCTGGCAAGCCGGCCTGATCGGCCGCGGCAGCGATGGCAAGCCCAGTGGCTGGGCGGCGCAGGATCCGGTGCATCTGAATGCGCAGGGCGACGAGCGGATTTTTCTGGTCGGCGACATGGTGGACAAGGCGTCGCCGCTATTCGGTTTTTATCCGAAAACCGGCCAGATCGCCGCCCGCCANGGGCGCATCGCGGCGCAGGAAATCGCCCGGCGCAGCAGTGGCCAGGCACCCGAAAAAGCCCTGCCGTCCAGCGTCTGCTATGTCGTGCGCCGGGTCAGCCCGCTCGAAATCAGCCGCATCGACACTGATTTCCGTTTTCGTGCCGACGGCCTCATCCAGCAGACGGTCAAGCAGAGCCATTTCCCGCAGGCGGAAGACGAAGACAAGCGCTGGGCAGCGCAAATGTTTACCGAACTGGGATTTTAGGGAATCCGCACGAAGCCGTTTCAGGCTCTGGCTAGTGGCGCGCCCAGTATTTGGTCGAACCGTCCGGCAGAACCAGCAGGGTTTCGTATAACTCGCGCCGTACCTCGCGCTCGCCTGTGGTGTTGTCCAGCGTCGTGCACGCCGTCTCGCAGGTCGGGTTGGACAACTCGCGCCCCGGCGCCCCGCGCGGCAGGCCGGGCACGGCGATGCCCCGCGCCTTCGGCTTGTCGCGCAGCAGTTCGTGGATGTCCTCGGCGTGGGCGTGCCCCTCCACGAAATAGCCGGCAATCACCGCCGTATGCGTCGACTGCACTGCCGGCGGCACGCGCCAGCGCTTCTTGATCGCGGCCATGTCCCCGGTTTCCCGGTAGCTGACCCTGAATCCGTTCTCGGCCAGATAAGCGCCCCAGTCGATGCAGGCCAGGCACGGCGACGGCATGAAAATCTCTATTTTCGGCCGGTCGACCGCATCAGCCGCCGACAGGGGCGGGCAAACGGAGACCCCGAGCAGCGTGAGCAGGACCAGGAATAAACGCATCGTCGGCACCGCTCAGCAAGGCTTGCCGGCCACGCAGCCCTTGAGTATCCACAGCGAGATGACGCCCGCCACCTCGTTGGACATGGTCTTGCGCGCCATCGACGTCGGGTCGCGCCCGGCGTTGGTCTTGGCATAGGGGTCGGCACCGCACTCCAGAAGCAGCCGGGCATGCCGCGCATTCTGGGTGTAGGCGGCCATGTGCAGCGGCGTCAGCCCGTCGAGATCGCGCGCGTTGCAGTCGGCGCCCGCCGCGATCAGGACCTGGAGGGCGCCGGTATCCGGGTTGGTGGCCGCCAGGTGCAAGGGTCGACCCTGCTGGGTACGCTGGTCGCGGCTGCCGGGCTGGGCCTTGAGGAGCGTGCTCACATCCGCCCCGCTGCCGACGCGGGCGGCATCGTGAATCGGCTGATCGGCCGACAATGCCTGCAATTCGCCGCCCTGCGCCGGCCCCCAAGCATCAGCGCGAGGGTGAGACAGAGCGGCGGCAAGGACTTGAATAAAATCATGGGGATATCCGGCGGCTGTATCGCAAGCCGACATTATGCAGAGCCTGCCGACTTTGCGGCTGCAAAAGACCTAGTGCGAAAGGGTAACCTCTCGTCGGGCAATACTCAGGTACTGGCCGCCGCCTTGGCCGGCGCCCATTGCCGGCGGCTGACCGGCAATTTGTCCGGCACGCCGCGCAGCAAGGCCCAACCGTAGGCTTCGGCATCGTCGCCGGCGGCCTTTTCGAAACCGGCGAGCGCGGACTTGGCGACCAGCACCGCGCGGTGCAGACGCATGAAGCGGTCGGCGAACTCTTCTTCGAGATGCGTCAGCGCCTCGTCGAGCAGGTATTCGCGTTCCACGGTGCGGGCGGTCACGTATTTGGTGTCGGCCTTGAAGTAAAGCACCTCGGCAACCGGCACCAATAGCAGGCGGCCGCGTTCGTGGCAGGAAAGATGGGTGCGCCCGCCACCGCGCACCTTGCGCCCGATGTCGGCCAGCAAGGCCGGATCGGGCTGCGGCGCGGCGGCGACTTTCTGCAACGCGGTCAGCAGGCGCTGGGTACGCACCGGCTTGAGCAGGTAGTCGACGGCGTTGAGGTCGAAGGCCTGCACCGCGTAGTTGTCGTAGGCGGTAGTGAAAATGACGGCGGGCGGGTGCTCGAAGGCGCCGAGATGGCCGGCCAGCTCGATCCCGTCCATGCCCGGCATGCGGATGTCGGCGAGGACGACGTCGACCGGGTGCTGGCGGATGAACTCCAGCGCCGCGATACCGTTGCCCGCCTCGCCCACCACCTCGCTGGCGAACTGGATCGCGATGTCGCCCAGCAATTCACGCAAACGCGAGCGCGCCAGCGGTTCATCGTCGACCAGCAGGATTTTCAGCGGATGGTATTGCGGCATGGCAGGATGATGCGAACCTCGTAGTTGTTCTCGCCGGCTTCGGTTTCCAGCCGCGCCTCCAGATCGTAATACAGAGCCAGCCGTTCGCGAATATTGGCGACGGCGATCTGGTTGCCGCGGGCGTGCTGATCTGCGGCAACCGTCGGGTTGGCGATGGCGATGTGTAGTTCCTCACCGCGCTGCACGATGGCGATGCGCACGACGCCGCCTGCCGGTGCCGGCTCGATGCCGTGATAGACGGCGTTTTCCAGCAGCGGCTGCAGCATCAGCGGCGGAATCGGCATCTCCATGAAAACCGCCCCGATTTGCCAGTCGACCGCAAGACGCTCGCCCAGACGCAGCTTTTCCAGATCGAGATACTGTTTGCCGAGGGCGATCTCGTCGGCCAGGCTGACCAGTTCGCCCGGGTCGCGCATCGCGGCGCGGAACAGGTCGGACAGCGATTCCAGCGCCGCTTCGGCCTGCTGTGGCCGGGCGCGGATCAGCGACAGCACCGCGTTCAGCGAATTGAACAGGAAATGCGGGCGGATGCGAGCGTTCAGCGCCGCCAGCCGCGCTTCGGTCTGGGCCGGCGAATAGGCGCGGGCGCGCAATTCGAAATAAACGAGCAGGACGACGCTGGCGCCTGCGGCGAGGATGACCGGCCGCAACAGGTCCGCGCCATCGCCGAAGCCGAGCGACTGCCAGAAAAGTTGCTGGGCGAAAGCCAGAAGGCCGACCAGCGCGACCACGCAGGCCTGGCCGATACGCAGCGGCAACGCGCGCAAGGGGTTGCGCAAGCCGGCCAGCAGGCCGAGCACCACCAGCAGCAACGGCTGCACCAGCGCCGCCATCTCGACATAGCGCGCCAGCCATTCGCCCCAGCCCGGCGCCTGGACGAAGGCGACGACCAGCGCCAGCAGGTTGACGCCGAGCAACACGCGCAGCATCACCCCGAAATTACGCCAGTCGGGTAACGGATGCGTTGCCGGAAAGTGCCNGATACTTGTCATTCCTGTTGTTTTATCGCCTAGATCGCCCCATTTTATGACATCCAACGCTGCACAATACACTTGGGCCGGACGATTCTCCGAGCCTGTTTCCGATCTCGTCAAACGCTACACTGCCTCGGTCGATTTCGACCAGCGCATGTGGCGCCAGGACATCCGCGGCTCGCTGGCGCACGCCCGGATGCTGGCGAAGCAGGGCATCATCGCGGCCGGCGATCTGATCGATATCGAACGCGGCATGGAAATCGTCACCCGTGAGATCGAATCCGGCGAATTCGAATGGTCGCTCGACCTCGAAGACGTGCACCTCAATATCGANAAGCGCCTTACCGCGCTCGTTGGTGACGCCGGCAAGCGCCTGCACACCGGCCGCTCACGGAACGACCAGGTGGCGACCGACATCCGCCTCTATCTGCGCGACG
The DNA here is from genome assembly GCA_013363835.1 of Dechloromonas sp. Lineage (GTDB taxonomy): Bacteria > Pseudomonadota > Gammaproteobacteria > Burkholderiales > Rhodocyclaceae > Azonexus. Next base: position 2,477,609 of record CP054864.1, read on the forward strand.
CCATCGACGACATTCTGGTGCTGATCAAGGCCTTCCGCTCGGCGCTGGTCGACCTCGCCGACAAGGAAGCGGCGACGCCGATGCCCGGCTTCACGCATCTACAGGTCGCCCAGCCTGTCACCTTCGGCCACCACATGCTGGCCTACGTCGAGATGTTCGGCCGCGATGCCGAGCGCTTCGCCGATGCGCGCAAGCGCACCAATCGCCTGCCGCTGGGCGCCGCTGCGCTGGCCGGCACCACTTACCCGATCGACCGCGAATTCGTCGCCGCCGAGCTCGGCTTCGAAGGCGTTTGCGAAAACTCGCTGGATGCCGTTTCCGACCGCGACTTCGCCATCGAATTCACCGCGGCCTGCGCCCTGCTGATGATGCACATCAGCCGCCTTTCCGAAGAACTGGTCATGTGGATGAGCCCGCGCGTCGGCTTCATTCAGATCGCCGACCGCTTCTGCACCGGCTCGTCGATCATGCCGCAGAANAAGAACCCGGACGTGCCGGAACTGGCACGAGGCAAAACCGGCCGCGTCTACGGCCAGCTGATGAGCCTGCTGACCCTGATGAAGTCGCAGCCGCTGGCCTACAACAAGGACAACCAGGAAGACAAGGAACCGCTGTTCGACGCCGTCGACACCGTCACCGACACCCTGCGCATCTTCGCCGACATGGCCGGCGGCATCACCGTNCGCGCCGAAAACATGCAGGCTGCGCTGACCCAGGGCTTCGCCACCGCCACCGATCTCGCCGACTACCTGGTCAGNAAGGGCCTGCCCTTCCGCGATGCGCACGAGGCCGTCGGCCACGCCGTCAAGGCCGCCGAGTTCAAGGGCGTCGACCTGCCCGGTCTCACCCTCGAAGAACTGCGGCAGTTCTCGGCGCTGATCGAGAACGACGTTTACGCGGTGTTGACCGTCGACGGCTCGCTCGCCTCGCGCAATCACATCGGCGGCACGGCGCCGGAGCAGGTGCGCGCNGCCATTCAAAGGGTACGCAATCGTCTCTGAAAGATGAAAAAGAAGCTCGGCAAATACGATCTGATCAGCAAGCTCGGGGAAGGTGCGACGAGCACCGTTCACCTCGGGCGCGATCCCTTTGCCCAGCGCGACGTGGCGATCAAGGTGGCCAGCCCGGGCATCCTGCGCGACCAGGAAAAAGGCAAGCTGTACAGCAACCTCTTCCTCAACGAAGCCTCGCTGATCGGCAAGCTCAACCACCCGCATATCGTCCAGATCTACGACGCGGTGGTGACCGATGATCTTTGCTACATCGTCATGGAGTATGTAGCCGGCGGTACGCTCGACGCGCATACCGAGCGCGATACGCTGCTGCCGGTCGACCGCGTCGTCGAGCTGATTTTCAAATGCACGCGGGCTCTTGATTTTGCCTACCGCCTGGGCATCACCCATCGCGACATCAAGCCCGCCAACATCCTGCTGGCCGGCGATTCGGACATCAAGATATCCGACTTCGGCGCTGCCATCACCAATGCCCGCAGCGACCGCACCGTGATTTCCGGGATCGGCTCGCCCGCCTACATGTCGCCGCAGCAGGTTCAGGAACGCTTCCTGGACCATCGCACCGACATCTATTCGCTGGGCGTCGTCATGTACCAGTTGCTGACCGGCGAGCTGCCGTTCACGGCCGACACCAACTACAACCTGATCTACCAGATCATCCACGGCACGCCGGGCAAACCCTCNGAAAAGCGCCCCGGCTTACCGGCGGTGCTCGACGACATCGTTGCGCGGGCGATGGCCAGGGAGGTCAACGACCGCTACCCGACCTGGCAGGCCTTCGCGCACGATCTCGCCCAGGCCGCGCGAAATGGCCAGCTCAAGACCCAGTCCGAAGAATTCGCCGATACCGAAAAATTCGCGACGCTGCGCGCCCTGCCTTTCTTTGCCGATTTCTCCGACGTCGAGATATGGGAAGCCCTGCGTTTCGCCGACTGGCAACGCATCGCCCCCGGCACCGTGATCATCCGCGACGGCGAGCCGGGCAACTTCTTCTGTTTCGTCACCGAAGGGCAACTGACAGTCAGCAAGAACGGAACGCCGTTGACGACGCTGGGCAGCGGCGAGTGTTTTGGCGAAATGGCGATCATCAGCCGGCATGGCCACGTCCGCAGCGCCGACGTCGTCGCCGACAGCGATGTCAATATCGTCACCATACGTGGCGAAGCCCTGGAAAAGGCTTCCGAATCGTGCCGGATGCACTTCTACCAGGGCTTTCTGGACGTGCTCGCGACCCGCCTGTCGCTGTCGAATCTGCGGGTCGCGGCGATCTGATCTAACTGGCCGGTCGCGGCAAGGAAGCCTCCGCTTCGCTCGCCGTCTCGAAGAGATGCGGGGCAACCTCCCGTTTCGCCAGCGCTTCGCCAAGCTTCACGCGCAGGAAAGTGTTCGAGGTGTAACGCGTCACATCATGGTAGTTGCGTTCGACGACGCCCTTGACCATGTCGATGTAGTCATCGACGAGCTCCGGGAGAATGCTGAAGCGGTCGTAATTGACGACAGCGTGAACCCTGTGGCCGACCGGCTTCAGGCAATCCTCCACCGCGCGTTCGATGCGGGCGATATCGTCCTTGCTACGCACGTTGAGGCCCTCGAAATTGAGGAAGAACAGGTTCTTTTCCGCATCGTAGTGCAGGCGATCGGGCAGCGGCATTTCCAGCATCTCCGCCCGGATCTTCATCGGTTCTTCCTGGAATATCCGGCTGTCCATCAATGCCGGCTCGTGATGCATGATCGGCATGAAATCCATCTTGTCGAGGATGTCCTTCTGCAGATCGATGCCGGGCGCGATCTCGATCAGTTCGAGTCCCTCCGGACAGAGGCGGAAGACACAGCGTTCGGTCACGTAAAGCACCGTCTTGCCCCACTTAGCTGCCTGCGGGCCGCTGAAGGTGCGGTGCTCGACTTCCTCGACGAATTTCCTCGCCTTGCCGTCTTCCAGAATGAGCAGTTTTCCGGCGTCGACCGCGACTTCCAGGTTGCCGGCGGTAANGGTGCCGACGAACACCACCTTCTTGGCGTTCTGCGAGATGTTGATGAAGCCGCCGGCACCGGCCAGGCGCGGCCCGAACTTCGAGACGTTCAGGTTGCCCTGTTTGTCGGCCTGCGCGAGGCCGAGGAAGGCGACATCGAGGCCGCCACCGTCGTAGAAATCGAACTGGCTGGGCTGGTCGATGATCGCCTGGGCGTTGGTCGCCGCGCCGAAACTGAGGCCGCCGGCCGGCACACCGCCGATGACGCCGGGTTCGGCGGTCAGCGTCATCAGGTCGATGANTCTGCTCTCGGCGGCGACGTTGGCGACGCCTTCGGGCATGCCGATGCCGAGATTGACGACCGAATTCGCCCGCAGNNCCAGCGCCGCCCGGCGCGCGATGATCTTGCGCTCGCTCATTCCCATCGGCGCGATCGCCGACATCGGCACCTTGATCTCACCGGCGAACGCCGCGCTGTAGGGTTCGGCGAAGGTCTGCAAATGGTATTCCGGCTTCTCGACCACCACGCAATCGACGAGTATCCCTGGAATCTTGACCTGGCGCGGGTTCAAGGTACCGCGCTCGGCAATGCGCTCGACCTGGACGATCACCGTGCCACCGGAATTGCGCACGGCCATCGCAATGGCCTGCGCCTCCAGCGTCAGCGCCTCCCTTTCCATCGTGATATTGCCATCCGGGTCGGCCGTGGTGCCGCGAATGATGCCGACGTGGATCGGAAAGGCCTTGTAGAAAAGGTACTCCTCGCCGTCGATTTCCATCAGACGGACGACGTCGGCCGTCGTTTTCTCGTTCAGCTTGCCGCCGCCGAAACGCGGATCGACGAAGGTACCGAGGCCGACCCGCGTAATGGTGCNCGGCTTGCCGGCGGCGATGTCGCGAAAGAGGTGGGCGATGACCCCTTGCGGCAAATTGTAGGCCTCGATCCGGTTGGCGACCGCCAGTTGCTGCAGCTTCGGCACCAGGCCCCAATGGCCGCCCAGCACGCGGGCAACCAGCCCGTCATGGCCGAGGTGGTTGAGGCCGCGCTCCTTGCCGTCGCCCTGGCCGGCGGCATAGACGAGGGTCAGGTCGCGCGGACTCCCGAGGCCATGGACATCGGCCTGCTCGTTTTCGAGAAAGCTNNCCTCGAGCGCCACGGCGATATTCTCGGCAAAGCCAATGCCGACGAACCCGCCGGTGGCGACGGTATCGCCGCTCTTGATCAAGCGAACCGCCTCGCGCGCGCTGACGATCTTGCCGGTGTCTGAAGCGCGCAATAATGAAGCGACAGGGTGTTTGGCAGCTGTCATGTCTTGTCTCCCGAATCGGTCTCTGAGGACTTAAACGATACCGGTCATGTAATACGTGGCGATGACGACGAACACGGCCAGCGTCTTGATGCAGGTAATCGCGAAGATGTCCTTGTACGACTGGCGGTGGGTCAGGCCGGTCACCGCCAGCAGCGTGATCACCGCGCCGTTGTGCGGCAGGGTGTCCATGCCGCCCGAGGCCATCGACGCGACGCGGTGGAAGACTTCCAGCGGAATGCCGGCATCGTGGGCGTTCTGGATGAAGGTTTCCGACATGGCCGCCAGCGCGATCCCCATGCCGCCCGAAGCCGAACCGGTGATCCCGGCGAGCACGGTGACGGTGATCGCTTCATTGACCAGCGGGTTCGGAATGGCACGCAGTGCGTCGGCGATGACCAGGAAACCCGGCAGCGCGGCGATGACGGCACCGAAGCCGTACTCGGAAGCGGTATTCATGGTGGCGAGCAGGGCGCCGCCGATCGCCGTCTTGGTGCCCTCGGCGAATTTCTCCATCACTGTCCTGCCGGCGAAGACGAAGACCGTGGCGATACCGATCAGCAGCGCTCNCTCGACCGCCCAGATGGCGGCGATGGCCTTGGTCTGCTGCACCACCGGCGCCGCCTTGCCAATAACTGCCGGGATGAACGAAACCGACTCGCCATAGATCTGCGGAATCATCACGGTGAACACCTTGTTCATGACACCGACCATGACCANGGGCAGGATGGCGATCAGCGGGTGCGCCAGCTTCTCGTGCTCGAAGGCTTCAGGTTCGTTGAGCAGGTTGGTGCCGTAGCCCTCGCCGGCAGCCGCCGCCTTGCGCCGCTGCCATTCGAGATAGGCCATGCCGACGACGAAGATGAAGATTGCGCCGATGATGCCGAGCATGGGCGCAGCGTAGATGTTGGTCTTGAAGAAAGTGGTCGGGATGATGTTCTGGATCTGCGGCGTGCCCGGCAACGCATCCATCGTGAAGGTGAAGGCGCCCAGGGCGATGGTGCCCGGGATCAGGCGTTTCGGTATGCCGCGGCGCGGAACATTTCGGCCGCGAACGGATANGACCGCGAAGACTACGACGAACAGTGACACCCCGCCGTAGGTCAGGATCGCGCAGACCAGCACGATCGAGAGCATGGCACGCTCGCGGCCGATCAGGTTGATCACCGAAGCGACGATCGCCTTGGAGAACCCGGACAGTTCGATGACCTTGCCGAACACCGCCCCGAGCAGGAAGACCGGGAAGTAGTTCTTGACGAAGGCCACCATCTTGTCCATGAACAGCCCGGTGAACATCGGGGCCACCAGCGACGGGTCGGTAAACAGCACCGCGCCGAGCGCTGCGACCGGCGCGAAGAGAATGACGCTATACCCACGGTAAGCGACGAACATCAGGAAGCAGAGCGCTCCCAGAACAATCACGAAATCCATTTACTTGCCTCCATTTCGTTCTTATTGACGCGAAGGCCGGTACGCCCGTTCGGCGAACCGGACACCCCAGGTTGTTTGCGGCCTGCTGACAGATCGGATGTTTCTACAGCTTGCCCGTATTGGCGGAGCGGTCACGGGAGGCCACAGTTTGCGCCAATTAAATGACATAGCGCAACTGCCCGGACGCACATTTTTCTTGCGGCCGCCGGTATGGAAAAACACCCATCCGGAACTTCAACAAGACCGATCCTGCCGTCGCAAAGCACGGTCCGCGCCAGAATAGTTAACTCGTTGAACGATCGGTAATTTCGGGGTTTTTCGCCGTCGACCGCAACCGGTACCTGTATGGCAAGGCAGACAAGGTGTCCGCCGGGACGGACAGCTCAGCCCGCGTGGACGTCGAGTCCGAGCGCCGCGATCTTCTCGTACAACGCGGCGCGCGAAATGCCGAGCAGTTTCGCGGCCTGCGACTTGTTGCCCTGTGTCGAGCGCAGGGCGTTGCGTATCGCCTCGCGCTCGGCACCGGCCACCGTCTCGGCAAACCCCGGCGACGCCCCGGCAGGCGGCACGCTCCGGCCGACCGGCAACACCCGCTCGATATCGCTCGCCTGGAGCACGATGGCATCCGACATCAGGACGGCACGCTCCAGCACATTGGACAACTCGCGTACATTGCCCGGCCAGGNGTAGCGCTGCAGGCGCTCAAGCGCCTCCGGATCGATTTNCGCTAGGGGCATGCCATGACGACGGGCGATGTCTTCGAGGAGATATTCCGCCAGCAACTGGATGTCGTCAAAGCGCTCGCGCAATGGCGGCGTCTTCAAGGTAATGACGTTGAGCCGGTAATAGAGGTCGGCACGAAACTCGCCGGCCGCCACCATCGCTTCGAGGTCCCGACTGGTCGCCGCGATGACCCGCACGTCGACGCGCGTCAGCTGGTTGGAGCCGACCGGCTCAANTTCCTGTTCCTGCAGCGTACGCAGCAGCTTGGCCTGGAGCGCCAGCGACATGTCGCCGACCTCGTCGAGGAAAAGGGTGCCGCCGTCGGCCAGCTTGAACTTGCCGTCGCGCCCCCGCCGGTCGGCGCCGGTATAGGCGCCGGGTGCCACGCCGAAGAATTCGGCTTCGAGCAGCGTTTCCGGCACGGCGGCGAGGTTGACCGCGACGAAGGGTGCCAGGGCGCGCGGACTCGCCGCGTGGATCGCCTGCGCCAGCAACTCCTTGCCGGTGCCTGTCTCGCCGAGGATCAGCACCGGCGACGCCAGGCGCGCCGCGCGCCGCGCCAGCTGCTTGAGCGCAATGCAGGACGGTCCGCCGCCGAGAANACTGGAGAAGGTGTAGCGCGTCCGGCGCGCCTCCTTCAACTGACGCTCTGTTTCGGCGAGGTCGGCGCGCAGGCGCTGGTAACGGGTCACCACCGGCGTAAGATGGCGCGGATCATCGTAGAGCACGAGCCNCACTGCCCCGACCACAACCCCATCGTCGTCGCGCAAGGGCAAGCGGGTGACGACAAAGGACTCGGCGCCGAAGTCCATGATGTCGAGCATGATGGGACGGCCGCTTTCGACCACCAGACGCATCTGGCTGTTCGGAATCACCTCCTCGATCGGCCGGCCGATCGTCGTCGCCGGATCGGCGATGTTCAGGCGTACCGGGTAACGATCGTTCATCCAGACCAGGCGCGCCTGGTCATCGACAATCACGGCGCCCTCGCAAATTTCCGCGAAATATTTGAGCAACGACCGGTTGGCCAGCTCGCGCAGGTCAAGCTTGCCCTGGCGACTCACCGAAGCGGCTCCAGGCGAAAAGTGCCGCCATGGCCCGACAACATCTCCCGGCCAGGGCCTTCCAGGTCAATTACAGCATCCACGCATTCGTCTCCTCGCTGTTGGCGTTCAGGTTGTCTTGCTCCCGGCAGGCAACAGTTTGCGCCAACCGAATTACATCAAGCAACCTCCAGCCCAATCCTGTGCGCCTCTTCCGGCGCCAGGCGGCCCGCACCGGCACCGGGGCCCTTGGCTCCGTACTTGCCTGACAACGCGACGGCCCCTATAGTCTTCGCAACAATTCGAGGAGACTACCAAATGGAACGCAAACACGAGAAGTACGAAACCCTGCTCGCCCGCTGCAAGGAAATCGCGCCGGCGCCAACGGCGGTCGCCCACCCTTGCGACGAGNNCTCGCTGCGCGGCGCCGTCGAAGCGGCCGAGATCGGCATCCTCCGGCCGTTGTTGGTCGGCCCGCGCAATAAGATCGAGGAGATTGCGAGAACAGCGGGCCTGAACATCGCGCCTTACGAACTGATCGACGCCGAACACAGCCATGCCTCAGCCGACATGGCCGTTCAACTGTCGCGCGAGGGGCGCGCCGAACTGCTGATGAAGGGCAGCCTGCATACCGACGAACTGATGGCGGCGGTCGTGCGCAGCGGCACNGGTCTGCGCACCGAGCGGCGCATCAGCCACTGCTTCATCATGGACGTGCCGCATCTGGACCGCCCGATCATCATCACCGACGCGGCGATCAACATCTTCCCGACCATGGAAGACAAGATGCACATCATTCAGAACGCCATCGATCTTGCCCATTCGCTGGCCATCGACAAACCCCGGGTGGCGATCCTGTCGGCAATGGAAACGATCAACCCGAAGCTGCAGTCGACCGTCGAGGCGGGCGCCCTGTGCAAGATGGCCGACCGCGGCCAGATCACCGGCGGCATACTTGATGGCCCGCTGGCGCTCGACAACGCCATCGACCTCGATGCCGCCAGGATCAAGAAGATCGAATCACCGGTCGCCGGCAAGGCCGACATTCTGGTCGTTCCCGATCTCGAAGCCGGCAACATGCTGGCCAAGAGCCTGAGCTTCATGGCCAATGCCGACGCCGCCGGCATCGTGCTCGGCGCCCGGGTTCCGATCATCCTGACCAGCCGCGCCGACTCCGTCCTCACCCGTCTGGCTTCCTGCGCGGTCGCTGCACTGGTCGCCGCCAACCGCCGCAACCTGGCGAGCAAGGCCGTCACCGGCTGAGTACGGCCAAAAGGAAGGGCCGGAGATCCGCCGGCCCTTTGCATGCTGTCTGCATTTTCTGGCTAGAACACCGCCGGCACGTATTTGTAAGGATAGTCCGGCTCCTTGTAGCCCTCGGGCTTCTGGCGCTTCGGCAACACCACTTTCGGGCGCTTGATTTCCTGATAGGGAATCTTGCTCAGGAAGTGCGTGATGATGTTCAGGCGCACCCGCTTCTTGTCGTTCGATTGCCCGACGTACCAGGGCGCCCAAGGGGTATCCGTTTTCTCGAACATCTCGTCGCGCGCCCGCGAGTAATCGTACCAGCGGCTGTAGGACTTGAGGTCCATCGGCGACAGCTTCCAGATCTTTCGTCCGTCGTCGATGCGCTGCTTCAGGCGGCGCGTCTGCTCTTCCTCGCTGACTTCGAGCCAGTACTTGAGCAGAATGATTCCGGACTCGACCATCAATTTTTCGAAAGCCGGCACTACGCCAAGGAAGCGGGTCGCCTGATCCTCGGTGCAAAAACCCATGACTCTTTCGACCCCTGCCCGGTTGTACCAGCTACGGTCGAAAATCACGACCTCGCCAGCCGCCGGAAAATGCTGCATATAGCGCTGCGCATACATCTGCGTTTNTTCGCGATCGGTCGGCGAAGGCAGGGCGACGACACGGAACACTCGCGGACTGACCCGCTCGGTCATCGCCTTGATCGTACCGCCCTTGCCGGCACCATCGCGTCCCTCGAACACCACGCAGACCTTGAGCCNCTTGGCGACCACCCATTCCTGCAGCTTCACCAGTTCGACATGGAGTTTCTCCAGCTCGCGCTCATATTCCCTGGCGCCCAGTTTTTCATCCGGCGCGGCGGCTTTCTTGCCATCCTTCTTCTTGCTCATTTCTCTCTCCTCAAAACCGGCCGATTTTCGGGGTCGACCGCAACAGGCCTGTTAATCCCAACTCAAGCCATGATATTCACACCGCCATCGACATACATCGTCTCGCCGGTCAGGCGGCGGGCGTAGGGCGTGGCAAGATAGGCGCAGGTGAAGCCGACGTCCATGATGTCGACCAGTTCGCCGACCGGCGCGCGCTTGCCGGCCTTGTTGAGCATCAGGTCGAAATCCTTGAGCCCCGAGGCGGCTCGCGTCTTCAGCGGTCCCGGCGAGATGGCATGGACACGGATATGTTGCGGCCCCAGTTCGTAGGCCAGGTAGCGGCACGCCGCCTCGAGCGNCTTGACCGGCCCCATGACGTTGTAATTGGGCTCGACCTTCATCGCGCCGTGGTAGGTCATCGCGAACATCGTGCCGCCGTCCTTCATCAGCGGCGCGGACAGTCTGGCCATGCGGATGAAGGAATGAACCGAAACGTCCATCGCGAAAGCGAAGCCATCAGCAGAACAGTCCACCAACTTGCCCTTGATGTCCTCCTTCTTGGCCGAAGCGATCGAATGGACCAAGATGTCCAGCTGTCCCCATTCCTTTTCGATGCGGGCGAAAAGCGCCTCCAGTTCCCCCGGTTTCGCGACGTCGAGCAGCGCGAAGATCGGTGCGCCCAACTCCTTGGCCAGCGGTTCGACATGCGGTCTGGCCTTCTCGTTGAGGTAGGTGATGGCGACATCCGCCCCCACCTCACGAAACGCCTTGGCGCAACCATAAGCGATCGAATCCTGATTGGCGATGCCGACCACCAGTGCCTTCTTGCCGGCGAGGATGGGGCGGGGATTATCTACGGACATCTTTGTCTCCAGTCTTATCGGTTATCGGGCTTTCAAGCCAGACTACAGGCAACCGCTGAACCGCGCGCATCCCCGCATGTCGGCAGTTCCAGTATGAACCGCAAGACAAGCGGTTTCAAGCGCATTCGGTAGCGCTCGAAACGGCCTCGTCGCCCATGCACTCCCGTCTTCGGCGTGCTATTCTGCATGCTCCAGCGATACATCGGACACTGAGGAGAACATAATGAAAATGATCCGTTCGCTCCTGCTGTGGTGGCTGGCTGCCAGCGTTCTGCTGGTGTCGGCGGCCCATGCCCAGGGCACTGCGTCATCGGCATCACCGCCGCCGTTCAAGGCGGAGGAACTCGACGCCCTGCTGGCGCCGATTGCGCTGTACCCCGATTCGCTGCTGGCGCAAATCCTGATGGCCTCGACCTATCCGCTCGAAGTGGTGCAGGCGGCCCGCTGGTCGAAAGCCAATCAAAGCTCGATGGCGACGCCGCGGTCAAGAAGGTCGAAGGCGAAAGCTGGGATGTCAGCGTCAAGTCGCTGGTCGCCTTCCCCAACGTCCTGGAAATGATGAACGAGAAGCTCGACTGGACACAGAAACTCGGCGACGCGTTCCTGGCGCAACAGAAGGATGTCGCGGCGGCGATCCAGCGCCTGCGCCGGCAAGCCCAGAACGCCGGAAACCTGGAATCGAACCAGCAGCAGGTAGTGCGCTCCGAGGCTCAGACCATCATCATCGAACCGGCCCAGCCGCAGACGGTCCCGTTCCCGCCTACAACCCGACGGTCGTTTACGGCACCTGGCCCTACCCGGCCTATCCACCCTATTACTATCCCGGCGTGACCGCCTGGTATCCAGGCTCGGCCTTCGTCAGCGGCCTCGCCTGGGGCGTCGGTTTCGCCGCTGCCGGCGCGATGTTCGGCGGCTGGAACTGGGGCCACGGCGACGTCAATGTCAATGTCAATCGGGCCACCAACATCGACCGCAACTACTCGCGCAACAACATCAATGCCGGTAACAACTGGCAGCACAATCCGCAGCATCGTGGCAACGCAGGCTACCGCGACCAGGCATCGCGCGAGCGCTATGGCGACAGGCAGGCCCAGGCAGACAGAGCGCGCAACGATTTCCGCGGACGCGAAGGTGGCGACCGCGGTGGCGTTGGTGGACGCGATGGTATCGGTGGCGACCGTAGTGGCAACCGCGACGGCATCGGTGGCGGGATCGCGGCGGCAACCGTGACGGCTTCGGTGGTGGAGATCGTGGTGGCAACCGTGACGGCTTCGGCGGCGGAGATCGTGGTGGCAACCGTGACGGCTTCGGCGGCGGCGGACATCGCGACGGACTCCCCAGTCACGGGCAATTCGATCGCCCGAGCGGTGGCGGAGGTAACCGCGCCAACGCTTTCGACGGTGTCGGCGGCGGCAACCGCGACCTCGACCGCGGCCGTGCTAGTACGTCACAAATGCAGCGCGGGGGCGGCGACGGAAGCCATAGCTTTGGCGGTAGCGGGGCGGCGGACGCAGCTTCAGCGGCGGGGGCGGCGGGCGCGCAGCTGGCGGTGGCGGTCGTGGCGGAAGGCGTTAAGGAGAACATGGCATGAACACGAACAAACTCAATCGCCTGATCGCCAGCCTGCTGCTCGCAGGCGCCGTGGCGCTACCGGGCAAACTCCTGGCAGCGACAACGACTGCCTTCAAGACGCCTGAAGCGGCGATGGAAGCCTTCGGCGCGGCAGTGAACTCCGACGACGAGGCAGCCAAGGAAGCCATTCTCGGCAAGAATTTCCGGGCCGTCATCCCGCCCATTGGCACCGAAATTCGCTACAAATTCCTCGAAAGCTGGGCGAGAGCGCACAAAATCGAAATGGAGAGCGACGGCAAGGCGCGAATCGCCGTCGGCGATTCCGGATGGACGTTGCCGATCCCTCTGGTCAAGACCAAGGCGGGCTGGGTGTTCGACCTGAAAGCCGGCAAGGCCGAAATCATCGTCCGGGAAATCGGCCGCAACGAACTGGCCGTGATCAAGGTCGCGGCCGCCTTCGTCGAGGCGCAGCGCGAATACGCNCGAAAGGATCGCAATGGCGACGGGGTGCGCGAATACGCCCGCAAGATTGTCAGCACGCCGGGCAAGCAGGATGGCTTGTACTGGCCCGACGAAGCCGGTCAGGAACAAAGCCCGCTGGGCCCGTTGCTGGCCGGCGCCGCNCACCGAGCAGGGCAGAAACACCCGGGCAGCTATCACGGCTACCGTTACCGCATCCTGACGTCCCAAGGCACGCAGGCGGCCGGCGGAGCTCGCGACTACGTAGTTGACGGTCACATGACCGGCGGTTTCGGGCTGATCATGTGGCCGGCCAAATTTGGCGAAACGGGTGTCATGACATTCATGGTCAACCAGGATGGTCAGGTCTTCGAGAAAAACCTCGGCCCCGACACACCGACGAAGGTTGAGCGCCTGCGAAGCTTCAACCCGGATGCTTCTTGGCGGAAAGTAGATAATCCGTGAAAAATGCGATTTTTGAATTACAATACGCCGTCTAAATTTTTTGACAGGGAACTTCTCATGACCAACTTCGCCAAGAAATCCTTGGTTCTGGCCCTGCTGGCCGGCATCGGCTTCGGCGCCTCCATGGCCCAGGCACAAGAACGCGTTTATGTCATCGACCAACGCGATGTCGTCGCCAAGAGCGGCTTTGACCTGTGCTGGCGCACCGGTTACTGGACCCCGGCTGCTGCCGCNCAGGATCCGGCTGGTTGCCAGTGCGACAAGGATCTGATTCCGAAGGAAGTGTGCGAACCGCCGGCTCCTGCCGCCCCGGTCGCTGCGCCGAAGCCGAGCGGTGAAAAGATCACCGTCGCCGCTGACGCTCTCTTCGACTTCGATAAGGCCACGCTGCGCCCCGAAGGCAAGGCCAAGCTCGACGAACTCGTTGCCAAGGCTGGCGCCATCAAGCTGGAAGTGATCCTGGTCGTCGGTCACACTGACCGTATCGGCTCTGCCGAATACAACCAGAAACTGTCCGAGCGCCGTGCTGCTGCCGTCAAGACCTATCTGGTCTCCAAGGGCATCGAAGCCAACCGTGTNCACACCGAAGGCAAGGGCAAGACCCAGCCGGTCACCGGCGACAAGTGCAAGGGCAATGCCAAGACCAAGGCCCTGATCGAGTGCCTGCAACCGGATCGTCGTGCCGACATCGAAATCATCGGCACCAAGTAAGCTACTGCGCTTCATCAAAACCCCGCTCGTGCGGGGTTTTTTCGTTCATCACGCCATGAAGACTGCCATGCCCATGCTCCCACGCTTTCTCGTCACGACATTGCTTGCTCTGACTCTGAGCACCCAGGTGGCAGCCGACGCCGGCCGCCCGAAAATTGGCCTCGTCCTCGGCGGTGGCGGTGCCCGNGGTGCCGCTCATATCGGTGTCCTGGAAGTTCTCGAGGAGTTGAAGATCCCGGTGGATTGCGTGGCGGGCACCAGCATGGGTGCGCTCATCGCCGGGGCCTATGCCTCGGGCCTGACGCCGGCCATGATGCGCAAGGAAATGGCGGAAGCGGACTGGGACAACATGTTTACCGACATGCCGGATTTTGCGGAGGTCAATTACCGATACAAGGAAACGCTGCGGCGCTTCATTCCAGGCTCTGAAGTCGGCGTCTCGAAAGATGGCGTGCAATTCCCGCCCGGAGTGGTCGACGGCGTCAAGATCAAGCTGTTCTTCAACCAGTTGGTGGGCGCCAACCGAAGCGAACGCCTGATCGAAAAACTGCCGTTGCCGATATCTCTTGTAGCTACCGACATCGGCACCGGCGATAAAGTTGTCATGCGCGATGGCAGCCTGACGACCGCCATGCGTGCCAGCATGTCGGTTCCCGGACTGCTGGCGCCAATTACGCGCGATGGACGAAAGCTGGTTGACGGCGGACTGGTCGACAACGTTCCGATCGAAGAAGCCCGGGCGCGCTGCAAAGCCGATATCGTGATCGCCGTCAACGTCGGCTCGCCGCTACTGCCTGCCGACAGCGTGGGATCACTGCTGAGCATTTCGGCGCAAATGGTCAATATACTGACCGAGCAGAACGTCACCCGCTCNCTGGCCACTTTGAAGCCGACCGACATCTACATCAAGCCCGACCTGGGCACCATCACGGCCGCCAATTTCAGCCGCAATGCCGAAGCAGCCGATCGAGGGCGCGCGGCAGCCGCGGTACGTACGCAGCTGGCCAAACTGGGTACCGATGCCGAGAAATACGCCGCGTGGCGCGAACCGATCGATCGCGTCTATAAACCCAAACCAGTCATCGACGAGATCCAGATTGCCGGCCTCAAGCGGGTCAATCCGGCCATGGTCGAACGTCAACTGTCGATCAAGCCAGGAGAGACACTCGCCACACACGACATCGACCGCGATGTCCTGCGGATTTATGGCAACGGCTTCTTCGAAAATGTCGATTATCAGGTGCTCAACGAGCGGGAGCGCAATATCCTTCGGGTGCTGCCGGTCGANAAGAGCTGGCCCGACTACCTGCGCTTCGCCCTTAATCTGGATACCGACACCAATCAGGGCTCCAGCTTCGGCTTGCGCGCCGCATATCAAAAAACCTGGATCAACGATCTCGGTGCCGAGATGCTGGCCACCGTGGGCATCGGCAGCAATCTCGGTGCCGGGCTGGATTTCTATCAGCCACTCGATCCGGCGCAACGTTTCTTCGTCGAAACCGCAATCAAATATGACCGTGTGCAACAGAACATTTATCAGGACAACAAGCGGATCGCCCAATACTTGAACTCGGATACCGCATTCGGGGTATCGCTGGGCACAAATTTCGGGACACTGGGCCAGGCGCGCCTCGGCTGGCTCTATCAGGACCGGAGTTTTGAACGCGATATCGGTTCGTCCTCCCTGCCCAACAGCTACTCGACCTCATATTCCGGCTGGAATGCCCGGCTGTCGCTGGACCAGATGAACCGCCTCTACTTTCCGACCCAGGGATGGTCAACGAGGGCGGAGTATTTCGATTCGAGCGGGGCAGGCTACTCGCGTGCCGAATTCGATGTGCAGGGCGCATTTTCGCTGGGCAAGACCGTATTTACCGGGCGCGCCAACTATGTCGGCTCACCGAACGGACAATTGCCTTTCTACAACCCGGGGCGACTGGGCGGCTTCGGCAACCTCAGCGCGTTCGCCCGAGGCCAGATTCTCGGCGACGACATCACGTACGCCGGCGTCCGCGCCGAGCAGATCATCGGCACTTTCCCGCTNGGGATACGCGGCGACATGCGTTTTGGCTTCCTGGTGGAAGGAGCACATGTCGGCACTTATTACACCGAGACAAATCTCAAAAATGTCAATATTCTCAACTCGGCCGCGCTTTACCTGGGTGGAGAAACCCCGTTCGGGCCGGCCTACCTGGGATACGGCTATTCGACCAACGGCTCCTCGACGCTCTTCCTCAATATCGGTATTTACTAGCCTAGGTGACAGCAGAATTTCGCAGGCATAATTTATCCATTATCGAAGGAAACAACATCATGAAAACTCGTTCGCTGCTCCTCGCCGCCCTGGTCGGCGCACTGCCGGTTCACGTCTTGGCGCAGAACGCGCCAATAAGCGCTTCGTTGGTCGAAAGGGACAAAGGCGCGGTGACCGCCGCCAATGCCGTCGAACTCCANGGAGTCATCACCACCATCGACAAGACCACGCGCGAAGTGACCATCCGGGGTGCTTCCGGCAACGAACTGACGATCACCGCCGGACCACAGGTCAAGAACTTCAAGCAGATCAAGGTCGGCGACCTGGTCACCCTGAGTTACATCGCCGCGCTTGGCCTCGATCTCAGGAAAGGCGGTGGACGATTGCGTGAGCGCATCGAGTCCGACCAGGCGATCGCCGCCAAGCCCGGCGAAAAACCCGGTTTCGCCGCCAGCCGCACGGTCAAGGTCATCGCCGATGTCAGCGCGGTGGATGCCGCAGCCGGCACGATCACGCTGCGCGGCCCAAAGCGCAGCATCGATCTGAGCGTCAAGGACAAGGAATTGCTGAAGGACATCCGCGTTGGCGACCAGATCGCCGCGACCTACGAGGAAGCCGTGGCCATCGCCGTGACGCCGGCTGCACAGCCGCCGGCCCCCACCCCCGCTGCGCAATAACTACCGCCGGAGGAGCGCGCCATGCTCGCAAGACTTCTGCTCACCCTTGCCTGCTGGGTGGTCATGACCGGCTCCGTGCTGGCCCAGCTCGACATCAACAAGGCCAGCCCGGAACAACTCGACGGCCTCAAGGGCATCGGCCCGGCCAAGGCGCAGGCGATTGTCGATTACCGGCGGCAGCATGGCCCGTTCAAGTCCGTCGATGAATTGCAGAACGTTCCGGGCATTGGGCCGGCAACGCTCAGGACATTCGCAAGGATGTGACGGTCGGCGGGTCCTTGCGTCCCGCTGCAGTACCGCCGCCCAAGCCCCTGGAAAAAGCGGCCGGAACGCCCGCACCCGCCGCACCCGGCGCCAACCCATTGGCGCGCCCCGCCACCCGGCCAAGCCCGCCATGCCGCGCCTGACGGAGAAGGAAACAGCCCCGGCGGTCGCCACGCCAGCGAAAGCGCCGGTGACAGCCCCGGCCCAACCGGCACGCCCCGCCTCGCCGGCTGGACCGGCCCATCCAGCGATACCGGACACCCCGGCGGCGCCTGCAAAACCAGCGCCGGCCGGCCAGCCGGCGATGCCCGCCCGCCCCGCGCAACCGGCTCACCCTCCCGGCTACTGACCCACTCCGCTTGACCGATCACCTGACGCTCTGCGCCACCGCCCGCCTCGCCCAGACCCTGCGCGAGGCGCTGCCGGACGGCGCCGGCGTCTGGCAGACACCACGGGCGCTGACGCTGGGGCAATGGCTGGCGAGCCTCGCCGACGAGGCCTTGTTGAGCGGCATCGCCGATCTGCCTCAACCCCTGGACGCATTCGCCGAACAGCTGTTGTGGGAAAAGGTAATCGCCGACTCCCTGCCCGAGGCAGCATCGCTGCTTTTCGACATCCAGGGCATGGCTGCTTCGGCAGCCGAAGCCCACGCCTTGTGCCGCGTCTGGAAGCTGAACCCGGGAGGCGCCCCGCTTTCGGAAGAGGCACGACTGTTCATCGGCTGGCAAGCCGAATTCACGCGACGCTGTACGGCGAGCGGCTGGATCGATGCGGCCGGCCTGCAGCGGCAGCTGATTTCGCTGATCGCCGATGGCCGCTTCGTGCTGCCCAAAACGGTCGCCTTCACCGGCTTCGACCGCTACACGCCNCTCGAAATCGACCTGATGACCGCCCTGGCGGCACGCGGCGTCGATATTGAAAATTGGCCCAGAATGGCGGTCGACCGCAGCAGGCAGGTCGTACATGCCCTTGCCGACAGCCATGCCGAATGTACCGCCATCGTCACCTGGGCGCAGACCCGGCTGGCCGCCGACCCGACCTGCCGGCTCGCCATCGTCGCTCCCGACCTGGCCGGCGTTCGCGACCGTCTGGAATTTCTCCTCGACGACAGCTTCCACCCGGCGGCGATTCGCCCGGATACCGCCGAGATGCCGCGCTGCTTCAATTTTTCCCTCGGCCGCGCGCTGGCCGAACTGCCTTTGGTTCGCATCGCCCTCGACCTTCTCGCCTTGGGTACCGGACGCGCCAAGATCGAACAGCGCCGCTTGTCCGAACTGCTGCTGAGCGGGCACTGGTCGGCGGCCGATCACGAAGCCGATGGCCGCGCCCGACTCGATGCCGCCATGCGCCGCGACCTGCCCTATTTCACCAACCTGCCTGCACTGATTCGACTGGCCCATCGACTGGCTGAAAACGACCCTCCACTTTGTCCGCAATCCATCGCAGCCCTCACCGCGCTGGTCGATACGGCCGGGGCCGCGCCACGCAGGCTGCTGCCGGGACAATGGTCCGGCATTTTCCGCGACTGCCTCAAGGCGGCAGGCTGGCCCGGCGACCGCGCCCTGTCCAGCCACGAATTTCAGGCGCGTCGGGCCTTCAACGAGGTGCTCGACGGCCTTGGCCGCCTCGACAGCCTGCTCGGCCCCCTGGTCTTTGCCGACGCCGCGCGCCGCCTGACGCAACTTTGCCGGCAACGGCTGTTTCAGCCAGAAACGCGCGGCCGGCCGTGCATCCAAGTGCTCGGCGTGCTGGAGAGCGCCGGCCTCTGGTTCGATGCCCTGTGGGTCATGGGCATGAACGACGACCTGTGGCCGCCGCCNCCGCGCCCCAACCCGCTGCTGCCGGTCGAACAACTGCGCGCCTTGGGAGCGACGCACGCCAGCGCCGAGATCGAGCTCGATTTCGCCCGTCGCGTTCCTGAACGCCTGACGCTGTCGGCGCCCGAAGTGCACTTCTCGTACGCGCTGGCCGATGGCAACCGGGTGTTGCGCCCCAGCCCGCTTGTCGCCGGCATTCCCCTCGCCGACCAAGCGCCGGCGGTGTTAACGGCCACGCTCGCCCGGCAATTGGCCGGCGAAGCCGGGACCGCCATCGAGCCGGTCGCCGATTCCCTGGCCCCACCGGTCGCCGACGGCGAAAAAGTGGCCGGTGGCAGCTGGCTGCTGCGCGCCCAGGCGATCTGTCCGGCCTGGGCCTATTTTCAGTACCGGCTTGGCGGCGAAGCGATGGACGATGCGGTCGANGGCCTCGACCCCGCCGCTCGCGGCACGCTGGTGCATGAGGCGCTGGAGGCCTTATGGACGAGCCTGCGAACCTCGGCAGCACTCGCCGCGCTGGCGCCGGCTGCCCGCCAACAGTGCATCGCCGAGGCCAGCGCTACTGCCCTGGACAACTTCGAGCGCGACCGCCGCATCACGCTGCCGGCCCGTTTCCGGCAACTCGAAGCGGTCCGTCTGGGCAGGCTGCTCGACCTCTGGCTGGAGGTCGAAACCCGGCGCGGCCAGGCCTTCGAGGTGATCGCCTGCGAGCAGGAAGCGGAAGTCGAGATCGAGGAAATCCGGGTCAAAATGGTCGTCGACCGCATCGACCGCCTGGACGACGGCCGGCAGATCATCATCGACTACAAGACCGGCGCCGCCATCGACATCAAGAACTGGGCCGAGCAGCGCATCACGGAACCGCAACTGCCCATCTACGCCGCCTTGGTCAACGACGAGGTCGCCGCCGTCGTCTTCGCCAAGGTGCTGCTCGACAAACCCGGTTTCGCCGGGGTGGCCGATGAAATGGACATCCTGCCCGGCATTCAGGGTATCGGCGACGACAAGCAGAAAATCTTCGACCCGGCCGAATTCCCCGACTGGATCGCCGTCGTCACCCACTGGCGCGAGCGCCTGCACGCCGTGGCCAGAGAAGTAAAGGAAGGCCGGGCCGGCGTCGTCTTCGCCGACGAGCGCNNGCTGCAGTACTGCGAAGTGCTGCCGCTGCTGCGCCTGGCCGAACGCCGCCGCCTGCTGGCAAGGATGGCGACATGACACCGGCTGCCAACCGGCTCGAGGAAGACCGCCTGGCCCGCACGCAGGCGCTGGAAATCGCCTCGTACATCGTCGAGGCGCCAGCCGGGGCCGGCAAGACGGAGTTGCTGACGCAGCGCTACCTGCGCCTGCTGGCGGCGGTCGACCAGCCCGAGGAAGTGCTGGCGCTGACCTTCACCAACAAGGCGGCGACCGAGATGCGCGACCGCATCCTCGGCAGCCTGGAGCGCGCGGCGCGCGGCGAGGTGCCCGACCAGCCGCACAAGCGCCTGACCTTCGACCTGGCGAACCGGGTTCTGGCCCACGATGCGGCCAACGGCTGGCAACTGCTCGGCCACCCCGGCCGCCTGCGCATCACGACCATCGACGCGCTGTGCGCCAGCCTGGCCCGGCAAATGCCCTTCCTGAGCCGTTTCGGCAGCCAGCCGGGCGTCGCCGAGGATGCGGAGGCACATTACGCGACGGCGGCGCGCCGGACGCTGGAAATGCTCGAAGCCGAGACGCCGGACGCCGACATCGTCGCCGCGGCGCTCGCTTTCATGGACAACAATGCCGGCCGCCTGGAAAACCTGCTGACCGCCATGCTCGGGCGGCGCGACCAGTGGCTGCAACATACCTCGCGCATCGAGAGCGGCGCCATGAAACCCGAAGTCGAGGCCGGTTTCGCGGCACTGATCGAGCGCGACCTGGCCGCCGCGTGCCGCCTGCTCGATGCCGGCACGCAGGCACGGCTGATGCCTCTGGCCCGTTTCGCCGCCGCCAACGTGATGGGTATTCTGGATTCCATTTTCGACTGGAATTCGCCGTTGACCGCAACCGTCGCCGACCTGCGGCAATGGCAGGCGGTGGCCGGCCTGCTGCTGACCGGCAGTGGCACGCTGCGCAAGACGGTCGACAAGCGTATCGGCTTCCCGGCCGACAAGGAGTTCGCTGACCAGAAGAAGGCCATGCTTGAATTGCTCGGCGATCTGCGCGGCATTGGCGGACTGGAGGAGGCGCTGGGCATGCTGCTCAGGCTGCCGCAGCCCGAGCTGAGCGAGGCCGAATGGGCCACCGTCGAATGCTTTTCGCGCCTGTTGCGGCTGGCCGCCGGGCAATTGTGGCTGGCCTTCCAGGAAGTCGGCGAGGTCGATTTCATCGAGATCGCCGCCCGCGCCGGGCTGGCGCTGGGCGACGACGAGGCGCCCACCGATCTCGCCCAGGCGCTCGATTACCGCATCCGCCACCTGCTGGTCGACGAATTCCAGGACACCAGCCCGAGCCAGGTCGCGCTGATCGAAAAGCTGACGCGCGGCTGGACGCCGGACGACGGCCGCACGCTGTTCGTGGTCGGCGACCCGATGCAGTCGATCTACCGCTTCCGCAAGGCCGATGTCGGCCTCTTTCTGCGCGTCCGCGAGCGCGGCATCGGCGACATCCGGCTCGACCATTTGCGTCTGTTCCGCAACAACCGCTCGTATCCGGGCATTGTCGATTGGGTCAACATGGCCTTCCCGGGCATATTTCCGGCAGCCGACAGCCCGGAAGCCGGCGCCGTGCGCTACGCCGAGTCGGCCGTCACCCGGCCGGCACGCGCCGACAGCTGTGTCGTCGTCCATCCCGTCATCGCGCGCGAAGGCGGCGACCCCGCCGGNGACGAAGCCTGCCGCGTGCTCGACATCATCCGCCAGACCCTGGCCGCGGCACCTGACGAAAAAATCGCCGTGTTGGTGCGCGCCCGCAGCCATCTCGATGCCCTCGTCGCGGAAATCCGCCGCAGTTGGCCGGAACTGCGCTTCCAGGCGGTCGACATCGAAGGCCTGGACGGGCGCCAGCACGTGCAGGATCTGCTTACCCTGTTCCGCGCCCTGCACCACCGCGCCGACCGCGTGCATTGGCTGGCGCTGCTACGCGCNCCCTGGTGCGGCCTGATGCTCGCCGACCTGCACGCGCTGGCCGCCGACGACAGGAAGCGGACGATCTGGCAGCTGATGCAGGACGATGCCCGCCTCGACCGGCTCAGCGACGACGGCCGGCAACGCCTGCTGCATGTCCGCGACGTTCTGCAACTCGCCTTCGCCGGCCGCGATCGCCAGCATCCCCGGCGCTGGCTGGAAGGCGTCTGGCTGATGCTGGGCGGGCCGCGCTGCCTGGAGACGCCGGAAGCGCTCGACGATATCGAGGCTTTCTTCGCACTGATCGACCGTCTGGTCGCCGCGCGCGACCTGAGCGCCCAGACGCTGGCCGCCCACGCCGCCGAGCTTTACGCGCCGGCCGATCCGCGCGGCGGGGCGCTGCAGATGATGACGGTACACAAGGCCAANGGCCTGGAATTCGACACCGTGATCGTGCCCGGCCTGCACCGCGCGACCGGCGGCAACGACAGCAGCCTGTTGCTGTGGGACGAAGTGGCCGGGGCCGATGGTCACGAACACCTGCTGGTCGCGCCGATGAAACAGAAAGGCGCCGACAACGGCGAGCCGACCGCCTACGACTTCCTGAAAAAGCTCGAAGGCGAGCGCAGCGCGCATGAAGACGAACGCCTGCTCTATGTCGCCGCCACGCGCGCCATCCGCGCCCTGCATCTGGTCGGTGTCGCCACGGCCGACGATGCGAAGGAAGACGGCCTGAAGCCGCCGCCTGCCGGTACCCTGCTGAAGCTGCTGTGGCCCGGCGTCGCGCAGCCGGTATTCGCCGCTGCGCTGGCTGCCGGAAACGACGCCCCGCCAGCCGTCGCAACCTTCGACCCGGCCACTTTCGTTGCCCCGCTGCTCCGCCTGCGCCAGCCGGGCACGCCGGAAGCGTTGCGCGCCCCACCCGGCGGCACGTCGGCAGGCAGCAATCCGGTNGACCTGGATCTCTCGGCTGCCGGACTGGCACTGGACGCCTCGGTCGGCACCCTGGTTCACCGCTGCCTCGAACTGATCGCCAATGACGACCTGCAGGCCTGGCCCAGCCAGCGCATACGCGGCCTGGCGCCGGCCTACCGGCGCTGGCTGGCGCAGGCCGGGCACGCGCCCGGCGATGCCGCCCGCGGCGCCGGGGTAGCGGTGGACGCGCTTTGCCGGACGCTGGATTCGCCGACCGGACGCTGGATACTGGCGCAGAGCGACACGGCGGCTGCCGAACAGGCGTGGACGAGCCAAGACACCGAAGACGGCAGGGCGGTTGTGGTCAACCACGTCATCGACCGCACTTTCATCGCCGATGGCTGCCGCTGGATCATCGACTACAAGACCGTCACGCTTCCGGCGGGCGCCGACACCACCGCCTGTCTGAATGCCAGAACGGCCGAATACCGGCCGCAACTGATGCGTTACGCCGGCCTGTTCGGGCACGAGGCGAGGCCGCTCCGGCTGGCCATCTACTACGTCCTCCAGGACGTGCTGGTCGAACTGCGGTGACCCGGCGCGGGGTTCGGCTATACTCGCGGGAAAGCTATCAAAATCAAGTAGAACGATGTTCCCCTCCCGCATTTCTTCGGCCGCTGCATTCTGGCGCTCCTCTGCCTCATGGCAGGCGCGGTCACGGCAGCCGAGCAGGCGCTCCGGGTGGCGGTCCTGGAAAACTCGCCGCCGATGTCCTACCGCGACGCCGATGGCCGCCTGACCGGTTTCAGCGCCGAGATCATCCGCGCGGTATGCGCCGAAATGCAGGTACGCTGCGAACTCCAGCCCATCGTGCTGGAGCGCGTACTGGATGCGCTGGGCAGCGGCGAGATCGACATCGCCGCCGTGAGCCTGCTCGATACGCCCGAGCGGCGCGCCAGGATCCTGTTCGCCACGCCTTATTTCCGCTCGACTTCCTGTGGTTCGCCAAACCCGGCGTGCAGCCCGGCGACCGCGGCATCCGCGTGGCCGCCGTCAAGGGTTCGGCACAGGAGCGCTATGCGCGCAGCCAGGGCTGGGATACCGTCGCCGTGCCGACCAACGGCGAACTCGGCCAGCCCTTGCTGGCCGGCATCGCGCAGGCCGCGATCGTTCCCATGAACACCGCCCTGGCGCTAACGAATGAAAGGGACTTCCCGTCCCGAAGTAGCGGCGGAAGCCGCCGGCAGCAGTTGCTGCCATGATTGAGTTTCCACACTGAATCATTCATTCGAAAGGGAAGTCCATGGGTATTGTTACAGTCGGCATCGATCTCGCCAAGAATGTATTCGCTTTGCATGGTGTTGACCAGAGTGGCAAGGCGGTATTTATCAAGCCCAAGGTGGTTCGCGGGCAATTGCTGGAAATGGTCGCCCAGTTGCCGTCCTGCCTGATCGGCATGGAAGCCTGCTCCGGCGCCCACATTGGGCGAGAGTTCAGCCGCTTCGGCCACACCGTCAAGTTGATGGCGCCCAAGTTCGTGGCGCCGTACCGGATGAGCGGCAAGCGCGGCAAGAACGATGCAGCCGATGCCGCCGCCATCTGCGAAGCCGTCACCCGGCCCAACATGCGCTTCGTGCCGGTGAAGGATGTCGACCAGCAAGCCATTCTCTGCCTGCATCGTACCCGGCAAGGCTTCATCGAAGAACGCACCGCGCTCTACAACCGGCTACGTGGCCTGATCAGCGAATTTGGCATCGTTCTGCCGCAGAAAGTTGAACGCCTGCGCCGGGAAATCGGCGCCCATCTAGAAGAACTCCCCGGCTGGGCTAACCGTTGCGTCGGCGACCTGCTCGTACACGCCGACCGCCTCAACGAACGCATCGAAGAATACGACAAAGCCATTGCCCAAGCAGCCAAACAAGACCAGCGCAGCCGGCGACTGATGCAACTTCCCGGCATTGGCCCGACGACGGCCAGTGCCCTGGTTGCCAGCCTGGGCGGTGGTCATGATTTCAAGAATGGTCGGCAACTCGCCGCCTGGGCCGGCCTCGTCCCCGGCCAGTACAGCAGTGGTGGCAAAGCGAGACTGGGGCGGATCACCAAGGCGGGCGACGCCTACCTGCGCAGCCTGCTCGTCATGGGCGCCCGCGCCGTTCTCGCCGGACTCGGCAACAAGCAAGACCGATTCAGTCGTTGGGCCAGAAATCTGGTCGAGCGACGCGGCTACTGGAAAGCAGCGGTCGCCATAGCCGCCAGNAACCTGCGACTGGCGTGGGCAGTGCTGCACTACGGCGACGATTTCCGACTAATCGAAGAGACCGCCTGAACAGCAAAAGCGTCTATAGGAAGAGGAAAGGAATCACCGGCCGCTCGCTGGCGGCCCAAGACCAGCGAAGCACTGCAGCGTTGATGTGAAGCGGTTGGACCCGCGCGGGGAGAGCCTGATTAGCTCTAGGGAGGCAAGAGACTCCCGGCTAACGAATGAGGCCCCGCGCGCGTCTTTCATCAGGGTCCGGGCAAAAGCCCAATATGACCGGTTGTAGTACCGCAGTCCTTCACCTTCTCGCACCGACACAGCAGGGAATCGATGAACAGTCAGAAAACAGGATCAGGCATGAAACGATAAAACGTCAGAACGCTTGCAGAGAATGGGGAAGCCCTTGTAGAAAAGCAAGGATTTCCAGGCGCTCGGGCTCAATTCGACCGTCATGAAAGCGCCTGAACTGGTCGGCAATGCGTCGTTCGGCATCAGCCCGCGCCGGCCGGAACTCAAGGAGGCCGTCGATGGCGCGCTCGAAAAATCAAGCGTAATGGTGTCCGAGCGAATCAACACGCAGTTCCTGCCGTTCCGGGTGCATTGATGAAAACTATCCGCCCCCTGTTGCTTGCCATCTGCCTGCTCGCCGGCATCGCCCAGGCCAGCGAACTCAGAGTCGCGATCGGCGTCCAGGATCCGGCCCAGCTGGCCATGAGTGGCAACGTCATTCCGCCCAACATGCCGGGCTCCGAATTGATCGCGGTCAACGATGACCTGGCACGCGAAGTCTGCCGGCGCATCCGCGCCCGTTGTACCGTCAGCTTCGTTCCCTTCAGTGCGGTGCTGTCCGGCGTCGAAGAGGGACGTTTCGAACTCGGCTTCGGCAACCTCCTGCGCACACCGGAACGCGAGAAACGGGTCGCTTTCAGTGCGCCCATCTGGCGTTCGTCATCGCGTCTGCTGGGGACTCCGGCCACGGCCGAGGCCTTCGCCACCAAACTGAGCCAGCCCGTAAACCTCGACAACCTGCGCGACGCCCGTGTGGCAGCGCTCGAAGGCTCGCTGCAACTCACCTTCCTCAACACCATCGCCAACCAGCGCGGCCTGACGGTATTCTCCAGAAGAACGGCGCAGGAGGTCATCGAAGCCCTGCGCGACAATACCGCCGATTTCGGTCTGCTGTCGGTACTGAGCGCCTATGCCCTGCTCAACCGCGACACGACGCGGCAGATCGAATTCATCGGCAGCGCAGTGGCCGATCGCGGCCTGGGCGGCACGGTGCATATCGCCCTGCCGCTGCAAAACGACACCCTGCGCCATGCCGTCGATCAGGCGATCGCGGCGATTCGTGCCGACGGCAGTTTCCAGCGTATCGCACGCCGTCATTTTCCGCTGGGGCTGGACTAGACGGCATGGCGATACCGGACCTTCGCGAACGCTATCGCGCCCGCACCGCCTTCGTAATTCTGGCAACGACCTTCGGGCTGTTGTTCAGCATCGTGGTCGCCCTGCTCGCGCTGGATCAGCATCGCGTTCTCGAAGCCTCACAGCGCCTGCAACAGGACACGATTCCCCAGATCATCCGCTTCCAGCGTCTGGCCCGCAATCTCGAACAGATTCGCCAGGAAGGCGAGCGCGTCTTTTCCGCCACCACGCCCGAGGGACGTCAGCAATCGCTGTTCCTCATCATGCTGGTGGCCAGCCATCCCAGCATTCTCGAACACCCCCAGTCGGCGGAAGCCGCCCGCGACGCCGAGCGCTTCCTGATCGAAACCGGCAATCTGGCCGCCCGCGACGCATCGCGAATCGTCCAGCGTCATGCCGAGTGGCAGAACTATTCCAAGCGGCTCAGCCTGCTGGTGGACGACCTGTCGGTCCAGGGTGCCAGTCTGGCCACCGACGATCTTAACGAGATGGTGGCCGTGATGCAGCTGGCGCGCGCCAAATTGATCGGCGCGCTGATTCTGGTCGGCGGCTTCCTGCTGCTACTGATAGCGCTGCTCAACCGTCACCTGATCAAGCCGCTGCAGCACATAGACCAGGCNCTGTCGTCACTCAGCGTCGACCTGCCGCCGCCCGAATTCCCGACGCCCGCNATGGCCGAGATCCACGCCGTCGAGCAGGCCACACGGCGCCTGCACGACTCGCTGGCCGCCAATGAAGCTGCCCGCCGGGAACTCGAACTGCTGGCCAATCGCGACGGCCTGACCGGGCTGATCAACCGTCGCCATTTCATGCTGATCGCCGACACCGAATTGCAGNNCACACAGGGCCAGGGCAGGCCGGCCGCCATCGCGCTCGGTGATCTCGACTACTTCAANAGACTCAACGACACCTACGGGCATGCCGCCGGAGACACCGTGCTGCAAGCCTTTGCCCTCCTTCTCGAAGAAAGCTTTCGGCAGTCCGATCTGGTGTGCCGCTACGGCGGCGAGGAATTCGCCTTCCTGTTCCCCGACAGCACGCTCGAACAGGCGCGCGCAATGGTCGAACGCTTCCGCCAGCGCGTTGCCGACCATGACATCCGCCTGGCGGACGGTCTGCTGATCCGGGTCACGCTCAGCATCGGCCTGGCCGACGCCAGCAGGAGCCCGATCGAAAGCGCCCTGCACGACGCTGATTTCGCACTCTACGAAGCCAAGCGCCTGGGCCGCAACCGGGTCATCGTGGCGGCCGAGACAACCTGATTCCCTAGAAAATCCGAGCGCTCAACCACGCCCCATGGGCCACAGCACGCAGGCCCAGATCAGCGCGGCGTTGATCAGGCTGAACAACACCGCCGCGCTGCCCATGTNCCTGGCGCGCTTGGCCAGCTCGTGCTTTTCCGGTGAAGCCTTGTCGACCACCGCCTCGACCGCCGAATTGAGGATCTCGACGATCAGGATGAAGACGATGCTGCCGACCAGCAGCGCCCGCTCGACGCCCGACCTGCCGAAATAGAAGGCCAGCGGAATCGCGATGGCGGCAAGCAACACCTCCTCGCGGAAGGCGGCCTCGTTCTTCCACGCAGCGGCGATGCCGTCGCGCGAATAGCCGAGCGCGTTGATCAGGCGCGTCAGGCTNNGCTGCTTGCCCTTGAATTCCTCGAAGCCGCTCATTGTGCGGTCTTCTCGGTGCCTTGGGCTTCTGGCCTTTTTACCGGTCGACCGCAACTGAAGGTGGTTGTGGCTGTCCCGGCGCAACTCGAACAGTTCGCTGGCAATAACCAGATCGCCGAGCTTGGCGTAGCCATAGTTGCGCTGGTCGAAAGCTGGCCAGTTCTTGTTTATATGCGAACCCACTCCACCCAACGATGCCCAACCCTCTTCATCCGAAATTGCGTTGACCGCATTACGCAGCGCATTTGCCAACCGAGTATCGCCACGCAGTTCGTTGGTTGTTTTTCGTTGCGGCATGGGCGGCGCAGTGGCCGCAAGCGTCTCACCAGCNNAGCGGGTTGACCGAGACTCTCGAAACAGGAACTTAGTGCAGGCGTTGACGAATGGTGACGGAGTTTTCTTTTCACCAAATCCGAAAACCTTGTGGCCGGCCGCACGTAGGCGCATCGCCAGCGGAGTGAAGTCCGAATCGCTGGATGCAATGCCGAACGCCGTAAGTTTCTGCCCATGCAGCAAATCCATTGCGTCGATGATGATTGCACTGTCCGTCGCGTTTTTACCTTTAGTGTAGGCAAACTGCTGAATAGGCTGGATGGCATGGTCGTGCAGAATCTCTGCCCAACCGTTCAGCGTCTGGCTTTTCCAGTCGCCATAGGCACGGCGAATGTTGATTACGCCGTATTTTGAAAGCTCATCAAGAATGGCCGTGATTTTGCTGGCCGGGCAATTATCAGCGTCGATCAACAACGCGATTCCGTTGTGTTCCACTATCGCCCCCGGCCTTGTCCAGCAGCGGCTTCANAAAGCGCCCGGTGTGGCTGGCCCTGCATTTGGCGACTTCTTCCGGCGTGCCGGCGACCAGGATACGGCCGCCGCCGTCGCCGCCTTCGGGGCCGAGGTCGACGATCCAGTCGGCAGTCTTGATGACGTCGAGGTTGTGCTCGATGACGACGATGGTGTTGCCGTGCTCGGCCAGCCTTTNGAGTACGGCGAGCAGCATTTCGATGTCCTGGAAATGCAGGCCGGTGGTCGGTTCGTCGAGGATGTACAGCGTGCGGCCGGTGTCGCGTTTGGAGAGTTCGAGCGCCAGCTTGACGCGCTGCGCCTCACCGCCGGACAGCGTGGTCGCGCTCTGGCCGAGGGTGATGTAGCTGAGGCCGACATCGACCAGCGTTTGCAGCTTGCGGGCGATGTTGGGCACCGGGTCGAAGAATTCGCGCGCCTGCTCGACGGTCATGCCGAGGATGTCGTGGATGTTCTTGCCCTTGTAATTGATCTCCAGCGTCTCGCGGTTGTAGCGTTTGCCGTGGCAAACGTCGCAGGGCACGTAGATGTCGGGCAGGAAGTGCATCTCGACTTTTATCATGCCATCGCCCTGGCAGGCCTCGCAGCGGCCACCCTTGACGTTGAAGCTGAAGCGCCCCGGCCCGTAGCCGCGCGCCCGCGATTCGGGCACCTGCGCGAAGAGTTCGCGGATCGGCGTCAGCAGGCCGGTGTAGGTGGCAGGGTTGGAACGCGGGGTGCGGCCGATGGGCGCCTGGTCGACGTTGATGACCTTGTCGAACAAATCCAGCCCGACGATTTCCCGGTACGGCGCCGGCTCGGCGTTGGAGCCGTAGAGATGGCGGGCGGCGGCGGCGTAGAGCGTGTCGTTGATCAGCGTCGACTTGCCGGAACCGGAGACGCCGGTGATGCAGGTAAGCAGCCCGCCGGGGATTTCCAGCGTGACATCCTTGAGGTTGTTGCCGGTGGCGCCGACGACCTTGAGCTGTTTTGCCGCCTGTTGCGGTCGACGGCTTTTCGGGGCCGAAATTGACTTGCGGCCGGAAAGATAGTCGCCGGTCATCGACAGCGGGTTGGCCTGCACCTCGGCCGGCGTGCCCTGGGCGACGATGGCGCCGCCATGCACCCCGGCGCCGGGGCCGATGTCGATCACGTAATCGGCACTGCGGATCGCGTCCTCGTCGTGCTCGACGACGAGCACGGTGTTGCCCATATCACGCAGGTTTTTCAGGGTTTGCAGCAGGCGGTCGTTATCGCGCTGGTGCAGGCCGATGGAGGGCTCGTCCAGCACGTACATGACGCCGGTCAGGCCGGAACCGATCTGCGACGCCAGCCGGATGCGCTGCGCCTCGCCGCCGGAGAGCGTTTCGGCCGAGCGTTCCAGGCACAGGTAGTCGAGGCCGACGTTGATCAGGAAACTCAGCCGCGCGGTGATTTCCTTGAGGATCTTGTCCGCCACCTGCGCCTTGGCGCCGGTCAGCGTCAGGCAGTTGAAATAGTTGCGCGCCTCGCCGAGCGGCAGGCGGCTGATTTCATGCANGGTCTTGTCGCCCACGCGCACATGCCGCGCCTCGGTGCGCAGGCGCGTGCCGCCGCAGGTCGGGCAGGTCGAATTGCTGATGTACTTGGCCAGTTCCTCGCGCACGGCATTCGAGTCGCTGCCGCGATAACGCCGCTCCAGATTGGGGATGACGCCCTCGAAGCTGTGGCTGCGGTCGAAACGGGTACCTTTTTCGTTCAGGTAGCGGAAGTTGATCGCTTCCTTGCCCGAGCCGTAAAGGATCAACTGGCGCGCCGCTTCGGGCAAGTCCTCGAACGGCGTCTCGACCGAGAAGCCGTAATGCGCGGCCAGCGATTCGATGATCTGGAAGTAGAACTGGTTCTTCTTGTCCCAGCCGCGAATCGCCCCGCCGGCCAGCGACAGCTGCGGCGCGGTGACGACGCGCTTGGGGTCGAAGAACTGGATGACGCCCAGCCCATCGCACTTCGGGCAGGCGCCCATCGGGTTGTTGAAGGAAAAGAGGCGCGGCTCCAGTTCCTGCAAGGCATACGAGCAGACCGGGCAGGCGAACTTGGCGGAAAACAGGTGTTCCTTGCCGCTGTCCATTTCGAGCGCAATGGCCCGGCCATCGGCATGGCGCAGCGCCGTCTCGAAGGACTCGGCCAGGCGCTGGCGCATGTCGTCGCGCACTTTCAGGCGATCGACGACGACATCGACGTTGTGCTTGTGCGACTTGGTCAGCTTGGGCACGGCGTCGATTTCGTAAACGGTGCCATCGACGCGGACGCGCGCGAAACCCTGGGCACGCAGTTCGGCGAACAGATCGAGCTGCTCGCCCTTGCGGTTGGCGACCACCGGGGCGAGGATCATCAGCCTGGTTTCGGCGGGCAGCGCCAGCACCGCGTCGACCATCTGCGACACCGTCTGCGCTTCCAGCGGCTGGTCGTGATCCGGGCAATACGGCGTGCCGGCGCGGGCGTAGAGCAGGCGCAGATAGTCGTGGATTTCGGTGACGGTGCCGACCGTCGAGCGCGGGTTGTGCGAAGTCGCCTTCTGCTCGATGGAAATCGCCGGACTCAAGCCTTCGATCAGGTCGACATCGGGCTTTTCCATCAACTGCANAAACTGCCGGGCGTAGGCCGACAGCGATTCGACATAGCGCCGCTGCCCCTCGGCGTACAAGGTGTCGAAAGCGAGTGAGGACTTACCTGAGCCGGACAGCCCGGTAATCACGATCAGCCGGTCGCGCGGCAGATCGAGGTTGATGTTCTTCAGATTGTGGGTGCGGGCACCGCGAATGCGGATGGTTTCCATCGCTCTATCTGCTCGGGGAATCGGGAAAAACGGGGAGCCGGGAACTATACGCAATTCCCGGCCGCCTGTTGCGGTCGACGGCAAAACAGGCCGATTTTCAAATTTCAGGAAGCACCCTTGTCGACCGAAATCACCGGATGCGTCTCGCTGTCCGACACCAGCACCGTCATCAGGTTGCTGACCAGGCGCACGCGGTCGCTGTCGCCCAGCCTCACGATGCCGTCGCGCTCGATCTGCTCGACCGCCAGTCGCACCATGCCCACCGCGCCCTCGACGATCTGCGTACGCGCAGCCACCACCGCCGCCGCCTGCTGCCGGCGCAGCATGGCGCTGGCGATTTCCGGCGCATACGCCAGATGCGCGATGCGCGCCTGGATGATCTCGATGCCCGCCAGCGCGACGTGTTCCTGGATCGTCTCGCCGAGCGAGTCAGCCACCACATCGAGATCGCCGCGCAACGAATTCCGCCCTGCTCGTCGCCGTCGTACCAGCGCGCACTGGCCACCGCGCGCAAGGCCGACTCGCTCTGGATGGCGACATAAGTCATGTAGTCATGCACATCGAAGGCCGCGCGCGCCGTATCGGCTACCCGCCAGACGACCACCGCGCCGACCTCGATCGGATTGCCGGCGCGGTCGTTGACCTTGAGCGTCGGCGTGTTGAGGTTATTGACGCGCAGCGAAATGCGCAGCCGCTGATAAAAGGATTGACCCAGAAGAAGCCATCCTCGCGCAGGCTGCCGGAATAGCGCCCGAAGAAGGTGAACACGCTGCCGATGTTCGGCGGCAGGATGATGAAGCCCTTGGCCAGAAACACCGCCAGTGCCAGCATGGCAATCCCGACAATCGACGGCGGCTGCCCACGCAACACCAGCGCCCCCGCCGTCAACCACAACGCACCGCCAACCAGCGCCAGCCACAAGGGCAGAAAAAGCCAGCCCGAAACGCTGCTGGCGGGGCGTTCATCGATCATTTCGCTCATTGCGCGACTCCAATTCTTCCGGAACCTGAACAGTATAGAAGATGCGTGACTGTTGGATGATTTGCATGCCTTTGAACTACCTCGCCTTGATTTGAAATGGACATAGCCAGGTTCGGTACGTGGATTGGCATGCCAAACGTGATTTCAGGCTAGACACCGTGGTCTGTCCCTGCTTATGTGGCGCCAGCGGCGTGTTGGCAAAGCCCGATTTGCGAACGCGCCCCGTTTCGGCAGGTATCCGCCTCTCTTTCGCCCCCGTTGCAGCTTCTGCCAGAGCCGCAACGGGTACAATCCCCATCACCACCTGTTTGGGCTTTTTCATGAATGTCGATGTGAATTATCAAAATAACCCGCTACACGGCATCGGCTTGAAACAATTGTTAACTGAAATAGTTAACCATTACGGCTTTGAGATTTTATTTGCATATTTGAACATAAACTGTTTCAGCAAAAACCCGAGCATTGATTCCAGTGTGAAGTTCCTCAAAAGACGGATTGGGCGCGGGAGAAAGTCGAAGCATTTTATTTATATCAATTCAAGGGGTTGCCTCGTGCCTCTGCCGAGCAATTTGAATTGCCGCCCAGGGATCGCATCATTCCACCGGATCAAAACCGGGTGATCCGGCTGAATTGAGTCTGGAAGATGCCGAGCGACTGGCCGAAAAGCGCGCCAGGAAAGCGGCGTTGCACGATTTGAATGGCGAGCGCCGCACCAGTTCGGACAGGCGCGCGCCGACTCATTCCAGGCCCGCTACTCATCTCGATTCCGACCCGTGGGCGAAGTGGAAAAATGAATCGGGTTTGGAAACTTTGAAGCAACAGGGACAGACCACGGTTTTTATTAAAGCGCCCAGCCCCTGAAAGCCAATTCCATTTCTGCCCTTTTTCAGGGTCGACCGCAACAGGGCAGAAAAAGCCCCGCTCGAATCATTGCAGCCAGCGCACAGCCCCCAGCGATCCGGCGCCCGCATAAAACATCCGTGACCGCCCATCCCCCGCCCGCCATTGCAATCAGGCGCGCCGGGGTTCATGCTGACGGGAGCGGGAGGATGACGACATGCGTCTGGGCTTTTTCGGTGCGGCTGGCGAGGTGACCGGGTCAGGCACGCTGGTGGAGACNGGGGACACCCGGTTTCTGGTGGATTGCGGCATGTTCCAGGGCGGGCCGGAGGCGCGCAGCAAGAATCTCCGGGCGCTGAATTTCGGCTTCGATGTGCGCAAGATCGATTTCGTGCTGCTGACCCACGCCCACATCGACCATTCCGGCCTGCTGCCGCGCCTGGCGGTGCTCGGCTACAAGGGGCCGATCTACACGACGCCGGCCAGCATCGACCTGCTGGAAGTCTTGCTGCCCGACAGCGCGCACATCCAGGAAAAGGAAGCCGAGTGGCAACTGCGCAACCGCCACCGGCGCGGCAAGGGCGAGCGCGGCATTCCCGCGCCGCTGTACACCGTCGCCCAGGCGCAGGCGGCGCTTTCCCAACTGCGTCCCGTCGCTTATGGCCAAACCCTGCAAGCGGCGGACGGCGTCAATGTCCGTTTCCACGATGCCGGCCACATTCTCGGTTCGGCCTGGCTGGAAGTGACCGTTACCGGCGAAGGCCGGCCGCGCAAGCTGGTGTTTTCCGGCGATCTCGGCATGCCCGGGCGCCCGGTTTTGCGCGACCCGGAAAAGGTGGTTCCGGCAGCCGATGTGCTGCTGATCGAATCGACCTACGGCGACCGCCTGCACCGCTCGCTGCCGGAAACCGAGGACGAGATCGTCGCCGCGATCGGGCGCACCCAGGCCGCCCACGGCAATCTCATCATTCCCTCCTTCGCCGTCGGGCGCACCCAGGAGATCATTTACCTGCTGGCCGATCTGGTGCGGCGCCAGCGCATCGCGCCGCTCAAGGTCTATGTCGATTCGCCAATGGCCAATACCGCGACGCAGATCACCTATGCCCACCCGGAACTGCTCGACGAGGAGACGCACGACCTGATCGCCTGGCAGCAGGCGCACCCGGACAAGATGAAGCTGGAATTCGTCGCCGACGTCGAGGCCTCGAAAGCGCTGAACGACATTCGCAGCGGCGCCGTCATCCTCTCGGCCAGCGGCATGTGCGAGGCCGGGCGCATCAAGTATCACCTGCGCGAAAACCTGCCGCGCAGCGAGTGCAGCATCCTGATCGCCGGCTTTCAGGCCGCCGGCACGCTCGGCCGGCGCCTGGTGGACGGCGCGCGGCTGGTGCGCATCTTCGGCCAGACGGTGCCGGTGCGCGCCCGCATCTACACCGTCGGCGGGCTTTCGGCACATGCCGACCAGGCGGCCCTGCTCGGCTGGCTGGGCGGCTTTCACGAGCCGCCGGGGCGGACCTTCGTGGTGCATGGCGAAGCCGGCGCCTCGGAAAACTTCGCCCAGGCCATCGAGCAGAAGCTGGGCTGNGAAACCGTGAGCCGGCCCCAAGCCGGCGAGGTCGTCAGCCTCTGAAGCAAACCGACTTGACGCAAGCAGCCATGGACACCCAAACCACCATCGAACAAATCGCCCGCCATCTCGACCGCGCGCGCCGGGTACTGTTCATCACCGGCGCCGGCATCTCCGCCGACTCCGGCCTGCCCACCTATCGCGGCGTCGGCGGGCTCTACAACGACGACGCGACCGAGGAAGGCCTGCCGATCGAGACCGCGCTGTCCGGCCAGATGTTCGCGCTGCGCCCCGACATCACCTGGAAATACCTGGCGCAGATCGCCGACAACTGCCGGGGCGCGCGCCCGAATCCCGCGCATCTGGCCATCGCCCGGATGGAAGAATCGTTGCCCGACGGCGTCACGGTGTTCACCCAGAATGTCGACGGCCTGCACCGCCTGGCCGGCAGCCGCCGGCTGATCGAGATTCACGGCAATTTGCAAACGCTGATCTGCCCCGCCTGCGGCTTCACGGAAGCGGTCGACGACCTCGCCGGCCGCGAGCTGCCACCCGCCTGCCCGGCCTGCGGCGGCGTGCTGCGGCCGGATGTCGTGCTCTTCGGCGAGGCGCTGCCGGAAGACGCGCTGCAGCGCTTCGCCGAAACGCTGGCGGAAGGCGTCGATGCGCTGTTCGTCATCGGCACCACCGGCGTCTTTCCCTACATCGCCGAGCCGGTGGTGTGGGCCAGCCGGGCCGGCATCCCGACCATCGAGATCAACCCGCAGCAAACGCGCCTGACGCCCCATGTCGATTACCACGTGCCGCTNGGCGCCGCCGCGGCGATGAGCGCGATCGAAGGGCTGCACAGGCGCCGCTGAAGCGATTGTCGCCAGCCTGTTGCGGTCGACCGGCAAAAACAGGCGAAAATCACGCCAAACCCGACAGCGCAGTTTCACCCCATTCCGGATGGCCCAACGTTTACCCGATCAAGACCTCAGAACCGATGAAGGCCTGATGCTCGCCTACAAGGATGGCGACGCGGCGGCCTTCGAGGTGCTTTACGGGCGCTGGCGACGCCCGCTTTTTCGCTACGTCGCGCACCAGTGCGAACACAACGGGGCAAGCGATGAGCTCTACCAGGACATCTGGCTGCGTGTGGTCAATGCCCGCCTGCAGTACGAAGCATCCGCCCGGTTCGCCACCTGGCTGTTCCGCATCGCCCATAACCGGCTGGTCGATCACTGGCGGGCCACCGGGCGGGTGCCGGTCGTCGACATCGACCGCGCGGACGACGGGGACGGCGATCCGTTGGCGGCGCTGCCCGGCCCCGACGACGAACGCCCGGAGCGCATCGTCGAACGCAAGGCGCTGGCCGAACAGATCGTCGCGGCCGTGCAGTCCCTGCCCGATGCCCAGCGGGAAGCCTTTCTGCTTTCCGAGGAAGGCAACATGAGCCTGGAAGAGATCGCCGCACTGACCGGCGTCGGCCGGGAAACCGTCAAGAGCCGCTTGCGCTACGCACTCGGCAAGTTGCGTCAGGAGTTGTCCAGATGGCGATGAAACCCACCGATCACGAAATCGCTTCGCTTTACCGGGAGGCCGGCGCAAGCGGCCCGGACGCGGGACTCGACCGTGAAATCCTACAAGCCGCCCGCGCCGCAGTCGCACCCAAAGCCGCGCCGGCCAGCTGGTGGACGCGCTGGCGCTTGCCGTTGCAGGCCGTGGTCACCGTCTGCCTGGTGGCCATGCTCACCGTCATGGTCGGGCGCCATGAATCGCCCCCACCTGCCGTCGCCCCATTGGCCTTGAACCAGGCCGCTCCGGCCACGGAATCGCGGCTGCCCGCCGCCCCCGGAAGCGGCAGCGACCGGCGAGCGCCTGGCGACCCAGGCACCGGCCCGGGCGCGCGGAGGCGAAGATCGCCCCGCAGGCACCGGTAGCGCCCCCGTCGCGCCGGCACCGGCGGCAGCCAGCCGGGAACAGGCGATTGCTGCGGCGCCCACCGCAAGCAACATCGCTGCCGATGCCGAAAATGCCCGGCCCTTCGCAAAGATGAAGCCAGTGCCGGCGCGGCGCCATGGCGAAAGCCGCGGCGCGGGCGGCGGCGGAAGAGCCGATGCCGCCCCGGGCATGGCTCGATTCGATACGACTGCTGATCGACCAGAACCGGCTCGAGGAAGCGCGCAAGCGCCTCGCGGCATTCACGAAGGCTTATCCCGATGAGAACGTTCCCGAGAGCATTCGCAGCCGGCTCAAGGCAACGTCAGAGGAAGGCTACGGCAGGCAACCCTGAATCGCGAAATCATTAACCCCGTTTCCGAAACCGGGCGTTTAAGAGAGTGCCTACCACCACACAAGGACTCTCGAAATGAAAACCGTCTTTCGTACCTTCGCCGCCGCCCTGCTCGTCGGCGGCATCGCTTCCGCCTCGCACGCCGCCATCGTCGCCGAAGTTCAGGTCTTCAACCGCACGACCGGCGAGCAACTGGCCACCTACCGGCACAAGGGCCAGTTGTGGGTTGCCGGCAAGCCGGGCGACCGCTATGCCGTCAATGTCATCAACAAAACGCCAGGCCGCATGCTGAGCGTCGTCTCGGTCGATGGCATCAACGTCGTCAGCGGCGAAACGGCTGTCACCAGCCAGCGNTACGTGCTCGCACCCCGCGGCAGCGTCGAGATCGCCGGCTGGCGCAAGAGCGAGCGAGATGTCGCGGCCTTCTACTTCACTTCCGTCGACGACTCCTACGCCGGCAGAACCCAGCGCCCGGACAACGTCGGCGTGATCGGCGTCGCCGCTTTCCGCGAATACCAGGAGCCGCTTCCCGCGCCGGCTCCTGAGCTATCCAGCAACGAGGCGCCCGCGCTGCGCAGTCGCGACACGGCTGGCGCCCCGGCCGCCGCCAAGGCCGAGAGCAAACTGGGCACCGGCCACGGCGAACGGCTCTATTCGCCTAGCCAGGTGGTCGAATTCAGGCGAGCCAGCAGCACGCCGGACGAGATCATCACCATCCGCTACGACTCCTACGCCAATCTGGTCGCCCGCGGAGTCATCCCATCGCCCCGCCGCTATCCCTCGCCCAGCGCCTTTCCCGGCAGCTACGTCCCCGATCCGTCCTGATGCGCGGAAAATTGCCGGCTGCCAGCAGGTCGAGATCGCAGAAATCGTCCCATGAATGCCGGCAACAGCTTATTTACGGCCCCCACATGTTGCGGGGCCTTTCTTGCCATTTAGCCGGATTTTTCCCGAGCCGATCTGTCTATGGAACAGCATCTGGCCACCCTGCTGCGAATGGCAGCCCACCCCAAGCAACGGAGGATCAACGAGATGAACAAGCGCTGGCACTGGCCCGTCTGGGCCATCCTTCTGCTGTTCGGTGCCGCCCATGCCGAGGCGCCNCCGCAGCCGGGTTCGGTGGCGCCCGCGTTCATCCTGCCGGATGGAAACGGGAAGCCGAGGTCACTCTCCGAATGGAAGGGGAAATGGGTCGTGCTCTACTTCTATCCCAAGGACAACACGCCAGGCTGTACGACGGAAGCCATCAAATTCCGGGACAACCAGCCCCGGTTTAAGGAGCTGAACGCTGAGATCGTCGGCGTGAGCGTGGATTCGTCAAACTCCCACCGGGAATTCGCCGAGGAGCAACGTCTGCCTTTCCCGCTGCTTTCGGATGAGAGCGGCAAGGTGTCGCAGAGCTTCGGCGCCTATACCAACCTGGGCGTGATCAAGTTCGCCAAACGCCACACCTTTCTCATCGACCCGGACGGCCGGATCGCCAAGGTATACCTGCAGGTAGATGCCGGAAAACATGCCGGCGAAGTGATCGCCGACTTGAAATCCCTGGCCGAGAAATAGCCTGGATCGAGCTTGGCCGACAACCCGCCGGCACGCCGATGGCATCCGTCGGCCTCGCGAATTGCCGCCCGCTACGACTGATCGCAATAAATAAAGTCCGTCGGAACCACCCCTCTGGAAGCCCCTATTTCCGTGCCATGAAAATTGGTGAAAGGCGAGCAAAGTCTGTCGGACCACCCAAAATATGCCAATGCAATCATCTGCTCTGGAATATAGTCCGTCGGGGCCAGGTATAGCCTTTGTTTCGAGCGCCTGCTCATCGGCCATTGCCGACCTTGGGTCTCTGGCCAAGCTCAGGCAACAATCCGCCGGATACCTGCCGTTCAGCCGCTGACGGCGGTCAATGACCGCTTGTCATTTCAGGCTACAGCCGGACCCGACCCCTGCCGTCGTTCGTCACCTCGATCATTCAGCGGCAGATCTCTGAGCGGAGCAGTCGTACAGAGTTGGGGCTGACTGCGAACTGTTTGGCCTTAGCGGACAACCAAACTTGCGCATAGGGAAGTCAGCTTGTAATCGGGCAGCGGACTCATGTTCCTTTGTCCACGGTTCAAGTCCGTGCGGTCCACCGAAAACCAAAGGAGTTCCGGTTTTATCCGGTAGCCATTTTGCTTTAGTAGGGTAGGAAAATATTAGAAATAGTACTTTTTTATGATTTTACAAAGTCCACAATGAAGCATTCGAGATACCTAGCCTCCTTATCCACATCCCAATTATGTGGAGATCAACGCTCAAACGCCAAGAAGATTGATGGCTGTAAGCATTGCGCAAAAAGTGGGATACTGGACCAAAGTTACAACATCTTCATATACGCAAAGACATGACTAGAGATCGCCTTCAGATTCGCCTTCGTAACTGGCTAATGCGTAAGACAGCAAACTCCGCCGTTAGACGCGTTGGCGAGTTTCCCATTGCGATTGGGACCGACATTGGAAATGTACGCGAAGAAAATCAAGATCGTGTTGCCGTCCTAAAACTCAAGTCCCCGGCAAAANNTTTTGCCATCATCGTAGCACTCGCTGATGGGATGGGCGGCATGCGAGCAGGNGCTGAATGCGCCTCTATTGCGATATCTACCTTNTTTTCGTCCTGCATCAAGCACTCTACGATCGAATTAAAGGCACGATTAGCAAAAGCCGCACATGATGCAAACGACGCCGTTTACTCATCCTTTCGGGGTGATGGTGGCGCCACCCTATCTGCCATCGCTTTTGATAGCAGAGAAGGTCTAACCAGCGTTAACGTTGGCGACAGTAGAATTTACGGCTTAAAGGATGGCCAAATTCGGCAACTAACCACGGACGACACGATCGCAGCCCAATTTCAGAAGGATGGTGATCGCAGCAACCATTATCGAAATGAACTTCTTCAGTACATAGGTGCAGGAGAAGGGTTAGAACCACACATAGCNCAGCCAACTAACGCCACATGATCAATACCTTTAACGAGTGATGGCCTGCATTACATTGACCAAACAGTACTCAGAATGGTTGCGGATCATGCTGGCGAACCCGGTTTAATTGCAAAAAGACTTACAGAGATCGCGAAGTGGTGCGGCGGCCATGACAATGGCAGCATAGCGATAGTCGCTCCCAGTTTATTGCGCGATTTTTCTGACGATAATTCAGAATCAGACTTAATTTTCGTCTGGGATCCGTACGGAGAGCTCCAAGTTTTCAACCCTGAAAACCAGAAATGCGAATACAATAATACTGATAGCATATCGCACCCTCTTCCCCCAACGAAATGCTGGCACAAAAACTAAGCACTCCAAGAAAAAGAAAAGTCGACAGANGTGCCCCCTGTTGAGCCAGTCGATCAACTACCGCAACCTCCTCGCGAAGTAGCCGAACGCCCACAGCTAAAGATCGATTTCATTAACGAAACTGACGATAAGAAGCATGGCACCTAGCCTTCCCAAACGATATAGCCACACAGGCTCCGCTGCCAAAGGGGGATTTGGAGACGTTCTCTTTGTGAAGATCAACATCTTCAACGAAAAGTTGCCATCAAATTCCTGCAAGACCCAGCAACAGACATGCGACGTCTTTTAGATGAACTTCGCGCCCTACTGCTAATGCGGTCAAAACATGTAGTTCAGGTGCTCGACATCGTTCCTTCCGGTAGCGAATTAATTGGAATTGTTGAAGAGTTTATTGACGGCGAAGACCTGTGGAATAGCAAAATCCCACTCTCCCCCACTCAGTTCCTCAAAACATTATGGCAAATCGCTTGTGGGATAGCGGATATACATGCCTTCGGGATTATTCATCGCGACATAAAGCCAAATAACATGAAATTCGATCCTGAAGGGATCGTTAAAATATTTGACTTCGGCTTGGCCAGAGATGAGGCCTACAGCAGAAACGAAAGGTTTTGTTGGCACTCCGGGATTCGCCGCCCCGAGTTGTATTCGCACAGCAAAGTTACCTTTACTAACGAAGTTGATGTTTACGCCTTTGGAGCATCTGCCGCCTTTTAGCGAACGGCAATAAATTACCTCCTGAACTTCTAAGCATACCGGCACACCCGCTTCCAATCGGCTTCTATTCCGCCCCGAACCTAGGCAGCCCTCCAGCGCTGGCAACACTCCTTGAACAATGCCTAGCCAAAAATCCAACAGATCGACCGGCTATGTCTGTTGTTAGGGACGAAATCGCAAGGCATCTTCTCCGGGATACACATCAAGCGCTCGCAGTGTTTAAAGGAAAGACACTGCGACTAGACGCCACACGAAGAACAGCACGCCTAGATTTACCAAATGTTGGGCAGATCGAAATAAATTACGACGGGCTGCGGTTCAATGTAGCGGCAGCACAAGGCGAGGTATCGATAAACAATAGCCCCGCAGTCGCTGGAATGGAGCTACCGGGATCATGCGTTGTAGCGTTAGGCAACAATCATCGAAGAGCAAATGATCGTGCGTTTATTACTTTTGACGTATCAAATCCAGAGGTAGTTCTATGAATGGCCCGCTCTCTGCCGGAGATGTAGTTAACGAACGCTATCAAATACAGGGGTATGTTGGCGCAGGNGGGATGCAATTTGTTTACTCCGCCAAAGATTTAATTCTCGAAAGAATTGTCGCACTAAAAACCCCAAAACAGCTCTGCGGAAAACGCTTCCACAGGAGCGCGATAGTATCCGCCAAGGTAAATCACCCCAATGTTGCCAAAACGCTGGATTATTTTGAATTGAATGATCGCCCATTTTTGGCTGAGGAATTCGTTGAAGGAACTGATTTAGACAAAGCACTATTAAAGCAATCAGGACACCTTGACCCCTATTTGGTAGCGCGTATATTCCATTATTTAGCAAAGGGGCTCGCGGCCTCTCATCATGCTGAAGTAATTC
Source organism: Dechloromonas sp. (assembly GCA_013363835.1). Classification (GTDB taxonomy): domain Bacteria; phylum Pseudomonadota; class Gammaproteobacteria; order Burkholderiales; family Rhodocyclaceae; genus Azonexus. The sequence continues at coordinate 2,519,832 of CP054864.1, forward strand.
ACCGTGACCTAAAACCTACCAATGTCATGGTTTCGGGAGGTTTTCAACTTTCCACAATTAAAATTACCGACTTCGGTATCGCCAAAATGGCAGACGAAGAACTCGCCGAGGCTGCAGAAGGCGGCGATGAAACCATCACCAACTCACAAACAGCCGTTGGAGCCTTGCCATACATGGCGCCAGAAGCAATTGAAACCCCGCGAAAAGTAGGAACCCCAGCGGACGTTTGGTCTATTGGAGCAATGATATTTGAGTTATTGACAGGNCAAAAGCCATTTGGAACGGGGTATCAAGCCGTCGCCAAAATTGTCTCTGGAACCACGCCAGAATTTCCAGGATTTTTAACGGCCAATCCGCAATTCTCCGCCTTATCTGAACAACTNCAAAATATCGTTCTAACATGCATGCAGAAAGCTNNCTCTGCACGCCCAACTGCTGATCAGCTAGTCGCGCAATGCGGAAATCTTTGTTACCCGATTGCCGAGCGCTTGATTGGAACCATAAGAACAATTCACCATAATGCTTGGGGATTTATAAACGTCGGAGGTAATGACGTATTTTTCAATTTTCAAAGTGTTCACGGCGAACGTCCACAAGAAGGCGACAGGGTTATGCTGTCTCGATACCCCGGAGGAGGAGCTTTCCGGGCCCACCCAGTAATAAAACTGTAAGCAGACAACAACGTTGGCCGTACATATTTGGGCCTTATGCGCATAAGGTTTGACTAATCAACAGCCCCACCCCAGAAGAGTTGCCTTCTGTTAACAAGTCTGGGTGTCTGTTTGGCAACCAAATCCTGCCGCATATCACAAGGTGGCCGGATGGCGGCTACGGCTGAGTTGTGTGAGTTGGCCCTCCGGCAGGTTCCACGTACACCGGACATACGGATGGCGGTTGTGTGGATCGAATGAAAGTCGGCAGTTGGCCGACAGCACGTATCCGACTCGGTGCCAGATAGCTGTCGTTGCGTTTTCTGGATGGCAGGTTTGGGGGCAGAACCTCATCAGGCTCATCCCGGCCAATTGTTGCCGGTCATCAATCCTGAATGGCCGTCGTTCAAGCGACGGCTCCACGCCAAAACCTGCCGGATAGGTGATGCAAACTCGTCGGCCATAGCGGAAGTACGACGCCGCTAAATTGACCGACGGGTCTTGAATCGAAGCAGACCTTCGCAGTGTCCACTTATAGCGGAACTATTCAATCAGCCAGCATCGACGACGGTGAGGGCGGTCATATTGACGATGCGGCGGACGGTGGCGGTGGGGGTGAGGATATGCACCGGTTTGGCCGCGCCGAGCAGGATGGGGCCGATGGTCAGGTTGTCGCCGGCCGCCACCTTGAGCAGGTTGAACGAGATGTTGGCCGCATCGAGCGTCGGCATGACCAGCAGATTGGCCTGGCCACGCAGTCGCGAATTGGGGAAGGCGCCGAGACGGATTTCCTCGTCGAGCGCGGCATCGCCGTGCATTTCGCCTTCGACCCGAGGTCCGGCGCCCGCTGCTTGAGAATGCTCAGCACTTGGCGCATCTTCAACGAAGTGGGCGTATCCGCCGTCCCGAAGGTCGAATGGGAGAGCAATGCGACCTTCGGCTGCATGCCGAAATTGCGAATCTCTTCGGCCGCAAGCAGGGTCATGTCGGCAAGCTGCTCGGCATTCGGATCGTAGTTGATGTAGGTATCGGCAATGAATACCGTGCGCCCCGGCAACATCAACAGGTTCATCGAATAGTAGCGGTCGAGCTCGGCATGAGTACCGATCACGCTCTGCACATACTCGCGATGCGTTTCATGACGCCCGAAGGTGCCACAGATGAGACCGTCGGCATAGCCGAGATGGACCATCAGTGCACCGTACAGCGTCGCCCGGCGGCGGACTTCACGGCGGGCGAAGTCGGGGACACGCCCTTGCGCTCGGTCAGGCGGTGATAGGTTTGCCAGAACTCCTCGAAGTGGCTGTCGAAGAAAGTCGAGTCATCGGCATGAATCACTTCGTAGTCGTCACCCTGACGGATGCGCAAGCCTGCGGCATCGATACGCCGGGCAATTTCCCGGGATGTCCGATCAGGATGGGGCGGGCAATGTGCTCGTCGCAAACCACCTGCACGGCACGCAGCACGCGCTCGTCCGTCCCCTCGGCGAAGACGATGCGCTTGGGCGCGGCCTTGCCTGCGAGAAGACCGGCTTCATGATCATGCCGGAGTGACGAATTCGTTCAGCCCCTGAACGTAGGCATCCCAGTCGCGAATCGGCCGGGTGGCGACACCCGAGTCCATGCCGGCCTTCGCCACCGCCGGGGCGATCTTGACGATCAGGCGCGGATCGAAGGGCCGGGGAATCAGGTATTCGGGACCGAAGCCGGTAACCTTCGCCGTAAGCGGAAGCCACAACCTCGGACTGTTCGGCTCGCGCCAGTTCGGCGATGGCCTTGACCGCCGCCATCTTCATCTCTTCGGTGATGGTGGTAGCGCCGACGTCGAGGGCGCCGCGGAAGATGAACGGGAAGCAGAGGACGTTGTTGACCTGGTTCGGGTAGTCGGAACGGCCGGTGCACATGATGGCGTCGTCGCGTACGCTCTTGACCAGTTCCGGCGTGATTTCCGGGGTCGGGTTGGCGAGTGCCATGATCAGCGGCTTGGCGGCCATCTTCGCCACCATCTCGGGCTTCAGGACGCCACCGGCGGAGAGGCCGAGGAAGACGTCGGCGCCTTCGATGACTTCACCCAGCGTACGGGCATCGGTCTTCTTGGCGTAGCGCGCCTTGATCTCGTCCATTTCTCGACGCGGCCTTCGTAGACTATACTTTGATGTCGGTGACCCAGATGTTCTCGGCGGCGCGCCGAGCATCACCAGCAGGTCGAGACAGGCGAGCGCGGCGGCGCGCCGGAAGTGACGATCTTGACTGTCTTGAGATCCTTGCCGATCAGGTGCAGGCCGTTGAGCGCCGCCGCGCCGACGACGATCGCCGTGCCGTGCTGGTCGTCGTGAAAGACAGGGATCTTCATCCGCTCGCGCAGCTTCTTCTCGATGTAGAAGCATTCGGGCCTTGATGTCTTCGAGGTTGATGCCGCCAAAGGTGGGTTCGAGCGAGGCGATGGTGTCGATCAGCTTGTCGGGGTCACGTTCCTCGATTTCGAGGTCGAAGACGTCGATGTTGGCGAATTTCTTGAAGAGGACGCCCTTGCCTTCCATGACCGGCTTGGCGGCGAGCGGACCGATGGGACCGAGGCCGAGGACGGCGGTGCCGTTGGTGATGACGCCGACCAGATTGCCGCGCGCCGTGAGTGTGCTGGCCTCCACCGGGTCGGCAACGATTTCTTCGCAGGCGAAGGCCACGCCCGGCGAGTACGCCATCGACAGGTCGTACTGGTTGGTCAGTTGCTTGATCGGCGTCACCGCGATCTTCCCGGGCTTCGGGTGGCGGTGATAGTACAGTGCGGCTTCGCGCAATTGCTTGGGATCCATGGTTGTCTCCTGCTACTTGTTATTGAAAGAAACAAGGGCGCCCATGGCGCCCTCGTCCGGTGTTCCGGATGCGTGCTTACCTGATGAAGCTAAGCTGCTTACTGATCCGTTCGAGGACCGGCTTCTTCTTTTCCTGGAACCCGGCCTTGTTCTGCGAGATCAGGTTGTTGCCCTTGGTATCGATCGAGATGATCAGCGGCCCGAACTCCCTGACCCGATTGATCCACAGCGTCTCCGGCATGCCCAGGTCCGGCCATTCGTAGCCTTCGATCTCCTCGACTTGGGTCGCCGCCAGCACGGCACAGCCGCCCGGGAAGATGGCATGCACCGCCTTGTTCTCCTGGCAGCCGGCTGCCGTTTCCGGCCCCATGCCGCCCTTGCCGACGATCAGCTTGACGCCGGTCTGCTTGATAAACTCGCGCTCGAATTTCTCCATGCGCATGCTGGTCGTCGGGCCGATGGAAACCATCTCGAAGTTGCCGTCATCCTTTTGCGGACGATCGGGCCGGCGTGGAAAATCGCTCCGCCTTCGAGGTTGACCGGCAGCTCACGTTTCTGCTCGATCAGACGGCGATGCGCTACATCGCGACAGGTCACTAGGCGGCCCGTCAGATAAACGACATCACCGACGTTGAGATTTTCAAGATCTTCGTCCCTGATGGGCGTAGTCAGAATCTTTTTCACAGGACGACTCCTTCGTGGGAAATGATTTCGTAGGACATATCAGCATTGATCCGTATCTTGCCGCGGCGATGAGCCCAGCAGCCAGTATTCACGGCAACGCCGATGGTGGATGGGTGACGGGCGGACGATTCGATGTTGACGCCCATCACGCTGTTGTTGCCGGTCAGGCNCTGCGGGCCGATGCCGATTTCGTTGAGTCCTTGCTCCAGCAGGTCTTCCATCAGNNCCGCCCGCGGGTTGCTGCTCTTTGAATCGACGGGACGCATGATCGCCAGCTTAGAGAGACGCGCTGCGGTCTCGACCGAGGTCGAAACACCTACACCGACCAGCAACGGCGGGCAGGCATTGACGCCGCGCTCGGTGATGACATCCATGACGAATTCGGCGACGCCCTCGTAGCCCTGCCCTGGCATCAGCACCTTGGCAGCCCCCGGCAGCGTGCAGCCGCCACCTGCCATNNGGACGTCGATGGTGCAGCTATCCAGTTCCGGCACGATGCGCCAGTCCAGCCAAGGAATGTTGGTGCCGGTATTGGTGCCGGTATTCTTCTCGTCGAAGGTTTCGACCGCGTTGTGACGCAGGGGCCNCATGCGGGTAGCCTCGGCAGTCGCTTCCTTGAGGACTTCTTCCAACTCGCCGAGCAGCGGGAAATTGGCGCCAGCCTCGACGAAATACTGGATCACCCCGGTGTCTTGGCAACTCGGACGATTCAGCTTGTCAGCCGCTTCCTGGTTGCCGGCCATCGAGTCGTAGATCGACTTGGCCAGCGGGTTGGTTTCCATCGTACGCAGTTCGGCCAGCTTGGCCTTGACGTCCTTGGGCAGACGCTTGCCGATGTAGGCCGTGAATTTGGCCATGGTGTCCGTCAGGGACTGAACTGCAGCTTCCTTGTCCATTTTGTGCTCCTAAAAAATTGTTGGGAATTGCGCAGGTAAGGCTTGTTTAGTGCGCTGCCGTTTCGGCAGTTACCATCTGTGGTTTCTGGGAGCGGGACAGCAGCAGAGTCAGCACCGCGGACATCACCAGCAGGCCGGCAACGAAGTACAGTCCGCCGCNGAAGCTGCCGGTCTGGTCCTTGACCCAGCCGATCATCGCCGGACCGGCAAAGCCGCCGAGGTTGCCGATTGAGTTGATGGTGGCGATGCCCGTGGCAGCCGCCGCACCCGATAGGAACATGGTCGGCATGCTCCACAGCGGCGGCTTGGCGCAGCTGATACCGACATTGACGATGGTCAGGGCGACAATCAGGCCGACGATGCTGTTGGCGCTGGCTGCGATAACCAGACCGATCGCGGCGGCCAGGCAAGCCAGAATGACGTGCCAGGTGCGTTCGCCGGTGTGGTCGGAATGGCGCGACCAGAGGACCATGGCAACCACCGAAACAATCGGCGNGATCGCGTTCAGAAAACCGACCGTCATCGACGAGACGCCCAACTGCTTGATGATCTGCGGCGCCCAGATGCCCAGGGTNNGCAAGCCGGCCGAGGTGCCGAAGTAGATCATGGCCAAGGCAAGTACGCGGGGATTGGCCAGGCCGCTCAGGATACTGTGTTTGGCACCGTCACCCTTGGCGGCGTTTTCGGTGTTCATGGCATTGACCAGCCAGTTGCGCTCGTCATCCTTCAGCCACTTCGCCTTTTCGGGGCGGTCCGTCATGTAGAAGAAAACCACTACGCCGAGGATCAGCGCCGGAATCGCCCNGAGGATGAACATCCACTGCCAGCCGGCCAGGCCCATGACACCGTTCATTTCGAGCAGCGCAGCGGAAAGCGGCGAACCCAGTGCAGTGGAAATCGGTGCCGCCGCCATGAAGAAGGCGGTTACGCCCGCCCGATGCCGGGCCGGGAACCAGTAGCTGAGGTACAGGATGATGCCGGGGAAGAAACCCGCCTCGGCCGCGCCAAGCAGGAAGCGCATGACATAGAAGCTGCTTGGCCCTTCGACGAAGGCCATGCCGGCTGAAATGATCCNCCAGGTAACCATCACCCGGGCGATCCAGAGGCGTGCCCCGACCTTGTGCAGGATGATGTTGGAGGGTACCTCGAACATGAAGTAGCCCCAGAAGAAAATGCCGGCGCCGAAGCCGAGAATCGAGGCGGTGAAGCCAAGATCTTCCTTCATGGTCAGCGCGGCGAAGCCGATGTTGACCCGGTCGATGTAGGCAATGAAGTACAGCAGCATGATGAAGGGCACGATGCGCCAGGTAATCCGGCGCAGGGTGCGCTTCTCGAGATCCATTTCCACGGTTTGTCTCCTCTCGTGTTGATAATGACCAATCCGGTTCGGTGTTGCCGTCTTCTGCGGCTTTGTCGCCTTCCTCGACCCTGTGTCGCGAAACCACCGTTCTCTGTCGGGTGTAGCGTGGAGCGGAGATTAAAACCTATGAAAATAATATGAATCGATATAAAATTAAAACATCATTGCAAAAACTTAATAATGAACAGCGACTCGGAACTTGGTTTTTTCTGCCTGCTCGTCAAGCAGGGCAGCCTGGCCGCAACGGCGCGGGAACTGAACCTGACGCCGCTTACGGTTTCGCGGCGCCTGTTCCAACTGGAAGAGCGACTTGGCGTGCGGCTGCTGAACCGGACGACGCGCCGGATCAGCCTGACCAGCGAAGGCGAGGTCTANTTTCAGAATGCGCTGCGCATCCTGAGCGACATCGACGACATGGAATGCCTAGTGTCGAGCAGCCGGGCCGCCCCGAAAGGACTGTTGCGGGTCAACGCGCCGCTCGGTTTCGGCCGTTCCTACATCGGTCCGTCGATTTCGGCCTTCTCCAAAACCTATCCGGACGTCGAAGTGCAGTTGCACCTGACCGACCGCCCAGTTAGCTTGCCGGACGAGGCGATCGACGTCTCGATCCGCTTCGGCGACCTGCCCGACTCACGCCTGATCGCCAAGAAGATCGCCGCCAACCGCCGCCTNTTGTGCGCCGCGCCGGCCTACCTGCGCGCTGCCGGCGAACCCGCCTACTCGCATGATCTGGCGCAGCACCAGTGCATCGTGCTGCGCCAGAACGAGGCCGCCTACGGCAACTGGCGACTGAGCCGCGGCAGGCAGGCCGAAACTGTCAAGGTGCATGGCAAGCTGAGCACCAACGACGGCGAGGTCGCGCTGAACTGGGCGCTGGAAGGGCACGGCATCCTGATGCGCGCCGAATGGGACGTCGCCAAATATCTGCGCAGCGGTCGGCTGGTGCAGGTGTTGGCGGATTACGAAACCCCTTCGGCCGACATTTACGCCGTCTATCTGGAACGCCTCAATCTGTCGGCCAAGGTCGCCTGCTTCGTCGATCACCTTCGGAACTACCTCAGCCAGCACGCCGACGGCCCGAGCCCGGGCAAGTCGAACTGGTAGCCTTAGGGGCTTTCGTTCATCCCGGTTCGATCGAACCATTCCTCGAGAAACTCGACGCAGACCTTGACCTTGGCCGAGACCGACAAGCGCGATGGATACACCGCCCAGACATCCGCTTGCTGGTAATACCGGGGCAATACTGGCACCAGCAGGCCGGCTTCGATCTCGCGGCCGATGTCCCAGGTCGAGCGCAGGATGACGCCGTGACCGTCGATGGCCCACTGGCGGACGATTTCGCCGTTGTTGGCCGAGAGCGGCCCGCTGACCCTGATGGCAACGCGGCCCTTGGGGCCGTCCAGTTCCCAGCGCCCGAAATCCTGGTCCTGTTCACGGATGGCGATACAGCGATGGGCCTTCAGGTCCTCCAGGGATTGCGGTTGTCCGAAACGTTTCAGATAGGCCGGCGCGGCACACAATACCCGTCGGTTGCGGGCGATCCGCCGCTTGATGACGTTACCTTCGCGCACCTGACCGATCCGGATATCGAGCTGGAAGCCTTCATCCACGAGGTCGACCGGACGGTCGAACAGTTCGACCTGATCNNCGAGCTGCGGGTATTGCCGCGCCAGCGCCGACAGCGCTGGCGCCAGCCGGCTGCGCCCGAAGCCTGTACTGCTACAAATGCGCAGCAGCCCACTCGGCGCCGCCTTTTCCCGGGAAATCGCCTCTCCCATCAGATCGACATCCTCGAGGATGCGCTGCGCCCATTGATGGACGATATCGCCCTGCGCCGTCAGCGATACGTTGCGCGTCGTCCGGTGAAACAGCCGTTCCTGCACGGCGGCTTCAAGGAGGGCGATCCGCTTGCTGACCACGGCCTTCGAAATCCCGAGTTCGCGGGCGGTTTCGGCAAAGCTGCGGTTGCGCACGACAACACAGAACAGGCGAAGGTCTTCAAGCTGGGGTTTGATGTTCACGAATCATGTCCACGGGATTCACATTGGAATGGATTGTAAATAATTTCGTTGCCTATAATCTTGGCAGACCCAAGGTTCGATAAGCGCAGAGGAGACAGCCATGAAGCACAAGATAGCAGTGATCGCTTACGACGGCATCGGCAAGGAAGTCATGCCCGAAGGCCTGCGCGTACTGAANGTGGCTGCCAAGAAATTCAAGCTTGATCTCGAATTTGTGACTTTCCAGTGGGCGAACTGCGATTACTACCTCGAACAAGGCAAGATGATGCCGGACAACTGGTTTGATCAACTCAAGGGGTTTGATGCCATTTACTTCGGCGCTGCCGGCTGGCCGGCCACGGTGCCCGATCACATTTCTTTGTGNGGGTCGCTGATCAAGTTCCGCCGCGATTTCGACCAGTANCAGAACCTGCGGCCGGTCCGCTTAATGCCGGGCGTACCTTGCCCGCTGGCCGGGCGGAAGGTCGGCGACATCGATTTCTACGTCGTTCGTGAGAATACGGAAGGCGAGTATTCGTCGGTCGGCGGCCGCCTGTTCGAGGGAACGGAGCGCGAAACGGTGATCCAGGAATCGATTTTTACCCGCAAGGGCGTCGACCGCATCCTGCGCTTTGCCTTCGAACTGGCGCAGTCGCGCCCTAANAAACATCTGACTTCAGCGACCAAGTCGAACGGCATCGCAATCAGCATGCCCTACTGGGACGAACGCGTTGAAATCATGGCCAGCAGCTATCCAGAAATACGCTGGGACAAATATCACATCGATATCCTGACCGCCCGCTCTGTGCTCAGCCCGGATCGTTTCGACGTAGTGGTTGCCTCCAACCTATTCGGTGACATTCTTTCCGACCTTGGGCCTGCCTGTACCGGCACCATCGGGATTGCGCCATCCGCCAATCTCAATCCAGAACGCAACTTNCCTTCACTTTTCGAACCAGTGCATGGCTCGGCCCCGGACATCTACGGCAAGGGCATCGCCAACCCCATCGCCATGATCTGGTCGGGTGCCATGATGCTCGATTTTTTGGGCAACGGCGATGCCAATTACAAGGCGGCACACGACGCTATCCTCATGGCCATCGAATCAATTCTGGTGAATGGCCCGCGCACGCCGGACATGGGCGGGACTGCGACGACGGTGGAATCCGGNCTGGCGATTGCCAAGGCATTGGCCGAGATATAAGCACAGTGTCGCTATTGACTCTTTCCGTCCTCTTTTCCACCCTGGTACTCGGTGCCGTACTGGGTTTCCTGGGCGGGCTGTTCGGGATTGGCGGAGGCATTATCGCCATTCCTGTTCTGGTGCTTGCCTTCGGCATGACCCAGGCTATGGCCCAGGGAACATCTTTGGCGATGATGGTGCCGGTGCTGATCGTCGGATGGTGGCGTTACACCCGCAGCCACCCGGTACCTTTACGACCAGCTCTGCTAATCGGCGGATTGGCGTCGGCCACGACCTATCTCGTCGCTCAACTTGCTACCCGCCTGGAACCGAACACCCTGCGTACTGTTTTCGGTGCTTTCCTTCTGTTGCTAGCCCTGCGTATGTTGTTGCGCACGAAAACCTCCCACAACGCTGAAGCAGGCAGCAAACTCGACGCACGCCTGATGCCGCTGGTCGGTATTCCCGGTGGTGCCAGCATGGGGTTGTTGGGCATTGGCGGCGGATTGATTGCGACGCCAATGCTGACTGGCATCTTTGGCCAGCGACAAACCATTGCTCTGAATCGCCCTGGAATTGAGGAGGTTCCATTTCTTGAGAGAATGGAGCCATGAGCAAGACGAACAAATATTCCCGGAAGTCAAAGAGCGTGCCGTACGGCTGGTACAGGAAGCGCGTAAGGACCGGCCATCGCTCTGGGCGGCCGTCGAGTCGATAGCACCGATGATCGGCTGTTCAACAGTGACGTTGCACGATTGGGTCAAGAAACACGAGATCGACACTGGCGTGCGTGATGGCATACCGACCGCTGAACGTGAGCGCATCAAGGCGCTCGAACGCGAAGTCAAAGAACTGCGCCAGGCCAACGAGATTCTGCGGCTGGCCAGTGCGTTTTTCGCGCAGGCGGAGCTCGACCGCCTCAAGAAGAAGTGAGGTCGTTTATCGACCAGCACCGTGAGCGTTTCGGGGTCGAGCCGATCTGCACGTTGTTGCGGGTCGCCCCGTCCGCCTACTGGCGCCATGCTGCCCGGCAGCGTAATCCTGCCCTGTGCAGCGCCCGTGCCCGGCGCGATGAATTCCTGATTCCCACATCCAGCGGATCTGGCATGCCAACTTCCAGGTTTATGGCGCCGACAAGGTCTGGCGGCAATTGCAACGCGAAGGCATAGAGGTGGCGCGTTGCACCGTCGAACGACTGATGCGGCGCCTCGGTCTGCGGGGCGTCATGCGCGGGAAGGTCGTTCGCACCACGGTCAGCGATGCCAGGCCCGTGCCCCTGGACCGGGTCAATCGGCAATTCACAGCGGATCGGCCGAACCAGTTGTGGGTCTCGGATTTCACCTACGTCTCGACCTGGCAGGGATTCGTCTATATCGCCTTCGTCATCGACGTCTTTGCCCGCCGCATTGTCGGTTGGCGGGTCAGCCGATCGATGCGAACCGATTTCGTCCTCGACGCCTTGGAGCAGGCGCTCTACGCCCGGCAGCCGGAACGGGATGACGCCCTGATCCATCATTCCGACCGGGGATCGCAGTATGTCTCCATCCGCTATACCGAGCGGCTGGCAGAAGCCGGCATCGAGCCCTCTGTCGGCAGCAAGGGCGACAGCTACGACAACGCACTGGCCGAGACCATCAATGGTCTGTACAAGGCCGAACTGATCCATCGGCGGGCGCCCTGGAAAACGGTGGAGTCGCTGGAGCTGGCCACCCTCGAATGGGTGACCTGGTTCAACCACCAGCGGCTNCTGGAGCCCATCGGATACATCCCGCCCGCCGAGGCTGAGCAACGGTATTATTGGCAACTCACCCAACAGGCCGATCACGCCTGTACTTAAACCACGGAGCCTCCACGAAACCCGGGCGATTCAGTGACGGTTCCGATGCTGGAAACCGCCCGTCGCAAGCTGCGTGCTTTGGTGAAGCTGATTCCCAAGGGACAGAAGAAGATTGTTTACACCAACTTCGAAGATGAGATTGGTGACGGCGCCACCATCGACCTGCCTCAGGTGACTGCGGGCCTCAACATGGCCAAATTCAAGGAGAAGGCCAGAGTTTTCCTCAAGGCACATGAGTCGCATATCTCGCTCCAGCGTCTGCGCCGCAACCAGCCGCTAACAGCAACCGACCTGGTCGAGTTGGAGAAAATGCTCATCGAAGCCGGCGGCTCAACCGAACTCATCGGCGAGGCCAAAGAGAAAAGTCATGGGCTTGGCCTCTTCATCCGTTCTTTGGTTGGCCTTGACCATGAGGCCGCCATGCAGGCTTTCAGCGCATTCATCAATGGCACGACAGCAACGCCGAACCAGATTGAGTTCATCAACCAGGTTGTCCAGGAGCTGACTCAGAGCGGCGTGATGGAACCCGACCGTCTGTTCGAGCAACTGTTCACCAATCTTCATTCCGCTGGACCGATGGGCATATTTCCTCAGGCGACCGTCTTGCAGATTGTGCAGGTTCTGGAGGGGATTCGTGAGCGGGCAGCAGCGTAATTTTCAGATGCATAGAGGCACATGCCTATGAGCAATATGGGCACGGACATTCAGCAAATTGATGCCGCCACTATCAAGCGCGTATTTTTTCCGCACGCTGCTCGCAGAGGAGAGGCTGTCCTTGAAAATGGGCATCGTTTCGTTCATTACACGAGCGCCGAAGTTGCTGTCAGCATCCTGAAGAACCGAGAAGTCTGGATGTGAAACTCGACCACCATGAATGACTTCATGGAGGTCGAGTACGGTCTTCAATGCCTGAAAGCAGCATATGAAGGAGAGCCAGGACAACTCTTCAACTCCGTTTTGAATTCATGTTTTAGCGGGGCTGGAGATGAACTTCAGAACGGTTTAATGCATGGTTACCGGGAATGAAGCTTGACACCTATTTGACTTGTGTTTCGGAGCATCCTGCCAGTGAGGATGGGCTAGGAAGGCTTTCCATGTGGCGAGCCTACGGAGGCCAAACAGGGGTCGCTCTGGTATTGAAAGCAGCCCCTTTTTTTGATGAAACCGATGTTCTGAGAGCCTATTCGAGTCCCGTTGGCTATTTCTCGCCAGAGGAATTCACGGCACATTTTCTCGAGGTGGCAAAGTCGCTAGAGGCGAATACAGAGGGTAATCCCATTTTTAGCAACGGTCAGAAGTAGGGTTGGTTAAAAGTGCTGACTTCTGTTTCGGTGTAATGCCGCCAAGCGCCATGTTGGGGCGTTCGTGATTGTAGGTCCACATCCAGTCGGTCGCATAGTTCTGCACTTCCTCAATTGACTCGAACAGGTAGTGGCTTAGCCAGTCATAGCGGACCGTCCGGTTGTAGCGTTCGATATAGGCGTTCTGTTGCGGATTACCCGGCTGGATATGATCAAGCCGGATACCTTGTCGCGCTGCCCAAGCGATGAAAGTGCCGCTGATGTATTCCGGGCCGTTATCGCTACGAATCACCTGCGGCTTGCCGCGCCACTCGATGATCTGATCCAGCGACCGTACGACCCGCTCGGATGGCAAAGAAAGATCAATGTCGATNNCGCCAGCCTCCCGGTTGAAGTCGTCGATAACGTTGAACAGCCGGTAGCTCCGGCCATCAGAGAGTTGGTCGTGCATGAAATCCATCGACCAGCATTGGTTGATGGCTTCCGGCACTGCCAACGGCTCAGGCTTCTCCCGAATAATCCGTTTCTTGGGCTTGATCCGCAGGTTCAATTCCAACTCACGGTAAATGCGATACACCCGCTTGTGATTCCATCGGTGCCCCTTCACGTTACGCAGATACAGAAAGCATAGCCCGAATCCCCAGTTCCGCTGGTTGTGGGTCAGACGGATCAGGAGGTCGGCGATTTCGACATTCTCTGCTGACTGCTTTGCCTGGTAGCGGTAGCAGGTCTGGCTGATGCCAAATGCCAGGCAGGCCAGCTGGATGCTGACGCCTTTCTCCACCGTTCGTTGTGCCATCTCGCGTCGGCAAGATGGCTTCACCACTTTTTTGCAGGCCTCCTGGACGATCTCTGCCTTGAGACGTTCTTCGGCATACATCTTCTTGAGCCGCCGGTTCTCGTCTTCGAGTTCCTTGAGCCGGGCCATCAGCGAGGCGTCCATGCCGCCGAATTTGCTGCGCCATTTGTAAAACGTGGCGGAACTGATGCCGTGTTCCCGACAGAGTTCAGGGACTGGGCTGCCACCTTCTGCTTGCTTGAGTACGGCGATGATCTGGCTGTCTGAAAAGCGTGACGTCTTCATGTAAAACTTCCTCGGGCTGCTGTGGAGAAAATTCTACTTTTAACTGCCGCTAATTTCCGGGGATTACCAGAGGTGCTGACCAAGCTTGGTCGAGAGCGTGTTCGAAATCTTATTTAACGTACTCCGATTCTCCGTTCAATGTACAAAACACCCAGGATTCCGTGAGGAACAGGAATGGCGGGTTGTATACGTTCCGTCAATGCATCCATCCGACAAGATAAAGTCCTCAGTTGAATGCGTCAGAGGTACTCCTCAGGTCGTTTATAAAATCCCACTCAAAACCACCCCGAAGAGGGATTGTTTGGGCTGGAAATTCCAGAGTTTCTTGAGCGGATAATCATCGGGCCTAGCCAGCATCCACAAGTGCTACGTCGAGCATTCTCTCAACTCCTCAAGGAGGCTGGGGTTCAATTCCCTCAGGACCGGATAGTTGTGTCCGACATTCCGTTACGTTAGTAGGCCTACAGGTTTGCGCGGCAAAAGTTCTGCTCATCAAACTCTACAGCCGATCAATAAGCATGGTTGGTGACCAATAAACGAAAGCCCCGCACAATGCGGGGCTTTTCAATTTCGTCCGACAGACTTTATTACACTCCGACAGACTTTATTTATTGCGATCACGACTCGGTTACCAGTTCGGCTCACGCTCCGGTGTGGCTGTAATGCGATGGATGGCCAGGTCGGCCCNCTGGTATTCATCCTCCTGATCCAGCCGCAGGCCGAGTACCGCTTTCAGTGATCCGTNGACCAGCAATCCGCCGCATACCGCAACCACGATGGCCAGCGCGGTCATGATCAGTTGCGGCATGAAGGCGACTCCGCCCGCGCCACCCAGCGCCTTGCTGCCGAAAATGCCGGCCGCAATGCNCCNCCAGGCGCCACACAGGCCATGCAGGGGCCAGACGCCGAGCACGTCGTCGATCTTCCAGCGATTCTGCGTCAGCGTGAACATGACCACGAACAAGCCGCCGGCAATGCTGCCGACCGCCAGCGCACCAATCGGGTGCATCAAGTCGGAGCCGGCGCAGACAGCCACGAGGCCGGCGAGCGGGCCGTTGTGTACGAAGCCCGGGTCGTTCTTGCCGAGCAACAGGGCGACCAGCGTGCCGCCGACCATCGCCATCAGCGAATTGAGCGCGACCAGGCCGGAAATCTTGTCCAGTGTCTGGGCACTCATCACGTTGAAGCCGAACCAGCCGACGGTCAGTATCCAGGCGCCGAGCGCGAGGAAGGGAATCGATGACGGCGGGTGGGCGGAAATGCGTCCATCCTTGCTGTAGCGTCCGTAGCGCGCACCTAGCAGGAGCACCGCCGGCAAGGCGATCCAGCCGCCCATGGCATGCACGACGACGGAACCGGCGAAGTCGTGGAACTCTTCGCCAAAGCTGGCTTTCAGCCAGGCCTGGATACCGAAGTGCTGGTTCCAGGCGATCCCCTCGAAGAAGGGATAGACGAAGCCGACGAGCAGGAAGGTGGCGATCAGTTGCGGATGGAACTTGGCGCGCTCGGCGATGCCGCCCGAAATGATGGCCGGTATGGCTGCGGCAAAAGTCAGCAGAAAGAAGAACTTGGTCAGCTCGAAGCCATTCTTCTCCATCAAGCTATCCACGCCGGAGAAGAAACTGATGCCGTAAGCGATGCTGTAACCGATGAAGAAGTAGGCGATGGTCGACATCGCGAAATCGGTCAGTATCTTGACCAGCGCATTGACCTGGTTTTTCTTGCGCACCGTGCCGACTTCGAGAAAAGCGAAGCCGGCATGCATGGCGAGCACCATGATGGCGCCCAACAGAATGAAAAGGACGTTACCGCCAGATTGAACAGCTTCCATGAGACCCCGGATCAAAGAATCCGGAAGCGAAAGCAAGCACCATTCCAGTGCATGCTTTACGTTTCAAATCAGTGCGTTATGTCGCACCAATACAGTGAGATGCGCACTGTTATTGTGCATTTATCGCCTCAAGCAACCCAAAACAGGGCGTTCATGCTCATTTTGGCACCGCCTCGGGTGGTAGCAGCAACCACATCCGCCCGCTTTGTTTCATGCGCCCGGCCTGCTCGCCGGCTTCCTTGCCGAAGCCCCAGAAGTAATCCGCCCGTACCGCACCCTTGATCGCACTGCCGGTATCCTGGGCCATCACCAGCCGGTTCAGGGGTTTGTTGATGTTCGGGCGTGTCGTCGCCAGGAAGACCGGCGCCCCCAGGGGCACCGAACGCGGATCGATGGCGATGCTGCGCTCGGCGGTCAATGGCACGCCCAGCGCGCCGATCGGGCCATCCTTGCTGTTTGGCACTTCGCGGANAANAACGTAGCTGGGATTGGTGTTGAGCAGGTCGTTGAGACGCCCCGGATTGGCGCGCGCCCAAGCCTGAATACCCTGCATCGAAGCCTCTTCGAGCTTCAATTCGCCCCGGTCGACGAGCGCCTTGCCGATGGATTGATAGGGATAGCCATTCTGGTCGGCATAGTTGAGGCGTACCGTGACACCGTCGGTCATCAGCACACGCCCGGAACCCTGAACCTGCAGGAAGAAGAGCTCGACCGCATCGTCGACGTAGAGCAGCGTACGCGCCGGAATCCTGTCGCCCCGCGCGGCGATCTCGCCCCGCGTCCAGTAAGGAACGACCTTGTTGCCCTCCAGGCGACCGCGCACCCGCTTGTCTTTCAGCTCGGGAANAACCGCCGACAGGTCGATGGTCAACAAATCGTCCGGCACCCCGCGCACCGGTTGCTCGAAGCCCTTGACCTTCGTCCGGCTGCCGCGCAGCAGCGGCTCGTAGTAGCCGGTCACCAGTCCGTTGGGGTTGCCGTCACCGAAAATGGCGTAGGGCTTGAGATGCGTTTCGAAGAAACGGCGGGGATCGTGCCCCGGCGTGCCATCGGCGGCACGGGCCAGGTCGCACACGCGCTTCCAGCCGGCGCCGTGGGGCTTGCTGGCGATTCCGCGGCAACTGGCAATGAAGGCCGGCCAGGCGGCAGCATGATCGTCCTCCGCCCAGCCCGGCAAATCGGCCCATTTAGCCGGCTTCAGGGTGCGCGNCCAGCGGCGCCCCGGGAAGCGGAGCGGGTGGCGCCGGGGAGACGGCGGCAGTGCGCCCGGGGCGGCTTCGTGACGGCAGGCGGCGGGCACGGCGTGCATTCGGCACAGGGTTTGCAGCCCGCTGGCGGCTCNGCCGGTGGGCGGGGTGGTGCCGCAGGAAGCCAGAAGAATGGTGGCCGCCAGCGCGGCGGCTTGGATTTTTCGCATGTGTTTCTATAGAGTTCGCAAATTCGCCGCGAAGTATAAAGCCATCATGCCCAACACCCTGCAACTCGAACACCTCATGAATCGGGCCGAAGCCGTTCTCGCCCGGCTCGAAGCCAGCCTGCCGCCAGCTCCGCCTGCGCCCGACTGGACCGCCGCCATCGCCTTTCGCTGGCGCACGCGCAACGGGCGCGGCTGGCTGCAGGCGGTGCGCCATCCGCACCCGATCCGCCTCGCCGATCTCCAGGACATCGACGACCAGAAGGCGCGCATCGTCGCCAACACCCGCCAGTTCGTCGCCGGCCAGCAGGCCAACAACGTGCTGCTGACCGGCAGCCGTGGCTCGGGCAAGTCGTCGCTGGTCAAGGCGGTGCTCAACGAATATTCCGCCAAGGGGCTGCGCCTGATCGAGGTGGACAAGGACGATCTGGTCGACCTGCCGGACATCGTCGATCTGCTGGAAGGCCGCCCCGAGCGCTTCATCATNTTTTGCGACGACCTTTCTTTCGAGGCCGGCGAAACGGCTTACAAGGCACTCAAGTCGGTGCTCGACGGCTCGGTGGCGGCACCGCCGGACAACGTGCTGATCTACGCGACCTCGAACCGGCGCCACCTGATGCCGGAATATTTCGCGGAGAACCTCGACACCACCCGCGTCGACGACGAAATTCATCCGGGCGAGGCGATCGAGGANAAAATCTCGCTGTCGGAACGCTTCGGTTTGTGGATTTCCTTCTATCCGTTCAGCCAGGACGATTACCTGAACATCGTCCAGCACTGGCTGCGCCACTTCGGTGACGAAGCACGGATCGCGACCTGCGAACGCGACGCATTGAACTGGGCGCTCGGACGCGGTTCGCGCAGCGGGCGCGTCGCCTGGCAGTTCGCCCGTGACCTCGCCGGGCAACAGAAGCCGGCGCGAAAGAAAGCCCGGTGAGCAGGATCGTCGAAGTCGCCGCTGCCGTGATGCTGCGCGCGGACGGCAGCGAATTCCTGCTTGCCCAGCGGCCGGAGGGCAAGGTTTACGCAGGCTACTGGGAATTNCCCGGAGGCAAGGTCGAGCCCGGCGAGACGGTGCGCGCTGCGCTCGTGCGCGAGCTTCACGAGGAACTCGGCATCAGCGTCACGGCCTGTTCGCCGTGGCTGACCCGCGTTTTCACCTATCCGCACGCCACGGTACGCCTCAATTTCTGGCGAGTGACGGCATGGGATGGCGAGATCGGCATTACTGCCCCACTGGAGCATGCTGCGGTCGACTGGCAAAAATGCGGCAATTCCGCGAACGTGACGCATATCCTGCCAGCCAACGATCCGATCCTGAAAGCGCTGGCGCTGCCAACGACGATGGCGATCACGATGGCCGAAGTCGAGGGCGTCGAACGCCAGCTGGAGCGGCTGGAAGAAGCGCTGACCAACGGCCTGCGGCTGGTCCAGGTGCGCGACAAGGGCTGGCCTCAGGCGCAGCGCCTGTGGTTCGCCGAGACCGTCACCCGGCTGGCGCACAGCCACGGGGCGTTGGTGGTCATCAACGACGACGAGGAGATTGCCCGACGCGTCGGCGCCGACGGCGTACATCTCTCGGCCGCCCGGCTGGCGGAATGCGCCACACGCCCCGACTTCACCTGGGTCGGCGCCTCATGCCACAGCGCCGCTGAAATTGCCCGGGCCGGAGCGCTGGATTTCGATTACGCATTGCTCGGCCCCGTACTGCCAACGCCGACCCACCCGGAGTCGCCCGGCATCGGCTGGCAGGAATTCGCCAACCAACTGGCCGGAAACACGCTGCCGGTAATGGCGCTGGGCGGCATGAAGCCGGCGATGCTGGCCGAAGCCCAGGGCCACGGCGCGCACGGCATCGCACTTATGCGCGGCTGGTAGGATCGGACGGGATGGCGTCCAGTTCGCCGTCGTTCGCTTCCTGCACCGGAATCCGGTAGGCATCGCTGGCCCAGGCGCCGAGGTCGATCTGCTTGCAGCGTTCGGAACAGAAAGGACGCCAGGGATTGTCCGGCGACCAGAGCGAATCGCCCCNGCATTGCGGGCAGCGCACCTGCGCACGGCCATCAGAGATTGCAGAAGGTCAGATCGAAGGGCACATCGCGCTCACAGACCCGGGCCTTGAGTTCGCCGGCCGACGGGTTGGTGAAACGGATGTTCAGGAAATACTTGTTGGCACTGACTTCGGGAATCGCCGGTTCGTCGACCTTGACTTCGACGCGCACCATCTGCGCGGCCGTGCCACCGAGATTGAGCTGGAACTGCCCATGATTGGCGGTGTGATGCTTGGGGCGGCCGCTCGACCGCAGCAGACGCAGGACGATGGCCGCCGCGTCGCGGAGCGGCAGCATGGGTTTGACCCATCCGGCGATCGCCTCGCGCCTGACTTCCGGCGGACGGTGCAGCCACCAGTGATAGGACGGCAGATCGAACTCGCAGACGCCGCCGGGAATTGCCGCGCGGCTCTTGATGCCCATCAGCCAGTCGTTGTCGCGCAGATACTGGCCGATCTTGCCGGCCATGCCGAGCAGTGCCGCCGACGAGTGTTCGATCTCGTAAAGCGCCCCGGATAGCGCCTCTTCAGAAATATCGGGGTTGTTGCGGTAGGCCAGCAGGGTCTGGCGCTGGCGTTCGAGTTCCTGGATGAGATCCATCTTCAGGTCGGCACGACCCGCCGTCTCGAGGATTTCAAACAGGGTGACGAGCGCCGTATGGTGTTCGAGCTTGCCGTCGCTTTCGGCAAAATAGGCGGTCTTTTCGAATAAATCCTCGAGGCGCAGCAAGGTACGGATGCGCTCGTTGAAAGGATATTCGTAGGTGATCACGCTATTTTGGCTTGTAAGAACGGGAAATTCCGCTAATTCTGAGCCATTTGCAGGCAAATCTCAACAGTTTGCTTTAGCATTTTCCGACGATAGGCGCAGATAGGTGCGATGCAGTTCGCCGACCCGGTTTTCAAGGGCTGCCAGTTCGCCGTCGTTGGCGATCACATCGTCGGCAATCGCCAGCCGTTCGTCGCGCGATGCCTGGCTGGCCATGATCGCTCGCACTTCGCCCTCGCTCAGCCCGGAACGTGCCATGACCCGGCTGATTTGCAGGCTTTCCGGGCAGTCGACCACGGCAATCCGGTTGCAACGCTCGCGATAAGTACCGGATTCGACCAGCAGCGGTACGGCGAGAATCACGTAAGGCGTCCGGGCAAGCCGGCAGCGCTCGGCAGACAGAGTACGAATCATCGGATGCAGGATCGCTTCGAGGCGCTTGCGCGCGGACGGATCGGCAAACGCCAGGCGCCGCATGTGCGCCCGGTCGAGCGCGCCATCGGCGGTCGCTGCCTTTGCGCCGAAGGCAGCCACCAGCGCCGGCATCGCCGCCCCGCCGACCGCCGTCAATTCATGGGCGATGGCATCGGTATCGACCACTGCGACGCCATGCGCCGCGAAGCAGTCGGCGGCGGCGCTCTTGCCGCTGCCGATGCCGCCCGTCAGCCCGACGATGAAGCCGCTCACTTGCAGACCCGTGCTTCGGCTTTCGGAATGATCTCGGCCGCGACGCCCTGAACGCCTTCCTGGAGCGGCAACGGCCCGCGTGCCNNTCGACCGAGAAATGCGTCTCCTTGCCGGGGCGCGGGGCAACCTTGGCCGACTTGACCCCTTGACCTTCAGTTCCGCCAGACGGTCCTGCGCCCCCTTCACCGGAAAAGACGCCGAGCGAAATGGCGAACTGATTGGGGCCGGCATCCTGAACGACGAAGTAGTCCTTGACGCCCAGTTCCTTCAATTCGCCCGACTTCTTGTCCGCTTCCGCCTTGCTCGGCAGCGCCGGCACGAAGACCCACCAACCGGAGCCTTCGGAGGCCACCGCCCGGCGCTCGACGCGGACTCCGGCAAACTTTTCGGCCAGCGTCGACGCCAGTCGGTCCGCCTCCTCGGCCGGCAGACGATCCCAGGCCAGGCAGAGTTCCTCGGGCTCGGCGTTGCGTTGCGGGGCGTCCGCCCCGTTGCCCCGCTTCGGTGGCGGCTGGTCGCCGCGGGCGACGATGCGGACACGCTCGGGCACCAGCTGCTGATCGACGCGCCCGGTATCCGGATTGCCCGAACGGCCGAAAACTCCTTCGGTGAAGGCGTAGAACAGCAAATTGACGAGAACGAGGATAAAAACCAGGGCTTTCAAGTGCTCAACCCACCTTCGGCAGGTGCTTCAGCGATTCGGTGATCGCCTCGGCCGGATAGTCGTAGTCTTCCAGCTTGCCGGAGAAATACTTGTCGTAGGAGGCCATGTCGAAGTGGCCGTGGCCGGTCAGGCAGAAGAGGATGGTCTTGGCTTCGCCGGTCGCCTTGCATTTGAGCGCTTCGTCGATGGCGGCGCGGATCGCGTGGCAGGATTCCGGCGCCGGGATGATGCCTTCGGCTCGGGCGAACTGGACGCCGGCCTCGAAGGTCGCCACCTGCGGCACGGCAATCGCTTCCAGCAGCTTTTCGTGGAAGAGCTGCGAAACCAGCGGCGAATCGCCGTGATAGCGCAGACCGCCGGCGTGGATGCCGGGCGGCATGAAGTCGTGGCCCAGCGTGTACATCTTCATGATCGGCGTGTAGCCGGACGCATCGCCGTAGTCGTAGGTGTAGGCGCCCTTGGTCAGCGTCGGGCAGGAGGTCGGCTCGACGGCGACGCAGCGCAGNNGTTGGCCGCGCGCTTGTCGCCCGCCGCCTTGTCGGCGAGAAGGGAAGGCGATGCCGCCGAAGCTGGAACCGCCGCCGCAAGGGCCAAAGATCACGTCCGGGTAGAGGCCGATCTTGTCGAACTGCTTCTTGGCTTCAAGGCCGATCACCGTCTGGTGCAGCAGCACGTGGTTGAGCACGGAGCCCAGCGTGTAGCAGGTGCCGGGATCGGCGGCGGCTTCTTCCACGGCTTCGGAAATCGCCAGGCCGAGCGAGCCCTGGCAGTCGGGGTCGGCAGCCAGCGNCGCGCGGCCGGCGTTGGTCAGGTTGGTCGGGCTGGCGAAGACTTCGGCGCCCCAGGTCTGCATCATCGAGCGGCGGAAAGGCTTCTGCTGGTAGCTGACATTGACCATGAACACGCGCACCGGCAGGCCGAACATCTGGCCGGCGTAGGCGATGGATGAACCCCACTGGCCGGCGCCGGTTTCGGTCGTCAGCTTTTTCGTACCTGCAAGCCGGTTGAAATAGGCCTGCGGCACGGCAGAGTTCGGCTTGTGCGAACCGGCCGGCGAGACACCTTCGTATTTGAAGAAAATTTTGGCCGGCGTACCGAGCGCCTGCTCCAGACGCAGCGCACGGCACAGTGGCGCCGGGCGCCATTGGGCGTAAATCTGGCGGACGTCTTCAGGAATCGGAATCCAGCGTTGGGCGCTCATTTCCTGTTCCAGAATCGGGCCGGGGAAAATCGCCCNCATCGCTTCCGGCGGCACCGGATTGCCATNCGGCCCGAGCGGCGGCGCGGGCGGATTGGTCATGTCGGCGACGACGTTGTACCAGTGGGTGGGGATTTCTTCTTGTTCGAGGTTGATGCGTAGTGGTGTCATGGTCTGCTCTCTCCCTAGGACGGTCTAATGCCGCAAGAACGGTAAATTACTCCAAAAGCCCGCCCCGACCAAGGGCGGCGCGGCGTTCCGCAATTGGGTTTTGGCCTTTTGGGCGGTCGACCGCAACAGGCTGGCAGCCGAGCGGGTAAAGTACCGGCTACGCCATCCGTCCGCTTCGAACCCCGCCTGTGTCCACGCCCATCGCTCACCCGCTGCTCTGTCACCCGGCCGTGCCCTGCCCGCCAGCCCTCCGAGTATCAGCCAGCGCCACGCTGACGGCGGATGGCGCTCGCCCTGCGCTACGAGGCGCTGGGCGACATGAACACGCTGCTCATTCCCACCCCCTGCCCCAGCGCCGCCGACGGCCTGTGGCAACACACCTGCTGCGAGGCCTTCGTTGCCGGCGCCGACGGCGAGGCATACCGCGAATTCAACTTTTCGCCGTCCGGCCAGTGGGCCGTCTATGGCTTTTCGGCCTGTCGCAAACGCGACGCCGGCTATCACCCCTCCGTCGCGCCGACCGTCGCCTTTCAGCGTCTGCCCGATGGCTTCCGGCTCGACGCTTTCCTTGCGCGCGAACTGTTGCCCGCCGCCAGCCGCTTTCACGTCGGCCTGACTGCGGTGATCGAAGCCGCCGCTGGCGGCAATAGCTACTGGGCGCTGGCGCACTGTGCCGCCCGGCCCGACTTTCACCTCCGTCAGAGCTTGGTACTGACGCTTGACCACCCAACCTGCCGCCCATGACCGCAAACCTCCAGTTCGGCATCGACCGCCTGCTCGCCGACCCGCANCTGCGCCGCCCGCTCGCCGGCCGGCGTATCGCCCTGCTCGCCCATCCCGCCTCGGTGGCGGCCGATCTGACGCATTCGCTCGACGCCCTCGCCGCCCTGCCCGACATCAGGCTCACCGCCGCCTTCGGCCCGCAGCACGGCCTGCGCGGCGACAAGCAGGACAACATGGTCGAGTCGCCGGACTTCCTCGACCCGCAACTCGGCATTCCCGTCTTCAGCCTCTACGGCGAAGTGCGGCGCCCGACCGACGCGATGATGGACACGTTCGACGTCCTGCTCGTCGATCTGCAAGACCTCGGCTGCCGCATCTACACCTTCATCACCACGCTGCGCTATGTGCTCGAAGCCGCCGCCAAACACGGCAAGGCCGTCTGGGTGCTCGACCGGCCCAATCCGGCCGGCCGCCCGGTCGAAGGCCTCACGTTGCGCGACGGCTGGGAAAGCTTCGTCGGCGCCGGCGCGATGCCGATGCGCCACGGCCTGACGATGGGCGAACTCGGCCACTGGTTCATTGCCACGCTTGGCCTTGACGTCNNGTTCAAAGTCATCGAGATGCAAGGCTGGCAGCCCGACGCCGCNCCCGGTTACGGCTGGCCGCTGGGCGAACGCCTCTGGATCAACCCCAGCCCGAACGCCCCCAACCTGTGGATGGCGCGCGCCTACGCCGGCACCGTAATGCTCGAAGGCACGACGCTCTCCGAAGGGCGCGGCACGACACGGCCGCTGGAAATTTTCGGCGCCCCCGACATCGACGCCCGCGCCACCCTCGCCGAAATGCGGGCTTTGGCGAAAGATTCGGCCCCGCACTGGCTGGCCGGCTGCCAACTGCGGGAAATCTGGTTCGAGCCGACTTTCCACAAACATAGCGGCAAGCTGTGCAACGGCCTGCAAATCCACGCCGAAGGCCCGTTTGACCATGCCGCCTTCCGCCCCTGGCGCTTGCAGGCGCTCGCCTTCAAGGCCATCCGCCGGCTTTATCCCGATTACCCGCTGTGGCGCGATTTCGCCTACGAGTACGAACACGACCGGCTCGCCATCGACCTCATCAACGGCTCGCCACTGCTGCGGGAATGGGTGGACGATCCATCGGCAACGCCGGATCGACTCGATGATCTGGCAGGCAGGGACGAAGCGGCGTGGCAGGCAGCGATCGCCGATTATCTTCTTTACCGTTGAGCCACCAGCACCCGCTCGGCTGCCAACACGCCGCGATACTGCGCCTCTTCGAATAACGAGAATCCGGAAAGGTCGGCGTGCGCCAGGGCGATGCGCGGGCTTTGAAAATCGGCCAGTTTTTGCCGTTGACCGTACCAGAGGCTGCCCGGCACCGGGCGGCGCATGGCGTGGCCGTTGCGGAAGACATCGAGGCGCGTGGTCAGTTGGCGGATGTTGGGATGCACCCGTTCGAGTTCGGCGAGGATGCCTTCGGCCCAGGTTTCGCGCGGGGTGTCGAGCAGCAGGCGGCGCCCGTCGGCGGGCGTCATTTCATGCAGCGCGCGGTAGTAGGTGAAGACCGTGCCGCTCAGATGACGGCGGATCAACTGGTGCGTCGCCACCACGTAGCCGAGGCCGGGACTGTCGTAGAAGACGTTGTCCCAGGCCGCCGGCGCGCCGTGGCGCTCCTCGGGCAAATCGGCAAGATGCAGATTGGCGACCAGCCACGGGGCGTAATCGCCGGCCAGCGCAGCCGTTCTCAGTTGGCCCGGCATCGCCGGCCAGACGCGCGGCAACACGAAAGCCGGGGCCGCCCAGATCAGTTGCCGCGCCTCGAAGCGCACGGTTTTGCCCTGCAANNGCACGTCGACCGCAACAGCCCTCTTGCCCTCTTCGATGCGCCAAACCAGCGCCCCGGTGACGATGCGCCCTGCCGCCTTCGCCGCCAGCCCGCGCATCAGCCAGGCGTTGCCGTCCGGCTGGGTCAGCACCGCATCGTCGGCGGCATTGGCGGCCTGGCCGTTGCGGCAGGCGAAGTAATGCAGCCCGGCCCAGGCCGAGGTTTGCGTATGCGCCGTGCCGTAATCGTCGCGCGTCGCGTAGTTGGCCAGCCAGTGCAGGCTGGGTGCGGTGAAACCGTTATCGTTTAGCCACTCGCTGAAGGCGATACGGTCGAGCGCCAGCCATGCCGGGTCGCGGCTGGAGAGCTCCATCGGGATGGCGAATACGCGCCGGCCATCGCGGCCGCGCGCCTGCCTGAGTTCTTCCATGCGTTCGTGAAAACGCTTTTGCTGTTCGCGCTCGGCGGCGTCGAGTCCGCGATGGGGCAGCAAGCCCTCTTCCCACAGGCCGTTGCGATAGACGCGCTCCTGCGGCGTCGCGCACAGAAAACGCTCGTCATACAGTGGTTTGGCGGCATCCGGGTCGCCTTGCAGGACGCCCAGTTCGGCAAGCAACTGGCGGACGTACATGGCCTCCCGCGTCGGCAGCGGCAGGTAATGCGCGCCCCACGGGTAGGCGACCAGCGGACTCTGCCCGGCGCCCGAATTGCCACCGGGTTCGCCATCCATTTCGAGCACCAGAAAGTCGTCGACCCCGGCATGCGCCAGCCGCCAGGCAGCCGACAACCCGGAAATGCCGCCACCGACGATCAGGACGCCGACCTGCCGCGTTTCGGCGGGGGNCGGAAACCCGCCTTCGCGCAGCCGATGGCCGAGCGCGTGGTTCATGCCCAGCAGTTCGCCGGGCGGCAGCGGCGGCTTGCCGGCTGGCGCGCAACCGGCGAGGGCAGCCGCCCNCAGGGTGCAAAGAAAATCCCGGCGGCTAGTCAAGCTTTCGCAACGACAGGCTGACCGAGAGTTGCGCGCCCAGCCAGCCGAGGAAGGCGCCGATGGCGGCGAGCCCCGCGACTTCGACTGCCCCCGGCGCGCGCAGCCCGAAGCTACCGCCGTAAAGCGCGGCGATTTCGCCGACCGGTTCGGCCAGCAACAGCAGGGCGCCGAACACCAGCGCGGCCGCCAGGAGGCCGCCCAGGGCGCCCTGCAGGGCACCGAAATAGTAGAAAGGCCGGCGGATGAAGGCATCGGTGGCGCCGATCATGCGCGCCACTTCGATCTCGGCGGCCTGGGCCAGCACCTGCAAACGGATGGTATTGAAGGTGACGGCGACCAGCCCGGCTCCGAAAATGCCGGCGAGCATCCACAAGCCCAGCTTGGCCAGGCGCAGGAAGGCATCGAGGCGCTTGACCCAGGCCGAATCGAGCTGGACGTGGGCCACCCTGGGCCAGCCGGCGACTTCCTTGCGCAGGATCTCCAGCGCCTCGGGGTCACTGTTGGTCGGCTCGACGACGAAGGCATCGGGCAAGGGATTGCGCGGCAGGCTGGCGACGATTTCGGCCATGTCCGCACTCGACTGCAAGCGTTTGAGCGCCTCCTCCTTCGGCACGAAGCGCCATTTGCCGGTCGCCGCCTGCTTGAGCCGGGTTTCGATCTCCCGACCTCTTTTTGCTGGCATCGAGATTCATGAAGATGCTGATCTGCTGGACGCCGGAAGCGTTGCTGCCGACATCGCGCAGGTTGTCGAGCAGCACGTAGCCAAACGCCGGCAGGGTCAGCGCGATGCCGATGACGAGCAGCGACAGCAGGGTATTGAGCGGCGTCGACCACAGCCGGCGAAAAGCCAGGGCCAACGCAGCACGATGCTGGGACAACCAACTTTTCACGAGACCAGCCTCCCGTGGTCGAGGCGCAACACGTTCGGGTGGTAACGCTCGATCCAGCCCTGGTCGTGCGTGGCGACGACCACCGTGACGCCGACCTGGTGGAAGTCGGAAAAATCTTCAGGATCACGGCCGCCGTTTCGGCATCCAGATTGCCGGTCGGCTCGTCGGCCAGCAGCACGGTCGGCCGGTTGACGACGGCGCGGGCGATCGCCAGCCGCTGCTGCTCGCCGCCGGAAAGGGCGATCGGCTGCGCCTTCTCGCGCGCCAGCAGGCCAACCTTGTCGAGCGCCGCCTGCGCCCGGCGCACTGCCTCGCGATGCGGCATGCCGGCAATCTGCAGCGGCAGCAGGACATTATCGAGCGCACTGCGGTCGAACAGCAGTTTCTGATCCTGAAAGATCATGCCGATGTGGCGACGAATGTACGGAATCGCGCTGCGGCGCAGGGCCGACAGGTTCTGGCCATTGACCACCAGACTGCCCGAGGTGGGCCGCTCGATGGACGCGATGAGCTTGACCAGAGTCGATTTGCCGGCACCGGAATGGCCGCTGAGGAACATCATCTGCCCGGCAGCGATCTCGAAGCTGACATCCTTGACCGCCTCGTAGCCGCCCGGGTAGCGCTTGGTCAGGTTACTGGCGACGATCATTCGAACAGCGCGTCGACAAAATCTTTCGCGGAAAACGGACGCAGATCGTCGATCTGCTCGCCGACGCCTATGAAGCGAATGGGCTTCGGGCACTGGCGGGCGATGCCGAGCACGACGCCGCCCTTGGCGGTGCCGTCGAGCTTGGTGAGGACGAGGCCGGTGACGTGGATCGCCTTGTCGAAAGCCTTGACCTGCTGCAGCGCGTTCTGGCCGATGTTGGCGTCGAGCACCAGCAGCGTCTCGTGCGGGCCGGTCGGGTCGACCTTCTGGATCACCCGGCGCACCTTGGCGATTTCTTCCATCAGGTGCAGTTGCGTCGGCAGGCGGCCGGCGGTGTCGGCCAGCACGATGTCGATGCCGCGCGCCTTGGCGGCGGCGATGGCGTCGTAGATGACGGCTGCCGGGTCGCCCGACTCCTGGGCGATGACGGTCACGTTGTTGCGCTCGCCCCAGGTCTGCAGCTGCTCGCGGGCGGCGGCGCNGAAGGTGTCGCCGGCAGCCAGCAGCACGCTCTTGCCCTGGCCCTGGAAATACTTGGCCAGCTTGCCGATCGAGGTCGTCTTGCCGGCGCCGTTGACCCCGGCGATCATGATCACGAAGGGCTTGTGGCCGGCGACGTCGAGACCCCGCTCGAGCGGCTGCAGCGTCTGACACAGGATGTCGGCCAAGGCCTTCTGGATCGCCTCGGGCGTATCCAGCTTGTCGCGCTTGGCCGCCTTCTTCAATTCGTCGAGCAGGTAGGTGGTCGCCTCGATGCCGACGTCGCTGGTCAGCAGCAGGGTTTCGAGTTCTTCCAGCAACTCGTCGTCGACCTTGCCGCGCGAGAAGATGGACTTCAGCTTGCCGCCCCACTGGGCGCGGGTCTTGGCCAGCCCCTTGAACAGGCGCTCGCGCCAGCCGGGCGCGGCAGCCTCCGGCGCCGCTTCGACAGGGGCCGCGTCGGGGGCGGATTNTTTCAGGAAACTGAACATGAGAAATGNAGGTCTGAGGCCGTGCTGACAGGCAGGCGGCAAGCCGTTAAGATGCCGCCCAAACAATACGAATTTCGCCGCTGATTCTAGCAGAAAGCCCGTTTTCCCATGCGCATACGACACCTGATCGCCATTTTGGTCGCCCCCTGGCTGTTGACCGCGGCACTCGCCAATCCTTATGAGACCACGCTGAAGAACGGACTGCGGGTCATCGTCAAGGAAGATCGCCGGGCGCCGACCGTCGTCCAGATGGTCTGGTACCGCATCGGCAGCATGGACGAGGTCGATGGTGCCTCGGGCGTCGCCCACGTGCTCGAGCACATGATGTTCAAAGGCACGCCGAGCGTCGGCCCCGGCGAATTCAACAAATTGGTGGCGGCGGCCGGCGGCCGNGACAATGCCTTCACCAGCCGCGACTACACCGCCTATTTCCAGCAGGTGCCCAAGGAAAAGCTGGCCGAGATGATGCGCCTCGAAGCCGACCGCATGCGCCATCTGAACGTCGANCCCAAGGAATTCGCGCAGGAGATCAAGGTCGTCATGGAAGAGCGCCGCATGCGCACCGACGACAACCCGCAAGCCCGGCTGTTCGAGCAGATGAACGCCGTCGCCTTCCAGGCTCACCCCTATCGCCGCCCGATCATCGGCTGGATGAACGACCTCGAGACGATGACCGCCGCCGACGCCAAGGCCTGGTACGACACCTGGTACGTGCCCAACAACGCCTTCGTGGTGATCGTCGGCGACGTCGATCACAAGGAAGTCTTCGCGCTGGCCGAGAAGTATTTCGGCGCCCTTGAAAACCGCGCCCTGCCGGTGCGCAAGCCGCAGGTCGAACCGACGCAGGATGGCACGCGCCGGGTCAACGTCAAAGCGCCGGCCGAATTGCCGGTACTGATCATGGGTTACAAGGCGCCGGTGCTGCGCGACATCGAAAAGGACGTCGANCCCTACGCCCTGCAGATGCTGGCCGCCATTCTCGACGGCCACGACGCGGCGCGCTTCAATAAGAAACTGGTACGCGAGGACAAGGTCGCGCTGTCGGTCAGTATCGACTACGACGCGACGGCGCGCGGCCCCGGNATGATCTACCTTTCCGGTACGCCGTCGGAAGGGAAGACCGTCGCCGACCTGGAAACCGCCCTGCGCGCCGAAATCGCCCGCATCCAGAAGGAAGGCGTCAGCGAATCGGAACTCAAGCGCGCCCGTGCGCAACTGGTCGCTTCCGAGGTGTACAAGCTCGACTCGATGTTCGGTCAGGCGATGGAAATCGGCCAGGTCGAAACGGCGGGCCTNCCCTACCAGAAGCTCGAACGCATGCTGGAAAAGCTGCAGAAGGTGAGCGCCGCCGAAGTGCAGGCGGTCGCGAAGAAATACTTCAACGACGACACGCTGACCATCGGCGTGCTCGAACCGCAACCGCTCGACGGCAAGCCGCGCCGTCCGGCCGCCGCCTCACGCCACTGATGAAAAACGCCATGAAAAAGCTGTTGACCGCAACCGTTGCCTTCGTCGCCCTCGTCACCGCGCAATCGGCGCTGGCCGGCGTCAAGATCGAACACTGGGTGTCGCCGAGCGGCGCCCGCGTCTATTTCGTCGAAAGCCGCGTCCTGCCGATCCTCGACGTGCAAGTCGACTTCGCCGCCGGCTCGATGTTCGACCCCGCCGGTAAGTCGGGTACCGCCGCGCTGACCCGCTCGACGCTCGACCTCGGCGCCGGCNNGGCGCGCGATGAAACCGCCATCGCCGAACAATTGGCCGATATCGGCGCCACGCTGGGCGGCGGCGCCGACACCGACCGCGCCAGCGTCGCCGTGCGCACGCTCTCCGCGCCGGANAAACGCAATGCGGCGCTCGACATCCTGAAGAACGTGCTGCAAGCGCCGCGTTACGACGCCGCCATTTTCGAGCGCGAAAAGGCACGCACCGTCGCCAGCCTCAAGGAAGCCATGACCCGCCCCGACGCCATCGCCGGCAAGGCCTTCTGGAATGCGCTCTACCCGGTTCATCCCTATGGCCGGCAGGCAACGCCGGAATCGGTCGCCGCGCTGACCCGCGACGATCTCACCGCCCACCACGCCCGCTACTACACCGCCGCCAACGCCAGCATCACGCTGGTGGGCGACATCTCGCGCGCCGAAGCGGAAAAAATCGCCGAGACGCTGGTCGGCGGCCTGCCCGTCGGCAGCGCCGCGAGCCTGCCGGCACCGCCCGCCGTAGCGCCCGGCAGCACCGTCAAGCTCGCCCACCCGGCCAGCCAGGCACACGTCATGATCGGCCTGCCGGCCATCGAACGCGGCAATCCCGATTTCTTTCCGCTGCTGGTCGGCAACTACACGCTCGGCGGCGGCGGCTTCGTGTCGCGCCTGATGAAGGAGGTGCGCGACGCGCGCGGTTACGCCTACAGCGTCTGCTATTTTGCGCCGCTCAAGCAGAGCGGNCCCTTCCAAATCGGCCTGCAGACCAAGCGCTCACAGGCGAACGACGCCATCAAGGTGTCACGCGACGTGCTCGCCGGCTTCCTGAAGGATGGCCCGAGCGCCGAGGAACTGGCAGCGGCCAAGGCCAACCTGACCGGCAGCTTCCCGCTGCGCCTGGACAGCAACAAGAAAATCCTCGACAACGTCGCGGTGATCGGCTTCTACGGCCTGCCGCTGGATTATCTCGACCGTTATCAGGCCAATGTTCAGGCGGTTACGGTCGACGACGTAAAACGGGCATTTTCCAGGCATGTGCGCCCGGAAAACCTGATCACCGTGACGGTCGCGGCCGATTGAATTCACTGCGCATCATCGGCGGCCGCTATCGCCGCCGCGTCCTGCGCTTTCCCGACAGCGAAGGCCTGCGCCCGACGCCGGATCGCGTGCGCGAAACCTTGTTCAACTGGCTCGGCCAGGAACTCGACGGCCAGCATTGCCTCGATCTCTTCGCCGGTAGCGGGGCGCTGGGTTTCGAAGCCGCTTCGCGCGGCGCGGCCCAGGTCGTGATGGTCGAACAGGCGCCCAAAGTGCTCGCCGCGCTGATCGAAAACGCCAAAATGCTGCAAACCCGCCCGAAGTGGAGATCACGCGCAGGGATGCGCTACAATATTTGGCTTCGACCAATTCGAGATTCGACCTCATTTTCATCGATCCGCCTTATCGCAAGGGCTGGATTGCTCGCCTGGAGCCGCTTTTGCCCGGTGTTTTGAACGATAATGCGGCCATCTATGTCGAAGCAGAGCAGAAAATCGAGGCACTTGGCGACTGGCGTACGGTACGTCACGGCAAGGCAGGCGAAGTTCATTATCAATTGATGCGGCGGGAAGCGGTTTGAATAGACTCAATCATCGCACGGCGATTTACCCAGGCACTTTCGACCCGATCACGCGCGGCCACGAGGATCTCGTCCGGCGTGGCGCCAGCCTGTTCGACAAGCTGATCCTGGCCATCGCCGAAAGCCCGTCCAAGAAGCCGCGTTTTCCNCTGAGCGAACGCGTCGATATGGCGCGCGAGGTTCTCAAGGACGTCGGCAACGTCGAAATCGTCGGCTTCAACACGCTGCTCATGGATTTCGTTCTCCAGCAGGGCGCCAANGTCGTCGTGCGCGGCCTGCGCGCGGTTTCCGACTTCGAATACGAATTCCAGATGGCGGGAATGAACCGCAGCGTCTATCCCGAGGTCGAAACCGTGTTCCTGACCCCGGGGAACAANTACATGTTCATCTCGGCGACGATGGTGCGTGAAATCGCGCGCCTCGGCGGCGATGTCAGCAAGTTTGTGCAACCTTGTGTAAATAAGCGCCTGCAAGCGCAAAATTCAGCAATTTGAGAGAGGAAAGACAGCCATGTCCTTGAAGATCACCGACGAATGCATCAATTGCGACGTCTGCGAGCCGGAATGCCCGAACGAAGCGATTTCCCAGGGCGAGGAAATCTATCAGATCGATCCCAACAAATGCACCGAGTGCGTCGGCCATTACGACGAGCCGCAGTGCGTCCAGGTCTGCCCGGTCGATTGCATCCCCAAGGATGAAAACCACGTCGAAACCACCGAAATGCTGTGGGTCAAGTATGAAAAGCTGACNGGAAACAAGCGCGCCTGACGCCGAACACACGCAGTCGTCGTAATGAAAAACCCGCGATTTTCGCGGGTTTTTATCGTCGACCGCAACCAACCGGATCAGGCCGCCCTGAGTTGCACTTCCGGTGGCAGCAACAGCTCGCGCACCCGGCCGACCACCGCNNTGAGCGCCTGAATCTGCTGCAGCAGATCCTTCTCGACGCTTTCCAGTTCGCTGATGCGATTTTCCAGCGTATCGGTCGCCTGGTGGATGCGCTTGATGCTTTCCAGCCGGCGCTTCAGCTGAATCTGGTGCTCGCGCACCTGGGTTTCCATCGGCGCCATGATCGCCCGCAGCCAGGTTTCGGCATCCTTGTTGGCGCGCTCGAAGGCGCGCCGCACCTGCACCGCGACTTCCTCGAAGAATTTTTGTGTGAGGTGTTTCTTGTCGATGGTCAGCAGGCTGCGCATCGTGTTGAGATGGGTGTTGCACCATGCTTCCAGACGATTCAGCTCCTTGTCGTAGCGCAGCAGCGAAAAGGCCGCCGGTGTGCCGAGCTTGAGGCCGTGTTCGACAGAGAACTNTTTGTAAACCGCTTCCATCATCGTCCGGATTTCGCCGATTTCACCCGAAGACTTGGCCAGCGCATTGCGCGAACGGCTAAAGAAGCCCGCCATCGCGTCGGACAGGGTGCTGGAGAAATTGGCGTCCAGCATCGTCGCCCGCGTTTCCTGGGTGACCTGGCGCAGGGCATCGAGGCCGAGATGGGCAAACAGGTTGTTGGTCAAGGTCGAAAACACGCTGCGCACCGCGTAATAGCGCTGCAGGCCGGACTCGAACTCGTCCTTGTCGGCGCGCACCTTGCCCATCATGTACTCGACGACCCNCTTGTTCTTGCCACGCAGTTCGGTCAGTTCGGTCAATTGCTCGCGCAGGCCGTCGAGCCGCGACTCGAGCAGGCCGCGCACGCGCAGGCTGACTTCGCCGAATTCGCTGTCGGTACTGTCGCGGACGATGTCCTGCTTCGAAGGAATCAGCTCTTCCGACAGGGCCGCTTCGAGAACCGGCAGGCGGCTCCGGTCGAGGAGGGCCGAATCGCCGTTGATCTTGGCGACCAGACCCTTCTGGGCGGAAACGGGAAATATCTGGCGATTCGACAGGCCGAGAATGGCGGCACAGGACTCGACCTGACGCCCGATCTCGGCATCGATTTCGGCCGGCGATTTCAGTTCGTCCCACTGCCCGTCGATCTTGTTCAGCACCACCAGGCGCCCGCGCCTGGAAGCACTGCCGTCACCGATATTTTCCTTCCAGATGGTCAGATCCGATTGCGTGACACCGGTATCGGCCGCCAGGATGAAGAGGACGGCATGGGCATTCGGCAACAGCGACAGGGTCAGTTCCGGCTCGGCGCCGATGGCGTTGAGGCCCGGCGTGTCGAGGATGACCAGCCCCTGCTTGAGCAAGGGATGAGGAAAATTGATCAGGGCGTGCCGCCAGCGCGGCACCTCGACCAGCCCGTCGTCTCCCGCCCGGTAGAGATCGCTGGCGCGTTCGCCGACCGAGAAACCGAGACGGGCGGCTTCGTCGGGCGTCACCCGCAGCGTTTCGCTGACATGGCGCAGGCCTTCCTGCATGACATCGGCCGAATCGACATCGAGCGGCACCAGGAACCATTCCTCGGGAAAGCGCTTGTATTCGCTGACGCTGGTATTGGCCGCCCGCGTCTGGATGGGCAACAGTTCGATGCGCGGCGACTTGGCGGCGTCGTAGAGCAATTCCGTCGGGCACATCGTGGTGCGGCCGGCAGAAGAAGGCAGGATGCGGTTTCCGTAATCGGCGAAGAAAATGGCGTTGATCAGCTCCGACTTGCCGCGCGAGAACTCGGCGACGAAGGCGACGTTGAGCCGGTCTTCGCGCANGCGCTCGAGCAACTGGCTGAGCCGCAGGTCGGTCTGGGCATCCGACAGTTCATTGGCGGACAGCCAACCCTTGAACTCGCCGATATTGGCGGACAGGCGCGAACGCCATTCGGTATACGCGGCAAACTGATGGGCTAGGGTCATGGTAGCTACCAATTACTGACGACAAGTCAATTTAGCACAAAAACATGGACTTGCATGAGTAATTTAATGTTGGCACGAAGCACAGTAATAGGTTGACCGCCCGCCCTGGCGAATCTGGCGTACCACCCCGCCGCAACGCCGGCAGGGCGCACCGGCCCGGTCATACACGGCGCAGTCGACCTGAAAGCAACCGGCGCCGCCATCGCTATGGACATAATCGCGAATGCTGCTGCNCCCGGCGGCAATGGCATCCGACAAAGTCTGGCGAATGGCCGGCACCAGGCGCTCATAGCGCTCGCGGCCGATCCGGTTGGCCGCCCGCAAGGGCGAGATGCCGGCGCGAAACAGGCTTTCGGAGGCGTAGATGTTGCCGATGCCGACCACCAGGTGGCTATCCATCAGCAGCGGCTTGATCGGCGCGGCCCGCCGCCGGGTCGCCGTCCACAGCCATTCGGCGGTGAATTCGTCACCCAGCGGTTCCAGTCCGAGCACCGCCAGCAACGGGTGTGGCGGCGCGTTGGCCGCTTGCCAGAGCACCAGGCCGAAGCGCCGGGGATCGGAAAANNACAGGATTTGCCTGGAAAACAGCAAATCGACGTGATCGTGCTTGCCGACCGGCGTCTCCGGCGCGACAAACCGCAGGTTGCCCGACATGCCCAGATGAATGATCAGGCAACCGTCCTCGACCCCGCCCCGGCAATCGAGCAGGAGATACTTGCCTCGCCGCCGCACTGCGGCCACCCGCTGCCCGGCCAGCGTCTCACCGAGCGTCGCGGACAGTGGCAGACGCAGGCGCGGCGCGCGCACCGTCGCCCCCAGGATCGTCTGCCCCTCGACCTCGGGTTGCAGGCCGCGTCGGCACACCTCGACCTCGGGTAATTCCGGCATTGCTTGTTCCTCCGACCAATCCCCAATAACATCGCAAACTAATCCGATTTTACGCGCTCAAAAGCGCAAACCCTGACTGAAAGCAGCGCATGTCAAAGAAGTTGATCCTCGCCGCCCTTGCCCTTTCCCTGTTGGGGCCGCTCCACGCTGCCGATGAAGGTTCGGCGAAAAAGCCGGCCCGCAAGCCGTCGACCGCAGCAGCCCAAGGCGCCGAGGACATGCTTGCCCGCACCGTCTTTCAGTCGCTGCTCGCCGACCTGGCACTGCAGCGCGGCGACACCGGGCTGGGCATCAGCGCCTGGGCCGACCTCGCCCGCCGCACCCGCGACCCGGCGGTGATCTCGCGCGCCATCGAAGTCGCCGCCGCCACCAAGCAGTACGACCTGGCGCTGGAACTGGCACGGCTGTGGCTGCAGGTCGATCCAGACTCGACGCGCGCCCGGCAGACCGAATCGTCCCTGCTGGTACTGACCAACCGCATCGATGACCTGGTACCTCAACTCGCCAAGCTGCTCGAACAGGACAAGGCCAACCTGCCGGCCAACCTGATGCACCTCAATCGGGTACTCGGTGGNAAAAGCGACAAGAAAGCGGTTCAGAAACTGGTCGACCAGCTCGCCGCGCCTTACCCGGAAATCCCGGAGGCGCACTTCGCGATGGGCCAGGCCGCCGCCAACGCCGACGATCCGATGCGGGCGCAAAGCGAANNTTCGCGCGCGCTGCAACTGCGCCCGGGCTGGGAAACCGCCGCCCTGGCCCGCGCCCAGGTCATGGCCCGGCAGTCCCCGGCNAGCGCCATCGACAGCCTGCGCGAATTTCTGGCCACCTATCCCAATGCCCGCGAAGTACGCCTGACGCTGGCTCGCCTGCTGATCAGCGAACGCCGCTTCGACGAAGCGCGGGTCGAGTTCGACCGTCTGCTCAAGGACAGGCCGGACGATCCCGAAATCATCTACCCGGTCGCCATGCTGGCACTGCAACAGGGCGACGCCACCACCGGCCGGGCCCTGCTGGAAAAACTCCTCAATTCCAGCCCGCCGGACAAGAGCACCATCCACTATTTCCTTGGTCAGCTCGATGAGGAAGAAAAGAAACCCGATGCCGCGCTGGCGCATTTCCGCCAGGTCACCGCTGGCGACCAGTACGTCGCGGCACGCGCCCGCGCCGCGCAGATCCTGCTCCAGCAGGGCAAGCCGGAGGAAGCGCGGGAACTGCTGCATGCCACCAAGGGGGCAGCNGCCACCGAGCAGGCCCGGCTGGCGATCGCCGAAGCGCAGTTGCTGCGCGAGGCGGGTCGCAAGGACGACGGCTATGCCGTGCTTACCGCTGCGCTCGCCAAGGCNCCCGATGATCCGGAACTCCTGTACGAAACAGCGCTGACCGCCGAACGCCAGAATCAGCCCGAGGTCATGGAAAANCATTTGCGTCATCTGCTGAAGCTGAAACCGGATCATGCCCACGCGCTCAATGCACTGGGCTATTCGCTGGCCGACCGCAACATCCGGCTCGCCGAAGCCAACGACCTGATCACCCGCGCTGTGGCGCTGGCCCCCGAAGATCCTTTCATCATGGATAGTCTGGGCTGGGTCCAGTTCCGCCAGGGCAAACTGCCTGAGGCGCTGAAAACGCTCGAGAAAGCCTATGCGATCAAGGCCGACCCCGAAATCGCCGCTCACCTTGGCGAAGTGCTGTGGACACTGGGGCGCAAGGAGGATGCGGCGCGCCTCCTCAGCGAAGCCGCGAAAAAGAATCCGGACAACGACGTTCTGGCCGCAGCCCTGAAAAATTCCAGCCTTGAACCGGCATTTTTTCACTGCTCGCCTGCACCCTGCTGGCGGCCTGCGCCACCACGCCACCGGAGAAACTTCCGGCGCGCGACGAAATGCGCGACTTCGCGCTGGAAGCCCGCTTCGCGCTGCGCATCAGCCAGCCCGGCAAGGCACCGGAAAACAGCGGCGGTCGCCTCGCCTGGCAGCATAGGCATGGCGACAACCGAATCCTGATTGCCAATCCGCTCGGCATCGGCATCGCCGAAATCGACACCGGCCCGGAAAGTTCGAGTCTGCGCACCGGCGACGGCCAGACGCGCGAATCGACCGATCCCGACGCGCTGATGGAAGAAATCACTGGCCAGCGCCTGCCCATACGTCAGCTACCCGACTGGCTGCTCGGGCGTGCCAGCCCCCGGCCCGCCTCGAGAAGGATGGGCTTGGTCGCCCGGCACGTCTCGCCGAGGCTGGCTGGCTGGTCGAATATGTCACGCCGATGCGGCGCCGGATGCGCTGCCCGAACTCGTTACCCTGAGCCGCAACGGCGAGATCGAACTCCGCCTGCGCATCGAGGAATGGCGGCTGGCGCCATGAGCGACTGGAACTGGAACAGTACCTGGCCGGCGCCGGCCAAGCTCAACCTCTTCCTGCATGTCGTCGGCCGCCGTGCCGATGGCTACCACTTGCTGCAAACCGTTTTCCGCTTCATCGACCGTGCCGACAGCCTGCGCTTCACGCCGCGCGACGACGGCGCCATCGTGCTTGCCACGCCGACGCCGGGCGTGCCGCCGGACAGCGATCTCACCGTTCGCGCCGCCCGGCGGCTGCAGGATGCCACCGGCTGCCGGCGGGGAGTCACCATCCATCTCGTCAAGACACTGCCGATGGGCGGCGGACTGGGTGGTGGCAGTTCGGATGCCGCTACCGTACTGCTCGCGCTCAATCATTTGTGGCAAACCGGCCTGCCGCGCCACGAGCTCGANAAACTCGGCCTGGCGCTGGGCGCCGACGTGCCGGTCTTCGTACATGGCCGCAACACGTTCGCCGAGGGTGTCGGCGAAGCCTTTACCGATGTCGATCTGCCGCCCGAGTGCTATCTGGTGCTGCATCCCGCGGTCAACGTCCCGACGGCAGCCATTTTCGGGGCACCCGAACTGAAGCGCGACACGCCGCCGATTCCTGCCGTCGCCTGGCGGCACGGGCAGGGCGGCAACGACCTCGAGCCCGTGGCCTGCGCCAGGTTCCCGGCCGTGGCCGAACATCTCGTCTGGCTGCGGCAGTTCGCCCCGCAAGCGCTGATGACCGGCTCGGGTGCCTGTGTTTTCGCCGGTTTTCCTCGNCGCGCCGAAGCTGACGTGGTCTTTTCCTGTCTGCCCGCCGGCATGTCGGGCTGGGTCGCCGCCGGCCTGCCCGAGCACCCGCTCGCCAGCCTCTAGCCGAGCGCGGGCAAAAGCTGCCTGCAACAGCTCGCTTTCTGCACAAAAGACTGGATTTCCGCGCGACTCCTGTAATATCCGCGCCTCGTTCGCACGCGAACCCGTGCAAACGTCCCGCTGGGGAGTCGCCAAGTTGGTCAAGGCACCGGATTTTGATTCCGGCATTCGAAGGTTCGAATCCTTCTTCCCCAGCCAAATTCCTTCGGGCAGGTCGCAAGCCTGCCCGAATTTCATTGTGGCGGGCTAATTGCGTATCGGAAATGCCCGGAGGGAAGTGAAAATGGCCTACAACAGCTTGATGGTCTTCACCGGCAATGCCAACCCAAGGTTGGCGGCAGATGTCGCGACCCAGCTCAATGTCGATCTCGGCCGCGCCAACGTCGGCCGCTTTTCCGATGGCGAAGTCAGCGTCGAGCTGCAGGAGCACGTGCGCGGCCGCGACATCTTCGTGCTGCAAAGCACCTGCGCGCCGTGCAACGACAACCTGATGGAGTTGCTGGTCATCGTCGACTCGCTCAAGCGCGCCTCGGCCGGCCGCATCACCGCCGCCATCCCCTACTTCGGCTACGCCCGCCAGGATCGCCGCTCGCGTTCGTCGCGTGTCCCCATCGCCGCCAAGCTGGTCGCCAACATGCTCGTCGCCTCCGGCGTCGACCGCGTACTGACCATGGATCTCCACGCCGAACAGATTCAGGGCTTCTTCGACATTCCGGTCGACAACATCTACGCCCTGCCCATCCTGCTCGACGATATCCGCGCCCAAAAATACGAAAACCCGATGGTCGTCTCGCCCGACCACGGCGGCGTCGTCCGCGCCCGCTCGCTGGCCAAGCGCCTCGAGTGCGATCTGGCGATCATCGACAAGCGCCGTCCGAAAGCCAATGTCTCGGAAGTCATGAACATCATCGGCGAAGTCGATGGCCGCACCTGCATCATCATGGACGACATGGTCGACACCGCCGGCACGCTGTGCAAGGCCGCCACCGCGCTCAAGGCCAACGGTGCCAGGCAGGTCGTCGCCTACTGTACCCACCCGGTGCTGTCCGGCCCGGCGATCGATCGCCTGAACGATTCCGACCTCGACGCGCTGGTCGTCACCGATACCATTCCGCTGCGCGATGACGCCGCCGCCTGTCCGCGCATCCGCCAGTTGTCGGTCGCCGAGATCATGGCCGAAACCATACGCCGCATCAGCAATGACGACTCCGTGTCGTCGCTGTTCATCGATTAAGTTTTTCAACCATCCCGTTCTGGTCGCGGTTCGGGAAATTTTTGGAGTATCACCATGCAATTTGACATCATCGCCCAAGCGCGCACGCTGCAGGGATCGGGTGCGAGCCGCCGCCTGCGTCGCGCTGGCAAAGTTCCGGGCATCATCTACGGTGGCGACGCTGCCCCGCAAGCCATCGAAATCGATCACAACGATCTGCTGCTCAACCTGAAGAAGGAAGCCTTCCACGCCTCCATCCTCAACATCGTCCTCGACGGCAAGAAGCAGCAGGTCCTGCTGCGCGACACCCAGCGTCACGCCTACAAGCCGCTCGTTCTGCACATCGACTTCCAGCGCGTCGATGCGACGCACGAGTTGCACATCAAGGTGCCGCTGCACTTCGTCAACGAAGAAACCGCACCGGGCGTCAAGCTGGGTGGCGGTCTGGTCAACCACATCCTGACCGATCTCGACGTTCAGTGCCTGGCCAAGGATCTGCCCGAGTTCATCGAAGTCGACGTCGGCAACCTCAAGGTCGGCGAGAACCTTCACGTCTCCCAGCTCAAGCTGCCGAAGGGCGTCAAGGCCGTTCAGCACGGCGCCGATGACCCGATCGTCGTCGGCATCGTCGGCAAGGGCGGTTCCTCCGAAGAAGCCGCCGAAGGCGAAGCTGCTGCCGAGTAATTTCCGGCATCAAGCTGAAACAGCCGCCGCTGGCAATCTGCCGCCGCGGCTTTTTCATTTAGCCCACCATGAACCCACCCCGCCTGATCGTCGGCCTCGGCAACCCGGGTCCGGAATACGAAGCCACCCGGCACAACGTCGGATTCTGGTTCGTCGACCAGCTCGCCGACAAGCTGAAGGCATCGCTCGCCCCGCAGGCCAAGTTCTTCGGCAAGGCGGCACGCGCCGGCGACACCTGGCTGCTCGAGCCGACTACCTTCATGAACCGTTCAGGACAATCGGTCGCGGCGCTGGCCAATTTCTACAAGATCGAACCGGGCGAGATTCTCGTCATCCATGACGAACTCGACCTGCCACCCGGCGGCATCCGCTTGAAGCAAGGCGGTGGCAACGGCGGGCACAACGGCCTGAAGGACATCCAGGCCAGGCTCGGCACCCCGGACTTCTGGCGCCTTCGTATCGGCATCGGTCATCCGCGCACCCTCAATCTGGCGCAACAGGTCGTCGACTTCGTGCTGCACCCGCCACGCAAGGAAGAAATGCCGGACATCGAACACGCCCTCGCCCGCTGCCTGCTGGCCTGGCCCAAACTTGCCNNCGGCGACTTCGCCGGCGCCCAACAACAGTTGCACGGCAAAGCCGTCTAAGGAACAACAAATGTCTTTGAAATGCGGCATCGTCGGCCTGCCCAACGTCGGCAAATCCACCCTCTTCAACGCCCTGACCAAGGCCGGCATCGAAGCGGCGAACTACCCGTTCTGCACGATCGAACCGAACGTCGGCATCGTCGAAGTGCCCGATCCGCGTCTTGCGCAGCTCTCGGCCATCGTCAAGCCGCAGAAGATCCAGCCGGCCATCGTCGAATTCGTCGACATCGCCGGTCTCGTCGCCGGTGCCTCCAAGGGGGAAGGCCTGGGCAACCAGTTCCTTGCCAACATCCGTGAAACCGACGCCATCGTGCACGTCGTCCGCTGCTTCGCCGACGACAACGTCGTANNCGTCTCCGGCAGCGTCGATCCGATCCGCGACATCGAGGTGATCGACACCGAACTGGCGCTGGCCGACATGGCGACCGTCGANAAGGCCCTCAACCGCTATAAGCGCCCGGCCAGCTCCGGCGACAAGGAAGCCAAGATTCTCGTCGCCGTTCTCGANAAATGCTTTGCCCAGCTCGACCAGGGCAAGCCGGTACGTGCGCTCGACCTGGCCAAGGAAGAATGGGCCAGCCTCAAGCCTTTCTGCCTGATTACCGCCAAGCCGGTGCTCTACGCCGCCAACGTCGCCGAAGACGGTTTCGAGAACAACCCGCATCTCGACGCCGTGCGCGCCCATGCCGCCGCCGAAGGCGCCGAGGTCGTAGCGCTGTGCGCCGCCATCGAAGCCGAAATCGCCGACCTCGAAGACGCTGACAAGGTCGAGTTCCTCGAATCGATGGGCCTCCATGAACCCGGCCTCGACCGCCTGATCCGTGCCGGCTACAAGCTGCTCGGGCTGGCCACCTACTTCACCGCNGGCGTCAAGGAAGTGCGCGCCTGGACCATCCACCAGGGCGACACCGCCCCGCAGGCGGCCGGCGTCATCCACACCGATTTCGAACGCGGCTTCATCCGCGCCCAGACCATCGCCTTCGACGACTTCATCACCTACAAGGGCGAAGCCGGCGCCAAGGAAGCCGGCAAGATGCGCGCCGAAGGCAAGGAATACGTGGTCAAGGATGGCGACGTGCTGAATTTCCTGTTCAACGTCTGACTTAGCCATCGCCGCGTCAGGCAGTAGAATGGGAGCTTTCAGACTCCCCTTTTCATTGCCATGACCCAACCCCTTCTCACCCCTTCCGTCTCGGCGCGCTCGACCTCAGGAACCGCGTCGTGATGGCGCCGCTGACGCGCTGCCGCTGTGACAACCCAGGCTACGTGCCGACCGAGATGATGGCGCGCTACTACGCGCAGCGCGCCGGTGCCGGGCTGATCATTTCCGAGGGCACCATCGTTTCGCCGCAGGCGCGTGGCTATCCGTTCACNCCGGGCATCTGGTCGGCCGAGCAGGTTGCCGGCTGGCGGCTGGTCACCGATGCGGTACATGAAAAAGGTGGCCTGATCGTCTGCCAGCTCTGGCATTGCGGCCGCCTGTCGCTGCCGGAATTCCACGATGGCCAGCCGCCGGTCGCACCTTCTGCGGTCAACCCGAACTGGAAGATGTTTTCCATCACCGGACAGCCCGACACCGTGACGCCGCATGCGCTGACGCGAGAGGAAATCAAGGCCGTCGTCGGCGACTTCCGGACCGCCGCCGCCAACGCGATGGCCGCCGGTTTCGACGGTATCGAGATCCACTCCTCTAACGGCTACCTGTTCCATCAGTTCTTCTCGCGCCAGGCCAATCTGCGCGACGACGAATACGGCGGCAGCCACGAAAACCGTGCCCGCTTCTTCTTCGAGGTGCTCGACGCCGTCGGTGAAGTCATGCCGCTCAACCGCGTCGGCTTCCGCCTCAATCCGATGATGAACCGTTTCCACGGGGTCAGCGTCGATGCCGACACCGTGCCGATGTGGGAGCACATCGTGCGCCGCGCCAACGGCTATGGCCTCGCCTTCCTGCACCTGACCGAACCCTTCCTGCCCAAGCAGCTCGACGACACGCCGGACGGCCTGGCCGATGTCGGCGCCCATTTCCGCCCGCTGGCGACGATGCCGATCATCGCCAACGGCGGTCTCGACCAGGCCAAAGGCGAAGCGCGGCTGGTGGCCGGCCTGTGCGATGCCGTGGCCTACGGCAAGGCATGGATCGCCAACCCCGATCTCGTCGAACGCTTCGCCCGCCAGGCGCCGCTCAACGAACCCGACATGGCGACCTTCTACCAGGGCGGCGAAAAGGGTTATCTCGACTACCCGACCCTCGCTGCATGAAACGTCTCGCCACGCTGCTGGCACTCGCCGTCCTGAGCCGGGCGGCGCTTGCCGACGGACTGCCGCCCAATGTCCTCGGGGCGCTCAAGGCGGCGCAGATTCCTGCCGGCAGCGTCGCCGTCGTCGTCCAACCGGTCGACGCCAAGGTAGCGCTGGTCGCCCACAACGCCGCGCAGCCGATGAACCCCGCTTCGGTAATGAAGCTGGTCACCACCTACGCGGCGCTCGATCTGCTCGGCCCGGCTTGGACGTGGAAAACNAGGGCGTGGACCGACACTGTTGCGGTCGACGGCGTTTTAAGTGCCAATTTGTATCTCAAAGGCAGCGGCGACCCGCGTTTCTCCATCGAACACCTGTGGAGCCTGCTGCGCCAGTTGCGCGTGCGCGGCATCCAGCACATCGGCGGCGACGTCGTACTCGACCGCACCGTCTTCAACGTCCCGACCATCGACCCCGGCGCCTTCGACGACAAGCCGATGCGNCCCTACAACGTCGGCCCGGATGGCCTGCTCATCAACTTCCGCGCGCTGCGCTTCACGCTGCTGCCCGACAGCGGCCGGCCGCGTGTGCTGATGGAAACGCCGAGCGACGGCCTGCGCGTGGACAACCAGCTGCGCGCCGGCGAAGGCGGCTGCAGCAGCAACTGGAAGGACTTCATCGCCGTCCGCCTGATCCCGGAAAACAGCGGAAACCGGCTCGAATTCACCGGCACCTACAGCCCGCAGTGCGGCGAGAAGCCGCT
Organism: Dechloromonas sp.; assembly: GCA_013363835.1. Taxonomy (GTDB): domain Bacteria; phylum Pseudomonadota; class Gammaproteobacteria; order Burkholderiales; family Rhodocyclaceae; genus Azonexus. The sequence goes on from CP054864.1 coordinate 2,564,231, forward strand.
CAACCTCTCGCCGCTGCCCGCCGATGCGCAGGCCGGCGGGCTGATCCGCAGCCTGTGGAAGGAACTGGGCGGCACGCTCGCCGGCCAGGTGCGCGGCGGCAACATTCCCGCCGGCAGCAAACTGCTCGCCCAGCACGAATCGCCGCCGCTGGCCGACGCCGTGCGCGACATCAACAAGTTCAGCAACAACGTGATGGCCCGTCAGGTCTTCCTGACGCTCGGCAACGACACGGCTCCGGCCACCGCCGAACGCTCGCGGCAGCGCATCGGCGACTGGCTGAACGCGCGCGGCCTGCGTTTCGCCGAACTGGAAATCGAGAACGGCTCCGGCCTCTCGCGCCGCGAGCGGATCAGCGCCGACAGCCTCAACCGCCTGCTGCTCGACGCCTGGAAGAACCCGGTGATGCCCGAATACATCTCCAGCCTGCCGATCGTCGGCATCGACGGCACCATGAAGAAGCGCCTCAACGGTTCCGAGGCCACCGGCCGCGCCCACATCAAGACCGGCACGCTGGACGGCGTCAAGACCGCCGCCGGCTACGCGCTCGACGCGCAGGGCCGNCGCTACGCGGTGACCTTCTTCATCAACCANCCCAAGGCGCAGGCTGGCAGTGCCGCCATCGACGCGCTGCTGGTCTGGGTCGCGCAGCGGCGGGCCGGCGAGAAGAGCGTCATCCTTGAAAGCGAGTGAGCCGGCCCCTATGACCGGATTCCAGCCTTTTCCCGCCGACGCGCTGGGGCGCTGCGGACTGAACCGGCAGCATGTCTTCGACCTCGCCGACCTGCCGCCCGCGGTCATCGCCACGCTGGGCGACACCGCGCCCTATCGCCAGCTCGTCCTCCTCGGCCACGGCGGCAAGACNCTCTGGGACACNGTCAAGGCAGCGGGCAGCGACGGCGAGAACCCGATCGACGACTTTACCGTGCGCAGCATCGAGCGCTGCTTCGCCGACCATCTGCCGGACAACCGCCANTCCATCGTNCACCCCGGCGACCAGCCGGTCGGCCTGCAGCAGCTCGGCGCGCTCGCCGGCTGGCACCACGCCTCCCCCTTCATGGTCGGCATCGACCCGGACTGGGGCAGCTGGTACGCCTACCGCGCCGTCGTCCTGGCCGACACTGATTTTCGCCCTTCCGGGCCGTCNGACCGCGACAGCCCCTGTACCGCCTGTAAAACCCAGCCGTGCATCGCCGCCTGCCCGGCGCAGGCGATGGCCGACGGCAGTTTTTCNCTCGCCCGCTGCGCCGCCTACCGCCTGCAGTCCGACTCGGCCTGCGCCTTCACCTGCCAGGCGCGTCTCGCCTGCCCGGTCGGCAGCGCCCATCGCTACGACGCCGACCAGCTGTGCCACACCTATTCGATCTCGCTGCAGACTATCCGCAAACATTTCCGAGCGCGCTTGCCGGCCGGGACTTGATGCAAGGCATAGCCGGCCGCGACACAGCGCCCTATGATCCTTCCCCATCTCCTCAGCAACCGAAGGCCGCCATGAACAACCCTGCACCCGACGCCGATACCGTGCGTGCCCTGCTGCGCCAGGTCATTGACCCCGAGGTCGGCGCCAATATCGTCGACATGGGCCTCGTTTATGAAATCGAGGTCGGCGCCGACGGCATCCTGATCCGGATGACCATGACCTCGCCAGCCTGCCCGATGGGCGAGATGATTCTCGATGACGTGCGCGCCGTCCTCGCCGACAAGCTGCCGGCCTGGCCGGCGGACGTCGCGCTGGTCTGGGAACCGCCGTGGAACCCGTCGATGATGAGCGCGCGCACCCGCGAGAATTTCGGCTGGTAGGCGCATGCCGCCCATTCAAGGACGACCGCGATGAACGACCTGCGCCCGGCCGCCCGCCTGCCGCTGCTCTTCTTCGGCATGATCTCGCTGCTCGCCGGCNNTGTCATGGCCGGGCTGGCGCGCCTCGCCTGGAATGTGCCGCCGCTCGCCGCGAACGCCGCCGGCTGGCACGGCGCGCTGATGATCCCGGCCTTCTTCGGCACCGTCATCGGCCTCGAACGCGCCGTCGCCATCGGCCGCCTGTGGGCTTATGCGGCGCCGGCGGCGGCCGGCCTCGGCGGCCTCTGCCTGATCGCCGGGGCACCCGTCGTCACCGCACAGGCGCTCGCGCTGCTCGCCGCGACCGTGATGCTCGCCGCCAGCCTGCAGGTCCTGCGCCGCCTGACCGCCCCGTTCACCATCGTCCTCGCGCTCGGCGCCGCCTGCTGGCTGGTCGGCGGCCTGGCCTGGCTGGCCAGCGGCGGGCTGACCGCCGCCGTGCCGTGGTGGCTGGCCTTCCTGGTCCTGACCATCGTTACNGAGCGCCTCGAACTGACCCGCTTNCTGCCGACGCCACCGCTCGCCCAGCGCCTGTTCATCGCCATCGTCGCCGTCGTCCTGCTCGGTGCGATGCTCAGTCTGGCGCAGGCCGACGCCGGCCTGCGCCTGTTCGCCGGCGGCCTGCTGGCGCTCGCCGCCTGGCTGCTGCGCTACGACATCGCCCGGCGCAACGCTCGGCAAGCGGGGCTGACGCGCTACATCGCGCTGTGCCTGCTCTCCGGTTATGTCTGGCTGGCCCTGGCCGGTGCCCTCGGGCTGGCCGGCGCCCTGGCGCCCGGTCATGCGTGGCGCGACGCCGCCGTCCATGCCCTCGCCCTCGGTTTTGTCTTCGCCATGGTCTTCGGCCACGCGCCGATCATCTTCCCGGCCGTGGCGCGCGTGAAGATTCCCTACCACCCGGCCTTCTACCTGCCGCTGCTGGCCCTCCACGCGTCGCTCGCCTGGCGGATCGGCGGCGGTCTGGCCGGGGATTTCGCCGTGCAGCGCGGCGGTGCCGCGGCCAACGCCGGCGCCCTGCTGCTGTTCATCGTAACCGTCCTGGGCAGCGTCGTGCGCGCCGACGGCCGGCCGAAAAGGAGGCGTCGCATGAAACGTCATGAATGGCTGCAGGACCTATCGCGCGAGCACCATCTCGCCCTCCGGCTGGCGCTGGCCGCCAAACGCGCGGTCGCGGCGGGCAATCCGGCGCAGATCCGGGCGGCGGCGAGCCTCTGCGCCGAGGCCTTCGGCAGCGACCTGGAACCGCATTTCGTCCGCGAGGAGAACGACGTGCTGCCGCTGCTGGCGCAGGCCGGCGCCAGCGCGCTCGTTGCGCGGACGCTGGACGAACACGCCGAAATGCGCGCCCTCGCCACCCGCCTGAACGAGGCCGACCCGGCGACGCTGGAACGTTTCGGCGAACTGCTCGGCGCCCATGTCCGCTTCGAGGAGCGCGAGCTGTTCGCAGCGGCGCAGGCATTGCTCGAACCGGCATCGCCGGCCGGCAGCGGCAAGCCGGCGCCATGAACCAGACCCGCTGGCAGCGCTTCCGCCATTTCATCGGCTTCCCGGCCAGCGGCCACCATGCTGGCGAGCAGCTGGTCGCGACGCTCGGCGGTGCCGTCGGCATCGTCCTCGTGCTGGCCGTCACCGGGGCGCTCGTCGGGCCGACGGCGGCGCTGGTCATCGTGCCCTCGATGGGCGCCTCGGCGGTGCTCATCTTCGCGGCGCCGCACAGCCCGTTCGCCCAGCCGTGGGCGGTGCTGGCCGGGCACGTCCTGTCGGCGCTGGTCGGCGTCGCCTGCTGGCAGCTGGTTCCCAACCCGACCCTGGCGGCCGGCCTCGCCGTCGGCCTGGCGATCGGCGCCATGCACGTCGCGCGCTGCCTGCACCCGCCGGGCGGCGCCACGGCGCTGGCAGCGGTGATCGGCGGCGCGACGGTGCATGAACTCGGCTATCGCTATGCGCTGACCCCGATCGCCGTCAATGCCCTGATCATTCTCGCGGTCGGCGTCGCCTTCAACTACGCCTTCGCCTGGCGGCGCTACCCGGCCAGCCTGATGCGCTATCGCGGCGCACCGCTCCGCGCCGGCAGCGTCTGGCCGGCGATTTCGAAACANCACGTGATCGCGGCGATGGACCACCTCAATGTCGTGATCGACGTCAGCCCCGANGAAATGGGCGAACTGATNCAGCAAACGCTGGCCATCGCCCAGCAGCAGGAAGCGACGCTGCCCGTCGTCCAGCTCGGGCGCTTNTACTGCAACGACCGCCCGGGGCAGCAGTGGTCGGTACGCCAGATCATCGACGAACGGCGCTCGGATAACCCGGATTTCGACCTCGTCATCTACAAGGTGGTGGACGGCAACGGCCTGAACCGCACCGGCAGCTGCACGCGCAGCGAATTCGCGCGCTGGGTGGGCAGCGAACTGCAGCCGCGCGGCCGCAAAGTCTAGGCGACCGGCCGTTCACTGAACAGCGCGACCCAGCCGCGGATGACGCGGTAGCCGACCCACAGGCCGAGGATGACGATCAGGATCCAGGCGATGGGGATGCCGATGATGGTGATGATCAGCAGGCCATAGACCACCAGCCACAGCGNCGAGAACCAGAAGGTGCGGATCTGCCAGCGGAAATGGCTTTCCAGCCAGGTGCCATTGACGTCGCCGCGCTTCAGGTAGTTGAGCAGGACGGCGACCAGCGAGGGCAGGCCGAAGACGAAGCCGCCGGCGACCGTCGCCGACGAGGTGACGCCGATGAGGACGGCGATGGCGTGCAGGCCGTAGATGAAATGGGTCAGCTGCACCAGCGAATTGCGCACGCCGTGCACGAGGGTGACGGGGACGGGTTCGGACATGTCAGTTCTCCGGAAGGTTTTTGCAGAAACAGCGCGTGCCCGGCGGCCGGGTCGAGCACGTAGGGTGCGAAGCCGGCGCGTTCGTAGGCGGCCAGCGCGCGCATGTTGTTGGACAGGACTTCGAGCGTCAGCTTGCAGCAGCCGAGGGCGCGCGCCCGCTGCTCGGCCCAACCCAGCAGCACCTGTGCGACGCCCTGCCCGCGCCGGCATGGACGACGATGTCGTGGATGTTGAGCAGCGGCTTGGCGGCGAAGGTGGAGAAACCGGCGAAGCAGTTGATCAGGCCGACCGGCTCGTCGCCTGCCCAGGCCAGCGCGCGTGGAAGGTCGGCAGGTTTTCAGTTCAGCGACCAGATGGCTTCTGGCGTAGTCGGACAAACCAGCGCCGCCACCCATCGGGTCGCGGGCGTAGTGGTCGAGCAGGTCGAGCCAGGCCGCGGAAATGGCCGTATTTTCGAGGTCGACCGCAACCACCCGCAGACTCACAGGCCGAGATCCTGCCACATGCCGTCGACGCGCCTTTTAACGTCGTTATCCATAACGATCGGCCGTCCCCATTCGCGATTCGTTTCGCCCGGCCATTTGTTGGTCGCGTCGAGCCCCATCTTGGAACCGAGGCCGGCGACCGGGCTGGCGAAGTCGAGGTAATCGATCGGCGTGTTGTCGACCAGCGTCGTGTCNNGGGTGGCGTCCATGCGCGTCGTCATCGCCCAGACCACTTCCTTCCAGTCGCGGATGTCGATGTCGTCGTCGACGACGATGATCGTCTTGGTGTACATGAACTGGCGCAGGAAGCTCCAGATGCCGAACATGATCCGCTTGGCGTGGCCGGGGTACTGTTTCTTGATGCTGACGATGGCCATCCGATACGAGCAGCCTTCCGGCGGCAGGTAGAAATCGACGATTTCCGNGTACTGCTTCTGCAACAGCGGCACGAAGACCTCGTTGAGCGCGACGCCCAACACGGCCGGTTCGTCGGGCGGCTTGCCGGTGTAGGTGCTGTGGTAGATCGGGTCGCGGCGCATGGTGATGCGCTCGATGGTGAAGACGGGGAACTCGGCCTGCTCGTTGTAGTAGCCGGTGTGGTCGCCATAGGGCCCTTCGAGCGCCATTTCGCCGGGATGAATCACGCNCTCGAGGACGATTTCGGCCGACGCCGGCACTTGCAGCCCCGAGCCCAAGCACTGCGTCAGCTCGGTCTTGCCGCCGCGCAGCAGGCCGGCGAACTGATATTCGGACAGGCTGTCCGGCACCGGCGTCACGGCACCGAGGATGGTCGCCGGATCGCAGCCGAGCACGACGGCGACCGGGAACGGTTGCCCCGGATTGGCCAGCTGGTGGTCGCGAAAATCCAGCGCACCGCCGCGATGCGCCAGCCAGCGCATGATCACCTTGTTCGGCCCCAACACCTGCTGGCGGTAGATGCCGAGGTTCTGGCGGTTCTTGTGCGGCCCCTTGGTGACGACCAGCCCCCAGGTGATCAGCGGCGCGATGTCGCCCGGCCAGCAGTGCTGGATGGGCAGACGCGACAGATCGACATCCTTGCCCTCCCAGACGATTTCCTGGCAAGGCGCGTTCGATACCTTCTTCGGCGCCATGTTGAGCACCTGCTTGAGGATCGGCAGCTTGTCCCAGGCGTCCTTCAGGCCCTTCGGCGGCTCCGGCTCCTTCAGGTAGGCGAGCAGCTTGCCGACTTCGCGCAGCGCCTGCACCGACTCTTCACCCATCCCGAGCGCCANCCGCTGCGGCGTGCCGAACAGGTTGGCGAGCACCGGAATGGTTTGACCTTTCGGCTTCTCGAACAGGATGGCCGGGCCTTCCGCGCGCAGCACGCGGTCGCAGATTTCGGTCATTTCGAGGCGGGTATCGACCTCGACGCCGACCCGCTTGAGTTCGCCGGTCTTTTCCAGTTGCGACATGAAGTCGCGCAGGTCGTGGTATTTCATCGGGTGCGGTAGGAAAATGGCAGGCGACACAGCCCGAGGTCAGGTTGGGCAGCAGGGCCAGCGCCTTGTCGCGGTCGCCGGTTTTGGCAACCGTCGCAAATTCGCTGGCCGCCTTAGGCCGTCCATGCCGATACCGTGCATGGCCGGCGGCATGTGCGGGCCGGGACGGGCATCGAAGGGCTTGTCGCGGTGCTTGCCCATGGCCGACAGGCCCAGTTTGGTCTCGGCCACCTCGCCGGCTTCCTGACCTTGCCGGCGGCCAGCAGCGACAGCACCTCGTTGAGGGCGACGAGGTTCCCTCTCTTCGCGCAGGGCGTCCTGCGCCGGTGGCGGCAGCTTGACGAGTTGGCGCGCATCGTCGGCGACGGCTGCGGTCGACACCAGAAAAAGGGCAAAACCAGGGCTTTCATCCGAAGCTCCTTCCGGAAACCAGGTAATCGACGACGATGCCGGCGAAGATCGCCGCGCCGACGTAGTTGTTGTGCAGGAAAGCCTTGAAGCAGGCCATGCGCTCGCGGCCGCGTATCCACGTGTAATGGACGCCCATGATCGCGGCGGCGACCGCCAGCCCGGCGTAGAAGGCCCAGCCGAGGCGCAGCGTAANGCCGATCCAGCCGATGATCCCGAGCGTCACCGCGTAGCAGAACATCACCGCCGCCACGTCGAAGCGGCCGAAGGTGATGGCCGAGGTCTTGATGCCGATCTTCAGGTCGTCCTCGCGGTCGACCATGGCGTATTCGGTGTCGTAGGCTACCGCCCAGAAGACGTTGGCGAGCAGCAGCCACCACGCCGCCGCCGGCACCTCGCCGAGGTGCGCCGCGTAGGCCATCGGGATGCCGAAGCCGAAGGCGATGCCGAGGTAGGCCTGCGGGATGGCGAAGAAGCGCTTGGTGAACGGATAGCTGGCGGCGANGAAGAGCGCTGGCACCGACAGCCAGATCACCAACGGATTGCCGAGCAGCAGCACCAGCACGAAGGCGCACAGCGAGAGGGCGGCGAACAGCGCCAGCGCCTCCTTCGTCGTCACCCGGCCGGCGGTCAGCGGGCGCTNCCTGGTGCGCTCGACGTGCCTGTCGAAATCGCGGTCGGCGTAGTCGTTGATGACGCAGCCGGCCGAACGCATCAGCACGGTGCCGAGGATGAAGACCCAGAGCACGATGCGGTCGGNGCGGCCCTCGGCCGACAGCCACAGCGCCCATAGCGTCGGCCACAGCAGCAGCAAAATGCCGATCGGCTTGTCGAGCCGCATCAGCTTTTCGTAGAGATCGAGTTTTTCCTTGAGGGCGGGCCAGTTCATAGTGGGCCGATTTTACCTTGGCCAGCCGGCCGATGGCCGCTCGCCAAACGCCGGCATCCAGGGTGCGCCACCGTGCTGCGGACTGCGCACCTGGCCGGGCAACTAATACGAGCAGATGCAGTTCCGGCCGTTCCGCTTGGCTCGATAAAGCTTGTCGTCCGCCCGCTCGATCAAGGTGGTGCAGGAACTCTCCTCGCCGGGAACCATCGTGCAGACCCCGACGCTGATCGTAATCACCCCGGCCGGCGATGCCGCATGCGGAATGCTCAGCGCCGCCACCAGTTCACGGCACTTCTCCGCGACCAGTTGCGCTGCGTCGGCCGGCGTCTGCGGCAGGACGAGCGCGAATTCCTCGCCGCCATAACGCGCGAACAAATCGCTCGAACGCATGGGCGCCTGACCGATTGCCCGTGCCACACGGATCAGACATTCGTCGCCCTTCACATGCCCGTAGTGATCGTTGTAACCCTTGAAATGATCGACATCGAGCATCAGCAGCGATAACGGTGCCCCGCTGCGCTTGCCGCGCGCCCATTCGGCGGCCATCGTCTGATCGAACAGGCGGCGGTTGGCAATGCCGGTCAGGCCATCCTGATTCGACCAGGCTTCCAGCTTGCGATTGAGATCGGCGACCTCCTGTTCCATCTGCTTGCGCGCCGAGATGTCGAACATGAAGCCGACCAGATCCTGCGTCACGCCTTNTTCATCGCGGATCACATGCACCACATCGCGAATCCAGACGTAGCTTCCATCGGCCTTCAGGGCCCGATAATCGGCTTCATGATCGACCCCTTCCTCGGACTGGCTGATGCAGAAATTGGCTGTCCCTTCCCGGTCTTCCGGATGAATGCGCTCGATCCAGTCCATCGCCCCGAGCCAGCTGTCACGCGGCCAGCCAAGCACNNTTTCGATTTGCGGGCCGATGTAGTCGAACTGTTTGGTCGCCCAATTGATCTTCCAGGNGATCGCCTTGGTCGACTCAAGCAGCGTTTTNNAGACGCCCCAGTCATCGCTGCGTTCGAGGCGATCGATGCCATTGAAGCTTGGCGAGTCTTCCATGTTTTCCCTGTCGGCCCAACGGGCCATAATTTTTGATTGTAAATCAAGCCCTCTCGGCCAACGCCATCATCCAGGCCGGCGGCCAGCTCCTTGTCGGTCGCCACCCACAGAATTGCTAACGATCGGCGCCGCGCAATTCGGCTACCCGCCGGTGCAGGGACTCGGGCCGCGCGTCATTAGCGGCAATTGGCGCCCCGGCGCGTAGCGTGATGCGCGAGAACAGCCCGCGCCGGAACGGCGNTTTCATCGCCTCGCCATCGACCCGCGAGAAGTAGCTGCNCCACAGCCCGGACAGCGCCAGCGGCACGACCGGCACCGGGTTGGCGGCGAGAATGCGCGTGATGCCGGGGCGGAAGGTCTGCAGTTCGCCATCGCGGGTGATGTTGCCTTCCGGGAAGATGGCGACCAGTTCGCCTTCGTTCAATGCGGTCGACACCTCGGAGAAGGCCTTTTCCATCAGCGCCGGGTCTTCCTTGGCCGCGGCGATGGGGATCGCGCCGCAGTGGCGGAAGACGTAACTGAGAATGGGGATGCGGAAGATGCGGTGGTCCATGACGAAGCGCACAGGGCGCGNCGCGGCGCCCATGATGATCACCGCGTCGACGAAGCTGACGTGATTGGCGACCAGCACGGCGGCGCCCTCGGCGGATATGGTCCAGCCCTCGCTGCGCAGCCGGTAGGCGGCCTTGATCAGCAGCCAGGCGATGAAGCGCAGCAGGAACTCGGGCACCAGCCCGTAGATGTAGATCGCCACCGCCGCGTTGAGCAGCGCCGCGATGCCGAACAGCGCCGGGATCGACAACCCGGCGCTCAGCAGCGCCGCCGCCCCCAGCGCGCCGACGACCATGAACAGCGCGTTGACGATGTTGTTGGCGGCGATGATGCGCGCCCGGTGCTCGGGCGAGCTGCGCAACTGGACCAGCGCATAGAGCGGCACGATGAAGAAGCCGCCGAAGACGCCGAGCATCATCAGGTCGAACAGCACGCGCCAGATCGCCGGCAGGCTGAGCAGCGCCAGCAGTGCGTGCGGGCCATTACCGGCGAGACCGACCGGCGAAGCGGCCCAGAGGTCGAGGCCGAACAGCGTCAGGCCGATCGAGCCGAAGGGCACGAGGCCGATCTCCACGCGCTTGCCCGACATCCGTTCGCAGAGCAGCGAGCCGAGGCCGATACCGACCGTGAAGGTGGCGAGCAGCAGCGTCACTGACGATTCGCCGCCGCCCAGCACGAAGCGGGCGTAGGCCGGAAACTGGGCGAGGAAGAGCGCGCCGTAGAGCCAGAACCACGAGATGCCGAGGATGGACAGGAAGACCGTGCGGTTCTCGCGGGCGAAGTTGATGTTGCGCCAGGTTTCGGTGACCGGATTNNGGTTGACCGTCAGGTTCGGCGCTGCCGGGGCCGGCGGAATGCCGCGGCTCATGACATAGCCCGCCGCGGCGACGACGAAGCCGCCGAGCGCGATCCACGCCGGATGCTCGACCGACCCGGCGAGCANGCCGCCGGCCAGGGTGCCGATCAGGATGGCGACGAAGGTGCCGGCCTCGATCAGCGCATTGCCGCCGACCAGTTCGTCGGTGTGCAGATGCTGCGGCAGGATGGCGTACTTGACCGGGCCGAACAGCGTCGAATGGCAACAGGNCAGCGCCAGCATCAGCAGGGGCAGGCTGTGCGCGAAGAAGCCGGCGGCGGCGACGCCCATGATGACCATCTCCAGCANCCTGACCAGGCGCGCCAGCCGCTTGTCGTATGTCGGCAGCTGCCCGGCCGTCGCCGAGAAGAGGAAGAAGGGCAGGATGAAGATGCCGCNCGCCAGGTTAGCCAGCAGTTCCGGCTGCAGCGTCGTCCATTGCGCCGACTGGAAAGTCAGCAGCACGACCAGCGCGTTCTTGAACAGGTTGTCGTTGAAGGCGCCGAGGAACTGCGTGCCGAAGAAGGGCGCGAAACGCTTTTGCTTGAGGAGTCCGAATTGTCCGCTCATGGGTGGCTCGCTGAAAAAAGTCGGCGGGGATGGGAAAACAAAGAGGAAAGGAATGCCCTTGCTGCACGAACAGGCGCTTGAAGACAAATTCTGGCAGCGGCGGATTACCGTATGCCATTCATTGCGCCCCGGCCATCCGGCGCACAGGCACGCTCTCGATTGCGGATGAAAGCGCCGCCAAGTCCACTTGCCTGCTTTCCCGGTATCGATATTCAACAGCCACAAGGAAAACTCCTTTTCCTGCTGGAATCGCTGACATAGGCTGCATAAGCGCTGTTCGGGAAAGGGCAATCCCTCAATGAAAGACTTCAACCACGTCAGGCGCCTGATTTCACCCCGCTTCAGGAAAATGTCGTAGTTGTAATAGCCCCTGTCCTGATACCGTCCGTCAGATCAGTACGCGAAGTAAACAACACATCTCCATTACGCGCGACTCGCGGGAGCTTGAGTGTTCGTCAGTTTGAATCCATGGCTCAAGACGCTTCCGCATTGGCCCGAGACGGACAATTTTGTCGTAGCCGAATCGTTCTTTATATTCCTTGTAATCCTTCTTCCCGATGCGACGCCGGGCTCGGGATAATTGCACATCGGCCCTTCGCCGGAAAAGATCAGGTCGCCATTGTCCGGGGCGATAAATGGTCGACTAAGACCATAAAAGCAGAAGCTTGTGGCTCGCGTATTCGCCCCCGAAGCGATGTCCAGAATGTGAATATCCCAGCCTGTCGCGCGCGGGTCGCCGCTGGACCAGGTGCGCTGGCGATGCGATTGAATGAAAGCCACGCTCTTGTCATCGAATGAGAGACTTGGGCCATATTTATGGCTCGGATCGTTGGTTAGCCGACGATAGGTATTGGAATCCAGATCGATAAGGACGATTTGAGGATAGGCGGTGAACTCCGCCTTCCGGTAACGCACCACCCGCGAGCAAGTTCGGATGATTCGCCATGCTCGCGCTGCTGAAACGGAATCCCTCCTCGACCGGAACTATTCGGCTGAACTGCTGCTCCTCGAGCGAATAGGCAACCAGGTCGCATTGGGAGCCCTTGCAGAAATCGAATAGCAGCGTTTTGCCGTCCGGTGAAAATGCGGGACTCTCGATGTCTATGGTCGTGGAAACGCCTGCACCTGTACTGCAGGCTGAATTCAGTATCGCCAGAAAGACCCATACCGCTGTTCTCGCCGATAACGATGACAGTAACCGCATGCTCATCACACTGCCTCCGCCAGACGCTTGAGCGTCACGTAATCGACCTTGCCGGTACCCAGCAGCGGCAGCGACTCGACGCGATGAATCTTGCGCGGCACGGCCAGCTCGGGCACGCCGAGTTCGCGCGNCTTGCCGGCCAGCAGTTCGCGGGTCAGTTCGCCGTCGGTGAACAGCACCAGCGCCTCGCCCTTGGCGGCATCGGGCTGGCTGGAAACGGCGTGCGCTTTGTCCGGCGAAGTCGCCGTGGCCACCTTTTCGGCGACTTCCAGGCTGACCATCTCGCCAGCGATCTTGGCAAAGCGCTTGACGCGGCCGACGATCTTTACAAAGCCTTCATCGTCGATCTGCACCACGTCACCGGTTTCGTACCAGCCGTCCCCAAGCTCGGAAAGCGGCTGTAGCACGCCCGGCTGGTCGGACTTGAGGTATCCGGACATCACGTTGGGGCCGCGCACGTGCAGGATGCCGCCGTGCTCGATGCCGGAAACCGGCAGCAGGCGATGTTCGATGCCCGGCAGCAGGTTGCCGACGGTGCCGGTTTTATAGGCCATGGGCGTGTTGACCGCAATCACCGGCGCCGTTTCGGTGGCGCCGTAGCCTTCGAAAATGCGCAAGCCAAATTTCTCGAACCACCGGCTGCGCACCGCTTCGGAGAGTTTTTCGGCACCAGCGACGACGTAGCGCAGACGGTAGAAGTCGTAAGGATTGGCGAACTTGGCGTAGTTGGCGAGGAAAGTCGAGGTGCCAAACAGCACCGTGCAGCCGCGGTCGTAGGCCAGTTCGGGAATCACCCGGTAGTGCAGCGGCGAGGGGTAGAGAANAAGGCTGGCGCCGTTGAGCACCGGCAGCAGGGCACCCGCCGTCAGGCCGAAGGAGTGGAAGATAGGCAGCGCGTTGAGCACCTTGTCGTGGACCGAGAAGTCGATGACGGCGCGAATCTGCGCGATGTTGGCGAGGATCGCCCGGTGCGGCAGCACGACGCCCTTCGGCTTGCCTTCGGAACCGGAGGTAAACAGCACGACGGCGGCTTCCTCGGGCGAGGTTTTCAGTTCGAAGGCGCGCGGGAAGTGGATGGCGTAGAGCATCAGCCACAGCTTGTCGCCGAGGCCGATCTGCTCGCGGATGTCTTCCAGATAATGCAGTTGCACGCCGCTCAACCCGGCCAGTTTGTCGGTCAGCTTGCCCTGCTCGACGAAGGCGCGCGNGGTGATGACGGTGCGGATTTCGGTGCCGTCGCAGGCCGCCTGCATGGCGTCGACACCGGCCGTGTAGTTGAGCATGGCCGGCACGCGGCGGCGGGCGCTGAGGCCGAAGATCAGCCCCAAGGTTGGCACCAGGTTGGGCAGCAGCAGACCGATGCGTTCGCCGGGCTTGGTCATGCGCTCGACCTGGCGCGCGAGGATGAGCGCCATCTTCAGCAGGTCGGTGTAGGAATACTCGATCTGCTTGACGTCCTCGAACGGGCGGCGGCCGCGACCGAAAATTTCCGCCGCGTCGCACAGNNCGGTATATATGGTCTGCTCGGGGCGCGAGGCGAAGATCATTTCCTGCATCAGCCGGCGCATCTGCTCGCCGGCCTTGCGCAGCAGCTTGGCAGTCGCCGCCTCGGGCATCGGGAAATGCGCTTCGGGCAGCACGGTCAAGCGGATTTTCGGGAAGATTTCCTTGGGGTGGCGGCCGGACAGGCGCGAGAAATNAGAGCGCGAGGCGCCGTCGAGGCGCACCGGGATCACCGTCGCGCCGGTCTTGGCGGCGACGAAGGCCGGGCCGTCGACCTTCATCAGCGAGCCGGTCAGCGTGATCCGCCCTTCCGGGAAGATCCNCACCGGGCGCCCGGATTCGATCAGCCGGATGACCTTCTTCATCGCCATTGGGCTGGTCGGATCGACCGCCAGATAATCGACCTGCGACAGCAGGATGCGGAACCAGAAATTGCCGGCGATGCTGGTATGGACCACGANAACCGGGTCGATCGGCAGGAACAGGCCGAGCAGCAGGCCGTCGAGGAAGGATTCGTGATTGGCGACGACGAGCAGGCGCTCATGCGAGAAATCGGACTGCCGGAAGCGGATATCGACGCGGAACAGTAAACGGGCCAGGCCGCGCAACAGCGGCCGCAACAACTTGCGCATCAGGTGTATTCCTTCAGATAGTCGAGCACATTGCTCAACGTGGTTTGCAGGGCGTCGCGGTTGATCCAGAACCAGACTTCCTTGCCGATCTTCTCGGAAGCCAGGACGCCGGATTCGTGCAGGATTTTCAGGTGGTGCGAGACGGTCGACCGCGCCAGGGTCGATACCTCGGCGATCTGCCCGACATTGAGCCGCTCGCCCGGCTCGGACAGCAGCAGGATGCGCTGCGGTGCTCGTCACCAAGGGCGACGAAAATGCGGGACATGGCCTGCCACGCGGGCGGATGGCTGGGTGTAATCATTCTTCATGTCGATAATCTTAGTTATATCGACATGTTTTCGTCAACCGGAATGTTCGCTGGACGGGCGGGCTACAATTCGGCCACGCCACGCCTGTTGCGGTCGCCCCCAATTTTGGCCAAAACCGATGCGCCCTTTCCGTTCCGAATATCTCGACCTGCCCAGCGTCCGCCTGCACATCCGCCGCTGGGGCGACCCCGGCCCCGACGCTGTTCCTGCTGCACGGCTGGATGGACGTTTCCGCCTCCTTCCAGTTCGTCGTCGATGAACTGCAGCGCGACTGGAACATCGTTGCCCCGACTGGCGCGGCTTCGGGCCGTCGCAATGGCTGAACCGCCCCTATTTCTTCGCCGAACACCTGGGCGATATGGAGGCGATCGTCGATCGCTACACGCCGGCAGACAAATCCGCCTGGCCGGGCACAGCATGGGCGGCATCCTCTCCTGCCTGTATGCCGGCCTGCGCCCCGAGCGGGTCGACAAAGTCGTTTCGCTGGAAGGCTTCGGCATCGCCCCGACGACACCGGACATGGCGCCCGAACGCTACCGGAACTGGCTGGGCCAGCTGCAGAATCCACCGCGCATGCACGTTACCCTGAGCGCGCCGCCTTCGCCCGCCGCCTGATGAAAACCGATCCCTACCTGACGGCCGAGCGTGCCGATTTCCTCTCGCGCCACCTGGCACGCATCGGCGATGGCGACCAAGGGCGGCGAACGCCGCCACGGCATCATCTGGAACGGCGACCCGTGGCACAAGGCGACCTCGCCCTACCTGTTCCGCCTCGAAGAATCGATGGCGATCTGGAAGCAGATCACCTGCCCGGTGCTGTGGGTAGCCGGCCGCCAGTCGTGGATCGTCCGCGACTACGCCACCCGCCCGGGCGACTGGGAGCTCGCCGCGCCTGCTTCGCCGACGTCGACGAAAAATGGATCGACAACGCCGACCACATGCTGCACCACGACCAGCCGGCCGAGGTCGCACGAATGATCGAGGAGTGGTTCACGACTTGAGCAGTTCCTCGCGCGAGCCGAGCCAGCGCTGCAGGTGGCGCTCGGCCAGTTCATTGTGGTTGGTCAGCATGAGGTCGGCGATGTCGCGCGCCATTTCGACCAGATCGGCATCCATTTCCAGATCGGCGTAACGCAACAGCGGCACGCCGCTCTGGCGGCTGCCGACGAATTNCCCGGGGCCGCGCAACTGCAGATCCTGGCGGGCGATCTCGAAGCCGTCGGTGTTCTCGAAAATGATCTTCAGCCGCTGGCGGGCGATCTCGCCGAGCGGACCGGCGTNAATCAGCACGCAGCTCGACTCGTGCGCGCCGCGCCCGACGCGGCCGCGCAGCTGGTGCAGCTGCGAGAGACCGAAACGCTCGGCGTGCTCGATGACCATCAGACTGGCGTTCGGCACATCGACGCCGACTTCGATCACCGTCGTCGCCACCAGCACGTCGATATCGCCAGCGGCGAAGGCGGCCATCACCGCCTGCTTTTCGTTGCTTTTCAGGCGCCCGTGGACGAGGCCGATGCGCAGATCCGGCAAATCGGCGGACAGTTGCTCCCAGGTATCCTGCGCCGTCTGCAATTGCAGCGCCTCGGATTCCTCGATCAGCGGGCACACCCAGTAGGCCTGCCGGCCTTCTTCAACATGCTTGGTGACAAAACCGACCACGTCGTCGCGCCGGCTGTCGGCGACCAGCCGCGTCTTGACCGGCGTGCGGCCGGGCGGCAATTCGTCGAGCACGGTGACGTCGAGATCGGCGTAGTAACTCATGGCCAGCGTGCGCGGAATCGGCGTCGCCGACATCATCAGCTGGTGCGGGTTGTTTCCCTTCTTGCGCAAGGCGAGCCGCTGGGCAACGCCGAAGCGGTGCTGTTCGTCGACGATAGCCAGCCCGAGCCGGGCGAAATCGACGCCCTCCTGGATCAGCGCATGCGTGCCGACGACCAGTTGCGCCTCGGCCGCCGTCGCCGCCAGTTGCGCCCGCTTCGCCGCACTCTTCAGGCTGCCGGACAGCCAGGCGACCTTGATGCCGAGCGGCGCCAGCCAGTCGCGCAATTTCACGTAATGCTGCTCGGCGAGGATCTCGGTCGGCGCCATGAAGGCCGCCTGCCAGCCGGCCGAAATCGCCTGGCAGGCGGCCAGCGCGGCGACGATGGTCTTGCCGGCGCCAACGTCGCCCTGCAGCAGGCGCTGCATCGGGTAGGGCTGGGCGAGGTCGGCGCCGATCTGGGCCATCGCCCGCAGTTGCGCGCCGGTCAGGCCGAATGAAAGCTGGTCGAGCAAGCGGGCACCGAGGTCGTCNNGCGCCACCAGCACCGGTGCCCNCTGCTCGCGGCGCGCCAGGTAGGCGCGGCGCAAGGACAGTTGCTGGGCCAGCACTTCGTCGAACTTGACGCGCCGCCAGGCGGGATGATTGCGCGCGTGCAGCGTATCGAGTTCGGTGCCCGGTGGCGGCCGGTGCAGGAAGCGCAGGCTGCGCGCCAGGCCGGGCAATTTCAGGCGCTGGCGCAGTGCGTCGGGCAGGGTATCGGAGAGATCGCCGGCTTCCAGCGCCGCGCCGATCAGCTTCTGCAGCGTGCCGTTGCCGACGCCTGCGGTCGACGNGTAAATCGGGGTCATTTCCGTGGGCAGCGGCGTATCGGCGCCGACCTTGTGGAAACGCGGGTGCACCATCTCGGCGCCGAAGAAGCCGCCGCGCACTTCGCCGAAGGCGCGAACCCGCGAACCTTCGCTCAAGGCAGCCTGCTGGCTGGGATAGAAGCTGAAGAAGCGCATGACCAGTTCACCGCTGGCATCGTGTGCGCGGACGACCATCTGGCGACGCGGCCGGAATTGCACTTCGCAGGCGCTGACGACCACCTCGACCTGTACCGCTCGTCCCACGGNCGCATGGGCGACCGGCGTGATGCGGGTTTCGTCCTCGTAGCGCAGCGGCAGGTGCACCAGCAAATCGGCCTCGCGGTGGAGGCCGATCTTTGCCAGCTTCTTGCGCAGCGCCTCCGAAGCCTGGATCGGGGCGCCGCGCCGTCGCTCATCGGTGGCTGGCACCCAGGAACATCACCGCATCGGCCTCGACCAAGGCACCGCGCGGCAGTTCCTTGACACCGACGGCAGCGCGCGCCGGGAACGGCTCGCCAAAATACTTCGCCATCGTTTCGTTGACCCGGCGAAATTGCCGAGGTCGGTAAGGAAGACGTTGAGCTTGACGACATCGGCCAGCGAACCGCCCGCCGCTTCGGCGACGGCCTTGAGATTTTCGAAGACACGAACGATTTGCGCGTCGATACCGTTCACCATCTGCATGGAAGCCGGATCGAGGCCGATCTGCCCGGATAGGTAAACGGTGTCGCCAACGCGCACGGCTTGCGAGTAGGTGCCGATGGCGGCCGGGGCGTTGGGCGTGGCGATGATGGTCTTGGCCATGAGAAGCTTCCTGTCGTGAATGTCAAAACGCTATTTTAGACCTGAGCCCACATGAACCCACGCATCGAATCCCTGGAAAAATGCTCGGCGGCCCGCGCGATGGCGCCCTGCTCCGCTTCTCGCTCGGCAACGAATATTTGAAGGCCGGCGACCCGGCGAAAGCCGGAAAATGCTTCCAGGAAGCGGTCGACCGCGACAGCCGGTACTCCGCGGCCTGGAAAGCGCTCGGCAAGGCGCTGGCGGAAGCCGGCGATGTCGCCGACGCATTGACCGCCTACGAGCGCGGCATCACGGTCGCCGAGGCCAAGGGCGACATCCAGGCGGCAAGGGAAATGAAGGTGTTCGCCAAGCGCCTGTCGAAGGCGCCCGGCGGAGCGGGCTGACCGGGGTCAGAAGCCCTTGAGTATTGCACACCGACGATGTGCGCGCTGTCGTCGTAGGTACCGCGCAAGCTGCTGGTCAGACCGGGCCCGAAGGTCTTGGTCTGGTTGATGCTGGGATCCTTGAGGTACAGGTAGGCGTAGCCGACATCGATCTTGCCGTAAACACCGCCGTTCCACTGCGCTCCCAGCGACAGCCACAGGCGGTCGTTATCGGGCACGCGNNCGGAGCGATTCTGGTTGTTGGTCGGCGTGGTATCCCACGCGATACCGAACTTGAGCTTCCAGGCGTCGCTGGCCTTGTAGGCAGCGCCCCAGGCGATGCGCCAGGCATTGTCGTAGCCGAATGATTCCGCATCGGTGCGCGCCACGCCGGCAGTCGAGTATTGGATATTCAATTGATCCAGCGTGTTCCAGCGCGTATATGACAGATCGCCCATCGCCTCCCATTTATCCGAGACCTGCTGCCAGACGGACAGGATGAACGTGTCCGGCAGCTTGAGATCGGCCTTCGCCGAGGTCGAGGTGGCACCCAGCGAGCGGTTGCCTTCAAGCGTGTAATTCACTGCCGAACGATAGGAAACACCGACACGCATAGCCGGCGAAAGGGTAAACAGGGCACCGGCGTTCCAGCCCCAGGCACCGTCGTCACCCTTAAGTTTATAAAGACCGACGGGCGTCATGTTGGTCATTTCGGCATCGATGGTCTGGTAATTAACGCCAATGCCGAGCGACACCTTGTCGTTGACCTTCCAGGCCAGCGACGGGTTGTAATTCACCGTCGTGATCTCGGACTTGATCGCCTGGTACCTGCCGATCCAGTTACCGTTGTCGTATTCGGTCTTCAGCCCGAACGGCGCCGAGATGCCGAGGCCGACGAACCAGTCCGGCGCCACTTGCCAGGACATGTAGGCGTTCGGCACGGCCGACCAGCCGCCTGCGTTGCCGCCGTTGTNCGATGCGGTTCCCAGGATCCCGGTCGACCCGTTGTCACTGAATTCGAAGCTCGGGCCAACCCCGGTAACCCCAGCAGAAATCTGGATGCCCGGCATCTGGGTCATGCCCGCCGGGTTGAAGAAAATGGTGCTGGCGTTGTCGGCCACGGCAGCCGAACCGGCATAGGCAGTTCCGAGACCGCTGGCATTCTGTTCCCAGAGCTGGAAGGCTGCCGCCGAGGCAGTTCCGGAAAAGGCGACCAGCAAGAGGGCCGGCACGGCCCGCATCGTCATATTTTTCATCTTGTCACTTCACCTGAGCAGGATTTTGCACCTGCCTGATTTTACGTATTTTCTGGAGGAACGGAACGTTTTTCGCCATTTCCGTCGATGGCAACGTAAGTTAGTTGCGCTTCTGTCACTTTGACCGTGACTGGATTGGCGTAGTTGCGTTCAGCATAAACTTCGACGTTGACCGTGATCGATGTCCGCCCGACGTGCACGATCTCCGCAAAGACTGACGATGTCGCCCACCGACACCGGCTGCTTGAACACGAAAGAATTGACCGATACCGTCGCCACCCTGCCGCGCGCCCGGCGCATCGCGGAATGGCACCGGCGACGTCGACCTGGGCCATGACCCAGCCGCCAAAGACGTCGCCATTCTGATTGAGGTCGGCAGGCATCGGCACGACACGCAGGGTCGGCGGGTGCGCAGGAAGGAGGATGTTGCGGTCGACGCCCATAATCTGCCCAAATTCAAATAAAGCCCGATTTTCCCGGAATCTCGCGAGTTTTCATATACTGGCGAAAACATCCACAAGGCATCGTCATGCGCCATAGCGCCGCACTNCCCAAGCCACCTGCCGGCCAGGCGTTGCCGGAACGCCATGTCTGGCTAACCCTGCGTACCTTGCTGCCGTATCTTTGGGCCTATCGCCTGCGGGTGCTGGCAGCACTCGCTTGCCTATTCGCCGCCAAGGTCGCCAACGTCACCGTTCCCATCGTGTTCAAGCACATGATCGACGACCTCTCGCCCAGTGAGCAGGTGCTGGCCTTGCCGGTGCTGTTGCTCGCCCTCTACGGGTTGCTGCGCTTTTCGACCTCNCTCTTCACCGAGCTGCGCGAATTCCTTTTCGCCCGGGTGACGCAGCGCGCTGTCCGACAGGTCGCGCTCGAAGTCTTCCGCCACCTGCATGCCCTCAGCCTGCGCTTCCATCTCGAGCGACAGACCGGCGGTGTCTCGCGCGACATCGAACGCGGCACCCGCTCGATTTCCAGCCTGATCTCCTACACGCTCTACTCCATTCTGCCGACCCTGGTCGAAATCGGCCTCGTGCTCGGCATCCTGTTCGTCAAGTACGACCTCGGCTTCGTCATCATCACCCTCGTCTCGCTGGTCAGCTACATCGTATTCACGGTGACGGTCAGCAACTGGCGCATCGATATCCGGCGCACCGTCAATGAAAGCGACTCCGCCGCCAACACGCGTGCGGTCGACAGCCTGCTGA
This sequence comes from Dechloromonas sp., assembly GCA_013363835.1. GTDB lineage: Bacteria > Pseudomonadota > Gammaproteobacteria > Burkholderiales > Rhodocyclaceae > Azonexus. Next base: position 2,585,070 of record CP054864.1, read on the forward strand.
ACTACGAGACGGTCAAGTATTTCAACAACGAAGCCTGGGAAGCTCGGCGCTACGACGAACAAATGCTCAAGTGGGAGGATGCCGCGACGCGCAGCCAGACCACTTTGTCGGCCCTCAACCTCGGCCAGCAGGCGATCATCGCGCTGGGCGTCACCGCCATGATGTGGCGCGCGGCCAACGGNGTGGTCGACGGGAACATGACCATCGGCGACCTGGTACTGGTCAACGCCTTCCTGATCCAGCTCTACATCCCGCTCAACTTCCTGGGCGTTGTNCACCGCGAGATTCGCCAGGCGCTGACCGACATCGAGCGCATGTTCAACCTGCTCAAGGAAAACCGCGAGATCGCCGATACCCCCGATGCGCGCGATCTGCCCGCGGGGCCGCTGCAAGTGAACTTCGCTGCGGTGGACTTCGCCTATGACCCCGAACGCCCCATCCTCCACAATCTCGATTTCGCGATTGCACCGGGCAAGACGGTCGCTGTCGTCGGCCANCCCGGNGCCGGCAAATCCACCCTCGCCCGTCTGCTGTTCCGTTTCTACGATGTCACCGGCGGCGCCATCCGGATTAACGGCCACGATATCCGCAAAGTCAGGCAGAGCAGCCTGCGCACAGCGATCGGCATCGTTCCGCAGGACACCGTCCTGTTTAACGATTCCATCTTCTACAACATCAACTATGGCCGACCTGACGCCAGTCGCGAAGAAGTCTTCGCCGCCGCCCGCGCCGCCCAGCTTCACGATTTCATCGAGTCTCTGCCGCAGAAATATGAAACGCGCGTCGGCGAGCGCGGCCTCAAGCTGTCCGGCGGCGANAAACAGCGCGTCGCCATCGCCCGCGCCCTGCTCAAGAACCCGCCTATCCTCATCTTCGATGAAGCGACTTCGGCACTCGATTCAGCGACCGAACGCGCCATTCAGACGCAACTCGAACTCGCCGCCGTCGGCCGCACCACGCTGATCATCGCGCATCGGCTGTCGACTGTGATGAATGCAGACGAAATTCTGGTCATGCAGAGCGGCCATATCATCGAACGCGCCACCCACGCAGCATTGCTGGAAGCCGATGGCGGCTACGCCCAGATGTGGACGCTCCAGCAACTTGAGCAAGCCAGCGAAAACGCCTGACTTTCTCTATACTGCATCACACCGATCACTTGTCTGCCGTTCGCTCCCAATGACAAATCCACCGACTTCGCCCTGCCCGCTTCCTTCGAGCCCGACGCCGGGAACCGTGGCTCGGTCTCGCAGAACATGCACCCAGGGATCGCGCCGCGAACGAAACCAACGTGCTTTCGTCGTCAGCGACCCGTCGAGCCGAGCCGACCTGACCAGTGCTTGAACGACCCCCAGGTATCCGGCTGACACCGCCAAAGATCCGGATGAAGCCATGTCGGCATTACAGGGCATCAGCCACCGCTACGATCTGCTGATTCTCGATTCCCATATGCACGATCCGGCTAGCAAAGGCATCGTGGAGCACATCAAGGGCGACCAGCGACTNGCTATGACACCCATCGTCCTGCTGACGCCAACGCAGCCGACTGCCGGCCAGTTGCGCGATGGCGCCGCCACGGGCGCCTATCATTTTCTGGTCATGCCGGCCAACCACGATACGATCCTGGCTGTTGTCCATGCGGCACTGGTCAAATCTTCGTTTCGCAATTTCCTGCGGCGACAGATGGGAACACAGGCCGAACGGCCGGAACTGCTCAGCAATTGCGAGTTCTCTATCCGTACCCTGGAAGAAGCCGGCGAACTCGCGGCACTGATCGCTCAAGCCTGCCCAAATACGGATGCGGCGTTATTCGGCATTTCGGAGTTGCTGGTCAACGGCGTCGAACACGGCAACCTCGGTCTGACCTACGAAGAGAAATCGCAACTGGCACTGAACGATCAGTGGAAGAGCGAAATCGACCGACGCTGCGCGCTTCCCGACAACCTGACCAAACGCGTTCGGCTGAGCTTTCAGCGTACGAAAGATCAGATCACACTGAGAATTTCCGACGACGGCCAGGGGTTCGCATGGCAAAAATATCTCGAACTCGAGCCGCAACGTGCCAGCGATCCCAATGGACGCGGCATCGCCCTGGCAAGATTGTTGAGCTTCAGCAGCATCCATTACGAGGGTTGCGGCAATGTCGCCGTGGCAACCATCGGGCTGACGCCGACCAACACTAACCTTGACAGCGAATTCTGCACCAGCAACAAGCTCTAACCGGGCGGACATAAACTGTTTATACTGCCCGAAACGGACTTTTCATTACGAAAACGTCTTCCAAACAACTCATACCATCGCCCCAGGAGATCAGAGAATGAACAGCAAGAGCATTTTCAGCGCCGCCCTGATCGTTGCAGCGCTCACCGCCACCCTGCCATCGCTCAGGATTCAGGCACCCTGAAAAAATCAAGGATTCCGGTGGCGCCACGATGGGCGTCCGCGAATCATCCGGCGGCCTGTCGTTCACGCTCGGCGACGGCAAGTTCGCCGGCTTCCACGTCGATCTCTGCGAGCGCGTACTGGCTGACATTCGAAACAGTTGGGCATGTCCCAGATAAACGTAAAGTTCCAACCGGTCACCTCGCAGAATCGCATCCCGCTGATGCAGAACGGCACCATCGATATCGAGTGTGGTTCGACCACCAACAACGCTGCCCGCCAGAAGGACGGCCTTCGCCGTCACCACGTTCGTCGAGGAAGTGCGTATCGCCGTCAAGACCAACGGGCATTACGTCCATCGCACAACTGAATGGCAAGAACGTGGCCACCACGACCGGCACGACGTCCGTACAGCTCCTGCGCAAGCACGAACGCGCCAACGGCGTCGATTTCAAGGAAGTCTTTGGCAAGGACCACGCTGACAGCTTCCTGTTGCTTGAATCAGGCCGCGCCGATGCCTTCGTGATGGATTCACAGATTCTCGCTGGCCTCATCGCCAAATCCAAGCCCCCGAGCGACTACAAGATCGTCGGCGAAGTTCTCAACGTCGAACCGATCAACATCATGATGCGCAAGGATGACCCAGCCTTCAAGAAAGCAGTCGACGACAGCCTGATCAAGCTGATGAAGTCCGGCGAGATCGCCAAGATTTACGACAAGTGGTTCATGCAGCCGATCCCGCCGGCCAACGTCCGCATCGGCCTGCCGGCATCAGAAGCCACGAGGGCGGCTTGGGCCAATCCGAACGACAAACCGGCTGAAGACTATGCAAAGAAATAAGGCGGCTATCGAAGCTGACGTCTCGCCCCTGACGGACGCGTGCAACCTGAGCGAGGACAAAGTGGCTAACTGGGACTGGCAGGTCTTCTGCAAGAACACGATCGATGGCGAAGTGGTAGCGAGCTGCTTCGGCAGCGGTGGCGACATTACCTACCTTGACTGGATGATTTCGGCGTGGGGTTGGACAATCTCGGTTTCCCTGTTCAGCCTGGCGGTTGCGCTGATTATTGGGTCGCTGATGGGCATCCTGCGGACGACGCCGAACCGCGGCTTGGTATTCCTGGGCAATGCCTGGACAGAGTTGTTCCGTAACATNCCCCTGCTCGTCCAGATCATGCTCTGGTACCACGTGCTACCGGCGCTGATNCCCGCCCTCAAGGATGTTCCCAGTTTCCTGCTGGTTGTAGCCGCACTCGGACTATTTACATCGGCGCGGATTTCCGAACAGGTGCGCGCCGGCATCCAGTCACTGCCGCGCGGNCAACGCATGGCGGCACAGGCAATCGGNTTTACGCTGCCGCAGACGTATCGCTACGTGCTGCTCCCGATGGCCTTCCGCATTATCATTCCGCCGCTTACCAGCGAGTCGATGAACATCGTCAAGAATTCGTCGGTCGCCTTCGCGGTCAGCATTTCGGAACTGACGCTGTTCGCGCTGCAGGCGCAGGAGGAAACCTCTCGTGGCATCGAGATCTACCTGGGAGTCACCGCCCTTTACTTCATCACGGCATTCACAATCAACCGGGTGCTGCATTTCATTGAGCAACGCGTCCAGGTACCAGGCCTGATTGCGGCGGGGGCAAGTGATGTTGAACCTCGACTTCGCTTTCCTCTCACCCGCGGTACTGTCGAGCTACGTCCTCAAGGGCTTTCTGTTCTCGGTTCANNGCTTACGGTTTTCGCCATGCTCGGAGGCATCGCCCTCGGCACCATTCTTGCGCTGATGCGCCTGTCGAGCAAACCATGGCTAGTCATGCCGGCAGCCGCCTACGTCAACACCATGCGCAGCATCCCGCTGGTCATGGTCATCCTCTGGTTTTTCCTGCTCATCCCCTGATCACGGGCGCCCGCTGGGGCGGAAACGTCAGCGATGATTACCTTCACACTGTTCGAGGCTGCCTACTACTCCGAGATTATGCGGGCCGGCATTCAGAGTATNCCGAAAGGNCAGGTCGCCGCTGGCTACGCATTGGGTATGACCTATGGCCAGACAATGCGCGAGGTCGTTCTTCCGCAGGCCTTCCGCAACATGCTGCCCGTTCTGCTCACCCAGACCATCATCTTGTTTCAGGACACCTCGCTGGTGTACGCGATTGGCGCATACGACCTACTCAAGGGGTTTGAGGTCGCCGGCAAGAACTTTAACCGCCCGGTCGAGACCTATCTAATCGCGGCGACAGTCTATTTCGTCATTTGTTTCAGCCTGTCGATGCTCGTCAAGCAATTGCAGCGACGCATCGCCATCATCCGCTAGGTCAGGATCCAACATGCCCATGATCGAAATCAAGAACGTCGGTAAGTGGTACGGCGATTTTCAGGTATTGACCGATTGNNCACCACCCAGGTCGAAAAGGGCGAGGTCATCGTCGTCTGCGGACCATCCGGCTCGGGAAAATCTACGCTGATNAAATGTGTCAACGGCCTGGAGCCCTTCCAGCANGGGGAGATTCTGATAAAGGGAACATCGGTTGGCGCTCCGACGACGAACCTNCCGAAGCTGCGCTCACACGTCGGCATGGTGTTCCAGCACTTCGAACTGTTCCCCCATATGAGCATCGCGGAGAACCTGACCATCGGTCAGATCAAGGTTCTCGGACGNAAAAAGGACGAGGCTAGCGAAAAAGGCCTCAAGCTGCTCGACCGTGTTGGCCTCAAGGCGCATGCTCACAAATTCCCCGGCCAGCTTTCCGGCGGTCAACAGCAACGCGTGGCGATCGCTCGCGCGCTGGCCATGGATCCGATCTGCATGTTGTTCGACGAACCCACCTCGGCGCTTGACCCCGAGATGATCAACGAGGTTCTCGATGTCATGGTCGAACTTGCACGCGAAGGCATGACCATGATGTGTGTGACGCACGAAATGGGATTCGCGCGCAAGGTTGCAAACCGGGTCATCTTCATGGATCAGGGCAAGATTGTCGAGGATGCCAAGAAGGAGGATTTCTTCGGCACACCGCGCTCGGAACGAGCGCAACAGTTCCTGGCCAAGATACTGCAGCACTAAAAAATAGGCCGGGATCTCCCGGCCTATTTTTTGTTTCAGCCAGCTTACTCGGCTGCGCCCTCTTCGATCTCGACAGCCTCGGTCGGCTCCGGACGATCCACCAGTTCGACGAACGCCATCGGCGCATTGTCGCCGACGCGGAAGCCGCACTTGAGGATACGCAGATAGCCGCCCGGGCGNNAGGCGTAGCGCGGGCCAATCTCGGCAAACAGTTTAACGACGATCTCACGATCACGCAGGCGATCGAACGCCAGACGCTTGTTGGCCAGGGTTGGCGTCTTGCCGAGGGTAATCATCGGTTCGACGACACGGCGCAGCTCCTNTGCCTTCGGCACGGTGGTCTTGATAGCCTCGTGGCGAAGCAGGGAAACGGTCATGTTGCGCAGCATCGCCAGGCGATGGCTGCTGGTACGGTTGAGTTTGCGAAGTCCCAAACGGTGACGCATGGTTAATCCTTTCTATGTTCTACAGGCGTCCCTTGACTGCCCGGGTCGGAAAAGGCCTTAAACCTTTTCCAGACCGGCCGGCGGCCAATTTTCCAATTTCATGCCCAGGGTCAGACCGCGGGCAGCCAGCACTTCCTTGATCTCGTTGAGCGACTTGCGACCCAGGTTGGNGGTCTTGAGCAGTTCGTTCTCGGTACGCTGGATAAGATCGCCGATGTAATAAATGTTCTCGGCTTTCAGGCAGTTCGCCGAGCGAACGGTCAGTTCGAGATCATCCACCGGGCGGAGCAGAACCGNGTCGACCTGCGCCGGCTTGGAGGCCTCGGCGACAGGGGCGGTACCTTCGAGGTCAGCGAACACCGAGAGCTGTTCCATCAGCACGCGTGCGGCGTAACGGATAGCTTCCTCGGGCTCGACAACACCGTTGGTTTCGATATCGACGATCAGCTTGTCCAGATCGGTACGCTGCTCGACGCGGGCGCTTTCAACTGCGTAGGCGACCCGGCGGATCGGGCTGAACGAAGCATCCAGCACCAGTTTGCCGATTGCCTTGGAGTCACCCAGATTGCGTACGTTGCCCGGCACGTATCCACGTCCCTTCTCGACCTTGACCTCCATGGCGAGTTTGCCGCCGGGAGAGAGGTGAGCGATGACATGTTCCGGATTGATGATTTCGACGTCGTGCGGCAATTCGATGTCGCCCGCCCGAACGGCGCCCTCACCCTNCTTGGAAAGTTTCAGGTTCACCACATCGCGGTTGTGCAGCTTGAAAACGATACCCTTGAGGTTCAACAGGATGTCGACGACATCTTCCTGAACGCCATCGACGGTAGAGTACTCGTGCAGCACGCCGTCGATACCGACTTCGGTCGGTGCATAACCAGGCATTGACGACAGCAGGATACGACGCAGGGCGTTGCCCAGCGTGTGTCCGTAGCCACGCTCGAACGGTTCCATGACCACTTTGGCCTGAACCGGCGAAACGCTCTGCACGTCGATGATGCGGGGTTTGAGAAGTCCACTGCTTTGCATGGGCTTGCTTCCTCTGCTCAGTGTTACTTCGAGTAAAGTTCGATGACGAGGCCTTCGTTCAGGGTCGACGGCAGCTCGGAGCGCTGCGGCATGGCCTTGAACGTGCCCTTGCCTTCCTTGACATCCACTGCAATCCACTCCGGGAAGCCGCGGGATTCTGCAGCTTCGAGGGCAGCCTTGCAGCGCANGGAAGCGCGTGCGCGGTCGGTCAGTTGCACGACATCACCCGGCTTAACGATGTAGGACGGGATATTGACGCGTTTGCCGTTGACCAGAACGCCATTGTGGCGGACGACCTGACGGGACTCGGTGCGGGAAGCGCCGAAACCCATGCGATAGGCGACGGAGTCCAGACGGGCTTCGAGCAGTTGCAGCAGGTTTTCACCAGTCTGCCNCTTGCGGCGCTCGGCTTCGGCAAAGGTCTTGCGGAACTGGCCTTCGAGCACACCATAGACACGGCGAATCTTCTGCTTNNGGCGCAGATGGACGCCATAGTCGGACAGGCGGGCGCCGGACTNTTGGCCGTGCTGGCCAGGCGCATAGGAACGGCGCTCAATGGCGCACTTGTCGGTGAAGCACTTTTCGCCCTTCAGGAACAGCTTTTCGCCTTCACGGCGACACTGACGGCATTTCGGATCGAGATTACGAGCCACTTGTCTTTCTCCTTAGATGCGGCGCTNTTTGGGCGGACGGCAGCCGTTGTGCGGCACCGGCGTCACGTCGGAAATCGCGGTGATCTTCATGCCCAGCGCGTTCAGCGCACGGACAGAAGATTCACGGCCAGGACCGGGCCNCTTGATGCGGACTTCCAGATTCTTGACGCCGCACTCCTGAGCCGCCTTGCCAGCAGCTTCGGCAGCGACCTGCGCGGCGAACGNGGTGGACTTGCGCGAGCCGCGGAAGCCGGCACCACCGGAGGTCGCCCACGACAGGGCGTTGCCCTGGCGGTCGGTAATGGTGATGATGGTGTTATTGAACGAAGCGTGAATGTGGGCAATGCCCTCGGCAACGTTCTNTTTAACCTNTTTGCGAACTTTGGTAGCAGTCTTAGCCATGTTCTGTCCCTATTACTTCTTGCCAGCGATGGCCTTGCGCGGACCCTTGCGGGTACGGGCATTGGTACGGGTGCGCTGACCACGGCAGGGCAGACCCTTGCGATGGCGCAGACCGCGGTAGCAACCGAGGTCCATCAGGCGCTTGATGTTCATGGTGACTTCGCGGCGCAGGTCACCTTCGACGGTGAACTTGCCCACTTCGTCACGCAGACGATCCATGTCCGCATCGGACAGGTCTTTCATTTTGGTAGTACGAACGACGCCGGCTGCATCACAGATTTTCTGTGCGCGGGTACGGCCGATGCCGTAAATCGCCGTCAGGGCGATTTCAGCATGCTGATGGTTCGGAATGTTTANCCCTGCAATACGGGCCATTGAATCACTCCACTATTTCGAAAATTAACGAACGCCGGACTCGACAGGGAATTAACCCTGGCGCTGCTTATGACGCGGTCCTTGCAAATGACGCGCACGACACCCTTGCGACGGATGACTTTGCAATTGCGGCAAATGCGCTTCACTGAAGGTTGCACTTTCATGTCTTACTCCTCGTCTGCGAGGGCTTGGAAGCAGCCGTGATTCCTTGCCCTGCGGTTTATTGCGTAGAGAATCTTTACTTGGCGCGGAAAACGATCCGCGCCTTGGTTAAATCGTATGGGGTCAATTGCACGGTGACCTTGTCGCCCGGAAGAATGCGGATGTAATGCATGCGCATCTTCCCGGAAATAAAGCTATGCACGATGTGCCCGTTTTCCAGCTTGACCTTGAAGGTCGCATTGGNGAGGTTCTCAACCACCTCGCCCTGCATTTCAATGTAATCTTCCTTGGCCATAGCTGATTATTTGATCATTGGCGATCCCTTGAAGTTAGCTTTCTTCAAGAGGCTTTCATATTGGTGCGACATGACATAGGCCTGAACTTGCGACATGAAGTCCATGGTCACGACGACGATAATCAGGAGCGAAGTGCCGCCAAAATAGAATGGCACGTTCCACTTCAAAATCAGGAATTCGGGCAGCAGACAGACCAGGGTTATGTAAGCCGCGCCAACCAGCGTCAGACGCATCAGAATCTTGTCGATGTAGCGCGCAGTCTGCTCACCGGGACGGATTCCCGGCACGAAAGCGCCGCTTTTCTTCAGGTTGTCCGCGGTTTCCTTCGAATTGAAGACCAGTGCGGTATAGAAAAAGCAGAAGAAAACGATCGCTGCCGCATACAGCATGACGTAGATAGGCTGCCCTGGAGAGAGCGTGGCAGCGACGTCTTTCAGCCAGCGCATGGATTCATTGGAACCAAACCAACCGGCAACCGTTGCTGGAAAAAGAATGATGGATGACGCGAAAATCGNGGGAATCACTCCCGACATGTTCAGTTTGAGCGGCAGATGCGAGCTTTGTCCGCCGTAGATCTTGTTACCGACCTGACGCTTGGCATAATTGACCAAAATCTTGCGTTGACCGCGCTCGACAAAAACAACAAAGGCTGTAACCAGAACAACAAGTACGCAGATCACAAGTGCTGTCAGCGGATGCATCGCACCAGTACGAACCAGTTCCAATAATCCGCCGATCGCATTTGGCAGGCCTGCGGCAATGCCGGCGAAAATGATGATCGAAATACCGTTACCTAACCCGCGCTCGGTAATCTGCTCGCCCAACCACATCAGGAACATCGTTCCCGTCAGCAAGGTGGATACCGTGGTCAGGCGGAACATGAAGCCAGGCTCCATGACGAGACCAGGTTGCGCCTCAAGGGCAACCGCGATACCAAGACCCTGGAACAACGCCAGCGCTACGGTACCGTAGCGCGTGTATTGGGTAATCTTGCGACGACCCGCCTCACCCTCTTNTTTGAGTGCTTCGAGTTGAGGACTGGCAACACTCATCAACTGCATGATGATCGATGCCGAAATGTACGGCATGATCCCCAAAGCGAAAATGGTGAAGCGCGACAGGGCACCACCCGAGAACATGTTGAACATGCCCAGAATGCCACCCTGTTGCGAGTTGAACAGATCGGAGAGAACGTTGGGGTCAATCCCGGGGACCGGAATATGTGCGCCAATTCGATAGACAACCAGCGCACCCAGCAGGAACCATAGCCGGCGCTTCAAGTCGCCGAACTTTCCACCTTNTGCCAACGGTAGTGGGGTTTGCAGCCAACGTTCTTACCTTTCCGTTTCTTATTCGGCGACTGATCCGCCGGCTGCTTCAATAGCAGCCTTGGCACCCTTGGTGACGCCGAGACCCTTGAGTGCAACCTTGCGCGTGATGGCGCCGGACAGGATCACCTTGGCGGCTAGTGCATCGCCCGGAACAATACCGGCTGCCTGAAGTGCAAGCAGGTCGATTTCATCCACCGGCAAGCGATCCAGATCAGTCAGACGCACCTCATAGTTGCGTGCGCGCGTAAGCGAGTTGAAGCCACGCTTCGGCAGACGGCGCTGCAACGGCATTTGGCCGCCCTCGAAGCCGACCTTGTGGAAGCCACCAGAACGGGACTTTTGTCCCTTGTGACCACGCCCGCAGGTCTTGCCGAGGCCAGAGCCAATGCCACGACCAACGCGCTTGGCAGCCTTCTTGGAGCCGTCACCTGGCTTGATGGTATTCAGACGCATGGATTAACCCTCAACCTTAACGAGATACTGAACCTTGCGGATCATGCCGCGAACCGCTANCGTATCTTCCAGTACAGCGGAACTATTGAGCTTGCGAAGACCAAGGCCGCGAACGGTCGCGCGATGATCCTGCTTGGTCCCGATAACGCTTTTAACGAGCGTCACCTTGATTTTATTGTCAGCCATGGCTTACCCCAGAATCTGATCAACCGACAAGCCGCGCTTGGCGGCAATTTCGGCCGGCGTATTCACCTTCGACAGACCATCGATGGTGGCGCGCACAATGTTGTAGGGATTGGTCGAACCATGAGCCTTGGCAACGACGTTGGTAACACCGACCACCTCAAAGACCGCGCGCATGGCACCACCGGCGATGATGCCGGTACCTTCCGGCGCTGGCTGGATCATTACGGTGGTAGCGCCGTGACGACCCATGACCGTGTGATGAACAGTACCGTTCTTCAGACTGACCTTGGCCATCTTGCGACGCGCCTCATCCATAGCCTTCTGCGCTGCAACCGGGACTTCACGCGACTTGCCTTTGCCCATGCCGATGCTGCCATCGCCATCACCAACGACCGTCAACGCGGCAAATCCAAGAATGCGGCCACCTTTNNCACCACCTTGGTGACACGGTTTACCGCAACCATTTTCTCGCGCATGCCGTCGTCGCGCTCTTCAGCCTGCTGAGGCTTTTTGTTTCTATCAGGTTTAGCCATTTTCTAACCTTGTCCTTTGCCGCGATCAGAATTTCAGACCCGCTTCACGCGCAGCTTCCGCCAGCGCCTGAACCCGACCGTGATAACGCAAGCCGGAGCGATCGAAAGCCACTTGCTCGATACCGGCAGCCTTCGCACGCTCGGCGATCAGCTTGCCAACCGAAGTTGCAGCAGCCTTGTTACCGCCGTTTGGAAGTTCGGTACGAACACCCTTTTCCAGCGTGGAAGCCGAAGCCAGCACCTTGCCACCACAAGCCGAAATTATCTGGGCATAGATGTGACAGTTAGTGCGATTAATGCACAGGCGTACAGCCTTGAGCTCGGCGATTTTCGCCCGGGTTTTGCGGGCGCGGCGCAGACGCGCTTCATTCCTGTTAAACATATGCCACCCTTACTTCTTCTTGGTTTCCTTGATGACCACCACTTCGTCCGAGTAACGCACACCCTTGCCTTTGTAAGGCTCCGGCTTGCGATACGCCCGAACTTCGGCGGCAACCTGGCCGACTTGCTGCTTGTCCGACCCCTTGATCAGAATTTCAGTCTGTGTCGGGCATTCCACTTTGACGCCGGCCGGCATCTTGTGCGCCACCGGATGCGAAAAACCCAGCGACAGGTTCAGAGTGTCACCCTGAGCCTGAGCGCGATAGCCAACGCCAACCAGTTGTAGCTTCTTCTCAAATCCTTTTGAGACACCAGTCACCATGTTGTTGAGGTTGGCACGCATGGTGCCCCACATGGCGCCCCCATTGACTGCGCCATCAACCTTGGAAACCACAATATTCTGCCCTTCGACAGCGACGCTGACAGCGGGGTGTGCCGCAGTCTTCAGGGTACCCAGCGGGCCCTTGACGACAATCTGCTCACCAACACTAAGCTCAACGCCAGCCGGCAGGACGATCGGATTCTTACCAACTCGAGACATGTCTGCTCCCTTATGCCACGATGCACAAGACTTCGCCGCCAACTTTACTGGCGCGCGCCTTGCGATCAGTCATGACGCCTTTGGGGTCGACACGATGGCGACGCCCAGACCGTTCATGACGCGGGGAATATCATCACAGCCCTTGTAGATACGCAGACCAGGCTTCGAAACGCGTTCAATGCGCTCGATGACCGGGCGGCCGGCGTAGTACTTCAGACCAATTTCCAACGTCGCCTTTGCATCAACCTGGCGCACCACGAAATCTTCGACATAACCCTCATCCTTCAGAACCGCGGCAATTGCCACTTTCAACTTGGACGACGGCATGGAGACAGACGCCTTTCGGCGAGCTGGGCGTTGCGGATGCGAGTCAGCATGTCCGCGATCGGATCGCTCATAGCCATTCTGTATCTCCTTACCAGCTAGCCTTAACAACACCCGGAATCTCGCCATTGAAGGCAAGCTCACGAATCTTGTTACGGCACAAACCGAACTTACGGAAAACACCACGCGGACGACCGGTCAGTTCGCAGCGGTTACGCAGACGCGACGGACTCGAATTGCGCGGTAGCGCCTGAAGCTTCAGACGGGCGTCGTAACGCTCCTGTTCCGAGAGGCTCGTGTCATTGAATACCGCCTCCAGAGCCGCACGCTTTTNTGCATACTGGGCGACCATCTTGCGGCGCTTTTCTTCACGGTTGATCAGAGCAAGTTTTGCCATGATTGCCTCAATTCTTGAACGGGAACTTGAACGCGGAGAGCAGAGCTTTCGCCTCTGCATCGCTCTTCGCGGTCGTGGTGATGCTGATATTCATACCCCGCAGCGCGTCGATCTTGTCGTACTCGATCTCCGGGAAAATGATTTGCTCTTTGACGCCCATGTTGTAGTTGCCCTGGCCATCGAAACCCTTTGCGGAAATGCCGCGGAAGTCACGAACACGCGGCAACGCGATGGTTACCAGACGGTCCAGGAATTCAAACATGCGCGGACCACGCAGAGTAACCATGCAACCGATCGGATAACCGTCACGAATCTTGAAGCCAGCAATGGACTTACGTGCCTTCGTCGTCACAGGCTTCTGACCCGCAATCTTCTGCATGTCACCAACCGCGTTCTCAAGAACTTTCTTGTCCGCGACCGCCTCACCCACACCCATATTCAGGGTGATTTTGGTGATGCGCGGCACCTCCATCACCGACTTGTAACCAAACCGCTTGGACAAGTCAGCAACTACTGTTTCTTTGTAAAACTGCTGTAAACGCGCCATTTCAGCCCCTTATGCACCCACCAGTTCGCCGTTCGACTTGAACACGCGAACCTTGCGACCATCTTCCAACACCTTGAATCCGACACGGTCAGCCTTCTTGGTTGCATGGTTGAACAGCGCAACATTGGAGAGATCAATGGGCATATCCTTATCGACAATGCCCCCAGCGACACCCTTCATCGGATTGGGCTTGACGTGCTNTTTAGCGCGATTGACACCCTCGACGATGACATGCCCCGCATCAACGCGTAGTAGCACCGTACCGCGCTTGCCCTTGTCTTTTCNCGAGATGACGACGACTTCGTCGCCTTTACGAATCTTTTCCATAACCGTTCCTTACAGCACTTCAGGAGCCAGGGACACGATCTTCATGAAGCGCTCGGTACGCAATTCGCGAGTAACCGGGCCAAAGATGCGCGTGCCGATCGGCTCGAGCTTGTTGTTGAGAAGGACTGCGGCATTGCCATCAAAGCGAACCAGCGAGCCATCCGGACGACGCACACCCTTGGCGGTACGAACCACCACGGCGTTGTAAACATCACCCTTCTTGACACGCCCGCGCGGCGCAGCATCCTTAATGCTGACCTTGATGATGTCGCCAATGCCCGCATAGCGGCGCTTGGATCCACCGAGCACTTTGATACACATTACTGAACGGGCGCCAGTGTTGTCGGCGACGTCCAGAGTCGTCTGCATCTGAATCATTTAAATTAACTCAACTTAACCCGCTTTCGCGGTCAGTCTTGGAACCCGTACGGGTCGAACAACTCTGCAACACCCAGAACGGGCGCATGCAAAAGAAGCCGGATTATACCGGCCTCTTTACGGATAACGCAAGCTTTTTCGTCGATTGATTATACGACGATCGCTTTCTGCAACACGTTAGTCACAGCCCACGTCTTGGTGCGAGACACCGGACGGGTTTCCACGATCTCGACGAGGTCGCCAGACTTGGCCGCATTGCCTTCGTTATGGGCATGATACTTCTTGGAGCGAACCATCACCTTGCCGTACATCGGGTGCTTGACCTTGCGTTCAACGAGGACTGTGACAGTCTTTTCCATCTTGTCACTAACCACGCGACCGATCAGAGTGCGATTGATGCTAGAGGCTTCACTCATTGCTGTACCGCCTTTTCACGGATGAGCGTGCGAACGCGAGCGATGTCGCGGCGCACCTTTGACATTTGGCTGGTATTGGACAACTGCTGGGTAGCAAGCTGCATACGCAGTCCGAACTGGGCCTTCAGCAGGTCCAGCAACTCCTTATTGAGTTCGTCCAAGCTCTTGGTTCTCAATTCATTAGCTTTCATGATTACCCCAGATGACGAGTNCACGAAGGTGGTGGAAATCGGCAGCTTGGCCGCAGCGAGAGCAAATGCCTCCCGAGCGAGCGCTTCGTTTACACCATCCATCTCATAGAGAACTTTGCCCGGCTGGATTTCGGCGACCCAATACTCCGGATTACCCTTGCCGTTACCCATACGAACTTCTGCCGGCTTCTTGGAAATCGGCTTGTCCGGGAAGATACGGATCCAGATGCGACCGCCCCGCTTGATATGACGGGTCATGGCACGACGAGCAGCCTCGATCTGACGAGCCGTCAGACGACCGCGACCGGTGGCCTTCAGGCCCCATTCGCCGAAGGAAACCTTCGTGCCACGAGTCGCCAGACCTTCATTGCGGCCTTTGTGCTCCTTGCGGAACTTGCGACGATTAGGTTGCAACATTTAGGCACCTGCCTTTCTTACACGCTTGGCCGGATCAACAGCACCTTCAGGCTTTTTCACCGTACGGGTACGTGGCTTGTCGCCTTCAGGTTTGCCAGGGGCACGGCGCGGCTTGCGATCATCGGCAGCAGGCTCAACCACTTCCGGCTGTTCGTTACGATCCAGCATGTCACCTTTGTAAACCCAAACCTTGATACCGATGATGCCGTAGGTGGTCAGCGCTTCCGAGGTAGCGTAATCGATGTTGGCGCGCAGGGTATGAAGTGGAACGCGACCTTCGCGATACCATTCGCTACGCGCGATTTCAGCGCCATTAAGACGGCCGGCACTCATTACCTTGATACCCTGGGCACCAAGGCGCATGGCGTTTTGCATGGCACGCTTCATGGCGCGGCGGAACATGATGCGCTTTTCCAGTTGTTGAGCAATGGAGTCAGCGATCAGCTGGGCATCGATTTCCGGCTTACGGATCTCTTCAATGGAAACATGGACTGGAACGCCCATAATCCGCTGAAGATCCGAACGCAGTTGCTCGATGTCCTCGCCCTTCTTGCCAATGACGACACCCGGACGAGCCGAGTAAACAGTAACGCGGGCGTTCTTTGCCGGACGCTCGATCAGCACACGACCGACGGAAGCGTGAGCGAGCTTACGCTTCAGGTACTCACGCACCTTGATGTCTTCGTGCAACATACCGGGAAAGTCCTTACTGTTGGCGTACCAGCGCGAACCCCNAGTTTTGGTAACGGCTAGACGAAAGCCAACCGGATGAATTTTCTGTCCCATGGCTCTTCCTTAGTTACCAACGGTCAGATAGATATGGCAGGTCGGCTTGACGATCCGATTGCCACGGCCTTTGGCGCGCGCTGCAAAGCGCTTAAGCACCATGCCTTTTTCGACGTAGATGGTCTTGACCAGCAGTTCGTCGATATCGGCGCCGTCATTGTGCTCGGCATTGGCAATTGCCGACTCCAGCACTTTCTTGACGATACCAGCACCCTNTTTGGGGGAGAAGGCCAGGATATTGAGAGCCTGACCAACCGGCTTGCCACGCACCAGATCTGCCACCAGGCGACCTTTTTGCTCAGAGAGGCGTACGCCTCGCAGACTTGCACGAGTTTCCATGTCAGCTCCTTACTTCTTGGCCTTCTTGCCGGCGGTGTGACCCTTGAACGTCCGGGTCAGCGAAAACTCGCCAAGCTTGTGACCGACCATATTCTCGGTAACGAAAACCGGAATATGCTGTTTGCCGTTATGCACGGCGATCGTCAGACCGATAAACTCGGGGAGAATTGTCGACCGACGCGACCAAGTCTTGATCGGCCGCTTATCGCTGGTGGCGCGAACCGCTTCGACCTTGTTGATCAGGTACGCATCAACGAACGGGCCTTTTTGAGAGAACGTCCCATTTCCTACCCCTTAACGCTTATGACGGCGCTGAACGATCATGCTGTTCGTGCGCTTGTTACTGCGAGTGCGATAGCCCTTGGTCGGCTGACCCCACGGGTTAACCGGCACTCGACCCTCGCCGGTACGACCTTCGCCACCACCATGCGGGTGATCGACAGGGTTCATGGCGACACCACGAACGGTCGGGCGAATACCGCGCCAACGTTGAGCACCGGCCTTGCCAATCTTGCGCAGGTTGTGCTCTTCGTTGCCAACCTCACCGATAGTGGCGCGGCATTCAACGTGAACACGACGAACTTCACCGGAACGCAGACGAATTTGGGCGTAGGTGCCTTCGCGAGCCAACAATTGCGCGGAAGTACCTGCGGAGCGAGCCAGCTGCGNCCNCTTGCCGGGCAACATTTCGACGCAGCAGATGGTGGTACCGACAGGAATATTGCGAATCGGCAATGCATTGCCAGCCTTGATAGGCGCCTCGGATCCGCTCACGACCTGCTGACCGACAACCATGCCCTTGTTGGCGATGATGTAACGACGCTCGCCATCCGCGTAGCAGAGCAGAGCGATGTTGGCAGTGCGATTGGGGTCGTACTCCAAGCGCTCGACCTTGGCCGGAATTCCGTCCTTAGCGCGCTTGAAATCAACTACACGATAGGCCTGCTTGTGACCGCCACCCTGATGACGAACAGTGACATGGCCGTTGTTGTTGCGGCCGGCATTCTTCGACTGCGACTCAACAAGAGCAGCAAACGGCTTACCCTTGTGCAGATGAGCATTGACAACTTGCACCACAGCACGACGGCCCGGGGAAGTCGGCTTGACTTTAACGAGTGCCATTAGACATTCCCCCTTCAACAAAATTGATCTCTTGACCCGGCTTCAGGCTGACAAAAGCCTTTTTCCAGCCCTTGCGACGGCCGACCGCCCCTTGAAGCGCTTAACCTTGCCCTTGACATTGGCAACCTGAACCGACTCGACTTCAACCTTGAACAGCAACTCGACAGCAGCCTTGATTTCCGGCTTGGTTGCATCGGTCGCAACCCGGAAGATCACCTGCTCATGCTTGTCGGCAACGTACGTTGCCTTCGGAGATTTGGGGCGCCAGTAGCACCTGCATTAGACGTTGTTGGTTCATCCCCACATCTCCTCGAACTTGGCCACAGCACTCTTGGTGACAAGCACCTTGGCGAAGCGAACCAAAGAAACCGGATCGGCCTCCTGGGCTTCAAGCACCAGAACCTGCGGCAGATTGCGCGACGAGAGATAGAGGTTTTCGGTCAGCGCATCGGTGATGACCAGAAGGTTGCCATCCAGACCAAGATTCTTCAGCTTTTGCGAAAACAGCTTGGTCTTAGGGCATCGACCGTGAGATCATCAACAACGACCAGACGATCCTGACGGGCCAACTCGGAGAGAATCGCCGCCATTCCGGCGCGGAACATCTTCTTGTTAACCTTCTGGCTGAAATTTTCTTCAGGGGAGTTCGGGAAAATCCGACCGCCTCCACGCCACAGCGGGCTGCCGTTGCTACCAGCACGAGCACGACCCGTACCCTTCTGGCGCCACGGCTTGGTGGTGGTATGACGGACTTCGGAGCGATCCTTCTGCTGACGATCGCCAGAGCGCGCGTTGGCCTGATAGGCCACGACGATCTGGTGAACCAGCGCTTCGTTGAAATCGCGACCGAACAGCACGTCCGAAGCCTGCAGCTTGGCAGCTTCCTGACCTTGTTCGTTAATTACCTTGAGTTCCATGTCGCCCCTTAAGCCTTGACCGCCGGACGCACAACGACGTCGGAACCCTTGGCACCGGGAACGGCACCCTTGACCAGCAACAGCTGGCGGTCGGCATCAACGCGAACAATCGTCAGCCCCTGCATCGTGGTCTGGACGTCACCAAGGTGACCAGCCATGCGCTTGCCCGGGAAAACACGACCAGGATCCTGCGCCATACCGATGGAACCCGGCGCATTGTGCGACACCGAGTTACCGTGCGACGCGCGGTTGGAACTGAAATTGTGACGCTTGATGCCACCCTGAAAGCCCTTACCGATGGATTTGCCGCTGATATCAACCTTTTGCCCTTCGGCAANAATGGTCGCGGCAACCTGATCACCCGCCTTGAAAGAGGCTAGCTGATCGGTTTCGATACGGAATTCCTTGAGGACATGCCCGGCTTCCACGCCCGCCTTGGCCAGATGGCCAGCCAGGGGCTTGGAAACACGCGAGGCACGGCGCTTGCCGAAAGAGACCTGAACGGCTGCGTAGCCATCATTCTCCGGCGTTTTAACTTGGGTCACGCGGTTGTTCGACACGTCAAGCACAGTTACCGGAATGGACGCACCATCCTCGGCAANAATGCGAGTCATGCCAACCTTGCGACCAACAAGGCCTAGACTCATGGTTATTCTCCTCATCGCCGGCTGCGATTGGCCGGTCGATGTAAAACAACAAATGGGCAGCCGTCACCGGCCACCCCGAAAGGCGCGGATTATATCCGCAACCCTTTATTACTGCAACTTGATTTCGACGTCCACACCAGCTGGCAGATCCAGCTTCATCAGCGCATCAACGGTCTTGTCGGTCGGATCGACGATATCCATCAGACGCAAATGAGTACGAATCTCCAACTGATCACGGGAAGCCTTGTTGACGTGCGGCGAGCGCAGGATGTCAAAACGCTGCTTGCGAGTTGGCAATGGCACTGGCCCACGGACGACGGCACCGGTTCGCTTGGCTGTTTCAACAATCTCCTGAGCGGATTGATCGATCAGGCGATAGTCAAAGGCCTTGAGACGGATGCGGATTTTCTGATTTTGCATTTTTGGCTTCCAAAGAGCGATGGGGTGAAGTCACTTCCACCCCGGGTTTCAAAAAGAACGAATTACTCGATAATTTTAGCGACGACGCCGGCGCCGACGGTACGACCGCCTTCACGGATGGCGAAGCGCAGGCCTTCTTCCATGGCGATCGGGGCGATCAGCTTGATCGTCATGGCGATGTTGTCGCCCGGCATGACCATCTCGGTGCCTTCCGGCAGATCGATGGAGCCCGTCACGTCGGTGGTGCGGAAGTAGAACTGCGGACGGTAGCCGTTGAAGAACGGCGTATGACGGCCGCCTTCGTCCTTGGACAGGATGTNGACTTCGGAGGTGAAGTGGGTGTGCGGCTTGACCGAACCCGGCTTGCACAGCACCTGGCCGCGCTCGACGTCTTCACGCTTGGTGCCGCGCAGCAGAGCGCCGATGTTGTCGCCCGCCTGACCCTGGTCGAGCAGCTTGCGGAACATTTCGACACCGGTGCAGGTGGTCTTTGNGGTCGGGCGAATGCCAACGATTTCGATTTCTTCGCCGACCTTGACGATGCCGCGCTCAACACGGCCGGTCACGACGGTGCCACGACCGGAGATGGAGAAGACGTCTTCGACCGGCATCAGGAAGGGCTGGTCGATGGCGCGTTCCGGGGTCGGGATGTAGGAATCCAGGGCGTCGGCCAGACGGAAGATGGAGGGCTCACCGATTTCGGACTGGTCGCCTTCGAGGGCCTTCAGGGCGGAACCATGGATGATCGGGGTGTCGTCGCCCGGGAAGTCGTACTTGGAGAGCAGTTCGCGCAGTTCCATTTCGACGAGCTCGAGCAGCTCGGCGTCGTCAACCATGTCGCACTTGTTCATNNGGACCAGCACGTACGGCACGCCGACCTGACGGGCGAGCAGGATGTGTTCGCGGGTCTGGGGCATCGGGCCGTCGGCGGCGGAACAGACGAGGATGGCGCCGTCCATCTGGGCAGCACCGGTGATCATGTTCTTGACGTAGTCGGCGTGGCCCGGGCAGTCGACGTGGGCGTAGTGGCGGTTGGCAGTTTCGTATTCGACGTGGGCGGTGTTGATGGTGATGCCGCGCGCCTTTTCTTCCGGCGCCGCGTCGATTTCGTCGTACTTCTTGGCCGAGCCGCCAAACTTGGCCGACAGCACCGTGGTGATCGCTGCGGTCAGCGTGGTCTTGCCGTGGTCAACGTGTCCAATCGTCCCAACGTTCACATGCGGCTTGGTCCGCGCAAATTTTTCCTTAGCCATTATCGGTTCTCCAATAACGAATTACTTCTTGTTGATGACAGCCTCAGCGACGTTCTTCGGCGCTTCGGTATAGTGCTTGAATTCCATCGAATAGGTGGCGCGACCTTGCGACAGCGAGCGCANGGAGGTCGAATAGCCGAACATCTCGGACAGCGGAACTTCGGCTTTCACCAGCTTGATGCCGCCAACCTGATCTTCCATACCCTGGACGATGCCACGACGTGAAGAAAGGTCGCCCATGACATTACCCATATAGTCTTCAGGCGTTTCAACTTCGACCGCCATCATCGGCTCCAGCAAGGTCGGGCTGGCTTTCTTCATACCCTCCTTGAAAGCCATAGATGCGGCCATACGGAAGGCGTTTTCGTTCGAGTCCACATCGTGGTAGGAGCCGTCGAACAACGTAAACTTGATATCCACAACCGGGAAACCAGCGAGCACGCCACTTGAAATGGCATCTTGCAACCCCTTGTCGACCGCCGGAATGAACTCGCGGGGAACGACACCGCCCTTGATGGCATCAACGAACTCGTAGCCTTTGCCAGCTTCGTTCGGTTCGATCTTGAGCCAAACATGGCCGAATTGACCGCGCCCACCCGACTGCTTGACGAACTTGCCTTCCTGCTCGACAGCCTTCTTGATGCATTCACGGTAAGCAACTTNGGGAGCGCCCACCGTTGCCTCGACATTGAATTCGCGGCGCATGCGGTCAACCAGAATTTCCAGGTGTAATTCACCCATACCGGAAATGATGGTCTGACCAGATTCCTCATCGGTGCGAACGCGGAAGGACGGATCTTCCTGAGCCAAACGGCCTAGCGCCAGCCCCATCTTTTCTTGGTCGGCCTTGGTTTTCGGCTCAACGGCCACGTGAATCACCGGCTCGGNGAAGACCATACGCTCCAGCGTAANTGATCTTTGCGGATCACACAGGGTATCGCCGGTGGTGGCTTCTTTCAGCCCCACTGCAGCAGCGATGTCGCCGGCACGCACTTCCTTGATTTCTTCACGCTGATTGGCGTGCATCTGCAGAATACGACCCAGACGCTNTTTGCGACCCTTGACAGGGTTGTAGACAGTATCGCCCGAGTTGATCACGCCCGAATAGACGCGGAAGAAGATCAGCTGACCGACAAACGGGTCAGTCATAATCTTGAAGGCCAGCGCAGAGAAGGCCTCATCGTCAGCGGCACGACGCTCGCCCTCGGACTCGTTCTCGAGGATACCCTTGACCGGCGGGATATCTACCGGCGACGGCATCAGCTCGATGACAGCATCGAGCATTTNTTGAACACCCTTGTTCTTGAAGGCGGTACCACAGAGCATAGGCTGAATTTCGCAGGCGATGGTTCGCGTACGCAAACCCAGAAGAATATCGGCCTCGGACAATTCACCGTTTTCGAGATAGCGATTCATCAGCTCTTCAGAGGCCTCTGCAGCCGCCTCGACCATCTGCTCACGCCAAGACTGGGCATCATCCACCAAATCCGCCGGGATATCGCGCGCTTCATACTTCATACCCTGGGATGCCTCATCCCAGTAGATCGCCTTCATCTTGATCAGATCGACCACGCCCTCGAATTTGTCTTCCGCACCAATCGGAATGACAACCGGAATCGGGTTGGCCTTGAGGCGCAACTTCATTTGCTCGACGACCTTGAAGAAGTTGGCACCGGAACGGTCCATCTTATTCACAAAGGCCAAGCGAGGCACGCCATATTTGTTGGCTTGGCGCCAGACCGTCTCGGACTGGGGCTGCACGCCACCCACCGCACANNAAACCATGCACGCACCATCCAGAACACGCATCGAGCGCTCGACTTCAATGGTGAAGTCGACGTGACCCGGGGTGTCGATGATGTTGATGCGGTGCTCGGGAAACTGCCTATCCATCCCGCTCCAGAAACAGGTCGTAGCAGCGGAGGTAATCGTGATGCCGCGCTCCTGCTCCTGCTCCATCCAGTCCATGGTGGCCGCGCCATCATGAACCTCACCGATCTTGTGATTAACCCCGGTGTAATAAAGAATACGCTCGGTCGTCGTCGTCTTGCCGGCGTCAATGTGCGCGCTGATACCGATATTACGGTAGCGCTCGATGGGTGTTTTACGTGCCACGATAGATACCTTTGAAAATTAGAAGCGGAAGTGAGCAAAAGCCTTGTTGGCTTCAGCCATGCGATGCACTTCGTCACGCTTCTTGACGGCACCGCCGCGGTTTTCAGCAGCTTCCATCATTTCAGCAGCCAGCCGCTGACCCATCGATTTTTCTGAACGCTTGCGGGCCGACTCGCGCAGCCAGCGCATGGCAAGCGCGGCGCGACGGGCTGGTCGCACCTCAACAGGCACCTGATAGTTGGCACCACCTACCCGACGGGACTTCACCTCGACCATCGGCCGAACGTTGCCCATTGCGGCACCGAAAACCTCAAGCGGATCCTTGCCACCCTTGGTGGAAATAATCTCGAAAGCACCATAAACGATACGCTCGGCGACAGACTTCTTGCCGCTTTGCATGATCGCGTTAATGAACTTGGAAACCTCGACATTCCCGAACTTGGGATCCGGCAGAATGTCACGCTTTGCTACTACACGACGACGGGGCATATTGACCTCTATTAAACACTATTCAGTTGAAAAGCCGGGCTAGGGTCTTACCCTCCCGGCCTCTCCCGACCGCCCAATGGGACGGCCACTTACTCAAGCCGCTTGATGAATCAAGCAGCCTTCGGACGCTTGGCCCCGTACNNTTGGAACGGGACTGCTNNTGCGATCTTTGACGCCTTGCGTATCCAGGGAGCCGCGCACGGTGTGGTAACGCACACCCGGCAAATCCTTGACACGACCACCACGGATCAGAACCACAGAGTGCTCCTGCAGGTTGTGGCCTTCACCGCCGATATAGGAAATGACCTCGAAGCCATTGGTCAGGCGAACCTTGCACACTTTACGCAGCGCAGAGTTCGGCTTCTTCGGGGTCGTCGTATAAACGCGGGTGCANNCACCACGCTTTTGGGGGCATTTTTCGAGAGCAGGAACCTTGCTCTTGGTAACCTCTGCCACACGCGGCTTGCGCACGAGCTGGTTGATGGTCGGCATATCAAACTTCCTTCAACGGCCGGGCACCAATTCTCAGTGCACGACGGCAATTTTGTTATCCAAAGCAGAGACAATGATTAGCCCTGCCGACAAAGACCATAGATTTTATGGTTGATCAACCCCATGTCAACGAAACACGGGGTTTGCTTTACTGTCAAGAGCCTTGATCCACGCCCTGTGTTGCATTTTCGGCAAGCATTTCTTCAACCGGCTGGGAAGCAACAATATCCTCTCCCGCCGCCTGAGCCTTCCGGGCACGGTGGTAGGCAAGGCCGGTACCGGCTGGAATAAGCCGACCGACGATGACGTTCTCCTTGAGACCACGCAATTCGTCACGCTTGCCCATGATGGCAGCTTCGGTAAGCACGCGCGTGGTTTCCTGGAACGAGGCCGCAGAAATGAAGGAGTCGGTGGACAGCGATGCCTTGGTGATACCGAGCAACATGTGCTCGAAAGTTGCCGGCAACTTGCCTTCGGCGATCATGCGATCGTTCTCGGCGAGCAATTCGGCACGCTCCACCTGCTCCGATTTGATGAAACGCGTATCGCCCGGTTCGCTAATGGTCACACGACGCAGCATCTGGCGAACAATCACTTCGATGTGCTTGTCGTTGATCTTGACGCCCTGCAGACGATAGACGTCCTGAACTTCATCGGTGATATAGCGTGCCAGCGCCTCGACACCCTGCAAACGCAGGATATCGTGCGGATCGGGTTCGCCTTCGACGATTTTCTCGCCCTTGTTGACCACTTGACCGTCATGCACCAGGACATGCTTGTCCTTGGAAATCAGGAACTCGTGTTGCTCGCCATCGAGATCGGTAATAACCAGACGCTGCTTGCCCTTGGTGTCCTTGCCGAAACTGATGGTACCGGTGTATTCGGCCAGTACGGACGCATCCTTTGGCGTACGCGCTTCGAACAATTCGGCAACACGCGGCAGACCACCGGTGATGTCGCGGGTCTTGGCCGACTCTTGCGGCATACGTGCCAACACATCACCCACCCCGACCTGTTGTCCGTCGAGCACCGAAATGATCGACCCGACCTGGAAGGCAATCGAAACCGTGTGATCGCTACCGGTCACACGAACTTCCTGGCCATTTTCGTCCAGCAGTTTGACGACCGGGCGGACACCCTTGGTCGCCGCCTTGCCGCCACGCTTGTGGTCGATAACGACCAGCGTGGACAGGCCGGTCACATCGTCGACCTGCTTGGCGACCGTCACTCCCTCCTCGACATTTTCGAAGCGGACGGTACCAGCGTACTCGGTCACGATCGGACGGGTATGCGGATCCCAGACCGCCAATTTGGCCCCGGCCTTGACTGCCTTTCCATCATCAACTGCCAGCATGGCACCGTACGGCACCTTGTGGCGCTCACGCTCACGACCATGGTCGTCGGCAATCAGCACCTCGCCGGAGCGCGAGATAACGACCTTTTCGCCCTTGGCGCTGGTGACATAGCGCATGGTTGCGGTGAACCGTACCGTACCGGCCGATTTGGATTCGACCTGCGAAGCCACAGCTGCCCGGGAAGCCGCACCACCGACGTGGAAGGTACGCATCGTCAACTGTGTTCCAGGCTCGCCGATCGACTGGGCAGCGATGACGCCGACCGATTCGCCGGCATTGACCATGTTGCCGCGACCAAGATCACGACCATAGCATTTGGCGCACAGGCCGTAGCGCGTCTCGCAAGTGAGTGGCGTCCGGACCTTGACTTCATCGATGCCCAGCTTGTCGATCAGGTCGACGAGATCTTCGTCGAGCATGGTACCAGCGAAAATGACGGTTTCCTGGGTTTCCGGATCGACCAGATCCTCGCCGGTCACGCGACCGAGAATACGTTCGCGCAACGGCTCGATGACCTCGCCGCCTTCGACCAGTGCCTTGACGGCAAAGCCGTTCTTGGTGCCGCAATCGTCTTCGGTAATGACCAGATCTTGCGTCACATCGACCAGACGCCGCGTCAGGTAGCCGGAGTTCGCCGTCTTCAGAGCCGTATCGGCCAGACCCTTACNGGCCCCGTGGGTAGAGATGAAGTACTGGAGAACGTTCAGGCCTTCGCGGAAATTGGTGGTGATCGGCGTTTCGATAATCGAGCCATCCGGCTTTGCCATCAGGCCGCGCATGCCTGCCAGCTGGCGAATCTGGGCTGCCGAGCCG
Source organism: Dechloromonas sp. (assembly GCA_013363835.1). Lineage (GTDB taxonomy): Bacteria > Pseudomonadota > Gammaproteobacteria > Burkholderiales > Rhodocyclaceae > Azonexus. Next base: position 2,611,052 of record CP054864.1, read on the forward strand.
CGAGCGCCGGAGTCCGCCATCATGTAGATGGAATTGAAGGAGTCCTGCTTGACCTTCTTGCCGTGGCGATCGACGGTTTCCTCGTGGCCGAGTTCATCCATCATGACCTTGGCCACCTGATCACCGGTACGGCCCCAGATATCGACGACCTTGTTGTATCGCTCACCCTGAGTCACCAGACCNNATTGGTACTGGGTCTCGATTTCCTTCACTTCGGCTTCGGCCGCGGCGATGATTTCGTACTTCTTGGTCGGCACGCGCATGTCGTCGGAGCAGAAGGAAATGCCGGCGCGAGTTGCCAGCGCGTAGCCGTTCTGCATCAACTTGTCCGCGAAGACAACGGTTTCCTTGAGACCGCAACGGCGGAAGGATTCGTCGATCAGCCGGGAGATTTCCTNTTTCTTCAGCGCACGATCGATCGCCTTGAAGGGCAGACCTTTGGGCAATATCTTGGACAGCAGCGCGCGGCNCGTCGTTTCGACGCGAACCATTTTCTCGATAAATTCACCGTCGACCGCAGCAGGCTCGTATTGCTTGAGGCGCACCGAGATACGGGAGTGAATATCGAGTTGCCCGGCCGCCATGGCCCGTTCGATTTCGTTGGTATCGGCGAAATACATGCCCTCGCCCTTACCGTTGATCTTCTCGCGGGTCGCGTAGTAGAGACCGAGCACGATGTCCTGCGACGGCACGATGATCGGCTGGCCGTTGGCCGGCGACAGCACGTTGTTCGAGGCCAGCATCAGGGTGCGCGCTTCCATTTGCGCCTCAAGCGACAGCGGCACGTGGACAGCCATCTGGTCGCCGTCGAAGTCGGCATTGAAGGCCGCGCAGACCAGCGGGTGCAACTGGATGGCCTTGCCTTCGATCAGCGTTGGTTCGAACGCCTGAATACCCAGACGGTGCAGGGTCGGGGCACGGTTCAGCATGACCGGATGTTCGCGGATGACATCTTCGAGGATGTCCCACACCACCGGCTCCTGACCTTCGACCATCTTCTTGGCTTGCTTGATGGTGGTGGCGTAGCCGAGCACTTCCAGCTTGTGGAAAATGAAGGGCTTGAACAACTCCAACGCCATCAGCTTGGGCAAGCCGCACTGATGCAGTTTGAGTTGCGGACCGACGACGATGACCGAACGGCCGGAGTAGTCGACGCGCTTGCCCAGCAGGTTCTGACGGAAACGACCGCCCTTGCCCTTGATCATGTCGGCCAGCGACTTGAGCGGACGCTTGTTGGCGCCGGTCATGGCCTTGCCGCGACGGCCGTTGTCAAGCAGCGAGTCGACCGATTCCTGGAGCATGCGCTTTTCGTTGCGCACGATGATTTCCGNGGCCTTCAGCTCGAGCAGACGCTTCAGACGGTTGTTACGGTTGATGACGCGACGGTAGAGGTCGTTCAGATCGGAGGTCGCGAAGCGGCCACCATCCAGCGGTACCAGCGGACGCAGGTCCGGCGGCAGCACCGGCAGGACTTCGAGGATCATCCAGTCCGGTTTGATGCCCGACTTCTGGAAGCCTTCGAGAATCTTCAGGCGCTTGGCGAGCTTCTTGTTCTTGGCTTCGGAACTGGTGACATCGAGTTCGGCGCGCAGCGATTCGACTTCGCTGTTGAGGTCAAGATTGCGCAGCAGTTCACGAATGCCTTCCGCACCCATGAAAGCGGTGAACTCGTCACCGTGCTCTTCCATCATTTCCAGATACTGCTCTTCGGTCAGCAACTGGGCGCGCTGGAGATTGCTCACCAGCCCGGGATCTGTCACGACATAAGCTTCAAAGTACAGGACGCGCTCGATATCGCGCAGCGTCATGTCGAGCACCATGCCGAGACGCGACGGCAGCGATTTCAGGAACCAGATGTGGGCTGTCGGCGAAGCCAGTTCGATGTGACCCATGCGGTCACGGCGAACCTTGGCCAGCGTGACTTCGACACCGCACTTCTCGCAGATGACGCCGCGGTGCTTGAGGCGCTTGTACTTGCCGCACAGACACTCATAGTCCTTGATCGGGCCAAAGATCTTGGCGCAGAACAGGCCATCGCGCTCCGGCTTGAAGGTACGGTAGTTGATGGTTTCGGGCTNTTTGACTTCGCCGTAGGACCAGGAACGGATCTTTTCGGGCGAAGCGAGGCCAATGGTAATCGCGTCGAATTCTTCTTCGGCGGTTACCTGCTTGAACAGATCGAGCAATGCTTTCATCGTTTAACTCCTAAGCCCTGAATCAGTNNAACGTTCCAGATCGATGTCGATCGCCAGCGAACGAATTTCCTTGACCAGCACGTTGAAGGATTCCGGCATGCCGGCATCGATCTTGTGCTCGCCCTTGACAATGTTTTCGTAGACCTTGGTACGGCCATTCACGTCATCGGACTTCACGGTCAGCATTTCCTGCAGCACGTAGGAAGCGCCATAGGCTTCCAGCGCCCACACTTCCATTTCACCGAAGCGCTGACCACCGAACTGCGCCTTGCCGCCCAGCGGCTGCTGGGTCACCAGCGAATACGGGCCGGTCGAGCGGGCGTGCATCTTGTCGTCGACCAAGTGATGCAGCTTCAGGAAGTGCATGTATCCGACCGTGACCTGGCGCTCGAAGGCTTCTCCGGTACGGCCGTCGAACAGGGTCATCTGGCCGGAGGAAGGCATGCCGGCGAGCGCCAGCATGGCCTTGATTTCCTCTTCCTTGGCACCGTCGAACACCGGTGTCGCGAACGGCACACCGGCGGTCAGGTTGCCTGCCATCTCCATCACTTCGTCATCGTTCAGCTCAGCCAAGTTTTCCGACTTGCCGTTGGAGTTATAGACCTGATCGAGGAAAGCGCGCACTTCCTTGGCGTTGGCTTCGGCGCGCAGCATGGCACCGATCTTGTGGCCAAGGCCCTTGGCGGCGAGGCCAGGTGGAACTTCCAGAATCTGCCCGACGTTCATCCGCGACGGCACGCCGAGCGGGTTCAGAACGATGTCGACCGGATTGCCGTCGGCCATGTACGGCATGTCCTCGACAGGCAGGATACGCGACACGACGCCCTTGTTGCCGTGACGGCCGGCCATCTTGTCACCCGGCTGCAGGCGGCGCTTGACCGCGACATAAACCTTAACCATCTTCTGCACGCCCGGCGGCAGTTCATCGCCCTGTGTCAGCTTCTTGCGCTTGGCTTCGAAAGCCAGGTCGAAGTCCTTGCGAGCCTGTTCGAGGCCGTCCTTGACCTGTTCCAGCTGTTGAGCCACGTCCTCGTCGGCAACGCGAATGTCGAACCAGTGGTGCGGATCCATGCCATCGAGATAGGACTGCTCAATGACCGAACCCTTGGCCAGCTTCTTCGGACNCCCGTTGGCCTTCTTGCCGACGATCAGGCGACCGACACGCTCGAACGCATCGCGCTCGACGATACGCATCTGGTCGGCGAGGTCGAGCTTGTAGTGACGCAAATGCTCGTCGATGATGGACTGGGCACGCTTGTCGCGCTCGATGCCTTCGCGGGTAAACACCTGGACGTCGATGACGGTGCCGGCGATACCGGAAGGCACGCGCAGCGAGGTATCCTTCACGTCGGACGCCTTCTCGCCGAAGATGGCGCGCAGCAGCTTCTCTTCCGGCGTCAGCTGGGTTTCGCCCTTGGNGGTGACCTTGCCGACCAGCACGTCGGCAGCCTGCACTTCAGCACCGATATAGACGATACCGGAATCATCCAGGCGGGAGAGTTGAACCTCACCCAACGATGCAATATCGCGCGTGATTTCTTCAGGGCCGAGCTTGGTGTCGCGGGCGACGACCGTCAGCTCCTCGATATGGATCGAGGTGTAACGGTCTTCGGCAACCACGCGCTCGGAAATCAGGATCGAGTCTTCGAAGTTGTAGCCGTTCCACGGCATGAAGGCGATCAGCATGTTCTGCCCAAGCGCCAGTTCGCCCTTATCGGTCGAGGCGCCGTCGGCCACCACGTCGCCGCGCGCAATCTTGTCGCCGACACGAACCAGCGGACGCTGGTTGATATTGGTGTTCTGGTTGGAACGGGTGTATTTGACGAGATTGTAGATGTCGANCCCGACTTCACCAGCCACGGTCTCCTCGTCATTGACGCGAACGACGACGCGACCGGCGTCGACATAGTCAACCAGGCCGCCGCGACGAGCGACGACAGCCGTGCCCGAGTCGACCGCAACAGTGCGTTCGATGCCGGTACCAACCAGCGCCTTCTCCGGACGCAGGCAAGGCACAGCCTGACGCTGCATGTTGGCGCCCATCAGCGCGCGGTTCGCATCGTCATGCTCCAGGAATGGGATCAGCGAAGCGGCAACAGAAACGATCTGGCCGGGAGCAACGTCCATGTACTGGACGCGTGAAGGCTCGGCGAGAATGGTTTCGCCCTTTTCGCGGCAAGTCACCAGATCGTCGGACAAACGACCATCCGCGTCGAGAGAGGCATTGGCCTGAGCGACAACGTAGTTGCCTTCCTCGATGGCGGACAGGTATTCGATTTCGTTGGTGACCTGGGAATCGACGACCTTGCGGTAGGCGGTTTCGATAAAACCATAGTCGTTCANCCGGGCATACAAGGCCAGCGAATTGATCAGACCGATGTTCGGTCCTTCCGGCGTTTCAATCGGACACACGCGACCGTAATGGGTCGGATGCACGTCACGGACCTCGAACCCGGCGCGCTCACGTGTCAGACCACCCGGGCCAAGTGCGGAAACACGACGCTTGTGCGTGATTTCCGAAAGCGGATTGGTCTGATCCATGAACTGCGAAAGCTGGCTCGAACCGAAAAATTCCTTGATCGCAGCACTGATCGGCTTGGCATTGATCAGGTCATGCGGCATCAGGTTGTCGGACTCGGCCTGACTCAGGCGCTCCTTGACGGCACGCTCAACGCGCACCAAGCCGGCACGGAACTGGTTCTCCGCCAGTTCGCCGACCGATCGGACGCGACGGTTGCCGAGGTGGTCGATATCATCGATTTCACCGCGACCATTGCGCAGCTCGACGAGGATCTTGATGACATCGACGATGTCACGCGGAGACAGCGTCAGTTGCTCGCGCACTTCGACATTGGCACCGAGCGGCTTGATTTTGGCAGCCAGATCTTCCGCTTCGGCCTTGGTCAGATTCTCGGCCAACGAACGGGCGCCGTACGGCAACAGGCTCACCAGATCCTGAATCACAGGAAGCGGAAATCCTGAACCCTCGGCCAGATTTTTCAAAGCGGCCTCAGCACGGGAGGCCAACCCCTTGATCAAAACCTTGTACTCGGTCACGTCAACCCGCGCCAGGCGACGGTTGAACTTCATCCGACCAACGCCCGACAGATCGTAGCGCTCATCCGAATAGAACAGGCCGTTGAACAGAATTTCAACTGCCTCTTCGGTCGGCGGCTCACCCGNGCGCATCATGCGATAGATCGCGATCCGTGCTGCCTGTCGCGTCGCTGTTTCGTCGGCGCGAAGGGTATTCGAGATGAAGGCGCCGCGATCCAGTTCGTTGGTATCTAAGGTCTCAAGGCTCGAAATACCGGCTTCGCGCAATTTGGCGAGCAAGGTTTCGGTAATTTCGTCGTTGGCGTTGGCCACAACTTCGCCAGTTTCCTTGTCGACAATATTTGTCGCAACGACCCGCCCAGNGATGAAATCCTCGGGAACCACGATCTGTTTCAAGCCGGCGGCGGCGATATCGCGAATATGCTTCGCGGTGATCCGCTTGTNCCTGGCCACGATGACCTTGCCATCGGGCGCCACGAAATCGAAGCGGGCGACTTCGCCCCGCAGGCGCTCCGGCACCAGCGCGAACTCGACGGCATCCTTCGTCAGAGCGAATTTATCGAACTCGAAGAAGCCGGCAAGAATTTCTTCCGACGACATGCCAATCGCCCGAAGCAGCGTGGTGACAGGCATCTTGCGACGGCGGTCGACGCGGAAAAAGAGCGTGTCTTTGGGATCAAACTCGAAATCGAGCCATGAACCGCGGTAAGGAATCACCCTTGCAGAAAACAACAACTTGCCCGAACTGTGCGTCTTGCCCCGGTCGTGCTCAAAGAAAACGCCAGGAGAGCGATGGAGTTGCGAAACGATGACCCGCTCCGTGCCGTTGATGACAAAGGATCCATTGGTCGTCATGAGCGGAATCTCGCCCATATAGACTTCTTGCTCCTTGACTTCCTTGACGGTGTCCGGCGCTTCACGGTCCATGATCACGAGGCGCACTCGGGCGCGCAACGACGACGCGAACGTCAGGCCACGTTGTTGACATTCCGTGACATCGAATGCCGGCTCGCCAAGCATGTAGCTGACGAACTCCAGGCGCGCATTGCCGGAATGGGAAACAATGGNGAAGATTGAGGTAAATGCCGCCTGCAAACCCTCGTTCTTGCGCTTCTCCGGCGGCACCTCATCTTGCAGAAAGTCTTTGAAAGACTGTAGCTGTGTGGCAAGCAAATAAGGCACGTCGAGCACGCTGGCGCGCTTGGCGAAGCTCTTGCGGATGCGTTTCTTCTCGGTGAAGGAGTAAGTCATGGTAACTCCGTGAGGGTAAGATCAAACAGGGAACCTGTCGAAACAGGCAAACGCAAACGGACTCGCCTCCTGTCGGGGAAGAGGAAAGCATCGTTTGCGTTTGCCGGTTGGCGCTATTCAAGTTCGTTTTCTGGATCAATGAAACCTGTCGTACAAAGCACAAAAGGGCTGGCGGAAAACCGCCAGCCCGCACACAAAAGCCGATTACTTGACTTCGACCTTGGCGCCCGCGTCTTCCAGCTGTTTCTTGAGAGCTTCCGCGTCGGCCTTGAAACACCTTCCTTGACCGGCTTCGGAGCGCCATCGACCAGATCCTTGGCTTCCTTGAGGCCCAGGCCAGTAACTGCACGCACCACCTTGATGACTTCGACCTTCTTGTCGCCGGCTGCAGCCAGGACAACAGTGAACTCAGTCTGCTCTTCGGCAGCGGCGGCACCTGCACCACCGGCCGGGCCGGCAACGGCGACGGCTGCGGCGGAAACGCCGAACTTCTCTTCGAATGCCTTGACCAGATCATTCAGTTCCATAACAGTCAGGGAGCCAACTGCTTCCAGGATGTCTTCTTTGCTAATTGCCATTTCTTTAAACTCCTAATTCAGTTCGTATGCGGTAAGGATCAAGCGGCGACTTCTTCGCGCTGTTTGGCCAAAGCATCCAGAGCACGGACGAAACCGGCAACCGGAGCCTGCATGACGTACAGCAGCTNTGAGAGCAACTCTTCACGGCTCGGTACGGAGGCAAGCGCCTGCACACCGGCTTTGTCGAGCACCTTGCCGGCATAGGAACCGGCCTTGAGCACCAACTTGTCGTTGGTTTNTGCGAAGTCATTGAGCACCTTCGCAGCAGCCACAGGGTCGGCGGAGACGCTATAAATCAGCGGTCCGACCATGTGGTCAGCCAGGCCAGCGAACGAAGTGTCCGCGACCGCGCGGCGCACCAAGGTGTTCTTCAACACACGCAGATACACACCAGACTCGCGCGCTTTTTNGCGCAGCACGGTGAGGTCGGTAACCTCAATGCCACGATACTCGGCAATCACGATGGTCTGTGCGTTGGCCACTTGTGCCGACACCTCAGCTACAACCGCTTTTTTGTCGTTCAGATTGAGACCCACAGGTCCGTCCTCCTTTCAAGTCATAACACGACGGGAGAAATTCCCGCCGCACCCACGGCGACCTGAACCAGAAGCTATGCCACTCAATGTCGAGCAACAGAAAATCTTGTTCTGGGACACCGTCTGCGCAGGGTGCTTTCGCGATTAAGCCCCGTCAAAGGGGCGCCTGCGGTCTTTGACGATCTGCCGGAAGTCGACGCATGACGACCTCCGACAGCCAAAGTACTTATCAACCAACCAGCGAAGCTTGATCCACGCGAACACCGGGACCCATGGTGGCCGCCACGGCTACCTTGCGCACGTATTGCCCCTTCGAGGATGCCGGCTTTGCCTTTTGCAGAGCGTCAATCAGCGCCTTCAGGTTGCTTTCCAGGCTCTCGACCGTNNGGAACGAAGCACGACCGATGGTGGCATGGATGATCCCGGCCTTGTCGGTCCGGTATTGAACTTGACCAGCCTTGGCGTTCTTCACTGCGGTCGTTACGTCCATCGTGACGGTGCCAACCTTTGGGTTCGGCATCAATCCGCGCGGCCCGAGGATCTGGCCAAGCTGGCCGACAACCTTCATGGCATCCGGCGTCGCGATCACGATGTCAAAGTTCAGATTGCCCGCCTTGACTTCGGCAGCCAGATCGTCAAAACCGACGACTTCGGCGCCAGCCGCTTTAGCAGCTTCAGCCTTTTCACCTTGTGCAAATACAGCGACACGAACAGTCTTGCCAGTACCTGCCGGCAAAACAACCGAGCCGCGGACGACCTGATCCGATTTGCGTGCATCAACGCCGAGGTTGACCGCAACGTCGATCGACTCGTCAAACTTGGCGATCGCGGTTTCCTTGGCCAGTGCCAAGGCTTCCTGAACCGGATAAAGCTTCTGGGAACGACCTTGCTGGCAAGGGCCTTTGTTTTTCGTGAGCTTGGCCATGATTACAAACCCTCCACCGTGATACCCATCGAACGGGCGGAGCCAGCGATGGTGCGAACCGCTGCTTCCATGTCGGCAGCAGTCAGGTCAGGCATTTTGGTCTTGGCAATTTCTTCGGCTTGAGCGCGAGTGATCTTGCCGACCTTGTCGGTATGCGGCTTGGCCGAACCAGACTTGATACCGGCAGCCTTCTTGATCAGGATGGTCGCGGGCGGCGTCTTCATCACAAAAGTGAAGGACTTGTCCGCAAAAGCGGTAATCACCACCGGAATCGGCAGACCTGGCTCGACGCCCTGCGTCTGGGCATTGAACGCCTTGCAGAATTCCATGATGTTCAAACCGCGCTGACCCAGCGCGGGACCGATCGGCGGCGAAGGATTCGCCTTTCCGGCCGGCACTTNGCAGCTTGATGTAGCCAACAATCTTCTTGGCCATAACTACTCCTTTATTGATGAGTGGTAGCGCGCTTTTGGCTTCATGCCTACTTGCGCTCCTCTTGCCTGACTATTTTGGGGTAGTCGGCAAACCCCTGAAACAACACCTGATGCTCAAGCCTTCTCGACTTGGGCAAATTCCAACTCCACTGGCGTCGCACGCCCGAAAATCGTTACCGAAACGCGCAAACGATTCTTTTCGTAATTGACATCCTCGACGGAGCCATGAAAGTCCGTGAATGGACCCTCCTTGACGCGCACCACTTCGCCAACCTCGAACAACACCTTCGGACGGGGCTTCTCNNGACCCTCCTGCATCTGCTGCATGATCTTGTCGACTTCCTTCTGGGAAATCGGCGTTGGCTTGGTGGCAGTACCGCCTACGAAACCAGTGACCTTGGGCGTATTCTTGACCAAGTGCCACGAGTCGTCGTCCATCTCCATTTCGCACAGCACATAGCCAGGGAAGAACTTGCGCTCGGNAGATGGCCTTCTGCCCCNCTTCATCTCGACAACCTCTTCGACCGGCACCAGGATACGACCGAATTTTTCCTGCATGCCCAAGCGGTCAATGCGCTCCTGTATGGCGCGCATCACGCTCTTCTCGAACCCGGAGTAGGCATGAACCACATACCAGCGCTTGCTCATGACTTCCTCCAACCNCAGCACGAGATCATAAAGAACCCACTCGAGGCTCTTGTCAGTCAAATAGAGGAAAATCGCCATCACAACGACAAAGGCAAAGACCGCACCTGTGGTTTGCATGGTCTCCTTGCGCGTCGGCCAAACGACCTTTTTCGCTTCAACCACCGCTTCGTTGGCGAAGGTAAAAAGCGNCTGGCCCGGCTCGGTTTTCCAGGCAACGGCAGCAGCGAGCCCCACGCCGGCAAGTACCGCCAGGACGCGCAAAATCATCGCCTGCTCNNCGAGCAGGTAGAAACCAGCCACGCCGGCCGCCAGAATTACCAGCGCCAGCGCAAACTTGATCTTGTCAGCCATGACGTTCGCGATCTTTAAAGAGGGTGGCAGGGGCGGAGGGAATCGAACCCCGACCTACGGTTTTGGAAACCGTTGCTCTACCAATTGAGCTACACCCCTGCTGCAGAAAACCAAAGCGCTTCGGTTGCCCGAGCGCCTAATTACATGATTTACCGATTACTCGATAATTTTAGCGACGACGCCGCCGACGGTACGACCGCCTTCACGGATGGCGAAGCGCAGGCCTTCTTCCATGGCGATCGGGGCGATCAGCTTGATCGTCATGGCGATGTTGTCGCCCGGCATGACCATCTCGGTGCCTTCCGGCAGATCGATGGAGCCCGTCACGTCGGTGGTGCGGAAGTAGAACTGCGGACGGTAGCCGTTGAAGAACGGCGTATGACGGCCGCCTTCGTCCTTGGACAGGATGTGAACTTCGGAGGTGAAGTGGGTGTGCGGCTTGACCGAACCCGGCTTGCACAGCACCTGGCCGCGCTCGACATCTTCACGCTTGGTGCCGCGCAGCAGAGCGCCGATGTTGTCACCCGCCTGACCCTGGTCGAGCAGCTTGCGGAACATTTCGACACCGGTGCAGGTGGTCTTTGNGGTCGGGCGAATGCCAACGATTTCGATTTCTTCGCCGACCTTGACGATGCCGCGCTCAACACGGCCGGTCACGACGGTGCCACGACCGGAGATGGAGAAGACGTCTTCGACCGGCATCAGGAAGGGCTGGTCGATGGCGCGTTCCGGGGTCGGGATGTAGGAATCCAGGGCGTCGGCCAGACGGAAGATGGAGGGCTCACCGATTTCGGACTGGTCGCCTTCGAGGGCTTTCAGCGCGGAACCATGGATGATCGGGGTGTCGTCACCTGGGAAGTCATATTTGGAGAGCAGTTCGCGCAGTTCCATTTCGACGAGCTCGAGCAGCTCGGCGTCGTCAACCATGTCGCACTTGTTCATGTNGACCAGCACGTACGGCACGCCGACCTGACGGGCGAGCAGGATGTGTTCGCGGGTCTGGGGCATCGGGCCGTCGGCGGCGGAACAGACGAGGATGGCGCCGTCCATCTGGGCAGCACCGGTGATCATGTTCTTGACGTAGTCGGCGTGGCCCGGGCAGTCGACGTGGGCGTAGTGGCGGTTGGCAGTTTCGTATTCGACGTGGGCGGTGTTGATGGTGATGCCGCGCGCCTTTTCTTCCGGCGCCGCGTCGATTTCGTCGTACTTCTTGGCCGAGCCGCCAAACTTGGCCGACAGCACCGTGGTGATCGCTGCGGTCAGCGTGGTCTTGCCGTGGTCAACGTGTCCAATCGTCCCAACGTNTCTATGCGGCTTGGTCCGCGCAAATTTTTCCTTAGCCATTCCAGTTCCCCAATCATCAAATAAGCAAAAATCCAGAATCAAAGCTAAATCGGTGGTGCCCATGGGCAGGATCGAACTGCCGACCTCTCCTTACCAAGGAGTGCTCTACCACTGAGCCACATGGGCCTACCTTTAAACTCTAGCCGCGCCGCACTGGAGCGGGTGAAGGGAATCGAACCCTCGTCTTAAGCTTGGAAGGCTTCAGCTCTACCATTGAGCTACACCGCTTAACCCTTGCCCCACAGCACAAACTGTTACAGCATTCAATCTGGTGGAGGGGAAGGATTCGAACCTTCGAAGGCAGAGCCGACAGATTTACAGTCTGTTCCCGTTGACCGCTTGGGTACCCTCCAGAAGAACGCAGGATTATCCCGGGTCCACAGAGGTGTCAACTGCCAGGAACAAAAAGCCGGCTCTGGCCGGCTTGTCGTGCGAGGATGAAGCTTACTTCTGGGCGAGAACCCAGGTAGCCAACTCCTTGGCCTCGGCTTCGGTCACGTTGTTCGGAGGCATCGGCACTTCACCCCAGTTACCCTTGCCGCCGGCCTTGATCTTCGCAGCCAAAGTAGCAACCGCAGCCTTGTCGCCCTTGTACTTGGCTGCGACATCCTTGTAGGCCGGGCCGACGAGCTTCTTGTCGATAGCGTGACAAGCCATACAGTTCTTGGCCTTGGCCAAGGCTGCGGCATCCTGCGCCTGGGCGTGGCCGCCGATCAAAACACCTGCCGCAGCCATCATCGCAACATAAACAGCTTTCATTCTTTCGCTCCGTTCATTGGGTTAGTGGTTATAAATCATAAATGATGATAAGACCTTTTTGCTCGCTGGCAAACCGCCCGGATCACCTTGCCAGCATCGCAAGCAAATAACGCATGAAAACCCTGCGCGCCGACAATCAATCACTCAATTTCGCGCAGAAAGACCAAGCAAGGCGCCTGCCGAGAAGAACAGCCCACCGAAAATCCGGTTCTGCAGGCGGACACATTCCGGTTGATGGAACCAACTGCCAAGGCGGGCAGCGGCCAACGCATAGATAGACATCACGACCAAGTCGGTGACACACAAAGTCGCGGCGATGATCAGGTATTGAGGAAACTGCGCCCCCGTTGGATCGATGAACTGCGGCACCAGCGCACAGATGAAAACGATGGCCTTGGGATTNNCCAGCAAGCCCTGCATGAACAACCCTTTGCGCGGCGTTTCCGAGTGCTCATCATCAATCGGTAGCGGCGGTGCCCGCCATTTCTGTATGCCCAGCCACACCAGGTAGCCGGCACCCATCAGCTTGAGCAGGCTGAATGCCGTTTCCGACGCCGCCAGCAACGCCCCAANGCCGACCGCCACGATGGCAACGTGCGCCAGCAGCGCTGTTTGCAGGCCGAGGATGGTCACCAGCGCCGCCCGATAGCCTTGGCGCATGCCGGTGCTCATGCTGATCACCGCCCCGGNCCCGGGCGTGACGGCGATCACGATCGCCGCCAGCAGGAACCCGAACCAGACTGCCAGGCTCACTTGCGACGCTGAATCTGGCTGACGTCGCGAACCGCGCCCTTGTCGGCCGAAGTCGCCATCAGGGCATAGGCTTGCAGGGCGGCGGAGACGAAGCGTTCACGCTGCGCCGGTTGCCATGCCTTGTCGCCGCGCGCCGTCATCGCGGCGCGGCGGCGCGCCAGCTCGTCTTCCGACACAGCCAGGTGGATGCGGCGGTTGGGAATGTCGATTTCGATGGTGTCACCCTCTTCCACCAGACCGATCGCGCCGCCGTCGGCGGCTTCCGGCGAGGCGTGGCCGATCGACAGGCCCGAGGTGCCGCCTGAGAAGCGACCGTCGGTGAGGAGCGCGCATTCCTTGCCGAGCCCCATCGATTTCAGGTACGAGGTCGGATAGAGCATCTCCTGCATGCCGGGGCCGCCTTTGGNGCCTTCGTAGCGGATGACGACGACGTNCGCGGCGACGATTTTGCCTCCTAAAATGCCGTCGACCGCAGCATCCTGGCTTTCGAAGACACGGGCGCGACCGGTGAATTTCCAGATCGATTCATCGACACCGGCGGTTTTGACAATACAACCGTCGAGTGCGATGTTGCCATGCAGTACCGCCAGCCCACCTTCCTGGGAATAAGCATCGCCCCGGTTACGGATACAGCCCTTGCTGCGATCGAGATCGAGGTCGCTGTAGCGCCGGCTCTGGGAAAAGGCGACCTGGGTCGGTACACCACCCGGCGCCGCCTTGAAGAATTCGTGCACCGTCGCATCCTGCGTGCGCACGACATCCCACTGGTCGATAGCATCGCCGAGAGTTCTGGCGTNGCTGGTCGACACCTGGCGATGCAACAGGCCGGCACGGTCGAGTTCGCCGAGAATGCCCATGATGCCGCCGGCACGGTGAACGTCCTCGATGTGGAACTTGTCGGTCATCGGCGCCACCTTGCACAGGCAAGGCACCTGACGCGAAATGCGGTCGATGTCGGCCATCTTGAAATCGACGCCTGCCTCCTGAGCGGCGGCCAGGATGTGCAGCACGGTATTGGTCGAGCCGCCCATCGCGACATCGAGGGTCATGGCGTTCTCGAACGCCTCGAAGGTGGCGATGGAGCGCGGCAGGATCGAGGCGTCGTCCTGTTCGTAGTAGCGGCGGCACAGGTCGACGGCCAGGCGGCCGGCGCGCAGGAACAACTCCTTGCGGTCGGCATGGGTCGCGACGACGGTGCCGTTGCCGGGCAACGAGAGGCCGAGCGCCTCGGTCAGGCAATTCATCGAATTGGCGGTGAACATGCCGGAACACGAACCGCAGGTCGGACAGGCCGAACGCTCGATCTCGGCAAGGTCAGCTTCGGAAACCGAGCTGTCGGCAGCCTTGACCATGGCATCAACGAGGTCGAGGTGGATGACCTGATCCTTCAGCTTGACCTTCCCGGCCTCCATCGGGCCGCCGGAGACGAAGACGGCGGGTATGTTGAGGCGCATGGCGGCCATCAGCATGCCCGGGGTGATCTTGTCGCAGTTGGAAATGCAGACCATGGCGTCGGCGCAATGGGCGTTGACCATGTATTCGACCGAATCGGCGATCAGGTCGCGGCTGGGCAGCGAGTAGAGCATGCCGCCGTGGCCCATGGCGATGCCGTCGTCGATGGCGATGGTGTTGAATTCCTTGGCGATGCCGCCGGCCGCCTCGATCTCGCGAGCGACCATCTGGCCGAGATCCTTGAGATGCACGTGGCCAGGCACGAACTGGGTAAAACTGTTAACCACCGCGATGATCGGCTTACCGAAATCGCCGTCCTTCATGCCGGTGGCGCGCCACAGGGCACGAGCGCCAGCCATGTTGCGGCCGTGGGTGGATGTATGGGAACGGTATTGCGGCATGACTCTCCATCGCGAACTGAACGCCACGGCACTGTCACGTGGCGCGAACTATAATCGGCCAATTCTAGCCCACTCTTACCCTGCAATGCTCCTCCANCCCCAGTTCGACCCCGTCGCCTTTTCTATCGGTCCGCTCTCGGTGCGCTGGTACGGTTTGATGTATCTGGTCGCTTTCGTTCAGTTTATTTTGCTCGGCCGCTACCGTATTCGCACCCGCCCCGGGCTGATGACGGTCGAGCAACTCGACGACTTGCTGTTCTACGGCATGCTCGGTGTGATCGTTGGCGGCCGGCTGGGCCAGGTGCTGTTCTACGAGCCGGGCTACTACCTGGCCAATCCGCTGGAGATCCTCGCCGTCTGGAAAGGCGGCATGAGTTTCCATGGCGGTTTTCTCGGCGTGCTGATCGCCATGGGGCTGTGGTCGCGCAAGCATAGCGTCGCCTGGTTCGACGTCACCGACTTCATCGCGCCGCTGGTGCCGCTCGGGCTGGCCGCCGGACGCGTCGGCAACTTCATCAACGGCGAACTGTGGGGCCGCGTCGCCGACCCTTCCGTGCCCTGGGCGATGATGTTTCCACAGTCCGGCGACATGCAGCCGCGCCACCCGTCGCAGCTCTACCACGTAGGATTGGAGGGTGTCGCGCTGTTTGCGATCTTGTGGCTTTTCAGCAGTCGACCACGACCGCGCGCCGCGGTGTCCGGCGTTTTCCTGATCGGCTACGGCGCCTTCCGTTTCATCACTGAATTCTTTCGCGAACCGGATCACGGCATTTTCGGCCAGTCGTATACGATCAGCATGGGGCAATGGCTGTCGCTGCCGATGATCTTGATCGGTATCGTCATGCTGGTGATGGCATACCGCCGGAAATCTCTATAATTATGGATTACGTTATCCACCACTCGACAGGAATCGACTCATGACACGTCCGTTCAAGGTTCTCGGCATCCAGCAAATCGCCATCGGCGGCCCGTCCAAGGAAAAGCTCCGTACATTGTGGGTCGACATGTTCGGGCTTGAAGTCACCAGCACCTTCGTTTCCGAGCGCGAAAACGTCGACGAGGACATCTGCGCCATGGGCAGCGGCCCGTTCAAGGTCGAGGTCGATTTGATGCAGCCGCTCGATCCGGAAAGAAGCCGGCCGTACGCGACCCCGCTCAACCACGTCGGGCTGTGGATCGACGACCTGCCCAAAGCCGTCGAATGGCTGAGCGCCAACGGCGTGCGCTTCGCGCCAGGCGGCATCCGCAAGGGCGCTGCCGGTTTCGACATCACCTTCCTGCACCCGAANGGGAACGAGGAATCGCCGATCGGCGGCGAAGGCGTGCTGATCGAACTGGTTCAGGCGCCGCCGGAAGTCGTTTCGGCCTTCGCGAAGCTCGCGGCCGGCTGACCGGCAGCGCGGGCGGGCCTGTTGCGGTCGACGCCCGAAAACGGTCAAATTTCGCCCCGCCGATGGATGTTCCGACTGGCGGGCGCTTAGGCCATCGTCGTCAACGGCGGTTCCCGGCGCCGCCGACCAGCGTCCGCAGGTGCTGCACCGCCGATTCAGCCTGGTTTCGAGCCTGCTCGGCCTCGAATTCGACAAGAGCCAGCGTCACCAGATTGGCAACCGCGTGGGCGAACAGGCGATGCGCCGGATTCCACGGCTCGCGGGTAGCGACCTGCTCCAGCGACAGAACCCCTGAAACTCGCCGCGGATGTGGATCGGCGTATCGAGTACCGCGGAAATGCGATGGCGTGCGAGATAGTTGCCGACGAATTCAGCCGTTGCCGGATGCCTGGCGGCATCGTCGGCGACGATGCACGCTTCACTGCGGAGCGCGTGGAAATAAGCGGGGTAATGGCTCGCCGTGATGCATTCGCCGCCCGCATGCCGTTGCGCCGAAAGCTCGAACAGTCGCAGGCAGCACAATTCGCTTTGATCGTCCGTCAACGCCCAGATGCTGACCCGCTCGACGCCCGACATGCGCGCCGCCGACTCGGTCAGGATGCTCAGCGCCATCTCCAGCGATGCCTCGCGGAAATATCCGCCACGCGACAGGCAGGCGACGCCATCCTGAAGTTGCGCGGGCGTGGCCAGGAAAGGGCGTATACCGGAG
The DNA here is from genome assembly GCA_013363835.1 of Dechloromonas sp. Lineage (GTDB taxonomy): Bacteria > Pseudomonadota > Gammaproteobacteria > Burkholderiales > Rhodocyclaceae > Azonexus. The sequence continues at coordinate 2,627,836 of CP054864.1, forward strand.
GTAGGTGACGATTCCATCGGTTGGGACTGGCAAGTCGCTGAAACATGGCATCAATGCAATGTCGGCGATGTTATGCCGTCCCGCCGAATCGAACCGTGAAATCCGCCACGGGCGGGCAAATCCGGTCGCTGAAATACCCCTCAGCCGGGACCGGGCATGGTCTTGAAGACGAACGCGACCTTTTCGACCTCGGTGATCCAGACCAGTCCGTCACCGTAATGGCCGGTTTGCGCCACTTCGGTAATGCGCTGGTAGATCGACTCCGCCACCTCGTCGGGCGCGATGATCTCGACCCGCATCTTGGGTGAGTAGTCTGTCAGTTCATCCTTGATCCGCTGGCGCGTGACATGGCGCGAAGGTGCGCTGCAACCTTCGACCTTGCTGACCGTCATGCCCGGAAAACCGGGCAACGCGACCAGTGCATCGCGCAGGGCCGACAGCTTGTTGGGACGAATAATCGCCTTGATTTCCTTCATGCNCTCGACTTCCTCCTCGTCAAACCAGCGATAGATGGTGGGCAGGACCAGCAACGTCAGCAGGGTACAGGTGATGAGACCACCGATGACGACAATGGCCAGCGGCCGCTGCACCTCGGAACCCGGCCCGCTCGAGAACAGGAAGGGAATCAGGCCGAGCATGGCGACCGTCGCCGTCATCATCACCGGCCGGAAGCGCAGCGTCGCGCCTTCGACCACCGCCTCGCGCACGCTGCGTCCGTCCTCGCGCAANNGCCGTATGTAAGACACCAGCACGACACCGTTGAGCACCGCGATGCCCCACAGCGCGATGAATCCGACCGAAGCCGGCACCGACAGGTATTCGCGCGTCACGAACAGGCCGATGATGCCGCCGATTGAGGCGAACGGCAGCACGGTGATGATCAGCGTCGCAAAGCGCAGCGAATTGAACAGCAGGAACAGCAGGAAGAAGATCGCCGCGATGGTGATCGGGATGATGACCGTCAGGTGGCCGAGCGCCCGCTCCATGTTCTGGAACTGGCCACCCCACTCCAGGTAATAGCCCTCCGGCAGCTTGATCTGCTGTTCGACCTTCTGCTGCAGTTCGGCGACGAAACTGCCGAGGTCGCGGTCCTTGACGTTCACGCCGACGACGATGCGGCGCTTGCCGAGCTCTCTCGATATCTGCGCCGGCCCGTCCATCACGCGGATGTTCGCGACATCGGCCAGACGCACCTGCGCACCGTTCGGCGAAGTGATCATGACGCTCGAAATGGCTTCCACATTGTTCCGGAAACTTTCCGGCAGCCGGACAGCCCCGGNAAAGCGTCGCTCGCCCTCGAAGATTTCCGTCGCGACCTTGCCGCCGATGGCGGTTTNCAGGACGTCATTCACATCGGAAACGTTCAGCCCGAGCCGGGCGATGGCCTGGCGGTCGATCTCGATCGAAAGATACTGCTGCCCGCTGATCCGCTCGATGCGCAAGTCCTGAGCACCTTGCAGCGCCTGGGCGACCTTGCCGATCTGGCCGGCAATCCTGCGCAGTTGATCGAGGTCGTCGCCGAACACCTTGACCGCGATGTCGGAACGCACGCCGGTGACCATTTCGTCGACGCGGTCGGAAATCGGCTGCGCCATGACGATCTGCACGCCCGGCAACGCTTTCAGCTTTTCGCGCATGGCGTCCTGGATGTCTTCCTGCGTCCAGCCACNTGGCCATTCGCTACGCGGTTTGAGGCTGACGATCGGCGTCGACTCGTTCGGCCCCTGCGGGTCGGCCGGCGACTCGCCGCGGCCGACACCGGAAACCGCCGACTTCACCCNCGGCACCTCCATCACCATGCGCATCGCATCCATTTCCATCTTGATCGACTCGTCGAGCGAGATGTTCGGCACCCGGTTGATGCCGGGCACCACCGAACCTTCCTTCATTTCGGGAATGAAGGCAGTGCCGAAAGGGCAACATGCCGANNTGCTCAGAACGAAGGCACCGACCGCCGCCGCCACCGTCTTCTTCTCGTTCGCCAGCGCCCAGTGCAACATCTTGAGGTAGCGTTGCTTCATCACCCGAATGATCTTCGTATCGTGGTCGCCATCATGCGCAGGAGGTTTCAGCAGGTAGGTCGACATCACCGGCGTCAGCGTCATTGACAGGATCAGCGAAATGCCCAGCGCAATGGCGATGGTGTAGGCGAGCGGCGCGAACATCTTGCCTTCCATGCCTTGCAGGGTCATCAGCGGCAGGAAGACGAGGATGATGATGCCGACGCCGAAGATCACCGGCGTCGCCACTTCGACCACCGCATGCAGGATCACGCGCAAGGCGCTTTCGCCCTTGTTGGCCTGGCGCCCGAGTTGCAGGAAGGCATTCTCGACGACGACCACCGAGCCGTCGACCATCAGGCCGATGGCGATGGCCAGCCCACCGAGCGACATCAGGTTGGCCGAGATGCCGAACTTGTTCATCGCCATGAAGGTCAGCAAGGGCGTCAGTACCAGCGTCGCGACGACGATCAAGGACGAACGCACATCGCCAAGAAACAGGAAAAGCACGATGACGACCAGAACGACGCCTTCCAGCAGCACCTTGGTCACGGTCCACAACGCGGCATCGACCAATTCCGAGCGGTCGTAGTACGGCACGATCTTCAGACCATCCGGCAGCATGCCCTTGCCGTTGATTTCGTCCACCCGCGCCTTGATGCGCCCGACCACCTCCTTCGCATTGCCACCGGCAATCATCATGACGACACCGCCGACCGCTTCCGTCACGCCGTTCTTGACCACGGCGCCCTGCCGCACGTCATGGCCGATCTTCACCTCGGCCACATCGCCGACGCGCACCGGCACGCCGTCCTTCTCGCGCAGCACGATGGCGCGCATGTCATCGAGATCCTTGATCAAGCCGACGCCGCGGATCAGGTATTGCTCGGCGTACTGCGGCAGCACGCCGCCGCCGGCATTGGCGTTGTTACGCCCGACCGCCTGATAGACATCGGCGATCGACAGCCCGAAATGGCGGAGCTTGTCGGGGTTGACCAGCACCTGGTACTGCTTGGCGAAACCGCCCTGCGAGTTGATTTCGGCCACACCGGGAATCGACCGCAAGAGCGGCCGCACCACCCAGTCCTGAGCAATCCGGCGCTGCATCAGCTCATCTTCGGTCAGCGTCCGGTTCCCGTCATCCGGGCGTTCCAAGGTGTATTGATACACCTCGCCAAGGCCGGTCGACACCGGCCCGAGCACCGGTGTGATGCCCTGCGGCAGCCGCGAACCGACCTCAAGCAGCCGCTCCATGACCAGCTGACGGGCGAAATAGACGTTGGTCTTGTCATTGAAGACCAGGGTGATCAGCGACAGCCCCGGCTTGTTCAGCGAGCGCATTTCCTCCAGCCCCGGCAGGCCTGTCATCGCCACTTCCAGCGGCACGGTGGCGAAGCGCTCGACCTCCTCCGGCGAACGGCCCGGCGCTTCGGTGGCGATCTGCACCTGGACATTGGTAACGTCCGGAAAGGCATCTACCGACAACTTACGCGCCGCATCCAACCCGAAGAAGAAGAGGACGGCCGCAATGACCGCAACGACCAGACGCTNGCTTGAGCGCCTCACGAACGAGGGATTCGATCACGCCCTCCATTGCCTTGCGGTTACGTTCGTTGTTCAGGTGAAAGGCGCCGCCGACCACCAGCTTTTCGTTTCCTTGAGACCCGACAGTACGACGCGCATTCCGGTCATTTCGGGGCCGAGCTTGACTTTCAGCAAGCGAAAACGCCNATCGCCCTCCGCCACGAACACATGATCCTCATCGCTCTCGCGTACCACCGCGCTGGACGGCACAACCATGCGCTCGACCGGCCTGGCTTCGATCAGCATCGAAGCCAGCATCGCCGGCTTCAGGCGGCCATCACGGTTATCCAGCTCGGTACGCACCAGCACCGTGCGTGTTTCCGNGTTGATCGTCTGGCCGACGAAAATCAGTTTGCCGACCAGCTTTTCGTTGCCCAACGCCGGCACCTCGATGTTGACCGTTTGTCCTGCCTTGACCTGGCTGACCTGCTGCTCGGGCACCTGCGCCACCGCCCACAGCCGCGACAGGTCGGCGACGACGAACAGCGTATCCGCCGGCTGGACGACCTGCCCTTGCGCCAGCTTGCGTTCGACCACCACGCCGGCCAGCGTCGCCACCACCGGCGTCACCGAATCGACCGCACCATCCTTGCCCAGACGCTCGACAGCCGCCGCACTGACGCCCAGAATATGCAACTGATCGGCCGCTGCCCGGGTCTCGGCAACCGAGATCTGGTATTCGCTGGCGCGGCGCTGAACCTCGGCGGCGGCGATGACGTCCGCCTCGTACAACGCCTTGGCACGCTCGGCATTGCGCCGGTTGAGCTCGAGCTGCGAGCGCGCCTTGAGATAGGCCAGTTGCTGGCTTGAGAGCTCGCTGCTGTTGAGGCGGGCCAACACTTCACCCTTCTTCACCTCCTGGCCGAGCAACGCGTCGATCTGCGTCACCCGCCCGGTAACGGTGGCGCCGATGCGCGCCAGACGTTGTTCGTCGAAATCGATGCGCCCGGCTACGCGCAGGGTTTCCGCCACAGGACGAATGCTGACATCCGCCAACTGGAGCTGGGCCAGCAGCTCGGGCCCCGGCGCGACCAGCGCCGGATCGCTGACATGCGTCGTATCGGCCTTTTNGTCGTCCTTGTTGCACCCCAGCAGGAGTGCTGCGGTCAACAGCAAAAGAGGGCGTTTTCATTCTGTCTTTCCTCCGGGAATCGCCCGCAGCCTTTCAATTTCCACCCAGGCGGTCGCCAGTTCGTAGCGCGCCGAGATCAGTTCGGCTCGGGCCGCACGAAAGACGCGCTGGGCGTCGAGCACTTCGAGAAACCCGCGTTCGCCATGGCGATAGGCCGCCTCGGCCACTCTCAACGCCGCTTCCGCCTGCCGGACGATGCCCGATTCGAGCGCCGTCACCTGCGTCTGCGCGATTTCGTACTGCTGGAAGGCGACTTCGAGCGCCTGCGCCAGCGAGAATTCCTGCGCCGCGAGCTCGTTGCGCGCCCGCGACAGCTGCGCGGCCGCCTCGCCGACCGGGCCGCTACGGCGATCCCAGAGCGGAATGGTCATGACCACCCCGATCTGCGACGCACGGATGTCCGGGTCTTCGTTCATCGCGGCCTTGAGCGCCAGGTTCGGCCAGCGCTGAGCACGCTCAAGCTCCAGCTGGCGNNTTCGGCGCGCACCGTTTCGGCGCGTGCGCGCCAATTCGGGGCTGATTTCCGCCAATTGCTTGCGCAAGCCATCCAGTGGCGGCAAGGAGGGCACGTCGCCGAGTCGGCCGTTGATCGCGAATTCCGCCGGCAATGCACCACCGACCGCCTGCCGTAGCTGCGAACGCGCCTGCTCGACACGGTAACCGGCCGCTTGAGCAACCTTTTGCGCATTCAGTGCCTCGGCATCGGCCTTGATCAGCTCGAATCGCGCCGCATCTCCAGTCTCGACACGCAACGCAATACGTGAGCGCACACTCTCCATTGCCACCATGTCTTCACGGGCGTTACGCAATTCCGCCTCGCGGCGCAGCAGCTCGAAATAACGCCNCCGCAGGCGCGCCAGCAGATCGGCCTCGAAACTCCGTACGCTGGCAGTTGTCGCTTCCAGCCCGGCTTCGGCGGCACCGATACGTGCCGACCGCCGCCAGGGCATGTCAAGCGGCTGGGTCAGCGTCACGGTGCGCGCATCGCCGGCATTGCCGGCCGGCGTTCTGGCGCGTGTCGAACCGCCCAGGTATTCCAGTTCCGGATTGGGAAAGGCGCCAGCGCTATCGACAGCGTAACGCGCCGCCTTCACCTGATCGCGCGCCGCCAGCACGGCCCGACTGGATTCCAGCGCCAGCGATTCCAGTCGTGGCAGGTCGTAGGCGGTTTGCGCGAAAGCCAGTGANNCGCTCAGCCCACCGATCAGGGTGACAAGTTTTGTGCAATGCATCATAGGCAGCATTCTAGCAAGCCCCATACCATCCGTGTCAGCCTGCGGTCAGGAATGGTTCAGTGCAGCAATTCGCTCTTCCAGCGGCGGGTGCGTCGCGAACAGCGCCATCAGGCCTGCGCCACCGGCAATGCCGGAAGCGGCCATGCTCTGCGGCAGCGGTTCGGTGTGCAAGCTGCCCAGGCGACGCAACGCGTTCTGCATCGGCACCGGCGAGTGCATCAGTTGCGCGGCGCCGGCATCGGCCCGGAATTCGCGCTGGCGCGAGAACCAGGCGACGATGATGCTGGCCAGCACGCCGAAAACCACCTGGCTGACCAGGCTGGCCACCATATAGCCGATCCCGGNGCCGCTGCTGTCGGAACCGCGACGCAGGAAAGAATCGACCGCGTAGCCGACAATGCGCGAGAGAAAGATGACGAAAGTGTTGACCACGCCCTGGATCAGCGTCAGCGTCACCATGTCGCCATTGGCGATGTGCGCGACCTCGTGCGCCAGCACGGCCTCGACTTCCTCGCGCGTCATGCCCTGCAACAGGCCGGTCGACACCGCGACCAGCGAGCTGTTTTNTGTCGCGCCGGTGGCGAACGCATTGGGTTCGCCCTCGTAGATGGCGACTTCCGGCATCGCCAGATTGGCCTCTTTGGCGAGACGGGCGACGGTATCGACCAGCCAGACTTCGGTCGAATTGCTCGGCGATTCGATGACATGGGCGCCGACGCTGCGCTTGGCCATGAACTTCGACATCGCCAGCGAAATGAAGGCACCACCGAAACCGATCACGCCCGAGAAGACGAGCAACATGCCAAGATTGAGGCCGTTTTCGGTCAGAAAGCGATCGACGCCGAGCAGATTGACGACCAGACCGAGCACCAGCATTACGGCGATGTTGGTGGCAAGAAAGAGCACAATACGTTTCATCATGGACTCCATGGACATAGGAAACGGGCCGATGATAGTGCAACGCATCATCCTGTAAAATCGCACAACAGCTGAATATAACTTCGAATTTTTCTGATCATATATGGCGAACCTCAATTACAAACACCTGCACTACTTCTGGGTCGTCGCGCACGAAGGCAGCATGACGCGCGCCGCCGAACGGCTGGGCGTCGCAGTGCAGACCATCAGCGGCCAGCTTTCATTGCTCGAGCGGAATCTCGGCAAGGCGTTGTTCGTCAGCCAGGGCAGAGGACTCGCATTGAGCGATGCGGGCCGGATCGCGCTCGGCTATGCCGATCAGATATTTCAGCTTGGCGAAGCGCTGGAAGAGGCTGTCGGCAGCGCCGACACCGGCAGCGCGCTACGCCTGCGCACCGGCATTTCGGACGGCATCCCGAAGCTGCTGGCCTACCGCTTGCTGGCATCGGTTCTGGCGATGCCAGAAGACGTGCGCCTGATCTGCAGCGAGGGCAGCTTCGANGCCCTGCTCGCCGAACTGGCGCTGCACCACCTCGACGTCGTGTTGACCGACCGCCCGGCGCCGGTGGGCGGCAATATCAAGGTATTCAGCACCCAACTCGGCGACTTCGCTTCCGGCTTGTTCGGCAACGCCGCGCTGGTCGAGCGCTACGCTCCCGGATTCCCCACGAGCCTGAACGGTGCGCCGCTCTTCCTGCCGACCCGGCAAAACGCGCTGCGCGCCCGCATCGACCGTTGGATCGAGGGTGTCGGCATTCGTCCGCGCATCGTCGGCGAGTTCCAGGACAGCGCGCTGCTCGGCACCTTCGGCCGCGCCGGGCTCGGTNNTTTTCCGGCGCCGCTGGCCCTCGCCGAACAGGTAGCCGAACAGCTCGATGCCCGCCCGCTCGGCGAAATGGCCGGCGTCAGCGAACAGATCTACGCCATCTCGAACGAACGGCGAATTCGCCATCCGGCCATCGAAGTCCTCTGCTCGTCTTCGCCGAGCACGCCAAATACCTGATTACACTCAGCCCCGCATCGGAGGGTGGCGGCGCGAGAGGTATAATTTCTCCCCCAACGCAGAACCAAAGCAGAAAATCCATGTTCCACTTTCGCAAATTCTTCGCCCTCCTCGCCCTCATCACCCTGGCCGGCCACGCGCTGGCACAACAACTGCCGGTACCGCCGNNACTCGCCGCCAAATCGTGGCTGCTGCTGGAAATGGGCTCCGGTCAGGTGTTGACCGCAGAGAAGCCTGACGAGCGCATCGAACCGGCCTCGCTGACCAAGCTGATGACCGCCTACCTGACCTTCGCCGCGCTGCGCCAGAAGACCATCGCCCTCGACCAGCCGATCCCGGTCTCGCAGAAAGCCTGGAAGACCGGCGGCTCGAAGATGTTCATCAAGGTCGACACCCAGGTGCCGGTCGAAGACCTGATCAAGGGCATGATCGTGCAGTCGGGCAACGACGCCTGCGTCGCGCTGGCCGAGGCGATCGCCGGCAGCGAGGAAAGCTTCGCGCAGATGATGAACCGCGAGGCCAAGCGCCTCGGCATGAATTCATCGAACTTCACCAATTCGACCGGACTGCCAGACCCGCAGCTCTACACCACGGCGCGCGACCTGGCGACGCTGGCCTCGGCACTGATCCGCGACTTNCCCGAGGAATACAAGAAGTATTACTCGATGAAGGAATTCCGCTACAACAACATCACCCAGCCCAACCGCAACCGCCTGCTGTTCATCGANCCCTCGGTCGACGGCGTCAAGACCGGCCATACCGAAGGCGCCGGCTATTGTCTGGTTTCGTCGGCCCTGCGCGACCAGCGCCGCCTGCTGTCGGTCGTTCTCGGCACCAAGTCGGACGCCACNCGCGCCAGCGAATCGCTCAAGCTGCTCAACTGGGGCTTCCAGTCCTACGACGCAGTCACGCTGTTTACCAGNGACCAGCCGGTGGCCACTTTGCGCGTCTGGAAGGGCACGCAGAAGACGGTCAAGGCCGGCTTCGACCGCCCGTTCATGATCGCCGTACCGCGCGGCTACGCCGACAAGGTCAAGAGCGACTTCACNCCGCAAGCGCGACTGATGGCGCCGATCCAGGCCGGCCAGCCACTCGGNTCGCTGAAGGTCACCATCGACGGCAAGCTCTATGGCGAATANCCCGTGCCGGCGCTTGAAAATGTCGGATTGATCGGCATCTTCGGTCGTACCATCGACAGCGTCCTGCTCTGGTTCGAATAAACGCATGACCCCTACGTCGCCGACCCGGTCTATCTGAACGGCCGCTTCCTGCCNCTTGCGGAAGCCGGCATTTCGCCGCTCGACCGCGGCNNTTTCTACGGCGACGGGGTTTATGAGCTGGTTCCGGTTTACTCGCGGCGCCCGTTCCGCCTTGCCGAACACCTGACGCGGTTGCAGGCGACGCTGGACGGCATCCGCCTGGCCAATCCGCTCGACATCGCCGGCTGGACGGCGGTGGTCGAGCGGCTGATCACCGAAGCCCCGTGGGCGGACCAGTCGATCTATCTGCAGGTCACGCGCGGCGCCGACAACAAGCGCGACCACGCCTTCCCGCCGGCCAGCGTCCCGCCGACCGCCTTCGCCTTCAGTTCGCCGCTGGTCACGACGCCGGCCGACATCCGGGCCGTCGGCGTCGCCGCGATCACCGTCGCCGACGACCGCTGGGCACACTGCAACCTCAAGGTCATCTCGCTGCTCGCCAACATCCTGGCGCGCCAGCAGGCAGTCGATGCCGGCTGCGCCGAGGCGCTGTTGATCCGCGACGGCTACCTGAAGGAAGGCGCCGCATCGAACATCTTCGTCGTCAAGGACGGCGTACTGCTGGCACCGCCCAAGACCGATTTCATGCTGCCCGGCATCACCTACGACGTCGTCCTCGAACTGGCAGCCTGTCACGGTCAACCGCTGAAAATAGGCGAAATTCACGAAAATGAACTTCGCGCCGCCGACGAGGTCTGGATGACCTCATCGACCAAGGAAGTGCTGGCGATCACCACGCTCGACGGAACGCCGGTCGGCACCGGCAAGCCCGGCCCGGCCGGCGAACGGATGTGGCAGTGGTATCAGGATTTCAAGAACACGATCATGCGCAAAGGCTGAGATGGCTTCATACAAGGACACCCTCCTCGAATTTCCCTGCGACTTTCCCCTGAAGATCATGGGCAAGGCGCAGGACGAACTCGCGCAGGCGGTCCTCGAAATCGTCACCCGGCATGCCCCCGATTTCGACGGCGCGACGATGGAAATGCGGGCCAGCTCGGGCGGCAACTACCTGAGCCTGACATGCACCGTGGTCGCCACCTCGAAACCGCAACTCGATGCGCTGTACACCGACCTGACCAGCCATCCGCTCGTCAAAGTCGTTCTGTGAATCCTGTCGTCAAAAGGCTCGGCCGGGTCGACTATGAACCGACCTTCCAGGCCATGCAGGTGTTCACGGCCAGCCGCACTGCCGAAACGCCCGACGAACTGTGGATCGTCGAGCATCCGCCGGTTTACACGCTCGGCCAGGCAGGCAAACCCGAACACATCCTCGAAGATGTCGGCATCCCCGTCATAAAGATCGACCGCGGTGGTCAGGTTACCTACCACGGCCCCGGCCAGGTGGTGATCTACCTGCTGCTCGACCTGCAACGACTGAAGATCAAGGTCCGCGAACTGGTCACCGCCATCGAACAGGGCGTGATCGACTTCCTCGCCGCCCACGGCGTGGCGGCCGTCCGTCGCGATGGCGCCCCCGGCGTCGTCGGGGACGCCAAGATCGCCGCGCTCGGCCTCAAGATCAAAAATGGCTGCAGCTACCACGGCTTGTCGCTCAATGTCGATATGGATCTTTACCCATTTACCGCGATCAACCCTTGCGGCTATGCTGGGCTCAAGGTCACGCAAACCCGCGACCTCGGCATCCCGCTCACCGCTCAAGAGGCAGGCGAGCAACTCTCTACACTTGCTAAAGCNAACTGGAAACACAACATGGCTGAAAAAGGCGTCAAGCAAAAGGGCGAACTGAAAACCGCACGCATCCCGATCAAGATCGTTCCGGTCGACCAGCCGCTCAAGAAACCGGACTGGATCCGCGTCAAGGCCGGCAACAGCGCCGGACGTTTCGGTGAAATCAAGACCATGCTGCGCGAACGCAAGCTGCACACCGTCTGCGAGGAAGCCACCTGCCCCAACATCGGCGAATGCTTCGGCCGCGGCACGGCGACCTTCATGATTCTCGGCGACATCTGCACCCGCCGCTGCCCGTTCTGCGACGTCGGACACGGCCAGCCGCTGCCACCCAACCCGGACGAGCCGCGCGAACTCGGCGAATCGGTCGCCGCGCTCAAGCTCAAATATGTGGTCATCACCAGCGTCGACCGCGACGATTTGCGCGACGGCGGTGCCCAGCANCTTGTCGACGTCATCCGCAACGTCCGCGAACTGTCGCCAGCCACCACCGTCGAAACCCTGGTCCCCGACTTCCGCGGCCGCATGGAAGTCGCACTCGACGTCCTTGGCGGTGCCCTGCCCGACGTCCTCAACCACAACATGGAAACCGTGCCGCGCCTCTACAAGCAGGCCCGCCCCGGTGCCGACTACAAGCACTCGCTGGAATTCCTCAAGCAGTTCAAGGCGCGCTATCCGAAGGTTTCCACCAAATCCGGCCTGATGGTCGGCCTCGGCGAAACCGACGAGGAAATCCTCGACGTCATGCGCGACCTGCGTGCCCACGATGTCGAAATGCTGACCATCGGCCAGTACCTGGCACCGACCGGCCACCATCTGCCGGTCAGCCGCTACGTGCCGCCGGACACCTTCAAGATGTACGAAGCCGAAGCCTACAAGATGGGGTTCACNGGCGCCGCCTGTGCGCCGATGGTACGTTCATCGTACTGGGCCGACCAGCAGGCGCATACCGCCGGCATCGCTTGAAACCGAACCGATCCATATAGCGGCGTTAGATTACTTTGAATGAGGTTATCGGCCTTCGCATCACGGAAATTTCCTCAACCATGTGAAATACGGCCGTACTCAGATAAATGACCAGTGGTAAGCTGAAAACATATTTTCAGTTGAGTGGGAATCGTTATGCCGCTAACCATTTGCCCAAGGGTACTATCTGACTGCGCAAGGAAATTCAGCAGGACTTTCCTGGTTGTAGCCATGGCATCGATTGCTGTTGGATGCAGTCAAGACTCGCTAGTCGCGGGTAACGATTTCATGAAAAAGGCGACTACGTTTCGGCAGTTATTGAATTCAAGAACGCCGTTCAGGCCAAACCAGAGTCCGTTGAGGCGCGCCTGGCCCTGGCCGAAGCGCTTGAGCGCACCTACGATCAGGCCGGAGCGGAACAGCATCTCCGCAAAGCCGCTACTCAAGGTGGCGACAACGACATCCTGATTCCNCGCATCGCCTTGATCATGCTCGACCGCAAGGAGTCCGCAAAGGTCATCAGTGAGTTCAAGGATCGTCGGCTCACCTCACCCGAAGCGGATAGCAACCTGCGCGGGATCGTCGCCATCGCCTATGCCGATCAGCGACAGTACGCACAGGCTGAAGACTACCTGAAGACAGCAACGAACAATACGGCAACGGTGCAGTTGGCCAGAGCCCAGTTGTTGTTGGCCCAAGGCAAGACGGATCAGGCCGTTGCGGCATTGGATGGCATGCCGGTGGCACAGGATGCCCCGTGGTGGATATTGCGAGGTCTGGCTCGCATCAAACAGGCATCGGGTAACCAGGAAGCTGCCTTCCGGTTAATGAGCCAAGCCTATGACGCGGTACCATGGCATCAGTCGGTAATGGGAGAGTATGCGGAGTTTCTCATCGGAACCGGCAAGCTTGAACAGGCAATCGTCATCAGAGACAAGCTGAAGAAGTTGGCCCCGCGCTACTACTGGACAAATTATGTCGATGCGCTGATTCTCGCCCAGCAAGGCCGCCAGGAGGAAAGCCTGGCGGCGGCATCAAGGTGCTTGCCGTCGCACCGGACCACCTGCCGGCGACTTTATTGGCCGCTCAAGCAGAGCTTCAAAAAGGTGACGTATTGATGGCCAGCGCGCGGCTCAAAAGGCAGCCGCTCAACACCCATACTCGGTGCCAACGATCCGCTTGCTGGCGCAGGCGCATCTCCGACAAGGGCAGCCCGTAGAGGCCGACGTGGCAATCAAGCGCGGCCTTAGTGTGGCACCGAACGACGCGACACTGCTCTCTCAAGGCGGATAGCGAAGTCATGCGCGGCGCCCCCGGGAAGCAATACGAGACCCTCGAACTTCTAACACAAACACTCCTGGAAATGCGTCTTACCTGCTCCGCCTGAGCCAACTCAAGGCGCGCTCGGGTGACAGGGAATCGTCTAAAAAGCTTCTCGATCAGGCAACTGAACTCGGCAAGGACAATCCGGCTATACGAGACCAGATCATTGCCACCTCCATGAATATTGGCGACCTGCCCGGATTCGCCAATTGGCAGACTATGCAATCGAGTCGCATCCGAAAGACCCAGATTCGTATCTGATGCTGGCCGCCGCTCTAGGGTTGCAAAACGATAACTCAGGTGCCTGGAAGGCAGCCATCACCGCCCTCGACCTCCAGCCAGCATTCCAACCGGCACTGAACGCCTTAACCTTGCTTGCCCAAGAACCGAAACAGCGAGAGGAATTACTGGCACGCTATGAAAAGGCGATCCAGGCAAAGCCTACAACCGACCAAACCTATCTCGAATATGTTCGCCTGATGCAGAAAACGAAAGGCGATCGTTCCAGCATCATGGACAACCTGGAGAAGGGAGTCAGCGCGTTGCCCACATCAACGGCACTGAGAAGCGCGCTTGTCCAGGAACAACTCCGTGCCGGCAAACCTGACGCTGCGATCAACGTTGCCCAAACAGGAGCATCGTCCAACAACGCCACGCCAGAAGCCATTGCCTTGCTGGCATCGCTCTAAACGATTGGCGACACCCGACTGGCTACTGAAACTTACCGCAAGCTCGCCACGAATTACCCACAACGCGCAGACTGGCGGCTCAAACTGGCAGAACTTGAAGCCGCGGCAAATCAGAAGAAGGAAGCAACCAGCATACTGCGGGCGCTAATCACCGACCGGCCATTCGACCCGACACCATATAGNTTTCTGGCGAATCTGACCGCAGCGGACAATCTGCGCGAGGCGTTGTCGGTCGCCCGCGAACTCGGCTCCGACCAAAGCAACAAATTGATCGCCATACTTCTGGAAGGAGATTTGCTCGCCAAGCATGGACAACCCGACGAAGCCCTCAAGCAATTTGAAAAGGCCGCCAAGGCCGGNGCAACACCAACCGCACAACTTCGTATTGTCCAGGCGCTCGATCGAACNAACCGCCGCCAAGCTGCTGACCAGGAAATGGCCGAAGCGATGAAGAAATTCCCAGATAATCCGGCCGTGCTTGGCTTCGCTGCACAACGCTTTCGCGCCCAAGGCAATCCTGCAAAGGCAGCAGAACTGCTACAACGAATTGTCGACAANAACCCAGCGAACCCGGTATTACTCAACGATTTGGCTTGGGCACAGTTCGAGGCAAAACTGCCCGACGCNTTCAAGAATGCCACCAAGGCGGCAGAACTGGCTCCCAACAGCTCGGTGATCCTCGACACCTTGGGCATGATTCAAGCCCAAGAAGGCAAACAGGCCGAAGCGATTGCCACGTTGCGTACCGCAGTCAACCTAACACCAAACGCAACCGCGCCGNNCTTGCATCTGGCGGAGTTGTACCTGAAGGCGGGCGAACGCAAAGAAGCGGCCAAACTGATTCAGCCAATCAATCCAAAAGTTCTTAACGCGAACGAGGAGGAAATCCTGAAGCGCGTGACAAACACCCTGGGCGCCTGAACCACAAAACTACGGCAGATCGCGCCAATGTTATATTTACGAGCAATGTAGCAGCAAAAAAGGCGACCCACCGGTCGCCTTTTTCATCGTCTCGAAAGTTTTCAGGCAGTCTTGCGGCGACGCGCATAGGTTCCCAGCAAACCCACCANTCCGAGTCCGAGCAACGCGANGGAACCCGGCTCCGGCACACCGGCGGGCGNGGAGACATTGCCAAAACCGTCCAGATAAACATATCCATAGTGAGCGGTAGGCTCACAGTCCGAGGCCAGTACCGACAGAGTGAAGTTATGCCCAGTCAGACCCAGAGCAGCTACGTCGAGCTGCTCGATTTGCCAGTTGGCAGTGTAGTAAATACTACCCGATTGCTGCCAGCCGCTGGGGTTAGCCGCCGCATTGTAGGTGCGCGTGATCACGTCGATACCGTCCGTATCGTCGCGCAGAACGAGTTTCATGGTTGCGGCATCTTCCAAACCGTGAGCACCGAGCATCACTCCCTTCCAGGCAAAGAAGATGTTCGGATCGGTATAGTTTGTCACCGACTGACTGATCACCGATGCATAACNCCNCGTCGCGGTATCCTCGACACGCATCGAATAACCTCCGGAATAAACCGTACTCCCAGGTTNGCCAAGATGCGGATCAANTGTACCTGCGCTGATGAGCGACGAATGCATCGTAGTGGTTTGATTGGCAAGAACATAAGCCGGCGTCAGAGCCGAGTTAAACGTGTTATTTCCGCGGTAGGCGGTATTTGAAACATNCCAGCCATTCGTATTGCCGTCGTCGAATCCACCGTTAACAAATGAATTAGCGAATGCCGGCGAAGCGACCGCGGATGCGACAATCATCGCAATTGCTGTCTTTTCATGGAGATCTCCGAATGCAGTTAAGAAATGACGCCCCGTAGCGCCGCGACTGCACCAAAGCACCATTCGTGCCATTGCGATTATTTTCTATTAATCAATTGGTTACAAAACAGGCATTTCGACAATCAAGGATGGCTTGTAAAGTAATCCGACAGATCGATAACAGAATGCTGAACGGACGGCCGAATTTGGCCTAGAAAGGCGAAAAAGCAGCTACGCGGCTAGCTTTTCGCTTGAATCACCCCTCAGCTACCTCAAACCACTCGGCGGGGTGGCGGTGTTCCCGGTGGCGGGGTGGAATATCCGCGCCCGTCACCGTGCCGTTACCACGCACCGTTTTCGGGTAGGCCATGTTGGCGGGGACCGGCACCCGATGCCCCTTCGCATACATGCACTGGATGTAGGCGTTATCGTACTGGCGCTGCGTGCCATAACCCGAGGCATACGCGGAATTGACGCCGACGGCGCTGCCGCCACCAACCCCACCCCGGCACCAACAGCCGCCCCTGGCTGCCGCCGATTGCCGCACCGGCAGCCGCTCCGATTGCCGTGCCGACCACGGCGCTACCGACCGCCGACTGGTTGGCCGCCTGTTGCGNNCACTGGTTCCACCTATCTGTGCATAGGCATATTGCCGGCACTCGTTGTCGTCGTAGCGGAAATTGTCCATCGAGCGCCCGGTACCGGGCAGTACCAGCATGCTGGGTCCGGTTGGCATGACGGTACAGGCACCGAGCAGCANAGTGCCGGCGACGGCGCCCAGAATCTTTGAATCTTCATGGCTTCACTGCGGGCCGCGGCGGAACTTTCTGCCAGCCGCCCGGACATTCCTTGACATAGGGATAATAATTTTCGCGCTNGCGGCAGTAATACCAGTACTGCCCGCCTTCCGGTTCCTGCTCCGCCGCTTCGTCGCTACGCTCGACATAGACAGGCGGCGCGGCGGGCACGACGACGACTGGTGCCGGCTGATAATAGAGCCCGGAGCGTAGATCGGCCCTGGTAATAGAGTGGCCCCGGGTAATAGNGGGCGCGGGTAATAGTAGGGACGCGCATATCCGCCCCCAGTAAGGCCCCGGGCCGCCAAGATAGACACCGACACCGCCATACACCTGTCCGCCCGCCCACACCGCGCCACTGCCGGCGAGGAGCAGGACGACAAGACCAAACAGGAATCTTTGCGCTTTCATCGAACCATCCCCAATGCAGTTTCCATGCACCCAATTACAAGATAGCCGATCCTGCCGCAGACTACTGAAACAAATTGCTACAAGTTGTAAGGGCGGGGCATAGCACGGCTGCACCCCGCTCGGAAAACAGATCAGAGCAGCTTCATCTTCTTGGCCATTTCACGCAATTCCCNCCGGAAATTCGGGTGGGCGATGCCGATCAGGGCTTCGCAGCGTTGCTTGGCGGTCTTGCCGCGCAATTGTGCAACGCCGAACTCGGTGACGACGTAGTTGATGTCGTTCTTGCTGGTCGATACGTGCGTTCCCGGCGTCAGGGTCGGGACGATGCGGGAGATGGTATCGTCCTTGGCCGTCGAGGGCAGCACGATGAAGGCCTTGCCGCCATTCGAGCGATTGGCGGCGCGCACGAAATCGGATTGGCCGCCGGTGCCGGAATAGGGAATCACGCCGAGGCTTTCCGAGCCGCACTGGCCGATAAAATCAATTTGCATGGTCGCGTTGATGGCGTGCAGATTGTCGTTCTTGCCCGCCAGGAAGGGGTCATTGGTGAAATCGACCGGGTGCATTTCGAGCGCCGGGTTGCGGTGCATGAACTGGTAGAGTTTCTTCGAACCCAGCGCGAAAGTGGCCAGCATCTTGCCGGGGTGATAGTNTTTCTTGCGGTTGGTCACCACGCCGGCTTCGACCAGGGTCATGATGCCGTCGCCGATCATTTCGGTATGAATGCCGAGATCGTGCTTGTCGGTCAGTTGCATCACCACCGCGTCGGGAATGCCGCCGTAGCCGATTTGCAGCGTCGCGCCATCCGGGATCATGTCGGCGACGTACTTGCCGATCGCTTCCTGCACCGGCCCGATCTTGGGCAGGCCGACTTCCAGGATCGGCTCATCGCTCTCGCAGAGCGCGGCCACTTGCGAAATGTGGATGTGGCAGTCGCCGTTGGCAAAAGGTACGTTGGGATTGACTTCGAGCACGACGGCACGCGCCCGCTCGATGGCCGCCATGGTGTAGTCGGCGGCCAGCGCCAGCGAGAAGAAACCGTGTTCATCCATCGGCGAAGCCATGGTGAAGACGACATCCGCCGGCATCAGACCACGGCTCATCAGCGACGGCATTTCGGAGAAATAGGCCGGGATGAAATCGACCCAGCCATCCTTGCCGCCCGGGCGCGTCGCGCCACTGTAGAAATAGGCGGTGTGGCGTACGTGCTCGACGGTTTCGGGATCGAGATAGCCGAACTTGCGCACGGCTAGAATCTGCGACACCTGGACGTCGCGGAAATCGCGGCGCTGCTCGGAAAGCGCCGTCAGCAATGCCGGCGGTTCGCCGACCGCGGTCGGNNCGACGATGGTGTCGCCGTTCTTGACGACGCGGATGGCGTCGGCGGCAGACATGCGTTTCTGTTGATAAAGTGACTGAACGGACATGAAGTTCTCCTCGGACTTATTCTTCGAATTTGCGATGCTCGCACGACTTGTGTGCCTGATGACTGACCAGGATCAAAAAATGCTTGGTGCATTGCAGCAATCAAGCCTTGCGATTGCTCCCGGCAACCATCCTGATTTCGAACAGCCGGCACTCGAGCGGGCCGTTGAACAGTGGCGTCTTGCGGCTCGGCTTGAGGCCGACCAGCTTGGGCAAGCGCAGGTCGGCGGTAAAGAAAAAGCAGTTCCAGCCGGCCCAATGTCTTTTCAGCGCCGAACCAAACTGCGGGTAGAAGGCGGCGAGTTCGTCCTGTTCGCCGATGCGCTCGCCGTAGGGCGGATTGGCGACCAGGATGCCGTGTTCGGTCAGCGGCTCGATTTCGAGCACATTTTCGCGGTCGACCTTGACCACCCCGCCAAAACCGGCTTCCTGCAGATTGCGCCGAGTGGCGCGCACCGCCTTGTCGTCGATGTCGTAGCCGCGGATTTCCAGCGGCTCGGGCGGCTTGCAGCGCGCTTCGGCGGCNNGGCGGATGTTCGCCCAGTTGAGCGCCTCGAAGCTGGCGAGCATCTCGAAGGCGAAACCGCGATCCAGTCCCGGCGCCCGGTCGAGGGCCATCTGCACCGCTTCGAGCAAAAAGGTGCCGCTGCCGCACATCGGATCGACCAGCGACATGCCCGGCTGCCAGCCGGTCATTTTCAGGATGCCGGCGGCCAGGTTTTCCTTCAGCGGCGCATCGACACTGGCCTTGCGGAAGCCGCGCTGCCACAGTGGCTGGCCCGAGGTGTCGAGGTACAGCGTGCATTCGTTTTCGCTGAGGAAGACATGGACGCTGACATCCGGGTTGCGCGTCTCGATGTTCGGCCGTTCGCCGCGATCTTCGCGGAAGCGGTCGCAGACGGCGTCCTTGACGCGCAGCGTGACGAAATCGAGCGACTTCAGCGGGCACTTGATCGCCGTCGTCACCACGCGCATGGTGCGCGACACCGCGAAATGGTTGGGCCACAGCTGGCGGACGGCCAGCCTGTAGATGTCCTCCTCCTTGGCATACGGCCCCTTGACGATGTGCCAGAGGATGCGCGTCGCAATGCGCGACTCGAGGTTGGCGCGGTAGCAGACCGACCACTCGCCGGAAAAGAAGACCCCGCCGGGCGTCGACCGCAACTCCTCGCCGCCGACGCCGCGCAGCTCTTCGAGCAGCAGTTCTTCCAGCCCGCGCGGGCAGATCGCAAAGTATTTGTTCATTTCAGAATGGCTTGGACGACGAGAAAAAGGACGAGCAGCAGGACGATGACCGGCACCTCGTTGAAGAAACGGAACCAGACATGGGATTTGCTGTTGTCGCCACTGCGGAACTGTTGCAACAGGCGGCCGCAATACCAGTGATAGACGGCCAGCAAGGTGACCAGCGCCGTCTTGGCATGCAGCCAGCCGCCGCCAAAGCCATAGCCGAACCACAGCCACAGCCGAAGCGATGGCCAGTACGCCGAGCGGCGTCATGAACCTGTACAGCTTGCCGGCCATCAGCAGCAGGCGGTTGCGCTCGGCGATGCTGTCGGCCGGCACCATGGCCAGGTTGACGAAGATGCGCGGCAGGTAGAACAGGCCGGCGAACCAGGAAATGACCATCCAGATATGCAGGGTCTTCACGACGAGCATGTGTTTCTCCTTGCCAGCGCCGCGGCAATCCCGGCATCGACGGTCGGGTAGGCGAGGCGCAGTTTCAGTTCATCCTTCAGCCGCCGGTTGCCGATGCGCCTTGATTCGCGCAGGAAGGACATCTGCACCGGCGACAGGCGCCGACCGGCCTCGGCGCGCGTCAGGCGCGGCGGCCGTGGCAGCGCGAAGACGTCGGCGACACGGTCGAAATAGTCGGCCATCTTGAGGCTGGAGTCGTCGACCGCGTTATAGACGCGATTGTTGCCGCCATGCCGCAGCGCGGCGATGCAGGCCGCCGCCAGATCGTCGGCATGGATGTGGTNTGAGAACACATCGTCGCGGTCGGCCAGCGCCGGCAGNNGCCTTTGCAGGCGCTCCAGCGGCAGGCGGTCGGCCGCGTAAATGCCGGGCGCGCGCAGGATGGAAACGGCAACGCCGTTGCGCCGCCCCCACGCACGCAGGCCGGCCTCGGCGGCAACGCGCCGGCCGGCCCGCGCGCTTTCCGGATTCAGGCGGCGTGTTTCGTCGATCAACACCCCGCCACAATCGCCGTNGACCCCGGTCGTACTAACATAAACCAGACGCCGTGGTGNACTTTTGGCCTTGCTCAACGCGGCGAGAAGGTTGCGGGTGCGGCGGTCGCCCAGGCCTCNGGCGGGCGGCGGCGCCAGGTGCAGCACGTGGTCGGCCAGGCCGGCCAGTCGATTCAGGCTGGTGCGGTCGTCGAGGTCGGCCACGACCGGCAGCGCACCTGCGGCGCGCCATTCCGCGCACCGGCTCGAATCGCGCAGCATGGCATAGACGCGATAGCGGCGGGCAAGGCGGGAGAGAATGCGGCGGGCCACGTCCCCGCCGACAATCAGGATTTTTGCACGCCGGCATTGTAACAGCGGGGTGAAAAGCGTAGCGAGGACGGCCAGATGCGAGTCGCACGGCGCGCGGGAAACGAGACCTATCGACAGATGGGCGAGCTTTCAGAACCGCGCAACGCAGCAGATGGCCGCCGCAGTCACTTTGCTTTCGCCGGATGCCGAAACAAGGGGAACAAATGAGCCACCAGATCACCGTCCAGCCCAGCGGCCGGCAATTTGCCGCCGAGGCCGGCGAAACCATACTCGACGCCGCGCTGCGCCAGGGATTCACGATGCCTTACGGCTGCAAGGATGGCGCCTGCGGTTCGTGCAANGGGAAAGTGTTGTCCGGATCGGTCGACCATGGCAAGGCCCAGCCGCATGCGCTCAAGGACGATGAAAAGGCGGCCGGCATGGCACTGTTCTGTTGCGCCAAAGCGCAATCCGACCTGACGCTCGAATGCAAGCAACTGACTTCGGGCGCCGACATCCAGGTCAAGACGCTGCCCTCGCGCATCGANAAGCTCGAACGCCTGGCGCCGGACGTCATCGAAATGTACCTCCGCCTGCCGGCCAGCGAGCGCCTGCAATTCCTCGCCGGCCAATACATCGACATCCTGCTGAAAGATGGCAGGAAGCGCAGCTATTCGCTGGCCAACGCGCCGCATGACGACGCCTTCCTGCAACTGCATATCCGTCACGTGCCGGGCGGCCTGTTCACCGGCCAGGTGTTCTCGACCCTCAAGGTGCGCGACATCCTGCGCTTCAACGGCCCGCACGGCGGTTTCTACCTGCGCGAGGATTCGGACAAGCCGATGATCCTGCTCGTTGCNGGTACCGGCTTCGCACCGATCAAGGCCATCGTCGAACATGCGATCGCCGAAAAATGCCAGCGCCCGATGCATATCTACTGGGGTGCCAAGGCGCGTGTCGACCTTTACCAGAACAGCCTGCCCGAAAAGTGGGCGGCGGAACACGCCAACATCCGCTACACCCCGGTGCTTTCCGAACCGGCGGCGGATGACGCCTGGAACGGCCGCACCGGTTTCGTCCATCGCGCGGTCGTTGACGACTTCCCCGACCTCTCGGGCCTCCAGGTCTATGCCTGTGGCGCGCCGGTGATGATCGACGCGGCGCGCGGCGATTTCGTGAATCTCTGCAAGCTGCCGGAAGAAGAATTCTTCGCTGACGCATTCACCTTCTCGGCCAGCTGATTTTGCCCTTTTTCAGGGTCGACCGCAACCGGTCAACGCTGCCAGGCGCAACCCCTGAGCGTCTGGCCATTCACCTCGACCATTGCCGTCCAGCCGAATACGGCATCGGCCATCGTATCGTGACAGACGGCGGGGTCGAAACGCGCGGTGAGTCGCGTCGCCTCAGTATTCGCGGTGAAGCGGGCGCCGCCGTTTTCATTGCTCGGCGTCANCGCCGGCACATTCACGTCCGGCAAGCCCAGGCGCTTGAGGACCACCACCTCCGGCCCCACGGCCAACAGCCAGCCGGGTTCGTTGCCGGTGGCACGCCACGACTCGACGTTGCCCCNCGGCTGCTGGCAGCGCCNCTCGCTGCGCGCCACATTGAGCCCGGAGGCGCGCACCATGCCGCCATCGACGACCGCGAACAACTCGACATAAAGCTTCCTGCCCGCCGCCAGGCCGACGCTGTCGAGCGCCGCCGTCACCGTACGGCCGGGCGAAACATCGTCGACCGTCGCGTAGCTGCGGTCGCGGCAGGGCGCGANAACCAGTTTGTCGCCCTGTTTCATGAGCAAACCGCTCGCCAGCTTGGGCGTCTTGTCAGCCGGCTNTGCTGCCTGGGCCTGCAGCCCGCCGGCACAAACAACGGCCAGCAAGGCGATGATCGAGTGACGAATCTTCATGGCTTCTCGCGGAAAATGAACGGACAGGCGAGCATTGTCGCGTGCGGCAACGAGAAAGTTTTGATGCAATTGAAAAACGCGGCGGAATTCACTCGCCGAGGTAGGCGGCACGCACTTTCGGGTCGTTCAGCAATTCCCTGGCCTCGCCATGCAGCGTGATCTCGCCGCTTTCCATGACGTAGCCGCGCTGGCTGGTTTCGAGCGCCAGCTTGGCGTTCTGCTCGATGAGCAGGATGGTCATGCCCTGAGCCGCAACCAGGCGGATGACCTCGAAAATCTTCTGCACCATGATCGGCGCCAGGCCCATCGACGGCTCGTCGAGCAGCAGCAGGCGCGGCCGGCTCATCAGCGCGCGGCCGATCGCCAGCATCTGCTGCTCGCCGCCGGAAAGCGTACCGGCCAGTTGTGACTCCCGCTCCTTAAGACGCGGGAAGTAGCCATAGACCATTTTCAGGTCTTTTTCGATGTCGACCGCATCGTTCCGGACAAAGCCNNCCATCGCCAGGTTTTCGGCCACCGTCAGTCTTGGGAAGACGCCGCGCCCCTCCGGCACCAGCGCGATACCCTTGCGTATGATGTCGTGCGACGGAATGCGCGAGATCTTCTCGCCACAGAAATGCACGTCACCGCCGGCAGCGTCGAGCACCCGTGAAATGGCTTTCAGGGTGCTGGTCTTGCCGGCGCCGTTGGCGCCGATCAACGCCACCATCTCGCCTTCGTTGACATGGAAGGTAATGCTGCGTACGGCCTGAATGCCGCCGTAGGCAACGCGGAGTCCGGTAACTTCAAGCACCCAGGTAAGCCTCAATCACACGTTNNGATCCTTTTGCACCACCGCCGGCACATCCTCGATGACCAGCGCGCCGTAATCAAGCACCGCGACACGATCGCACAGGCCCATGACCAGCTTGACGTCATGCTCAATGAGCAGGATGGTCGTTCCGTCGCGCCGGATGCCGTCGATCAGGTCGCGCAATTCCTCGGTTTCGGTGGCGTTCATGCCGGCCGCCGGTTCGTCGAGACAAAGCAGCTTGGGCTCGGTAGCCAAGGCACGGGCGATTTCCAGCCGCCGCTGGTCGCCGTAGGAAAGATTTTTCGCCAGGTCGTCGGCGCGATCCTCGATCCGTACGTAGTGCAGCAGATCCTCGGCGCGCTGGCGGATGGCGGCCTCCTCGGCGCGCGTTCCCGCCGTCTGCAGCATGGCACCGAGGACACCGGCGCGGGTGCGCACATGGCGGCCGACCATGACGTTTTCCAGCGCCGTCATGTTGGCGAACAGGCGGATGTTCTGGAAGGTGCGGGCGATGCCGCGCTCCGCCGCCTGGTGCGGCGCATCGGCCTTGAGCGNGCGCGTATGAAGTCGAANACCGCCGCCATCGGGGATGTAGAGGCCGGTCATGCAATTGAAGAAGGTGGTCTTGCCGGCGCCGTTGGGGCC
This sequence comes from Dechloromonas sp., assembly GCA_013363835.1. Classification (GTDB taxonomy): domain Bacteria; phylum Pseudomonadota; class Gammaproteobacteria; order Burkholderiales; family Rhodocyclaceae; genus Azonexus. The sequence continues at coordinate 2,651,866 of CP054864.1, forward strand.
GATCAAGCCATAGATTTCCCTNNGGCGAATGCTCAGCGACACGTCGCGCAGTGCCTTGACGCCGCCGAAGTGCTTGGCCACCGACCTCGCCTGGAGCAGAACTTCGGCCATCANGGCGCTCCCGTCGGCTTTTCGCTGAGTTCGCGCTTGCGCTCCGGCGACGGCCACAGGCCGGCCGGCTTGAAGCGCATGACGAGTACCAGTGCGAGACCGAAGATCAGCATGCGCAGGCTCTCCGGATCGAGCAGCATCTTGCCGAACAGCGCCATCTGCAACGGGCCGACGCCGTAGCGCAGGACTTCAGGCAGGATGGTGAGCAACACGGCGCCGAGAATGACNGCCGGGAATGTGCCCCATGCCACCGAGAACGACCATCGCCAGGATCATGATCGACTCGATCAGCGAGAAACTCTCGGGCGAAACGAAACCCTGCATGGCCGAGAAAATACCGGCGATGCCGCCGAAGCTGGCGCCCATGGCGAAGGCCAGCAGTTTGAGATTGCGCGTGTTGATGCCGACCGCCTTGGCGGCGATCTCATCCTCACGGATCGCCTGCCAGGCGCGGCCAATCCGCGAATTCTGCAACCGCAAGTTGATGACGATGACCAGAATGGCCAGCGCGACCAGCAGGAAGTAGTACTTCTGCGGTCCACTGAGAGAAATGCCCAAAATCTGCGTCGTACCGGAAAACTTGAGATCGCCGATCGCCACCGGGTCGATCAGCGTGATGCCCTGCGGCCCGTTGGTGATGTTGATCGGCGCATTCAGGTTGTTCATGAAAATGCGGACGATTTCGCCGAAGCCGAGCGTCACGATGGCCAGGTAATCGCCGCGCAGCTTCAAGGTCGGCGAACCGAGCAGAACACCGAAGACGCAGGCGATGGCGGCACCGATTGGAAAAATCACCCAAAACGGCCAGTGCAAGCCGAAATGCGGGCTGGCCAGTAGCGCATAGGTATAGGCGCCGACCGCGTAGAAAGCGATATAACCGAGATCGAGCAGGCCGGCAAAGCCGACGACGATGTTCAGTCCAAGCGCCAGGAAGACGTAGAGGATCGCGAAGTTGAGAATGCGCACCCAGGCCTGCCCGCCCATCGCCGCGACAAAAGGCAAGGCGATCAGGGCGGCGGCGATCAGCGCGATGCCGAAAGCGGAACGCGGATTGAGCCACTTGCTCATGCGCGATCCCCGTCTTTTCGCNNCGAACAGACCCGATGGCTTGAACATCAGCACGACGATCAATACGACGAAGGCGAAAATGTCCTGGTAATGGCTGCCGAGGAAGCCGCCGGTCAGGTCACCGATGTAGCCGGCCCCCAGCGCCTCGATGATGCCGAGCAGGACGCCACCGATCATCGCCCCGGCAAGATTGCCGANTCNCCCGAGCACGGCCGCAGTAAAGGCCTTGAGCCCGAGCATGAAGCCCATCTGGTAGTGGGCGATTTCGTAATAGGTGCCGACCATGACGCCGGCCAGCGCGCCGAGTGCCGAGCCGATGACGAAGGCGGCAGAAATGACCCGGTTGCTGTTGACGCCCATCAGGCTCGCCACCTGCGGGTTCTGCGCCGTCGCACGCATCGCCATGCCGAGCTTGGTACGGTATACGAGGAAAATCAGCCCCGCCATGGTCAGGCCCGAGACGACGACGATCATTACCTGCACCGCCGTGAAACTGGCGCTTACGAACTCGAAATTGATCTTTGGCAGCAGATGCGGAAAGGTCAGGTAGTTACGTCCCCAGACGATCATCGCCACGTTCTGCAGCACGATCGACATGCCGATCGCCGTGATCAGCGGTGTCAGGCGTGGCGCATTGCGCAACGGCCGGTAGGCAATGCGCTCCAGCCCCCAGCCGAGCGCCATGCAGACCAGCACGGCGGCGCTCAAGCCGGCCAGACCGGCCAGCGCCACCGGCATGCCGGCCTTGATCAGGGTACCGGCCACTGTGATGGTCACCAGCGTACCGATCATCACCACCTCGCCATGGGCGAAATTGATCAGGCCCATGATGCCGTACACCATCGTGTAACCCAGCGCGACCAGGGCGTAAATGCTGCCCTGGACGAGGCCGTTGATGATTTGCTGGAGGAAAATATCCATATTGGGCAGGTCGACCGCAACATGAAGAAACGGCACCTCTCGGTGCCGTTTCGTTCAGTGTCGACGATGCTTACTTCTTCTCGGGAGCTGCTGCAGGAGCCGCTGCGGGCGCTGCCGCAGGCGCTTCGGCGGCCGGGCCACCCAGGGTCAGGACGTACTCGAGCTTGCCGCCCTTGAACTGGTACATCGAGATGGCACCCCNCTTGAGATCGCCGAATTCGTCGAACTCGACCAAGGCGGTGACGCCGTCGTACTTGGTCTGGCCAACGGCCGACAGGTACTTGGCCGGATCCACCGAGTCGGCACGCTTCATCGAATCGGCCATCACCATCACCGCATCNNAAACATACGGTGCGTAGAGCTGGATTTCGGCGCCGAATTTCTTGTTGAACTTGTCCTTGAATTCAGGCCNCTTGGCCAGTTTTTCAAGCGGCATGCCGGGCAGCGAACAGAAATTGCCTTCGCTTGCGTCGCCGCCGAGCTTCATGAATTCCGGCGTACACCCCATCGCCGCCGAGAATTTGGCTTTGACGCCGAGTTCCTTCATCTGCTTGACCATCGGGCCGCCCTGAGCATCCATGCCGCCGAAGAAAACCAGATCGGGCTTGGTCGACTTGATCTTGGTCAGAATGGCCTTGAAGTCGGTTGCCTTGTCGTTGGTGTATTCGGTGGCGACGATCTTGATGCCAGCGGCTTCGGCCGCCTTCCGGAATTCGTCGGCCAGGCCCTGGCCGTAGGCGGTGCGATCATCGACGATGGCGACCGTCTTGACGCCTTGCTTGGCGGCGAATTCACCCAGCGCCTTGCCCTGCTGGACATCGTTGGCCATCACGCGGAAAGCCGTCTTGAATCCCTGCTGCGTATATTTCGGGTTGGTCGCCGAACCGGAAATCTGCGGGATGCCGGCATCCGAATACAGCTTTGAGGCGGGAATCGTGGTGCCGGAATTCAGGTGGCCTATGACCCCATTGACCTTGGCATCAACCAGCTTCTGGGCCACGATGGAGCCTTGCTTCGGGTCCGCTTGATCGTCCTCGCCGAGCAGTTCGAAAGTCACCTTGGCGCCACCGATTTCCAGGCCCTNGGCATTCAGTTCCTCGACCGCCAGGCGGGCGCCGTTCTCATTGTCCTTGCCCAGGTGGGCCTGCGGGCCGGTCATCGGCGCCACATGGCCGAGTTTGACAACTACGGCCGGCTTGGCGGCCGGAGCCGCCGGTGCAGCGGGCGCCGCGGCGGGTTTCGGCTCTTCCTTCTTGCCACAGGCGGTCATGGNCCAGGCGGCGGCAACGGAGAGGGCAACTACGGAAAGCTTGGCTTGCATTGATGATTCTCCTGGGGCGTGGGAAAACAATTGTCAGGGGATTGTCCGGAGGCGCCAGAGTCCTGTCAATAACAAGTGCTATGATGAATCACAAGGAGAACAACAAACGACCATTCGCGATGCGGCCTATCCGTTTTTGAGAGAAGTCACCCACCAGGCGGCACGCAAGACACTTTCCCTGTTGTCACGCCGGAAGCGTTATCGCGTATTGCGTTTTGCGGAATACGACCCGGCGCCCAGCCCTCGCCTGGTGCTCAAGATTGCCGAAACCCGCGAGGAACTGGAAGCGTGTTTTCGCCTGCTGCACGACGTCTATGTCCGACGCGGCTTGATGCTACGAGACCCGTCCGGCATGCGGGTCACGATCTACCATGCGCTGCCCACCACCACCATGTTGTGCGCCAAATTGGACGACAAGGTGGTCGGCACGCTGTCGCTGATCCGTGAGAGCGCCTTCGGCTTTCCGCTGCAACGCATCGTCGACCTGACCAGCGTACGCGTCCGGCGCGGCAACATCGCCGAGGCGTCGGCGCTGGCGATCCATCCCGACTTTCAGCATGGCGGAACGATTCTTTACCCGCTGATGAAGTTTCTGTACGAATACAGCACGACGCTGTTCGATACCCGGCATCTTGTCATCGCAGCCCACCCGCGCCATATTGAGACCTACGAGGCCCTGCTCTTNTTCAGACGGCTTTCGGGCACGGTCGTCGACAGCTACGATTTCGTCAATGGCGCNCCCGCCATCGGCGCAACGCTCGATCTCAAGCACGCACCGGAAATCCTGCGCAAGCACTATGGCAACCGGCCGCTCAGGCGCAACCTGTACCATTATTTCGTGGACATGCATCTGCCCAATATCGAGATGCCTGCCCGACGCTTCTACACCACCAACGATCCGGTCATGACACCGGAGCTGATCGATTATTTCTTCAATCAGAAAACGAATGTCTTTGCCAGCCTCAGCGAGCGCAAGAAGACCCTCCTTCAGTTGATCTACGACCTGCCCGAGTTCCGCAAGGTGCTGCCCTCCCTGCCTGATGGGTGTAGCGACCTGATGGTGCGGCAGCATCGACGCTTTTCGGTCAAATGCCCCGGACGCCTGGCCGCCCCCGACAGCAAAGGCCCGGCAATCGCGATGGAAGTCAGCGAGGTTTCACGCTACGGCTTCCGCGCCCGGACCAGGCAACCGGTCGCCCCGGATATCTGGCTGACGGCGGTCATTCAGCTTGGCCGCCAGGAAACTTCGCTGCTCCAGGTACGCTGCGTCCAGGAAACGCAAATCGAGGGCAACCACCGTTATGGCTTTCAGATCGGCGAACCCGACCTGATCTGGCGCAAGTTCGTCAATGCCCTCTACGACGGCCGTACCCAAGGCGATCTCGACAACGCCACCCGCTTCCTTTCCACCAGCCACTAGGGTGTGCTCACAGCGATGACCGATGGCGCTTGCGGGACAGCCATGGCATAGAATCCGCCCATGCTCGAACCCGCGCCCGACATTTCACTGCCGACACACTATCGCCAGCTCGCTCTGCAGGGCGCCGCCATCGTCGTCGTTCTCTCGCTGGCCTGGCCGTATTTCGGCTGGAAAGCGGAACCCATGCCATGGCGGGAAACCGCCTTCGCGATCGGTGGCGTCGCCTTCCTTTCGCGACGCTGGCCCGCCAGCCCTGGCCATGGCGTCTGTTTCACGGCATGCTGATGCCGCTGGCCTGGTACTTCTACCCGCTGCCAGGATGAATCGACGCCGGCCCGATCTCCTCGCCCTCATCGTCGCGCTGGCCGGCACGCTGGCCGTCGCGGCCGTCTTCATTAGCGACCAGGCACTTTCGCGCGAGCGCGAACTGGAGAACGGGGAACGGCGGGTACAGCATTTCGGTACGATGGTCGGCGAACACACGGCACGCACGTTCGAGGCCGTCGATATCCTGTTGCGCGAAATTGCCACCGACCTCAACGAAAACCGGCATGACTGGGAAAACTGGACGCCCGCCTATGGCTGGGAATACCTGGCGAAGCGCCACTCCCGTACGCTCCCTCAGTTGCGCGACCTGATCCTGTTCGGTCGCAACGGCGACCAGCGCTTCATCTCGACCTACTTTCCCTCGCCCCGCATCAACGTACGCGACCGCCCGTATTTCATCGCCCTCGAGGGAGGTGAAACGGCCACCACCTTCGGCCCCTACATCGGCCGCAATTCCGGGCGTTACACCTATGCTCTGGCCCGCCGTATNCCAGGATCGCACGAAAAGTTTCTCGGGGTCGTCTTTGCCGCCCTCGAGCCCGCCTATTTCCAGGATTTCTGCTGGTCCAACCGCCTGACCGACGACTTCGAGTCGGTCGTCATCAATGCCAAAGGGCAAATCGTCACCTCCTGCCGACCGACGGACCTCAGCCAGCAATCGCCATTGCTCGGCGTGCTCGCCGTCGATGCGCTCTATGGCGGCAAATTGCGCGGCTGGCTGCCTGCGGAAGGCAGCGCCCGCCACAACGGATTGATCGCCTCCGTGTCCGCGGTACCGGACTTCGCCGACCTGCGGGTGCTGACCGTGATTCCCGAATCCAGCCTGCTGCGCTCATGGCGCAGCCATTTGATCCAGCTGGGCACGCTGGCCTTGCTGGTTGCGGTCGTGCTGCTGGTCGGCGGTCTGCTGGTGCGCCGCCAGGTTCGCGAAATGCATCTGGCGACCGGCAGGCTGACAAGCAGCCACGAACAGCTCGAAGAGCGCGTGCGCGCCGCCACTGCCGAACTATCGAAACAAAAGGACGAAGCCGAACGGGCCAACCGCGCCAAAAGCCGCTTCCTCGCCGCCGCCAGCCATGACCTGCGGCAACCGCTGCATGCACTTTCATTATTCACTGCCGACTTGCAGCGCCAGGCCAGCCTGGGCAATACCGGCGACCTCACCAGACTGTCCGGGCAGATTTCAAGCTCGGTCGGCGCTCTGGGTGAAATGCTCGATTCGCTGCTCGACTTGTCCCGCCTCGACGTGGCCGGCATCCAACCGGACATTCGGGCATTCGCGCTGGATCCGCTGCTCAAGCGCCTGGCCGAGTCGTTCAGACGTGCCGCGGTCGACCGCAAGCAGACACTGGTTTTCCACCGGACTACGCTGTGGGCAGAATCCGACCCGCTGATGGTGGAACGCATCCTCGCCAACCTGATCTCCAATGCCCTGCGCTACACCCGGGTCGGCGGCCGCATTCTGGTCGCCGTGCGGCGCGGCGACAACGTTCTGATCGAGGTTCGCGATAACGGCCCGGGCATTGCNCCCGAGCACCAGGAAGAAATCTATGCCGAGTTTTATCAGATCGGCAACAGCGCCCGCGAACAGGGCAAGGGACTCGGACTGGGTCTCTCGATCGTCGACCGCCTGGCACGAGCGCTGCAAATCGAAATCCGCCTGCGCTCGGCACCGGGACGCGGAACCACCTTCGGCATTCCGCTCAAGGGCACGACCCCGCGCGTCGGCGTCGGCCTGATCGGTGAAATAGCCCAGTTACCGGCTGTCCACTTCATCGGCCAGGGCGACAATCTGGAAGAGGCGATGGGACTGGTTCGCGGCTGGAACTATCCGGTCAGCCAGGAAACGGAGGTCGGCAACCGCATTCCCTGCGCGCGTCAGCCGATGCTGGTCATCACCGTGGCTGTCCTCGCCTCCGCCGTGCGTCATCTGACGCCTGAGGGAACGCCGGTCATCGTCATCGATGCCGATGAACTCGACAGACTGCCGGAAGGCGTCTATCCACTGCACCTNCCGGTTCGCCCAGCCAAACTGCGCGCACTGTTGAGCCAGATTCAGAAGACCCTGGTGAAATCGATCCCGTAGCGGGCCACCGCGACCAGCGCCTGAGTTCGGCTACTGACGCCAAGCGTCTTGAAAACGGCTGTCGCATGAATCTTGACCGTACCTTCGGAAAGCCCCAGTTGCTCCGCGATTTCCCGGTTGGAGAGGCCGCGCACCATAAGCCCCAGCACCTGCGCCTGACGGTCGGTCAAACCGACGTCTTCCGGGCGCACCGGTGCCCGCAGAGGCGGAAGCGGCTTTGCGGCATCCAGGCGTGCACCGCTGAACGCCCCTCGGGCCGGAATATATTGCCGGCCAACACCTCGCGCACAGCCGCCAGCAACGACTCGCCGGAAAAGACTTGGGAATGAAGCCCGATGCCCCAGATTCATCACTCGGGTAACGGTCGGCAGGTCGTCGAAAGCCGAAATGACCGCGACCGGAATTGCCGGATAGTCCCGGCGCAGGACGTCGAGCGCCGCGAAACCGTCGATACCCGGCAAGGCCAGATCAAGGAGGAGCAGATCGAATTCGTCCTCGCCATCGAGCAACTCCAGCGCCGATTCGAAATCCGGACGGTCGAGCACCTGGGCGCCCGTTTCCAGTTGCGCCAGCAATCGCACCAGCCCTCGCGCACCAGTGCGTGATCTTCGACGACCAATAGTTTGAGCATCCTGCCCCTCGTTTATCGAATACTAATTTATCATTACTTTCGGTGAAGTGGTTTAAGATGGAACGAGACACAAGCGAGGAGAGAGACATGTCCAACGACAATCAAAACATGAATGATCCGCTGTCTTTTGTGCGCAGCCTGTGGAGCGGCATGGGCATATCGATGCCCGGCATGGTCACCCCACCTTCGACGTCGATGAACTCGACAAGCGCATCAAGGACATGAAGGCGGTCGAGGGCTGGTTGCGCATGAATCTGTCGATGCTGCAGATGACGATTCAGGGGCTGGAGATGCAGCGCACGACGCTGGGCGCCGTTCAGGCGATGAGCCAGATGGCCTCCGATGCCGCCAAGTCGATGAAACCGGAAGCCGCCACCGAACCGGTTGCGGTCGACCCTGCCCAGGGGCGATTTCCGGTGCTGCCGGTGCGGCGATGTGGCCGTGGCAGATGATGCAGCAAATGCGCGAGCAGATGCAGCAGTCGGTCGAAGCGGCGCAGGCAGCGAGCGAGGAGCAAGCAGCGACCCGGGCCGCCGGCAAACGGGCAAGAAAGCCGGCCGGCTGACCTAAGCGGTCAGCCAGGCTGCCCAGAGCGGCAGCGTCAGCATCGAGCCCAAGGTCGTTGCCGAAATCAGCCAGGCGACGCTGCGACCGTCGCCGCCCATGCGCATGGCCAGGATGTAGGCTGACGATGCCGTCGGCAACGCGGCGAACAACACCGCGACCTGGTAATTCAGCCNCTCCAGGCCGAGGTAATGGCCGACCAGCGCGGCGATGACCGGTAGCGCCAGCAACTTGACCACCAATAGCCACAGCGCAATACCGCGCACACCGGAAACACCGTCCAGGCGCAGGGCAGCGCCGACCGTGATCAGTCCGAGCGCAATCGAGGCATCGGCAAGGCGCCCGAGAAATGCCTGCAGGGNGGCTGGCGGCACGAAACCGGCGAGATTGAGCAGGAAGCCGGCGGCGGTTCCCCAGATCAGCGGGTTGCGTGCCACCTCGCGCCACAGGCCGACCTCGCCATGCCGGGCAAGCATCCACACCGACACCAGGTTGGCCACAGGAACCGCGGCACCGACGATCAGCCCCATGGTGGCGATGCCCGGCGCACCGAAGAGCATGCCGGCGACCGCCAGAGCGATGTAGGAATTGAAACGGTAGCCGCACTGAAACACCGAGGCGAAGGTGAGCGGCGTCACCTTGACGACCAGCTTCGGCAGCAGACCGAGCAGCATGCCACCGGCCATTGCCGCGAAGGCCGTGGCTAGGAGCGGCAATGCCGCGCCCAGATCGAGACGGGTCTTGACGATGGCGTTGATCAGCAGCGCCGGAAAGAGAATGAAATAGACCAGTTTCTCGACACCGTTCCAGAAATGGTCGCCGAGATGCATCCTGCGGCGTATCGCCGCCCCGAGCAGGATCAGCGCGAAATCGGGAAGCAGCAGCAGTGCGGTGGTCATGGCCGAATTCTAGGCGATGCCGGCCGCTTTCCCGTATTGTGGATAGCCGCAGTCAGACGATGCCGGCGGCGGCCAGCGCGGCGATTTCATCGTTCGAATAGCCGGCGGCATGCAGGATGCGCGCATTATGCTCGCCGATCTTCGGGGCTGGCTGGCGAATCGCGAACTCGTGCCCGGAAAACTTCAGCGGCGGCGCGAACTGTGCCAGACCGCGATCATGCAACACCATTTTGCGGGCAATGACCTGCTCGTTCTCAAGTGCCTCCTCGGGACTCAAAACCGGCGTTACACAGCAGTCGACCGCAGCAAACAAGGCCGCCCAGTCGTCACGGGGCCGGGTGGCGAACAGGGCCGCCATGTCGCCACGCAAGCCGGCATCCCACTGACGCCTGATCCATTCCGGTCGCTCCAGCGTCGTGCAGCAGACTTTCCAGAACTTGCCTTCGAGCGCGCCGACCGCCATGTAGCGACCATCGGCACAGCGATAGGCGGCGTAGCAAGGCAGGCCGCCATTGAGCAGGTCAGTACCGCGCGGCGCCGACTGCCCGGCATCGTTGAGGCGCAGCATCGTGAAATAGGTATGCGCCAGCACGCTGTCCGTCATCGCCACATCGATGTAGCGCCCCTGCCCGGTGCGTTGCGCTTCGAGCACGGCGATCAGGATGCCCATGGCTGCCGTCAGCGCCCCGCCCAGCAGGTCGGCAATCTGGAAATTGGGGATGGCCGGGCCACCTCCTTCGCAACCTGACTGCTCGAGCACGCCGGTGTAGCCGAGATAGTTGATGTCATGTCCGGCATGGTCGCGATAGGGGCCATCCTGCCCGTAACCGCTGAGCGAACAATAGGCAATTTTCGGGTTGACCGCGGCCACCGCCGCGTAACCGATGCCCAACTTGTCCATGACGCCGGGACGGAAACTTTCCACGATCACGTCCGCCGTCGCCGCCAGCCGCATGAAGACCTCGACGCCTGCCGGCTGCTTGAGATCGAGGCGCAGCCCCAGCTTGTTGCGGTTGATCATCCGGAAATAGGCGCTGTCCTCGCCTTCGCCGGTGCCCATCGTGCGCGCATAATCGCCGACCTGTGGGTCTTCGATCTTGATCACCTCGGCCCCGAGGTCGGCCAGATGCAGTGTTGCCACCGGGCCGGGCAGCAGACGGGTCAGGTCGAGCACGCGAATGCCGGCCAGCGGCGGCGGCCGGCTCATGGTTCGCAACTGCCGAGCAGGTCGGCTTCGAGTTCGATTTCCATGCCCTGCTCAAGCGNCCGGTCGATATACATGCCGCGATACAGGCGCCCGGCATTGGCCGCGCGCCGCGCGTGCGGCGTTTCCCAGGAATCGACGCGCAACCTGACCAGACCCAGTTGCGCATCGAGATTGGCGGGCTCGCCGTTCAGGCAGGGATAAGCGAGTGCCAGCCGATTGAACTCGTCACGCGTATATTGCTCGATGCCGCGCCCTGGCACCGTCGGACAGGCAGGCAGAACGCGGCTCGANNCGACGGCGGCGACGACCCTGCCCTTGACGAAATAGTCGCTTTCGCTCGCCCCGTTGCCGCCGCCGTCTTCACGGTAGATCACACAACGCTCAGGCTGAAAATTCTGCGGCTGCGCCTTGAGCAGGCGCGCCGAAGGCCGCGATGGCGGTTCGCCAGCCGCTGCGGCAAAAGCCAGCAGCGCCAGCGTCACGGGAAAAATTCGCATCGAGGGAAGAAACGGGCTAATAGACCCGGCTATCTTCGATCACTTTCCCGTCGTTGGGCAAGCCACCCGGCGNCACAAAAGCCACTTCGCCGCGCAGCTTGGTTACCTCGCGCAGGCTGGCAAGCACCGCCTTGTCGAGCGCCTCGCCGCCGGCCTCGATTTCGCAGTGCAGGGTCATGCGGTCCTGCCCACCGGNGTTGTCGACCACCAGCCGCAGGCGGTGGATTTCCGGATGGCGTTTGGCGATGTCGGCGACCTGTTCGGGATGGACGAACATGCCCTTGACCTTGGTCGTCTGGTCGGCGCGGCCGAGCCAGCNCCTGAGCCGGATATTGCTGCGCCCGCAGGGCGAACGGCCGGGCAGGATGGCCGAGAGGTCGCCGGTGGCGAAGCGGATCAGCGGATAGTCCGGGTTGAAGGTGGTGACGACCACCTCGCCGACCTCGCCGGGTTCCACCGGATCGCCGGTGCCCGGGCGCACGATCTCGACCAGCAGCCNCTCCTCGACGACCAGCCCTTCCTCGGCCTCGGTTTCGTAGGCGATGGCGCCGATGTCGGCCGTCGCATAGCACTGGCGCACCGTGATGCCGCGCTCGCGCAGCCAGTCGCGCGTGACACCGGGCAGCGCCTCGCCGGAAACGCAAGCCTGGCGCAGGGACGAGACGTCGGCACCCAGTTCCTCCGCCTTCTCGATGATGATGCGCAGAAAGGATGGCGTGCCGACGTAGCCATCAGGGCGCAAGTCGACGATGGCCTGCACCTGCTGCTCGGTCTGCCCGGTACCGCCGGGAAAGACCGAACAGCCGAGCTTGCGCGCCCCACCCTCGAAGATGAAGGCGCCGGGCGTGAAATGGTAGGAGAAGCAGTTGTGGATCAGGTCGCCATGGCGAAAGCCGGCGGCATAGAGCACGCGCGCCATGCGCCAGGNGTCGATGTCGGTACCCTGCATTTCGTAGATCGGCCCGGGCGAGGCGAAGACGCGCTTGGCCTTGGGCCGTGGCAGCGCATTCAGCCCGCCGAAAGGCGGATGCTTCTTCTGCAGTTCGATCAGGTCGCGCTTGCGGGTCAGCGGCAGGGCGGCGAGCGCCTCGCGCGTCGCACAGTCGAACGGGTTGATGCCGGCCAGCGCCTGGAAATAATAATGCGTCGTTTCCTTGGCATGCGCCACCTGCCGCGCCAGCTTGTCCATCAGGTCGGCTTCGCGCTCGTCAGGGTCGCGCGTTTCCAGCGGATCGTAATAGCTCATTTGGTTTTCTCCGTTTTTTGGCGGTCGACCGCAACAGGCCCCGCCGAGGCCGAGGTCGCAAAGTAGGTGTGCCGGGCAAGGCGGAGGCCGGCGCCGTTTGCTCCTGCAAACAAGCCAGCCGACAACGCCGCCCAGCGCACCGCACTGCGACCTAGGACAGCCAGCGTTTGCGGCGTCGGTAGTGCTTTACGTCCTTGAAGGATTTGCGGCCGGCTGAACTCAGCCCCAGGTAGAACTCCTTGACGTCCTCGTTGGTCCGCAGATCTTCCGCCCCGCCTTCCATGACCACCCGCCCGTTCTCCAGGATGTAGCCGAAGTCGGCATACCTCAGCGCCACCATGGTGTTCTGCTCGGCCAGCAGGAAGCTGACGTTTTCGCGGCTGTTCAGATCCTTCACGATCTCGAAGATTTCCTCGACGATCTGCGGCGCCAGGCCCATCGACGGCTCGTCGAGCAGGATCATTTCCGGCTTGGCCATCAGCGCCCGGCCGATGGCGCACATCTGCTGTTCACCGCCGGAGGTATAGCCGGCCTGTGAGGTGCGCCGCGTCTTCAGGCGCGGGAAATAGTGATAGACCTTGTCCAGGCTGTCCTTCAGTTCGCCGCGCGAAANTCGAGCGGTGTAGGCGCCGGTCAGCAGGTTTTCCTCGATGGTCAGGTGGCCGAAGCAGTGGCGGCCTTCCATGACCTGGATGACGCCGCGCTTGACCAGTTCGTTGGGCGAGAGCTGGTCGATGCGCTCGCCCTTGTATTCGANCCGACCCTTGGTGACATCGCCACGTTCGGCGTGCAGCAGGTTCGAGATGGCTTTCAGCGTCGTCGACTTGCCGGCGCCGTTGGCACCGAGCAGGGCGACGATCTTGCCTTTCGGCACGTTCAGCGACACGCCCTTGAGCACCAGAATCACGTGGTCGTAGATGACCTCGATGTTATTGATACTCANGATAGTTGTCGACCGCAGCAGCGGCAGTTTGTGTCTCATTTTTGTTCCCGAAGCGTGGAAACCAGGGAATGGCGAGGTCACCCCTCGCATTCCTTCTCTCTCGCCTTACTTTTCCTTGCGCAGTCACGCGGCGTGATGCCCTTTCCTTGGCGTACTGCTTGGCGGATGCCTGGAATAGCGGTGGATCAGCGCCTTGTTGCCTTCGATCCAGCCCGACACCGACACCCACTTGGTGCCGTCCCATTGCTGGATCTTCACCTTGCCGGAGCCTTCATGGTTGTCGCAGGAGGTCTTGATTTCCGGCAACAGGTCGGTGGCACCGATCTGCTTGAGGCGGGCATCGGTGATGTTGAGGTNTTCCAGACCCCAACGTACCTGCTCACCGGTCATCGCCTTGCCCTTGCCATACTTATCCTGCGCCTTGCGGATCGCCTCGACCGACAGCACGGCAGCGGAAACGCCACGGTTGTAGAGGATGGTGCCGATCTTCGACTTGTCCTGCAGATTGCCCTTGCCAGCGCCGTACACCACTTTCTCGATATCGGCGATCAGCGGCACGTCCTTGCCAGCCACGTTCCAGGTCGCCGCCATGTAACCCTTGGCGGCATCGCCGGCCGGCATGACGTCCTCTTCGGAGCCGGTCCACCACGAGCCGATCATCCGGTCACGCGGAANACCGACCTTCTGGGCTGCCTTCAGCGCCGTCTGGTTCATCACGCCCCAGCCCCAGAAAACGACGAAATCGGGCTTTTCCTGGCGAATCTTCAACCATTGTGCGCCCTGCTCGTTCCCGGNGTGAGCCACCGGAATCTGGACCAGCGTGAACTTGTTCAGCGCGGCCTCGGCTTCCATGGCGATGATGGCTTCCTTGCCGTAGGCCGAATCATGGTAGAGATAGACGATCTTCTTGCCGGCCAGATTGCCGCCGAGTTTTTCCTTGATGAACTTGACGATGGCCGAGGCCTGCATCTGGTAGGTGGTGACCAGCGGGAAGGCATAGGGGAAGACCGAGCCGTCAACAGCGTCGGTGCGACCGTAGCCCATCATCGCCAGCGGCAGCTTGTCCTGCGCCGCCTTGTCGATCAGCGCATAGGAAATGCCGGTCGACATCGNTGTGCCCGGGCCGGACGACTTGGCTGTCTTGCCCTTGAGGCGCTCGTAGCACTCGACACCCTTGGCGTTGTTGTACTCGGTTTCGCACTCTTCGTAGGTCAGCATGACACCATTGACGCCCTTGTCCTTCATATTGACGTAGGTCAGGTAGTCGATGAAACCGCCGTAGAAGGACTGGCCGTTGGCGCCGTAAGGGCCGACGCGATAGCTGGGAATCGGGAAGAACTGCTCTTCGGCGGCAAGCGCGCCTTGCGCCAGCAAGCCGCCAGAAAGCGCTGCGGCGGCCAGCATGGGTTTGAAATTTTGATCATTTGATTGTCTCCTCCAGTGTTACGAAATAGTGGCGATACTCANGTGCGGGAACGNGCCACAAACGCAGTTTCTCCTTGGCGATCTGCCACAGACGGGCCAGCCNNCGTGCGGCTCGACGATCAGGAAGAACATGATCAGCGCACCGAACACCGTGATCTGGATGTGCGACACGGTAGCGCTGGAAAACGGCAGGCCGACCAGGCCGGCAAAGAACGGCAGGGCGACGTCGAGAAAGATCGGCAGCAGCAGGATGAAGGCAGCGCCAAGGAAGCTGCCCATGATCGAACCGACGCCGCCGATGATGATCATGAACAGGATCTTGAACGACATTTCGAGCGAGAAACCGTCCGGCTCGACCGAGCCGAGGTAACAGAAGGCGTAGAGCGCGCCTGCGACGCCGCAGTAGAAGGAACTGACGGCAAAGGCGAGCAGCTTGGTCGGCATCAACCTGATGCCGATCACCGAGGCGGCGACGTCCATGTCGCGGACCGCCATCCAGGCCCGGCCGGTCGTCGAACGCACCATGTTCTTGGCCGCCAGCGCCAGGACGACGACGATGGACAATACCAGCAGGTACTTCTCGACCGGCGTATTCAGCTCGCGACCGAAAAGCATCAGCTTCTGCGTCGAGATCACACCCGACGACGAGTTGTTGGAGAGCCAGGGGAATTTGGTCAGGCACCAGACGATGAAGAACTGCGCCGCCAGCGTCGCAACCGCCAGGTAGAAGCCCTTGATGCGCAGCGACGGCAGTCCGAACAGGATGCCGACGCCGGCTGCAGTCAACCCGGCGCAGATGAAGGAAACCAGCAGCGGAATGCCCTCGATGCGCAGCTGGAAGTTGTAGGCGGCGTAGGCACCGACCGCCATGAAGGCAGCCGAGCCGAGCGACAACTGGCCGGCGTAGCCGGTCAGGATGTTCAACCCGAGCGCCGCCAGCGCGAAGATCAGGAAGGGAATCAGGATCGCCGAGAACCAGTATTCGCTGGCGAACAGCGGCACCCCGAGGAAGGCGATGGCCAGCATGACGATCAGGCCGATGCGATCCTGGCGGATGGGGAAGAGTTGTTGGTCAGCGGCATAGCTTGTCTTGAACTGACCGGCTTCACGGTAAAGCATGGTTTTCTATCCTCTCTCAGACGCGGTCGATGTGACGTTCGCCAAAAAGCCCTTCGGGCCTGACGAGAAGGAAAAGCAGCGCGAGCACATAAGGGAACCAGCCCTCGATACCGCCGAAATTGCCGCCGAACATATCCTGCATGACCGGCGGAATGTAGATTTCCGCCAGTTTTTCCGAAGCACCGATGATCAGGCCGCCGACGATGGCGCCCGGCACCGAGGTAAAGCCACCGAGTATCAACACTGGCAGCGCCTTGAGCGCAGTGAAAGTGAGCGCAAACTGCACGCCGTTGCGGGCGCCCCACATCATGCCGGCGACCAGCGCGACAAACCCGGCAACGCCCCAGACGATGGCCCAGATGTTCTGCAGCGGGATGCCAATGGACAGCGCGGCCTGGTGGTCGTCCGCCACCGCGCGCAGGGCACGGCCGATACGGGTGTATTGGAAGAACAGCGCCAGTGTGGCGACGAGCACCGAGGCAACACCGGCAGCCACGAGGTCGAACTTGGAAATGACCATGTTCCAGTTGTCGAGAATCCAGGGAATCGGCTCGTCGACGATGCCCAGTTCGAGCGCCCGCGGCTCGCTGCCGAAGACCATCGGCGCCAGGCCTTCGATGAAGAAGGCAAGGCCGATGGTCGCCATGAACAGGGCGATCGNGGGCTGGTTGACCAGCTTGCGCAGTACGAATTTCTCGGTGGCGATGCCGAACAAGGTCATGATCGTGAAGGCGAGGATGACCGCCAGCCACAGCGGCGCACCCCACTCCATGACGCCGACCACCGACAGCGCAGCCAGATAGACCATCGCCCCCTGGGCGAAGTTGAAGACCCCGGAGGCCTTGTAGATCAGTACGAAACCCAACGCGACCAGGGCATACATGACCCNCGAAAGCAGGCCGCCAATGAACACTTCAAAGAAAAATTCATCTCGCTCGCTCCATATGCCATGCCGCAATCGCGGCAGGACGCGAAGACGCCGCGCAGACAGTACGATTAGTACGGCAAGCGGCGTCGACAAAATATTGACGTGATTGCGGCATGGGATTAGTGGCCGGCACCGAGGTAAGCCTTGATGACGTCCTCGTTGTTCTTGACTTCGTCCGGCACGCCGTCGCCGATCTTCTTGCCGTAGTCGAGGACGACGACGCGGTCGGAGATGTCCATGACGACGCCCATGTCGTGCTCGATCAGGACGATGGTGGTACCGAACTGGTCGTTGACGTCGAGGATGAAGCGGCACATGTCCTGCTTTTCCTCGACGTTCATGCCGGCCATTGGCTCGTCGAGCAATAGCATGGACGGCTCGGCGGCGAGCGCGCGGGCCAGTTCGACGCGCTTCTGCAGGCCGTAAGGCAGGCGGCCGACCGGCGTCTTGCGGATGTGCTGGATCTCGAGGAAATCGATGACTTCTTCCACCTTCTGGCGGTGCTCCAGTTCCTCCTTCCGGGCGCGGCCGAACCACAGCGCGTGCTCGATGAAGTTGGATTTCATCTTGGTGATACGCCCGGTCATGATGTTGTCGAGCACGGTCATGCCCTTGAACAGCGCGATGTTCTGGAAGGTGCGGGCGATGTTCTGCTGCGCCGCCATGTGCGGCTCCATCTTCTTGCGCTCGTTGCCGTGCCAGAAGATCCTGCCTTCCTGGGNGTGGTAAACGCCGTTGATGACGTTGAGCATCGAGCTCTTGCCCGCGCCGTTGGGGCCGATGATGGCGCGGATTTCATGCTCCTTGACGTTGAAGGAAATGTCGGTCAGCGCCTTGACGCCACCGAAGCGCAGGGAAATGTTCTGCAGGTCGAGAATGACGTCGCCTATTTTCTTGCTCATGTTCAGGCCGCCTTTTTCACGATCGGAAAGGTCTTGGCATCGACGATCCGCAGGTCGGCGGAAACCTTGCCGCGCCGTCCGTCCTCGAACTTGACCTCGGTTTCGATGAACTGCTTGGGCTTGCCGCCGTAGAGTGCGTCGATCAGCACCTTGTATTTCTCGGCGACGAAATTGCGGCGCACTTTGCGCGTCCGGGTCAGCTCATCGTCGTCCGGGTCAAGTTCCTTGTGCAGGACCAGGAAGCGATGGATCTGCGAATCGGCGACCATGCTGTCATGCACCAGATCGGCATTGACCTGCTCGACGCATTCGCGGATCAGTTCCAGCACTTCCGGCTTGCCGGCCAGGTCGGCATAGCCGGAATAGGCGATGCCGCGGCGCTCGGCCCAGTTGCCGACGGCCCCGACGTCGATATTGACGAAGGCGCAGACCATGTCGCGGTCGTGACCGAAGCAGACAGCTTCCTTGATGTGCTGGAAGAACTTGAGCTTGTTCTCGATGTAGTTGGNGGCGAACATCGCGCCATTCGACAACTTGCCGACGTCCTTGGCGCGGTCGATGATTTTCAGGTGGCCGTCCTCGTCGAAACCGGCATCGCCGGTCATGAAATAACCATCGGCGTTGAGCGATTCGGCGGTGGCATCCGGGCGCTTGTAGTACTCCTTGAGCAACATCGGCCCCTTGACCAGCACCTCGCCGTTGTCGGCGATCTTGATTTCGACGCCGGGCGCCGGCTGGCCGACCGAGTCGAATTTGATCTGCCCGTCCGGCTGCAGGCAGACGTAGGCGCAGGTTTCGGTCTGGCCGTAGAACTGCTTGAGGTTGATGCCAATCGAGCGGTAGAACTTGAACAGGTCGGGACCGATCGCCGCACCGGCGGTGTAGGCGACCTTGATGCGACTCATGCCGAGCACGTTGCGCAACGGGCCATAGACCAGCAGGTTGCCCAGCCAGTATTGCAGGCGGTCGCCGAAGCCGACCGACTTGCCGTCGAGGATGTCGGCGCCGCAGCGCTTGGCCACAGCCATGAAGTGGTGGAACATTTTCTGTTTGAGCTGGCCGGCGTCCTCCATGCGGATCATCACGGAAGTCAGCAGGCTCTCGAAAACGCGCGGCGGGGCGAAGTAGCAGGTCGGGCCGATTTCGCGCAGGTCGGTCATCACCGTCTCGCCCGATTCCGGGCAATTGATGGTGAAGCCGGCGACCAGCGCCTGGGCGTAGGAGAACAGGTGGTCGCCGACCCAGGCCATGGGCAGGTAGGAGAGGATGTCGCCATNCGGCGCCAGCTTGTCGACCTGCACGCCGCCCTGGGCGGCGGCGATGAAGGCGGCGTGCGTCTGGCAGACGCCCTTAGGCTTGCCGGTGGTGCCCGAGGTGTAGAGCATCACCGAGACGTCATCGTAGTGGCCCTTTTCGATTTCGGCGTTGAGGAAGTCCGGGTGATTCCGGTCGTGAATCCGCCCCATTTCCATCAGTTCGTGGATGTCGTGCAGGAAGGGCTGGGTGTAGTGGCGCATGCCGCGCGGGTCGTCGTAGATGACGTGCTCCAGCGTGCCGACCTGCGCCATCACTTCGAGCATCTTGTCGACCTGCTCCTGGTCCTCGACGATGGCGAAGCGGATGCCGGCGTCCTGCAGCACGAAGAGCATCTCGGCGGCGACGGCGTCCTGGTAGAGCGGCACCGGCACCCCCAGACACTGGGCGGCGGTCATCATCATGTAGAGATGCGGCCGGTTGTCGCCGATGATCGCCAGGTTGTCGCCGCGCTTGAAGCCGAGCGAGGCCAGGCCGCAGGCCAGCGCGCGCACCCGCTCGCTGACGTCGGCCCACGACCAGGTCTGCCAGATACCAAGGTGTTNTTCGCGCATCGCCGGCGCGGCCGGGCGCTGCCAGGCATGATTCAACAGCAGACGCGGAAAGGTATGCAGCCCATCCACGGATGCAAAATTTGCCTGACCAGGCATTCTTGTCTCCTCTCGCCGCGCCTCGGTGGGCTACGGTCTAACGTTCGTTTGAGGCATTGTGTCCATTGCCGCCCCTGCGTAAACCTTGCAGTGCACCACGGCAATGACTCACTGTAGGCGCAGAGTCTAGGGAGATTGCTGGCTTATAATTGTCGCCTGGCGGACATTCCGGAAAATATTTTGAAAAATGCAGAGGAGTTGCTGCGCACCTCGCTGTGNGGGCAGGCGCTGACCGAGGCCGAGATGGCGAAGGCGCTCGCCGGCACTTGCGAGCGTACCTTTGCCGCTTACGCCTTCATCTGCATGAAGGGCGAGCCGGTCGATTACTGGATGGGCATCGTCTCCGGCCTGGGCAAGATGGCCAGCCACTGGACCACCGGCAAGACCACCTCGCTGACCGGCATCAGCACCGGCGGCTGGTTTGGCGAAGGCTCGCTGATGAAGAACGAGCCGCGTCGCTACGACGTCATGGCGCTGCGCGAAAGCCGGGTCGCCTTCATGAACCGCAGCACCTTCCTGTGGCTACTCGACCACAGCATTCCCTTCAACCGCTACATGATCGCCCAGCTGAACGAGCGCCTCGGCCAGTTCATCGGCATGATCGAGAACGAGCGCATGCTCGACACCGACGCGCGCATCGCGCGTTGCCTCGCCGCGCTATTCAACCCCGTGCTCTACCCCGGCACCAACCGCCTGCTGCAGATCTCCCAGGAAGAGCTCGGCTATCTCGCCGGCGTCTCCCGCCAGCGCGCCAACCAGGCGCTCAAGGCGCTGGAAGACGCCGGGCTGGTGCGCAGCGAATATGGCGGGATCAACGTGCTCGACCTCGACAGGCTGCGCCGCTTCGGCGATTGACGGTTGCGGTCGACCCGAAATAACCAGCACATTTGACCTGACCGGGGAACCGAGCCTGGGTCTTCGCTACGGCGAACGTTCGGCCGCCACCTCCGTGAAAGCCCGAGCCTCGGCCGAGTTTGTAGCCTGCGATTTTGTCATTCTGCGATGACAAACTGTCACGGCCTAACCCATTGATTTATCGATAATTGACAGGATGACAGCTGGCGCGCATGCCATTACGGCATGAACCGCTTTCGTCGCGCATCCGCCGCGGACACCGTCAACCCTTACAAAACAAGGCCGAACGGCCCGGTCGCAGCCTCTGGTTCACTTCTTGCTATCGGTTGCAGAACGTTTTTGCCAGCCGTCATGCCCAAATCAGTTGAACCGGCGCTTTGGCTGCTCAGGAGACTTTCCCCAATCCGATGAAAGGAACACCATGAAACATATCGTAACCGTCTTGATTGCCGCCGGCCTGGTGGCTGCTTCTCCAGCACACGCGAACCTGGATCTCGCCAAGAAGAACAATTGCATGTCCTGCCACGCAGTCGACAAAAAATGGTCGGTCCCGCGTTTATCGATATTTCGAAGAAGTGTGCCGGCGACAAGGATGCCGCCAAGATGCTGGCAGCCAAGATCAAGGGGGTTCGAAGGGGTCTGGGGCCAGATTCCGATGCCGCCGAACGCCAACGTCAAGGACGCCGACGCGGAAGCTTTGGCCAAGTGGATTCTGGCTGGCGCCAAGTAAGCACAGCGGACCGAGCCGGAACGACACCCGCGCGGCGGTGTTTCCGGCTCGGCGACAAGCGCAGCCGGAGACCGCCCGATTGCCCGGTTTCAAATAGAACAAACCACCACCCGCGTTCGGAGAAAAACGTGACCCCTGCCCAGCCCCCTCTTTGGATTCCAGCCAGACACAGCCATCCTGCGCGGCCAACCCGGCTTCGGCGGACCCGCCCAGTGCNGGCAGTTGCCCGCCCAAGACCTCGCGCCGCGATTTCCTCAAGGCCGGCGGCATGCTGAGCCTGTCGTCGCTGATGGGCACGGCGGCGCTGATGACCCACTCCGACGATGCCCATGCCGCCGCCGAATGNGGGGAGCATTTTCAGAAGAACTACCGCCTGATGACGGAGCAGGAAAAGCTCGAAGCGCGTGATCGACTCGAACGGCGCTATTCCGCCGAATACGGCAAGCCGGTCAGCGTCGATATCAGCGGCCCGCAACCAGGCGTGCTGATGGGCTACGCGCTCAACATCCGCAAGTGCATCGGCTGCCGCCGCTGCGTGCATGCCTGCGTGGCGGAAAACAACCAGTCGCGCGGCACGCGGCCGGGCGAGAAGATCGAATGGATCCAGGTGCTGCGCATGGAGCGCGGCAAGTTCGAAAAAGANAAGATGGAACACGGCTACCCCGANGGCCTCGGTATCCAGGTGGGTGGCAACGCCTACACCCCCGCCGGCCAGGTGCTGGAGGGGCAATTCCATTACAACCCGGAAGCCGTTCCGGANAAAGACGCGACCTACATGCCGATTGCCTGCATGCAGTGCGAAAAGCCACCCTGCGTCAAGGTCTGCCCGGTACGCACCACCTACCGTGAAGGCGACGGCCCGGTAGTCATCGATTACAACTGGTGCATCGGCTGCCGCATGTGCATGGGCGCCTGCCCCTACTGGGCGCGCCGCATCAATGTCACGACGCCGGTATTGCCGAAAGCCGAGATGAATCCGGTCACGCATTATCTGGGCAACCGGCCGCGCATGCGCGGCGTTGTCGAAAAATGCCACTGGTGTCTGCAGCGTACCCGTCAGGGCCGCTACCCGGCCTGCGTCGAGGTCTGCCCGGTCGGCGCCCGCAAGTTCGGCAACCTGCTCGACCCGGAAAGCGAAGTGAGCAAGGTACTGGAGCGCAAGAACGTCTTCCGCCTCAAGGCCGATCTCAACACCTTCCCGAAATTCTTCTATTTCTACGACTGAGGAGCGGGCCGTGCAACAACTGATTCGTTTCGCTACCGACTACGTGGGCTACATCCTCAAGGGCGGCGTCAGGTTCTACGCCTGGATGGGCACCCTCGCGCTGTTCATCGTCGGCATGCTCTATGTGTTCTACCTGCAGAACACCGANGGCCTGATCGTTACCGGCATGACCAGCCAGATCCACGAGGGCCTCTATTTTTCCAACCTGGTCTTTCTGGTCGGCGTCGCCGCCGGAGCGGTAACCATCGTCTTCCCCGCTTACGTCTATCACCATGAAGGGATGCACAAGGTCAGCGTGCTGGGCGAGATGCTGGCGATCACTGCGGTCATCATGGTCATGATGTTCGTCTTCGCCCACATGGGCCGGCCCGACCGGCTATGGCACATGATCCCGCCGTGGGGAATCTACAGCCTGTCCTCGATGCTGGGCTGGGATGTGCTGGTGCTCACCGGCTACCTGATCCTCAATTTCATCTGCGGTTTCTACTACCTGTGGTGCAAATACACCGGCAATCCGATCAACAAGAAGTGGTTCATTCCGCTGGTCTTCATCGCGATCGTCTGGGCGCTGTCCATCCACACCGTCACTGCCTTCCTGATCGCGACGATGCCCTCGCGTCCGATGTGGCACCACACGGTGATGCCGATCCGCTTCATCGCCACCGCCTTCGCCGCCGGCCCGGCACTGATCATCATCATCTTCCTGATCATCCGCAAGACCACCCGATTCTGGATCGACGACAGCGCCATCAAGCTGCTGACAACCATCGTCACCTGGTGTCTGGGCATCGCCCTCTTCCTGACCCTGTCGGAAGTCGTGATCGAGCTGTACGCCCGCACCGAACACGCCAACGGTCTCTACTACCTGATGTTCGGCCTGCACGGCCTGACCGGGCTGGTACCCTGGTTCTGGAGCGCGGTGGTGCTGATGATCGGTGCCTTCATCCTGTTCCTGATTCCCGCCGTCCGCAACAACATGGCGCTGTTGCCGATTGCCTGCGCGATGGCCTTTGCCGGCATCTGGATCGAGAAAGGCATGGGCCTGATCGTTCCCGGCTTCATCCCGACGCCGATCGGCGAAGTCAGCGAGTACTACCCGACCTTTGTCGAATGGCTGATGACGCTGGGCATCTGGGCGTTCGGTTTCTTCGTCCTGACCTTTCTTCTCAAGGGAGCCATCGGCATCCTGTTGGGCGACATCAAGTTCGGCGCTCAGGCCGCGCCTGCGAAGTGAGGCAAGGATCATGAAAAAGATAGCGATCTACACGGTAGCCCTCGCGCTCGTCGGCAGCGCGCTTTACGCCGCCGTCGCCATGGAAAACCCAAAGAAGAAGCGGCGCCAGCGGCGGCGGAAACGAAGGAGCCTGTCGTCTGCTTTGAAAGCCGCAAAGGCGCCTCCGAAATCACACAGAAGGAGATCAAGCCCGGCTGGCCCAACGTCAAGTGCTCGCCAACGACCAATGCGGCGCTCTGGTACGGCGATCCGTTCGAGGGCACCGCACCGATGGGCAAGATGCCGGGACTGGAAAATTTGCCTGAAGGCCATGCCGTGGTCAAACCGCGCTCCGAAAAGCTGGCCATCCTGCCGATGTGCGGCACCGCCTGCCATAACGGCGTCGGCCCGAGCGCCAACCCGCCGACCTTGCCGAAAGACAAGCATCCCACGCCGATTCCGGTCATGGAGAGCCTGGTTCCGGATCTCAAGGATCTGCAGCACGGCCGTGGCCGCATCTGGTGCCTGGACTGCCACCACACGACCAAGCGCGACAAGCTGGTCGACCATTTTGGCGATCCGATCAGCTTCGACCAGCCGCAACTACTGTGCGGCAAATGCCATGGTGACAAGTTGCGCGACTGGCGCGACGGCATTCACGGCAAGCGGATTGGCGAATTTGCCAGCGCCGGCAAGAAGCGCTGGTTCACCTGCACCGAGTGCCACAACCCGCACAACGTGCAGGATGGCGAGCGCAATCGCGGCTTCATCCAGCTGCAGCCCGAGCCGCCGCCGCAACTGCCGCGCGGCATGGCGGACGCCCGGCACGAACTGATTCATCCGGTCGCTCATTGACGGACCGACCGATGACGGATTCCGCCGAAAACCTTCGCCGACCCGGGGCGACCCCAGCTGGGTCGCCCCGGCGCTGACGCGTAATGAACAAATGCGCGTCGTCGGCAAGACNCCTGTCTTCTTCGGCCCGCCACTGGCGATCCTGACCGAAGGCAAGAAGAACACCATGGAGATCAGCGGCCGGATCAACCTTGCCGCCGAGCGCTACCTGGAAATACTCAAGTACCACGGCCTCGCTCTCGAGGAGCCGGAACGGCAGTGCTTGAGCCACATCTGCAACACCGGTTTCATGTCGTCGCTGGAAATCCGCGAACTGCCCATGGAAGTCCGGATGACCGCCTTCACCTGCGACGGCCTGGACAAGGAAGCGCTGGCACGGAAGCTCGACGCGGCCAGCTTCGCCGACCTGGTCGTCGTCGTCGAATCTTTGGGATTTTGAGCATGGCAAAAAGAACGCAATGGATTCCGCACTTCAGCACCGGCAACACCGCGCTGGATGAACAGCATCAGCAGTTGCTGGCGCAGTGCAACACCCTGGCCAACTTTCTCGGTGAAGAAACGGGCACCGCAAACGAGCAGTTTGCCGGCACGCTTGAAAGCTGATGGCCGCCGTGCGCGAGCATTTTGCGACGGAAAAGGCGCTGCTCGCCAGCAACGATTACCCTCGCTCGACGCGCATGAGCATGAAGGCGAGGAATTCGAGTTTCTGGCCTCCGAAATCATTTCAACCGAAAACTTCGACCCGGACGAACTCCAGACCTTTCTGGCTCTGTGGTGCACCGGACACATCGTCGGCACCTCGGCGCTACAACGACCCTATCTGGAGCGGCAGTCGGCGAACTGATCCCGGTAACCAGCCGGCGACCGCCTGTTGCGGTCAACCCGGAAAAGGGGCAAAAATGAAACGGCGTGGCTATGTGCCACGCCGTTTCATTTGTTCCACCTCGCGGGGTACGAAGAGCCTTACATGCTCCGGCGATACTGTCCGCCGACTTCGTACAGCGCCGAGCTGATCTGGCCCAGCGAGCAGTACTTCACTGCATCGACCAGCACGGCGAAAACGTTGCCGTCCTCGATCACCGTCTGCTTCAGCTTGGCCAGCATGGCCGGCGACTGACCGGCGTTGCGCGCCTGGAATTCGCGCAGACGCTTGATCTGCGACTGCTTTTCTTCCTCGCTCGAGCGGGCCAGTTCGATTTCCTGCTGCGCCATGCCCTTGGGGTTGAGGAAGGTATTGACGCCGATGATCGGGTAGGAGCCGTCGTGCTNTTTGTGCTCGTAATACATCGACTCTTCCTGGATCTTGCCGCGCTGGTAGCCGGTTTCCATGGCACCGAGCACGCCGCCGCGGGAGGCGATGGCTTCGAATTCCTTGAGCACGGCTTCCTCGACGAGGTCGGTCAGTTCGTCAATCACGAAAGCGCCCTGGTTCGGGTTCTCGTTCTTGGCGACGCCCCACTCGCGATTGATGATCAACTGGATGGCCATGGCGCGGCGCACGCTCTCTTCCGTCGGCGTGGTGATCGCTTCGTCGTAGGCGTTGGTGTGCAGCGAGTTGCAGTTGTCGTAGATGGCGATCAGCGCCTGCAGCGTCGTGCGGATGTCGTTGAAATCCATCTCCTGCGCATGCAGTGAGCGCCCACNTGTCTGGATGTGGTACTTCAGCTTCTGGCTGCGCTCGTTGGCGCCGTACTTGTTCTTCATCGCCACCGCCCAGATGCGGCGGGCGACGCGGCCGATCACCGAGTATTCCGGATCCATGCCGTTGGAGAAGAAGAAGGACAGGTTCGGCGCGAAATCGTCGATGTGCATGCCGCGCGCCAGGTAGGACTCCACGTAGGTGAAGCCGTTGGACAGCGTGAAAGCCAGCTGGCTGATCGGGTTCGCGCCGGCTTCGGCGATGTGATAGCCGGAGATCGAGACCGAGTAGAAGTTCTGCACCTGGTTGTGGACGAAGAATTCCTGGATGTCGCCCATCATCTTCAGCGCGAATTCGGTCGAGAAGATGCAGGTGTTCTGGCCCTGGTCTTCCTTCAGGATGTCGGCCTGCACCGTGCCGCGAACGGTGGACAACGTCCATTCGCGGATCTTCTCGGCTTCGTCCTCGGTCGGCTGGCGCCCGTTTTCCTTTTCGAACTTGGCCAACTGCTGGTCGATCGCGGTGTTGAAGAAGCAGGCCAGGATGATCGGTGCCGGGCCGTTGATCGTCATCGACACCGAGGTCGTCGGGCAGACGAGGTCGAAACCGTCGTAGAGCACCTTCATGTCGTCGAGCGTGGCAATCGAGACGCCGGAGTTGCCGATCTTGCCGTAGATGTCCGGACGCTCGTCCGGGTCGCAGCCGTACAGCGTCACCGAGTCGAAGGCGGTCGACAGACGATGCGCCGGCATGCCTTCGGAAACGCGCTTGAAGCGGCGGTTGGTACGGAAGGCATCGCCCTCGCCGCATGATGCATGGGTCGGATCCTCACCCTCGCGCTTGAAGGCGAACACGCCAGCGGTGAAGGGGAAGGAACCCGGCACGTTTTCCTTCATCAGGAAGCGCAGGATTTCGCCGTCGTCGGTGTACCTGGGCAGGATCACCTTGCGGATCTTGGTGCCGGACAGCGATTCGGAGACCAGACGGGTACGGATTTCCTTGTCGCGGATTTTCACGACGTATTCGTCGCCGCTGTACGCCTTGACGGTATCCGGCCACATGTCGAGCAGCTTCCTGGCCTTCGNGTCCTGCTGGCTGTCCTTGAAGGACTGGATTTCGTCGAAGTCGGCGATGCNCTTGTCACAACCGGCAANAACGCTCTTGGCGATGCGCAGCGACTGGCGCTCACGAGCAATTTTCACCTGCTCTTCGGTGTGCGCGTGATAACCACGGACGGCATCGGCGATTTCCGCCAGATAACGCACGCGCTGTGCCGGCACGATGGCACGCTGGGCGGAAGATTGCTTGACGGTGACCAGCGGCAGCTTGCCCGGCTTGAGCTTGAGACNCTTCTCGGTCAGCGTCGGCACCAGCGCCTGATACAGCGCGGTGACGCCGTCGTCGTTGAAGCGGGCGGCCTGCGTGCCATACACCGGCATGTCGTCGGTCGGCGTCGAGAACAACTCGCGGTTGCGCTGGTACTGCTTGCGCACGTCGCGCAGCGCGTCCTCGGCGCCCTTGCGGTCGAATTTGTTGATCGCGACGAAGTCGGCGAAGTCGAGCATGTCGATCTTTTCCAACTGCGAAGCGGCGCCGAACTCCGGCGTCATCACATACATCGAAACATCGACGAAAGGCACGATGGCGGCGTCGCCCTGGCCGATGCCCGAGGTTTCGACGACGACCAGATCGAAGCCGGCCAGCTTGCAGGCGGCGATGACTTCGGGCAGCGCGGCCGAGATTTCAGAGCCGGTGTCGCGGGTGGCCAGCGAGCGCATGAAGATGTTCGGGTGCTCGATGGCGTTCATCCGGATGCGGTCGCCGAGCAGCGCGCCGCCGGTGCGCTTGCGCGACGGGTCGATGGAGATCAGGCCGACCTTGACGCTGTCTTCCTGGTCGAGACGGAAACGACGTACGATTTCATCGGTCAGCGAGGACTTACCGGCGCCACCGGTGCCGGTGATGCCGAGCACCGGCACGGTCGTGGCCGCGGCCGCCTTGAGCAGGTGTTCCTTCAGTTCCGGCGCTGCGCCGTTTTCCAGCAAGGTGATGACGCGGGCGAGCAGGCGCCTGTCGCCCGCCTTGAGGCCGGCCAGCACCTGATCGGCCGTCGGCACGCCCTGTCCAGCGACATCGAAATCGGATTGCTGCACAACTTCGTTGATCATGCCCTGCAGGCCCATCTGCACACCGTCTTCCGGCGCGTAGATGCGGGTCACGCCGTAAGCGTGCAGTTCCTTGATTTCGGCCGGAACGATGACGCCGCNCCCGCCGCCGAAAATCTTGATGTTCTCGCCGCCATTGGCCTTGAGCAGATCCACCATGTACTTGAAGAACTCGACGTGGCCACCCTGATAGGAGGTGATGCAGATACCCTGCGCATCTTCCTGCAGCGCGGCGTTGACGATCTCCTGCACCGAGCGGTTGTGGCCGAGATGGATGACCTCGGCGCCGGTCGATTGCAGAATCCGCCGCATGATGTTGATCGAGGCGTCATGGCCGTCGAACAACGAGGCCGCCGTGACGAAACGCACCTTGTTCTTCGGCTTGTACGGGGACAGTTTCTTGGCAACGGAAAGATCGGTCATGACGCCAGCCTCTTCGGNATGAATGGAAAGGCGTTCATGGTAAGCCGCTTCGCGCCCACCATCATTGTCGCGAATGACGATAATCATGCAAATTCCGCCAAGATGATAAGCTGTTGCGGTCGACCACCTGAAAAGGGCAAAAATGCTGCAAAGCACCAAAAGAAACGCGACGACTGGCACGCAAACCACTGTTGCGATGGGATTTGTGACCGGCATGCTGGCCGGACTTGGTCGCCGCAGGATCGATCCTGCCCCGCTACTGGCAGCCGTCGCCCTTGATATTGCAGACACCGCCACACGAATTCCGATCGACCGCTACGCCGCGCTCTACAACCTGCTCAACCGCGAACTCGATGATGAAGGCTTCGGCCTCTTTTCCCAGCCGATGCGCGTCGGCAGTTTCGAGTTTCTCTGCCGCGGTTGCCTCAGTGCCCCGACACTGGCCGAAGCGCTGGCTCGTGCCAGCCGTTTCCTGCACCTGGTGCTGCCCGACCTTGCCGTCAGCGTACGCCGTTCGCACGGACGCGCCGAACTGGTCATCGGCGAAACGCGAAAACTGGCCGAAAATCCCGACGATCCGGGGCGCATCTTCGCCTTCGAGTGGCTGCTGCGCCTGCTGCACGGCCTCGCCTGCTGGCTGGCCGGTCGCGGTCTGGCGCTCGACAGCGTGATCTTTCCCTATCGTCGCCCCGCACACGCCGGTGACTATGCGCTGATCTTCACCGAGGATTCCCGCTTTGCGCCGACGGTCCCTGGCGGCAACGGCACGCTGGTCGCCTGCTTCAACGCCAATCTGCTGGAACTGCCCATCCGTCGCGACGAAGCCGCACTCGCCACCTTTCTCGACGGCGCNCCCGGCAAGATCACCACNCTTTACCGGCGCGACCGCGAAATGGTCATCCGCGTCCGCGACCTGTTGCGTGCCGCCCTGCCAGACACCCTGGGCCTCGACGACATCGCCGGCCGCCTGCACCTATCGCCGCGCACCATCCATCGCCGACTAGAAAGCGAAGGCTCCAGCTTTCGCGCCATCAAGGACGCCCTGCGCCGCGACATGGCGCTCGCCCGGCTTACCAAGACGCGCGACCCGATCGCCCAGGTTGCAAGCGACCTCGGCTATACCGACACCTCGGCCTTCTATCGCGCCTTTGTCGATTGGACCGGCATGGCGTTTGCGCATTATCGCCGGCAGTGGCGAAACGAAAAATGATGTGAAGTGGCAGTTGTTCTTCCACCGGCTGAAACCGTCAAGGTTTATTGTTTCCTGCAACCCGAAACTCTTTGGTATTAAAATCGGGAAAACGCAATTCTCAGGATCGCCATGAACAGGGCAGACAAGCGCAATGGCTGCGAGGACAGAAGGGTCGAAGACATCGGGCCGCCCAAAGGCTGGCAGGATCGTCGCAAGCGTGTTGAGCGACGAATTCCGGAAACGGTAGAAATCGAGGTTTCGGAAGCGGAGTGGGCTGCCTATTTTGAACGCCGTCCTGATCAGGAAAACCCGCCCGAACTTTTGGACGCCAAAAGTGATGCGAGCAGTCAAGTCTGACTAATCGCACCTGCTGTCCACCAATGAAAAAGGCCGGAATTTCCGGCCTTTCGATATTTCCAGGGCTTGAATCTCACTCTTCGTCTTCATGCAATTGGAAGCGGCTGGCCATCTGTTGCTGCACGTTGGGCGGCACCGCCGCATAACGTGCGAATTCGATGGTGTAGCTTCCTTGGCCGCCGGTCAGCGACTTGAGGCGTGACTGATATTCGTTGAGTTCGGCCAGCGGCACTTCGCCGCTGATTGCCGCCATGCCGTGACCACGGCCGTCGGTGCCGGTAATGTGGCCACGCCGGCTGGCGAGATCGCCGGTCAGATCGCCGATGGCATTTTCCGGAACGACGATTTCGATATTGACGATCGGTTCCAGCACGATCGGCCTGGCTGCACGAATCGCCTCGATCACCGCCTTGCGCCCGGCGGTCACGAAAGCCACTTCCTTGCCGTCCACCGCATGGGTTTTGCCATCGTAAACCGTGACCTTCAGATCGTCGACCGCATACCCCGCAACGACACCGCCTTCCAGCGCCTGACGCACGCCCTTCTCGACGGCCGGCATGAAGACGCCGGGAATCACTCCACCCTTCACGGCATCGATGAACTCGAAACCCTCGCCACGCCCCTTCGGTTCGATGCGCAGATGCACTTCGCCGAACTGGCCCGCGCCACCACTCTGCTTCTTGTGGCGATGCATGCCTTCTGCCGGGGCGGTAATGGTTTCCCGATACGGGATGCGCGGTGGTTTGGTATCGACTTCCAGCTTGTACTGGGCAGCCATTTNTTCCAGCTTGGCCTTGAGATGAATCTCACCCAGCCCGCGAATGACCGTTTCGTTGCTGGTCGGGTGGCGCTCGACCACGAAGGTCGGATCCTCCATCGCCAGTTTGCCGAGAATGTCGAACAATCGCTGCTCGTCTCCCTTCTTCCTGGTCTCGACAGCCAGTCCGGCCATCGGTTTCGGAAATTCGAGCGGGACGAGATGGATATGGTCTTCATCGTGCGAGTCATGCAGCACGCTGTCGAATTCGACTTCTTCCACCTTGGCGACAGCACCGATATCGCCCGGCAACAAGGCCTCGACTTCGGCGGTGTCCTTGCCCTGCAGTCGGTAAAGGTGCGCGACCTTGAACGGGCGCTTGCCATCACCGACAAACAGTTGCATGTCTTTCCTGACCGTGCCCTGATGCACGCGGAAAANTCCGATCTTGCCCATGTAGGGATCGGCAACCACCTTGAAGACATGCGCCAGAACATGCTTGCCAGCGTCCGGTTCGGCATGGAAAGGTTCGGTTCTATCACCCGGTTCACCCTTGTAGAAAGGCGGCGGATTACCCTCAGCCGGATTCGGCGCCAGCGATGCCAGGACGTGTAGCAGTTCCTTGACCCCGGCACCGGTCCTGGCCGAAGTGAACAGAATCGGAATCAGGTGTCCCTCGCGCAAGGCCTTTTCGAAAGGCGCATGCAGATCGGCCACGCTCGGATCGGCGCCGTCTTCCAGATACTGGGCGAGCAGGTTCTCGTCTTCCTCGACGATCTGGTCGATCAGGGCACGGTGGGCAGCGGCGATGGATGCGAAATCGGCGTCGCCAGCCGCATGCTCGAGAACCTCGACGACATCCGCCGCGCCATGTGCCGGAAGATCCAGCAGCATGCACTGTTTGCCGAAACGCTCCCGAATGTCGGCGACCAGGCCGGGCAGGTCAAGGTTGTCGGCATCGATCTTGTTGATGACGATCATCCGGCACAATTGACGTTCTGCCGCCTGGCGCATCAGGCGCTCGGTCATCAACTCGATGCCCGTCTGGGCATTAATGACGATCAAGGCGGTGTCGACCGCAGCCAGCGCCGCAATCGCCGGACCGGCAAAGTCGGGGTAGCCCGGGGTATCGAGCAGATGGATATGCGCGTCTTCGTAAGCGAAATTGGTGACCGCGGAAGTCAGGGAATGCCCGGCCTCCTTTTCCTGTGGATCGAAGTCACAGACGGTACTGCCTTTTTCGACGCTGCCCTTGACGGCGATCGCCCCGGCCGCATGCAACAAGGCCTCCGCCAACGTGGTCTTGCCCGACGCGCCATGCCCGACGAGTACGACAGAGCGGATGGCTTCGGTGATGTACTTTGACATCTATCTCTCCCTGTTCTGTTTGGAAACTGGCAAAGCCTTATTTTACGCCCGTAGCCATGCGATCGACGAAATACGGGCCGGCCCCATACAAAAGAGCCAGTGCCGCCGCGACAAGCATCAGGCCAATAATCAGCTGCTTGCCGGGCCGTGAAAACTCTTTCCAGTGCCTGACCGAAAACCAGACGGGGCCGGCGACAGGCACCAGCAATACCGGCACCCAACTGCGCCAGCCGAAGGAAAGCGCCGCCGGCAATGTGCCGACATAACCAACCAGCAGGAGTGCCCCGCCGACTGAGACCAACAGCGCGACCGAAAAATGAAGACGAGAAACCAGAAATCCACTATTTCTTCACCTTCTTTGGCCGCTCCCAGCCTCTGATCGTGACTTGTTTGGCGCGCGACACGGTCAATGCCTCCGGTGGTGCATCTTTTGTCAGCGTCGTTCCGGCACCGAGCGTGGCACCCCGCCCGACGGTCACCGGCGCCACCAGCTGGGTGTCCGAGCCAATGAAGACATCGTCCTCGATGACCGTTTTCCACTTGTTGGCACCATCGTAGTTGCAAGTGATGGTGCCGGCACCAACATTCACGCGCTGCCCGATCTCGGCATCACCAATGTAGGCGAGGTGATTGGCCTTCGACTGCGCCCCGATGACGCTTTTCTTGACCTCGACGAAATTGCCGATGTGCACCTCCGGACCAAGTTCCGCCCCGGGCGCAGGCGCGCGTAGGGGCCGAGGACTCCNGTCAGGGCCGATCACCGCCCCCTCGAAGTGGCAGAAGGCGGCAATGCGCGTGCCGGCGCCCACCTTCACGTTCCTGAGCACACAATNAGGCCCGATTTCGACGGCATCGCCGAGTTCGACATCACCCTCGAAAACACAGCCGACGTCGATGGCGACGTCGCGTCCGTGCGTCAGGGTACCGCGCACGTCGATGCGCGCCGGATCGGCAAGCCGCACGCCGGCGACGAGCAGACTGTCGGCGACGTTGCGCTGGTGCACGCGCTCGAGCTCAGCGAGTTGCACCTTGCTATTGACGCCGAGCACCTCCCATTCGGCATCCGGCTGCGCGGTACGCACCGGCAGCCCTTCCGCGACAGCGAGGGCGACGATGTCGGTCAGGTAATACTCGCCCTGCGCATTATCGTTCCTGAGGCGGCCGAGCCAGTCGACCAGGCGCGCGGTCGGGATCGCCATGATCCCGGTGTTGATCTCGCGAATGGCCTTTTCGTCTGCACTTGCGTCCTTCTCCTCGACGATGCGAAGCACGTTTCCAGCGCCATTGCGCACGATGCGCCCATAGCCAGCCGGGTTGGCAAGGTCGACGGTGAGGATGGCGAGCGCATCGCGCCCAGCGTGGAGCAGGCGTTTCAGCGTCGCCGCCGAGGTCAACGGCACATCACCGTATAGGACCAACGTGCACGGTGCATCCGAGAACTGCGGCACCGCCTGCGCGACCGCATGCCCGGTTCCCAATTGCAGCGCCTGTTCCGCCCATGAAATATCGCCTTCGGCGAGGGTCGACCGCACCACGTCGCCACCATGACCGTAAACCACGATGAGTTTCTGCGGGGCCAGAGTAAGCGCCGTGTCGATCACGTGCCGGGCGAGTGCTTTACCCGCAACCGGGTGCAGAACCTTGGGCAGATNTGAGTGCATACGCTTGCCTTGACCGGCAGCGAGAATGACGACTTGGATGGGCTGATCGCTCATGAATCCGGGCTCCAGAAAAACGAAGGCCTGCCGGCCGCCTTCGCATTATCGCATGATGCACCAAGCTTATCGGGGCAGTGTCGTCGTTCCCATCAGGAAGGCGTCAACCTCGCGCGCGGCCTGCCGGCCTTCGCGAATCGCCCAGACGACCAGCGATTGGCCACGGCGCACATCACCAGCAGCAAAGACCTTGTCGACATTGGTGTGATAGCAGCCATCCCNCTCGGTCGTCGCCTTGGCATTCTGACGAGCATCCTTTTCGACACCGAAGGCATCCAGCAGACCGCCGACCGGGTTGGTGGACCCCATGGCCAGGAAGGCATTGTCGCAGGGCAACTCGAATTCAGAGCCGGCGACTTCGGTCATCTTGCCATCCTTCCAGTCCAGACGGACTGCCTTGAGCGCCTTGACGTTGCCCTTGCCATCGTCAACGAAACCCTTGGTGGCAACGGCAAAATCACGGGTGCAGCCTTCGTCGTGCGAAGACGAGGTACGTAGCTTGTACGGCCAGTACGGCCAGACCAACGGCTTGTCTTCCTGCTCCGGCGGCATCGGCATCAGTTCGAACTGGGTGACCGAAGCGGCGCCATGGCGGTTGGACGTACCCACGCAGTCGGAGCCGGTATCGCCGCCACCGATGACGATGACGTGCTTGCCCTTGACGTTTATCGGGTTGGCCTTGCCTTGCTGGACCTCCTTGTTCTGCGGAATCAGGAATTCGAGGGCAGCGTAGATACCCTTCAACTCGCGCCCCGGAACCGGCAGATCGCGCGGCACTTCCGAGCCGGTAGCGAGGATTACTGCATCGAACGCTGCGGTCAACTCGGCAGCGGAGACAAATTCCTTGGCATCGTTGTTGATGCCAGCCGGCAAAGTCTTATCACCGACGATGACCCTGGTCTTGAAGGTGACGCCTTCGGCTTCCATCTGGGCGACACGGCGGTCGACCANGCGTTTTTCCATCTTGAAGTCCGGGATGCCATAGGCCAGCAGACCGCCGAGGCGGTCACTCTTTTCGAACACCGTGACGTCGTGGCCGACGCGCGCCAGTTGCTGCGCAGCGGCGAGGCCCGCCGGGCCGGAACCGACGATGGCCACCTNTTTCCCGGTCTTGCTCTTCGGCGGCTGCGGGACGACCCAACCCATTTCCCAGCCCTTGTCGATGATCGCATGCTCGATCGACTTGATGCCCACAGGCGCGGCGTTGATGCCGAGCGTACAGGCGGCTTCGCAAGGCGCCGGACAGATGCGCCCGGTGAAATCCGGGAAATTGTTGGTCGAATGCAGCACGTCCAGCGCCTGCTTCCAGTTGCCCCTGTAAACCAGATCATTCCAGTCCGGAATGATGTTGTTTACCGGGCAACCGTTGTTGCAGAAGGGAATGCCGCAGTCCATGCAGCGCGCCCTTGAACCTTGGCTTCGTCGTCAGACAGGGTCTGGACGAATTCCTTGTAATGCTTCAGGCGTTGTTCAACCGGTTCGTAGGCCTCGGAGAGGCGCTCGAACTCCATGAATCCAGTCGGCTTGCCCATTATGCGGCCTCCTTCTGTGCAGCAGCGGCCATCTCGGTGAGGGCACGCTTGTATTCGTGCGGATAGACTTTGACGAACTTCTCGCGATAGGCGTCCCAGTTGGCGAGAATGGCCTTGGCGGTCTGGCTGCCGGTATATTCGGCATGACGGGTAATCAGCTCCTTGAGCTGGGTTTCGTCCGCCTCGCCACAATGCAGCGGCTCGCCCGCGGCATGACGGCTGGCCGGCAATACCTTCTCCAGCGCCACTTGGGCCAGATTGCAACGGCCCTTGAAGCTGCCGTCCTCGTCAAGGACATAGGCGATGCCACCGGACATGCCGGCCGCGAAGTTGCGACCGGTCATGCCGAGCACGACGACCGTACCACCGGTCATGTATTCGCAACCATGATCGCCGACGCCTTCGACGATGGCCGTTCCACCGGAATTGCGAACACAGAAACGCTCGCCACCGACACCGGCGAAGAAGGATTCTCCCTCAGTCGCGCCGTACATCACGGTGTTGCCGCAGATGATGTTCTGTTGCGTGTCGCCACGGAAATCAGCGTGCGGTTTGATGATGATGCGACCGCCCGACAGGCNCTTGCCCACGTAATCGTTACCCTCACCCGTCAACTCTAGTGTCACGCCACGCGCCAGGAAGGCTCCGAAGGCCTGACCGGCGGTGCCGGTCAGTTTGACGTGGATGGTGTCGTCCGGTAGCCCGGCATGACCATAGCGACGAGCGACTTCGCCCGACAACATGGTGCCGCAGGTACGGTTGACGTTGATGATCGAGGTTTCGATCTGAACCTTCTGGCCCTTTTCCAGCGCCGGCCTGGCCTGTTCGATCAACTTGTGATCGAGCGCCTTTTCCAATCCGTGGTCCTGCGTCTCGGTATGCAGACGCGGCACATCTGCCGGAACGTTCGGCTGGTAGAAAACCTTGGTGAAATCCAGGCNCTTGGCCTTCCAGTGTTCGATACCGGCGCGCATGTCGAGCAGGTCGGCACGGCCGATCAGGTCGTCGAACTTGCGGATACCCAGCTGAGCCATGATCTCGCGCACTTCCTCGGCAACGAAGAAGAAGTAATTGACGACATGCTCCGGCTGGCCCGAGAAGCGCTTGCGCAGTTCCGGATCCTGGGTGGCAACACCGACCGGACAGGTATTCAGATGGCACTTGCGCATCATAATGCAGCCTTCGACGACCAGCGGCGCGGTGGCGAACCCGAACTCATCGGCGCCAAGCAGGGCGCCGATGACGACGTCCCGGCCGGTTTTCATCTGGCCATCGACCTGGACACGGATACGGGAACGCAGACGGTTGAGCACCAGGGTCTGCTGGGTTTCGGACAGACCGAGTTCCCACGGTGTACCGGCATGCTTGATCGAGGACTGCGGCGAAGCACCGGTACCGCCATCGAAACCGGCGATCACCACGTGATCTGCCTTGGCTTTGGCGACACCGGCAGCAACCGTACCGACACCGACTTCGGATACCAGCTTGACCGAGATCGAAGCCTTGGAGTTGGCGTTCTTCAGGTCATGGATGAGTTGGGCCAGATCCTCGATGGAGTAGATGTCGTGGTGCGGCGGCGGCGAAATCAGGCCGACGCCCGGCACCGAGTGACGCAGGAAGCCGATGTATTCGGAAACCTTGTGACCCGGCAACTGCCCGCCCTCACCCGGCTTGGCACCCTGTGCCATCTTGATCTGGATCTGGTCGGCATTGACCAGATATTCGGTGGTCACACCAAAGCGGCCGGAGGCGACCTGCTTGATGGCAGAACGCAGGGAATCGCCTTCCTTGAAGGTGTAGTCACGTTCGATGCGCGATGCGCCGATGACCTCCGACAGCTTCTGGCCAGCCTTGAGCGGCTGGAAACGCTTGGCATCCTCACCGCCTTCGCCAGTATTCGATTTGCCACCGATGCGATTCATCGCGAGCGCCAGCGTGGTGTGCGCTTCGGTCGAGATCGAGCCGAGCGACATGGCGCCGGTAGCGAAGCGCTTGACGATCTCCTTGGCCGGCTCGACTTCGTCGAGCGGCACTGAAGCGCCCTGTGGCTTGAACTCGAACAGTCCGCGCAGGGTCAGATGACGCTTGGTCTGATCGTTGATCAGCTTGGCATATTCCTTGTAGGTCTCGTACTTGCCGGAACGCGTCGAATGCTGCAACTTGGCGATGGAGTCCGGCGTCCACATGTGCTCTTCGCCACGGATACGGAAGGCATATTCACCACCAGCATCAAGCATGGTGGCCAGCACCGGGTCGGCCGAAAAGGCGTCGGCATGCAAACGGATGGACTCTTCGGCCACTTCGAATACGCCAATTCCTTCGACGTTGGATGGTGTGCCGGTAAAGTACTTTTCGACGAATTCCTTCTGCAGGCCGATTGCCTCGAAGATCTGCGCGCCGGTGTAGGACATGTAAGTCGAAATGCCCATTTTGGACATGACCTTCATGAGACCCTTGCCAATGGCCTTGACGTAGTTCTTGGCGTATTTCCNGGCCTTCTCCGCATCCCCCTTGGCCAGGCCTTCGATGGTCTCGAGCGCCAGATAGGGATGCACGGCTTCGGCACCATAGCCACCGAGCAGTGCAAAATGATGCACTTCACGGGCAGAACCGGTCTCGACGACGAGGCCGGCACTGGTGCGCAGGCNCTTCTTGACCAGATGCTGGTGGATCGCCGAGGTAGCCAGCAGCGCCGGAATGGCCACATGCTCGGCGTCGACCTTGCGATCGGAGACGATCAGAATGTTGGCACCGGAGCGCACGGCATCTTCGGCGTCAGCAGCCAGCGATGCGAGACGCGCCTCGATGCCGTCCTTGCCCCAGGCTACCGGATAGCAGATATCCAGTTCCAAAGAGCGGAACTTGTTCGAGGTGTACTTCTCGATGTTCCGCAACTTTTCCATGTCGTCAGAAGACAGGACCGGTTGTGACACTTCCAGGCGAATCGGTGGATTGATGTCGTTGGTATTGAGCAGGTTGGGTTTCGGGCCAATGAAGGAAACCAGCGACATGACCAACTCTTCGCGAATCGGGTCGATTGGCGGATTGGTCACCTGCGCAAACAGTTGCTTGAAATAGGCGTAGAGGGTCTTGTTCTTGGACGACAGCACAGGCAGCGCAGAGTCGGTGCCCATTGAACCAGTGGGCTCTTCGCCGTTCTGCACCATCGGCTCCAGGATGACTTTGACATCTTCCTGGGTGTAACCAAAAGCCTGCTGACGATCGAGCAGCGAAGCGGCGGGCTCAGCGCACTTCTCTTCGGGTGCTGGCACCTCGTCGAGCTTGATACGGATCTTTTCGATCCACTCGCGGTAGGGCTTGGCGTTGGCCANGGAGTTCTTCAGCTCTTGGTCGTCGATGATGCGCCCCTGCTCCATGTCGATCAGGAACATCTTGCCCGGCTGCAAACGCCACTTCTTGACGATCTNTTNTTCCGGAATCGGGAGCACGCCGGATTCCGAAGCCATGACCACGAGATCATCGTCGGTAACCAGATAGCGTGCCGGACGCAGGCCGTTACGGTCGAGCGTGGCGCCAATCTGGCGACCATCGGTAAAGGCCACGGCAGCCGGGCCGTCCCACGGTTCCATCATCGCAGCATGGTATTCGTAGAAAGCGCGACGGTTTTCGTCCATCAGCGTGTGCTTTTCCCAGGCTTCCGGAATCATCAGCATCACCGCCTGGGCCAGCGAATAACCACCGCCCATGACGAGAAGTTCCAGTGCGTTGTCGAACGAAGCCGAATCGGATTGCCCGGGATAATGCAACGGCCAGACCTTCTGTAGGTCGTCGCCGAGGATGGNGGATGAAATCGCTTGCTCACGTGCCTTGAACCAGTTGACGTTGCCACGTACGGTATTGATTTCACCGTTGTGGGCAATGTAGCGGAACGGATGAGCCAGATCCCAGGTCGGGAAAGTGTTGGTCGAGAAACGCTGATGCACGAGGGCAAGTGCAGAGATCGTTCGCTTGTCCTGCAGGTCGAGGTAATAGACGCCAACCTGGTCTGCCAGTAGCAAGCCCTTGTAGTTGACAGTGCGCGCCGAAAATGACGGCACATAGAATTCCTGGCCATACTTGAGTTTCAGCGACTTGATGGCGTTCGCAGCACGGCGGCGGATGATGTACAGCTTGCGCTCAAGGGCATCGGTAACAAATACGTCGGGACCGCGTCCGACGAAGACCTGGCGGATCACAGGCTCCTTGGCTTTGACAGTCGGCGACATCGGCATGTCGCGGTTGACCGGCACATCGCGCCAACCGAGAAGCACCTGGCCTTCGGCAGCGATCGAGCGCTCAATCTCTTCGACACAAGCGTGCCGGGAAGCCGCTTCCTGCGGCAGGAACACCATGCCGACGCCATACTCCCNCTCTGGCGGCAAGTCGATGCCCTGGCGAGCCATTTCTTCGCGATAGAAAAGGTCGGGAATCTGAATGAGAATACCCGCCCCATCTCCCTGCAACGGATCGGCCCNCACGGCGCCCCGGTGATCCAGATTCTTCAGGATCAGCAAACCTTGCTCGACTATGCCATGGGTCTTATGGCCCTTGAAATGGGCAACGAAGCCCACACCGCAAGCGTCGTGCTCGTTTGCCGGGTCGTACAAACCCTGCTGCTCAGGTACTGCCGGTTCCATCACACTCGTTCCTTCAAAAACTCGGTCAATAGAAACAATAACCAAAGTTGGAAAAACCGGCCTCAAGCTGCCTCGAGCCGGCTTGTACGAAAATTTGGGGCGACCGCAGAATATACTGCCAAAGCCTTGTCCAATCAAGATGCTGCGATGCACCAATGCGGTTCGAAAACGGCCGAAAACTCCCCTTTCAGGTGCATCTTGCATCAATCGCCGCCCGGATCGTCTCTTCATCGGCACCATCGAAAATCACAGCCTTTCCGATATCCTCAAGCAATACCAGACGAAGTTTTCCATCCTGCACTTTTTTATCATGACGCATTAGCTCCAGATAGCGCGAAGCGCCAAGCGACGCCCGTACACCGGCAACCCGGCTCTCAAGAACAAACTTTCGATGCGCGCGACCGCCGCCTCATCGATCCACCCCAGGCGCCTCGACAACTCGGCAGCAATTAGCGTGCCGGCAGCAATCGCCTCGCCATGGAGCCATTCGCCATACCCCAGTCCGGTTTCGATTGCGTGTCCAAACGTGTGACCAAGGTTTAGCAACGCCCTTTCTCCGGATTCGCGCTCATCAGCGGCCACCACTTCCGCCTTGTTCTCGCACGAGCGATAGACGGCGTAGGCAAGCGCTTCGCGCTCCTGGCCAGGAGGTTTTCCATATTGCCCTCCAGCCAGACAAAAACTCCGGATCCCGGATCAGGCCATATTTGATCACCTCGGCCAAGCCTGCGCGCAGTTCCCGGTCGGGCAAAGTATCAAGGGTCGCGATATCGGCCAACACAAGCTTTGGCTGATAGAAGGCACCAATCATGTTCTTGCCAAGCGGATGGTTGATCGCCGTCTTGCCGCCCACGGACGAGTCGACGAGCGATAGCAGGGTTGTTGGCACCTGAATGAAGGGCATGCCCCGCTGGTAGCAAGCCGCCGCGAATCCGCCCATATCGCCAATGACGCCTCCACCCAGTGCGATCAGCGTCGTGCTGCGCTCACAATGGGCGCCAAGCAGGGAATCGAAAATCAGGTTCAGCGTTTCCCAAGTCTTATATCGCTCGCCATCCGGAAGAATCACCGGCAATACCGAAATTCCGGCTTTTTCGAGGGTCGACCGCAACCGGTCAAGGTAGAGAGGTGCAACCGTCGTATTGCTTACGACGACCACCTTCTTTTGCTTGAGATGGGAAAGAATCAGATCGGCACGGGTCAATAGCCCAACGCCAATATGGATCGGGTACGAACGTTCCGCCAATTTGACAGTCAGCGTCTGAATCATGTTTGGCATAGGCGGGTAAATTCTCGCAGCAGATGTTGGACTATTCCCGCGGCCACGAGTTGGGAACCTTCAACGATGGTATGCGCAGTTTCACGATACAAGGGGTCGCGTTGCCGGTAGAGTTCTTCAAGCTTTGCCAAGGGATCAGGGACTCGCAGCAAAGGGCGGTTTCGATCGTGCCGAGTACGCTCGAACAATAGTGTCGGAGACACATTCAGGTATCGACCCAACCCGTATCGTGGAGCCGGGCTCTATTTTCCGAATTCAGCACGACACCACCACCGGTAGCCAGAACGATATCCGTTCCGGCCGTCAGCTCTGCGATGGCCTGCATTTCGCGACGGCGAAACCCTTCCTCACCCTCAATTTCGAAGATGGTTGGTATTGGCACACCGGTTCTTTGGACGATTTCGTGGTCGGAATCATAGAACTGACGCCCCAGTCGTTTGGCCAGTTGACGCCCTACCGTTGTTTTACCGGCCCCCATCAGCCCCACGAGATAGATGTTTTTCGATTATCCACACAGGAATTTTATCCGACTCCAAGCTTTCACCAAAGAAAGGGCCGGCATTGCCGGCCTTCGTTCGATCGGAATCCTATCGATCAGTTAATTTGCAACTTATCAGAAAGAATGCGCGGTGTAATGAAGAATAACAACTCACGCCGCTGACCAGCATCATTCTGATACTTGAACAGGTAGCCAAAGAAGGGAATATCGCCAAGCAAAGGTACTTTCTCAGTCACGTTTTCCTTCTTGGTGATATAGACACCGCCAATGACCACGGTGCCACCATTTTCGACAACCACATTCGTCTCGACCGTGGCAGTCTTTATCGGCGGGTTGCCAAGCACGGCGCGGGTCCAGTCCGGCTCTTCCTTCTTGACGACGAGCAACATGCGCACAGTTCCCTCGGGCGTAATCTGGGGCGTCGCTTCCAGTGACAGCGCAGCCGTTTTGAACGAAACGTTCTGCGTTGCAACCCCACCACCTGCAACTGTTGTTACGTACGGAATTTCGGTACCGTCCTGAATCTTGGCCTTGACATTATTTGCCGTAATAACGCGGGGACTGGAAACGATCTTGCCTACACCATCCGTTTCCAGCGCAGCCAGTTCAAGATTCAGGATACGCGTAANGGAGGCATTGAACAGCGAAAACGCCAAGGTTCCGCCAACGTTGGTGAAGGATGGCAGATTGATGCCGACCGCATTGTTAGTCACCTGACCAGACGGCGAATACGTGCCACCACCACCATAGATCCCACTGCCACCCATTTGAGTCGAGCGGGCGCTCAGGAAGTTCATGCGAACCCCAAGATCTCGGTTAAATGTATCGCTTGCCTCGACCACTCGCGCTTCGATCATCACCTGGCGGGCGCCGATGTCAATGGCCCTGATGAACGCCCGTATTTCCTCAAGTTTGCTCGGAATATCATTGACAAAGAGCAAGTTGGATTGCGGATCCGCAACCGCATTCCCGCGCTTGCTCAAAATGCGTTGCGCAGGAGCGCCACCGCCGACAGCGACACCGGACAGAAGACGAGCAACGTCAGCTGCCCTCTGGTAGTTCAGCACGAACTGCTCCATCTGGATCGGCTCAAGCTCACTGATTTGCTGCCGCGATTCAAATTCCAGTTNTTCGCGGGTTGCAATTTCGTCGCGCGGGGCAATCAACATGATGTTGCCTTNTTTGCGCATGTCCAGACCTTNTTGCTGGAAAATGATGTCGATTACCTGATCGGCCGGAACATCTTTGAGCACCAAAGTTGTCGTTCCGGTGACGGTTTCGCTGATTACGGCATTGAGGCCAAGCTCCTCAGCCATCAGGCGCAACAGCGCACGAACGTCACCATTCTGATAGTTGATACTGACCCGCGGCCCTTGGTAACCCGTCTTGGTACCTTGAACCAGCTTGTTTGGGTCCTCGACGATGCGCTTGACCTCGACAACGAACTGGTTATCGCTTTGATAAGCGTTATGCTCCCAAAGCCCCTGCGNGGAAATGGTCATCCGTGCATTTTCACCGATAGCTTTTGTTTCAACCGCGGTTACAGGCGTGCCGAAGTCGGTCACATCAAGTTTGCGGCGCAGATTGTCAGGAACATTCGTCTTTATGAAATCAACGATCAGGTTTTTACCCTGCTGACGGATATCGATGCCAGTACCCGCATCGCTCAGATCGACAATGATTCGCGCCTCACCATCCTTGCCACGGCGGAATACCACATCCTGTAGCGCATGCCGTTTGCCAATCGCTGTCTCTTCGGCAAAGCGGGTAACGCGCTGCGCCANGGAGTCTGGTACAACTGGAATTTCGGACAGCACAACGTATAGCGATTTGCCGTCAAGGCGGGTGGTGTATTTCATACTCCGCGTCAGGTTGAGCACAAGGCGCGTACGCCNCCCAGCCTCAACCACATTCACGCTCTGAAGATCACCCTCCTTGAAAACCAAGCTATTCTTTCCCAGACCATTTGCGGTCGATGGAAAATCGAAGGCTATTTTCGCCGGCTTAGCCACGCTAAAACCGGCAGGAGCAGTCGCAAGCGGCTCTTTGAGGTCGATCCGGATCGCAATGTCTGTTCCTTGCGGAGCGGCATTGATCGCCTCAATCGAGTTTGCGGCAACCGTTTGCGCCAGTACCGGACTGGCCAAGGCCAGGCACGTCGCCGTCACTGCGGCCATCGCGTAGTTGATGAATTTCATTACTTGCTTCCCTCCTTGCCCTGCAGATACAAGGAACTGGTACGTTCGCTCCAATCACCCGCAGAATCCTGAATCAATTCGCGCAACACAACTTCTTTATCGGTGATTCGCGTCACCATGCCGAAATCAAGACCAAGATACTCTCCGACCTTGACCTGCTTGACCTTGTCTTCCACTTGAATTACTGCGATCGGACGTCTATTGACGTTCAGATAACCAATCATTTTCAGGGATTCGATCGGATACTTTTCCAGCAAACTGTTGCGCAATTCCCGCGCCTCA
Organism: Dechloromonas sp.; assembly: GCA_013363835.1. Lineage (GTDB taxonomy): Bacteria > Pseudomonadota > Gammaproteobacteria > Burkholderiales > Rhodocyclaceae > Azonexus. Next base: position 2,696,366 of record CP054864.1, read on the forward strand.
AAATCTGGTTGAAAAGCGCCGCTGTTCCCCGCACCCTGTTTGTTTTTCGACTCCGGCTCTATTTTGCCCGCCTTGAACGGATCAAGAAGAGCTTCAACATCATATGGCACTGCTTGATAAGGCTTTACCTCAGGTAATTTGGGAATATTTCCCCGCATGTCCTTGGTGCTTTCAGCCATCCATTGTTTGAGCTCTTCGTGGTCGCCACCTGAGCAAGCACCTAATGCGCCACAAAGTGCGACGAGTATCAATCGTTTCACTTCTTCGCTCCTTGCGCTGCTTTTTCTGTCGAGCAACCTCTTCATCATCTAGATAACGGAAGGTTTTGGTTGTCGCGTCAAGAGCCAACACGCCCCCTTGCCCGGGAGTAATGTTTATGTTGTTCAGCGTCACGATACGCGGCAGCTTTGCGATATCTGCAGCAAAGGCTCCAAAATCATGATACCCACCGTTTATTTTGACCGAGATCGGCAATACGGCATAAANATCCTTGACCTCTTCCGCGCCTGGGCGGAAAAGATCGAACTGGAGGCCACGGCCCAAGCCAGCTTGGTTTACTTCGATCAGCAACGCCTCGATTTCAGACTTGTTCGGCAATTGCTTGAGCAACGCCCCGAATGAGCGATCAATCTCTGCCAATTGCTCGACATACAAATCAAGATTGACGGCCTGCTTTTTCTTGTCCAGAAATTGCTGCTTGAGCGCCTCTTCTTCCTTCTGCTTGTTTTCAAGCTCAACCAATTGGTCGCTCCAGAGGAACCACCAGCCGGCAACCAGTAAAACCGCAAAAACACCAATCAGCAAGGTCACTTTGGGGATTAATGGCCAGACGCTAGGGTCATTCGGATTTAGATACCTGAAATCGTCAGCAATCGCCTGGAAGTCAATCTTGGGAAGGGCGGTGGGTTTGGTTTTCATTTCTTGCCCCCTCTTCGTCAGGCTTGGCTCGCTTTAGCGAAAAATTCATCGCGAATTCGTTAGTGCGACGTCCATTCAACACGGCCGCCTTAACCTCGATCAACTGGGGATTTTCGAGCCAAGGCGATGCTTCGATATTGCGCATCAAAGCTGAAACACGCGCATTCGATTGCGCATAGCCAGTAACGTTGACCTTGCTGCCTTCCTGCTTGAGGGATTTTAGATATACACCCTCTGGTACCTGCTTGACCAACTCGGTCAGCAGATGCACTGTTTCGCCCCGGTCACGCTGCAGGTCTTCAATGATCTGCTTGCGCGACAAAAGTGCCTGGGTCTGCTCTTTCAGTCGCTTGATCTGCTCGATCTGCTTGTCGAGAACTGCAATTTCTCGCTTCAGAAATGCGTTGGTTTCATCTTGGCTATTAATGTACCCGTTGATGATTGTATAGCCGAGAAAGACCACCAGCGCAGACAAAACAGCAACGCCACCGAGCATCACAAAGAATTGCTGGCGCCTTGCCTTGCGCGCTTCTTCGCGGTGGGGAAGGAGGTTAATGCGAATCATGACGGATCAAACCTCCGCAAAGCCAGGCCACACGCCACCATCAGCGACGAAGCATCAGCAAGCAGGTTCTTTGCCCGAACGCGATCCGAAAGCACCATATTGGCGAAAGGGTTGGCAATCAAGGTGCTGACCTGGGTCCGCGTCGCCACGACCTCATCAACCCCGGGAATTACCGCACACCCGCCGGCAAGCACAATATGATCGACTTGATTGTATTGGGTTGACGTAAAGAAGAATTGCAGGGCGCGTGAAATTTCAAGCGCCAGATTTTCCATGAATGGCGCCAGCAACTCAGCTTCGTAACCCTCAGGAAGACTACCAGCCCGCTTTGCGGCCTCGGCTTCCTCATAGGTCATACCGTAGTGTCGCGCTATGTCCTGCGTCAATTGAGCGCCGCCAAAAGCCTGTTCCCGCGCATAGACCTGCTGACCATTACGCAATACCGTCAGGCTCATGACGTTCGAGCCCGCGTCAATCAGGGCCAGAGTCTGGTTCTTGCCCTCCTCGGGCAGCTGCCGCTCGATCAGTTCGAACGCAGCCAAAGCAGCCAGAGACTCCACATCAACAACCACCGCAGAGAGCCCCGCCGCATCGGCAACGGCAACCCGATCTTCCACTCGCTCTTNTTTCGAGGCCGCAATCAGTACCTCAAGCTCATCGGGAACCGACGGGGCCGGACCGATCACCTGAAAATCCAGATTAACCTCGTCGATGGCGAAAGGAATATATTGGTTGGCTTCCGATTCAACCTGAATTTCAAGCTGATCGTCACGCAACCCGGAAGGCACGATTATTTTTTNTGTAATCACGGCCGAACCGGGCAATGCCATCGCGACGTTGCGCGTGGAAGTTCCCAGCCGCTTCCAGGCACGTTTCACCGCGTCGACAACACCTTCAAGGTTGGCAATATTGCCATCGGACACCGCATCTTTCGGCAACACCTCGATGGTGTATCGCTCGACGCGGTAGCCCTCCTTCCCGTTGGCAGTCAGCTCAACAAGCTTTACCGCCGAGGAGCTGATATCCAGCCCCAACAACGGACGCGCCTTGGGATTAAACAACGCTGATATATCGAAGCCCACCAGACCCCAAAAGTCCTTACAAAATGCGATGTTAGGCAAACCAACCAATAATTTGCTTTAGATGCTAGCAACAACCACCCGGCATGTAAAGCGATTTTACGGGGTGTTTACGCAACAGCGTATAATCCGCGCAACGTCCATCCTACCGCTTTATTACCTTGCCTTCACTTTCTTTGGCCGCCCGTATCGTTTTNATCCCCCTGATCATTTTGTTCGGACTTGTCGCGATCGGGGTCGCAATGGTCCTGATAGTGCTCGCGCTTGCCTATCCCAACCTGCCGTCGCTTGAAGTGCTGACCGATTATCGGCCGAAGATTCCGTTGCGGGTTTACACGAGCGACGGTTACCTGATTGGCGAATTCGGCGAAGAGCGGCGCGCAGTCGTCAGTATTCAGGATGTCCCTCCTGTCATGAAAAACGCCATCCTTGCCGCTGAGGACGATCGTTTTTATCAGCACGGCGGNGTCGACTACATCGGCATTCTGCGTGCCGCCGCAGCCAATCTGGCAGGTGGTGGCAAGCGACANGGGGCTTCGACGATCACCCAGCAGGTCGCCCGGAATTTCTTCCTTTCTGGCGAGAAGACCTATACCCGCAAACTTTACGAGGCGCTGCTGTCGTTCAAGATCGAAAACAACCTGACCAAGGATCAGATTCTCGAGCTTTACATCAACCAGATATTTCTCGGGCAGCGCGCCTACGGTTTTGCTGCGGCCTCACAGATATATTTCGGCAAACCGCTGAAGGACATTTCGATTGCCGAGGCTGCGATGCTGGCCGGACTGCCGAAAGCGCCATCGGCTTACAATCCCATCGTCAATCCCAAGCGCGCCAAGATTCGCCAACAGTATGTTTTGCGCCGCATGCGGGAACTCGGCTACATCACGGACGTGCAGTTCGAATCGGCGTTGAAGGAGCCGCTGATCGTCAAGCGTGAGCTTGCGGATTACGCAGTCCATGCCGAACACGCGGCGGAAATGGCTCGCCAGATCGCGGCGGAACGCTTTCCGGAGGACGTCTCGCGCGGGCTGAAGATCTACACGACGCTGGTCAAGGCAGAACAGGAAGCAGCCTATCTCAGCTTGCGTCGGGGCGTGATGGATTACGACCGCCGTCACGGCTATCGGGGAGCCGAATCCTACCTGGACCTGAAGGATATTACCTCTGACCAGGACGAAGCCATCGACGAGGCATTGCAGGATATCGCCGATACCGGCGACCTCGTTCCTGCGCTGGTTCTGGCCGCTGATCCGAAGCAGATCCGCGCCTACCGCAAGGGAGGNGAAATCGTCACGCTCGGCGGTGACGCCATCAAGTTCGCGGCCAGGATGCTCGATGACAAGGCGCCGCCCAACAAGCGTATCAAGCGCGGTGCAATCATCCGTCTGCAGAAGGACGACAAGGGCAACTGGCAGATCAGCCAGCTGCCGGAAGTCGAATCGGCTTTCGTAGCGGTCGACCCAAAGGACGGCGCAATTCGTGCACTGGTCGGCGGGTTCGATTTCAACCGCAACAAGTTCAATCATGTCACGCAAGCCTGGCGGCAGCCCGGTTCCAGTTTCAAGCCTTTCATCTATTCCGCGGCGCTGGAAAAGGGCTTTCATCCGGGCAGCGTCATCAACGACGAGCCCATCGTCATTTCGGCCAGTCAGACGGGATCGCAAGCCTGGGAACCGCACAACTACGACGGCAAGTACGAAGGCCCGATGACCATGCGCACGGCGCTGGCGAAATCGAAGAACATGGTGTCGATCCGCATCCTGCAGGCGATCGGCCCGCATTTTGCGCAGGACTACGCCAGCCGTTTCGGCTTCGATGCGGAAAAGCACCCGCCCTATCTGACCATGGCCCTCGGTGCCGGATCGGTAACTCCCTGGCAGATGGTGACCGCTTATTCGGTCTTCGCCAACGGCGGCTATCGCATCAAGCCATTCGTCGTTCGTGAGATCCGTAACGAAGCCAATGAAGTCATCGCCCAATCGGCCCAGGTGCCGGCTGGAGAAGACTCGATCCGTGTCATCGACCCGCGCAACGCCTTCATGATGGACACCATGTTGCGCGACGTCACCATCTACGGCACCGCCGCCAAGGCTTCGGTCGCCCTCAAGCGCCAGGATCTGGCCGGCAAGACGGGAACGACCAACGAATATGTGGACGCCTGGTTCTGCGGCTATCAGATGACGGTCAGCGCCTGTGCCTGGGTCGGGTTCGATCAGCCGAAGAAGTTGGGCGACAAGGAAACTGGCGGTGCCGCGGCGTTGCCGATCTGGATCGGTTACATGGGACGCGCACTCAAGGACGTTCCAGTGCAAACGCCGACGATGCCGGATGGGATCACCACCTTCGGCAGCGGCCGCGAACGCGGCTACATCTACACTGAAAACGCCGCCAAGGAGCCGCCTCCCGACGAAGGCGCGGCGGAAGCTCCGTCAACAGTGGTGACCCGGCGCATCTTGCCCACCCGTCCGACTGATCAGGCCAGATTCACCACCTCGCCAGCCTGCTGGCTGGCGAGTGCCGAAAGTTTGATCAACAACTCGACACCATCGCGCGTATCGCGCCAGGCCAGGCCGTCCCAGCGAAAATGGAAGCCGCCGGCACGTGCCGCCACCCAGATTTCACGGGCCACGCCATGGCGATTCACAATAATCTTGCTGCCATCGGCAAACTCGATTTCCAGCACGCCACCAGCCGCCAACTCAAAGTCGATATCGGCGCCGGTCGCTTCCAGCGCCGCCTCGATGCGGGCCAGCGCAGCATCGGCCAAGGTGTTGAATTCCCGGTCTTCCATCGTGTGCTAACATCTCCCATTTACTGACTGGCCCGTCATTAATGACCCGAATAATCGCAGCCCTGCTGACCCTTGGCCTTGCCGCCTGTGGCATGAAAGGCCCGCTCGCCCTGCCGCCCGGCCCACCGCCGCCGCCCTTGCTGGACAGCCTGCGATCATCGTCACCGCCTGCCGCACCAGATCAACCGGCCAATAGCGCGGCCGATGTTAGCACAGCCCGGAAACCCGACTCGCAATGACCCATTTCACGATCAAGCAAGGCGTTCTGCACGCCGAATCCGTCGCCCTGCCCGCCATTGCCGAACAGTTCGGCACGCCCGCCTACGTCTATTCCCGCGCTGCCCTTAAAGCCGCCTTGCAGGAATTCCTCGACGTTCTCGGCGGACACCCGGCCGGCAAGGATGCCCTCGTTTGCTACGCCGTCAAGGCCAATTCCAACCTCGCCATCCTCAACCTGTTCGCCCGCATGGGTGCAGGTTTCGACATCGTTTCCGGCGGCGAATTGCAGCGCGTGCTTGCCNNGTGCGCCGATCCGCAGAAGATCGTCTTCTCGGGCGTCGGCAAGACAGCCGCCGAAATGAGGCAAGCGCTCGAAGCCGACATTCACTGCTTCAATATCGAATCGCCCGCCGAACTGGAACGCCTGAACGAAGTCGCCGGCCAGTACGGCAAACGCGCGCCGGTCAGTCTGCGCGTCAATCCCAACGTCGANCCGAAGACCCACCCCTACATTTCCACCGGCCTCAAGGAAGCCAAGTTCGGCGTTGCCTACGACGATGCACTGGCCCTTTACCGCCGCGCCGCAGCCTTGCCGAACATCGAGGTCGCCGGCATCGACTGCCACATCGGGTCGCAACTGCTCGATCCCGCCCCGTTCAGCGAGGCGCTGGATCGCATTTTGGCCCTTGACCAGTTGACCGCAACAGGCATCAAAATCCGCCACCTCGACCTCGGCGGCGGCCTCGGCATCAAGTACAAGGATGACCAGGTACAACCGACTGTCGCCTCCTACCTCAATCCGCTGCTCGACAAACTGAGCGGGCGCGGCCTCAAGGTCGTCCTCGAACCGGGCCGTCGCCTGGTCGGCAATGCCGGCCTGCTGCTGACCAGGGTCGAGTTCCTCAAGCCCGGCGAAGGCAAGAACTTCGCCATCATCGATGCGGCGATGAACGACCTGATGCGCCCGGCGCTCTACGAAGCCTGGCACGACATTCTCCCGGTGGTGCCGCGTAGCGGCGAAGTGCGTGCTTACGATGTCGTCGGCCCGGTGTGCGAAACTGGCGACTTCCTCGGTCAGGCCCGGCCGCTGTGCATCGAGGCCGGAGACCTGCTGGCAGTGATGTCGGCCGGGGCTTACGGCATGGCGATGGCCTCGAACTACAACACCCGGCCGCGCGCGGTCGAGGTCATGGTCGACGGCGACAAGGTATTCCAGATTCGCCGCCGCGAAACGGTGGCGGAACTCTACGCCGGTGAGCAGGTGCTGCCCGAATGATGCGCCGTGTGCTGCTGATCGCTGCCGCACTGACGCTCGCAGCCTGTGGCGACAAGCCCGCCGAGAANAAAGGGGCGCCAGCCACATTGATAACGATAACCGAAGCCAAAGTCGTAGGGCTTGAGGTCAGTGAGCGCACACTTGGCACCTTGGAATCGGTCAACGATCCGAAAATCGGTGCCGAAATCGCCGGCAAGATCGTCAAAATCGCCGTGCGCGCGNNCGAGTCCGTGGCCAAAGGTCAATTGCTGGCGCAGATCGATCCGACCGACGCCGGCCACCAGGCGACCGCCGACAATGCCGAAATCGCCCGCCTCGAAGCCTTGCTCGCCCAGCAGGAGCGCGTTCTCGCCCGCCAGAGCGAACTGGTGCANAAAAGCTTCATCTCGAAGAATGCACTCGACGAAGCAGCCGCTCAGCGCGATGCGTTGAAGAACCAGCTGGCCACGGCGCAGGCGCGTGCCGGGCTGTCGCGCAACAACGTCGACAAGACCCGCGTCGTCGCNCCCTTTGCCGGCATCATCGAAGAACAGTTCGCTGCCGCGNNCGATTACGTCAAGCTGGGCGATCCGCTGTTCCGGCTGGTCTCCAACGCCAGCCTGCGCGCCCACCTACCCTTTCCGGAATCTGCCGCGCCGCGCATCAAGGTGGGCATGCCGGTACGCATCGCCAGCCCGCTGTTGCCCGATGCCGGTATCGAAGCAGTCGTAGAAGACATCCGCCCGACCGTTGGTGAGGGCAACCGTGCGATCGACGTCATCGCCCGCGTCGACAACACCGGCGCCCTGAAAGCCGGCGGCTCGGTCGATGCCGCCGTAATCACCGGCCAGAAGGAGCGGGCGGTCGTCGTGCCCGAACAGGCGGTAGTCCTGCGCCCGGCCGGCAAGGTGGTGTACCTGATCGCCGACGGCAAGGCAAAACAGCAGGTAGTCGAAGTCGGCAGCAAGCAACGCGGCGTCATCGAGATCGTTAACGGCCTGCAAGGCGGCGAAACCGTCGCGCTCGACGGCGCCGGCTTCCTGAGCAATGGCGCAGCGGTCAACGTCAAGGAAACGCCAAAACCCGCCGCCCGCCGGCAGCGCCAAAGCCGCAATGACGCTGCCCGAGCTATCGATCAAACGCCACGTCCTGGCGTGGATGTTGAGTGCGGTACTGGTGCTGTTCGGCGTCATCAGTTTCGACCGGATCGGCATGGACCGCTATCCGTACATCGAATTCCCGGTCGTCTCGATCACCACGACGCTCAAGGGCGCCAACCCGGACATCGTCGACGCCTCGGTCACCAACATCATCGAAAGCGCGGTCAATTCAACGCCGGGCATCGAGCACATCCAGTCGACGTCCTCGCCCGGCGTCTCGGTGATTGCCATCACCTTCAACCTCGAAAAGAAGATCGACGTCGCCTTCAACGAGGTCCAGGCCAAGGTCAATCAGGTACTGCGCCGCCTGCCCAAGGACGCCGATCCGCCGGTCGTCGCCAAGGTCGAAACCAACGCCCAGCCGATCATGTGGCTGGCCTTGCAGGGCGACCGAACGCAACAGCAGTTGAACCAGTACGCGATCAATGTGCTGAAGAAGCGCCTGGAGACCATCGACGGCGTCGGCGAAGTCCGCCTCGGCGGGCGGCGCGACCGCACCATCCGGGTCGAACTGTGGCCGGCACGCATGGCCGCGTTCGGCATCACCGCCCAGGACATCAACGATGCCTTCGCCCGCGAGCACGTGCAGATGGCCGGCGGCTTCGTGGTCGGCGANAAAACCGAAAGCCTGGTCAAGCTCGATCTCGAATTCCATTCGATCGATGCACTCCAGCAGATGGTGATCGGCTGGAAAGCNGGGGCGCCGATCCGCCTCCAGGATGTTGCGGAAGTCATCGATGGTCTCACCGACAACCGCCAGCTCGCCCGCTTCAACGGCGAAACCACCGTCGGTCTCGGCATCGTCAAGGTCACCAACACCAACACCGTGGCCATCGTCGAAAAGGTCAAGGAAAAGCTGGAAAACGAGCTGCGACCGCAACTGCCGCCGGGCCTGCAACTGCATGTGGTGTCGAACGATGCGGTCTTTATCCTTGAGATCGTCAATGCGCTGAAGGAGCATCTGGTCGAAGGAACCTTGCTTGCCGCACTGGTCGTCTGGCTGTTCCTGCAATCGGTGCGGGCCACCATCATCGTCGCGCTGGCCATTCCGGTATCGCTGATGGGCGCCATCGCCGTCATCTACTTCTTCGGCTACACGCTCAATTCCCTGACCCTGCTTGCCCTGTTGCTGCTGATCGGCGTCGTCGTCGATGATGCCATCGTCGTGCTCGAAAACATCTTCCGCCACCGCGAGGAACTCGATGCCGACCCGGTGACGGCTGCGGTCAACGGCTCAAACGAGGTGGTTTTCGCGGTCATCGCTGCCACGCTGGCGCTGGTTTCGATCTTCGCGCCGGTCATTTTCATGAGCGGCATCATCGGCCAGTTCTTCCGCTCCTTCGCCGTCGTCGTCACCTTCGGCGTACTGGTCTCGCTGTTCGTTTCGCTGACCCTGACGCCCATGCTCTGCTCGCGCTTTCTCACCATGCGCGAACACGGCCAGCACCACAGTCGTTTCCATGCCGCCATCGAACGCGGCTTCCAGCGCCTCGATGCCTTCTACCGCCGCCTGCTCGCGCGCGCNCTGGCGCATCGCTGGAAAGTGGTGCTATTGACGCTGCTGACCGTGGCCTCCAGCGCCTTCTTCTTCGCCAACGTCGGCAAGACCTTTGCCCCGGAGCAGGATGAAGGGCGTTTCCTCGTCTACCTGCGTGCGCCGCTCGGCTCGTCCATCGACTACACCGATTCCCGCCTGCGCATGGTCGAGGAAGTGCTGCGTAGCCACCCGGAAATCGTCACTGAATTCGCGCTGATCGGTCTGGGCACTGCCGGCCAGGTCAATCAGGGCACGGTCGTGGCCCGCATGGCGCCGCGTAACGAACGCCGCATCAGCCAGCAGGAAATCCTGCCCATCCTGCGCAAGGAACTCGCCGAGATCCCTGGCGCCCGAGTCTTCGCCGCCCCCTATCCGATGGTTCAGGGACAGCGGGGCGAGCCGCTGCAATTCGTGCTCACGGGCGAGAATCTTGCGGAGATCGGCCGCCTGGGCCGCGAACTGCAAGGCAAACTGGCCGCCGAGCCTGGGCTTGGCGGACGGATCGACACCGACCTCCAGCTCGACCTGCCGCAACTCGTCTTCCAGCCCGACCGGCTGCGCATCGCTTCGTCCGGACTGACCACTGCCGATGTCGCGCTGGCCATCAACATGCTCACCGGCGGCATCGACATCGCCAAGTACAACGACGAACCGGGCGACGGCCAGCGTTACGACATCCGGGTCAAGGGGCGCGAAGGGGAATTCACCCAGCCTGCCGATCTATCGAAGATTTACCTGCGCAACAAGGAAGGCAAGCTGGTACGGCTCGACTCGGTCGCCAGTTTCAAGGAAACCCTGGGCCCCGCCGTCATCGGCCGCTTCGATCTGCAATACGCAGCCACTTTCTTTGCCACGCCGACCATCCCGCTTGGCGAAGCCGTACAGAAAGTCCGTGCCTTTGCCGAAGACCTGCCGCCCGGCTACCAGGTCAAGTTGATCGGTCAGGCGGAGGAGTTCGCAAAAACGACCAAGTACATGACCTTCGCCTTCGCCTTGGCGATGGTGCTGCTGTACATGGTGCTGGCCAGCCAGTTCGACTCCTTCCTGCAACCGCTGATCGTCATGCTGGCGCAGCCGCTGGCCATCATTGGCGGCGTGGCCGCCCTGTGGGCGACCGGACAGACGCTGAACATCTATTCGATGATCGGCCTTGTGCTGCTCATCGGGCTGGTGGCCAAGAACTCGATCCTGCTCGTCGACCTGACCAACCAGCGGCGGGCCGGCGGCATGGCCATCGACGACGCACTGAGCGAAGCCTGCCCGATCCGCATGCGGCCAGTCCTGATGACTTCGGCCACCGTCGTGCTGGCGCTCTTCCCGGCGGCGCTGGGCTTCGGGGCCGGAGCGGAAACCAACCAGCCGCTGTCGGTGGCGGTGATTGGCGGGATGATTTCATCGACCCTGCTGACGCTGGTTGTCGTGCCGGCCGTTTATTCGCTGGTCGAAAACGCGCTGGCGCGGCGGCGTGCTGCCTCCGTAGCGGCCTGAGGGCAATCCGGGCGACGCTCGGGGCGATTGTCGCGGTCGACCGCATTTTTGGGGCAAAATCAAAACGCCTGCGCGAAGCCAATCGCGCAGGCGTTTTTATGAGCAGCAGCCGCTTCAGTGCGGGAAGTACATCTTGGCCTTGTCGAGCTTGTAGGTCCACGGCAGATCGGCGTTCTTCCAGCCATTGACCACGCGCTGGCCGAGCTTTTCGCCATCCTTCGCGGTGTCGCCCTCAAAGCCTTCGGCGACGCTGTAAACCCGCGTGTAACCCGCCGTTTGCAAGCGGTCGGCGGCCTTGGAACTGCGGTCGCCGCTGCGGCAGATCAGGATGATCGGCGCGTTCTTGCCCAAGCCCTTTTCCTTCATGCGGCGCTCGATTTCCGGCACGAAATCCTGATTCGGCTCCAGCTTGTACATGAAACGCTTGTCGTCCCAGTCGGTCATCATTTCGGGATGTTCGACGTAGGGCACCAGCGCATCGGCGTCCATCGGCCAGCCGACGTACATGGCCTCGGCGCGGGTGCGCACGTCGAAGAAGGCGACGCCTTTCGGGTCCTTCTTCTTCATGTCGTAAGCCTGCTGCGGCGTCAGGTAGAGCGCGAGCTTGCTGCGCTTGATTTCCGGCAGGTTGTTCCAGTCGGTGCTGCCCGGCGGCCAGTCGTTGGCCCAGGTCAGCGAGGCAACCAGCATCAGGCTGGCGATCAGGAAGGGTTTTTCATCAAGCCATCCCCGGATTGTTTTCGACGCCGATCAGCGTCGGCAGGTTGAGGTTCTNCGGCTTCACCGTCTTGATGTCGCGCAGGTAGGTGGCGACGACGTCCCAGATCGGCTCGCCGGCATTCTTCGCTTCTTCCGAAACCGGTGCCCAGCCCGCAACCTTGTAGGTCTTGGCGGGGTCGATGGGCTGGCCGCGCAGCATCATGTTGCGGATGCGGTTGCCCATCTTGGCGCCCGGCTCGCAGGTGTATTGCAGACCGCCAACGCGCACCATGTCGCCGCCCTGCTGGTAGTAGGGATCGGGGTTGAAGAGGTTGTCGCAGACGTCTTCGAGCACCGTCTTGATCATCTCGCCGCTCATGTTGGTCACCGTCGTCCACGGATAGGTGATGGCGGTCTGGTCGAGCACGTGCTCCATCAGGATCGGCTGGCCGGGCAGCAGCGAGGTGCCCCAGCGGAAACCGGGCGAGAAGGCGATTTCGGCATCCTTGACCTTGAGCAGCGCGTCGAGGATCACCTGGTCGAAGGTGCCGTTGAAGTTGCCACGGCGGAACAGCGTGCCTTCGGTCACCGCCAGCTTTTCGTTGAGCTTGCCCAGATACGGCGCACGTACCTTGTCGATCAGCGTCTGCATGGCCTTGTCGGCCGGCAGCAGGTTGGCGAACACCGGCAGCAGCTTGTAGCGAAAATCGGCGATCTTGCCGTTCTTCACGTCGAAATCCAGTACGCCGAGGAACTTGCCGTTGGAGCCGGCGTTGGTAACCAGCGTCTGGCCGCCGGCATTCTTGACGATGACCGGCGCCGGCACACCATCGTGCGTGTGACCGCCCAGGATGGCATCGATGCCGCGCACGCNGGACGCCATCTTGAGGTCGACATCCATGCCGTTGTGCGAAACGACGACGACCACCTGCGCCCCGGCAGCGCGGGCTTCGTCGACGGTCTTCTGCATGTTTTCTTCCTGGATGCCGTAGCTCCAGTTCGGCACCTGCCAGCGCGGGTTGGCGATGGGTGTGTAGGNGAAGGCCTGACCGATGATGGCGACAGGGATGCCGTTCATCTTGCGGATGACGAAGGGCTTGAACACCGGATCGCCGAAGTCGGTGGTCTTGATGTTCTGGGCGACGATGTCGATCTTGCCGGCGAAATCCTTTTCCTCGATTTCCTTGACCCGGGCTTCGCCGTAGGTGGCTTCCCAGTGCAGGGTCATCACGTCGACGCCCAGCGCCTTGCAGGCATCGACCATGTCCTGGGCGTTGGTCCACAGCGCCGTGCCGGAACCCTGCCAGGTGTCGCCGCCGTCGAGCAGCAAGGCGCCGGGGCGGCTGGCCTTCATGCGCTTGACCAGCGTGGCGAGGTGGGCGAAGCCGCCGACCTTGCCGTAGGTTTCGGCTGCCTTCTCGAAATTGAGGAAGGTGAAGGCATGCGCATCGATGGTGTTGGGCTTGATGCCGAAATGCTTCAGGAAGTGCTCGCCGACGAGGTGCGGCACCTTGCCGTACTGGTCGCCGATGCCCAGGTTGACGTTGGGCTCGCGGAAGTAGATCGGCAGCAACTGGGCATGACAGTCGGTGATGTGCAGCAGGCTGACGTTGCCGAATTTCGGCAAATCGTACATTTTCGCCGCACCTTNTTCGGCCAGCGCAAAGTCGCTGTGCAGGGACATGCCGCCGGCCGCAGCAACGGCCAGCACCTGAAGAAATTCCCGACGGTTCATGCTCATTTCGAATCCTTCTTGACGTAGGGGCGATGAAAAAGGCCCGGCGGACGAAGCCACCGGGGAATTCACGCAAGGTAAAGACTTCAGTCCTTGTTGACCGGGGACTCGGNGTCGACGAGGAAGGCAACGATATGGGTGATCTGCTCCGGCGTCAGCCAGTTGTGCAGCCCAAATCGCGGCATGTTGGTACAGGCAGTAAATGCGTTGGAGTTGTAGATCTTGTCGTAGGCGTACTTGACGATCTCTTCCGAGTTGCCGCGAATCTTGCCGAAGTGCTGCAAGCTCGGCCCGATGGTGCCGTAGGCCACCTCCGCCTTGGCCAACTGGTGGCAGGCGTAGCAGTTGCCGCCGCGCACGCGTCCGGCCGGGTCCGGCTGGATGAAGCCGATGTGGCCGCCGGTGCCGACCGCCGCGAGTTTCTCGCCTTCCTTCCAGTCGCCTATCAGCTTGCCATCCACCGGATAGCGGATGCTCGCACGGTTCATCTGTTCGATGCGNNCGGCGATCTTGCGCGGCGGGTTGTCGCGGTACTGGCTGCAGGNCCGCATCGTCTCGTCCTGATCGAGGCGCGNCATCCAGTATTTCGGATTGTCTTCGCGGAAGGAATTGCGGAACATCTGTTCGGCCTCCTTGGCATATTGCCACCCGGCGGTTCGACTGCTCTGCGCCAGTGCGGCGCCAGANNCGATTGTTGCGGTCAACGCGCCGAAAAGGGCGAATTTCAATTTCATTGCAGTATCCCCTTTCAGCGCTTGATGCCCGGCGTGGCCATGACGGTGCCGGATGCAGTTTNTTGCAGGAAGGTCTNCAGCGCGATGACCGAGTCGGCCAGGTACTACGGCTCCGGCCAGCGTGCCTGACGCATGCAGTCGATGAGGCGACGCTGCATGGTCCACACGGTGCCTTGCGAAACGCGGTAGGACGGCCACGTCTTCATCGCTTCGCCAGCGCCCGNCCTGGTCGTCAGATTGCCCAGATCCTGCAGGCGAATGCGCTTACCATCCTGGCCGTGGCAGATGGCACAGGAGAAATCCTGCGGGCCGGAGCGCCGGTAGAAGATGTACTCGCCCATCTTGGCCATCTTGGCCTCTTCGGGATGCGTCGCCGGTACGTTGATCTTGACGCCGTTCGACTTGGCGCCGATGAAGGTGACCAGCGCCTCGATGTCGGACTCGGTCCCCGGCTTTGAATACCAGTTCTTGGTCGCTTGCTCGAAGGTGAAGCCTTGCAGCGTCATCATGCAATGCACGAGGCGCGACTCGACATCCATGACCCTGCCGGTGTCCTTGAAGTAGCGCGGCAACTGGGCGTAAGCGCCTTNCAGCTTGCCTGGCCCGAGGCCGAAATCGCATTGTTCGAGGGATGCGTTCTTGGGGCCGCGCTTTTCTGNCCACAAGCCTTCGCCGCGCACTTCCAGCAGGTCGGCCGGGTTGCCGTCAGCCAAGGCTTCGCGGTATTTCGCCAGCTCGTCGGCCACCTTGGCATCCTGGGCCAGGGCGTGGCCGGCGAGCGCCAGCAACGCTGCGCCCACCAGCGACAGGTGATAAAGTTCATCAATGAACTCCTCCGGGGAATTGAAGGGCGGCGGCGGTCTGCGCCGCCTTGCCGCCGCCAGATCAACCCAATCAGGCGATGGCGGCTTCGTCGGTACGGGTTTCGCCCTTGTTGTCCTTCCAGCTCACCGTGACCTTGTCACCCTTGGCGCCGCCCTTGAAGCGGAAAGCCAGGTAGGGGTTCTTGGACACGGCGGTGCCGAATTCGGCGCCGAGGACGACACGGTCGTTGTGCTTGGCGGTCAGCTCGGTAATGAACCAGGCCGGCACGATGGCGCCGGAAGCGTCCTTGCGCTGGCCGGTTTCCATTTCGTGGCTGATCAGAACCTTCACTTCGGTCACGCCATCCTTGTTGCTGGCGCGGATTTTCATCGGATTTGCTGCCATGTAAATCTCCTTGAATTCGTTGAAAGTCGTTGCCGATCAGCCGCCGCAGCCACCGAGAGTGACCTTGATCTCTTTCGTTGCCATGAAGAACTTGTCGCCCGACTTGACCAGCGCATAGACGTTGGAGGTCTGGCCCATCTTCACACGGGTCTGGACGTTGGCTTCGGTGCCTTCCGGCAGGGTGAAGCTGGCAGCCAGGGCGTTCGGGTTCTTTTCGATCAGGATGGCCATCATGGTCACGTTGGGCAGCGTGGAGGTCACGCCAACCGGCACGACAGCGCCGTTTTCGGCGATGTCCGGACCGGTGACCTGGACGTCCTTGCTTTCGGTCGGGGTGCCGGCACCCAGCGCCTTGAGCGTGTCGGCCATGCTCTTGGCGTCGAAGGCTGCCTTGTTCCAGTCAGCCAGGGCCATACCTGGGCNAATGATGCCGGCGGAGGCCAGGATGCTCAGGAGCGCGGCCCCGGAGCACGATTTCAGTACGGTACGACGTTGATTGTTCATGACTTCTCCTCTCAAAATCGATTACTTGGCACCGGACAAGATCCACTTGACCAGCATCTTGGTCTCTTCGACACTCAGTTGCGCATTCGGCGGCATCGGCACCGCTCCCCAGACGCCCTGCCCACCATCGCGAACCTTGGCGACCAGCCGCGTTTCGGCATCCGGCTGATCCTTGTAACGGGCCTGAACCTCGTTGTAACCGGGGCCGACGATCTTGTTATTGACACCGTGGCAGGCCATGCAGCCGCTTTTCTGGGCCAGCGCCATTTCCGGCGAGACGGTTGCGGCAGCTTGCGGTGCGGCGCTCTCGCCACTCGTATTGACGCCGCGTACCGGGCCGAACGTGCGATTCTGGTCGGCCAGATTGCCGTGCGCGTTGCGTGCATAGTCGGGCAGCGTCGAACCGATCTTGGCTTCGGGCTTGCAGTTCTTCATGCAGGCAACGTTCTTGACGTCCGGAACACCGCCGTTGCCCATGCCGCCCTTCTTGGCGGGCGCGCCGGGCCACATGCCGTGCTCGGTCGTCATCCCGTAGCGATTGGGCATCAGCTTCTGGACTTCGGCGATGTTCTTGTCGGACAAGGTGAAGTCGGCCGGCACGATTTCCGCCAGATTCAGCATGTAAGCGAGGATGGCGTACACCTCGTCCGGCTTCAGCGACTTGGGTGCGGTCCAGGGCATGGCGCGCTGGATGTAGTCGAACACCGTCGAGATCGTCGCGACCTTGGTGAAGGTGGTGCGTTGCGGAGTTCGCCGGACGACAAGCCCTTGACGCGGCCGGTCTTGATGTCGTCCTTGGTCGTGCCGCCGATCAGCGGCGTGAAAACTTCATTGGACTCGCCGAAGGTGCCGTGGCACGAGGCGCATTTTTCCTCGAACAATTCCTGACCACGATCAACATTGCCCGAGCCCTTGGGCAGGCCCGAAGTCGGGTCGCACATCGATGTCCCAGGCCTTCACTTCGGCCGGTGTCGCCTGGCGACCGATGCCCTTGTAGTTGTCGAAGGCGACTGCTGCGGTCGACGCCCCAAAAGGGCCAAAACCAGAACCGATTTAGAGAACCTGGACATTGCTGACCTCCCCGCTTTCAAGCACTTTCCAGGACTGGATGGCATTGTTGTGATAGATCGATTTCGTACCGCGCACGGCGCGCAACTGGCCGTAAGTCGGCTGCACATAGCCGGTTTCGTCGATGGCGCGCGATTGCAGGATGGCGGGCTTGCCGTCCCACACCCAGTTGATGTTGAAACGGGTCAGCGCCTTGTTCTGCACCGGGCCTTCGATGCGCGCGGTCTGCCAGTTGATGCCGCCGTCGAAGGAGACATCCACCTGCTTGATCTTGCCGCGCCCCGACCAGGCGAGGCCGGAGACGTTGTAGAAGCCCTTGTCGAGCAGTTGCTGGCCGCCGGAGGNGGTGGTGATGACCGATTTGCATTCCTGCACCGAGGTGTATTGGCGATGCAGGCCGTCCGGCATCAGGTCGATGTAATGCACCGCCTCGTCCTTCGTCGCATACGGCTTGTCGCCGACTTCGATGCGACGCAGCCACTTGACCCAGGAAACACCCTGCACACCCGGCACGACCAGGCGCAGCGGATAGCCGTTTTCCGGACGCAGCATTTCACCGTTCTGGCCCCAGGCGACGATGACTTCGCCGTTTTCGACCATTTCCATCGGGATCGTGCGCGTCATCGAGGAGCCGTCGGCACCTTCGGCGAGCACGAAGCGCGCTTTCTTGTAATCGACGCCGCAATCGTCAAGCAGCAGCTTGAGCGGGACGCCGGTAAATTCCGAGCAGGAGAGCATGCCGTGCGTATATTGCACGGTCGGCACGGCGACGTTGCCCCATTCGAGGCCGGTATTGGCACCGCACTCGATGAAGTGGATGCGCGATACCGAAGGCAGGCGCATCAGGTCGTCCATCGTNNGGACCTTCGGCTTCTTGACGAACTCGGGGTCGGAACCATTGACCATCAGACGATGGCGTGATGGGTCGATGTCGTGCCAGCCCTGATGGTGGCGTTCAAAATGCAGCCCGGACGGCGTAATGATGCCGAACAGGCTTTGCAGCGGACAGAAGGACACCGATGCACCGCCAACCCGGGTCAGGCCGGGCGACTCGCGACGGATCACATTGGCTTCGAACTTAGAAGGCAGACCGTAGGGACGGACAGCCACCGGCTGGCCCAGCGTGGTGGTCCACTCCGGATTTTGCAGGATGTTCGGATCCCNCTCGCTGGCCCGTGCCGCCAGGGGCGCCGCCAGCGCGGCGCCCGCCGCGAGAAAGCTCTTCCTCAAGAAATCACGCCGCCCGGCGCCAACGGCCTTGATCTGCTCTTCCGACAGGAAGTTTTCCGGAGCGGGCCGCAAACGCCCCGGTTTATTGACGCTATCCACCATCGAGATGACTCCCCTCTGACTTATTTAAGCGATTTACTGCGATGCGCTGCCGACAACCCCATCTCCTCGCCCAGATCGCGGCTGGCCACCGTGATGCTGACGGTTCGACAGATATCGACAAAATTCGGATCGACGACGCGGTAGAAAACCGAGCTTCCCTCACGCCGCCGGCCAACCACGCCGGCGCGGTAGAGAATGTTCAGGTGTCGTGAAATGTTGGCCTGTGTCAGGCCCACGGTTTCGACGACTTCATGCACCGGGCGCTCTTCTGCACACAGGCAGGAAAGAATGCGCAAACGCGTCGGATCGGCAAGCAACCCGAAGTACTGCGCCACCCTTTNGAATACCTCGGTTGTCTCGTCCATTGCGTCTTTTGATCTGTACTAAGAATTAATGTATAACTGCGTACTTATATAGTCAACTACTTATATTGTTGCATCGCAGCATGCAATTTCGGCCAAAGGCTTATACCCTTTGCCATATGCTGATAGTCTCAATGCACAAGAAATCGACTGTACGGCCCGCCAACGTCACACTGAGGAGATGTCTCGATGAAATTGCTAACAACCGCCACAGCGCTCGCCCTGCTTGTCGCAACGGGTACTGCCCAGGCGGCAGACCCCAATCTGGCCCGCAACCTGGCTGCTACCTGCGCCAACTGTCACGGCACCAACGGCAACGCCGTCAAGGGCGCCGGCATCGATGCCCTGGCTGGCATGCCAAAGGACAAGACCCTGCAAAAACTGGCCGATTTCAAGAGCGGCGACAAACCCGCCTCGATCATGCACCAGATCGCCAAGGGCTATACCGACGAACAACTCGACCTGATCGCCGGCTACTTTGCCGCACAAAAATAAGGGGAACGAACCATGATGCTGATGAAACGACGTGATTTCCTGAAGGTCGGCGCGGCAGCCAGTGCGATGGCTTCNCTTTACGGCTGTGCCGGCGGCGGCAAGGCCAGCGGCCACGTGGTCGTGGTCGGCGGCGGCTACGGCGGTGCGACGACGGCGAAATACCTGCGCATGTGGAGCGAAGGCGGCGTCCAGGTCACGCTGATCGAACGCAACCCGACCTTCATTTCCTGCCCGATCTCCAATCTGGTCATCGGCGGCACCAAGACGATGGAAGACATCACCGTCAGCTACGACGGCCTGAAGAACAAATGGGGCGTGCGCGTGATCCAGGACGACGTGGTTGCGGTCGACGCCGCAAAACGCACGATTTCCCTGAAGGCCGGCGGCGCCATGACCTACGACCGCCTGGTACTGTCGCCCGGGGTCGATTTCATGTGGGACCAGATTCCCGGCCTCAACAACCCGGAAGCCCAGGCAAAGATTCTGCATGCCTGGAAAGCCGGCCCGCAGACCGTCGCGCTGCGCAAGCAACTGGAAGACATGAAGAACGGCGGCACCTATGCCATCTCCATTCCCAAGGCGCCCTACCGCTGCCCGCCCGGACCTTACGAGCGCGCCTGTCTGGTCGCCGACTACTTCAAGAAAAACAAGCCGAAATCCAAGGTCGTCATTCTCGACGCCAACGAGGACGTGATGTCGAAGAAGGGCTTGTTNCTCAAGGCCTGGACCGACCTCTACAAGGACATCGTCGAGTATCGCAACAACAGCGAGGTCAAGGACGTCGACGTCGCCAACAACACGGCCATCCTCGAATTCGACAAGTTCAAGGCCGACGTGCTGAACGTGATTCCGCCGCACCGCGCCGGCGACATCGCCGCCAAGTCCGGCCTCAAGCTCATCAACAACCGCTGGGTCGACATCAACTGGCTGTCGATGGAAGTCAATGGCACGCCGGGCGTCCATGTCATCGGCGACGCCATCTTCCCGGCGCCGACCATGCCCAAATCGGGCCACATGGCCAATCAGCACGGCAAGCTTGCCGCCGCCGCCATCCTCAACATGCTGGCGGGCGAAGAGCCGAGCCAGACGCCGGTGGTGATGAACACCTGCTACAGCTTCGTCGATGCCAAGCAGGCCATCCACGTCGCCTCGGTGCACCAGTACGACGCAGCGACCAAGGTCGTGCAGCCGGTCAAGGGCGCCGCNGGCGTTTCCGTGGCGCGCAGCGAACTGGAAGGCAAGGTCGCGCTCGGCTGGGCCAAGAACATCTGGGCCGACATGCTGGCCTGATCTTCTGCCAAAACAACGAAAAGGCCGCATCAGCGGCCTATTTCGTTGGTGAAGCGCGACTCAGTTGAGCGTTGCGATGTACTCGGCGACCGCGTGGCGCTCCAGTTCGCTCAGCTTGGAAGCGACGGTGTGCATCACCGCGTTGTCGTTGTTACGCTCACGTGAATTGAACTGCTTGAGCTGATCCTCGATATAACGGGGATGCTGGCCGGCGAGACGCGGCAATTGCGGGGTGCCGAGTCCCTTCGGGCCGTGGCAGCTGGCGCAGCTCGGCAGGCCGGTGAACTGGTTGCCGCGGTCAAAGGTGTACTTTCCGACGGCGAGCAGTTCGGGATCCTTCGCCGGTCGAGGACCGACGCTCTTGGCCTGAAAGAAAACACCCAGGGCCTTCATTTCGGCGGGCGTGAGCTCCTCGGCCTGCGGCTTCATGGTCTCGCTCTTGCGCTTGCCGGCCTTGAAGTCGGCCAACTGCTTGGCGATGTATTCCG
The DNA here is from genome assembly GCA_013363835.1 of Dechloromonas sp. Classification (GTDB taxonomy): domain Bacteria; phylum Pseudomonadota; class Gammaproteobacteria; order Burkholderiales; family Rhodocyclaceae; genus Azonexus. The sequence goes on from CP054864.1 coordinate 2,717,297, forward strand.
AATGCTGGCCGGCCAGGCGCGGAAACACCGGGCTGGCCGACTNCCCTTCCATGCCATGGCACAAGAAACAGCGCCCGGCAACGATTTCTTCGGCGCGCGCCTGGTCGGCCTTGGCATCCGCCCGCACCGACAGGCTTGCCAGCGCAGCACAGGCAGCCACGCCCAGCAAGACAATCTGCTTGTATCCCACTTTATCTCCCCTCGAAACGAAACAACATCCGTAATTCATTAAATAATAATGCGCTTACACCACGCTTTCAATGATCAGGATTTTGCGCCGACCAACGCATCAACAAAAAGGTGAACGACTTTCTTCGATGGCGCGAATATTCGTATTTAACCGTTTCAGGAGATGCTGATGGAGCGCCGCCACTTCCTTCGTTCTGCCGCCGGCTTTCTTGCCCTGAGCGCTGCCGAGTTCGCCCCATGGCAGGCGATGAGCGCCTTTGCCCGCGAGGTCGAGGATTTCGTGCGCGGGCCGGCAGTCAAGGATCATCCGCTGCGGCAAATCTCGAAACACGTCTGGATCATCTATTCGCCGGACGGCTTNCCGACCCCGGAAAACCAGGGAATGATGTGCAACATCACCTTCGTCAACACGGCCAAGGGACTGGTCGTCGTCGATTCCGGCGCCTCGGTACAGATTGGCGAAATGGCGATCCGCCAGGCCAAGAAGACCTTCAACAAACCGGTCGTCGCCATCATCAACACCCATTACCACGGTGACCACTGGCTCGGCAACGACGCCTTCGCGACAGCCTTCAAGGGCCTGCCGATCTATGCCCATCCTGGAACGATCAAGGAAATCAACGGCCTTCAGGGCAATATGTGGCGCACGCTGATGGAACAATGGACCAATCAGGCCACGCTCGGCACCCGCGTCGTCGCCCCCACCCTGCCCCTCGAAAACGGCAGCGAACTGAAATTCGGCGACGTCACGCTGCGCATGCACCACTATGGCAAGGCGCACACGCCTTCCGACATCTGCGTCGAGGTCGTCGAAGACAAGTTGACCTGTATCGGCGACGTCGCGATGGATCGGCGCATCGCCAACATGGACGATGGTTCCTATCTTGGCACCTTCAAGACCTACGATGCGCTGGAAAAGAACGCCAACAGCACGATCTGGCTGCCCGGCCACGGCGAACCCGGCCACGGCGTACTCAAGTGGAACCGCGAACTGTTCGAGGGCATCTACCGTACCTGCGAACAGGCGGTCAAGGACGGCCTGCCGCTGGAAGAAGCCAAGGCGCTGGTGCTGAAAGACCCGCGCGTCGCCAGCCGCGCGAANGATACCAAGGGCTTCGACACCAACATCGGCAAATACGTCAGCCTCGCCTACCTCGAAGCCGAGGCGGCAGCGTTCTGAGCATCCGCCGCACAAACTTCGCCCATCCACCCCAACGGAGACACCATGCGCCTGCCATCCGTTGCCCTGATCGCCTTGCTGCCTGGCNNCGTCCATGCCGAAGAGCCGTGGGGCAAGGTCGATTTGCAAGCCGCCAAGCCGCTGCACGACAAAACCTGCGTCAGTTGCCACACCCGCATGTACGGTGGCGACGGCAGCAAGATGTACACCCGCGACGGCCGCATGCTTTCCAACAAGCTGGAATTGCTGCAGCGGGTCTCTGCATGCAATGCCCAGGTCAGTTCCGGCTGGTTCCCGGAAGAAGAAGGCGCCGTGGCCGCCTGGCTCAACCAGCACTACTACCATTTCGACAAATAGGATGCGCGTGATAACGCACATCCTCCCTCGCAACCTGGTTGCTGCGCTGCTGGCGTGCTCGATGGCCGGCGCATTGGCCGCCACCGATCTGCCTCCGGCCCAGGATCTGCGCGCCGAAGCCGACAAGGCAGCACAGGCAGGCGGCCCATTGATCGTCATCTTCAGCCGCAAGGACTGCAAGTACTGCGAAACGGTCAAGCGCGACTACCTGAAGCCGCTGACCACCGATCCGCGCTACCGCGACAAGATCGTGATCCGTCAGGTCAATCAGGACAGCGACGCGGCGCTCGTCGATTTTCGGGGCGAAACGACAACCCATGCCCGCTTTGCCGCCAACGAGAAAATCAAGCTGGTCCCCGTGGTTTCCTTCTACGGCCCGCAAGGCAAACGCCTGGCCGAACCCATCGTCGGCGCACGACTGCCGGATTTCTATCCAGGCTATCTCGAAGAATCCATCGAAAAATCTGCGCTGGTGCTCAAAGCACGCTGAAGAATTTGAAATTCGGCCTTTTTCGGGGTCGACCGCAACAGTCAGCGCAACACCAGCGCCAACGCCAGCGGCAGGAAGATCAGCGCCGCCAGGTTGCCGATGAGAACGATGGAAGCGACCCGCTCAGGCTCCTGCTTGTAGCGCTCGGCAANAAGGAAGTTGAGAACGGCCGGCGGCAGGGCGCCGAAGACGAGCAGCATGGCTGCGTCGCGGCCTTGCAGGCCAAGCAACTGGACGGCGTAAGCGGCGATCAGCATGCCGGCGAGCGGGCGCAACACGGCGCTGCCGGTGGCCAGCTTCCATTCCTTGAAGGAAACGTCGGTCATGCGCACGCCGAGCGAGAAGAGCAACAGCGGCACCGAAACGTCGCCGAGCATCTTGATGGCGATGACCAGCGGCTGCCAGATCGATATCTTGAGCAGGGCCACCGCCAACCCGGCGAGCGCGGCAGCTACCACCGGGATGCGCCACAGCGTCAGCAGGCGCGCATGCGGATCGAGCAGGCGGGCGCCCAGCGAGAAGTGCAGCGTGTTCTCGACCATGAACAGAATCACCGCCGCCGGCAAGGCGTCTTCGCCCCAGGCCAGTACGGCGAGCGGCAGGCCGATGTTGCCGGAGTTGTTGAACATCATCGGCGGCACCAGCGTTTTCGGCGGGCTGCCGATCAGCCGGGCAAGCGGCCAGGCGAGCAGGCCGCAGGTGGCCAGCACGATGAAGCCGCCCAGTGCCAGCGGCGCGTAGGCGGCGAGGTCGAAGGACTTGCCGGCCATCGCCGCGAAAACCAGCGCCGGCACGAAGACATCCATGTTCAGGCGGTTGGCGACCGCCATTTCCGGCTTGTGATGGCGGGCGTAAAAATAGCCGGCGGCGACGATCCCGAAGATCGGGAAGAGAATGGCGACGAGTCGAAAGCTCAGGCTCTCGCCGTTCACAGCACGTAGCGTGACAGGTCTTCGTCGGCGGCCAGTTCGCCCAGGCGTTGGTTCACATAGGCGGCATCGATGGCGATCGTCTGCGGCCCGGCCTTGCCGGCGTCGAAAGAGATTTCTTCGAGCAGCTTTTCCATCACCGTATGCAGGCGTCGGGCGCCGATGTTCTCGGTCTTCTCGTTCACCTGGAAGGCGATCTCGGCCAGCCGCTTGATGCCTTCGTCGGCGAACGCGATATGCACGCCCTCGGTCTCCAGCAGCGCCTGATACTGGCGTGTCAGGCAGGCATCGGTCTGGGTCAGGATGCGCTCGAAATCGGCGACCGACAGCGAATCCAGCTCGACGCGGATCGGGAAACGTCCCTGCAACTCGGGGATCAGGTCGGACGGCTTGGACAGGTGGAATGCGCCGGATGCGATGAACAGGATGTGGTCGGTCTTGATCATCCCGTACTTGGTCGACACCGTGGTGCCTTCGACCAGCGGCAGCAAGTCGCGCTGGACACCCTGACGCGAGACGTCGGCGCCCTGCATTTCCGAGCGACTGGCGATCTTGTCGAGCTCGTCGAGGAAGACGATGCCGTTCTGCTCGACCGCCTTGACCGCTTCCAGCTTCACTTCCTCGTCGTTGACCAGCTTGGCCGCTTCTTCGTCGGTCAGCAGCTTGAGCGCTTCCTTGATCTTCAGCTTGCGCGATTTCTTGCGCCCCTGCCCCATGTTCTGGAACATGCCCTGGATCTGTTGGGTCAGTTCTTCCATGCCCGGCGGCGCGAAGATTTCGGCCTGCATGCCAGGCGCTGCCAGCTCGACGTCGATTTCCTTGTCGTCCAGCTCGCCTTCGCGCAGCTTCTTGCGGAATTTCTGGCGGGTGGCGCCATCGGTTGCGGTCGACTCGGAATTTTCGGNCAAAAAGCCGGGGCTGCGCGCAGGCGGCAACAGGATATCGAGGACGCGATCCTCGGCGGCATCCTCGGCGCGGGCACGCATCTGCTTGATCGCCCGTTCGCGGTGCGACTTGATCGCCATCTCGACCAGATCGCGGATGATCGTTTCGACATCGCGCCCGACATAGCCGACTTCGGTGAACTTGGTCGCCTCGATCTTGATGAAGGGCGCATCGGCCAGCCGCGCCAGACGGCGGGCGATTTCGGTCTTGCCGACGCCGGTCGGGCCGATCATCAGGATGTTCTTGGGCGTGATTTCCTGGCGCAGCGGCTCGGCCACCTGCGCCCGCCGCCAGCGGTTGCGCAGCGCGATGGCGACCGACTTCTTGGCATTTTNCTGGCCGACGATGTGCTTGTCCAGTTCGGACACGATTTCCTGCGGCGTCATCGAACTTCCAGCACTCATTCNCAGGGCCTCGATGGTGAAATTGCGGTTGGTGTAGATGCAGATGTCGCNCGCGATCTCCAGCGACCTGGTGACGATGTCGCGCGGGCTCAACTCGGTGTTTTCCAGCAAGGCGCGCGCCGCGCTCTGGGCGTAGGAACCGCCCGAGCCGATGGCGACGATGCCCTGCTCCGGTTCCAGCACGTCGCCGTTGCCGGTGATGATCAGCGACACATCCTTGTCGGCCACAGAAAGCATGGCTTCCAGCCGGCGCAGCGCGCGGTCGGAGCGCCAGTCCTTGGCGAGCTCGACGGCGGAGCGCGTCAGGTTGCCCTGGTGCTTTTCCAGCTTGGCCTCGAAACGCTCAAAGAGCGTGAAGGCATCCGCCGTGCCGCNCGCGAAACCGGCCAGGATGCGCCCCTGGTAAAGCCGGCGCACCTTCTTCGCGGTGGCCTTGATGACGATATTGCCGAGCGTGACCTGGCCATCGCCGCCCATCGCGACGACATTGCCGCGACGCACCGACAGGATCGTCGTGCCGTGATATTGCTCCATGTTTTCCTGACCGTTAAGACTTGGGAACGATGATGCGGGCGAACTTGTTGAGGCCGACGACGGCCATGAGTTCCGCGACCAGATGATTGGGGCTGCGGATGATGATATCCATGCCGCCCCGCTTGGCCGCTGAGAGACGGTTGACCAGTTGCCCGGCCGACACGAAATCGAGCCGGCGCACCGCCGAAAAATCGAGGACGACATGATCGGCATCGTTAAGCACCGCAGCCAGATCGTCGAAGCGGTGATTCTTGATTTCGCCGCTCAGATAATGCGCCTGATCGACGCTGGCTGCCGTCTTCGTAGCCGGCAGCTTGGTAGTGGCACNGGCCTCCCAGGAAGGCGGCGAGCGCTCGAAGGTCACCGCGAAATCGATTGCGCAGAGCTCGAATTCCTCCTGCGTCGCGTAGCGCTGCAGCAATTCGAGCAACAGCAGCCAGGAGCGCGTATTCGCCGCCTCGCCGACCGTAACCCGGCCTTGCAGATGAGGAATGATGCCTTCGATCTGCTCGAGGACGATGACCGCGCCCTGGCGCCGAGCGCTCATCAGCAGTTCGGCAAGACGGCCGGCGATCTCGTCGTCGCAACCGACCAGTTTGCTGCAATCGACGCGCAGCGGCTGCTTGGATTTGAGCGCATCAGCCAAGGGCAGGAGATTTTCGTCATCCGCGGTCAACACGCCCTGCANGGTACAAACCGCCACGCTCGGCCCCTTCGGGGCCGGCGCTGGCGTTGCCTGCCGCCAGGCTGGCGGCGACATTTCACAGGTCTGGACGAACTCGCTCGCCAGTTGGTCGAAGGCCGCCCGATCACCGCTCAGTTGCAGGAAATCGAAAAGCATCAGCCACAGGCGCAGGCCTTCGGTGCCCGGATAGGCACCGAGCAGCGACTCCAGCAGCGGGCGCACGACCGTGTCCTGGCCGTTGGCGTAAAGTACCGCGACCTGCTCGATATCGGACTGGATCGAATCGGCACCATGATCGACGTCGATCGCCATGACGTTCGACTCGGTGTATTCGCGCTCGAACTCCGACATCGTCTGTTCGAGATCGGCCTTGGATTTGGATTCGGCAGGATTACCAGCCGCCGCTGCGGGTGCGCTCGCCGGCTGGCCGGCGGACGTGAATTCAAGATCCGGCAGCGGCTCAGGGCGCTTCTGCTCGTCCTCTTCCGGCAGCGCGGGCTTTACCGGGACAGGCGCAGTCGGTGCCTTCGGGCGCATGACTTCGCGCTCCGGCATCTTCTCCTGCTTTTTCTTGAAAAACGAAAAACCATAAGCACTCCGAATGCAGAACTGCTCTTTTAGCACGCTCCCCTTTGTCACGCAATGACCAGCCCAAGGGCGATCAGCAATAATGNCAGTACCGGGCCGAAGGGTTGATCCAGCCAGAGGGCCAGGAAAAATGCCGCAGCGTACCCGATGACGCCAATCAGGGTCGCCATCGCCAGTCCCCGGCGCCAGCCGCCGGCACGCCGGAAGGCGATCCAGGCCGGCACGAAAACGAGGGCGAAACCGCCCATGACGCCCATCGTCATCGTCGCCAGGGCGAGCGTCAGCGCGGCGAGCAGATCGAAACCCAGCACCACCGGCCAGGCGCGCAAATGCCGGGCACGGAAATAATCGGGATAGACCCTGGCCAGCAACAGGTGGCGCGACAAAGACAGCAGNNCGCCCCCGGCGAAGATGGCCCATGGCACGACCAGCGCCAGTTGGGCGCCGCCCGAAAAGTAAAGCTGGCCGTCGAACAGCGCGTGCCCGAGACGCTCGGCAAGCGGCTGGTTGGCTGCCAGCAGCACGGCCACGGCCCAGCCGCCCAGCAACAGCACTGCAAATGCCGCCCCGCCGGCCAGCCGCCGCGCGANAAGCCGCTTGCCGGCCCCGGCCAGTGCGGCGGCCGCCATGCCGCCCAAAGCCGGAAGCAGCCCGCCGACCAGCGCCAGCANAGCGCGCGCGGCAGCCACATGGGCGTAAGCCAGGGCAGCCAGCCACTCGTCGCGCAGGCGCAGAAAACAGCCCAGCAGCGGCAGGATCAGCGCCAGACACAGCCCGGTCANAAAGGGCAGCAGGAAAAGCTCAGACCACATCGGCGACCTCGCCCAGCGTGATGGATTGATCACAAACCTGCGCCACGAAGTCGTGATCGTGGCTGACCAGCACGACGCCCGCGCCGGTGGCTACGCGCTTGCGCAGCGCACCGGCCAGATGGGCGACACCGGCGGCGTCGAGATTGTTGGTCGGCTCGTCGAGCAGTACCAGATCGGCCGGTGCCTGCAGAACGGCCCACAGCGCCAGGTAATGCCGCTGCCCGCCGGACAGACGGTCGAGCCGGACATCCAGGTGCCCGGTCAACCATGGCGGCAGACCATCGGGGAGGCGGCGGTCAGCGCCAGCAGTTCGCGCCCGCTCAGCGGCAGACCGTCGACCGGCGGCACATCCTGCGTTTGCAGCGCCAGCTGCAGGCCAGGGCGTAGCGCCAGCGTGCCGGAAAACACGCGTGCCTTGCCCGCCAGCGCGGACAGCACGGTCGTCTTGCCGACGCCGTTGGCGCCGGTCAAACCGAGTATCCGGCCATTTTCCAGCGTGAAGTCGAGGGCGCGGTGGCCGGCTGCCGCCAGCCGGCCACCAGTTTGCTTACCTGCAACAGGGGGTTCAATTCAGACCTTTCAGCAGACGGCGGATGGTGTCGTCGAACAGGCCGAACAGATCGCCGGCCTCGGGCGTTCCGCCCACCGTGAACGGCAGCATCACCGCCGGGATACCGGCCTTGCCGGCGATCCACAGGCTAGCCCCGTCGCTCTGATAGGCGGTGCGCAGCACCATTTTGGCCGGCACGCCCTGCTGGCGCGCCAGCAGGGCGGTCAGCTGGCCGCTGCTCGGCTCGATGCCCGGCTTCGGCTCCAGCGTGCCGGTTTCCTTCAGGCCCAGCCAGTTGTTCAGGTAAAGAAATGATGCGTGATGCACCAGCACCGGCANCCCGCGCAGCGGCGCCGCCTCCTTTTCCCAACGCGCGATGGCTGCCCGCCATTTCTCGGCGAAGGCCTTGTAGCCCGCCTGGTAGGCCGCCGCGTTGGGCGGGTCGAGCTCGCCCATGCGCACCGCCAGCGCTTCGCCGATCCGGAACAGGTTGCGCGGGTCGAGCTGGATGTGCGGATTGCCCGCCGCATGGACATCGCCATGCGTGCGGTCGACCACCACCGGCACATCGAGCAGGGTCACGTAACGCGCTGCTTCGAAATAGCCCGGCCGACCGGGCTGAATCTCGGCATTTCCGGAGTCGCGCAGGACCAGCGGCAGCCAGCCCACCTCCAGATCGGCGCCGGTGGCGACCACCAGCTGGGCGCGCCGTGCCTTGGCCAGCAGGGAGGGCCGCGCTTCGATGCGGTGCGGATCCTGAAACGCCGTCGTCGCACTAAAGGCGCTCACTTTGTCGCCGCCGATCTCGCGCGCCAGCGCCGCCCACTCCGGCACCGTGGCGAAGACCTGAAGCGCGGCGCTTGCCGGCAAGGAGGCCGCAGCGAGCAGCAGCATCGTCATCAGTCTGATCATCATCGTTCTCCTCAGAATTTGTGCGCGCCGTGCGCCCNCAGGCTCATGATGTACTGGACAATCCACTGGTTGTCGGTAATGCCCGCCATCGCTTTGTCCTGGGCATATTGCAGGCGAACACGCGAGAATTCGCTCCAGCTGTAATCGACCATCGCCGTCGCACGCTTCGGCGTGTAGTCCTCGACCACCAGATTCGCCGCGTTAACGCCGATATTCTGGCGCCCGCTGTCGAGCTGGTCGTAACGCAGGCCAGCCCGCCAGTTCGGCGTGAATTGATAGACCCNCTGGGCGTACCAGCCGCTCTGGCGCGTATCGTAGTCGCTCGTCACCGATGTCGCACAGGCGTTGCCGATGGCGTTTTCGTCGGTGCAGGTCAGATTGCCCTGATCCTTGCGTACGAAGTATTCGCTCTGGAACTTGAAGTTCTGGTACTTCGGATTGCCATCCGGCGCCCATTTCCAGACGAAGTCGGCAATCCAGGTCGAGGTGTTGCCATTGAACAGCCCCTGCGCCTGCAAACCGTTGATATCGACGAATTCGGCCTCCCGGTCGCCCGAGGATGTCTTCAGATAGGAAAGGCCGGCGCGCCAGCTGTTGGAAACGCCGAGATCGTCGCCAACATGCACGTACGCCGCCCAGGCGCCGGTGCCGTTCTTGTTGCTGTCGGTACCGGGGAAATTGGCTCCGCGCCCGATTTCCGCCCCGAACTCGACGAACAGCGGGGTCGGCGCCAGCCACTTGAACTGCAGGCCATCCTCGCGGAAGCTCGCTTCCTGGCCGAACATCGCGACGTACATGAGCGGCGCGTTGGCGAAATCCCACTGATGCGGATGCTGTTCGTTCAGGTAGCCGATCCCGGAGCGGTAGCGCCCGCCCTTGAGCCCGATACCATGGCCGATCGCCAGCGACTGGAACCACGCTTCCTCGACTTCGACCGACTCGTCCTGTACGGCAAAGATGGCCTGTCCGCGCCAGTAGGGGTCGATACCGCCGCTGAAGATCAGCTCGGTATGGTTGAGCGAGAAGCCGCGCGTACTGACGCCCTTGCCGCCGTCATGGTCGTGCCCGCCGGCCGGCCAGAAGCCGGTGATGGTGCGGTTCGGCACGTTCTGCATCTGTGCGTACTGCCCCTGCAGGATCAGCGACACTTCCGGGTTGAAGGCAGCGGCACTGGCGGCCAGCGACGACCGCTGGCCGCCAGCGGACGATGCGGCATCAGCCGCGACCGGCGCAGCAGCGGATGCCGAGGTCGGCGCGACTGCATTGGACTTGCCTGCGGCCTCGGCCTGGGCAAGTTTCTGTTCGAGCGCCGCAATGCGCTGCTCGTAGGACTTCTTCATTTCGTCGATCTGGCTGCGGATGGCGGCGAGATCAGCGTCCCTGGCCGCCTGCGCGCCACACGAGGCGGCGAGCAGCGCAGCCACGGCAAATGGCTTGTGCAACATGGAATTCTCCTGAAAATGCGATAAACGCGACCGCGAACTGGTCAGTTGCGGTCGACGGTCAAAAGAGGCGATTTTCAGGCGCTGGGTGGGCCGCGCTGCGGTGCAGCAGGTGGCGGAAAGGCACTACGCCCCTGCAGGTGTGGAACTTCGGGAGCCAGCGTGAGCGCGACGACCGGCGGCAAGGCCGCCAGCGATGGCAGGGCGGCACCGAGATCGTGGGCGACCAGGCACAGTTCGCAGACATGCGCCGGCAGCCCGCCGTCGTTGTCCGCCGCATGCCCGACCGCATGCGCCCCGCCGCCAGTTGGGCGAAGACGAGAACGGCAACGAGAAGGAGGTGGCGCAGCGGATTCACGACGGGAGTTTAATCGACCTGGACGAGCAGGCCTTTGAGATATTCGCCTTCCGGAAAGTTCTNGGCCACCGGATGATCGGCAGCCCCTGCCAGGCGACGCACGATACGCGCCTCGCGACCGGCATCATGCGCGGCACCGGCGACGATCTTCTGGAACAGCTCCAGCCCGATGCCGCCGGAACAGGAGTAGGTCATCAGCAGGCCACCCGNGCNGAGCAGCCGGAAGCCGAGCAGATTGATGTCCTTGTAGGCGCGCGCGCGCTCGGCATGGGCGGCCGACGGCGCGAACTTGGGCGGATCGAGGACGATCAGGTCGAACTGCCGGCCCTCCTTGCGGAAATCGCGCAGCGCCTGGAAAACGTCGGCCTCCTGCCATTCGGCACGTCCGGCCGGCAGCTGGGGATTCAGCGCCAGATTGGCCTTGGCCTGCGCGAGCGCCGGGCCGGACGAATCGATGGATAGCACATGCGCTGCGCCGCCGGCCAGCGCCTGCAACGAAANACCGCCGGTGTAGCAGAAACAGTTGAGCACCTCCTTGCCGGCCGCCAGTTGGCCGAGCAGGGCACGGTTGTCGCGCTGGTCGAGGTAGAAGCCGGTTTTGTGGCNCCCGGCGATGTCGACCGCAAGCGTCACCCCATTTTCGTCGATCGCCAGCGGCGCCGTCGGCGCTTCGCCATGCAGCCAGCCGGTCGTCGGCTCCAGCCCTTCCAGTCCGCGCACGTCGGAATCGGAGCGCTCGTAGATGCGGGTACAGCCGGTCGCCTTGACGAGACCGGCGACGATGGCCTTGCGCCACTTGTCGGCGCCGGCCGAAGTCAGTTGGACGACCACGGTGTCCCCATACTGGTCGGCGATGACGCCGGGCAGGCCGTCCGACTCGGCGTGAATCAGGCGCAGGCCCTGCTGGCCGCGCAGATCCGGCAGGGCCTGGCGGCGNNCCACGGCGGCGGCGATGCGGCGCTTGAAGAAGGCGTCATCGACCGACTCGTCGGGATCGAAAGTCCAGAAACGAGCACGAATCTGCGATTGCGGGCTGTATGCCGCGCGGCCCAGCGGACGCAGGTTGTCGGCCAGCACCTCGACCGTGTCGCCCGGCCGCGCACGGCCTTCCAGCCGCCCGACGGAGCCGGCGAACAGCCAGGGATGGCGCTGCTTGAGCGCCGAACGCTCCTTGCCGGGCAGCAGGATCAACTGGGCCATGTTTTCCCGATCTCAAAATGAAGAAGCCCCGGTCACCTTGCGGCAACCGGGGCTCGAAATACCGGCAACGACTTAGGCGCCCAGACCCTTGCGGTTGCGCGCGTGGCATTCGGCGGCGTAGATGACCTTGAACATGGTCTTGCCGGTGCCCTTGAACAGGCGCTTGCTGGACTTGGAAACGCAGCGGCGCTCCAGGGAAGAACGGCGGGTGCGGGTAATGGCCATGACTAACTCCTTGATTCCGGCTAATTTTCAAAACAGCGGATCATATAGATTGACAGCGTTAACGTCAATTGGCGTGCGGATTTCGGCCATTTTCGGGCGTCGACCGCAACAGGCGCCTATCTTTTCGCCCGCGGGTGTGCTGCATCGTACANCCGGGCCAGATGCTGGAAATCCAGATGCGTGTGAACCTGCGTCGAGGCAATGCTGGCGTGGCCGAGCATTTCCTGCACCGCGCGCAGGTCGCCCGACGATTGCAGCACATGCGAGGCGAAGGAATGGCGCAGCATGTGCGGATGGACGTGGCGCGGCAAGCCGGCACGCACCGCCTGGCGCCCGAGGCGGTCCTGAATCGCCCGATGGCTGAGGCGGACGCCGCGCCGGCTGACGAACAGCGCCGGCTCGTCGACTCCGGCAAGTTGCTCGCGCAAGACGGCCCAGGCCGCCAGCGCCTCGCGGGCCTTGATGCCGACCGGGACGATGCGGGCCTTGCTGCGCTTGCCGAGCACCCTGACCTCGCCTTCATGCAACACGCCGTCCAGCGCATCGATATCGAGCGCCGCGAGCTCGGCCAGGCGCAGGCCAGAGGAATAGAACAGTTCGAACATCGCCACATCGCGCGCTCAGGGCCGGGTNNCGCCGTCGTCGTCGGGCGTCAGCAAGGCCGCCGCTTCGTCGACCGACAAGGCCTTGGGCAAGGNCCTGGGCGACTTTGGCGGGCGAATGCCGTCACAGGGATTGGCCGGGACCAGCTGGCGCTGCCCCAGCCAGGCAANAANACCGCGCCAGGCCGACAGCATGCGGCCGAGCGAACGCCCAGACAGCCCCTGGGCATGCAGTTGGGCGACGAAGCGGCGGATCTGGAAGACCTGCAAGCCGGCGAGATCGGCGTCGCCGGCCAGCGTGTGCAGGCGCTTCAAGTCGCGCCGATAGTTACTGACGGTGTGTGGCGACTGCCGGCGCTGGTCGGCCAGTTCGGCGAGATAGTCGTCGACGGCCGCCGGGATGTTCACTGGGCAGGCTTGGCGACGCGCGTCAGGGCCGCGGAAACCATTTCGCCCATGCGCTCAAGATAGAGGATGCCCATTTCGGCGTAGAAGCGCTGCGCATCCTCGCTGCCGAGCGCCAGCATGCCGATCGTCGCCCCACCGTCGCAGAGCGCGATCAGCGCCTGCGAGCGGATATGCGCCGCATGCTCGCCGAACCAGGCGGCAGTACCGAACCCGGAAGTCGAGCCGCAATAGGGATGGGCCAGGGTATCGGCGAAAACCTGCAACTCGGGCGCCACGACGGCGAATTCCGGCAGTTCTTCGACCCCGGCCGGCTTTTGCCACAGGCGCAAGGCCACGTGCGGCACCGAGAAATCGTCGCGCAGGTGGAAACGCAGCAGGTTGATGACCGCCGGAAAAGTTTCGACCGCGATCAGGCCCACCGCCAGGCGATGCACCTTCTCGCTGATTGCGTCGTTTTCCTCGCCGAAGGCGATGAGTTCGGCGAGCTTGCTTTCCGTCGCCCGGTTCTTCTCGCGCAGCGTCAGCATCTGCCGCTCGGCCAGCGAAACCGCCCGGCCGCCGTGCGGGTGGGGCACGTAGATCTGCGCCAGCAGGTCGGCGTACTGCTCGAAAAAGCCGGGATTGGTCTTCAGGTATTCGGCGACATCTTCGGCGAAGGGGGCGCTCATAGTTCGATTTCTCCAGTGTAAACAGTGACCGCCGGACCGCTCATCAGCACCGGCCGGCCCGGGCCGCCCCAGGCGATGTTCAGGTCGCCGCCGCGTGTCGTCACGCGCACCGGCGATTCGAGCAGGCCGCGGCGGATGCCGCTGACCACCGCCGCGCAGGCGCCCGTACCGCAGGCCAGCGTCTCGCCGGAACCGCGCTCGAAAACCCGCAGCTTGATGGCGTGCTTGTCGACCACCTGCATGAAGCCGGCGTTGACCCGTTGCGGAAAGCGCTGGTGATTCTCGATCAGCGGACCGTGTTCGGCGACCGGCGCCTGGTCGACGTTGTCGACCACCTGAACGGCATGCGGATTGCCCATCGAGACGACGCCGATCTCCAGCGTCTCGTCGGCGACATCCAGGTTGTAGACCACGACATCGTCGTCGTGCAGGAAAGGAATTTCGGCCGGCAAAANACGCGGTTCGCCCATGTCGACCGTGACATTGCCATTGGCTTCGAGACGCGGCGCAATGATGCCCTTCTGCGTTTCGACGCGAATCTCGCGCTTGTCGGTGAGGCCGGTTTCATGGACGAACCGAACGAAGCAGCGCGCGCCGTTGCCGCACTGCTCGACCTCGCTGCCGTCGGCATTGAAGATGCGGTAACGAAAATCGACGTCGCTCCGGCCGGGCTTCTCGACCAGCAGGATCTGGTCGCAGCCGACCCCGAAATGGCGGTCGGCCAGATAACGCAACTGTTCCGGCGTCAGCGAAATCTGCTGGCGTACGCCGTCGAGCACGACGAAGTCGTTGCCCAGGCCATGCATTTTCGAGAATCTGAGCTTCACTGGCCGCTCCGCGACAAAATTTGAAAAAGAATAGCAGAGGCAGTAGCTTGTCTCAAACTCTTAAAGCTTCTTCTCCATCACGTAGTCATCCATGACGAAGCCACGGCCGATGTCGTCGACAATCGCTTCGCGCACGACGAAGCCGTATTNTTTGTACGAGCCGATCGCCTTCTCGTTGCGCTTGTTGACCGCCAGGATCACGCACGGATAGCCCAGTTTCTTCGCCCGCGCCGCGACATGGGCGATCAGCTCGCCGCCAACGCCCTTGCGCTGGACATCGGGGTGAATGTAGAGCTTGTCCAGCTTGAACTCGCCCTTGTAGATTTCGCTGAAGGCGAAGCCGACGCGACGTCCGTCGTGGAAGGCCTGATCCAGCCACTTGTCGGCATCCTCGAGATCGTCGTACAGGCGCTCGTGGCCGTAGCGCTGTTCGAGCATGAAGTCGATCTGTTCCTGGGTGATGATGCCAGGATAGGTGGCCTGCCAGATTTCGCGGGCCAGCAAGGAGATGGCGGGGACGTCGGGCGGGGTGACGGGGCGGATTTCGATATTCAGGCTGCAGCTCATTTGTAAAACCTCTGTTCTCCGGGTGGCCGGGTTTTGAAACGTTTGTGCAACCAGAAATACTGCTCCGGCATACGCAGCACCTGGCTTTCGATAAAGCGGTTCATGAAGGCGGTATCTTCCTCGACACNTCGCCCCGGGAAGTTTTCCCATGGTGGCATGACTTCGACATCGTAGCCGGTCGGCACCTGACGGACGATGATCGGTACCACGCACGCCCCGGTCAAACGCACCAGACGGGAAAGTGCGGGAATGGTAGCCGCCTGGACACCGAAGAACGGGACGAAGATCGATTCCTTCGGACCGAAGTCCTGATCCGGCAGGTAGTAGAACGGATACCCATCCTTCAGTGCCTTGACGATCTTGCGCATGCCGTCCTGGCGCGACAACAGGATGGTTTCGTTGAAGCGGGTGCGACCGCGATACAGCAGCCGGTTGATGACTTCGTTCTTCTGCGCGGAATAGACGCTACAGGCCAGCACGTCCATCGACAGACGCGTCGCCGCCGCATCGAGCCCGACGAAATGCGGGCATAGCATGATGACCGGGCGCCCCGCCGGGTCTTTCAGATGCTCTATGCCGGTTACGCGGCAAAGCCGCCGCAAGCGGGGCGCCGACGACCACCAGGCAAACACGCGGTCGATCGCGGCGCAGGCGAAGGCGATCACATGCGCGCGCGCCAGACGGTCGATTTCATCCTCGGACTTGTCGGGAAAGCACAGGCGAAGGTTGATTTTGGCGACTTCGCGCCGCTCGCGCCCGAAGGCGTAGAGCAGGCGACCCAAAATGTTGCCGATCGCCCGTGTTACCGGCAGGGGTAGCCAGTGAAGCAGCCAAAGCAAGCCGACTGCAAGATAGATGAATACCGTCTTCACGATGTATGTTCCGGCGGCGCTTCGGCACCCGCCGGCCTTTTGTAACGATTGTAGCCCCACAGGTACTGTGTTGGGCATTCGCGCACCAGCGCTTCGATTTCTCGGTTGATCTGACCTGCCCGGGCAATCGTGTCGCCGTCCAACGCGACCAGCGGCGCCCGCAAACGCAAGTGATAGCCCTGGCCGCCGGACAACCGTTCAGCCCAAGCGAAGATCGTCGTCGCCCCGGTTTCCGTCAGACGCGCGGCGAGCGTCATCGTACGCCGGCTTGCCGAAAAATCCAGCCAGACGCCCTCGCCCACCTTGGGCGCCTGATCGGGCAGCAAACCGACGGCCTGGCCCCGTTTCAGCGCCTTGACCAGCGAGCGCACGCCGGAGACGTCGGCCGGCGCGAGATGGAGATTTTCCGTCGCCGCCCGGTTTCGATCAGTTGTTGGAGGAAAGCCCGTTTTGGCTGCCGATAAAGGACCGTAATCGGTGCGAATGCCGCGTAATACTGCGCCGTAATTTCAAAGCACCCGAGATGCGGCGTCAGGAAGACGATGCCCTGGCCACGCTGCCAAGCCGCCTCGACGAGCTCCCAGCCACTGACACGCACCACGCGCGGGGTCACCGCGGCCAGCGGCTTCATCCAGATCGGCGCCAGTTCCAAGGCCTGTCTGCCGGCAGCAGCGGCGATCCGGCCACGCAATGCCGGGTCGATGCCGGCCTGCGCCATGTTCTCCTGTAGATGCCCGCGATAGGTTGGCGACAGCAGGTAAACCAGTCTGCCGAGCCAACCGCCGAGCGCATGCAGGAACCATAACGGCAGCCAGCTCAGAAATCGAATAAGAAAAACCATGCTGCTCCGGGGTTGAAACCCGCCGTAAAAACGTTATTATCGCGTCGCCGAGTTAAACAGACAACTTGCAGGGCGACTTCCACAAATACTGCTAAAGCGTCACCGCTCGTGGTCCGAAGTCGGTACGCCGGATCAAAGGACCACTGGAGCATTTCCATGAGCGAATATCTCTTCACCTCGGAATCGGTTTCCGAAGGTCATCCCGACAAGGTCGCCGACCAGATTTCCGACGCCATTCTCGACGCCATCCTGGCCCAGGACAAGCATTCCCGCGTCGCCGCCGAAACCCTGTGCAACACTGGTCTCGTCGTGCTGGCCGGCGAGATCACCACCAATGCCAACGTCGATTACATCCAGGTCGCCCGCGACACGATCAAGCGCATCGGCTACGACAACACCGACTACGGCATCGACTACAAGGGCTGTGCCGTGCTCGTCGCCTACGACAAGCAGAGCCCGGACATCGCCCAGGGCGTCAACGCCGCTTACGACGACAACCTCGGCCAGGGCGCCGGCGACCANGGCCTGATGTTCGGCTACGCCTGCGACGAAACCCCGTCGCTGATGCCGCTGCCGATCTACCTGTCGCACCGTCTGGTCGAGCGCCAGGCGATGCTGCGCAAGGACGGCCGCCTGCCATGGGCGCGCCCGGATGCCAAGTCGCAGGTCACGATCAAGTACGTCGATGGCAAGCCGCATTCGATCGACACCGTCGTGCTATCCACCCAGCACTCGCCGGACATCTCGCTGGAAGACCTGCGCGAAGCCACCATCGAGCAGATCATCAAGCCGGTGCTGCCCAAGGAACTGATCAAGGGCGACATCAAGTATCTGGTCAACCCGACCGGCCGCTTCGTCGTCGGCGGCCCGCAGGGCGACTGCGGCCTGACCGGGCGCAAGATCATCGTCGACACCTACGGCGGTGCCGCACCGCACGGCGGCGGTGCTTTCTCCGGCAAGGACCCGTCCAAGGTCGACCGCTCCGCCGCCTACGCCGGCCGCTACGTGGCCAAGAACATCGTCGCCGCCGGCCTGGCGAGCAAGTGCCTGGTCCAGGTTTCCTACGCCATCGGCGTCGCCGAGCCAACTTCGGTGATGGTCGAGACCTTCGGCACCGGCAAGATCAGCAACGAGACGCTGACCGCGCTTATCCGCAAGCACTTCGACCTGCGTCCGAAGGGCATCGTCAACATGCTCGACCTGCTGCGTCCGATCTACCAGAAGACCGCCGCCTACGGCCACTTTGGCCGCGACGAACCGGAATTCACCTGGGAAGCCACCGACCGTGCGAATCTGCTGAAGTCGGACGCCGGCCTGTAAGCCCTGTTGCGGTCGACGGTGAAAACAGCCGTTTTTCACCGTCGACCGCAACCGCCCCGTTTCGGGGAAAATCAGTTTATAATCCGCAACCTACCGAGGAGCGCTGCAGGAAGTCTCCCTCAGGCTCGGTTCGAACCGCGCTCACCTATCAACCCCGTGCCGGGCACGGGATGTCGGGTGAGCCGAATTTGCCCTGTCCCTCCCGGCCACAGTTCATCAGGAGCTTACTGTGGCTGAATTCAAAGACTACGTCATCGCCGATTTGTCCCTTGCCGACTGGGGTCGCAAGGAAATCCGCATCGCCGAAACCGAAATGCCGGGCCTGATGGCCATTCGCGAGGAATTCGCGACGAGCCAGCCCTTGAAGGGCGCGCGCATCACCGGTTCGCTGCACATGACCATCCAGACCGCCGTGCTGATCGAGACGCTGACCGCGCTCGGCGCCGAAGTCCGCTGGGCCTCGTGCAACATCTTCTCGACCCAGGACCACGCCGCCGCCGCCATCGCCGCGCAGAACATCCCGGTCTTTGCGGTCAAGGGCGAAACCCTGGTCGATTACTGGGACTACACCCACCGCATCTTCGAATGGGCCGACGGCGGCTATTCGAACATGATCCTCGACGACGGCGGCGACGCGACGCTGCTGCTGCACCTCGGCGCCAAGGCCGAAAAGGACATTTCCGTGCTGGCCAAGCCGGGCTCCGAGGAAGAAACCATCCTCTTCGCCGCCATCAAGGCCAAGCTGGCCGTCGATCCGACCTGGTATTCCGTCCGCCTCGCCGCCATCAAGGGCGTCACCGAGGAAACCACGACCGGCGTGCATCGCCTGTACCAGATGCACCAGCGCGGCGACCTCAGGTTCCCGGCGATCAACGTCAATGATTCGGTGACCAAGTCCAAGTTCGACAACCTGTACGGCTGCCGCGAATCGCTGGTCGACGGCATCAAGCGCGCCACCGACGTCATGGTCGCCGGCAAGGTCGCCGTCGTCTGCGGCTACGGCGACGTGGGCAAGGGTTCCGCCCAGGCCCTGCGCGCGCTGTCGGCGCAAGTGTGGGTCACCGAAATCGACCCGATCTGCGCCCTGCAGGCCGCCATGGAAGGCTACCGCGTGGTGACCATGGAATACGCCGCCGACAAGGGCGACATCTTCGTCACGACGACCGGCAACTTCCACGTCATCACCCACGAGCACATGGCCGCCATGAAGGACCAGGCCATCGTCTGCAACATCGGCCACTTCGACAACGAAATCGACGTCGCCTCGATCGAGAAGTACCAGTGGGAAGAGATCAAGCCGCAGGTCGACCACGTCATCTTCCCGGACGGCAAGCGCATCATCCTGCTCGCCAAGGGCCGCCTGGTGAACCTCGGCTGCGGCACGGGCCATCCGTCCTACGTGATGTCCTCGTCCTTCGCCAACCAGACCATCGCGCAGATCGAGCTGTTCACCCGCACGGCGGAATACCCGGTCGGCGTNCCCACGCTGCCCAAGCACCTCGACGAGAAGGTCGCCCGCCTGCAGCTGAAGAAGCTCAACGCCCAGCTGACGACGCTGCGTCCGGACCAGGCCGCCTACATCGGCGTGCCCATCGAAGGCCCGTACAAGGCCGAGCACTACCGGTACTGATAGCTGGCAGATGTTGGCAACCAGTCATTAGCGGGAAACCCAAACCCCGCTTTTGGCAAATACCAACGACTACCGAGCAATAACGCCCCATGAGCATGAACTCCTTCCATGCGCGGCAGAAAAGCCGCGCCCGCCCCGCGAGCCTTCGTACGAACGGCCCGCCGGGGTGGCACGGGCGGACGCGCTGCTCGTTGCGCAGAAACTGGCGCCGTCGCGCACGGCAGCCCAGTGGCTGATCAAGGAAGGCCGGGTGAGCTGGGCTGGCGGCAAGATCAGCAAGCCGGCCATGGATTTGCCTGAGGACACGCCGCTGATCGTCGCCGCCGACCCCGATGCCCACTACGTTTCGCGCGGCGGCCTCAAGTTGGCTGGCGCCCTGGCCGAAACCGGGCTCAAGGTCGCCGGCAAAGTTTGTCTGGATGTCGGCCAATCCACCGGCGGCTTCACCGACTGCCTGCTGCAAAACGGTGCCCGCCATGTCGTCGGCGTCGATGTCGGCCACGATCAGTTGCACGCGCAATTGCGTGCCGATCCGGCCGTGACGGCCATCGAGGGCGTCAATTGCCGGTCGCTGACCGCGGCCGATCTGGGTGCGGCGATGCCGGCGGGCGGTTTCGACCTCATCGTCGGCGACGTTTCGTTCATCTCGCTCACCCTGATCCTGCCGCAACTGCCCGCCCTGCTCGCCGCTGATGGCGACCTCCTGCTGCTCGTCAAGCCGCAGTTCGAAGTCGGCCCCGACAACATCGGCAAGGGCGGCATCGTGCGCGACCCGGCGCTCTACCGCGAAGTCGAAAAAACTTCGCGATTTTGGCCAAAAAATCGGGTTGACCGTAGCAGCCTGGCTGACCAGCCCGATCACCGGCGGTGATGGCAACCGCGAATTCTTCATCTGGTTGAAAAAATGAAACCTGAAATCTCCATCGAATTTTTCCCGCCGCAAACGCCGGAAGGTATCGANAAGCTGCGCACCGTGCGCGCCAGACTGGCCGAACTGAAGCCCAGCTTCTTCTCGGTCACCTTCGGCGTAAGCGGCTCGACCCGCGAGCGCACCTTCGCCGTCGTCAAGGAAATCGCCGCCGAAGGCTACGACGCCGCACCGCATCTGTCCTGCATCGGCTCGACGCGCGACAACATCCGCGACATCCTCAACGAATACAAGGCGGCCGGTATCCGGCGCACCGTCGCCCTGCGTGGCGACCTGCCCTCGGGCATGGCCGAAACCGGCGAATTCCGCTACGCCAACGAACTCGTCGAATTCATCCGCGCCGAAACCGGCGACTGGTTCAGCATCGAAGTCGCCGCCTACCCGGAGTGGCACCCGCAGGCGCGCAGCCCGAAGGACGACCTCGACGCCTTCGTGCGCAAGGTCAAGGCCGGCGCCAACTCGGCCATCACCCAGTATTTCTACAATGCCGACGCCTATTTCCACTTCGTTGACGANGCCCGGGCNCTCGGCGTCGACGTCCCCATCGTGCCCGGCATCATGCCCATCGCCGGCTTCACCAAGCTGGCCCGCTTCTCGGACGCCTGCGGCGCCGAACTGCCGCGCTGGATGCGCCGGAAGTTCGAGNNCTTCGGCGACGATGCCGACTCCATCCGCGCCTTCGGCCTCGACGTCGTCACCGAACTCTGCGAACGCCTGCTCAAGGGCGGCGCCCCCGGCCTGCACTTCTATTGCATGAACCAGTCGGCGCTGACGACGGAAATCTGCCGTCGCCTGGACTGAATGCCGTCTGTTGCGGTCGACCACAAAAAGCCCGCGTTTTCGCGGGCTTTGTTTTTGGGCAGCCAGCCACTCAGCCTGCCTGAGTGACGATCACGCTCTGCGCCGGCATCGGGGCCGGGAAGCCTGCTTCGCCAAGTGCTTCGCGGATCATCTTGTTGGTGTCGAAATAGACCTGCCAGTAGTTGTCGTTGTGGCAATACGGGCGCACCGCCAGCACCGGGCCGACCAGCGTGAATTCGAGAATTTCGACGTCGACCTTCGGCTCGGCCAGCACGTTGGGGATGGTCGCGATCTTCTCGCGTAGCAGGGCCATTGCCGCACGATGGTCGGCGGCACCGGAAAGCTGGCACTTCAGGTCGACACGGCGGAACGGGTTGTGCGTGAAATTCTGGANTGTCGCCGCGAACAGCTTGTTGTTGCCGACCACGGTCATCACGTTGTCCGGCGTGTTGATGGTGGTGGCGAACAGGCCGATCTCGGTCACCGTCCCGGTCACACCGCCCGCGGTGACGAAGTCGCCGACCTTGAACGGGCGCAGAACGATCAGGAAGGCACCCGCCGCGAAATTGGCCAGCAGCCCGGCCCACGCGGCGCCAATGGCGATACCGGCACCGGCGACGAGGGCGGCGAAGGTCGTCGTCTGCANCCCGAAGTAGCCGAGGATGCCGATCACCAGCAGGATGTTCAAGGTCACGGTGACGATCGAACCGACGTAACGCAACACGGTCGGGTCGACTTTCTGCTTTTCCAGCGCCCGGCGGACCATACCGACTGCCAGCCCGATCAGCCAGCGACCGATCACCCNAAAGGCAATCGCGGCAAGAATCTTGAGGCCGAGTTCAGTGGCAGCCGTGGCGATAAGATCCTGATAACGTGAAANATCTTCCTTGTTCATGCCTATTCTCCGTGCGAGTTGGGAAATGCGCTCACGCCCTGTCAAGAATTTCAGGCCGCCGTCCATTCTAAAATGACAAACGGAATCAGGACAAATGATTGGATGCCTTCGCCGAAAAAGAGTCCTTTCAGCGTCGCCGGTTCGTTGACAGCGCATCCACCCATCTCTATAATCCGCGCTCCCAGGTCGGGTCGGTAGCTCAGTCGGTAGAGCAGCGGACTTTTAATCCGTTGGTCCCGAGTTCGAATCTCGGCCGACCCACCAAGTCGTAATGGGAAAATCTGGGGCGTTAGCTCAGTTGGTAGAGCAGCGGACTCTTAATCCGTAGGTCCTGGTTCGAATCTGTGACGCCCCACCAGATACTCAAAGGCCTGCGCCATAGCGCAGGCCTTTTCATTGGCGCTCCGGCCTCCGGACGCGATCACTTCGCCTTGCGGCCGAATTTTTCCGTGAGTTGATTGAGCTTTTCCAGGCGACGCGCTTCTGCCTTGGCGGCAGCCTCTTCGGCCTTGCGCTGCTCTGCCTTCTTCTTGAAGCGTTCCCGCAGCAGTTCACTGGAATGGTTGCGCGCTTCCGCCGTCACCTNCGCGGCGGGTGTTCCATCGAGGTTGAGGCGGACTTCCGCCTTCTCCATTTCCTTGAGATAGCGCGTCGACATGGTGTGGCTGCGCAACGCCAGACGCAGCGCCTTGCGGTTCTCTGGTTGCTGCGCGATAAGCTGCTTGTCGATGCCGATGGCCAGCGGGCTGTGGTTGCGAAAAACATCGAAACTGGCCTGCAACTCTTTCAGCAGGGCACGGGAATCGACAGGCGTAGCGGTTTTCTGTTCTTCGGCAGTCATGATCAGGTGAAAAAGTACAAGCAACGAAGCGTAGCATGAAGCGACGCTCCACCGAAGCAGGCTCAGTCGTTGAAGCTGACGAACCAGGCCTGCATGCGCTTCCAGCCATCCTCGGCATCTTCGCGCCGGAAACTTGGCCGATAATCGGCATGAAAAGCGTGCGGCGCGTTGTCGTAGAGCTGGATTTCGGACTTGCGCGCCGCGGCGCTTCCCGACTGCAGGGCTTTTTCCATCGCCTCCACCGTTTCGAGTGGAATGCCGGTATCGAGGCCACCGTAAAGCCCGAGTACCGGGGCTTTCAAATTGTCGACCACGTCGATGGGATGGCGCGGTGTGAATTCGTTGACTTCGCCGACCAGACGACCATACCAGGCGACCCCTGCCC
Source organism: Dechloromonas sp. (assembly GCA_013363835.1). Taxonomy (GTDB): domain Bacteria; phylum Pseudomonadota; class Gammaproteobacteria; order Burkholderiales; family Rhodocyclaceae; genus Azonexus. Next base: position 2,740,682 of record CP054864.1, read on the forward strand.
TGACCTGCGGATTGTGAGCGCAGTAAAGCCAGGTAATGCGCCCGCCCCAGCAGAAGCCGGTGATCGCCAGCCGGCCGGTATCGGCGCCATGTGTTGCCGCCCAGGCGACAGTGGCGTCGAGATCGCTCATCACCTGCGCGTCAGGCGTCCTGTTGGTGATCTTCGCCAGAATCTCGGGAATGCTGGTCAACTGGCGCGGGTCGCCCTGGCGGGCGAAAAGCTCCGGGGCGATGGCGCAATAGCCGAGCTTGCCGAGGCGCCGGCAGACATCGCGAATGTACTCATGGACGCCGAAAATCTCGGAAATCACCAGCACGACCGGTGATTTGCTCGCTCCTGGGCANNCGGCACGGTAGGCGACCATTTCGCCGTCCTTGACCGGCACCTTCACCTCGCCGGCCAGCAGGCCGGCGGCGTCGGTCCTGATCTCCGTCCGGGCCATCACCGGCTGCACGGCAAGGGCGAAACCTGCGCCCAGGCTGCTTGCCAGAAAACTACGACGATCAATGGAGTACGCTGGAACAAGGCTGTCGAATTCAGGATTGGTGGTCACGACCTCTCTCCATTTGCTGCCGTCACATCAGCACGATGTCGTATTGCTCCGGCGAATAGCTGGGCTCGGACTGCAACGAGATCGGTTNTTCGATGAAATCGGAGAGCATGGCCAGCGCCTGCGATTCTTCATCCAGGAAGAGGTCGACCACGGCAGGCCCGGCGAGGACGCGGTATTCGCGGGCGTTGAACTGGCGTGCTTCGCGCAACAGCTCGCGGAGAATTTCATAGGCGACGGTACGCGCGGTCTTGACCTCGCCGCGTCCGCCGCAGGTCGGACAGGTCTGGCAAAGGACGTGCGCCAGCGACTCGCGCGTGCGCTTGCGCGTCATTTCGACCAGGCCGAGCGCGGTGAAACCATTCACCGTCAGCCGAGTATGGTCGCGCGCCAGCGCCTTGTTGAATTCGTCGAGCACCGCCGCCTTGTGCTCATCGTTTTCCATGTCGATGAAATCGACGACGATGATGCCGCCCAGATTGCGGAGGCGCAGTTGCCGCGCAATGGTGACCGCGGCTTCGAGATTGGTCTTGAAGATGGTGTCGTCGAAATTGCGTACGCCGACGAAGCCGCCGGTGTTGACGTCGATGGTCGTCATCGCCTCGGTCTGGTCGATGATCAGGTAGCCGCCGGACTTGAGATCGACGCGCCGGGCCAGCGCCTTCTGGATTTCCTCCTCGACGCCATGCAGGTCGAACAGGGGCCGCTGGCCGGTGTAGTGGTCGAGCAGCGGTAGCACGGCCGGCGTGTATTCCTCGGCAAAACTCTGCAGTTTCTGGAAGTTTTCCCGGGAGTCGATGACGATGCGTCCGGTTTCCGNGTTCCTGAAGTCGCGCAGCACGCGCTGGCCGAGCGAAAGCTCCTGATAGAGCACGGTCGGCGGTGCGCAAACCCTTGCCTTGTCGCGAATGTCGGCCCAGGTCTTGCGCAGGTAAGCGATATCGGTGGCGAATTCGCTATCGCTGGCATTCTCGGCCATGGTGCGAACGATGAAGCCGCCGGGTTCGTCGGGTGGCACCAGCCGCGTAATCCTTTCGCGCAGCACCTCGCGCTCGGCTTCCGCCTCGATGCGCTGCGAGATGCCGATATGCTTCTCCTGCGGCAGGTGCACCAGCATGCGACCGGCGATGGAGATCTGCGTCGACAGGCGGGCCCNCTTGCCGATCGGGTCTTTGACGACCTGGACGACGATGCTCTGGCCCTCGAACAGGATTTTCTCGATCGGCCGCTCGGTCGCCGTCTCGCGCGGCTGCCAGATGTCGGCAACGTGCAGGAAGGCGGTACGCTCGAGGCCGATCTCGATGAACGCCGACTGCATGCCGGGCAGGATGCGCACGATGCGCCCGAGATAGACATTGCCGACCAGCCCGCGACTGGCCGTGCGCTCGATGTGAAGTTCCTGGGCGACCCCTTGTTGCATGACGGCAACGCGGGTTTCCTGGGNGGTGAAATTGATCAGTATCTCTTCGGTCATGGGGCGTAAAATGCTCGGTTTTCAGTATTTTACTATGCTCAAGGCGCCCGAACTCCTCGCNCCCGCCGGTTCGCTCGAAATGATGCGGACGGCTTTTGCCTTTGGCGCCGATGCGATCTACGCCGGCCAGCCCCGCTACAGCCTGCGCGTACGCAACAACGCCTTCGGCACCCTGGCCGCATTGAAGGAAGGCATCGACGAAGCCCACGCGCTCGGCAAGCAATTTTTCGTCGTCAGCAACATCTTTCCGCACAACGCCAAGCTTGCCACCTACCTGGACGACATGGCGCCGGTCATCGCGCTCAAGCCGGACGCGCTGATCATGTCCGACCCCGGGCTGATCGACATGGTGCGCGAAACCTGGCCCGAGCAGGCCGTCCATCTCTCGGTACAGTCGAACACCGTCAACTGGGCCGCCGTTCGCTTCTGGAAGAAGCTGGGGCTGACTCGCATCATCCTTTCGCGCGAGCTTTCGCTCGACGAGGTCGCCGAAATCCGCCAGCAATGCCCGGATATCGAACTCGAAGTCTTCGTGCACGGCGCCCTGTGCATCGCCTATTCCGGCCGCTGCCTGCTTTCGGGCTACTTCAATCACCGCGACCCGAACCAGGGCACTTGCACNCATTCCTGCCGCTGGGATTACAAGGTATCGACTTCCGACGGGAAGCCGGCGCAATTGCTCAAGCAGGAGCAGGAAATCCTGCTCGAAGAGCGCCAGCGCCCGGGCGAACTGATGCCCATCGAGGAAGACGAGCACGGCACCTACATCATGAACTCNAAGGACTTGCGCGCCATCGAGCACGTCCATCGTCTGGTCGAAATCGGCGTCGATTCGCTGAAGATCGANGGGCGCACCAAGAGCCCCTACTACGTCGCCCGCACTGCGCAGGCCTATCGCCAGGCCATCGACGATGCCGTTGCCGGCAAGCCGCTCGATCCGGAACTGCTGCGCGAACTCGAAGGCCTGGCCAACCGGGGCTACACCGACGGCTTCTACCAGCGCCATCACGACGCCGAGTACCAGAATTACCTGCGCGGCCATTCGGAATCCGACCGCAGCCTTTACGTCGGCGATGCCGTGCGTTTCGACCCCGCGCGCGGGCTGATGGAAATCGAGGTCAAAAACCGGTTTACCGCAACCGACCGGCTGGAAAGCGTGCATCCGGCCGGCAATCACACCTGGACACCGACGCGCATGGAAAACGCCGTAAGCGAACCCATACAGGTCGCGCCCGGTAGCGGACACCGGGTCTGGATCGATTTGCCCGAAAGTCGTGTCAACGCTTTTGTGGCTCGCTTCGTTTAAGAATAATCTGCCAAAAACAACGCGATAATGATTTGTGCGCCGCAGCAATCGCGTATACCATCTTTGCCATGAGCCAATCGTCCGCCCGCATGCCGCTGATTGACGCGCTGAAAGCCATCGCGTCGCAACTCATCGTGCTGCATCACCTCGCCGCCTACGGCCCGCTGTCCGTTGCCATGCAGCAGGCGGCGCCAGGCCTCGTCGGCTGGTTCTACGATTACGCACGGATGGCGGTGCAGGTGTTTCTCGTCATCGGCGGCTTTCTCGCCGCGCGCGGCCTGTCCGCCCAGGGTGACGGCCTGGCCAGCCCGCCCTTCGGACTGATCTGGAAGCGCTATACGCGGCTGGTCATTCCNTTCATGGCCGCCATGGCGCTGGCGATCATCGGCGCAGCGCTTGCCGGCCAATGGATGGATGACGATTCGATTCCGNNGCGCGCGACGCTCGCGCAGTGGTTCGCCCATGCCTTCCTGCTGCACGGCATCCTCGATTTCGATTCGCTGTCCGCCGGCGCCTGGTACGTCGCCATCGATTTCCAGCTCTTCGCGCTGATGGCGCTGCTGCTCTGGCTCGGCCATGCCGGCGGGCGCCTGCTCGGCGGATACCGCTATCTGGCGATGGTGCTGGTATGCGCGCTGGGCATCAGCTCGCTGCTCTGGTTCAACCGCGAAGCCGGCTGGGACAACTGGGGCATCTACTTCTTCGGCTCCTATGGCCTGGGCGCCGCCGCCTGGTGGGCCTCCGAACGGGGCCGCCTGACCACCTGGCTGGCGCTCATCACCGCCGTCACCGTGCTGGCGCTGGTTATTGATTTCCGCCTGCGCATCGCCATCGCGCTGGCCGTCGCCCTCGGCCTCGGCTTCGCCCGCCGCAGCGGCCTGCTCGAACGCTGGCCGGACAACGCCGTGCTGGCCTACCTCGGCAAGATTTCGTATTCGGTGTTCCTGGTGCACTTCCCGATCTGCCTGATCGCCAATGGCCTCTACGCGAAATTCGGCCTCGATTCCGCGTCGACCGCAGCTGCCGGCATGCTGGCCGCCTGGGGCGCCAGCATCGGCGTCGCCGCCCTGTTCTACCGCTACGTCGAAAGCCCGGCAGCCAGCACGCGCATCGGCGCGACGCTGGCCTGGCCGGTCAAGCGCCTTTGAGCCGCCAGGCCAGCTAATCGGCCAGTTCGGCGCGACGCCGGAAATACGCCAGCGCTTCCGGATTGGCCAGCGCCTCGACATTCTTCACCGGCTGCTCGTGCACGACGTTGCGCACGGCCAGTTCGACGATCTTGCCGGACTTGGTGCGCGGGATATCCTGCACCTGCACGATCTTGGCCGGCACATGGCGCGGCGTCGTGTTGTCCCTGATCTGTTTTTTCACGCGCTCGATCAGGCCGGCATCCAGGACCAAACCCTCCTGCAGCTTGACGAAAAGGACGACGCGGACATCGTCGTTCCGGCCCGGCGGCCAATCCTGGCCGATCACCAGCGCCTCCAGTATTTCCGGCAGCTGTTCGACCTGACGGTAGATTTCGGCGGTGCCGATGCGCACGCCCCCGGNGTTCAAGGTGGCGTCGGAGCGCCCGTAGATGATGATGCCGTCGTGCGCCGTGATCTCCGAAAAATCGCCGTGGCACCAGACATTGTCGAAGCGCTCGAAATAGGCAGCCCTGTATTTCCGGCCATCGGCATCGTTCCAGAAGCCGACCGGCATCACCGGGAAGGGCCGGGTGCACACCAGCTCGCCCTTTTGCGAACGCACCGGCCGGCCGCTGTCGTCGAAGACATCGACCGCCATGCCCAGCCCGCGGCACTGGATTTCGCCGCGATAGACGGGCAATACCGGGTTGCCCAGCACGAAGCAGGAAACGATGTCGGTGCCGCCGGAAATCGAGGCCAGCAGGATGTCCGGCTTGATTTCGCGGTACANCCAGTCGAAGCCCTCCGGACTCAGCGGGCTGCCGGTCGAGAACATGGCGCGCAGCGCGGCCAGGTCGTGCGTCTTGCCCGGCGTCAGGCCCAGCTTGGCGGCGGCATCGATGTACTTGGCCGAGGTGCCGAAGTGGGTCATCTTCTCGGCTTCGGCGTAGTCGAACAGCACCCTGCCCCTGGCCGCGAAGGGCGAGCCGTCATAGAGCAACAGCGTGGCACCGCAGGCCAGGCCGGAAGCCAGCCAGTTCCACATCATCCAGCCGCAGGTGGTGAAGTAGAACAGGCGGTCGCCGGGGCGCACGTCGCTGTGCAACTGGTGTTCCTTGAGATGCTGCAACAGCACGCCGCCGTGGCAATGGACGATGCACTTGGGCACGCCGGTGGTGCCCGACGAAAACATGATGAACAAAGGATGATCGAAGGCGACCCGGTTGAAAATGACCTCTTTTTCGGGGTCGACCGCAACAGCCTCCTTCCAGCCCACGGCATTGGCGATGTTGCCGATGTCGGGCGTCGCATCGAGATAGGGCACGACCACCGTCCTGACCAACGACGGCATTCTGGCCACCACTTCGGCGTTCTTTTCCAGGCAATCGACCGGCTTGCCGTTGTACCAGTAGCCGTCGACGCAGATCAGCACTTTCGGCTCGATCTGCCCGAAGCGGTCGAGCACGCCCTGCACGCCGAAGTCGGGTGAAGCCGACGACCAGATGGCACCGAGCGCCGTCGCCGCCAGCATGGCGACCAGGGTTTCCGGCAGGTTGGGCAGGTAACCGGCGACGCGGTCGCCGGCACCGACCCCGGCGGCGATCAGGAATTGCTGGAAGCGGGCGACTTCGCGATAAAGCCCGGCGCGCGACATCCGCCGTTTGACCTTGTCCTCACCCCAGAACACCAGCGCCGCGCCATCGTCGCGCCGTTGCAGCAGGTTTTCGGCGTAATTCAGGCGGGCCTCCGGAAACCAGCGGGCACCGGGCATCCTGTCGCGGTCGACGAGGATTTTGCTGCCTTTTTCACCGACGGCGCCGCAGAAATCCCACAGTTGCGACCAGAACGCCTCCGGTTGGTCGACCGACCATTGCCACAGATCGGCATAGCTGCCGTGGCCGGTCGCCTGCATCAGCTGCGCCATGCGCGTGGCGGCGACGGTTTGCGGATTGGGCCGCCACAGCGGCGCGGCATCGATGGCGTAGGTCATTTCTCGTCTCCGGTATTTTCTTGTTCCGCCACTTTAGCGGTTTTCCACGGCTTGGACTGTCGCCGCCCGGACAGTTCCCGCTGGCCTCAGAACGGCGGCTCGCTACGCACCGCCAGCCACTCGCCGCTGACCGGGTGGCGAAAGGCCAGCAGCGCGGCATGCAGCAGCAGGCGCGGTGCCTGGGCGAGGACTTCCGGCGGCGCGTACAGATCGTCGCCGAGAATCGGATGGCCGATGGCCTGCATGTGCACCCGTAATTGGTGAGAGCGGCCGGTCTCCGGAGTCAGGCGCACACGGGTCGTATTTTCGGCAGCATCGCAGGACAAGACTTTCAGATGCGTCAGCGCCGGCTTTCCCAGCACGAAATCGACCATCTGTCGCGGCCGGTTCGGCCAGTCGGCGATCAGCGGTAAATCAATGCTGCGCGGGCTGTCGGCCACCCGGCCGGCGACCACGGCGATGTATTCCTTTTCCACCTGGCGCAACTCGAAGAGCCGGCCCAGCGCCCGGTGTACCCTGGATTGCGCGCCATGACCAGCAATCCCGAGGTATCCATGTCGAGGCGATGCACGGTCAGCGCTTCCGGGTAGCGCGCCTGCACCCGGCTGGCCAGATTGTCGTCCATGCCCGGGCCGCGACCGGGCACCGACAGCAAGCCGGAAGGCTTGTCGACGACCAGCAGGTCGGCATCGACGTAACGGATATCGAGGCCGCTATCGGGCGGCGGGAAATAGGCGGGGGCGGGACGGCGCATCGGCACGTGGCGTGGCAAAGTCCGCGCATGGTAGCGGCTACAGCCCTCGCTGAACAGGCGTCCTTGACGTTACACTGCGGGGCGAAACACATTCAAAACATACTGCCACAGGGCAGCTAGACAAGGAGACACGCAAATGACGCAGGTAGTCCTCACGGAAATCCACGGCAAGGTCGGACTGATCCGCATCAACCGGCCGGAAGCGCTGAACGCCCTGAACAACGATGTCGTCGACGGCATCGGCGCCGCCATCGACGCCTTCGAGGCCGACGAGAATATCGGCTGTATCGTCCTCACCGGCAGCGAAAAGGCCTTCGCCGCCGGGGCCGACATCGGCTTCATGAAGGATTTCGATTACATGCACGCCTACCAGACGGACTTCATCACCCGCAACTGGGAGCGCATCAAGACGGCGAGGAAGCCGGTAATCGCGGCGGTCGCCGGCTTTGCATTGGGCGGCGGCTGCGAGATGGCGATGATGTGCGACATGATCTTCGCCGCCGATACCGCCAAGTTCGGCCAGCCGGAAGTCAGGATCGGCATCCTGCCCGGTGCCGGCGGCACGCAGCGCCTGCCGCGCGCCATCGGCAAGGCCAAGGCGATGGACATGTGCCTGACGGCGCGCATGATGGATGCCGCCGAAGCCGAGCAGGCCGGCCTGGTCGCCCGCGTCATTCCGGCCGGGCAGTTGCTGGAAGAAACCCTGAAAGCGGCGCAGACCATCGCCGGCTTCTCGCTGCCGGTGGTCATGATGATCAAGGAATCAGTCAATCGCGCTTTCGAGTCGTCGCTGAACGAAGGCCTGCTCTTCGAACGCCGCGCCTTCCACGCCGCCTTCGCGCTGGAAGACCAGAAGGAAGGCATGGCGGCCTTCGCCGAAAAGCGCAAGGCGACGTTCACGAACCGCTGACTTGCACCTCTTCGTCGACATCTCCAGCCACGGCTTCGGGCACTTCGCCATTACGGCGCCGGTGCTCAACGCCGTGGCGGAAATATGCCCGAATTTGCGGTTGACCGTACGCAGCGGCTTGCCGCCGGACAAACTGCGCCAGCGCATCGTGCCGCCTTTCGCGCATATCGCCGCCAGCAGCGATTTCGGTTACGTGATGCACGACGCCTTGCACATCGACCTGCCCGCCACCGCCACCGCCTACCGCAACACGCATGCCGAATGGCCGGCTCGCATTGCCGCCGAGGCGGCGTTTCTGGCGGACTTGCAGCCAGATGCCGTGCTCAGCAACGTCAGCTACCTGCCGCTGGCCGGCGCGGCGCGGGCCGGCATTCCGGCACTCGCCATCTGTTCGCTGAACTGGGCGGAACTGTTCGCCCATTTCTTCGGGCACGAAGACTGGGCACCGCCGATTCACGCGCAAATGCTCGCCGCCTACCGTGCCGCGCAGCAATTCATCCGCATCACGCCCGCCATGGCCATGGCCGACCTCGCCAACACGACCCGCGTCGGCCCTGTCGCCAGCCTTGGCCGTCGCCACGATCTGGGGCTGAATGGCGACAAGGCGGTACTGATCGCGCTCGGCGGCATCGCCCACCGGCTGCCGGTCGACCACTGGCCGCGCCTGCCCGGCGTCCGCTGGCTGGTCGCCGGCCACTGGCGATGCACGCATCCCGACGCCATTGCCTACGAAGATTTCGGCCTTTCCTTCACCGACTTGCTGTGCTCGGTCGACGCCATCGTCACCAAGCCCGGCTATGGCACCTTCACCGAGGCCGCTTGCAACGGCACGCCCATCCTCTATCAGCTGCGGGAAGACTGGCCGGAGCAGGAATGCCTGATAGCCTGGCTGCAGCGGCACGGGCACTGCCGGGAAATCGGCGGCGCCGACCTGGAAGCCGGTGCCGTGGCGGCACCGCTCGCCGAACTCTGGCGACAAACCCCACCCCGCCCGCCCAGCGCCGACGGCGCGCGCATGGCCGCCGACCTTATCCGCCGCTCGCTGGCCGCGCGCCCGGCGCCAGCGACTGCCGGTGAACTGACGCAGCGCGTTCATGTCCTGCGCTCGTGCCTCGCGGTCGCGGGAATTGAGGACGACCAGCGCGAATACCTGACCGTTGAATTCCTCGGCCATCGCCAGGCAGTAGCCGGCTGCTGCAGTGAACCCGGTTTTCCCGGCCAAGAGCGAGACCGAGCGGTCATGGGCGAAGCGATTGACGTTCATCTTGCCGCCGACCGCCGGCCGCGTAGCCAGATTCCTGAACCAGGGCAATTGCGACAGCGTTACCAGCAGCACGCCGAGATCGCGGGCACTCGCCTTGTTGAACGCGGAGAGCCCCGATGAATCGCCGAAGTCGAAGCTGAACAGTTGCATCTGCGTCAGCAGGGCACGCATCGCATACTGGAATTCCGGCCAGCCGCCGGGAAAACTGCGAGCCAGCGCGGCGGCGGCATGNNGATTGTCGGAGGCAATCAACAGCCATTCGAGCAGTTCCTCGCGCCGCCAGATCGAGCCGACCGGCAGGCTCGATGCCGTCTGTTTCGAAAACGCCACATCAGCCTCGGTGATGCGTATCTTCTCATCGAGCGGCAAATCGGCGCTCAGCACCACCCAGGCCGTAATCAGTTTGCTGACCGAGGCGATCGGCACCGGCACATCGGCATCGACCGCCAGCAGGGTATCGTTGAGATTGCCGACATAGGCGTGGCGGGCGGTGANCCCGGGCGGCGCCAGGCCGGCCGCCAGCAGCGGCCCGCAGGCGAGCCAGGCACAGCCGCCGAGCAGCAGCCTGCGGCGGCCGGGCATGGTCTAGAAACGCCAGCCGAACTGCTTGAGCAATTCGCCCGTTTCGCACACCGGCAAGCCCATCACGCCGGTAAAGCTGCCAGCCAGATGCGCCACGAACAGCCCGGCACGGCCCTGAATGCCATAGGCGCCGGCCTTGTCCATCGGCTCGCCGCTCAGCACGTAATGGCGGATTTCCTCGTCGTCGATTTCACGGAAGCGCACCTCACTGACCGACAGCACGTATTCGGTTCGCCCCTCGTGGCTGACCGCGACACCGGTCAGCACGCGATGGATATTGCCGGACAGGCGGCGCAGGATGGCCGCCGCGTCGGCCTCGTCCGCCGGCTTGCCGATGATCTCGCCGGCAAATTCCAGCGTCGTGTCGGCGGCCAGGATGGGACGCATCGGCAGGCGCCGTTCGGCCAGCAGGCTGAGCCCATGCTCGGCCTTGGCCCGCGCGACGCGCTCGACATAGGCCTCGGCGCCCTCGCCGGCCAGCGTCGATTCGTCGACTTCCGGGTCGCAACGCATGCCGGAGCGAAAGATCAGGGTATCGAAGGCGACACCCATCTGGGTCAGCAATTCACGACGGCGCGGGCTGCGCGAGGCAAGGTAGAGCCGCATCATCCCTCCCGGTGATAGGGGTGATTCTTCAACACGCTGACGGCGCGGTAAAGCTGTTCGCACAGTACCAGCCGAGCCAGGCCATGCGGCAGGGTGAGGCTGGACAGGCGCAGCTTGTCGTCGGCCTGTTGCTTGAATTCCTCGTCCAGTCCGTCGGCGCCACCGATCAGCAGCGCCACGTCGCGCCCGTCCTGCATCCAGGCTTCCAGCCGGCGGGCGAGCTTCAATGTGGTCAGGTCGTCGCCCTTTTCATCGAGGACGACGATACGGTAGCCGCCGGGCAAGGCTTCGCGGATACGGCCTTTCTCGGCGGCGAGCAGTTGTTCGCGGGTTTTCGAGCCGCGTGCCTCGGGTTTGATTTCGGTGACGCTGGCCGGCAGTTCGCGCGGCATGCGCTTGAGGTACTCGGCACAGCCGGCGCTCACCCAGTCGGGCTGGCGATGGCCGACGGCGAGCACGCTCAGCTTCATTCGCGGCGGCCTGCTCCGCCGCCTTGCGCCGCTGCGCCGGGGTCGTCTGCCAGAGTTCTTCGAGGTTGTAGTACTGGCGCACGGTCGGCTGCATGACATGGACGATGATATCGCCAAGGTCGACCAGCACCCATTCGCCTGTTTCCTCTCCCTCCACCGACAGCACTTCGGCACCGGCTTCGCGCACCTTGTCCTGGACGTTGCGGGCCAGCGCCTTGACCTGGCGGTTGGAATCGCCGGTGGCGATCACCAGCCGGTCGAACATGGAGGTCAGCTTGGTGGTGTTGATGACTTCGATGTCCTTGCCCTTGATGTCTTCGAGGGCGGAAACGACGATTTNTTGCAGCTTGCGTATGTCCATTAGGGATTTCTGTAGAGGGAATGAGTCTGAATATAGTCGAGAACGTCGTCGGGCAGCAAATAGCGGGCCGACAGGCCGTTGGCCAGCAGTTTTCGGATCTGCGTCGCCGAAATGGCGAGTTGGGTCATGGCGAAGGTGACGATGCCGCCTGCCGGGCTATCCTTCAGACCGCCCGCATCCGGCAACCGGCGGTCGGCGAACTCGGTCGCCAGCTCGTGCGGCAGGCTGGCGATCTCGACCGGAAAACCCGGCCGGTGGGAAACGGCAATATGGGCCAGCGCGAACAGGTCGCGCCAGCGATGCCAGGTCGTGAGCCCGGCAAAAGCATCGGCGCCGACCAGCAGTACCAGCGACTGCCCTGAACCCAGTTCGTTACGCAGGCGCTCCAGCGTATGCACGGTGTAGCTCGGCGCCGTCGATTCGACTTCGCTGGCGTCGACTGAAAATCGGGCATTTTTCGCGGTCGACCGCAACACCATCTCCAGCCGCTGCCGCGCGGTCACCTGCGGCGTGCCGCGATGCGGCGGTTGACCAGCCGGAATCCAGCGCACGCCGCCGAGGCCGAGATGGCCGATGGATTCTTCCGCCAGCCGCAGATGGCCGAAGTGCANCGGATCGAAGGTGCCGCCGAAAATGCCGAGCGGTTCAGACAATTTCCGACGGCCCGAAGATGTCGCGGTAGCTGGCGTAGAAACTGGCATAGACCGTCGAGAAGATCATCAGCGCGATCACCATCATCAACGGCGTGATGACGAAGGCCGCGATAGATCCGCCTTCGCCTCCCCAAGAACGGCAAGCAGAATGCCGAACACCAGCCCGGGAACAATACCGGCGTGACCACCAGGGCAGCACTGTAGAAGAGAAATGCACGCCAGTTCAGCCAGCAGGCGACGAAACTGAAAAACAGCGATTTGCCGACGCTCAACCCATGCCAGGCGGCAAGCACCGGTGCAAACCAGTAAGCCATCAGTACCGGCAGCATCAGCGCCATCACGAACAGGAGGGCAGGATCAACTCGCCGCTTTCGACGGTCTCTTTGTCCGCCCCTTGCCTGAAATCATGAAATTCAGCAGTTGTCCGCCGTCGATCAGTGCGGAAAGCCCCAAGACGCCCAAGGTGCAGCAGAGGTACAGTGCGCCCAGCGCAACCAGCGTTCGCGTATTACGCTGAAGACCGCCGAAGAGTGTCTGCAAGGTGACCGGCACGCCCGGTCGAGATCGCGCGCCGCCTGCATCAGACCGACCGAAAGCCCGGGAATGATCAGCGACGCGGCCACCGCACCGATTACCGGCAGAATGTTGAGAATCAACACGGTCAACCAGTAGGTGATAACCAGCATGGCCAACAGCGGCGGGTTGCGGCGAAAGATGGCGAAGCCGGCGCTCAGCCAGGCCCAGCCTGAAGCAGCCGGGAGTGTTTGAACCTGCATGGTCAGACTTCCACGAAAATGTCGCGGTAGGACGCGTNGACCGCGCCGGAAAATACCGGCACCAGCAACAGCAAGCCCATCAGGAACGGCAGCATGGCGAAGAACAGCGCGACGACCAGGAAAATGCCGAAGATCGTCATCGCCAGCCAGTTCTTGGCACCAGCCTCGAAACTGGCGCGCAGGGCGGCGGCCGGCGCCATGTCATGGAAAAACACCAGCGCCGGAGCGAACCAGGTGGCCATGATGACCGGGACCGACAGCACCAGAACGACGATGCCGGCCAGCATGACGCCGCCCATCGCGATGCTCAGGCCAAGAATCTTGCCGGTGATCACCCTGCCCAGCACGCCGCCGCTAACCAGCAGGAAGGCGACGAAGGCGAGGCCGAATATTCCGCTGGCGAAAAAGACGCCGACCATGACTAATTGACCGGCATTGTGGCGAAATCCGACAAACAGGTCGGCGACTTCCGGCTGGTTGTTCGTCGACAGCTTCCGGCAGATTTCCACCATGCCTGCCCCGAAGAGCGGTGCAAGGAGATGGGCGGCAATCTGGCCGAAAACCGGCACGATCGCGATGGCCATCAGGATGACCAGCAACAGCACCGTGCTGCCTATCCAGGCCCCGGNGTTGGCCAGGAACAGACGCCAGCCCTCGCGGAGCCATTCGAAACAGGCGCCGGGATCGACTTCGCGGCTTTCGCCCTTGAAGCGCGGCGGCGCGGCAGGAAATTGCTGGGTTTCGGTCATAGCGGAATGCTAACGGGGGTGGCATCCTGAGCAAGGACAAGACGCTGCAACAGCCCGCCGAAATGATCCGGGTTCTTGACGGTTACCACAGCGCCGGGGCGTGGATGGTGTCGGGCATCCAGCCGCAACAGCCAGAAACGCAAGGCCGCGGCACGTCGCATCGCCGGCCAGGCTTCGTGTTCCGCCGCCTGCAGCGGGCGTACCGCGCCGTAGCCCGTCAACAGGGCCTGCAGGCCTTCCGTGTCGTCCGCCCAGTCGTTGGCGACGACCGCCAGATCGAACAGCAGGCTGTCCTCGCTTACGAAATAGAAATCCAGGACACCGGAAATTCTCTCGCCCTGCCACAGCACGTTGTCGCGAAAGAGGTNCCCGTGCACGATGCCGCGCGGCAAGTTCGAACGATCGATGGCCGCCTGAAAATCGAGCTCGGCGAGCAGTCGACCGCACTCATCGGCCGTCAACAGCGGCGCCAGCGTCCGACCGGTCGCCTGACACCAGGCCTGGCCGCAAGGGTTGGGCAAGGGCGACGGAAAACCAGCGCCCGCCAGATGCAGGCGGGCCAGCATGTCGCCCAGCGTCCGGCAGTGTTCGACGGTCGGCGTTTCGATGCATTCGCCGGGCAGGCAGGTGAACAAGGCGGCCGGCTTGCCGGCCAACTGCCGCCAGAAACGCCCGTCGCCATCGGGCAGCGGGTGCGGACAGGGGATGCCGCGCACCGCCAGGTGATCCTGTAGCGCGGNGTAGAAATCGAGTTCCCGCGGCGCCAGGCTCTCGAAAATGGTCAGCACCCGACGGGTGCCGCCGACGCTCACGAAATAGTTGGAGTTCTGCATGCCGGCGGCGATGCCGGCGAATCCTTCCAGCGGTCCTGTTCCGAGCGGCGCCAGCCAGCGCGCCAGCTCGTCATGCGCGACAGTCGTGTAAACCGACAAGGATTACCAGGAACGCACGGTCCACATCGGCGGCCGCACGGGCCCATGGTATCCCGCTGGACGAAGTTCCCGTCGCCCTGCTGGTCGACCAGGTAGTAAGCCGGGCCGATGGCCGGCGTCACCTTGACCATGTAGAGGCGGCCGTTGGCACGGAACTCCTCGCGCGTCTCGCGTTCGGTCTTGACGATGGTGACCTGCGGTTCCAGCGCTTCGTCAAAGGCCTCCATGCCGGGTGGCGGCGGCGGAATGGCGGGCAGCGGCTGCAGGTCGCCGGGCTGTTGCTGGGCCCAGACAGGCAGGGCAGCGAGCAGAATGAGGGGGAATAAACGGCGCATGATCGTTCCTTGATGACTTGACCCAATTCTATTACAGGTTGAGCATCAACTCGCGTTCAGCCGGCAACGGCCCGAAGGNGCGCGCTTCGTAGTGTTTGAAAATCGCCTCGACCACCTGCTCCGGCTCGTCAATCAGCTGGATCAGGTTGATGTCCTCGGGATCGACCATGCCTTCGGCGACCAGCCTGTCCTTGAACCAGGCGATCATGCCCTGCCAGAAGGCGGAGCAGACGAGGATCAGCGGAATCTTGCGCGCCTTGCCGGTCTGGATCAGCGTCAGCGCATCCATCAGCTCATCCAGCGTGCCGAAACCGCCGGGCATCACGACATAGGCGCTGGCGAAGCGAACGAACATGTATTTGCGCGCGAAGAAGTGGCGGAAAGTCTGGGAAATATCCTGGTACGGGTTGGACTGTTGCTCGTGGGGCAACTGGATATTCAGCCCGACCGACGGCGATTTTCCATGGAAAGCACCCTTGTTGGCGGCTTCCATGATGCCCGGACCACCGCCGGAAATCACCGAGAACCCGGAATCGGAGAGCAGGCGCGCCGTTCTTTCGGTCAATTCGTAATAGGGCGAACCTTCCTTGACCCGGGCGCTGCCGAAAACGGTCACCGCCGGCTTGATCGCCGCCAGGCGCTCGGTCGCCTCGACGAATTCCGACATGATGCCGAAAATCCGCCAGGATTCGCGAGCCGAAGCCGACTGCAGCAGCGCCTCGGATTNCACGCCCATCACCAGTTTGTCGCTTTCCGTCACGTCTCATGCCTCTCTTGTGGTTTGCGGCTTGGTCCGCAGCCGCCGCGCCAGGAACATCCTACTTCGGCAATACTGCGGCGACAAGCAGCGATCAAGGCTTGGTCAGCGGCAACTCGAGCCCGGAAAATGCGCGCTCNGGATCCGCGCTGCGTCAGGTGATGGCGATCCCGGAACGACAGCTCATTCCCGTCGATCGCAGAACATTGCTTGTCGTCGCAAAGGGCGGCAAAGGTGTCGAAGAATCGCAGGTCCGGGTACGACGCAGCAAGCGCGGCAAGATAACGCTCGTAATCCGCACGTTTGCGCCGCATGAACTCGACGCTCTCGCTGCATCTTTGCGCGGCGTTGTTGCCGGCACCCAGCCAGCGGGCGACGGCCGGCCTCTCGGTGCACAGGCGGGGATCGAAATCGAACTCCGGATTGTCGACCAGGAAGACCACCGTCTTCCCCGCTGCGAGCAAATCTGCCAGCATCTTCTCCAGCGCCCCGGCAAAAGGATTGTCCTTCTGGTGGATACGCCCGTGATGATAGGCGATGAAAACCGTCCGGATTTCCGGACGGCCGATCACCCAGGCCACATTCGCCCAATTGTCGTCGCCCGTCGCGTGCAATGGCCCCTGGATCTGCAGCAGGGCGCNCCCGGAACTTGCCACGCGCGGCGCCAGCCCGGNGAAGAAATGGTTGGCGTGGCTATCGCCCAGCAATACGTGGCTTACCGATGCACGGCCGTCCTGTTGGCAATAGATTCCCTTGGGCTGTACCGCGGCCTTGCAGGCCGGATCCATGATCCACGCCTCGGGCCAGAGCAGGGCCCGCCAGGCATCGCCCTCGATACGTGCCGGAAACCTTTCGCGCTACGCGTCACGTCGCCCAGAACCCCGATNCGCGACCAGCAACCCCAGGCCCGCTAACGGAATCCAGGCAGCCCGCAGCATGGGGTTTGCGGACCGGCGCACCGGGATCTCCAGATAGCGGTAAGTCGCCCAGGCCAGCCCGAACGAAACCGCGATCAGGCCCAGGGCCAGGACGACCGTAAGCTCGCCGAAGAGGATGCGCGCGAACGAAAACAACGGCCAATGCCACAAATAGAGCGGATAGCTGATCAAGCCGACCGCCACCAGGGAACGAGCCGCCAGATAACGGCCTGAAAACCAGGCCCCGGGCTCGGAAAGAATGACCAGCGCGGCACCGGCAACGGGGACCATGGCCCGCCAGCCGGGAAAGGGCTGCGCGCCGTCGATCCCGACATAAGCGCCAATGATCAGCAGAAGGCCAAGCGGGCTCAGCCACCCGAGCCCAACCGGCGCATACCCGGCCAGCATCTGACGCAAACGCTGCCCGTGCAAAGCCAGCAAGGCACCGGCGAGCAACTCCCAGCCCCGGTAATGCGGCAGAAANNAAGTCGCGACCGGATCGCGTGGCGTGACCAGCAGGCACGCGATCAGGCTGAGCGACGCCAGGCCGAGCGACAGCCATTTTCCATGCGGTCGCAAGCGGATGGCGAGCCAGAGCAGCCAGGGCCAGACGATATAGAACTGTTCTTCGACCGCCAGCGACCAAAGATGCAGGAGCGGCTTCAGCTCGGCATCCGTATCGAAATAACCGGCCTGGGAATACAACAGAAAATTGTTGGAAAAATAGGCGCTATGCACCATGGACTGGCCGAGCAATCGCAATTCGCCGGGCATCAGCAAAGCCATGCCCAATAGCCAGACGGCGGCCAGCATGGCCAGCANGGCCGGGAATACGCGCCGGATACGTCGCGCATAAAAATCGCGGATGGTGAAGCCGCCGCGCCCGAAATCCTGCAGGATCAACGCGGTGATGAGATAGCCGGAAATGACGANAAACACGTCCACACCGACAAAACCGCCCGGCAGGAACCCCGGAAAGGCGTGGAACAACAACACCCCGAGCACGGCGATGGCACGCAGCCCGTCGATATCCGGCCGATAGGCCAGATGCTCCAGCCCCGCCACCCCTCTTTTGGCGACGCTCATGCGACGGCCTGCTTCGCTTCGCCGGCAGCAACGGCCCGTTCAGTCGCCGCCGCGAACTCTGACATAATACAAACCATTCTCGAGCATCCCGGGAGCAAGGCCGACTGCAGCGAGCCCCGGAACGCCCACTCATCGCCCACCCTTTATTTTCCGTCACTTCTCATGCGTCTCTTGTTGTTGGTGGACGGCTCGTCCTACCTTTATCGCGCTTTCCACGCCCTGCCCGACCTGCGCAACCAGGCCGGCGAGCCGACCGGCGCGCTGTACGGCGTGCTGAACATGCTACGTCGTCTGGAAAACGACTACAAGGCGGACTACAAGGCCGTCGTCTTCGACGCCAAGGGCAAGACCTTCCGCGACGACTGGTATCCCGAATACAAGGCGCACCGGCCGCCGATGCCGGACGACATGGTCAGCCAGATCGAACCGCTGCATGCGGCGATTCAGGCGTCCGGGTGGCCGCTGCTGATGGTCGACGGCATCGAGGCCGACGACGTGATCGGCACGCTGGCCAAGGCTGCTGCGGTCGACGGCATAAATACCCTGATTTCCACCGGCGACAAGGATCTCACCCAGCTNCAGAACCCGCTGGTGCGCTGGTACAACACGATGAGCAACGAACTGCTCGACGAGGCCGGCGTCGAGGCCAAGTTCGGCGTGCCGCCGGGCAAGATGGTCGATTACCTGGCGCTGGTCGGCGACGCCGTGGACGGCGTGCCCGGCGTGCCGAAGTGCGGCCCCAAAACCGCGCTCAAGTGGCTGGCGCAATACGGCTCGCTCGACGAGATCATCGCCCATGCCGATGAAATCGGCGGCGTCGTCGGCCAGAACCTGCGCGACCATCTGGGCTTCCTGCCGCTCGGCAANAAACTGGTCACGGTCGCCTGCGACCTGGCGAATTTGCCCGCCCCCACGGCGTTGACCGCAACCGGGCGCGACAACGACACCTTGCGCGCGCTGTACACCCGCTACCAGTTCCGCAGCTGGCTCAACGAGATCGACGGCCCGCAGGCCGCGGCCAACATCCCGGCCCGCCAATCGACGCCGAGCGAAACCAGGCAGCCTGCCCCGGCCATCGCGGTCGATTACGAAACCATCCTCACCTGGCCGCAATTCGACGCCTGGCTGGCTAAGATCGAGGCCGCCGGGTTGACCGCGCTCGATACCGAAACCACCAGCCTCGATTCCTTCGCCGCGCGCATTGTCGGCATTTCGCTGTCGGTGACGCCCGGCGCGGCCTGCTACATCCCGCTCGCCCACACTGCGCCCGGCGTCGCCGAGCAGTTGCCACGCGACGACGTGCTGGAAAAGCTCAAACCGTGGCTCGAATCCATCGACCGCAAGAAGGTGCTGCAAAACGCCAAGTACGACCAGCACGTCTTCGCCAACCACGGTATCGCGCTGGCCGGCATCGCCCACGACACGATGTTGCAAAGCTACGTGATCGAATCCGACAAGGGCCACGACCTCGGCCAGCTATGCACCCGCCACCTCGGCCTCGCCACCATCGCCTACGAAGACCTGTGCGGCAAGGGCGCCAAGCAGATCGGTTTCGACCAGGTCGACATCGAACGCGCCGCCACCTATGCCGCCGAGGACGCCGACGTGACGCTGCGCGTCCATGACGTGCTGCANCCCCGCTTCGCCGACGAACCCGGCCTCTCGCGCATTTACCACGACATCGAGATGCCGGCCCGCCAGGTGATCTGGCAGATGGAGCGCAACGGCATCCTGATCGACGGCGACACGCTGGCCCGGCAAAGCCACGAAATCGGCCAGAAGATCATGGCGCTTGAGGCGCAGGCCTACGAACTCGCTGGCCAGCCCTTCAACCTCGCCTCGCCCAAGCAACTCGGCGAAATCCTGTTCACCAAGCTCGGCCTGCCGGTCAAAAAGAAGACTGCCTCGTCGACCGACGAGGAAGTGCTCTCGGAACTCGCCCTCGACTATCCGCTGCCCAAGCTGCTGCTCGAACACCGCAGCCTGTCGAAGCTCAAGGGCACCTACACCGACAAACTGCCGCGCCAGATCAACCCGGAAACCGGGAGAGTGCATACTCACTTCTCCCAGGCTTCCGTCGTCACGGGACGGCTCGCCTCCAGCGACCCCAACCTGCAGAACATCCCGGTACGCACCGAGGAAGGCCGGCGCATCCGCACCGCCTTCATCGCGCCTCCTGGCAGCAGCATCGTTTCGGCCGACTACTCGCAGATCGAGTTGCGCATCATGGCCCACCTCTCGGGCGACGAACGCCTGCGCGACGCTTTCGCCCACGGCGAGGACGTGCACCGCGCCACCGCCGCCGAGATCTTCGGCGTGACCCCGCTCGAAGTCGGCCCCGACCAGCGGCGCGTCGCCAAGAGCATCAACTTCGGCCTGATCTACGGCATGAGCGCCTTTGGCCTCGCCCGCCAGCTCGGACTGGAGCGCAGCGCCGCGCAGACCTACATCGACCGCTATTTCGCCCGCTACCCCGGCGTCGCCCGCTACATGGAAGAAGCCCGCCAAACAGCGCGCGACAAGGGCTACGTCGAAACCGCCTTCGGCCGCCGCCTGTGGTTCCCGGAAATTCGTTCCAGCCAGGCGATGCGCCGCCAGGGCGCGGAACGCGCCGCGATCAACGCGCCGATGCAAGGCACCGCCGCCGACCTGATCAAGCTGGCGATGATCGCCGTTCAGGACTGGCTGTCGCGGTCGACNCGGAAAAGTCGCCTGATTCTGCAAGTCCATGACGAGCTGCTGCTCGAAGTGCCGGACGACGAATTGAGCGAAGTGCGCACTCACCTGCCGCGCCTGATGAGCCAGGTGGCCGAACTCAAGGTACCGCTGGTCGTCGAGGTCGGCATCGGGCCGAACTGGGAAGCCGCGCACTGAGGGCGCGCTGACTGCCGGGCAGCGCTACGCTGACGCCGCCTTATCCGCAGTTCTGTAGCGCAGCACCCTGGCGGGAACGCCCACGGCAACCGCCCACGCCGGAATGTCGCGGCTGACGACGGCCCCGGCGCCCACCACCGCGCCTTCGCCGATCGTCACGCCGGACATGATGATCACGTTGGCTCCGATCCAGACGTCGCGCCCGATCCGAACGGGTTCCGCGACCGAGGCCTGCGCGCAAATCGGTTCCCGGCCGTCGAAAGCGTGCTGGTAGGAAATGATCCTCACCCCGGCCCGACCAGCGTCCGCTCCCGATATCCACGCCGCCGCTGCCATCGATGAATCCGAAACAGTTGATCTCGACGCCCCGCCCGAGGCGGATTCCCCGGCGCCGCCAATCAGGATCGCCTGCTGGTTGAGGGTGACCTTGTCGTCGAGGCGTATTTCGCCGCTCCTCGAGGCATCGAGGGTCACCGCGCAGGATCTTGCACGAGCGGCCAATATTCAGCCGATCGAACCCTTCAGGTAGCTCCGCAGGGAGGCGGGTCTTGCTGGCAAGCCGGAGCCGAAGCGCCAGGAAAACGGCTTTCAGGATGCGCATAGGAGGCCGCTCGAACCCGATTCGTACGCCTTGGCCTGCAGGCGCAGAAAAGCATCGAAAACCTCGGTTGCGGTCAACGTCGCCACATCCTCGTTTTCGGNCTGGAGCAGTTCGTAGGGAACCGCCCAGGGATGCCAGCGGTGCGCGTCCGATCGGCCAAAGAAGCAGACGATCGGCTTGCCCAAAGCCGCCGCCAGGTGCATCGCACCACCATCCGACTGCACCATGCAATCGCACAGCGACAAGCCGGCAATCAATTCAGGCAGCGTCGAGGTCGGCACCGCATGCACCGGCAGGTCGCTCACTCCTGGAGAATTTCGGCNCGCCTTGCGGTCATCGCCCGGATGGCGCGGATCGTTTTCATCGCCCGGCGACCAGAACAACAGGAAGTCCACCGCGCAATGGTCAGCCAAGCGATGCGCAAACTCGACGAAACGCGCTGCCGGCCAGCGTTGCGACGGCTTGCGGGCGGAAATATGCAAACCGACGCGCAAGCGCCCGCCCGAATCCGCCGGCAATGCCAGTTTTTGCGCAAGGCCTCGACCCGCAACNNGCATCCGGCGTGATCCGGCAGGCTGGTATCGGTCGTTCGGCGGTTCCCCCGGCAAGCGGGACAACAACGCAAACACCTTCTCGACTTCGTGCCGCGCCGCCGTATCCTCGTTGGCGACCACCGTCTTCGCGCCGACCCAGCGCGCGAATCGCCGCGCCGAAGCCTGTCCGGCCACCGCGGGAATCAACAGGAGATCGATTTTCCTGCGCCGCAGGCGAAGGACGGTTTTCAGGCGCTGGACATAAGCCCCCAGCGCGGAATGACCCTCATCCAGATGCTTCGCCTTGTGATAGACGATGACCTCGTCCACTGCCGGATGGCCGATCAGGGCCGGTGCGCTGTAGCTGTTGGCCAGCACGCCGATCCACGCCGCCGGGTGATCCTGGCGCAGGCGGGCGAGCAAGGGCGTGGTGCAGACCAGATCGCCGATATTGTCGGTACGGATGACCAGAATGTTCATGGCGAGCTATTGGAAACGCTGGGTCTGAGCTGCGCCAGCCAGATGGCGATCAGTATCATCGTGAGCAGCCCGTGCTCGTGGTGGAAAGTCGTATTGAACAGCCCGCCCAGGACTGTCACGACCCAGGCGCCCAATGCCCCTCCCCAGAGCGTCTTTTGCAGCGGCGAGTCGGTGCTGCNGCGATGACGGAACAGGGCCAGTCCAACGCCCGCCAGGAAAACCAGGAGCGGCAGCAAGCCGACCANCCCACGCTCGGCCAGCGTATTGAAGTACAGGCCGTGGGCATGCGCGGTGAAAAATAGNNGTCTTCGGAGCAAACAACTGCCCGCTTTTTCCTGCCACTGAGCGGCCAATTCCGGGTTCATCTTGTTGAAATTGTTGATTCCAAGTCCGAACAGCGGATATTCGCGGGCCGCCAGAATGGACGATCTGGCCAGCGCGGGCCGATAGGAGCCTTGCTGGTTCTCGTCGACGTTGGTGCGGGTCTTGTTCAGCACCCGGGCGCCAGCACNGATCGCCCCCGCCACCATCACAACGACGAGCAGAACGGGTTTCCACAAGGCGCGTTTCATCATCGTGGCACGGGCGAACAGCCAGATCAGCACGAAGGCCACGGCGGGAATCACCGCCCCGCGCGACTGGGTCACGAACAACGATATCCACAAGGCCGCGGCCCCGCCCACAGCCAGCGCGCTGCCTGAGCGTACCTACCGCGGCGCCCGNNCCCACGACAATGCCACCGAGAACATGATGGCGATGTAGATGGCGCTGTGATTGACGTGCCCGACCGAATTCAGCCCGAGCCACACCCGTTTCTTGGTGACCAGCAAGCCCCAGTAACCGTACAGCAGGGTCAACAAGGTCGCCACGACAGCGACGGCCAGCAAGCGCCAGAGAAATTTCGCATCGAAGCTGCTGCGGCGCAAGGCGAGAANAACCAGACCATAGACCAGAACGTCATGGGCGGCCGCCATCCCCTTGTTCGGCACGAACGCGCCAAAGGCGACGGAAGCGTAGGCGCCGGCAATCAGGCACAGCACCGTCGAGTCCCATCCTGACCACGGGCCACCCCAATCCCGCGAGCGCCAGCGATTGACGGCCCACAGCACGATGAACAGGACGACCGCTATATNTTNTGGCGCCTCGACGGCAGGCAAAAATGCGACCACGGCGAGCAAGGCCCATTGCTCCACGGTGTTGAGATTGATCCGACGCATGTTTGGCCCAAAAATGGCGATTATACCGGCTACCGCTTTGCTGCCTTTGAACTGGGCGCCAA
The DNA here is from genome assembly GCA_013363835.1 of Dechloromonas sp. GTDB lineage: Bacteria > Pseudomonadota > Gammaproteobacteria > Burkholderiales > Rhodocyclaceae > Azonexus. Next base: position 2,764,051 of record CP054864.1, read on the forward strand.
TTGCGACACAATGCGCCCTGCAACCGATAAGCGCATCCAAGAGAAAACCCCGATGAAAATTCTGGTCATCAAACGCGACAAGCTTGGCGACATGCTGCTGACCACCCCGATGCTCGCCTGGCTGCGCGGGGCGCTGCCCGAGGCTGAAATTCACGTGCTGGCGAACGACTACAATGCCTGGGTGCTGGACGGAAACGAAGACGTCGACCGGATCTGGACCCTGCCGCGCGTCAAGCATGCCGGCCGTGTCCGGCCGGGGGCTGCACTGACGACCCTGAAGATGTTCTGGCAATTGCGGCAGCAACATTTCGACTGGGTGCTGGTCGCCAACGGCGAAGAATCNCCGCGCGCCATCCGGCGCGGCCTGTGGCTGGGCGGCAAGAATACGGTGAGCTACGTCCAGTCGGCGACGAACTACCCCGGGCTGAGCCACCCTCTGCCCGTCCCGCTGGACGAGCATGAAAGCCGGCGCCTGGCCCGGCTCGCCACGGCCATCGGGCTGCCGCTGCCCGCTGCCCTGCCGGCGCCGCGTTATGTCCTGCCTGGGAAGGATGCCCGCTTTGCCAGGGAATGGCTCGCCGAACGGCAACTCCAGCCGGGCGCTTACGTCGTGCTGGGCCTGGGCGCCCGCCGGGCGAAGAAGCAGCCGACCACGCAGCAGGTGCTGGACTGGACGGCAGCCATTGCCGCCCGCTGGGGGCTGGCAACGGTATTCATGTGGACGCCCGGCAAGAGCGACAATCCGCTCTATCCTGGCGACGACGATGTGGCCGAGCCGGTGCTGGCCGCCGGGGCATCNCGGATACACCCTTTCCGCGGTCCGCTGGATCAGGCCCTGGGACTGATCTGGCACGCCCGGACGTCGATTTTTCCCGACAGCGGCCTGATGCACTTCGCTGCCGCCAGCGCCGGNGGTGTTCTCGGGCTGTTCGCCGATACCGCCAAATCCCCGCCGCCGTCACAGTGGGCACCGATCGGCCCACGCGCCGAATGGGTCGAGGCACCGCTGGCTGTCGCCGAACTGCCCGACACGCTGATCCTGGAACGGATCAGCGCCCTCCTCGATGCCGGAAAGTGATCCGGCTTACGCCTTGCGTCCGTAAAGGTAAGGATTCAGCGAAGGATCGTTGTACATCTTGAACTGGCGGTAGATCTTGAAATAGGCCTTGCCGGCCGCCGCGTCGGCGAGCAGGGCATCCAGGCAGGCCGCCAGGTCTGCACGCTGTTCGTGCAAACGTTCCAGCTTGAGCCGGCAGGATTCGCGATGCTCGTCGGAAACATCCGTCCGCTCGACCTGTTCGCGCATGGCCTTGGTCTTGAGCGACATGATCGACAGGCGATCGATCATCATGCCGGCCGTTTCCGAGTGCTGGCGTGCCGTCGGCGCGTGCTGCACCGCGCCGATGGCGACCAGCAAGGCCTCGTCGATGCACTCGGTCGCATCGTTGCGCGCCTGATTGAAGCCATCGATGGCGCGCTTGTTCTTGGCGATCTCGCCATCCGACACATCGCGCCGCCGCGCCAGGTCTTCCTCGGCCCAGAGCAGGCTGTTATAGCGATGATTGGCGGCTATCCATTGCCAGGCCGGATCGCTCAATCCGTCCAGCATCCCGGCGAGCGTTTCCGGCCAGCCGGCGTTTGTCAGGCACTTGTCTTGAAATGCGGTGATCTCGACACTGTTCAACATTTGGGCAACCTCATAAAAATCGGATTCCGAAGGAAGCAAGCCACTTGACGCCTGGCACCGTCATCGCACTGACGTTGCGCCGGCTCTGTCGCGTGAAACCTCCAAGGCGGCGACAAGCTGTCCGGCGACCGAGTCGACGGACAATTCGGCCATCGCCGTCGTTTCGTCGCAAGCATGCCCCANGGCGGGATGATCGAGCGAGAAATCGCAGGGATGTTCCAGCGCTCCGTACAGCGAACGCGGCAGCTTGCAGTGGAACATGGCAACGATCGGGATATCGAACGACCCCATNNGATGTGTCGGCCCCGTGTCGACGCCGACATAGGCATCCAGGAACGACATCACCGCCCCCGACTCGCGCAGGCTCAAGTCGCTGAATGCCGCGCAGCGGCCACCGATCCGGCGCTGCGCGGCGGTGATGTTTTCATGTTCGTCCCGCCCGCCGAAAATGACGAAGGCAGCATCCGGCCAGCGCATGCGTATCCGCTTGCACAACTCGACGAAGTGATCGACCGGCCAATCCCGATAGGCCTTGGTCGGAAAGCTGGCAATCTTGAGACCGATCAACGGATGCACGCCGTCCAGGCCCAGGGCGGCCAGCCGATCCGCAGCGGCACGGCGCTCGCTTTCGAGAAGCGCGAAGCTCAGCCGCTTGCCGGCCAGCGGAATTCCCAGGGCGGTCACCAGGCGCAAGGCACCATCCACAGCATGTTCCGAATAGGCTGGCGCTTCCTCGACACAACGATACAGGCGCGCGTTCAGCTCGGCATCGCGCTGACGGAAAGCGACGANCCGGCGCGCAACGCGCAGGGCGTAGCGGACCAGCGCCTGATCGTGACCATAGACCAGCGCCAGGTCGTAGCGTGCAGCCGGGAGCCAGCCACGGAACACCGCACGCTGCTTGGTGATGGCGCCGACTTCGGCGACAAACGGCAGGTGCTCGAGGACCTCCACCCGCTTCGGGTGCCCGAGTACGGTGATCCGTGCCTGTGGCCAGGCCTTGGCCAGCGCGCGAATGGCCGGCGTCGCCAGCAACGTGTCGCCGATTCGGCATACGTTGATGACCAGAATGCTGGCCGGCGCCTCGCTCATGCGGCCCCGCACGCCTTGCGAAACAAACTTTCCATGCGATCCAGCATCGTCTCGCGTCCGTGCGCCGCCAGCACGTGATTGCGGGCTGCAATGCCCAGACGACGCAGATCGCCATCGCCGAGCAGGCGATTCAGCGCGAAATTCAGCGCGGCGACATCCTGCGGCGGTACCACCAGCGCCGTCGTCTCGTGCTGCGCCAGTTCGGGAATCGCACCGATGTCGGTCGTAATGCACGGCAAACCGCAGGCCATCGCCTGCATCAGCGCCTGCGGCACGCCTTCGTTGGCATACGAGGGCAACACGAAAACATCGAGCGCCTGCATCCAGGGCACGACGTCGGGATGATTGCCGACCAGATGCACACGATCCTGCAAGCCCAGCGCCGCGACCTGCGCGGTCAGCGCCTCGCGCTGCGGGCCGTCGCCGACGATCACCAGATGCGCAGCCGGCGGCAGGTCCCCGGCAAAGGCTTCGATCAGGAAACGATGGCCTTTCCAGCTGCGCAAGGTGGCGACGATGCCGACCAGCGGCACCCCGGGCAAGCCCAGTTGCGCGCGCCGGGCCGCGCACTCGTCGGCATCGGCCGGGCGGTAGCGCTGCGCATCGACCCCGGTCGGCACCGAAACGACGCGCTCGGGCGCAACGTGCAGCGTCGCCAGCAACTGCGCGCGCAACGACTCGCCGGTGGTCGCGATGTAGCGCGTGGCATCGGCGTACAGCCAGCGCGTCGCGAAGTTGTCGACGAGCGGTGCGGAGATATGGCGCGTCCGCACGATCGGCGGCGCGTCGGAGATCATTTGGCACGCCAGGGCCGCCAGCCAGGTATCGGTCGAACTGTGCGCATTGATGACGTCGACCGGGTGCCGTTTCAGGTAAGCGCGCATCGCCAGGACGCCGCCAAGGCGTTTGCGGCCAATCGGCAAGGCCTCCACCGGCACGCCGAANNTCGGGGCCTCGGTAAATATGCGCGCCTCGGGCGGACAAACGAGCCGCACGTCGTGACCGCGTTCGATCAGCCCTGNCGCTTCGGAAAGGATGCGGATTTCCTGCCCGCCCCAGCCACAGGAAGCTTCCGTATGAAGAATCTTCATTCTGCCGCTGCCATCGATTCCTGGACCTGCATGCTGTGCAGGCGGGCGTAGATGCCGTTCAGCGCCAGCAGTTCCGCATGTTTGCCGACCTCGGCAATCTTGCCGGCGCTCAGCACGGCAATGCGGTCGGCACGCTCGATGGTCGTCAGGCGATGGGCGATGACCAGGGTCGAGCGGCCACGCATGAGTTCGTCGAGCGCTGCCTGGACGTGGCGCTCCGATTCGGTATCGAGCGCCGACGTGGCTTCATCGAGGATCAGGATGGGCGCGTCCTTCAGGATGGCGCGNNCGATGGCGAGCCGTTGGCGCTGGCCGCCGGAAAGTTTGACGCCGTTTTCACCGATCATCGTATCGAAGCCTTCCGGCAAGGCCTCCACGAACTCCAGCGCATGGGCCGCCCGAGCGGCAGCGCGGATTTNCTCGATCGTCGCATTGCACTTGCCGCCATAGGCGATATTGGCGCCGATGGTGTCGTTAAACAGCACGACATCCTGACTGACCAGCGCGATGTTTTCGCGCAGGCTGCTCAGGCGGACCCGGTCGAGCGCATGCCCATCGACACGGATTTCACCGCCGTCCAGCAGGTAGAAGCGCGGGAGCAGGTTGGCTGCCGTCGTCTTGCCGCTTCCGGAGGGGCCGACCAGCGCCACGCACTCGCCGGGCCGGATGGTCAGCGAGACGCCGTTCAGGGCCGGGCGCTCGGCACCGGNGTAGCTGAACGTCACGTTATCGAATTCGATCAGGCCTTGTGCGCGCCCGAGCTCTTCCTGGCCCTGATCGCCCTCGGCCGCTTCGTCGATCAGCGAAAAGACNNGCTCGGCTGCCGCCAGCCCGCGCTGGATCGGCGCATTGACGTCGGTCAGGCGCTTGAGCGGGGCGAGGATCATCAGCATCGCCGTGACGAACGAGACGAAGCTGCCGACCGAAGTCTGGTCGGTCGCCGCCTGCTTCAGCGCGACGCCCATGATCACGGCGACCCCGCTGGCCGCGAAGAACTGGACGATCGGCGTCTGCGCGGCGGCGGCCAGGGCGGCGCGCATCGTCAGACCGCGCTGCTCCTGCACCGACTTGCGAAAGCGCCNCTCCTCGTAGGCCTGGCCGCCGAAAATCTTGACCACCTTGTGGCCTTCGATAGTTTCCTGCAGGACCTGGGTGATCCGCCCCATCGAGTCCTGTTGCCCCTTGGCGACCCGACGCAAGCGCTTGCTGAAGATCCGCACCACGATGGCGATGAAGGGCACGACGGACAGCGTGATCAAGGTCAGCCGCCAGTTCAGGTAGAGCAGCCACGAAAGCAAGCCGACGATGGACAGCGTATCCTTGATCAGCGTCGTCAGCGCCCCGGTCGCCGCGCTGGCGACGCCGGAAACGTCGTAGGCGATGCGCGACATCAGCCGCCCGGACAGGTTGTCGCTGTAATAACGGGTGGGCAGGCGAACCATGCGTTCGAACATGCCCTGGCGCAGTTCGGCGACCACGTTGCTCGACACCCAGCTCATCGCATAGTCGCCGAGGAAGCCGAAAATCGCGCGCACCAGGAACAGCCCCATGATCGCCAGCGGGTAGAAAAGCCAGTCCCAGGGGCCGGTCGACGTCGAAAACCCGTTATCGAGCAGGGATTTCATCATCGCCGGAAAGATCGGTTCGGCCAGCGAGGTGATCGCCATGCAGACGAGTGCCGCGACGAATACCTTCCAGTAGGGCCGGACGTAGGTCAGCAGTCGGGCATACAACTCGCGACTGTTCATGTCATTGGACATGCAAATACCTGATGCCAAAAGTAAAGGGCGGAATTATACCCGCCCGGCCGCCGCCCCGCCGATAGACCGGTAAAGCGTCAATAAACGATCGGCCATCGCCGGCAAGGTCAGCGCTTCCACACCGCGCCGCGCGGCGCGGGCAGCGGCGTTTCCGGCCAGATCCGCCAGGTCATCCAGACGCAAGGCAAGCCCGGCTTCATCGACGGCATCGACGACCCAGCCGTTCCTGCCGGGCTGCACCCATTCCTGGGCGCCGCAGGTCGTCGAGGTGACTACCGGCAAGCCGCTGGCGAAGGCCTCCAGTGCCGCGTTCGGGCAGGGATCGTAGAGCGTCGGCAGCACGAAACCGTCGGCGGCCCCGTACCAGGGCCGGACATCCTTCAGCGGGCCGGTGAAATGCACGCGCTGACTCACCCCGAGTTTCCCGGCCAGCGCCTGCATGGCTTTCAGCTTGCGGTCGGCCCCGACGATGACCAGGTGCTTCCTCTGGTTGCGCGCCCNGGAAAATGCCCGCAACAACTGCGGCACCCCCTTGCGCTCGAAGCCGCTGCCGACGAACAGCAACAGCGGCGCGCCTTCGGGAATCCCGGCCTGAACGCGGGTTGGTACCCGGAACTCGTCGGCCAGGCCAGGGTGGAAAACGGCGGTATCGACGCCGTTGTAGATCACGTGCAGCCTGTTGCGGTCGACCCCGTAAAAACGGCAAATTTCATCGGCCACCATCTGCGAATTGCAGATCACGGCGCGCAGGGCCGGATGCTCGAACATGGCCTTTTCCGCGCCGAGCACATAGCGGTGATAGGGCGACCAGACCTGCGTCAGTTTCTGCAACGGCCCCAGCACGCGAGCGCGGTGCGCCAGCCAGGCCGCATGCACGCCGTCGCCGGCACGAAAGATCATGCAGCCCGGTATCCGCTCGTGCGACTGCGTGATGTCGAAACCGCCCTTCGCCATTTCCTGCTGCGCGGCTGCCGCAAAGCTCCGGTCACGCGCGGCCCGCCCGCCGAACAAGCNGGAATAGGCCGGATCGCAGGTGAGCTGCTTGAAACCCTCGCGCGGCGCACCGTCCCAGCTGCGGGTAATCAGCGTCACCTCTGCGCCTTCGTCGGCCANGGCCGCGAGCGCCCGCTCGACGAAACGCTCCGNCCNCCCGTAAGGGTTGTAGCGCTGGCGGACGATGGCGATTTTCACGCGGCGAGCAATTCGTGCGCGGCGGCCAGCACCTCGTCGACCGTCAGCGAAACCAGGCAGTCGCTGACCTTGCCGCCGCCGCAGCCATCGATGCCGCAGGGCCGGCACGGATGCCGGTCGCTGGCGACGATGCGGAAGGGCACGCCCCACGGCCCCCACTGCTTGTCGCCGGAGGGGCCGAACAGCGCGACGACGGGCGTGTCCACCGCCGCCGCGATGTGCATGGGCGCCGAGTCGACCCCGATGAACAGACGGGAATTTTGGGTCAACGCCGCCAGTTCCTTGAGCGACAACCGGCCCGCGAGGCTGAAGGCTGGCTGCGGCAAGCGCTTCTGGATCGCCTCGACCATCGCCTGCTCGTCGCGGCTGGGTGCGGCAGTCAGCACCACGGCATGACCTTCGGCCTGCAAGCGGGCCACCAGCGCGGCCATCTGTTCTGCCGGCCAGCACTTGAAGAACCAGCGTGACGCCGGATGGATGTGGATGAAATCGCNCGCCCTGAGCCCGAAACCTTGCAGTTGCGCCGCCACGCTGGCCTCGGCTGCCGGCCCCGGCACCAGCAGCATGCGCCGCTCGTCTGGCGCCGGCTGGATGCCGATGCGGCGCAACGCATCGAGGTTGGCCTCGACCATGTGGCGCAGGGCGTTGCGCGGCGCCGACTGAAGGTGGGTGAAACTCTTCTTCCAGTATTTGTTGCGTCCGGCCACCGCCGGCCCGACCGACCAGCGCGGCTTGAGCAGGCGGCACAGCCAGGCACCACGCCAATGTTCGGTGAGGTGGATGACCAGATCGTAACCGCGCGCCTTCAGGGTGTTGTAAAGCGCCAGTTCGGCGCTGGCCTGGCCGGCGAGGCCGAGTTTTTTCCACTGCCGGTCGATGGTATGCACCTGCGAAATCGCCGGATGCAGGGTCAGCATCTCGGCCGTATCGGCATAGACCAGCGCGTCGATCTCGACCTGCGGCGCATGGGCCTTGAGCACCGAAAACACCGGCGAACTGACCAGCACGTCGCCGTGGTGGCGCAATTTGACGACCAGCGCGCGGCGGATTTCGCCGACGGGCAGTGCGTCGCGCAGCGGATTGAAGGTTTCCATGCCCGTCATTTTACCGGGGACTTCAACGGTCGTGCGCGATCCGTAGGCGAAAACCAGTTGCGGCCAGGCGGCGGGCGGCAAGCCTTGCCAGTGTGCCAGCAAGGTACGGATCACCCCGGCGTGGGTGACGATCACCGCTTCCGGCACCATCAACGAGGCCACGAAAGCCAGTGCCCGGCGCTGCAGCATCAGCGGCGACTCGCCACCCGGCGGCGCATAACCGGCGACATCGGCGGCCCAGGCGTCGAGTTCGGCGCGCGGCACGTCATCCCAGCACACGCCTTCCCAGCTGCCGAAATCCATCTCGACCAGGCGCTCGTCGATTTGCGGCGCCGGGTGCAGATGTTCGGCCAGCGCCCGGCAGCGGCGCAAGGNGCTGCTCCACACCGGCAGGCCCGGCGGCAGCTCTGCGCGCAAGGCTTCGGCAACTTCCGCCACATTTTCGGCCGCCAGATCGAGTCGACCGTAACAGATGCCCGGCTCGACCAGCGGCCTGGGATGGCGGATCAGATGCAGGATCACGCGACCGAATTTGCGTGAGAATTCAGCGGACGAAATGGACGCCGAGCGTCACCACCGCGATGGTCAGCGCGCCGAGCAGCAGGTTGGTCGCCACCAGCGGGCGAATGCGATTCATCGCCGCCCCGGCGGCCGGCCAGTCCTGCGCGGCCACGCCAGCCTTGAGCCGGGGTAGTACATGAAGTAGATCACGCTGAAGATGCCTGTCATGAGCAGGCCAATCGCCTCCATCACATGCCAGTGGATGGGCGTCTGCCCAAACCCGTGATGCCCATGATCGCAAAACCGGACACCAGGATCGCGACGATGCTCACGATGACCGCCAGGAAAAGCGCCCCAGCACTTCGGCCAGCAGCGGCAGGCGTTGCGGCGGCGGCAGTTGCGCGGCGGCAACCGGCCGCAGACAGAAGTGTGCGAAGAACATGCCGCCGACCCAGACGATGACGCCGGCGAGATGCAGCAGGAGCAGGATGGAACGCATGGGGCCGCCTGTCGAAGATTGAATGCGGCCAATGATACTCCGACCACTTTTCGGCATCGCCGATGCACGGGGTCGGACGATGGACAAAAAATCCCCGCCATGTCTGTAGCGGGGATGGAAGTCTCGAAAGGGGTTTTCGAGAGGAGGGGTCTGATGCAATGAGGCCAGTTTATGTCGCCGCAACCGCCGCGTCTGTGTCGTCATTGTGGCCGTCGTGTAACAGCATGTTGCGCGCCACATCGCCAATCCGGGATATAGAATCGACCATCAACTTTCCGCAAAGATCCGCGCATGCCCCATCGTTCCCTGATCCCGCTGATCGCGTCGTCCTCGCCCTCGCCGCCTGCGAGACGCCGGCCAAGGCACCGCCCGCCGCCCGCAACACCCAGCTGGAGCTGAAACTCGCGAGCGGCAACTACCGTTGCGAGCAGGGCCAACGCGTGCAGGTCGAGCGCGAAATGCGTAACCAGACGAATACCCGCATCAACATCGTCTGGAACGGCAACAGCTACCGCCTCGAACGCGACCCTTCCTACTCCGGGCTGCCGCGTTTCGAGGACAAGCGTAACGGGCTGGTGTGGATCGACCTGCCCTGGAAAGGCATGTTGCTCGATGGCGCAAACGGCAAACCGCTCGCCAACGAGTGCCGCGCCGCCTGAAGCGCCTGTTTCAGCCCCGGCCTGCCAGAGCAGGCAGCGATTGTTCGACGGCATGGCGCGATCCTCGATCAGGGTCAGTCCGGCCTGCGCCGCCAGTTCGTNCACCCGCTCAAAATCCCGGATGCCCTGATGCGGCGCCTTTTCCTTCAACCAAAGGTCGAAGGCTGCGTTGCTGTCGCTGGTGAAGCTGCCGCCATAGTTGAAGGGGCCGTAGATCGCCACTTTCGCATCAGGCGCAAGCACGTCCGGCAGCTGGGCGAACAGGCGCTCGACCGCTTCCCACGGCATGATGTGCAAGGTATTGGCGCTGAAAATCGCGTCGTAACGCCGTTTCGGCCAGTCGCCGACGACATCCAGCACAAACGGGGCCAGCGTATTGGGCAGTGCCGCCTCGGCCAGCCAGGCGGCGATTCCCGGCAGATTGTCCGGGCAATCCGAGGTCTGCCACGTCAGATGGCGCATTTCGGCGGCGAAGTGGATCGCATGCTGGCCGGTGCCGCTGCCAATCTCCAGCACCTCGCGGCGATCCGCAAAATAGGCGCGCAGCACGGCCAGAATCGGCTCGCGGTTCTTTTCGGTGGAGGGGGCGTGGGGCTTTTCCATGATCGTTCCGGTTCGGCTACCCGTGCAGCATAGGCGAAGACCGGCCCGTCGCTCAACGCCGCCATTTTTGGCCTTTTTCGGGTCGACCGCAACAGGCCGTGTTACGCGTAAAACCAGTCGCTGACAGCTTCAGGCCGGCCAGTGCGCCAGCAGGCCAAGATAAAAGGCGATTTCGCTGACCTGCTGCACCGCGCCCAGACAATCGCCGGTGTAACCGCCCAGCCAGCGCCTGAATTTGCGCGCCAGCCAGANGGTGGCCAGCGCCGCCAGCACGCAGCCGGCAAGCGCTTGTTCCGGCGGCAGCAAAGCCAGTGCGGCGAGCACGAAGGCCAGCGCCACCGCCATTTCGCCCAGCGAAAGGCGGGTCGCCAGCGGCTTGGCTTTCGACAGCAAATCTTCGCGCACGTAATCCATCGTCGCCAGCAGCACCGTCGAACAAAAGCGCGACAGCGCATGGCCGGCCAGCAGCGCCCAAGGCACCAGTGCCGCGTCCAACGAACTCAACAAGGTGAATTTGCNCAGCAGCGCCAGCACCATCGCCACCACGCCGTAACTGCCGACGCGCGAATCCTTCATGATTTCGAGGATGCGCAGCTTGTCCCAGCCGCCACCGAGGCCGTCGACCGTATCCGACAGGCCATCCTCATGAAAGGCGCCGGTCGCGTAAATGGTCGCCGCCATCGACAGCAACACGGCGACCGGCTGCGGCCACAACTGTTGGGNCGCCAAAGAAACCAGCGCGCCGATGCCGCCGACCAACAGCCCGACGGCCGGGAAATAGCGCGCCGAGCGGTTCAGCGCCTCCGTCGAATGCCCGACCCAGCCCGGCACCGGCAGGCGGGTAAAGAAACGAATCGCGCCGAAGAAATATTCCAGCTCGCGGCGCAGCATCAGATTTTTCCGACACGCCCGCCGACTCAAAACTGGCCATGTCATTCAGGAAGCTCAGCGCCGCCCGCACCAGCGGGTAAGCCAGCGCCGCCCCGGTGCCTTCACCAAGGCGCAGGCCGAGATCGAGCAGCGGTTCGACATCGAGCGCCTGCAACTGCGCCGCGTGGCCGGGTTCGGCAGAGCGATGGCAAAACACGCAGTAATCGAGCAGTGCCGGGGCCAGCCGCGCTGCGGTCAACGCCGCCGCACCGACGATGAAGCCGTCGATCAGCAGGGTCATCTTCGCTTCCGTCGCGCCCAGCATGGCGCCGACCATCATGGCAATTTCGAAGCCGCCGAATTCGGCCAGCACGTTCAGCGGATCGTCATTGCCGCCCGCCGCGCGATAGCGCTGCAAAGCCTGTTCCAGCAAGGCCTGCTTGCGCGCCAGCCCGGCATCGTCCAGCCCGGTGCCGCGCCCGATGCAGTCGGCGAGCGGCGTGCCGGTCAGGCAATGCGTGAGCAGCGACGCCGACGCCGTATTGCCGATGCCCATTTCGCCAAAGCCGACGAGATTGCAACGGTTGGCGGCGAGATTGCGGCTGATTTCCGCCCCGCGTTCGATGGCTTGCGCGCATTGTTCGGCGGTCATCGCCGGTGCTTCGATGTAATTGGCGGTGCCCGGCGCCAGCTTGGCGTCGATCAGCCCGTTGCGCCGGCCGAAATCGTGCGCGACGCCGGCATCGATGATCGCCAGATGCAGCTCGTTCTGCCGCGCGAACACGTTGATCGCGGCGCCGCCGGCCAGGAAGTTCTCGACCATCTGCCAGGTCACGTCCTGCGGGTAGGCCGAAACGCCCGCTTTCGCCGCGCCGTGGTCGCTTACGAAAACCAGCAGATACGGTTGCTCGAATTCGGGGTCGAGGCGCTGCTGGATCAGGCCGATCTTTCTGGCGACCTGTTCGAGCTGCCCGAGCGCGCCCAGCGGCTTGGTCTTCCGGTCGATCTTGTGCTGCAGGGCAGCAGCCAGCCCCTGGTCGGGGGCGGTGATGTTGAATTTGGAATGCATCCGATTCTTCCTGTCAAAAACGCAAAGGCCTCGCGGCGGCGTTCAGCGAACTCGACCGCGAAGCCCTGTCCACAGGCTCCCTGAACCGATTCGATACGTCTTCTGGCTTTCGGATCGTCCGGTTTGCCGCGCCTTCCCGGCCGGGTTTTCCCCGTTGCCAGTGGCGTCCTGCGACAACCGTCCCCGATTACAGCGGCGGGCCCGCCCCGGAATGGAGAAAATCTCGGCACCGGGTTCCGTTTCATCGAATCGGGGCGAATTATCCGGCTTGCCGGGAAGCCGCGCAATCACCTAAAGTGCCGGCTACCACCTAGAAACCCCGGTTGACCGCTTGATTCATCTTGCACCCCGATGACCTCGAACCTCCTTCCTCCCGATGAATTGCATCCGTTGAGTAACCGCTTCGCACCTGCTGGCACGCCTGGCGCCCGCCTGGCTTTGTCGCTCCTCCTTGCAGGCATCAGCCTGCCGCGTCGTCGCTTCGCGCCAGCCAACGCCCGAACGCACCAACAGGCGCGTCCAACCGAGGTTTCTAGGTTGAAAGAACTCATCCTTGGCGGCGCCCGTTCGGGCAAAAGCCTGCTGGCCGAAAAGCGGGCGAAAGAATCCGGCCTGCGCGTCGTCTATCTGGCCACCGCCGAAGCCTGCGACGGCGAAATGGCGCGCCGCATCGCCCACCACCGCGAACGCCGCCCGAGCGACTGGGGCTGCGCTGAAGAGAAGCTGCAACTGGCCGCCAAACTGCGCGAACTCGCGGCGCCGGATACCTGTGTGCTGGTCGATTGCCTGACGCTGTGGCTCTCCAACCTGCTCTTCGCCGGCCAGGCGGCAACGCAGGCCGAGGCCGGCGCGGCCATCGACTGCCCGCTGCTGCAAGGCGAAACCGCCGCCCTGATCGAACTCCTCCCCACCCTGCCCGGCCACATCATCCTGGTGTCCAACGAAGTCGGCTGGGGCATCGTGCCGATGCATCCGGTATCGCGGATATTCGCCGACGAACAGGGGCGGCTGAACCAGCGCGTTGCCACGGTTTGCGATCAGGTCACGCTGGTGGCAGCGGGCTTGCCGCTGAAGCTGAAAGGCTGAAGCCGACAATTTTCGGCCGATGAATTTGGGCTGTTTTTCGGGGTCGACCGCAACTGACAGGGGTTGGGGGCCGTAACCGGGATCAAATGTGCTGACGGTTGCCATTGGGTAGCTACAATGTCTATTCATTGATCTATTCATCTTCCTATTCACCCCATGTCTCGCCACTCAGATTCAATTCGCCTGCTGCTCGCCCAAGGGCCGATGCCTGCACGCCAAATCGTTGAAAAGACTGACATTAGCCAGCCGACGGTTTCGCGCGCGCTGGCTGCGCTTGGCGATGAGGTGGTGCGAATTGGTTCCGGCTCCGCTATTCATTACGCCCTGCGCGACACCACTCGCGGCTTCGCATCGGCCCCGGTTTTCCGCGTCAGCGATGAGGGGCTGATCCGGGCGCTGGGCACGCTCGTTCCTGTGCGCCCGGAAGGGTTCGTCATGGTGCAGGCCGATGGCGTGACGCTGCATAGCGACGGCCTGCCGTGGTGGCTGTTCGATATGCGGCCACAGGGCTATCTCGGCCGCGCCTACGCCTCGACCTATGCCGCTGCTCTCGGCCTGCCAGCCAATCCGGAGCATTGGAGCGACACCGAAGTCATCCGGGCGCTGCTGGCGCATGGCCAGGATGCCGTCGGCAACCTGCTGATCGGAGAACTGGCGCGCGACCGGTTTATTGGCATGCCGGCGCCGCACCCTGCGGATCGGGCGGCGGACTATCCCGCGCTGGCGCGCCGCCGGCCGGGGAAACGCCCGGCNTCGTCTGCCGGTGGCGAGCAGCCAAAATTCTGCGCCTATACGGAGCGCGGTCATGTGCTGGTGAAATTTTCGGCGCCGGACGATAACCCGGTCAGCGAACGCTGGCGCGACCTGCTGCTTGCCGAACATCTGGCGCTGTCGGTGCTTGGCGTCGAAACCGGGGTNTTCGATCTCGGCGGCCAGCGCTTCCTGGAAGTGCCGCGCTTCGACCGCGTCGGTCAGTTCGGCCGCATTGGCGTGCTCTCACTGCGCGCGCTCGATGCCGAATTCATCGGCAATGCTTCGGCGCCCTGGCCNTCGCTGGTCAGTCGCCTGGCCGCCGAGGGGCACGTCGACGATGACGCCGTCGCTGGCGCTGCGCTGCTTTGGGCATTCGGAACGCTGATCGGCAATACCGACATGCACGCGGGAAATCTATCGTTTGTCAATCGCCACGCCCGCCCGTATCAACTCGCGCCGGCTTACGATGTGCTGCCGATGGGATTCGCCCCGGCNAGTGGCGGCGCAATCGTCAATACGCTGCCGCCGGCCTCACTGTCGGCTTCAGTCGATGGTGAAACCTGGCGTGCGGCGCTGCGTTTGGCTGAAATCTTCGTTGCCAAGATCAGCGATTGCGATGGCTTCTCCAGCAGATTCTCTCCCTGCATCGAGGCGATACGCCAGCACATTGACGAGGCCGCNATCCGCATCGCCCGGTTGGGATAAAACCGCCGCTTTGGGGGTCGACCGCAGCAGACGGGCTTTGATCCAGAAATACCCGCGATCATCGCGAAGACTTAATTCGAACCCGATCCCTTTTACCCTTCATACCAGATTGCAAGACCTGACCCCTCTTACGCATGTTGCTTTGGGCGTCATCCGAATAACCATGCCGCAACGACTGGGGTAACTATGGTCCAAATCCACTTCCAGTATTGCAAATAGAAGGCGACTATAGCCCTGACCAATTTTGCCGACCAATGATAGCGGACACCAGCAACAAATGGTGTGCCTAAAAACACGACTGAACCTGTGCGGTGGTTCGGCAGGTCAGCAACTATGGGCGTTCCCTGATACCACCGCCTTATTTTGTGGAGGAGCGACATTCTGATTTCCTCTTATCGAATTACCTCTGATGGAGTGAACAATTTCTGTCAGTTGTAGCAGTGATTGCCACCAGACGAGAAACCAGGATCACAGACAGGAAACAGGGCAGTGGGAATGGGTCATTCATGTGGTGCCTCATCGCTTCGAGAAATAGGGGTATTGTGTGCTATTTGCCACGCAAATAAATCCAATGGAGAAACACCAGCACTCACGGGGTCAAACCCCGTTTCAAGCAAGGTTTTGGCTCATCTACAAGGGCTTCCCATTCTCTGCAAGCGTTCTGACGTTTTATCGTTTCATGCCTGATCCTGTTTTCTGACTGTTCATCGATTCCCTGCTGTGTCGGTGCGAGAAGGTGAAGGACTGCGGTACTACAACCGGTCATATTGGGCTTTTGCCCGGACCCTGATGAAAGACGCGCGCGGGGCCTCATTCGTTAGCCGGGAGTCTCTTGCCTCCCTAGAGCTAATCAGGCTCTCCCCGCGCGGGTCCAACCCGCTTCACATCAACGCTGCAGTGCTTCGCTGGTCTTGGGCCGCCAGCGAGCGGCCGGTGATTCCTTTCCCTCTTCCTATAGACGCTTTTGCTGTTCAGGCGGTCTCTTCGATTAGTCGGAAATCGTCGCCGTAGTGCAGCACTGCCCACGCCAGTCGCAGGTTCTTGGCGGCTATGGCGACCGCTGCTTTCCAGTAGCCGCGTCGCTCGACCAGATTTCTGGCCCAACGACTGAATCGGTCTTGCTTGTTGCCGAGTCCGGCGAGAACGGCGCGGGCGCCCATGACGAGCAGGCTGCGCAGGTAGGCGTCGCCCGCCTTGGTGATCCGCCCCAGTCTCGCTTTGCCACCACTGCTGTACTGGCCGGGGACGAGGCCGGCCCAGGCGGCGAGTTGCCGACCATTCTTGAAATCATGACCACCGCCCAGGCTGGCAACCAGGGCACTGGCCGTCGTCGGGCCAATGCCGGGAAGTTGCATCAGTCGCCGGCTGCGCTGGTCTTGTTTGGCTGCTTGGGCAATGGCTTTGTCGTATTCTTCGATGCGTTCGTTGAGGCGGTCGGCGTGTACGAGCAGGTCGCCGACGCAACGGTTAGCCCAGCCGGNGAGTTCTTCTAGATGGGCGCCGATTTCCCGGCGCAGGCGTTCAACTTTCTGCGGCAGAACGATGCCAAATTCGCTGATCAGGCCACGTAGCCGGTTGTAGAGCGCGGTGCGTTCTTCGATGAAGCCTTGCCGGGTACGATGCAGGCAGAGAATGGCTTGCTGGTCGACATCCTTCACCGGCACGAAGCGCATGTTGGGCCGGGTGACGGCTTCGCAGATGGCGGCGGCATCGGCTGCATCGTTCTTGCCGCGCTTGCCGCTCATCCGGTACGGCGCCACGAACTTGGGCGCCATCAACTTGACGGTGTGGCCGAAGCGGCTGAACTCTCGNNCCCAATGGTGGGCGCCGGAGCAGGCTTCCATGCCGATCAGGCAGGACGGCAACTGGGCGACCATTTCCAGCAATTGCCCGCGAACCACCTTGGGCTTGATAAATACCGCCTTGCCACTCTGGTCAACACCATGCAAAGCGAATACATTCTTGGCGAGATCGATGCCGACTGTAACAATACCCATGGACTTCCCTTTCGAATGAATGATTCAGTGTGGAAACTCAATCATGGCAGCAACTGCTGCCGGCGGCTTCCGCCGCTACTTCGGGACGGGAAGTCCCTTTCATTCGTTAGTCTCCAAATATCATTTCACGAAGATCGCCAACATTCCTGATAACCCGATTAACAACCTCGTCTTTCTTAAGCAAATTCTCGAATGATCGAGCTTGCAAGGTTCCTGCAGCAACCGCCATGTAAACTTGTACAGGCTTGCTCTGGCCCACGCGGACTAGGCGGGCGACTGACTGGTGAAAGTCTCTTGGCGATGTGCATGGCTCCGCATATAGCACGGTATTTGCGACATATTGGAGGCCATCTAATCCATAACCCGCCGACTTCACTTGGGCCACCATCACCCTGCACTTTGGATCGGACATAAACCGTTCAAGGTTTTCGTCTTTTGCCTTGAGGTCACNCTCAGAATTAACCGTGACGACGCCATATTTTGCCAACTTCTCGGCAAGTAATGTGATTGTCATTCTGTAGTGCGCAAAGATAAGGAGCTTGTCTTCACCGAGCTCAGCGAGGATTTCCTTGATCAGAGTAATAGTCTCTGATTCCAGACTGCTATCCCCTGCAAAATGTCCCCAGTTGACAATGATCTGACCAAGGGCGTGCATCAACTTGGAGGCCTGTGTCGCATCAATCTTGTCGCCGTCAGGCAGCTTCAAAAGTTCTTCCTCGGCCAGCTTTCGATATAGCTTCAAGTGCTTCGGGTCAAGGTCGTAGTTGAGTGGAGTGTAGGTTACCTGCGGCATCTGGTCATAGACATCGGCGAGCAGGATGCGCTTCGAGTTTACTGCCATGTTTCTGGCGAGAAGGTCGAGGTTGTCCCACTCAACAGTGTTCCCGAAGCAGTCAACTCCCTTACTGTGTATCCGGAGGAATTGGGCCTTATTTCTGTACACTCCTGATGCTACAAATTTCAGCAAACCGTAGGCGTCCTCGGGGTTGTTCATGGGCGTACCGGTAAGCATCACTCTTGGGCGTCCAAAGGTGAAGTTGTACACCTTTTCGTGATTTTCTGAGCAGATGTTCGAGACCATCGTTGCTTCGTCGACAATCGTGACAACCGCCTTATCGGTAAAGAAGTCAACGAAACGTTGATACTCCTTCTTGAATATCTGAATTCCGACGAGTACGAAATCGGCGTCGAGACTCAACGCCTCTCGCTCATCGGGAGCGCCTGCGTATTTGAGCACGGATACTGAAGGCTTAATTGATTTCAGCCACTTCTCCCACTGTTTCAACAGGATTGGAGGCATGATGATTAGGCAGCGCTCTTCGTAGTAAATTTTACGGAAGAGGGCCACTACTGTAGATACTGCTGTTTTCCCGCATGACATTTCAAGGTAATGCCCCTGCTCATCCAGCGGCCCCAAGTCATTCACCACCTCGATCTGAAAGGGTTTCAGGTCGAAGGGAGATGTATCGGGAAAGGGCTATTTCCGTGGGGGTCATTTTCCAAATTTAACCTGAATCACGTTGCTATCCACCCGAGTGGCGGATGCTATGCGCATTGCAGCTTGGTTGGCGCGCTCGGTTACTGTGGCAACCCATTCGGAACCGCCAACGCCGAAAGTGGCCCACGCACTGTGATCCTCCTTGGCAAACCACGCAGCGAACTTGGCGGGTGTTCGTGCAGCATTTCATGCAGAGTGTCGTAGAGGCTGACGTCGGTTACGATGGCGGGGAAGAGGCCGGGTTCGGTTTTATAGACAAGGTGCCAATCAGGGCCGACGCCGGGGAGGTTGTCGAGCATCGGGTACGATAGCCACATCAGGTTCCAGATGGTGTCGCCTCGGTTGATTTTGTATGTTGTGCTGACAGCGCAGGTAGAAATATCCTGAAGAATGTAGGCGTCTCGGGGAGGGGAGTAGAGGCAGGGTTGCATCGTTTAGGCTTTCTGTAAAAGTTTATTATTAACCCGGGAATCAAAGAGGCCAGGCTCGCACTTTCGCTAGCGCCGAGTTAAACGCCAACAGCATACCCGTAGTGCAGCCGATTATTCGCTTCGGGGCAAGTTAATTGGCGACCGCTTCTGGCTGTCTGCACCATTCCCCCACCCCACAACACACTCACCCCGGCAACACCCCCGCCAACCTCTCCCAATCCAGCGCAACCTCCACCGCATCCGCCAAGCGATCCAGATCGGCTTCGCGGCGGGCGGGGTAGTCGACCGGGGTGCCTGCTTCCATTCCGGCCCAGGCCAGCAGGGCGCCGAGGGCGGCGGGGTGGTCGAAGAGGCCGTGGCAGTAGGTGGCGAATATCTGCCCGTCGGGCGAGTGGGCGCCTTCGGGGTGGCCGTCGGCGAGGTGGACGGCGGGTTGGGCGAGCGGGCCTTGGGTGATGCCGAGGTGGATTTCGTAGCCGGTCATGGCCGGCTGGCCCGGCAGCGCCAAGTGACCGCTCACATTGCGCAGTTGTTTTTCGGCGGCGAGCGTGGTTTCGGCATCCAGCAGGCCGAGCCCGGGGTGCTGCCGGGCACCTTCGAGGCCGAGCGGGTCGTGGATGTGGTGGCCGAGCATCTGGTAGCCGCCGCACAGGCCGATGAGCTTGCCGCCGTAGCGCAGGTGCTNTTTGATCGCCGCTTCCCAGCCTTGCACGCGCAACCAGTCGAGGTCGGCGCACACGGCCTTGGAGCCGGGCAGAACGATGAGATCGGCCGTCGGCATGGCTTCGCCCGGCCCGACCCAGCGGAAGTCGACTCAGGGTGCAGGGTCGAGGTCGTTGTGGTTGGAGATGCGCGGGACCACTGGCGCGACAANTTTGATTTTGGCCTGTTTTTCGGGGTCGACCGCAACAGCCGCGATGGCGTCCTCGGCGTCGAGCATCAGGCCGTGCAGGTAGGGCAGGACGCCGAGCACCGGCTTGCCGGTGCGTTGTTCCAGCCAGTCAAGGCCGGGCTGAAGCAGGCCGATGTCGCCGCGAAAGCGGTTGATGACGAAGCCNNTGACGCGCTTCTGCTCGGAGGGCGACAGCAGGTCGAGCGTGCCGACCAGATGGGCGAAGACGCCGCCCCGGTCGATGTCGGCGATCAGGATCACCGGGCAGTCGACGGCCTCGGCGAAGCCCATGTTGGCGATGTCGCGGTCGCGCAGGTTGATCTCGGCCGGCGAGCCGGCGCCTTCGACCAGCACGCACTCGTAGGCTGCGGTCAGCCGCGCCCAGGAGGCCAGCACCGCGCCCATCGCCCGTGGTTTGTAGGCGTGGTAATCGCGGGCATCGAGATCCAGCGCGACCTGGCCGTGGATGATGATCTGCGCCGTCTTGTCGGTCGTCGGCTTGAGCAGCACCGGGTTGAAATCGGAGTGCGGTTCGAGCCCGGCGGCCAATGCCTGCANGGCCTGGGCGCGGCCGATCTCGCCGCCATCGACGGTCACCGCCGAGTTGAGCGCCATGTTCTGCGGCTTGAATGGCGCGACCTTGACGCTCCGGCGCTTGAGGATGCGGCACAGCGCGGCGACCAGCGTCGTTTTCCGGCATCCGAGGTGGTGCCTTGAACCATCAGCGAGCGGCAGGCCATGCGCTTACCCGAAAGAAAAGGGGAGCGGATTATCGCACTTGCCTCCGCCTGCCGGCTCGCTTAGCATCGGCGGCGCCCGGCCTCGCGCCCAAGGCGTGAGGAGAATCCGTGGATCATCAGTTTGCCGAGGCAGCACGCGCTGCCGTTTACCAGGCCATTTTCAGCCGCCGCGATGTGCGCGGCCAGTTCTTGCCGACGCCCGTGCCGGACGACGTACTCGGCCGCCTTTTGATGGCTGCGCACCATGCGCCGTCGGTCGGTTTCATGCAGCCGTGGAACTTCCTGCTGGTGCGCTCGGACGACGTGAAGCAGCGCGTCCAGGGCGTGTTCAAGGAGGCCAACGCCGAGGCGGCGCGCATGTTTCCCGACGAGCGGCGCGAGATCTACAGCAAGCTGAAGCTGCAGGGCATTCTCGAAGCGCCGATCAACCTGTGCATCACCTGCGACCGAACGCGCAGCGGNCCGGTGGTGCTCGGCCGCACGCACATGCCGACGATGGATCTCTACAGCAGCGTGTGCGCCGTCCAGAACCTGTGGCTGGCGGCGCGCGCCGANGGGGTCGGCGTCGGCTGGGTCAGCATNTTTCACGAGAAGGCCTTGCAGGACGCGCTCGGCATTCCGCACCACATTGTGCCCATCGCCTATCTGTGCATCGGCTACGTCAGCCATTTCAACGACAAGCCGGAGCTGGAAAAGGCCGGCTGGCTGCCGCGCCTGCCGGTCGAGGAACTGGTGTATTTCGAGCAGTGGGGCGCCACGGATTCGGGCCGNAATTCGCCGTTGACCGCAACATTGCACGACATGCAGACGGCGATGCAGAACGACGGGCGGTTTCCGCTATGAATCCGGATTCCTCCACCCCGCCGCCGCCTTGGCTCGATCTTTCCGGCACCGGCAACCCGGACGGCTGGCCGGTGCCATCGCTGCCGGCCGCCGCCTGGCACGATCTGCCGGAAGGCGATGACGGCCTCGAAGCCGCCGCCGCGGCTTATTACGACAACGCCAACCTGCTGCCGGTGGCCGGCGCACTGGCCGCCATCCGCCTGCTGCCGGCGCTGCTGCCGCGTGCCGTCGTCGCCTGCATCGGCCCGTTCGCCAGCCCGCATGTCGAGGCGTGGGCCCAGGCCGGGCATCGTCCGCGCCTGCTGCAAAACGCNCCCCTGCCGCGCGCGCTGGCCGCCGCCACACCCTATGTGCTGCTGGCCAACCCGAACGACCTGACGGCAACCCTGCACCCGCACGCGGTGGTGCTCGATGCCGCGAAACAGCTGAAAAAGCGCGGCGGCTGGCTGATCGTCGATGAAAGCCATATCGATGCGACGCCGGAAGAAAGCCTGACGCCGCTGGCCGGCAGCNNGCCGAGCCCGAACCTGATCGTGCTGCGCTCGCTCGACCATTTCTTCGGGCTGGCCGGGATACGGGTCGGCTTCGTCTTTGCCGCGCCCGACTTGCTGGCCAGAATGGCAGCGGCGATGGGGCCGTGGACGGTGGCCGGGCCATCGCGCNNGGCGGCGCGGCTGGCGCTGCTCGACCGCGACTGGCAGGCGGCGATGCGCGCTAGTTTGCTGGCCGCCGGCCAGCGTCTGCACCAATTACTGGCGCCGTTCGGCGACGTGAAATCGACGGCGCTGTTCGCTGCGCTGAATACGCCGCAAGCAGCCGACTTGCACGCCCACCTCGCCGGTCACGGCATTCTCGTTCACCAGCTTGAGCCAGCGTCGCTGCTGCGCGTCGGCCTGCCGGGCAACGAAGCCGACTGGCAGCGCCTGGCGGCCGCCCTCGCCACATGGAAACCCGCTGCATGAGCCGCCGCCCCTGAAAATCGCCCGTTTTTGGCGTTGACCGCAACCGTCGCCCTACTCCCCGCCGCACACGCCGACCTCGTCTTCAAGGACGACACGGGCCGTGAAATCCGCCTCAAGGCACCGGCCAAACGCATCATCACCCTCGCCCCGCACGCCACCGAGCTGCTCTATGCCGCCGGGGCCGGCGACCGGCTGGTCGGTACTGTCGACTACAGCGACTACCCGCCCGCCGCGAAGAAGATCCCGCGCGTCGGCAGTTACGACCGCTTCGACCTCGAGGCCATCAGCGCGCTCAAGCCCGACCTGATCATCGCCTGGGAAACCGGCAANCCCGCGGCGCAGGTGGACAAGCTCAAGGCGCTCGGCCTGACCGTCTATGTCACGCAGCCGAACCGCATGGAAGACGTGGCCGGCCAGCTCGAACGCTATGGCCGGCTGGCCGGCAGCCAAGCGGCCGCCGACGCTGCCGCGGCGCAGTTCCGCCAGCGCCTGGATCGGCTGCGCCAGACCTACGCCGGCAAGCCGCCGGTGCGCGTTTTCTACCAGATCTGGATCAACCCGCTGATGACGGTCGGCGGCCCGCAGATCATCACCGACGCCATCCGCCTGTGCGGCGGCGAAAACGTTTTCGGCCAGCTGGCGCAGATGGCGCCGGTGGTCAGCGTCGAGGGCGTGCTCGCCGCCGACCCCGAGGCCATCGTCGCCACCGGCATGGGCGACGCCCGCCCGGACTGGCTGAACGACTGGAACAAGTGGCCGCGGATGACCGCCGTCAAGCGCGGCAACCTGTTCCATATCCATCCCGACCTGATGCAGCGCCACACGCCGCGCATACTCGACGGCGCCGAGAAACTTTGCGCCGAACTCGATGTCGCACGCAGCCGTCGTCCCGCGAAGTAAAACCGCATGAGCCGCCTGCCGCAACGCATCGTCTGCCTGACTACCGAAACCGTCGAAGTGCTCTACGCCATCGGCGAGGCCGACCGCATCGCCGGCATCACCGGCTACACCGTGCGCCCGCCCGAAGCGCGCAAGGAAAAACCNAAGGTTTACGCTTTCACCAGCGGCGACATCGACAAGATTCTTGCGGTCAGGCCCGATCTGGTGCTGACCTTTTCCGACCTCCAGGCCGACATCGCGCGCGACCTGATCAAGGCCGGCGTGCCGGTCTATGCCTTCAACCAGCGCAGCATCGACGACACGCTGGGCATGGTCGAAACCATCGGCCGCCTGGTCGGTGCCGAGGACAAGGCCTTGCGCATGGTCGGCGAGCTCGAAGCGCAGATCGAGGCCGCCCGGGCCATCGCCGCCGAGCGCATCGCCCGCAGCGGCCGGCGCCCGCGCGTCTATTTCGAGGAATGGGACGAACCCAACATCACCGCCGTGCGCTGGGTTTCCGAACTGATCGAGATCGCCGGCGGCGAGAACATCTTCGCCGACCGCGCCGCGTCGCCCATGGCGCGCGACCGCATCCTCGCCGACCCGCTGGAAGTCGTCGCCCGCGCNCCCGACATCATCATCGGCTCGTGGTGCGGCAAGCACTTCCGGCCCGAGCGCGTTGCCGCCCGCCCCGGCTGGGCGAGCATCCCCGCCGTGGTCAACGGCCGGCTGCACGAGATCAAGTCGGCCATCATCCTGACGCCGGGGCCGGTGGCGATCAGCGAAGGCCTGCCACTGTTGCTCGACATCTTTGATCTGTAAGAAAGCCGCCGCCGGCCGGCTGACTATAATCGATCGCCTGAAGACAGGAGACCGATCATGAAATTCGCACTCACCGCCATCGCCGCCGCCCTCACCCTGAGCAGCCCCGCCACTTTCGCTTACGATGCCGGCAGCACCGCCATCGAGGCGCTCGGCAAGGTCAACGGCATCGCCCTCGCCTGCCAGCAGCCGGCCATCGCCAGCCGCGCCCGCAACGCGCTGGTCACCGGCGCCCCGAAAACCCGCGCCAACGGCGAGACCTTCGAGAACGCGACCAACGCCGCCTACCTCGACCAGGGCAAGGGCGCCCCTGCCCTGATGCCGCGACCCTGGCCAGCCAGCTCGACGCCGCCGAAAAAGGCCTGCTATCGGCCTTCCCGACAAGCCGGTGATGATCCGCTTAACTCTGCTCGCCGCCCTGCTGCTCGCCGGCCTGCCATGCGCCGCACCGGCCGCCGCGCAAATCGGACACCATGCGCTGGCGGAAGAAGGCAGCGGCATCAATCCGCGCTACCTGTTGCAGGANCCGCGCGGCCGCTCGGTGACCAACGAGGATTTCCGCGGCCGCTTCCAGCTGATTTCGTTCGGCTACACCTACTGTCCCGACGTCTGCCCGACGACGCTGGTCGAAATGGCCGCCATCCTCAAGCAACTTGGCGAGCAGGCCGGGCANGTGCAGCCGATCTTCATCACCGTCGACCCGGAGCGCGACACCGGCAAGGTGCTGCAGACCTACACCGAGTTCTTCGACCCGCGCATCCTCGGACTCACCGGCTCACCGGCGCTGGTGCGCCGCGCCGCCGACAATTTCAAGATCCGCTACGCCAAGGTGCGCGAACCGGGTAACGACAATTACGCGGTCGACCACTCGGCCGGCATGATCCTGCTCGGGCCGGACGGCGAATTCATCAAGAAATTCGCCTTCGCCACGCCAGTCGACGAGATCACCCGGCAGCTGAAGAAAATCCTCGATAACAGGCCGGCCCCGGCGGAACGACGCTGATCGCCGATTGACTTTTCGCAGCCCGCTCGGTATCTTCGTTAGCGCTGGAATGCCAGCCGCGCCGATTTGAGCTCTGATTGCGGGCGCGCCAAAATACTGCTAAAACGGGAACCACCCAGTTCGCGTTTTTCGGCCAACTGGGTTTTTGTTTTCAGGATCACCATGCCAGGACAATCCGTCGGCGTCGTCGAATCACAACGCGCCCACTTCGACCAGGCGCTGCACCTGCGCAGCGGCGGCATTCTGCCGGCCTACGATCTGGTCTATGAAACCTACGGCACGCTCAACGCCGCCAAGTCCAACGCCATCCTCGTCTGTCACGCGCTTTCCGGCCACCATCACGTCGCCGGCCACTACGCGGACCAGCCGGACAACATCGGCTGGTGGGACAACATCGTCGGCCCCGGCCGGCCGCTCGATACCGACCGCTACTTCATCGTCGGTCTCAACAACCTTGGCGGCTGCCACGGCTCGACCGGCCCGTCGTCGATCAACCCGGCGACCGGCAAGCCGTGGGGCGCCGCCTTCCCCATCGTCGCGGTCAATGACTGGGTGCATGCCCAGGCGCGCCTCGCCGACCGGCTCGGCATCGACAGCTGGGCCGCCGTCATGGGCGGCAGCCTGGGCGGCATGCAGGCGCTGCGCTGGAGCATCACNTTTCCGGAGCGCGTGCGCAACGCCATCGTCATCGCCGCCACACCNAAGCTGTCGGCGCAGAACATCGCCTTCAACGACGTCGCCCGCCAGGCGATCCTGACCGACCCCGATTTCCACGGCGGCGACTATTACGCCTACGACACGCGCCCGGTGCGCGGCCTGCGCCTGGCGCGCATGCTCGGTCACATCACCTATCTGTCGGACGACCAGATGGGCGAGAAATTCGGCCGCGAACTGCGCAACAGCGCCTTTTCCTTCGGCTTCGACGTCGAGTTCGAGATCGAGTCCTACCTGCGCTACCAGGGCGACAAGTTCGCCGGCTATTTCGACGCCAATACCTACCTGCTGATGACCAAGGCGCTCGATTATTTCGACCCCTCGCGCGAGGACGGCGGCGATCTGACGGCGACCATGGCGCGCAGCCAGGCCAATTTCCTGATCGCCTCGTTCTCNACCGACTGGCGCTTCACGCCGGCCCGCTCGAAGGAGATCGTCGCCGCGCTGCTGGCCAACGGGCGCAACGTCTCCTACGCGGAAATCGGCCTCAATTTCGGCCACGACTCCTTCCTGATGGAAGACGCGCACTATCACGGCGTGGTCGACGCCTTCCTGCGGAACATCAAGCTATGACGCACACTCTGGGCCGCCCCGATTTCGACTTGATCGCCGCCTGGATCCAGCCGGGCCACCGTGTTCTCGATCTCGGCTGCGGCGACGGCACACTGCTGAAACACCTGATCGAAACGCGCGGCGTGCAGGGCTGGGGCGTCGAGATCGAGGACGCCAACATCCTCGCCGCCATCCGTAACGGCATCAACGTCATCCAGGGCAATCTGGAAAAGGCCTCGACGAGTTCGCCGATCAGGCCTTCGACCACGTCGTGCTATCGCGCACGTTGCAGACGGTGCGCCACACCGAAGGCATCCTGCGCGAAATGCTGCGCGTCGGTCGCGAGGCGGTGGTTTCCTTCCCGAATTTCGCCTACTGGAAGAACCTGCGCTCGGTGCTCGACGGCCGCATGCCGGTCTCGGAAGACCTGCCTTACCAGTGGTACGACTCGCCCAACGTCCGCTTCTTCACGCTGCTCGATTTCGAAGACCTGTGCAACCGGATGGGGCTGATCATCCGCGAGCGCAGCGTGCTCGACGAAGAAGGCAATCCGGTCACCGACGAGGTCAATTTCCTCGGCAGCCTGGCGGTCTATCGCCTGACGCAAAACCGCTGATGCCGGCCTGGCTCGCGGCACTGCTGACGCGGAAGATGCTGATCTGCGTCTTCACCGGTTTCAGCTCGGGCCTGCCGCTCTACCTGCTGCTCAACCTGCTGCCGGCCTGGCTGCGCAGCGAAGGCGTCGATCTCAAAACGATCGGCTTCTTCGCGCTGATCCAGTTTCCCTACACNTGGAAATTCCTTTGGTCGCCACTGCTCGACCGCTACAGCGTCCCCGGCTTCGGNCGCCGCGGCTGGATGCTGCTGACGCAAATCGGCCTCCTGCTGTCGATCGGCTTCCTGGGCGGACTGAATCCACAGGAGAATATCTGGCCGATTCTCTGGCTCGCCGCCCTTCTTGCCTTTCTTTCGGGCACCCAGGACATCGCGGTCGACGCCTTCCGGCGCGAGATCCTGAACGACAACGAGCTCGGCCTGGGCAATGCGGTCCATGTGAACGCCTACCGCATCGCCGGACTGATTCCCGGATCACTGTCGCTGATCCTCGCCGACCGCCTGCCCTGGAACGAGGTGTTCTGGATCACCGCCGCGTTCATGATCCCGGGCATGGCGATGGCCTGGCTGGTCAGCGAACCAGTCGTCAAGGGCGTTCCCAAGACCCTGCGCCAGGCGGTGACCGAACCGTTCCGCGAATTCGTCGGCCGTCAGGGATGGCGTGGCGCGGCGATGGTGCTCGCCTTCATNTTTCTCTACAAACTGGGCGACAGCCTGTGCACCGCGCTGGCGACGCCGTTCTACCTCGACATGGGCTTCACCAAGACCGACATCGGCCTGATCGCCAAGCACGCCGGCTTGTGGCCGGCGGTGATCGGCGCCCTGCTCGGCGGGCTGTGGATGGTGAAGCTGGGCATCAACCGGGCGCTCTGGCTGTTCGGCGTGGTGCAATTGGTGTCAATCTTCGGCTTCGCCTGGCTGGCGGCCCAAGGCCACTACGACAGCATCGGCNNGGGCGAACGCCTGGCGCTGGCCTTCGTCATCGGCCTCGAAGCGCTCGGCGTCGGGCTCGGCACGGCGGCCTTCGTCGCCTTCATCGCCCGCTCCACCCACCCGGCCTACACGGCGACGCAGATGGC
Organism: Dechloromonas sp.; assembly: GCA_013363835.1. Taxonomy (GTDB): domain Bacteria; phylum Pseudomonadota; class Gammaproteobacteria; order Burkholderiales; family Rhodocyclaceae; genus Azonexus. Next base: position 2,791,738 of record CP054864.1, read on the forward strand.
GTTATTCACCAGCCTGGCCGCCGTGCCGCGCACCTTCATCAATGCCTCGGCCGGCTGGCTGGTGGAAACGCTGGGCTGGACAAGCTTCTACTGGCTGTGCGCCGCATTGGCGGTGCCGGGCATGCTGCTGTTGCTGAAAGTGGCACCTTGGCATTTGCAGGACGCCCAAGCCAAGCCGGCCGAATGAGTCACTGAAGGCCGCACGCGCAGCCTGTTGCGGTCAACGGCTCCCGAAGAGCGAATTCCGCACGGTCTGCCAGCCACGCAAGACCAAAAAGCCACGCTTGCTCCAACGCCAGGCGCGCTTCGGGTTGACCAGGACGATAACCGCTGCCGCGGCGGCCACGGCCGCCGGATGATGCTTCAGCCAATCGACGCTGGCCAGCGCCTTGTCGGCGCCACCGAGGGCGCTTTCCAGCGGAGCGGCGTGCTTGGCAAGGTCTTCGCGTTGCGCTGCGATGCGGGCGCGCAGCGCGCCGTGGCGCACGGCAACTTCAAGCCGGCTGGTACTCACTGGACATCCTTGCGCCGCCGCAGCTGAGCCATGTCGGCCTCCAGTTCGGCGAGGCTGCCGCGGAATATCTTGCTCGGCTGTGCCATCTGGCGACGCAACGAGAGGTAAAGTGCGATGCCGACACCGACGAACACGGCGGCCGCAAGCCCGAAAACCAGCACCCGCTGCTCCCAGAAGGCGACGGCAAGGCAGCACACCACCATGACAGTACCGAGGGCGAAAAGCCACGCCGCGCCAATCGCCTTGGCCCACAGCGACATCAGGCGAAACTTCTCTTCCTCGAGTTCATTGACGAGAAGTTCGGCCCGCGTCTTGCCGATCGCGAGCAGCGTCGCGACAAGATNTTTCAGGGCGACGAAAAGGCCTTCGCGGCCTGCCTCGCCGCCCGATCCTGCGGACATATTCCTGAACGGCTTAGCGACGGCCGATCAGCACGCCGAGGGCGAGGCCGACGGCAGCGGCAACGCCGACAGCCTTCCAGGGTTCTTCATGCACGAAATCGTCGGTGGCACGCGCCGCCGCCTTGGTCTNTTCGACCAGCGCCACTTCGAGATCGACGATACGCTCCTTGGCGTCACGCAGGCGAATCGAAANGCGCTCGCGCAGATCGCCAACCTTTTCGCCGGCGGCACCGGCCGTGGCACGCAGCAGTTCTTCGGTATCGGAAATCACAACCTTGAGGTCGGAAACCAGTTTTTCCTTGTTGGCAACGCTCATTTCTTCAGCCATTTTCAATCTCCCGTGTAGCGGTTATTCATCCGGCACAGATTATCCCGTTCATGTGACGAAAGCAATTCACAAACCCATTCGTAGTCGATGATCAGCGGCGCATGGTCGGAGAAACGCTCGACCTTGTAGATTTCCGCCCGGTGCGCACTGACCCCAGCTCNCGGTGTGGCGATCTGGTAATCGANTCGCCAACCCACGTTTTNTGCCCAGGCCTGGCCGCGGTTGCTCCACCAGGTGTACGAATCGCCGGTCGCTTCGGGGTGCAGGCGGCGATAAACATCGACCCAGCCCTGCTCATCGAATACCTGAGTCAGCCAGGCCCGCTCCTCGGGCAGAAATCCTGAGTTTTTCTGGTTGGATTTCCAGTTCTTGAGATCGATTTCCTTGTGCGCGATGTTCCAGTCGCCGCACAGCACGATATCGCGCCCTTCGGNCCGCATAGCAGCGAGATGGGGGAGGAAGGCGTCGAGAAAACGGAACTTGGCCTCCTGGCGCTCGGGCGACGATGAACCCGATGGCAGATAGANGGAAATCACCGACAGTTTGCCGAAATCGGCACGGATATAGCGCCCTTCGGCATCGAACTCACCATGATCGAAACCTTCGACCACACGATCCGGCGGCGTCCGGCTCCAGATGCCGACACCGCTGTAACNCTTCTTTTCCGCCGCATGATNAAAGGCGTGCATGCCATCCGGCAGCATTTCCGGCGTCAGATCCGGCAACTGCGCCTTCAGTTCCTGCAGACAAACGATGTCGGNGGCCTGGGCAATGCTCCACGGGAGCACGTNTTTGTTCCAGGCGCTGCGAATACCATTGAGATTCAGGGAGATGATGCGTAACATTCGAAAAGTTCGCGCCGTGTTTGCTGCGGTGTGCAGGAATGGAAAAGTATGGACTTTCGACAGGAATTCATCGAATTCGCCCTCGGCTACAAGGTGCTGCGCTTTGGNGAATTCAAAACCAAGGCGGGAGACTCTCCCGTATTTTTTAACGCCGGGCTGTTCAACGACGGTCAGTCGCTGGCGCGCCTCGCCGAATTCTACGCCAAAGCCGCCGAAGCCGTGCATTTCGACATGCTGTTCGGGCCGGCCTACAAGGGCATTCCGCTGGTTGCCGCGATTTCGATGGCGCTGGCGGAGCGCGGGCGGAACTTCCCGTTCGCTTTCAATCGCAAGGAAGCCAAGGATCACGGCGAAGGCGGCAACATCGTCGGCGCGCCGCTGAGCGGGCGCGTATTGATCGTTGACGACGTGATTTCGGCCGGCACCTCGGTACGCGAATCGGTCGAGCTGATCCGCGCCGCNGCCACGCCGGCCGGCGTGCTGATCGCCCTCGACCGCCAGGAACGCGGACTCGGTGAATTGTCGGCGGTGCAGGAAGTGCAGCGCGACTACGGCATCCCGGTCGTCGCCGTGGCCGGCCTCGGCGACCTGATGGCCTACCTTGAACATCATCCGGAATTCTCAACCCATCGGACAGCCGTCGCGCGTTATCGGGAGCAATATGGTGTCAGTGCTTAAGTTTTGGCTCTGTTCGCGTAGCGTGTTGATTTCGTCCATAATCAATGCAGACAAGGAGTCTGGCGATGAGGACAGAGCACTTCAACCGAATCATGAGTCGTCTCGATGCGCTGAGTCCCGCGCAACTTGATGAATTGGCAAAAGCCGTAGATGACCGCAGAGCATCGGTCGCTTCGTACCAGGCAATTGATACAGCCCGAGGCGAAGCGTGCTGCCGGCACTGCGGCAGCCTCGCAGTCGTTCGTTACGGTCGAGCGCACGGACTTCAGCGGTATCGCTGTAAGGATTGTCATCGCACCTCAAGCGCAATTACCGGCACACCACTGTCCGGACTGCGAATGAAACAGCGCTTCTCGGTCAATACAGCCTGCATGGGGCAGCGCATGACGGTTCGGCAAACAGCAGCCGAATGCGGCGTAGCAGTTTCAACTGCATTCCGTTGGCGCCATCGCTTCCTGAGGGCCATTGTCGCGCAGCAGCCCACAGCGGTAGAAGGTTTGCTTGAGGCTGACGAAACCTACTTTCTTCTCTCAATGAAGGGCCAAAGAGGACTGCCGAGACCCGCGCGGAGCCGCGGCGGGAAGGCGAAGCGCGGCCTTCGAAGGAGCAAGTTCCCGTGCTTGTCGCGATTGCGCGGGGCCAAGGTTATACAGCGGACCGAGTGATGGAGCCGGGAATGAAAGGTAAGGAATTGGTGGAGGTGCTACGCGTTGTCCGGCCCGACACCGTAGTGTGCTCCGATGGAAACTCAGCCTACTACTCCTCCAGCGCGAACTGGGCGTGACGCTGAAGATGTTCAGCGCATCAAAGCATGGTTGCCCGATTAACCCTTCATTTCATGTCCAGACTGTCAATAGCTACCACTCTCGGATGAAGGAATGGTTCAATGGTCGCTGCCGCGGTGGCTACCAAATACCTGCCGAACTACGTGGCCTGGCAGCGACTGCTTGAATGGTTCAGGAAGGTGTAACGCCCAACGAATTCATCGCCTCAGCCCTCGGGCGGCAGCTTATCAACACATAACGCGAACAGAGCCTAAGTTTTCGGCCAGCCTGGTTATTCTTTTGGCAGCCTTTTCGACACCGGCAAATGCGCAGACGGGGCCGGGCCGATTTTTTGCGAAGGCGGGCGCATTTGCGCCGATTCTCTGCCCGAGCAGTGCCGTGGCAAGGCCTACCGCATTCTCGACAGTGGCGGCAACGTGCTCAAGGAAGTCGGCCCGCCGCTGACGCCGGAGCANAAGGCACAGGCCATCGCCGAAGCCCAGCGCAAGAAGGAACTGGAAGAGCATGCCAAGGAACTGCGGCGCAAGGATCAGGCGCTGCTGGATACCTACGCCACGCCCCAGGATATCGACATGGCAGCAAAAGCCGAAGCCGATGTCAATCTGGCCATCAAGGCCGCCGAGGATCGCATCGCAGCAGCGCGCAAAACGCGCAANAAATTCGAGGACGAGGCCGAGTTCTACAAGAAGAAGACTCTGCCGCCGGAAGTCGCCAGGGCNCTGCGCGACGCCGACCACGAAATCAAGACCCAGCAGGAACTGCTCGACGTCAAGAAGGGCGACGCGGCAACGATCAAGACCAAGTACGATGCCGACCGCAAGCGTTACGCCGAGCTGACCGGGCGCACCGCTTCGCCGCCGGCAAAACCAGGCACGACGCCCGCGGCGCAGCCGCGCTGATCAGCCAGCTTCTGCCGCAGCAGGTCGTTGACCTGTTGCGGATTGGCCTTGCCCTTGGCTGCCTTCATCACCTGGCCGACCAGCGCATTGAAGGCCTTTTCCTTGCCGGCCTTGAATTCGGCGACATTGGCGGCATTGGCAGCGAGTACCTCGTCGACGATCGCCTCGATAGCGCCGCTGTCGGTAATCTGCTTCAAGCCCTGCTTTTCGATAATCTCGTCGGCCGTTGCGCCTTCACCATTCCACAAGGCCTCGAACACCTTCTTGGCGATGTTGTTGGAAATGGTGTTGTCGGCGATACGCAGGATCAGACCGGCCAGCTGGCTGGCAGAAACCGGCGAATCGGCCAGTTCGCAGCCTTCCTTGTTGAGGCGAGCGGCTAGATCGACCATGACCCAGTTGGCACAGGGCTTGGCGTTGGCCTTGCCGGCACCTGCCACGGTCGACTCGAAAAAGCNGGCCATTTCCTGGCTGGCGGTCAGGGTCGTCGCATCGTAGGCCGAGAGGCCGAGGTCGCTGATGAAGCGCTCGCGCATCTGGCCCGGCAGTTCCGGCAATTCGCCCTTGACGCGGGCGATCCAGTCGGCGGAAATGATCAGCGGCAGCAGGTCGGGATCGGGGAAGTAGCGGTAATCGTGCGCGTCTTCCTTGCTCCGCATCATGCGCGTCTCGCCGGTATCCGGGTCGAACAGCACGGTGGCCTGGATGATTTTGCGCCCTTCTTCGATTTCGTTGATCTGCCACTGGACTTCGTAATCGATGGCTTCCTTGAGGAAACGGAAGGAATTCAGGTTCTTGATTTCGCGCCGCGTGCCGAATTCCGCCTGCCNCTTCGGGCGCACCGAAACGTTGGCGTCGCAACGGAAGGAGCCTTCCTGCATGTTGCCGTCGCAGATGCCGATCCAGCGTACCAGCGCGTGCAGCGNCCTGGCGTAGGCGACGGCCTCGTCGGAAGAACGCATGTCGGGTTCGGAGACGATCTCCAGCAGCGGCGTGCCAGCCCGGTTGAGGTCGATTCCTGATTTGCCGTGGAAGTCCTCGTGCAGCGATTTGCCGGCGTCCTCCTCGAGGTGGGCACGGGTCAGGCGGACCACCTTCTCGTAGGCCTTGTCGCCCTGGCCGACCTGCAGCGTGATGGCACCGCCGACGACCACCGGCAGGTCCATCTGGCTGATCTGGTAGCCCTTGGGCAGATCCGGGTAGAAGTAGTTCTTGCGCGCGAAGACCGATTTCGGCGCCACTTCGGCACCGATCGCCAGCCCGAAACGGATGGCGCAATCGACAGCCTTCTTGTTGAGCACCGGCAAAACGCCGGGCAAGGCGAGGTCGACCGCGCAGGCCTGCGTATTGGGCGCCGCGCCGAACGCCGTCGAAGCACCGGAAAAAATTTTCGAAACCGTCGCCAGTTGCGCATGCGTTTCGATGCCGATCACCACTTCCCACTGATTCATCGTTTCATTCCATTCAGATACAACGCCCGGACTTCCCTCGACCATGATCGGCCAGAGATAGCTGAACGCATCGCCCTCGCAGGACTTCGGGCAAGCATTGAAAGCGACCATGACCTTCGTTCCCTGCTCCCACATGCGTACCGAACAACCGGATTCGCGCTTGTGCATCAGCAGCGGTTGCGGCATTTTCTCGGTCTGTTCGAAATCCTGCAGGGCGAAACGGCAGGTGCCCCGATTTTNCATCGAGACCTGGGCGACGAAAGATTTCACCTCGGCCTCCTTGACCAGCAGGTCGAGCTGGGTCTGGTTTCCTATCCCGTCCCTGCCGGCACACCTGGCACGCGCATTGAGCGGTCGCGTCGGCTGCGGCTTGATATTGCGGTTCTTCAGATACTTGAGTTGCTGCGACTCGATCTTCTGTTCGGNCGGCTGCGGTCGACATGCCCGGCGGGTCGGAATCCGGCTGCTTGCCGATTTCGGCGCAACCGGCGGCGAGCAGCAGGCAGACTGGCCAAATCCGGCGCATCGATGTCACTCGATACCATGCGGCAGCCGTCGATGCCAGTCGGTCGCCTGCTGATAGCGGTGCGCGACATTCAACAAAGCGCCTTCGGCGAAATAATTGCCGATCAGTTGCAAGCCGACCGGCAGACNCCCGGCGAAACCGCAGGGCAGCGACATGCCGGGCAGGCCCGCCAGGTTGACGGCGATAGTGTAGATGTCGGACAGGTACATCTGTACCGGATCGGCCGCCTTTTCGCCCAGCTTGAAGGCCGTCGACGGCGAGGTCGGGCCGAGGATCACATCGCAGGCCTTGAACGCCTCGACGAAATCGTTGGCGATCAGACGGCGAATGCGTTGTGCCTGCAGGTAATAGGCGTCGTAATAGCCGTGCGACAGCACATAGGTGCCGATCAGAATACGCCGCTTGACCTCGGCGCCGAAGCCCTGGGCGCGGCTCTTCATGTACATGTCGTCAAGGCTGGCGTAATCCTCGGCGCGAAAGCCGTAGCGCACGCCGTCGAAGCGCGACAGGTTGGAACTGGCCTCGGCCGGCGCGATCACGTAATAGGCGGGCACCGAGAGGTGCGAATTGGGTAGCGAGACCTCGACGCAGGTCGCCCCGAGCTTTTCGTATTCGGCAATCGCCGCCTGAACGGCGGCCATCACCCCGGCATCGCAGCCGGCGCCGAAAAACCNCTTGGGCAGGCCGATGCGCAGGCCGGCAAGCGATTTGTCCAGGCCGCGGGCATAGTCTTCTGCAGGACGCTCGAGCGAGGTCGAATCGCGCTCGTCGAAACCCACCATCGTATTCAGCAGCAGCGCACAATCCTCGGCGCTCACCGCCATCGGCCNCCNCTGGTCGAGCGACGACGCAAAGGCGATCATGCCGTAGCGGGAAACGAGACCATAGGTCGGTTTCAGGCCGGTCAGGTTGCACAGCGCGGCTGGCTGGCGGATCGAGCCGCCGGTATCGGTGCCTGTGGCCGCCGGGGCCATGCGTGACGCGATGGCCGCCGCCGACCCGCCGGACGAGCCGCCGGGCACGCGTTCGCGATCCCAGGNGTTGCGCACCGGGCCGAAGTACGAGGTTTCATTGGACGAGCCCATCGCGAATTCGTCCATGTTGGTCTTGCCCAGCGAAACCATGCCGGCTTCGCCATGCATCTTGCGGATCACCGTCGCGTCGTAGGGCGAAACGAAATTGGCCAGCATTTTCGAGCCGCAGGTCGTCGTCCAGCCTTCGGCGCAGAAAATGTCCTTCTGGGCGATCGGAATGCCGGTCAACGGGCCGGCGCTGCCGGCGGCGATGCGGGCATCGGCGTCGCGGGCCATTTTCAGGCTTTNTTCGCGGTCGACCGTGACGAAGGCGTTGAAAACCGGATTCAGGCGCTCGATGCGATCGAGGAACAGGGTCGACAGTTCGACGCTGGAAATCCGCTTCGCGGCCAAGGCCTGCGCAAGCTCCTTCAGGCTGGCATCGATCATTCGATCACCTTCGGCACGAGGTAGAGGCCGGCTTCGGTTTCCGGGGCCACCGCCTGGAACGCGGCACGGCGATCGGCTTCGGTCACGGCGTCGTCGCGCAGACGCTGGCTGAGGTCCTGGGCGTGTGCCATCGGTTCGACACCGGCGGTGTTGACCGCCTGCATCTGCTCGATCAATTCGAAGATGCCGTTAAGGTGATCCCGGGTAGTGCTGGCTTCGGATGCGCTGATCTCGACACGGGCGAGATGGGCGATGCGCTGAACCTGTTCTAGTGTGAGCGACATGGCGGCAAAAGACTTTTTGCAGTGCACAAAGTCTTAAAATGGAAAGCGTTATAAGGTATCATAAAAGTTTTCCCTACTGCACCCCAAGCAGCGGAGTCATAGATGTTCGGTTTCCTCAGCAAATATTTTTCCAACGATCTCGCCATCGACCTCGGCACGGCCAACACGCTCATTTATGTGCGCGGCCGCGGCATCGTCCTCGATGAGCCGTCGGTCGTCGCCATCCGTCTCGAAGGCGGCCCCAACGCCAANAAATCCATTCAGGCCGTCGGCAAGGAAGCCAAGGAAATGCTTGGCAAGGCNCCCGGCAGCATCACCGTCATCCGCCCGATGAAGGACGGCGTGATCGCCGATTTCACCGTCACCGAGCAGATGTTGAAGCAGTTCATCAAGAAGGTGCATGACTCCAAGCTGTTCAGCCCGAGCCCGCGCATCATCATCTGCGTACCTTCCGGCTCGACCCAGGTCGAACGTCGCGCCATCCGCGAATCCGCACTCGGCGCNCACGCCAGCCAGGTTTACCTGATCGAGGAACCGATGGCCGCCGCGATCGGCGCCGGCCTGCCGGTTTCCGACGCCACCGGCTCGATGGTCGTCGATATTGGCGGCGGCACCACCGAAGTCGGCGTCATTTCGCTCGGCGGCATGGTCTATGCCGGCTCCGTGCGCGTCGGCGGCGACAAGCTCGACGAAGCGATCATCAATTACATCAGCCGCAACTACGGCATGATGATCGGCGAAAACACCGCCGAAAACATCAAGAAGCACATCGGTTCCGCCTTCCCGGGTGCCGAGGTCAAGGAAATGGAAGTTTCCGGCATCAACAAGGCCGAAGGTATCCCGCGCAAGTTNCTGATTTCCTCCAACGAAATCCTCGAAGCGCTGACCGATCCGCTCAACCAGGTCGTTTCCGCCGTCAAGTCGGCGCTGGAAAAGACCCCGCCCGAACTCGGTGCCGACATCGCCGAACGCGGCATGGTGCTGACCGGTGGCGGCNNGCTGCTGCGCGACCTCGACCGTCTGCTGATGGAAGAAACCGGCCTGCCGGTGATCGTCGCCGACGAACCGCTGACCTGCGTCGCCCGTGGCTGTGGCCTGGCGCTGGAAAAGATGGACAAGCTGGGCAGCATTTTTGCCTCGGACTGAGCGTTGACCGCAGCAGGGCTGGATTAGGCAGTGGCCAGCGACCACGCTCCACCACCGTTTTTCAAGCAAGGGCCGGCTCCGCTGGCCCTGCTGACTTTCTACATCCTGATTTCGCTGGCGGTCTTCGTCGTCGACCTGCGCTTCCGCGGGCTCGACCTGCTGCGGCAAAGCATCGCCCTGGTCGTCGACCCGGTACAGCGCGTCGCCCAAACCCCGGGCAGCCTCGTCGACTATGCCGCCAATTACCTGGAAGGCATGCGGTTACTGCAGCGCGAGAACGACGAGCTGCGCCATGCCAAGCTCACCACCGCCCCCAACCTGCTGCGCCTGGAACAACTCGAAGCCGAAAACGAACGCCTGCGCAAGCTGCTGGTGGTCAATGAACGCGAAAATGCCAAGGGTCAGGTCGCGCAGATTCTCTACACCGCCCGCGACCCGTTCTCGCGCAAGGTCATCNNAGACAAAGGCCAGCAATCCGGCATCGTGGCCGGCCAGCCGGCGATCGACGAGGCCGGCGTCGTCGGCCAGGTAACCCGCGTCTTTCCTTTTTCGTCGGAAATCACGCTGATCACCGACAAGGATCAGGCGGTGCCGGTGCAGATCGTGCGCACCGGCCAGCGCTCGGTCGTCTTCGGACTCGGCAACGGCCAGCTCGAACTGCGCTACATGCCGGCCAACGCCGATGTCCAGGTCGGCGACGTGCTGGTCACCTCGGGGCTCGACAGTGTNCACCTGCAAGGCTTCCCGGTCGCCAAGGTGGTCAATATCGAGCGCGAAGGCGCCTATTCCTTCGCCCGCATCCTCGGCGAGCCGATTGTCGGCGTCGAGAATTTCGGCGAAGTGATGATTCTCGACCCTCGCCAGCCCTTGCCGCCGCCTCCGCCGGCTGCGCAGGGCCGGAGCAGCGACGGTAGCGACAAGGCCGGTCTGCGCCCCAAGAAAAAGCGCGCGGCGAAAGGGAACTGATGCAACCGACCTTTTCCTCCTCGCGCATCCTGCTGCCGGTGCGCCCCTGGTTCATCTACACCAGCCTGATCGTTGCGCTGCTGCTCAACTTCCTGCCCACCTCCAACTGGCTCGGCGTACCTGACTGGGTGGCGCTGGTACTGTGCTTCTGGAGCGTACGCGAGTTTCGCCGCGTCGGCATGGGCTGGGCCTTCATCCTCGGCCTGCTGATGGACGTCGCCGACGGCGCCGTGCTTGGTCAGCACTGCTTTGCCTACGTGCTGCTGGCCTACTTGGCGGCCTCCCTGTCGCGCCGCCTGCTGTGGTTCCCGCTGTTCCAGCAGGCGCTGCAGGTGCTGCCGCTGCTGTTGCTGGCGCAGGTCGTCCAGTTTCTGATGCGCCTGGCGGTCGGGGCCGACTTCCCTGGCTGGGGCTTCTTCATCGGTCCCTTCGTCGCCAGTGCGCTGTGGATTCCNGCCACCTTCGTCCTGCTTCTGCCGCAGTACCGACCTGTCGAGCAGAATCCGGATCGGCCGATCTGAAAGTCCTTTAGGTCATGGGCGACTTCCACAACGCCGACGGCGATCTCGAGCGCTTCCGCTTCCGCATCGGCATTGCCGCGCTGCTGGTTTTGCTCGCCTTTGGCGTGCTGCTCGGCCGCTTTGTCTGGCTGCAGGTCATCCAGCACGATTTCTACCGGACCCGCGCCGAAGACAACCGCATCGCCCTGATTCCCATCGTGCCCAACCGGGGCGTCATCACCGACCGCAACGGCGTCATCCTCGCCCGCAACTATTCGGCCTTCACGCTGGAAATCACGCCCTCCCAGGTCGAGAACCTGGAAACGACGATCGACGGGCTGGCCGAGGTCATCGACATCCAGCCCAAGGACCGCAAGCGCTTCAAGCGCCTGATGGACGAAGCCAAGAACTTCGAATCGATCCCCATCCGNACCCGCCTGAGCGACGCCGAAGTCGCCCTGTTCGCTGCCCAGCGCTATCGCTTTCCAGGCGTCGAGGTCAAGGCCCGGCTGTTCCGCCAATATCCCCAGGGCACCATCGGCTCGCACGCCATCGGCTATATCGGGCGGATCACCGAACGCGACCAGAAGTGGATCGAGGAAGTGGAGCAAACCGCCAATTACAAGGGTACCGACCATATCGGCAAGACCGGGCTGGAACAGCACTACGAGTTCGAACTGCATGGCCAGACCGGCTACGAGGAAGTCGAGATCGACGCCGGCGGTCGCGCGCTGCGCAGCCTCAAGCGCATCCCGCCGGTTTCCGGCAACAATCTGCAGCTGACCCTGGATGCCCGGCTGCAGGAAATCACCGAGCAGGCCTTCGGCGACCGCAANGGTGCGCTGGTCGCCATCGAGCCGTCGACCGGCGGCATCCTGGCGCTAGTTTCCAACCCGACCTTCGATCCCAATCTCTTCGTCGATGGCATCACGCCGGAGAACTGGAAGGAACTGAACGAGCATCCGGACAAGCCGATGATCAACCGCACGATCAACGGCGCCTACCCGCCGGGCTCGACCTTCAAGCCCTTCATGGCGCTGGCCGCGCTGGAAACGGGCAAGCGCACGGCCAACCANGCCATTTCCGACCCCGGCTACTTCAATTTCGGCAACCACCAGTTCCGCGACGACAAGAAGGGCGGGCACGGTAGCGTCGACATGTACAAGTCGATCGTCCATTCCTGCGACACCTACTACTACATGCTGGCCAACGACATGGGCATCGACAACATCGCGAAATTCATGGCCGGCCTTGGATTCGGCCAGAAGACCGGGATCGACATCGGCAAGGACGATTCCGGCGAGTCGAAAGGCGTCCTGCCGTCGCCGGAATGGAAGAAACAGCGCTTCAAGAAGCCGGAGCAACAAAAATGGTATGCCGGCGAGACGATCTCGATCGGTATCGGCCAGGGCTACAACGCCTACACTCCGATCCAGCTTGCCCAGGCCACGGCGACGCTGGCCAACAACGGCGTCATGTTCCGNCCCCACCTGGTACGCAACATCGTCGATGCGAAAACCGGCGAGGAGCGCCCGGTCGAGCCCAAACCGATCCGCGACCTCGGCCTCAAGACCAGGAATCTCGAGGTCATCCATCGGGCGATGGTGGGCGTCACCAAGGAAGGAACCGGCGCGCGCGCNCTTGCCGGCGCTCCCTACACGGTTGGTGGAAAAACCGGCACGGCCCAGGTGTTCTCGCTCAAGGGAGCCGATTACAAAGCCGGCGCGATCAAGAAGGAGCTGCGCGATCACGCGCTGTTCATCGCCTACGCACCGGTCGAGAATCCGGTGATCGCGCTGGCCGTTCTGGTCGAGAACGGAGGCTTTGGCGCCCAGTCGGCCGCGCCGATCGCCCGCATGGTGCTCGACTATTACCTGCTCGGCAAGCTGCCGGCCGGCGCCGCCCGCGAGGATGCCACCGCCGTCGAGGATGACCACGAAGAATGATTGATGTCGTCGCCACCTGCAAGCGCGGCATGCGCGAACTGATCGTCCACATCGACTTCCCGCTGCTGCTGATTACCGCCGCGATCATGGGGTCGGCCTGGCCACCGTGTATTCGGCGACCTACGACAGCACGCATCGCATGATGTCGCAGGCGGCCAACATGGGCATCGCACTGGTCGTCATGTGGTTCGTCGCCCGCCTGCCGCCGCAAAGCTGATGGGCTTCGCCATTCCCTCTACCTCCTTGGCCTGCTGCTGCTGATCGCCGTCTTCCTGTTCGGGATCAAGGTCAACGGGGCCAGGCGCTGGCTGTCGCTCGGCTTCACCCGCATCCAGCCGTCGGAAATCATGAAGATCGCGATGCCGCTGATGCTCGCCTGGTACTTCCACAAATACGAAGCGACGCTGCGCGCCCGCCATTTCGTCGTGGCGGCGGTTCTCCTGCTGATTCCTTTCGCGTTGATCGCCAAGCAGCCCGACCTCGGAACCGCGCTGCTGGTCGGCGGCGCCGGCTTTCGTGATCTTCCTGGCCGGCCTGCCATGGAAGGTCATCATCGGCCTGATCGCCGCCGGCGCCGCCGCTGCGCCGCTGCTCTGGGGATGATGCACGACTACCAGAAAGCGCATCCTGACCCTGATCGACCCCACCACCGATCCGCTCGGTGCCGGCTATCACATCATCCAGGCGACCATCGCCATCGGGTCCGGCGGCTCGTTTGGCAAGGGCTACCTGCACGGCACCCAGACCCACCTCGAGTTCATTCCTGAAAAGCATACCGATTTCATTTTCGCCGTCTATTCCGAGGAATGGGCCTGCTCGGCAACGGCCTGCTGGTCTTTCTCTACACTTGCTGATCGGGCGCGGCATGATGATCGCCGCCGCCGCCCCGACCAAATTCACGCGCCTGCTGGCCGGCGCCATCACGCTCGGCTTCTTCACCTACGCCTTCATCAACATGGGCATGGTCAGCGGCATCCTGCCGGTCGTCGGCGTGCCGCTGCCCTTCATGAGCTACGGCGGCACGGCGCTGGTCACGCTGTTCATCGGCATCGGTATCCTGATGTCGATCCAGACCCACAGGATGCTGGTGAAAAATGAGCCTGCGCCTCGCCGCCTGCGCCCTCGCCGCCCTGCTGCTCGCAGCCTGCGGCAGCGCACCGCGGCAGGATGCTGCGGTCGACGGTNNCAAAGGGGCCATTTCCAAAACGCCGACCAGGAAACCGACCGCCGTGCTGAANAAAGGCGGCGGTTTCTACAAGGACGACGGCCCGGGCGACGACATCCCTGACGGTCTCGACGATGTTCCCGATGCCGAGCCGAAATGGGAACCGCTGCACAAGCCGGCCACCAGACCCTACGTGGTGCTCGGCAAGGAATATGTGCCCAACACCGCCGTCAAGCCTTACAAGGTGCGCGGCATCGCCAGTTGGTACGGCAAGAAGTTCCACGGCCAGAAGACCTCGATCGGCGAACCCTACGACATGTTCGCGATGACCGCCGCTCACCCCACCCTCGCGCTGCCATCCTACGTACGCGTCACCGGCGTGCAGAGCGGCAAGACGGTGATCGTCCGCATCACCGACCGTGGCCCCTTCCACGCCGATCGCGTCATCGATCTTTCCTACACCGCCGCCTACAAGCTGGGACTGATCAACGGTGGCAGCGGCATGGTGGAAGTCGAGGCGATCATTCCCGGCGAATCGGCGACCACTGCCTACGCGCATGCCGCGTCACGGCCACCGCCGGTGGTGCGCGCCAGACCGGCGGAGCGCGACGAAATCGAATTGCTTGCCCAGCGCATGGCGCTCGAGGAACGCCCGGTGCAAACGGCGGCAATGGCCGGCATGGGTGGCGAGAATGCCATTGCGAAGGGCGTCTATCTGCAACTCGGCGCCTTCAGCAGCGCCGAAAACGCCGAGACCCTCAAGAACCACCTGACCCGCGAACTCGACTGGCTGACCGAGCCGATGCGCATTCAGCCGGGTGGCAGCATCCATCGCCTGCAACTCGGCCCCTACTCTTCGCGCGCCGACGCCGATCGCGTCGCCGAGCGGATTCGTCTGGCGCTGGGCTACAAGCCGACCGTCGTCCTGCGCTGATCCGTTGCGCAATCTGGCCCTCCTTTGACCGGCATCAATGGCCGCCGTGGTTGGCTGGCTATACTGCCTCGCTCGACTTTCCGGTTCGTCCCATGCCCTCCCTGCCCGATCTCGTTTGCCCGGCCGGCAGCCTGCCGGCCCTCAAGGCCGCCGTCGACAACGGCGCCGACGCCGTCTATCTCGGCTACAAGAACGACACCAACGCGCGCAATTTCGCCGGCCTCAACTTCGACGCCAGGACCATGGCCGAAGGCATCTGCTACGCCCACGCCAAGGGCAGTGAGGTGCTGATGGCGATCAACACCTTCGCCCAGGCCGGGCGCGTCGCCGACTGGCAAAAGGCCGTCGATGGCGCCGTCGACCAGGGCGTCGATGCGATCATCCTGGCCGACATCGGCCTGCTGGACTACGCCCGCAACCGCCACCCGCAGCAGCGCCTGCATCTCTCGGTTCAGGGTTCGGCGACCAGCTACGAGGCGATCAATTTCTGCCAGCGCGAATTCGGCATCCGCCGCGCCGTGCTGCCGCGCGTGCTGACGCTGGCGCAAGTCGAGCATGTGATCAAGAACACCACGGTCGAAATCGAAGTCTTCGGCTTCGGCAGCCTGTGCGTGATGAACGAAGGCCGTTGCTGGCTTTCTTCCTACGCCTGCGGCGAATCGCCGAACACCGTCGGNGCCTGCTCGCCGGCCAAGTACGTCAAGTGGGACAAGCAGCCCGGCGCCATGGAAACCCGCCTCAACGGCATCCTGATCGACCGCTTCGGCGACGACGAGCCGGCCGGCTACCCGACACTGTGCAAGGGCCGCTTCGACGTTCAGGGCGAGACCTATTACGCACTGGAGGAGCCGACCAGCCTCAACGTGCTCCCGATCCTGCCGGAAATAATCAAGATCGGCGTCCGCGCGATCAAGGTCGAGGGCCGCCAGCGCAGCCCGACCTACGTCGCGCAAGTCACCCGCAGCCTGCGCGCGGCGCTCGATTCATTGCGCGACGGCAGCGAGCGGTTCCACGTGAAACCGGCGTGGCAGGCCGAACTGGCCAAGGTTTCCGAAGGCAGCCAGGCGACGCTCGGCGCCTATAACCGGCCATGGAGGTAAGCATGAAGCTCTCGCTCGGNCCCCTGCTCTACTTCTGGCCCAAGGCCGAAGTCATGGAGTTCTACGCCGAAATGGCGCAGAACCCGGCGCTCGACATCATCTACGTCGGCGAAGTCGTCTGCTCGCGCCGTCAGCAATTGCGCACCGCAGACTGGATCGGCCTGGCCCGCGACCTGAGCGACGCCGGCAAGGAAGTCGTCGTCTCCGCCCAGGCCTTGCTCGAATCNGCTCGATCTCGGAAGGCACTGCGCCGCCTGATCGACGAAGCCGGGTGCAAGGTCGAAGCCAACGACCTTGGTGCGGTCAACCTCGCCCAGGGCAAGGAATTCGTCGCCGGCCCGCACCTCAACATCTACAACGAGGCAACGCTGGCCACCTACGCGCGCTACGGCATGAAGCGCTGGGTGCCGCCGCTGGAAGCGACGCGCACGCTGGTCGAAACCCTGCACGCCAGCCGCCCGGCCGGCGTCGAAAACGAGGTCTTCGTCTATGGCAAGCTGCCGCTGGCCTTCTCGGCGCGCTGTTTCACCGCCCGCCATTACGACCTGAACAAGGACGACTGCCAGTTCAAGTGCCTCGATCACCCCGAAGGCCTGACGCTGAAAACCCGCGAGGGCCAGGACTTTCTCTGCATCAACGGCATCCAGACGATGTCTGCCCAGAGCTACAACCTGCTGCACGAAATCCCGACGCTGCGCCAGCTGGGCATCGACATCATTCGCGTCAGCCCGCAGAAGGCCCATATCGCTGAAATCATCGCCGCCTTCGACGCCGCCCGGCGCGGCGAGGCGGTCGATGTCGATGGCAGCGCATGGAACGCCAGCGGCCAGGTCGACGGCTACTGGTTCGGCGATGCCGGCATTCATCAACATCACACGCAAGCCCTTGCCCATCTGGGAGCGACCGCATGAGCGACTTCACCATNCCCAAATTCCGCCTGCCCGGCTTTGTCGCCGCCCTCGGCGAAAAACTGCCGCAGTGGCCGCACGGACTCGTCCTCGTCACCGGGCTCAATGCCGCGCTGAAAATGAAATTGCTGCCGGAAAGCGAGCTGGCGGCGCTGGAAGACAAAATCTTCCGCGTGCAGGTGCGCGATACCGGCGGCACGGCGCATTTCACCTATCGCGGCGGCCTATTCCGCCCGCTCTTCAGCGTCGCGCGAGAACCCGATCTGGCCTTCGCCGCAAATCTTTCGGCCTACCTGCAACTTCTGGCGCGCCAAGAAGACCCGGATACGCTGTTCTTCAACCGCGAACTGGAAATCACCGGCGATACCGAACTGGGACTGATCGTCAAGAACATGCTGGACGCGGTCGAGTGGCCGAAGCTGCCGCGCCTGCCGCTGCCATCGCGCTGACCCGCGCACCACCGGGCGACGCGCGGAAATATCATCTTCTGCTGCGGTCGACCGCAAAACCGGGCAATTTTCAGTTGCCGACGGAGATCACGGCCTCGTCTTCGCTCCCCGTTGCGGCACGGCCGGCCGCCGCCGCATGGATCAAGCCGGTCGGACAACTCGGGTTGGCAACGGCGACAATGCTCAGCACCTCTTCCTGCTCGACCGGCAACATGAGGCTTTCACGGCCGTGCAACACGGCACCGCCGAAATAGACGGCAAGGCCGTCGGCCAGACTGCCGTCGGCGCACAGCAGCGATTCGCCCAGGGCCGGGTACGCGTGGCCGACCGCTTCCAGCACCTCGCCGACGGTTTCGCCGCTGGCCATGATTTCGTCGCGGCCTTCGGCAAAGGGGCGCAGGATGGGAGGAATGTGGACGGATACGACGGGGCAGTCACTCATCAACATGGCACACCTCCTTTTCGCTATGTCCGTTTGACAGAGACCAGGTTCGCCAAGTTCACGAAAAACGGGAGGCCGCAGCCTCCCGTTTCGGTCGATTCAGACCCTTGGTGCCCGATCAGCCCTTTTTCTGGGCATCCAGACGGAACTTGACATAGCTGCCCGGTGCGTCCTCGATGACCTTGAGCGCGCCGTCTTCCGGCTTGCGCGCCTTGACCTTGGCGCTGCCGCCAGGCAGGTCGGCCAGCCACTGGTTCCAGTGCGTCCACCACGAACCGGCATTCTGCGTGGCGCCTGCCAGGAAGTCTTCCGGGCTTTCCGGCAGGTTGCCGTCGGTTGCGTCGTTGGTCCAGAAGCCGTATTTGTTGGCGACCGGCGGGTTGACGATACCGGCGATGTGACCGGAGCCGCCGAGGACGAACTTGGTCTTGCCGGACGGCAGGCGCGCGCCCATGTAGGTGCTCTTCCACGGCGCGATGTGGTCTTCGACCGTCGAGATGAAGTAGCACGGGGTCTTGACCTTGCTGATGTCGATCTTGACGCCGCCCAGTTCGAGGCCGCCCGGATCCTTGAGCTTGTTGCCCAGATACATGTTGCGCAGGTAGTAGCTGTGCATCGCGGCCGGCATGCGGGTGGAATCGGAGTTCCAGT
The DNA here is from genome assembly GCA_013363835.1 of Dechloromonas sp. Taxonomy (GTDB): domain Bacteria; phylum Pseudomonadota; class Gammaproteobacteria; order Burkholderiales; family Rhodocyclaceae; genus Azonexus. The sequence goes on from CP054864.1 coordinate 2,810,119, forward strand.
AGAGCAGGTCGAAGGNGAAGGGATCCTTGCCCATCAGGTAGTTGTTGACTACGAAGGACCAGATCAGGTCATTGGCGCGCAGCATGTTGAAGGTGCCGGCCATCTCCGAACCTTCCAGGAAGCCGCGCTCGGCCATCTTCTTCTCGAGGCCCGAAACGGCACCTTCATCGAGGAAGACGCCCAGTTCGCCCGGGTCGGAGAAATCGAGCATGGTCGTGAAGAAAGTGCCGGAATTGGCGCGCTTGTCCTTCTTGGCCGCCATGTAGGCCAGCGTGGTCATGGTCAGCGTGCCGCCCAGGCAGTAGCCGGCGAGGTTGACGCTGTCTTCGCCGGTATGGGCACAGACCTGGTTGATGGCTTCCATCGAGCCTTCGAGCAGGTAGTTCTCGAAGGATTTCTTGGCCAGTTTTTCGTCGGGGTTGATCCACGACATGATGAAGGTGGTGTGGCCCTGGTCGGTCGCCCACTTGACCATCGAGTTCTTCTCGCGCAGGTCGAGGATGTAGTACTTGTTGATCCACGGCGGGATGATCAGGAAGGGCTTCTTGTTCTGCTGCTCGGTGGTCGGGTTGTACTGGATCAGCTGGAACAGTTCGTTCTGGAAGATCACCTTGCCCGGCGTAGTGGCGACGTTCTTGCCCATCTCGAAGGCCGAGGTGTCGGTCATGCGGATACGCAACTGGCCGTCGCCGGCCTCGACGTCGTGCAGCAGGTTGTTGAGGCNCTTGATCAGGTTCTGGCCGTGGCTCTTGACCGTCTCGCGGAAGACTTCGGGATTGGTCATCGCGAAGTTGGACGGCGACAGCGCGTCGATGTACTGGCGGGTGAAGAAGTTGACCTTCTGCTGGGTCGCTTCGTCGAGGCCTTCGGTCCCGGCGACGGTGTCATGCAGATGGCGGGCGGTGATCAGGTAGGACTGCTTGACGAAGTCGAACAGGAAATGCTGCTCCCACTCTTCGTCCTTGAAACGGTTGTCGCCTTTCTTGGNGGTGGCGATCGNGGCCTGCACCGGCATGCCCAGCATCTTCATCGAGGTGTTCTGCCACAGCGAGAAGTAGTCCCACATCATGTTCATCTGCGTCTGGGCCATCTTGTAGGGATTGGCCAGCAGGCGCGACGAGAGATCCATGAAGGCCTTGGCGACACCAAGTTCGTCGGATGGCGCCTCGACACCCTCCTTGGCCTTCTTCTCCATGAACTGGGTAATCAGGCGGGAAGCGCGCTGGGCGACTTCGGCATAGGTCTTGGCCATCTCGGCCGGGTTCGGCAGGTTGCCTGCCTTGTCTTCGGTTTGCTGCGACATACTCAAACTCCCTCTGTCAGTATGCGGCTGGTTGGTATTGGTGCCGCATGAATCGAATTACACCGTCGGCGTCGATACTGCGTGACAACCTGCCGGTTTGTTGAAGGTGGTTCAGGTGGGCGATCGCCTCGCCCATGGCAAACATGGTTTGATGCGTATCGAGCGGCCGTTGAAACAAGGTTTCGAGCAACTCGGCTGCGCTCTTCGGCGCATCTTCACATGCTTCTTCCAATACCTGCAGCCGTTCTTCGTGGTGCGCCCACAAAGCCTGCACCCGCGCGGCGACTCNCGTAAACGGCAGCCCGTGCGAGGGCAGGACCAGCGTTCCCTCAGGCATTCCGGTAGCCAGTTCGCCCAGCGAATCCAGAAACCAGCCCAAGGCATCGGCATCCGNAGTTGCTGCAANAACACTGACGTTCGTGGAAATTCTGGGCAAAAGCATGTCGCCCGAAATTAACACGCCGAGTTCGGCGCAGTAAAGCGCCATATGCTCCGGCGCATGTCCATGGCCGATGATTATTTGCCATTTTCGGCCGTCGACCGCAAGTGCATCGCCCGCCTTGAGGCGATGGTAGAACTCGGGAAGCGCCGGCACCGCCTTGCGATAGCCGGAACCGCGCTGCGCGAACTTGGCCAGGCGCTCGGCGTCCAGGCCATGCTGCCGGAACTGCTCGACCATGTAGCGCGCCCCGTGCCNCCNCACCTCGTTCCACACGGCATGCGCGGTCAGGAACTCGCCGCTGGTCATCCACAACGGCGCCCCGGTCTGCTCCATCAGCCAGGCGGCCAGACCGAGGTGATCGGGATGGAAGTGGGTGACGATCAGGCGCGTGACCGGGCCATCCAGCCCGCGCAGGATCGCCAGCCAGGCTTCGCGCACCGCATCGGCGGGGAAGCCGGTATCGACGATCGCCCAGCCGTCGCCATCGCGCAGCAGCCAGAGATTTATGTGATCGAGCTGGAAGGGCANAGGCATGCGCAGCCAGAAGAGGCCGGGCGCGACTTCTATCCTTTCGCCGACGGCCGGCGCCTGGGGATGCGGATAATGCAGTGACATGAGCGAATCTCGAGGGCGGGAGCAGCAAGTTACCATACGGTAGCGGATTGAAAAACCCTTTCTTCTGATTTACTTGCCCGAATCGATAGAGGATCCCACCGTGAATCAGCCGGCCACCATTTTCGCCATCTCCGACCTTGCGCGCGAGTTCGGCATCACCCCGCGCACCATCCGCTTCTGGGAGGATCAAGGCATCCTTTCGCCGCAGCGCGAAGGCAGCAAGCGGATATTCACCCGCCGCGACCGCGCCCGCCTGAAAATGGCCCTGCGCGGCAAGCGACTCGGATTGAGCCTGGCCGACATCAGGACCTGATCGGCATGTACGAGTCGACCGAGGACGAAACGCCCCAGTTGCTGGAATGCCTGCGCGTCATGTCCAGACGGCGCGAAGCGCTGGAACAGCAACGCGAAGACATCGAAGCGATGCTGGCCGAGATTTCCCAGTTCGAGCAGCTCTGCCAGCAGGAACTGGCTCGCCGCAACGAAGCGTAAAAATATTCGCCCGCTAGTTGACGTTAACGTAAACGTCAATACAATCCTCCTTGCCCAGCCACCTCCGAATTAACCCTGCATGCGCCTGCAAACCCACGATCCCGAATTCGCAAGTCGCGTTCGCGTCAGCTTCGCCAAACAGCACGCGATGGCGTTGATACGCGCGGCGCTACCGGTCGTCGAGCCCGGCTGCACCGAAATCCACGTCCCCCACTGGGAAGGCATCGAACAGCAGCACGGTTTCGTGCATGGCGGGGTCGTCGGCATGATTGCCGATTCGGCCGCCGGCTACGCGGCGATGACGCTGGTCGCCGCCGATGTCTCGGTACTGACGGTCGAGTACAAGTTGAATCTGGTCGCGCCGGCCGATGGCGACAAACTGATTGCCCGCGGCAAGGTCGTGCGCCCCGGCCGAACGCTGATCGTCACCCAGGCCGAGGTTTTTGCCGTCAAGGATGGCAAGGAAACACTGTGCGCCCTGATGCAGCAGACCATCATGACGGTGGCCCGTAGCGAGAAGCCGAAAGCGGCCAGTCACGGTCAACCCGAAAAACAGCCCAAAACCACTAATTGGAGACAAGCCCATGAACATTCCCAGCCTCGACTTCGGCCTCGGCGAAGACATCAACCTGCTGCGCGACGCGGTGAAGGCCTTCGCCGACGCCGAGATCGCNCCNCGCGCGGCCGAGATCGACCGCGTCAACGAATTCCCCGCCGACCTCTGGAANAAATTCGGCGACATGGGGCTGCTCGGCATGACCGCTTACGAGGAGTACGGTGGCACCAACTTGGGTTACCTCGCCCACATCGTCGCACTGGAGGAAATCTCGCGCGCCTCGGCCTCCGTCGGCCTTTCCTACGGCGCCCACTCCAATCTGTGCGTGAACCAGATCCGCCGCAACGGCACCGAAGCGCAAAGGCAGAAATACCTGCCCAAGCTGATTTCCGGCGAACACGTCGGCGCGCTGGCGATGTCCGAGCCGAACGCCGGTTCCGACGTCGTCTCGATGAAACTGAAGGCCGAGAAGAAAGGCGACCGTTACGTGCTCAACGGCTCGAAAATGTGGATCACCAACGGCGGCGATGCCGACACCCTGGTGGTTTACGCCAAGACCGACATGGACGCCGGCGCCAAGGGCATGACCGCCTTCATCGTCGAAAAGGGCTTCAAGGGCTTCACCCACGGCACCCACCTCGACAAGCTGGGCATGCGCGGCTCGAACACCTTCCCACTGTTCTTCGACGATTGCGAAGTGCCGGAAGAAAACGTGCTGGGCGGCGTCGGCAACGGCACCAAGGTATTGATGTCCGGCCTCGATTACGAGCGCGCCGTGCTCTGCGGCGGCCCGCTCGGCATCATGGCCGCCTGCATGGATGTGGTGGTGCCCTACCTGCACGAGCGCAAACAGTTCGGCCAGCCGATTGGCGATTTCCAGCTCATGCAGGGCAAGGTCGCCGACATGTACTCGACCTGGCAGGCCACCCGCGCCTACGTCTATGCCGTCGGCCGCGCCTGCGACAGCAGCGATCACTCACGCACGCTGCGCAAGGACGCCGCTTACGCCATTCTTTATTCCGCGGAAAAGGCCACCTGGATGGCCGGCGAGGCGATCCAGACGCTGGGCGGCGTCGGTTACACCAACGAGTATCCGACCGGCCGCCTGTGGCGCGATGCCAAGCTTTACGAGATCGGCGCCGGCACCAGCGAAATCCGCCGCATGCTGATCGGCCGCGAGCTGATGGCGGAGACGCGCTGAGATGATGCAGCGCGGCAACGGTAGAATTGGCATAAGTCGCGGACGTATCGTGGCTTCCATATAACACGCTCCTGCCGGCTCCCGGACAGGGGAACCGCAACAGGAGTAAATCAGCATGACCATCACCCTACGCACCCTCACCGTCGACGATACCGAAGCCCTGGAGCAGGTTCGCCAGTATTTCCGCAACTACGCGGCCTGGCTGGGCGTCGATCTGTCGTACCAGAATTTCGACCAGGAAATGGCTTCGCTGCCCGGCGCCTATTCGGCGCCGCAAGGCCGGCTGTTCTTTGCCGAGATCGATGGCCAGCCGGCCGGCTGCGTCGGTGTGCGTCCGCTGCCCGACAGCGAAGGCNNCAGTGAGATGAAGCGCCTTTACGTCGCTCCGGAGGCGCGCGGCCACGGTNNGGGCGCCGCGCTGGCGATGGCTGCCATCAAGGTCGCCAAGGAGATCGGCTACAAGAAACTGATGCTCGACACGCTGCCAAGCATGCGCATGGCGGTCAAACTCTACCGCGAGCTGGGATTTACCGAAGCGCCTGCCTACTACAAGACGCCGGTCGAAGGCACGATGTTCCTCGCCCTCGATCTCGAAAACTGGTCGGAAGAAGAAATCCGCAGCGAAAACCTGTCGCACCTGTTCGATTTCAATCGCGCCTGGGCGCGCAAGATGCGGGAAGTCGATCCGGAATACTTTAACAAGCTGGCCAAGATCCAGACCCCGGAATTGCTGTGGATCGGCTGTTCCGACTCGCGCGTACCGGCCAATGAAATCGTCGGCCTGCTGCCCGGCGAGGTCTTCGTCCATCGCAACGTCGCCAACGTCGTCGTACATACCGACCTCAACTGCCTGTCGGTCATCCAGTTCGCCGTCGAAGCGCTCGGCGTCAAACACATCATGGTCGTCGGCCACTATGGCTGCGGTGGCGTGGGTGCCGCGCTGGAAAAGAAACGGGTCGGCCTCGTCGATCTCTGGCTGCGCCACGTCCAGGATGTGCACCAAAAGCATCAGGCCTCNGTCGACGCCCTCCCCGCCGAAGATCGCCATGCCCGCCTGTGCGAACTCAACGTGCTCGAGCAGGTGGTCAACGTAGCCCAGACGACCGTCGTCCAGGATGCCTGGCAGCGGGGGCAGAAACTCACCGTCCACGGCTGGATCTATGGCCTCAAGGATGGCCTGATGCACGATCTCGGCATCACCATCGACTGCCCGGGCGACCTGTCCGTGCGCTACGACGCCGCACTGAAGGCGCTGGGCGCCTGACAGGCGTCGCCAGGATATTTCGCATGAGCCGCCCCACTTCCCTGCACAGCCCGGCACGCAGGCGTCCGTATCGGGAAGTCGATAATTGCCGAATCAGTCCGCTTCGCTCACCCACGCCAAACTGGTCGCCGCCATGTTCATGTGGGGCGGTACCTGGATCGCCGGGCGCGTGGTGGCACAGGAGCTGGCCGCGCCGCTGGCCGCCCCCGCCATTCGCTTCCTGATCGCCGGACTGGCCCTGGCCGGCTTCGCACTCGCCACGGAACGCCGTATCCCGCGTCCGCATTCAGGCGCCGAATGGGGCGCCGTCACCGGGCTGGCACTGACCGGCATCTTCGTCTATGCGCTCTGCTTCTTTTACGGTCTGAAGCATGTCACTGCCGGCCGCGGTGCCTTGGTCGTCGCCCTCACCCCGGTGCTCGTCGCGCTGGGCGCCTGGCTTTCCGGACAGGAGCGGATGAACGCGCTCAAACTCGGCGGCGTCGCCATTGCGACATTGGGTTGCCTGACAGTGATCGGCAACGGCAATCCGCTCGCGTTGCTGCGTGGCGAAGTCGGTATCGGCGAATGGCTGATCCTCGGTTGTGCGCTGTGCTGGAGCGCCTATACCTTCATCGGTCGCAAGGCGACCAAAACGCTGACCCCGCTGGCGGCAACGCTCTGGGCCAGCCTGCTGGGCGCCGGCATGATCGGGCTGGCCGCGCTGATGCTTGGGGGCATCGACCTTGCGGCATGGTCATGGCGCGTCTGGGCCAGCGTGCTTTTTCTCGCGATCGGCGGCACGGCGCTGGCCTTTACCTGGTTCGCCGATGGCGTCCGTCGCATCGGCGCCGCCAAATCCTCGGTGTACGTCAACCTGGTGCCGGTCTTCGCCGTGCTGCAGGCTGCCGCCCTGCTCGACGAACGGCTCGGCTTGCCGGTACTGGCCGGCGGACTGCTGGTCATCGTCGGTGTCTGGCTGACCACCCACGTTGCGGAGCGCGGCACGGCCGGTGACCGCGCCCACCGCCAGGAACCCATAGACAAGGAGATTTCCCATGTCCGAGTCCTCTAGCCCGCTCGATTTCTACTTCGATTTTTCCAGCCCCTACAGCTATCTGCTGAGCGAAAAGATCGACGACCTCGCCGCCCGCTTCGGGCGCCAGGTGCGCTGGCACCCGATCCTGCTCGGCATCGTCTTCAAGGCCACCGGCAGCGCCCCGCTGACGTTGCAGAATGCCCCGAAGGCCGCCTATTCACTGCGCGACTTCGCCCGTTCGGCGCGTTTCATGGGCATTCCCTACCGCCACCCGGAAAAGTTCCCGCTCGCCACGCAAAGCGCCGCCCGCGCCTATTACTGGCTGCACGGCCAGGATTGCGCGCTGGCGCGACGGTTCGCCCATGCCGTTTTTCGCGCGCTTTACGTCGAAGGCCTGGATGTTTCCGCGCCCGAAACCGTCCTTGAAATCGGGGCAAAAATCGGNGTCGACCGCAACCGACTCGAAACCGCGCTGCAAAGTCCGGAAATGAAGGAAAGACTGAAACAGGAAGTCGACGCCGCGCTCGCCCTGGGCGTTTTCGGCGCGCCCTACGTCGTCGTCGATGGCGAGCCTTTCTTCGGTGCCGACCGCCTGCCGCAGATCGAGCGATGGCTGGCGAGTGGCGGATTCTGAGGTGGCGATGAAACGGCTCTGCGTCTTCTGCGGCTCGAACGCCGGCAGCAACCCGCTCTACCGCGCCGAAGCGGAAAAACTGGGACGCCTGCTCGCNGCGCGCGGCATCGAACTGGTCTATGGCGCCGGCAACATCGGCCTCATGGGCGCGGTGGCCGACGCCTGCCTGGAAGCCGGNGGCACGGTCATCGGCATCATTCCGGAAGCCTTGATGGGCAAGGAAGTCGCCGGCCGCGCCGTCGACCACCGGACGCTGACGCGCATCGAAGTCGTCGATTCGATGCACACACGCAAGGCGCGCATGGCCGAACTGTCCGACGGCTTCGTCGCCCTGCCCGGCGGCTTCGGCACCTTCGAGGAATTCTGCGAAATCCTGACCTGGGGCCAGCTCGGGTTCCACGTGAAACCGATGGGCCTGCTCAACGTCAATGGTTTCTACGACCCGCTGCTGGCCATGTTCGAGCGCGCCGTCAGCGACGGCTTCCTGCGTGCACAGAACCGCGCCATGGCGCTGGCCGACACCGACATCGAAGGCCTGCTCAGGCAAATGACGAATTACCACCCCGAGCCAGTCAGCAAGTGGTTGAAAGAGGAAAAGCAGTTGTAGCGGCACCCGGATTCAATTTTTCAGGCAACGACCCATAAAAGAAGCGAGGAGACATGATGAGCGGCGCTGAAATATTTACAAAACAATATCAATCAATACCGTAAGCTGGTTGAGTACCGGAAGGGTTTGGGGTTGAGTAGCAAAGTCTTTGTAAAAGACGAGTAGCCGCGGCGCGTAGCGCCGCCTTCCCCACCACTGAAATTTGGAGAGTCAGAGTTGGCCAAAGTAAACAAGACAGAGTTGGAGCAGTTACGCGGCATAGATGCTGCGGCTATCCTGCCGCGCCTTGTCGACTACGCCAAAGCAGATCCTTCATTCGTTCCTATTTCCGGAGAGCCTACGACCCGTTGGCATGTCACCGCACAAGGGCGGAATTTCGAGTTGCTGTTGACCGGCCCCAAGTTCTACGACACACGCCAAAAACGCGGCGGAGGGGCGCAATTGATCTTGTGATGCACTTGTATCAAATCGACTTCAAAAAGGCCGTGGATCGGCTTAGGGGTCGTTATGAGGTTCATTTTGGCCGACAAGAACCTCGTGGTTGCAGGCCGCATCTACGAAGGCTTTCCACTTCTTATCAACGATGACGGTGATGCCATTCAACCGGCTCAGACATGGCTCTGGGATCTACTCGGTAAATCAGGTCGGATTTCCAGNCGAAAAACCTGGGAGAACTACGGTCGCGCCATCTATGACTTCTTCGCTTTTGCGCTTACCAATGGCTACGACTGGAGGCAACCGGCCGCACCGGGATTGCCAGGGGCTATCGAGGCATGGAGAGATTGGTCGCTCGGCACTCTAGGTCTGGATACAGGCACAATCAACCCGCGCCTGCGGATTGTTGTTCGGTTTTATGAATGGGCCGTCCGAAAGGGGCACATTGATCGCATCCCATTCGACCGCATTACCGTACAAACCAAGCGGGAGCCCGGTTTCCTCGAGCATGTCAGCACCTCAGGTGGCAAGGTTGTCACTCCTGAAATCATGTTGAAGGAGAAGGCTAGGATCGTTCGCTTNTTAACTAAGGATCAGATTAGCACTTGCCATATTGCCCTTGCCAATTCGACTCACCAGCTCATGTTCGAGCTGATGGTTCGTACGGGCATGCGACAGATTGAATGCCGCTCATTTCCGGATGCGTATGTGTTTGACCCATCCCGCCGAGCAGATCTTTTGCCGAACTACAAAATTCGCGTTTATCTAGATCCCAAGAACATGGGAATCAAGAACAGCAAGCCACGCGAAATTGACATGCCCTACGACCTGATGGAGAAACTGTGGTCCTACTCNTTCCGCTTGCGGCAGCGCCGAGCAAACGCAAATACCAAGGGCGAAGAATATTCACCTCTGTTTTTGACAGAGGCAGGAGTTCCTTACACCAAGGATGCAATCACCGCTATTTTCCGTGGTTTATCTAGGCGTGTCGGCTTCCCGGTCACAGCACACATGCTTCGCCACAGCTATGCAACTTATCTACTCTGGAGCCTTCGCAAGAGCACTACCTTCCAAGGCGAACCATTGCTATATGTACGCGATCGCTTGGGCCACAGCGACGTCTCTTCAACGGTAATTTACCTTCATCTCGTCAATTCACTTGAAGGGCATCTTGTTCTTGCTCACGAGGATGAGATCGACATGCTGTTTTCGCAACCCAGAGAGGCTGCTGCAGCATGAGGAACAAGAAAATCTTTTCTGCNCCTGCCCCAATTAAGGTCGCGAACAGTCCGCCACTCCTGGATGGAACCGCTCAGCCAATTATTCATGTTGGGGAGAATCCTTCCAATCTGCGCACCAGCAACCTCAATGGATGGCTCGGCCAAGGCATTGACTCNTGGGTATGNGCCTGTGCGGCCCAGTTGAATGCATATCGTGAAAGCAAGGAGATCACTGGTGCGACGATCGCAAGCCATTGGAACGGCGGATTACGCTATTTCTTTGAGTTCCTTACCGTAGCAGGCGGGCATGTCGAACCACAAAACATTGAACTACGGCATATCAACCAATTCATCCTTTGGCTCAAGGATCAAGATTGTGCCTACAGCACTCAGAAGGGCCGCTATGACCGCACCAAAGCTGTTCTAACCTCATTGGTTCGGCGCGGGGTAATTCCAGCCCAAGAAAATCTCTTTCCTGCAAATCCNTTCCCGGGGAGCAATAGTCGTGTCAACGGCGCCAGCTCTCTGTCACCAGGCGAACGCCAACGACTCTCCGCAGCCTTGCGCGATGACATCGTGGCAATTCACCGGGGCACATTCTCAGGGCCGGATAGCGCTGCAATGGTTGTCTATCTACTTGCGGTAGCCATTCGTACAGGTGCTAACCCAACACCATTGATGGAAGCAGCACGAGATTGCCTACGTCCCCACCCCTTCATGCCGAACATGATGCTTCTATCGCTTTTCAAGCGGAGGGGTAACGCCACAAAACTTACCAGCCTGCGCTTCTCGCGAGAGGACTCTGATACGTTGTCGGTGCCGATGGATGGTGTGGCACTCATTCGGAAAGCAATTCAACTCTCAGACTCTTTGGTTGAGGATGCNCAACCTCAACATGCTGACCGTCTATGGCTATATCGCGCCGAACGATCTGCCAATGCAGGCCAGGTGNNCGCGCTTACGAACAACACTTTGACCTATGGCATCGCAGATCTGATCTCCAGACACAATTTGCGCAGTGACAACGGTGAGCCTCTGACATTAAACCTTTCTCGATTGAGAAAGACCGTTGAGCAACGCTACTGGGCTCTATCTGGAGGCGACTTGATAGCCACAGCTGCCTTGATGGGGCACGACCCCAAAGTGGCCGACTCCCACTATCTCGCCTGCACCCAGCAGATGCGTGAAAACGCAACCTTTGTAGGAGAGGCGTTACCAGACATTTATCGGTCAATCTCAACCGAGCAAAAGGTAGTTCCCATCCTGCCTGGCAAGTCGCCCACAGGGCGCTGCAGAGACCCTTACAACGGAGACAAGGCGCCCAAAAACGGGAGGCCGTGCGACGANTTTTTCTCATGCTTTGCTTGTACCAGTTATGCAATAGTCGGTTCGCCAGAGGATCTGCACAGGCTCTTCAGTTTTTACTGGTTCCTTGAGCGTGAAATGAACCATGCTCGATCAAGCGATTGGCGTGATGAGTTTCGGCACACCATGAACCTTATTGATCGATTCACAGCAGACAAATTTGATGCCGCGTTGATTGCAGCAGCCAAAGAACGTGCCCGTGTCGAACCTCTAAAATTCTGGGCGGCCTATACCCTCAGTAGTCCGGAGGTGGTTCATGGCTAAGAACACGCGGCGTATCGCCAAGGCCAATGCTCATAGCCTTAACCAGCCAGGGCCGACACGGAAACAAGAATATGTAAAAGCCAGAACCGGCAAGGCCTATGAACTCCTAGCGGGACAGCCCACGAGCTTATTTGGATTATCAGACCAAGAACGCAATGGAGTGGTGGTCAGTGCCGTTCTGGATGATGCTGGCAACACCGTAATCCTCTCTCGCGTCGGAGACGAGGTGTGGGATATGTGGCCNCTTGTAACCACACCCAATACACCGGAAAGCCAGAAGCAGTTGGACTGGTCGGGGATTCCNGAAACCTACCGGGAAGCCTGTCAGAACGTTTTGTATTACTACTGGAAGGTAGGACGTAGCGGTTGGGCCGCACCAGGCATGGGGCAGTTAAGGCAGACCTTGGCAGGTCTTCGCGTTTTCTGCCGCTTTGTTGCCAACCTTGGGCTTCCGTCACTGGCTGAAGTACAGCCGCTGCACATCGCAAATTACGTTCACAATCGGAAAACTGCGGGCCTGTCGTCGAAAACACTGGTGCAGCAATTTTCGATATTGGAGTTGCTCTACAACTTCCGCGAACAACACGAAGATGGGTTACAGATACATCCTTGGCCAGAGTCTAGTGCCCATGAAGTATCTGGCAAGCTCAAGGAACCCCGTAAGGCTGCTGTAACNCCCCTGATCCCTGAAGAGATTGCCACGGCATTATTTCAGCATGCCGAAGGNATTCTGGAACGGGCTGAGATTCTGCTGGATCAACGTGATCGTGGCGAGCGATCTGCGTTCCATGGTTCGGAAATGCTGTCCATCCGAAACGCGTGCTTCTATCTCATAGGGGTGCTAACCGGCATGCGATCTTCAGAGTTGTCGAGTATTGAGGTCAACGCTGGGCGTACAGAAACNAAAAATGGCATCACATTCCACTGGATGGCCTCAGTTGAGCACAAAACCAAGAAAGGTCCCGTGGAGTACATGATGCCCAGCATGGGCTATCGTATCCTGCATATCTTGGAACGTTGGTCAGCGCCTTACCGTGCGCGCCTCACCGAACAGATCAAGGCGTTAGAACAAATCCAAGAGGGACTGACACGCAAACAAATTAAGTGGCTGGCGACGGCAAGACAAAACGTCAAACGTCTCTTCCTGGGGAACACTACCGGTGGCATCGTTCCTGTGTCGTGTTCACCATGGTCAACGATACTCACCCGATTCGCACGCGATGCCGGTGTTGAATGGAAGCTAGCACCGCATCAGATGCGACGTCTCTATGCCTACACGTTCGTCCGCCATCGTTTGGGCGACATGTTGTTTCTCAAAGAGCAGTTCAAACACTCCAGCATCGATATGACTCAACTCTACTGCTCGAATCCGTTACAGGATTCAGCACTGTACGACGACATACTGAGCGAGCTGACCACTTACAAGACTGGGGTTATCGCGCAATGGCTGGANAAAGACGAGCCCCTAGCAGGCGGAGCTGGGCAAAAGATCATGACTCTGCGCGCCCATGACTTTGGGAACCGCAAAGAACTCATCGCCGAGACCTCTCGGCGCGTCAACATTCGATCAACGGGACATTCATGGTGCTTGGCACAGGATGAAGGCTGTAGTGGCTCCGGTATCTATGCCAAGGGCTCCTGTAGTGGCTGCCACAATGGATTGATAGACCGCAGATTCATTCCGATCTGGCAAGAAGCTTACCGACACCAACTTGAGCTTAGGAAAGATGCTCGGGAGCTGGGAGATGGTGCCGTGAAGCGGGTTGAAGAGGATCTGGCGCGTGCAGCAAAAATTCTCATGGACCTAGGAATTCAAGTTGGAGATCACGATGTCCGTAACCTCGCCAACTGAGACAAATGCCACCCAAGAGGTGTCCGCCATGCCCGAGCGCGCGATCGAGAGCAAACCCTAAAGAGTTGCAACTGGCCCTTCACCGCCTACAGCGGGCAGGGACAAAGATCACACTCAAGGCTGTGGCCATCGAGGCTAACGTCTCCCCTCCGCTCATCAATAACCGCTATCCCGACTTCGCGGAGGAAGTGCGAACGATCATGGGCAAGGCGGTTCGGCAGCAGCGCGACGAGAAGGCAGAGTTGCTTTCCTTGAGCGAGAGAAAACCGCGCATTGCGTGATTTAGCTGCCAGTCAGTTGGCAGAAATCAAGATGCTTGCCTCAGTAAATGAATCGCTACGAGCAGAACTGGCACTACAAAAGCTATCGCAGAAGGGAAGGTGGCAAAGGGTATGTTTGGAGACAAAACGATAAGGATCAAAAAGAAATGGCGATTGAAAAAGCACAAAATAATTTACTAGGGAATTTCCCAATGAATTCAGTTAGTAACCAACTTAGTAAATTTACAACGAGTCTTAAAATATGACCATCCTGAAATCCCAACTCAATCCGCGTAGCGCCGATTTTCAGGCGAACGTGGCGGCCATGCAGGGCATCGTCGACGACCTGCACGAAAAGGTCGAGAAGATCGCCCTCGGCGGCCCGGAAGCGGCGCGCCAGAAGCATCTGGCCCGCGGCAAATTGCTGCCGCGTGAGCGGGTCAATGGCCTGCTCGACCCTGGCACGCCCTTCCTCGAAATCGGCCAGTTTGCGGCTTACGGTATGTATGGTGGCGATGTGCCGGCAGCGTCGGTAATCGCCGGCATCGGCCGCGTGCATGGCGTCGAGTGCATGGTCGTGGCCAACGATGCCACGGTCAAAGGCGGCACTTATTACCCGCTGACCGTCAAAAAGCACCTGCGCGCGCAGGAAATCGCGCTGGAAAACCGCCTGCCCTGCGTCTATCTGGTCGATTCCGGCGGCGCTTTCCTGCCTATGCAGGACGAGGTCTTCCCGGACAAGGAACATTTCGGCCGCATCTTCTTCAACCAGGCCAACCTGTCGGCCAAGGGCATCCCGCAGATCGCGGCGGTGATGGGCTCGTGCACGGCGGGCGGCGCCTACGTGCCGGCGATGTGCGACGAGTCGATCATCGTCAAGAACCAGGGCACGATCNNTTTCGGCGGCCCGCCGCTGGTCAAGGCGGCGACCGGAGAAGTCGTCACGGCTGAAGACCTGGGCGGGGCCGACGTCCATACGCGCATTTCCGGCGTCGTCGACCACCTGGCCGAAAACGATGCCCACGCCCTGGCCATTGCCCGGCGCATCGTCAAGGATCTCAACTGGAAAAAGNNCCCCTCGGTAGCGTTGACCGCAACCGTCGAACCGATCTTTCCGGCCGACGAGTTGTATGGCGTCATCCCGACTGACAGCAANAAACCCTTCGATGTCCGCGAAATCATCGCCCGCATCGTCGACGGCTCCGACTTCGACGAGTTCAAGGCGCGCTACGGCACCACGCTGGTCTGCGGCTTCGCGCGTATTTACGGCTACCCCGTCGGCATCGTCGCCAACAACGGCATCCTGTTCAGCGAATCGGCCCTGAAGGGCGCCCACTTCATCGAACTCTGCGCCCAGCGCGGCATTCCGCTGGTCTTNTTGCAGAACATCACCGGCTTCATGGTCGGCCGCAAGTACGAAAACGGCGGCATCGCCCGCGACGGGGCGAAGATGGTGACGGCAGTGGCGACGGCGAAAGTGCCGAAATTCACCGTCGTCATCGGCGGCTCGTTCGGTGCCGGCAACTACGGCATGTGCGGCCGCGCCTATTCGCCGCGCTTCCTGTGGATGTGGCCGAACGCCCGCATCTCGGTGATGGGCGGCGAACAGGCGGCCGGTGTGCTGGCCACCGTCCGGCGCGACGGCATCGAGGCCGCCGGCAAGACCTGGAGCGCCGAGGAGGAAGCCGCCTTCAAGGCGCCGATCCGCGAGCAGTACGAAACGCAGGGCCACCCCTACTACGCCTCGGCCCGGCTGTGGGACGACGGCATCATCGATCCGGCCGACACCCGGCGCGTCCTCGGCCTCGGCCTGTCGGCGGCGATGAACGCGCCGGCCGAAGAGACGAAGTTCGGCATCTTCCGGATGTAAGACCATGTACGTCCCCAAGCACTTTGCCGAAGACGACGTCGCCGAGATGCACGCCCTGATGCGGGCCAATCCGCTCGCCACACTGATCACCCACGGCCCGGACGGCCTGGATGCCAACCACATTCCGTTGCTGCTGAATGCTCAAGGCGCTTGCGGGACGCTGCACGGCCATGTCGCCCGCGCCAACCCGCTGTGGAAGCCGGGTCAGGTGGTGGGAGAAGTCCTGGTGGTTTTTCAGGGGGACGAAAGTTACATCAGCCCCTCAGGCTATGCGACGAAAGCCGAACACGGCAAGGTGGTGCCAACCTGGAACTACGCCGCCGTACGCCTACGGCGAACTAACGGTTATCGACGATCCCGCCTGGATTTTCGGGCAAGTTTCGGCGTTGACCGCAAGCAACGAAGCCACACTGCCCCAACCCTGGGCCGTGACCGATGCGCCGCCCGACTACATCGAGAAAATGCTCGGCGCCATCGTCGGCATCGAAATCACCGTCACCCGGCTGCTCGGCAAATGGAAGGTCAGCCAGAACCAGCCGGCCGAAAACCGGGCCAGCCTGATCGCCGCGCTGGAAAAGACCGGCAACCCGATGGCCGAACTGATCCGGGCCAGACAACAATAAACAAGCAGGAGCGAGACATGTTTACCACGCTTGAAATCGAACTGAAGGGGCCGGTCGCCACGATCTGGATGAACCGGCCCGAGCTGCACAACGCCTTCGACGAAATCCTGATCGCCGAACTGACCGCTGCCTGCGTCGCGCTCGACGAGGATTCGGACGTCCGCGTCGTCGTCCTCGGCGGACGCGGCAAGAGCTTTTCGGCCGGCGCCGACCTCAACTGGATGCGGCGCGCCGCCAACAACGGCCTCGACGACAACCTCAACGACGCCCGCGCCCTGGCCAGGATGCTGCGCACGCTGGCCGAGATGAAAAGCCGACCATCGCCCGCGTCCAGGGCGCCGCGCTGGGCGGCGGCATGGGCCTGGCGGCGGCCTGCGACATCGCCGTCGCTTCGACCAAGGCGATCTTCGCCACCTCCGAGGTCAGGTTCGGCATCATCCCTTCGGCCATTTCGCCCTACGTCCTGCGCGCCATCGGCGCCCGCCAGGCCACCCGTTATTTCCAGTCGGCCGAACGCATCGACGCCGTCCGCGCCCGCGAGATCGGGCTGGTCCATGAAACCGTGGAAGCGGAAGCGCTCGATGCCAGGATTCAGGAAATCGTCGGTGCCCTGCTGCACGGCGGCCCGCTCGCGCAGGCGGCCGCCAGGACCTGATCCGCGCGGTCGACGGCCAGTCGATCAACGACAACCTGGTCGAGGAGACCGCCCACCGCATCGCCCATTTGCGTGCGACGCCGGAAGCCCGCGAAGGCATCGCCGCCTTCCTCGACAAAGGACAGCGGCGTGGATCACTCCGGAGTAAGGCCATGAGTGTCGTCCTCTACGAGAAGCGGGAGCGAATCGCCTACATCACGCTGAATCGCCCCGAGGCGATGAATGCGCTCGACGATGCCTTGAACGATGCCTTGTGGGCGATTTGGGGCGACTTCGAGGCCGACCCCGAGGTCGATGTCGCCATCGTCACCGGCCAGGGACGGGTTTTCTGCGCCGGGGCCGATCTCAAGACCTTCATCCCGAAATGGGAGCACGCCACGCTCAAGGAAGCCCGGGCAAACCTCGCCCGCGGCATCGGTGGCGGACTGACCCGCGGCCAGCACAGGATGACAAAGCCGGTCATCGCCGCAATCAACGGTGCAGCCATCGGCGGCGGGTTCGAACTGGCGCTCGCCTGCGACATTCGCATCGCTTCGTCGTCCGCGAAATTCGGCGTTTTCGAGGTTCGCCAGGCCTGCATCAGGGTGATGGCGGACTGGTCCGTCTGCTTGCGATCGCCGGCATGGCGGTGGCACTCGACCTGACATTGACCGGACGCGAAGTTTCAGCCGACGAAGCCTTCCGTCTGGGCCTGGTGAATCGCGTCGTACCCGCCGACGAGGTCATGGCCACCGCCGAAAGTTACGCCCGCATGATCCTCGGCAACAGCCAGCACGCTGTCCGTTCGGCGAAGGAAACCTCCTCGACCTGATAGGCCGCCCTCTGGACGATGCCCTGCGCCTGAAACTTCCAACGCCTATGCAGCCGATTTCGACGACGTCCGGGCCCGCCTGGAACGTTTCTTCTACCGAGCAAAACAATAAGACAGGACGAGACACCATGTTTAGCAAGATTCTGATCGCCAACCGCGGNGAAATCGCCTGCCGGGTCATCAAGACCGCCCGCCGCATGGGCATCCGCACCGTCGCCGTCTATTCCGAGGCCGACGCCAACGCCCGCCACGTTCGCCTTGCCGACGAGGCCGTGCTGCTCGGCCCGGCCGCCGCCCGTGAATCCTACCTAGTGGCCGACAGGATCGTCGACGCCTGCAGGCGCACCGGCGCCCAGGCCGTTCATCCCGGCTACGGTTTCCTCTCCGAAAACGCCGATTTCGCCGATGCGCTGGCCGCCAACGGCATCGCCTTCATCGGCCCGCCGGCTTCCGCGATCCGCGCCATGGGTTCGAAATCGGAAGCCAAGAAGCTGATGGGCGGCGCCAACGTGCCGCTGACGCCGGGCTACCACGGCGACGACCAGACGCCGGCCCTGCTGCACAAGGAAGCCGACGCCATCGGCTACCCCGTGCTGATCAAGGCCGCGGCCGGCGGTGGCGGCAAGGGTATGCGCCTGGTCGANAAGAGCGCGGATTTCCCCGACGCCCTCGCTTCCTGCAAACGCGAAGCGATTTCGAGCTTCGGCGACGACCACGTACTGATCGAAAAATACATCACCAAGCCGCGCCATATCGAAATCCAGGTCTTCGCCGACACGCAGTGCAACTGCGTCTATCTCTTCGAACGCGACTGCTCGGTGCAGCGCCGCCACCAGAAGGTGCTGGAAGAAGCGCCCGCCCCCGGCATGACGCCGGAACGCCGCCGCCAGATGGGCGAGGCCGCCGTCGCCGCCGCCAGGGCCGTCGGTTACGTCGGCGCCGGCACGGTCGAATTCATCGCCAACCAGGACGGTTCGTTCTATTTCATGGAAATGAACACCCGCTTGCAGGTCGAGCACCCGGTCACCGAAATGATCACCGGCCAGGATCTCGTCGAATGGCAATTGCGCGTCGCCGCCGGCCAGCCGCTGCCGCTCGCCCAGGAGCAACTGCAGATTCGCGGCCACGCGCTGGAGGCCCGCATCTACGCCGAGGACGCCAGCAAGGGCTTCCTGCCCTCGACCGGCCACCTGATCCGCCTCTCGCCGCCGGCCGAAAGCCTCAACGTGCGCGTCGACACCGGCGTCGAGGAAGGCGATGAAATCACNCCCTTCTACGACCCGATGATCGCCAAGCTGATCGTCTGGGACGAGCACCGCGACGCCGCGCTGGCCCGCATGCGCAAGGCGCTGGCCGACTACCAGGTAGCCGGCGTCACCACCAACATCGATTTCCTGTCGCGCCTCGTCGCCTGCCCGGCCTTTGCCGGCGCCGATCTCGACACCGGCCTGATCGAACGCCAAAAGGACTTCCTCTTTCCCGCTGCCCAGGCCGTGCCGCGCGACGCGCTGCTCGTCGCCACGGTCGGCGAACTGCTGTGGGAACAGCACGAGGCCAAGGCCGCAGCGAAAGCCAGCGGCGACCCACATTCGCCCTGGCATGCCCGCGACGGCTGGCGGATGAACCTCTCGGCCGCCCGCATGATCGGTTTCCGCGACGGCGACAGCCTGATCGAGGCGCAGGTCCGCTATCAGCGCGACCAATGGCAGATCACCATCAACGGCCAGAGCACGCTGGCACGCGGCAAGCGGCTGGAAGGCGACCGCTTCGCCGTCGAACTCGACGACCGCCGGCTGATCGCCGGCCTGGTTGCGGTCGACGACAAGCGCAGCATCTTNTTGCAGGGCGCCACCTACACGCTGCTGCGCGACGACCCGCTGCACCTCGTCGAAGCCGGCGGCGCCCAGGGCGGCGGCCTGACCGCCCCGATGCCGGGCAAGGTCGTCGCCCTGCTCGCGCAGCCCGGCCAGAAGGTCGACAAAGGCACGCCGCTGCTGATCCTGGAAGCGATGAAAATGGAACACACCATCACCGCCCCCGCCGCCGGAACCGTCAAGGCCTTCTGCTATGCTGCCGGCGAACAGGTCGCCGACGGCGCGGCGCTGGTCGAGTTCGAGGAGAAGCCTGATGTTGCCTGGCAAGGTCAAGATCGTCGAAGTCGGCCCGCGCGACGGGCTGCAGAATGAAAGGCAGGTCGTCCCGACGAAAATCAAGGTCGAGCTGATCGAGCGCCTGGCCGATGCCGGTCTGCGTGTCATCGAGGCGACCTCCTTCGTTTCGCCCAAATGGGTACCGCAGATGGGCGACAACAGCGCGGTGATGCAGGGCATCAAGCGCCATCCGGCTACGGTCTACCCGGTTTTGACCCCCAATTTGCAAGGCTTCGACGCAGCGGTGCAGGCCGGGGCGACGGAAGTCGCCATTTTCGGCGCCGCCTCGGAGTCGTTCTCGCGCAAGAACATCAACTGCTCGATCGCCGAGAGCCTGAAGCGCTTCGAACCGGTGGTCTCGGCCGCCTCGGCGCTGGAAATCCCGGTCCGCGGCTATGTCTCCTGTGTCGTCGGCTGCCCGTATGAAGGCGCCATCGCGCCGGAACAGGCGGCGGCAGTGGCGAAAACGCTGTTCGACATGGGTTGCTATGAAGTATCGCTCGGCGACACCATCGGCGTCGGCACCCCGGCAAGCATCCTGCGCATGATCGAGGCCTGCGCCAAAGCCGTACCGATCGCCAGGCTGGCCGGCCATTACCACGACACCTACGGCATGGCCATCGCCAATATCCACGCCTCCCTGCAAACAGGCATGGCCACCTTCGATGCCTCGGTCGCCGGGCTGGGCGGCTGCCCGTATGCCAAGGGCGCCTCGGGCAACGTGGCGACGGAAGACGTGGTTTACCTGCTTGCCGGGCTGGGCATTGAAACCGGCATCGATCTGTCTAAACTGGCGTTAGTGGGCGACTGGATTTCCAGTCTCCTCGACCGCCCGAACGGCGCCAAAGCCGGCCGGGCTCTTTGCGCCAAGGTTGATTCATGAGTCTGTTTTCCACTGTCGCCAATTTTCTCAAGCCAGCACCGCCGCCCGGTCCGCAGGTNGCGAAGGCGCTCGACCGGGTCGCCGAACTGGTCGACCCGATGCTCAAGTCGGTCTCCGGCTTCGAGCGCCAGCTGGCCATGCCGCTCCAGCATGCGCTGGGTTATTGCGANGGGCTGGTCGCCGGCCTGCCCGGCCCGATCGACATCGACCGCGAATCGTTCGCCCACGATCCGTTGGTGCACGCACTGTTCGCGACGGCCGACGACATCGACCAGATGCTCGGCCGCAGCCAGGCGGTGCGCGACTTCGTGGCCAGCACCGAGCGCCTGGAAAGCGATACTTTCCACGCGCTCTTCGCCGCCCGTCGCCATGTGAAAAAACAGCTCGGCATGGCACGCCACGGCGACGTCATCCATGCCGACGTACCGCAGGAAGTCGTCTATTTCGGCGATCAGCTCCTGGTCGAACCCGACTGCCAGCTTGCGGCGCTGACGGAAAAGCTGCGCCTGCGCACCCTCGACAGCCTGCTGCTGACATTCCGCGAACATGTCGACGCCCTGCGCCTGGAACGTGACGGGCTGCGCGCCGATGCCTCGGTCGAGCGCGCCCATCTCACCCTCCTGCGCGGGCAGGCGCCAGGCGAGGAGCAGGCGTTGCACACGCGCCACCTCGCCGATCTCGAGACCAAGCTGCGCGCGACGGCCGAATCCCTGATGCCCGACCAGATTCTCGAGGCACTGGCCACTTTCCTGATGCACCCCGAGGCGTCGCTGTCGACCCATGAAACAAGCATCACCATCGACCGCATGGGAATCGTGTGCGATGCGAACCCCGAAGACTCCAACGTCAGCACCATCGANTTTCCCGAGATGCGCGGCCGCGACAAGCGCATCTACATGGTCGTCCTGGCCCGCATCCGGCGCGCCGAGGCGGAGGCCGCGGTCGACCTCGTGCGCGACCAGCAACGCCGCTTCATGCTCATCTGATGATCGCCTCGCCCTGTATCAACATCTGCGCGATGAACCCGCAAACCGGCCTGTGCGCCGGCTGTTACCGTACGATAGACGAGATCGCCGCCTGGGCACGCCTCGACGACCCCGGTCGGCTGGAAGTCCTCGCCGCCGTCGCCAGGCGCCGGCAGGCGCANCCACTGCAAAAGGAAGATTTGCGCTGCGATGGCAAACGACATGGATAACGAAGACCCATACATCTGCGTCGGCATCTGCATGGCCGACCCCGATTCCGGCTACTGCCTGGGTTGCGGCCGACCGCCGCTGGAATCGCCCGACGTCGTCGCCGAAATCGTCGTTCCGGCCCCCAAGCCCGCGAGCAACGACCCGGACGATCCGGAATGAGCGTTCCGCTCCCGGCGTCGCTGCTCGTCCTCGAGCGCGGCTGGCTGTCGGCCAACAACATTCTCTGTTTCGACGGCGACGAAGCGACGCTGGTCGACAGCGGCTATGTCACGCACGCCGCGCAGACCGTCGATCTGGTCGGCCACGCCTTGCGCGGTCGACGCCTGAAAACGCTCGTAAACACCCATTCGCACTCCGATCACATCGGCGGCAACGCCGCGCTGCAGGCCGCCTTTGGCTGCGAAGTCATGGTCCCGGCCGGCCTGCACGCCGCGATCGCCGACTGGGACGAGGATGCCCTGCTGCTCTCGCCGCTCGGCCAACAGGCGGCCCGCTTCCAGCACGACCGCCTGATCGGCGCCGGCAGCGAGATCGAAATGGGTGGCCTGGTCTGGCAGGCGCTGGCCGTGCCCGGCCACGACATGGAAGCACTGGCCTACTACAACCCGGAGAAACGCATCCTGATCTCCGGCGATGCGCTGTGGGAAAACGGCTTCGGCGTGATCTTTCCAGAGTTGCTCGGCGAGGCCGACGGCCTGCTCAGCACGCGGGCAACGCTGGAAATGCTCGCCCGGCTGCCGATCGACGTCGTGATTCCCGGTCACGGCAGCCCGTTCGCTGCGGTCGACGCCGTTTTCGAGCGCGCTTTCCGGCGCATCGACGGCTTTGCCGCCAACATGGACAAGCTCGCCTGGCACGCGATCAAGGTCATCGTCTCCTTCGCCATGATGGAAAGGCGCCAGCTCCCGCTTAAGGATTTCCCGGCCTTCCTGCATCAACTGCCGTTCGCCGTCGACGTCAATCAACGCTATATTGGCCTGCCCGACGACGAACTGGCCGCGCGTNNCCTGCGTGAACTTCTGCTGGTCAACGCCCTGCGCCGCGACGGCGACAACCTGGCGGCCGGATAGAGAACCGTAGCATCCGGTACTACCCCGGTTATTGCCGTTTTGCGCGGAATGGCGCTGCCACACCAACCTCAAGGAGACGAAAATGGCTGCGCTGGGCACCCGCATCGAAGCCTGATGCATCATCGGGACGGCAACGCCGCCCGTTTCAAAATGCAAAGTTCGATGTGCGAGATCCACGTCAAGGCCGATCCCGTTCCCTACGAGTCGCGCGCCCGCTCGCTGCGCATCCATGGCTGCGCAACGAAGATCCGGTTGGAAAACCGNTTCCGNGGCGTCCTCGCCGCGATCGCGGCCAACGATGGCTAAACGACCAATCCACTGATCGCCAGGCTTTGCGACGAACTGCTGGCTTATCGCGGCGAGATCGACAATTTCGCTTCATTCCTCCGGGTTTCCTGCCTGCGTTATCCGTCGCTCCGGAAAGGCAGCGGCGAACGCCCTGGGCTGAGCGTCGTCAGCGCAGGCATTGCCCGAGCAGCTACGACTTGGGCAGCGCCCGCTGTACCAGCCGCACCCAGTAGCTGATCCCGGGAAGCAGGGCCTCGTCGTTGAAATCGTAGTGCGGGTTGTGCAAGGTGCAGCCGCCGGTACCCGGCCCGTTGCCCAGCCACACGTAACAGCCCGGCTTCTCGCGCAACATGTAGGCGAAGTCCTCCGCACCCATCGAAGGCAGGATGTCAGTGAGCACACGCTCACTTCCCAGAACCTCCTTGGCGACGTCCTGGCAGAATTTCGCCTCGGCAACGCTGTTGACCGTGGGCGGGTAGCGATGGTCGAAGCGGACGCTGATCTGCGCCCCGTTGGTAGCCGCCACACCGTTGCACAGCCGCTCGACGGCACGCTCGACCGTTTCCTGGACTTCCGGCTTGAAGCTGCGGATGGTGCCGCGCAATACCACCTCTTCCGGAATGATGTTCCACGCCTCGCCGGCATGGAACTGCGTGACGCTGACCACCGCCGACTCGCACGGGTGCAAGGTGCGGCTGACCACCGTCTGCAGCGCCTGCACCAGCTGCGCCCCGGCGACGATGGAATCGACGCCCTGGTGCGGCATCGCCGCATGGCAGCCGTGGCCGCGCACGTGAATCTCGAAGGCACAGGTGCCGGCCATCACCGGCCCCGGCATCACCGCCATCTCGCCGACCGGAATGCCCGGCCAGTTGTGCAGCCCGAACACCGCCTCAACGGGAAAACGCTCGAACAGGCCATCCTCGATCATCACCGCCGCCCCGCCTTCCGATTCCTCGGCCGGCTGGAAGATGAACACCGCGATCCCGTCGAACTCGGGATGCGCGGCAAGATGGCGCGCGGCGCCGAGCAGCAGCGCGGTGTGACCGTCGTGGCCGCAGGCGTGCATCCTGCCGGGGTGCTTCGAGTGGTGGGGAAATTCGTTCAGCTCATCGAGCGGCAGGGCATCCATGTCGGCCCGCAGGCCGATCATGCGCGGCGAGGTGCCGGCGCGCAACACGCCGACAACGCCGGTTTTGGCGATGCCGCGATGCACTTCCAGACCGTAGCGCGCCAGTTCGTCGGCCACCATGTCGGCGGTACGGTTTTCGTTGAAGGCCAGTTCCGGGTGGGCGTGAATGTCACGCCGCTGCGCGGTCAACTCGGCCAGAAAGGGCAAATCGAGCAGGGGCAAGGTCGCAGGCATGAGAATCTCCTTTTCTCTTTCCATTATGCCGAAGGTTGATTGCAGGCGCCGCCTTCATTATGCTCCGGCTCATGGAACTCGTTCTGATCAGCGGACTTTCCGGCTCCGGCAAGTCGGTCGCCCTGCACCTCCTGGAGGATGCGGGGTACTACTGCGTGAACAATCTGCCGGTCGTCATGCTCACTTTCCTCGTCCGCATGTTGCAGGAAGAAGGTGTACGCAAGGTGGCGGTGGCCATCGACGCCCGTTCCGGCCACGGCATCGAACTGCTGCCGGAACGCCTGCGCCTGCTGGCGGAGGAAGGCACCCACCACGTCTTGCTGTTCCTGCAGGCCAACGACGAAACCCTGCTCAAGCGCTATTCCGAATCGCGCCGCCGCCATCCGCTGGCCGCGGAGGGGCAGTCGCTGGAAGAAGCGATCCGCGCCGAACGCGTGTTGCTGGAGCCGGTGTCNACCCTCGGCCACCGTATCGACACCAGCGGCATGAAGGCCAACGCGCTGCGCGAATGGGTGCGCCAGTTCATCGAAACCAAACCCGGCCAGGGCCTGACGCTGATGTTCGAGTCCTTCAGNTTCAAACACGGCATTCCGCTCGACGCCGATCTCGTCTTCGACGTGCGCTGCCTGCCCAATCCGCATTACGACCCCGATCTGCGGCCGCTGACCGGCAAGGATGAGGCCGTGATGAAATTTCTCGAAGGCGAGGATGAAGTCATCCGCATGCGCGACGACATCCAGCGCTTCGTCGCCACCTGGCTGCCCGCCTACATACGCGACAACCGCAACTACCTGACGGTGGCGATCGGCTGCACCGGCGGCCAGCATCGCTCGGTTTACCTGGCCGAATGGCTGGGGCGCGCCTTTGCCAGCCAGGCGCACGTATTGATTCGCCACCGTACATTGTCAGGCTGATGCGTCACTGGCTGGCCCTGCTACGCCCCGGCGACTGGCTGGTGATGGCCGGCGGTGCGGCACTGGTCGGCGTTACCCTGCCGCTGCTCTGGCAGGGAGGCTTCGCCGAGCGCGCCATCATCCGCCAGAACGGCCAGGTCTTTGCCGAGGCCGACCTGCGCAGCCGGCACGAAATCGAGGTGCCAGGACCGCTCGGCACCACCCACATCGCCATCGAGCCAGGCCGCGCCCGCGTCGTCGCCGACCCCGGCCCGCGCCAGTATTGCGTGCGCCAGGGCTGGCTGGCGCGCCCCGGCGAGATCGCCATCTGCGCCCCCAATCGCGTCAGCGTGCAGATCGCCGGACGCACCAAGGCCTATGACAGCCTCAGTTACTGAACTCACCGTCACCGCCGAAGACCGCCGTGTCGCCTGGCTGGCCACGGCGGCCGTCGCGCTGTCGCTGGTCGATGCGGCGATTCCCAGCCCATTGCCGGGCGTCAAGCCCGGGCTGGCCAACATCGTCACGCTGGTGGTCCTGACTCGCTACGGCTGGGGCACGGCGGTCTGGGTCAGCGGCCTGCGGGTGCTGGCCGGCAGCCTGCTGCTCGGCTATTTCCTCGCCCCCGGTTTCTTCCTGTCGCTGACCGGCACCACGCTCAGCCTGGCCACCCTCGGCCTCGCCCGCCACCTGCCGGCGCGCTGGTTCGGCCCGGTCAGCCTCAGCATCCTCGCCGCCTTCGCCCATATCGGCGGGCAGCTCCTGCTGGCGCGGCTGTGGCTGATCCCGCACAACGGCGTTTTCATGCTGACGCCGGTCTTCGCCATCGCGGCGCTGGTATTCGGCACCATCAACGGGCTGATCGCGGCTAAACTCTTGGCCGACACGCCCGCTGCGGAACCCGATCGATGAACAAGACCATCTGCCTCGCCCTGACCGGCGCCTCCGGCATGCCCTACGGCCTGCGCCTGCTGGAATGCCTGCTGGCCGCCGGCTGCCAGGTGCAGCTGCTGTATTCGCAGGCGGCGCAAGTCGTCGCCCGTCAGGAACTCGACTTCGAGCTGCCCTCGCGTCCGAGCGAGGCCAAAGCCGCCCTGCTCGCCCGGCTGGTTGCGGTCGACCCCGAAAAACTGGCCGTTTTCGGGCGCGAGGAATGGTTCGCACCGGTCGCCTCGGGCTCCAACCCGCCCGATGCGATGGTCGTCTGCCCCTGCTCGATGGGCACGCTGGCCGCCATCGCCCAGGGGCTGGCCGACAACCTGATCGAACGCGCCGCCGACGTCGTGCTCAAGGAAGGCCGCAAGCTGGTGCTGGTTCCACGTGAAACGCCGTTTTCGGCGATCCACCTCGAAAACATGCTGCGCCTGTCGCGTGCCGGCGCCGTCATCGTGCCGCCCAGCCCGGGCTTCTATCACCACCCGCAAACGGTCGCCGACCTCGTCGATTTCGTCGTCGCCCGCATTCTCGACCAGCTCGCCGTGCCGCACACGCTGATGCAGCGCTGGGGCGCCTGATGGGCTGGTTCGGCCTCTCCCGTCCGTCCGCGCCGGCCGCGACGGTGCGCCTGGAAATNCCGCTGTTTCCGCTCGATACCGTGCTCTTTCCCGGCGGCGTGCTGCCGCTGAAGATTTTCGAGCAGCGTTATCTCGACATGGCCGCCGCCTGCATGAAGGAAAGGCAGCCGTTCGGCATCTGCCTGATCGCCAGCGGCAAGGAAGTCGGCGGCGTCGCCGAGCCGCACGCCGTGGGCACGCTGGCGGAAATCGCCAACTGGGAAATGGAACAGCTCGGCATCCTGATGATCACCGCGCACGGTGGCAAGCGCTTTCGCATCCTGGAAAAGCAGGCCACGCCCGACAAGCTGCTGCGGGCAACGGTGGAAATCATCGAAGACAACGGNCCCTTGCCCTTGCCGCCCGAACGCCAACGGCTACTGCCGCTGTTGCGCCGCATCGCCAGCGACATCGGCCCGGCACGNCTTCCCGAGCCGCATCGCTTCGACGACGCCGAGTGGGTCGGCTATCGCATCACCGAAATCCTGCCGGTGCAGAATCTGGCCAAGCAGAAGCTGCTGGAACTCGAGGACCCGGTCTCGCGTCTGGAAATCCTCGAAAAGTTTCTCGACCAGCGCAAACTGCTCGGCTGAAGGAACATGGAAAGCCGTGGTGTCGTGCCGATCGGTTTGGCCCAGCGGTTTTGCCCTGATTTGGCGGTCGACCGCAACAGGACTCAAGCAGGCTGATGTACCGCGATGCGCCGGATCGCCTGACGGGCATCGGCCGGCAGCACCAGTTCGGCATGGGCCAGCGGACCCAGCAGGTGTTCATCGAAATGCAGCAGCCCTTCGGCATCCTCGCGCAGCAGTTCGCTGTCCAGCAGATTGGCGACGAAGCTGGCGAATACCGATTTGTCGACCACTTCGGCGGCACTGTAACCATGCAGCAGCGCCAGGCGCTGGGTCAGCAGCTGGCAATCCTCCTCGAGCACACGCCGGGTCANACGCCCCGAGCCGCGCTGCTGGAGCAGCGAAAGCGCCAGAAAATGACGGCCCAGCATGGGCCGCAGCGTCTCGCCGATCTGCAACAGTTCGGGGTATTCGAGACTGTTGGCTTCCGGCGCGCTCAACCAGCTGCTGCCCTCGGCACGATGGAGCAGGCCGCGTTCGGCGAATACGGCGACGATACGCCGGACTTCATGAGGCAACTCCTCTTCCGACCAGCGCAGGAACAGCTCGGAACGCGTCAGGCGATAGATACCGAGCACCGCATCGCTGAGATGCTGGATTTCGAGGCTGCGGTTGTTGCCGAGCAGGCAGGCGACCAGCGCGGGCAGTGCGAACAGGTGCAGCACATTGTTGCGGAAATAGGGCAGCACCTCGACCTGCGCGTCGACCACGCGGATCAGGTTGCCGAAGGNGTGCTGGATTTCCTCGACGATGCCCAGGCGTTCGGCATGGGCAATGACCTGTTCCGGATCGAGCGTGCAGGCAATGCGCTGCGGCGAATATGGCGCCGCCGCATCGAGCGCCTGGTAGTGGGCGATCATGCGCCGCAGCCCGTATTCGTCGGCGGTGCATTCGGGCGTCGCCAGCAGGCCGAGGGCGACCAGGCTGACCGGGTTGATCACCGCCGCATCGTTGATCCGCGTCGCCAGCTCGCCGGCCGCCTCGCGCGTCGTCGTACGCAGCCAATCGTCGCCATNGGCCGCCGAAGCGGTACGCCAGTCGCCGTTGCGGCCATCGAGGAAGGCCGCCAACGGCANGGGCTCGCCGAAATTGACATGCACCCGGCCGAAAACGCGGCGGATGCTGCGGATACTCTTGACCAGTTGCCACAGCGACTCGCGCTGCTTCGGGCGGCCGGCCAGCTCGCGCACATAGGTCTGCCCCTCCATCACGCGCTCGTAGCCGATATAGACGGNGACGAAGGCCAGGGGCCGGCTTTGGCTGCGGATGAAGCTGCGGATGGTCATGCCGAGAATGCCGGCTTTCGGCGTCAGTGTGCGGCCGGTGCGGCTGCGCCCGCCTTCGATGAAATATTCGATCGGGAAGCCGCGCGCCAGCATCAGGTTGAGATATTCGTCGAACACCGCAGCATAGAGCGGCTCGCCCTTGAAGCTGCGGCGCAGGANAAAGGNCCCACCCCGACGCAGCAGCGCGCCGACCAGCGGCATGTCGAGATTGTCNNGTGCGGCGATGTGCGGCGGTGTCAGGCCGTTGCGGTAAATCAGGTAGGACAGCAGCAGGTAGTCGATATGGCTGCGATGGCAGGGCACGTAAACGATGCCGTGGTCGGGCGCGATGCGCGTCAGCACATCGAAGTTGTGCATCTCGATGCCGTCGTAGAGATGTTCCCAGAGCCAGCTCAGGAACAGCTCCATGGCGCGCACGGTGCCGTAGGAATAATCGGAGGCGATCTCGAGCGCGAACTTCTGCGCCCGATCGCGCGCCGCATCGGCCGAAATGCCCAGGCGCGTGCCCTCGGCAGCAATCGCCGCGCGCACCGACTCGCTGGCCAGCAGGACCTCGACCTGCGTATTGCGGTGCGAGAGATCCGGCCCGATCGCCATTTCGCGCTGACGGCGGAAATGCACGCGCAACACGCGCGACACCTTGCGCAAGGCCGGTGCTTCGCCAAGCGGTGCCGCGCCGCCATGCACCAGCTCGCGCAGCGACTGNNGCGGCGCGTTGAAGCGCACCAGCGTCTGCCGCCCGTGCAGCAGGATCGCGAAGAACTGGCGCAACCAGCCGGAAGAACGCCAGGTTTCGGCGAGCAGCGCCTTGACGATGGATTCCTGCTTGGCCGGGCTGCGCCNCCACAGGATCACCACCGGCACCAGCTGAACGTCGAGCGTCGGATCGGCCACCACCGCGCGCACCTGCCCAACGAGGTTCGGCGACGGCTGCGCTGCGGCGCCGTTGTGCCGCCGGTTGAGGANAAACACCGAACGTCTGGCCGCGCGCCACCGACGACCAGCGGCGACTCCGCGCGGCAGGCCGGCGCGGCGCGATTCCTCGAAGAGCACCAGCAGATTCGACAGATGCCTGTCCTGCAGCACGTAACAGACCGGGCGCGCCGGATCGATGCTGGCCGCCGACTCGGCGAATACCGTCGTGCGCACCCACGCGTAGAGCACGCGTCGCGCCAGGGNAACGAACCAGCCGGAAATATCGAACACGCCTTTCACCGCCTTCCACCGGGGCCTCATTGCCGCCCGCAGCACGAGATTCTAATGAAATATGCGCGCCAAGGTTTGTCGATATAATGGCCTCGCCATGCGCCGGCCTCCCGGTCGCGCCGGCTTTCATAGTCCACCGGAACCATCGATGACCGGAGAGCGTCCGATCCCCGTTCTGCCAGCAGTCAGCGCCACCATCCTGACGGCGGCGGCCCTCTATTTCGGCAGCGGTATCTTCGCGCCGGTCGCCGTGTCGCTGTTTCTGATCGCCATCCTGTGGCCAATGCAAAAAGCGCTGGAGTCGCGCATTCCACGCCTGATCGCACTGTTGCTGACGCTGGCGGCGACCGTCGTCGTCCTCTTCAGTTTTGGCTGGATGATCAGCTGGGTCTGNGGCATGGTCGGCCGCTGGCTGGTCGCCAACCTCGGCCGCTTCTATGCCCTCTACGCCCAGACCGGCGAATGGCTGGACGGCCACGGCATCTTTCTCACCGAACAACTGGGCGAGCGCTTCAATGTTCTCTCGCTGGTACGCACNCTTCAGGACATCGCCTGGCGGATCACCGGCCTGGTCGGTTTTTCGTTGTGGGTGCTGATCTTCA
Organism: Dechloromonas sp.; assembly: GCA_013363835.1. Classification (GTDB taxonomy): domain Bacteria; phylum Pseudomonadota; class Gammaproteobacteria; order Burkholderiales; family Rhodocyclaceae; genus Azonexus. The sequence goes on from CP054864.1 coordinate 2,840,731, forward strand.
CCATGCTCGGTCTGCTCGAAGTCGGCGATTTCAAGCGCAAGCTGCAGTCGCTAAACCGCTACATGAGCACCGAACGCATGCTGGAAGCCACTCAGAGCATCTCGCGCAAATTCCGCAAGTACCTGCTGGTACGTACCCTGGCCAGCATCCTGACCGGCCTCGTCGTCTGGGGCTTCGCCTGGGCGCTCGACATCGAGCTGGCATCGGCTTGGGGCGTCATCGCTTTCGCGCTCAACTACATTCCGGTGCTTGGCCCGCTGATCGCCACCGTGCTGCCGACGCTGTTTACCGCAGCACAATTTGAGTCCTGGCAAATGGCCGTTTACGTCTTCCTCGGCCTCAACATTATCCAGTTCATCATCGGCAGCTACCTCGAACCGCGCTTCTCCGGCAGCGCGCTGGCCATCTCGCCTTTCATCGTCGTCCTCGCCGTCTTCTTCTGGACCTTCCTGTGGGGCATTCCCGGCGCCTTCATCGGCGTGCCGGTCACCATCGCCATGCTCAGCGCCTGCGAGTTGAGTCCTTCCACGCGCTGGATCGCTACCCTGCTCTCAGGGCCGTCGCACGACAAACGCTAATCGGCAACCGTCGCCGCCCTGCGGCGCGGTCGCTGCTCGTAAAGGGCGATGACCTGCGCGCCGACCAGCAGCACCGTGGCGGCGATCTCGAAACTCAGCAGCAGCGAGATGGCCGTGGCAAAGGAACCGTACAGCACGCCGATCTTCGACAGGGTGGCAAAGAACCACGCCAGCAGGTGGCGCGTCAGTTCCCACAACAAGCCGGCGGTAATGCCGCCGACCAGCGCATGCCGCCACGACAGGTTGCCGGTCGGCATGACCATGTAAATCGAACTCAGCAACACGATCTCGCCGGTCAACCCGGTAGCGTACAACAGGGCGCCGGCCGTGCCCTCCAGCGAGCGGATATGACCAAGCACGTTGATCTCCCGCGTACCCAGCGCCTCCAGCGCACCGGACGCCAGCGTGACCAGCAGCAGGCCGATGCCGATGACCAGAATGTAGGCGTAGGGCAGCAGTGCCGAGGTGATCCAGTGCCGGCGGTGCGCTTTGACGCGGTGATGAAAGATCGTCGCCAGCGACTTTTCCAGCACCGTGAAAGCCAGCGAACTGGAAAACAGCAGCGTCGCCAGCAACACCCCGCCGGTGACCTGGCGATGGCCGAGGAATTTGGCCAGTTGCTCAACCAGCGGATCGGCCAGCCCCGGCGCCATCAGGTCGAGATAGCGGCTCAGCGTCGACAGCAACTGCTCTTCCGCCAGAAACGGCGACAGCGCCAGCACCAGCAGGATCAGCAGCGGCAGGATCGACAGCAGCATGTAATAGGCCACCGCACCGGCCAGCAGCAGGCCTGATTCTGCATGAAGGTCGTAAACCCGACCGACGAAGCGCAGCGAATCGTGGGCAAAGGCAAGGGACGGGTTCGGATGGCGAGACATGGCGGGCGCAGGAAAGGGACCGGAAACCGGGTTCGGACGAGGAGCGGTCCGATTATGACATGCTCTGTCCGCCGCCCCGCGCGCCGCCCGGCGAGCGTTCAGCGCCGCGCGGCGACGATCCGCTCCGCCGCCAGTTGCCCGGACAGGAAAGCGCCGCCGCAAGTCTGTATCAGCGCCAGCGCCACCGCCTCGCCAGCGAAATGCAGGCGCACGTCGACCGATTCGCCCAGCGCGACCCGCGCCTCGCCACCGCCGGGCACCAGATAGGCATAGCCGCCGAGATACAGCGGATCGGTGGCCCAGTCGGTAAAAGCGCCCTTGACCAATTGTCGACCGTGACTGACGCCAACGCATTCGATCAGGCGGGCAAACCCTTCCTGCACCGCCAAGGCTTCCGGCAGGCGCGCCAGCGCTTCGCCATAGGCTCCACCCGCCAGACCGATGACCAGCCGGGAACCGAAGGGATGACAAAGGAAATGCATGGTCTGATCCCGCGCCGGCCGGGCATCGGCCACCCAGCTCCCTGCCGGCAGGCCGGGCAGCAGCCCGTCCAGTTCGAGAATGACCTTGGTGAAATGTCCCATCGGCAACGCATCCAGCGCATGCAGCTTGGGCAGCGGCAGTTGCGGCAGGAAGCGGATGGCCTCGGCGCGCAACACACCGGTCGACACCGTCACGATGCAGTCGGCGGCCTCGACGACACCCCGCTGGTGCGCACCCGAACGCGCGAACCGCGATAGTCGATCTCGCTGACCCGCTCGCCCAGCGCAACCGGCAAATCGGCACCAAAGCGCGCGACTACCGAGCCGAACCCCTCGCGAACCAGCCAGTTCGGCTTCGTCGACCCATGTTGCTGGAGCCCGCGAACCGACAGTTGCGCGCTGTCCGCGCCGGCATCCAGCGGCCCCAGCATCTCGCAGGCCCAGCGCTCGCGCCAGTTGCCGCGATCGCACAACGACGAGCGAACGGTCGGCGCCCGCATGACCTTCGATACGTTGCTCCAGCGCATCAACCGCCGCCAGGGCCGCCTTTTCTTCCGACGCAGGGAGGCGTTCACACTGCGAGAAAAGCTGCCAAGGCGCATCGTCATGGGCGGCCAGCGTGCAGCCGTAGGCCTTGGCCAGCGCGGTAAACGGATTCTTGTCGGCCTGATGCAACCAAGCACATCCCCGGTCGACCGGGCTGGAAAACGTCCGTGTATCCGTCCATGCCCGGCCGCCAATGCGCGACCCGGCCTCGAGCACGAGCACGCGCCGCCCGGCCTCCTGGAGCCGGCGCGCTGCTGCCAGACCGGCAGCGCCGGCCCCGATGATCAGGGTATCGACCGACGAAGGAAAACGCGACATTAAGAGGCTCCCGCGATCCGGACGATGACGAATCCGGGTTCGGACGACAATCTTGGAGCGGGCGATGGGAATCGAACCCACGGCTCTAGGCGGGTAAGGAGGTAGCCTCACGGCCACCTCCCCTAAGAACCGTACGTGCAAGTTTCCCCGCATACGGCTCAAGCAACCCATAAGCACCCCTATTTGAACATCGAGGTACCGGCAGCTCCGGTTTTCTCCAAGACGTGGTGTTGCACATGACAATACGGATGAAGCAGAACTAGGTTCGTTAGCTTATCCGATCCTCGCTGAGATCGTTTGATTATGTGGTGAAGATGCCACCCAGTTTCTCTCGTGATCTTTTGATTGCAGACGGGGCATTCACCCTCCTGCCACCACCACAACCAGCGAAGCTTGCGTCGTCCTTCGAGCGTCTTGTCCATCCGCTTTGCGAGCCGTTTGGNAAAGTACTCGTCGTACGTTGGATCGTACGGATTCGCTTCCCNCATGATCTTGATGTGGGGCCTTTTCAGGTACCCAGCCAAGACCGGTAGTAACTTATCCTGATCCGCAAATCGCCAGTCACGCCCCTTGATGCACTTGAAGTAACGCTGTTTGATCCACCTTTTACCCTTGTTAGGGTGTCGGCGTTTCGCCCAGCGCCATAGTGCCAGCCAGATTTGATGATCGCATCTTGCAAACGTCTGGGAAGCCATCTGACTTCGATGATAGTTGGCCCNACNCCTGATTACAGGAGTCAGCTTTTCAATCACCTCGATCTGTCTGGCAGACTTTCTTTNCCGCAATAGGCCACGGATTTTCTCGAGGAATGCTTTGACGTTTTTCTTCGATGGCTGAGTGATCAGCATTCGTTTCATTTGTCTGACATTCCATCCCAAGAAGTCGAATCCCTCCGTCACATGCGTGATTTTGGTTTTCTTCTCCGAGAGGATGAGACCCCGAGTGGCTAGGAATTTCTCCACCAAGGGTTTGACCTTCTCTTCCAGATACTCTTTCGAGCTACCTGTGATGATGAAGTCGTCCGCATAGCGCACCAGATTGACCTTTGCCGCACGTTCCTCCCGCACCGTTCTGAACAGTGTGGTCAGTTCGTGTTGCAGGCCGTCCAGCGCCAAGTTCGCCAAAACCGGGGAGATGATGCCTCNCTGTGGCGTTCCTGCTTGCGTTGGGAAAAGCCTTCCCGTTTCGATGAAACCTGCTTTCAACCACTTCCGAAGGATGCGCTTGTCCATGCAGACATTGGCAACCAGCCAGTCGTGACTGATGTTGTCGAAACAACCTTTGATGTCTCCTTCCAGCACCCATTTCGNGGAAGCTTTCCGGCCCAGCACGTTTCGCACTTGTTCGATGGCATCTGCCGTCGAGCGCTCGCGTCGGAATCCATAGGAATGATGATCGCCAGTTGTTTCAGCGACAGGCTCCAGCGCCAGTAAATGCAGCGCTTGCATCGCCCGATCGCGCATGGTGGGTATGCCCAGAGGGCGTTTGTCACCGTTTGCTTTCGGAATGTAGATGCGACGTAGCGGTAACGGCTTGTATCTCTTGTTGCCAAGATCAACGACCGCTTTCCACTTTGCCTCCGGCGTATCCCAGGTTTGTTGATCCACACCTGGAGTTTTCCGGCCTTGATTCTCCGTGACTCGTCGAACTGCCAGCGCTTTCGCGCTGCTGGATTTAGTCAGGAGTCTCTGCAAGGTGCGAACTTTCCGCCACTCCCCTGCTTTTGCTGCCTTCGCAATACGTGTCTGTAACCTCGCGACAACTTGATAAGCCTTGACCCATTGAATCTCGTGCCAAGACTGCCAAGCCGCAGAGGCGACATCGCAATTAAACTGCGTTGCGTCCATATCAACCTCCGGTTGTATGGAGCGGGTGAAGGGAATCGAACCCTCGCTATCTGCTTGGGAAGCAGAAGTTCTACCATTGAACTACACCCGCTCTGAACCTTCAGAGGAGGACGCAACCATCCCCGGCCGGGGATTTTAGCATCAACCCCTCGGGTTTGCGATTGAACAGACCCTTCTCACGAAGAGTCACCAGATGGAAGTCTGCACGCTTTCGCGTTAGGGCAATCGTTTCATCCCCTATCCCTCCATTACAGAGAAGCATTTGCTTTTTCCATCCTCCCTTACCTGCTTAGGTATAACGACCCTTGCGGGGCGTCTTGTTCTCAAACACTTAAGCGATAACGTCCCAAACCAGACTCGCGTCTGGCCGGGGTGTTATGGATTGCCTAATTTTAAAGAACGCCTAGTCAGGCTTACTGCGTTCCGAACCAGTAACAGAACTGGGAAGGCCGCTTTTCCACCGGTGATGCCATGTCAGCGTGTCCCCACCAAGCAGGGAGACAACCGATCACATGCCTTTTGGCAGAGCCCGATACAACAAGTTGCGTTTGGCTCATCAAGCTTGACGGTGTTTAACAGCGATTCACTTACGTTGGCCAACCAGCCCAGCCTAGCGCCTCAATCGAATGCAACTTTCGATATCACGCCAGAACCCCTCGCGGGTATGGCGTACCCTAAAGGTGGCTACATTGTCAGAGCGCTTAGCACCTCACCGTTACCAGTGACGCACTGCTCCTAGGCTACGGGGTGCTGATACCCCGGTGCTGTCTATTTTCTTACCCCTGCTACTCCGTTGTCTCCAACGGACGATCACATACTTATAGATAGCAGCACAATTACTTGTTCGGCATTCACCGACAAGGTACCCACCCGGGCGGGTGGATGTAGCGAGTTGTTTAGTCAGAGTAAAGCGTCTGACAGGGAACTCGTAAACCTTGCGATTCGCATCGCGCGCTTGGGAAGCTAGGGTATTACCATTATACGACGCCCGCTCGGGGCCGAAGGCCGCATTCTAAGCGCTGCGGCCGGGTGTTCAATCCTCGGACAGCACCCGATATTGTCCGGCGTAGAAAAGCAGGGGCGAAAGATCGGCTGGCTCGCTGAATTTTTCGACCCGGCCGACGAAGATGGTGTGGTCACCGGCCAGGTGGCTGGTTTCGTTGGCCACTTCGAAGGTGGCGCAACAACCGGGAGCAACGGCGCACCGCCAAGGCCGGGTTGCCATGAAAGGCCGGCGAAGCGATCGACCGGCCAGGTGGCGAAACGGTTTGACAGATCGACCTGTTCGGCGGCCAGGATGTTGATGGCGTGGTGGCTGGCTCGGCGGAAGGCCTCGAGGTTGTGCGAGGTGTTGTCCAGACACCAGAGCACCAGCGGCGGCTGCAGCGAGACGGCCGAGAAGGAGTTTACGGTCAGGCCGACCGGCTGTCCTTCCGGGTCGATCGCCGTGACGATGGTCACGCCGGTGGCGAACCGCCCATAGGCATTGCGCAGGGCGCGGCTGTCGTCGGTCGTCTGGGTCATGGATGGAATGGCACTGGCTAANAAGGTCGTATTATCCGTGCTCCATTCCTGCGCGTCGAGNGCTGATTTGTCTGCTGTTACCGCCTTTGCCGGGCGCCTGATCGCCTGGCAGAAAACCGCCGGGCGCCACGACCTGCCGTGGCAGAAGACGCGCGACCCGTACCTGATCTGGCTCTCGGAGATCATGCTGCAGCAGACGCAGGTGGCGACCGTGATCCCGTATTTCGAGCGCTTTCTGGCGCGTTTTCCGACGCTGCGCAATCTGGCCGAGGCGCCGCTGGATGCGGTGATCGAGCATTGGGCCGGGCTNGGGTATTACGCCCGGGCGCGCAACCTGCATCGTTGCGCGCAGCAGCTTGTTGCGGTCGACGGTGGAAAATGGCCGATTTCCACGATGCAGTTGAGCGCCCTGCCCGGCATCGGCCGTTCGACGGCGGCGGCGATTGCCGCTTTCGCNTTTGGCCAGCGGGCGGCGATCCTCGATGGCAACGTCAAGCGCGTGCTGTGTCGCCATTTCGGAATCGANGGGTTTCCCGGCCAGGCCGCCGTGGAGCGCGACCTCTGGGCGCTGGCCGAGCGCCTGCTGCCCGATGACGACATCGAGGCCTACACGCAGGGGTTGATGGACCTTGGCGCCACGGTGTGCACGCGCAGCCGCCCGCGCTGCGGCGATTGTCCGCTGGCAACAGGCTGTGTGGCCCGCCTGACGGATCGCCAGGGCGACTTGCCGGCGACGCGCCCGCGCCCCAAGCTGCCCGAGCGGCGTGCCGGGTTCGTGCTGATCAGCGACGGGCGGCGCCTGTTGCTCGAACGCCGCCCGCCGCATGGCCTGTGGGGCGGCTTGCTGGTACCGCCGGAGGGCAAAGCGGCGGCGGTGCTCGCGCGCTTCGGCCTGGACGCCGAAAAACAACGCGAACTGGCGCCGTTGAAGCACGCCTTCACGCATTTTCGCCTGACGCTGGAACCGGTGCTGTGTGTCGTCAAGCCGACGGCGATGGTGAATGAACCGGGCCTGCAGTGGGTCACCATCGACACGGCGGCAGCAGCCGGTGTGCCGACGCCGATCAGGAAGCTGATCGAACGGATAGCCGGCGACGCCGGCTGAACATCAGGGTTTGGCCGGCGCCGGCTGGGCGGCCTTGTTGGCTTCGGCGGCCGCCTTGGCGTTGGCCTTTTCCATCTGTTGGGCGACGCGCGTCGTGATCGGCCTGCTTCTTGCGCAGGCGCTCGGCTTCCTCGGCCTTGCGCTGCGCTCCTTCTTCGGCCTTGCGCGCCTTGTCCGCCCGTTTCGCCTCTTCCTCGGCCACTGCCTCCTGGCGGGTCGCCGCGGTTTCGGCCTCGCGCGCCTTCAGCTCGGCCTCGCGCTCCGGCAGTTCTGCCGCCGCCTGAAGATCCTTGGCGCTCAGCTGCTCTTTTTGACCTGGCGCTCGATGGCCTTGCCTTCGTTCAGGATGCGCCGCGCCACCTTGTTCTCTTCCTTGAAATCGCTTTGCGCATCATCGCGACAGCGGTTGACGAGGAATTTCTTGAAGCAGGCCGCCATTTGCTCCTCAAGCTTCTTATCGGCCGCCGCCTTGAGCGCATCGCCTTCCTCTGCAGGGCGGTGGCGCGCGCCAGGCGTTGCTCCCAGTCAGCCTGTTGCGCCGCCGTCGGTCCCTTGTCGGCAGCGACGGCGCCGGAAACCATGCCGATGCCCAGCAGGCAGGCGACAGAGACGATGTGGCAGGAGGCTTTGAACATTTGGGCGGGCACGGACGAAGTGCAGGGATTTTAGCAGCACGCCGCTATAATCGCCCGCCTGATGATTGCTCTGCGCCAAGTCACCTTCGCCCGCGCCGGCCGNCCCCTGGTCATCGACGCCTCGGTTCAACTGCATGCCGGCTGGAAGGTCGGCGTCGTCGGTGCGAACGGCTGCGGCAAATCCAGCCTGTTCGCCCTGCTCGGGGGCGAGCTGCATGCCGAAGCCGGCGATGTCGAGCTGCCGGCCAGCTGGCACATCGCCCGCGTTGCCCAGGAAACCCCGGCCTTGCCCGATAGCGCCCTCGATTTCGTGCTCGATGGCGATGTCGAATTGCGCCGCATCGAGCGTGAACTGGCCGCAGCAGAAGCCAGGGGCGACGGCGAAGCCATCGGCCACCTGCACGCCCGCTACGCCGACATCGACGGCTATTCGGCCAAGGCGCGCGTCGCCGAAGTGCTGCACGGGCTGGGTTTTACCGATGCCGATTTCGCCCGTTCGGTCGCCGAGTTTTCCGGCGGCTGGCGGGTGCGCCTCAACCTGGCCCGCGCCCTGAGTTGCCGCGCCGACCTGCTGCTGCTCGACGAGCCGACCAACCACCTCGACCTCGACGCCGTGCTCTGGCTGGAGCAGTGGCTGAAGAACACGCCGGCCACGCTGCTGCTGATTTCACATGACCGCGACTTCCTCGATGCCGTCGTCGGCCAGATTCTCGCCATCGACCTGCAACGCCTGACGCTGACCAGCGGCGGCTATTCCGACTACGAACGCGCCCGCGCCGCCCGCCTTGCCACGCAACAGGCGACCTACGAAGCGCAGCAACGCGAGATCGCCCACCTGACGCGCTTCGTCGAACGCTTCAAGGCCAAGGCGACCAAGGCCCGCCAGGCGCAAAGCCGGGTCAAGATGCTGGAGCGCATGGAAATCGTTGCTGCCGCGCACGTCGACTCGCCCTTCCATTTCAGCTTCCGCGCACCGAGCGCCCTGCCCGACCCGCTGCTCACCATCGAAAAAGCCTCTGCCGGCTACGTCGACCGCAAGATCCTGCAAGACATCACGCTCACGCTGCGCCCCGGCTGCCGCATCGGCCTGCTCGGCCGCAACGGTGCCGGCAAGTCGACNCTCATCAAGCTGCTGGCCGGCGCCATCGTCCAGCAAGGCGGCGAACGCAAGGAAGCCAAGGCGCTTAACATCGGCTACTTCGCCCAGCACCAGCTGGAACAACTGCGCCCCGACGAAAGCCCGCTGCAACACCTGGCCCGTCTGGAGCCGACGACCCCGGAGCAAGAATTACGCGATTATCTGGGCGGCTTCGATTTTCGCGGCGACATGGCCACCCGTGCCATCGAACCCTTCTCCGGCGGCGANAAATCACGGCTGGCACTGGCCCTGCTGATCCGCACCAAACCCAACCTGCTGCTGCTCGACGAACCGACCAACCACCTCGACCTCGAAATGCGCGAAGCGCTGACCTTCGCCATGCAGGAATTCGAAGGCGGCATGGTCGTCGTCTCGCACGACCGCCACCTGCTGCGCACCTGCGCCGACGAACTGCTGCTGGTGGCCGACGGCAAGGTCAGCGAATTCGATGGCGACCTCGACGACTACGCCTCCTGGCTCGCCGCCCAGCGCAATGCCGAAAAAGCGCCGGAACCGGATGTGGCCGCCGAAAAGACCGAACGCCTGCAACAACGCGCCGATGCCAAGGCCAGCCGGCAGGCACTGCTCGCGCAACGGCGGCCGCTGCTCAAGGAAATCGAGCAACTGGAACGGAAGCTGGCGAAGTGGAACGAAGAAAAGGCGGCACTGGAGACTGCGTTCGCCGACCCCGAGTTTTACGCCACGGTCGACCGGGCAAAAAGCGAGGAAATGCACCGGCAGGCCGGGCTGCTGGGCGAGCAGATCGATGCGGCGGAAATGCGCTGGCTGGAGGTACATGAGGCGTTGGAGGCGTTACCTTCTGTCGACTGATCGGCCGACGGCTGATTGCCGCCTAAAGGCTTCTCGACGTAACCGCACCACCTCAAACCAGCCTGCCACGGTCGACGTCAAAAAGGGCAAAACCAAATCCCGGTTTCACCTCAGCCCCGCCGTCTTTCCGGGCCCTTGAGAGGTGCCGAGCAACGCAGGGCTTCGCGGATCAAGGGCGAGCACTGTCCGAGGGGCGCAGCCCCGAGTTGCGCAGCCCCGCGAAGCCCGAGTAGCGCAGGGAACCGGCGCAGCCGGCACCGACCCAGGGTCGCCTTTTTTTGCTTACTTTCTTTTGGCGACGCAAAGAAAGTAATGCCGCCGGTCAACGGCGGAAATCAACGTTTCCGAAATCCAATAAAAGCTTCGCGACAACAACTATCCTAAACCTATTGCGCTCAACACCCAAAACCAGCCGAAAACCACCCCCATAAGGTAAAATCCCCTTTTCCGAACCCTCGTAGGGAGCCAAACCGTGCAAATCGTCTGCCTTGACCTCGAAGGNGTTCTCGTCCCCGAAATCTGGATCGAATTCTCCAAGCGCACGGGCATTCCCGAGCTGATGCGCACGACGCGCGACGAGCCGGATTACGACAAGCTGATGACCTACCGCCTGGACATCCTGCGCCAGCACAAGCTCGGCCTGCCGGACATCCAGAAGGTGATCGGCGAGATGGGCCCGATGCCGGGCGCCCGTGCCTTCCTCGACAAGCTGCGCGAGGATTATCAGGTGGTCATCCTGTCCGACACCTTCTACGAATTCGCCCACCCACTGATGCGCCAGCTCGGCTGGCCGACGCTGTTCTGCCATTCGCTGGAAGACGACGCCGAGGGCATGCTGGTCGATTACCACCTGCGCATGCCCGACCAGAAGCGCGAGGCCGTGAAGCGCTTCAAGGAACTGAATTTCAAGATCGTCGCGGCCGGCGATTCCTACAACGACACGGCGATGCTCGGCGAGGCCCACGGCGGCATCCTGTTCCACCCGCCGGAAAACGTCATCCGCGAGTTCCCGCAGTATCCGGTCGTCTATAACTACGACGACCTGCGCAGCGAAATCGACAAGGCCTTCGCCAAAGCCGCTTAACCAAAAATCATGCATCGCGACCGNTTTTACACGCTCTCCGCCTCCTGCCCCGACCAGGTGGGCATCATCGCCCGCGTTTCCGGCTTCATCGCCGGCAACGGCGGCTGGATTCTCGAATCGAGCTTCCATGCCGACGCGGTGACCGGTCGCTACTTCATGCGCATCGAGATCAAGGCCGATTCGCTGCCCTTCCTGCTCGCCGAGTTCCGCGAGCGCTTCCGCACCGAAGTCGCCGAGCCGCTGCAAATGACCTGGCGCATCAACGACAGCGCCGTCAAGCGGCGGGTCGTGGTGCTGGTTTCNAAGCAGGAGCACTGCCTGTACGACCTGCTGGCCCGCTGGCAGGCCAGGGAGCTGGACATCGAGATTCCGTGCGTGATCTCCAATCACGACACCTTCAAGGGTTTCGTCGAGTGGCATGGCATCCCCTTCCACCACGTCCCGGTGACCAAGGACAACAAGGCGGCCGCCTACGCCGAAATCCAGCGCATCTTCGACGATGTGCATGGCGACACGATGGTGCTGGCCCGCTACATGCAGATTCTCAGCCCCGAGCTGTGCGAGGCACTGGCCGGCCGCATCATCAACATCCACCACAGCTTTCTGCCCAGCTTCGCCGGTGCCAAGCCTTACCACCAGGCCTATACGCGCGGTGTCAAGCTGATCGGCGCGACCTGCCACTATGTGACCAGCGAACTCGATGCCGGCCCGATCGTCGAACAGGACGTGATCCGCATCGATCATTCCGATTCGCCCGACGACATGGTGCGTTACGGCAAGGACATCGAGAAGACCGTGCTGGCGCGCGGCCTGCGCTATCACCTGGAAGACCGGGTGCTGGTGCATGGCAACAAGACGGTGGTCTTCCGCTAAGACACCGGTTGCGGTCGACCCTGATTTGGTGCAAAAATCGGCCCGCCCGACCGCGCCTTGCATCCCATCCGCTTAGTCAGGCAGAATACGCTGCCACTTTCCGGAATCGACGAAATTGTGAGAAATATTCGACATTTTCGCTAAAACACCCTGAATTCGGGGATGCGAATGCCAAATATTTCCTGCCGCACAAGATCATCGGCTCCTAGTATGGCACCCAAACCTACTGGGAATATCCATGCCGGAAGTTTCGCAGCCGCCCGTCAACTGCTTCTCGACTTGCGCAAAACCAAGCGTTCGTCGCTGCCAGCCATCGACGGCTTGACGGTGGTCAATCCCAACCCTTCCGCCGAATGCGGTGGAGCCGGCTCGGCCCTGGCCGTTTTCGTCGCCCTCGACGGCGAAGCCGCCTACGCGGAATGGCTGCAGCGCTTTCATCCGATGTGCCCGAGCGGCTTCCCAACGTCATGCTGCTCGACCCCTACGATCCCGTTCTGGCCCGCCGAATCCTGCGCGGCGATGCCGCCGATTGCTGCGCCATGGACGATGTCGAACGCATCGAACTGATCGTCACCCGCCTCGAACGGCAGCAGCTAAGCAGCGATTGCCGAAACGACCTTCCCTCGCCCCGCCTGACGCATCTGTTACGCCTGCAGGCCACGGTCGACACCATGCCGGTTCCGGTCTTCATCAAGGACAGGGAGCGCCGCTACATTGCCTGCAACAAGGCCTTCGAAGCCTATATCGGCCGTTCGGCGAGCGAGATCATCGGCAAGACGGTGTATGACGTCGCCCCTTCGGAAATGGCCGCGGTTTACGAGAAGGCGGACATCGAGCACCTTGANAAGGGCGGTACCCACACCTACGAAACCCGGGTTCGCTATGCCGACGGAAGCATCCACGACGTGGTCTTCCAGAAGGCGGTATTCCTCGATGCGGCAGGTCAGGCGGACGGGATCGTCGGCGTGATGCTCGACATTTCGGAGCGCAAGGCACTCGAACGCCGGCTCGAAGTGCTGGCGGCCACCGATTTCCTGACCGGCGTCTATAACCTGCGCACCTTCTACGAACTCGCCCAGCACGAATTGTCCCGACTGGCGCGCAACGGCGGGCACCTTGCGCTGGCGGTGATCGACATCGACCACATCAAGGAAATCAACGACCAGCTCGGGCACGCGGCCGGCGACGACGCATTGCGGCGCTTCGTCAGCGTCGTTGGCGAAAACCTCAGGGAACAGGACATCTTCGCGCGCTCGGGTGGCGACGAGTTTCGCCTGCTGTTACCCGATACCACGCCGGATGGCGCCTATCTTGTCGCCGAGCGTATCCGGCAGGCCGTCGGTCGAATCGTCATCAGCAGCCCGCGCGGCGAAATCNNCGGCTCGATCAGTTGCGGCATCGCCCGCTGCGATGCCGCCGACAACGGCCTCGACCAGGCGGCCCAGCATGCCGACGATGCGCTTTATCAGGCCAAGGCGGCAGGACGCAATTGCGTCTTCCCCACCCCGCATCAGGGCTGGTTCGCGGAATTCCTGCCCTGAGCGCTTCCCAAGCCGCCCGGCAGGGGCTTAGAAACCGTCGTTCAGCGCGACGCCGACACCGACCGTGGTCTGGTTCCAGTTGTAATCGATCAGGCTTTCGCCGTAGCCGGAGAACACCTGAACATAGCCGCGCAACGGACCAAGCAGCGGCGGCGTGAACCAGCCGGCCTGAACCGACCNCTTGCCGGTGGCCACGTTACCGCGTGCCGAGAGCTTGAAGCTGTTGCCACGCCAGCGGTAGAGGCCGGTCAACTCGCCATAGCCGTAGTAGTCGGTGATGTCCGGGTTGTCGTCCTGGCTCGAGCTCTCGGGCAGGCGGTACCAGACCGTGCCGTACAGCGCCAGATTTTCACGCTCGACGCCAAAGGTGGCAAAGAGCCGGTCCCAGCTGCGCGACAGCACGTCGGTGCGGCCGTTCGACTGGTGGTTGTAACCGAAGTTGAGCAGGTTCCAGTTGAAGCCGCCGCCCAGATCGACGCCGGGACGATAGCTGACAAACAGTTCCGGCATGTAGTTGTTTTCGCGGAACGGGCGCGATACGTCGCCGTTATAGACCTGCCACTGGCTTTGCTNGGTGTACGCCGCCCACAGCCCCCAGCGCCGGTCGTCGGTTGTCCACAAGCGCGCCTTGAAGCTGATCTGGAACTTGGATTCGACATTGTTCAGGTCTTCCTGCGGTTTACCGACCGCCTGCCACAAGGGCGAGAACGGCGCGTTATTGACATGATCGGTATAACGCCCGAAGAGCAGGTAGTTCGAGTTGTGGAAACTGATGTCGTAACGCGGAGAGTCGGGATTGAACGCCCAGGTGGAATCGATGATGGACGACTCATTGCCCGTTGCCGCCACGGCTTCCGGCTGCCGGGCCGGCACGGTCGTCGCGGCAGGTGCGGCAACCGGAAGCGGTGCGGCCGCATCCTTGGTGCCGGTATCGCCACGTGCCATCGCGGCATCGTAGCAGGCGAGCCGTTCCTGGCTGGCCGCGATGCTGCGGCATTCGGCAAGTGAAGTCGGCGCGGTTTGCGCGAATGCAGCACCGGCACTGCCGGCGACCGCCAGGAAAATCACGCTCAGGCGTGCATTCAGCTTGGATAATTTCATGGATTCGGATTTCTTGATCGAAACGGAAAAATCAATGGTCTGCCTGATGACAAACGCAGACCGCAAAACTGCGATTATCGCATCGACTTCCCGCAAATTACCCGAATCGCCAGCGTTACCAAAAAACGGGCACCCGAAGGTGCCCGAAGGGAGAGACTACGATTCGATTTAGTGGTGATAGGCGGTTTCGCCGTGCGACGTAAGGTCGAGACCTTCGCGCTCTTCTTCTTCCGGCACACGCAGGCCGATCACGATATCCACCAGCTTGTAGGCAACCAGGGAAACCACGCCGGACCAGACGATGACCGTGCCCACACCCCACAACTGGGAGATGACTTGAGCGGTCATGTCGAAGTCGCCGACCTTGTTGGCCACGTAGTCATAGACGCCCGTGCCGCCAAGGGCCGGATCGACGAAGACACCGGTCAGGATCGCACCGAGGATGCCGCCGACGCCATGGACGCCGAAGACGTCGAGGGAGTCGTCCGCACCGAGCAGCTTCTTCAGGCCATTGACGCCCCACAGGCAGACGATACCGGCCAGCAGACCGATGACGATGGCACCCATGACACCGACGAAACCGGCCGCCGGGGTGATCGCCACAAGACCGGCGACAGCACCGGAAGCGGCACCCAGCATGGAGGGCTTACCCTTGATGATCCATTCCGCGAACATCCAGGACATCGTTGCGCAGGCAGTAGCCAGCCAGGTATTGACCATGGCCAGGGCAGCACCGCCAGATGCTTCGAGCGCGGAACCGGCATTGAAGCCGAACCAGCCGAACCACAGCAGGGAAGCACCGATCATCGTGAAGGTCANGGAGTGCGGAGCCATCGAGACGTTACCCAGGCCGGTACGCTTGCCGACCATGTAGGCACCGACCAGACCGGCGACAGCGGCGTTGATATGCACCACGGTACCGCCCGCGAAGTCGAGGGCGCCCTTCTGGAACAGGAAGCCGGCAGTCAGACCGGCAGCTTCGCCAGCGGCGGCATCGGTGTAGGCATCCGGGCCGGCCCAGTACCAGACCATGTGCGCCATCGGGATGTAGGAGAACGTGAACCACAGCACCATGAACACGAGGATGGCGGAGAACTTGGCGCGCTCGGCGAAGGCGCCGACGATGAGGCCGCAGGTAATCGCCGCGAAGGCGCCCTGGAAGATCACGAAGGCCAGTTCGGAGATGACGACACCCTTGCTGAAGGTGGCACCGACCGATTCCGGCGTCACGCCCTTGAGGAAGAGCTTGTCGAGTACGCCGACGAACTGGTTCCCCTCGGTAAAGGCTGCGGAGTAGCCATAGACCACCCACAGTATCGTGATCAGCGAGAAGATCACGAACACCTGCATCAGCACCGACAACATGTTCTTGGAGCGGACCAGACCGCCGTAGAACAAGGCCAGGCCCGGAATCGACATCAGGATGACGAGCGCGGCGCTCATCATGACCCAGGCGTTGTCGCCCTTGTNTGGCCACCGGAGCCGGCGCGGCCTCAGCCGGGGCTGCCTCGGCAGCAGCGGCAGCAGCCGGCGCTTCGGCTGATGCGGCAGCGACCGGCGTTGCCGGTGCGGCCTTTCTTCTGCCCAGGCCGGGGCGCCGAAGGCGACGGCACCGACCAGAGCAAGCAAAGCAAATACGCGTTTCATGATTCGCTCCTTACAGGGCATCCGTGCCGGTTTCGCCGGTACGAATACGAATGACTTGTTCGAGGTCGAAAACAAAATCTTGCCGTCACCGATCTTGCCGGTGCTGGCGGATTTTTCGATGGCTTCGATGACCTGGTCGATCTGTTCCGCCTTGACGGCAGCTTCGATCTTCACCTTGGGCAGGAAATCGACGACATATTCGGCGCCCCGATACAGTTCGGTGTGCCCCTTCTGCCGGCCGAAACCTTTCACTTCAGTGACCGTGACACCTTGAACGCCAATGGCGGACAAGGCCTCACGCACTTCGTCAAGCTTGAACGGCTTGATGATGGCGGTTACGAATTTCATGGCTGGTTCCCCAAAAAAATGACTTTGGCGCCTCCCCGCTGGTGCCGGCCGGGTCACCGGCGGGGAAGGTTCAAGCTGGATTAGAAAGTCTTGGTAACGGAGAGAACGGCGGTGGCACGACCGGCATTCATTTCCTTGCNCGTGCTAGTGTTCACAAAGCGGTACGGATCGCCCATGACTGAACCACTGGCATCGGTATCGACATACGCCAGACCGATCAACCAGCCACTAATGTCCTTGGTCACACCAAGCTTCCAGTCTGCATAATCAAGAGCGGAAGAATGAGAGACATTGGTGTAACCGACATGAGCAACGATTCCCCAGCCATCGCCAAGATCATAGTTTCCGGACAAATCGAAGTACTGGGTATATTTGGTGTTCGGCACACCAAAGTAGTCAGTCAAGGCATTCGAATACTTGAAAGTCATGAACTTCCAGCTACCTGCGACGTAGAGTTCGAAGTTATCGACCGTACTACCTGTGCCACCCACCTTAGAGCCCGGGTAGTAGTAATACAGGCCGCCAAGATCGACGCCGAAATCACCAAAGGTCTTCTTCCAACCGCCGTAGAAGTCCATTTCGATATTGCCGCCCGGATAGCCGGCGTATTCGCTGACGTTGGAGTTCCAGTTGCCGAGGTAGATGCCGCTCTCGTGGCTGTAATCGACGCCGCCCTGAATGGCCGGCTTGCCGAAAGTTTGGGAAATACCGCGGAACCGGTAGTCGGAAGCGATGGTCATGTTGCCGGTGAAAGTGTGCGGGCCTGCCGGTTCGGCGGCCGGGGAGCCCCGTCGCGTCGGNNAAGACGAGGTCTGGGCGAAGGCCGGCATGGCGAAAGCGCCTGCCAGCGCGATGGCGATCAGTGATTTCTTCATGGTTTCTCTCCTGTAAGTCAAAGTAAAAGAAATTTGTGCAGCACAGCAAAAGCAGAAGCCGTGCCAGGATGATTTTTGATTTAAATCATGCTTTTGGAGCCATCACCAAGGGGCATGCACCAAAATATTGCACCAAGGCGGTGCAGTTACACACCGTTACGCACCAAGGGCGGGCGATCCACAGAAATGGGCATACACGGTGCTGTGGTATACTCGAAACAAGATGGAGGAACCCCATGCTCGACCCGAAAAACTCGAAGATATCGGCAACAAGATGAACGCCCTGCTCGCCAATTCACCGGCCAAGGATTTCGAAAAGAATGCCAAGGCGCTGATGAGCGGCTTTCTCGCCAAGCTGGATCTGGTCACCCGCGAAGAGTTCGATATTCAGGCGCAGGTTCTCGCGCACCCGCGAAAAGCTGAAAGAACTCGAGGCCCGCGTCGAGGCGCTGGAAAAAGCCCGCGCAGGCCAGTAAATAGTCATGGCGCTCGCCGTCGCGCACAGCCGNGGGCTGGACGGCATGCAGGCACCGCCCGTGCTGGTCGAAGCCCATATCGCCAGCGGATTGCCAAGCTTCACGCTGGTCGGCCTGCCTGACACCGAAGTCAAGGAAGCACGCGACCGGGTTCGGGCCGCCATCGTCAATTCCGGGTTCGAATTTCCCGCCAAGCGGATCACCGTCAACCTCGCTCCGGCTGATCTGCCCAAGGAGTCCGGCCGCTTCGACTTGCCGATCGCTCTGGGCATCCTGGCCGCCAGCGGCCAGATTCCCGCGCCTGCGCTGGGCGATTGCGAATTTGCCGGCGAACTGTCGTTGTCCGGCGAGTTGCGCCCGGTGCGCGGCGCGCTGGCCATGGTTCTGCAGGCCGCCGGCAACGGCAAGGCGTTCATCCTGCCCGAGGCCAGCGCCCGGGAAGCAGCCCTGACCGGTAGCGAAAACATCTATTCGGCGAGATCGCTACTCGAANNGTGCGCTCACCTATCCAGCCAGCAGAGCTTGTCCAGGCCAGTTGCGGTCGACCCCGAAAATCGGCCGATTTTCGCCGACCTCGCCGAAGTGCGCGGCCAGAGCCAGGCCAAGCGAGCACTGGAAATTGCCGCTGCCGGCAATCACTCCTTGCTGATGATCGGCCCGCCGGGCTCCGGCAAATCCATGCTCGCCGCCCGTTTGCCCGGCCTGATGCCGATGCTCGACACCGAGGCGGCGAAGGCTTCGGCCGCCGTGCTGTCGCTGGTCGGCCAGTTCCACCCCGAGCGTTTCGGCCAGCGCCCCTATCGCTCCCCGCATCACACCGCCTCGGCCGTCGCGCTGGTCGGCGGCGGCAACCCGCCGCGTCCCGGCGAAATCTCGCTGGCCCACCAAGGTGTCGTGTTTCTCGACGAGTTGCCGGAATTCGACCGCAAGGTACTGGAAACCCTGCGCGAGCCGCTGGAATCGGGGCGTATCCACATCGCCCGCGCCGCACGCCACGCCGAATTTCCCGCCGAATTCCAGCTGGTCGCGGCGATGAATCCCTGCCCCTGCGGCTTCAACGGCCACAGCAATGGCAAATGCCGATGCACGCCGGATCAGATAGCGCGTTATCGCGGCAAGCTTTCCGGNCCCTTTCTCGACCGCATCGATCTGTTGATCGAAGTACCCGCGCTGCCGCCCGAGTCCCTGGACGGCAAGCCCGATGGCGAGCCTTCGGCAACGGTACGCGAGCGGGTGCAACAGGCGCTGGCCGTGCAACAGGCGCGGCAAAACAAGCCGAACGCCCGGCTGGGCGCGGCCGAAGTCGACAGTTACTGCGCACCGGANCGCCGCGGCGCCAGCCTGCTCAAGCAGGCCAGCCAGCGGCTGGAACTGTCGGCGCGGGCCTGGCACCGCATCCTCAAGGTGGCCCGCACCATCGCCGACCTCGCCGGCAGCCCGGACGTTCGCGCGCCGCATATCGCCGAAGCGATTCAGTACCGGCGCCTTTCAATTGGCTGAAAGGCAGGACCGGGCGCGCGGCATTGCCTTCCTGCTGGCCGGGATGTCGGCGCTCGGCCCGTTCTCGATCGACACCTACCTGCCGTCATTCCACGACATTGCCGAAAAACTGGGCGCCACGCCGATCCAGGTTCAGCAAACCCTTTCCGCCTACCTCGCCGCCTTCGCCCTGATGACGCTATGGCACGGCGCGCTGGCCGACCGCTTCGGCCGGCGGCGCGTGGTGTTGGTTGCCCTCGCGCTGTTCGCCGTCGCCTCCGCCGGCTGCGCCTTCGCCACCCGCATCGAGCATCTCTGGTTCTGGCGCGCCATGCAGGGCGTCACCGCCGGTGCCGGCATCGTCATCAGCCGCGCCATCGTGCGCGATCTCTACGACGGCCCGCCCGCTCAGCGCCTGATGTCGCAGATCACCATGATGTTCGCCATTGCCCCGGCCATCGCGCCGGTGATCGGTGGTTGGCTGCAAACCCTGTTCGGCTGGCGCTCCATTTTTGCCTTCCTGGTGCTGTCGACCGCAGCACTCTGGCTGGCCTGCTGGAAACTGCTGCCGGAAACGCTGCCGCCAGAGAAGCGCCAGTCCTTGCAGCCCGCCTATTTGGGCCGCAGCTACTGGAAGGTGATGACCTCGCCGCCCTTTCTCTTCGCCTGCGCGGCGTTGTCGCTCAATTTTGCCGGCTTCTTCATCTATGTGCTGTCGGCGCCGGTATTCCTGATGAAGCATCTCGGGATTCCCGAAACCGGCTTTCTCTGGCTGTTCGGACCGGCGATGGCCGGGCTGATGAGCGGCTCGTGGCTGTCCGGGCGGCTGGCGGGAAAAGTGACATCCGGGCAGACCATCGCTCTCGGCTATCTGGTGATGAGTTGCGCGGCGCTGGGCAACGTCGGCATCAACCTGGCCTTGCCAGCGGGCCTGCCGCAAAGCGTGGTACCGCTGTTCGTCTATACGCTGGGCATGTCCTTGGCGATGCCCAGCCTGACCCTGCTCGCCCTCGACCCCTTCCCGGCTCAGCGCGGTCTGGCTGCCTCCTGCCAAACCTTCTTCCAGTCCGGCTTCAACAGCCTGGCGGCGGCGCTGATCGCACCGGCGCTGTGGGGTTCGACGCTGACCCTGGCGCTCGGCATGGCCGGCCTGATGGGGCTGGGCGGCATGGCCGCCGTGGCCCACCGGAAATCACGATTGCTGCCACGGTAAGCCGTGGTGGCGCCAGCCACCCAGGGTGCCACGGTGAAAGTCGTCGTCGAGCGGCCCCTCGAAACCTTCCAGCACATTGATCACGCAGGCGAAACCCGCCGCTTCCAGTGCCTCGCCGGCATGCAGGGAGCGGTGGCCGCTACGGCAGATCAGCAGCACCGGCCGCTCAAGGTCGCCGCCAACCAGCCATTTCACCTTGTCGGCAAACTCGGGATCGACCTCCCAGTCGGGCGCCTCCTGCCAGGCGACATGTTCCGCCCCGACCGGGTGGCCGACGTACATGTGTTCGATTTCCGTTCGGCAATCGACCAGCATGGCACGCGGATGACCCTGCAAGTAAACGTAGGCGGCCTTCGGGTCGAGGTGCTGCATGGGAAATTCCGTAAATCAGAAGATGCCAATATTATGAAAGCAACCGGCGAATGGCGTAAACTCCGCGCATGAAACCGACCAACTGGATCACCGCCGCCATCGCAGCCATCGCCACCATCCTGCCCGGGTGCGACAGCGCCGTGCTGCAGGACATCAAGCCCGGCGTCACGACCGCAGTCGAAGTGCGTGCCAGGATGGGCGACCCGGGTTATGAATTCCGCAACGAGGACGGCGGCGTGACTTGGGAATACACGCGCCAGCCGAGTGGTGTGCATTGCTACATGATCACCTTCGGTTCCGACCAGATCGTCCGCTCTGTCGATCAGGTGCTGACCGAGGCGAATTACGCCAAGGTTCAGCCCGGCATGACGCGCGACCAGATTCGCCGCTTGCTGGGGCAGCCGGCCCGGGTGCAAACCTTCGACAACCTGCGCGAAGAGGTCTGGGAGTGGCGCATCGAAGGCGTGCCACACAACGAGGAAACCTATCTCAACGTCTTCTTCGACACCGGGAACGGGCTGGTCAAGAAGGCCGGCAAACGGGTGGCGATGCGGGGCTAATAAATCAGCCACTTGGCAGTCGGCAACGCGACCAGTAAACTACGGCCACTGTCGAGGAGCGCTGCGACCCTTTTCATGGACGACATGAATTTCGGGGCCAGGCTCGGCAACGATCAACGGCGCTCGCAAACCCTGTTTCACCAGCCGGTTTGCGACGCCGTTTGTCTTTGCGGCGTCCCTGGCGCATTTGAATTGCCGAGGTATCGCCATGCAGCCCGATCGTACATCCGAACTCCAATCCCTTCTCGCCAAGCGCCTGCTGATTCTCGACGGCGCGATGGGCACCATGATCCAGCGCCACGGGCTGAGCGAGGCCTATTATCGTGGCGAGCGCTTCAAGGATCATCCGCACGACGTCAAGGGGAACAACGACCTGCTGGTGCTGACCCGGCCGGACGTCATCGGCGGCATTCATCGCGAATACCTCGAAGCCGGCGCCGACATCCTCGAAACCAGCACCTTCAATTCCACCTCGGTGTCGCAGGCCGACTACAACCTGACCGAGCTGGTTCACGAACTGAACTTCGAGGGTGCCCGTCTGGCCCGCCAGTTGTGCGACGAATTCACCGCCGCCAACCCGGCCAAGCCGCGTTTCGTCGTCGGCGTGCTCGGCCCGACCAGCCGCACGGCGTCGATCTCGCCCGATGTGAATGACCCCGGTTACCGCAACGTCACTTTCGACGAGCTGGTGGCCAACTATTTCGAAGCCATCACCGGGCTTGTCGAGGGCGGTGCCGACATCCTGCTGGTCGAAACCGTGTTCGACACGCTGAACGCCAAGGCCGCGCTGTTCGCCATCGAGGCTTTCTTCGAGCGCGCCGGCCGCCGCTGGCCGGTGATGATTTCCGGCACGATCACCGACGCTTCCGGCCGCACCCTGTCCGGCCAGACCGCCGAAGCCTTCTGGAATTCGCTGCGCCACATCCAGCCGGTTTCATTCGGCCTCAACTGCGCACTGGGCGCCAAGGAACTGCGCCAGTACGTCGAGGAACTGTCGCGCGTCTGCGACTGCTACGTCTCGGCCCACCCGAACGCCGGCCTGCCGAACGCCTTTGGCGGCTACGACGAAACCGCCGAGATGCTGGCCGATGAAATCGAGAGCTGGGCGAAGAGCGGCATCGTCAATATCGTCGGCGGCTGCTGCGGCACCTCGCCGGAACATATCAAGGCCATCGCCGAGCGGGTGGTTGCGGTCGACCCGCGAAAAGTGCCCAAAATCGAAAACAAGCTGCGCCTGTCCGGGCTGGAGCCGTTCAACGTCGGCGCCGATTCGCTCTACGTCAACGTCGGCGAACGCACCAACGTCACCGGCTCGAAAGCCTTCGCCCGCATGATTCTCGAAGGCCGCTTCGACGACGCGCTGGCCGTCGCCCGCCAGCAGGTCGAGAACGGCGCGCAGGTGATCGACATCAACATGGACGAGGCGATGCTCGATTCCATCGCCGCCATGGACCGCTTCCTCAAGCTGATCGCCTCGGAACCTGACATCTCGCGCGTGCCGATCATGATCGACTCCTCGAAGTGGGAAGTCATCGAGGCCGGCCTCAAGTGCATCCAGGGCAAGGGCATCGTCAATTCGATCTCGATGAAGGAAGGCGAGGCCAAGTTCCTCGAACAAGCCCGCCTCGCCCGCCGTTACGGCGCGGCCGTCATCGTCATGGCCTTCGACGAGCAAGGCCAGGCCGACACCTTCGCCCGCAAGACGGAAATCTGCAAGCGCGCTTACGATTTGCTGCTGAGCATCGGCTTTCCGGCTGAAGACATCATCTTCGACCCGAACATTTTCGCCATCGCCACCGGCATTCCTGAGCACGACAACTACGCGGTCGATTTCATCGAAGCGACGCGCTGGATCAAGCAGCACCTGCCGCACGCCCACGTTTCGGGCGGCGTTTCCAACGTCTCGTTCAGCTTCCGCGGCAACGACCCGGTACGCGAGGCGATCCACACCGTCTTCCTCTACCACGCGATCAAGGCCGGCATGACGATGGGCATCGTCAACGCCGGCATGCTTGGCATCTACGACGATCTGGAACCGACGCTGCGCCANAAGGTCGAGGACGTGGTGTTGAACCGCAACCCGAACGCCGGCGAAGCGCTGGTCGATTTCGCCCAGACCGTGAAGGAAGGCAAGAGCAAGGACACCGGCCCCGACCTGAGCTGGCGCGAGCAAAGCGTCGAAAAGCGCCTCGAACACGCGCTGATCAAGGGCATCACCGATTTCGTCGTGGCCGATACCGAGGAAGTGCGCGCCAAGCTGGAAAGCGAAGGCAAGCCGCCGCTCGCCGTCATCGAAGGCCCACTGATGAGCGGCATGAACGTCGTCGGCGACCTCTTCGGCGCCGGCAAGATGTTCCTGCCACAGGTCGTCAAGTCGGCCCGCGTGATGAAGCAGGCCGTCGCCCATCTGCTGCCCTACATCGAAGCGGAAAAGACCCGCACCGGGCTGGGCAGCAAGGGCAAGATCCTGATGGCCACGGTCAAGGGCGACGTGCACGACATCGGCAAGAACATCGTCGGCGTCGTGCTCGGCTGCAACGGCTACGACGTGGTCGACCTCGGCGTCATGGTCAGTTGCGACAACATCCTGAAAGCGGCGCTCGAGCATCGCGTCGACATCATCGGCCTGTCCGGCCTGATTACNCCGTCGCTCGAGGAAATGGCGCACGTTGCCGGCGAAATGCAGCGTCAGGGCATGAAGCAGCCGCTGCTGATCGGCGGTGCGACGACCAGCCGCGCCCATACCGCGATCAAGATCGCCCCCAACACCGAAGGCGCCGTGGTGTATGTGCCAGACGCCTCGCGCGCCGTCGGCGTCGCCACCAAGCTGCTGTCGGCCGACCAGCGCGACGGCTACATGGCCGAAATCGTCGCCGA
The DNA here is from genome assembly GCA_013363835.1 of Dechloromonas sp. Lineage (GTDB taxonomy): Bacteria > Pseudomonadota > Gammaproteobacteria > Burkholderiales > Rhodocyclaceae > Azonexus. The sequence continues at coordinate 2,865,059 of CP054864.1, forward strand.
ATACGAAGCCGTGCGCGCCGAGCATGCCGGCCGCAAGGGCGCCACGCTGGTCTCGCTGGAAGAAGCGCGCGCCAACCGTTTCACGTGGAACGAAGCCTTCTCGCCGACCATCCCGAACCAGCTCGGGCTGCAAGCGATCACACTGGAACTTGAGGATCTCGCGCTNCTCATCGACTGGACGCCCTTCTTCCAGAGCTGGGATCTCGCCGGCCGCTACCCGGCCATCCTCGAAAACGAAACAGTCGGCGAAACGGCACGCCAGCTCTATGCCGATGCCAAGGCCATGCTGGCCAGGATCGTCAGCGAAAACTGGCTGACCGCGCGCGCCGTTTTCGGCCTTTACCCGGCACGCGGCGAAAACGAGGACATCGTCATCTACAGCGACGAAGAGCGCACCACCGAACTCACGCGCTGGGTCGGCCTGCGCCAGCAGCACAAGCAGCCCAAGGGGCGCTTCAATGTCGCGCTCGCCGATTACGTCGGCGAACGGGATTACGTCGGCGCCTTTGCGGTCACCGCCGGCCTCGGCATCGATGCCCGCATCGCCGAGTTCGAAGCTGCCCACGACGACTACTCGGCGATCATGCTCAAGTCGCTTGCCGATCGCCTTGCCGAAGCCGCCGCCGAGTGGCTGCACCTGCGCGTGCGCACGCACTACTGGGGCTATGCCGGCGACGAAAGCCTCGACAACGAAGCGCTGATCGCCGAGCAATACAAGGGCATCCGCCCCGCACCCGGCTACCCGGCCTGTCCGGACCACACGGCCAAGCGCGAGCTGTTCGCACTGCTCGACGCCCCCGGCAACGCCGGCATGGGCCTCACCGAATCCTGCGCCATGACTCCGGCTGCCTCGGTCTCCGGTTTCTACATCGGCCACCCGGAAGCCCGCTACTTCGCCATCCCCAAGATCGGCCGCGACCAGCTGGAAGACTGGGCAAAACGCAAGGGCATGGCGATCAAGGACGCCGAATACTGGCTGGCACCGCTGCTCTGAAACGCTCGCGATGAAGTTTTCCCGCCTGTTCCTGAACCGCCTGCACAATGCGCCNGCGGCGCATGACGCCGTGGTCGTCATCGATACGCTGCGCCTGTTCACCACGGCGGCGGTCGCGCTCGACCGGGGCGCGCGGGCAATCTACCCCGTCGAGGGCATCAGCGCGGCGCAGGCGCTCGCCCAGGGCATGCCACACTCGCGCACAGCCGGTGCCATNCGTTACGGCGACCCGGTCGAGGGCTTCGATTTCGGCAACTCGCCGTCCCAGCTCCTGGCTGCCGAACTCGCCGGCGAACGGCTGATTCTCAGCACGGCGGCCGGCGTACGCGGCCTGCAACGCTTCCACAATGCACGGCACCTGTTCGCAGCCAGCCTGGTCTGCGCCCGGGCAACCGCCGAAGCGATCCGCGCCGCCGGGGCAGCCGAGGTCTGCTTCGTCATCACCGGCGAATGGGTCGACCGCGACGGTGACGAGGACCTTGCCTGCGCCGACTACATCGAGGCCCTGTTGCGCGGCGAGCTTCCAGATACCGGGCAATTCGCCCGCCGCGTCCGCGAATCTGACTTCGGCCGGCGCTTTGTCGCCGGCACCTACCCCAACCTCCCGGCCGCCGACCTCGACATCGCTGCGGACGTCGACCGCTTCGCCTTCGCCATGCCGGTGCGGCGCGAGGGCGGTCACCTCGTGATCCGCTGAGGCTGATCGTGATACCCGTTGCCGGCTTCGACCTCAGCGCGCTGAACACNCTGGCCCTGCCCGGGCGGGCGGCCCGCTACGTCCGGATCGCGAGCGCCGCCGAACTGGCAGAGATCGGCAGCGCCGATGGACGTCGCTTCATCCTCGGCGGCGGCAGCAATCTGGTGCTGACCGGCGATTTCGACGGTCTGGTGTTGAACATGGCGATTCCCGGCAAGCGTCTGCTGACTCAAGACGCGGACGCCTGGTACGTCGAGGCCGGGGCCGGCGAAAACTGGCACGACTTCGTGCAATGGACGCTGGCGCAGGGCTGGCCGGGGCTGGAAAATCTCAGCCTGATTCCCGGCACGGTCGGCGCAGCGCCGATCCAGAATATCGGCGCTTACGGACTGGAAGTGTCCGAGCATTTTCATTCGCTGACCGCCTGGGATTTTGAAAATCGGGCATTTTTGACGGTCGACCGCAACCAATGCCGTTTTGCCTACCGCGACAGCCTGTTCAAGCAGGAAGGCTGGCATCTGAGCGGGCGCATGGCAATCGCCTCGGTCGTATTCCGCCTGCCGAAACGATGGGCCGCCAACACGCGCTACGCCGACGTGAACGAGGAACTGGCGGCGCAAGCGATTGCGACACCGACCCCGCAGGATGTCGCCAACGCGATCAGCGCCATTCGCCGCCGCAAGCTGCCCGACCCGGCGGTGACGCCGAACGCCGGCAGCTTCTTCCACAACCCGCTGGTCAGCCCGGCCGTGGCCGACGCGCTGGCCGCCGACTACCCGACCCTGCCCTGCTACCCGCAGCCCGACGGGCAGGTNCAGCTGGCAGCCGGCTGGCTGATCGAGCAGGCCGGCTGGAAGGGCAAGAACCTCGGGCCGGTCGGCATGTACGAGAATCAGGCNCTGGTGCTGGTCAATCGCGGCGGGGCGACCGGTGACGACGTGCGGCGCACGATGGCGGCGGTACAGGCGGCGGTGCGNCGAAAGTTCGCGGTCGACCTGACGCCCGAGCCGATTTTCATTTGACCGTCAGACAGGCGGCGACGCCGGTCGCCAGCGCATCCGCCATCCTCGCCTGACGCTCGGGGTCGCGCAGTTCCAGCTCTTCCTCGCGATGCTTGATGACCCCGGCCTCGAACAGCACGCCCGGAAAAGTCGCCTTGTGCAACACCACCAGATTGTCGAAATACCAGACGCCGTTATCGGCATCGGCCGGCTGGTGCTTGCGCGCGTGCCACGGGTCGGCACGAAGCCGGCACGGCGCAGCATGGCGCCCATCGCCGATGCGCAACGCAGGCTGCCCGCGAGATCCGGGTTGCGCGCGAAACGAAGATGCCGAAGCCGCGTTTCAGCGTCGTGTAGCTCGCCTCCTCGCCGTCCCAGTCCCAGCTCTCCAGGTACTCGGCGGCAATCGAGTCGTGATGAACGGCGATGAAGAAATCGCTGCCGCGCGCCTGTGCCGGTCGTTCCGCCAAACTGCCGATGGCACCGTCGAAATTGACTTCCAGCACCTTGATTTCCCGGCCCGCAACGCATCCGCCAGCGCCTTGGCGAAATCAAGATTGAACGCGAACTCGCTGCGCCCGCGCGCACTGCTCGCGCCCGGTTCGGCCAGCGTATGGCCGACGTCGACCGCCACACGCGGCGGCGCAGTGCCTGTTGCGGTCGACACCCAAAACAGGCAAAAATGAAAGCCAGGCAAATCTTCATTTGCAAACTATCGCACTAAAATGTGTCTCTGCTTCCAGAGACCGGAAATCACCGCCATGTACTGTCGATCCCTCACCCTTGCCGCTGTAGTCGCCAGCCTTTCGCTACCTGTGCTCGGACAGGAGAAAGGCGGCGCGGAAGTTCACGACGCCGTCTGTAGCGAATGTCATGGCACGGGCAAGCTCAACGCCCCGCGCCTTGGCGACCGCAAGCGCTGNGGAAAACTGGTTCGCGAAGGTCTCGACGATCTCGTGCCGGCGGCGATGCGTGGCGTGCGCAAGATGCCGGCGATGGGCGGCAATCCGCAACTCGACGACCTCGAAGTGGCACGGGCGGTGGTTTTCATGGCCAACGCCGCANNTGGCGGGAAATTCGCCGAACCGACGGCAGCCGACGCCGCACGCTGGCGCAAGAAGGCGGGCGCCCGCAAGTAAGCCCGGCACCACGCTGAGGCCGGTCAGAAATCGGCCGCGGCTTTCCAGACGATATTGGCCTTCGCGCCCCNCTTGCTGCTGCGCTCCAGCATGTCGATCAACGGCCAGGCACGCGGGCCGAGGGTCACCGGCGCTTCGCCCGTCTCGTCGTTTTCGGCGGCCGGGCTGCCAGCCGTTTCGCCGCGCGCCACGGCCGCCCGCAGCAAGCCGGCGGCCGGCAGCATTTCGTCGCGGGTAAAGGTGCCGGTCTTCGTCGTTTCCTTGCCGACAGCGCGCAACAGAGCGCCGGCCACGTCCGCGAACATCATCAGTTCGCCGGTTTCGCTCGATGTGAATGTGACCAACATGGTGACTCCTTAGCCAAGTCCGTCCTTCAGGTTGTCAGACCGCCCGCGCATCATGCAGAATGCCTTCAGGAGAGTCCGTTCATGACAACCAATATTACCGCCAATCCCCTGGATCCGGGGAATGACGAGCTCGAACGCTATGCGCTGGAAGAATGCCTGAAGCGCCAGCGCGTCGACCACCGCACATCCATCCTGATCATTCCCGCCCGTCGCTGCGATCTCGCCAAGCGCTTCGCCCGACTCGAAGGCCGCGTCGTTCTCGCCAACGCGCCGGCCTGTCGACAGGAAATCGAAGGCCGCATCGTCGCCGCCGGCATCGGCGAACACGCGAGTTTCGCNCCCTGCAGTCTCGACGACCTGACCGACGAACTGCCGGGCCAACCCTTCGACATCATCATGGTGCATTACGGATTGTGCGGCCTGCCTTATGCCCAGGCGCGCCGGGTCATGCGCCAACTGCTGCTCAAGCTGCGCATCGGCGGCAAGATATTCGTTTCGGTGCATGGCCTGCATTCGGAACTGGGCGAAGGCTACAGCGGCCTGGAGCAGCCCATCGAAGATCGCTACGCNGCCCTGGCGCCAGCCATGGCCGGGAAATACGGCATGACCGGGCCGCTGTGTCTCTACAGCGAGCGCAATCTCTTCCTGCTCCTGCTCGATGCCGGCGCCAGCGTGTTGCGCACCATGACGACCACCTACGGCAACGTGAAGGGCGTGGCGGTTCGCGTTTGAGCGTGCGTATCGGCATCGACCTTGGCGGCACAAAGATCAACTGATGTCTAACCCAGAGTATTTCCATTCATTGCGACAACATAACCCTATGTTTTTCGCAAAATCTACGGAAAGCTTATCTATTAATGTATTGATCCACTGATTGTCATCAGCTACATTTCGTGTAGCTAGCTGTGTAGCCAAAGCAAAAGCCAAACATCTGTAGCTACACATGATGAGGATCAAATGGGAAAGCTGACAGATTTACAAATTCAAGCGTGGATCAAGCTTGGAGAGCCCGTCATCGGCAAAACAGATGGTGATGGCCTGACCTTTACCTTATCCAAGGCAGGCCAAGCCACGTGGGTATTGCGCTACCGATTCGGGGGCAAGGGCCGGGAATACACCATTGGCAGTTACCCCGACATCTCACTTGCTAACGCCCGAAAACTCGCATCTAAACTACGAGCTGAGATCGACACGGGTGTCGACATCGCGGCAGCAAAGCGGAAGGCAAAGCTAGAACTCCGTCTTGCCACATCATTCCGAGACGTTTGCGATGCCTATATCAATATCGCAACTGAGAATCTAAAACCCAGCACACGCGAAGAGATAAGACGCTATCTAGACAAAGACATTCTGCCCCGTATCGGCAACCTAAACGCAAAAGATGTCTTGGAAGCCGAGGTAATCAGCTTGATTGAACGGGTCGCCGAGCGATCACAGTCGGTAGCCCGCAGAACGTTTGAAATCTTATCGGTCATCATGTCGTTCGCTGTGGCAAAACACATCATGCCTAGAAATCCCTGCGTCAGCTTGAAAATTTCGGCGCTGATAGGGCAAACGCGCACTAGGCGTCAGCGGATTATGCTCTCTGAGGATGAAATTAAAGTTGTTTTGCTTAATTCCACTGCTCTTGANAATGAAAATGCGCTGATGCTCAGAATTCTTTTGGCCACCTGCACGCGCAAAGGGGAGTTAATCCGCGCCAAATGGGAAGACATCGAACTCGAACAGGGGATTTGGCATATCCCGGCCGAAAACGCCAAGAATGCAAAACCATTCGATATTCCCCTTGCCCCAACAGTAGCTGGCTGGTTCAGAGAACTAAAAGCATTGGCAGGGCAAAGTCTGTTTGTGATGCCGGCAAGGAAGAATGGCTATGGAAAGAAAGCGGAGACAATCAGCCGTAGCACTCTCAACGCCGCTCTAGACCGAGTTGATCTTGGCGCGCGCAAATTCACCCCACACGATCTGCGCTCAACGGCTCGCAGCTACCTTGTGAAACAAGGCATGTCATTGATTGCTGCAGAACGTTGTCTTAATCACTCCCTTGGTGGATTGGTCGAGGTNCACGACCGATATGACTACTTCGATGAACGTNNGCGTGGACTTGAACTGTGGGCAACCTTTCTCGAAAGCAGTTGTAACGCCTAGACCAAATGAAATTAATCGACGAACTAAACCTGTGGCCCTGCAGACGAAGCGATATTCGATGCCCACATGGCTGAGGAGCGGGCCAAGAGATGCCGATCCAGAGTACCAGCGTCGGAAAAAGAACACCCAATATTTGGCACACACGCTGGCATACATGCTGTATCCACCTGGCCCGTATCGCTTTGAAGGTGCTCAAGAACGGCATGGTAGGTTGGAGTACTACCTTAATTCTTCCCGAGAGTTAGCTAAAGGCGAGTATCCGCATAACAAAGATGAAGTATTTTTCGCGCGCTCGACCGGTACATCAAAGTTGATCGTGGAACCACGGATAAGCTGAGCTATGAAGCGGAGGTTCGTCGACTGTCCGAGGTCGGCTTGCTCATGGAGCGCCTCATATTAGACGCGAATGAGACAGCGAAATGGGCTTACAAGCTTGGCGCTGCCTTATATGTTCATCAGCAGATGGTAATGCGCAAGAAATGTGAAGAACCAAGCCAAGGCAAATCACAGTGGCTGGTAGCAAATGCTCCTTTAACTCCAGCCCTTCGTGAAGGGGGTATTAAAGCAAGAAAGGATGGCGGGGAACCGGCCAGAATCGCTAGCCAGTGGAAAAGTACCACCATGTCGCAAACTACTGGGCTGCGTTTGTACTTTGGGCCAAAACACCGCTGAGCTTTCCGCAAGACAGCTTTGCTCTGGTCGACTTTGTACTTCATGCTGATCCTGACGAATTCGAGGCAAATGCGAATGCTTTGCTCAGTTCAGAACAGAAGTTCACATTACCCGTCAGAAGGCCCAGTCCTTCATCAAAAAGGGTATGAACGCCCTATTGATTGGAGTGAGCGAACACCCGCCGACTCCACAAACATCAATCCCGGATTTGTTAGAGCCGTATCAGTGGGCCGCTCTTGATGAATATGTAACACCCAAACGACCAGAGCGGAAAACGCGAAGTTGAGGTTTCGACTCATGCTCAGGGCAAAGCATGTGAATACGGATTTTTCCTAGCAAAATATCGTTGCGGCTCCATAGACAAAAGGAGATCGCAATGAAACGTAGTACCTGTTCCGTCACCGCCAAAGCGGGAATTTATCCTCCAAGGCGAAATGCACGACTTGATTCTCCGTACTCGCCAGGTTACGGAAAATAACATTCTTCGTCTGTCGCAAGTGAGCGCAAAGTTGGACGTGCCAATGCCACTATCTGGAAGGATGTTGCAAACGGCGTGTTCCCGCCGCCTATCTCCCTTGGCCCCCGCGCAGTCGGTTGGAAGTCTAGCGAGTTGGACGCATGGATTGCAGCACACGAATTTGCTTCTCACTGAACAACCCCATTGATATGAAGGCCTTTGTGGCCCAGTTGATTGCGCCGAAGGGGGCTGAAAATGTCCAATGAGCAACCGAATCAGCTTCGGATGCTGACGTTGGATGACTCTTTCGAACAATCGCCTGCTGCAAGAAACTTCATTCTTCCGGGATTCATTCCTCAAGAGGCGAATATCTTTGTGCGAATTGGCGAGGGGGTGGATGCGTTGGAGTTTGCGACGCAAATGGCCTATTGCTGCTCTGGTGGGCTGAACTTCCAGCCTTTCGGAAAACCCGCGCCTGCTGTTACTGCGGCATTTTTCCGGCCCCATCATGGTCGTCGCGTTCATGAACACTTCCAGATGTTTTCGGAAAAGCAGCAAAACGAAGCCTGTCGCGAAAATGCTAGAAACAACCTCCATTACTACGTTAAGGAACTGGGAGGCAACCAGACCGGCTACCTCAATTGGGCATCGACTCAAGATCTGCTCGATAAATCTCTGCCTATTGGGTGCAAGTTGATTATCCATTTCGATGCGCGTCGGGTCATTGCCAAAAGCAATGCTGATCCGATGGACTATCGCAGCCTTGCCAATCACTTGAAGAGGCTGAACAAGGATGGCATTTCAGTTGTGAGCTTCTACCAAGGCAGCAAGCGTGGATATGACCCCTTGAGGATGAGCTTCTCTCGGATGGCAGCAATTACTTCATGGAATTGACCTATGACCCCGGCGCTCCCCGCGAATTCGGTGGTGGCTTCAACGTTCACCGTCGAAAAATGAGCGAGTTCGACATGATCCCGACCTGTTACCAGCACTGGTATCGGGTTGTCGACCGGCAGATCGAATTCGGCTGGGAAATCCGCGACCAGGACGACAAAGCAAGCATCAAGCAGCTCGAAATCCACGAACGCCGCATGCGGGTAGAGCAGTTGTTGGCTGATGGCATGGAACAGAAGGAAATCGCCACCGTGCTCAAAGTTGATCCGGCAACGGTCAGTCGCGATGTCTCGAAGATCAAAGCCGACAGCAAGCCGAAACCCACTGCTGATGTCTTTGATGACGATTTCGAGTAGGCCCAAGGCTCTCACACAAGTGCAAGCCTGCAATTCTGCAAGTTTGCAATCAACGAACCCAAAGTGATGGCTGGACCGCGTTCATTTGCGTGTTGCCATCACCAATCACACACATTTTGCAGCCATGATCGACAAATTTATCGCCCAAACACCGCTTGGTCCGGTGTCCAATCACCATTACGAGCGTCTTGCTCAGGTTTCATACTCACGCTTTTCNGCATGCAAAACCAAACCGACCACCACGTATATCGACACCCTGTTGACCGGGGCACAGGCTGAAATCCGCTATGTCGTCTTTGAGGTGGCAGGTCGCAAAATGGGCTATCTGGAGATCACCATTGCACTAGCCTCCAGTACGGTAGGTCATAACCTGATTCATGCCGGGTTGGCCTCTATTCGCCACGAAATCCGTGTTGGCGCCGCTCTCGTGCGAGTTCTCCTGGCTACGCTGGGCTTGAACGAGGATGAAATCAAGCGCGCCATGGTCGGTGCCCGCTTTAAGCTCGTGGAACTGACGTGGCACACCCTGACCGCCAGCGAAAAGGCGCGCATTAGCGCCCAGCTGCGCACCATCGAGGTTATGAAGGCCCAGCGCCGTGCCAGTCGTCGCCACGATATTCAGGTCAAGGATGTGGATGTCCGCGACAAGAACGACAAGCTCGGCCTGCTGGTTGAATTGAAATCGGGGAGTGCTTTGCGCCAGTACGGTAAGGCCGACATGCCCTATTCGCGTAGCCGCCGTGGTCGCNNCAGGATAGCTATGTTTCCCGCCGTATCCGGCTTGTTGGGCGAGGTTAAAGCCGAGTTGGGCAACCACCTCCGCAACGAAGCCATCCTGACTGAGCAGCTTTTGGCTGAGTTTGATCTGCTCAAGCCCAAGAACTGGAACGAGGAATCCGTGAAGCGTGCGATTGATGCCGTGTGNGGGGATTTGGGTTTTTCCGGCCGCAGTGCCGGGGATGCAGAGGTCGAATTGCCCGACAGTGCTCAGGAGACGTTAGACCGCTACCACGACCGCAGGCTGGACCTCAGTGCCCTGTCGGCCAGCCGTGCAACTCGCGACCGGAAGGCGATTCTTGAGGCGACAGGCATAGACATTCTTGATCCCAAACGCTCGCGTAAGCCTCAGATTGCCAGCGTAGGCCGCCAATTGGCCTATGAGCGCCGATGGGAACCGAAGGATCAACTCCGCGAATTGGTGCTCTGCGAACGTACCGGCCCCTCGCTGGAGACTGAATTGGCGCAGGGTTTGCAGTTTCTGCTGTACGGGGAGTTGCCCGACTTCGACGACAAGGAAATGTTTGTTGCCTGGTTCAAGCGTTGGAACGCCTACGCTGAACGGGAGCATCTGAACCGTGCGCAGCCGGACGCTGATGATTCGCAGGACGATGCTTGGATGGAGGCTCTGCCGGCTCATCCGACGGCAACGCCTGCTACCCGTTCACCGGTTCGTCGTACCTGGAGTATTGGGACGGTGCCGGTGATCCGCTTCGATGATGACGACTCCGATCCTTATGTGGCGGAGGCCTATTGAGTGGCTGCTTTGTGGTTTGATGGCTGGCGCTGAAACACGCGCCAGTCAGCCAGCGACTTGCTGCTCCTCAATTTGGTCAACATTGTTTATCAATGCTGAAAGGAGCAGGAAATGTCCGCAGTGAAGATCGGAAAGCACGGGAACAGCCTGAGCTTGCGGCTCCCCGCCTTCGTCGCCCAGAGCATGAAGCTCAAGGCCGGTGACTACGTCCGCCTGCGCTATCTTGATGATGGCTCGCTGCGGGTTGTTCCGGTGCACGAGAGCCAGATGATTCCGGCGGATGGCGCAGATGTAGCTCCTGCTGCTAAACGAGAATCAGATTGGGATGAAGGCCAATGGTAAGCTGGTTTCGTCTTTGCTCTTTGGCATAGTGAATTAATGCGGATTTTGGTTTGGGAGGCTCTCATGCCACATCGTAATGCTGCACTGCATGAAAACGGGAGGAGGTTTGAGCGCCGGGAATCGGAAGACGAACTGCGCCTTGCCGCCTTACGTGATGCCGCTAAGGTAGGCATTGCTGACATCGAAAACGGAAACTTCCGTAGTTTTAGCTCGGCAGAGATGTGCAGTCAGTATCTGGCTACACTGACATCCGAAGTGATCGGCGCGTAGTCTGTGGCGATGCTTGAGAAATCGACTTATCTGAGCCCAGCAACCGCATCAAGAGCAGTGGGTTAAAAGCACATTACTTGAAAACAAGTAATGCAAATATTAAACNNTTTGAGCACCATGAACCAGACAGCGGCCATCCTTGAGCTTGCCCGTCGCCAGCATCTACTGCGTGCTGCCGATGTACGTGAACTCGGATGTTCGCCGCAACTCCTGATCCGCCTGCATCAGAGCGGACAACTCCAGCGAGTGGCGCGGGGACTCTACAGTCTGCCAGATGCTGACATGACAGAGCATCAAACACTGCTAGAGGTTTGCCAGAGGGTTCCCAAGGCTGTCATCTGTCTGCTTTCTGCGCTGCAATTCCACGAACTGGGTACCCAGCTGCCTCACGAAGTCTGGATTGCGCTGCCAGAAGGTACACAGAAACCTGCTGTGGATTACCCGCCGCTGCGAATTGCTCGCATGCGCGGAGCGGCATACAGCGAAGGCATTGAAATCAGCACTGCGCACGGTACGCCGATCCGCGTATACAGCGTTGCCAAGACGGTAGCGGACTGCTTCAAGTTCAGAAACAAGATCGGGCTGGACGTGGCGCTCGAAGCACTCAAAGACGCATGGCGAACGCGAAAACTGAACATGACCGACCTGGCCCACTTTGCCCAGGTAAACCGCGTTGAGCAGGTCATGAGGCTCTATCTGGAGTCCATTGTTTCGTGACAAGCAATCTCGGTGCTTCCGTGCTGGCTCGCCTCCTTTCGCTGGCAAAGCAGCGTGGGGATGACTACAACCTGCTGCTAAACCGGTTCGGGTTGGAGCGACTGCTGTGCCGCCTGAGCAATTCGCAGTATGCAGACCGATTCCTGCTCAAAGGCGCCTTGCTCTTCGCGTACTGGTATGACGAACAGCACCGACCAACACGGGACGCCGACCTGCTTGGGTTCGGTCAGGATGATGCTGCCCACCTAGTTGCCATCTTTCGCGAGGTAGCGGCCATGGAGATGGCTGACGGAATTATCTTCGAGCCAGATTCAGTGCGCGCTGACGAGATACGAGAAGACAACACCTACGGCGGGACACAAATCAACTTAGTGGGGCGGATTAACGCCGCTCGTTGCTCGCTTCAGATCGACATCGGCTTTGGCGACGCAGTAACACCCACGGCGGAGACTGTTACCTTTCCGACGCTATTGAACGACTTTCAAGCGCCCATACTCAAGGTCTATCCAATCTATACCGTGATTGCCGAGAAGTACCAAGCCATGGTGCTGCTGGGGTTGGCTAACAGTCGAATGAAAGATTTTTACGATCTGGCAGTCATCGCAAGAAGAACAGACCTGGACGGCAAAACACTGTCAGAAGCGATTGCCGCTACCTTTGCCAGAAGGAATTCGCTGTCGGCGCGTTTAAATTTGACCACCTGTGCGCGTTGAATTTTGACCAGGGGTGATAGCCACCTGACATAGGTAGGCTTGTGGATAAGTGTAGCTCAGAACAACTGATTTCCGAGCCACGATGAATGCGTTGGGAAAGCCGTGGAGGGCGTAGCCCGAAACGGATTTCCCAACGCGGCCCCATCAGAACACGTCCTCCTCGGGGGATTGCCCCGCTTGCTCTGCTCCCGCGCCTTGATCCTCGACTTGGCCGTTGCCGTGCTGTGCCGGAAGCGAAACGACTCATTCCCGGTCTCCACGATATGGCAGTGATGCGTCAGCCGGTCGAGCAAGGCGGTGGCCATCTTGGCATCGCCAAAGACGCTCGGCCATTCGGCGAAGGTCAGGTTGGTCGTGACCATCACGCTGGTGTGCTCGTAGAGTTTCGACAGCAAGTGGAACAGCANAGCCCCACCAGCCTGGCTGAACGGCAGGTACCCCAACTCATCGAGAATCACCAGATCCATGCGCAGCAGCCCCAAGGCAATCCGTCCGGCTTTGCCGGCAGCCTTCTCCTGTTCCAGCGCATTGACCAGATCGACCGTCGAGAAGAAGCGAACCCGCTTGCTGTGATGGGTGATCCCCGAGACGCCCAACGCCGTGGCCAGGTGTGTCTTGCCGGTTCCGGTACCGCCGATGAACACGACGTTCTGGGCTTCCTCGGTAAAGGATAGGTCGGCCAGTTGCCGGATCAGCTNTTGATTGACCTTCGATTGCTCAAAGTCGAATCCCGCCAGATCCCGATGAACCGGAAACCGGGCCGCATGCATCTGGTACCCAATGGAACGCATGACCCGATCAGTATGTTCGGCTTGCAGCAGTTGCTCGATCAGCCAGCGGGATGCTTCGATACGGCTACCGCCGTTGGCGGCCAGTTCCTCCCAGGCGCCAGCCATGCCGTGCAGACGCAGTTCCTTGAACTCGCTCATCAGTTCACGCATGATCAGTCACCTCCGTACGCAACCGGTCGTACCGTCCAGTATCGGCAATCGGGGCTTCATTGACGGTGAGTGGCGTATCCACCGGCGGCGGCATGGGCCCGGACTTCAGGCGGTTGAGCATGTTCTCGACGTGCTCGGCACTGGGCAGACCGGACTCCAGAACCAGATCGACCGCCACCAGCACGGCTTCCAGACCGAACTGGGCAATCGCCGACAGCACCTTGGCCATCACCCGATCCCCACCCTCGCGACGCAGGAGCAAGCCGCGTAATCGTTGCAGCGGTTCTGGCATGTCGGCAAACGGCGCACCGTTTCTCAAGGCGCCTGGCTTGCGTTCGATCAGGGAATGTAGTGTTGCCAGTCGTAGAGCGTTTGCTGCCGGCTGAAATTGCGGGGATGACTGGCCACACGGGCATCGTGCGCCACGATGTCGATGCGCTCCGGATAGAGACGCAGGCTGACGGCTTGCCCCACGAGTTCGCACGGCACCGAGTAGCGGTTGCGATCGAGTATCACCAGGCAGGTGCTGGACACCTTGCCCAGGGTTTCGACGTAGCCATCGAAGGGCGCGACCATCGGCATCAGGCTCGGTTGCTCGTGTTCGAGCATCTCGGCGACCGTCAGGTCAGCGTACTCGGGATGACGTAACTCCTGCCACAGCCCCGGCAGCGTGCGAGCAGCCAGACATTCAGTTCGGTGAATGAACTGAATCGCTCCTTGCCCGCATCCTGCCAGAGCCGCTGCCGACTATCCTGGACGTTCTTCTCAACGACGCCTTTCTCCCAACCACTGGCGACATTGCAGAAATCCGGATCGAACAGGTAATGCGAGGCCATCGCCGAGAAGCGCGAATTGACGATGCGGATTTGCCTTTCTGCACCTTATCCACGGCCGTCTTCATGTTGTCGTAGATGCCGCGCCGGGGAATGCCGCCCAGGGCGGCAAACGAGCGCGTATGCGCATCGAACAGCATTTCGTGACCCTGCGTCGGGTAGGCTTGAACCACGAAAGCCCGACTGGCGCAGAACTTCAGATGCGAGGCAAGGATCTTCCGCCAGACCCCGCCAATGACCAGATGCTCTTCGCTCCAGTCGAACTGGAAAGCTTCGCCCAATTCGAAGTGGAGCGGCACGAAGGCTTTAGTGACCGCAGCACCACCATCGGCACGCCAGCGCCGGATGAATTCGGTAACCCGACAGTAGGTACCAGTGAATCCGGCCGCCTGCAACTCACCAAAGAGTTTCAGCGCGGTCCGCCGATCCCGTTTCGGACGACGGGCATCCGTTTCCAGTGCCTTGATGAGGTGTGCCGCATACGGGGCAATCTTGATGTTCGGGTTCTGCCGTTCGTACTTCGGCTCCGTGCCTTCCGGTGTCCGCAGCCAGCGTTTGACGGTGTTCCGGCTATACCCCGTCTTCCGCGAAATCTCGGACAGCGACACGCCATCCCGGTAAAACAACCGCCGAATCCTTCCCAGATCCTTCATGGTGATCATCTCCTAAAATCCTGCTCAAAAATGAGCGGACGAGTTAATCACCCTGGTCAATTTTCAGCGCGCACAACCTCGCTTTTCTGGTCAGTTTTCAACGAGCGTCAACATGCAAGGAGCCTACTGAATGCTCGTATGTTGATTGGGAGATACCGCCGCCAACACCGCTGAAGCATTCACCCGGTAACTCCGAGGGCTGAAGCGTTTGGAGCAAACTCGATGCAGCGGAAATCCGCTCGATAGATCAAGCGATAGCGACAACCGTTTAGGAATCGCATCGAGATCGCCCAAAGGCCTTCCTCCTGCTTTTGCTCAGCCAGTAGCAGCATCGGGGCATGCTCGCATTCTCCGCTAATCCAATCCCTTGCAAGAATCGTTCTACGGTGGAGGCAAGACAGGAAAAGAGGATCGGCATCCTCAGAGTCGAGCACCGTGAGGCGGTATCCTGGATTGCCGTTCCCCATCTTCGGATAAGCCCAGCGTGGTGCCATGCTGGCAAGCAGAGTCCTGCCTGGGCAATGTGCAGACGATTGCCAATTCATCAAAGTGCAAAACCATGCCATCTGCGAGCAGGCTACCGCCAACGATCCCTGGCGACTGGTTTGCCAAACGCAACGGGTTGATGAGTTCGATACGGCGCAGGGTCTGAAAGAGTAACTCTTCAAACAACATCGCCAACGCCCTCGTTATCGCCTGCAGGCAGATGGCTGGTTCCCATGGCTTACTTGCCAGCCTTGTCCGTGGTCTTTGCAATGGGATGCACGCCGATATACCAAGCAATCGGGAAACCCTTAATGTCGGTACGAACCTGCTGCTTTTCATCGATCCAGAAGGCGGGATCAATGATGTATTCCACCGGGAGTTTCGCGCCAGGAGGCGTGAAGCGATGGAACAGGACGTGCCTGCCGATTTCAGTCTCAGCGTTGTACTCGACCATGCCAATCGCTGTATCCGGCAGAGAGGCAATGCCGTTACCCTCCTTNNAGACGGTGCCAACCCAGCCATAGTGCGTCAGAAGCTTTGAAANTAATCGCTTGTCGAGCCAATACGGGCCGTTTTTCGGATGTTTGAACTTCTCGATGGCTACCTGGCGGACTTCCGCGATAGTCTTGCCGGCAAGCATGGCGATGCACGCGAAGGCGCAGTCGTTGTACTCGGTCTGCTGAAACCGAGTGAAGGCTGGTTGGAAGGAAAGTGTGTTGGTGTTTGCTGCGGTCATGGCATTGCTCCAAACGATGGGTTGAAAGCACGCACGACAGCGCCGCCCCGCCAAATCGGACGGAGGAGAAAAGGTATTCCGGGAGACTGGTTGCCTCTACCGCAAAGGGCGAGGCTGGGGGCGGCTAACTGGTACGCGGCCACCTTTGATAAAGCACGTTGTGCTCTGCGGTGGCGTTTTCACCGATACCGGAGAGCAAGGTTAGAGGTAGGAGCTGCTAACTTTGGCAGCCTGCAAATCCTGAAGCGAGGCGGATAAAATGCTTACAAAGCATTCATTAAGGTTGGTGCATGCGATGAATTTCCCAGAGGCACGTTTCTTTGTAGCCAGACGCGTAGCTAAATGAAACCAATGAATAATTAATTCATTAATAATCATGTCACTACGCATTGGAATTGACCTCGGCGGCACCAAGATCGAGATCGTCGCGCTGGACGATGCCGGGCGACAGCTCTTGCGCCGCCGCACTGCCACCCCGCAAGGCGACTACGCCGCCACCCTTGCCGCCGTTGCCGGGCTGGTGGCGTCGGCCGAGGACGAACTAGGCCAGCGCGGCTCGGTCGGCGTCGGCATCCCAGGTGCCGAATCGCGGCCCGGCGGGCCGATCAAGAATGCCAACTCGACCTGCCTGATCGGCCGGCCGCTGCGCGCCGACCTTGAAGCGCTGCTGCAACGCGAAATCCGCCTGGCCAATGACGCCAACTGCTTTGCCCTTTCCGAAGCCACCGACGGCGCCGGGCGCGGCGCCGAAGTCGTCTTCGGCGTCATCCTCGGCACCGGCGTCGGCGGCGGCATCGTCGTCTGCGGCCGGGTGCTNGGGGGCGCCAATGCGATTGCCGGCGAATGGGGACACAANCCCCTGCCCCTGCCGGATGCCGACGATCTTCCGCTGCCGGCCTGCTATTGCGGCCGCGCCGGCTGCATCGAAACCTATCTGAGCGGGCCGGCGCTGACCCGAGACCATTTCCTGCGCACCGGCGAAACCCGCCTGCCGCAGCAGATCGAACAGCGCGCCGCTGCCGGCGATGCCGCCTGCGAAGCCACGCTGCAACGCTACGAAGCGCGCCTCGGCCGCGCGCTGGCCGGCGTCATCAACCTCCTCGATCCGCAAGTCATCGTCCTCGGCGGCGGGCTTTCCAATCTGGAGCGTCTGTACCGCAATTTGCCGGCCTGTTGCGGTCGACACGTTTTTCGGCCGATNTTCTACACAAGAATCGTCCCGCCCGCACATGGGGATTCCTCNGGGGTACGCGGCGCGGCATGGCTGTGGGATTGATGGCAAAATCGGGCCATCATGGCTAGCACCTCCTATTCACCGGCGCCATTCGCCCGCTTCCGGAAAGCGGCCGGCCGACCGGCATGTTCAAGCAACCAGTCGGCGCCCCGCTGTTTCTCGGTCCGGAAGGCTTTGCCGGCGACCAGCAAGCCGACCGCCGCGTACACGGCGGGCCGGAAAAGGCCGTCCATCTCTACCCGGCCGCCCACTACGCACGTCTCGCCGAAAAGTTTCCCGAAGCGGCCGGGAAACTGCGGCCCGGCAGTCTCGGCGAAAACATCTCCAGCACCACACTCGACGAAACGCGGGTGCGCGTCGGCGACGTTTTCCGGCTCGGCGCGGCACAACTGCAACTCTGCCAGCCGCGCAGCCCGTGCTGGAAGATCGACGACCGTTTCGGTGTCGATGGCATGGCCGCGTTCATTGCCGAACAACGCCTGACAGGCTGGTATTTCCGGGTGGTGCAGCCGGGTGAGGTGGCGCCGGATGCAAACCTGGAGCTCCTCGAACCGGCCGCCGACGCCCTCACCCTCGCCGACGCCATGTTGCTCTGGCAGGACCACCGGCCGCCGCTCGACGCCCTGCGGCGATTGGCCGCCACGCCCGGCATCGCAAGCGGCTGGCAACGCAAGATGCTCGAGCGGCTGGCCTGGCTGGAAAAGCAGCCCGGCGCATCCCTCCCGCCGGCCCCCGCGTTCCACGTGAAACCGGAAACCTTCTGATGGCGCTCGACAACCGCCAGCTTTGGCTGCGCCTTTTCCTGCCCTTTGCGGCCGGGTATTTCCTTTCCTACCTGTTTCGCACCGTCAATGCGGTCATCGGCCCGGTGCTGGCGCACGATCTCGACCTCGGCGACAACGCGCTGGGACTGCTGACCAGCACCTTNTTTCTGGCCTTCGGCGCTGCCCAGTTGCCGCTCGGCATGCTGCTCGACCGCTTCGGGCCGCGTCGCGTCGAGGCCGCGCTGCTGGTCATCGCGGCCGCCGCCGCCGCCTTCGCCTGGTCCGATACGCTGGGCGGCCTCGCCGCCGGCCGGGCACTGATCGGCCTTGGCGTTTCCGCCTGCCTGATGGCATCGCTCAAGGCCTTNTCGCAATGGCTTCCTTCNGACCGCCTGGCTTCGATGACCGGCTGGGTCATGGCCTCCGGCGGTCTTGGCGCCCTCGCCGCTTCGAAGCCGCTGGAATTGGCCCTCGGCTTTGCCGGCTGGCGGGAAATCATGCTGGCCCTGGCAGTCATCACCCTGCTGGTCGCCGCCGCNCGGTGGTTCGTGCCGGACAAGGAAAGCNNCTCGGGCATCGGCTTCGCCGAGCAGTTGGCCGGCGTTCGCCAAGTCTTTTCCAGCCGCCACTTCTGGCGCTACGCGCCAATGGGTTTCTGGATGACCGGCGGCTTCATGGCAGTGCAAGGGCTGTGGGCAACGCGCTGGATGAGCGTCATCGAGCAGCTCGATCGCACCACCATTGCCCTCCGCCTGACCTGGATCAGCGGCGCCATGCTCGCCGGCTTCCTGTTCATGGGCTTCTTCGCCACCCGGCTGGTGCAGCGCGGGATCAAGCTGGAACACGTCTATCGGGTCGCCATGCTGGCAGCCATCGTCAGCCTGACCACCATCACNACTCGCCCCGGATTCGGCAGCGGCTGGCTGTGGCCGCTGCTTGGCGCCTGCTTCTCGCTGTCCAACATCGCTTACACGCTGGTGATGCAGGACTTTCCNCCCACCTTGTCGGGGCGCGCCAACACGGCGCTCAACCTGTTTCTGTTCGTTACNGCTTTCGGCCTGCAATGGGGTTTCGGCGCCCTCGTCGACCTGCTCCAGGCGGCCGGGTGGACGGCCGAAAGCGCTTTTCGCGGAGGCTTTCTGACCCTGCTGGCCGGCCAGATCGCCGCCTTTGTCTGGCTGGTCGGTTGGGGTCGACGGCCAAAATAGGACCAAAACGAAACCGCTGCCGTTTGCGGTCAGCCGCGTTGGCCGCGGGACAGCGGTAAGCGCAGAACGGCATCAACCAAATTCGATTTTCCATTTTTGCCCCTTTTTGCCGTCGACCGCAACAGGCGGGAACTACGGTATGGCCTTCGAGCCCCGACGTCTTGCGGCCCCATGGGAGGTGCCGAGCAACGCAGGGCTTCGCGGATCAAGGGCGAGGACTGTCTGAGGGCGCAGCCCGAGTTGCGCAACCCCGCGAAACCCGAGTAGCGCAGGGAACCGGTGTAGCCGGCACCGACCCAGGGTCGCCTTCTTCTTTGGCTACTTTCTTCTTGGCGACGCAAGAAGAAAGTACGCCCGCGCGTCAGGCGCGGAAACTGGCGGCCCAGAAACGACTCAAGACCGGAAAGGTGAAACCCGCTCCCGCCCCCGGGCTGGCTTAACCTAGCCAGCCCACACCGGCAGCGCGGGGCTAGGGCATCGCCTCAAACGGGCCTGTTGCGGTCGACGGCAAAAAGCAGCAAAAATCAAAATTCCAGCGGATCGACTTCGAGATGCCAGCGCAGCTTTGACGGCGCCTTGATGCCTTCGATGGCCTCCCGCCAGCGTGGCAGAAAGGCCTGCAACGCGGGCCGCGAGGCAGATTCAACCAGCAATTGACCGCGCTCCAGGCTGGCCAGGCGGGAAAGTTTCATCGGCACCGGGTCGTAAAGCGCGACGTTCGCGTGCTCCTGAACCTCCGGCAACGCACAGGCGCTGGTGAGAAAGGCGATGGCATCAGCCATCGCCGGCGCCTCGGCGCGCAACATGGCCTGGAAGGCATAGGGCGNGAAGCCGGCCTGTTCGCGCTCCTTGAGCAGCGCGGCGGCAAAACCGGGGTAGTCGTGCGCGACCAGGGCGGCGTACAGGGNGTGATCCGGGTATTCGGTCTGGATCAGTACCTCGCCTTTCAATTCGGCCCGCCCGGCCCGCCCGGCGACCTGCATCAGCTGTGCGAACAGACGTTCCGGCGCCCGCCAGTCCGCAGCGAACAGCGCGGCATCGGCGCCCAGCACGCCGACCAGCGTCAATTTCGGAAAATCGTGGCCCTTGGCCAGCATCTGGGTGCCGACCAGAATGTCGGCCTCGCCGCCGTGGATGCGTGCCAGCATCGCTTCCCATTGCTTGCGGCTCTTCACCGAATCGCGGTCGACGCGCAGGATGCGGGCCTCCGGGAATTGTTCCTGCAACCAGACTTCAACCCGTTGCGTGCCGCGCCCGAAGGGATGGATGTCCTGATTGCCGCAGGTCGGGCAGGCTTTCGGCACGCGGGTCTCGAAACCGCAGTGATGGCAACGCAGCCGCCGCTCGGCCAGATGCAGCACCAGATTGGCCGCGCAGCGCTGGCAGCGCGATATCCAGCCGCAGGCCGTGCAGGTCAGCACCGGCGCATAACCCCGACGATTCAGAAAGACCAGGCTCTGCTCACCACGCGCCAGACGCGCCTTGATGGCTGCGACCAGCGGCTCGCTGACGCCTTCCCTGAGCACCGTTTTGCGGGTGTCCAGCAGCTCGACCGCTGGCAGCACGGCGGCCGGATTGGCACGCTCGCGCAGATTCAGCAGCGTGTAGCGCCGGCTCTGGGCATTGGCCCACGACTCCAGCGACGGGGTTGCCGAACCAAGCAGGATGGGAATGCCAAGCTGGCGTGCGCGGAAGACCGCGACATCGCGCGCCGAGTAGCGCATGCCGTCCTGCTGCTTGAACGACGGGTCGTGTTCTTCGTCGACGACGATCAGGCCGAGACGCGGCATGGGCGTGAAAATGGCCAGCCGGGTGCCGAGCACGATGCTGGCTTCGCCGGAGAAAGCCGCGCACCAGTTGCGCTCGCGCGCCGCCTCGGCCAGTTCGCTGTGCAGCGAAACGACGCTGGTGTNCGGAAAACGCGCGCGCACCCGACTTTCGAGCTGCGGCGTCAGATTGATTTCCGGCACCAGCAGGAGCACCTGCCGGCCTGCTGCCAGCACCCGTTCGATCAGGCGCAGATAGATCTCAGTCTTGCCGCTGCCCGTGACACCGTGCAGCAGATGGGCAGCGAAACCGGCCTGCAAGTCGATGTCGCCCAGCACGGCAACCTGCTCTGCCGTCAGAGCCGGCACCGGCACGGCGGCCTGGGCGGCATCGGCACGCCCCTTGCGCCGCACTGGCGGCAGCACGCGCTTGAGTCCGGCTGGCAGCGCCTGCATCACGACCTCACCGAGCGGCG
This sequence comes from Dechloromonas sp., assembly GCA_013363835.1. Lineage (GTDB taxonomy): Bacteria > Pseudomonadota > Gammaproteobacteria > Burkholderiales > Rhodocyclaceae > Azonexus. The sequence continues at coordinate 2,886,437 of CP054864.1, forward strand.
CTTGATAGTAAGTACTCGCGAATTCGCAAAGGCGAAGGAAGTCTCCCGGCAACGGCGCCAGGTCGCGGAGGATGTCGCCGGCCGCTTTCAGTTGCTCCACAGGCCACTCGCTGCTTTCCGATACCGCAACGATCACGCCGATGCGTTCGCCCCGCCCGAAAGGCACCCGTACCCGATAACCGACATCGGCGGTCGACGCTTCCGGCACGACATAATCGAACAGGCGATGCAACGGCAAGTCGAGCGCGACATGGAGTACGGGCATGGCCGGGTTCTCGGAATTTCTGTAAAACCCTTCGAATTCAAGGGTTTTGCCTTGTCCACAAATACTGTGGATAACTTTGTGGATTGCTTTTTGAAAAGTTCGCTAAGTAGCGATTCGGTAAGGCTTTTGTTATTTTGCCGAAATATTGGGCAAATCAACAAATTTAATCAAATCAATTGTTTAACGAAAATATCGGGTGTCAAGGGTTTGTTGAAAAATTTTTCCGGGCGGCATGCACGATTCTGTGCATAAGTAAATTCTCCGCCCGGCGATATCTGGATTACTTGCGCAACGAACGGCTATGGGTATGCACCGCCTCGACCAATGCGGTCACGCTTTCCGGCGGTGTGAATTGGGAAATTCCGTGGCCGAGGTTGAAGACATGCCCGGTATTGCCGGGACCGAAGCTGTCGAGCACCTTCTTCGCTTCGGCAGCGACGATTTCCGGCTGCGCAAACAGCACGTTCGGGTCGAGGTTGCCCTGCAAGGCCACCTTGTCGCCCACGCGACGACGGGCTTCGCCGATGTCGATGGTCCAGTCGAGGCCGACGGCATCGCAGCCGATGGCAGCGATCTTTTCCAGCCACAAGCCGCCGTTCTTGGTGAACACGATGCTCGGGATGCGCTGCCCGTCCTTCTCCTTCTTCAGGCCGGCGACGATGCGCTGCATGTATTGCAGCGAAAATTCCTGATAGGCGGCATTCGACAACGACCCGCCCCAGGTATCGAAAATCATCACGGCCTGGGCGCCGCAGTCGATCTGCGCGTTCAGGTAGGACGTCACGGAGTCGGCGGTCACCGACAAAATGCGGTGCAGCAGGTCGGGCCGGTTGTAGAGCATGCCCTTGATGTGGCGGAAATCACTCGACCCCTGCCCTTCGACCATGTAGCAGGCCAGGGTGTAGGGGCTGCCGGAGAAACCGATCAGCGGCACCGAGTTGTCGAGCGCGCGACGAATCTCGGCGACGGCATCCATCACGTAGCGCAGGTGGTCGTAGGGATCGGGCGCAGCCAGATCGTTGATCGCCCATTCTTCGCGGAGCGGACGCTCGAAGCGTGGCCCCTCGCCCTCGGCGAAATAGAGGCCGAGCCCCATCGCGTCCGGCACGGTCAGGATGTCGGAAAACAGGATGGCGGCGTCGAGGTCGTAACGGGCCAGCGGTTGCAGCGTCACCTCGCAGGCCATCGCCGGCGATTTGCACAGGTTCAGGAAGTTGCCGGCGCGTTTGCGCGTTTCGCAGTATTCCGGCAGGTAGCGGCCGGCCTGACGCATCAGCCAGAGCGGGGTGTATTCGGTCGGCTCCTTCAACAGGGCACGCAGGAAGGTGTCGTTCTTGGGTCGGCTCACGGGAATACTCCGCCAGGAAATCGGAAAGGCGGAATTATCCGCCATTCCGGGCGCCCGGTCACTTACGCCAGAAGGCGGNGGTCANAACGACCAGCAGCGTGAAGATTTCCAGGCGCCCGAGCAGCATTGCAAATGTGCATACCCAGGTCTGAAAGTCTTCAAGCGCCTCGTAGGTCGTCGCCGGGCCGACCAGGCCAAGCCCGGGGCCGGTGTTGTTCACGCTGGCAACGACGGCCGTGAACGCCGTGACGATGTCGAGGCCGGTAAAGGCGAGAACCAGCGTCAGCGAAACGATACTGACCATGTACATGAAGCCGAAGCCGAGGACCGCGAACAGGATGGGCTGGGNGGCGATCTGGCCGCCGACACGGACGTTGTGNNAGACGGCATGCGGATGCATCGCCCGCAGCAGCTCGCGATAGACCTGCTTGTAGAGAAGCAACGCGCGCATCATCTTGATGCCGCCGCCGGTCGACCCCGCGCTGGTTGCAAAACTCGAGAGAAAGAGCATCCACAGCGGCGCGAAGATGGGCCACAAGGCATAGTCGACGCTGGCGTAGCCGGTGGTCGTGGCAATCGACACGACATTGAACGCGGAATGCCGCAACGCAGTCTCGAACTCGGCGTAGAAACCGTCCTTCCAGATGTACATGGCGACCGCGAAGACGCTGACGACGGTAACGGCAATGAACCAGCCCGCCTCCGGATCGTGCAGATAGGGACGTAGCGAGCGCCCACTGACGGCAAGGAACAGCGTGCCGAAATTCATCCCGGCAATCAGCATGAAAACGACGGCAACGGCCTCGATCGCCGCNNACGAGTCGAAATAGCCGAAGCTGGCGTCGTGTGTCGAAAAGCCGCCCAGGCCCATCGTCGAAAAGGTATGGCAGACCGCATCGAACCATTCCATCCCGGCCCACTTGTAGCNCAGCACACAGGCAATCGTGACACCAACATAGACCAGCCAGAGCCCCTTCGCGGTCTCGGCGATGCGCGGCGTCATCTTGGCATCCTTCATCGGCCCCGGCGTCTCGGCCTTGAACATCTGCCGGCCGCCGATACCGAGCAGCGGGAGGACGGCGATGGCCAGCACGATCAGGCCCATGCCGCCGATCCACACCAACTGGCAGCGCCAGAGGTTGATCGACATCGGCAACTTGTCCAGGTTGGGCAATACCGTGGACCCGGTCGTCGTCAGTCCCGACATGGTCTCAAAATAGGCATCGGTATGGCTGATCCCGAGCTGAATCATCAACGGTACGGCGGCGAACGCCGGCAACACCGTCCACACCAGCACGACCATCAGGAAACCGTCGCGGATGGCCAGGTCGCGCTTGCAGTTGCGATAGCGATACCAGAGCAAGGCACCGCACAGCATGGTCAACAGAAAGGCCTCGTCGTAGGCAGTCTNGGCACCGTCGTCGACTACCCTGGAAAGTATGAGCGGCGCCAGCATGGTCAGCCCGAAGAGCATGATAATCATGCCCAGTGCCCGATAGACAGGTGCAAAGCGGGTCACGGTCGTCGCCTCAAAGGAAATGGAAACCGACCTGGAACAGCTTCTCGACCTTCTTCACCAGTTTCTTACGGGTACAGAAGACGATGACGTGATCCTCCGGTTCGATCACCGTATCGTGGTGGGCGATCACCANCTCGCCGTGGCGGGTGATCGATGTCCAGTCGTCGGTCTGGCCGACGATCACCGACTTGTCGAAATTGCGAACCAGCGCTGCCACGGTCACCCCGTGCGGCCAGTCGACCTGGTCGATGCGCTTGCCGATCACCTTGGAGGTCTTGGCATCGCCATGCGCGATCAGCTCAAGCGCCTCGGCCGCGCCCCGGCGCAACGAATGAACCTCGGCGACATNCCNCTGGCGGACGTGAGCCAGCAGCGTACCGATCGAAACCTGGGCCGGTGAAATGCCGATGTCGATCGGTCCGCCCTCGATCATCTCGGCGTAGGCACGCCGGTTAATCAGCGCGACCACTCGCTTGGCGCCAAGGCGCTTGGCCAGGTTGCCGGCCATGATGTTGTCTTCATCGTCATTGGTCAGCGCGAGGAAGAGGTCCATTTCACCAATATTCTCCTGCTCAAGCAGCTCTTCGTCGGTCGCATCGCCCAATAGCACCAACGTGCGATCAAGCTCTCCGGCGATGGCCTCGGCGCGTTCGCTGCGTCCTTCGACGATCTTGACCTCGTAGCGCTTCTCGAGCGCCTTCGCAACGCGCAAACCGATGTTGCCGCCACCGGCAATCATGATGCGTTCGACCGGCGTCACCATGCGCCGCAACTGACGCAGGACAGGGCGGATGTTTTCGGCGGCGGCCAGCAGGAAGACTTCGTCGCCGGCCTCGATGACCGTGTCGCCCTCGGGGAAAACAGGCTGGTCACCCCGGAAGATCGCCGCAATACGGGCATCCATCTCCGGCGGGAGGTGTTCGCGCATGGCCTTGATCGGCTTGCCGACCAGCAATCCGCCTTCATAGGCACGAACCGCGACGAGGCAGACCCGGCCCCGCGCGAAGTTGAGCACTTGCAGCGCCTCGGNGAATTCGATCAGACGCCGGATGTATTCGGTGATGACCTGCTCCGGACAGAGCGCGAAGTCGACGGCGAAATTCTCCGGGCTCAGAAGATGGGCGTCTTCGAGAAAATCGCGCGAACGCAGACGGGCGATTCGGGTGGGCACATTGAACACCGTATGGGCCAGTTTGCAGGCCACGAGGTTGGTCTGATCGCTCGGCGTGACCGCGATAATCATGTCGGCGTCGTCGGCACCGGCATTGCGCATGATCGACGGTACCGCCCCGTTGCCGACCACCGTGCGCAAGTCGAGACGATCCTGAAGCATCGCCAGACGCGCACCGTCGCTATCGACCACGGTGATATCGTTCTCTTCGGACACCAGCCCTTCGGCCACACTGGCCCCGACCTGGCCGGCCCNCAGAATGATGACTTTCATGTCGCCCCCACCCCGGCTTTTGCCGGTTTATTTATTCTTCGCCGCGCTTGCCCAGCTTGACGTCAAGCTGTTTCAGCTTGCGGTACAGGTGCGTGCGCTCCAGGCCGGAGCGTTCCGCGAGTTTTGTCATATTGCCACCTTCGAGACGCAAATGGTGCTCGAAATAGAGCTTTTCAAAGGCATCCCGGGCTTCGCGCAAGGGTTGGTCGAGCAGCGGCAGCAAGGAGCCGAGTTCATGATCCGCCTCCTCCTCCCGCGGCATCACGCGCTGTACGTCTTCGGCCGTGATTTCCTCATCCAGTGCGGTCAGCGCCAGGTTGCGCACCAGCGCGTAAAGATCGCCCCAACTGGCTTCCGGGCGATTTTGCCAGGGCTGCGTGCGCAGGGCATTGAGCGCCCCGGTCGAAAACCGCCGGGGTTGAACCTCGCCCCGCTCGACGAAATTCGTCAGCAACAGGCCGGCGATCTCCGGCAATTCATCGGCGTGCCCGGCGAGCGACGGGAGCGCCAGCCAGACCTCGCCGAGGCGCGCCAGCAGCTTGCTGTCCCAGCCATTCTCGCCAAGCACGTTCAAAGGCGTGACAGTAGCCGCGAAGAGTTGCAAATTGAGCCTTTCCAGACGGTCGACCGCAAACGCCAGGTTCATCTGCTGCATCTTGCCGAGCGCCGCCAGGTCGGGCACGAAGAGCACGCCGCCGCCGAGTTTTTCCAGGGTTTCCTGAGTCAGCGCATTACTCACGCTGGACAGATCCAGCCAGGGCGCGCGGGGCGCCTTCAAGGTGCGTGCGCAGATCTCGGCCATGCCGCCGACTGCCCCCTTGAGCAGCAAGACCGGTGTCTTGGCGGCCGCCTGTTCGAGACGGCGCTTGAATTCCTTGACGATGGTCGAGCGGCCGAAGGCTTCCAGGGTCAGAGGGGCGCTGCGGCGGCGTGTCATGCTTGAGCGCCTTCTGCACCGTCGACAGCAGCTTCTGCAGGGCAATCGGCTTTTCGAGAAAATCGAAGGCGCCAAAGCGGGTCGCCTCGACCGCCGTGTCGATGGTGCCGTGCCCCGACATCATCACCACCGGCATGTTGAGGTGTCCGGCCGCATGCCATTCCTTGAGCAGCGAAATGCCGTCGGTATCGGGCATCCAGATGTCGAGCAACACCAGATCGGGCGCAGTTCGCCGCGGATGCGGCGCGCCGCCGTGGCGTTTTCCGCCAGCCGCACGTCGAAACCTTCGTCGATCAGGATTTCCGACAACAGTTCGCGAATGCCGACTTCGTCGTCAACGACCAGTATGATTGCCATGCTTGGCTTCCTCTTCCTTTACCAGGGGCAGGCGGATGTCGATCCGCGCGCCGCCCGCCGGTGCATTGCTGATTTCGATACTGCCCTGGTGTTCCTCGACAATCTTCTTGACGATGGGCAGCCCCAGGCCCGTACCGCGGGCCTTGGTGGTGACATAGGGTTCAAAGATGCGCGGCAGCAGTTCGACCGGAAAACCCGGTCCGTTGTCGGCGATCAACAGACGTGCCCGGGTTCCGGCCAGTTCGGTGACGACCTTGATGCGCATGTCGTCGCGCCNCTCTAGCGCATCTTCGGAGTTTCGCAGAAGATTGTGGATCACCTGGCGCAATTGTGTCGCATCGCCCAATATGTTCGGCAAATCCTTGGCCAGCCGGATTTCGATCACCGCCGAAGAGCTTTCGTAAAGCCCTAGCACTTCCCCGATAAGCGCGTTGAGATCGAGTGGTGCGACCTCCGGCACCGGTGNACGCGCGTAGTCGCGAAAATCGTCGACCATGCGCTTCATCGCCTGCACCTGGTTGATGATCATCTGAGTGCCGCGCGCCAACATCTCGGCATCGCTGCCGGCCAGTTTGCCGGCCAGCTTGAACTGCAGACGCTCGGCGGAGAGCTGGATCGGTGTCAGCGGATTCTTGATTTCGTGCGCCAGACGCCGCGCCACTTCGCCCCAGGCGGCACTGCGCTGAGCGGCGATCAGGCGCGTCACGTCGTCGAAAACCACGACATCGCCGCCGCCGCTCGCCTCCGGCAGGCGCGAACCGCGCAGCAACAGCACCTGCGGCATGCCGTTGGCGCGCTCTAGTTCGATCTGGCCCTGCCACTCGTCGTCCTTCAACTTGGCGAAACTGTCGCGGATGAAGTGGCCTAGCGCGTTCTGGCGTGGCCAGTGGTCGACCTGCTCGCCGATCAGGCCGACAAAATCGTCGTCGAGGATCGTCAAAGCGCCCTCGTTCACCGTGCGCAACACGAAATGGCGATCGAAGACCAGCACCCCGGCCGACAGGTTGGCAAGGATGGATTCGAGATAACCGCGTGCCGACTCCAGTTCCGCCCGATGGCGTTCGGTTTCCCGGCGGGCATCGTCCAGCTGGCGAGTCATGCGGCTGAACGACTGGGTCAGCACGCCAAGCTCGTCACGGCTATACACCGCCTGGCGCGGCGAGAAATCGCCCTGCGCCACCGCCTGCGTACCCTCGGCCAGCATCGACAAAGGCGCCGACAGGCGACGCGTCATCACGAAAGCCAGCGCAAAGGCGCCAAACAGGGCGACGAGCACGGTNNCAAGGTCAGCGTCAACGCGTAGATCCGGGTCAGCCTGGCGCGACAGCTGCAACTCCTGGTAATCGCGATAGACCGCCTGCACCGCATCGGTATCGTAGGCCAGGGCGGCCGGTACCGGCTGAACCAGTTGCAGGAAACGCAGTTCCTCGAACACGGTGCGTGCCGGCACCGGTACCAGGACTCGCAGAAACAGGCGCCCGCCTTCGCCGTCGATCGAGGAATACGCCCGCGAACTGCGCGCTTCCTTGAGCTGCGCCTGGGTCGGCAGGTCGGGCAGGGAATCGGCGATTTCGCTGCTGGCGCTGGCCAGCAACTTGCCGCTGAGCGAGAACAGCGCCGCCGATTGCACGCCATGCTGCTCGCGCAGGCGCGATAGCGCCGAACGACGACCCGATTCGCGCAGATCGGACAATTCGTTCGCCATCTGGTTGGCTTTCTCGGTGAGATCGGAAAGCATCGAATCGAGGGCCGAGCGACCCAGATGGAGGCCGGATTCGAGCGCCTTCTCGACGCGCACGTCGAACCAGCTCTCGATCGAGCGGGTGACGAACTGTACCGACACGCCATACACCAGCGCACCGGGCAGCACGGCGATGATGCCGAACATCAGCATCAGACGCAGCTTGAGGCGGGCACCGAAAATCTGCGCCCGGTAGTCGCGCCACAGCGAGCGCAGCTGCCAGCTGACCAGGCCGACCATGGCCACGGCCAGAACGATGTTGAGGCCGATCAACAGCGGATAGTGGCGGGAAAATATGGCGGTATCGGCCGCCGTCGACAGCAGCAACAGGAACCAGACGATAGCTCCCAGCGTTGCCGCAACGGNCCNCCCGACTGCAACGAAACGCTTCACTTGGACTCCACCGGAATGGTGGCCTGCCAGGTCTTCCAGTCGGAAGCCAGGTTCCAGTCGCGGTTGCCAAGTGCGGAAATCTGAAACGGACGCGGCAACTGTGTGGTATCGAGGCGCATGCGCAGCGCGGCCGTATAGGTTTCGCCGGGACGGACAAGGGCGCTGCCATCAGCGGCGCGCTCGATCACGACCCAGTTGCGCAGCCGGGATAGCACGCGCAGCGCATCCGACAGCGTTTCAAACGACTGGTGAAGCCCGCTGCCGGTCGTCAGCCGGTACTGGCGCGTTAATGCATGGTAGGACAGGCGAAAGGTCTGGTTGCGGCTGACCAGCTTTTCATCCAGCCAGTACCAGCGGGGCCGCGTCAGATCGAATTCGGCCAGGAAATACAGGACGACCCCTTGCTGACCGCTTCTTCGAGGCGCTGATTGAGATCGAAGGAAAAATCGGCGGACAGCACGTAGCCGTCTTCGCCACGTGGATTTGCGGATTGGTGATTTCAATTTCGGCGGCCAACGCCAGGCCGGGCACGCATACCAGCAGAACCAGCAGCCAGCGCCGGAGGCGGTCAAGCATGCTTTTCAAGGCGGCAATAGTAGAAGCCATCATGGTCGGCGCTCGGCAGGATCTGTTGTTCATGGTCACGACGGGCTTCCGGATGGGCCGCCAGGAACGCTGCGATCTGTTCGCCATTTTCCTCCGGAAATACCGAACAGGTCGCGTACAGCAGTTTACNCCCGGGCCGCACGACCCGCCACAGGGCGGCGAGTATCCGCGCCTGCGTCGCCGCGAAGCCGGCGATGTCGGCCTCGCGGCGCAACCACTTGGCATCCGGATTGCGGCGCACGACACCGCTGGCGGTNNACGGCACGTCGGCCAGCACCGCGTCGAACGGCCGGCCATCCCACCAGGCATCGAGCCGGGCGCAATCGGCGGTGGCGATTTCGGCCTGCAGGCCGAGCCGGGAAAGATTGTCGGCGATGCGTCGGCAGCGCGAGGGCTTGAGATCGAGCGCCAGCAGATCGAGATCGGCGCGCTCCAGCAGGTGCGCCGTCTTGCCACCGGGCGCCGCACAGGCGTCGAGCACCCGGCTGCCTGCCACGGGATCGAGTAACACGGCTGCCATTTGTGCCCCCGGATCCTGCACCGATACGAGACCGGCGGCGAAGCCTGGAAGCCGATCGACCGGCACCGGCCTGGCCAGCGCGAGGCCGGCCTCGCCGATCGGTGTGGCCACGATGTCCTCCGCCTGCAGGCGAGCCAGATATTCGTCGCGCGTGCCGCGCCGACGATTGACACGCAAGGCCATCGGCGGCGGGCCGTTACCGGCAGCGACGATGCCCGGCCAGTCGGCCGGGTAGGCGGCCTGCAATCGGCGCAGCCACCAGTCGGGATGGCGGGCGGCGGCAACGGCGTCGGCCTCCGCAGCCATCTGCAATCGCGACTGCTGGCGCAGATAGTTGCGCAGGACAGCATTGACCAGGCCGCGCAAGCGCCCNNCCGCCAGCTCGCCGGCTGCGGCCACGGCCTGATCGACCACCGTATGGGCGGCATCCGGCCGCGTTTCGAGGCGGTAGAGCGCAACCAGCAACAGGGCATGCACTTCCGACACGTCGAGCGGCCGGGCGAGCAATTGTGCAAGCTGGAAATCGCCATGGCCGTAGGCACGCAGACTGCCATAGACCAGATCCTGAACCGCCGGGCGGGCGACCGGATCGACGCGGTCCAGCAGGCCGTCGGCCAGGCTCTGCCCGGCGAACACGGCGGCGTCGATGCGGGCGGCTTGCAGCAGGGCATGTGCCAGGGAGGTCTTGGGCAGTCGAAACATGGGGATCGATTATCGCACGCGGCATAATCACGCAATGCGTTCATTGCTCATCGCCCTGTTTTTCCTCGTTTCGCCGCTCGCCCAGGCCTGGAACGCGGCCGGCCACCGTCTTGTCGCCGGCATAGCCTGGCAGCAACTTTCGCCGGCCAGCCGGGAATTCGTCGCCGCCGCACTGGCCAACCACCCGGATCATGCGCGTTGGGCCGATAAAGCCCGTTCGTCGGACCCGGTCGACATCTTCGCCGAAGCGGCCACCTGGCCAGACGACATACGCAACGATCCACGCTTCCACGACGAGGAGCGCGAGACCGCCACGGCGCCGCTGCCCGGTTTTCCCGATATGGCCAGGCACAAGCGCTGGCACTACGTGACCTGGACGAGCATGGCAAGGTCAGCGACGGCGAGGTGGACCGACAGATCGAACGTCTCGAACGCCTGTTGCGGTCAACAGCCAAAAACGACCGGATTTCATATTTGCTGCCCTGGCTGCTGCATCTGGTGGCCGACATCCACCAGCCGCTGCATGTCGGACGCCACGGCGACGAAGGCGGCAACGCGGTCGAAATCGAGAATCCGTTCAACAAGCGAGTGCCGTTTTCCAGCCTCCATCTCTATTGGGACGACCTGCCCGGCCCGCCATGGCTGCGCGGCAAGGCGCTGGAGAAACGAACGCAGCACCTGATCGACACCTACCGCCGCGGCGCCAGGCAACGTCGCGCTCTGGCGCAACGAAAGCCACGCCCTGCTCGCCGTCGCCTACCCCGAGACGGCCGGCAGCCTGTTGCCGATCATTACCGAGGACTTCAACCAGAAAGCGCGCGATCGCCCACCGGCGCATCGTCGATGCCGGCTACCGTCTCGGCTGGCTGCTCGAAGCCGCTATCGCTGCGCGCGTTTCACGTGAAACGCAATAGAATTGCCGCATGAACGGCCTGCACCTGATCGCCGACCTCCACGACTGCCGCTGCGCGCCGGGTCTTCTGCTCGACGCGGCAGGGCTGGAAGTGATTTGCGTCGACACCTGTACCCGCCACGGGCTGACGGTCGTCGGCCGTCTGTTTCACGCTTTCCGGGATGCGGCAGGCCAGCCGGCCGGGGTCACCGGCACCGTAGTCCTTGCCGAATCACACCTCGCCGTTCATACCTGGCCGGAAGTCGGCGGTGTCACGCTCGATGTNCACGTCTGCAATTTCAGCGGCGACAACAGCGCCCGGGCGCAAGCATTGTTCAGTGAAATGATCGCTACCTTCGCACCGACCCGGCTGGAAAAAGAGGTGGCACGCGGCCACCTCGCTCCGGTTTCCGGCGCCTAACGCGCCAGCGCCCGCAGGCGGGCGATGCGCTCCGCGGTCGGCGGGTGGGTCGAGAACAAACCCTTGATGCCGCCGCCGGACAGCGGATTCAGAATCATCATCTGCGCCGTCTCCGNGTGCACTTCGGCCGGCCCCAGCGGAANTCGGCCTTCGGCATACATCTGGATCTTGCCCAAGGCATCGGCAAGCGCGTTCGGGTCGCCGCTAATTTCAGCGCCACCGCGATCGGCTTCGTATTCGCGGGCCCGCGAAATCGCCATCTGGATCAGGCTGGCGGCCAGCGGCGCCAGCAATGCCACGGCGATGGTTGCCAGCGGGTTGGCCGGACGACCCTCACTGTCACGCCCACCAAAGAACATCGCAAAATTGGCGAGGGCCGAAATCGCCCCGGCCATCGTCGCCGAAATAGTCGAAATCAGGATGTCGCGGTGCGCCACATGCGCCAGTTCATGCGCCATAACGCCGCGCAGTTCACTGGCCGACAGCAATTGCAGGATGCCGGAGGTCGCCGCCACCGCCGCATGTTCCGGATTGCGCCCGGTAGCGAAGGCGTTCGGCTGCGGCTCGTCGATGATGGNGACACGCGGCATCGGCAAGTTGGCGCGCTGCGCCAGATCGCGCACCATGCCGTAGAACTGCGGGGCACTGGTTTCATCGACTTCCTGGGCGTTGTACATCTTCAACACCATCTTATCGGAGAACCAGTACGAAAAGACATTCATCGCGCCGCCGAAAACCAGCGCCATCAGCATGCCCTGCTGCCCACCGAGCATGCCGCCGACGATGCCGAACAGCGCCATGATGGCAGCCATCAGCATCGCTGTTTTTACCCAATTGAACATTTCGACCTCCTTGAAGCAGATTGCATAACGCGCCAGATGATAGCGCAGGCGCAAATTTCAAGTCGGCAGGTCGAAGCGGTCGCCGGCCTTCAGCGGATGACCGGCGAGAAAATCGCGCACCGGCAGACGCTTGCCGCCCGCCTTCTGCAATTCGCTGACCGCCAGTGCGCCGCTACCGCAGGCGACGACGATGCTGTTGCAGTCGATCCGCAAAATCTGCCCATTTTCACCGGCCCCTTCGACCGGCACCGCCCGCCACAGCTTGACTGTCTGCCCGGCAAACTGCGCTTGCGCACCGGGAAATGGATTGAAAGCACGGATATGGCGATCCAGATCGGCGGCACTCAATGACCAGTCGATCAGCGCCTCCGCCTTGCCAATCTTCTGGGCGTAAGTAACGCCTTGCTCGGGCTGCGGCTCTGCCGGCAAAGGCAAGCGGGCCAGCGCATCGACGACCAATGTTGCGCCAAGCGCGGCAAGCCTGTCGTGCAGCGTGGCCGAGGTATCGTCGGCGGCAATCGGAAAACTGCCGCGAAGCAACACCGGCCCGGTATCCAGCCCGGCTTCCATCTGCATGATGCAGACACCGGTTTCCGCGTCGCCCGCCAGCAGCGCCCGCTGGATCGGTGCCGNCCCGCGCCAGCGCGGCAGCAACGAGGCATGGATGTTGAGACAGCCGAAACGCGGCATGTCGAGCACCGCCTGCGGCAGGATCAAGCCATAGGCAGCGACCACCATCACCTCGGCGCCAATGGTGGCGATCTTCGCCTGCGCTTCCGCATCCCTCAGTGTAAGTGGCTGGAAAACCTCAATCCCGCGTTCCAGCGCCAGCTTCTTGACCGGTGACGGCTGAAGCGCCATGCCGCGCCCGGCCGGCCGGTCCGGTTGCGTCAGGATCAGGGCGACGTCATGGCCGGCGGCAGTGATCGCCTNGAGCGCTTGCGCTGCGAATTCCGNGGTTCCCGCGAAAATGACCTTCACGCCGTGACCCGTGCCTGCTTGGCGAGTTTGTTCCGGATCCGCGTTTGCTTGAGTTGCGAAAGATGGTCGACGAACACCTTGCCATTCAGATGGTCGAGCTCATGCTGGATGCAGACGGCCAGCAAGCCCTCCGCCACCAGCGTCCGGGACTGCCCTTCGGGATCCTGGTAATGAACCGTAACGCGCTCGGCGCGCTCGACCTTTCGAATATGCCTGGCACCGACAGGCAGCCCTCCTCGCCCTCCTGCTGTCCGGTCAGGTTTTCAAGGCGCGGATTGATCAACGCCAGCAAGGCGTTGCGGTCTTCCGAAACATCAATCACGACGATCTGCTTATGGACATCCACCTGCGTCGCCGCCAGCCCGATACCGGGCGCTTCGTACATGGTTTCGGCCATGTCGGCGATCAGGCGACGAACGCTGTCGTCGATGTTGGTGACGGGCGCCGCAATCTTCTTGAGACGCGGATCGGGAAACGCAAAATGGGTAGAAGCGCCATGGGAAATACCAAAAGCTTGCTCGCTTAAGTTATTACGTGCAGAATCTCAAGCAATTCCAGAGATATGGAAGCGGCTTGCGCGCCATGATTGTGACCATGACGGCAGCGCCGTGTTCCATCGGCACGTGAGGTTACGACTATGGTTCGCATTATATCCGCGCTCATCCTGGCCGTGACGGCCGTCTGCGCATCGGCCGCCGAGCCCCTGCAGCTCGTCGATAACCCGCCCGATCGCCATGTCGTGGTGCGTGGAGACACGCTCTGGGGAATCTCCGGCAAGTTCCTCAAGGAACCTTGGCGCTGGCCGGAAATCTGGAACATGAACCGCGACCAGATCAAGAATCCGCACCTGATCTACCCGGGCGAAGTGGTCTTCCTCGACCGCTCCGGCAGTTCGCCGCGCCTGCGCATCGGAAAGCCGGTCAAAGGTGGTAGCGGCGGTACCGTCAAGCTCGAACCGCAGATCTATTCCACACCTGACCAGACCGCCATTCCCAGCATCCCGCCCAATCTCATCGAGCCTTTCCTGTCCCAGCCGCTGGTGGTCGAAAAGGATCAGCTCGAAGGCGTGCCGCGCATCGTGGCCGGCCCCGAATACCGCTCCATGATGGGAGCCGGTGACAATGCCTTCGCCGCCGGAATCCTCGACGCCAATGTCATCCGCTGGAACGTCTTCCGCCCGAGCAAGCCCCTGACCGATCCAGAAACCAACGAGATCATCGGCTACGAAGCCTTCTTCCTCGGCAATGCCCAGTTGCTCCAGCCGGGCGAGCCCGCCGCACTCAAGATCACGATCGCCAAGGAAGAAATTCTCCCCGGCGACCGCCTGCTGCCGGCCCCGCCCAACAACGTCATTTCCTACGTTCCGCATCGCCCTGACCGCGAAATCGCGGCGCAGATCATGACGATCTACGGCGGCGTCTATCAAGGGGCTCGCGGCTCCGTGGTTACGTTGAATCGCGGTCGCAACGACGGTCTCGACGTCGGGTCCGTCCTCGCCCTGTTCCGCAATCGCGTCGCGGTGCGCATCGCGGAAGACGGCAGCGGCCGCATCTATACACCGATTCCGGAAGAACGCTACGCGCTGGTCTTCGTCTTCCGCGTCTTCGACCGCGTCTCCTACGCGCTGGTCCTGGATTCCTCCATCCCGGTTACGGTCGGTGATTCTGCAAGAAATCCGTGATAGATAGCGACGGGTTGGCCGCCTGGCTGCGGCTGACCCTGATTCCCGGCATCGGCGGCGAGACGCAGAGAAAGCTTCTCGCCGCTTTCGGTTTACCCGAGGCCATTTTCTCCGCCGGGCGGCTGGCCGCGCGCGCCGTCGTCGGCGACCGTGCCGACCTGCTGTTTGATTTCGACCCCACCGAGAGCGTCGACCGCAGCCTGACTTGGGCCGCGCAACCCGGCCAGCACATCATTACCCTGGCCGATGCCACTTACCCCAAATCACTGCTCGAAATCGCCGATCCACCCAGTGTGCTATACGTGCGCGGTCAGATCGGCCTGCTGCAAAATCGNGGGCTGGGTATCGTCGGCAGCCGTAACGCGACCCCGCAAGGGCTGCAGACCGCCGAGAATTTTTCGCGAACCCTAGCAGCNAAAGGCCTCACCATCGTCAGCGGCCTGGCACTCGGCATCGATGCTGCCGCCCACCGCGGTGCGCTGGCGGCCAGCGGCGAAACCATCGCCGTCATCGGTACTGGCGCCGACCGCCTCTACCCGGCGCGCAACCGGGAGCTGGCGCTGGCGATCGCCGAGCAGGGTGCCATCGTGTCCGAGTTTCCGCTCGGCACGCCGGCCATCGCCGCCAANTTTCCCCGCCGCAATCGGATCATTTCCGGCCTTTCACGTGGCGTGCTGGTCGTCGAAGCGGCNCCCGAAAGCGGCTCGCTGATCACTGCCCGGTTGGCTGCCGAACAGGGGCGCGAAGTATTTGCGATTCCCGGTTCCATCCATTCGCCGGTCGCTCGGGGTTGTCACAAGCTGATCAAACAAGGTGCCAAGCTGGTCGAGACGGCGCAGGACATCCTTGAAGAATTCGGCAACGTTCCTGCCCATGTCGACGAGATGGCCATCGANTCCCCAGCGGAAGAAGAGAGCACGATAATCGCTGCCCTCGGCCATGATCCTTGCAGTCTGGATGACCTCGCCGACCGCACCGGGCTGGCTGCCGAGCAGTTGCTCGCCGAACTGCTGGGCCTCGAACTGGCCGGCCGGATTGCCACCCTGCCCGGCAATCGCTACCAGCGTCTCGCCTGAGTCCCCATATAGAGACGGCTTGCCAAGCCGCGCGCCGCGCACTTATCATGCCCCGGCATCCAATCGACAGAACCCATGACAAAAAGCTGATCATTGCCGANAAACCCTCCGTCGCCGCCGACATTGCCAAGGCGCTAGGGGGTTTCACCAAGCACGACGACTATTATGAAAGCGAGTCGCACGTGCTTTCCTCGGCCATCGGCCATCTGCTGGAACTGTCCTGCCCCGAGGAATTCGAGGTCAAGCGCGGCAAATGGTCCTTCGCCCATCTGCCGGTCATTCCGCCGCATTTCGCTCTGTCGCCGATCGAGAAGACCGAATCGCGCCTCAAGCTGCTCAACAAGCTGATCAAGCGCAAGGATGTCGGTGGCCTCATCAACGCCTGCGACGCGGGGCGCGAGGGCGAGCTGATCTTCAACTACATCGCGCAGCACTCGAAAACCACCAAGCCGGTGCAGCGCCTGTGGCTGCAGTCGATGACCCAGGGCGCCATCCGCGACGGCTTCGCCCGTCTGCGCAACGGCCAGGAAATGCAGNNCCTGGGCGACGCCGCCGTCTGCCGCTCCGAATCCGACTGGCTGGTCGGCATCAACGGCACGCGGGCGATGACCGCCTTCAACTCGAAGACCGGCGGCTTCCATCTGACCACGGTCGGCCGCGTGCAGACGCCGACACTGGCGATCGTCGTCGAGCGCGAAAAGAAAATCCGCGAATTCAAGCCGCGTTCCTACTGGGAAGTCGAAGCCGAATTCTCCGCCAAGGCCGGCACGTACACCGGCAAGTGGTTCGACGAAGGCTACAAGGGCAAGGAAGAAGACGAACACGCCCGCGCCGACCGTCTGTGGGAACAGAACAAGGCCGAGGCCATCCGCGCAGCGACAGTCGGCAAGCCCGGCATCGTCACCGAAGAAGCCAAGCCGGAAACCCGGNNCTCGCCGCTGCTCTTCGATCTGACGAGCCTGCAGCGCGAAGCGAACGCTCGCTTCGGCTTTTCGGCCAAAACCACACTGTCACTGGCACAGGCGCTTTACGAAAAGCACAAGGTGCTCACCTATCCGCGTACCGATTCGCGCTGCCTGCCGGAAGACTACCTCGGTACGGTCAAGGCCACACTGTCGGTGCTGACTGGCGAAGGCGCCGGCAAGGGCCACGACGAGGTGTTGCTCGCCCGTTATGCGCCCTTCGCCCATCAGATCCTGGCGCGCAACTGGGTCATGCCGAACAAGCGCATCTTCAACAATGCCAAGATCAGCGACCACTTCGCCATCATTCCCACGCCGCAGGCGCCCAAGCATCTGAACGAACTCGAGCAGAAACTCTACGACTTCGTCGTCCGCCGCTTTCTCTCGGTCTTCTTCCCTGCTGCCGAATACCTGGTCACCACCCGCGTCACCCGCGTCGAAGGCCATCCCTTCAAGACCGAGGGCAAGGTGCTGGTCAACCCCGGCTGGCTCGCCGTCCATGGCAAGGAAGGCCAGGAAGGCAGCGAAGGCAACCTGGTTGCGGTCGACGCCGGAGAAAAGGTCAAAACCGAGGAAGTCACCGTCAAGGCCAACGAAACCAAGCCGCCACCGCGCTATTCGGAAGCCACCCTGCTCTCGGCCATGGAAGGTGCCGGCAAGATGGTCGACGACGAGGAACTGAAGGCGGCGATGGCCGGCCGCGGCCTCGGCACGCCAGCGACGCGCGCTCAGATCATCGAGAACCTGATCGGCGAGCAATACATGCATCGTGAAGGCCGCGAGTTGATCCCGACGGCCAAGGCGTTCTCGCTGATGACGCTGCTCAACGGCCTCGGCGTCACCGAACTGACCCAACCTGAACTCACGGGCGATTGGGAATGGAAGCTCGGCCGCATCGAGAAAGGCGAATTTACGCGCGAGGAATTCATGCGCGAAATCGCCGAGATGACCCGTCACATCGTCGAGCGCGCCAAGAGTTACGAAGCCGACACCATTCCGGGCGATTTCGGCGTGCTGACCGCGCCCTGCCCGCGCTGTGGTGGCCAGATTCGCGAAACCTACAAAAAATTCCAGTGCGGCAAATGCGACTACGCACTTTGGAAGATCGTCGCCGGCCGCCAGTTCGAGCCAGCTGAAATCGACGCCTTGATCACCGACGGACAAATCGGCCCGCTGACCGGCTTCCGCAACAAGATGGGCCGTACCTTCGCCGCTGCGATCAAGCTCAACGGTGAATTCATGCCTGAATTCGACTTCGGCCAGGACAAGGCCGACGAGGCCGAAGCCGAACCCGTCGATTTTTCCGGCCAGGAAAACCTCGGCAAGTGCCCGAAATGCGCTGCCGGCGTTCACGAGAACGGCACCTCCTACATCTGCGAAAAGTCGGTCGGNCCCGGCAAAACCTGCGATTTCCGCTCTGGCAAGATCATCCTGCAGCAACCGATCGATACGGCCCAGATGAAGAAACTGCTGGCCGACGGCAGGACGGATTTGCTCAAGGAATTCGTCTCTAACCGCACCCGCCGCAAATTCTCGGCCTACCTGGTCGCCAAGGACGGAAAAGTTGGTTTCGAGTTCGAGAANAAAGTCGCCAAGCCCAAGGCTACAGCCAAAAGAAGACTGAATCCGAATCGTAAAGTCTCTATTCGCGAATTGCCTCCGCTTTCATCCGGGGCTTTTTCATTTCTGGCGGCTCGGAAATCCCCGATCGGCGAAGAGAAGAAATATGTCACAGCACCAGGAACTTTCCTGCAACGACGGTCTCTGCCTCAAATTCTCAACTTAAATTGACTGAGGTAGCAATGGACGAACTCTCCTATCTGGGCATGGGCTTCACTGCAATGATTCTCGCGCTGGCTTGTGTGATGGCAGCGAAACTTTCCTCGAGAAAGGCCTACCACTAAGCAAAAAGCCGGGATTCCCCGGCTTTTTTGTTTCCGATTTGTCGTTCCACTGTTCCACGTGAAACCTTAGCGTACCGCGGTCGCCCCGGGCAGCTGACAGGACAGGATCGCCGCCCGCATCGCGTCGANGGCCTGCGGGCGCGGGAAAGTCACCCGCCACACCAGCCCGACCGTACGCGCCGGCTGGGTGCCGGCAAAGGGCAGCACGCGAACCATCGGCTCCCGGTCGATCAGCGGATCGGCCGCCGTGCTCGGCATCACCGCCACGCNCGCGCCGCTCGCCACCATGTAGCGTATGGTTTCCAGCGAGCTGCCTTCGAGCGAGTGCTCCAGGGCATCCGGCGCCGTCAGGCGCGGGCAGGATTCCAGTACCTGATCGCGGAAGCAGTTCCNCTGGCCGAGCAGCAGAAGATTCTGGCCATCGAGTTCCTCGGCCGAGACATCGGACCGCCCGACCCAGGGATGGGCGGCCGGGACGACGACGCGGAACGGCTCCTCGTNGACCGGCTGGGCGACCAGTCCGGGTTCCGCGAAGGGCAGCGCAATGACGATGACGTCAAGTTCGCCGGCCTTCAGCGCCGGAATCAGGTTGCCGGTGAAATCCTCCTTGAGGAACAGCGGCATCCTGGGTGCCTCGCGGTTCAGGGCCGGGATCAACTGTGGCAGCAGGTAGGGTGCGATCGTATAAATGATGCCGACGCGCAACTGGCCGCTCATCGGGTCGCCGGTCGCTTCGGCGATCTCTTCCAGCTTGACCGCCTCGTCGAGCACCCGCCGGGCCTGAACGACGATGCGCTCGCCCAAGGCGGTAATCCGTACATCGGATGCGGTGCGCTCGAACAGCGCGGCACCGAGCTGGCCCTCGACCTTCTTCAGCGCCACCGACAGGGTCGGCTGGCTGACATGGCAGGCTTCCGCCGCCTTGCCGAAATGGCGCTCGCGGGCGAGCGCCACGATGTAGCGCATTTCGGTCAGGGTCATGCCGAATATCCCAGTTNTTGCAGGTCGACCGCAGCCAGCCAGCGCCACTCGCCGGGCTTGAGGTCGCCGGGCAGCACCAGGTCGCCGACCGCCTCGCGGTGCANGGCCTCGACCCGGTTGCCGGCAGCGGCCACCATGCGCTTGACCTGATGATATTTGCCCTCGGTCACGGTCAGCCGCAGCAGATGCTCACCGGCAATTTCAGCTGCCGCTACGGCAATCGGCGCCGGCTCGTCGTTGAGCAGCACGCCGGTCAGCAACTTGTCCAATTGGGCTTGATCGACCGGGTGTTTGGTCGTCGCCAGATAGACTTTCGGCACCTTGCGCCTGGCAGAGGACAGCACGTGATTGAGCTGTCCGTCGTCGGTGATCAACAGCAGGCCGGTGGTGTCCTCGTCGAGGCGGCCGATCGGCTGTACACCTCTTTCGCGCAGTGGCAAAGGTAGCAGTTCGAGCACGCTCGGATGATGCTGCGGCTTGCGCGAACATTCGTATCCGGCCGGCTTGTTGAGCACGACGCTCGCAAACTCCGCATAAGGCCAGTCGGTGCCATCGACGGTGAATACGAGGCCGTCCGTATCGAATTCGGCAAAGGGATCGTCGCAAACCGCCCTGTTCACCGCGACCCGTTCATGCCGGATCATCGACCGGCACGCCTTGCGGGTGCCGAAGCCATGCTTCTGGAGGAGTCGTTCGAGTTGCATGGCGTGGATGCTAACACGGCCGATTGATTTCGTCGGCGTGCCGCCCAGGGCGCGAAGACAAGCCGCCGACAGTGCGAACCGCACGGCAAGGCGAAGTCGACATAGCGATGGGCGGCACGCCGATGAAATACAATTCGCCCATGAATTTCGAACACCTCATCCAGATCAACGACCCGGAAAACCCGCTGGTCGCCCCGCTGACCCGCGACCAGTTGTGGCANGGCCTCTGTCATCGCATCGAAAATCCGGTGCCCTTCCTGCCCGGGCTGGAGTCGTGCACCATTCTCGAACGACAAGCCAGCGAACTGCTGCGCGAACTGGATTTTGGCCCGGCGACGATCCAGGATCGCGTCACGCTGCTCGAGCACCGCTGGGTACGCTTCGACATCATTCCTTCCGAAGCCCATGCCGGCGGCAGCCTGACGATCACCATCGAGGAGCCCGAACCCGGTTTTCTGTTCCTGCGCTTCGCCTACCAGACGACGCTAGCCAGCAACCCCAACTCCGAAGACCGCGCCTACATCGAATACGTGAAATCCGCCTACCACCAGTCGGACATCGATTGCGTGCGCCTGATCCGCACCCTGGCGGCCGAAGGCTTGCCGCAATAAAAGGCCGAAGACGCAGCGCGCTTCGGCCTGTTGCGGTCGACGGCGAAAAAGGGTAAAACCAAATTCTGCCCGGCTGGCCGCGAACCCCTTTATTCGCTGCTGCCCCACACCCGGTCGATGGTCGCCTTGATCTTCGCCTCGAAGCGGGCGATCAGTTGCTTGTTGGCATTGACCAGTGCCTGCTCGGCTTCGATTTCGGCGACGATGGCGCGTTGGGTTTCGATGGGTGGAACGGGGATTGGCAAACGCTTGAATGACTCGAGAGTAAGGTGTTTGATCGTTGTTCCAGAAAGCCAACCAAGCAACGCGCCAGATTGCGACATTTCTTGAAGAAGATAAACGAGGATTGACGGTTCAAAAGGAATATTGAAGCGCACACGATGAAGCGCCTTCTGATATTTGACGGCAGAGACATTGCCATTCCAGACTGCTGCGCGCCCCGGCTCACCTCCTTCACACACCAGCACATCGCCAGATAGCAGTCCAAAACGCTCAAGTTCAGCGTCCTCAAAGTACATCTCCGGTAGATCATGCGTGTCGATATGTCCCCAACGAATGCTTACATTTCGAAGGTAGGGCAACAAGGTACCCTTCTGATGCTTTGCTTGATCGAGCATCTTGCCAAGCTGAACGTCAGCGATTTGTCCAAGCGCAACTATTGGCCAATCCGGCTGAACGTCGATCCGTGGCCGATAGTTCTCAACCACCTGCCGGGCGCCGTCGATGATCTTCTGGTAGCCCTCGATTTCCGCGACGATTTCTTGCTGGATGGCGAGGGGAGGAAACGGTATTTGG
Organism: Dechloromonas sp.; assembly: GCA_013363835.1. Lineage (GTDB taxonomy): Bacteria > Pseudomonadota > Gammaproteobacteria > Burkholderiales > Rhodocyclaceae > Azonexus. Next base: position 2,908,119 of record CP054864.1, read on the forward strand.
ATCGCCTCGATTTCCTTCCTGTTAATTGAAGCGAATACAGCCCCACTCTTGCCTTTTATTGTCGCCTCCATCGATCTCAATAGATAGAAGATGTAAAGAAAGGAAGTTATCGCATCACTTTTGGGTCTTATTGCTGCTAAACCGCGCCCAATGCAGGATTTCTGAAAGCAAAGGTTAACTGGCCCGACAGGTGCCCTGACTGACATTAGGATGTCATTCGGCATAGCTATCTTAGTGACGTGAGCCGTCCAAGTTTTCGGAAGGCCAATCCATCGTTCGCCAAATTCGGTCTTACCTTGGTAGAACGGAAGCCCATCGCCAGAGTCGTTGTAATACTCACCTTCTGGAGACTGACCGGCTACAACGTCGCACACATCTCCAAGCGAAACTATACTGTGCTCTGACTCTCGATTTTCTTGGATGCCGTACCGCTCCCCACTCAAATTCCACTCGCCGTTTTCCCCGATCTTTTCCCGCGCCACCTTGTGCGCCAGCGGCCCATTCTCAAAGGCCACCGCATCGGCAAAGAATGCCCGCAACTGCCGTCCAGCTTCCGGCAAATCATTGCCAGTCACCGCCCGCCGCTGCGCGCCGAGTCCGAAACCGTCGTTTTCCACCTTCACGAACAGAACCGAATCGCAGCTTCTCGCCAACCGCTTGTCGAGGATCAGAATCGAGGTCTTGACGCCCGAATACGGGTTGAACACCCCGGCCGGCAGCGAAACGACGGCGACCAGCGAGGTCTTGACCAGCATTTCGCGCAGCTTTTTGTACGCCGTACCGCTCTGGAAGATGATGCCTTCGGGCACCACGATGGCGGCGCGGCCTTGCGGGCTGAGGTGTTCGGCCATGTAGTCGACGAACAGGACTTCCGAGCGGGTGGCTTGCACCGAGAAGCGTTTGTGCGGCTTGANTGCGCCTTTCGGCGACATGAAGGGCGGGTTGGCGAGAATCACGTCGGCGGTTTCGTTCCAGCGTTCTTCGCTGGTCAGGGTGTCGTATTCGACGATGTGCGGGTCGGTGAAGCCGTGCAGGTAGAGGTTGACCAGCGACAGGCGCACCATATCGGGCGAGATGTCGTAGCCGTGGATGTTGGCGACGAGGTTGGCGCGTTCGGTGGGGTCAGCAGATCGTTGCGCGGTCTTGGGTGTTTGCTTGAGGATGTGCTTCCACGCCGAAATCAGGAAGCCGGCGGTGCCGCAGGCGGGGTCGAGGACGCTTTCGTTTTTCTGCGGATTGATGACGTCGACCATGAAGTCGATGATGTGGCGCGGGGTGCGGAACTGGCCGGCATCGCCCTGGCTGCCGAGGACGGAGAGGAGGTATTCGAAGGCGTCGCCGAGGCGTTCGGAGTGGTCGTAGGTGAAGCCGTCGATTTCCTTGAGGAAGGCGCGCAGGGTTTCCGGGTCGCGGTAAGGCAGGTAGGCGTTTTTGAAGATGTCGCGGAAGAGCGCCGGGATGCCGGGGTTTTCGTTCATTTTGCCGATGGCTTCGGCGTACAGCGCGAGCACTTCGAAGCCGCCCATGCTGGNGGCCATCAGCCTAGCCCAGCCGAAGCGGGCGTATTCGCCGGCAAAGAAACTGCGCCGGCCGCCCAGTTCTTCGGCTTCGGCGTCCATGTCGTCCATGAACTTGTAGATCAGCGCGATGGTGATCTGTTCGACCTGCGATTTGGGGTCGGGCACTTTGCCGACGAGGATGTCGCGGCAGGCGTCGATACGGCGTTTGGTGGTGCTGTCGAGCATGTGTTTTTCTAGTTTTCGGTGAGCAGATCGGGGCGATGGGTTTGCAGCCATTGCCGGGTGTGGGTGAGAAGCGCTTCGGCCTGGGTCAGGCATTCGCGAACGGCGGCATCGGTGACGGGGTCGCCTTCGTAGTCGTTCTGGTTGCGCTGTTTGCGCAGGGCATCGAGGACGATGACGGTGTCGGCGGCCGTGCCTAGCGTTTTGGGCAGGGCTTGCAGTGCGGTCTGGTGGTGGCCGGGCTGGCTGGTGGCGGTGCGGTAGCCGCTGGCCCACAGCCCGATCATGGCGCATTGCATGATGGTCTTGTACGCGGCATCGAAGCGGTTGTCGTTACTGAGCCCGCCCAGACGGGCATCGGCCAGGTTGCGCGCGGCCGATGCCAGCAGACGTTGCACGCCTTCTGCCGTTGGTTCAAAGGTTTGCAGGCGATGAATCGCCTGCAAGTTTTCCAAGGTCATTGGCGGTTCCGATCACGAAGAGTTTGGGGTTGGCGAGGATGTTCAGCGCGAAACCGTCCTTGGCCGCGATGCGCTGCGCGAACTCGGCGGCGCTGTAGAGCACGGGATTGATTTCGCGTTGCAGGATGGTCTGGGCCGGGTGCAAGGTCTTTATCGCATCACCAAAACTGCAATCGGCGATCAGCAGCAGATCGACATCGCTACGGGCGTTTTCGTCGCCGCGTGCCAGCGNATCGAAGACCAGCGCCAGTTGGGGCGCTGGCTGTAACGGGCGCAGCGCTTCGGCAAGTACGCCAACGATGCCGCTGGTTTTGCGGAACAGGCCGGCCAACTCGGAAAATACCGGGCATTCGCGGTTGGCCTGGTAGCGTACTTGATTGCCCTGTTTTTCGCGCAGCAGCAGGCCAACTTCGGCCAGCCGCGATAATTCCTTGTGCAGCGTGCCGGGCGTGGTGCCGGTCAGGCGTGCCAGTTCGCGGACGTGATAACTGCTCTCGGGATGCAGGAGCAGTTGCGCCAGCACGCGCTGGCGGTAGGTACCAAAAAGCAGGTCGAGCAGCACGGGAATATAAGTGTAGCTATTAGTGCTTCGATTGTAGCTTGTTTTGCTTCAATATTTCGATCTACATGAACTGGTTGAGCGAGACGTAATCCTTGACGTATTCGGGGATGCGCTCGCGCCACTCCTTCGGCACCGCCTTGAAGTCGGCCATGTTGAAGGCAGAATTGACGTTGAGGTCGGTCAGCCGTTTCTTTTCGATGATGTCGCGCAGGTGGCCGTCGGTGGCGTAGGCCTTGAAGAAATACTTCATGGCAACGATGGCATCGGCGTGCTGGCTCAGGGCTTCCGGTGGCTGGTCGAGCAGGAATTTCCGGAATTCGTCTTCGAGCAGCTCGTCCTGGCCCTTGAAGTAGGGAATGAGGCCGAAAATCTTTTGCAGAATTTCGCGCAGGGTCAAGCGCCTATCCACNNGCGCGGCGCGGCGCAGTTTGTCCAGGGTGTAGAACTCGGCCGGTTTGTCGAGCAGATGGGTGGTGACGTAGTCGATGGCCTGATCCCACTGGTTGTTATCGACCTGGCGCTGCAAGACGGGATCGGCCTTGACGACGTTTTCGAAGCCTTCGAAGAACATGCGGTCGATTTTCATGCCTTGCGGGCCGATGGCTTGCTCGGCCAGCAGCTTGAGGGCATCGTCGCCGCGATGCTCGTATTCGCCGAAGGGCGGCGGGGTTCCGGCCCTTCCCTNTTCGCCAGAGCCCGAAGTTTTACCCAAAGNCGGCAGCTTGAGCACCTGATCGTAATCGAACTTTTCTTCGAAGTATTCGCAGTTCGCGAAGAAGTCGAAAAACTTGAATTGCGTCTTTTCCTGCTTGCCGATCTGCGCTTTGAGTTGCTTGTCGAAAAGCTGCTCGGTAAAGCTGTGTTTGCGCGTGCCGCNGCNCTTGATCTGGACGAAATCGGACGGCGAAAAGACCGGCCGCATCAGGGCAAGGTTGAGGATGTCCTGGCAGTCGTAGCCGGTGGTCATCATGCCGACGGTAACGCAGACCCGCGCCTTGCTGGTTTTGTAGGCATCAACAAAGTTGGCCGAGCCGAGCAGATTGTTGTTGGTGAAGTTGATCGTGTATTGCTGGGCGTCGGCGATCAGCGAGGTGACCTGTACTGCGAAATCGGATTGGTACTTGCCCGGCCAAAGGGCATCGGCGAGTTCATTGAGGCTTTGGGTCAGCTTGGCGGCGTGGTTCTGGCTGACGGCGAAGACGATGGATTTGCCGAACTCATGGCTGATCGGGTCGCGCAGGCCATTGTTGAGCAAGGCCTGGCAGAAAATGCGGTTGGTGGCGGCGGAGAAGAACTTTTNCTCGAAATCCTTCTGGAAGAAGCTCTCTTCCTCGAGTTCCCCTTGCTCGTTGGGTTTGGCAACGGCGTAGCCATTATCGGACAGCAACTGCGTGGTGATGTCAGTGCGCGCATCGACGACCACCGGGTTGATCAGGAATCCCTCGCGCACGCCGTCGAGCAGCGAATAACGGAAAGTCGGCAGGCCGGATTCGCAGCCGAAAGTGCGGTAGGTGTCGAGCAGCAGCCGGCGTTCGGCTTCGCGCGGGTCGCGGGTAGATGGCTTGGCGGCGTCGAATTTCTTCAGGTAGTCGCGCGGCGTTGCGGTCAGGCCGAGCTTGTAGCCGACGAAATACTNGAACACCGCTCGCGCGTTGCCGCCAATGGAGCGGTGCGCTTCGTCGGAAATCACCAAGTCGAAGTCGGTCGGCGAGAACAGCCGGCGGTATTTGTCGTTGAAGAGCAGCGATTGCACGGTGGTGACGACGATCTCGGCCTTGCGCCAGTCGTCGCGGCGTTCCTTGTAGATTACCGCGCTGTAGTCGTTCTTTAGCTGGGCGATGAAGGCCTTGTTGGCCTGATCTTCCAGTTCCAGCCGATCCACGAGAAAGAGCACGCGTCGGGCGTTGCCGGTGCGCAGGAAAAGCTTGATGACAGCGGCGGCGGTCAGCGTCTTGCCGGTGCCGGTGGCCATTTCGAACAGAAAGCGGCTGTGACCTTCGGCAACGGCGTCCTGAATCGCCTGCACGGCGCGCTTCTGGTAGTCACGCAGAAAGCGCAGGCGGTNTTTCTGGATGAAGGCTTCGCGCTCGCCGGCATTTTTCCAGCCGGCTTCGGCGGCGTAGCCAGGCATTTGCGTCAGCGCAATGTAGTCCTTGCCGACGGGCTCGCTGATCAGGCGTTGCGGATTGGGCTGGAAACGGTGATAACCCTTGATCGAATCGGGCGATGGGAAGCGCGTGATGAGGTGCGGATTGCCTTGCGCCAGATCCCAGAAATAATGCAGGTTGCCGTTGGAGAGAATGACGAAGCGACAGTTTTGCGACTTGGCGTACTTGCGTGCCTGTTCCTTGCCGATCAGCGGATTCTTGTCTTCCGCCTTGGCTTCGAGGACGAGCAGCGGAAAGCCGGATTCGTCGAGCAGCAGGAAGTCGATGAAGCCATTACTCGACTCGAAGTTTTCGCCCAGTGCATCGATGGCCGCCTTGGTCAGCTTGACCTGGGGTTCAAGAACAATGTTGGCCTTGCCGGTGGCGTGGTCGAAGAAGCGCCAGCCGGATTCTTCCAGCAACTGGTTGATCTTGATCCGTGCCTTGGCTTCCTTTGCCGCCATGTCGGGCGCTCCTGGATTTTTCTTTAGCCGTCAGTGGGCGTTAGTCTAGCTCAAGGTCTCACACAATCGGGATTCCAGATGGATTGTCCGGGTAAATCGCTCAATGACCGTCGACACGCCACTGTCAGCCCTGAAAGCAAAACCGAAGGACAAAGCCTTCGGTTTTTATGCCTGTTGCGGTCGACCCCAAAATGGGCAAAACCGGAATCCGGGTAGCGATCAGTCCACGCCGAGACTCGAAAGATAGTCTTCGTAGCCACCAAGGTAGTCGACGATCTTGCCGTCGCCCTTGATCTCGAAGACCCGGGTCGCCAACGAGGACACGAACTCGCGGTCGTGCGACACGAAGATCAGCGTGCCGGNGAATTTTTCCAGGCCGCTATTGAGCGCCTCGATGGATTCCATGTCGAGATGGTTGGTCGGTTCGTCCATCACCAGCACGTTCGGCCGTTGCAGCATCAGCTTGCCGAACAGCATGCGCCNCTGCTCGCCGCCGGAAATGACGTTGACCGACTTTTTCTGCTCCTCGCCGGAGAACAGCAGCCGGCCCAGCGTGCCGCGCACCAGGGTTTCCAGGTCGCCGCCCTCTTCGATCGAGGCACGCGCATAGCCGACGATCCAGTCGGTCAGACTCTGCGTACCGGCGAACTCGGCGCTGTGATCCTGCGCGTAGTAGCCCGGCTTGGCCTTCTCGGCCCATTTGATGGTGCCGTATTGCGGCTGCAATTCGCCCATCAGCAACTTCAGGAAAGTCGTCTTGCCGACGCCGTTTTCGCCAATGACGGCGATCTTCTCGCCGCCGTTGATGGTGATGGAGAGGTTGTCGAAAATCTTCCGTTCGCCGCCTTCGTAGGCGAAAGTCAGGTTCTCGATCTCGACGGCCTGGCGGTGCAGCTTCTGTTTCTCGTCATATTCGAAACGAATCCACGGATACTGGCGCGACGACGGTTTGACGTCTTCCGGCTTCAATTTGTCGATCAGCTTCAAACGGCTGGTCGCCTGCTTGGCCTTGGAGGCGTTGGCCGAAAAGCGGCGGACGAAGGTCTGCAGTTCGGCGATGCGTTCCTTGGCCTTGGCGTTGGCCGCCGACTGGCGCTCGCGGGCCTGCTGCGCGGCTTCCATGAAGTCGTCGTAGTTGCCGGCGTAGGTGGTGATCTTGCCGTAGTCCAGATCGGCCATGTGGGTGCACACCTGGTTCAGGAAGTGACGGTCGTGCGAGATGATGATCATCGTCGAGTCACGGCCGTTCAACACGTCTTCCAGCCAGCGGATGGTGTTGATGTCGAGGTTGTTGGTCGGTTCGTCGAGCAGCAGGATGTCCGGATTGGCAAACAGCGCCTGGCAGAGCAGCACGCGCAGCTTCCAGCCCGGGGCGACTTCGCTCATCGGGCCATTGTGCTGTTCGGTCGGGATGCCGACGCCGAGCAGCAGCTCGCNCGCGCGCGATTCGGCGGTGTAGCCGTCGTATTCGCCGACCTTGCCTTCCAGTTCGGCGGCGCGCATGTAGTCGTCCTCGGTCGCTTCCGGGTTGGCGTAGATCGCGTCGCGTTCCTGGATGGCATTCCACAGTTCCTCGTGACCCATCATCACCACGTCGAGCACGCGCTGGTCTTCGTAGGCGAACTGGTCCTGACGCAGATAGGCCATGCGCTCATGCACGTCCTTGGAGACGTTGCCGGCGGAAGGCTCCAGCGCCCCGCACAGGATCTTCATGAAGGTCGACTTGCCGGCGCCATTGGCACCGATCAGGCCGTAACGATAGCCCTCGCCAAACTTGACGTTGACGTTCTCGAACAGGGGTTTGGCCCCGAACTGCATGGTGATGTTGGCGGCGACGAGCACGGCGATTCCGATCTGCGAATGGGCATTGAACAATGCGGTAAAACCAAGGGGCGGATTTTACCTGTTTTCAATGGGTTGACCGCGCCAGGCCGCCCCATTTTTGTGCACTGCGGTGTAAGATTTGCAGCCACTATAAAAATTTCCGAATCGAGAGACAGCAACCATGGTTCCGCACCTGACCACCGCCCTGACCGGNCCCCTGCTCGAACTGGAACGCCGTTTCCTGGCCGCCAGTCCGCAAATCGAACACTGGCTGCGCGGCCAATGGCAGGAATANCTGCCACCCTTCTATTCTTCCTGCGACCTGCGCAATTCGGGCTTCAAGCTGGCACCGGTCGACACCAACCTCTTCCCCGGCGGCTTCAACAACCTGAATCCGGCCTTTCTGCCGCTCTGTGTGCACGCGGCGATGAGCGCGATCGAGAAAATCTGCCCGGACGCGCGCAACCTGCTGCTGATTCCGGAAAACCACACGCGCAACCAGTTCTATCTGCAAAACGTCGCGCAGATCGCCGCCATCCTCAAGCAGACCGGACTCAACGTGCGCCTCGGTTCGCTGAACCCCGAAATCACCCAGCCAACGCCCATCGAGCTGCCCAATGGCCAGCAACTGCTGCTCGAACCGCTGGTACGCAGCCAGTACCGCCTCGGCCTCGACGGCTTCGACCCCTGCGCGATCCTGCTCAACAACGACCTCTCGGCCGGCATTCCGGAAATCCTGCAAAACCTCAACGAACAATTCATCCTGCCGCCGCTGCACGCCGGCTGGGCGGTGCGCCGCAAGTCGAACCACTTCGCCGCCTACGACGAAGTGGCCACTAACTTCGCCAAGGAAATCGGGATCGATCCGTGGCGCATCAACCCGGCGTTTTCCGTCTGCCGCAGCGTCAATTTCCATGAGCGCCAGGGTGAGGAATGTCTGGCCGCCAACGTCGCCGCCGTACTCGACATCGTGCGCGAAAAATACCGCGAATACGAGATCGACGAGACGCCCTACGTGGTGGTCAAGGCCGATGCCGGCACTTACGGCATGGGCGTGATGACGGTGCGCGACGCCGACGAGGTGATCGCCCTCAACCGCAAGCAGCGCAACAAGATGAGCGTCGTCAAGGAAGGCCTGGAAGTCAGCGAGGTGCTGATCCAGGAAGGCGTGCATTCCTTCGAGACATTGAACGATGCGGTCGCCGAACCGGTCATCTACATGATCGACCGCTACGTCGTCGGGGGCTTCTACCGCGTGCACACCGGGCGCGGCAAGGACGAAAACCTCAACGCCCCGGGCATGCACTTCGAGCCGCTGGCCTTCGACACCGGCTGCAACCTGCCCGATTACCGCTGCGGCAATCCCGATTCGCCGCCCAACCGTTTCTACGCCTACGGCGTCGTCGGCCGGCTGGCCTGTCTCGCAGCAGCCGTCGAACTGGCGCGGACGGCACCGGAAAGCGCTTAGAAAGGCACCATGTCCCTGAAACTGGCATTCATCCTCGACCCGCTCGACGCGCTGAAGGCGTGGAAGGATTCGTCGGTGGCGATGATGCGCGCCGCCGAAAACCAGGGCCATGCGGTTTTCGCCATCGACGCCGCGACCCTCGGCTGGCGCCGGCCGGAAGCTGACGAAGCCGGCGGCGTCTTCGGCGAAGCGGTGCAACTGGCGCTGCGCCCGGACGACCATGACTGGTTCCGCGAACTCGGCTGCGAAATCCGCCCGCTGACCGACTTCGACGCGGTCATCATGCGCAAGACCCGCCCTTCGATTTCGAATACCTGACGGCGACCTGGCTGCTCGAACGCGCCGAAGCCGACGGCGTGCGCGTCTTCAACCGGCCGCGCGCCCTGCGCGACCATTCGGAAAAGCTGGCAATCACCGAGTTCGACCAAATCACCCTGCAAACGCTGGTCGCCCGCGACATGGCGCAGCTCCAGCAATTCATCGACGCGCAGCGCGACATCATCCTCAAGCCGCTCGACGGCATGGGCGGCAGCCAGATCTTCCGCGTCCATCGCAACGACCCCAACCGCAACGTCATCGTCGAAACGCTGACCGACGAAGGCCGGCGCACGGTCATGGCGCAACGTTACCTGCCGGAAATCGTCAACGGCGACAAACGCATCCTGCTGATTGCCGGCGAGGTGGTGCCCTATTGCCTGGCGCGCATCCCCAAGGCCGGCGAGACGCGTGGCAACCTGGCCGCCGGCGGTACCGGTGTCGCGCAGGAACTCACCCCACGCGACCGTGAAATCGCCGAGACGCTGGCGCCCGCCCTCTTCGCCCGTGGCCTGCTGCTGGTCGGCATCGACGTTATCGGCAACCACCTTACCGAAATCAACGTCACCAGCCCGACCTGCATGGTCGAAATCCGCCAGCAGACCGGGTTCGATGCGGCGGCGCTGTTCATCTCCGCCATCGAAGACGCATGTGGCGTTTGCTGAAACTCTTCGTCGCAGCGCTCGTCGCCCTGCTCCTGAGCGCCTGCGGCCGCACCCCGCTGCAGGAACAGCAAGCCTACGTCTTCGGCACCCGTGTCGAAGTCATCGTCGTCAGTGCCGAGCCGGAACAGGGCCGCCAGGCCATCGCCGCCGTGCTGCGCGAATTCGACCGCCTGCACCGCGCCTATCACGCCTGGCAGCCTTCCGAATTGATGACCCTGAATTTGGCCATTTCAGAAGGTCGACCGCAACAGGTCAGCCCGGAACTCGCCGCTTTCGTCGCCGAAGCACAGCAATTCAGCCGGCAGGGCGACTACCTCTTTGACCCCGGCATCGGCCAGCTCATCAAGCTCTGGGGCTTTCAGGCCGACGAATTCAAGGCGGAAATTCCGCCCGCCGCCGACATCGTCGCCTGGCTCGCCAAGAAACCCTCCATCGCCAACCTGACGAGTACCGGCAACACCGTCGCCAGCAGCAACCGCCACGTCGCACTCGACTTCGGCGGCTATCTCAAAGGCGTCGCGCTCGACCGCGCCGCCGTCATCCTGCGCGAGCAAGGCATTCACAACGCGCTGATCAACATCGGCGGCAACGTCATGGCGCTTGGCAGCAAGGAAGGCCGCAAATGGCGCGTCGGCATCCAGCACCGCGCCAACCCGGCNCCGCTGGCCACCGTCGAACTTGAAGATGGCGAATCCATCGGCACTTCGGGCGACTACCAGCGCTACTTCGAGGTCGACGGCAAGCGCTACGCCCACCTGCTCGACCCGCGCACCGGCTACCCCGCCGACCACACGCAGGCCGTCACCATCCTCATCCCGCCCGGCCCCAAGAGCGGCACCCTGTCCGACGCCGCCTCCAAACCGATCTTCATCGCCGGCCCCGAACACTGGCGCGAAATGGCGCGNAAAATGGAAATCGGCCTCGTATTGCGCGTCGACCGCGACAACCGCATTTTCGTCACCGACGCCCTGCGCAAACGGCTTGCCTTCATCGGCCAGCCGCCGGAAATGACCGTCGTCGAATAAGGCGGCGTGCCGCGCGGCCCGCTATTCCGGGGTTCGCGAATCGAGACTCAGGGTGACCGGGCCGTCATTGACCAGAGCGACCCGCATATCGGCGCCAANAACCCCGGTCTGAACTTCCCGCCCCAGTTCCGCCGACAAACGGGTGACGAAACGCTCGAACAAGGGCCGCGACACCTCGCCGCGTGCCGCCCGGCTCCACGACGGCCGGTTGCCCTTCTTCACCGAGGCATAAAGGGTGAACTGAGAAACCGCCAGAACCTCTCCGCCGGCCTCATGCACGCTGCGGTTCATCACGCCATCCGCATCGGGAAAGACGCGCAGGCGAACAATCTTGCCCGTCATCCAGTCGAGATCTGCCTCGCTATCGCAATCCTCGAAACCGGCCAGCACCAGCAAGCCCGCCCCGATTTTTGCCACTTTTCGACCGTCGACCGCAACCGATGCCTCGGCGACGCGCTGGATGATGGTTCGCATTGTTTAGAAACTATCAAACCAGCTTTGATCGACACTGACACGCTCAACCAACTCTGTTTTGATACCCAAAGAGAATTCTTTGAGTTTCTCTGCCAATTCATCTCCATTAACCAGATCGATTGGCGGAGCACCATCACGGGTCGCCTCTTTTACGGCGGCTGGCGTAAACGATCCCGTCGTGATGAACAGACCTTTGTCAGCGCGCCCTACCATGGCTCCACGAAAATCCCGGATTTCTCCCGCTCCTACCGAGCCTTTGTAGCGTTTGCACTGGAAAAGGACATGGAAACTCATAAACCCATGAATACGCGCGATTCCCTTCCCATCGATACCGCCATCACCAGTTCGTCCAGTAACTTCAACATGGATGAAACCTGACTCACGAAGGAGTCGTTGAACCAATCGCTCAAAGCCCGACGGATCAAGGCTTCTTGTCAAAACAGATGAAAGTTTGTCTTTCCAACCCTCTTCTTCGGCGAGTTCNNCACGGACCGCTTCATCGACTGGCCNTTNTTTCGGTGCTTCCGTTTTATCCAGAGCACGAACAAATCGAACTACTTCTTGGGNGCTAATCGAATCGCCTAATTTTGCCTTTTCTGTCAGCGACCAGATTCCACGACTGGAGTTTTCCAGCAAACCGTATTTCTTGAGGTAGGTTCTAGCCCATGCAAGACGATATCCGACCTCCGTCAAGCTGCTTTNTTCAGGATCATGAAGTTGCGCAAGTACCTCATCGGAGACTCCGATGATCTCGACCGTCTTGGCGTATATTTCTTCAATCGATCCAGAGCCACCAAGACCTCGCAATGCCGCCAACANGGGAATCATCAATTCGTCGAAGGTTGGAATCGTAACTTCACCCATTGATATTCTCCTCGCGCAATATTGAAAAAAGCCCGGAAACCGGGCTTTTCAATTTCAGTGCGCATCACCAAAGTTGTGCACCTGCAATAAATATTCAAAACTAGTGGTTAGGATCTAGATCACCACCAGAATTTTGGCGAATATCACCAGAGTTAAACCGTAAATTCTTATCAAAACTGCAGGAAGCACTTTGACCAAAACCGACCTTGGGGCTCCAGCCAAAATTAGGTCGCATTCTGAAGCTAAACTGCCGTTTAGCAGCTAATGTTGGTCAGCAGCCACTTACATGTAGTAGCGATAGCTTGGATCAGGCCTTGCCTCAGTCAGTTGACCGTACTCGGCCATGATACCTCCAACACGCCTAGCAAATCCGAGCGTAACAGGCTGACTACTTCGCAAGTCAGAAGTGTTCCAATTCAGCCGGCCTAAGCCAAGTGCATCCACCGCGCATTCCCTAACTTCATGTATGGCGGTCTCGCCATGGACGATAAGTTCAACAGGAATCGGGATGTNGGNGCCAGGATAGGTACCGAGTTCAGGAACGAATCCAGAAGTGAACAAAAATGTCGCTTCTCGTCTACGNNTCACGAGAGTCCCACGTGCGGGTGGGTAAATGCCCTGTGTAACAAAGCGGACGCTAGATGGTACAAGGGCAACCAATTGGACTACTGGTATGTCCCTAAACGCTTTCTGTAATCCCTCCTGCTCCTGTCTCCAAAAACGGGATGATTTGTGGAGGACGATCCGCTTTGGCAGTTCGCCGTTGCGCGCTTTGTACTCATCTACAACGAGTTTGCCCAACTCCTCGGCTTGCACCTCTGTCAGATGCGGCGTGCGAGTCGAAGCGTCACGTTCTGGTTCGAAAGATTGGCCCCTAAGAGCAAATCCACCGCCGTTTGTTGAGAAGGCTTGGGCGAGAGCAGAGTGCACCAATGAACGTTTCGTCGTGCGGAGATGGTGAAAAGTGATACCTACAAAACAAGTCTCTGGGCCGCGGTTGCGAACCCGCCATGGTATTCNCCCAGCCTTGTAGTAAAGGCCAACGCTGAGATTCCATGCGCGTGCCGCTGGTTCCTCGTTAGTCTTAAGGTCGACCATGCCACTGTTCCGAAGCAATTGTATTGGAACACCAATCTGCATAGCACGAGCCTTGGGGCNGCGGAAGTCGCGGCTCAGTAAGTCTTCCGAATGTTCTTCAACCTCCCAGTCGAAAGGAAGCTGCATCTGTTGGGTGGTAGCTGAGGCAGCAGCCCTCTTTAAAGCGTCGCGTTCGGCGCGAGAGATCATCCGAGTGACGCTCCAGAATTTGCGCTCGATGGGTTCAGGCACGACACATACAACAACATCAGGGCGAAAGTCCTCCTTTGCACGAGTAATGGCCGATGCGTAGACGCCAACCATCGCTTCCAGGCCTTCGTAGGGCTTGAGCCCTAGGCCTCGAGCTGTTGCTCGTGCAAAACCATTGCTTGTCTCATGGACAACGAGTTCAGATCTGAAGACGGCATCAAATCCCGNGAAGGCAATCTGGCTTCCGCCAAACGAGTGTGGGTCGATGGCCGATTTGCACCGCCTCAACCACGATGAAGCAAGGTCGATCCCCTCAGATGTTCCTATGATCGAAACTCGTATCTGGGTCTTGTGTGCAGAGCCAAATCTTGAATCGAAGGGGCCAGCCTCCACTAATCCGAGTCGCGGGTCTTGAAAGAAGCCNNCGCTCCCAAACTCTAAATCCGGTATCGGAAGTCTAGCGATCTGAATCTTCATCTTCCGCAATCTCCGTAGCCTGTTCTGCGATTACGCGCTCGATCTGTTCCTGTAGATTTTCTGCCTCTTCAGCAAGTTCAGTCAGGAGTCGATCTCTTCGCCCTCCGAGGCGGACATTTCCAGCGAGTCCTGGAACACAAAAGTTGGAATGCTCGATACAACCTCAACGGTCGGCCCCCAGGTTGCCGTGTCAGCGGTAGGTGAAAGGTTGATTCATCGTGGCCATCGGAAAGCATACGAGACCAAAACACCAGATCGTGAAGTACTGTTGGGTTGTAGTCTCGCGCTGCTCTACGGTCGATAAAGGCCGATCTTTTCTGAAGCGATCGGTTTCGTCTCTCCATCGACCGTGAAGACATACCCTGGAAGGAGAGTGAGTGCCCAGGCTTCACCGAACTGCTCGAAGCGAAAATAGACTGCTTTGTGCTCCCAATAGACAACTTTGCCCGTAGAGCGAGAGACAATGGGCTTCGCAACGGTACGCCGTGCCTGCTTAAAGGTACTGCGGTAACTGATTTCCCGAGGGGAGCCGTCCAATGATGTGTAGTAGGCGCGCATTCGACCTGGTTCGAAGCGAACTGTCATGCCGAGCCTTTCGAGCCGGATCGCCAATGCTCGGTTCAGAAGCGCAGGCACTATGCTTGAGAATCACGGTCGCTCAATAAGAGCTCAATAGGCACTTCCTCCACCTCATTTTCGACTGCGAGATCGAATAGGCGCTTGCCACCTAATGATCCTTTCGGTGCAAAGGTCCATATCCACCCACGAGCACATCCAAACGGATCCGCACCGGCCCGATCCAGCTTGTTGACCTCTCTAAGCCCCTCAATGGTCCCGATGCGCCATATCGACTGCGGCCAATCGACGATCTGAAGCAAGTTGGCCGCGTAGCGATGGTCACCTGCCGATGCCTTCGCAGTTCGTGTCTGCGCATCTACCTGTAGCGCCTCAGGTCTACAGGAAATTGTTGCGATGAAACGGCTATTGCCATCCGTCGGCCCGAATCGGACCCGATTCAGATTGTTTGCTGCTTCTCGCAAGACATCTGGCATGTTGATTTGCACCTAAAACTGACCCGGGATTTGCACTGAAATCTGACCCACCCGATGANNGCCGCAGTATGGCTCAGGTCATTGCTGGATTTCTAGTCCTCACCTCCTTGCTCCCTTTGGTTGAACTGTTTCTGAAACGGTAGCTCTCGTTGCCGGTTTCGACGATATGGCAGTGATGCGTTAGGCGGTCGAGTAGCGCCGTTGTCATCTTCGGATCGCCAAAGATACTGGCCCACTCCGAGAAACTTAGATTGGTCGTAATGATCAGACTGGTCTTCTCGTAGAGCTTGCTCATCAGATGGAAGAGCAAAGCGCCACCGTTCTGACTGAACGGCAAGTAACCCAACTCATCCAGAATCACCAGGTCAGCATGCACCAACCGATGGGCAATCTGCCCTTGTTTGCCGGCTAGCTTCTCCTGTTCCAGCGCATTGACCAGATCGACCGTCGAGAAGAAACGGACCCGGTGATGCGCATGCATGATCGCCTGCACACTGATCGCGGTAGCCAGATGCGTCTTGCCAGTGCCTGGCCCACCAATCATCACCACGTTATGAGCCGCGTCGATGANACTCCCGCGATGCAGATGCCGGACCAAGGCTTCATTGGCGACGCTTTGCGTGAAGTCGAATCCCGACAGGTCGCGGTAAGCCGGGAAACGGGCAATCTTCATCTGGTAATTCACCGAGCGGACTTCCCGTTCAGCCAATTCAGCCTTGAGCAGACTGTCCAGGATGGATTGCGCATTCAGATAGGCTGGCGAATTCTGTGCCGCCAATTCCTCAATGGCTTGCGCCATACCGAAGAGCTTGAGCGATTTCAGTGTCGTGATCATGGCTTCAGGCAGCATCTCGCACCTCCCGCAGGCCGTCGTAGCGCGTCACGTTGGCAAGCGGTTCGATCTTCAGTACCAGCGCCTGAGGCGCATCAATCGGTGCCGGTGGTGGCAACTCCACCAATCGTCCGAGCAGATTGAGGACATGCTGTTTCGAGGCAACGCCGGCATCAAGCGCCATCTCGACCGCCGTCAGGACGGCCTGCTCATCGTGATGCAGGACCAGGGCGAGGATCTCGACCATTTCCCGATCGCCGCCCGGCCGTTTCAGGAGGGCTGACTGCAGTCGCTTGAACCCCTCGGGGAATTCGGCAAACGGCGCGCCATTTCTCAATGCGCCGGGCTTACGCTGCAAGACCGAGAGATAGTGCCGCCAGTCGTAGATCGTGCGACTGAAGTCATGCCGGCGGTCGATGATCCGTTGGTGCTCGGCAATCACATTGCCTTCCGCAGCGACGACCAGATGATCGGCATAGACCCGCAGGCTGACGGGTCGATTGGCAAACGATGCCGGAACACTGTAACGGTTGCGCTCGAAGTTGATTAGGCAGGTTGGGAGACGCGCTTGGTATGTTCGACGAAGCCATCGAAGGGAACTGGCACAGTCATCAGCTCAGCCTGCTCATCAACCCAGGCGTCTGCGACCGTGCCGGGCAATTCAGGATGACGCAGCTCTTGCCAGAGCGTCAGGCATCGCTGTTCCAGCCAGGCATTGAGGGCATCCAGACTCTCGAAGGCCGGCGCACCTTGCCAGATACGATGCCGGGAGTCCTGAACATTCTTCTCGATCTGCCCCTTCTCCCAGCCAGAGGCTGGATTGCAGAACTCGGCTTCGAACAGGTAGTGGCTGACCATGGCCTTGAACCGGGTGTTGATGTCCCGGGCTTTGCCTTTCGGATTCGATCCACTGCCGTCTTCATATTGTCGTAGATGCCACGTCGGGGTACGCCGCCCAACACGCGGAAGGCATGGTTGTGGGCATCGAACAACATCTCGTGGGTCTGCAATGGGTAGGCCCGCAGGAAGAATGCCCGACTGTAGGAGAGTTTGAGTTGGGCGACCTGGAGCTTGGTCTTCACGCCGGCAATGACCGCCCAGTCTTCGCTCCAGTCGAACTGGAAGGCTTCTCCCGGTGCAAAGGTCAGAGGAATGAAGGTGCCACGCCCAGTCGTCCCGGCTGCTTCCTGCTGCGCTTGTCGCCAATGCCTGGCGAAGGCGGCGACCCGGTCATAGGAGCCTTCGTAGCCCAACGAGCATAGATCGGCATAAATCTGCCTGAGGTTTCGCCGCTGCTTGCGACTCTTCTTCGACTCCGTCTTCAACCATGCCGCCAGCTTCGGCGCAAACAGGTCGAGCTTGCTCGGGCTGTGTCGCTCGGGATACTTCGGTTCGACGATGCCGGTGCTCAGATACTTCCGGATCGTGTTTCGGGATAACCCCGTTCGTCTGGCTATTTCACGGATGGCCATGCCATCACGCAGGTGCCACCGCCTGATTACGCTTAATAACGCCACGTCGATCACTCCTGATTCTCCCGCTCGTTCCCGAGCAGGTCAGTGTCTATACGTGGGTCAAAATTCGATGCAAATCTATAGGGCTAGTGGGTCAGTTTTAGGTGCAAATCAACAATCTGGCAGGCCGGAACCGGCCTTGTCCATATCTCCGCAGAATAGAAGAAATCAGCTACAACGGGTTCCGGTAGCCTTTTGGGCGCCTGGATCCGACTCCGATCACGTCCTGTAGAGACTGCTCCTCAAGCTCGCGTGTAACAACCTCAACCAATCCCCGGGGTTATCGAAGGCGATCTCCTCCGGGGTCACAGATATCCGAGCCGGAGTCTGATCAACGTAGCTGCGGTGAGCAATCAAATTAGTGAGTAGTTCCTTTAGTGCGAGAGGTGGATACGGGAATGCCGTATGCGATACAGCGCCCTTCATCCGGAATGGCCGATTCACTCTCGAAAGTAACGTTGTGGCTTGTTCCAACTGTTCCCAAAGATTACCCTCAATGCGCAACGCCTCGGTCTCACCGACTGACGAAGCCGTAACATCGAGCACTTCCGCAACCCAAGCGACTGGGCCACTGACTGTGACGTCAATACAGCCATCGTCGACCTGCTGGTCGGGCCGCTTGGCGAAAAGCAGCACTGCACCGTTGGTAGCCTTGATCGATCCTGCGTTTGTAACTGCCAAGTGATGTGTCTCCATTGCGCTGGCAAGTCGGCTTGGAGTATCTAGAGGCGGCACGTCCTCCTTAGCGCCTCGGCGTAGGAAACCAACTTCGATCGAACAAGGGTATCGCTCAGATCCTCCAAGCCACGAGCGGATGGTTGCATATCAAAGGGTAGGCCGGTCAGTTGCGCAGGGCTGGCAGGTAACGAAGACCGAGCGGGCATAGCTGTGACAAGTTTGTCGACGGTAGCGAGTAGCCCGTCAAAGCCATCGATTTCAACAAAAGGAGATTCGTCTGAATCTGTGACTGCAAATCACTCAGGAGCGGACTATCAGCCAGCGGATTACTGCCCTTGCGATAGCACCAGTAAATTCCGCGGCGGAAATTCATGCAGGCGCCAGCCTGCTCAAGAAGTAAGTGCCGCATCACCGAGGGTTCAGCGCCTCGATAGCCAACTACGACCAACGGATGATCTCGCAAAAGTGGCCGAAGGAGATCCACCATTTCGGTGCTCAATCGCTGTGTTTCGTTAACGAGGTTCTTGTCAGTGTAATGATCAACAGATCCGTGCAGGTAGATCACCTGAGGGACGCTCGAAGCAGTGTCGAACAGGGCGAAGTCCGAAGGCGTCTTAGAACTTATCCGTAAATAATATTCACGGTCAGATCAATTTTTCTGAACGCGATGATGGATGCTGCCAGGTGATTGAGGGCAACAAAGCTGCGATCAAGCTTCTCGTATCGTACGAGCAGCTTGCGAAAGCGGTTGAACCAACTGTGCGCCACCTCGACGATCCAGCGCCGAGCCTTCTTTGGGATCACGTTTGAGTTCGCAGGCCTCTTGCCCCGTCCTTTGACGTGAGGAATGTAACCGTGCCGGGCAAGGATTTCCAGCGCAGGCCCGCCGGTATAGCCCGCGTCGGCACACAGGTGCTTGCTTCGTCGCTGGGGCGGTTGGGCACGCTTGACCATGATGGCATCCAGTACGGCCCCCAGTTGCGNGACGTCATGCCGGTTGGCGCCGGTCACGACGAGCGATAACGGGACGCCACGACCGTCCACCAGCAAATGTCGCTTGCTGCCATTTTTTCCCCGATCCGTGGNGTTGGGGCCAACGCTTGACTGAGCCAGCGGCGCTTTCATCATCGCGCCATCGATGCTTTGCCAGCGCCAGGCGATCCCTTCGAGATCGTCGTACTCGGCCAGCCCTGCTTTCCACAGGGCTTCAAAGAAACCCGCTTTTTCCCATTGCAGGAATCGCGCATGAATTGCGCTGGCGCTGCCGTAACGCTCGGCAGGCAATGCTTTCCATTGGCAGCCCGTTCTCAACACGTACACAATGCCTTCGAAGACGAGCCTGGCGTCTTTGGGCTTACGCCCACCGCCCATCTTGCGGGCGTACGTCTGATCCGCCAGGCGTTGGCGTACAGGAATCAATGGCTCTACACGCATCCAGAAATCATCCGTAACTTCCCACGACTTTGCTTTGCTCATCTTCTCTCCACGAGCTCATTGCGCATGGAGATTCATTATCCATTATTTACGGATAAGTTCTTAATCTCATCACAATGGCCAACTGCGCGGACACTTTTACAGTCCGGGCAACGAGGTCGTCGAAATTCGTAGTCAGAACGGTGGTGATAGAACGCTTTGCCATCAGGTTAACCAGCCGCTGATAGCCAGGACTAGGCTCTAATGCACGGCGCAAGATCGATTGGAAAAACTCCTTTCGAATCGATGAAGGCTGAAGTAAAGCCTCGACAGCGGTCGGATACAGATCAGCGGGAAGGGCTGCTCGATTGAACCACGGCCGCTGTTCCAACCAGCCATACCAGTCGGAACGCATCAGCGTTGGATCGTCAAAGACTCGTGCTGTCGTCTTGCAATAAGCAAATTTCGCGATGGACTCGACTAATTGGCCAGCAAGGGGCACGCCTGAACTGACAGATGCACCAGCACCAAGCAAGAAAATGGGTTTATGGCCATCGTTCAATAAGCCGGCGATTAATTCTTGTGGCAGTGGTGTCATCTGAGCGTCTCGTGTGTGCGTGACTTGGTCTCTCTATCTGCATTGACCGCTGCGTAATGCATTGCGAACATTTTAGGTCGGTTGCCACTATCAAAGCGTTAGGACTTGACCGAAACCATCAGATCGCTGGCGACGCATTTCGAGAGCCATTTGATTAAGCCAGGGGCGTCCAGACGTGCCTCTTCTAGAGCTTCTGCAGCGGTCGCACGCCAAGCATCACCGGGCTCGGTGAAGGTTCGGCGAAGCTCACGAATAGCCACTAGGGCGGCCTCAGCCCATGCGCGGAATTTATCCACATGCCAGTAGCTAACATTGCCCAGCGACGGCATGGCCCCTCACGGGCCTCGGTAGCTGGGGTGACCAATACCGATACGATTATTGAATTGTCGGTACCAGGCACATTTGCGCGGATCCAATCCGGGTGTGAAGCAGCTTGCCGAGCCTTAGTAGCATCGATGATCGCATCCTCCTTAGCTCCTGCGTGATCTTCGAAAACGATTACCTGGTCGGCGATCATCCACCATGGATCGGGTGATGCATCTGACTCCCTCTTACCGGCAGCAAATCCCAGATGCTCACCAAGCAGCTGCTGAGCGCGCTCAAAATTTTTGGCCGACGCTAGTCCACTGCGAATTTCGTTTTCGCGAGTTGTGAAATTGCGATTGTGCAGCGTCCCCAGTCTGGCAAGGTAGGCCTCAAGGTGCTCAACCTGCAGCATAAGAGCTGCCTCCTTAGTTGCCACTGCGGCCTCGGATTCCGTTGCGGCACCCCGAGCTAATGCCACCAACCACGGGATTCCTTGTGCTGCTTCCTTAGCTCGCCTACAAGGGCTTCCCATTCTCTGCAAGCGTTCTGACGTTTTATCGTTTCATGCCTGATCCTGTTTTCTGACTGTTCATCGATTCCCTGCTGTGTCGGTGCGAGAAGGTGAAGGACTGCGGTACTACAACCGGTCATATTGGGCTTTTGCCCGACCCTGATGAAAGACGCGCGCGGGGCTCATTCGTTAGCCGGGAGTCTCTTGCCTCCCTAGAGCTAATCAGGCTCTCCCGCGCGGGTCCAACCCGCTTCACATCAACGCTGCAGTGCTTCGCTGGTCTTGGGCCGCCAGCGAGCGGCCGGTGATTCCTTTCCCTCTTCCTATAGACGCTTTTGCTGTTCAGGCGGTCTCTTCGATTAGTCGGAAATCGTCGCCGTAGTGCAGCACTGCCCACGCCAGTCGCAGGTTCTTGGCGGCTATGGCGACCGCTGCTTTCCAGTAGCCGCGTCGCTCGACCAGATTTCTGGCCCAACGACTGAATCGGTCTTGCTTGTTGCCGAGTCCGGCGAGAACGGCGCGGGCGCCCATGACGAGCAGGCTGCGCAGGTAGGCGTCGCCCGCCTTGGTGATCCGCCCCAGTCTCGCTTTGCCACCACTGCTGTACTGGCCGGGGACGAGGCCGGCCCAGGCGGCGAGTTGCCGACCATTCTTGAAATCATGACCACCGCCCAGGCTGGCAACCAGGGCACTGGCCGTCGTCGGGCCAATGCCGGGAAGTTGCATCAGTCGCCGGCTGCGCTGGTCTTGTTTGGCTGCTTGGGCAATGGCTTTGTCGTATTCTTCGATGCGTTCGTTGAGGCGGTCGGCGTACGAGCAGGTCGCCGACGCAACGGTTAGCCCAGCCGGGGAGTTCTTCTAGATGGGCGCNNCGATTTCCCGGCGCAGGCGTTCAACTTTCTGCGGCAGAACGATGCCAAATTCGCTGATCAGGCCACGTAGCCGGTTGTAGAGCGCGGTGCGTTCTTCGATGAAGCCTTGCCGGGTACGATGCAGGCAGAGAATGGCTTGCTGGTCGACATCCTTCACCGGCACGAAGCGCATGTTGGGCCGGGTGACGGCTTCGCAGATGGCGGCGGCATCGGCTGCATCGTTCTTGCCGCGCTTGCCGCTCATCCGGTACGGCGCCACGAACTTGGGCGCCATCAACTTGACGGTGTGGCCGAAGCGGCTGAANNCTCTCGCCCAATGGTGGGCGCCGGAGCAGGCTTCCATGCCGATCAGGCAGGACGGCAACTGGGCGACCATTTCCAGCAATTGCCCGCGAACCACCTTGGGCTTGATAAATACCGCCTTGCCACTCTGGTCAACACCATGCAAAGCGAATACATTCTTGGCGAGATCGATGCCGACTGTAACAATACCCATGGACTTCCCTTTCGAATGAATGATTCAGTGTGGAAACTCAATCATGGCAGCAACTGCTGCCGGCGGCTTCCGCCGCTACTTCGGGACGGGAAGTCCCTTTCATTCGATAGCTTTGGCGAGCCTTAACGTCGAAGCCAGCCACGCCTTCTGCAACAGCACACTCTGCTGCAGCGCCTGCCAAATAGAACCAGAGCGCTCGGTAGCCACGTAGGCCCGAATCGTTGAGACCCGCGAGCACTTCCCGTGCAGAATCATACGCACGCTCATAGTCTTGATTCCACATCGCTGTCTGCCATTCGATTTCCTTAGCGACAGAATCCGCGAGCTCTTCCATAGCAGGAAAGTCCTTCTGCTTTGCCTCGCTGCGCGCCTCCAAGATTGATCTATTGGCCTCCTCCCAAGCATCGTCATGCTCCAAGAACACCTTAAAGTTGTCGATGATTTCAGGCGCAGTGATATCAGTCGATTGATACACGCCGAATTCGATTTCGGCTTGCAACTCTGGGTGGAAATGCTCTCGCCGCTTAAGATCGGTCAGATAGGCTGGCATATCTCGCCGGTCACAACGACAGCAGAGTAGTCATTAAGGCCCGAGTGCAGCGTCCCAAAGCCTGCATCACCCGCGTTTGGACTCGCTCATTAAAGAGCAAGTTGGCACCCATGCGGGTCATCAAGAAGCGCTCTTGTAAATTTGTGGCTTTGGGCAGCCCTCAACGAAGAGTAACCGGCAATCATCATCCGGAAAATCAATACCGTCGTAGCGGTTGGCGATCACTGCCACCGCCGTTTTCTCTGCCAAAAATTTGACTTTGGTTTCTCCAAGTCCTCAGCATCAAAGACGGGGTAAGCCAATGCCTCTTCCACCTCCTGCTTAATTTCACCTGCGCGCTCCAATCGCGGGGTAAGCACTAGGCTTCGGCCCGCTTCGCGCATGAGCGAATGGCGCAGGGCTAGCGCGTCGTCCTCGTTCAGAGACTTCTCTGGGAACACAAAGAAACGGCGACCGATGCCCTGGATATCCCACCCATCCGGAATGGGCAGGCGAAGAATCTTCGGACGGCCAGTAAGCCGCTCAAGATCCCCCAGCCCCAAGAGTGGCCGACATGAATATACGCTGTTTCGCGTTGGCAAACGGTGCATGAGACCAAGTCGGCGGTATCAACGGACGGATCATTATCTCAGTGGCCGACATATAGAGCTGGCAGGCATGCAAGTGCCCGACTAAGCTCCTCCATGCAAAGCGGGCCCGATTATCCTCGACATGCCCACTGATCGCGGCGCTAAGCTCATCGGCCAGAGCGACAAGCAGGTGGGTTGGCAGCTTGTCCACCCAAGATGCATCGTCACGTCTCGTGTGATGCCCATAATGCGTGCATAGGCCGCATTCGGGATCGCCTGTTTGATGACACTGGCAACCGCGCTGTGCAGATGAACTGTCTGTTCATTTAGGCGTGACATCGACAACGTCCACTGGGCCGCGATGTAATTCTCAGCAGCATGGGCGTCGTCGACAATAATAATATCGGGGTCATCGAAAAAGGATTGGTATTGAAGAGGCTGCTGTAGTTGGTAACTGCAACCCGGTCACCGTTAGCGTAGGCAGCCTTCGATGCAGGGGCATAGTCCTTAATCTTTCCGGTGAAAGCCTCAATGGACAAGCCATACTTTGAAGTTGCCTCTTCAGCCACCTGATTAACCAATTGGCTAGTCGGGCAAAGATAAACGACCTTCTCGCGGAACTTGCGGCGACGCCAATCTGCCAGCAGTAGCCCGACCAACGTCTTGCCGCTACCCGTAGGCAGTTGAAGAGCAACATCCTTGGCATTGATGGCCTTCGCCACGTAGTTGCGCAGCATCTGGCCTTGATGGTCGAATAAGCTGGGATGCCGGCGTTTCGGCAAGTCGCGGAAGAGCCGATCCGGGCTCTCCGGAACCGTGACTGCAGCTATTGGCTTCTTGAATGCCATCTTCGTCTCCATCCTCAGAAAACACGCCAGCGTTAAGCTTGAGCTTGATGCACGTCTGTTCATTGCATGGTGATTGGTACGGCAATCCGCGATATTGCGCGACAGACCTGCAAATGTTCCAAGGACGAGATTTCAGCACTGGCCGATTGCTGCTAGCACAGGGAAGGTAGTTCAACTTCCTTACCCCAAGATATTTGATCGACATTATGCCAGAAGGAAAACAAGTGCTTCTACAGTACGTCTTGCACACAGCACCCGCCACAATATTGCAGAAACGGGTGACCGACCTATGTCCAAATTTGCGCCTGTTTGAGAGCCGGATCACTTGCCAAAATTGTTATGCAAGCAACACGCTGCCATTCAGAGCCTCGAAAGACGGACCGGCAGCTCAACTCAAAAGTAGCCGTGGCTTACCCTGACAACGAATTACAGCTCAGCCGATTCGAGCCGGTCGGGTTGAATTCGATTCCGTACTCACCAGAGCGCGATTCTGCCGTCTAGATGTCGGCGCGCGTCTAAAATACCCAGCTGTGCGCGTTGAACGATTACTCAGGGACGTTGGCCGCCTGAGGCAGGTCGGTTGAAGTTTAGTGTAGCGGATTCATCCGGATTTTGAAGCATGTGGGGAGCCGATGTATTGCGTGGGGATAGCCGCGCAGGGCGAAGCCCGGAGCGGATTTCCCCACGCGGCCTCCGCTCAGAACGGTTCCTTTTCCTCGACTTGTCCCGGGCGCTTGCGCTCCTCCCTTGCCTTGATGCGTGACTTGGCAGTCGCACTGCTGTGGCGGAATCGGTAGG
Source organism: Dechloromonas sp. (assembly GCA_013363835.1). Lineage (GTDB taxonomy): Bacteria > Pseudomonadota > Gammaproteobacteria > Burkholderiales > Rhodocyclaceae > Azonexus. The sequence continues at coordinate 2,932,931 of CP054864.1, forward strand.
ACTCGTTGCCTGTCTCCACGATATGGCAATGATGCGTCAGGCGATCCAGCAGCGCCGTCGTCATCTTGGCATCCCCGAACACGGCAGACCATTCCTTGAAGGTCAGATTGGTCGTGATCATCACGCTGGTATGCTCGTAGAGCTTGGAGAGCAAGTGAAACAACAAAGCACCACCGGCCTGACTGAAGGGCAGATAGCCCAGTTCATCGAGAATCACCAGATCCATGCGCATCAGCGCGAAGGCCAACTTTCCGGCTTTTCCGGCCGCCTTCTCCTGCTCCAGCAGATTGACCAGATCCACTGTCGAGTAGAAGCGAACGCGCTTGCCATGCAGGGTAATCCCGGAGACACCTAACGCCGTGGCCAGATGCGTCTTGCCGGTTCCCGTGCCACCGATGAACACCACGTTGTGGGCTGCCTCCGTAAAGGACAGATCCGCCAGTTCAGTGATCAGACCACGATCAACCTTTGACTGCTCAAAGTCGAACCCCGCCAGATCACGATGGACGGGAAACTTGGCGCTATGGAGTTGATAGCTGATCGAGCGCATGGCCCGATCCGTATGTTCGACATCCAGCAGATGCTCAATCAGCCAGCGAGCCGACTGCAACCCGGCCGACTCGCCCTGAGCAAGGAGTTCATCCCAGGCGCCGGCCATGCCATACAAGCGGAGATTTTTGAGCTCGGTCGCAATATCACGCATGGCTCGCCTCCGTCCGCAGGCGGTCGTAGCGGCCCGTATCGGCAAGTGGTATCTCGCTCACCTGCAAGCTGGTTTCGACATGCTCGGGTGGCGGTGCTGTCTTTAGCCGGTTGAGGACATTCTCGACATGTTCAGCGCTCGGGTTCCCTGACTCCAGGACCAGTTCGACGGCGACCAGAACGCTTTCCAATCCCGCNNTCGGAACTGCAGTGAGTACCTTGGCCATGATACGGTCTCCACCTTCGCGTTTGAGCAGAAGACCGCGCAGGCGAAGCAAGGGCTCGGGCAGATCGGCAAATGGCGCACCATTGCGCAAGGCACCCGGCTTGCGCTCGATGAGGGGGATGTAGTGTTGCCAGTCATAGCAGGTCTGATTCCGCTCGAAGCTGCGCACATGGCTGGCGACGATCCTGTCGTGGGCAACGAAATCGAGTCGCTCGGGGTAGATACGAATGCTGACCATCTGGCCCACCAGTTCGCAGGGGGCCGAGTAACGACAGCGATCAATGCTGACGAGGCAGGTGCTCGACACCTTCCCCAGCGTCTCCACGTAGCCATCGAAGGNGGTCACCATCGGCATCAGGCTGGGCTGCTCGTGTTCGAGCATTTCGGCAATCGTCAGGTCGCCATATTCGGTGTGGCGCAATTCGCGCCACAGGGTTCGGCACTTGGCCAACAGCCACAGATTCAGTTCGGTGAATGATCCAAACCGTTCCTTGCTGGCGTCTTGCCAGATACGCTGCCGACTATCCTGGACGTTCTTCTCGACGACGCCTTTCTCCCAACCGGAGGCTACGTTACAGAAGTCCGGGTCGAAGAGGTAATGCGAGGCCATGGCGGCGAAGCGGGTGTTTACCGTCCGCCCTTTGCCTTTGTTGACCTTATCCACGGCAGTCTTCATGTTGTCGTAGATGCCGCGACGGGGAATGCCACCCAGCGCACTGAACGATCGCGTGTGGGCATCGAACAGCATTTCGTGGCTCTGTGTGGGATAGGCCTGGACGACAAAGGCGCGGCTGGCGCAGAGCTTCAGATGGGAGGCCAGGATTTTGCGCCAGACACCGCCTATGACCAGGCGCTCTTCGCTCCAGTCGAATTGAAAGGCTTCACCCAATTCGAAGCGCAGAGGAACGTAGGCTTTGACCAAGGCCTGGCCGCCATTCAGACGCCAGCGACGGATAAACTCGGTCACCCGGTTGTAGTCGCCATCAAATCCTGCTGCCTGGATTTCATGGAATAACTTGAGTGCTGTTCGGCGGTCGCGTTTCGGACGCCGGGCATCGACTTCCAGCGCCTTGGTCAGCCGTTCGGCAAACGGCGCTATCTTGGTGTCTTCAGCGGGGCGTCGCCGATACTGTGGTTCGGCTCCCTCTGCTGCATTCAGCCAGCGTCGCACTGTCTTGCGGGTCAGGCCCGTACGTCTTTCTATCTCCGACAGCGATAGGCCGTCGCGGTAAAACATGCGTCGAATTATTCCCAGATCTTTCATGGTGATCATCTCCTTTGCCCTGCTCAACAATCGAGCAGGAAGGTTAGTCACCCTGGGTAATTTTCAACGCGCACTACTCAAGCAATCTGGATCCTATTCAACACGCGCCAACATGTCTATCCCCAACGCAAAATAAAACTCAAATCACCGAAGGATTGAGCCTCAATCTCTCACCGGCAAGCCCAAGAATTATCTAGAGAGCCCGCGTACCGGACTTGCCCCATGACTCTGCAGATATCCATCCGCACCATAAGTGCCATCTCTGAGAAACAGGAGTCAGGTCTTGTGCAGGCCGAGCTTGTCGAAGAGGATGCGATTGCGACGCTTAGCGTCCCGGACGAGTTTGTCGTAAGAGACGATCTCGACGTAGCCGTTGCCCTTGGGCAGGGTGTAGAAGTACCCCTCGTTGTCTGCGGTCTTGTGATACCGCATTTCCACCTGATCACGTAGGGTCGGGGACAGATCGGCAATCAGGTACCCGATGTAACGCATTCGGTCCGGATTCACCGGGCGGCCGTCGATGTCCTTGACATTGCCTTGGTCAATCTCACGAAACCGCTGGATGATCTGGTCGGCCGGATCCCGGTCATAGTCGTTCCTGCCCGGCCTCTTGAACTCGATGATGACCACGCCGCCGCCTGGCAGGTTGTCCGGCTCGGCGACGCCGATGGGTGTGTCATAGAAGAAAGCGAAGATGTCTGGCTCCTTGCCGGATGTCGCCTCCAGTCCGGGCACTTTGTTCAGCTTTTTGTCCGAGGTCAGCAGCGTGTGGTAACACAGCCGCTCGTCGATGAGCCAAAGGTTCTGCTGGTCAAGGAACACGTCCTTTGACGTTGCCCCCATCGGGAATATCATCTTGTGGAGAACCTTCTCGAAGGGGTACTTGCCGTCAGTCTGCACGCGGCGCAGGCTCAGGTCGACGAGATCGAGAATCGTCCTCCGATGGGCGATATAGTCGGCCAGTTTTGCCTTGCCCACCTCGTTGGCACCCTCCATCAGAGCCCTGATTCGTTCCTGATATTGATCGAACGACTCCTTTTCGATGAGGGCTGCTACGTGCCGTTCCTCCTTGCGTATCCCGTCCTCAATCTCGCGTCGGATATGCAGCAGAGCCTCGTCGAGTTGTTCCTCCTTAAGGCCGGGCTGGACCCTCTGCTCGATGATGGAGCGGTACTTGTCGCCCANTCGGACCCTGTATTCCGGAGCATGCTGCTCGACGAAACGACCTATCTGGGAAATCTTTTCCTCGTTGGTGGATTTCAGGTCTGGGGCAAGCACGGAGCGCAACGCCTCCGCTATTCCCCGACCAAGCTCTTGCCGAGAGACAAGCGACCGCTCCAGTTCCGGCTCGTCGTCCTCATCGGTCTGGAAGGCGATTTTCGTTCGTTCCTGATTGGCGTGGTCGTCGAGATATTCCCNCGTGACGAGAACAATCAGGGTGTATGCCTGCTGCTCCTCGTCAATCAGGCGGTCAGGAAGTTCCGGCAGCAGGTCTTTGAGCTTGGCGGCCGTCACCTCGCGGCCATTGGCACAGAGGTGGTGACNGTGCCTTGCCCGTCCGTCCTTGTGGCGAAAGGCCTGGAGGGCGAAAGTCTTGCCATCGACATCGAAGAATCGTTCCTCGATGTGGCTCTGTACCGTCGACTGGAAGAGCTTTTGCAGATCTATCGCCTCATGCCCCGAAGCCTCAAGCGTCACGCGCGGGCAGGAGCGCGCTGCGAACCGGATGAGGAAATGGGCGACCACGCGCTCGGCCAGAGTTTCAGGTTCTGACGGCCATGCCGCCCTGTATTTGTCCGCGAGCCCTCGCATGGTCAGCGTCGAGCCGACCGGACGATCTGTGGCTTCGGTGTTGTCCGCCCCATCCAACTCCCTCAGGATTGAGAACGAGAAGGATCTTGCCAAGCGCTGCCCAGACTTTTCGAACACGCTCGAGACCGAGCATTCGGAGAACACCTTGAGGAACGTGAAACGGCCGACCCNCTTGCCACCCACCTTCACCTTGGAGAGGGTGTAAGCCTNCCCGAACGACGAAAGGTTTGCGTCCGTGAAGCCCGCCCCGTCGTCTGAAATCTCGAAACCATCCAAGACCGGCGTTGCGTCCCCGCCTTGCACAGCCAGATCATGTCTTTCCAGAAGCCTGATGCGGATGGTTCCGCCGGCAGGATTGCCCGTCCTTTCCTCAATGGCGTCCATTGCGTTCGACACGGCCTCGAAGAGGGGCATGAGCCNCCTTGACGGCGACAGGTCGAGACGGTCGACCAACCCCTGGATGTTTGTGAGCATGGTGTTCCAGTCAGGAAATCACAGCCGGATTATGCACTCGTCTTGGTGCCGGGGTTTGGTTATCCCGCCCTCGCAGCCTCAGCCGCGACGTGGCCCGCAAGCGAGGCCACGAAGGCCCGAAGCCCAGACGGTTCCGACATCTCGTTCCAGCCGCCCGTCTCGGCGTCCTGGCGTCTCGTGAGCATCAATGCTGCCGACGTGTAGTAGCGTTCCCGGACCAGTTTCTCGCAAAGGATGCGATACCTCTCGGCGCATGATGCCCCGACGAACTCGGGAAAAACGGGGAAGTGCGGTGACATGGTGCGAATGGGCGAGCGCGACGCCTCGCAATCCTCCAGCACCATAAGCCACCCGACGAATGGCCGGTCAGTGGTTCCGAAAGCCGATTCGCGGTGGGCAACCCACAGGTCGGCTGCCGTACCGATGGCCTCTTCGGCGCGGTTGTTGAGGTTGTTGCTGAAACTCGGCCCGACGTGGCTTTTGAACTCGATGGCGGCGACCAGTCGGCCGCGGTGGGTGACCAGGACATCCCACAACTTGGTCGCCCGGAAATACCCCGGAAGCGTCACCACGGCGCGATCCCGATGGATCTCTGCCCCTTCCAGCCCATTGGCCCGCACCACCGTCTCTATGACGTCATGGAACCCGTCCAGATTTTTGCCGGCGGTGACCCCGGCTCTCTCGCCTTGATCCTGACGACCGCCTTCGGCCTGCCTGCGCCTCGCGCTATCCCGGCTGTCCCAAANACCTTTGACGGCCTCTGTGGCCAGCGCTTCGTAACCCGCGAGATCCAACGGCATCTCTTTCCTCCCCCTTTTCGAGCAGGGAGCGCTCGGCAGGGGTGAGACCGTAAATGTCATAGACCGCCGAGCGGGCTTCCCCGTCGTCCCCGGCCGCGACTGCGGCCAGCAGAGCATCGCGCATCGTATCACGGACGGTACTCCATTCCGGCAACCTTATGCGTCTGAGATACTGGGCTTGGAATCGCAGATGGCCACCCGCCATTTTCACGGAGTAGGCCGAGACGAACAAATNCCCTATCCCCGACTCCAGAACAGCCTTGAGCGCGCGCAAATCCCACGACTCCGAGACGATGTAGTACAGGTTGTGGTGGGNGTAGAGACCTCCGTCCTCCAGGACGACATGGGCTGACCCCTTGATGTCTGGCACCAGCAACTTCGGCCGGGACGCGAGACCCGGATAGATACGATCGATGGTCCGATACCATGCGTCGGGCCTGGATTTGGCCACGTGCCGTTTTTTGATGACTTCGCCATGCCTTTCCAGCCATGCCGCCATCTTCGGATATTTGGCGAGCGGAGCCATCGAACCATCGTCCTCGAACGGATTCAGCACTCCGAACCCGCGCCAACGCACGGAGCCCTCTCTGATGTCCTTGGTCGTGACCAAGGGCAGTTTCCTTGAGGGCTCGACATCCAGTTCGTCAAACGGGGCTATGAATGCCTTGTCCGCCCCGGTGGCCACTCCGATGCCGACCTTGCAGCCGGCTTCCTCCAGCGTCGGGAACACCGACTCCAGTCTGCGGATCAGTTCCGTCCTGTCCGGGGCGTGCAGGAGCCATGGGGCCGATCCGGCGTCCAAACCTCGTGTCTCCGAAACGGCGTCATCGACGGATTCTCCCCGAAGAGCCTCCGAGATGGACGCCAGGCGAGCCGGGGAGATTTCGGGCTGGAAGGCCAGCCTGGTTATGTCTCCGGCACCTCTTACTATGGCCGTGATGGCCGGATAGGCGATCACCTCCGACTCAAAGGCGGGCACCCCGACCATGTCGACGTAGGCGGCAAGATGGAATCCGGAGGAGACGAACTCGCGCAGCGGAGCACCGTATCGGTTCTTCATCCAGCGATCCGAGCAGATCATGCAACAGACCCCGCCATCGGCCAGCAGCCCCAGGCTCCGCTCGAAGAATGGCACGTAGAGATCCGCGCGGTCGTAAATCGTCGAGTAGCGCGACCGATACTCCGCCATGAGATCATCGGCGACCATCTCCTGCCGGACATACGGCGGATTCCCCACCACATGGGTAAATCCACCTTTGCAGTCGATATCCGTCAGCAGGAAATCGCCATGGGACAGCCAAGCGTCGCAAAGCTTTTCCGCAGACATTGAGGGAACCCCCTCGTNCGTGAGCAAGGATATCAACCTTCCACGGGTTTCCTCGACGCTGTCCGCATGAATCTCAACCCCGCGTACGGCGACCGCCAAGTCCACAAGGTGGTTTGATCCGGGGTAGGAGTCGAGAAGCCTGGAAACGGCTGGGATCAAAANATCCCCATGACCGAAAGACGGTTCCAGTAGGCGACATCTCCACAGCGGCCGATCCGCCACGTAACCGGCGATATCAAGGATGAAATCCACGACCTCCCGGCGGGTGAACACAGCACCGCGCTCCTCGACCCCATTGTGCTGGCGGCGTGGCTGGTGGACGTGCTGGGCTTGTTAACGGTCTGGGCAGAGAGCATCGGCTTTTTCGGACTTTTGACTGGCGCTGATATTACCTTCGGGCTCGGTCCCAGACCAGACTCGCCTGTGAACAACACAAAGACCATGGCCCCCGTTTTCACGGAGGCCATCGATATATATCTGCCTTACGGAACCATTAGCAACTGGTGGTGCCCTTTTGCTGTTTACTCACTTTTTGTTAACGGCTTGCCTAAAGAGGCTGAGTTTTCTTCAGCAGCTTGACGACTTATCTCGCCAAAGTTACTCCGCAACTGTGATTACTCTGCGGCCTAACTTTGACGATGCGCATTCAGAACCAAGATTCTCAAATATCGATCCGCGCATTAAGCGCATTCGTTTCAATGAACGCCCTTCTGGGCTCCACCAACTCACCCATCAGCGTCGTGAATATCTCGTCGGCGGCGATCGCGTCGTCGATCTGCACGCGCAGCAGGCGGCGGACTTTCGGGTCCATCGTCGTTTCCCACAATTGCTCGGGGTTCATTTCACCCAGGCCTTTGTAGCGCTGTTTGCTGATGCCGCGTTCGACGTCGGCCAGCAGCCATTTCATGGCATCGGCGAAATTGCTGATAGCCTGCTTCTTTTCGCCACGCGCCATGAAAGCCCCGGGGCCGAAAAGGTCGGACAGGGTTTCGGCAGTGCGGCGCAGCTGGATGAAGTCGCCCGAGAGCAGCAGGTCTTCGTCGATCAGACCGACCTTGAGGTTGCCGTGGTGCATCTTTTCGATGCGCAGCGTCCAGCGTTCCTGGATGTCGTCGAACTTAGGCACGGTATGGATGCCGGCCGGCAGATGGCGGGCCAGCAATTCGGCGCTGGCACGGGCGGTTTCCTCGGAAGCGAGGTCGATCTTGAGGTTGTGCTGGACGAGCGCCTTGAGGACGAGTGGATCGACCAGATGCGAAACGCGTTCGATGACGGCTTCGGTGAGCAGCCAGGAGCGGGCGAGTTCTTCGAGCGCCGGGCCGGCGATCGGCTCGTTGCCGGCGCGCGGGGTCAGGCTGGCTTCGTCCATCGCCATGCGCAGCAGGAACTGGTGGTAATCCTGGTCGTCCTTGAGATAGCGCTCGGTCTTGCCGTGCTTGACCTTGTAGAGCGGCGGTTGGGCGATATACACGTAGCCGCGTTCGATCAGTTCCGGCATCTGGCGATAGAGCAGCGTCAGCAGCAGCGTGCGGATGTGGGCGCCGTCCACGTCGGCATCGGTCATGATGATGATGCGGTGGTAGCGCAGCTTTTCGATCTTGAACTCGTCCTTGCCGATGCCGGTGCCAAGCGCGGTGATGAAGGTGACGATCTGTTCGCTGGAAATCAGCTTTTCGAAACGCGCTTTTTCGACGTTCAGCACCTTGCCGCGTAGCGGCAGAATGGCCTGGAACTTGCGGTCGCGGCCCTGCTTGGCGGAACCGCCAGCGGAGTCGCCCTCGACCACATAGATTTCGCACAGCGCCGGATCTTTCTCCTGGCAATCGGCAAGTTTTCCGGGCAGGCCGACGCCATCCAGCACGCCCTTGCGCCGCGTCAATTCGCGGGCGCGGCGGGCGGCTTCGCGGGCTCGCGAGGCTTCGACGATCTTGCCGGTAATCATCTTGGCGTCCACCGGGCGTTCGAGAAGGAAGTCAGCCAGTTTCTGGGCGACGACTTCCTCGACCGCCGGGCGCGCTTCGCTGGATACCAGCTTCATCTTGGTCTGCGAGGCGAACTTGGGATCGGGCATCTTGACCGACAGCACGCAGGCCAGGCCTTCGCGCATGTCGTCGCNCGCGATCTCGACCTTGGCTTTCTTGGCGATCTCGTTTTCGTCGATGTACTTGTTGATGACGCGTGTCATCGCTGCACGCAAGCCGGTCAGGTGTGTGCCGCCGTCCGACTGCGGAATGTTGTTGGTGAAGCAGAGCACCTGTTCCTGGTAGGAATCGTTCCACTGCATCGCCACTTCGACACCGATGGTGACACCGGTGTCGCCGANCCTGGCTTCGCCGGACGAATAGAAGATGTTCGGATGGAGAACGCTCTTGGTGCGGTTGATGTACTCGACGAAGCTCTTGACGCCGCNTGCGAAGGCGAAATCCTCTTCCTTGCCGGTACGCTGGTCGACCAGGCGGATGCTGACGCCATTATTGAGGAAGGAAAGCTCACGCAGGCGCTTGGCGAGAATCTCGTAGTGAAACTCGATATGGCCGAAGATTTCGTCGTCGGCCAGAAAATGCACCTCGGTGCCGCGCTTCTCGGTATCGCCGAGCACCTTGAGCGNGGAGACCTCGAAGCCGTCACGGACTTCGATGCTGCGGTCGACCGGCACACCACGGCAAAATTCCATGAAATGCTTCTTGCCGTCACGCCGGATGGTCAGGCGCAGCCACTTGGAAAGCGCATTGACGCAGGAGACGCCCACGCCGTGCAGACCGCCGGAAACCTTGTAGGAATTCTGGTTGAACTTGCCNNGTGCGTGCAGTTCGGTCAGCGCGATTTCAGCCGCCGAGCGCTTGGGTTCGTGCTTGTCGTCCATCTTGACGCCGGTCGGAATGCCCCGGCCGTTGTCGATGACGCTGATCGAATTGTCGGTATGGATGGTCACCACGATGTCGTCGCAATGGCCTGCCAATGCTTCGTCGATTGAGTTGTCGACGACCTCGAACACCAGATGATGCAAGCCGGTGCCATCGGACGTATCGCCGATGTACATGCCCGGACGCTTGCGTACGGCTTCCAGCCCCTCGAGTATCTGGATGCTGGATTCACCATAGGCCGGTGCGCCCGGTTGCGGGTTTTCGATTGGCTTGCTGTCTTCGCTCATTACTTGTGTTCCACGTGAAACTTGGTTTTGAAATCAGGGGTTCAGATGCGCATCGGCATGACGACGTACTTGAACTGCGCGTTGCCCGGCAGGGTGATCAGCGCGCTTGAATTGGCATCGTTGAAACTCCACTGGATTTCGTCGGCATGGACGTTGTTCAGCACGTCCAGCAGGTAACCGACATTGAAGCCGACATCGATGGGATCACCGCTGTAATTGACTTCGATTTCTTCCTGCGCTTCTTCCTGCTCGGCATTGGCTGCGATCAGCTTGAGGCTGTTTTCGCTCAAAACGACACGCACGCCGCGAAATTTCTCATTGGTCAGGATCGCCGCACGCTGCATCGCCTGCATCAGCGTCTGACGGGCCACGGTCATGTGATTCTTCAACGTCGCCGGTACGACGCGTTCGTAGTCCGGGAATTTGCCGTCGATCAGCTTGGATACCAGCACCACCGAGCCAAACGCAAAACGAATCTGGTTGGGGGCCAGCGTGATGTTCAGCGCGTCGTCGGTATCCATCAGCAGGCGGTTCAGTTCGAGTACCGTCTTGCGCGGCAGGATCATTTCCTGGCGCGGCAGGTCGGCTTCGATCTCGACGCTGGCGAAGGCCAGACGATGGCCATCGGTGGCGACCGCCCGCAGTTCCTTGCCTTCCACCAGCAGCAGCAGACCGTTCAGATAATAGCGAACATCCTGTGCCGCCATGCTGTACTGCGTCTTGGCGATCAATTGGCGGAAAGCCTTCTGCGAAATCGAGAATTGCCTGGTGTCGCCCTCGCTGATCGACATGCGCGGAAAATCGTTGGCCGGCAGGGTTTGCAGGCTGAAGCGGCTCTTGCCCGAACGCACCTGGAGTCGCTTGTCTTCCAGTACCAGGCTGACTTCCGAATTATCGGAGAGCGAACGCAGGATTTCCTGCAACTTGCGAGCGCCCACCGTTACCGCCCCGTCGCCGTCGCCCGTGGCACCTTCCGTGCTCGTCGTAATCTGTATCTCGATATCGGTGGCCAGCAGGGTCAGACGGTCACCCTTCTTTTCCAGCAACACATTGGACAGTATCGGCAATGTATGACGACGTTCAACGATTCCCGACACAGACTGCAACGGGGCCAGAAGCGTGTCTCTAAGGCTTTTGATAAGAACCATAAATTAAATTCCTAAGTTAACTATACCGGGAACAATTCTGTTGATAACGACAATTATCTGTTTATTTTCAATTACTTGTTTATTATTTTCCAGGTCGATCAAGGCTCTGGATTGCCTGTGGGCAAATTCGGGACAATTTTCCCACAAAGCAGAAATCCCCGGTTGCCTCACAATCGGTCGACAGCATTCGCACAGGCTTATCAACAGCTTTCATCCCTTGAGCACCTGGAGCAGTACATGCAGGTCGTGGTTGAGTTCGCTTTCCTTGAGCCGTAGCGAATCGATGGTCTTGACCGCATGGATGACCGTGGTGTGGTCACGCCCGCCGAAGGCTTCGCCGATTTCCGGGTAACTGTGCGAGGTCACTTCCCGGCACAGCCACATCGCGAGTTGGCGCGGCCGGGCGATGGCACGCGTGCGCTTCTTGGAAAACAGCTCGGCGACCTTGATCTTGTAATAGTCAGCGACAGTTTTCTGGATGTTGTCGATACCGACGTTGCGTACCGAACCGATGATGTCCTTGAGCGCTTCCTTGGCCAGGTCCAGGGCGATCACGCGGCCGTGGAAAGACGAATAGGCCAGCACCTTCTTGAGTGCGCCTTCGAGTTCGCGGACGTTCGAACGCAGATGCTTGGCGATGAAAAAGGCGACTTCATCGTCGAGCTGCAGCCNCTCGGCCTCGGCCTTCTTTTTCAGGATGGCGACCCGCATTTCGAGCTCGGGCGGCTCGATCTGCACGGTCAGCCCCCAGTCGAAACGGGTTACCAGTCGGTCGTCGAGGCCGTTGATGTCCTTTGGATAAGTGTCGCAGGTGATGATGATTTGCTTGCGCGCTTCGATCAGTGCGTTGAACAAGAAGAAAAATTCTTCCTGTGAGCGGTTCTTGCCGTTGAAGAACTGTACGTCGTCGAGCAGCAGCACATCGAGCGTGCGATAGGTGCGCTTGAAGGTATCGAAGGATTTTTGCTGATAGGCACGCACGACATCCGAGTAGTAATCCTCGGCATGGACGTAGCGGATGACCTTTTCCGGTGCCTCGGTGATGATGGTGTTGCCGATGGCGTGGATCAGGTGGGTCTTGCCGAGGCCGGCGCCACCGTAGATGAACAGCGGATTGTAGGCACCTCCCGGGTTGTTGGCGACCTGGACGGCCGCCGCCCGGGCGAGGTCGTTGGCCTTGCCGACGACCAGATTGTCGAAGGTGAATGAGGAAATCAGCCGTGTCTTCTCATAACTGTTGGGTTTGCCGCGCGGTTTCTCGGCAGTTGCCGATGCTGCCGGCTGGCTGGCAGTCGAGGCTGCCTCGGCCACGGTGCTACGGACTGCCGGATTACCGGCGCCGTTGCTTTTTCCATCGATGATCAGCGAAATGCTGACCGGGCCGCTGAAAAAGGCGCGGCTGTAATCCTCGATGCGCATCAGATAGTGGTCGCGTACCCATTTCATGATGAAGCCATTGGGCGCGATCAGGCGCAGGCCTTCGAGGGGCTGACTTTCACCTTCCAGCCGCAGCGGCTTGATCCAGGTATTGAACTGCTGTACGGGCAGTTCCTGTTCAAAACGCTTCAGACACGATTCCCAAAAGCCGGACATCGCCAACGACACTCCTCCCCGCGCAGTCGGAAAACCATGCTGGCGGTTATATTAACTAGCTGATTCTGTGGATTTGTTCGACAAGGCAAAACGACCGTATGGCCGCTTGCAAATTAGAGATTCTACCCGCCCGGCGGGAAGTTATCCACAGCTTTAATAAATAATTCACCTTGACACGAACCGTCAAAACACGGTGTAATTGCGCGTTTTCTTAGCACATCAAGGGATTACCAACATGAAACGCACGTATCAACCGTCGGTCGTGCGCCGCAAGCACCCATGGCTTCCTGGTTCGTATGCGCACCAAGGGTGGCCGCGCAGTCATTGCTGCTCGCCGCGCCAAAGGTCGCAAGCGTCTGGGCGTCGTATAACCTGGACGTTCGGCGGGGTGAGTCAAGACTTCGCCAGACGCTATCGCCTGACAAAAACGGATGAGTTTTCATCCGTTTTTGGTTTCAGGAAGGCGATTCGCGGAAAATTGCTGATGTTGCATTATCAGCCGCGTGGCCAGGGATTCAGCGATGCACGTCTCGGTCTGGTGGTCGGCAAAAAACTGCTCAAACGGGCAGTCGACCGCAACCGGGTGAAGCGGGTGATCCGCGAGCAGTTTCGCCGGGCACGTCCGCAACTTCCGCCGGTCGACCTGATCGTTCGGCTGGCAGCCAGGCCGGTTCCGCTCGACAGTGGCGCGCTGGTCGGGGATTTTCTGGCACTGCTGGAAAAATTGCAGCGGCCCGGGATCAACGATGAAACGTCTGCTGGTCGTCTTGCTGCACACGTATCAGTATGCGATCAGCCCCTTTCTGGGGCGACGTTGCCGGTATTATCCGAGTTGTTCGGAATATGCGGTGGAAGCAGTAGAGTACGGTGCCATCAAGGGTGGCTGGCTCGGCGTCAAGCGCGTCTGCCGGTGTCATCCATGGCATCCCGGCGGGTACGATCCGGTACCCTGATTTGAGAATGCTTGATTACGTAGGCTGTTCATGGACACTCGTCGCCTGATCCTGGTATTGATCTTCGCTTTTTCCAGCTTCCTGCTGTGGGAAAACTGGCAGAAGTACAACCAGCCGAAGCCGCCGGCCAACGCCGTCGCCAACGTGCCAGCCGGCAGCGCCGCCCCGCAGCCTTCCGCCGCGCTGCAGGCCAGTGGCTCGGCCAGCGCGCCGGTCGCCGCCCCGGCCAACACCACTGCCGAAACCTTCACCGTCCAGACCGATCTGGTGAAAGCCAGCATCTCCCCGCTGGGCGGCGACATCGTCGAACTCGACCTGCTGAAATACGCGCAGCACGACAACAGCGAAAAGACCTTCGCGCTGTTCGATGCCAAGCATCAGTACATGGCGCAAAGCGGCCTGATCGGCGAAGGTCTGCCGACCCACCGCACGCAGTTCCGTCTGGTCGATGGGCCGCTCAAGCTGGCCGATGGTGCCGACGAACTCAAGGTGCGCCTCGAAGCCACGGCCCCGAACGGTGCCAAGGTGGCCAAGATTCTGACCTTCAAGCGCGGTTCCTATCTGATCGACGTGGCCTGGGAAATCGACAACAAGAGCGACAAACCGCTGGCGACGCATGCCTATTACCAGTTGCAGCGCGATGCGGTGGCGCCGGAAGGCGAAACGGCAATGGTGTCAACATTCACCGGCCCGGCCGTCTATACCGAAGCTGACAAATACCAGAAGGTCAGCTTCGACGATATCGCCGCCGGCAAGGCCAAGTTCGCCAAGACGGCCGACAACGGCTGGCTGGCCATGGTCCAGCACTATTTCGTCTCGGCTTTCGTGCCCAAGGAACACACGCCGCGCGAGTACTACATGCGCAAGGTCGACGGCGCCAATCTGTATCAGACCGGGGTAATCGTTCCGGTGGCCGAAATCGCGCCGGGCGCCAAGGGTGAAACCTCGATCAGCCTCTACGCCGGTCCGCAGGAACAGGCGATGCTCAAGCAGGTGGCGCCCGGCCTCGATCTGGTCGTCGACTATGGCTGGCTGACGGTCGTTGCGGCACCGATCTTCTGGGCCTTGCAGGCGATCTACAAATTGGTCGGCAACTGGGGCTGGGCCATCGTCGTATTGACCATCATCATCAAGGCCATCTTCTTCCCGCTGTCCGCCGCTTCGTACAAGTCGATGGCCAAGATGCGCGTGCTGACGCCGCGCCTGATGCAGTTGAAGGAGCGCTACGGCGACGACAAGCAGCGCCTGAACCAGGAAATGATGAAGCTGTACCAGACCGAAAAGGTCAATCCGCTCGGCGGCTGCCTGCCGATCCTGGTGCAGATTCCGGTCTTCATCGCGCTCTACTGGGTGCTGCTCGGTGCAGTCGAAATGCGCGGCGCGCCGTGGATCCTGTGGATCAAGGATCTTTCCGCACCCGATCCCTTCTACATCCTGCCGATCGTCATGATGGCCTCGATGTTCGTTCAGACCAAGCTGAACCCGACGCCGCCGGACCCGATCCAGGCCAAGGTCATGATGATGATGCCGCTGATCTTCGGCGTCATGTTCTTCTGGTTCCCGGCCGGTCTGGTGCTCTACTGGGTGGTCAACAACGTCCTGTCCATCGCCCAGCAGTGGCAGATCACGCGCATGATCGAAGCCGGCGGCAAGGCGGCCAACGACGCCAAGGCCTGACGTGTGAAGTCAGACACCATCGCCGCCATCGCCACGGCTCCCGGCCGTGGCGGTGTCGGNGTGATCCGCATCTCGGGCAGCAATTTGCTGCCCTTTGCNTTTGCGCTGACCGGCAAGACGCCCAAGCCGCGCCGTGCGACGCTGGCCGATTTCAGGGCCGCCGACGGTTCCGTGGTCGATACCGGGATTCTGCTGTTCTTTCCTGCCCCGCATTCCTTCACCGGCGAGGATGTTCTCGAATTGCAGGGCCACGGCGGGCCGGTCGTCATGCAGATGCTGCTCGCCCGCTGCCTCGATCTCGGCGCGCGCCTGGCTGAACCGGGCGAATTCAGCCGCCGCGCCTTTCTCAACGGCAAGATGGACCTCGCCCAGGCCGAAGCCGTCGCCGATCTGATCGACGCCGCCACGGCCAGCGCCGCGCGTTCTGCCGTGCGCTCGCTGCAAGGCGAGTTCTCGCGCGCCATCGGCGAGCTGAACGAAGAACTCATCAACCTGCGCATGCTGGTCGAGGCGACGCTGGATTTTCCGGAAGAAGACATCGATTTCCTCAAGGCCGCCGATGCCTTCGGCCGGCTGGCGCGTCTGCAAGGCAAGCTGGCCGAGATCTTCGACCGTGCCGGCCAGGGCAAGCTGCTGCAATCCGGCCTGCATGTCGTGCTGGCCGGGCAGCCCAATGTCGGCAAGTCTTCACTGCTGAATCGGCTGGCCGGCGACGAACTGGCCATCGTCACACCGATTGCCGGCACCACGCGCGATGCCTTGCGGTCGACCATCCAGATCGAGGGCATTCCGCTGCACATCATCGATACCGCCGGCCTGCGTGAAACCGACGACGAAGTCGAGCGGATCGGCATCGCACGCAGCTGGCAGGAGATCGAGCGGGCCGACGTGCTGTTGCTGCTGGTCGATGCGCGCACCGGCATCGGCGACGCCGACCGCGAAATCCTCGCCCGCCTGCCCGCCCGCCTGCAACGCATCACCGTCTATAACAAGATCGACCTCGCAGGCCGCACCCCGGAGCGCCACGACGAACACGACACGCACGGCGACGCCGTCGCCATCTCGCTGTCGGCCAAGGCCGGGGCTGGAATCGAACTGCTGCGCACCGAACTGCTGCGTATCGCCGGCTGGCATCAGACGGAAGACGTCTTCATCGCCCGCGAACGCCATCTGCGCGCTTTGTCGGCGGCGCAGGAACACGTCGCCGCCGCGCGCAAGGTCGTCGAAGGCCGCCTGCCGGCGCTCGAACTCTTTGCCGAAGAACTGCGCCTGAGCCAGCAGGCGCTCGGCGAGATCACCGGCGAATTCACCGCCGACGACCTGCTCGGCGTGATCTTCAGCCGTTTCTGCATCGGCAAGTAAGTGGACACTTTCACGCCGGGCCTTTTGGTCTTGGTCTTTGCGGCATTCTTCGCCGGTGCCGTCGATGCCGTGGTCGGTGGCGGCGGGTTGATCCAGATTCCGGCGCTGTTCGCCGTGCATCCCGGCGAATCGGCGGCGACGCTGTTCGGCACCAACAAGTGCGCCAGCATCGTCGGCACCGCCAACGCGACCCGGCGTTATGCGCGCAGCGTGGTCATGCCCTGGCGGACGATCCTGCCGGCAGCGCTCGCCGCCTTCGCCCTCTCGTATGCCGGGGCGGCCGCCGTCGCCTGGCTGCCGAAGGATGCGGTGCGACCGCTGATCCTCGTGCTGCTGGTGCTGGCCGCGATCTACACGCTGAAAAAGAAGGAATTCGGCGAACAGCACCGGCCGGCGCACAGCGGCCGGCGCGAGCTGCTCTACGCCCTGCTGCTGGGTGGCGTGATCGGTTTCTACGACGGCTTTTTCGGCCCCGGCACCGGCAGTTTCCTGATCTTCCTGTTCGTCCGCTTCTTCGGCTTCGATTTTCTGCATGCTTCGGCCAGCGCCAAGGTGGTCAATGTCGCCACCAACCTGGCCGCGCTGCTCTACTTCGTGCCCAATGGCTACGTGCTGCCCGTGCTGGCGGCGGTGATGGCGGCCGCCAACGTCGCCGGTTCGCAGGCCGGCACCTGGCTGGCGCTGCGCCACGGCAGCCGTTTCGTGCGTCGGGTCTTTCTCGTCCTGGTGGCGGCGCTGATCGTCAAGTTCGCCTGGGACACCGTGCATGCCCTGATCTAGAGCAGGCGCCCGGGGCCGGGGCGTCGCAAGGGTATAATGCCGACCGCAGCACAAAGGGAATTCGATGTCAGACACCATGATTTTTGGCCATTTTCGGCGGTTGACCGCAGCAGCCATGCTGGCGCTGCTGGCCGCCTGCGCCGGTGGTCCGGACGGGGCCAGGCCGGGCAGCGAGGCAAACGGGCAGCGTTCGAAATCCGCCTACCTGCAAGCCGGTTTCGCCTGCTGCAACCTGCATTACGATGGCGACACGATCACCGATTCCAATTTCGGCCAGTTGCCGTTTGTGCCGGCCGGGACGCCGCTCAAGGTGCGGCAGATCGATGGCTACGTCGCGCAGATCGATGCTGGTGGCCGCCCGCTGCGCCTGGTCCTGGAACATCGTGGCCAGGAGACGATGCAGGACTGGCTGGCCCGAATCGTCGTCGCCGACGATCCTCGGACCAAGCTTGCCACCTTTCCGCCGGCCATCCGCGATGCGATCGCCGCCGGCAAGCTGGTCAAGGGCATGACCCGGGAACAGGCGGTGATGGCCGTCGGCTATCCGCAGACCAACGAAAAGATGCGCTTCGAAGGNCCTTCGTGGCGCTACTGGTGGTCCGGCTTCGCGCCCTACTACGTATATTGGAACGGCAACAAGCTGGTCCGCATCGACGGCCAGGGCGAGGTGGTCGGGGCGATGACTTTCAAACCGGGCAAATAGGGAGACGTACCGGTGAGCGAGATCGCCCAGGCAAGCCCCGGCACGGAAACCCGGCAGTGCGACGTGCTGGTGATCGGCGGCGGGCCGGCCGGATCGACGGTCGGGCCGCTGCTGGCCCAGACTGTGTAAAAACAGTGAACGAAAATCGGTAGCTGCGATCAATGCAATATGCATTGATGTGGGAGCGGCTGAGATGAAGCGTTTTATCCAGGGCGAGAGCCGAACCCAAAGCACCTTGCTACCTGCGATGCTGGACGACTACATCGCAGATACCAATCCGGTTCGGGTTGTTGATGTCTTTGTCGATGAGCTATCGTTGGGAAGCTTGGGTTTCGCGGGCGTCGATCCGGCGGCCTGGGCGGCCGGCTTACCATCCGGCAGTGCTACTGAAGCTGTATATCTACGGCTACCTCAACCGAATCCCGTCAAGCCGGCGACTGGAGCGAGAGGCACAACGCAACGTCGAATTGATGTGGCTCACGGGGCGCTTGATGCCGGACCACAAGACCATCGCCAATTTCCGTAAGGACAACGGATCAGCGATCTGCAAGGTCTGCCGGCAATTCGTGGTCTTGTGCCAGCAACTCAACTTGTTCACGGAAGCACTGGTCGCCATCGACGGCAGCAAGTTCAAGGCCGTCAATAACCGTGACCGGAATTTCACGAGCGCCAAATTACAACGCAGGATGGCGGAAATCGAGTCGAGCATTCAGCGCTATCTGACCGAACTCGGACTGCGGATCGGCAGGAACCAGAGATTGCCCAAGCCAAGGCCGGACGGCTCAACGACAAGATTGCCGCCCTGAAAGCCCAGATGCAGGAGCTTCAAGCCATCGAAACTCAGCTTGCACAGTCGCCCGACGGGCAACTGTCCCTGACCGACCCCGACGCCCGCTCGATGAAGACTCGAGGCACCGGGATCGTGGGCTACAACGTGCAAACCGCTGTCGATACCAAGCATCACCTGATCGTTACCCATGAGGTGACCAACGTTGGTATCGATCGAGACCTACTTGCCGGCATGGCAAAGCAAGCACGAAGCCATTGGCTCCGGCGATCTGACGGTGATTGCCGATAGAGGCTATTTCAAAGGCGAGCAGATTCTGGCCTGCCAGGAAGCGGGGATCGCGGCCATCGTCCCCAAAACCAGCACCTCGGCAGCCAAGGCCGAGGGCCGCTTCGACAAAGCCGATTTCATCTACGACCCTGCGGCGGATGAATACCGCTGCCCGGCCAATCAGCGTCTCATCTGGCGCTTCGCCCGCATTGAGGGCGGTCTGATGATCAACCGTTACTGGAGTTCAGCCTGCCCACAATGTGCCATCAAAGCGCAATGCACACCGAGTGACTATCGTCGCGTCAGCCGCTGGGAACACCAGGCGGTGCTTGATGTCATGGAACGCCGGTTGGATCTGGCGCCTGACAGCATGCGCATTCGCCGGCAGACAGTCGAGCATCCCTTCGGGACTCTTAAGGCGTGGATGGGCGCAACCCACTTCCTGACCCGTACCTTAAACAAGGTGAAAACGGAGATGGGTTTGCAGGTCTCGCGTACAACCTCAAACGAGTAATGAAGATTTTGGGCGTAACGGGATTGGTGGCGGCGCTACGGGCGGCCTGAAGGCAGGTCCGTCACCTTCAATTTCATTCAGCCTGCTTTCTTCTAGCGCCTAATGGCCACGCCAGGCTCCATGCCAACGGGGTTTTTACACAGTCTGGGCCGAAAAGGGTTACCAGGTGGTGCTGCTCGAAAAGGCCCGCCATCCGCGTTTTCACATCGGCGAATCGCTGTTGCCCGCCAATCTGCCGCTGTTCGAGCGGCTGGGCGTTGCCGACGAGGTGCGCGCCATCGGCATGGAAAAATGGGGAGCCGAATTCGTTTCGCCGTATCACGAACACAAGCAGGCTTTCCAGTTCGCCGAGGCGTGGAACAAGGCGATGCCGCACGCCTATCAGGTCAAGCGCGCGGAATTCGATACCGTGCTGATCCGCAACGCGGCGCGCAAGGGCGTCGAGGTACATGAGGGCTGCAAGGCGCGGGCCGTGGATTTCGGCGCCGACGGCGCGCTGGTTCACGCCGTGCATGACGATGGCCGCGAAGTGGCGTGGCAGGCGCGCTTCGTGGTCGATGCCTCGGGCCGCGACACCTTTCTCGCCAACCGCTTCCAGATCAAGCATCGCAATCCCCGCCACAACAGCTCGGCGGTCTATGGCCATTTCGCCGGTGCACGGCGCAACGAAGGTCGGGCCGAAGGCAACATCACCATTTTCTGGTTCGAGCACGGCTGGTTCTGGTTCATCCCGATGCAGGGCGGCGTTACCAGCGTCGGCATGGTGACCTGGCCGTACTACATGAAAACGCGTGGCCAGCGCAGCCTCCAGCAGTTCTTCGCCGACGGCATCGAGCGCTGTCCGGCGCTTGCCGAGCGGCTGCGGGGTGCCGAGCTGGTCAATGAAATCGAGGCGACCGGCAACTTCTCGTATGTCTCCGAGCGCAACCACGGCCCCAATTACCTGCTGCTCGGCGACGCCTACGCCTTCATCGACCCGGTCTTCTCGTCCGGCGTCTGGCTGGCCATGAACAGCGGGGTGATCGGCGCCGAAGCCATCGACACCTGCCTGAAGAACCCGGCGGCCGCNGCCGCGCTCAAGCGTTTCGACCGCCTGATGAAGCACGGGCCGAAGGAGTTTTCTTGGTTCATCTACCGGGTGACCAATCCGATCATGCGCGACTTCTTCATGGGCCCGAAGAACATCTTCCGCGTCAAGGAAGCGCTGCTCTCGGTGCTGGCCGGCGACATCTTCGGCAAGACGCCGATCTGGAACTCGCTGCGCATGTTCAAGCTGTTCTACTACACCGCCAACGTGCTTCAGCCGCGCCGTGCGTATCAAGGCTGGAAACGCCGCCGCTTCAATATCCGCCGCGTCGACGACCCGGCTGTCGGCGCCGGCTGACGGTGCTGACGCTGCGCACCGGCCTGTCGCCCGGCGACGCCCTGACTGCCGGCGAAGCCGAGCGCGTGCTGGGCGGCGCGCTGCTCGGCCAGGTGCCGCGCGAGACCGATGCGGCGTGGCCCGAACAATTGATTTTTGCCCCTTTTTCGGGGTCGACCGCAACAGGCCGGCGTGAGCTCTGGCAGAGCACCGTTCCCTGCACCGCCGGCCGCGCGGAAGGCATCGCCTGGCGGCGTGCCGGCGACGTGCTCTACGGCGTCATCGAACTGGACGAAGCGGCGTTTGCCGGCGCTGGCGACGGCTCGCCGCTCCAGGCGGCCAGCCGCGAAGCCTATGCCCGCATCTTCCGCCTGCTCGCCGCGCANGGCCTGCCGCATCTGTGGCGGGCGTGGAACTACTTTGCCGACATCAACGGCGAATCGCACGGGCTGGAGCGCTATCGCCAGTTCAACATCGGCCGTCAGGATGCCTTTCTCGACCATGCGCGCGCGGCCACCGGCAACCTGCCCGCCGCCTGTGCCATCGGCCTCGCCGGCGGGCCGCTGAACATCGCCTTCATGGCCGGCGCGCAGCCGGCGACGGCCATCGAAAATCCGCGCCAGATTAGCGCCTACGACTACCCGCCGATNTACGGCCCGCGCAGNCCGAGTTTTTCGCGCGCGGTGCTGGTTGCCCTGCCGGGGCAGGAAATCCTGTTCGTTTCCGGCACCGCCAGCATCGTCGGCCACAGCACGGTGCATGCCGGCGACGCCGCCGCCCAATGCCGCGAGACGATGGACAACATCGCCGCCGTGCTGGCCGAGGCCAATCGCCGGTGCCGGTCGGCCGCCTACACCCTGGACGAACTGAGCTACCGGGCCTATGTCCGCCATGCGGACGATCTTGGCAGCGCNAAGGAGGTGCTGGCCGCCCGCCTGGGGAGCGGGGTCGGCCTCGTTTTCGTGCAGGCCGACATCTGCCGCGCCGACCTGTTGCTGGAAATCGAGGCAACCGCCCTGCACGCGCTGGCCGGATGAACATGGGCTCGCGCGCCGGGAATCCCTTGTGGGCCGCCTACGAAAACCTCGCCATGCTGCTCGGCCTCGGCCTGCTGGCCCTGCTCTGCCTGCTCTGGCTGCCCTTTGCGTTGTTATTCTGGATCGTCTTGCCACAACGCTTTGCGCAGCCGCTCGGGCGCCACGCGATCATGGCCGGATTTCGCTTCTATCTCGGCTTCTTGCAGGTGTTTTGCGCCTGCCGCTTCGATCTGGCCGAATTGGATCGCCTGCGCGACGCCGGGCCGCTGATCGTCGCCGCCAACCACCCTTCCCTGCTCGACGTGGTATTGATCGCCTCGCGCCTGCCCAACGCCGTCTGCGTCATCAAGGCGGCGCTGCTCGACCGCCTGCTGTTCGGCGCGGCGGCGCGGCTGGCCGGCTACATCCGCAACGATGCACCGCTGGAGATGNNAGTGCTCGCGGCGCGCGAAGAATTGCGCAACGGCGCCCAGCTGGTGATCTTTCCCGANGGTTCGCGGACGGTCGAATTTCCGGTCGACCGCTTCGCGCCCAGCGCCACGTTGATCGCCTGGCGGGCCAGGACGCCGGTGCAGACGGTGCTGATCGAATTCTCGACNCCCTACCTCGGCAAGGCCTGGCCCCTGTTTCGCCGGCCGGCGCTGCCCCTGACCTGCCGCCTCCGGCTCGGTCGGCGCTTTCCGCCACCCGCCGATTACGCCGCTTTCAATGGCGAACTCGAAGCCTGGTTCCGTGCGAAATTGAGCCAAAATAAGGCGTCGACCGCAACAGCCTCCTCCTGAAAGCCCGGCCATGCTCGCCGCCTCGTCCACCCACCTCGTCCTGATCCCCAGCTACAACCCCGGCCCCAACGTGCTGGCCACTGTGCGCGCGGCGCTGGCGCAATGGGCGCCGGTCTGGGTGGTGGTCGATGGCAGCAGCGACGGCAGCGGCGAAATGCTCCAGGCGCTGGCGGCGACCGAGCCGGGTTTGCAAGTCATCGTCCTGCCGGAAAATCGCGGCAAGGGCGCGGCGGTGCTCGAAGGCATTACCCGCGCCGCTGCCGCCGGTTTCACGCACGCGCTGACGATGGATTCCGACGGCCAGCATCCGGCCGACCTGATCCCCACCTTCATGGCGGCGTCGCAGGCCGATCCCGGCGCCATGATCCTCGGCAAGCCGGTCTTCGGGCCGGAAGCGCCGGCCCTGCGCGTCAACGGGCGCAAGGTGTCGAACGGCTGGGCCAATCTGGAAACGCTGTGGATGGGCGTCGGCGATTCGCTCTACGGCTTTCGCNNGTACCCGATTGCGCCGTTGGTGAAGATCATGCGCGCCAATCGCTTCATGCGCCGCTTCGATTTCGATCCCGAGGCCGTGGTGCGCCTGTGCTGGGCTGGCGTGCGACCGGTCAACGTCGATGCGCCGGTGCGCTACCTGTCGGCGGCAGAAGGCGGCGTCTCGCATTTCAGGTACCTGCGCGACAATACGCTGCTGACGTGGATGCACACCCGGCTCTTCCTCGGCTTCCTGCTGCGCCTGCCCATGCTGGCCTGGCGGCGCCTGCGTTCCTGAAACCCGATCCCGCCCCTGCCCGACATGACCCCGAGCGAACCGCGCAATGCCGCCCTGAAAGCCGATCCCCGGCTCGATGCCTATTTTTCGGACGAGGACGAACGACGCCGGGTAACGCGGGAAATGTTCGACCAGGCGGCGCCCGGCTACGACGAGGCCGAATGCCTGACCGGCTTCGGTTCCGGGCCGTGGTACCGGCATGAGGTGCTGCGCCGCAACGGGTTGGCTGCCGGCATGCACCTGCTCGACGTGGCGGCCGGCACTGGCCTCGTCACGGTGGCCGGGCTGGCGCTGGTCGGGCCGCAGGGCCGNGTGCTCGCGCTCGATCCCTCACCCGGCATGCTCGCCGAACTGCGCCGGAAGGTCGCCGTCGAGACCATCGAAGGCTATGCCGAGGCGATCCCGCTGCCCGATGAACATGTCGATTTCGTCTCGATGGGCTACGCGCTGCGCCACGTCGGTGACATGGACCGCGCCTTCGGCGAATACCACCGCGTGCTGCGCCCCGGCGGCCGCGTCTGCCTGATGGAAATCAGCCGCCCGCAAAGCCGGCTCGGCCAGTGGCTGCTGAACGGCTATCTTGGTACCGTCGTTCCCTTGCTCGCGCGTTTCGGCCGCAGCCGGGCCGATGTCGGCCGCCTGTGGGCCTATTACGGCGACACCGTTTCCGCCGCCATCGAGCCGGAGCGCATCCTCGACACCCTGCGCCGCGCCGGCTTCGAGGACGTGCATTGCACCGTCACCTACGGCATCTTCCGCGAATATCTGGCGCACAAGCCGGCCCCGGCGGCATGAACACCACCGAAATCTTCCTGATCGCGATGACGATCATCTTCACCGTGCCCTGGCTGATCTGGCGGGTGGGGAAAACCGACTATTACGCGCCGCTGGTCGTCGTCCAGATCGTCACCGGCATCCTGCTCGGTCCCGGCATCCTCGGCCGCTTCTTTCCCGATTACTACGCCTTCGTCTTCACGCCGACGGTCGTTCAGTCGCTGAACGGCATAGCCTGGTGGGCAGTAATGCTGTTCGTGATGATCGCGGGCATCGAACTCGATCTGAANAAAGCCTGGGTGCATCGGCGCGAAAGCAGCATCACCGCTGGGCTGGCGCTCGGCATGCCCCTACTCTTCGGCTGTCTGGCCGCCGCTGCCCTGCTGGTTGGCGATGGCTGGATGGGGCCGCGCGCATTGACCTGGCAGTTCGTGCTCGGCGTCGGCATGGCCTGCGCGGTGACCGCGCTGCCGATCCTGATCCTGCTGATGGAAAAGCTCGACATCCTGCGCCAGCCCATCGGCCAGCGTATCCTGCGCTATGCCAGCCTCGACGACATCGCGATCTGGGGCGTGCTGGCGCTGATCCTGATGGACTGNGGGCGGGTCGGCAAGCAGCTCGCCTTCCTGCTCGCCTTCGCCGTCGCCGCCTATGGCTTCCGCCGGCTGATGCAAGGCCTGGCCGAGCGCGATCGCTGGTATGTCGCGCTGATCTGGCTCGCCGCCTGCGCCTTTGGCGCTGACTGGGCCGGGCTGCATTTCATGGTCGGCGCATTTCTGGCCGGCGCCATCATCGAAGCCGACTGGTTCGACCAGGCGCGCATGGATCAATTGCGCCATCACGTGTTGCTGGTGATGATGCCCGTCTTCTTCCTCAGCACCGGGCTGCGTACCAACTGGACGCTTGGCGGTACCACGGTCTTCCTCGCCGCCGCCCTGCTGCTCGTCGCCTCGATTTCCGGCAAGCTGCTCGGCGTGCGGATCGCCGGCCATATCCTGAACTGGGCACCCGGTGAGGCCAGCATCATCGGCTGGCTGTTGCAGACCAAGGCGCTCATCATGATCATTTTTGCCAACATCCTGCTCGACAAGCAGATCATCACCNNCCAAGCCTTCACCGCCCTGCTGCTGATGGCGGTGGCCAGCACCATGCTCACCGTGCCGCTGGTCGCGCCCAGGCTGGCGCGGCTCAAGGCACTGATCCAGCGTTCTGCCTGAGAAAGAAAATGACCTACATTCCGGCTTATGCGGTCGACGCCCCGAAAAGGGCGGAAATCGACGCCCTCCCCGGCCTCGTGCTGCTCGAATTCGGCGTCGACTGGTGCCCGCATTGCCAGGGCGCCCAGCCGGCCATCGAAGCCGCCCTGCGCGACTATCCGGCGCTGCGCCACATCAAGGTCGAAGACGGNCCCGGCCGCCGGCTGGGCTGCTCGTTCCGCGTCAAACTATGGCCGACGCTGATCTTGATGAAAGACGGCCAGGAACTCGGGCGCGTCGTCAGGCCGACTGCGGTCGGCGATCTCGGCGAATTGATGGCACTCGCGGCCTAGCGATTGTCCTTGCGCAACCGCGCCACCATCGCCGCCGTGCTGTTGGGCGACGCGGTGTTGCCCCAACTGGTGCGCACGTAGTTGGCGATGTCGGCGATCTGCTGGTCGTCGAGCTGGCCGCCCAGCGCCGGCATCGGGATATAGGCGCCGCGCTGCGGCAGGCCTTTCAGCACCACCTTGATGACGTTCGCCGGATCGGGCGCGATGACCGCACCGTTGCCGGCCAGCGGCGGAAAGACGCCGGGAATGCCGCGCCCCTTCGCCTGGTGGCAGCCGCCGCAATGGTCCATGTAGAGCGTCGCACCGCGGACCCGGCTGGCGTCGGGCGCCGGTTTGCCGGTGCGCAGCGAGGAATTGGGCGGAATCGCCTTGAGGTATTCGGCCATCGCGGCCAGGTCGGCATCGCTCAGGTGGGAAAGACTGTTGGTGACGACCTCGGCCATCGGACCGAAGGCGGTGGTCCGGCCCGCAACCGCGCCGGTTTTCAGGTAGGTCGCGATCTCGGCGGCAGTCCATTCGCCGAGGCCGGTATGCAGGTTGGAGGTCAGGTTGGGCGCGAACCAGTCGTCGATGCTGGCGCCGGTGAAGGCCTTGCTCTGCTCGATGCCGCCCAGCGCGTTTCTCGGCGAATGGCAGGAAGAGCAGTGGCCCAGCCCTTCGACCAGATAGGCGCCGCGATTCCAGCTGGCGGTCTGCGCCGGATCGGGCGTGAAGGTTCCTTCGTCGAAATAGAGTTCGCGCCAGACGGCCATCGACCAGCGCTGGTTGAAGGGAAAACGCAGCTGGTTGATATCGACCGCGTTACGCACCGGCTTGAGCGTGCGCAGGTAGGCGAAGATGGCATCGCTGTCGGCGCGCGTCAGTTTGGTGTAGAAATCGTAGGGCATGGCCGGGTACATGTCCTGGCCGCGCTTGTTGACGCCATCGTGCATGGCCCGGTAGAAATCGGCGGACGACCAGCGGCCGATGCCGGTTTCGTTGTCGGGCGTGATGTTCGGCGCCAGCAGGTAGCCGAAGGGCGTGTCGAGCCGGTAGCCGCCGGCGTAAGGGATGCCGCCGTTCGCCGTGTGGCAGGAAATGCAGTCGCCGGCCCGCGCCAGATACTCGCCGCGCTGCACCTGCGATGGCTGGGCATGAGCGGAAACCGCACAGCTTGCAGCGGCCAGGAAGCCGACCATGCGAAACAGTTTGCGAGTGGCGCTTCTCATAAGCATGACTCCGTTTGGCCTACGGCCTGGCGTTCGGAANAAACAGTTGTTCGCCGCCGATCCGGTAGGCGGCAATGGCCTNTTGCCCGCCCGNGGAAACCAGCCAGTCGATGAAGCGCTGGCCGTCGTCCTTGCGGACGTGCGGATGTTTGGCGGGATTGACCAGGATCACCCCGTACTGGTTGAACAATCGGCTGTCGCCTTCGACGAGAATGGCCAGGTCGCCGCGATTCCTGAAGGCCAGCCAGGTGCCGCGATCGGCCAGGATGTAGGCGTTCATCGACGATGCCGTGTTGAGCGCCGGTCCCATGCCCGAGCCGGTGTCGCGATACCACGGCCCCTGATCTGNCTCCAGGTCGACGCCCGCCGCCTTCCAGTAGCGCAGCTCGGCGGCATGGGTGCCGCTCTTGTCGCCGCGCGAGACGAAGGGCGGGCGCTTGTCGGCAATCTGGCGAAAGCCCTGCAGGATGTCCTTGCCGGCGGCCTGCGCCGGATCGACCTTGGGACCGATCAGGATGAAGTCGTTGTACATGACTTCCTTGCGTTCGACGCCGTAGCCCTCGGCGACAAATTTTTCCTCGGCGGCCTTGTCATGGACGAAGACCACGTCGGCATCGCCGCGCCGCGCCGTATCGAGCGCCTGTCCGGTGCCGAGGGCGACGACGCGTACCTTGATCCCGCTTTCCTGCTCGAAGATCGGCAGAATATGGGCAAANNGGCCCGATTGCTCGGTCGAGGTGGTGGAAGCGACGGTGATGACACGTTCCGCGCTCATCGCCGNAATGGACAGCAAGCTTGCTGCGGCAATGGTGGCGATCAGAATTTTATCAGGCGCATTTTCGTTTCTCCGGTTTGTTGGGTGGTGGCGCTATCCTAAATCAGCGCCCCGTTGATCGAAATCACCTGCCCCGAAATATAGGCCGCCTGCTCGGAGGCGAGAAAGGCGACGAGGTCGGCGACTTCTTCCGGCCGGCCGGCGCGCTGCATCGGCACCAGTTTCTTGATCGTCTCGGCGTCGAAAGCGCCTTCGCTCATCTCGGTGGCGATGATGCCCGGCGCCACGGCGTTGACGGTGATGCCGCGACTGGCCAGTTCGAGCGCCAGCGACTTGCTGGCGGCGTGCAGCGCGCNCTTGGCCGCCGAATAATTGACCTGGCCGCGATTGCCGGTCAGGCCGGCGACCGAGGTGATATTGACGATGCGGCCCCAGCGGGTGCGGATCATCGGCAGAGTCAACGGCTGGGTGACGTTGTAGAAGCCGTTCAGCGAAACGTCGATGACCGAATGCCACTGCTCGGCGTTCATGCCGGGAAACACCGCATCGGCGTGGATGCCGGCGTTGTTGACGAGGATCTGGATGGGGCCGGGTTCCAGCAGTATTTCCAGCGCGGCGGCGGTGGCGGCACGCTCGGTGACGTCGAAGGCGACGGCTTCGGCACTGCCGCCGGCAGCGACGATGTCGGCGACGACCGCTTCCGCCTTTTCGATGCTGCGGTTGGCATGGACGATGACGTGATGGCCGTCGGCGGCCAGGCGGCGGCAGATCGCCGCGCCGATGCCGCCGCTGCCGCCGGTGACGAGGGCGCGTTTCATCGAATTTCCTTTTTGGCCGTTTTTCGGGTTGACCGTAACTGCCGGCGTCAAGAATCACGGTGGCCCGCCCTTCGAGCAGGCAGCAGCCGGCGTGATCGACGGCGAACTGGTAGAGGATGTGGTTCCCGTCGCCGGAAAGGCGCTCGGCGGATACGCGCAATTCGCCCGCCAGATCGTCGAGGCGGGCAACATGCAGCTGCACGCTGCGCACGCTGGCCAGGTAGCCCTGACGCGGCGCTTCGCCGGTCGAGGCCAGCAGCGCGCCATGCACGGCCATCGCCTGCGCCGCGTATTCGATGCCGGCGGCGGCGCCCAGCCGGCCTTCAGCGCGCAGCGGATTGGCCGGGTCGGCATGGCTGACGGCGCGGCAGGCAATGGTCGTTGGCGACCAGTCGAGCACGGCATCGAGCAGGCACATGCTGCCCTGATGCGGGATGCGGGCGGCGATGCCGGCGCGGTCTAGCATGCTTGCAGGTCGATGCGGAGTTGCAGCGGGGCCAGATAGTCGAGGCTGACGCTGCCCGACTCACCGCGTGCCAGCAGATCCAGCAACGGCAGGCCGCGCAGAGCCGGAACGCTGGTGCGCAGGGCTTCGAATACGCCGTCGGCCATCGTTGTTGCCGCCTGGTCGTCGAGACTGACATCGATACGCCCCAGCGAGCGGGCGCTCGCTTCAGGCGTTAACAGCAGTGCGATGCCGGCCACGTCGGGCAGCGGGCGTTTGCTGTGCAGCGGCTCCGGGTATGCGCTGTCGTAGGCGATCAGCAGGGTCGGCTGGCGGTCGACGACGACCTGGCCGAGCGCGTCGAGCAGGCCGGCGCCGAAGCTGGCGTCGTAGGCGCAAAGCACCTGACACGGCGCCCGCGACTGCGTGGCGATGCCCCAGTAGCCGGCGGCGGCGTTATGTACGGAGTTGTGGAAGCGGGTCGGCGAAATCTGGCGGTCGTCGCCGGCCAATTGTTCGCACAGCGCGTGGCAGTTGTGGCCGTCGGCGCCCGAGGCGGCGAAAACCGTGGCCAGCGTGGCGACATCGGCGCCGGCATGAGCGGCGGCCTCGAGGCCGATGGTCAGGGCCAGCTTGACGACGCGGCTGGCCCGGCGGCGCTCGGCCGGCGGCAGGATGGCCGGTGCCAGAAGAACGGCAGCCTCGTTGCCGACGGCCTGTTCGCCGCGCAGCACGGCGCGGGCGGTCGGCCAGTCGGGCAGGCCGGGAGCGACGAAACCGACGCCTGCGATCCAGGCGGTGAGCGGTGTTGCATTCATTCNGGCGAGTCCGAGGATCAAACTGCAATTGCTGCCGCCGAAGCCGAAGGAGTTGCTGAGGGCGCGGCGGATCGGCCGCTCGCTGCTGGAGAGCTGGTAGTCGAGCGGAATTGCCGGGTCGGGCGTTTCGGTGCCGGGGCTGCCGGGCAGCAGATCGTGCGTCAAGGCCAGCGCGCAGATCACCGCCTCGACGGCGCCGGCCGCGCCCAGCGTGTGGCCGGTGGCGCCCTTGGTCGAACTGCACGGCACACGGTCGCCGAATAGCGCGGCGACCGCCTTGCCCTCGGCGGCGTCGTTGGCCGGTGTGGCGGTGCCGTGCAGGTTGATGTAGTCGATGTCGCTGGCGGCGAGACCGGCGGAACGCAGCGCGGCTTCCATCGCCAGGCGGGCGCCCAGCCCTTCCGGGTGCGGCGACGACATGTGATAGGCGTCGCTCGATTCGCCGCTGCCGAGCAGCAGGATGGCGCCGGCCGGCGGTTTGGCCGGGGCGCGTTCGAGCAGTGCGAAGGCGGCGCCCTCGGCTACCGAAATGCCGTCGCGCGTCGCGTCGTAGGGCCGGCAGGGGCGCGCCGAGGTCAGTTCGAGCGAAGCAAAGCCGTAGAGCGTGGTCAGGCACAGCGAATCGACTCCGCCGACGACCGCCGCGTCGATGATCCCGCAGTCGAGCAGGCGGGCAGCGGCGGCGAAGACCTTGGCGCTCGACGAGCAGGCGGTGGAAACCGAAAACGCCGGGCCTTCCAGCCCGAACCAGGCGCGCGTGAACTCGGCCAGCGAAAAGGCGTTGTGCGTGGTGCGGTAGTTGAAATCGGCCGGCAAGGCGCCGCTCGCCGGGTCGCGTCGCCGGTAGGCAAGTTCGGTTTGCAGGATGCCGGCGGTGCTGGTGCCGACGAAAACGCCAATGCGCCGGCTGCCATAACGGGCGGTGGCGGCCCGTACGCGCTCGCCAAAACAATCGGCCTCCAGCGCCAACGCCGCCAGCCGGTTATTGCGGCAGTCATAATCGGCAAGCATTTTTGGCAGTTTTGNGTCGTCGACCGCCAGCACCTCGCCAATCCAGGTATCCAGCTGCACCGTCTCGAAAACGCAGGGCGTCAACCCGCTACGCCCCGCCCGCAGGGCCGCCAGCGTGGCATCCAGCCCGTGGCCGAGGCAGGTGGTGGCGGTATAGCCGGAAATTAGCTGCGGAGTCACATCGGGCCTCAAGTCGATCAGGCACGAATTTTAGAACAGAACCAGACGTGCGGGCTTGATCGGAGCCGGGATCTGGATGGGGACATCGAGTGTCGGAGCAATAGTGGTCTGACCCCTATCGTTCATTCAGGGGCTACGCTTTAGCGCAGTCCCTGCGTAGAGAGGTGGAGCGAACTTGACCGTAGGGTTAAGCATCGAATCGCCAGAATGCTGACATCTTTTTCGTCAATTGCTGCACGAGAATGGAACTCTCATGAAGCGCAAAGCGGTTGCTACCACCCAGCACATGCAACTTGCACTCATACTCCGCATTGTTACGAAGTCGGACCNCTCATCGGGAAACGGGCTTGGGTCGTACTTGCCTGCGAGAACCTCCACCATTTCAACCTTGCGCTGACGATCCGGATCCCAGGTGGGCTTGTAGGNAACCAACGCGTTGCGAAGTTCTATCATNNATGCATCTCGGAACGGAGGCCCATGCTCGTTAAGCCGTGCTTGTCCGAGCATCTCAAGCGCAATTTGGTACTTTTCGANGGNGGGCTTCCACTCGATGCCGCCACGGCCCCAAAACTGGAGCTCAAAATTAGGCAGGTTTCTTCTTAGCGGTCCTTCAGGTGTGATGAAGAACTCGTTGATCAGAGCTTCAAGCGAGGCCGCAGCTGACATGATGCAGCCGCTACCATACGACCTNNGATCCTCGAAGAATGACCCGAAAGGTTGCGAGGTGTTCACTGTCTCAATGGTTCCGACTTGGTCACGGAAGGTTGCTGCGGCTTTCATGTGCTGCCAAGCGAAATTCGCTATGACCAGGCCAGTCGCCTCCCTCTGAAGCTCAAGTTTTCCTCGACTGATGCGATGTGGTGTGTCATCTACGCCTAACGAGCATTAGAGCAGTAGGGGTCTGGCCCTATTTCTCAGATGGGAAGGAATTCAATCAGTAGAGGATAGTTATGGAACGGCTGCATGTCGAGTGAGTTTGCCGTTCTGCGTCTTGCATCAGCAAAACAGGAGCTGTGGGGAGTTAAACACTATCTTCTATGGCCTGTTACGGTCGACACCGAAAAAGGGCAAAAATCAAAATTGCCGGGGTCAGGCGCTGGTGGTGTTGTCGATTGCGGCGGCCAGCGTCACGGGTGCAGCCCGTGTTCGGCGGCGGTGCGCAGCAGGTCGGGCAGCACGGCGAGGATCATGGCCTGGCCGTCGGNGGTGCGGCCGGGGTGGCCGTCGTGCAGCAGCAGGATGTCGCCGGNGGCGAGGCGGTCGGTGAGGCGGCGGGCGACGGGTTGCGGGGNGCCGTTGCGGGTGTCGTAGGGGCGGCGCGTCCAGGTGGCGAGCCGGAGGTCGAGGCCGGCGAGCACGGGGTCGAGCAGCGGGTTGCGCAGGCCGGCGGTGGGGCGGAAGAAGCGCGNGGCCTGGCCGGTCAGGTCGGCCAGCGTGGACTGGGCGGCGGCGATGTCGGCGCGCAGGCGGGCCATGCCGAAGGTGGAGAAGGCCCAGCTGTGGGAATCGCCGTGGTTTTCGACGCGGTGCCCGCGGGCGACGATATCGCGGCAGAGCGCCGGCTGCGCGCGGGCGCGGCGGCCGATGCAGAAGAAGCTGGCTTTGGCGCCGGTATCGAGTTGGTCGAGCACGCNGGNGGTGATTTCCGGGTCAGGGCCGTCATCGATGGTTAATGCGATTTCGTGGCGGGCCTGGGCGGTGGCGGGCAGCCGGGTCAGGTTGGGGCCAAGCAGCGTCGAGCGCGGCAGCAGGCCGGCGGCGGTGAGGACGAGATGGTTGAGGCCGATGGCGCCGAGCGCCCAGGGCCACGCGGCGGGCGCGGCGAGCAGCCCGGCAGCGGCGGCGCCGTGCAGTGCGAACGAGAGCTTGATCGCGGGCGAGGGTTTCCAGGGCTGCGGCATCAGGGTCGTGGCGAGAAATGGCCGAGGTCGAGGAAATGTTNCCACAATTGCAGCCACGCCGGCCACTCGTGGGCGCCGGGAACGACATGGCGGGCGGCGGGCGGGAAGCGTTCGGCGAGCTGGCGCATGCCGGNGGCGAAACGGTCGTCGCTGCCATAGCCGACAAAAACCGGTAGCGCTGGCGGCGGTTGCTTGAGCCAGTGCCAGACGCGAAATTCTGGATCGCCCAGTTGTTCGGGCGTCGCTTGCCATTGGTCGAGGCCGCCGGCTTCGGCGATGGCGTTGGCGGTCAGGCGGCTGCCGGGGTATGGGGCAAGCAGGCAGAGGCCGTCGACGCTGCCCGGCCGGTCGGCGGNCTGGCACAGGGCGAGCAGACCGCCGAGCGAGATGCCGGCGAGCCAGATTTTTCNGTAGCCCTGCTGGCGGGCGGGGGCGAGCACGTTGGTTTCCAGCGCGGNGAGCGCCGAGCCGTCGGAAATGGCATCCANGCCGAGGTCGACCGCAACCAGGTCGAGNNCGCCTGGCGGCGGCGGTCCACGGCGGCAAAAACCGGCACCGGCGAAATCTTCGGGCGCCATGTAGGCGCCCGGCAGCAGCACCATCAGGCTGGCGCCGCCCCGGCTATGGCGCAGGGTGCGCAGCGGCTTGCTCATGGGCTGTTTCACGGGAACGAAAATGGCGGCTAGCAGCAGCGCGAGGACGGCGCCCGGCCCGACGGTGACGCCGATGGCGTGCAGCATCGGCACCTGCGAGAGGGCCAGGGTGCCGAAGCCGATGGCGGTGGTCAGGTTGGCGAACGCCATCGAGGCCAGGGTGTCGGTGTCGAGATGGCCGCCGGCGCCGTCGAAAAACAGCGCGTAGTTGGAGCCGACAGCGACGATCAGCAACATGCCGACCAGATGCAGCAAATGCAGACGTTCGCCGCTCAGGTGCAGCCCGCCGATGACGAGCAGCACGGCGACGACCAGCGGCAGCAGGACCGTGGCCAGCCGCCGGGGCGAGCGCAGCGTGACGGCGAGCAGCGCGACAATGGCGGCGAGGCCGGCCAGCGCCAGCAGCACGGCTTCGTGCAGGTAGTCGTTGTAGAGGCGGTCGAACTCGCCCTTGAGGTCGATCACCAGGGCGCCGCTGCCGCCGAGTGCGGCGCGGACCTCGGCCAGGGCGGCGGCCGGGTTGTCGCTCGGCAGGCGCAGCGGCACGGCGACGCTCCAGCCGTTCGGGCGTTGCAGGATCAGCGCGTCGACCACCAGCGCCAGGCCGGTGCCGTCGAGATCGCGACGGGTGATGTCGGGTTGCGAACGGGCGGCGGCGATGTCGTCGATGAAGCCCTCCAGCTTGCTCGCGGCGAGGGNGGATTCGCTGAGCGCGGCTTGCAGGGCGGGCCGCAGCTCGGCGGCGGCGGGCAGGCTGGCGCGCCGGGCGGCTTGTGTGGCGGCGCTGGGCAGGAAGCGGGTCGGGCTGTCGTAGCCTTCGATGCGGCCGCTGGCGACCAGCGCATCGAGCGCCCGCCCTGCCCGCTCGGCCGCCTGCAAGGCGGCTTCGCGGTCGCTGGCAGTGACGACGGCCATGTAGCGCGAATCGGGCGTGCCGAGGTCGGCGCGCAACGCCGTGTCGAGCGCGACATCTTCGCGCTTGGCGGTGCTCAGCACGGAAAGGTTGGGCGACCACAGGCGCTGGTGCTCCAGACCGAGATAGATCGTTGCCGCCAGCGCCAGGCCGAGCAGCGGCCAGCGCAGGTAGCGAAGGCTGTGTAGCGCGCTCTGGAGTGTGCCGCCGAAGTGGCTCAGGTCGCGCATCGCGTTGCCTTCGCCAGTCAGATGCGGCAACACGAAACGGGTGACGAGCGCGGCGGTGGCGACGCCGCTCAGGGCATAAAGGCCGAGCTGCGCAAGGCCGGNGAAGCCGGAGAAGAGCAGCGCGCCAAAGCCGCAGACCGAGGTCAGCACGCCGAGCCGGACGGTTGGCCAGAAACGCGCCTGCCAGGCCGCGACGCCATTGCGGGCCGATTGCACGAAGTAATAGATTGAGTAATCGACGGCCTCGCCGATCAGCGCTGAACCGAAACCGACGGTGATGCCGAACACCGTGCCGTAAGCCAGGCTGACGGCGACGATGCCGGCCAGCGCACCGGAAAGCACCGGTAGCAGGCCGAGGGCGAGCAGGCGTGCGGACCGGTNGACGAAGAACAGGACGGCGACGATGGCCAGCGTGCTGATGATCGACAGGCGGCTGACGTCGCTTCTGATCGTTTCCCGCGCCTTGACCGCGAAGCGGCCGGGGCCGGAGAGTTGCAGCCGCGCATCGGCGCTGCCCGTGGCTGCGACGGCGGCGGCAAACTGGGCGTGCACCAGGGCGATGGCGGCCTCCTGGCCATCGGTGTCGGAGCCGAGGGCGCGCGTTTGCAGCAGCAGCAGGGCGCGCTCGCCATCGGGCGAGGCCCAGAAGCCCTCGCGGCTGGTTGGCTGGGCGCCAGGGTTGAGCTGGCTCAGGACGGCGTAGAGTTCGCCGGTCGGATCGCGCGGCAATTGTGCCTTGAGCATCATGCCGGCGGGCGAAGCGAGGCGGTCGATGCTGTCGGCAATCGCCGTCCGCAGGCCGTCGACCGTGAAGCGCTGCGGCGTCACGGCGGGACTGAGCAGGTAACGGTGGCGGAACAGGAAATCGCGCTCGCCGTCGAGGCTGCCGGATTCGCCGTTTTGCACGGCGGCGAATTCGGGCATTTTTCNCAGTCGACCGCGCAAGTCGCGCGACAGCGCGGCGCGTTGCCCGGCGTCGCCGCCTTCGATGGCCACCATCAGCAGGCGGGCGACGGCGCCCTCCTTCAACTGGTCGACCAGCACCTGCTGTTCGGCGCTCGGGCGGGCCGGCAGGAAGAAGGACATGTCGGCAGTGAAACGGCTGTTCCAGACGATGGCTACCCCGGCCAGCATGGCCAGCAGCCAGAGCAGGAACGCGCGTCTGCCGTGTCGGGTCATCGGGTTTCGAGTGGCTCGATGTGCATCACCGAACGGTCGCCGTCGGCTTGCAGGTATTCGATACTGCGGATCTGGTCGCGGCTGCCGCTGACGGTGATGCGCTGAACCAGGGCGGCGATTTTCTGGTCGCTGGGTAGCAGGGTGAGCACCCACTTTTCTCGGTTGCCTGACAGATGCAGGAGGTAATTTTTCTCCAGCGCCGCGCGATTGCCGTTCAGCGTGCCGCGCAGGCTGTCGACGAAGGCCAGCGCTTCCGGCTGGTTGGCGAGGTTGATGGTCAGCTTCTGCTTCTCGCGTTCGATGCTCAGGCGGTCGCGATCGAGGATCAGGGTTTCCGGCTTGGGCGTCACGGTACGCTTCTCCAGCCGGTCGGGCGCGGTGTAGCTGAGTTCGCCGCTGGAGACGACGGGCTTGTCTAGCAGCGCGATGTATTTCTTCTCGACGAACCTGGCGGTGCCGCCCCGGTGGCGGGCAAGGTCATCCATCAGGTGGCCGAGGTCGAAGGCAGCGCGTGCCGGCAGCGCGAGCGAGCAGTACGACGATGGCGAACAGGCGCTTCATGGGTTTCCTGCCAGAAATCGAAAANATTGAACCAGTTGTAGGNGGCGATGCGGCAGTAATGCGTCAGGCGGTCGGCGTAGGCCTGCATGGCCGAGCGGATGGCGGCATCGCGTTCGTCGCGCGGCGTCGCGGTGAAATCGGCGAGCGGCTCGAAATGGATGCGGTAGCGGTTGCCGCCGAGGTAGAGGCCGGTCATGAAGAATACAGGACGGCGCAACATGGCGGCAGTGCGGAAGGGGCCGAGCGGAAATGCCGCCATTTTGCCGAGAAATTCGCAGTCGACCGTGGCATCGTCGCCCAACCNCCGGTCGGCCAGCATGCCGACGAGGTAGCCCTGCGCAAGCTTTTCGCTGGCTTGCAGCAGGGAATCGAGGCGGCCGANGGGAATGATGTCCTCGTTCGCCGCCGGGTTGATCGCCGCCAGCGTGGCGTTGATCTTGCGCGCGTTTTCCTCGTACATCAGCATCGCTACCTTGAGCCCGGCCTGGCCGCGACCGACGGCGCGCAGGACTTCGAAGCTGCCGAGATGGGCGCCGATCAGCAAGGCGCCGGGTTGTTTGGCCAGTGCCGCGTGCAGCGACTCGGCACCGGTAATTTCGATGTCGAACAAGTCGAAACGGTCGTTGAGGAGGTAAATGCGGTCGTGGATGGTGCTGGCAAAAGAGAGGACGTGCCGGAAGCCGTCCGCCCAGCCGGACCAGCGCCAGAGCGCCCGGTTCAGGTAGGCGCGGCTGTAACGCCGGGCGCGCGGCGCGAACAGCACGTAGTAGGCGGCAATGCCGTAGAGCACGACGCGGCCGGCGCGGCGGCCGAAGGTCAGCGAGATCCACACCATCAGTTTCAGGATGGCGAGGTTGCTCTTTTCCTGCTGGCGCAACCAGTCGTTGCGTGCGTTGTTGGGTGTCGCTTCCTGGGTCATGGCGTGGCCGGCGCCAGGCTGCCGGATGCGACGTCACGGCCGCCCGAGTGCACGGTAAAGGCCAGTGCGCCGCCTGCCCTGCCCTGCAAGCCGAAGGTGAGCACCTCGCCCGGCCCGACCGGGCTGTAGAACTTGGCGTTGCCGATCTGCCAGCGGGCATCGGCAAGACCCGGCAATTGCCCGGCGAAAGGAGGACGCGGTCGATCAGGACGACGCCCGGTACGATCGGGCGGCCGGGAAAATGGCCGGCGAAGGCGGGATGGTCGGCGGGCACCGTCCAGGTGAATTCAGCGGCCGGCAGCATGGCCGACCCGGGCGACGTAAAGCGCCTGCAATTGTTCGCGCGGCAGCTTGCCGGTGCTATTGCGCGGCAGCGCGTCGAGCAGCACCAGCGGCCGGGGCAGGAAAACCGGATCGAGGCGCTGGCGCAAGGCTTGCAGCAAGGTTCTGGCATCCAGCCCCGGGGCCACGGCGAAGGCGCAAAGGCGCGTGATGGCATCGGCGTCTGCCGCGTCCGGCAGGTAGAAGGCGGCGTCATGCACGCCGTCGATGGCGGCTAGCTGGTGGTTGAGATAGGCCAGCGAGGTGCGTTTGCCGGCGATATTGACCAGATCGGCGTCGCGGCCATGCAGCAGGAAAGTGCCGTCGGCGAGCAGTTCGAGGCGATCCGACAAGGCTTCGCGGCGCTCGACGTGGCCGCCNNGCGCGACGGTGCGTCCGGCTTCCTGTTCCAGCCGGATGTCGTCGAACAGTTGCCAGGCAGGGCCGGCGGTGGTGCGCCGGCTGGCGATCTGGCCGGTTTCGGTGCAACCGTAGATTTCCAGCAGCGGCGCCGCGAAACGCGCTTCGGCGGCGGCCGCCAGTTTGTCGGAAAGCGGCGCGGTGGCCGACAGCAGGAGGTCGGCCGCCGGCAGTTCGAGGTTGGCTTCGAGCAGCGCGGCGAGGTGGAACGGCGTCGTCACCAGCAGGCGTGGCCTTGGTACGGCGGCCAGCGCGGCGGCGACATCCTGCGGATAGAAGGGCTTGCCCGACCAGAATGGCGCGTTGCCGTGCATGGCCAGCAGCACGGTCGATTCGAAGCCGTACATATGCTGCGCGGGCACGGTGCCGACGATGGCGTGGCCGGCGGCGCCGAGGCGCCGGGCTTCGGCACGGGCGTTGCGCACCAGCGCGCCCCACGACTTGCGATAGGGCAGCGGCCGGCCGGTGGAACCGGAGGTGTNGACCTGTATCGCAATCCGATCGGCGGGGATGTCCGCGATTTTTGCCACTTTTTCGGGGTCGACCGCAACAGGCTCGGGAAAATCGAATCGCGGCAGATCGAGGCTGTTGAAATCGCTGTCGCACAGGCAGACGACATCCGGGCATTCGGCGTGAATCTGGCGCAGGGTTTCCGGTGAATGCGAGGATGGTTGCAGGCTGATGCGGCCGCTCAACAGGCTGGCGGCGAGACCGACCGCGAAACGGTAGCGATCCTGGCAGACGTTGAGCAGATGGCGACCGGGCGGCAGGCGGTCGGCGAGCGCCGTCGCCTCGGCGAGAAAGCGGCGCACCGTGACCGGGCCGTCCGGCCGCCAGGCGAAGGTGTCGTCGAGGCTGGCGTGCCCGAGCAGCGGCACCCGCGTCATTGCTTGTCCGACGCTGGCGCCTGGCGCTGTTTGCCGGCGCGGAAGGCGCGAATCGTGTCGGCGATGCTGCCGCGCTCGAAGGACGGCAGGAGAAGATAGCGGCACAGATGCTCGGCGGCGAACATCAGCAGGATCAGCGGCAGGGTCAGGAAATNGGCGAACACCGACCACACGGCAGGCGGCGCCAGCAGGAAGAGGCCGGTGGATACGGCGGCGGTGGCGACGAAGAAGCCGGTCCACGCCACCGTGACCTGCCGCGTATAGCGGAGCTTGATCGGCGACAGGCCTTCGGGATGGGCAAAGCGCGCGAGCTGGGTAATCAGCGGCTCGTGGCCGGCGGCCAGCGTACGGCCGAAGACGACGGCGAAGGCCAGGTTGGTGCCGACGTGTTCGACGAAATGCAGCAGCGCGCCGTTCTCGCGCAGTTGCGGCCAGACCCAGGCCAGCAGGGCGAGCGCTGCCAGCGCGCNCGCGGCGATCANAAGCGGCTTGCCGAGGCGTTTTAGAAGGATCGCGGTGACGATGACGATGGGCGTCGCAGCCAGCGCGGTGGAGAGATCGGAGGTGCCGCCGACGCTGTTGCGATGGGCGAAGATCGCCCAGGCCACGGCCAGGCCGCCGATGGCGGTGCCGCGCAACAGGGGGAGGCACCGCTGGCGCTCATTTCGTCCTTTGCGCCGCGATGTGGGCCGCGAGGGCACGCAGCGAGGAGAAGATGCGGATGTTGTCCTCGTTGTCGGAACGCAGCTGGAAGCCGTAGCGCTTGGAAATGACCAGCGCCAG
This sequence comes from Dechloromonas sp., assembly GCA_013363835.1. Classification (GTDB taxonomy): domain Bacteria; phylum Pseudomonadota; class Gammaproteobacteria; order Burkholderiales; family Rhodocyclaceae; genus Azonexus. Next base: position 2,972,770 of record CP054864.1, read on the forward strand.
CTCGAGGATGTCGATGGAGTCGAGGCCGAGGCCTTCGCCGAACAGCGGCGCGTCGGGTCGATGTCGCCGCATGGCGATTTCCAGATTGAGCGCGCTGACGACCAGCTCGGCGATTTCGGGCAGGAGCGCGGTCACGGCTTCCGGGGAGGGTGGCAGACATTTGGATGATCCGTCAGGGTTGGTCGGCAACGGCGCGGAACGCGAGTACCGCGTTGCTGCCGCCGAAGGCGAATGAACTGGTTAACGCGGCACGCAGGGATTGGTTGCGGCGCGCTTCGGTGACGTGATCGACGGCGCAGGCCGGGTCGAGTTCCTTGAGGTGGGCGGTCGGCGCGATGGCGCCATCGCGCAGGGCAAGGACGGTGACGATCGCTTCCAGCGCACCGGCGGCGCCCAGCAGATGGCCGTGCAGCGACTTGGTGGCACTGACCGCCAGCCGTTCGGCCCGCTTGCCGAAAATCGTTCGCAGGGCGTCGATCTCGACCGGATCGCCTTCCGGCGTAGCGGTGCCATGGGCGTTGACGTAATCGATGTCGGCGGGCGTCAGCCGGGCGTCTTCCAGGGTGGCGGCGAGTGCGCGCACCTGCCCGGCGGCGGATGGGCGTACCAGATGGCTGTGGTCGCAGGTCGTGCCGTAGCCGACCAGTTCGCCGTGGATGAAGGCACCCCGGGCGACTGCGTGTTCCCAGTCTTCGAGCACCAGCGCCGCCCCGCCCTCGCCCAGCACCAGCCCGCCGCGATCCTGCGCGAAGGGCCGGCAGCTGGCGGGCGCACCCGCTTCGTCGGCGCTGGCCAGCACGCGCAGGGCTTCCCAGGCGCGGGCGACGCCATAGGCCTGCGGCGTGTCCGAGCCGCCGGCCAGCATGATCGGCGTTTCACCGCTGCGCACGCGGCGGAAGGCTTCGCCGATGGCGATTGACGACGAGGCGCAGGCCACGGTGTGGCTCATGCTGACGCCGCCCAGGCCAAGCTGGATGGAAATCTGGGCGTTGGCCGCGTTGTTCATGCCGAGTACGACCGACANGGGCGACAGGCGTTGCTGCCCCTTTGNCCAAATGTCGCGGTAGCCTTNTTCGTAGGCCATCGTACCGCCCAGCGCTGTACCCCAGGCGACGCCCCAGCGCTCGCGCTCGTTTGCTTGCGGCGTGCGCGGCAGGCCGGCGTCGTCCCAGGCGGCGAAGGCGGCTGCCATGCCAAGCTGGGCGAAGCGGTCGAGCATGCCGGCGAGCGGACGGCCAAGGGCAGCTTCGGCATCGAAACCGGGACAGCCGGCGAAGGGCATGTTCAGCGGTCGTGGCTGGTCGCCGGTGCGCAGCAGGCGGATGGCCGATTCGCNCGCGAGCAGGCGCGCATGGAAGTCCGCGAGGTCGCCGCCGTAGGNGCTGACCAGACCAAGGCCGGTGATTGCGACGCGACGCCCGGTCATGGCGTCAGCTTTTCGCTGCGCAAGCGTTCCATCAGCGCCACCATGTCGCCGACGGTTTTGGGCTCTTCAGGTCTTTGGCAGCGTGATGCCAAGCGATCCTCGAACTCGAATACCAGTTCGAGCATCATCAGCGAGTCGACGCCGAGCGCAGCCAGCGTGGCTTCGGGGACCACCTTGTCGGGCGAAACGCCGAGGCGGCTGTCGAGAAACTCGCGAATCAAGGTCAGGGAATCCATAAGACCATGAATTTTATCCGAAATACACGGTTTTCAGACAGCCGTGGGGTAGGATGACGCAATGTTTGCCCTGATTTCCGCCTGAATCGATGCCGATTTCTTCGTCTCCGCCAGCCCTGCTACCGTCGGGTGAGGCATTGTCGTGGCAACGGCAGGCCTCNGGGCGCTTCACGACCCTCTGGCAGTTGAAGGCCGGCGGAACGATCGTTTTCATGATGCTTTTCTTCTGGGCCTATTTCAGCGTCCTGCAACATCCGAACGGCGAGGTGACGGTGATGCCGCTGACGGTAGTGGATCGTTGGATTCCGGTGACGCCGTCGGCCTTCGGCTTTTATGCCGCGCTGTGGTTCTATGTCTCGGTGCCGCCCGCATTCCTCGCCGACATGCGTCAGTTGATCGTCACGCCTGCNGGCATCAGTGCGCTCTGCCTTTCCGGCCTGGCGATCTTCTGGCTGTGGCCGACCGCCGTGCCGCATGCCGATGTCGACTGGGCCGGCAATGCGGGCATCGCCCTCATCAAGGGGATCGATCTCGCGGGCAACGCCTGCCCTTCCCTGCATGTGGCGACAGCCGTCTTTTCTGCGGTCTGGCTGGCTTATCAGCTCAGAAGCATCGGCGCACCGCCGGCCTTTGCCGCCTCAAGCTGGCTGCTGTGCTGGGCCATCGTCTGGTCGACCCTGGCCATTCGCCAGCATGTCTTTCTCGATGTGCTGGCGCTNGGGCTGGTGTTCGCNTTTCCGTCGTTGCGGACCGTCAGCCGGCAGCCCGTGCCAGTTGCTTGAGAAATGGCTCGGCTTCCTGGAAGCCGACCACGCGCAGACCGGCGATTTCCTTGCCGCCGGGCGCGAAGAAGATGATGCCGGGCGGGCCGTAGAGGCCAAAGCGAGCGAGCAAGGCCTTGTCGTCGACCGTGTTCTCCGTGACATCGGCCTTGAGCAGGATGAAACCGGCGAGGCGCTCGCGCACCGCCGGGTCGCTGAAGGTGAATTTCTCCATTTCCTTGCACGACACGCACCAGTCCGCGTAGAAATCGAGCATCACCGGGCGGTCGGCGGCGGCCAGGCGGGCGTCGAGTTCCGNCCGGGAGCGTACCGTCTCGAACACCGGCTTGTCGGCAGTCGCCGCCACCGCCGTGCCGCGCAGGCCGGCCAGCGGTTGCAGCGGGTCGCGGTTGCCGGCCAGCGCGCCAACCAGCAGCGCGGCGCCGGTCAGCAGCATGACGATGCCGATGCCCTTCCAGAAACGTTGCCAGCCCTTGGCATGCGGCGGCAGCGGGTCGAGCGCGTGCAGGAAGATCGCGGGCACGATGAGCAGCGCCGACCAGGCGAGCATCGGCACGACCGGCGGTACCACCGGTGAAATCAGCCAGACGGCGGTCGCCAGCAGGAGCACGCCGAAACCCTTCTTGACTCCTTCCATCCACGGCCCGGTCTTCGGCAACAGCGAACCGCNCGCGGTGCCGACGGCGATCAGCGGCACGCCCATGCCCAGCGCCATGACGAACAGCGCGCTGCCGCCGAGCACGGCATCGCCGGTCTGGCCGATGTAGAGCAGCGCACCCGCCAGCGGCGCGGCGACGCACGGGCCGACGATCAGCGCCGACAAGGCGCCCATCAGGAACACGCCGATGCCGCGCCCACCTTGCAGATGGCCGGATTCTTCGGACAGCTTGCTTTGCAGCGCGGTGGGCAACTGGAGTTCGTAGAAGCCGAACATCGAGAACGACAGCACGACGAAAACCAGCGCAANAGCACCGAGCACCCAGACATTCTGCAAGGCCGCCGAGAGCAGCGTGCCGGTCATGCCGGCGGCGACGCCCGCTGCCGCGTAGGTGACGGCCATGCCCAGCACGTAGGCGAGCGACAGCGCGAAGCCGCGCGCATGCGAAGCCTTGTGCCNCTGACCGGCGATGATGCCGGAGAGGATGGGGATCATCGGCAGCACGCAGGGCGTCAGCGACAGCCCGAGGCCGGCAATGAAGAAGAAGGCGAGATTGGCCCAGAACCCGGCATGGCGCAGGGTGCTGGCGATTTTGCCGCTTTCGTCGGCGTCGACCGCAACTGGTGCCGCCGAGACGGGCGCGCTGGCCGGGTCGGGCAATGTCACGGTCACGGTCTGCATTTGCGGCGGATAGCAGACGCCGGCGTCGGCGCAGCCCTGCGAGGTGACTTTCAGCGTCAGCGGCAGTTCGCNCGAGGCATTGCGCTCGACCGGCAGGCGGATGGCGACGTTCTTGTAGAACACCTCGACCTTGCCGAAATTTTCGTCGTTGTGTTCCTTGCNCCTGGGGAAAACCGNGGTGCCGAGCGTCGCGCTGTCGCCGTCGACGGCGAAGCGGAACTTGTCGCGGTACAGGTAGTAGCCCTTGGCGATGTCGAAGGCGATTTCGACGGTCTGCCCGTCCAGCGCGCGGGCGCTCGGCTTGAAGGCGACGGCCGGGTCGAGGAATTCCTCGGCATGGACGAGCGTCGCCAGGAAGGCAAGAAGGAAGAGCAGCGCGCGCATCATGTCTGTTGGAGCGTCTCCGCGACCACCCAGTTCAAGTATTCCGGCAGACCGTGCGTGACCGGCAAGGCGATGATTTCCGGCACCTTGTAAGGGTGACGTTCGCGGATGGCCTTTTCGAGCGCCGCGTAGTTGGCTGCGGTCGACTTGATGAAAAGCGGGATTTCCGAGGTCGATTCGACCTTGCCCTGCCAGTGATAAAGCGACTGGACGCGCGGCAGGATATTGACGCAGACCGCCAGTTTCGCCTCGATGACAGCGAGCGCGACGTTGTTGGCGATTTCTTCGTTGGGGCAGTTGGTGATGATGAGCAGGGTTTGGGTCATCGGCGGATTTTACTTGAGGAGCCGGCGGCGCGTCAGGCGCAGGGCGATGACGAAGGCTACGCCCGCCGTGGCCAGCAGCACCATGATGTGGATCAGGGCATTCGGCGGCACCTGCCCGGCGAGCAGCGGGCGTACCAGCGCCACGCCTTGCGCCAGCGGCAGCCAGCCGCCGACGGTTGCGAGCCAGCCGGGCAACTGGTCGGTCGGGAAGAAAACGCCGGAGATCAGCGTCATCGGCGTGATGAACAGCGTGAAGTAGTACATGAAGAAGTCGTAGGACGGCGCCAGCGCGTTCCAGATCAGGCCGAGCGCGGCAAAAGCCAGCCCGGTGAGCACGATGGCCGGCAGCGCCCACAGCGCCAGCGGCCCGTGCGTGAGGCCGAGCACGGCGACGACGACGAGGATGGCGGCGCCGGAGAACAGCGATTTGGTCGCCGCCCAGAACAATTCCCCGGCCACCACGTCGGCCAGCCCGAGCGGCGTGTTGAGGATGGCGTCCCAGGNTTNTTGCACGTGCATGCGCGAAAAGGCGGAATACAGCGCCTCGAAGGTGGCGGCGTTCATCGTCGAGGCGCAAACGGTACCGGCGGCGAGGAAGGCGACGTAGGAGGTGCCGTTGATTTCCGGCAGCATGGCGCCCAGCCCGTAGCCGAGGCCGAGCATGTAGATCAGCGGATCGGCCAGGTTGCCGAGGATGGACGGCAGCGCCAGCTTGCGCCAGACGAGGAAGTTGCGTTGCCAGACGGGAAACCAGCCGGCAACGGCGAGCGGGAAGCGGACATGGTGCGGGCCGGAAAGGCGGAATGGCTCATTCTACCGCGCCGCACGGCAAACTTTTCGCGTCGGCGATGGTCAGCCTTTATGATGCGCAGGGAAGCCGAACGGAGGAAATCATGCATTTGCCGACAAATCCGAAAGCCGTGCTGATCGATCTGGCCGGCGTGCTGCATACCGGCGACGATGCCCTGCCCGGTGCCGTTGCGGCGCTGGCTAAATTGCGCGCCAGCGGCCTGGCGCTGCGCTTCCTGACCAACACGACGCGTACGCCGCGTGCGNNTGCCAAGCTGTGCCGCATGGGTTTCGCGCTGGCCGCCAGCGAGATCCAGACCGCCGCCCTCGCCGCCCGTACCCTGGTCCGTGCGCGCGGGCTGCGACCGCACTGGCTGGTGCATCCCAACATCGCCGAGGAAATGGGCGCCAGCGAACCCGACCCGGATGTCGTGGTGCTGGGCGACATGGGCGAACATTTCACCTACGCCGGCCTAAACCACGCTTTCCGATTGCTGATGGAGGGCGTGCCGCTGGTCGCGATGGCGCGCAACCGCTATTTCATGGAAACCGACGGGATGTCGATGGATATGGGCGCTTTTGTCGCCGGACTGGAATATTCGGCCGGCGTGACTGCCGAAATCACCGGCAAACCGGCGCCTGCATTNTTTGCCGCAGCCCTGGCCGAGCTTGGCGTTGCCGCCGACGCGGCGGTGCTGATCGGCGACGATCTCACGGACGACATCGGTGGCGCGCAGGATGCGGGGATCGCCGGCATCCTGGTGCGCACCGGCAAATTCCGCCCGGGCGACGANCGAAACCCCGCGATTCGCCCGGCGTTGGTGAGCGCCGATTTCGCTGCCGCCGTCGATTCCGCGTTTGCCTGAACCCGCATGCCGCCAGCAGTCTTATCGTCCGAACAGGCNCTTGAGCAAGGTGCCGACGCCGGGTGTCGCGGCGTCCTGCGCGGCGCCGGCAGCGGCCATTTCCATGCCGAGCATCACGCTGTCGTAGGAACTGACGTTGACCGTCGCCGTCCAGATCAGCGGCTTCTTCTCGCCCGGTTTCTGCGGCGGGTAGGAAAAGCCCTGCACCGGGCCGTGCGCGATGCCGGTCAGCATCGCCATCTCGCCCTTGGCGAAAATGCCTTCGGGGATCGTGCAGTCGCGCTGGCTGGCCGGCAGCATCGGGCTCTTGTTGCGTGCCGCCAGCCACATCACGATGTCCTTGTCGTTGCCGGCGGAAACCGCCTGCAGGTCGTAGCCGCGGGCACGCGTCAGCGCGTTCCAGGTGAGCGGGATGGCTGCCTTGAGGTCGCTCGCCTGGGCCTTGAGGCCCATCGGTTCGAGAAAATCGAGGGCCGGGGTCAGCGGCAGGCGGATGTCCTCGGCCATGAAATTGGCCTTGACGACATGCTCGCCGACCGCCGAGGCGCCCTCAGGGATGCCCCGGAAATTGGGGTCGCCCGCCGGCCAGCCGATGCTGCGCGGCGGCAGCGTGGCATCGCGCGGCGCCTTGCCCTGGCTGCGGCTCTGGCGGGCCATGGCCTGCAGTTCGGGCGGCAGTTTGCTGGCCATGGTGCGGAAATCGATGATCTCCGGCTGGCCTTTTGNCACGGTTGGCGAACAACCCCAGTAAATGATCAGGCGGCCGTCCGGTTCGCCATCGGGAGCGCTGCCGCCGCTGCGGCGTTCGCCCTGCAGCGGCAGTTGCGGGCCGATGCGCATCGCGTCCGGTACCGTGTGCGCGGCCTGATAGCTGGCCGGCAGGTCGCCAGGCGAAGTCAGGCGCAGATCCATGTTGCGGTTGATGCTGCTGCCGCCACCGCCCATCAATGCNNTCATGATGCCGCCCATGCCGTAAGCGCCCATGCCGGCATAGGTCATCAGGCGCATTTCATAGACGGTGGGCGCCGCGGCGGCCGGCAGCGCCAGTGCGGCCAGGGCGAGAGTCAGCGTACGCTGCGGGAACGACGGGTGAAAGGGTTTGCATGGCGGGCCTCCGTAGGTGTCGGGTTGGGGTGCTGTGTCGTTCATTCTAGACCATTGCCATGGCGAGTCGTTGGTTGCGGTCGACGGCCAAAATCGGCAAATTTCAAATCGTTCAATCGCGCAGTTCGCGTCCGGTGAGCTTGATGAACACGTCTTCGAGATTCGAGGCGCGATGCACGTAGCGCAGCCCCGGTGCTTCGGCCAGCCGGGCGAGCAGCGGGCGCGGGTCGCTGCAATAGAAGAAGGCGGTTTCGCCGCTGGTTTCGACGCGCCCGGCCAGCGGGCGATGCGCGTCGACAAAGGCCGGCAGGTCGCCGCCGGCTTCGTCGTAGGCTTCGACGACCTGCGGTTCGATGTGCTCGGCGATCAGCTGGCGCGGGCTGCCTTCGGCGATCTTGCGGCCGTGGTCGATGACGATCAGCGTGTCGCACAGGCGCTCGGCCTCGTCCATGAAGTGCGTGGTCAGGATCAGCGTCTTGCCGGCCGACTTGAGCTGCTTGAGGCGATCCCAGATCAGGTGGCGGGCCTGCGGGTCGAGGCCGGTGGTCGGCTCGTCGAGGAAGACGATGTCGGGATCGTTGACCAGCGCGCGGGCCAGCGTCAGGCGCCGTTTCATGCCGCCGGACAGGCTGGAAATCTTGGCGTCGGCCTTGCTGCTCAGGCTGGCGAATTCGAGCAATTCGGGAATGCGCGCGCGGATGTCGGCGTCCTTCATGCCGAAGTAGCGGCCGAAGACGAGCAGGTTTTCCGCGCAGGTGAAATCGGGATCGAGGTTGTCGAACTGCGGCACAACGCCGACCCGCGCCCTCGCCTGCTGCGCATCGGCCGGGATCGCGCAGCCGTTGAGGCTGACGGCGCCGCTGTCGGGCGCGGTCAGGCCAAGGCAGAGGCGCAGCGTGGTCGTCTTGCCGGCGCCGTTGGGGCCGAGCAAACCGAAGCNAGCGCCCGGCTCGACGGCGAACGAGAGCCCGGCGACCACTTCCGTGCCGCCGTAGGTCTTGCGCAGATCCTGAACGTCTAGTGCCGCCATGCGCGGGTGATGATGTCGCGGATGACGTGCAGCCGGCGATGGAAGAAATGGTCGGCGCCGGGCACGACAACGACCGGCAGATCGAGCGGCAGCGCCCAGTCGAAGACGTTGTCGAGTGGCACGGTTTCATCCTTGGAGCCGTGGATGACGATGGTGTCGTGCGGCACGGCCTCGGTGTCGTACTGGCGGGTGCCTTCGACAAAACCGGCGGCGGTGCCGACCAGCACCAGACGCTGCGCCGGGTGGCCGGCTTCGGCCAGGCGCTTGGCGACGCGCGTCTGGCAGTAGGCGCCGAAGGAGAAGCCGGCAAGCGCCACGGGGATGTTGCCGCAACGGCACTTGGCGTCTTCGAGCACGGCCAGCAGGTCGTCGGTTTCGCCCCGGCCTTCGTCATGCACGCCTTCGGTCCCGCCGACGCCCGGAAGTTGGGGCGGAAAGCGGCATAGCCGAGGTTGGTGAAGGTTTTGGCCAGCGTGTAGGCGACCTTGTTGGTGTTGGCACCGCCGCCCAGCGGATGCGGGTGGGCGATCAGTGCGATGCCCTTGGGGGCATCCGGCCGTTCCATGATGACCTCGATTTTGCCCACCGGGCCGTCGATCAGGATTTTTCTTCGGCAACTTTCATATTTTCAGGCGCTCCACGACGCGGCCATTGACCAGGTGTTCCTGGATGATTTCCACGTCGTCCTTGTCGACGTGTACCAGACGGCTTCGGGGTAGATGACCATCACCGGCCCTTGATCGCAGCGATCCAGACAGCCAGCCTTGTTGATCCGTACCTTGCCCGCACCCTTCATCTTGAGCTGGGCGATACGGTCCTTGGCGTAAGTCTGCAATTCGCTGGCGCCGAGCGCGTTGCAGCAGGTCTCGCCCGGTGCGCGCTGGTTGCAGCAGAAAAAGACATGATGTTTGAAGTAGCTCATCTTTCCTCCTTGGGGTCAGGAATTATAGTTCCCGTCCTCGATGAAACGGGCGAAAATGCCCCCAGCCTAATTTGTCTGCCGCGATCATGCTCGAACTCGACGTTTATGGAACTCTGGTTGCCGCTTCCGCGGTGCTGCTGCTTGGACAACTGCTGGTGACGCGCGTGCGCTGGCTGGCCGCCTACACCATCCCCGAGCCGGTGGCCGGNGGGCTGCTGGTGGCGCTGCTGTTGCTGGCGCTGCGCACCGGCCTNGGACTTCAGGTGAAATTCGATACCAGCCTGAGCGCGCCGCTGATGCTTACCTTCTTCGCCTGCATCGGTCTGAATGCCGATCTGGCCAGCCTGCGCAAGGGCGGGCGGCCGCTGCTGGTCTTTCTCGGCGTGGTGCTCGGCTTTCTCATGCTGCAAAACGTGGTCGGCCTGCTGCTGGCGCTGGGCTTGGGGCAGTCGCCNCTTTTCGGCCTGCTGGCGGGGTCGATCTCGCTCTCCGGCGGACATGGGACCGGCGTGGCCTGGGGTAAGGTGTTCTCGGAACAACACGGTGTCGTCGCCGCCACCGAAATTGCCCTGGCTTGCGCCACCTTCGGCCTCGTGCTGGGCGGCGTGCTCGGTGGCCCGGTGGCGAAGTTCCTGCTGCGCCGCGTGACAGTGCATGGCGGCGCCAAGGATGCGCCGCCGGAAAACACCTTTGAAAAGCCGCACGAAGTGCGCCTCATCACCGCGCCCGCCTTGATCGAGACGCTGGCGTTGATCTCCATCTGCCTGCTCGCCGGCCAAGCAATGTCGCGTGCATTGGCGGGCAGCCTGCTCGCCCTGCCCGCCTTCGTCTGCGTGCTGTTCATCGGCGTCATCCTGCGCAACGGTCTGGCCGCGCTCGGCTGGTATTCGGTATTCGAACGCGCCGTTTCCGTACTCGGCAACGTCTCGCTCGCCCTCTTCCTGGCGATGGCCCTGATGACCCTGCGCCTGTGGGAACTCTCGGCTCTNGCCCTGCCGCTGATCGGCCTGCTCTTCGGGCAAGCGCTGTTGATGGTCTGCTACGCCATTTTCGTGACCTTCCCCGTGCTCGGCCGCAATTACGACGCTGCCGTGATCGCCGCCGGCCACTGCGGCTTCGGCCTCGGCGCCACNCCCACCGCCATCGCCAACATGCAGGCCGTCACCGACCGCTTCGGCACCTCGCCGCTGGCGTTTCTGGTCGTGCCGATGGTGGGGGCGTTNTTTATCGATATCGCGAATGCGATTGTGATCAAGGTGTTTTTGGCGTTGCCGGTGTTTGGTTAAGCGCTGTTTTCCGCGCCTGACGCGGGGCGTACTTTTCTTGCGTCGCCAAGAAAAAGTAGCCAAGAAGAAGGCGACCCTGGGTCGGTGCCGGCTGCGCCGGTTCCTGCGCTACTCGGGCAGTTGGGCGGCTGGCTAAACTCGCCTTCGGCTCAGACAACGCCAGCCGAAAGCCCCAACAACCCTGCGTTGCTCGGCACCTCCCAAGGGCCCGGAAAAACGGCGGGGGCTGAAGCGAAGTCGCCATTTGGTTTTGCCCTTTTTCGGGGTCGACCGCAACAGGTAATTTTAGGCAGTGCGGTTGTGCCGAGACGCTTTTCGGGTCCCCGTGTAGAGCGCCGAGCAACGGAGAAGGGCCGGGGAAGTCGGCGAGGACTGTCTGAGGGCGTAGCCCCGAGTTCCGCAGCCGCCCGGCGCTTCGAGTAGCGCAGGGAGTCGGCGGAGCCGACCGCGTAGCCCGGGTCGCCTTTTTTTGGCTACTTTCTTTTGGCGAAGCAAAGAAAGTACGCCCGCCGGTCAACGGCGGAAAACGGCGCTTCAGAAACACTAACCCCACGTTTCACGTGAAACCCCGTCCACATTTCTCCAACCCAACCACCACCGAACATAGCCAGGCAAAGCCGACAATTTCTCCCCAGCCATGATNACCGATGGGGCCGTCTGGAAGGACGTTGAGCGGCGGCCAGTAGGTGAGCAGGAGTTGCAGGACGGCCATCGCCGCCAGCCCGCCCCACACCCAGCGGTTGGAAAAGACTCNGAGACTCCAGAAGCTGCGCGTCAGCGAGCGGCAGTTGAAGAGGTAGAGCATTTCGGTCATTACGAAGACGTTGACGGCAACCGTCCGCGCTTCGGCCAGCGTTTGCCCCTGATCGAGCGCCCGCAGGAAGAGACCGAAGGCGCCGCCGAGCAGCAGCACGGAGACCAGCAGGATGCGGCGGATCAGCGCGCCGTCGAGTACCGGCGTGTTCAGCCGGCGCGGCGGGCGGGCCATGATGCCGCGCTCGATCGGCTCGAAGGCCAGCGTCAGGCCGAGCAGCACGGCGGTGGTCATGTTGATCAGAGGATTTGCAGCGGTGATCGGCAGCGTGGCGCCGAAAACGATGGCGGCGACGATGACCAGCCCTTCGCCGAAGTTGGTCGGCAGCGTCCAGGTGATGAACTTGACGAGGTTGTCCCAGACGCCGCGCCCTTCTTCCACCGCCGCCTCGATGCTGGCGAAGTTGTCGTCGGTGAGCACCATCGCCGCCGCTTCCTTGGCCACCTCGGTGCCACCCTGCCCCATCGCGATGCCGATGTCGGCCTGCTTCAGGGCCGGGGCGTCGTTGACGCCGTCGCCGGTCATCGCCACGACTTCGCCGCGCGCTTGCAGNNGGCGCACCAGGCGCAGCTTCTGTTCGGGCTCGACGCGGGCGAAAACGTCGATTTCGTGGGCCGCCGCCGAGCCCANGTCGTCGAGCGCCGCCAGATCGCGGCCGGTCATTGCCTGCTGGCCGGGCAGGCCGATCTGGCGGGCGATGGCGAGCGCCGTCACGGCGTGGTCGCCGGTAATCATCTTGACCCGGATGCCGGCCGAGTGGCAGTTGCGGATGGCGGCGATCACCGCCTTGCGCGGCGGGTCGATCATGCCGACCAGGCCGAGCAGCGTCAGGTTTTCGATGCCTGTTGCGGTCAACCCCGAATTTGGGGCCGAAACCGAACGCGCCAGCAGCAGCACGCGCATTCCCTGCCCGGCCAGTTCCTGCGCTTGGGCCTCGACGGCGGCGGNATCGACCGGGGCCGTTGCGCCATTGGCGGCGAGCTGGTTGATGCACAGCGGCAGCAGGCGTTCAAGGGCGCCCTTGACGTAGATGACGCCGGCTCCCTCGCCGCCGTGGGCGGTGGCCATGAACTGCCGGCCGGCATCGAAAGGCAGTTCGTCGCGGCGCGGATACAGGGCGTTCAGCGTGTGTTCGTCCAGCCCGCCCTTTCTTGCGGCGACCAGCAATGNCGCTTCGGTCGGGTCGCCGGTGATTTTCCAGTGCCCGCCTTCGTGGCGCAGACTGGCGTCGTTGCACAAGGCACCGGCGAGCAGGCATTCGCGCAGCGCACCGTCGATGGCGGCCGGCTGACCGTCGATGTCGATGCGGCCTTCCGGCTGGTAGCCGTGGCCGTCAACGGCGAACAAGTGGTCGCCAGCGACGACGGCGCGGACGGTCATCGCGTTTTCGGTTAGCGTGCCGGTCTTGTCGGAACAGATGACGGTGGTGCTGCCCAGCGTTTCGACCGCCGGCAGGTGGCGGACGATGGCGCGCCGCCGCGCCATGCGCGCGACGCCGATGGCGAGCGTGACGGTGACGGCCGCCGGCAGCCCTTCCGGAATGGCGCCGACGGCCAGCGCAACGGCGGCCATGAACATCTCGAAGGCCGTTTCGCCGCGTGCCAGGCCGATGCCGAAAGTGAGCAGCGCCAGCCCGCCGATCGCCCACAGCAGCCAGATCGAGAAACGCGCCATCTTGCGCGTCAGCGGCGTCACCAGATCGGGCGCGGCGGCCATCAGGTCGGCGATGCGCCCGGTTTCGGTGGCGTCGCCGGTAGCGGTGACCAGCCCGGTGCCCTGCCCGGCCACCACCGTGGTGCCGGCCCAGGCCATGTTGCTGCGCTCGGCGAGCGGCGTGTCGGCGGGCAAGGCCGCCGTGTGCTTGGCGACCGGCAGCGATTCGCCGGTGAGCAGCGAATCGTCGGTGTGCAGCTCCTTGCCGTGCAGCAGGCGCAGGTCGGCCGGCAGGCGGTCGCCGGCGGCCAGCAGCACGATGTCGCCCGGCACCAGTTCGTGCGCGGCGAGCCGACACCGATGGCCGGCGCGGCGCACCGTGACCGGCATCGCCACGCTCCTGGCAAGCGCCGCCAGCGCGCCTTCGGCACGCGCTTCCTGCCAGTAGCCGATGCCGGCGTTGACCAGCACGACGCCGAGAATGACGCTGGCGTCCACCCATTCGCCCAGCCCGGCGGTGATGCAGCCGGCAGCGATCAGGACGAGTACCAGCGGTTGCTTCAACTGCTCGGCGAAGCGCCGCCAGGCAGGCTTGCCGGGGCGCTCGGTGAGCCGGTTGGGGCCGTGCGCGATGAGGCGTTCGGCGGCCTGCGCATCGCTCAGGCCGGCGCCGCTGCTGACCTCAAGGTGCGCCGCAGCGGCTTCCGGCGACAGCGCGTGCCAGCTTACTGGCGGCGGCTGCTGAGGAGCAGGAACGGCAGGGTCAGGAAGGGCCATAAGGTCGCCACCCAGCGGGTCAGGCCGTTGAAGTTGAGGAAGTGTCCCTGCCGCCAGACGGCCAGCGCGGCGGCGGAGTACGGGTTGGGCGGCGCCAGGTTGACCAGGATGGCGCCGGCCATCAGGGCCAGGGCCGCCAGCATCAGGCGGGCAGTGGCCGGTAGCGCGATGGCGACAGCGAGTGCGCCACCGGACAGTAGCAGACCCATCCGGGCGCCCGGGGTCAGCCAGGTGAAGGCATCGCCCGGGCCGACCAGGATCGCCGTGGCCAGCGTGCGAACGATCAGGCCGAGCAGCAGAAAGAGTGGCACGACGACATAGGCCTGGGCCAGCCGCGCGCACAGCAGACGGACGATGAGGCCGACCGCCAGCGCATTGAAGGCGGTGATGCTGGCTTCGATCAGCACGAAGCTTTCGGCGGCGAACGGCACGGCGCCGCCGAGGCCCAGCATCTGGCGCAGGTCGCCGGCGCCGAACAGCAGGGTTTCCGGCGACAGCGGGATCAGCAGCCACAGCCCGAGCAGGGTGAGGCCGAGCTCGGCGTGCGGAATGGGCGCGATCAGCCGGCTCTGCCAGACAGCGATGCGGTTGAAGATACGCGGGCCGACGAACTGGGCCAGGCCGGCACCCAGCAGGCTGCCGAACGCATTGCAGCCGAAGTCGTTGGACGGTACGCGGGACGGCAGCCAGTTTTGTACGGTTTCAAGCCCGAAGCTGACCGCCGTGGCGAGCAGCACTGCCAGTACCGGTGCCGTGTAGCGGCCCGGCAGGCGATGGAGCGCCAGCGTCAAGAAGAAACCGAGCGGGACATAGACCGCGATGTTGGCGACCAGATCGAAGACCGTCCAGTAGCGCGGCCAGCCGCCTTCGAGAAAGGCGAAGGGCGAAAGTCCCTTGTCCAGCCACCCGGAAAAGGGATGCAGGCTGCCGTACTGACCAAGCCGAGCCAGGCCAGAGCCAGGTAACGGGCAAGAAGAACCGGGCCGCGGGTATCCATGGCCCGATTGTACTAGGGCGTGCCCGCAGTAAGCGACGATCCGCCCGGGGATTGCGAATACACCTAGTGCCGGTGCAGGTGTTCCGCTGCATGGTGGGTTTCGCCGGCGGCGCGGTGGTGCAGCGTCGCATGCAGGTCGGCATCGGGTGTCGGGTGGCCGACCCGTTGTGGCAGCAGCGAACCGGCGATCATGCCGAGCATGCTGACGCCCAGTCCGATCAATTGCGGCGGCACCAGGCTGGCCTCGCCGATCAGGATCTCGACCAGCAGCCATGACGCCAAGCCGCCGAAGATGGCGGCCAGTGCGCCCTGCGTCGTCGCGCGTTTCCAGAAGGCACCGAAGAACAGCGGTACGAAGGCGCCGGCCAGTGTCACCTTGTAGGCGTTCTCGACCATCTTGAAGATGCTGGCGTTGGAGTACAGCGCGAAGCCGAGGACGATGGCGGCGAACCCGACGATCGAGGCGCGCATGACCTTGAGGAACTGGTGGTCGCCCATGCCGGGGAAGAAGCCGCGAACGATGTTTTCCGAGAAGGCGACCGAGGGGGCGAGCAGCGTTGCCGACGAGCAACTCATGATCGCCGACAGAACGGCCCCGAAGAAGATGGCCTGGGCGAAGACCGGCGTGTGCTGGAGCACCAGGGTCGGCAGCACCAGCTGCGAGTCGGTTTCGAGCAGGCCGGTGAATAGTTCCGNGTCGATCAGCGTCGCCGAATAGGCGATGAACATCGGCACGAAGGTGAAGCAGAAATAGATCGAGCCGCCCAGGATCGATCCCCAGATGGCGATGGTCGAGGTCTTGGCCGAGGTGATGCGCTGGAAGACGTCCTGTTGCGGAATCGAGCCGAGCATCATGGTGACCCAGGCGCCGAGGAAGGTCAGCCATTGCCAGGNGTCGGGCGGCGGGANAAAGTCCAGCTTGCCGGCGGCCGAGGCGTGATTGACCACCAGCTCCACCCCGCCGGTGAGGCCGGAGACGATATAGCCGATGTAGAGCATGCCGCCCATGATGACGCCCATCTGGACGAAATCGAGGATCGCCACCGAGAGCATGCCGCCGAAGGTGGTATAGGTGAGGACGATGGCGGCGCCGAGGATCATGCCGGCCGTCTGGCTGACGAAGCCGTTGGTGACGACGTTGAACACCAGCCCGAGCGCCTTGATCTGCGCCGACACCCAGCCGAGGTAGGAGGCGACGATGCACAGCGTGGTCAGCACTTCGACCGTGCGGTTGTAGCGCAGGCGGAAATAGTCGCCCAGCGTCAGGATATTGAGCTTGTACAGCTTCTTGGCGAAGAAGAAGCCGGCGATGATCAGGCACAGCGAGGAGCCGAAGGGGTCGGCGACGACGCCGCGCAGGCCGTCCTTGACGAAGGTGGCGGAAACCCCGAATACCGCCTCGGCACCGAACCAGGTGGCGAACACGGTGGCGGTGACGACTGGCAGCGGCAGGTGGCGGCCGGCGACCGCGAAGTCCTTGGCCGTATGCACGCGTGTGGCGACATAGAGGCCGATGCCGATCGACAGCATCAGGTAGAGAACGACGAACCAGATCAGCATGGCGTGCCGCCCGGAGGCAAGGGGTTGAAAACGCGGGAATTATAAGGCTGTTGCGGTCGACGCCGAAAAATGGGCCAAATCCATAATTCGTCGCGCTTGCCAACCGGGTTGATTCGATATACTGTGTTTATAACCAGTATTTGGCGTCGGCCGTTCCTACGTCAGCACTGACCCCGGTTTCCGGCTTCTTCCGCAGCAAGTTCTATTCCATCTCCGGCCCCTGTGCCATAATCCAGTCAAATTTCCGAGGTATCGCAATGGACGACAACAAGGCGAAAGCGCTCACCGCGGCGCTGCAGCAGATCGAAAAACAGTTCGGCAAGGGCTCCATCATGAAGATGGGCGACGCCGAGATCGACGAAGGCATCCAGGTCGTTTCGACCGGCTCGCTNGGCCTGGACATCGCGCTGGGCGTCGGCGGCCTGCCGCGCGGCCGTGTGGTTGAAATCTACGGCCCGGAATCCTCAGGCAAGACCACGCTCTGTCTGCAAGTCATTGCCGAAATGCAGAAACTGGGCGGCGTCGCCGCCTTCATCGATGCCGAACATGCGCTCGATCCGCAATATGCCCAGAAACTTGGCGTCAATGTCGGCGACCTGCTGATCTCGCAGCCCGATACCGGCGAACAGGCCCTNGAAATCTCCGACATGCTGGTGCGTTCCGGCTCGGTCGACATCATCGTCATCGACTCCGTCGCCGCCCTCACGCCGCGTGCCGAAATCGAAGGCGAAATGGGCGACCAGATGGTCGGCCTGCACGCCCGCCTGATGTCGCAAGCCCTGCGCAAGCTGACCGCCAACATCAAGAAGACCAACACCCTGGTCATCTTCATCAACCAGATCCGCATGAAGATCGGCGTGATGTTCGGCTCGCCGGAAACCACCACCGGCGGCAACGCCCTCAAGTTCTACGCTTCCGTCCGCCTCGACATCCGTCGCATCGGTTCGATCAAACGCGGCGACGAAGTGATCGGCAGTGAAACCAAGGTCAAGGTCGTCAAGAACAAGGTGTCGCCGCCATTCCGCGAGGCGATTTTCGACATCCTGTACGGCGAAGGCATCTCCCGTCAGGGCGAAATCGTCGAAATGGGCGTCGCCCACAAGCTGATCGACAAGTCCGGTGCCTGGTATGCCTACAAGGGCGAGAAGATCGGCCAGGGCAAGGACAATGCCCGTGAATTCCTGCGCAGCCACCCCGAAATCGCCCAGGAGATCGAGGCGAGCATCCGCGAGGCAGCCAGCACCACCGTCATCAAGCCGACCAAGTCGGCCGCGGCCAATGCCTGATCCGGTTTCGGCCCTGCGTGTCGCGGCGCTGCGACTGCTGACCTGCGCGATCACAGCCGGGCAGAGCTGGGCGCCAAACGCGGCGCAGGCCGAATCCGAAGAACAGCTGCAGCAGGTGCTCGATGCCCTGCAGGCCGAACACCTGTTGTCGGATCATCGCTATGCCAGCCAGCGCGTCCTGGCACGTGGCCGCCGCTACGGCAACGCGCGGCTTTCCCAGGAACTGCGGCAGCGCGGTGTCGGCGACGAAGACATCGTTGCGGCGCTGCCGGAAGCCGGCGACGAGACCGAACGTTGCCGGGCGATTTGGGCAAAAAATTCGGTCGACCGCCACAATCGTCCGAAGAGCGGGCAAAACAGATGCGTTTCCTGCAATATCGCGGCTTTTCCGGCGAATCGATTCGCCAGGTGATGCGCGGAGTCGATGAATGAGCAATTCCCCGGTTTCAACCTTGACGGCGCATAGCCTGCGCAAGAAATACAAGGCGCGCACCGTCGTCGAGGATGTCTCCTTCGAGGTCAAGAGCGGCGAGGTCGTCGGCCTGCTCGGCCCGAATGGTGCCGGCAAGACTACCTGTTTCTACATGATCGTCGGTCTCGTGCCGGCCGATGGCGGCGATGTCTATATCGACAATACCAAGCTGACCCATCTGCCGATGCACAGCCGNGCCCGCCAGGGGCTTTCCTACCTGCCACAGGAAGCCTCGGTGTTCCGCAAGCTGAACGTCGAGGAAAACATCCGTGCGGTACTGGAGCTGCTGAACCTTCCCGAGTCGGAGCTGAACGATCGTCTCGAAGGCCTGCTCGCCGAACTGCATGTCGAGCATGTACGCCACATCAATGCGGCGGCGCTTTCCGGCGGCGAGCGACGGCGCGTCGAAATCGCCCGCGCGCTGGCTACCAACCCGCGTTTCATCCTGCTCGACGAACCGTTCGCCGGGGTCGACCCGATCGCCGTGCTGGAAATCCAGAAGATCATCCGCTTNCTCAAGGAGCGCGGCATCGGCGTCCTGATCACCGACCACAACGTACGCGAAACGCTGGGTATCTGCGATCACGCCTACATCATCAACGCCGGGCGCGTACTTGCCGCTGGACGTTCCAACGAAATCGTGGAGAATGAAAGCGTGCGTAAGGTTTANCTCGGCGAGCACTTCAAACTCTGATGCCCTGGCCGCGCACCCATAATCGATGAAGCCAGCCCTTCAGCTAAAACTCTCTCAACACCTCGCGCTGACGCCGCAACTGCAGCAGTCGATCAAGCTGTTGCAACTGTCGACCGTGGAGATGCAGCAGGAAATCGAGCGTTATCTGCTCGAAAATCCGATGCTGGAGCGCGACGACGACGGGCCTTCCGAATCGTTTTCCGCCGCCCAGCAATTCGATGCGCCGCGCAGTGAGGCTGGCGAGCGGGCGGATAGCAGCGAACGCGAAGAGCGACGCGCGCGATGATCGTGAGTTGACNNCGCCCCGGCCACGCCTTCCGATGTCGATGACGATCGCTGGTCTTCCGATGCCGGCACCTTCACCGGTGCCGGCCGCGACGAAGAGGACGACAACGATTCCCAGGACATCCACGGCGGTACGCCCAGCCTGCGCGACCATCTGAACTCGCAGATGGGCGTCACCCAGCTCTCNGAGCGTGACCGCAGTCTGGTACGTTTCCTGATCGAGGCGCTGGATGATGACGGCTATCTGTCTTCCCCGCTCGAAGAGCTTTGGGAAACCCTGCCGCCGGAATACGAAATCGAACTCGAAGAGCTGGAAATCGCTCTGCGTCACATCCAGAGTTTCGATCCGACCGGTATTGGCGCCCGCAGTCCGCAGGAATGTCTCGCCCTGCAACTCAGGGCGCTGCCGGAAGACGAGCAATCGCCGCTGGCCCTGCAGATCGTCGAAAAGCATCTTGAACTGCTGGCGGCGCGCGACTTCGTCAAGATCAAGCGTCTGACCGGCTGCGACGATCAGGCCGAAGCANNGGCGCACGCGCTGATCGTCAGCCTCAATCCACGGCCCGGCGCGCAATTCGCACAGGTCGAGGCGCGTTATATCACNCCCGACGTCATCGTCAAGAAGCTCAAGGGCAAATGGACGGCCTACACCAATCCGGACGCCTATCCGCGGCTGCGTATCAATCGCCTCTATGCCGAGGTGCTGGCCAGACAGCGGCGCGGTAACGGCAATCTGACCGGCCAGTTGCAGGAAGCACGCTGGCTGATAAAGAACGTGCAGCAGCGGTTCGAGACGATCCATCGCGTGTCGCAGGCGATTGTCGACCGCCAGCGCCAGTTCTTCGAACACGGCGAAGTGGCGATGCGCCCTCTGGTGCTGCGCGAGATCGCCGACATCCTCGGNCTGCACGAATCGACCGTCTCGCGGGTGACCAGCCAGAAATACATGGCAACCCCGCGTGGCATCTTCGAACTGAAATANTTNTTTGGCAGCCATGTCGCCACCGATACCGGTGGCGCCTGCTCTGCCACCGCCATTCGCGCCCTGATCAAGCAATTGATCGGCGCCGAGGATGGCAAGAAGCCCTTGTCGGATAGCCAATTATCCGAAATACTAGGCCAGCAGGGAATCGTTGTGGCCCGACGAACGGTAGCCAAATACCGCGAGTCGCTCAACATNCCGCCGGTCAATTTACGCAAGACCCTGTAGTGAGAGGAGAAAAATGAATCTGCAGATTGCTGGTCATCACATCGAAGTTACNGCGGCGTTACGCGAATACGTCGAAAACAAGCTGGACCCCGTGGTGCGCCATTTCGACAAGGTTACCGGTGTCAACGTCGTACTCTCCGTTGAAAAGCTGAAACAGAAGGCCGAAGTGACCGTGCACGTACCTGGCAAGGACATGCATGTCGAAGAATCCGGCGATGACCTCTACGCCGCGATCGATGCGATGTTCGACAAGCTGGACCGCCAGGTCCAGAAATACAAACAGAAGATCCAGGATCACCATCGCGGCGACAAAGCCGCCAACTATATGGCTGGCTGAAATCCCCACGACCGCGGCTATCCCGCCGCGGTCACGCTTCATTTCCCCATGAACCCATTGACCAACCTCCTGCCGGTTTCCCAGGTCGTTCTCGACCTTGATGCCAGCAGCAAGAAGCGTGTCTTCGAGCAAGCCGGCATGCTTTTCGAAAGACATCTCGGGCTTGCGCGTTCCGTCGTATTCGACAGTCTTTTCGCCCGCGAGAAACTTGGCTCCACGGGCCTAGGCCANGGTATCGCCATCCCTCATGGCCGCATCAAGGGCCTCAAGCAGGCTGCCGGTGCATTCCTGCGCCTGGCCACACCCGTTCCCTTCGATTCGCCGGATGGCCGACCGGTCAATCTTCTGTTTGTGCTGCTGGTGCCCGAGCAGGCGACCGAGGAGCACCTGCAGATTCTGTCCGAACTTGCCCAGCGTTTCGCCGAGCGACCATTTCGCGAAGCACTGCTGGCAGCGCCNGATTCGACTGCCGTCGTCGACCTCTTCCGGAACTGACTTTTCCGTGGCCCGCCACATCAGTCTGATACAGCTTTACGAGGACAACCGGGAAAAGCTGATGCTCAACTGGGTGATCGGGCAGCGCAACGATCGCCGGGTCGAAATCAAGGCTTCGAGCAACTACGGCGCCGATGTCGTTGGCCACATCAATATTGTCCANCCCGAGCGCATGCAGGTCATGGGGCAGGCCGAATACGACTGGGCGGTGCGCATCGGTGAGGGACGCTTTGCGCAGCACTTCAAAGACCTGCTGTTGGCGGAGCCACCGGCGGTCATTATCGCCGACGGACTGACACCACCGGATTCGCTGATTTCTGCCTGTACGGCCAGCGATACCCCGGTCATCCTGTCACCCAAGCCGTGCTCGGCGGTGATCGACCTGCTTCGCATCTACCTTTCGGCGCGCCTCGCCGATACCGTCAACTTGCACGGTNNGTTCATGGACGTGCTGGGCATGGGTGTCCTGATTACCGGCGATTCCGGCGTCGGCAAGTCGGAACTCGCACTCGAGCTGATTTCCCGCGGCCATGGGCTGGTTGCCGACGACGTCGTCGAAATGGGCCGTATCGCTCCGGCGACGGTCGANGGGCGCTGTCCGGGCATGCTGCGCGACTTTCTGGAGGTGCGCGGGCTTGGCCTGCTGAACATCCGCACCATCTTCGGCGAGACGGCATCGCGCCGGAAGATGAAGCTCAAGCTGATCGTCCATCTGCANAAAACCGCCAGCAGCGGCGATGCGCCCCGTTTGCCGCTTGATGCGCAGACGCAGGAAGTGCTCGGTGTGCCGGTGCGCAAGGTCGTCATTCCCGTGGCGGCCGGCCGCAACCTGGCGGTTCTGCTCGAAGCGGCGGTGCGCAACACCATCCTGCAACTGCGCGGCATCGACAGCATGCAGGACTTCATGGATCGCCAGCAGCGCATGATGCTTGACGATGACGCCTGAATGCCAGATAGTTCGTTCGCCAACTTTCCTATACCACGGGGACAAAACATGAAGACCTTGATTGCCGCATTGCTCGCCACCCTTTCCTTCACCACCGTCTATGCCGCGGACGATTGCGCGGCCCAGGCTGCCGAGAAAAACTGGCTGGCGCCGCCAAGACCAGTTTCATGAAGAAGTGTACGGCGGATGCCGGAGGCGGGCAGTGCCTGCGAGGCGACTGCCGACCAGAAAAAGCTGGCCGGTGCGGCGCGCAACAGTTTCGTCAAGAAGTGCGAAGCCGATGCCAAGGGTAACCAGGCGGGTGCCGCCTGTGAGGCGACGGCCAAGGAAAGAAGCTGGCCGGTGCGGCCAAGACGAGCTTTGTCAAGAAGTGCGTCGCCGACGCTCAGGCAGCCAACTGATTTTGGCCTTTTCACAGGTTGACCGCAACGGCCGCCTTCGGGCGGCCGTTTACTTTGCAATGTTGCCTAGAGGTGCTCGAATTCGGCGAAGTCGGCTTTCGGATCCTGTGCCGATGCCCCGAACGAAATACGGCCGTTGCCCTTGAGCTCGATTTCCCGGCGCCGCAGAANGACCTCGCCATCGCTACCGACGGTGACATAACTGCCGTTGGTGCTGCTATCAACATAGTAATAGGTGTTGCCCCGCCGCTCAATGCGCCCGTGGGCACGCGATGCCTTACGATCGGCGATCACCAGTTTGCTGGAAGGGTCGCGACCCAGCGCCAGCAGGGGNNATTTCTCGTCAAGCAGGAAAGCGTTTCCGTGGTAGCGAACGCAGAGCCGATCTATGTCGGCGAGGAACTGACTGGGCGTGGCGTCGAACACCGCACCGTACTTGCGATGCAGATCGTCATGGCCGACCCATTCGACTCCGGCGAGCTGGAAGCTGGAATCGCCTTCCTCGATATTGCCGAGATCCGGCAGCGGCCGGGCAAGCACCGTCGTATGTCTGGGTAATTCGGCAATCAGAAGAGAGCTGGCGAGGATCTGGTCGATTCTTGCCTTGCCGGCGATTTTCCCGGCACTTTCGACGGCGGCCCCGGTAATCGTTCCCTCGCCCTCGCTGATTTCACCAACGTGCAACCCGATGCGGATGGCCAGTTTGAGGCCGGAAACCGGTGGCAATTTGGAAACTCGTGACTGCATGTCGACCGCAGCGTTGCAGGCTTTTTCCGGCGAGTCGAAGACGGCCAGCAAGCGATGACCCGAAATTTCGGCAGCGTGCCCGCCAGAACCGACGATCGCACGCTCCATGCGCTTGATGCAGCGGTCGACGGCATAGGCGGCTTCGGTATNCCCGAGGCGCTCGAACAGCCGCTTGCTGTCCGAGACGTCAGCGAACATCACGATCTTCCTCTGTTGCTGCGCGCTCATCGCTTCAATATCCGTATCAGATTGCGAATTATCGCATTCTCCGAGAGGCTGAACCAGTTTTAGGGCAGCTCTTCGACTATCGGATTTTGGCATGGAATGCTCCGGTCGGGCCTTGGTTAACATGCGAAAAGTATATGGCTGGAAAAACCATGGACGACGTGATGTTTTTCACATCCCCATGAATTTTGGCGGAAATTTCATCAAGGAATCGTCTTGCTAGTTGGCCGGGACAATCTGGAGACCGCCGCTGAGCGAAATTTCCGGCTCGTCGAAGGCGATGTCGCCCTCGTCCACTGNCGTTTCCAGGGTCAGTCCGCGAAAATCGAACTGCGCATTGTCCGCGAGATGCGAGGGCACGATGTTCTGCATGGCGGTAAACACCGCTTCCGTGCGTCCCGGATAGCGGCGGTCCCAGTCTTCCATCATTTCGCGGATCTTCTGGCGCTGCAGGTTTTCCTGAGAACCGCACAGATTGCAGGGAATGATGGNGAATTCCATGCCGCGCGCGAAGCGGGCGATGTCCTNTTCGGGGCAATAGGCGAGCGGTCGGATGACGACGTGCGCGCCGTCGTCGGTCACCAGCTTGGNGGGCATCGCTTTCAGCTTGCCACCGAAAAGCATGTTGAGAAACAGCGTATGCACCATGTCGTCTCGATGGTGGCCGAGCGCGATCTTGTTGGCGCCCAGTTCCTTGGCCGTCCGGTAAATGATGCCCCGGCGCAGACGCGAACACAGCGAACAGGTGGTCTTGCCCTCGGGAATCTTGTCCCTGACGATGGAATAGGTGTCGGCTTCGACAATTCGGTATTCCACACCCAGCGATTCGAAGTAGCGCGGCAAGACATCGGCCGGGAAACCCGGCTGCTTCTGATCGAGGTTCATGGCGATCAGGCGGAATTTCACCGGTGCCCGTTGCTGCAGTGCCAGCAGCATGTTGAGCAGCGTATAGGAATCCTTGCCTCCGGAAACGCAGACCAGGATGGTGTCGCCGTCCTCGATCATGTTGTAGTCGCCGATTGCCTTGCCGGTACGGCCTTCGAGGAATTTTCTGAGTTTCAGCAGGGTATTGGAGGTTCCATGGCGATCTTTGGCTTGCTGGCTGCGGTCGACCGCAGAAAAACCGGAAGTTTACCGTGAGATACTGATAATCTCCCGCCAAAAATGAGTGCCGCCGGATAAAATCAACCCTTTGCGTAGCCCCATGAACCTGCCCGCCCCTTCACCCGAAGCCTCGGCCCACAGCCAGTCCCTGGTTGCCGCGATCAGGCGCGAAATCGCAGCNAGTGGCGGCAGCATCTCCTTCGCCCGCTATATGGAAATGGCGCTTTATCAGCCGGGGCTGGGCTATTACTCGGCAGGCGCGAGAAAATTCGGAGCAGCCGGCGATTTTGTCACCGCGCCCGAAATGACCGCCTATTTCGGCCGTGCGCTGGCCCGCCAGGTAGCCCAGGTAATCGCCGTGTCGGTGCCGCATGTACTGGAAGTCGGCGCGGGCTCCGGGCGACTAGCCGCCGACGTGCTCGAACTGGAGCGGCTCGGAGCNCTGCCGGAACATTACGACATCCTCGATCTTTCGGCCGACCTGCGCGAACGCCAGAAGGCGACGCTGGCTGCCGCCGCACCGCACCTGCTGGAACGTGTGCGCTGGGTCGATCGGCTACCGGATGAATATTCNGGGGCGCTCATCGCCAACGAATTGCTGGACGCCATGCCGGCCCATATCGTTGCCTGGCGCGAAGATGGAATTTTCGAGCGCTGTGTCGGGTTCGATCCGGAAGCAGGTTTCACGTGGAACGAGCGCCCCGCCACCGGTGCGCTACTGGCCGCCGCCGAGGAGATCGGCCGCCAATGCAGTCTGCCGCCGGGTTATGAGAGCGAAATCGCGCTTGCCGCGCGTGCCTGGGCTGCCGAATGGGGGCATCGGCTGCAGTGCGGTGCGCTGATATTGATCGACTATGGTTTTCCGCGTCGCGAGTTCTACCACCCGCAACGCGGGCGTGGCACCCTGATGTGCCATTACNNCCACCATGCCCACCCCGATCCTTTCTACCTGCCAGGCTTGCAGGATGTCACGGTGCACGTCGATTTCACCGCCATAATTGCCGCCGATGAGGCCGGGCTGGATCTGCTGGGCTATGCCAGCCAGGGGCAGTTCCTGCTGAACTGCGGCATTCTCGACCTGTTGGCGACGCTGCCGGCCGACACGCCGGACTATATTCGTGCCACGAGCAGCGTCAACAAGCTGCTTTTGCCCCACGAGATGGGCGAGTTGTTCAAGGTCATCGCCATCGGTCGCGGCATCGAGGCTCCNCTCCTGGGCTTTTCTCACGGCGATCAGAGCCGCCGACTCTGATATTGAATATCCACCATGCTGCGCCGCTATCCATCGTCGTTCCTGATTCTCACCGCGCTTGGCATCCTGTGCGCGATCCCCGGTCTGTTAGCCTGTTCGGCTTCGGCGGCCTTCTTCATCCCGTTCTCGACGACCCGATGGCGGGTCTGGCCTTCATCGTCTCGGCCGTCGCGCTGGTCGGCTCGGGCGCCTTCCCGCTGGTCATCGAGAAACTGAAGGAAGACGAAGGGCGTAGAACTTGGGACTACTCGGGAACCCTACGGATCGCCCTGACGAACCCGGCGATGCCGTCCGCCTGCTGGCGCCAGAAATGGTCGGCATGCACCGGGTCGGCGAGTTCCGGCGTGGTGATGCCGGTCGGTGGCAAGGTGGCGGCAAGATACTGGGTGCCGAACAGACGATCCCAGATCGGAAACAGGATCGCGAAGTTGCATCCGTAACGGAAGCGCTTACCGGGCGGGCATTCTATTGCGTGATGCCAGCGATGGTAGCGCGGGCTGACCAGCAGTTGCTCGCCGAGCCGTCCGAAGGTGAGGCGGGCGTTGACGTGAGCAAGGTTCTCGACGATGCGTACGGCGACCAGAAGGCCGATGAAGTGGCCGGGCGGCACCCCGATGAGCAAGGCGACCAGCGCAAACCAGGCACCGCCGATCAGATCGTCGAGCAGGTGATTGCGGCTGTCGGTCCACAGGGACATCTGGCGCTGGCTGTGGTGGATGGCATGCAGCGCCCACCACCAGCGCAAGGTGTGAGATAGGCGGTGGCGCCAGTATTCGAAGAAATCGATGGCGACGAGGTACAAAAAAGCGGCCAGCGGATGCGTTTCGAGGCTGGGGAAAATATCCTCGATCTGGGGCGGGATGATGTCGTGGAAGCGCAGCCAGCCATCGAGCCCCAGGACAAAGGGACTCAGGATCGCGAAGACAGCGAGTGGCACGATGCCGAGGCGGTCGAGGAAGGTGTATAGCACATCGACGCGCACTGCCCGACGATCCGGCCAGTGTTCGACTGGCCACCACGCTTCAAGCGGACGGAGTACCAGATAGGCAACGGCAAGCTGAATCACGCCGAACAGGAAGAACTCGATGCCGTCGAATGCCGGCTCGACCAGGCTGCCAAGCCCGAGCGCGAGCANAGGTGGTTGGACGACCTTGTCGAGAAGCCAGCCTTGAACCAGGACGAAGGTATCGAGAAATTCCTGGATCATCGCGGACGCTTCCCGTCGGCGGGGCCGGCGCGGCGAAGCAGAAGCCGCGGGCGGCGAGGCCGGCCAGCAATTGGTCCAGGGCCGGCGCGAAGGGATCCTGGCGGGACCAGATGCCGAGATGGGCCATGACCACGTCGCCGTCGCGCAGCTTGCGCAGGCCTGGTCGACGAGCGTCGCGTTCGGATAACGATCCGACGGCAGTTCGTCGCCGAGAAAGCCGGCCGCGGCCCAGCCTACGTGGCGGTAGCCGCAGCGATTGGCGGCGGCCAGCGTCAGTGGTGTAGTACGTCCGCCTGGTGCGCGCCAGGGGTCGAGACTGCGTCCGGTCAACTCGCGGAAGCGGGCGTCNGGGCGCTTGATCTCGGCACATAGCGCAGTCTCGTCGAGACGGTCGATTTTGCCGTCCGCCAGGCGATAGTCGATTCGCTCATCCTCGTCGCGCCGGAAACTGCCGTGGCGCCACGTATGGCTGCCGAAGGCGTGGCCCTCGGCAACACGGGCCTTNCCAGTATGGCGCCCAGGCATCGTCCAGGGCGTGATCACCATTTATCGTCTTCTCGTTGGCGACAAAGAAGGTGGCCTTGGCGTTGTGGCTAGCCAGTGGGTNTGCGGTCAATTCCGCGTGACGCATGTTCCCGGTGTCGAACGTCAGATAAAGCGTACGTTCGCAGGTCGCATCGGCCCCGCCAGCCAAGCTCAGCGTGGCGGCGCACAGAACGGCTGAAACCANGACGGGGCTCACTTGCGTGGGGCGTGACCGGTGAAGAAGACGCCGTGCGGCGAACTGCCGACCGGAATCGAAACCTTNGAGCTGCTTGGTCGTCAGGTCGATGACCTGGACGCGGCGGCCGAAGCGGGCGGTCGCCCACAGCTCCTTGCCGTCGGCACGCACTTCCATGTCGTCGGGGCCGCCCGGCACGTCATACTTTTCGACCACCGTCCAGGTCTTGGTGTCGAGCANGGAGATGCTGCCGCCACCAACGCTGCGGTTGGACACGAAGTAGTGGCGGCCGTCACCGCGCGGGTGCAGGTTATGCGCGGCGGTGTCGGTGGCTATCTTGCGCACCGTCTTCTGGGCCTGCCAGTCGATCACTTCGACCACCCNCTCGCCCATGACGCCGACCATCAGGTGACGGTTGTCCGGTGCCATCAGGATGCCGGCTGGGGTCGTGCCGACTGGAATGACCCATTCCTTCTTCAATGTCTGCAGGTTGATCGCCATCACCTCGTTGGAATCCTGCAGGGTGATGAAGGCAAACTTGCCGGCATCGTCGAAGGCGATGTGTGATGGCGTGCGGGNGGCCGGAATGCGCGCCTTGAGCGTCAGGCTTTGGGCATCATAGATGTCGACCCGGTCTAGGCGCAGCGAGGTGGCAACGAACCACTTGCCGTCTGGCGAAAAGCCGATCTGGTAAGGATCGGAGATATTTCGCACACGCTTCTGTTCCTTGCCGGTCAACGGGTCGAAATAAACCAGCTGATTGGATGCGGCGCAGGCCACGATCACCGACTTGTCGTCCGGTGTGGCCATCAGGTGGTGCGGCTCCTTGCAGGCGATCGATTTGCCGATCACCTTGTAGGTTTCGGTGTCGATCAGGCTGACGGTTCCATCGGCCGAATTCAGGGCGATGGCGAGTCCGGCGGAGGCGGCGGGAAGCAGCCCGACCAAGAGTAATATCGTGGTGGCTGCCCGGAGGGCGGTCGTGAAATTTTTGCGAGAACATCCCGGGATTATGCCTCACGCATCAGGCGCCAGTATTGAATTTTCAGGGTGGCGGCAGCACCGGCGACGATGGCAATGAAGGTTACGATGGAACCGAGGGCCAGCGTCGNAAAGCCGGTGATCCNCTGCCCCACCGTGCAGCCCATCGCGACGACGCCGCCGAAGCCCATCAGGGCGGCACCGAGCAGGTGGCTGGCGGTGTCTTCGACGCTGGCGAAGCCTTNCCAGCGGAAACCGCGGGTAAGCAGCGACCACGCGAACGAACCGGCGATGACGCCAAGCACGGTGGCGATGGCGAATGTCAGCTTGCGGCTGGTGTCGGACCACAGCATCAGCAACTCCAGCGTGTAGGCTTGCGGCGCGACGAAGGTCAGCGACTCCATGCGCCCGCTGTTGGTTGCGAANNAGGCTTCTTCCAGGGTCTCCGGATGTTCGGCGATGTAGCCGAGATGGCCACTGACATACCATGCGGCGACCACCGCGAGCCCGGTACCGAGACCGCCAAGCAGGTTGTCGAGGGTCCAGAAGTCGCGCTGCAGCAGGCAGAATGCGGTCAACCCGCCGCCGATGCCCAAAACGGCCAGCAGGAAAGCGGTCTTCGGTTCCAAACCGGCGGCGACCAGCAGGGCCGGAACATCCTGGCCGCCGGGGAAGGTGACGGCCACTTTCTCCAGGACATTGACGCGGAACATGCCGAACACGCCGCGCATGGTCATGTAGGCGACGATGCCGAGGACGAGGAAGACGACTACCGACTTGAGGTTTCCGCTACCGATACGGATCAGCGTCTTCGAGCCGCAACCCGACGCCAGCACCATGCCGACGCCGAAGCACAGGCCGCCGAGCAGGTAGGACAGCCACGTGAAGGTCGGCGTGCGGTAGATCGACTTGCCGAGGTCGATCAGTCCTGCCCCATGCAGTGCGCCAGCGCCGAGGATGGCGACGCCGATGGCCAGCAGCCACATGCGCATGCGGTTCCAGTCGCCCATGTTGACGATGTCGGAAACGGCGCCCATGGTGCAGAAGTGGGTCTTCTGGCCGATGGCGCCGAAGATGAAGGCGATGGCGAAGGCGAGCCAGAGAATGGTACTGGTCGAGACGGTGGTTTCCATGGTTCAGCTGCGGTAGCGGGTGGGGTCGGGGATGCCGGCGCTGGCGAAACCCTCGGCGCGCAGACGGCAGGAGTCGCAGAGGCCACACGCACGGCCTTCGCCGTCGGCCTGGTAGCAGGAAACGGTGAGCCCATAGTCGACACCTAGGGCGGCGCCAGCACGGATGATCTCGGCCTTGGAGAGCGAGATCAGCGGCGCGTGGATGGTCAGCCTGTGGCCTTCGACGCCGGCCTTGGTGGNCAGGTTGGCCATGGCCTCGAAGGCAGCGATATATTCGGGCCGGCAATCCGGGTAGCCGGAATAGTCGACGGCATTGACGCCGACGAAGATGTCGAGGCTGCCGAGCACCTCGGCCCAGGCCAGTGCCAAGGACAGCATGATCGTGTTGCGCGCCGGCACATAGGTGACCGGAATGCCGGGCTGCACGCCGTTGGTCGGCACCGGGATCGAGGTATCGGTCAGCGCCGAACCGCCGAACTGGGCAAGGCCGAGGTCGAGCACGCGATGCCCGGCGGCGCCCAGCGCGTCGGCGACCCGCGCCGCGGCTTGCAACTCGGCGTTGTGGCGCTGCCCGTAGTCGAACGACAGGCAGTAGCAGTCGAAGCCCTGGCTGCGGGCCATGGCAAGGCAGGTAGCGGAATCGAGGCNCCCGGAAAGGAGGACGATGGCTGGTTTCGGCATGGGACGCGAATATACCCGAAATTGCGGGTCGACCGCGCCGTTATCTGCTTGTTCCTGCGCTACAATTTGCCGCTTTCAAGACCCTTCCGGAGAATCCGATGCCGCTTCGCCTGGCCACTCGCCACTGCCTTCATGCTGGCCGGTTCAGCGCATGCTGCCGACAAAATCAAGGTCGGCTTCGTATCGACCCTGTCCGGCCCCGGTGCCGGGCTTGGCGTGGACATCCGCGATGGCTTCAACCTGGCGCTCAAGCAACAGGGCGGCAAACTCGGCGACCTGCCGGCCGAGATCATCGTTGCCGACGATCAGCAGAACCCGGATGTCGCCAAGCAGATTGCCGACAAGTTCCTGAAGAAGGACAAGGTCGATTTCATGACCGGCATCGTCTTCTCCAACATCATGCTCGCGGCCGGCCCGGCCGTCTTCGACAACAAGACCTTCTACATCTCGGCCAACGCCGGCCCGTCGCAGTATGCCGGGGAGCAGTGCAATCCGTATTTCTTCAACGTTGCCTGGCAGAACGACAACCTGCATGAGGCGGTCGGCAAGTACGTGCAGGAAAAGGGCTTCAAGAACGTGGTCATCGTGACCCCGAACTACCCGGGCGGCAAGGACGCCGTGGCCGGTTTCAAGCGTTATTACAAGGGCAAGATCGCCGAAGAGATCTATACCAAACTCGGCCAGCTCGACTATGCCGCCGAACTCGCGCAGGTGCGCAGCTACAAGCCGGACGCCCTGTTCTTCTTTCTGCCCGGTGGCATGGGTATCAACTTCGTCAAGCAATTCGTCGCCGCCGGCCTGTCGCGCGACACCCAGCTCTTCGCNCCCGGCTTCTCGGCCGACGAGGACGTGATCAAGGCGGTCGGCGCGCCGATGATGGGCATCTTCAACTCGTCGCACTGGGCGCACGACATGGACAACGCCGAAAACAAGCGCTTCGTCGCCGAGTTCCAGAAGGAGTACGGCCGCCTGCCCTCGCTCTACGCCTCGCAGGGCTACGATGCCGCGCTGATGATGGACGCCGCCGTGCGCGACGTGAAGGGCAAGGTCGAGGACAAGGCGGCGCTGCAGAAAGCCCTGGAAGCCAAGCGCTTCAAGTCGGTGCGCGGCGATTTCAAGTTCAACACCAACCACTACCCGGTGCAGAACTACTACCTGCGCGTCGTCGGCAAGGATGCCCAGGGCCGCATCACCAACAAGACCATGGGCACCATCTTCACCAACCATGCCGATGCCTATGTCGGCAACTGCAAGATGAAATAGCGAATGCGCTCGCCAGGGCATCGCCGGCCCTGGCCGGCGGCGCCTTGCCGCTTCGTCCCGGCGCTGCCCTGAGCGTATCGCGTTGTCCGATTGCCGTACCGATGACCCAACTGATTCTTGAACAAGCCCTCAACGGGCTTCAATTCGGCCTCATGCTTTTCCTGCTCGCGGCCGGGCTGACGCTTGTTTTCGGGATCATGGATTGCATCAACCTGGCCCATGGCTCGCTCTATATGGTGGGCGCTTACTTCGTCGCGGCCGCAGCACAGGCAGCGGATTCCTTCTGGGTCGGGCTCGCCGTCGGGGTGGCCGGCGCGGCGGTGCTCGGGCTGTTGCTCGAAATGGCGCTGTTCCGCCGGCTCTACCGGCGNGACCACCTGTCGCAGGTACTCGCCACCTTCGCGCTGATCCTGATCGCCAACGAGGCGGTACGCGCGATCTGGGGCCGGCGNGCGATCATGCTCAACCCGCCCGAAGCACTGTCCGGGCCCGTCGCATTCCCGCTGTTCGGCGAGGAGTTTTTCTATCCGGCCTATCGTCTGGTCATCATCGCCGTCGGTCTCGCCGTCGCGGCCCTTCTCTATCTGCTGGTCGCGAAGAGCCGTGTCGGCATGTGGGTGCGCGCGGGTGCCGCCAACCGCGAGATGACCGAGGCNCTCGGGGTCAATGTGCGCGCTCTGTTCACCGCCGTCTTCGTCTTCGGCGCGGCGCTCTGCGCGCTGGCCGGCGGCCTGCTCGGGCCGTTGCTCGCGGTCCAGGTGGGCATGGGCGAGAGCGTGCTGATCCTCGCCTTCGTCGTCATCATCATCGGTGGCATCGGTTCGATCCGTGGCGCGCTGGTCGGTAGCCTCGTCGTCGGCAGCGTCGATACCCTCGGCCGAGCCCTGCTCCCCACCCTGCTCCGCGCTCTCCTGCCGGCCGACGCGGCAGCGACGCTCGGGCCTGCGCTGGCCTCGATCCTGATTTACCTGTTGATGGCCGGCATCCTCTTTTTCAGGCCGCAGGGCTTGTTCCCGGCACGCGCGTAAATGGCCTTCTATCGTCCCCCCACTGGCAGCGGCCGCTCGCATTGGGTCTCTTCGTCGCGCTGGTCGCCCTGCCCTCCGTGCTCGAGGCATTCGACCAGTCGTTCTATATCGGCTTCGCGACGCGCTTGCTGATTTTCGCGCTGGCTGCCTCCAGCCT
Source organism: Dechloromonas sp. (assembly GCA_013363835.1). GTDB lineage: Bacteria > Pseudomonadota > Gammaproteobacteria > Burkholderiales > Rhodocyclaceae > Azonexus. Next base: position 3,005,686 of record CP054864.1, read on the forward strand.
CAATCTCGTGCTCGGTTTCGGCGGCATGGTCTCCCTCGGCCATGCGGCCTTCTTCGGCATCGGTGCCTATGTTGCAGCAATCTGTCAGCAGGCCGGGGTCAACGAGGCGCTGCTCGTCTTCCCGGCGGCGATGACGGTGGCCGGCCTGTTCGCGCTGGCCGTTGGCGCGGTCAGCCTGCGGACGCGCGGCGTCTATTTCATCATGATTACGCTGGCCTTCGCGCAGATGGTCTATTACCTTTCGTCTCGGCCCGCGCCTGGGGCGGCGACGATGGCTTGCCGCTCGCTGGCCGCATGACCCTGGCCGGATTCAGCCTCGCCGGTGACCGCCCGCTGTTTTTGCCAGTCTGGCGGCGTTGACCGCAACCATGCTGTTTTCGGGCGCCTCGCACAGGCGCGTTTCGGCCGCACGTTGCAGGCCATCCGCGAGAACGAGACGCGCATGGAAGCCCTCGGCTACCCGGTCTTCCGCTACCGCCTTGCCGCCTTCGCGCTCGGCGGTGCCATCGCCAGGCTGGCCGGCGCCCTGCTCGCGAACCTGACCGGGCTGGCCAGCNNCCCGGTGCTGCAGTGGATGCAATCCGGTACGTTGCTGGTCATGGTCATCATCGGCGGCGTGGGCACCCTCTGGGGCGGTGTCGTCGGGGCGACGGTGCTGCTTGGTCTGGAAGAGGCGCTGGCCGGCGTCACCGAGCACTGGCACATCGTCCTCGGCCTCTTGCTGCTCGGCGTCGTGCTCTTCGCGCCGCGCGGCGTCGCCGCGCTGTTCGGGAGGCGCGATGGCTGACGCGTTGCTCGAGTTCGCACCCTATCGCGGCGCTTTGCTGCGGTCGACGCGCTGAAAGAGGTCAATTTCAGCGTCGCCGCTGGCGAAGTGCATGCGCTGATCGGCCCCAACGGCGCCGGCAAGACAACGTTCATCCACCATGTTTCCGGCGCGCTGCGNCCGGATTCGGGCAGCGTGCATTTTGCCGGGCATGACGTTACCGGTCTTTCCATGCACGAGCGGGTCCGTGCCGGCATGGCACGCTCCTACCAGATCACCAACCTCTTTCCCGGTTTCTGTGCGCGCGACAACGTGGCGCTGGCCGTGCAGNNGGCGTCCGACGCCGGCAGCAGCTTCCGCTTCTGGCGGCCGGTGTCGACGGAGACGGCGCTCTTCGCCGAGGCGGATACGTGGCTGGCGCAGGTCGGCCTTGCGGACAAGGCGGATACCGTGGCAGGAAGCCTGTCGCACGGCGAACAGCGGGCGCTCGAACTGGCCATGGCGCTGGCCACGAAGCCGCAACTACTGCTGCTCGACGAGCCGATGGCCGGCACCGGCCCGGAGGAATCGGCCCGCATGGTCGCGCTGATCGAACATCTTGCGCGCCATGTTACGATCCTGCTGGTCGAGCACGACATGGAGGCCGTCTTCCGGCTTGCCGATCGTATCTCGGTACTGGTCAACGGCCGCATGATCTGTACCGGCACGCCGGACGAGGTCAGGAACGACGCGGCNGTGCGCCGGGCCTATCTGGGTGACCACCTGTGAGGGCCTGCTCGAGTGGTGGACCTCGAGGTTGCCTTCGGCACCAGCCAGGTCCTGTTCGGGATCGATCTGGCGATGGCCCAGGGTGAGGCCGCTACCCTGCTCGGCCGCAACGGCATGGGCAAGACGACGACCTTGCGCGCAATTTGCGGGCTGGAGCCGATCAAGGCCGGACGCATCCGCTTCATGGGCGACGATATCGCCGGCTGGCGGCCCGACCGTATCGGTCGCGCCGGCATCGCGCTGGTGCCGGAAGGCCGCCAGTGTTTTCCCAATCTGACGGTCGACGAACATCTGCTGGCCTTTACGCCAACCGGCGCGGTCTTGCCGGCCCGTGGACACCGGCGCGCGTCTGACCTGTTCCCGCGCCTTGCCGAACGCAGGAAGAATCTCGGCAACCAGTTGTCCGGCGGTGAGCAGCAGATGCTGGCGATCGGCCGCGCGCTGGTCACCAACCCGCGCCTGCTCATTCTCGACGAAGCGACAGAAGGGCTGGCGCCGTTGATCCGCGACGAGATCTGGGCCTGTCTCGGGCGGCTGCGCAGNCGAAGGCCAGAGCTGATCGTCGACAAATACGTCGACAATCTGATCGCGCTGGCCGACCGCCATGCCATCCTCGAACGGGGGCGGGTGGCATGGCGCGGCACGTCGGCCGAGCTCGGCGCCGACCACGGCATCTGGCACCGCTATCTGGGGATTTGAGCCGGGAATCCGCAGTCTGGCGGACGCCACGGTTCAGTGGATCAGTCCCGACTTCTGCAAGGCTTCCAATGTGGTCCGGGTCAGCGCGTCAATCTGCGACGTGTAGTCGCCGGTCACCGATGTCGTTGCGCTTCCGGACCAGATGAGCTTGCCGCTGGCCAGATCGAACAGCGACGTGCTCGAGGCGAGGCTGCGCGTGGCGGTTGCCCCGCCAACCGGAAACGGCCCGAACCCGCCAAAGCTGATGCCACCCCNGCGATAACCGCCGCTACNCCCGCCAAGGCCGAAACCCACTTGCGGTCCGGGATTCACCACGGCGAAGTCGCTGAGCATCAGTTGGGTGCTGACGGCGGCCGCTGGCTCGCGGCCGGCGGTCGCGATTTCTTCGGGCTGGCTGCCGCCCGGCGCGAACCCTGCAAGTGCATACCCGGGTATCCCGACGATGCCGTATGTTGCGAGGCGGCTTGTCCAGCGATCCTCGCAAACTCGCTNGTCGTCGTGCGCCTGGCACAGGACGAGTACGCGATGTGCCTTGAGCGAACTGCCGCTGAACTCGGGATTTGTCCATTGCGTGCTCATCTCGGTCGTTGAACAACCAGCGGCCACGATCGCCAGAACAGGCAGCCAGGCCAGCGAGCTTGTTCCACAGGAAATGTCCCATCTTCGATCTCTTGTCGTCGCGCACCGGAAGGCGGCGGTGGATTCAGTCTCGCTGAATCGGGCAGGTGGCGTCAAATGCCGCCATTCCTTTGCAGTCGGCAGGAACGGAGCGCTAACAGCCGTGCAGTTGCAACTGAAAACGCACGGTCAGGCCGTCNNCAATCCAGCCGGCAAGTTCCGTTGGCTCGATGCGGCTGGCGAGCAACACCGGGCAAATGGTGTCCAGATGGTGTTCGCNGATTGCGCGCGCCCATTCGTAGTCGGCGCGCGAAGCGACGATGATCTTGATCTCGTCGCCTGCGTCGAGATGCGCCAGATTTTCCCAACGGTTCTTCGCGCTTTCGCCGGAATCCGGCGCCTTGAGATCCATGATGCGCGACACCCGCGGGTCGACGCCGGCGATGTCGAGCGCACCGGAGGTTTCCAGCGAAACATCGTAACCGGCATTGCACAGGGCTTCCAGCAACGACAGGCATTCCTTCTGCGCCAGCGGCTCGCCGCCGGTGACGCAGACATGGCGGGTCGGATACCTGGCCACGTCGGCCAGGATCGAATCGACCGTCGCCGGTTCGCCGCCGGTGAAGCTATAGGTGGTGTCGCACCACGTGCAGCGCAACGGACAGCCGGTCAGGCGGACGAAAACCGTCGGCAGACCCACGCGCGAGGCTTCTCCCTGCAGGGAGAAGAAGATTTCAGTGAGGCGCAGCGCCAATTATTTTTCTTCAGGCGGTCGCGGGCAGTATCGGCAGCAGGCGCCTGCGGGTACTTGGCGACCAGCGTTTCCAGCGAACGTTTGGCCGCCGCCGCGTTGCCCATTTCCTGCTGGCAGGTCGCCATCGCCAGCCACGAATCAGGNNGCGCCTTGGCGCTCTCCGCATACTTGGTGGTGACCACGCTGTGGGCTTCGATAGCCTTGGCGCAGTTGCGCTGGGCGATGAAGGCATTGCCCAGCCAGAACTGCGCGTTCGGTGCCAGCGAACTGTCCGGGTACTTCTGGACGAAGGCCGCGAACCCCANGGAGGCTTCCTTGTACTTGGCGGCCTTGAAGTTGTTCAACGCCGCTTCGTAGTCCCGGCTTTCGCGCGCGGGATCGGCGGCGCCTGCCGNCCGCGAATTCGNCCCTTTTTCACCGTCGACCGCAACCGGCCCGCCGCCCTGCGGTTCCAGCTTGCGCAAGCGGGTATCGAGGTCGAGATAGAAATCCTGCTGGCGCTTCTTGGCGGTTTCCAGCTCGTAGGTCAGGGTTTCGACCTGGCCGCGCAGGCGGGCGATTTCTTCCGACTGGCGCTGGATCTGGTCGGCCAGGGTCAGTTGCGACTTGGCCTGCTGGTCGAACCGCGCCTCCGACTTGGCCTTCAGGTCGGCAATCTGGCGACGCGCCTCGTCGTCGTCGAACATCCCCGCCTGGGCCTGAGCGGCACCCAGGGCGGCAATCAGCAGCGCGATTCGGACAGGACGCATGGCTTAGAACTCGCCGCGGCCGTCCGGGGCCTTGTAAAGAATGTCGGCCCGGCGGTTGTCGGCCCAGGCGGCCTCGTCGTGGCCGGCGTTCTTGGGCTNTTCCTCGCCGAGGCTGACCGACTCGACCTGGTCTTCCTTGACGCCGAGCAGGATCAGCGAACGCTTGACCGCATCGGAACGCTTCTGGCCGAGCGACAGGTTGTACTCGCGGCTACCGCGCTCGTCGGTATTGCCCTGGATCAGCACCTTGAAACCCTTGTTGGTGACCAGGTACTTGGCGTGGGCGGCGACCAGATCCTTGTACTCGTCCTTGACCTCGTACTTGTCGAGATCGAAGTAGATGCTGCGTTGCGACAGCACGCTCTTGGGATCGGTCAGTTCCTTGGGCAGGCCGCGCGAATCGAGGCCNNATGCGGTGACCGGGGTAACGCCCGAGCCGCTGCGCGATTCGACCGGCGCGCCAGCATTTTCGTCAGGTACCGGGGTCGAGCTGCAGCCGACGACCAGCGCGGCCAGGAGGGCAGGAATAAAGAGCTTGTTCATGTGTTGTGTTCTCCGTTGAGGATTATTGAATGAAGGGGGCCGGCTCGCGAACGTCGTAAGCGGCGATCGAGAGCCGCTGCTTGATCCTGCCATCGCTGGAAACAGCCGAAAGGACGCCGCGGCCGCCGGTTTCAGTGGCGATCAGGATCATGCGGCTATTGGGGGCGAAACTCGGGGATTCGTCCTTGTAGGAATCGGTCAGGATCTGCACCTGTTTGCTGGCGAGATCCATCACGGCGAGCTGGAAGCGGCCATCGCGGCGGCTGATGAAGGCCAGGCTCTTGCCATCCGGCGCCGGGCGCGGCGATACGTTGTAGCTGCCCTCGAAGGTGACGCGCTGGGCATCGCCGCCGTTGGCGCTCATCCGGTAAATCTGCGGGCTGCCGCCACGGTCGGAGGTGAAATAGATGCTGCCACCGTCCGGCGAATAGCGCGGCTCGGTGTCGATGCCGGCCGACTGGCTCAGGCGCTGGACACCGGTACCGTCGGCATTGACCGAATAAATCTGCGAATTGCCGTCCTTGGAAAGCACGATGGCCAGTTTGCGGCTGTCGGGCGACCACGCCACGCNAGAATTGGAACCCTTGAAGTTGGCGACGACCTGCCGCTGGCCGGTGGCCAGCGTGTGGACGTAGATGACCGGCTTCTTTTTCTCGAACGAGACATAGGCCAGCTTGCTGCCATCCGGCGACCACACCGGCGAGATGATCGGCTCGGTGGAACTCAGCGCGGTCACGGCGCCCTGCCCGTCGGCGTCGGCGATCTGCAGCCTGAACTGGCCGCCTGACTTGACGACGTAGGCGATGCGGGTCGAGAAGACACCCTTCTCGCCGGTCAGTTNTTCGTAGATGTAGTCGGCGATGCGATGGCCGGCAGCGCGCAGCTGGTCGTTGCCGGTGACGTGAACCGCACCGCCGAGCGCCACCTGCTTCTGTGTGTCGTACAGCCGGAAGCGCGCCTGCATGCGGCCATCCGCCGCGCGCGTTACGCTGCCAGCGGCCAGTGCGTCGGCGCCGCGGCCTTTCCAGTCGGCGAAATTGACTTGGGCGTTCTCGTCCAGCGTGGCGCCGGCCGGGTCGATCAGCTTGAACAGGCCGCTGCGTTCGAGGTCGGCGCGCACCGTCGCGGTGACGACCTGGGCGGCAGCGGTATCGCCGGCAAAATTGGCGATGGCGACCGGAATCCGGTTGGCACCGGCGCCGGTAATTTCGATCGAAAGCTGGGCGTTGACCGCAGTTGTGGCCAAAAACGCCAGCGCGAAGAGAATTTTGTGGAAAATCTGGGGCATGGGACTCGATTTCGTCATGGATTCAGCCGATTCTACTCTTCATTAGGTTTGTATTTGATTTCCAGGTCGCGTTTGAACAGCGCAGGATCGTCGGGTTTGGGCAGCGGCGAAGATTTCAGGATGGCGCGCTCGATGGCGGCGTCCAGACTGGGGTTGCCACTGGAGCGTTTGAGCTTGACCTCGAGCACCTCGCCGGTCGGCAACTGGTTGACCTCGAAGATCGCTTCCGGATTGCCCTGAATGTTGGGTGGCAACGAGATGTTGCCCTTCACCTTGGCGCGGATCTTCGCGGCGTAGTCCTGCAACCCTTTCTTCCCGGCAGCAGCCCGCTGCTCCGCCTCGGCTGCGGCGGCCTTGGTCAGCTGCTGCGAATTGTTCGGGCGCGGGCCGCGCTCGGCGGCTTNCCGCTTGAGCATCTCGCTGAAATCAGGCGCCTTGGGTTCGGGTTTAACTTCGGGCTTGGGCTCCGGTTTTTCGGCTCCGGCCGAGGTTCGGGTTTAGGCTCGGGTTTTGGGCTCGGGCTTGGGTTCCGGCTTCGGCTCCGGTTTCCTGGGTTCCGGTTCGGGCTTCTTCGGCTCCGGTTTGGGCGGCTTCTTTTCTTCCTTGATCGCGATGTCAGGCTTTTNTCGGCGGCGGGGTTCCGGCTTCGGTTCGGCCTTGGGCAGCGGCTTGGGTTCCGGTTCCGGCTTCACTTCCGGTGGTGGCGGCGGCGGTGGCGCCGCCTGGACAGCCGGCACCGGGCGGCTGGCCCATAGCTCGACCTCGACCACGTCGGGCTGGCTGCGTTTCCATTGCACGCCGAAGAACAGCACGGCCAGCAACCCGGCGTGCACCAGGATGGTAAACGTCAGCGCGTACTTCCGGCCGGGTTCTTCGGGTCGTTCGAGAATCATTTTCCGGTAGTCTGTACCAGCAGGCCGACCTTCTTGACCTGAGCGCGTTGCAATTCGTCCATCACGGACAGCACGGCCTCGTACTTGACGTTCCTGTCACCGGCGATCAGTACCGGCTGCTCGGGGTTTCTCGCCTGTGCAGCGGAGATCAGGCCCACCAGTTCCTTGCGGTCGACACGGATCTCGCGGCTATNTTTCGCGGCGCGATCCGTCAGCGTCAGGCTCTGATCGGCCTTGATCGATACTTCAATTGGGGCTGGCGGGGCGACATTCGCCTTGCCGACCGTCGGCACGTCGATGCTCGACGTCGTCATCATCGGCGCCGCCACCATGAAGATGACGAGCAGCACCAGCATGACGTCGATGTAGGGAACGACGTTGATCTCGTTCTTGAGACGGCGCTGGCGCATCGTCCTACCTCATTTGCCGTTGCAGGATGTTGGAGAACTCTTCCATGAACGACTCGTAGCGCGTGGCGAGGCGGTCGATGTCGTGCGAGAAGCGGTTGTAGGCGAGGACCGCCGGGATCGCCGCGAAGAGGCCGATGGCGGTGGCGACCAGCGCTTCGGCGATGCCCGGGGCGACCGAGGCGAGCGTCGCCTGGCCGACGTTGGCGAGGGCGCGAAAGGCGTGCATGATGCCCCAGACGGTGCCGAAGAGGCCGATGTAGGGCGATACCGAGCCGACCGAGGCGAGGAAGGCGAGGTGGGCTTCCAGCGCATCCATCTCGCGCTGGTAGGTGGCGCGCATGGCGCGGCGCGAACCGTCGACGATGTCCTTGGCATCGAGGTTCTTCTGGCCGCGCAATTTGGTGAATTCGCGAAAACCGGCTTCGAAGATGCGCTCCATGGAACCGGCATGGTGGCGGTCGTTGACCGCGCTGTTGTAGAGATTGGTCAGATCGCCGCCCGACCAGAAGTCGCGCTCGAAAGTTTCGGTCTTGCTGCGCGCCTGCTTGACCGTGTACCACTTCATGAAGATGTAGTACCAGGACATGAAGGAGACGCCGGCCAGCAGGGCCATGACGGCCTGTACGACGGCGCTGGCGTTGAGGATCAGGTGGAGGATGGAAAGATCCTGGGTGACGTTCATTTGAGGGCTTCCAGTTTGCGGTGCAGGAATTCGGGAATCGGTGCCGGCGCCATCTTGCCGATGTCCACGCAGGCGATCTCGACGGTGCCGGTGACCAGTTCTTCGTCACCCCGGCGGACATGCTGGCGGAAGACGACGCGGACGCGGGTGAGTTTTTCGACTTCGAGGCCGACCGTCAACTGGTCGTCGAGTCGCGCCGGCTTCAGGTATTCGCAGCTCGCCTTGCGCGCCATGAAGGCGATACCGGCATCCGTCGCGAGTTGCGACTGATCGTGGCCGACCTGGCGCATCCACTCGGTGCGGCAGCGTTCGAAGAATTTCAGGTAATTGGCGTAGTAAACCACCCCGCCGGCATCGGTATCTTCGTAATAAATCCGTACCGGGATGGAGAAGGCGTTCGGTTTCGGCTCGTATTTCATCGTCGGATTTTAACCGGATTGCGAAGAAGTGTTTGTAACGGATTGTTTTGTTATGAAGAATATCAATTTATAAAGCAGGTTGTCGCGGTTCGGAGAGCTAGTGCGAAAGTCGTATTGCAGACGGGTTTCAAAGGCGTAGCCTGAAATCAGGCGTGGCACACCGCCCGGCTCGTGAGAATGAAGGAGGAGAGATGAAACATGACTTTCGCAGTGCGTCGCTGGCCGCCGCGAAATGATTTCTGTCAGCGTTCTGATCGAGCCAGGCGGCTGTTCCCCGAGCATGTTCATCCGGGCGACTGCATCGGAACGGTGGTCGAGGAACGGTCGATGTCCAGGAACGCGGGAAAGAACTGCGCCGGGTCGGCGCGGTTCCGCCGTCCTGCATGCCCGCGATACGGTTCTCCAATATCGGAATTCGAGCGATGCCCCGGTCCGGATCGGGACCCTGCTCGTCGTCGAGAAAGGCAAGCCCGCGCCCTGCCGCCGCCGGAAGCAGCGAAGTGAGCGCTAAATGGCGCCCTGCTTCGGAATTTTCGCTCCGAATGAAGCGGCGGCGGCTCCGGGCGTCGCCATTTTCCAACGGGATCCGGTTTTGGCTATTCGTCCGCCAGCAAGTCGCGAACCACTGCGCTGCTCGGCTCGGCCAGCCNCAGGTGCCGGTAGATGGCCGGTGTCGCGATGCGACCGCGCAGAGTGCGTTGCAGGTAGCCTTGCTGGATGAGATAGGGCTCGAGCACGTCCTCGATGGTGTCGCGCGCTTCGCCGATGGCGGCGGCGAGGTTGTCGACGCCGACCGGCCCGCCGCCGAACTTGTCGATGACTGCCGACAGCAGCTTGCGGTCCATGATGTCGAGGCCGGCCGGGTCGACGTCGAGCATCAGCAGTGCCGCATCGGCGACGGCGCGGGTGATCTGGCCGTCGGCCTTGACTTCGGCGTAGTCGCGGACGCGGCGCAGCAGGCGGTTGACGATGCGCGGCGTGCCGCGTGCCCGTTNGGCAATTTCCAGCGCGCCGTCCGGGTCGATCGGCGCGCCGAGCAGTGTTGCCGAACGGGTGACGATGCTTTGCAGCTCTTCGGCGTTGTAGAACTCGAGCCGGGCGACGATGCCGAAGCGGTCGCGCAGCGNGTTGGTCAGCATGCCGGCGCGGGTGGTGGCGCCGACCAGCGTGAAGGGCGGCAGATCGAGCTTGACCGAACGCGCGGCCGGGCCTTCGCCGATCATGATGTCGATCTGGAAATCTTCGAGCGCCGGGTAGAGGATTTCCTCGACGACCGNGGAGAGACGGTGGATTTCGTCGATGAACAGCACGTCGTGCGGTTCGAGATTGGTCAGGATGGCGGCGAGGTNCGCGGCGCGTTCGAGCACGGGGCCGGAGGTTTGGCGCAGGTTGACGCCCATTTCGTGGGCGACGATATGGGCCAGCGTGGTCTTGCCCAGCCNCGGCGGGCCGAAGAGCAGGACGTGGTCGAGCGAGTCGCCGCGCTTGCGGGCCGCTTCGATGAAGATTTCGAGTTGTTCGCGAATCTTGATCTGGCCGGTGTAGTCGGCCANGCGTTTGGGGCGCAGCGCGCGTTCGAGCGCTTCTTCCTGCGCTGATTTGGAATTCGGGGCGATCAGGCGGTCGACCGCAGCCAGCTTGTCGGTTTCGATCATGCGGGTTGTTCCTCTTCTCGCGTCCAGCGCCCGAGCAGCATGTGGCCGAGGGCCAGCAGCACCGGCCCGANGAAGATGCCGATGAAACCGAAGACCAGCACGCCGCCGATGACGCCGAGCGCGATGAGCAGGATCGGGATGCCGGCGCCGCGCGCCATCAGGATCGGTTTCAGGAAATTGTCGATGCTGCTGATGACGAAGATGCCGTAGAGCACCAGAAAGATCGCCCAGCCGGGTTGGCCCTGGCTGTAGAGCCAGGCGGCGGCGGCGCCCCAGATCATCGGCGGGCCGACCGGGATCATCGACAGGAAGAAGGTGGCGAAACCGAGCAGGACGGCACTCGGCACGCCGGAGACGAGAAAGCCGAGCATCGCCACCGTACCCTGCGCCGCCGCCGTGCCGACGATGCCGAGCATGACGCCGACTACCGTGCCGCGTGCCCGCTCGATCATTTCCTCGCCCAGATCGCCGCCCAGTTTGCGGGCGCCGACGTAGAGCGCGCTGGCGATCTTCGCCCCGTCGCGGTAGANAAAGAAAATGACGAACAAGGCCAGTGCCAGCTGCAAGAGGCCATTGCCGGCGACCTTGCCGGTGGCCAGCGCCAGCCGCCGGGCGGGTCNGATCAGCTGCTTGAGCATGGCGTTGAGTTCGGCGCGATTGCTGGCGATGCGATGGTAGTTGGCCTCGATATCGCTGCCGACGAGCGGAATTTCGCCGAGAATTTTCGGTGGCTCGGCCGGCAGCCNCTGCTCTATCTGCGGACGGAATTGCTCGACCAGCGTGTCGGCGCTGCTGACCAGGCTGCCGACCAGAAAAATCATCGGCAGCAGCATGATCAGTACCAGCAGCAGCGTCATCAGCGAAGCGCCCAGCGTATTGCGTCCGCCGATGCGCGGCAGCAGTTTCTCCGCATAGATTGNCCAGGTGCAGATCCACAGCACGAAGGCGAACAGGATGGCGCCGATCATCGGCAACAACACCGCCACACAGCCGATGATCAGCAAGGCGACCAGCGCGATCTGGGCCAGGCGTTTGGGATTGTCGTCGGTAAACACGCCTAGACCTTGGACAGCAGCTTGAGCGCCTGGCGGATGCCGTCGGAAGTGCCGATATCGGCCGGCAGCTGCTTGACGGCCGAAGCGGCTTCCTTCTCGTTGTAACCGAGCGCCAGCANGGCGTTGGAAATGTCCTGTCTGGCGTCGTCGACCGCAACAGGCAGCGAAACGCCGGTCGCATCGGCCAGCTTGCCCTTCAGTTCCAGCAACAGCCGCTCGGCGGTCTTTTTGCCGATGCCGGGCACCTTGATCAGACGCCCGACNNCCTGCTGCGCCACGGCGGCCGCCAGATCGCCGACCGACAGGCCGGAGAGTACCGAAAGCGCCGTCCGTGCGCCGATGCCGGAAATCTTCAGCAACTGGCGAAAGGCAAAACGTTCGGCCTCGCTCTGGAATCCGTAGAGGAAATGGCCGTCTTCGCGCACTGCGAAATGAGTCAGCAGCGTCACCTTCTCGCCGCTCGCCGGCAGGTTGTAGAAGGTGCTCATCGGCACGTCGAGCTCGTAACCGACGCCATTGACGTCAATCACGATCTGTGGGGATTTTTCGGCCAAGAGGCCGGTCAGTCTTCCGATCATGGCGCCATGTTAACCGATCAGCCGCCCGCCGCGAACGCGAAAACCGGTTGTCGCCAGCGCCCCCAACCCCTGTCCGCCATGCGCGTGGCAAATCGCACAGGCCAGCGCGTCGGCAGCGTCGGCCGTCGGCGCGCCGGGCAGGTTCAGCAGCCTGACGACCATGTGCTGGACCTGCTCCTTCGCTGCCTTGCCCTTGCCGACTACCGCCTGCTTGACCTGCAAGGCCGTATATTCGGCAACCGGCAACCCGGCATGGACCAGTGCGCTGATCGCCGCGCCGCGNNCCTGGCCGAGCAGCAGCGTCGATTGCGGATTGACGTTGACGAAGACCTGTTCGACCGCCGCCTGATCCGGCGCGTAGGTGGCAATGACTTCGCTGATCCCGGCAAACAGGGTGCTGATCCGCTCCGGCAGCGATTGCCGGTCGTTCGACTTGATGCAGCCGCTCGCCACGTAAACGAGCTGGTTGCCATGCTTCTCGATGACGCCAAAGCCGGTCACGCGCAGGCCGGGGTCGATGCCCAGAATGCGTGGCGCGCTCATTTTGCCGGCCTCGCCACCAGATAGACGCCGCTGACCGCCAGCGCCATGCCGACGGTTGCGGTCAACGTCAATTNTTCGCCGAAAATGGCCCAGGCGATCAGCGCTGTCGACAAGGGCGTCAGGTAGAACAGGCTGGCGACATTCACCGCGCTGCCGCTGCGGATCAACAGATTGAGCAGGCTGATGGCGCCCAGCGACAGCACCAGCACCAGCCAGCCGAGGGCGAAGATGAAGTCGCCGGTCCACTCGATCCGGAAATCCTCGAACCAGGCGATGGCAACGGCGGTGACGANAGCAGTCGGCACGAACTGGATCACCGAGCCGGTGCGCAGGTCGAATCTGGCGCAGTAGCGCTTCTGGTACAGCGTGCCGGCGGTGATGCCGAGCAGCGCGACGAGAGCCGGAATCAACATCGGGCCGAGCCCCACGTCGCCGAATTTGCCGGAAACCACCAGCCCGACACCGACAAAACCGAGCGCCAGGCCGAGCCACTGCCGCCCATTGACCTGTTCGCCGAGCAGCCAGCCGGCGCCGAGCGCGGTCAGCAGCGGCTGCATGCCGACCACCAGCGCTGTCACGCCGGCCGGCAGCCCATGTTTGATGGCGACGAAGACACCGCCAAGATAAACCGCGTGCACCAGCACGCCGGAAACGCCGATGTGCAGCCATTGTTTCGGGTCGTCCGGCCACGGGGCGCNGGTGGCCAGCGCGATCAGCAGCATCAGCGAAATGACGAAGCCGTAGCGGACCAGCAGAAACGACAGCGGCTCGGCATAAGGCAGCCCGTACTTGGCGCCGATGAAGCCGGTGCTCCACAGGAAAACGAAGAGGACAGGATAGAAGCGCTGCATCAAATAAAAGGCGGCCTTGGCGCCGCCTTGTTTCAGAACGCAGTGGGCGCTCACTCGTCGATCACCGCAGTGGTGTAGATTTCCTGGACGTCATCCAGGTTCTCCAGCGCGTCGAGCAGTTTCTGCATCTTCACCGCATCGTCACCGGAGAAGACGTTTTCGCCTTCCGGCTTCATCGTCACTTCGCCGAATTCCGGCTTGAAACCGGCGGCCTCCAGCGCATCCTTGACGGCGACAAAATCGTTCGGCGCGGTCAGCACCTCGATCGAGCCATCGTCGTTGGTCGCCACATCCTCGGCACCGGCCTCGATGGCGGCATCCATCAGTGCCGCTTCATCGGTGCCGGNGGCGAAGATCATCTGGCCGCAATGCTTGAACTGGAAGGCCACGCAACCGTCGCTGCCCATGTTGCCGCCGTACTTGGAAAACGCATGGCGAACCTCAGCCACCGTGCGCACCTTGTTGTCGGTCAGGCAATCGACCATGATCGCCGCGCCGCCGATGCCGTAGCCTTCGTAGCGGATCTCGACGTACTCGACGCCTTCCAGCTCGCCGGTGCCCTTCTTGATCGCGGTGTCGATCTTGTCCTTGGGCATATTGACGCCCTTGGCCTTGTCGACCGCAACACGCAGACGCGGGTTGAAGCCGGGATCGCCGCCGCCCATCTTGGCGGCGACCGTGATTTCCTTGGCGATCTTGGAGAAAGCGGCGCCGCGCTTTTCATCCTGACGGCCCTTGCGGTGCTGGATATTGGCCCATTTGGAGTGTCCGGCCATCGTTTACCTCGACAATTGCATAGCATTGATAGAATTGCAGGATTTTATCACGCCGGAGTCAGCAGCCATGTCCGAACCNCTCTATCTCGCCAAGTCCGAAGATGGTTACCCGGCCCTGCTGCCGCAGATGGCCAACCGTCACGGCCTGATCACCGGCGCCACCGGCACCGGCAAGACGGTCACCTTGCAGTCGATGGCCGAACGCCTGTCTTATGCCGGCGTGCCTGTCTTCATGGCCGACGTGAAGGGCGATCTTTCCGGCATGGGCGCCNNGTGCGTCGTCACGCCGAAGCTGGAGGCNCGCCTGAAGGATCTCGGGCTCGAAGGCTTCGCACCCTACGCCAACCCGGTGGCTTTCTGGGACGTATTCGGCCAGGGTGGCATNCCGGTGCGCGCCACCATTTCCGACATNGGGCCGTTGCTGCTCGCCCGTCTGCTCAACCTGAACGATACCCAGACCGGCGTCCTGCAACTGGTGTTCAAGATCGCCGACGACAAGGGTCTGCTGCTGATCGACTTGAAAGACCTGCGCGCCAGCATCCAGTACGTCGGCGAGAACGCCAAGGATTTCACGACCGAGTACGGCAATGTCTCGACCGCCTCGATCGGCGCCATCCAGCGCGGCCTGCTGACGCTGGAGCAACAGGGTGGTGACCAGTTCTTCGGCGAACCAATGCTCGATATTAACGATCTGATGAAGGTCGATGAAAATGGCCGTGGCGTCATCAATATCCTTTCCGCCGAAAAGCTGGTGCAGGCCCCGGCGCTCTACTCCACCTTCCTGCTCTGGATGCTCTCCGAGCTGTTCGAGCAACTGCCGGAAGCCGGCGACCTCGACAAGCCGAAGCTCGTCTTCTTCTTCGACGAAGCTCATTTGCTGTTCAGCGATGCNCCNGCCGCGCTGACCGACAAGGTCGAGCAGGTCGTCCGCCTGATCCGCTCCAAGGGCGTCGGCGTCTATTTCGTCACGCAGAACCCGCTCGACGTGCCGGANAAAATCCTCGGCCAGCTCGGCAACCGCGTCCAGCACGCCCTGCGCGCCTTCACGCCGCGCGACCAGAAAGCGGTGCAGGCGGCGGCGCAGACCATGCGGGCCAACCCGAAGTTCGATGCGGCGACCGTCATTACCGAGCTTGGCGTCGGCGAGGCGCTGGTTTCCTTCCTCGACGAGAAGGGCCGCCCGACCGTGGTCGAGCGCAGCACCATCTTCCCGCCTGCCTCCCGGCTTGGCCCGTTGACCGCTACCGAGCGCAAGGCGTTGATCGACGCCTCGCCGCTGCTCGCCACCTATGGCCAGAGCGTCGACCGCGAATCGGCCTTCGAGGTCCTGCGCGGCAAGCCGGCCACCAACCAGGCGGCACCCGGCGCCATCCCCGCCCCGCCGGCGGGTGGCGGGCTGGATGCCAACGACTGGGGCAACCATACGGCCCAACCGCAGGCGCAGCCCAAGGCCCGTCCGGCGCCGCAACCGCGCCAGAGCGCGCCGGCCCCGCAGGAATCGGGCGGCGGCCTTCTGGATGGTCTTGGCGACCTGCTCGGCGGCTCCACCGGCCCGCGCGGCGGCAAGCGCGAAGGCATGATCGAAGCCGCCGCCAAGAGCGCTGCCCGGGGCATGGCCGGCACCGTCGGCCGCGAACTGGGCAAGCAGATTCTGCGCGGGTATTGGGTCCATCCTCGGCGGACGGCGCTGATGATCGACCAGGCGTTTGCCGAGCACTTCGCGGCGGACTGGGTGGAAGCCTGGAACGCGCATGACCTCGAAAGGATTCTCGCCCATTACGGCGACGACTTTGAAATGTCGTCGCCGGTGATCGTGCAGGTCGCCGGCGAACCCTCGGGCACGCTACGNGGCAAGCTGGCGGTGGGTGCGTATTGGCGGAAGGCGCTCCAGTTGATTCCGGATCTGCGTTTCGAACTGCTCTCAGTACTCGTCGGCGTCGGCAGCGTCACCCTNTACTATAANGGGGCGCGCGGCCGACTGGCTGCGGAAGTTTTCCACTTTGGCCCTGACCGCAAGGTCGTTAAGGCGTTTGCCCATTACGCCAGCTAGTTTGCGGGTGTGCGCGGGAATTTCGGTTTTAGCCTTTTTCAGGGTCGACCGCAACAGGAAGCGAATCCCGAGTGTAAAATTAGCATTTACTTATTTATATCGGAATCCGCCATGAAAGTATTTTCCCGATCACCTTGCTGATCGCTGCAATGCCCGTGCTGGCGCAGGATGTTGGCGCCCTGACTGCCGATACAAAGAAGACCGTATTGCCCGTCGTGCCGAAGGTAGTCAATGCCATGCAGGAAGCCGTGGCCGAGAAAGGCGTGTCGGGTGCGATTCCAGTTTGCAAGGAACAGGCTNNCGAGCTGATAAAGGAAAAGCGCAAGGAAACCGGCTGGGATATTCGCCGCGTCAGTCTCAAGACCCGCAATCCGGAACGTGGCACGCCTGACCTTTGGGAAGCTGCGGTGCTCGCCGATTTCGACATCCGCGCTGCCAATGGCGAAAAGCCCGAAACGCTCGAGAAGAGCGAGATCGTGACCATCGAAGGCAAGCCGGTATTCCGCTACATGAAGGCGTTGCCGGTCGGCGAGGTTTGCCTGAAATGCCACGGTCCGGCAGATGGCCTGGACGCCGGCCTCAAGGCGAAGCTACAGGAAAACTANCCGCACGACATGGCCACCGGCTATAGCCAGGGCCAGGTGCGCGGCGCACTGACCGTCAAACGTCCGCTGTAGGCCTGTTTTCTTCGTCACCGCTCAGATCCAGCGTCGGTCGGCGGTAAACATGATGCCGAGCCAGGCTTGTTCCAGCGGCAGGCCGATGGCATCCCAAATGCGGTTGCGCAGCTGATCCAGCTCGGGAACGCTTTGCGGGCGGAAGCCTGGCCCGACCACGATGTTGATCTCGATGAAGTGGATACGCCCGGTCTTGGCGATGTGGGTCGAGTAATCGGCGATGTCGTCCTGCGCGACGATCTCCTTCATCACCGCATTGACGCGCTGGGCGACTTCGTCGTCCGGGTTGGTCATCAGCAGCACTTCGCGCATGTTTTCGTAGAGAATCTTCATCGGCACCGGGATCAGCAGCAGCGCCAGCACCACCAGTACCGCGCTGTCGGCATAGCGCGCCCACCAGTCGCGCCAGGGTTCGGGCAGCACCCAGACCATGGCGAAGCCGAGCATGGTCACGAGGCTGAAGCTCATGCTGATCATCCACTCGCGGGCATCGTTACGGATCAGCTGCGAACCGGTGCGTTTGGCCACGCGGGTCTCGTAAGCCCAGACGACGGCGCAGACGGCGGCGCTGAGCAGGCTGTAGATGACGACGCTGGTGGCGTCGACCAGATGACCGCCGATGCGCAGCCCTTCGAGCCCGTTGAACAGCGCGTAGAGGCAGACGACCAGCAGGATCAGGTTGTTGAAGCTGTTGACCAGCGGTTCGATGTGCGCGTAACCGTACTGGAAGCGGCGGTCGGCCGGCTTTTCGACGATGCGTGCCGCCAGCAGGTAGAGGCCCGAGCCGACGAGGCTGGTCAGTGCGTAGAAGCCATCGAGCATGACCGCTTCGGAGCCGATATAGAGCCCGTACCCGATGCCGACAATGGCGAGCCCGACGATGGTGATGACCGAGATGCGCAGCGTGCGCTGTTCGAGCCGGTTGGCCTGTTGCCTGGTCAGTTTCTTGTACATGATCCGAAGTGCGGCGAGGGTAAGGCGGTTGCGAAGGGCCAGTGAATCGTCATGGCGAATATCGACTGCGGATATTACCAATTGCCAACAGGCTTGAGCGCGTATTCAATGGCTGCCTGAACGCGATGCGACGAGAGCGAACTTGAAGAAACCGAACATCCCGACAAGCATTCCTGCCTGGGGGCCACGCTGGCCTTGCTGGCGGCGCTCGGATTCTCGCTGAAAGCGATCTTCGTCAAGCTGGCCTACCCCTATGGCGTGGACGCGATCACCCTGCTCGCGCTGCGCATGGGCTTCGCGTTGCCGGTTTTCCTGTGGGTTGGGCTTGCCGAGCATCGCCGCGCCAGCGGCAAGCTGGCGCGCGGCGACTGGGGACGGCTTTTCGTGCTCGGTTGCCTCGGTTACTACGGGGCCAGCATCCTCGATTTCTGNGGGCTGCAATTCATTTCGGCCGGGCTGGAGCGCCTGATCCTGTTCACCTATCCGACGCTGACGATCCTGATCGGCGTGCTGTTCCAGGGCAAGGCCTTTTCCCGGCGCGAAGCCATCGCACTGGTGCTCTGCTACACCGGCATCGGTTTCGCGTTCGCCCACGATCTCGGGCAGGGCGAAGCGCGCGACGTGTGGATCGGTGGCGCCCTGGTCTTCGCCTCCAGCGTTTCCTATGCGCTCTACCTGTCGGGCAGCGCGCCGATGATCGGCCGGCTGGGCGCCATGCGTTTCTCGGCACTGGCGATGTTGATGTCGTCNGGGGTCACGTTGCTGCATTTTGCCTCGTCNCAGCCCTTGACCGCGTTCATCCAGCCGTGGCCGGTCTACGGCTGGGGGCTGGCGATGGCGCTGTTCGCCACCGTCATACCGGTCTTCGCGCAGTCGGCGGCGATCCGCCGACTNGGGGCCGGACGCGCCTCGCTATATGGCATGGTCGGCCCGCTGTTGACCATCGGCTTCGGCTGGTGGTTGCTGAGCGAGCCGATTTCCGCGGCACAGATGATCGGCGCCGCGCTGGTCGTGGCCGGGATTCTGATCGTCAGCCGCAAATGAGCCTTAAATGATGGCGCGCGCTTCGGGTTAGAATCCCGGCATGATCGGCATCCTCCTCATCACCCATGGCAGCTACGGCGAGGCACTCGTGCAAAACGCCTGTCATGTGCTGAACAAGCGTCCCGCACAGCTCAATCAGCTGGGCGTGGCGGCGCAGGACGATCCGCTCGACCTGCTGCCGCTGGCGCGCCAGATGCTCGATCTGGTTGACGACGGCAAGGGCGTGCTGGTGCTGACCGACATTTTCGGGGCGACACCTTCCAACCTGGCGCTCAAGCTGCTCGAGCCGGGGCGTGTCGAAGGCATCGCCGGGGTCAATCTGCCGATGCTGCTGCGTGCCCTGACCTATCGCGAACGGGGCATGGAAACCTTGCTCACCCGAGCCATCGTAAGCGGGCGCGATGGCGTACTCAACATGCAGGACTGAACGATGCTGACCAGAGAAACCGAAATCATCAACAAGCTCGGCCTGCATGCGCGGGCCTCGGCCAAGCTGACCCAACTGGCCGGCAAGTTCAAGTGCGAAGTCTGGATGGCCAAGGGGCCGCGCCGCATCAACGCCAAGAGCATCATGGGCGTGATGATGCTGGCCGCCGGCAAGGGTTCGAAGGTAACGCTGGAAACCAGCGGTCCCGACGAGCAGGAGGCAATGGATGCGCTGCTGGCGCTGATCGCCGACTACTTCGGCGAGGGAGAGTAAATGCATCGGTCCCCACGTTCGCTTTGTTCGCTGCCCCCGAGGGGCACCGACCTTTCTTGGGGCGGCGCTGCGAAAGGTCGGGCCATGAGCTTCACGCTGCATGGGCTGGGAGTTTCCAGTGGCATCGCCATCGGGCGCGCCATGCTCATGTCGCACGCGACGCTCGAGGTGTCGCACCTGACCATCGCGCCGCGCATGGTCGACAAGGAAATCGCCCGCTTCGACGCGGCCGTCAAGGCCGTCAAGGCCGAGCTGGGCACGATGAAGGAGAGCACCGAGCATGCGTAAGCGGAATTGGCTGCCTTCATCGACATCCACACCATGTTCCTCGAGGATCCGGAGCTGGTCGACAAGCCGCGCGAGATCATCCGCGAGCGCCGCTGCAATGCCGAATGGGCGCTGGTGCAGCAGATGGAGCACCTTGTCGAACAATTTGAACAGTTCGAAGACCCCTATCTGCGCGAGCGCAAGCTCGATGTCGTGCAGGTCGTCGAGCGGGTGATCAAGGAACTGCTGGGTCACCCCGGCCGTGCCGTGATGAAGACGGCCAAGGGTGTGACCGAGGAAATGCTGATCGTCGTCGCCCACGACCTTTCTCCGGCCGACGTCATCGCCTTCAAGGACCACCGCTTCGCCTCGTTCATCACCGATGTCGGCGGCTCGACCTCGCACACCGCCATCCTGGCGCGCAGCCTGGCGATTCCGTCGGTGGTCGGCATGGAGAATGCCCGCTCGCTGATCCGCGACGGCGAGCAATTGATCGTCGATGGCAACCGCGGCGTCGTCATCGTCAATCCGGACCAGCGCGTACTGGAGGAATACCAGCTTCGCAAGCACCAGATCGAGCTGGANAAAACCAAGCTCAAGCGCTTGAAAACGGCACCGTCGCAAACCATCGACGGTGTTGATGTGAAGCTTTTCGCCAATATTGAGCTGCCCGGCGACGTGCCGGGCGCGCTCGATGCCGGGGCCGAGGGCATCGGCCTGTTCCGCACCGAGTTCCTCTTCCTCGACCGCGGCGACATGCCCGACGAACAGGAGCAGTACGAAGCCTACAAGAAGGTGGTCAAGGGCATGGGCGGGCGCCCGGTCACCATCCGCACCTTCGACCTCGGCAACGACAAGGACATCCGCCCCGACGGCAATTTCGGTGATCGCGTGCAGACCAATCCGGCCCTCGGGCGGCGCGCCATCCGCCTCTCGCTGGCCGAGCCACGCATGTTCCAGGTCCAGTTGCGGGCCATCCTGCGTGCCAGCAAGCACGGGCCGATCAAGCTGCTGATCCCGATGCTGGCGCATGCCCACGAGATCGACCAGACGCTGGCCGCGCTGGAGCAGGCGAAATCCAGCCTGCGCGGCGAAAAGGTCACTTTCGACGAGAACATTGAAGTCGGCGGCATGATCGAGATCCCGGCGGCAGCGCTCGCCATCGGCCTCTTCCTGCGCCGCCTCGACTTCCTGTCGATCGGCACCAACGACCTGATTCAATACACTCTGGCCATCGACCGTTCCGACGAACAGGTGTCCAGCCTCTACGACCCGCTGCACCCGGCGGTGCTGATGCTGATCGCCCACACNCTGGCCAGCGCCGAGAAGGTCAACATCCCGGTGTCCGTGTGCGGCGAAATGGCCGGCGACCCGAAACTCACCCGCCTGCTGCTCGGCATGGGGCTGCGCATCTTCTCGATGCATCCGTCGCAGATCCTCAAGGTCAAGAGCCGGGTGCTGAAGTCGGATGTCAACGAACTGGTGCCCAATGTGCGCCGCATCCTGCGCCTCGACGAGCCGGGCAAGCTGCAGGAAGCGCTGGAAAAGCTCAACGCCTGAGTCGCACGTCGCCGGTTGCGGTCGACCCTGAAAAAGGCCAAAAATGGCGACGAGGCGCTGGTGAAAGGCCGCCGAACAGGGTTGCCGGCGCGTCGTCGCAGATCGGCGAGCGCGCTCCTCGGTGAGCGGCAGCGCCTGCTTCAAAGGATTAGACAAATCGTCGCGCGACAATTTGTCGCATTCCCAGGTGCTGCCCGGCAGCGCAAAATCCCCGCCTTGATAAAAAGCTGATCAGTATTTTCGGGGTTTTCATGTTCGCACGTCGTCGCCTGATCGCGCTCGCGGTCGGTTCCGCATTCCTTTGCCTGCGCTGTTGCCGGCAACTGCACTGGCCGAGGCTGCCGTCATGCCCGACGTCGTGGTCTCCGCCACGCGCATGGAAACGGCCTTTCCACTCAATACCGACAGCGCCGACCGGGCTGCGGTCGCTCGCCAGCTGCCCTACACCAGCGACACCGCGCGGCTGCTCAGCGACTTTCCCGGCTACAGCACGTACACCGGCGGCGGCGTCTCCAGTCTGCCATCGATTCGCGGCCTCGCCGATGACCGTGTACGGGTCAACATCGACGGTATGGATCTGCAGTCCGCCTGCGGCAACCACATGAATCCGGCCATGTCCTACATCGACCCGGGCAATGTCGGGCGTCTCAGCATGCAGGCCGGTATCACGCCGGTCAGTGCCGGTGGCGACAGCATCGCCGGCACCATCGTCATCGACTCGATCACGCCGATTTTCGCCCAGGCCGGTCAGGGTACGATCTTTGGCGGCAGCCTGTCCGGCTTCGTGCGCAGCAACGGCAACGCCAACGGCGGCAGCATCAAGGCCTATGCGGCAAACGAAAGCCTTTCCATCTCGGCCACCGCCGCCTATTCCAAGTCCGGCAATTACAAGGACGGCAGCGGACAANNAGTCAAGTCAAATCGACCAGTAACTCGCAGAACCAGACCTTCAGTCTCGCGGCGACGCGGCCCAGACGCGGGGCTTTCGGGCATGGACATGACCTCGAACGAAAGCAATTTCGTCAATGGCCGGCTTTTCCAACCCGCATGGACATGCTCGAACGAAAGCCGTTCAATGAACATCTGGCCAGGGCTGGGGCTCGATGCCGTGAACCACAACGTCAAGCATGAAATGAAGAAGGACAAAGGCGATGAACGCCGATGAACACGACGGCGGAACCGTTCGCTGAAACGCCGATTGCGNCTCGGTAACGATAACCGTTTCAACCTCGACGACTGGTGGCCGCCGGTCGCCGGCAGCATGATGATGGTATCNGGCACCTTCGAGAACATCAACAACGGGCACCGCTCGCGTATCGGCACCTTCGTCGAATGGGAAGCCAAATGGGCAGTGGATCCGTTGCTNGGTGTACGGCATGACTATGTAACCATGGATACCGGCCCCGTCAGACCGTACGACTGGCGCAATCCGATCCCGATGGGCGGCATGGGATGGATGGGGGAATGGGCGGCATGGGTGGTATGGGCGGCATGGGGATGGACAACCCCGATGCACCAGCCGCGGCGGCTTTCAACGCACAGGACNCGCAAACGTAGCGACAATCTGTTCGACCTGACGGCGCTCGCCCGCTATCTGGCCTCCGAGACGAACAGCTACGAACTCGGCTATGCGCGCAAGAGCCGCGCGCCGAATTTGTACGAACGTTATGCCTGGGGCAATGGCGCCATGGCCATGGACATGAACGGCTGGTTCGGCGATGGCAACGGCTACATCGGCAATCTCGACCTCAAGCCCGAGGTCGCGCACACGGTCAATGCCTCGGCGGTCTGGAACAACGCCACCAAGACTGCCGAACTCCGGATCACGCCCTACTACTCCTACGTCAACGACTACATCGACGTCAATCGCTGCGCGCCCTCCGTCGGCGGCGCCTGCAAGACGCCCGGCAACCAGACGGCAAGCACCGGCTTCGTCTTCCTCCAGTTTGCCAACCACGATGCGCGCATCTATGGGATCGACGTCTCCGGCCGCCTGCCGCTTGGCGAGTCGACGCCGATCGGCGATTTCTCCATGCGCGGCTTCCTCGGCTACGTCAATGGCAAGAATCTGGACACCGACGACAACCTTTATCACATGATGCCGTTCAATNNGCAGCTGGCTGCAGACCATCGCCTTGGCCAATGGTCGAACACGCTGGAATTCCAGCTGGTCGCGGCCAAGGACGACGTCCAGTGGGTGCGCAATGAACTGAAAACGGCAGGTTACGGGCTGGTCAACCTGCGCACCAGCTATCAATGGACCAAGTTCCGTATCGACGCCGGCATCGAAAACCTGTTCGACAAGAACTACGACCTGCCGCTGGGCGGTGCCTACCTCGGCGAGCGACCGATGGTCTGGGGTATTCCGGTGGCGGGCATGGGGCGCAACTTCTATCTCGGGGCGACGCTGCAGTTCTGATGCCCCAAGCGCGCCACGCCCTATCCTTCCGCCCGGGCACGCCGATCTACGAAATCGGTTTCGCCGGGCTTGCCTGGCGCGTCGAGCGCGGCTCGGTTCGCCTCGACGGCCACGGTACGCCGGGCGAAGCGCGCTTTGCCAGCCTGGCGTTACCGGGTGACATCATCGGCAGCGAGGCCATGCTGTTCGGCACCTATGCCTTTGCCGCCAGTGCACTGACCGAATGCGAGCTTTCACCATGGCCGGAGGGCGCTGCCAGCGCCCGCAGCGGCTCGCTGCTACGTTCTGGCCACCGCCCAGCGGCGGGCCGCCGATCTCGTCGCGCTACGTGGCGGCGAAGCCGTCCGCCGGGTGATCGGACTGATCCGCATCATGGCCAATGGTTGCGACGATGCCACCCGACACGTCGTCCTGCCGACGCGCCAGGATATCGCCGACATCACCGCACTGCGCCTGGAAACCGTTTCGCGCATCATCAAGCGGCTGGAGCGCGATGGCCTGCTGCGGCCCGTGCGCATCGACGGCGTGCACGCCACGCGCAGCTTTGCCGTCGATTTCGGGCGGCTCGCGGCCTAGCGGCCGGCCGCGCACTCGCGACCGGTGAGTGGGCACCGATTACAATAAGACAATGAAGGCCGATTTTTTGCCGATCCCGTTCCGGCTCGCCTGCCGCATTACCTGCCCTACCTGACGCTGTCGCTGCTGGTGCACGCACTGCTGGTGGTCTGGCCGCGCTTCGGCGCTCATCAGGAGGCGCTACCACCGCCGGTCGATGTACTGGCGGTCAGTTTCATCACCCCGCCGGCACCGCTCCCCGCTACCGGAACCGAGTTTCGTTCTGCCGAACCGGTCCCTGTTCCGCCGCCACCGCAACGAGTATCGCGCACGCCGCGGACGACGGTCGCGGCCGTCAACCGATACGACGCGCCGTTCGCCGTCAGTGCCACGCCGGATACCGTAGCGGCTACACCGGCACCTGTGGCCGCGGCCGGCGACGGTCGGCCCCGGCTGCGCCCGTGTTCGCTACCGCGCCGCGTTTCAATGCCGCTTACCTGCACAATCCCGCTCCAGTCTATCCGCCGTCTTCCCGGCGCCTGGGAGGAAGGCAAGGTGCTGCTCCACGTCAAGGTCAGCCCTGCCGGGCAGCCTGTTGCGGTCGACCTCGAAAGAAGCAGCAATTTCGAACGGCTCGACGAGCGGCACGCCACGCCGTTGCCCGTTGGCGCTTCGTGCCGGCCAAGCGCGGCGACGAAGCGGTCGAAGGCTCGGTCATCGTGCCCATCGTCTTCCGACTGGATGATTGACGACCAAGCGGGTAGAATCGGGAACTTGTCGTCGGACACCGGGTCATACCGGCGTCCAGAACTTTGGGGCGACATGGCTTCGACGTGGGTTGCGAAGCAGGACAGGGCATACCGAGGGCCAGTGACCTCGTAAATCCATCTGGAACGCATTAACTGCCAACGACGAGCGTTTCGCTCTAGCCGCTTAATCGCGGCTGGCTTCCGAACTGATTTGCTCCTGGGTCAGGTAGCGCAAGCTACATCGGAATCATATACATGAGATAAGGATGGGTCGCGTCGCGAGGCCGTCACGAAAATCAAGCGAATCGCCTGAAGCGAGCCTGTTCGGCCGGCGCGTCAGGGTTAAAACCAAATGACCGGACTAAGTATGTAGATCTGCCTGTCTAGGGCTTGCGGACGGGGTTCGATCCCCCGCCTCCACCAAATACCCCTCCGAGAGCATCCGGAGACATCCAAAGAACCCGCCTAAGTGCGGGTTTTTATTGGGTTTTTGTCCATATGTGTGTAACATTGTCCAAGAACATCCGGTTTCCGGTGTGTATAACACTGAGTGTAACTGGGTGTAAGTCAAATGGAGTTACACACAATGCCCTTGAAACACCGCAATCCTGAACGCGAAGGCAACCTACAAGCCCTATGCACTGACTGACGAGCGCGGCTTGTCCATCCTTATTCAGCCAAACGGCGGCAAGTGGTGGCGCTTTCGTTATCGCTTTGAGGGCAAGGCCAAGATGCTATCCCTCGGCACCTATCCCGATGTTGGCTTGAAGGACGCGAGAGAACGGCGCGAAGCAGCGCGCAAGCTGCTGGCCGATGGCGTTGATCCTGGTGAACACCGCAAGGCGGCAAAGGCCGTCAAGGTAGAACGGGCCGCCAATTCCTTTGAAGTCATCGGGCGCGAATGGTTTGAGAAAAACCGCGAAACGTGGGCACCGAGTCATGCCGACAAAATCATCAAGCGTCTGGAAAACGATGTATTCCCTTGGCTGGGTGGCAAGGCCATTGCCGAGATTACCGCNCCCGATGTATTGACCGTGCTGCGCCGGATTGAAGGCCGGGGAACGCTCGATACCGCGCACCGTGCCGGTGGCAATTGCAGCCAGATTTTCCGCTACGCGATTGCTACCGGGCGTGCTGTCCGCGATCCGGTGCCTGACCTTCGTGGTGCCCTGCCCCCTGCCCGTGGCGGCAATTTCGCGGCGATCACCGAACCGGCCAAGGTGGCCGAACTGCTACAGGCCATCGATGCGTTTTCCGGAACCTTTGTGGTCAAGTCCGCCCTGCTCCTTGCCCCGCTTTTGTTCGTGCGTCCCGGAGAGCTACGCCGCGCTGAATGGGCAGATTTTGACCTTGATAAAGCCGAGTGGGGCTACTTCGTGACCAAGACGAAATCCGACCATCTTGTTCCCCTCGCCTCTCAAGCCGTGGCGATCCTGNNAAAGCTACATGCCCTGACCGGACATGGCCGCTACGTATTCCCCGGCCGCGACCCGCAGGCCATGAGCGAGGCCGCCGTGAATGCCGCGCTGCGCCGCATGGGGTACGACACGAAAACCGAGATCACCGGACACGGTTTCCGGGCAATGGCTCGGACGATCCTGCATGAAGAATTGCACCAGAAGCCGGAAGTCNNATTGAACACCAGCTTGCCCACAAAGTGCCGGATGCCCTTGGCACGGCCTATAACCACCAAGTTCCTCAAGGAGCGAAAAGCCATGATGCAGCTATGGGCGGACTATCTGGACAAGCTCAAAGCGGGGCGGTAGTCATACCGCTGCACGGAAGCGCGGCATAGAGCAACACCGTGGCCTGACGGTATCAGGCAATGCGGGAAGCCTTGGTGTTAGTGGCACCGAGGCGACCCTAACCACCAGCGTAAAAGGAGTTACGGAAATGGCTGACAACGATTGTAGCGATAACAGAGAACATCCAAGTGACCAAGATCTAGAAGGCTTTGTAAATTTTGCCCCTGCTATATCCGACGAAAAATGAAGCGCCTAGACCATGCAGCAAGCACCAAGGAAGAGGAGTTCAGCGGCGACTCTGCCTAGTGGCTTGCGCTCGATCTACGGACGATCTGAGCAAACTGAGCACTGAAGAACCAAAGGCCTTTGATGAAATGCTTGGGTGTATTGAAGCATTCAAAGAGCATGCAAAAGGCTTGGCTGAGATTTCCGAAACCGCCTACTTGCGGATGATGATGGCCGATTGTAGAGACACCAGAACAGCAGAATAAGCGAGTTTGCCGCGCCTACTCCGACGGGAGGAACACCGGGCACCCTTACCCGGCTGGCGCGGCATCTGATTAAGGGCTTAGGGTGAAAGGGGCGCGATGACAACTGACGATGCAAGCCATCAGCATTGGCTGTCTGATAACGATGTATCGAGGCCGCACAGAACTGGGCGCTGGCGCGTAAGATTTATTGATACACAATGCATCGAATTTTTGCCCTACCTACTCGAAGTTGGCGGATATTTTCTGAAAATCCTTCACGTGTCGGCGCGTTTTAAATTTGACCACCTGTGCGCGTTGAATTTTGACCAGGGGTGATAGCCACCTGACATAGGTAGGCTTGTGGATAAGTGTAGCTCAGAACAACTGATTTCCGAGCCACGATGAATGCGTTGGGAAAGCCGTGGAGGGCGTAGCCCGAAACGGATTTCCCAACGCGGCCCATCAGAACACGTCCTCCTCGGGGATTGCCCCGCTTGCTCTGCTCCCGCGCCTTGATCCTCGACTTGGCCGTTGCCGTGCTGTGCCGGAAGCGAAACGACTCATTCCCGGTCTCCTGATATGGCAGTGATGCGTCAGCCGGTCGAGCAAGGCGGTGGCCATCTTGGCATCGCCAAAGACGCTCGGCCATTCGGCGAAGGTCAGGTTGGTCGTGACCATCACGCTGGTGTGCTCGTAGAGTTTCGACAGCAAGTGGAACAGCAAGGCCCACCAGCCTGGCTGAACGGCAGGTACCCCAACTCATCGAGAATCACCAGATCCATGCGCAGCAGCCCAAGGCAATCCGTCCGGCTTTGCCGGCAGCCTTCTCCTGTTCCAGCGCATTGACCAGATCGACCGTCGAGAAGAAGCGAACCCGCTTGCTGTGATGGGTGATCCCCGAGACGCCCAACGCCGTGGCCAGGTGTGTCTTGCCGGTTCCGGTACCGCCGATGAACACGACGTTCTGGGCTTCCTCGGTAAAGGATAGGTCGGCCAGTTGCCGGATCAGCTTTTGATTGACCTTCGATTGCTCAAAGTCGAATCCCGCCAGATCCCGATGAACCGGAAACCGGGCCGCATGCATCTGGTACCCAATGGAACGCATGACCCGATCAGTATGTTCGGCTTGCAGCAGTTGCTCGATCAGCCAGCGGGATGCTTCGATACGGCTACCGCCGTTGGCGGCCAGTTCCTCCCAGGCGCCAGCCATGCCGACCAGACGCAGTTCCTTGAACTCGCTCATCAGTTCACGCATGATCAGTCACCTCCGTACGCAACCGGTCGTACCGTCCAGTATCGGCAATCGGGGCTTCATTGACGGTGAGTGGCGTATCCACCGGCGGCGGCATGGGCCCGGACTTCAGGCGGTTGAGCATGTTCTCGACGTGCTCGGCACTGGGCAGACCGGACTCCAGAACCAGATCGACCGCCACCAGCACGGCTTCCAGACCGAACTGGGCAATCGCCGACAGCACCTTGGCCATCACCCGATCCCCACCCTCGCGACGCAGGAGCAAGCCGCGTAATCGTTGCAGCGGTTCTGGCATGTCGGCAAACGGCGCACCGTTTCTCAAGGCGCCTGGCTTGCGTTCGATCAGGGNAATGTAGTGTTGCCAGTCGTAGAGCGTTTGCTGCCGGCTGAAATTGCGGGGATGACTGGCCACACGGGCATCGTGCGCCACGATGTCGATGCGCTCCGGATAGAGACGCAGGCTGACGGCTTGCCCCACGAGTTCGCACGGCACCGAGTAGCGGTTGCGATCGAGTATCACCAGGCAGGTGCTGGACACCTTGCCCAGGGTTTCGACGTAGCCATCGAAGGGCGCGACCATCGGCATCAGGCTCGGTTGCTCGTGTTCGAGCATCTCGGCGACCGTCAGGTCAGCGTACTCGGGATGACGTAACTCCTGCCACAGCCCCCGGCAGCGTGCGAGCAGCCAGACATTCAGTTCGGTGAATGAACTGAATCGCTCCTTGCCCGCATCCTGCCAGAGCCGCTGCCGACTATCCTGGACGTTCTTCTCAACGACGCCTTTCTCCCAACCACTGGCGACATTGCAGAAATCCGGATCGAACAGGTAATGCGAGGCCATCGCCGAGAAGCGCGAATTGACGATGCGGGATTTGCCTTTCTGCACCTTATCCACGGCCGTCTTCATGTTGTCGTAGATGCCGCGCCNGGGAATGCCGCCCAGGGCGGCAAACGAGCGCGTATGCGCATCGAACAGCATTTCGTGACCCTGCGTCGGGTAGGCTTGAACCACGAAAGCCCGACTGGCGCAGAACTTCAGATGCGAGGCAAGGATCTTCCGCCAGACCCCGCCAATGACCAGATGCTCTTCGCTCCAGTCGAACTGGAAAGCTTCGCCCAATTCGAAGTGGAGCGGCACGAAGGCTTTAGTGACCGCAGCACCACCATCGGCACGCCAGCGCCGGATGAATTCGGTAACCCGACAGTAGGTACCAGTGAATCCGGCCGCCTGCAACTCACCAAAGAGTTTCAGCGCGGTCCGCCGATCCCGTTTCGGACGACGGGCATCCGTTTCCAGTGCCTTGATGAGGTGTGCCGCATACGGGGCAATCTTGATGTTCGGGTTCTGCCGTTCGTACTTCGGCTCCGTGCCTTCCGGTGTCCGCAGCCAGCGTTTGACGGTGTTCCGGCTATACCCCGTCTTCCGCGAAATCTCGGACAGCGACACGCCATCCCGGTAAAACAACCGCCGAATCCTTCCCAGATCCTTCATGGTGATCATCTCCTAAAATCCTGCTCAAAAAATGAGCGGACGAGTTAATCACCCTGGTCAATTTTCAGCGCGCACAACCTCGCTTTTCTGGTCAGTTTTCAACGAGCGTCAACACTTCACGAGCAGATTACGTACATTTCCTCAGATGGCGAAACTCAGACGAGCACCGCCACAAACAAAATGCTGCTGGGTTTTGAGGTTGTCAAAATATCGGCATTTAGTAGATGGATCAGGGCAAACCCAAGTGGCGCGCGTAAGAGAAATGTGCGGAAACATTCGAAAGCAATGTTTGCGTTTTCTCAAGGCGACTGCATCACAGGTGAATCTGCCATGAAGGATGCTTGGGGTGCATACATGATCTTGTCAGTCCTCTCAAAGCACCCGCTCGTTATCAAAGGGCTAGCTTCGCACCGGGGAAAAGAAAAGGTGCCAAGGGTAGTTTTACCAAAATGGTCGAAAATGCATCCCAAGAAATCGCAAGCAAAAACTGGAAAGAAGTAGTTCTCCACTTAGAAAATGCAAACAGTCACATCCAAGAGGTGGATTGGGATAGTGAGAAAATTTGGATACTAGGCGAAGACTCACCCAGGAGATTTAAGACGGTGCAAAACATTCTCGCAAAGCTTTAGCGCAAAAATCCCGACATCCGCTAAGTAGGGATTAGTGGTTTTTAACCTATGTCTATCGGCCATTACTGGCCTTTACTAGACAGGATTAACCCACTATGAATCAACTCCCCGAAAGCGGTTTTCTTCGCCTACCGCACATCATTGGCGATACCAAGCGCGGCATTCCTGCCGTTATTCCCGTCAGCAAATCCGCATGGTGGGCTGGCGTAGCGTCGNNAGGCAGATTCCCCAAGCCGGTAAAACTTGGCCCTCGCACAACTGCATGGCGCGTGTCTGATATTCGCGCTCTTATCACCGCATAGGGGCGATCATGGGAAAAGAAAAGGCCACCGAAGGCAGCCCCAAGTATTCCTGAGCGCCATTATGCCGACCTGTCCGCAGAGGCACAACGCAAACGGCTGATTGATGCTCTGCGCTGTGGGCCGGTAACGACAATCGAAGCGCGGCGTAACCTGGATATTCTGATGCCCGCTGCTCGCGTCCATGAGCTAAAGCACCGTCATGGTTTTGATATTCAAACCGTCAGAGTCAGGCAGGAAACGGAATGCGGCAAGTTGCACAGCGTCGCTAAATACGTCCTGATGGCGGGGGCGTAGATCATGGCTAACGATGACTGGGTGGAACGCCTCCACGACCTCGCGTATCGCTTTGAAGGCCTTGGCGTGACGCCTGACCTTGCGGCAATGAGCTTGTGTGAGCTATGGGCCTTGTATGTCTTGGTAATCCCCCATTTTTAGCAACGGTCAGAAGTAGGGTTGGTTAAAAGTGCTGACTTCTGTTTCGGTGTAATGCCGCCAAGCGCCATGTTGGGGCGTTCGTGATTGTAGGTCCACATCCAGTCGGTCGCATAGTTCTGCACTTCCTCAATTGACTCGAACAGGTAGTGGCTTAGCCAGTCATAGCGGACCGTCCGGTTGTAGCGTTCGATATAGGCGTTCTGTTGCGGATTACCCGGCTGGATATGATCAAGCCGGATACCTTGTCGCGCTGCCCAAGCGATGAAAGTGCCGCTGATGTATTCCGGGCCGTTATCGCTACGAATCACCTGCGGCTTGCCGCGCCACTCGATGATCTGATCCAGCGACCGTACGACCCGCTCGGATGGCAAAGAAAGATCAATGTCGATCGCCANGGCCTCCCGGTTGAAGTCGTCGATAACGTTGAACAGCCGGTAGCTCCGGCCATCAGAGAGTTGGTCGTGCATGAAATCCATCGACCAGCATTGGTTGATGGCTTCCGGCACTGCCAACGGCTCAGGCTTCTCCCGAATAATCCGTTTCTTGGGCTTGATCCGCAGGTTCAATTCCAACTCACGGTAAATGCGATACACCCGCTTGTGATTCCATCGGTGCCCCTTCACGTTACGCAGATACAGAAAGCATAGCCCGAATCCCCAGTTCCGCTGGTTGTGGGTCAGACGGATCAGGAGGTCGGCGATTTCGACATTCTCTGCTGACTGCTTTGCCTGGTAGCGGTAGCAGGTCTGGCTGATGCCAAATGCCAGGCAGGCCAGCTGGATGCTGACGCCTTTCTCCACCGTTCGTTGTGCCATCTCGCGTCGGCAAGATGGCTTCACCACTTTTTGCAGAGCCTCCTGGACGATCTCTGCCTTGAGACGTTCTTCGGCATACATCTTCTTGAGCCGCCGGTTCTCGTCTTCGAGTTCCTTGAGCCGGGCCATCAGCGAGGCGTCCATGCCGCCGAATTTGCTGCGCCATTTGTAAAACGTGGCGGAACTGATGCCGTGTTCCCGACAGAGTTCAGGGACTGGGCTGCCACCTTCTGCTTGCTTGAGTACGGCGATGATCTGGCTGTCTGAAAAGCGTGACGTCTTCATGTAAAACTTCCTCGGGCTGCTGTGGAGAAAATTCTACTTTTAACTGCCGCTAATTTCCGGGGATTACCTCTTCCTGCGGCGCTTGTCCGAGGGCTAGCGGATGGCGCGCAAGAAATGGAACGAGGCAAAGGGTAAGCGCGATAGAGGCGGATTTCTGACAATCCCGTTTTCGGTCTTGGAGTCAAAAGCCTATATCACCGCAAACCCCTATGCCCGGATGCTGCTGTTCGATTTGGCGATGCAATACCGTGGCGACAACAACGGCGATCTATGCGCGGCATGGAAAGTAATGCAGCCGCGTGGCTGGCGATCCGAGGAAACCTTGCAGAAGGCCAAGCGCGATCTGATTGACCTGGGCCTGATTGTGGAAACCCGGAAAGGCGCCAGGCCAAACAAGGCGAGCTTGTACGCCGTGACATGGTGCGCCTTGGATCATTGCGGTGGAAAGCTGGATATGTCCGACAAGTCATTTCCTCGCGGCGCATATCGGCTCCTTGATCCGCTGCCACCTATCGGCAAAAACGCATTGCTTACTACGGCTGCCGTAGTAGTGCCGACAGGATAGCTACGGCTCCCGTAGTAGAGGCTTCCACTACTACGCCTGGCGTAGCTATGCGGTGAATTTCTTCTCTCTACGCCTCCCGTAGTCCTATCTAGAAATACCATATACCCCTAGGCAATCTAGTGCTGCTGATTGGGGAATGACCTTGAGGACAGCAAGCAGTGAGCGATACAAAAGCGAAGACAAAAGCACCGGCCAAGAAAAGCGGGCCGAACCATTTGGAGATTACTAAGCAATCCGATGAGGATAAAGCGGCAGCAGTCGCACGGTCTGTTACATCGCCCACGGTGCGTGGTGCTGTATGCCATCACGCACGCCAGTGTCGATCTCGTGTTTCTTGACCCAATCGTGCAACGTCACTGTTGAACAGCCGATCATCGGTGCTATCGACTCGACGGCCGCCCAGAGCGATGGCCGGTCCTTACGCGCTTCCTGTACCAGCCGTACGGCACGCTCTTTGACTTCCGGGGAATATTTGTTCGTCTTGCTCATGGCTCCATTCTCTCAAGAAATGGAACCTCCTCAATTCCGGGGCGATTCAATTTTGTTCAGGAAAAGGAAGGTAAAGAGGGGTTGTAAAGCCGGTTCCTGAGGAGGCTAATAATCATTCGTCGGGCCGAAAACTATCGGCGACTTGCAGACTGAACCCCTTAGCGCATGGGGCGATGATTCGCTTATCTCAGGCTTGGAGTTCCACGCGACTATGCAGTTGCGGACGCCCTTACANGTACTGACGAGACACGGCGAATTGCATACAGATCGAGATGCGCCACCACCAATAATCGCTGAACAAGGTTGGGAAGGTATCTGGACTTATAAAATTAAAACTTGGGAAGAGTTGGGAATAGCCCTAAACGAGTTTCCGGAGTCCACAGTTGCCAGTGACACTGGCCCAGTGCTCCCAAGCCAATTTCTGCGATTCCTGATTGCCTTTAGANNCAGAATATTGAAGATGTCAGCCTGTCTATAGACGAGAAGATTGCGAGTGAGAGAGTTATGTAACAAGCCAGAGTTTCATGGGTTTGTCGCGGGATACGGTGGCCCAGAGGAACTTCTTGAGCGAGCATTTCCGCAGTGATTGCATCAATCGACGNNGCCTTTCGGCAAAAGCAAAAAGTCACTGATTGATGCGGGCTTCGTTTGTGTCGAAAGAATCGACCAGGCTTCTGATGGCGAGTTGTTGGCACTGAATGGCATGGGCGCGGCTCGCTTGTCAAAACTAAGGGCGTTCTGCAACACATATGCTGGAGACAAATCTTTAGAGCGAGTTGCTAATGTTTGACTGTATGCGTGATTAAGAAATTCGCTATCCGTTGCAGAGGTGAAATCGAGGCAGTATCGTTCGGGTGGGGGTAACTTTGGGGTAACTATGGAATTTAAAGAATATAGATCGTTGTGGCACAACGGTTTCAGCGATTAGTTCGGTAGTCCCCGCCCCACCAAATACTGTGCCAAAGCAGTCCAAAGAAGGCCGGAAAACCAGAATTCAACAGGTTTTCCGGCCCTTTCGTTCCACCTGGTCAATTGTGTTGTATTTCTGTCCGCCGAACGGCGATCTTGAGGTGTCGCCGTTGGCATTCCGCGCTCGCCATTCTATGATGCTACTAGATAAAGAGTAGAACATCGGGGACGCGACATGCCTGACAAAGCGGAGCGCAGAAAGGGAGCGGATCGGCGAGTGCATGATCTGGGTGCACCCGTAGAAACGGGCGAACGGCGCGTTCGTGCCGAGCGCAGGTTGCCAAAACCGCAGGAATCACCGATTTCGGATGAGGATTGGGAGAAGTATTTCGGTCCGCAGGCAAAGCCGCCAAAGGACAAAAATTAAGGGTTGAAAGCAGTGGATTCCCCGAAAACCCGTCGAGCAAATGGCGGGTTTTTATTCGTACGTTGCTTATCTCGACTTTCCCTGCTTGAATGCGTCAATGTCAATCGTGATCGAGGTGCGAGAATGAAGACTCTGCAGCCCCATGGTTCTGACACTTCGCTGAGCCTCCATCAGGCAGCGCAGATGCTGGCTACTTCGTCCCTGTCGGTGCGCGATGCCGAAGTCGGGCTTGCACTGGCCATTGATCGTGGCGAACTTGTGGCGAATATTCTGCGCTGGGCGACCGAACAGTGGGAGGGCGAGCGGCTGGAAGGGAATATCGACCGGATGAGAACCTTCATCGAACGCGCCGACCTCGAAGCCTGGCTGGCTGCCAAGGAATTCCAAGGCGCGGTGGTGCGGACGCTGCCGCGATCAATGGAGACTAGTGGCCACAGACTTCACGGAAACGGCGGAGCATGCTCTCCGTGTAGCTCAGGGTACTTCTGACCTTGCCGCTCGTGTTGTCGAAAAGCACATCGAAACGGGCGGGCTCGTTCCAGTCGTCACAGTAACGCCATTCCCAGACCAGCTCGTCGCGACGGTCGAAATATACTGTCCATTGAGGTTGTGACGGCCCCAGCGTTCGCAACACATCTTCCTTGCTCATGCCTTCACGAATCCGGGCAAAGTGTTTCATGTCGAGAACGTTTTCGAGGCTCGTCATTACGCCCTTGCTGTCGATTCGTACCATGTAGTGGTNGAACCCGGCCGGGCCGCGCGGATAGGCCAGTTGTTCACTGCCATCGGGGTCTTGCCAGCGCATGGCTGGCTCACCCATCAGCTGGACGACTTCTGTGCCGGTGCTGATGCCCGGTTTGAGCCCTCGTCCGTCGTAGGATGCGCAGCCGGCGATCACGAGCGCGAAAATCACGGCAATCAAGGGTTTCATGCGTATTTCCTCGATCGAGCGCCGAAGAAGCGGCCCGCTTCGCACGGCTGGCGGTCGTTGCCGAAGGAAGATCAGCCTTCACGCTCTGCGCTCAGAAGGCGCTCGCAATAACGTGCGATATTGTTGAATGGCGTCACAAGCCAGTATCCACGCCGCATTGCAGCTAGACAAACTGAGAATACCGTCAGAAGTACCGTCATATCTTCAACTATTGTGTGGGTTTTCTTTCAGCCCCTTATTCTCGCAGATCGTCATTGTCAAGGCCACTTCTACTGACAAGCTGTGCGCTCGGAAGCCGCCCGATCCACCGCATTGACGCCGCCATCCAAGTGCAGGCCGCCAAAGTCAGCGGCTGGTTGATCCATTGGCACGAGGCCGTTTAACGTGAAAACGCGCAAGCCGTAGCGCCCCGATTCGGGCTATCGGCACTGCGCGCCATCAGCAGCAATTCCGCTGCGCCTCAACCCTGCTCCGCTTTCCATCCAATGCACCATGACGGAACCACGTTGTGGGGGCGGAGCTTTGCCATGGAGATTCGTATGCCTCTGATCCTCGTTACCCAAGCAAACCTTACTGATTGCGGGCTGGCCTGCACTGCAATTGTGGCCCGACAAAAGCTGGAAACTGTCCTGCGCGTTGCCATCAAGGAGTGTGGCTACCCCAAAGACGGCCCGCATACCACCACCGACGAGAACTTATTCAAGCTTCTGGATCACTTCGGCATCAAGTACGGCAAGAAGCAGAAGGTAAAGAGCGTTGCTGAACTTCCAGACGTTGCCATCATGGAAACGCGCAAGATGCCCTCCACCGGCAACTCACATCTGGTCGTATTTGAGCGCACCGTCGATGGCGAAGAACACGCGCTCGATCCCGGCTGGTGGCTCAAGCAGCAGGTGCGTAGCGACTGGAACCGTATCAAGCTCGACACCTACATTCCGATTTACTTGGCAGAACAGCCGAAGGGCAAGCGCACCAAACCCGCCAAGGAAGAGGCAACCGTCAGCCAGCCACCAAAGTCCGCGAAAGCCAGCAAGCCCAAGAAGCCAAAGGCCGATGCAGCGGTACTGGAGACGCCAGCCAACAAAGTGCCGCCTTCTACCGAAACAGAAACCGCAATCCCAAGCCCTCTGGAAAACAGAAGTATCGGAAGCGGTCAATAACGAATGGGCCGAAGCGCCTGAGGCGGAAACTGCCGCACCTGTCGCTGACGGCACAGTGGGAGCACCCCGATCAACGAGAGCCCGGCGATGCCATTTGAGGCGCTCCAAGGTCAGCGTTTGCTCGATGTTCAGTATTACGAACCTTGGNNGGCGGACGTGTGCCTGACCGCTTTGCGCCGGAGGGCCACCGCCCCTTTTGGCGCTCTAGTCATGTTCTTCGAGCAGGATGCCTTGTTGTGCAGCTCGCCCTTGCGCTATCTGCTGCCCGCAAGGCACCTTCTACGGCTTGCCAACAGGGAAATGGTGTCGTTGGGCTTTCGCTCCACGGTTTGCAGCCGGGAAGATATCGAAACGCGCCTTCCTGCTACATGCGGGCTACCTGCCGGTATTGATTTTTGGCAGACGGCCAGAAAAGGCGCTTCCCATTCTGGGCACGCGGCTGGAGTCCGCAACCGTGATCGCCTCAAATGCAGATGAAAACGCCGCGTGGGCGCTACATTTCTGTTTGATTCCAGCCACGCCTACCAACTGACATTTCGCCAAGACCTTGATGGAGCCATCGAGCTTGCGCCGCCGGGGCAGCACTTTGAGCTTTTAGAAATCGTCGTTGAAAGCCCGCTCGACCCCTTCGGTTGGCTGCATCCGGCAGCGCACTACCCCTGCATCTACAACGAGCAGCAGCTACGTTCAGCATCACTGAACGACTGGCCTTATCCGCTGCGCAANGCAGTGCAAGCCTTGTCGCCACTGGATCAGATCGTGCTCTATCAAACAGTGATGCACCAGATCATGGCGGCCCGTTTTCGCCAGTCGCCACGGCTCAAGCAGCGACTGCTTGCGTTGCGATACCCCGTGGTCTGCAAAGGCTTGCCGGTTGGCTTGGTCGAGAACTCCAAGCCGAGCTCTCCGTCACGGCATGAATATGTGCTATTCCTGTCAAAACCGGTCTAATCAGGTACACGGGTCAGACACTGTGTCATAGTCATGATCTTGAACCACTCAAACGCCCAAATGGAAAACTCCGCCATGACAGACCGCTGGTTGTCGGTTGAAGAGATTGCTGAACACCTTGGGATCAGCAAGGACACTGTCTATGCATGGATTTCAAAGAAAGGCATGNNCCCGCACCGCGTGGGCCGCTTCTGGAAGTTTCAGCGGGTGGAAGTTGATGCGTGGGTGCGGTCAGGCGGTGCCGACGAGAGCAAAGCGGAGGGCGATGCGTGACCTCGTTACGGGCATTGAAGGTAGTTGGCAGAAGAAATAAGTCAAATAACACAGCGGAATATCAAGGGATTCATGGATCCTCCACATAACAAGATCGTCTCGTTCATCTGGTCAATCGCTGACGACTGCCTTCGTGATGTCTTCGTTCGCGGCAAGTACCGCGATGTCATCCTGCCCATGTTTGTCCTGCGCCGCTTGGACTGCCTGCTGGAGCCGTCCAAAGACACGGTGCTGGAAGAAGTGCGGTTCCAGCGTGAAGACGCAGACATGGCCGACCTTGACCCCCACGGCCTGCGCGAAGCCTCTGGCTACGTCTTCTACAACACGTCCAAGTTCTCNCTCAAGTCGCTGCTGGGCAATCCGTCGCAGCTCGAAGCCAACCTCAAGAACTACCTTGATGGCTTTTCGGACAACGTCAAAGAGATCGTCGATAAGTTCGATCTGCGCAGCCAGATTCGGAAGATGGCGCAATCGGACGTGCTGNNCGACGTGATCGAAAAGTTCGTATCTGAGGAAATCAACCTCAGCCCCGATGACCGCAANGGGCCAGATGGCCGCACTCAGCCAGGACTTTCAAACCTTGGCATGGGCTACGTGTTTGAAGAACTGATCCGCAAGTTCAACGAAGAGAACAACGAAGGCCGGGAGCACTTCACGCCGCGTGAGGTTATCAACCTCATGACCAATCTCGTATTCATCCCGGTGAAGGATCAACTACCTAATCCGCTCACGATCTATGACCCGGCGTGCGGCAGCGACGGCATGCTAACCGAATCGCAAGACTTCGTGACCGATGCTGAAGGCGAGATCAAAGCCAAGGTGGGTGTCTTCCTGTACGGCAAAGAAATCAACCCCGAGACTTACGCCA
Organism: Dechloromonas sp.; assembly: GCA_013363835.1. Classification (GTDB taxonomy): domain Bacteria; phylum Pseudomonadota; class Gammaproteobacteria; order Burkholderiales; family Rhodocyclaceae; genus Azonexus. Next base: position 3,044,706 of record CP054864.1, read on the forward strand.
TCTGCAAGTCAGACATGATGATTAAGGGCAACGACCCCGAAAACATCAAATTTGGCTCGACACTGGCGACCAATGATTTCTCTGGCACGCGCTTTGACTTCATGTTGAGCAANCCNTCGTATGGCAAGTCTTGGAAGGGCGACCAGAAGGGCATCATCGAAGGCAAGGAGGTTCTTGACCATCGCTTTCAAGTGAATCTGACGGACTACACCGGCGAGTCACATGATTTCTACCCAGCCATCCCGCGCTCATCAGACGGCCAATTGCTGTTTCTGATGGAGATGGTGGACAAGATGAAGCGGCGCTCAGACCTGAGCGACAAGAACGCAACGCGGTTTTCCGGCTCGCGCATTGCATCTGTCCACAACGGTTCGGCCTTGTTCACTGGCGACGCAGGCAGCGGCGAAAGCAATATCCGCCGCCACATCATCGAGAGCGACTACCTCGAAGCCATCATCCAGTTGCCGAACAACCTGTTCTACAACACCGGCATTACCACCTACGTTTGGTTACTGTCCAATCACAAGACGGAAAAGCGGAANGGCAAGGTGCAGTTGATCGACGCATCCAACCTGTATCAGAAGCTGCGCAAAAACCTTGGCNNAGAAAAGAACTGCGAATTCACTGCCGAACACATTCAGCAGATCACCCAGCTTTACCTGAGTCTTGCCAATGACGGCATATCGAAGGTCTTCGACAACCGAGACTTTGGCTATTACAAGGTCACGGTAGAGCGCCCCTTGCGTCTGGCCGCGCAGTTCAGCACTGAGCGCATTGCCACCCTGCGCTTCACACCGGGCATGCAGGAGATCATGGAATGGGTTTATGGCAAGTACGGCGACGAGGTCTATACCGACCTCAAGTCCCACGCCGAAGCCATTGAGAGCCATCTTGAACGCGAAGAAATCACCCTGTCGCCCAAGAACCGCAAAGAGCTACTGGCACAGACCACATGGCAGGCCCAGCGCGACATCATGCTGGCCGCACAGCAGATTGCCGCCAAGGTTGGAGCAGACGAACACCTCGATTTCAACTTGTTTGAAACCATGGTGGATGAAGCTAGCGCCGCCTTAAAGTTGAAGCTTTCCACGCCCGAGCGCAAACAGATTTTGAATGCAGTGAGCTGGCGCGACCCGCAGGCTGCCAAAGTTATCAAGAAACATCACAAGCTGAGCGGTTCCAAACTTAAAGATCTGCTCGCCGAATTGCAGACCACGGCAGAGCGGCTGGGTGACTATGGCTATTGGCCCAGCACCAAGGCAGGCGAATTCGTNCAGTACGAACCCGACAGCGAACTGCGCGACACCGAGAACGTGCCGCTGGCCAAGAGTAAAACGCCCACGGCTTCCAGTGTCATCCACGAATACTTCATTCGAGANGTACGTCCGCACGTTGACGAGGCGTGGATTGCGCTCGACAAGACGGTGATCGGCTACGAAATCAGCTTCAACAAGTACTTCTATCAGCACAAACCATTGCGCAGCCTCGAAGAAGTGACTGCAGAAATTCTGGCGTTGGAAGCTGAAACCGATGGGCTGTTGAAACAACTAGTCAGCTTTGTATCGGGAGCCAAGTAATGCAGGAAATNCAAGGCAAAACNCGCACGGTGCGCGAACTGCTGTCCGGTGCCAAATACGGCATCGACTACTACCAGCGCGAATACAAGTGGCAGACCAAGCAAATGGTTGAACTGGTCTCTGACCTGACTGGCGCATTTCTAGAGGATTACCAAGCCCACCAACGAGGCGACGTTGCCAATTACGGCCACTATTTTCTTGGCTCCATTGTCATCAGCCAGCGCAAGAACGAGCAGCAGATCAGCGAACGCCTGATTGTCGATGGTCAGCAGCGTATGACCAGCCTGACTTTGCTCTTGCTCTACCTGCACAGCCAGCAAAAAGACCGCGACGATGCGGAACCCGTTGAAGAACTGATCTTCTCCNNAAAGTTTGGCACCAAGTCCTTCAACCTGAATGTGCCNAAACGCAATGACTGCATGGAGGCCTTGTTTGATGGCAAGAGCTATGACACCGCCGACCAGTCCGAATCAGTCTATAACCTGACTGGGCGCTTCAACGATATTGGCGATGCTTTCCCGCAAGACATATCCGGCACCAAGGCGCTGCCTTACTTTGTCGATTGGTTGCTGGAAAAGGTGCATCTGGTCGAAATCACGGCTTACGCCGACGCCGATGCGTACACCATCTTCGAGACCATGAATGACCGTGGCCTCTCCTTGAGCAACACCGACATGCTCAAGGGCTACCTGCTAGCCAGTATCACCGATGCGACCAAGCGGGCCGAGGCCAACAAGGAAATCAAGCAATGGCTGCTGACCTTTGCCAAGCGGGACAACGACCGCGACACAGAAACCGAGGCTGATTTCTTCAAGGCGTGGCTACGCGCCAAGTACGCTGGCGACATCCGCGAACGGAAGAAAGGTGCCAAGCCCGAAGACTTTGATCTGATCGGCACGGAGTATCACCGCTGGGTGCGTACCAATCACGAGTTGGTGGGGTTGAACGTCAGCGAAGACTTCAACCGCTGGGTTAGNAAAGACCTGCGCTTCTTTGCCCGTGTGTATCTCGAACTGTTGGAGGCTTGCGAGGGCTTGAAGCCGGGGCTTGAGTCCGTTCGCTTCAATGCTGACCACGGTTTCACCCAGCAGTTTCAGGTGCTGTTGGCACCGCTGTTGCCCATTGATGACAGAACGACGGTCAAGGCCAAGTTGCGTCTTACTGCTGACTATCTGGACTGCTGGTTGAATCGCCGCCTCTGGAATTTCAAATCCATCGACTATTCCACGTTGCAGTACGCCACTTTCCTGCTGACCAAGGAACTGCGCAACCTGTCGCTGGAAGCATTGCGCNNGAAGCTGATTGCACGGCTGACCAGTGACGAAAATGAATTCCCGCTGGAAGAGCAGCCGTCGCTGATTAACTGGAATGCCAAGAGCCTTCACCGGCAGTTGGCCCGCTTCACGCACTGGGTTGAAGAACAGAGCGGTCAGCCGGGGCGCTACCTTGAATACATCGTGCGCTCAGGTAAAAACGCCTACGAAATCGAACACCTGTGGGCCAACCACTTCGAGCGTCATGCGGATGAATTTGCCCATGCGCAAGAATTCGCCAGCTACCGCAACCGTATCGGTGGCCTTGTCCTGCTGCCCAAGAAGATCAATGCCAGCCTTAACGACAAGACTTATACCGACAAGGTTGCGCACTACCAGAAGGAAAACCTGCTGGCTCGTTCACTACATAGCGCCTGCTATCAGCACAACCCCGGTTTCCTGCAACTGATGGCACGCACCGGATTGCCTTTCAAATCCTTTGAAGAATTCAAAAAGGCCAGTTTTGACGAACGTTATGCCACCTATAAAGGTATCGCCAAACAGCTTTGGTCATTGAGCCGCTTGCAGGAGGTGGCGTGATGCAGCGCCACGAAAGCTACAAGCCCAGCGGTGCTGAATGGTTAGGTGACATACCAACGCACTGGACAGTTACGCCTGCCAAACGCTTGTTCCGGGAGGTTTCGGAGAAAAACCATCCCGATGCTGAATTGCTGTCAGTGACACAGGAGTTTGGCGTTATTCCAAGGGATCGGCTGGAGCAGCGTGTCGTCATGCCCTCAGGACAACTGCAAACTTTTAAGTTAGTCCGTGAAGATGATTTTGTTATCAGCCTTCGTGAATCGCCCCGGGTTTCGTGGAGGCTCCGTGGTTTAAGTACAGGCGTGATCGGNNCCTGTTGGGTGAGTTGCCAATAATACCGTTGCTCAGCCTCGGCGGGCGGGATGTATCCGATGGGCTCCAAGAGCCGCTGGTGGTTGAACCAGGTCACCCATTCGAGGGTGGCCAGCTCCAGCGACTCCACCGTTTTCCAGGGCGCCCGCCGATGGATCAGTTCGGCCTTGTACAGACCATTGATGGTCTCGGCCAGTGCGTTGTCGTAGCTGTCGCCCTTGCTGCCGACAGAGGGCTCGATGCCGGCTTCTGCCAGCCGCTCGGTATAGCGGATGGAGACATACTGCGATCCCGGTCGGAATGATGGATCAGGGCGTCATCCCGTTCCGGCTGCCGGGCGTAGAGCGCCTGCTCCAAGGCGTCGAGGACGAAATCGGTTCGCATCGATCGGCTGACCCGNCCAACCGACAATGCGGCGGGCAAAGACGTCGATGACGAAGGCGACATAGACGAATCCCTGCCAGGTCGCGACGTAGGTGAAATCCGAGACCCACAACTGGTTCGGCCGATCCGCTGTGAATTGCCGATTGACCCGGTCCAGGGCACGGGGCCGCATCGCTGACCGTGGTGCGAACGACCTTCCCGCGCATGACGCCCCGCAGACCGAGGCGCCGCATCAGTCGTTCGACGGTGCAACGCGCCACCTCTATGCCTTCGCGTTGCAATTGCCGCCAGACCTTGTCGGCGCCATAGACCTGGAAGTTGGCATGCCAGATCCGCTGGATGTGGGAATCAGGAATTCATCGCGCCGGGCACGGGCGCTGCACAGGGCGGGATTACGCTGCCGGGCAGCATGGCGCCAGTAGGCGGACGGGGCGACCCGCAACAACGTGCAGATCGGCTCGACCCCGAAACGCTCACGGTGCTGGTCGATAAACGACCTCACTTCTTCTTGAGGCGGTCGAGCTCCGCCTGCGCGAAAAACGCACTGGCCAGCCGCAGAATCTCGTTGGCCTGGCGCAGTTCTTTGACTTCGCGTTCGAGCGCCTTGATGCGCTCACGTTCAGCGGTCGGTATGCCATCACGCACGCCAGTGTCGATCTCGTGTTTCTTGACCCAATCGTGCAACGTCACTGTTGAACAGCCGATCATCGGTGCTATCGACTCGACGGCCGCCCAGAGCGATGGCCGGTCCTTACGCGCTTCCTGTACCAGCCGTACGGCACGCTCTTTGACTTCCGGGGAATATTTGTTCGTCTTGCTCATGGCTCCATTCTCTCAAGAAATGGAACCTCCTCAATTCAGGGCGATTCATCGCTCCTTTCAGGGCATTGAGTACTCAGAATTTACCGGCTTGGTAAGCCCCGCTTACGATTCTCAGGAAGCAAAAGACGCAAATTCCCGTTACTTGAAGCATCTTCTCAAATCCACTCCATTCATTTCCGAGTTGAATACATCTGTCACAGGGATAAGAGGAAAAATATTAGCTTTTCGGAAATGGCCTACTCGCTCTTGCCGCTCCCTGTAGCGTCTGAGCAAGCTCGGATAGCGGACTTCTTAGATGTCAAAACCGCTGAAATCGATGCTGCGATTGAGAAGAAGAAGCGACTAATCGAGTTGTTGCAAGAGCAAAAAGCATCCTAATTAATCAGGTAGTAACTCATGGCTTAAATTTGAGCCTTCCAATGCGTGAGGGCGGTATTGCTTGGGTCGATAGGTCTCCTGAGCATTGGCCGATCAAGTACCTTAAGCATTTATTCAAAGAGGTGGATTCCCGCACCACCACAGGAACTGAGCCTCTATTCTCCTTACGCATGTCGGGACAGCTCATTCGCCATCAAGAGGTGTCAGAGAAGCCGATTACTCCAGATCAGTTAATTGGCTACAAAATAGTACGTCCCAAGCAATTAGTGATGAATCGGATGCGAGCATCAATTGGGCTTTTGCTGTAGCAAAGAATACGGGCTCGTAAGCCCTGATTACGCAGTCTTCGACACGATTGCAGATGTCTCTCAAGAATATTTTTGGCACTCTTTCGGAACTCAGCTATCCAAGGCGCATTCTTGACAGAGTCCAAGGACTCGGGACAGGTTCTTCTGGTTTCTTGCGCCTATATTCGGACAGGTTTGGTGGTATCAAAGTGCCATGCCCTCCGTTGGCCGAACAGAAGGAAATTGTTACGGTCATCGACCGCATCGCTACGCGTTTCATGATTGTGGAGAACCCAATTGGTGTGGAAATCCAGAAATTACGGGAGATGCGCTCCACACTGATAGCGGCTGTAGTTACCGGAAAACTAAGAGCGTAAAGGACTCCCATGGTCAGTCAAACCAACGANGCCGCGCTTGAGTCGCATATCGAAAACGCTCTTGCAAAGGACGGCTATCGTGTTGGCGATCCGGCTGACTTTGACCAGGAGTTCGCTGTTGACGCCAAGCTCTTTTGGGAATTTCTNCAAGCCACCCAGCCCAAGGAGTTGGCGAAGCTGAAAGACCGCCCCAATTGGCAGCGGCTGGTGCTGGAGCGGCTGAATAAGAAGATCAAGAAGGACAGCGTGCTGGCCGTGCTGAAGAAAGGGTTCGACATTGACGATGCCCACTTCGATCTGCTCTATCGCCTGCCGTATAACGACCTCAACCCCGAGGTGCTCGCCAACTTTCAGGCCAACCGCTTCAGCGTGACCCGGCAAGTGCATTACAGCCAGACGGACACCTTCAAGTCGGTGGACATGGCCCTGTTCGTCAATGGCTTGGCGGTGGCGACGCTGGAACTCAAGAACCCATGGACAGGCCAGAACGTGCAGAACGCCGTTCGCCAGTACCGCACCGACCGTGACCCGAAGGAACCGCTGTTTGAGTTTGGCCGCTGCCTGGTGCATTTCGCCGTAGACCCCGACGAGGCTTTCATGTGCGCCCAACTGGCGGGCAACGACAGCAACTTTCTACCGTTCAACAAGGGCTTTAACTACGGCAAGAACCCGGTCAATCCGAACGGGCACAAGACGGCGTACCTGTGGCAAGACATCCTTCCGCGCCGCAGCCTGACCAACATCATTGAGCAATTCGCCAAGTTNCTGGTCGAGAAAGACAAGAAGACCGGCAAGGATCGCAAGGCGCTGTTCTTNCCCCGCTATCACCAGCTCGACGTTGTGCGCGGCATTCTTATGGATGCCCAGCAGAANGGGGTAGGCCAGACTTACTTGATTCAGCATTCGGCAGGCTCGGGCAAGTCCAACTCTATCACTTGGCTGGCGTATCAGCTGGTGGAGCAGTACGACACCACGGGTACGGCGAACCTGTTTGACTCCGTGGTGGTGGTGACAGACCGGCGCGTGCTGGATACCCAGCTCAAGGACAACATCAAGCTGTTCTCTGAAACCAAGAACATCGTTGCCCACTGCGAGNNTGCGCAGGAGCTGAAATACAACCTTGAGCTTGGTAAGAAGATCATCATCACCACAGTGCAGAAGTTCCCGTTCATCGTGGATGGCATCGGGCAACTGTCTGACCGCAAATTCGCCGTCATCATCGACGAGGCGCATTCTTCCCAATCCGGCGTGGCCGCTGACAAGGTCAATGAAACCTTGGCGGGTCAAGACGGTGACGAGCCAGTGGATGTGCAAGACCAGATTCTGGCGGCCATGAATGAGCGCAAGATGAGCAAGAACGCCAGCTACTTTGCGTTCTCNGCCACNCCCAAGCCCGCCACACTGGAGAAATTTGGCCGCCAAGCCGCTGACGGCAAGTTCTANCCCTTCCACCTGTATTCCATGAAACAGGCCATCGAGGAAAAGTTCATCCTCGACGTGCTGGAAAAATACACCACGTACAAAAGCTACTACGAGGTGCAGAAATCGGTGGAGGACAACCCTCTGTTTGATACCGCCAAGGCACAGAAGAAGCTGAAGGCCTTTGTCGAAGCCAGCCCCAAGACCATTGAGGTGAAAGCCAAAATCATGGTCGATCACTTCACAGCCAGTGTCTGGCAGGCCAANAAGCTGAAGGGCAAAGCCAAGGCCATGGTGGTGACGCGCAATATCGAATGCGCTATCCGCTACTTCTTTGCCATCCGCACCGCGCTGAAAGAGGCCAATGCACCGTTCAAGGCTCTGGTGGCGTTCTCCGGCGAAAAGATGGTGGATGGCATCAAGCACACCGAAGAGTCCTTGAACGGATTTTCTGCGCGTGACTTGCCCGACGAATTCGAGAAGGACGACGCCAAGATTCTGGTGGTTGCCAACAAGTACCTGACTGGCTTTGACGAACCCATGCTGCACACCATGTATGTGGACAAGAAGCTGCAAGGCGTTTTGGCCGTGCAGGCGCTGTCCCGGCTCAACCGTTGCAACTGGAAACTGGGCAAGGCAGATACCTTCGTGCTCGACTTCTACAACTCCGTGGATGACATCAAGGCGGCGTTTGACCCCTTCTACACCTCTACAACGTTGAGCGAGCCAACGGATGTGAACGTCTTGCACGACCTGAAAGACGTGCTCGACAATTTCGGCATCTACGACTGGGCTGAAGTGACGACCTTCAACNNGAAGTTCTTTGCCAGCGCCGAAGCCGAAGAACTAGCCCCCATCATTGACATTGTGGTGGCCCGCTTCGATGCCGACTTGGACGACGAGGAGCGCATTGACTTCAAGATCAAGGCCAAGCAGTTCGTCAAGATTTATGCGCAAGTGGCCGCCATCATCCCGTTCAACAACGTGAANCAGGAAATGCTGCACTGGTTCCTGAAATTCCTGATCCCCAAGCTTAAGGTCAAAGACCCCGACCAGGACAAGCTGGATGAGTTGCTGAACAGCGTTGATCTTTCCTACGGGCTGGAACGCTCTCGCCTTGAAGCCAAGATTGGCCTTGATGCAGACGAAACCGAACTAGAACCACAAAACCCGAACGTGCGCGGCCCGCACATGGGGCCGGGTGACAAAGACCCGCTGGAAGAGATCATCCGTGCCTTCAATGACCGGCACTTTGCGGGCTGGGAAGCTACACCCGAAGAGCAGCGCGTCAAGTTCATCAACATCGCCAAGCATGTGGTGAACCACGCCGACTACAAGGCGCAGGTGGAAGACAACCCCGATGCCCAGAACCGGCAGTTGGCACTGGAGAAACTGATTCAGCACGCTGTCAGCATCGAACGTCGCCGGGAACTGGACTTGTACAAACGTTATGCCGGCGACCCGGATTTCAAGCGGGCGTTTGATGCGAGCATCTCAAGACTTCTGGCAATGCAAAGCGGTAATTCCAATATCTTCGGCGTGTGAATTTCAGAACTCACGCCTAATCAGGAAGGATAAAAATGGATATAAGTTCAGCGAAGGTTTCCAAGGTCATTGTCCACCGGGTTGGCAACAAACTTAGGGATGAAGGGATTCATTTATCACCAATCGAATGCCAACGATCCGGAACATTGGACGAGTTGCTGCTTAAAAATCTCTTGGCTCCGGTCGCACGGAATGGTCAGGAATACTATCTGACACACGAATCCGATATTTCCCTAAATACCATCAATCACTATGCGGTGAATGCGTTTACCAATCCAGACAAATTCAAGGAATCCAGCGAGGCAATAGCAAAGCATTTGTATAGCTGCTCCAGCCANTCAAACATTGGAGGNAGAGAGTTTCTCGTTATTCTNTTTGAAGACATCAGGATTGATGACCGCGCACTTCAAGCTCTGGGCTTGTTCAGAGTTGAAAGCAAGGATGATTACCTAGATGTCGGTGAAGANAAGGGCGCAATCCANGTAATCGAGAGAAGCGGCATATCCCTCGATAAGGTTCAGAAAGGCGCAATCGTCCTGTCTGATAGCCTTAAAGTCCTAGTGATTGATAATTTGGGGCAGAAAACAAAATACTGGATAGAGAATTTTCTAAAATCCACCCCTAGCCAGACGCCTCAAAAATGTGCCCAAGTGGCTGGAGCATTGCTTAAGGCTATTTCCAGCAAAGTTGAAACCCCGAGTAATGCACTNGAGTTCGCTCGACAAGTAGAAGATCTCCTCACCGAAAACGAGTCCTTGTCATTAACTGATATTCGGCATATTTCTAGAAGCTACATTGACAATGAAAGCGTAGATGAGCTTCTTGCCGGTGCTCATCTCAAATATGGAATTTCTCTAGACGACGACCTATCAATTGAGAGCAAGCGACTCGCCAGATACGCAAAGGATGTTGTCACAAAGGCACGCATCGCAGANGGAGTCAGCCTTTTGGTCTCGAACCCGGATGCGAAAATATCATCAATTGACGTGAAATCTACTAAGGACGGATTTCGGGCGGTTGTGGACATTCAACTTAAAGGGCATAACGATGGCTGGGGAGAAATCTAAGAAATCCGGAGAAATCGGCGAGNNGCTAGCCAGCGCGCTTCTTGATCGGATCGGCTGGAAGCATCTAATCCACAACATTGGCATTACCTGCAACACGCCCACTCATGTCAATGAGGAGGAGAATCCACGCCAAAGCCACGGCGAAGATCAGATTTACCTCTACAACAATCCGTTCCATGATGATCGGACTGACTTTGTTCATGTTTCCAATAAAAACATCATCGGTAGTTATCCAAAGGAAGGAACGCTCAGGACGCAATTCAAAGCTCATATTAAGGAGCTAGGCCAGACAATTGAATGCGCCAAGTACAACCAAACGTTGCGCGAGATTGCCACAAACTTCAAGGCAAAGAAGACTCGAAATCACGCTGGTCTGCTGATCTGGCTTCACAATGACCACGAAGACATCGANAAGAGCATTCTGGGTGATCTTGCACCTTCCCGGCTCGAATTGAATACTGATGCGCCGTTTTATGTAATTGACAATGGCCGGGCAACCTTTCTTTTGAAGGTGGTTGATGATTTGCGTAGACGTTCGACGGGTGGTGATTATCAGTTTTTCTATCCACGCATCGGAACGTCAATAACGGTTGATGAAATGAGAACAGGGAAGGAACTTCCGCTTGAACTGCTGGCTGCAGACATCATTCCTGCTGTTGTGACGCTTGGTGGTGCAAAGGAATTGATTATCTATGCCAACGAGAGCTTCGACTCCACCTCATACAAGAACCTGATGGCATATGGGTTGAGCTTTGCGTCGGGATTGATAACCAGTATCAAAATCGGAATGCCAAACTACAATCCGGCGCGTGATGAAGAGATGGCAGCTCAAGCACGGCTTGCATTTCATAGCCGTCCAGAGGAAATCTCACCTTTTTCATTCAATCGCTCGATTCTTGATCTCCTTCAGGAGGCACCATAATGAAGCAGGTTCTAGATTCCAACTACTTAATTCCATTGGGAAGCGAACTTCGAGTGCTGCTCAATAGCGAGCATATTTCATATGGTGAAGTTCATTCGGCATTGAAGACNAGGGGATATTCTCGAAGCAACGACAAGTCGATAACAGTACCTCTTTTGGCAGCAACTCTACTGACACCATCAGGCTATTCAGCCCTCATTGAAGCGTCAGTGGATCGTGACTCGAAACCCAAAATGAAGGTCTCCGCTCTTGACTTAGTCGCCTCAAGCTCAGATTGGATTACCCCGCTCAAGCAACTCTTCGAGACTGATTTCAACCCGTTTGCTGGCATTGAAAATATTGAAGTAATCGATACGCCAGGNGTCGTTGTTGATGGCAAGGATAAGGTTCGGATTCCTTTTTCCATTGTCCGCAAAGATTTCAGCAAGGACTGGACACAGCGGGAACTGCGCTTTGATGGAGAAGTAACTATTGAGCGCCAAGGNGGCAGTTTGAAACTGGACTTTTCTTCAACCCACTCGTCCAAAGAAACGGAGATTGCGAATAGGCGTATGACCGCCCGCATATCCAAGGCGCTCAAAGATTCTGGCATCACGCAGAGCGATATTGAACGTCGAATCACATTTGACAGTTTCACTAACGTTGAGCGGGTTAGGTTNTTTAAGAGATTGACTGGCGGTTATGGTCGTTTTATCGGCAAAGGTAGCGTAAACGACATGGAAGTTAATCGCGACATATCAGGCCCGCCACTNCCTGATGATCCGCAAGTATCTTGGATGAATCAGACTGTTAAACGTCTCAAGATCGACGGAGAAAAACTGAATGATATATTTCTCATATCTGACGAAAAATATTATCCGTTCTACCATGTGCAGCGCATGGACGTAACTTTTCCCTACACTGCTGCTGCAAACTCTGGAGAGTTTCGAGTTGGCTTTTTCTTTAGCACGCCTTCAAGAAGTGACTCTGCTAAAGATGATGCTGAGCTTACCTTTGAGGTATTGAGAGTAACTCACGATCACACGGTTAATTCGGATGCGAAGAAAGAACTCAATACACAGATTGTTAGGCATGTTCGCGGCCTGATCGAAACTGAATTCGAGCGTATTGTTTCCGATAGAGCAACAAGCAAACCGTAACTTTGCGACTGGAACCGTGCGCAGAGTTACTGCGCACGGTTTGTAAGGATCAGTACTTCAGGTGGTACTTGGTCTTAGCAGGCAGCACACGTTTCAGCTTGTGCTCCATGGCCCCGGCACGCAATACGGCATCGTCTTGCCCTGCACCATGATCGTGCCATTGGTGTAGAAGTTGATGACAGCACCCTCGTACAGGATAAGCTGATGCCCATAGGCAATCTCTTTGTCATCGACAACGTACAAGTCGGCAGCGCGCAGTTTTTCAGTCCAGAATTTGATGTCCATGGTGCCCCCTTAGCCTTGCATACCGTGGGCTCGGCCTACACCGGTTGCCGCATCCATTGCGATAGCAAACGCTACGTCTGCCGCAAATGCCTTTTGTCGATTCCGTTAACCAAGCAATACCAATCCCGACGGTCGGGTACGATTCGACTCAGAGCTTCATAGGTATAGCGGTCATCAGGGCTAATAAATACGATCACCCCCTCAGGCAAAACATGGTCTTCAGGGAACCACATCAGTACGCCGTCCAAGTCCTTGCCAACACGAAGTGTCGTGCCTTCAGGCATTGCACACAGGACATCGAATTTGACGCCTTCGGCTTTCAGACGATTTTTCAGTTTTTCAGACTCATGGTGTTTTCCTATCTGTAGGTTGTTGAGAAGTCGCCCCTTGCGGGTGCGGACAACCCTTTACTGCAGGAGTCACCTATGTTTCCCAATTTGATACACATTGTTTATCAGTGATAGAAACAAATATGCCGAGCAAGCTTTGTATGTGGGGCAACAGCCATGGCGTGCGGCTGCCGAAATACATCATTGAGCGCACCGGGCTGAAGGTCGGTGACTACCTCTACGTGCGATTGGAGGCTGGAAATCGTGATTCGCCCGGTACGTGCCTGTGACGTGCCCGCAGGTTACGCAGCAGCCAACGATGCGAAGTTGCCAGACGAAATCGCCTCTAAATGGTAAGAACCGCCAAAGTCAGCAACAGATGGACAGCGCGTGACGCCCTGCGTTAACGTGAAAATGCGGCCACCGTTCGGTGCCGTGCTGCGCCGCCAAGCGCCACCTCTGCAAACATTCCCTGAGTCATACCCAAGCCAAGGCCTGCCCTTGGCTTTTGCATGGTGCGTCCGCGTGGCGTGCGTGGCTTCAACCTTTCACGGAGTCATTGCCATGAGCAACCCATCTCAACCATCCAGCAACCGCAACCCCCATGAGGTGCGCCGCACCCCTGTTCTCACTGGGGCAGATTCTTTCCACNCCCGGCGTGCTTGAGCATCTCGACCACCATGGGGTGAATGCGCAGCCGTATTTGGAGCGCCACATCACTGGTGATTTTGGTGACGTTTGCGCAGACGATGCNTCGGAAAACCTGTTTGCCATCGAGCAAGGGTTTCGCATCCTCAGTTCGTACCTGATTGCCGGGCGCAAGGTCTGGTGCATCACAGAAGCTGATCGTTCCTGCACCACCTTTTTGTTTCCAGAGGAGTATTGAATATGACGGAAACAATGAAGCGCGTCAGACGCACCGGCGACGAAGTGCCTCGGCCCATGCGCGACTTGATTCTGCAATTACCTCTGCTGAATGTGACGCCAACGCTGGAGATTGATTACCCGCGNGCTGACGCTGCATTGCTCGTGCAAGTGGCCGATAACGCAGAAACGGCCATGCACGTAGTTCAGCTTGGCTTGTCCGCCGTAGGGCAATTGCTGGTGCGTGCTGCGCCGGAAGTTGAAACCGGAGAAATCTCCGGCGATGCCATCGAGGCACTCGGTTGGCTGATGTCCGAGCTTGGCGATTTTTCAGCTACAGCCTTTGCGTTGGCTTCTGCCTGTCGGCGGTTTACCACNTACGCACCTTACCAATCCCGGCCAGTTGCCGGGGCTCGCCCGTAACCCTTTCGCTGATGAGCGGCCACGGCCGTTTCATTGGCGAGCGGCTGACATACGAAAAACCACCGTTTGCGAAGCTTTGTTCGTATCGCTGAACGGCAGTTTTGCACGAGGAAACAAACCATGAACGAAAACGATTCCACGCGATCAGTACGAAATGCCCGCGTTGACTGAGGCGGACTATCTGGCAGCGGCCAAGGCCGGCTCAACGCGCAAGGAGTACCAGAAGGATATGCGCTACTTTGCCGATGCCGGGTACGCCATACCGGCAACCGTTGACCAGGTTGCCACCTACCTTACGCAAATGGCTGGGCATCTTGCCGTCAGCACCATCGAGCGGCGTTTGGTCAGCCTGCATGTGGCTCACTTGGAGGCAGGGCATCCGTCGCCCGTGCATGCCAAGCGGATCAANACCATGATGCAGGGCGTGCGGCGAACNGAAGGCGTGGCCGTCAAGCAGGCCACGGCCATCGTGAAAGACGATTTGTTGGAAATGTTNGTCGGCGGCGGGCANAGGCCGCCCATGCAAGCGGCGCGCAATGCGGCGCTCTTGCTGGTGGGTTGGGCNGGAGCGTTTCGTCGCAGCGAACTGGCTGTTCTGCGCTGTGAGGATGTGCTTTGGCTTGATAGCGGGGTGGAAATCACGCTGCGCCAGTCGAAAGTTGACCAGACCGGTGTTGGCTTTGTGAAGTTTCTGCCCAATGCACATGGCAGCCGTTCGCCGCACCTGGCTTTGCAGCACTGGATGGAGGTATCCGGCATCACCGAGGGTTCNTTGTTCAGGCCGATAAATCGACACGATCAGATTGGCGACCGGCCACTGACTCCANNCGCCATTTCCCAGATCGTGAAGAAGCTCATCGAGCAGACTGGCGCGACCCGCCAAGTACTCGGACATTCGCTTCGCGCCGGATTTATCACCGAGGGTACNTCCTCCGTCAGCGAGCATCTGTTGATGATGACCTCGGGGCATCGCTCCACGCAAACTTTTCAGAAATATGTGCGCCTCGGCAAACGGCGGCGCATCCCATCCTTGTTGTGAGGTGCTGGAATGATTGTCCCGAAATATTCTGCGCCCGTAGCCACCAAAGTTGCCATTGACCGCAAGCAGCGCATACGCCTGCCGTGTTGCCTCAAATTTCAGCGCCGTTCATCTTGTTCGAGGCATCAGGAGGCGCAGAGCCGTGGCTTGGCATCTGCGAGGCCGGAGCACTGGCTGAAGTCAGCAAGCACGGCGAAGGCGTTCAGGTTCTGGCGCAATACTGGTCGCAGAGGCCAGCACTCCCTGCAACGCTGTGTCAGCGGGCAACTGCTCCCGGTGCGGCACTCTGGCTGGTGACGGTCTGTTCGTGGGTGGAGGTTTGGCCGGAAAAGCAGTGGCTTGAGCTGTTCCAGCGCGACCTGTGCTGCCCGCCAGACTGAACCAATCAAGTGGCAGAGATCACCCATACCGGCTATACTTTGCATGAAACGTCAATGAGGATTCATTCAGTGGAACCGGCAGCCGCCTCTCTCGCAAGTCCATCGCTACCAACAAGGCCTAGTGCCTTGGATCAAGTGGCGAGGATGCTGCACGCCGGTAAGGTGTATCGCAGAGAGGACTTGGCGCAGGTTTCCAACGCCGTTGACCGACACCTTCGCGAGCTAGTTTCTGGCGGCGCCTTGACGTCTGGCGCAGGGCTTTACTACGTTCCCAAGAAATCGGTATTCGGCGTATTGCCCCGGACGATCAGGAACTGGTTGCCACCTTCCTGCGCGACAAAGACTTTCTGGTTTTCCCCCTCAAGCTACAACACGCTGGGCTTGGGAACATCGCAGCTCTATAACAAGACCCTTGTATACAACCACAAACGGCACGGCCTTTTTCGTTCGGGAACCGCCAGTTCGATTTCCGCGTCAAGCCGCGCTTTCCGAAGAAGCTCACGCCAGAATTCTTGCTGGTCGATGTCATTAACAATCTGGACGAGTTGGCGGAAGACAAGAACCAAGTGCTGCAAATGGTGGAGCGCAAGCTGTCGGCTTCGACCAAGCCAAGTTGACGCGGGCCGTTTCAGATTACGGCTCTGTCGCCACCAAGAAACGTTTCATGCGGTGGTTGAATGCCTGACTTCCTTCACACGCGCAACGATTTCAACGAGCTTCTGGCTATCGTGGCCGATCAGCGCGGGATTGATCCGGTATTGGTCGAAAAGGACTACTGGATCATGCATTGCCTGTGGGGCTTGCAGGCNATCAAGTTCCGCTTTGAGCTGAAAGGCGGGACATCGCTCTCGAAAGGCTTTGGCATCATCCACCGGTTTTCGGAAGACATTGATATCCGCATCGAGCCGCCCGATGACTTGGAGGTCAAAGTCGGGCGCAACCACGACAAGCCTGCGCATATTGAATCNCGGCGGGCCTATTACGAATGGCTCTCCAGCAACATAACCATTTCCGGCATCGAGGCGGTCGAACGCGACACAGCCTTTGATGACGAGAAAATGCGCAGTGCCGGAATTCGCTTACGCTACCCCAACCGAGTCGGCCAGCAGACCGGCGTCAAGGACGGCATCTTGCTGGAACTGGGGTTTGACGACACAACNCCCAACCGCCCCGTCACCATCTCGTCCTGGGCCTACGATGCAGCGGTGAATGCTGGCGTGCAGATTCACGACAATCGCGCAGTTGATGTTCTGTGCTACTTGCCCACCTACACCTTTGTGGAGAAGTTGCAGACAGTCTCGACAAAGTACCGGCTACAGAAGGCNGGNGAGGCATTCCCGGCCAACTTCATGCGCCACTATTACGACATCTACTGCCTGCTGGCCTTGCCTGAGGTTCAGGAATTTATCGGCACGCCGGCCTACGAGGCGCGCAAGGCGCAGCGATTTCGGAGTGGAGATGAGTTGGTTGCGGCCAAGAACCCGGCNTTTTTGCTGGAAGATACTGAAGAGCGGGCGCGCTTTGTCAGCGAGTATCGAAAGACCTCGACCTTGTACTACAACGGCCAGCCAGATTTGAACGAAATTCTGGCCCGCATCCGGCAGCACATCGACAAGATGTAGCCTGCTCATTCAGTTTTCGCGTCAGGAACTTGGCGCGATAGTGACGCGATACCCATTTGCGCGACAAACAAAGTGATGCGAAAACTAAATGAGCGGGCAAGCGTTCATTGCCAGCATGCCCACTCAAAGTCACCAGTTACTCTCCTTCTTCAGAAACAAAACCGACTCCAGCGCCGTCATCATCGGGTTGAAAAGCTCACTGGTGAAGGCATATGCGCGAAGGTGTTCAGGCACCCGGAAACGCTGGTCATATTGCAGCAGCGCCGAAAGAGTGCCAGCCATGCCTGCCACCTGTTGCTCCCACGGAATATCCAGATCAATACCGACCTTGGCAAGGATTGCAGTACGAATCTGGTAATAGTTCGGATCAAGTTTGCCCGAGCCCGAGTAGCGGCAAAGCTCATGGTCGCGGGCGTTGTTTCTTGCAAGTGAAACTCAAGGAGCATGCGGTGCGTATCCGCCAGCGATGCCATGGTTTCCTCACTCGGTGCTTCCGTTGCATGCCACACATCCAATTGCAGGCGCTTGCGGACAACCTCATCGAATACCTTGCGGTAGGTGTCGGCGGCAGGATCATTGAACTCCGTCAGGTGCCAATCTTCAGGGCTGCTCAAGTTCATTTTCTCCAAGTCCGTGGCGCGCAAGACCACCTCAATACGCAAGAGCAGCGGGGCAAGGTCTTCGATTTCACTACGAGCGGCGGCATTCGCTACGCGCAATGCCTTGGGCTGTGCTTCGAGGTCTTTGATATAGACCTTGATGATGCCGCCGGGCGTTTCGATGCGCAGCGTGTAACTCCCTCCCGAACCGTAGAACTTGGCCTTTTGCCATACAGTGCCGTTGCGCGGGCCTTCAACAGATCAAGCGCAGCCTGCACTGATTTGGCAGTCTCCAACTTAAAAGGTAGGTCAACTCACATCAACCAGCCGAACATGGCGAAGCTCGAAGCGGTTGTACTCCTCCATCGGCATACCGTTGATCCGGCAGTGGTACTGAACCAAACGCAGGTTGAAAAGCGCCGCGGCCTTGACGTTGTTGCTCAAGATGACGTTCTGCGGTGCCGCGCAACCTGCTACAGCAGCCTCCACGCGGAACCCTTCAATGTAGCCATCAACTCCCACCTTCAGCGGGTGAAGTTTGAACTTCTGGCTGGGCATTACGGGAGACGGCAGAAAATGAGCCTTGTACCAAGGAAACATTTCACCGGTGGCCATGTCCAGCAAGTTGCCGACGGTCACGGGCATACCTGCTGCACTCAGCTTGTCTGGATGGTTAATGTCGCTTACGGTTCGATCACACATGATATGAATTCCTCAACTTTAATAAGTGCTATTGATAGCGGCGACGGCGATGCAGTGGGTCTGCATCTGGGCATGTTGGTTAGCCGAGTTGAGGAATGCCTTGCCGGGAAGTGACAAGGTCTTGGTGCGGTGCGTGGTCATGAAAATCTCCTGTTTGAAGTCGTTGCGACATGCAACAACACAGGCCATTCACATGACGATTTTTGGGTTTGTTTATGTTTCCAAAAACTGCATATCTAGGAGTGGAATTGCCTGTCGAGCAAAACACACCGGAAACATTAATGGAAACATTTGTTGCTAGAAGCCCGAAGTAGGCGACTTACCATGGCCCATCGTCGTTGTCTTCAGGTATATCAACCGTGCCTATAGCGTCGGCAAGCTCTTCGTCCTCTTCCCACTTTTTCTTATTCAGAGCTGCGCTTTGTTGAGCCGTCTGACTAGATTGTCGGGGCGGCTTGATAGGCTGTGCCTTCGGCTTTCGTCCAACTGGTAGCTTTGCCAGACCGGCCTTTTGGAACCATTTCGTAATTGTGCTGGGCTGCACATCATGCGTGTCTGCCAAAGCTCGCACGGTTGTTTTGCCATCCTTGACTTGGGCATACATGCCAGTGATGTCCTTGGCCGAGAGTTCTACTTGTTTGCGGCGAGCTATGGGGGTGAATGTTGGCCCCATAGCTTCCGAAGGAAAATTCAGTTCGTAGCCGGCATGCCTGAAAGGCTCTCTGGTGCTTGAGATCGGCCTCACCAGTTTGATGCTCGGTTTCTTTGCAGAGGCTCCGACCTCAATGACCAACTGCGCCGCATGCTTCAGGAGTGCGAATTCGGATCGGCCTTTGCTGCCACTACTGATAAGAAACACCGTTACACCCTGCGCCTTCAAATTCATCAGCCACGAGACAAACGAGCGGCGCGAGCCATCACCCAGCCAGTGACCAAGCTGGTCCAGAACCAAGCATGGCTGACTCCCCATGGAGAGCAACATGGCTTCCAAAGCCTGCTGATCCTCCGGCGCACTCAGATTGAAACCGCAGGAGCTTGGATCAATATTGGGGCCGGAAATCTGGAGGTTTTCATACAGGGCTTTGGAACTCCAGTTGTCATCTGGCGGGATGAGCGCACGCATCCGCTGTCTCGATGCAACGGCATCGTTACTACTATCCAGATACAGCACCGGGCGCGATTTATTCGACGAGATTTTTCCGTTCCGGTCATATCCACCAGCCAACAAGACAGCAAACGCCGTGGCAACCAAAAATTTGCATCCGCCTTGTTCCCATGAACCAATACCCAGTCGCCTGCGTAGAGCAGCCCATTTAACAATTTGCGGGTCTTCGCCGGAGCTTTTTCTTGCGCCACCTTGCCGCCGAGGAAATCAGCAAGGCCGATAGAGTGAATTGCAGGCGTCTTTTCATATGCTGCGATCAAGGCTTCTCTTTGGTTTTCTTCGAGGAAAAATCCTTCAACTCGACGACTTTGGAATACCGCTCAACGACCGGGTTCAAGACAATCGGGATTTCTTTGCTGCTTCTGCCCAATACGCCAACGTTCGGCAGACTAACTTGCCAGCCTTGCGGCGTTTTGTGACTTCCCAGCCACCGCCTTCCACTTCAGCGGGTTGCGGCTCTGGCTCAGACCAATCGTCGCCCGCAAGGACTGGCGCTGCTTCTGTTGAGCACTAGCATTTTCTGGTGCATTGACTTGAGGCGGCGTGCTCCCACCCTTCGCAGTGGCTGGTGGCTCAATTGGCTTCAGCTTTTTGGTCGGTGGCTTGCCGGGGTGTTTTTCTTTTTCGCTTTTCTCGACGTGCTGCCGAGTCTCCATCCATGCCGCAATCACTGATTCGCGCCATGCCACCGCCCGCTCGCCGAGCGGTGTTTTCTTGGGGAAGGTCCTGCTTTTTCCATGTTGTAGATCGTCGCCCGTGACAGGCCGGTAAGTTCAGCGACTTGCTTGATACGCAGGTATTTATCGACGGTCATGCCGTATTCCCTTTTGGTTTGATCTGGCGAAGCTCATCCAGATAGTCTGCCCACTCCTGCATCATGACCCGGCGCTGGTCCAAATATTTGGCGTGGTTGTAGGCGCCGCGAACGCTATTTCGCTCAACGTGGGCCAATTGTTTTTCAATGTAGTCGGAGTTGTAGCCCCGTTCGTTCAGAATCGTACTAGCTGTCGCCCGGATGCCGTGCGGAGAGAGTAAGCCAGCGAACCCCATGCGCTGGAACATCACGTTCAAGGTGCTGGCGGACATCGGCTTTTCTAAGCTGCTGTTGCTCGGAANAAGGAACTCCGAGCCAGAAGTGATTGGTTTCAACTCCTTCAGCAACGCCAACGCCTGAGTGCTCAACGGGACATCGTGGGCGTTATGGCGATTTTCCTTTTGCTCCGTCGGCATCTTCATGCGCTCGGGCGGCACCACCCACAGGGCTTCATCGAGATCGAATTCGGACCACTTGGCTTGCACCAATTCCTNTTTGCGAACCAAGGTCATAAATAGCAGGCGTACAGCAGCTTTGGTGGTCAGATAGCCGGGATAAACTTCCAGAGCATCGAAAAACTTAGGAAGTTCGCTTTCTTTCAACCAAGGCCGATTCATTTTCGGCGGCACCTCAGCCCAACCAGTCATCAACCGGGGAGNGTTAGCTGTCACTTTCATCTTGCGCACACCATAATCAAATACCTGAACGGCAGTTTGACGAACGCGGTCGGCGGTCTTGACGCCGGAACGCTCCTCAGCCTTGGTTAGTACGCCCAGTAACACACCTTGTGTAATGTCTGGCAACGGCAACTTGCCAAGTACCGGAGATAGATCACGTTTCAGATACAGGCTGTGTGTTGTACGCCAAACCGCCGAGCGACGCTCGGCCTTGCTGTCATACCAGGCTTTGGCAACTTCATCGAACGTGTTGTTCTGCACCGCCTGCCGCTCAAACTTGGCGATACGCTTGTGCTGCGCCGGGTTGATGCCATCGGCAAGCTTGGTTCTTGCATCAAGGTGTTTGTTCTGGGCCGATAAGAAATTCACCTCGGGATATTTCCCCAGAGTGAGGGTGTAGCGTTTGTCGGCAAATCGGAAGTCGAAGCGCCACGACTTGCCGCCGGTGGGGCTGACATAGAGGTACAGCCCTTCTCNGTGCGGCAACTTCTGCGGCTTGTCGGTTGGCTTCGCTTCCTTGGCGATCTTTTCACTTAGCATCTGACGGTATTTTCAACGCGGTATTTATGAAATACCGTCGATACTACCGTATGCAAAGTGCTGGATCAACCATGTTGAATAACGTCTAAATATTTGTAACTTATTGATTTTATGCAGTCAACAAGTCCACATTAGACGGTATTTTCATAACTCAACAGCCGCTCACAATAGCGTGCGATCAGATCCACCTCCAGATTGACCTTGCTGCCCGCAGCGAGATGTTTCAGCGTGGTGTTTTCCAGGGTGTGCGGAATCAGGTTGATTGTGAAAATGTNCGCGGCGACTTCGTTGGTCGTCAGGCTGGTGCCGTTGACGGTAACCGACCCTTTGCGCGCGATGAATTTTGCCAGATCGTGCGGTGCCTGAATTTCCAGCAGCCGGTTGTCGCCCACCGGGTCAAAGCGCAGCACGGTGCCGACACCATCGACGTGCCCGGATACGAGATGGCCGCCAAGGCGGTCGGCCAGGCGCAGCGCTTTTTCCAGATTGATTTCGCCCGGCGCATCGAGACCGACCGTACAGGAAAGCGTTTCCGGCGAGACGTCGACTATGAACCGATTGCC
Source organism: Dechloromonas sp. (assembly GCA_013363835.1). Lineage (GTDB taxonomy): Bacteria > Pseudomonadota > Gammaproteobacteria > Burkholderiales > Rhodocyclaceae > Azonexus. Next base: position 3,066,790 of record CP054864.1, read on the forward strand.
GTCGCGGGCGACGACCGTCAGGCAGACGCCGTTGCAGGCGATGGAGTCGCCAAGCGCGACCTCGTCCAGACCGAGATTGCCGGCTTCTACATGCAGGCGAAAGCCAGCTTCGCGCGTGGTGAGATGGGTGATACGGCCGACTGCGGCGATGATTCCGGAAAACATGGGAGACACCATTTCAAGAAAGCAGCAACTTTACCACGGGCGATTGACCCTGCTGCTTTCAGGGGCTTCGGTTTTGGGCTGGCTGACCGCTTCAGCGTTGCCCCGGTCGCCTCGGCGATCTTCCGGCCCATGGGAATGCCGGTTGGGATCGGCCTGCGCCGGGGGCGCTGCTCACTGCGCGGCATTTCCCTCATCGGCGGCGCCGAGGAGGGCGGTGGGCGCTGAGGCTGGGCCTGGGGCTGGAATTGGGGTGGTGTCGGCATGGCGCGCGGCGCTTCTCGCGGTGTCGGCGCGCTTCGTTCGACCTGTGGCGGACGAGGCTGGTGGGCTTCCCGATATTGCTGCGGTTCGCGATAGCTTTCCCGCCGCTGTTCGTGTCGCACGGGATTCGGCGCCTGAAATTCGCGTGTTGCCGCCGGTGCCTGACGATAACGTTCATCCCGCACGGCGGTGGAAGGCATTGCCGGTGGTGGGCGATCTTCCGCGCGCGGTGTGCCGGTCATGGGGCGGCCGTATTGGCGGTCATCGCCTTTTGGCACTGGCCTTGGGCTATCCACATTCCGCCCGACATCGCGGGCGTATGGAGCACTCGGCGACTCGGGGGCGCCCACGAGATTCGGGTGGCTGCATCGGCCTCGTCAGGTCAGGCCGTTCTCCTGGCATGCCTCGCGGTGTGGCGAGGGCGGGTTGTTGCCCCTGCTCGGCGGGCGGTCTTGCCGGTTGCCGTTGCGGATAGCGTTCCCCTGGCCCGGCGGGAATGGGCGTTCAGCTCCTCGGGGTGGTGCCAGCCAGTCGCCGCCAGGGGCGCGCGGTCGCACAGGTGCTTGCTCCAGAGCCTGTTTGTCATAGGGGCGGATATTGCGGTTATCGATCGTTTTTCCTTCGCGCAATGTGTTCGCGGGAACGACAGTGACGGCGTGCGGGTGGCCCTGATATGCGTACTTGGGCCGGTATTCCGGGCGCAGGGCGCGGTCGATGTATGCATGGTTGTGAACATGCGTGACGTTGATTTGACGTACGTAGGTCGGGCTGGTGCGATAAGCGGGTACGTGACCTCGCGCGGTGCCAGCGGGAACCAGCCGACTGCCGGGGTGGAGGCGTATCCGATACGGAGGCTCCAGCCGGGATCGCCGACCCAGCCGACCAGTGCCGGCGCATAGACGGGGCGTGCCGCATAGCTGCCCGGTGCCCAGCCCCAGCGCCCGCCAATCTGCACCCAGCGTCCGTAATGGAAAGGCGCGAACCCCAGGGGCGGCGTCGATCCAGGTCCAGCCCCAGGGCTCGACCCAGGCCCAGCGCCCGTCACGATAGGGCGCCCAGTCGCTGGCGACTGCGCGTGGATACCAGACCGTACCGTAGTCGGGGCTTGAACTCCAGTCACCGTAGGCGTCGAGATCCTGATAGCCCGTCATGTAGGGTGAAACGTGCCGGCGGGCGGCGTTCGAGCGCTCGCGATTGTCCTGTGCCGACACCCAGGCGTCGAAATCGTCGCCATAGGGCGCCGTGTCGATGCCGAGCAGCCCGCGTTCATCAAGGGTGGCCATTTCACCGGGCCGTACGGTGAGCGGTCGCTCGCCGGTCAATATTTCGGCACTGCCCGATTGGGCGGCGAGGGATGTCCGGTCGGGCCATACTTCGATCCGGAAGCGGCCGGGGCCGGGAAAGCGAACGCGGCCGCCCGGCGTCACAATCTGGAGGTCGTCTGCCTGGTCGCGGTCGCGGATGGTGACTGCCAAGGTGCCATTGGCCAGCAATAGATCTACGATCTGGTCGTTGACCGTGACGAATTCCGCACGGCTGTTCGAATCCAGCCGATAGGCGGTGGAGCCCACCCAGACTTCGGCCCGACTGCGCCGTTCGGTGTCGATGATGGCACCGCTGCTGACAGGCCAGTTGATGGTCGCAGGACTGCCGGGATCTTGGCGATCGCTACGGAAGATGACATCGCCCTGGATTTGCGATAACCGGCCGACCCGGCCCGGTGGATCGCCAGCGGCCAGCGCCGGCAGCAAACCGGCGATCAGGGTGACGATCCCAAGGAAGTAGCGAAGAATTGATGACATCAGTTACTCCGTCAGCCGTAGCTGCGATGCGGGTAGTGGGTTGACTGCTTAACGCATGGAACTCGGAATGGATGATTCCTTTAGACCGAAAATCGTTTCAAGATGTTGCGGGCGGCCGCATCGGGGAGCGCAGCAGACGATGGGAGATGGCAAAAACTGTGATTTTTCAGCGGCCTGACGTAAAATCGCCGGTCCGCTTCCGCGCTGCAACATCCGATTTCCATGCTCTATCCCACCCGTTTCGATGTCATCGTCGTCGGCGGCGGCCACGCCGGCACCGAAGCTGCGCTTGCCGCAGCCCGGGCNGGGGCGAACACGCTGTTGCTGACGCACAACCTGGACACNCTTGGGGCGATGAGCTGCAACCCGTCGATTGGCGGCATCGGCAAGGGTCATCTGGTGCGCGAGGTCGATGCGCTGGGCGGGGCGATGGCGGCGGCCACCGACGAGGCCGGCATTCAGTTCCGTATTCTGAACGCCTCGAAAGGCCCGGCGGTGCGCGCAACGCGCGCNCAGGCCGACCGCGTGCTGTACAAACAGGCGATCCGGACCCGTCTGGAAAACCAGCCGAACCTGACCATCTTCGCCCAAGCCTGCGACGACCTGATCGTCGAGGGCGACAAGGTCTGCGGCGCGGTTACGCAACTGGGCATCCGCTTCATGGCCGAAGCGGTTGTCCTCACCGCCGGCACCTTCCTCAACGGCAAGATCCACGTCGGGCTGGAGAATTACACCGGCGGNCGCATGGGCGACCCGCCCTCTGTCTCGCTGGCCGCGCGCCTCAAGGAACTGAACCTGCCGCAGGGCCGCCTGAAGACCGGCACGCCGCCGCGCCTCGACGGCAAGACCATCGATTTTTCGGTGATGGAAGAGCAGCATTCGGACGATCCGCTGCCGGTCTTCTCTTTCCTCGGCAATGCCGCGCAGCACCCGAAGCAGTTGCCGTGCTGGATCACTGAGACCAACGAGCGTACGCACGACATCATCCGCAGCGGTCTGGACCGTTCGCCGATGTACACCGGCGTCATCGAGGGCGTCGGGCCGCGTTATTGCCCGTCGATCGAGGACAAGATCCATCGCTTCGCCGACAAGAACCAGCACAACGTCTTCCTCGAACCGGAAGGCCTGACGACGCACGAGATCTACCCGAACGGCGTGTCCACCAGTCTGCCNTTTGACATCCAGCTGGCGCTGGTGCGCTCGATTCGCGGCCTGGAGAACTGCCACATCCTGCGCCCCGGTTACGCCATCGAATACGATTTTTACGACCCGCGTGGACTCAAGGACACGCTGGAGACCAAGGCCATCCACGGCCTCTTCTTCGCCGGCCAGATCAATGGCACCACCGGCTATGAAGAAGCCGCCGCGCANGGCCTCCTCGCCGGCATCAATGCCGTGCGCTACGTGCGCGGTGAAGCCGGTTGGTGCCCGAAGCGCAACGAAGCCTACCTCGGCGTGCTGGTTGACGACCTGATCACGCGCGGCGTTTCCGATCCCTACCGGATGTTCTCCAGCCGTGCCGAGTACCGCCTCAGCCTGCGCGAGGACAACGCCGACCTGCGCCTGACCGAGAAAGGCCGCGAACTCGGCCTGGTCGACGACGTGCGCTGGGCCACGTTCTGCCAGAAGCGCGATGCGATTGCCGCCGAAACCGAGCGCCTGAAATCGACGTGGGTCAANCCGAAGATCGTTTCGGCCGACGACTGCCTGCGCGTCCTTGGCAAGACCATCGACCATGAGTACAGCCTGTTCGAATTGTTGCGCCGGCCGGAGGTGAGTTATCGCGATCTGCTGACGATTTCGATCGACGGTTGCGGTCGACCCGAAAATTTGGCCAAAAATGAAATGGACGATGCAGTCGTCGAGCAACTGGAAATATCCGCCAAGTATCAGGGTTACATCGACCGTCAGGCGGAGGAAGTGGCGCGTTCGGGCTCCTACGAAAGCACCGTGTTGCCGGCCGATCTGGATTACTCGAAGGTGGCCGGACTATCCAACGAGGTCAAGCAGAAGCTGGCCTTGCACAAGCCGCAAACCATCGGGCAGGCTTCGCGCATCCAGGGCATCACGCCGGCGGCGATCTCGCTGCTGCTGATTCACCTGAAGCGTTTCAACCTGTCGCAGGCGGCATGAGCGACCTGGCCCTTGCGGCGGGGCTCGCCGAACTCGGTATTTCCCTGTCTGAAGTGGCGCAGCGGAAGCTGCTCGCCTTCCGCGACCTGTTGCTGAAGTGGAACAAGACCTACAACCTGACTGCGCTGCGCGATCCGGAGCAGGCCATCTCGCACCACCTGCTCGATTCGCTGGCCATCCTCCCGCACGTCGCTTCCGGGCCGCTGCTCGATGTCGGTAGCGGCGGCGGGTTGCCCGGTATCCCGTTGGCCATCGCCCGACCCGATTTGTCGGTTAGCATGGTCGATACGGTGCAAAAGAAGGCAACTTTCCTGCAACAGGCATCCATCGAACTGGGTTTGAAGAATGTTGTGGTATACCACGCCAGGGTCGAGGAAATGCAGGGACAATACGCACAAATCAGTTCGCGCGTTTGCCGAAATCGGCCTGTTCGTTCGCCTGACCCGTCATCTGCTCGCCCCCGGGGCGCTGGCTGGCAATGAAGGGCGTACGGCCGGACGATGAACTCAAGGCCTTGCCGGACGACATCGCGGTTGAGGACATCGTGCCGCTGGCTGTGCCGGACTCGCCGCCGAACGTCATTTGATCATTTTGAGAGCAGGAGCATGAAAGCACTCGCGATTACCAACCAGAAAGGCGGCGTCGGCAAGACGACGACAGCGGTCAATCTGGCCGCCTGCCTCGCTGCCGAGGGACGGCGTGTCCTGCTGATCGATCTTGACCCGCAGGGCAACGCGACCACCGGCGCCGGCATCACCAAGAAAGAAGCGTTGCCGACCGTCTATCAGTTGCTGATTGGCGCTGCCACGCTGGCCGAGGTCTGCATCCAGACCGAATTCGGTTTCGACGTGTTGCCGGCCAACCGCGAACTGGCGGGTGCCGAGGTCGAGTTGATCGACCTGAGCGAGCGGGAATACCGCCTGAAGAACGCCCTGCAAGCGGGCCATGCCACCTACGATTTCATCCTGATCGATTGCCCGCCGGCACTCAACATGTTGACGGTCAACGGCCTGGTGGCCGCCGATTCGGTGCTGATTCCAATGCAGTGCGAGTATTACGCGCTGGAAGGCCTTTCCGACCTCGTCGAAACCTTGCGCAAGGTGCGCGCGCATCTCAATTCNCGCCTTGAAATCGAAGGCCTGCTGCGCACCATGTACAACCCGCAAAGCACACTGACGCAGCAGGTTTCCGGCGAGCTGGAAAGCCATTTCGGCAGCAAGGTTTACAAAACCATCGTGCCGCGCAACGTGCGCTTGGCCGAGGCGCCCTCCTACGGCAAGCCGGTCATTGCCTTCGACAAGAGCTCCAAGGGTGCGCAGGCGTATAACGCGCTCGCCAAAGAAATTCTNCGAAAGGGTTGCCTAATGATAAAGATGAAAGGACTTGGCCGTGGGCTCGACGCCTTATTGACAGGCAGTGACAAGCCGCATGGCGACGAGCAGCGCAACCTGCCGGTCGAACGCCTGAAGCCCGGAAAATACCAGCCGCGTACCCATATGGACGAAAGCTCGCTGGCCGAACTTGCGGCTTCGATCAGGGCGCANGGGGTCATGCAACCGATTCTGGTTCGTGCGGTCGACAGCACACCGGGTGCCGAGCGCTATGAAATCGTCGCCGCNGAGCGCCGCTGGCGGGCTGCCCAGTTGGCTGGATTAAGCGAAGTGCCGGTGCTGGTTCGCAGCATTCCGGACGAGCAGGCGCTGGCGATGGCGCTGATCGAGAACATCCAGCGCGAAAATCTCAATCCGCTGGAAGAGGCGCAAGGCCTGCAAAGGCTGATCGACGAATTCGGCCTGACCCATCAGCAGGCGGCCGATGCGGTCGGTCGCTCGCGCCCGGCGGCGACCAATTTGCTCCGTCTGTTGCAGTTGACCGCACCAGTCCAGGAAATGCTGATGACCGGCAAACTCGACATGGGCCACGCCCGCGCTTTGCTGCCGGTTGCGGGTGCGCAGCAGGTGGCGCTGGCGCAGCGCATTGTCCAGAAGGGGCTGTCGGTAAGGGAAGCCGAACGTCTGGTGCAGCAGTTGCTGACGCCACCGAAGACGCCGCCGGAGAAGGCGATCGATCGCGATCTGCTACGCCTTCAGGAAGAGTTGTCGGATGGTCTTGGCGCCAACGTGGCGATTCGTTCNCAACAAAAAGGTGCAGGCAGGGTGACGATCGATTTTTCGAGTCTGGATCAGCTCGATGGCCTCATTTTCCGGCTCCGTGGATGAATCGATGCCGGGTTCCCAGGAATCCGCTGTACTCGGAGATATATGTTTTGTGCATTGCGTCATTTGACTCATGTATAAGACTTCGTTACACTCGCGCAGTTTTCAATCGGACCTGCCATGCACCCGCATGTAAGCTGGATTCTCAGCCGACAAGCGGCACTGGCTTTGATCCTGGCGCTAGCCGCCTGGATCTTCGCGAGTAGTAACGCGGCAGTCTCGGTTTTGATCGGNGGATCAATCGGAATCGTCGCCAATCTCGGGTACGTCCTGAGAGCAATGAAGATGACGACCGGGGATGACCCGCTCAAGCTTTATCGGGCGCAGTCGGCCGGAGANGGNTTGAAGTTTGCTCTGACCTTTGCCGGATTTGCGCTGGTGTTTTGGGGGTACAAGGAAGTCTCGGCGCTGCCGCTCTTTCTTGGCTACGCATCAACCTTTGTCATCTTCTGGATGGCACTCTTGAAGCAACGTTGAGCTGACTGGAGAAATCATGAGCGCTGAAGGCGGCCTGACCACAGCAGGCTATATCCAACACCACCTGACCAACCTGACCGTCTGTTCCAGCGCGGCCAGGGATGCNGGCGGTCACTGTCACGGATTCTGGAGTTTTCACCTCGATACCCTGGTCATTTCCGGCCTGCTCGGTATCCTCGTCTTCGGCCTCATGGCCAAGGTCGCCGGCAAGGCCACTTCCGGTGTTCCTGGCGGCCTGCAGAATTTCGTCGAAATGGTCGTCGGACTCGTTGATCAGCAGGTCAAGGATACCTTCCACGGCAAGAGCGCACTGGTTACCCCGCTCGCCATCACAATTTTCGTCTGGGTGTTCATCATGAACGCCATGGACCTGATTCCGGTCGACTTCCTGCCGCTTCTGGCTGGCGCAGTTGGCATCCATTATCTGAAGGCGGTGCCGACCACCGACCCCAACCTGACCTTTGCGATGTCGATCACGGTCTTCTGCATCATGATCTGGATGAATCTGAAGGTGAAGGGTGTCGGCGGCTTCCTGCATGAAGTGTTTTCCGCGCCGTTCGGCATGAAGCTGGCCCCGGTCAACTTCATTTTCCGTGTGGTTGAGGACATCGCCAAGCCGATTTCGCTGGCTCTGCGTCTCTTCGGCAACATGTATGCCGGCGAAATGGTGTTCATCCTGATCGCCCTGCTCGGGATCTGGCAACTTCCNCTGGCCTTGCCCTGGGCGCTGTTCCACATTCTGATCATCACCCTGCAAGCCTTCGTGTTCATGATGCTGACCATCGTNGCCATGTCGATGGCTGCTGAGTCGCACTAAGAGTTTTGGCAGTTTCCCGTAGTTTTTAACTTTAACCGTAACAACCCCTACCTTACTGAGGTAAACATGGAACTCGCAACCGTTCTCTCCAACACCGCTATCGCTGTTGCCATCCTGATTGGCGCTGGTGCTCTGGGCACCGCCATCGGCTTCGGTATCCTCGGCGGCCGTTTCCTGGAAGGCGCTGCCCGTCAGCCGGAAATGATCCCGACGCTGCAAGTCAAGATGTTCATCGTTGCTGGTCTGCTTGACGCGGTAACCATGATCGGTGTCGGTATCGCCCTGTTCATGCTCTTCGCCAATCCGTTCATCGCTCTGGTCAAGTAATCTCCACGCGCCTGTAACCCTAATTACCAGGAGGTTAGCGTGAATATCAACGCGACACTGATTGGCCAGGCAATCTGGTTTGCCGTCTTCATCTGGATCACGATGAAGTATGTCTGGCCGCCGCTGCAAAGNGCGATGGCAGACCGTCAAGCACAGATCGCTGAAGGCCTGGCTGCGGCCGAACGCGGCAAGCACGAGCAAGAGCTCGCTGCCAAGCGTTCTGCAGATGCGCTGCGTGANAGCCAAGGAGAAATCCGCGGAACTCGTCGCTCAAGCCGAAAAGCGTGCGCAACAGATCGTCGAAGAAGCCAAAGGCACGGCCAATGTCGAAAAGACAAGATCGTCGCCAGCGCTCAAGCCGAAATCGAACAGGAAGTCGAACGTGCNAAGCAGCAACTGCGTGAGCGCGTCGCCGAACTGGCCGTTGCCGGCGCCGAGAAGATCCTGCGCAAGGAAATCAACGCGTCCGCGCATGCCGACATGCTGGTCGCCCTGAAACAGGATCTGTAAGCAATGGCTGAATCCGTCACTATCGCCCGCCCTTACGCCGAAGCCCTGTTTCGTGCGGCCAAGAAAGCGGCAATCTGGCCAAATGGGCCGAGCAGATTTCTTTGCTCGCTCAGGTGGCTGCCAATCCCGAGGCCCGTGCGGCCATCGGCGATCCCAATGTGGCGGCCCCGCAACTGGTCGACCTCTTCCGGTCTGCCTGCGGTACGGCGGTAGATGCGGAGCTGTCGAAATTTATCCAGCTGCTGTCCAACAACGACCGTCTGGGGCTGTTGCCGGAAATCGCCGGTTTGTACGAGAGCTACAAGCAGGCCGAGGAAGGCACCAAGCAAGCCGAGATTATCTCGGCCTTCCCGATTGATGACAATCAGGTGAAAGCCCTGGTTCCCCAACTCGAGGCGGTCTTCAAGACCAAACTCGAAACCTCGGTGTCGGTCGATTCCACACTGATTGGCGGGATCAAGGTAATCGTTGGCGACCAGATGCTGGATGCCTCAGTACGCGGCAAGCTTGACGCCATGGCTACGGCGCTGAACAACTAGGAGAATTTCATGCAGTTGAATCCTTCCGAAATTTCTGAACTGATCAAGAGCAAGATCCAGAACCTGCAAGGCGCATCGGAAGTGCGCACGCAGGGCACCGTGGTTTCCGTTACTGACGGCATCTGTCGTGTGCACGGCCTGCAAGACGTAATGCAGGGCGAAATGCTGGAATTCCCCGGCAACACTTTCGGTATGGCGCTCAACCTTGAGCGCGACTCCGTCGGTGCGGTGGTTCTTGGTGAATACGAGCACATCTCCGAAGGCGACATCGTCAAGACGACGGGCCGCATTCTTGAAGTCCCGGTCGGTACCGAACTGTTGGGTCGCGTGGTTAACTCGCTCGGTCAGCCGATCGACGGCAAAGGCCCGCTCAACAACAAGGCGAGCGACAAGATCGAAAAAGTTGCCCCCGGTGTTATTTGGCGTAAATCGGTGTCGCAGCCGGTGCAGACCGGCCTCAAGGCCATCGACGCCATGGTGCCGGTCGGCCGTGGCCAGCGCGAACTGATCATTGGTGACCGTCAGACCGGCAAGACCGCAGTCGCTGTCGATGCGATCATCAACCAGAAGGGTACTGGCGTTAAGTGTATCTATGTGGCTGTCGGCCAAAAGGCTTCGACCGTTGCCAACGTAGTGCGCAAGCTGGAAGAGCACGGTGCTCTGTCCTACACCATCGTCGTCGCTGCTACTGCTTCCGAATCCGCCGCGCTGCAGTACATTGCACCGTACGCCGGTTGCACCATGGGCGAGTACTTCCGCGACCGTGGCGAAGACGCACTGATCATTTATGACGATCTGACCAAGCAAGCTTGGGCCTACCGTCAGGTTTCCCTGTTGCTGCGCCGTCCNCCGGGCCGCGAAGCTTATCCGGGCGACGTGTTCTATCTCCACTCCCGCCTGCTGGAGCGTGCTGCTCGCGTTTCCGAAGATTGGGTCGTGAAGCTGACGAACGGCGAGATCAAGGGCCAGACCGGTTCCCTGACGGCGCTGCCGGTTATCGAAACGCAGGCCGGCGACGTGTCCGCTTTCGTGCCGACCAACGTCATCTCCATTACCGATGGTCAGATCTTNCTTGAAACCGACCTCTTCAACGCCGGTATCCGCCCCGCTATCAACGCCGGTATTTCGGTGTCGCGCGTCGGCGGCGCAGCTAANACCAAGATCATCAAGAAGCTCGGTGGTGGTGTCCGTCTCGCACTTGCCCAGTATCGCGAACTTGCTGCGTTTGCCCAGTTTGCTTCCGACCTCGACGAAGCCACCCGCAAGCAGTTGGAGCGTGGTCGTCTGGTCACCGAACTGATGAAGCAGCCCCAGTATTCGCCGATGAGCATCTCCGAAATGGCAGTTACGCTGTACGCAGCGGACAANGGCTACTTCGACGATGTCGAAGTCAAGCGTGCCCTGGAATGCGAAAAGGCCATGATCGGTTACCTCAAGGCTAACTGTTCCGACCTCATGAACACCATGGAGTCGACCGCCGAACTGAATGCCGAGTCCGAGAAGCAACTTGCCGCCGGCATTGTCGCTTTCAAGAGCAGCTGGGCCTGATCTAGGAGAACGCCATGCCTAGCGGCAAGGAAATTCGCAACAAGATCAAGAGCGTCGAAAACACGCGCAAGATCACCAAGGCCATGGAAATGGTGGCCGCGTCCAAAATGCGCAAGGCGCAGGACCGGATGCGGGCTGCCCGTCCCTACGGCGAGAAGATCCGGCGCGTTGCAGGCAACCTGTCTCATGCTCTGACCGAGTACAAGCATCCGTTCCTCGTGAATCGTGACCCCGCCAATGTTGGCGTGATTCTGATCACTTCGGATAAGGGTTTGTGCGGCGGCCTGAATTCCAACATTCTGCGTCTGGCTGTGGTCAAGATGAAGGAACTGGAATCCAGGGGCATCAAGTTTCAGGCGACCTGTATCGGCAACAAGGGTCTGGGATTCATGCAGCGCGCAGGTGGCAAGATCACTTCGCACGTCACGGCGCTCGGCGATACGCCGCATCTTGAAAAGCTCATCGGGCCGGTCAAGGTGCAACTCGACGCTTACATGAAGGGCGAGATTGACGCGCTGTATATCGGCTATACCCGCTTCATCAACACGATGAAGCAGGAACCGGTGTTCGAGCAACTGCTTCCGCTGTCCGGCGAGGCTGTCGGATCGGCCAAGACCAAGTGGGATTATGTTTACGAACCGGATGCCAAGGCCGTCATCGATGACCTGCTGATCCGTTATGTTGAAGCTTTGATTTATCAGGCAGTGGCTGAGAACATGGCTTCCGAGCAATCCGCCCGGATGGTCGCCATGAAGTCTGCTTCCGATAACGCCAAGAACGTTATCGGTGAATTGAAGCTGGTCNNTAACAAGGCCCGTCAGGCCGCGATTACCAAGGAACTTTCGGAAATCGTAAGCGGCGCNCGCCGCAGTCTGACGCAAGCGCGAAGCTTTTAATTTTGGGGATTTGAANNTATGAGTCAAGGTTCAATCGTTCAGTGTATCGGTGCCGTTGTTGACGTANNCTTCCCGCGCGATGCGATGCCGAAGGTTTGACGCGCTCAAGCTGGATGCCTCGGAATCAATGGCATGGCCGAAGACGGCCTGACCTTCGAGGTTCAGCAGCAACTGGGTGATGGCGTTGTTCGCACCATTGCCATGGGCTCTTCCGATGGCCTGCGCCGCGGCATGAAAGTGAACAACACCGGCGCCGGTATCTCGATCCCGGTCGGTATGGGCACGCTCGGCCGCATCATGGACGTTCTCGGCCGCCCGATCGATGAAGCTGGTCCGATCGACAGCAACGAGTTGCGTGAAATCCACGCCCCGGCACCGAAGTTCGACGAACTGTCTTCTTCCGTCGATCTGCTGGAAACCGGCATCAAGGTTATCGACCTGATCTGCCCGTTCGCCAAGGGCGGCAAGGTGGGTCTGTTCGGTGGCGCNGGCGTCGGCAAGACCGTCAACATGATGGAACTCATCAACAACATCGCGAAGCAGCACTCCGGTCTCTCCGTGTTTGCTGGCGTGGGCGAGCGTACCCGCGAAGGGAACGACTTCTACCACGAAATGAAGGACTCCAACGTTCTCGACAAGGTCGCGATGGTGTTCGGCCAGATGAATGAACCTCCGGGCAACCGCCTGCGCGTCGCGCTGACCGGTCTGACCATGGCCGAGCGTTTCCGTGACGACGGTCGTGACATCCTGTTCTTCGTCGACAACATCTATCGTTACACCCTGGCCGGTACCGAAGTGTCCGCGCTGCTGGGCCGTATGCCTTCTGCCGTGGGCTACCAGCCGACGCTGGCGGAAGAAATGGGTCGCCTGCAAGAACGTATCACCTCCACCAAGGTTGGCTCGATCACCTCCATCCAGGCCGTATACGTGCCTGCCGATGACTTGACCGACCCGTCGCCTGCCACCACCTTCCTGCACTTGGACTCCACGGTCGTGCTGTCGCGTGACATCGCCTCGCTGGGTATCTACCCGGCCGTCGATCCGCTCGACTCCACCTCTCGCCAGCTCGATCCGCAGGTCGTGGGTGAAGAGCACTATACCGTCGCTCGTGCCGTGCAGATGAACCTGCAGAAGTACAAGGAACTGCGTGACATCATCGCGATTCTCGGCATGGACGAACTGTCTCCGGAAGACAAGCTGGCCGTTTCCCGTGCCCGCAAGATTCAGCGCTTCCTGTCACAGCCGTTCCACGTCGCCGAAGTCTTCACCGGTTCNCCCGGCAAGTTCGTTTCCCTCAAGGATACGATCAAGGGCTTCAAGGGTATCTGCGTAAGCGAATACGATCACTTGCCCGAACAAGCCTTCTACATGGTTGGCGGTATCGAGGAAGTCATCGAAAAGGCGAAGACGCTGTAACAGGCGTTTCGAGCAAAGGAGCCAGTCATGGCAATTTCTGTTCATTGTGACGTCGTCAGCGCGGAAGAGTCGATCTTCTCGGGTCTGGTCGAATTCGCTGTGTTTCCCGGTGAAGCCGGCGAACTCGGCATTCTGCCGCACCATACGCCGCTGCTGACCCGTATCAAGCCGGGTACGATTCGCCTGAAGTTGCAGGGCCAGGCGGATTTCGAACTGGTGTATGTGTCCGGTGGCATGCTGGAAGTTCAGCCGTCGATGATTACCGTGTTGGCCGATACGGCCATCCGGGCTCATGATCTGGATGAAGCGAAGGCCATGGAGGCCAAGAAGCGTGCCGAGGAAGCGCTTGCCAATCGCAATGCCGAAATGGACTACGCAGCTGCGGAGTCCGAACTGGCACAGGCGATTGCGCAATTGCAGGCTATCCAGCGCTTGCGCAAGTCGATTCACTGATACTACGGTTTCAGCATGGAAAAAGGGCAGCCCAGGCTGCCCTTTTATTTTGCCGAGGGGCCAGCCAATCAATCAGGCGTTGAGTTTTGCCAAACGTTTCTCGAAACGTGCCACATCATCACGTAGAAGATCAACTGCAGCACAGAATTGCGCGATATCGCGGCAGGCGGCCAATACCCCGGATTCTTCGGTAGCGTATTCGGTCAGGTTGGCACCCAGACGTCGAATGGCCGAGCGATGCCGGTCGGCAGTGTCCGAGAGGAAGCGGGTCAGGCGTCTGGCAGGAATGTCACCAATTACGCCGGCCAGATCTCCCTCGTAATCCCAGCGAAGGTTTCTGAAAACGAAGGCGAGCGCTTCCGCGAAATTTGCTGCACCGGTCAAGCGAGCCGCTGCAAAGGCGCTGCCGGGGTCCGACAGAATTTTGAAGGGAGCGTCCGAAGCAAAGGATATGGTGACGTCGGCTGGAGTTTCAGGAGCGGCTGTGGTAAACAGGCCATTCTGATCGACGGTCAGTGTTACCCGTAGCGGGCCGCCCTCAATCGTTGCCGTCTGCCCGGCGAACGGCAAAAGCCGCTGCCGAGGCCATGCCTCCTGCGCTAGCATGCGGTTCAGAAAAGGCACTACCGCGGAATCGATTGCCGGCATGTTTCAGGGTGATCTGGAGATGGCTATACGACTATGTATGGGCCTTTAAAACTTGAAGCCGCGGTGCAAGGCGACCACGCCCAGTGCCAGATTGAAATACTCGACTTTCTCGAGACCTGCCTCTGTCATCATCTGCTTTAGCTCTTCCTGGCCGGGATGAACCCGGATCGACTCAGACAGGTAGCGGTAACTGTCTTCATCGTTTGTCACGAGTTTTCCGACACNGGGAATGACGTGGAAGGAATAGAAGTCGTAGGCAGGCTTCAACGGTTGCCATATCTGTGAGAACTCGAGCACCAGCAGACGCCCGCCTGGCCTTAACACGCGGTACATTTCCGCCAGCGCGACTTCCTTGTGCGTCATGTTACGCAGACCGANAGCGACGGTGACGCAGTCGAACCAATCATCCGGAAATGGCAATTTCTCCGCGTCGCACTGCACTGCCGGGAGAATGAATCCCTTGTCGANAAGCCTGTCGCGCCCACGCGCGAGCATCGCATTGTTGATGTCGGTCAGCCAGACCTGCCCGGACTTTCCAACTTNTTTGGCGAAAGCCAGTGAAAGATCGCCGGTTCNCCCGGCCACATCGAGAACGCGCGAGCCTTCGCGAACGCCGCTGCGCTGGATGGTGAAGGCCTTCCACAGGCGATGCAAGCCACCTGACATCAGATCGTTCATCAAATCGTAGCGACTGGCGACCGAGTCGAACACATCGGCGACTCGCCTGGNCTNTTCGCGTTCCGCGACCGTCTCGTAGCCAAAATGGGTGGTGTCGTTTTCATGGTTTTAATGGTGTTGACCGCAACTGCCCCGCTCGGGCGTGAAGTGGTGTCGATATCGCGAGACAGTCCTTGTGCATCGAGTTGCTGCAGATATTCCTGCCACAGTTCATCGTGATGCTTGCCCAGGTTGTAGATGAGATCCCACGAGTAGAGCCCGCTATCGTGACCATCCGAGAAGATCGGGCGAATTGCGTAGGTTCCGACCGGCTCTATGCGCTCGATATTGATGCCGCGCTTGCCTGTCTGCAGGGTTTCCTGGCCCGGACCGTGGCCCCGGGCTTCAGCGGATGGCGTGAAAACCCTCAGGTACTCGAAATCCAGCATGAAGCGCTCGCCATTTTCGTAGGCGAACTCCACGATGCGTGACTTCTGGTGCAGTCTGATTTCGCTCGGAATCGGTGTGTCGTGTTCGATGCCAGCCATAGCCTCCTTGATGAGTTTGCTGTTTACCGCACTCATCGTTGCCCCGAAGCGAGTTGCATCAAAGTGGCTCGTATGAAACGCGTTCGAAGTCGACACCGCGCTGGCGAACATGTTTCATGCGTAGTTGCATCGTCTTTTCATTAACATGGATCTCCAGTGTTCCGCTGGCTTGATACATGCCGGCCGGAATCACGATCGAACCTTCCTGGCGAATGGCAGGAACTGTCGGTAGCAGAAAACCCCTGACATAGCGGTCGGCGTGCGCGGCATTGGTTGGCGCATGCCGCACGCCAACCGCTTCCGGCANGCCGGGCAGGAGCGAGACACCCACAACCAGGTCGCCGCTGCTTTCCTGCATCAGCCAACTGGCCTGGCCGAGCAGGAAACGTTCGCCATCGTGGGGACAAATCGCGAGTAACTGACTGTGGGCTATTCGCTGGCNCGCTTGGTGGCGGCCAAGGCGAAAACCGTTGGCCGAATGATTGATGACCGTCCACTCGTCGACCGGAAAATCGAGACGCGGCTTGATGTTCAGCGCCTNGCCGGGATNGGCCTGGTCGCGGAACGTAAAGAGGGTATCGAATTCCGAACGCGAATAAGCACTTGCCGAGTCGGGTTGGACGAATTCGGCGCCGCCGACGAAATAGTGCATGGCCTCGAAGCCGACGGCGAGGCGTGCCGTCCCTTCCGAGGCGAAGCGCCGAAAACGGCGCGGCGACGCCGTTTGCGTCCATGGCCGGGAAATCTGTTCGAGCAACTGGATGACATGGCCTGCCGTATCTTCACCCAGACCCAGTTGCGAGGGCGTCATGCGCTGGTGCAGTTGGGCCAGCATGTGGCTCAACTGCAGTCCAAGGCGGCTGGTATCGAGTCTGCGGGCGTCGGCACNCGATGTTTCGGTGGCACTGGTCGGGTGGATGGGCTGATCCTTCATCAGTTCGACGATGTAAGGCGGCACTTCGTATTCATCGTCGAGTCGGTGCAGCGAAACCAGGTTTTGCCNAGCCCAGCGACGTATCAGGTTGAGGTTGCGCACGCTGTTGCTGTACGGGCTGGCGACCTCGATCAACAACAGGGTGACGTAGGCGGCTGCGCAGTGGGTTGCCTGCAGGTCGCTTTCCAAGGAGTCGTTGACTGGCGTGTAGATGATTCCCCATTGCTCGGCGGTTTCGTAGTAACCGTGCAATTCGTGCCAGATGCCGGCAGGAATTTCGCGCCGTGCCCGGTAGTGCTCGAGGATGATCATGCCGGAGTAGTACAGGCAACGGTGCAGTATCGTCGCCAGCAGGCCCGAGTACTGCGGATTGTCCGGCATCGGCTCCTGTAGCCGGGCGCATAGNNCATACGCCTTGGACATGCGTTTCCAGGCTGAAAGCACCTGCTGGAAAATCCCGTCTTCTTCTTCCGTGAGTGGCAATGGTTTGTTGTGATAGTGCCGCGCCAGTTCTTCCTCGACGAAGTGAAGCGGCATCCGGACTTGTTCCAGCAGTCCAAACAGAATGCCGGCTTCAGGGGAGGCTTCGAGCAGGGCATCGAGAAACTCGAGGAGCTTCTTCTCGGCCAGCGGCGGATTGGCCAGCGGCAACTGTGCCAGGTAATTGGCACCGGTTTGCAGATCGGGAATCGACAGTGGAGAAGAAGCCATGTTCATATTGATCAGCCTAGATATTCATCAGGATGTGCTTAGTTGTTCATTCAGTGCCCGGCGCAGGCTGTCGTCGGCGACAAGCGGGCGCGGCTGCGGAACATCGCGCTGAACCTTGCCCCAGACAGGCTCGGGGAAGTGGCGGTCGTCACGCCAGCGCGGGATGACATGCCAATGCAGATGGGGAGTCATGTTGCCGAAGCTGGCGAGATTGATCTTGTCGGGCGAGAACAGTGCTCGAACGACCTCCTCCACTCTGAACACCACAGTCATGAAGGCTTGTCGTTCTGCCGGGTNCAGGTCGCTCATTTCGCGCACATGATCCGTCCAGATCACGCGACAAAAGCCGGGATAATGCGGATCGCTTATACGAACGACACGGCAGTTCCCGGATTCCCAGAGAACCGTTCCGCCCGCCGAGGCGCACAACTCACAGCCATTTCCTTCCATTGCGCCGATCCTGATTTGTCAAGGTTGCAAGGATTGCACTTGCATATAAATACTGCAAGTGCTTCCTGTCCAACCGACCGCGATGTTACGGTCGACCCTCGAATATGGCCGAAAATCAGAGCAGGACGCGCTCGATACCGCCGGTGTTGGCCTTGCTGACGTAATCCGCCATCCAGTTGTCGCCGAGCAGATGCTTGGCGAGTTCGACGACTATGTAATCCGCCTTGGTGCCGGCATCGTCATCGTAACGGGAAANGGCGCGCAGGCAGGCCGGGCAGGAAGTCAGGATCTTGACGTCACCGATGAAACCGTCGGCGCGCAATTTCTCGGCACCCTTTTCGATTTCCTGCTGTTTGCGGTACTTGACCTGCGTGGCGATATCCGGACGCGAATAGGCGAAGGAGCCGGCATCGCCGCAGCAGCGGTCGGACAGCGGGACATCTTGGCCCATCAACGTCTTGGTCACGGCCAGCGGCGCATAGGCCTTCATCGGCGTGTGGCAGGGGTCGTGGTACATGTAGCGCGTGCCGCTAANCCCTTCCAGCTTGACGCCCTTTTCCATCAAATATTCGTGGATGTCGAGCAGGCGGCAGCCGGNGAAGATCTTCTCGAACTGGTACTTCTGCAACTGATCCATGCAGGTGCCGCAGGAGACGATCACCGTCTTGATGTCGAGGTAGTTCAGCGTATTGGCGACGCGGTGGAAGAGCACGCGGTTGTCGGTCGTGATCTTGATGCCCTTGTCCTCGTCGCCGGACGAGGTTTGCGGGTAGCCGCACAGGTAGCCCGGCGGCAACACGGTGGTGGCGCCGACTTCGTAAAGCATCGCCTGCGTGGCGAGGCCGACCTGCGAGAACAGGCGCTNCGAACCGCAACCGGGGAAATAGAAGACGGCATCCGACTCTTCGGTCGTCTTCTTCGGGTTGCGGATGACCGGGATGACCTTGTCGTCCTCGATGTCGAGCAGGGCGCGCGAGGTGCGTTTCGGCAGGTTGCCCGGCATCGGCCGGTTGAGGAAGTGGATGACCTGGGTCTTGACCGTCGGCGCGCCAAGCGTGGCCGGCGNGTGAGCACGGCTGTCCTGGATCAGGCCAAAAGCCTTGGCCGCCTTGTGCGCCAGACGTTGGGCCTTGAAGCCGAAATCCATCATACCGAAGCGCATCAGCTTGATCGTCGCCGGATCTTTCAGGTTCAGGTAGGTCATTGCCGCGAAAGTGCCGGGGCTGAAGCGTTNTTTGTCCTGCTTGCGCAGGAAGTTGCGCATCGCCACCGAAACGTCGCCGAAATCGATGTCGACCGGGCATGGCTTCAAACAGCGGTGGCAGACCGTGCAATGGTCGGCGACGTCGTTGAATTCGTCAAAATGCTTGAGCGAATCGCCGCGCCGGGTCTGTTCCTCGTACAGGAAGGCTTCGACCAGCAACGAGGTCGCCAGAATCTTGTTGCGCGGCGAATAGAGCAAATTGGCGCGCGGCACGTGGGTCGAGCAGACCGGCTTGCATTTGCCGCAACGCAGGCAGTCCTTGATCATGTCGGAAATCTTGCCGATCTCCGACTGCTCCATGATCAGCGACTCGGTGCCCAGCAGGCTGAACGACGGCGTGTAGGCGTTGCCCATGTCGCCGCCGGGCATCAACTTGCCCTTGTTGAAGCGGCCTTCCGGATCGACCTTCTGCTTGTAGGCGCGGAAGGNGCCGAGTTCTTCTTCGGTCAGGAATTCCAGCTTGGTGATGCCGATGCCGTGCTCGCCCGAAATGACGCCATCCAGAGAACGCGCCAGGTGCATGATGCGCTCGACGGCGTGGTGCGCTGNTTGCAGCATCTCGTAGTTGTCGGAATTGACCGGGATGTTGGTATGCACATTGCCGTCGTAAGCGTGCATGTGCAGCGCGACGAAAACGCGGCCGCGCAAGACTTCCTTGTGGATGGCCTCGATGCGTTCGATGATGGGACGATAGACGCCGCCGTCGAAAATCTTGCTTAGCCGCCCGCGCAGTTCGTGCTTCCACGAAGTGCGAACCGAGTAATCCTGCAAGCGGTGGAAGAGTTTCGGGTTGGCGGCCTTGTTGGTCAGTTCGCCCGCCACGACGCCGTAGGAAGCAAAGCGCGATTCGGCCTCGGCGAGCGGCAGGTCGANGTTTTCCAGCAGCCATTCCCAGCGCAGGCGAACGGCTTCGACGTAATCCAGCGCGGCCTGCCGGCGGTCGCCGATCAGCACATCCTTGTCCACGCCGGCATCGCCCTCGTGCAGCGGCAGGTCACCCTTGAGGAATTCGAGCAGCGCATCGCACAGCGCCAGCTTGTTCTGCGTCGACAATTCGATGTTGATGCGCTCGATGCCATCGCAGTAATCGCCCATGCGCGGCAGCGGGATCACCACGTCTTCATTGACCTTGAAGGCGTTGGTGTGGCGCGAGATGGCGGCGGTGCGCGAACGGTCGAGCCAGAATTTCTTGCGTGTTTCGGCGTCGACCGCAATGAAGCCCTCGGCCGAGCGCAGGTTGCACATGCGGACGACTTCCGNGGCGGCGGCCATCACGGNCCTTTCGTCATGGCCGACGAGATCGCCCAGCAGCACCATCTTTGGCCGGCCGTGGCGCTTGGCCTTGGTCGCGTAGCCGACCGCCTTCACGTAGCGCTCGTCGAGATGTTCGAGGCCGGCCAGCTGCACGCCGGAAGCCAGCCCGGCACCGCCCGGCTTGAAATAATCGGTGATCTCGACGATGGCCGGCACCGCTTCGCGCACCTGGCCGAAGAATTCCAGACAGACCGTGCGCGAGACCGGTGGCATCTTGTGCAGCACCCAGCGCGCGGCGACGATGATGCCGTCGGTGCCTTCCTTCTGNNCGCCCGGCACGCCGCCGAGGAACTTGTCGGTGACGTCCTTGCCGAGCCCGATCTTGCGGCAGGCGGCGCCCGGCATGGTCAGGATTTCTTCCTTGAGCAGCTTTTTGCCGCTCGGGTCGAAGCGCTTGAGGCGGAATTCGACGTTTTCCTGCTCGTGAATCTTGCCGTAGTTGTGATTGACGCGTTCGACTTCCAGCCAGTTGCCGTCCGGGTCGACCATCTTCCACCAGGCCAGGTTGTCGAGCGCCGTGCCCCANNGCACGGCCTTCTTGCCGCCGGCGTTCATCGCGATGTTGCCGCCGATGCAGGAGGCGGAAGCCGAGGTCGGGTCGACGGCGAAGACGCGACCGGCTGCCGCAGCGGCTTCCGAAACGCGCTCGGTGACGACGCCGGCACCGGTGCGGATCGTCGCATACGGGGTTTCGTGGCCGGCCAGTACCAGTTCTTCGACCGGGCCGATGTCGATCAGCTTTTCGGTATTGATGACCGCCGCGTAAGGCGTCAGCGGCACGGCACCACCGGTGTAGCCGGTGCCGCCGCCGCGGGCGATGATGGTTAGACCGGCGTCGATGCAGCCGCGCACCAGATGGCCGATTTCCTCTTCGGTATCGGGATAGAGGACGACGAAGGNGTATTCGACACGCCAGTCGGTGGCGTCGGTGACATGCGAGACGCGCGCCAGACCATCGAAGGCGATGTTGTCCTTGCGCGTGTGCTTGCCGAGATACTTCATCACCTTGCGGCGCAGGTCGATGGTTTCGCCGAAGCGGGCTTCGAAGCGATTGACGGCTTGCTGCGCCGCCTCGACCAGGCGCTTGACCTTGGCGGCCCGTTCCGGATCGTCCGNACTCGCTTTCGGCGCGGCGTTTTCGACTTCCTTCAGACGATGGCGCAGGGCATGGACCAGCGCTTCGCGCCGCTCGCGATTGTCGAGCAGGTCGTCTTCGAGATAGGGATTGCGCTGAACGACCCAGATGTCGCCCAGCACCTCGTAAAGCATGCGGGCGGAGCGGCCGGTGACGCGCTCGCCGCGCAATTCGTCGAGCACTGCCCAGTTGTCGGCGCCAAGCAGGCGGATAACGATCTCGCGATCGGAGAACGAGGTGTAGTTATAGGNGATTTCGCGCAGGCGGGCAGTCATGGGAGCAGCCAGGGTCCGTCAAAGGTCGATTTTAGCGTATTGCAGCGCAGCACGCCGGGTCAGGTAGACCGCTGGCCCGGGTGATGGTTTCAATACCCGGTGGCCGCTTGTGCCACCAGCCAGTAGCGGGCGAATTTGCCGACGGCCATGAAGGCACAGCAGGGCAGCCAGTGCAGGCGCAGCCAGCCGGCCGCCACGCACAGCGCATCGCCGATCAGCGGCGCCCAGGCCAGCAGCAATACGGGGCTGCCCCAGCGTTCGACCTTGCCCCGATGCGGGATGGTTTCCAGGCGTTGCCATTTCGGCAGCACGCGCCCGCACCACCATGAAGTCATGCCGCCCGCCGTGTTGCCCAGCGTGGCCAGCGCCAGCGCCGCACCTTGCTCGCCCGGGTGCAGTTGCAGAAATCCCAGCAAGGCCTCGGAGCCGCCGGGCAGAATCGTCGCCGAGAGAAAACTTGCGGCCAGCAGACCCCAAAGCCCGCTTTCCGCCGTGACGTTTAGCCACTCCACCCGTAGAATCCCCTTTTGCCTTATTGAGTTGCGCCAAATGCACCCGGATTATCTCGAAAAGTTCTCAACGCACAGGTTTGACGTGGCGGTGCAAACGCCGCTCGAAGTGGCCGGCAACCTTTCCCTCCGGGCTGGCAACAAGATCATCCTCAAGCGNCGGTTGCAGCCGGTCTTTTCATTCAAGCTGCGTGGCGCCTACAACAAGATTTCCAGCCTGTCGCCCGATAAGCTGAAACGCGGCGTCATTTGCGCTTCGGCCGGCAACCATGCCCAGGGCGTCGCCCTTTCCGCCTCCAAGGTCGGCTGCCGGGCGGTGATCGTGATGCCGACGTCGACNCCGGGCATCAAAGTCGAGGCGGTCAAGCGCTTCGGCGGCGAGGCCGTGCTGTTTGGCGACTCCTACGACGAAGCCTACGCCCATGCGCTGGAACTGGAAAAATCCGAGAAACTGACCTTCGTCCATCCTTTTGACGANCCGGAAGTGATCGCTGGCCAAGGCACCATCGCGATGGAAATCCTGCGCCAGCATTCGCGCCACAACGGACCGATCCACGCCATCTTCTGCTGCGTCGGCGGTGGTGGGCTGATTGCCGGCGTGGCGGCCTACATCAAGCGCCTGCGNGCGGAAATCAAGATCATCGGCGTCGAGGCGCGCGATGCCGATGCGATGACCCAATCGCTGGCCAAGGGCCACCGTGTGCGGCTGAATCAGGTTGGCCTGTTCGCCGACGGTGCTGCGGTCAAACTCGTCGGCGAAGAAACCTTCCGCCTGTGCAAGGAATACGTCGATGAAATGATCCTCGTCGATACCGATGCCATCTGTGCCGCGATCAAGGACGTCTTCNNGGATACGCGCTCGATTCTCGAACCGGCCGGCNNGCTGGCGGTGGTCGGGGCCAAGGAATATGCGCGGCGGCACAAGTTGAAGGACAAGAACCTGGTGGCCGTCACCTCGGGCGCCAACATGAATTTCGACCGCCTGCGCTTCGTCGCCGAGCGTGCCGAGTTCGGCGAACAGCGCGAAGCTGTCGCCGTGACGCTGCCGGAAAAGCCGGGCGCTTACAAGAAATTCCTCGGCCTGATCGGCAAGCGCAACGTCACGGAATTCAATTACCGCTACCACACGGCCAGCGAAGCGCATGTCTTCGTCGGCATCCAGGTGGCCGACCGCAAGGAGTCGCTGAAGCTGGCCGAAAGCCTGCAGAAGCACGGCTACCCGACGCTCGACCTGACCGAGGACGAGATGGCCAAGAACCACGTCCGCCACATGGTTGGCGGCCATGCCCCGGTGTGCGAGAAAGGGATGAAGNNGTTGATCTACCGCTTCGAATTCCCGGAACGGCCGGGCGCACTGATGAATTTCCTGACCCAGATGAGCGCCGGCTGGAACATCAGCCTCTTCCACTACCGCAACCATGGCGCCGACTACGGCCGCGTGCTGGTCGGCATGCAGGTGCCGCCGGGCGACATGGGGGCGTTCAAGACCTTCCTCAAGAATCTCGGCTACGCTCACTGGGACGAGAGCGCCAANCCCGGTGTCAAGCTCTTTCTCGGCTGAACACGGCGGCCGCCGAAATTGGCCGTTTTGGCGTCGACCGCAGCAGGCGTTCACGTGGCGATCAATTGCAGCGTGCCCGAACCTGGGTCGGGCACGGCGGCGTGGTCGCCATCTCACCCGATGCGAGGATCGACAATTAGCCGTTTTAAATTCTATTTGGTTATGTTTTCGTAACTATCGAGTCTTTGTGAATATATAACTCGCGAATTATGCTCTTCCATCGCATTCCAGATGAGAAAGGCTTCGCCATGTCCAGCATCCTCGCCAGAATTTGCGCGCTTNTCCGCGTTGGCCGCCGCCCTCGGCTTCGGCAACGCCAGTGCCCAGACCTCGCTACTCAACGTCTCCTACGATCCGACCCGCGAGTTGTACAAGGATTACAACGCCGCTTTTGCCAAACATTGGCAGGCGAAGACCGGGCAGGTGATCGCTTTCCGCCAGTCGCACGGCGGTTCAGGCAAGCAGGCGATGGCGGTGNNCGACGGGCTGGAGGCGGATGTCGTGACGCTGGCGCTGGCTTACGACATCGACGCGCTGGTCGAGCGCAACCTGATTCCGGCCGACTGGCAGAAGCGCTTCCCGCACAATTCCGCGCCTTATACCTCGACCATCGTTTTCCTGGTGCGCAAGGGCAACCCGAAGGGCATCAAGGACTGGGGCGATCTGGCCAAACCGGGCGTCGGTGTCATCACGCCCAATCCGAAGACCTCCGGCGGCGCCCGCTGGAACTACCTGGCGGCCTGGGCCTGGGCGCTCAAACAGCCGGGCGGCAACGAGCAGAAGGCGAAGGAACTGGTCACAGCGATCTTCAGGAACGTGCCGGTACTCGACTCNGGGGCGCGCGGTTCGACGACGACNGTCGAACGCGGTCTGGGCGACGTGCTGATCGCCTGGGAGAACGAGGCGCAGCTGGCGGTCAACGAGATCGGCAAGGACAAGTTCGAGATCGTCGCGCCCAGCCTGTCGATCCTCGCCGAACCGCCGGTCGCAGTGGTCGACAAGGTGGTCGAGAAGCGCGGCACGCGGCTGACGGCTCAGGCCTATCTCGATTACCTGTATTCCGAGGAAGGTCAAACCATCGCCGCCCGCCATTACTACCGGCCGNNCGATGCCAAGGTGGCGGCGAAGTACGCNGGTCAATTTCCGAAACTTAAGCTGGTTACGATAGACGACACGTTCGGCGGCTGGCAGAAGGCACANAAGGCGCATTTCGCCGACGGTGGCAGTTTCGACCAGATCTATTTGAAGAAATAGGAGGCGCCATGCCCTTGACCGACCTGATCCGTTACTTCAACGCGGCCGACAGCGCCGACGGAGCATGCTCTACCCGGAGGGCGAGCGCGCGGCAGCTTGGTGGAACGGCCTGCGCCTGCGCTCGCTGTTCCAGCCCATCGTCGATTTGCGCGAAGAGCGTATCGTCGGCCACCGGGCGAGCCTGAGGCGGTGCGCGACGGAACGCCGGTCACCAGCGAAGCGGCCTACGCGCTTTGCGCGGATGCGGCGGCCGTGGTGCATTTCGACCGCCTGCGCCGCATCCTGCATGCCTCAATTTTCTGGCGCAGCGCCGGTACGCCGGGGGCTATTTGCAGGTATCGGTTCATCCGCGCCATCTGCGGGCCGTGCCCAGTCAGCACGGGCTGGTTTATGAGGCGATCCTCAAACGTTGCGGGCTGGCGCCATCCGATATTGTGTTCGACATCGACGTACCGGTAGCGGACGACGACGCGTATCGGCTGGCACTCGACAACTATCGGCGGCGTGGCTACCGGCTGGCGCTGCGCATGCCGGGCGTCGGTGACAGCAGCCGCCTTGCTGGCGTGGCAACCGGAGATCGTCCGCCTGCCAGGCTGGTCGGTCGATGCGGTCGCGCTGGCGAAATCGGCCGGGGTCGCCAGCGAGGTTTCCGGCATCGAAAGCGGTGCCGATCTGGCGCAGGCGCGCGCTGCCGGCATTGATCTTGCGTTCGGCAGTTGTTCGGTTCGCCGCAGCCGGATTGTCGGCCTACCCACAGCAAGGGCGGAGTCGCCTACAATTCATCATCCCCTATCGGAGTATCGCTATGAAAATCGCCAATAACGTTACCGAACTGGTCGGCAACACGCCGCTCGTCAAACTCAACCGCGTGACCGCGGGTGGGCGCGACGGTCGTCGCCAAGCTCGAATTCTTCAACCCCGGCCACAGCGTCAAGGATCGTATCGCCGTCGCGATGATCGATGCGGCGATGGCCGCCGGCAAGATCGGCCCCGATACCGTGGTGCTGGAGCCGACCTCTGGCAACACCGGCATCGGTCTGGCGATGGTTGCGCGGCGCGCGGCATCAAGTGCGCGTTCACGATGCCGGAAACCATGAGCCGTGAGCGTAAGCTGCTGCTCAAGGCCTACGGTGCCGAGCTGATCCTGACGCCCGGACCGGACGGCATGGGCGGCGCCATCGCCAAGGCCAAGGAACTGGCGGCTGCCGATCCGCGCTACTTCATCCCGCAGCAATTTGAAAATCCGGCCAATCCGGCCGTCCACCGCAGCACGACGGCCGAGGAAGTCTGGAAGGATACCGACGGCCAGGTCGACATCTTCGTTTCGGCGTCGGCACCGGCGGCACCGTCACCGGCGTCGGCGAAGTGCTCAAGGCGCGCAAGCCCGGCGTCAGGATCGTCGCTGTCGAACCCGATGCCTCGCCGGTGCTTTCCGGCGGCGCCAGAGGCCACCCGATCCAGGGCATCGGCGCCGGTTTCGTGCCGGCGGTGCTGAACACTGCGATCTACGACGAGGTGATCCGCGTCAAGAACGACGATGCCTTCGCCATCGCCCGCCGCATGGCGACCGAGGAAGGCCTGCTGGTCGGCATCTCTTCCGGCGCCGCCACCTGGGCCGCGCTCGAACTGGCGAAGCGCCCGGAAAATGCCGGCAAGCTGATCGTCGTCGTCATTCCCTCTTTCGGCGAACGCTATCTTTCCACCGCCTTGTACCAGCATCTCGAAGTTTGAGCATCTTTGACACGCCGCCCGACCGGCGCGACTCCGACTCCATCAAATGGGGCAAGTACGCCGGCCGCGACATCCTGCCGCTGTGGGTGGCGGATATGGATTTCGCCGCGCCGCCGCCGGTGCTCGACGCGCTGCACCGGCGCATCGAGCATGGCGTATTCGGTTACGGCGGACCGTGGCCATCGCTAACGGAGTCAGTGCTCGCTCACCTTGAAAGCAAGTACGGATGGTCCATCGAGGCCGACTGGATCGTCTGGCTGCCGGGACTGGTCACCGGGCTGAATGTCGCCTGTCGCGCCGTCGATGGCGAGGTGCTGACGGCGACGCCGATCTATCCGCCCTTCCTGTCGGCGCCGCGTTACTCGGGAAAGACGCTAAACCGCGTCGAACTCGCCTGTGCCGACGGTCGCTGGCGGTGGGACAANATTGCCCTGCAAAATGCGTTGACCGCAACAAGCAAACTTTTCCTGCTCTGCCACCCGCACAACCCGGTCGGTCGCTGCTGGTCGCGCGAGGAACTCGTCGATCTCGCCAATTTCGCCGAGCAGAACGACCTGATCGTCTGTTCCGACGAAATCCACTGCGGACTCATCCTCGACGCCGACAAGCGCCACATTCCCTTCGCCAGCCTGTCGCCGGATGCCGCCAAACGCAGCATCACGCTGCTGGCGCCGTCGAAGACCTACAACATCCCCGGCCTTGGCTGCGCCTTCGCGGTGATTCCCGATGCCGCCCTGCGCCGTCGCTTCCTGCGGGCGATGGACGGCATCGTGCCGCATNNGAACGTGCTCGGTCTGGCTGCCTGCGAAGCGGCGTACCAAGATTGCGGCGACTGGCACCGCGAGCTGCTCGCCTACCTCGCCGGCAACCGCGATTTGGTGTCTGTTGCGGTCGACGCCGAAAAAGGNGCAAAAATGAGCCATGTCGAGGCCACCTATCTGGCGTGGATCGACGTCCGCGAGCTCGGTCTCGCCCAGCCGGCCGCGCATTTCGAAGCGCACGGGCTGGGGCTTTCGGATGGCGCCGATTTCGGCGCGCCGGGCTGGTTGCGCCTCAATTTCGGCTGTTCGCGCAGCACCCTGGAAAAGGCGCTGGCGCGCTTTGCCGACGCCTGTCACGCTGCATGAGCGGTCACACCCTGTCCGTACTGGCGCTGTGCGTGGCCTTGCTCGCCCAGTTCTGGTCCGCCGGGGTCGCGACCGGGCAGTTCCTGCGCAAGGAACAGAGCGCGCTGGCGCAACGCTCATGGCTGGCCCTGGCCATTGCGACGCTGATCTTCGCGCTGCAATACGCCTATTTGCTCGAAATGGCGGTCAGCACCGGGCTTTACGACGTGCGCCAGGCGGTTCTTGCCGCCGTCGCCTCGCTGGTCGTTGCCGCGGCCGCGTTCGGTTTCAGGCGTCTGGCCTGAATGCGCCGTTCTCGGTGACGATCCAGTCCAGTCGCTGGTCGTGCGCTTCGGGCCGGATGCTGTCGATGCGATTGATCTCGAAACCGATGCCGACCGCCAGCGGCGCGGGGCNAAGCGCCGCCAGCGTACGGTCGAAATAACCGCCGCCGTAACCGAGCCGGTAGCCTGCCGCATCGAAGCCGTTGAGCGGCAGCAGGATCAGGTCGGGCGTCAACCATTCTCCGGCGGTCGGTGTCGGAATGCCGTAGCGGTCCGGGGCCAGCGGCGTTTCGGGGGTCCATTCACGGAAGGAAAGCGGCTGTCCCTCGCCGACAACCACGGGCAGCGCCATGCGCGTACCGGCCTGCGCCCAGTGCCCCAACAAGCGACGGACATCGGGTTCATGCTTGATCGG
The DNA here is from genome assembly GCA_013363835.1 of Dechloromonas sp. Lineage (GTDB taxonomy): Bacteria > Pseudomonadota > Gammaproteobacteria > Burkholderiales > Rhodocyclaceae > Azonexus. The sequence continues at coordinate 3,095,146 of CP054864.1, forward strand.
CCAGCAGAAGGCCGCCACACNCGGCGCCGGCAGCGCGGCCAGNNCGCGTGCGACGATACGTTCCGACAGGGCATCGTGTTCGGCAGTCGACAAGGACGCCCGACGGCCCACCATCGCTTGCCGCAACCCCCGTCGCCATGCCGTGTTATCCTCGGAATGCCTGTTCATCCGCAGAATCTAGCATGAAGTTTCACGCCTTACTCCTTGGTCTTTTCGTTTCGCTGCCNCTCTTTGCCCAGGAAAGCCGCGACAGTACCTTCCTCGCGGCCCGCGACGCTTTCAGGGCGGGTGACCGCGCCAAGCTGGAGCGCGCCGCCGGGCAGATCGGCAACCACGAACTGGCGCCTTATGTGGAAAACTTCGTGCTGCGCATGAACATCGATCAGGGCGACAGCACGGCGGTTCGCGCCTTTCTCGAGCGCTATGATCGCACTTATGTCGCCGAAAGGTTCCGTGCCGACTGGATTCGCTGGCTGGGCAAGCGCGGCATGTGGGCCGAAGTCGAAGCCGAGTATCCGAAGATGCTTGCGCCCGAGCCGGACGTCACCTGCTACTTTCAGCAGGCCCGGTTGGCGGCCGGCGACCAGGCAGTGCTCGATGACGTGCAGAAACAGTGGCTGACCCTGTTGGAGCCACCGGAAGCCTGTCGGGCCGTGTTCGAAGCGCTGATCCGTGCCAACCGGGTGACGGCGGACGACGTNCTGCGGCGCGCGCGGCGTCAGCTCGAGAGCAATCGCACCGGCCCCGCCAAGGCGACGCTGACCGCGCTACCGGCCAGCCAGACGCCGGACGCCAAAGCCCTGGAACTCGTCATTTCAAGCCCCATGGCTTACCTCGCGAAGCAGCCGGGCAACTGGTACGCCACGCGCGCCGGGCGCGAACTGGCGGCGCTGGCGATCCAGCGTATCGCCGCCAACGACCCGCGTGCCGCCGCGAGCGAGCTCGAAAGATTGCAAGGCCGCATGCAGCCTTCAGAGCGCGATTGGGCCTGGAGCCAGATCGCGTTGCAGGGCGCCAANAAGCACTATCCGGAAGCACTGAACTGGTTTGCCCAGGCCGGTGCCGCTTCGTTGTCCGATGAAAGCTACCAGTGGAAGGTGCGNGCCGCCTTGCGCGCCCGTGACTGGAGCGCGGTGCTGGCGACAATCAATGACATGCCGCCGGCGCTTGCCGCGCAGCCCGAATGGACCTACTGGCTGGGCCGCGCCTACAAGGCCGGCGGCCTGACCAGCGAGGCCGATGCCTTGTTCGAGAAGATCGCCGGTCAAGCCAGTTTTTATGGCAACCTGGCCGATGAAGAACTCGGACGCAAGATTGCCGTGCCGCCCAAGGCCAAGGCGCCGACCGTCGAAGAACAGAAGGCCGCGCGCGACAACCCGGGCATCCGCCGGGCGATGGCCTTCTTCCGCCTCGATATGCGTACCGAAGCAGTCAGGGAATGGAACTGNGCGCTGCGCGGCATGGAAGACCGCGAACTGCTGGCCGCCGCCGANCTGGCGAAGCGCAACCAGATCTGGGACCGTGCCATCAACACCGCCGACCGGACGAAGGCCGAGCACGANTTTACCGTGCGCTTCCTNGCGCCTTACGGCGATCAGGTGCGGCCGGCGGCACAGAACCAGGCGCTTGACGATGCCTGGGTCTATGGCCTGATGCGCCAGGAAAGCCGTTTCATCACTGGCGCCAAGTCGAATGTCGGCGCTTCCGGCCTGATGCAGCTGATGCCGGCGACCGCCAAATGGGTGGCCAAGAAGATTGGGCTCAGNGACTACAACCATGGCNNCGTCAACGACACCGACATGAACGTCCTGCTGGGCACCAGCTACATGCGCCTGGTCATGGACAGCCTCGACAACCATCCGGTGCTGACCTCGGCCGCCTACAACGCCGGCCCGGGACGAGCCAGGAAATGGCGTGCCGATCAGCCGCTGGAGGGCGCCATCTATGCCGAAACCATCCCGTTCAACGAAACGCGCGACTACGTCAAGAAGGTGATGAGCAACTCGGTTTATTACTCGACCCTGTTCCACNNCGGTCGGCCGGATTCGCTCAAGGCGCGGCTTGGCGTCGTCGGTGCACGCACCGCGGACGCCCCAAAGGACGCCGATTTACCTTAAAATTCAGCATATTAAGAAAGTTGTACTCAGGAAAGCCGATGTTGTCCAACACCATGAAGGAATCCCTGCCGACGCCGGACGATGCCTGGGAAATTCTGCGCGACTGCCGTGCCTGGTTTCTGAAGCAGGTTGTTCAACTGCTCCGCGAAGCGGAGCCGGTTCCCGACGATGCGGCGGCGGCTTTTTCCCAGGCGCTGGGCGCCTACTTCGACGAAAAGACGACTGCGGAGCGACGCACCTCCTTTGACCAACTGGGTGACCTGACGGCTTCCAAGATTTCGCTGCTCGGCGAGAACGACCTCGAACTGGACATCCGTCTCGGTCAATTCTCGGCGCAGCTGACCGAGAGCAACGGCAAGGCGCTGTGGCGCGTCTATCTGCGTTTCGTCACCCTGCTCGGACGCCCGGATCTTTCGCCGGCGGACAACCCGGTGGGTCCGAAAGCGATCGCCAAGGGGCTGGCAGCCCTGAGCACCATGCTCGGTGAGAGCCCGGACAGCGCCAGACAGCGTCTTGATCGCCTCGAGGATGTGTTTGCCGAATTCCTGCCGGCTCTGTATGCCGGATTCAACGATTTCCTGATCGCACGCAAGGTGTCGGCAGCGCAGCCGACCATCGTCACGGCCTCCGATATTGCCTCTGCGGCGCAGGCCGGCGGTGTACCGGGTGGACTGGCGATGGACCCGGCCGCTGCATTGCAACGCAGCCTGATAGGGCAAGGCCAGCCAGTTGGCGGCAATGCCGTGTCCATGGGGGCCGGGGTGGCTGCCTCGCTGCTGACCCAGGCGATGTTCGGCCGTTCGCTGGCGCGCCTCGACGATCTCGAACGCGTGGCCCCGGCCGGGAACGGCGGTGTGGATACTGCCGCGTCGCGCCCACTCGATTCAACCCAGCTCGGCCTGCCGGCCGGCGCNCCCGAGGCGGCGGCGATCGATGCGCTGGCAATGATCTTCGAAGCGATTTTCGCGTCGCCCACCCTGCCCGATCCGATCAAGACCGCTCTTTCCAGTTTGCAGATTCCGACCTTGCGCGCCGTGATGCCTGATCGGAATTTCTTTGCCGCCGATGCCCATCCGGCGCGCCAGTTGCTCGACAAGATGGCGCGGGCAGCGGTCGGGTTGCCGGTCGACGTCACTTCCAAACATCCCCTGTGCACCGTCATCCAGCAAATTGCGTCACGGGTCCGTGCCGAATTCATCAATGACACCCAGGTGTTGTCGCACTACGTCGGCGAACTCGACAAGCTGATCGCCCGTCGCGACAGTGCTGCCGGCCAGGCGGCAACCGGCTATCGGCCATTGCTTCAGCGNCTTGAGCAAGGCGACCAGGCAGATCAGGCAAGTCGCCGGGTGATCGATACCTTCTGTCTGCGTGTCGACGTGCCGCCGGCCATTTCGCGTTTTCTGCGCGATCACTGGCAACGCCTGCTGCGCCAGATCTGGCTGGAATCCGGCGAAGAAAGCGCCGCTTGGCGTGATAACAAGGCGGTCGTCGATCAACTGCTGTGGAGCGTCCAGCCCAANGTTGATATCGAGGAGCGCAAGCGTCTGGCGCGCGAGTTGCCACAGATGTTGAAGACCATCACCGCCGGCATGCAGCATGTGTCCGTTCCCGATGCGGCGCGCGCCGAGTTTCTTGACGCCTGCTTCGCATTGCAGACCGCGGCAATGCGCGGCACGCACAGCGAGGCTCCGCTGCCACCGCGAACCCGGCAGCGCCCGCCGCTGCGCGTTCGGCGGCCGCCAGCGCACCGNGCGCTCAGCGAGTTGCGCAGCGGTGTTCAAAGGCTGCGTATCTACGATCTGGCGGGTAGCTGGAGCGGCGGTCGGCAGCGCCAGTCCGCGCTCGGTGTCGGTGACTGGCTGAGTTTCCGCCTGCGNGACGAGGCGTCGGTCTGTGGCCGCATCTGCCATATCGCCAAGGGGTCNGGGCAACTGCTACTGGCGAATCCCGACTGGGATTTTGCCGTGTTGCTGCATCCGGTGATCGCCGAAGATCAACTCAGGGCTGGCCAGGCCAGTATCAGTTCCGGCGTCTCGCTCTTCAACACCGCCGCCGAGGAGGCGCTGCGGCGCACACAGGCCGCCGAAGTACGCCCGCACTGAGCAAACGCGATAGCAGCTGATTGGCGACGACCAATTGCCGGCCGCTCATCGAGCGGCCCTTGACTATAGTAGGCGTGGAGTTGATTAGGCCTTGTTGTGACGACGACGCAGGGCGCCGAGACCGAAGAGACCGAGACCCAGCAATGCCAGACTACCCGGCTCAGGAACGTTGTACGGCGTACTGCTGATCTTCAATGAAACCTGGAAGTCATTACGCTGACCTTCAATCGTTGTGAAACCGATGCAACCGCGATTGGTCGTTGCCAAAAACGGCATNNCACAGGCGGCATCCGCAAGCTTACCTACGCTGGCGATAGACAGCANAATGTCATAATCTTCACCGTCATACATAATATTTTNGGTTAAAGGTGTTGTCATGGGGTTGAACCCGGCACCTGCAACGTNCAGGACGAAAATATCATTACAAGGATTACCAACAGGGCTGGTAGCCGCACAAGGTGTTGCATTTGTGGTTTCCAAGTAACGAATATTGAACGTCAGGAATTCAATCAAATTCGGCCCGCCAGCAGGATTGATGCTGAAAAGCTTAATCCTGTCCGTGAGCACTGCACTTCGCAACGTGTCTCCGGTAATGGGGTTGTTTTGATGAGTGACCTGAACGGTATTCACTGCCGNCCCGTCAGTAAAGAGAGTGCCGACAAAATTGCTGCTAGTTGCCCCGCCAACGGAAAATGACGACTGAGGAGAGCTGCCCCAAGAGAGCACCGATGGGGCGTTAATTACTGAATTAGTACTTGACCCCGTAATACCTGTCGTACCACCAGCACTGCTGGAATACGCGGTGAAGCCACTGTCAATCTCGAATTGCCATTCTACAACTGGCGCTGCCATCGCGCTGGCTGATGCCACCGCTACTACGGCGCCGAAATGCGCGAAGAACGCTAGACATTGATTTTTGGTTTTCATGATTTCCTCCTGAAGGAACTTGTGCGTGATGTGACCAAGTAACAGCACCAACCATGCCATGATTTATAATATATTGAATTTAAATGAAAATTACTATTTTCCATCATTGAGTTGGTCGATTGTGTGTAAGATTTTCGACAGTTTGCAGGCACATATCCGGCCAGAATCTTCTATCCGGTTACCAGCGTATCTGACCCGGGCAATGCTGGGTGGCATTGTACAAAGGCGTAGGGTACTCATTTGAATTGGCAGGAGCGCGCCCTGGCTTGATGTTCAGCGTTGGGAACGCGCCAGACGGACCGGCGACCGCTGCAGTCAGGAATGTGCAAGCATTGATCGTTGCTTAAAGTACCGACCGTTGCTGTACGTCGAGTTGGCTGTTGACGTGGGTGAAGACCGATTTCAACAGGGGTTCGAGATTGCTGATGACCTGATCGACATTCATGACCGCTGGTACGCGAAAGCCTCGGTGTTCAGTCGGCTGACCGATTTGCGTGTTGGTGATGCCGATCTTGTTCAGGTGGCGGGCCAGGCGTGGTTCTGAAAGCAGGAACAGGTGTTCCAGCCCGTGCCGAGCGGCGATCGCGAAGACACCCATATACAAACCGATCANGAGCCAGGCGAAGCGTGGTTGCTGATTCCCGATTCATTGTCCTGAATGGTGCCGGCCGGCGTGTTTTTCACCGCGGCGGCGACGGTACTGACCTACGATGGCGAGCCGCGAAACTTCGGCAATTCTGTCACGAGGAAGTTTTGCCGGGTCAAATTGCGACCGGTGCAATGCTGGGCCGCACGTCCGTTCGAATGGCAACGCGTCAGGAACGTCCGGGTTTGCAAGCACCAGGCGTACGCAACCAATAAACTTACCGGAGTCCCGGCTGCGAATCAGGCAATGAAGCGCATGGGCATCGTACTCGTCCGTTTCCATGCCATCGGGTCGGACATCCTCCCAGGCGAGATCCTCGCAGACGCTATGGCGGATACGATATGCCTCGGCTTTTTCGCTATCGCTGAGCGCCGGCAGAATTTCGAAATACTTGCTGAAGCCGTCGCAGTTTGCGTTGGGTTCCGGGAACGTCATGATGCCTTTCCTCCGTTCGATCACTCCGATATGTCATATAGTTTGCCGGCTGGAATGCCACGGAACATTGCTGTGGTTGCACTTTGCGCGATATGGCTAATGGTTGACCGCTTGTAATATGGACGAATCCACTATCCTACACGCAAACGTTAAGACGGGTTGTCGTGAAACGTTGACGGACGATCTGCATGTTTCCGCCCGAGCGAACTTCCGCTGGTGGCGCGACATTGAGGCGGACTCGAACGACACCCCGGTATTGCCAGTGTGACCGCTTGCGATGAGTTTAGCCAAGCCCCAGAATGCCTTACACCAAGGGGCGTCTGCTCTCTGCTTCAATAAACTGTGTATTTGTTGGCAAGCGTGTCAATCCTCGTATTTGACTACTGTCGGAAAATTTTACATTTGTCGCATGGAAGTGACCGCATTTCTGTGAAATTCTAGTAACTAATTGTTTGTAAAATAAAATATAAATCTGGCATGATTGGTGCTATGGTTTGCACAGCAAGGGCGGAACTGCCGTTTGCGCCAAGATGCGAATAAATTTTCAGGAGTTAAAATCATGAAACGAACCCTTCTAGCAGCAGCGATTGCCGGGGCCTTGGCGCTGTCCAACGTGGCGTCGGCAGTGACAGTGAATGGCATTACTATTACTCCTGGAAGCTTCCTCGAGATTGGAACGCTTTGGGAAGGTACCTATGCATCTAACGGTACGGCTCCAATTCAGAATGTTGGCGACCAGCTGGTTGGCGTCGGCGTCATCGATACCATTAAAGATGGCGGCGGGAATGTCATCTGGGCCAGTGGCAACAATGGTGCCTACTTGGGCTTTTATTTTGATAGCTATTACACCGAGGCGATAAAGCCGTTGGGCTTACCTACTCCGATCAACATTTTGTTCTCGGGTGGCGCGGCACANTTNTACTCGATGTCATCGGCGTTTGTTCCTACCGGCAACTACGCCAATGACGTTTTGACCATTAAAACTGGAAATACGCTGTGGATGGACGTGCTCGGCGGCAAGTCCAGGACNTGCGCCGTTGCCGATAATTGCGCCAATGGAGCCGGTACGNNGACGACGCTGGAGTCTTTCATTCTGTCAGGCGACCTCGGTAACATTGGTTCTGGTTCTGGTAACGGCTTCTTGAACGTCACAGGTTTGGGTGCTGTCGACGCGTTTGTCGATACGAATTCGTTACTTGGAGGTAACGACATGGCACTGGGTAGTAGTTTCAATTCGTCAGCGTCAACNGGTGGGTATGCAGCGAGCGGTAGCGTCGACATCCGAGGACTGGCCGTTCCTGAGCCGGGTAGCCTTGCCCTTCTTGGTCTAGGACTCTTTGGTCTCGGTGCCCTGCGTCGTCGCGGCAATGCCTGATATATCTTAAGGCGTCGCCCGGTTGGGCGATGCTTGTCGAGTGACAGATGAAACTCCTCAATGCCTTCGGCTATGAGGGTTTTAATTATGTTGTCAGTCTTTCAGTCTTGAATCAGAGGCTGGCTGGTATCAGGCGCGGGGGCGTGGTAATCGCCGACGAAGCAGTATTTNTTTCAACTGTTGCAGTGGCCCGCGCATTCNCCAGCGATAGCGGGNCCNTTGAAAGCGCTGCAGCAGCGCGTCGAACTGAATGACATCAGGAACCGAACGCACGGGTTGCTTGCGGGTAATGAGGTTCATCACTTCGGTGGCGATGACGCCGGCAATCATGAAGGGGGCCGCGCCCACCGACGGCAATTGGTGTGCGGCGGGGTCCAGTCCGTCCTGGTTCAAATAGCGCATCATCCAGGGGCGCGGCAAAATGCCGGCGATCAACGAAACACTGAGTTCGAACTCATCCANTCNCTCCTTGAACCCAAAGTAGTCTTCGAAAGACATTCCCTTNNGATCGAAAGTCAGGAGCGTGANACCGAAACCGAGCGGCGGCGAGGTCAGCANCCATAGTCCGCGTTCCCTGGCGTTGCGGTAAAGCAGAAAACGCTCCTTGAAACAATAGAAGTCGAGCGAGTCGACCACGACGTCAACACCTTCCANAAACTCGGCAATGTTGTCGGGGCCGATTCCCTGTTCGAACAACCGGACATCAGCCTCGGGGTTGATGTTGTGGACCAGTTCGGCCATAACGGCCGTTTTTTNCCGGCCAATGGCATTCATTGTCGCGCCAATCTGGCGATTGAAGTTTATCAGTTCGAAAACGTCCGGATCGGCCAGGTTGAATGCGCCTATCCCCAGGCGGGCCAGTGCAGNGACCTGAGCACCACCCGTCCNCCNCAGGCCGACAACGGCAACACGCGAGTCGCGCAGTTTCTGCTGTTCGGTTTTGTTGAGAAACCCGAGGTTGCGCTTGAACGCAGTGAAATAATCATAGGCGGTCATTTGAGTGTTCCCATAAGCGTGGGCGCCTGGAAGAACGAACGGCTATTTGCGTGCGACCAGCAGGCCGTGGTTCAACGGCAGATCGCCGACTCTTGTAACTTTGGAGAAGCNTGCGGCAACCATTGCCTGCTCGTAATCCTGCCAAGAGTGCAGCATTCCTTCGCCGGTGGCAATGGCCAGAAAATAGGGCGAGCCGAGCGCAGTGCTGATGGGGCCAGTATCATCGTCGTCGCCCATCATGTTGAAGANGACGACGGCGCCGTCGTCCGGTAGTGCCCGGCNGCATTTGCGCANGAGTTCAAGGTTGCGTTCCATCGACCAGATGGTGAATATGTGACAGAACATGATTGCATCGACGCCGGNAGGAAATGGGTCGTCAAGGAAATTGCCGACCCAGGTGAAGACTCGGTCGCTCAGCCCGGCGGCTGAGATTCGTTGCTGCGCGATGCGGCAAACGGACTCGGAGTCAAACCGTTACTTTCAGATTTGATAGCGCTTGGCCAAGGCGATCGCGTTGGTGCCGTCACCGCCACCTGCATCGACGATGTGAGTGAAACGTCCCAGATCGTAGGCGTCGACAATACGACGGTTGGCTTNGGCAGAGAGTGCACTCATCGCTTGTTGAAANNATCTTTCCAGTTCCGGATGGCTGACGAGGCGTTCATACAGCGTGTNTCCTTCACCAGGGAAACGCCGTAGGGCGACGTTTTNTCCTGCACGAAGTGATTCCAGAAAATCCTGCAGGCCTGGATAAACGATNNGGGCCTGCCAGCCGAGCACAGGCGCGATGGAGTCGGGTTTNNCCCTGACTAGCAGGGATTCGGCCAGCGCCGAGTTGCGATAATGGTCGCCATTCTTAATAACCAGGCCAAGCGCTGCGAGGCCGGTCAACAGTACCCGGCCCGGGTAGGGGGCCAGATCCATGGCCTCAAGTTCTGCCTTGACCATGTCTGGTCGTCTGGACAATGTATCGAACAATCCGAGTTCGACGCCCGCCCATAGCAACTGGAACGCACTGTGTCCCTGAGCTATCAGTACAAAACGATCCATATCGATTTCTTTGGTGGTACTCATGTTTTCCTCCCTTCATTGCATATTCAATACGGATAATGTGTTTTCCGCCGGCAAGCGCCTGGAACGAACGGGATTGTTTANTCTGGCAATCCCGACCCGCAGCAACATGTATACGGTCTCGTTTCCGCCCAGAAACTCCGAGACGCGACCTGCCAACTGGGTGACCGGCGCCTGAAATTGCTTGGAGATGAGTCCGGTGCNGAGCCGATACAACTGATCGGCAAGCACGAAGTAGGGATGAACCGCGATGCCCTCTTCGTTAAGCTTAATCCAAAGACGCTCAAGCAGCCTACCGGCAGCCAACTCGTTGCCGTCACCCCGAAGTGGTCCCGCTACCAGTATAAGTGCTGCGGACTCTTGCAGCATGGCGGCCTCAAGGAAGGCGAACAATTTATAGGCACCGAAACGGTTGAGAGTCGCCATCCGCCGCCAATTGAGCGAAAATTTTAGCAATCCTATGGCTCCGGNGGNGAGCAATAGGGTCGCCACGTCCAGTCCATCGTTCCTAGCGACTTCTTCTGGCGTAAACCGCAGGCTGGAGCCAAGCCATCGATGAATTTCTTCGGTCTGGAAACGCACTTCTGATGCATCTCGCACCCAGCCTGCAAGGTGTTTTTTTGCCTTGGNCTCCGATACCACGACTGTACGTAACCTACCCTCTGTCATCGCGGTGAGGTGGGCAATCAGTTTCGGGCTAAGGGATTTNNTCTGGAACGCACCGCGATTGGTATGTCGAGCAAACAATCCGGGGTCCGCTTNCGATTGTGGGATTGGGGCCGGGCCATCCCAAGCAATCGTCGCAAATGGCTGGTCTTTGCTCCCTGATTCGAGACTAAGAATGTCTGGAGGGAACCCCAAGGTTTTCGCGGCCCGTGTGAGGTTCTCTATGACAGCACCCATGGCCATCAGGTTGGCTGGATGATTCAAGCCCAACCCGGCCCCGGCTCGAACAGTATCCAGATGCAAAGTGAGGTTTTTGCCATTCCAAACGAAGCGCCAAGGCTGCGAGTTGTCGGCAGAGGGTGCCTGAGCGCCAGCGAGGACTAGCTGCTTCACCCATTCTGGAATATTCAACGTTTCGAGTTGCTTTCAATGAAACACCCCGGTGACCGAAAATGCACATGGTTTCTCCACTCATTGAATCGGGCCAAGAGCTTTATCAGCGCGGGCGCTTGCACAAACCCCAGCGATTTCTATGAGCGTTTTAGCGCCATCTGGCAAAACATATTTGCCAACATAGCATACAAACAATGTCCGGAACCAGTGTGAAGCGTCGACAGATGCTCAAATTGCCTTAAAATTGGCATCTTGAGAACATTTTCCGGGGTTCCACATGGACATCAANAAGGTCTTGCTGCTNGGGGGTAGCGGTTTCGTCGGTACCTACATCGCCAATCGGCTGTCGCAGCGCGGCGTGGAGGTCACCATTCCGACGCGTCGCCGTGAACGCACCAAGGCGCTGATCATGCAGCCCAATGTCGAGATGCCGGAAGCCAATATCAATTCGGAAGAAACGCTGGTCGAACTGATGCGGGGCAAGGACGTGGTGATCAACCTGGTCGGCATCCTGCACAGCCGCGATGTCGTGCTGCCGTACAGCAAGGATTTCGCCGAAGCCCACGTCGAACTGCCGAGGAAGATCGTTGCCGCCTGCAAGCAGGCCGGCGTTCGTCGCCTGCTGCACATGAGTGCCCTGGGTGCCGATCCCAANGGNCCGTCCGAGTATCTGTGTTCGAAGGGCGACGGTGAGGCCATCGTGATGGCCGCCAAGGGCGACCTCGACGTCACCGTCTTCCGTCCGTCGGTGATGTTCGGTCTTGGCGATTCCTTCCTCTCGATGTTCGCCAGCGTGTTGAGAAAGCTGCCGTTTTTCCCGCTCGGCTTTGGCCAGGCGCGNTTTCAGCCAGTCTGGGTTGCCGATGTGGCCGATGCCTTNCGGGACAGCCTGGGTAACCCGGCGACTTTCGGCCAGGCTTACGATCTGGTCGGTCCGAAGGTCACCTTGCGTGACCTGGTCGATTACACGGCCGAACTGGTCGGCAGCACGGCGCGGGTGATTCCACTCTCCGAAGGTTGGGCCTACCGNCAGGCCGGCCTGATGTGGCTGTCGCCGAAACCGATGATGTCGCCGGACAACCTGCGCTCGATGCAGGTCGATAGCGTCTGCGACGGCAAGTGCAAGCTGCCTGCCGACTGGCGGCCGACGGCGCTCGAGTCGATTGCGCCGACCTATCGCGCGCAATACCCCGAAGGCAAGCTGGATCGTTTCCGCTACCGGGCCGGAAGGTGTTCGCCGCCGCCGATGGAGATCTACATCGTTGGTGGCGCGGTGCGTGATGAATTGCTGGGACGGCCGGTCGTCGACCGCGATTACGTGGTCGTCGGCGCCAGNCCCCAAACCATGCTCGATCAGGGCTTCCGTCCGGTCGGCAAGGATTTTCCCGTNTTTCTCCATCCCGAGACTCAGGCCGAATACGCCNNCGCCCGCACCGAGCGCAAAACCGGCCATGGTTATCACGGCTTCGCCTTTCACGCCGCACCGGACGTAGCGCTCGAGCAGGATCTCGCGCGGCGCGACCTGACCATCAACGCGATGGCGNNCGCCGCCGACGGCACGCTGATCGACCCCTTCTGCGGTCGACGCGATCTGGAAGCTAAAATCCTGCGCCATGTTGGCCCGGCCTTCGCCGAAGACCCGGTGNNCATCCTGCGCATCGCCCGCTTCGCAGCGCGCTTTGCCGATTTTTCGGTGGCTCCCGAAACTTTCGACCTGATGCGAGGCATAGTAGGTGCCGGCGAGGTCGATCACCTGGTTGCCGAGCGCGTCTGGCAGGAACTGGCGAAGGGCCTGATGGAAACGTCGCCATCGCGCATGTTCACGGTGCTGCGGGAATGTGGTGCCCTGGCACGCCTGCTGCCGGAAGTCGAGGCGCTGTTCGGTNNGCCGCAGCGGGCCGATTACCATCCCGAGATCGATACCGGCGTANNCGTCATGATGGTGATCGACGAGGCAGCGCGCCACGATTTCGCCTTGCCTGTACGTTTTGCCGCCTTGACCCACGATCTCGGCAAGGCGACGACGCCGGCCGACATCCTGCCGCGCCACATCGGCCACGAAATGCGCAGCGTCCAGTTGGTGAGCGCCTTGTGCGAACGCCTTCGGGTACCCGGGGATTGCCGCGATCTGGCGCTATTGACCGCGCGTTACCACGGCGACATTCACCGCGCCGGCGAACTGCGTCCGGCGACGCTGGTCACGCTGCTGGAGCGCACCGATGCCCTGCGCCGCCCCGAGCGCTTCAGGCAGCTGCTACAGGCCTGCCAGTGCGATTTCAATGGCCGCCTGGGCTGGCGGGAGCGCCCTTATGAAAGCCCGCAAAGGCTGCTGGCGGCGCTTGCTGCGGTCAACAGTGGNAAGGGGAAAATTGCCGAGTGCTCAGACAAGGCGAAAATTCCNGAACGCATCCATGCTGCTCGCGTGGCGGCTGTCAAGCGAGCTCTAGATGAAACNGCGAAACGACCAGAAGAACGATTGAAAAGAGAAGCGTCGTCGTAAACGGAGGTAGTAGGTGCGACCGCGGAAGCGGAACGCAATGTCGCCCGGAAGTTTGCCGAAACGGACGAAGCGGGCAACGTGCGGGGCGAGAATGCCGAGCAGGAAAATGGCGATCACCAGTGTCAGAATCCACTTCAGCATGTCGACTTGCGCTACCCTTGGGGAGCCCCATTAAAACACGCTTTCCCAATCGCTGAGTCGCAATGATAAAAACCGACATTATCGACGGCCTGGAGGTTTATTCCTGCCTGCCGACGCGCAAGACCAAACGCCCTCCGCTATTGTTCATCCACGGCGCCTTTGCCGGNGGTTGGATGTGGACCGACACCTTCATGCCGGCGCTGGCCAGGGCCGGCTATCCCTGTTACGCACTATCCCTGCGCGGCCATGGCGCNAGTTACGGGCGCGAGCGCATCGACTGGCACTCGATTGCCGATTACGTTGACGATGTCGGCACGATCGTCGACTGGCTNGGGGACCCACCCGTCCTGATCGGACATTCGATGGGCGGCTTCGTCGTCCAGAAATACCTTGAGCACCACACGGTACCNGGGGCGGCGCTGCTGTGCTCGGTACCGCCGCAAGGCCTGATCGCCGCGCAGTTCCATTTGTTGTTCCAGAAACCGCATCTGTTCATGGACATCAACAACATCATGGCGGGCGATCACGCGGACAGCCAGACCTTGCGTGAGGCCCTGTTTGCCGGCGAGGTCGACGAGGCGATGCTGGCCCATTGGCTGACCCAAATGCAATCGGAATCGCACCGTGCCTTGTGGGACATGTCGATGTTCAACCTGCCCAATTTGCGTGCGATGAATCGTCCGCCGATGTTGATCCTTGGCGCGGAGCTCGACGTCCTGACACCGGCTTTCCTGGTGCAGTCCACTGGTCACAGTTACGGATTGCCGGTTCATATCTTTCGCGGCTTGGGTCATGCAGTAACGCATGANAAAGATTGGCCGCTGGTGCTATCNCACCTTGGTGAATGGCTAGACCGGATTACCGACTGAGGCGAGTGACTGCGGAGCTCCACCATTGTTGATTTTGCCGCCGATTGGCGCCAATATTCAAACAGCAGTCTCTTGGAATACTGACCATCATGAGTTCATCCGAAAACACTGCCGAATCGAACCGGATTCTCGATGCCATCCGCGCCAAGCGTGAGCGTCGAACCGGCAAGGTCGGCAACATTGCTGAATTGGAAGCATCGCTGGTTGCCGATATCGAGAATTTCGACCTCGACGAAGCCGAGCGGCTCGCCCGCAAGGAGCAGCTGGCCGGTTTGGGTGGTGGCATGGCAGATGCGTCGCTGGCCTTCCCGGAAATCGTTCCCGACGGTACCGTTCGCAGTCTCGAGCGCCGACAGGGATCGGTNAAAGGTGACCAGAATCCGCAAGGCATCATCAGTGGCAGCAGTCTCCTTGGCCAGCTACGCCAGCAGGCGGCGATTCGCCANGGGGAACTGAATTCCGAACAGGTGGAGCGCACTGCGATCAACATTGCGCTCGATCAGGCGCTCAAGTATCTNTTCTTCTACCTGCACGATCTCGTGCAGCAACTCAATATCGTCAAGCCGGCAATTCCTCGCCACTACACCGCGGCCGACGACGCCGTCTTCCGAAATATGGTCTGGCAGGAAGGCTTTGCCGACTACCGGACCCAATCGCAGGCGGCGGGAGCGATGGTCGAACTGGTTACGCTCTCATTCCAGCTTGCAGCGTCGCAAGGTTTCACGATCGATCGCGAAGGAGCGGCAGTCGAGCGNTTTGCGCGGGCGCTGTTCGATTACGGTCTTCAGTTTTCCTGCAAGGAATTCCGCAATGAACGCAGTTTCGTCGAGCGCGCCGAGTTTTACATCGCCGGCCAGATCAGCGTCAGCGCACGCTGGAAGGCNGAATTTGCCGACGGTACGTTGACCCTGGAAACGCGTAACCTCGAGCGCCTGGGCAGCGATGTCCATGCCAGGATCCGCCCCGATGCGGTGGATCAGGCGCTACTCGACGAATTCGGTCGCCTGGTGCTTGGGCTACCCAACCGCTTTCGCGAATTGGCGCGTCGTTCCGGCGCCTAGGGCTTCTTCACAGCAAGTGACGGTTCCGCCGGTTACGGTGCACGCCCTAGTTTCGGCCGTGAATGCGCAGGGCCGAGCGATCGAGGTTTTCGATGACGCTGGTCGCCAGATTGATTTCGCGCAGGAAGCAGCTCAATGCGGCGATCAAGGCCAGCATGGCGGCGACAAACAATCCAGCGATGGCGCGCGAAAGGTCGAGCTGCAATTCGGGCGCGATGAACAGCGTGACGACAACCATGCAAACCAGCAGATAGCACGAAGTGCATAGGGAAATGGCCCAGTGAATCAGCCGTGCCCGGCGCGAGAGGTAGGAAATCGATGCCAGGCTTCTGGCGCGATCTGTTACCTGGGAGTCCTCCAGCAAGCTGTTTTCCAGCTTGTGAAAGGCGTCGATGATGCGGGACAGGCGGCTGGTCAGCACATTGAGCAGGGCGCCGACACCAGCCAGCAGGAAAACCGGCGCGACTGCCAGCTGGATGACCTGGGCGACAGTGGCAACCTGCGTGGGAAGTTCCATGATGACGTTGCCTCGGTGGGAAATGGGTGGCTGGAGCTGCTTGCGACTGCCGATGATTCTACCGGAACCCGGCTGTCGAAATAAACGCGTTCGCCGACCGAACCAAGCGGCGCTTTTCGACTCTCAACTCAGGGCTGATCGCTGGCTCGGGACTTGCGTGCAGCCCTCCATGAACAACTTTTCCATCGACGCATGAACGCACCTGAAACCGGGCGCCCCGCCGGCCGCCTCGAACAACTCGAATTCGACAACAGTTTTGCCGCCCTGCCCGAGGCGTTTTACACGCGCCTGGCACCGCTCGGCCTGCCGCATCCTTATCTGGTCGCCGCCAGCGCCGACGTGGCGGCTTTGATCGGCATCGATCCCGAAGAGTGCAGGCGTCCGGAGTTNTGTGAAATCTTTGCCGGCAACAAGCTACCGCCAGGCAGCGATGCGTTGGCGGCCGTCTATTCCGGCCATCAGTTCGGCGTCTGGGCCGGTCAGCTCGGCGACGGCCGCGCGCATTTGCTGGGCGGCCTGCGCAATGGCAGCGGACATTGGGAAATCCAGCTCAAGGGTGCCGGGCGTNNACCTTATTCACGCGGTGCCGATGGCCGCGCCGTGTTGCGCTCGTCGATACGCGAATTTCTCTGCTCGGAGGCAATGGCCGGGCTCGGCATCCCAACCACGCGGGCGCTGTCCATCGTTGGTGCCGATTTGCCGGTGCGGCGGGAAACCATCGAAACGGCGGCGGTCGTTGCGCGCATCGCGCCCAGCTTTGTTCGCTTCGGCTCCTTCGAGCACTGGAGTTCGCGCGACCGCAAGACTGAGTTGCGGCAGCTTGCCGACTATGTGATCGACACCTTCCGCCCGCATTGTCGGGAAACCGCCAATCCCTACGCCGCGTTGCTGGCTGATGTCGCCCGCAATACCGGCGAACTGATGGCGCACTGGATGGCAGTCGGTTTCATGCACGGCGTGATGAATACCGACAACATGTCCATTCTAGGACTGACCCTCGACTATGGCCCCTTCGGCTTCATGGAGGCCTTCGATGCCGGCCACATCTGCAATCATTCCGACACCCACGGCCGCTACACCTTCCGCAACCAGCCGCATGTCGCGCAATGGAATCTCTACCGCCTGGCCGATGCCTTTTTACCGCTGATCAGCAAACCGACGCTGGCTCAGGGCGCGGTCGACGATCACTTCGGTCCGGCCTTCGAGGCGCGTTTCGAACAATTGATGTGTGCCAAGCTGGGTTTCCGCATCGCACTGGAGGACGACGAAGCCTTCATCGGCGAAACCTTCGGTCTGCTGCAACAGCATCGGCCGGATTTCACCCAGTTCTTCCGCGCGCTGTCGCAGCTGCCTGCTGCGGTCGACCCCGAAAAACAGGCNAAAACCGACGCCCCGCTGCGTGACATGTTCGTCGACCGTGCCGCGTGCGACGCCTGGCTGGCCAACTGGCGCGCCAGGCTGGCGCAGACGCCGTGGGACGACGCGACACGGCAGGCGACGATGCGCGCCAACCCGAAATACGTGCTGCGCAACTGGCTGGCNGAAGTGGCGATCCGCAAGGCGCAGAACAAGGATTATTCGGAGATCGAAAGTCTGCTTGCCTGCCTGCGCAACCCCTACGACGAGCAGCCGGAATTCGCGCATTACGCCGCCTTGCCGCCCGACTGGGCGAACGGGCTGGAGGTCAGCTGTTCCAGTTAGGCGGGAACGAAGCAGCGCTGGCCGTCCTGCTCGAACTGGTGCAGCCGGTAGCCATAGAGCGCGCTGAGCTTTTCGGCGGTCAGAACGGAGTCGACCGCACCCAGCTCGCAATGGCCGTCGCCATCGATCAGCAGGGCCTGATCGCAGAAGCGGTGGGCCAGCGCCGGGTCATGCAGGACCATGATGACACCGGCCCCGCAGTCGCGCGCCGCCCCGGCGAAAAGTTCGAGGACGGCCATCTGGTGGTTGAGATCGAGGTGGGCGAGCGGCTCGTCGAGCAGGTAGAGCGGCGCCGCCTGGGCGAGCAGCGTGGCGATGGCCAGACGCTGGCGTTCGCCACCGGACAGCGTGTGGATCTGGCGTGCTTCCATACCCGCGAGGCCGACGGCGGCCAAGGTGCTGCGCGCCAGGTCGGCGTCATGGGGGCTTTCCCAGTCCCAGCGGCCGAGATGCGGGTGGCGGCCGGTCAGTGCCGTTTCCAGCACTGTCGAGCCGAACGGGTCGGCTTGCGTCTGGCCGAGCCAGGCGCGGCGCAATGCGCTTGCCGCGGGCTCAGTGCGGCATAGGGGTGCCGGCCAGTTCGACGTGCCCGGCGCTCGGCGCGCGCAGCCCGGCCAGCGTTGCCAGCAGCGTCGATTTGCCGGCACCGTTGCGGCCGAGAATGGCCAGCCGTTGCCCCGACGCGATGCTCAGGTCGAGTGCGCGGCGACGGCCGCCGATATCGACCGAGATCCCGTGAGCGGTGAGCAGGGCGTGACTCATTTGCCTTGCCGTGACAACAGAAAGAGGAAGACCGGCACGCCGATCAGCGCCGTCAGGACCCCGACCGGCAATTGCTGCGGGGCGATCAAGGTGCGCGCCAGCGTGTCTGCCAGCATCAGCAGCGNCCCTCCAGCGACCGCCGAGGCCGGCAGCAACAGACGCTGGTCGTTGCCGACGGCGAGCCGCACCAGATGCGGGACGACGAGGCCGATGAAGCCGATCGAGCCGGCCGTCGTCACCGAGGCGGCAGTGGCCAGCGAAGCGAGCAGGAAAATGGCATAGCGCAGGCGGTCGACCGCGACACCCAGCGCCTGTGCCTGCATCAGCCCGCGCGCCAGCAGGTTGAGTTCGCGCGCGAAGGGTATCGCCAGCAGCAGCGCGATGGCCAGCGCCATCAGGGGCGGCCAGGCGCACGANNCCTGGCCGAGGTCGCCGCTCAGCCAGAACAGCATGCCGCGCAGGCGATCTTCCGGGGCGATCGCCAGCATCAGCGAGATCAGCGCACCGCAGCCGGCGGCGACGATGACGCCGGTCAGCAACAGGCGCGTCTGGGTCCAGCTACCGTCGCCATGCGCCAGTCCGAAGACCAGGAACATGGCGCCGAGCGCGCCGGCAAAGGCCAGCCCGTCGATGCCGAGCGTCGGCAGGCCGACCATGATGGCGAACAGCGCGCCGACGCCGGCACCGCCGGAAATGCCGAGAATGTAGGGGTCGGCCAGCGGGTTGCGCAACAGCACCTGCATCAGGGCGCCGGCCAGCGCCAGCAGGCCGCCGCAGGCGAAGCCGGCGAGGGCGCGCGGCAGGCGCAGTTGACGGACGATGTCGGCGCCCGGGGCGTCCTGCCCGAGCAGGGCGGCGAGAATGTCGGTTGCCGCGACCGGAATGCTGCCTGCCGCCAGCGCCGCCCAGAAACTCGCCAGTGCCAGCAGCACGAGGATGACGAGGATCAGGAAGGCGCGGCGGTGGTTGGGCATCAGCGGAAGTTGTAGCTCGCGGTCATCAGGAAGGTACGGCCATCGGCCGGGTAGTAATAATAGTCGGACTGGAAGGTCGAATAGCCGGCGTAGGGCGAGTACTTCTCATTGAAGGCATTGAGCAGACGCGCAGTGACCGACCATGGCTTGAAGTTCCACGACGCCATGAAATCGGCCGTGGTATAGCCGGGCATCTTGTCATGGGCGTTGGCAAAATCGCCGCTGTAGTATTGCTGGCCGACATAATTGACCACCACCGTGTAGGCGCCGAGCGCGTTGCCGTCCCAGGTGAGGCGGGCGCTGGCCTTGTTGTTGGGCACCAGCGGAATCTGGTTGCCGTTGTAGATGCCTTGGGTGAAGGTCGCGTCGGTGTACGTGTAGGTCAGGCGCGCCAGGACGGAGGGCACGATACGCCAGTTGCCTTCGAGTTCCAGGCCCTGGCGGCGGGTCTTGTCGAGGTTGACGTTGGAGAACAGCGAACCGTCGTAGGCGATTTCGTCCTCCAGGTTCATCCGATACAGCGCAGCGCNGGCCGTGACCGGCCCGGCACTGAAGCTGCCGCCGATTTCGCCGAGCGTGCCGGTCTGTGGCTTGAGATTGCCGGCGAAGGTCGGATTGCCGGTGAACGGGTCGTAGCCGAACAGTTCGTCGGTATTGGCGAAGCGGAAGGTGGTGCCGCCCTTGGCGTAGGTGCGCCAGCCGTCGCCGGCATAGCTGAGGCCGAGATCCCAGGCGCTGCGGGTGTATTCGGCATTGCCGTTCATCGCCGGCTGCATGCCCCAGAATCCGGGGTAGGCGTCCTGCGACGCCGACTGGTCGACGCGCTGACTGCGGGCGCCGAGGGTAGTGGCCAGCCCGGCGACCCATTCGGTGATGTTCTGGAAGTAGAAGCCGGTGCTGTCCTGCTTGGCGTTCTGGGCGGCGGAAGAAGAGTAGGTCGCGTTGACCTCGCCCGAGTAGTAGTCGATACCCGCCACCGTCTCGCTCTTGAAGTTACCCAGCCCATGCTGCCAGCGCAGGCGCGNGGTGACCGACCAGTTGTCGCGCGTACGCTCGGCCTGACTGGCGAAAGAGACATAGTTGGCGTGCTGGTCCTGCCTGTCGTAGGAAACCTCGGCCTCGAAGCGCAAGGTGTCGGTGATCGGCAGCGCGACGCCGGGGCGCACGCGGTAGCCGTCGCTGCGCTGGGAGTCGTAGGGCGTACTCGCCATTTTCGGATTGCTTTGGTAAGCGGCACTGAGCAGCGGGCCGGGCAGGCCGCTCATGCTGTTGAAAAGCGCATAGTCCAGGAACACTTNCCCTTTGCCGACGTAGAGTCCGCCGCGCCCGCTGAGGGCCGCCTGCTCGGCCTGGGAGTTTTCGCGCCAGCCGCCGGTGTGGGCATAGTGGGCGAAGGCGTTGGCATAACCGGTCTCGTTGCCGAAGGCACCGTTGAGGTCGACGGTCTGGGTGTCGTAGCTGCCGATGCCGACGGTCGCCCCGAAGCGTGGCGTCCCGGATTTGTCGGTGATGATGTTGACCACGCCGCCGGTCGCCTTGTCGCCGTAGAGCACAGTGCCGGCGCCGCGCATGATCTCGATGCGCTGCACGCTGTCGAGCGGGATCGCCGACCAGCTGACGCTACCCATGTCGATCGGGTTCATGCGCTGGCCATCGAGCAGGATCAGCGTGTTGCTGCCGGCGGTTTCGCCGAAGCCGCGGATGTCGATCGTGGCATCGATGCCCAGGCTGCCGTAAAGCGAGCGAACGTCAACGCNCGCGCTGCCCTTGAGCATGCTCGGCAGATCGTAGGCCGGGGTATTCTTGATGTCGTCGCGGGTGATGACGCTGACGTTGGCCGCCACGTTGGTGTCGGCTTCGCTGAAGCGGGTGGCGCTGACGATGACCGGATCGAGATCGGCGTTCTGGGCGTGGGCGGGCGCCAGGAAGGCGACGGNCGCCGCGGCGAGCGGCGTGAGACGTGGATTCATGATTCTCCCTTTCCCGGCAGGCGTCCCCGCATGCCGGAATGACTGAAAAGGAAGCACTGGGAGAATGGACGCAGGTCGAAGCCGGCACCACACCCCGTGGTACTTCCGCTGGTTTGTCCCAGGCCGGTATCCGGGCTCGCAAGTCTTGACGTGCCGCCTTCCCAGGATGAACCCAGTGGCGTTGTGGCGCGTCCGCACTTGCTTACCGTTGCGGGGGCAGCAGCGGATTTGTCTCCTCGGAGACGCACCGCTTTCCCGTTTAACCGCGGTCGGAGAATCCTTCCGCAGCACCTGACACGGCGCGCATTCTACATCGTCCGTTGTTGCGATGCATCAGAAACTTATGGCCGGCATCTCGACAAAGCACTTTCAGAATAAAGGCTTAGTCCTTGACCACACGCTGTTTTAGACTCTATAGTGCGCGCCATGAATACGGAACTCGATGCCCTCGAAGCCAAGATCGAACAGGTGGTTGCCCTGGTTCACCAGTTGCGCGCCGAGAACGAAGTTTTGAAGAACCAGATTGCAGCGGCCGAGTCCGAACGTCTGCACCTGCGCCAGACGATGACGGTTGCCCGCGAGCGGCTCGAAGTCCTGATGGACAAACTGCCCGAGGAAGCCTGAAATGAGCGGCGAGCCGAACTTTCTCGATGTGAATATCATGGGCCGCGAATACCGCGTGGCCTGTACGCCGGAAGAGCGCGAGGCGCTGCTGGCGGCGGTCGACCTGGTCGACAACAAGATGCGCGAGATCGCCCAGCGTACCAAAAGCACCATCGCCGAACGCGTGGCCGTGATGGCAGCGCTCAACATCGCCCACGAGCATCTTTCAGCCCCTTCGGTTGGCGGCGAAAAAGAAATCGGCGAGGCGGTTGATACTTCCGACGCAAGGCGTAGAATCGACGACATGGGAGCACGGATCAGTTCCGTGCTTGCGCCCCAGCAGCAACTGGACCTGTAGTCATTTGCTGCTGACCCCGGCGCCGCCGAGCGTCCCCTGCGGTGTTTGTCTAGACCATAGATTCCTTGAACCAATGCTAATTGGCATCGGTTGCGGACCATTGAAACCGCTGTTGGAACGCCCTTCGTCGGGTGGTCCTGAAGCGGGAGGAAAGCAGCCACTCTGAACCCAGGTTCAGGATGCCGGTCTGACGGCACTTGCGGGGCCTTTTTTGGCCAAAGAATGAACGAAGGTCTTTCCTGAAACGATGGGCTTCTGGCTGATGAAATCGGAGCCGGACGAGGTGTCGATCGACGATCTCGCCGCTGCCCCCGAGCAGAACTTTCCCTGGTTCGGCGTGCGCAATTACCAGGCGCGCAACTTCATGCGCGATGCGATGCGGATTGGCGACCTCGCCTTCTTNTATCACTCCGGCTGTGCCGAGCCTGGCATTGCCGGTATTTGCGAAATCTGTTCCGAGCCTTACCCGGACGAAACCCAGTTTGTTGCNGGTCGACCCTATTTCGACCCGAAATCCAAATTTGATGATCCGCGCTGGTGGCTGCGCGACGTCCGTTTCGTCAAGAAAACACGCTACGTTCCGCTGGCCGAACTGCGCCAACATCCGGAACTCGCTGACATGCGCCTCCTTGCACGCGGCAACCGGCTGTCGATCACGCCGGTTACAGAAGAGGAATGGCGGTTCATCACCGGGCATCTGCTCGGCATCGAGGAATGAAAAGGTAACCGATGAGTATCGAGTGGCTTGCCGCTTATTTGCTGTTGGGGGCGTTCGTCGGNTTNTTTGCCGGCCTGTTGGGCGTCGGCGGNGGCGGCATCATGGTGCCATTGCTGACCACGATGTTCGCGGCGCAGGGTTTTCCGCGGGAGCACATGGTTCATCTGGCGCTCGGTACGTCAATGGCGGCCATTGTCCTGACGTCGGTCGCCAGCCTGCGGGCACATCACGCACATGGCGCTGTCCGCTGGGACATCGTCAAGGGCATCACACCCGGCGTCCTTCTGGGCACTTTTGGCGGAACCTTCATTGCATCCTCGATGCCCACNCGGCCGCTGGCGATCTTNTTTGCCTGCTTCATGGCCTATGTTTCGCTGCAGATGATCCTCAACGTCAAGCCCAAGCCGTCGCGCGAGTTGCCCGGTGCGCTCGGTCTGGCGGGCGTCGGTTCGGGTATCGGTCTCGTTTCCGCTCTGGTGGCGATCGGTGGCGGCTCGCTGTCGGTGCCCTTCATGACCTGGTGCAACGTCAGGATGCAGAACGCCATCGGAACGTCGGCAGCCATTGGCTTGCCGATTGCGTTGGCGGGCGCCGCCGGCTACCTCGTCAATGGCTGNGGGAGCGCCGGCCTGCCGGACTGGTCGCTTGGCTATGTATTCCTGCCGGCACTGGTGCTGATCAGTGTGGTTTCCTTCTTTACCGCGCCCTATGGCGCCCGGCTGGCGCATCGTCTGCCGGTGGCCACGCTCAAGAAAATCTTCGCCGGCATCCTCATGCTGCTCTCGGCCAAGATGCTGTATACGGTGTTTGGCGCGTGATCAGCGCGCCTTGAAATTGGCTTTGCGCTTTTCCAGGAAGGCGGCCAACCCTTCGCGGTAATCTTCGGTTTCGAGGAAGGCGAAAGACGCGGCTTTTTCCGCCTCGCTCAGCGGGATACCGGTTTGCAGGCGGCGGATCCACTGCTTGTGCCAGCCGGCGACCAGCGGTGCCCCGGCGCAGATGCGGCGAGCGGTGGCGTAGGCTTCGTCGATGACTTGCGGATCGGGCAAGACACGCGTGACCAGTCCCTTGCCGTAGGCTTCGGTGGCATTCAGGATGCGTCCCTCAAGCAGGATTTCCTTCATCACGGCGGCGCCGACCAGCTTGAGCAGGCNCTCCATTTCGCCCGGATACATCGAGAAACCAAGACGGTTGATCGGCGCGCCGAAGCGCGCCGATTCGCCGCAGATGCGCAGGTCGCAGGCGCCGGCGATTTCCAGCCCGCCGCCAATGCAGGCGCCCTGAATCAGCGCCACGGTCGGATGCGGACATTCGGCGATGGCATTGAGCGCCGCGGCGACCTGCCCGTGATAATGCAGCGCCTGTTCAAGCGTGGTTCGGCCAGTGACGAATTCCTCCAGATCGCCGCCGGCGGCGAAAGCCGCGTCACCATCGCCGCGCAATACGATGCAGCGCACGCCGGGGTCGGCCGACAGTTCGCCGGCCAGGCGGGCCAGTTCGATCCACATGGCGAGGTCGATGGCGTTCAGCTTGTCCGGGTTGTTCAGGGTCAGCGTGGCGATTTCGCCATCACGCGACAGGTCGACCGTACTCATGCAAATTTCCTTGGCTCGTTTGGATGTGCTGGCAATTATAGGTTTAGTAGACCTAGATCAAGTCTTGGCCAAAAATTCTCGACTACGGTTAATGGTTCAGAATATTTCAATTACATGAAGGGGTGCATTCATGAGCAGTGCAATGTACGAACGGATGCGAGGCAATCCGAAATTTCAGGAACTGGTTTCGCGCCGCGGGCGTTTCGCCTGGACGCTGGCCACCATCGTTCTCGTGATGTTCTATGGTTTCGTGCTGACTGTTGCTTTCAATCCGAGCGCGCTCGGGCAACCGGTGTCCGANGGTTCGATGCTGACGGTGGGTGTCGCGGTCGAGCTGTTCATGTTCATTTTCTTCTGGGTGCTGACGGCGCTCTACGTCAAGCGTGCCAATGGCGAGTTCGACGCCCTGACCCAGGAAGTCGTCAAGGAAGCGTGGAANGGACAACAAATGATGCGCAAGATCCTCACCGCGCTCGCCCTGGCGAGCATGCCCTTCGCGACGCTCGCGGCCGATGCCGTGGCCCAGACCGAAATCCAGGCGACCAACTGGCACGCCATCATCATGTTCTGCATCTTCGTCGCGATGACGATGGGCATTACCTACTGGGCGGCCAGTCGCACCAAGTCGACGGCCGACTTTTACNNCGCCGGTGGCGGCATCACCGGCTTTCAGAACGGCCTGGCGATTGCCGGCGACTACATGTCGGCCGCCACGCTGCTCGGTCTGACGGCGATGGTNCACACGCAGGGCTATGACGGCTACATCTACATGCTGGCTTTCTTTGCCGGCTGGCCGATCATCCTCTTCCTGATGGCCGAACGCCTGCGCAACCTGGGCAAGTTCACNTTCTCGGACATCACCGCCTACCGCCTCGATCAGGGCAAGGTTCGGACGATTTCGTCGCTGACCGTCGTCTGCTTCTACCTGATCGCCCAGATGGTCGGTGCCGGTCAATTGATCAAGCTGCTCTTCGGCCTCGAATACAACGTCGCCATCTTCGCCGTCGGCATTCTGATGATGGTATACGTCACCTTCGGCGGCATGGTCGCCACGACCTGGGTGCAGATCATCAAGGCCTGCATGTTGCTGGCTGGCGGTACGCTGGTCATGGTGCTGGCTTTCAGCCAATTCGGNTTTTCGTATCAAAATCTGCTGGAAAAGGCGACGGCGGTTCACAAGCTGGGTCCCAAGCTGATGTATCCGGGCAGCCTGCTGGCCGATCCGGTCACCGCCATTTCGCTCGGCCTCGGCCTGATGTTCGGCACCGCCGGTCTGCCGCACATCCTGATGCGCTTCTTCACCGTCACCGACGCCAAGGAAGCGCGCAAGTCCGTGCTCTACGCTTCCGGCTTTGTCGCCTACTTCTTCAACGTGATCTTCCTGATGGGCCTGTGCGGCATCCTGATCGTCGGCCAGAACCCGGATTTCTTCGAGGCTGGCAAGGTCGGTGGCAAGCTGATCGGCGGCGGCAACATGGTCGCCATGCATCTGGCCAAGGCGGTCGGTGGCAACATGCTGCTCGGCTTCCTGGCAGCGGTCGCCTTCGCCACCATCCTGGCGGTGGTTTCCGGCTTGGCGCTGGCTGGTGCTTCGGCGATCTCGCATGATCTCTACGCTCGCGTCATCAAGAAGGGCAANGCCTCGGAAGCCGCCGAAATCCGCGTCTCAAAGATCGCGACCATCTGCCTCGGTTTCGTCGCCATCGTGCTCGGCATCCTGTTCGAAAAGCAGAACATCGCCTTCATGGTCGGTCTGGCCTTCGGCGTCGCCGCGGCGGCCAACTTCCCGGTGCTGATCCTGTCNATGTACTGGAAGGGCTTGACCACCCGTGGCGCGTTGTTCGGTGGTTATGGCGGCCTGATTTCCGCCGTACTCTTCGTGCTCTTCTCGAAGTCGGTGTGGGTCGATGTGCTGGGCAACAAGGCGGCATTATTNCCCTACACCCAGCCTGCATTGTTCGCGATGCCGATCGCCTTCCTGCTCGCTTACGTCTTCTCGAAGACCGATTCGAGCGTGCGTGCCGGAAAGGAAATCGAAGCGTTTGAAGATCAGTACGTTCGCGCCCAAACGGGCTACGGTGCTTCCGGCGCTGCAAGTCACTAATTGGTAGCGCGGAAAACCCTGGCCGGTTCGCCGGCCAGGGTTTTTTCGTCATTTTGGCTGTTTTTGAGGGTCGACCGCGACCGGCCGTTTGCGTCAATTCAAGCGGCCTTGGTGGCCTTGCTGTCCATCCGGGCGAGGGCTTCGCGTCCCGATAGCAGGTGGTCGTGCATCAGTTTTTCGGCCTTTGCGCCATCGCCTGCCGCAAAGGCAGCCATGATGCCGCGATGCTCGTCCAGCGATTGCTGCAGCCGTCCTTCGAGCGACAGCGAATGCAGCCGCGAGAGCTTGAGCACCTTGCGCAAATCCTGGATCACCGACAACAGCCAGCGATTGTTGGCCAGTTCCTGGATGCGGCGATGGAATTCCTGGTTGGACTCGAAAAAGGCATCGATTCGCCCTTCGCGGGCCGCGGCCTCGAGACGCTCGTGGATTTCCTGCAGCCCCTTGATGTCGGCCGGTTTGGCGCGCCGTACGGCATCGGCGGCGCAGCGACCTTCCAGCAGTGCCATCAGCGGAAAAATGTCGTCGAGATCCTGACGGGAAATTTCGGTGACGTAACAGCCGCGACGCGGCTTCAGTTCGACCAGCCCTTCCGAGGCCAGCACCTTCAGCGCCTCGCGCANGGGCGTGCGCGAAATGCCGTACTGCTCGGCGAGTTTTTGC
Source organism: Dechloromonas sp. (assembly GCA_013363835.1). Classification (GTDB taxonomy): domain Bacteria; phylum Pseudomonadota; class Gammaproteobacteria; order Burkholderiales; family Rhodocyclaceae; genus Azonexus. Next base: position 3,122,413 of record CP054864.1, read on the forward strand.
TCGTCAATCCAGGTGCCCGGCGTCAGTTCGTGGGCAANAATGCGTTGCCGCAGACGTTCGGCCACTTCCTGATAGAGCGCGGTGGGTGCGATGCGGGTCATGGTCTGGTGTTGTCTCTGCAGGTGCAGTCGGTTCTCTGCCGACTTGCTCCCATAATTATGGATAAAGTATTATGCACTATTTGGTAGGTCAATCCGGGTCCGAAAGCGTAGAATTTTGAATTCTGCATCATCGGCCCGAAAAATCGAATCGGCGAGGGGTATCTCATGTCTGAAAAGTTCTTTGATTCCAATAACCTGGACGTCTGGGAAAAGGCTGCGGCCAAGCAGTCGCCCGGCGGCGACGTTAACAATCTGGTGTGGAACACNCCCGAAGGTCTTGCCGTCAAGGCGCTGTATACCAAGCAGGACACCCAAAACCTCGAATTCGCCGACACCCTGCCCGGCGTCGCGCCCTTCCTGCGCGGCCCGCAGCCGACCATGTACGCGGTCAAGCCGTGGACCATTCGCCAGTACGCCGGCTTCTCCACCGCCGAAGCTTCCAACGCCTTCTACCGCAAGGCGCTCGCCGCCGGCGGCCAGGGCGTTTCCGTCGCCTTCGACCTGGCCACGCACCGCGGCTACGACTCGGACAACGCCCGCGTCACCGGTGACGTCGGCAAGGCCGGCGTGGCGATCGACTCCGTGGAAGACATGAAGATCCTGTTCGATGGCATCCCGCTCGACAAGATTTCGGTTTCGATGACGATGAACGGCGCCGTGCTGCCGATCCTGGCCGGCTACATCGTCGCCGCCGAAGAGCAGGGCGTGAAGCAGGAACAGCTCTCGGGCACGATCCAGAACGACATCCTGAAGGAATTCATGGTGCGGAATACCTATATTTATCCGCCCAAGCCGTCGATGAAGATCATCGCCGACATCTTCGCCTACACCGCCAAGAACATGCCGAAGTTCAACTCGATCTCGATTTCGGGTTATCACATCCAGGAAGCCGGCGCCAACCAGGCCATCGAACTGGCCTTCACGCTGGCCGATGGCATGGAATACGTGCGTACCGGCGTCGCCTCGGGCATGGACGTCGACACCTTTGCCGGCCGCCTGTCCTTCTTCTGGGCCGTCGGGATGAATTTCTATCTCGAAATCGCCAAGATGCGCGCCGCACGCCTGTTGTGGCACCGCATCATGTCCGGCTTCAACGCCAAGAGCCCGAAGTCGATGATGTTGCGTACCCACTCGCAGACTTCCGGCTGGTCGCTCACCGAGCAGGATCCGTACAACAACGTCGTGCGCACCACCATCGAAGCGATGGCGGCGGTCTTCGGCGGAACCCAGTCGCTGCACACCAACGCGCTTGACGAAGCCATCGCGCTGCCGACCGAATTCTCGGCCCGCATTGCCCGCAACACCCAGCTGATCATCCAGGAAGAAACCCACATAACCAACGTGATCGATCCGTGGGCCGGTTCCTACATGATGGAAAAGCTGACCCAGGACATGGCCGACAAGGCCTGGGCCATCATCCAGGAAATCGAGGCGATGGGCGGCATGACCAAGGCGGTCGAATCCGGCTGGGCCAAGATGCAGGTCGAAACCTGCGCGGCCGACAAGCAGGCGCGCATCGATTCGGGCAAGGACGTCATCGTCGGTGTGAACAAGTACAAGCTGGCCAAGGAAGACGCGATCGACATCCTCGATATCGACAACCATGCGGTGCGCGACGCACAAGTCGCCCGCCTCAAGCAGATTCGCGCCACCCGCGACACGGCTGCGGTCAACGCCGCTTTGGAAGCATTGACCAAGGCGGCCGAGACCGGTGAAGGCAATCTGCTCGACCTGACGGTCAAGGCCATCCGCCTGCGCGCCACGGTCGGCGAGGTTTCGGATGCCATGGAAAAGGTCTTCGGTCGTTTCCGCGCCAACAATCAGACCATTTCNGGNGTGTACGGAGGTGTCGTGGAAGGTCAGGAAAGCTGGGAACAGATCAAGGCCGATGTCGCCAAGTTTGCCGAAGAAGAAGGTCGTCGCCCGCGCATCATGATCGCCAAGCTCGGCCAGGATGGCCATGACCGCGGCGCCAAGGTCGTCGCCACCGCCTACGCCGACCTCGGTTTCGACATCGACATGGGCCCGCTCTTCCAGACTCCGGAAGAGGCTGCCCGCCAGGCCATCGAGAACGATGTGCATGCCATCGGCTGTTCGTCGCTGGCGGCCGGCCACAAGACGCTGGTGCCGCAGATCATCCAGTCGCTGAAGGCGCAGGGCGCCGACGACATTATCGTCTTCGCTTACGGCGTGATTCCGGCGCAGGATTACGATGCGCTCTATGCGGCCGGTGCCAAGGCCATCTTCGGCCCGGGCACGCGCATCGAGGATTCGGCCAAGCGCGTGCTGGAAGAAATCCGCAAGGCGCGCAGTTAAGTCCGGATGAAACTGGACGAAGCGCCGGTGCGTGCGAATCTCTTGTCCGCTGCCGACCAGTCGCTGGTCGACGGCGTGCTGGCGGGTCAGCGTCGTGCGCTGGCCAAGGCCATCACGCTGATCGAATCGACCCGCGCCGATCATCAGCAGCGCGCGCAGCAGGTGTTGACGGCGCTCCTGCCGAAAACCGGCAATGCGATCCGCATCGGCATCTCCGGCGTGCCNGGGGCTGGCAAGTCCACCTTCATCGAAGCACTTGGTGTCTGGCTGATCGAGCAGGGCAANAAGCTCGCGGTTTTGGCCATCGATCCGTCGTCGACCGTGACAGGCGGCTCCATCCTCGGCGACAAGACACGCATGGAGCTATTGAGCCAGCGCGAGGAGGCTTTCATCCGTCCCAGCCCGTCGGCCGGTTCGCTCGGCGGCGTCGCCGAGAAGACGCGCGAGGCCATGCTGCTGTGCGAAGCGGCGGGCTACGACGTGATCATCATCGAAACCGTCGGTGTCGGGCAAAGTGAAACGACGGTGGCCGGCATGGTCGACATGTTCTGCCTGCTCCAGTTGCCGAATGCCGGCGACGATCTGCAGGCGATCAAGAAGGGCATTGTCGAGATCGCCGATCTGGTGGTCATCAACAAGGCCGACATCGACAAGCAGGCGACTGCGGTTGTCCGAGCCCAGTGGCGCAATGCGCTGCACATGCTGCGCCCGGCGTCCCCGAACTGGGCGCCGCCGGTGATTGCGCTGTCGGCGCTGCACAAGGAAGGCATCGTCGATTTCTGGGAGCAGGTCGAGAAATACCAGCTGGCCCTGAAACCATCCGGCGAATTCGCCGCCAAGCGCCAGCACCAGGCGCTGAGCTGGATGTGGCAACTCATCGACTCCGGCCTGCGCCAGCATTTCCGCCATCACCCGCGCGTGCAGGAAAACCTGCCCGCCTTCACCCGATCCGTCGAGGAGGGCCATACGACCCCGGCCGCCGCCGCGTATGCGCTGCTCGACTACCTGAAACACTAATAGTCGTAACTCAGAGGAGTTTTTATGCACGACATCATTCGGCAGCTGGANAANAAGCGTGAATTGGCCCGCCTCGGCGGTGGCCAGAAGCGCATCGACAGCCAGCACAAGAAGGGCAAGCTGAGCGCCCGCGAGCGTATCGAGCTGTTGCTCGATCCGGGTTCGTTCGAAGAATGGGACATGTTCAAGGAGCATCGCTGCGTCGACTTCGGCATGGACCAATCCGANAAGACCCCGGGCGATGGCGTCGTGATCGGCTACGGCACCATCAACGGCCGTCTGGTTTTCGTCTTCTCGCAGGATTTCACCGTTTTCGGCGGCTCGCTGTCCGAAACCCACGCCGAGAAGATCTGCAAGGTCATGGACCAGGCGATGAAGGTTGGCGCCCCGGTGATCGGCCTGAACGACTCGGGCGGCGCCCGTATTCAGGAAGGCGTTGCCTCGCTCGGCGGCTACGCCGACGTTTTCCAGCGTAACGTGATGGCTTCCGGCGTCGTGCCGCAAATCTCCATGATCATNGGGCCCTGTGCCGGTGGTGCGGTGTATTCGCCGTCGATGACGGACTTCATTTTCATGGTCAAGGACTCGTCCTACATGTTCGTGACCGGCCCGGAAGTCGTCAAGACCGTGACCCACGAAGACGTGACGGCGGAAGAGCTCGGCGGTGCCGTGACCCACACCAGCAAATCCGGTGTGGCCGACCTGGCCTTCGAGAACGATGTCGAAGCCCTCTCCATGCTGCGCCGCTTCATGAATTTCCTGCCGGCCAACAACAAGGAAAAGCCGCCGGTCACCCCGACCAACGATCCGGCCGACCGCATGGACTATTCGCTGGATACCCTGGTTCCGGACAACGCCAACAAGCCGTACGACATGAAGGAACTGATCATCAAGATTTCCGATGACAGCGACTTCTTCGAAATCCAGCCGGATTACGCCAGGAACATCATCGTCGGTTTTGCCCGCATCGATGGCCACCCGGTCGGCATCGTCGCCAACCAGCCGCTGGTGCTGGCCGGCTGTCTGGACATCAAGTCCTCCATCAAGGCTGCCCGCTTCGTGCGCTTCTGCGACGCCTTCAACATTCCGGTCGTCACCTTCGTCGATGTTCCGGGCTTCATGCCGGGTACCGCCCAGGAATACGGCGGCATCATCAAGCACGGCGCCAAGTTGCTCTACGCCTACGCCGAATGTACCGTGCCCAAGGTCACCGTGATTACCCGGAAGGCCTACGGTGGTGCCTACGACGTGATGTCGTCCAAGCACCTGCGCGGCGACGTGAACCTGGCCTGGCCGTCGGCTGAAATTGCGGTCATGGGGCCGAAAGGCGCCGTGGAAATCATCTTCCGCGAAGAGAAGAACGATCCGGAAAAGCTGGCCCAGCGTGAAGCCGAGTACAAGGAAAAGTTCGCCAACCCGTTCGTGGCCGGCGCCCGTGGCTTCATCGACGACGTCATCATGCCGCACGCCACGCGCAAGCGGATTGCCCGCTCGCTGGCCATGCTGCGTGACAAGAAGCTAGACAACCCGTGGCGCAAGCACGGCAACATTCCTCTGTAAGCGTCAGGGAGAAAAAGGAATATGTTCCACCAAGATTCTGATCGCAAATCGCGGCGAAATTGCCTGCCGCGTCATCAAGACCGCCCGCAAGATGGGCATCAAGACGGTTGCCGTNCACTCTGAAGCCGACAAGGACGCCCTGCACGTCGATCTGGCCGACGAAGCCGTCTGTATCGGTCCGGCCGCCTCGAAAGAGTCCTACCTGGTCATGGACAAGATCATCGCTGCCTGCAAGCAGACCGGTGCTCAGGCGGTCCANCCGGGCTACGGCTTCCTTTCCGAGAACGCCACCTTCTCCCGTCGTCTGGAAGAGGAAGGCATCAAGTTCATCGGTCCGAAGCACTATTCGGTCGCCAAGATGGGCGACAAGATCGAGTCCAAGAAGCTGGCCATCGAAGCCAAGGTCAATACCATCCCCGGCTACAACGATGCCATTTCCGGTCCGGACGAAGCCGTCAAGATCGCCCAGGGCATCGGCTACCCGGTCATGATCAAGGCCTCGGCCGGCGGTGGCGGCAAGGGTCTGCGCGTGGCCTACAACGATGCCGAAGCCCATGAAGGCTTCTCCTCCTGCGTCAACGAAGCCCGCAACTCTTTCGGCGACGACCGCGTCTTCATCGAAAAGTACGTGCTGGAACCGCGCCACATCGAAATCCAGGTGCTCGGCGATTCGCACGGCAACTACGTTTACCTGAACGAGCGCGATTGCTCGATCCAGCGCCGTCACCAGAAGGTCATCGAAGAGGCGCCGAGCCCCTTCGTCGATCCGGAAATGCGCAAGGCGATGGGCGAGCAGGCCGTGGCGCTGGCCCGTGCCGTCAATTACGAATCCGCCGGTACCGTCGAATTCGTCGTGTCGGGTGCGACCAAGGAGTTTTACTTCCTGGAAATGAACACACGCCTGCAGGTCGAACACCCGGTCACCGAGCTGATCACCGGCCTCGATCTTGTCGAGCAGATGATCCGCGTCGCCTATGGCGANAAACTGCCGATCAGCCAGGCCGATGTCGGCATCAATGGCTGGGCGATGGAATGCCGGATCAACGCCGAAGATCCGTTCCGCGGCTTCCTGCCGTCCACCGGCCGCCTGGTCAAGTTCCAGCCGCCCAAGGAAACCACCGACGCCAACGGCACGACCCGCGTCGATACCGGCGTTTACGACGGCGGCGAGATCTCGATGTTCTACGACTCGATGATCGCCAAGCTGATCGTGCATGCCAAGGACCGCGCCAGTGCCATTGCCCGCATGCGCGATGCGCTGAACGCCTTCGTCATTCGCGGCATCTCCTCGAACATCCCGTTCCAGGCCGCACTGATGCAGCATCCTGGTTTTCATTCCGGTATCTTCGACACCGGGTTCATCCCCAAGGAATATCCGAAGGGCTTCGATGCCTCGATGGTTCCGCACGACGATCCGGCCCTGCTGGTCTCCGTTGCCGCCTACGTCTACCGTGCCTACACCGACCGCGGCGCTTCGGTTTCCGGCCAGTTGCAGGGCCACGAGCGCATCGTCGGCGACAAGTGGATGGTCGTTCGCCTGAACAAGGATGGCAACGAGCACCACTCGGTGACCGCGCGTCCGGTTTCCGGTGGCTACCATATCGAGTACAACGGCAACAGCTACGAGATTCGTTCCGAGTGGAAGCTGGGTGAGTCCCTGTTCTCCGGCACCTGCAACGGCGAGGAATTCACGCTGCAGGTCGAGCGCCACAAGACCAGGTACAGCCTGTTCCACTGGGGTACGCGTGCCGACTTCATGATCATGAGCGCCCGCGCCGCCGAATTGTTGGCCTTGATGCCGGANAAACAGGCGCCGGATCTCTCGAAGTTCCTGATGTCGCCGATGCCCGGCCTGCTGCGTGAAGTGGCGGTCACGGTCGGCCAGGAGGTCAAGGCTGGCGAGAAACTGGCGGTGATCGAAGCCATGAAGATGGAGAACATCCTGAAGGCCGATCAGGATTGCAAGGTCAAGAAAATCTCGGCTGCAGCCGGCGAGAGCCTGACCGTGGATCAGATCATCATCGAATTCGAATGACGATCGCCGTCGGCTGATTTTTGCCCGAAATCAGCCGTCGACCGCACTGACAAAGCCCGTCTCCGGACGGGCTTTTATTTTGGCCTGGCGGCGTAATGAACGAAGTCGGTGCCGCGCTCGAGAATTTCGTTGGGCACCAGTTCGCTGATCGAGGTGCCGCTGAGTTCGACGACGACACCGAGGCGAATGCCGGCATCGGCGGGAACGATCAGGGAGTATTCGCCCTCTTCCTGAATCAGGAAGGCGGGTACGCGAACCAGCTTGTTGCCGCGCGGTGCCAGGCGTTTGAGCGTGCCGGCCTCGACCGTTCCGTGCTGCCATCGCAAACGGGCAGCGAGGCGGCCATCGTGATCGGCGCGAAGGCTGGCCAGAACGCCGAGTGTCGGCTTGCCATCGTCGATCCGGGCGGCGATCAGGCTGGGCGCCAGGAGCCGGCGCTCGCTCGTTCCCGGTGCCCGCGTTGCGATGCCATCGGCCAGGCGCCAGCGCTCGCTGGGAAGGCCGAGCTTCCTGGTGACGGCGGTCGGCATCTGCGACACCTTGTCGAAGCCGAACTGTGCCATGCGCTGATAGCTCAGCGAGCGGTCGGCTGCACCTTCGGTTTCGAGCGAGTTGAGCGTCTTGTTGTTGAGCAGCCCATAGGCGTCTTCACCGCCGAAAACCACGTCGAGCTCCATGCTCGCCGATGATTNCGCCGCTGCGACGGGGTGCAGATGCTTTTCGACATCCTTGAGCAGGCGAGTGGCGGCAGCGGCTGAAAGGAAACGACCGAGCTTGAGCGCTTCCGGTGACTCGCCGTCCTCGAGCTTCTTGATGCGCTGCGCCAGCTTGTGGACAACGACGCGCATATCGAGAAAGTGTGGAATTTCGACAGGGAGTTCTTCGTCCAGCAGCTTGGCAATATCCAGGTGGTAAGCGTGTTTGCGGGCTCCGGTCGGGGTCTCGAAGGTCAACAGTTCCCGCCAGCGGCTGAAGGCCCGATTAACTACCTGGAGCTGGACGGCCGATAAGTGGTATGGGTCGCTCGCACGCACCAGAAAGGCCCAGGCCAGCTGGCCGGAAATGGTGCCCTTGCCGTGTTGGGGGTAGTCGGAGTCGAGCAGCGGCCGCCGCAAGATCCCGTTCGCTTCCGCCGCCGAAANAACCGACACATAGAGGCTGTCCAGCAACTTCGGGCTGGTCCTGGCGGCGAGAAAGTGACAGCGATCGGCGACCCTGAATGCCGTCGCGGCGCGATGCAGCGGCAGGCAACGATTGGCCGGTGTGCATTGTGGCGCCAGCCGCAGGTAAGCTATGCCCAGCCGTGTCCATAATTGCTGCGCGACTTCGAAGGCGTGCTCCTCGTCCGCCGACATGGGCAGCGGTTTGCGCGTGAAGCTGACCTCGGCGATCGCCTGACGGGGCACTGCGGCGCTGCGCAGCAGGTTGAGCAGAGTGATTAATTGTGGCGGAGCAAGGTCGCTGCCATCGAGTGCCTCGATCTGTTCGAGAATCGCCGCCTGCGCTTCCCCTGCCGACTTCGGCGTCAATCCGGCAAGCCAGGCTTCAGCCGCACCTGGCTCGGTGAAGGCAGGTGCGGACGCGCTTTGATCCGGGCAAATGTAGCCGATGCATGGAGGCTCCTTTCGGGATATTCTTCGAACATGAGCGGATTCGAACATTATGAGCGAGAACTGGCCGATATGGATCACGAGATTCGCCACTACGCCGCGGTGTGTGGTGTCGATCTGGCGAATCGCGGCGAAATCGAGGCCTGTCTGCGCGTCCACCATGACACCTGGGCTGCCGACAAGGCACGCGAAACCCTGCACGGCCTTTTGATCCTGCGTATCAAGCTGGAGGCGGAAATGATCGGGCTCGGATTTTCGCCACCGCCACTCGTGGCTCACCCGGATTCAACGGAACAGGCGCCCGCAAGCGAGCTGCCGTAGTCGAAAGTTTCGGCTTATTGGCGTACCGTGATGGCAGCGACGGGACATGGCGCAACGCAGGCACCGCAGCCGGTACAGCTTTCCAGAACGATCTCGGGCAGCGGGCTGCCGCCGATTCGGGNGACGAAACGAATGGCGCGGGTGTCGCAATAGTCGCCGCAGATGCGGCATTCGATCCCTTTGGATGGCAGGCAGGCCGGGCCGATGGTCGCCTTGAGCAGCCATGNGCTGGCGCCCTCGATCTTCTTCAGGGCTGCGGGCTGGCAGGCGCTGACGCAATCGCCGCAGAAGGTGCATCCGCCCTGGCGAAAATCGATGGTCGGAAAGCCGCCGTCGCCAGCGACGACGATATGTTCCGGACAGGCGCCGAGACAGTCGTTGCAGCGTGTGCAGGTGTCGGTGAATGCGGCCTCGTCGAGCGCCCAGGNGGNGCGGATTTCAGCCTTCGGGCGCGGTCGGCCGCGGAAGAATCCCCGGCGGCTTGCGTCGACCACGCTTTAACCGCCCTGTTTCATCTTGTCGATGCCGCTACGCAGCAGCTGGTCGATTTCCGAACCCGGCTCGACCTGCGGCAGCAAGGCTTCCCAGTAGGCGATGCCCTGCTTTCTGTCGCCTGCTTCCATGGCGGCGGCACCGGCCAGGAACAGTGCGTGCGGCTGTTTCGGATCGAGTTTCAGGGCGCGGGCGATCAGTTGCGCGGGCTTGCCCTTCAATCCCGTGCCCGAGGCCATGGCGAGGGTTTCGGCATAGCTGGCCAGCAGTTCGGGGTCGTCGGCGATCACTTTCTCTGCCTTGCCGTAGGCGGCAGCGGCTTCCTCGTAGCGGCCCATGGTCTTGTAGGAGCGCGCCAGCATCAGCCAGCCCTGCATGTCGTCCGGGTTGGCCTGCATGCGCTCGGCGAGCTTGGCGACCATGGCATTGATCTGTTCCGGCGACATTTTCGGCCGGGCGGCCGTCTGCATCGGATCGAGCGCCTGCGGTCTGCCGAGCAGGCCGTAGCCGAGCAACGCCAGGACAGGCAGCAGCAGCAGGATGGCGATGGCCGTCTTGCGGCTGGGGGCGTGACTGGCCGGCGTGGCCTGCGTTACGGTGCCATCCGGCTCGATTTCTTCCAGCAGGCGGCGCTGTAGTTCGCGCCGGGCCTGCTCGAAGTCGGCTTCGGCGAGCANTCCTTCGGTTTNTTCGGTCTCCAGTTCGCGCAACTGGTCGCGGAAGATCGCGAGGTTGGCTTCCTTGCGTTCCGCCTGCGGTTNTGNGGCGCGCAGGCCGAGCCAGAGCGGTGGCAGAATGAAGGCGGCGACCACCACGATCAACAGGGTGGCGTAGATGGCGAACTGGGTCATTTCTGGGCGTTTTCCTTGAGCAGCGCGTCGGCGCGGCTGGTCTCGTCGGCGGAGAGCGGTTGTTCATCGGCGATGCGCGCGGCGCGGCGGCGCAGATAGCGAACGAGCACGGCGAGGCCGAGCAGCATCAGCGTGACCGGGCCACCCCAGAGCAGCAGCGTGATGCCCTTGACCGGTGGCCGGTAGAGCACGAAATCGCCGTAGCGGACGACCATGAAGTCGATGATCTCCTTGTCGCTCTTGCCGTCCTTGATCATGCCGCGGATTTCGCGGCGCAGATCCTGGGCGAGTTCGGCGTTGGAGTCGGCGATGGTCTGGTTCTGGCAGACCAGGCAGCGCAACTCCTCGGAGAGGTGCTGGAGGCGCTTTTCGGCAACCGGGTCGGCGGCGAGCGCCGCTTCGGTGGCGCTATCGACGGCAGTTGCGGTCGACGCGAAAAAAGGGCAAAAATCAGCGGCAGCAGCTTCATTTGTGCAGCTCCGCCAGCAGCGGCATGATCTTCTGGGTCAGCACGTCGGGCGTGATCGGGCCGGTGTGCTTCATGCGGATCACGCCGGCCTTGTCGATGACATAGGTTTCGGGCACGCCATAGACGCCGTAGTCGATGCCGACACGCCCGTCGAGATCCATCACGGTCAGCTTGTAGGGGTCGCCGTGCTGGCTCAGCCAGGCGTTGGCGCGCTGGAAGGCGAGTTTCTTCTCTTCCTCCTCCGGCATCTTGCTCATGTCGAAGCCGCCGTCACCGCGCACTTCCTTGTAGTTGAGGCCGATCACCGGGACGTTGGCTTTCCTGGAGAATTCGACGAGGATCGGGTGCTCGGCGCGGCAGGAGACGCACCATGACGCCCAGACGTTGAACAGCCAGACCTTGCCCTGCATGTCCTGGGCCCGAAAGTCTTGTCCGGCGTCGCCAGCACCGGCAGGTTGAAGGCCGGGGCCGGCTTGCCGACCAGCGGCGACGGCACGTCGCGCGGGTTCAGACCGAGACCGACGGCGAGCAGGGCGACGAGGGCGGCGAAGGCGCCGAGAATCCAGTAATAACGATTCATGCTTGTTGGCTTCCTGCCGGAGTGGTGACTGCTGCCGCAGCGCNGGATTTGATGCGGTAGCGGCGATCGAGCATGGCCATCAGGCCGCCCAGCGCCATCAACACGCAGCCGCCCCAGATCCAGTCGACGAAGGGCTTGTAATAGACGCGCACCGCCCATTCGCCTTCCGGTTTGTCGCGGTCGATCGGCTCGCCGAGCGAGACGACGTCGCGCAGGAAGCCGGCGTCGATGGCGGCTTCGGTCATCGGCATCGCCGAGGAGGCGTAGTTGCGCTTTTCCGGCGTCATCTTGCGCAGGAATTTGCCGTCGGCCGAAAGGTCGAACTCGCCCTGCGCCGCGACGTAGTTCGGGCCTTCGACCGCACGGACGCCCTTGAAGGTGAAGTGGTAGCCCGCGACATCGACGCTGTCGCCGGGCGCCATCTTGACGTCCTTTTCGTCCTGGAAGCTGCTGACCATCGTAACGCCGACGACGAAGACGGCGATGCCGATATGGGCGAGATGCATGCCGAAGAAGCTGCGCGGCTGCGTCAACGCGGCACTCAGGAAGGAACGGCCGGCGCGCGTGTTCTGGACACGTTCGGCGAAGTTGAGCACGGCAGTGGCGACGATCCACGTCGCCAGCAGCAGGCCGAGTGCGGTCAACGCCGACCAGGTGCCATAAACCAGCGGGATGGCGATGGCGACGACGACGGCCGGGGCCAGCGCCCAGCGCACGGCACGGGCGATCTCGGCCAGCGATGCTTCCTTCCAGCGGGCGAAGGNGGCGACGCCCATCAGGAACAGGATGGGCGTCATGACCGGCACGAAGACGGCATTGAAGTAGGGCGGGCCGACCGAAATCTTGCCGACCCCGAGGGCATCGATCAGCAGCGGGTAGAGCGTGCCGAGCAGCACTGTGGCGCAGGCGACGACCAGCAGCACGTTGTTGGTGAGCAGCAGCGATTCGCGCGACACCAGCGCGAAACGGCCGCCCAGCCCGACCTTCGGTGCGCGCCAGGCGAACAGGGCGAGCGAGGAGCCGATGACGGCGACCAGGAAGATCAGGATGAAGATCCCGCGCCGCGGATCGGTGGCGAAGGCATGGACCGAAGTCAGCACGCCGGAGCGGACCAGGAAGGTGCCGAGCAGCGACAGCGAGAAGGCGGAAATCGCCAGCAGCACCGTCCAGTTCTTGAAGCTGCCGCGTTTTTCGGTGACCGCCAGCGAGTGGATCAGCGCCGTGCCGACCAGCCAGGGCATGAAGGAAGCGTTCTCGACCGGATCCCAGAACCACCAGCCGCCCCAGCCCAGCTCGTAATAGGCCCACCACGAACCCATCGCGATGCCCAGCGTCAGGAAGACCCAGGCGGCCATCGTCCATGGCCGCGACCAGCGCGCCCACGCGGCATCGAGCTGGCCCGAGAACAGGGCGGCGATGGCGAAGGCGAACGCCACCGAGAAGCCGACGTAGCCCATGTAGAGCAGCGGCGGATGAATGACCAGACCGGGATCCTGCAACAGCGGATTGAGATCTCGTCCTTCGTCGGCACCCGGCAGCAAGCGCTCGAAGGGGCTGGAGGTGATCAGGATGAACAGCAGGAAGCCGAAGGCGACCAGGCCGAGCGTACCGAGGACGCGGGCGACCATCGCGTCCGGCAGCTGGCGCGACAGCATGGCGACGGCGAAGGCCCACCAGGTCAGCATCAGCATCCAAAGCAGCAGCGAGCCTTCGTGGCCACCCCAGANCGCCACGATGCGGTATTGCAGCGGCAGCAGTGAATTCGAATGCTGCGCGACGTNGACGACCGAGAAATCGTTATTGACGAAGGCATGCGTCAGGCAGGCGAAGGAGAAGGTGACGAGCAGCGCCAGCGCCGAAGCGGCCGGGCGGGCGACGGCGATCCAGGCGAGGCGGTTGTGGTGGGCGCCGATCAGCGGCAGCGTGCCGAGAACCAGTGCGACCAGCGCGGCGAGGATGAGGGCGAAATGGCCGAGTTCGGGAACCATGCTCAGTAGCTCGCCTTCGGCTGGCTCGCGGAGGACGGCGAGACATGTTTGCTGCCGCTCTTGGCCTGGGCGTCGCCGACGGCCTTGGCGGCTTCCGGCGGCATGTAGTTTTCATCGTGCTTGGCCAGCACTTCGGTGGCGACGAAGGTGCCGCTGCCGTCGAGCTTGCCCTGCGCCACGGCCCCTTTGCCTTCCTTGAACAGGTCGGGCAGGATGCCCTTGTAGGCGACCGGGATGTCCTTGGCGGTGTCGGTGATGATGAAGCTGATCGTCACGCCGTCGGCCTGGCGCTGGATGCTGCCCTCCTTGACCAGGCCGCCGATGCGGAACAGCTTGCCCTGAGGTGCCTTGCCTTCGGCTACTTCGGTTGGCGAAATGTAGAGCGCGATGTTGCTGTTCAGCGCGTTGAGCACCAGGGCGGCGATGATGCCGATGATGGCCAGCGCGCCACCGATCAGCGCAAGTTTCTTGTGGCGGGATTTCATTCTGTGGCGTTCCTGTTTTCAGCGCGTGCGTCGGCGCGCAACTGTCGCCTGAGGCGGGCGATGGTGGTCTTTCGATTGCGGGCGACGACAATCGGTTCAACGGCCATGATCAATGCCGTGGCGCCGAAGGAGCCCCAGACGTAGAGTCCGTAGCCGCCCATGGCGAGAAAGTCTGAAAAACTGGTCCAGTGGATCATTGTTCGCCCCCGTTTCCGGCTTTGGCCAATTCGGCCTTGACCCAGTCGGTGTGGCGCTCGCGTTCGAGCATGATGGTGCGCACGCGCATGAAGGCGACGGCAATCGAATACATCCAGAAGCACATCGCCATCAGCAGCATGCCCCAGAGCATGGTTTCGGCCATCGAGGATTTGGTCAGGTTGACGCTGGAGCCCTGATGCAGGGTATTCCACCACTTGACCGAGAAATAGATGATCGGGATATTGACCACGCCGACCAGCAGCAACAGGCCGCCGGCCTTGTCGGCGCGCTTCGGGTCGTCGATGGCGGCGGTCAGCGCCATGTAGCCGATGTACAGGAAGAGCAGGATCAGCTCGGACGTCAGTCGCGCATCCCATACCCACCACGCGCCCCACATCGGCTTGCCCCACAGGGCGCCGGTCCACAGCGAGAGGAAAGCCATCAGCGCGCCGGTCGGCGCCAATGCCTGGGCCATCATGCCCGACAGACGGGTGTTGAAGGCCAGTCCGATGGCGGCCCAGAAGGCCATGACCAGATAGATGAACATCGACATCCAGGAGGCCGGCACATGGATGAAGATGATGCGGTAGCCCTCGCCCTGCTGGAAGTCGGTCGGCGCGACCAGCATGCCGAGCCACAGACCGGCGAGGCCGAAAACGACCGAGACGGCAGCGAAATAGGGAATCAGCGTCCCGGCCAGCGGGTAGAAGGTGGCCGGCGAGGCGAAGCGGTAGAGATTGAAGCGGTCGGTCATTCGAGGGCGATCTTCAAGGCGGCGGCCGACGCCCAGGGGCGAAGCCGAGTGAGGCAAAAGTGATGGCGGCGAGCAGGGAAAGATGACCTTCCCCCGAGCCCGGTCACCGTCGCATCCACTGCGCCAGCGCCGAATATTAGCACCGGAATATATAACGGCAGTACCAGCAGCGAGAGCAGCACGCCGCCGCCCCGCAGGCCCAGCGTCAGCGCCGCGCCGATGGCGCCGATGCCGGACAGCGCCGGGGTGCCGAGCAGGATGGCGAAGGTGAGGACGATCAACGCATCGGCGGAGAGATCGAACTGGACGCCGAGCACCGGCGCGATCAGCGCCAGCGGCAGGCCGGAAACCAGCCAGTGAGCGATCACTTTGCCGGTAACGACCAGCCCGAGCGGATGCGGCGCCAGTGCCAGTTGTTCCAGCGTGCCGTCGCGATGGTCGTCGGCGAACAGCCGGGGCAGCGACAGCATGGTGGCGAGCAGGGCGGCGACCCACAGCACGCCGGGCGCCAGCTTGCGCAGGAGGTCGGGTTCCGGCCCGACGCCGAGCGGAAAGAGGCTGACGACGATGATGAAGAAGAACAGCGCCGAAACGATGTCGGCCTGGCGCCGCATGGCCAGTTTGAGATCGCGGCCGATGACCGCAGCGATGATTCTGAACATCAGCGGCTATCCATCAGCTGAGCCGCAGTTCGCGAACGGTACCGGCCGGGATGTTCACCTGCTGGTGCGTGGTCATCACCGCCAGGCCGCCGCGTTGCAGGTGGCCGGAAATGATGCCTGCCAGCCAGTCGACCGCAGCCACGTCGAGGGCGACGAAGGGTTCGTCGAGTATCCACAGGGGGCGCTTTTCCTTGACCAGCCGGGCCAGCGCGACGCGGCGCTTCTGCCCTTGCGAGAGATATTTGCAGGCGAGATCCTCGCGTCCGGCGAGGCCGACCTGCTCCAGCGCGTCTAGTGCCTCGTCCTCGGACAGGTCTTCATCGGCGAGCCGGGCAGCAGCCAGCAGGTTTTCCAGCGGCGTCAGCTCTTCCTTGATGGCGTTCAGGTGGCCGAGATAGCAGAGATCGGCGCGAAACTCTTCGCCCAGCGCCTTGATCGATTCGCCCTTCCAGCGAATTTCGCCGGCTTCCGGCGGCAACAGGCCGATCAGCATGCGCAGCAGGCTGGTCTTGCCGGAGCCGTTCCTGCCTTGCAGGTTCAAGAGTTCCCCGCNTTCCAGCCGAAAGCCGAGGCCTGCGAACAGGCGGCGCTCGCCGCGCACGCATTCCAGATTGTCAGCTTCAAGCATCAGGGAAAAACCGAAAGAAATCAGGCGCAAATTATGAACGCGCAGTACCGGCAGATTGACGATCATCAAACAAATCGGGGCAGAAAACGGCGGCTAGAGCCCCCTGTTGCGGTCGACCCCGAAAAAGGGCAAATTCCGTGGCGCTTACCAGTAGCGCACCTTGCCGGTGTCGACATGCACGAACTTGTCGCGCGGATAGAAGCCGACGCCACCGCCCTGCTGCGACATGGCGGCATCGCGCAGGTCGGACAGCGGAATGCCGGGAATGCGCACATCGATGGCCTGGCCGTGCATGTGCAGGCTCTGGCGGGCGACGCCACCGCCCCGGGAGTTGCGCAGGCGGGAATTGGTGGTGGCGCAGCGGTAGCCGGAAATGACCTGGAAGGCCTGATCGCTGCCGAGTTCCTGGCGCGTTTTGTAGAGCAACTCGAACAGTTGGGGATCGATCTTGCCGACTTCGCCCGAATAATGGTCGCGCAGGAAATGGTTGAGGGTGGCCAGCGCGTCCGGAACGTAGTGATTGCCGACGGCGAAGACGACGGACAGACGCTCGCCGGTGTGGGTGTGGTCGAAGTCCAGGGTGCGGGCATTGGGCAGCGCGGCGAGCGCCGGACGGGTGACCGGCAGGACGGCGCCGACCAGCGCCAGACGTGCCGCACGGCTCAAAAAGAGGCGGCGCGAGTGCTTGTGAGAATTGGGCATGACGGATCCAGCCAAAATCTAATCTTTTGATTTTGCGCCTATTGTTGCCGTATTGGAAGACTGCAAGGCGACGGGGCGCTGATGCGGGGTTTCTTCGGGCGGCTTGTCCTGTCCGTAGATGTCCGGGAAGANATGCACGCGCCCGTCGCGGACGGCGGCGGTCGTGTAGGTGATGATGACCGGGAAGGGCTCGCGCAGGCGCAGGGTGGCCGAGCGGCCCCTGGTCATCGCCTGGACGATGCGCTCTTCCGTCCATTCGGGTTCGTCGGCGAGGACGAATTTGGCCAGTTCGACGGGTTCTTCGACACGAATGCAGCCGTGGCTGAAATCGCGTCGGTCTTTCTTGAACAGGTTCGGCGTTGGCGTGTGATGCAGGTAGATGTTGTCCGGGTTGGGGAAGACGAACTTGATGTCGCCCAGCGCGTTTTNGGCACCCGGCCGCTGGCGGATGCGCATCTGGCCGCGTTGCACGGCATCGAGATTGGCCTCGGAAAAACTGCCGACCACGCGCCCGTCGCTGCCGACGAACTCGAACCNCTGCTGGTCGAAATAGGCTGGGTCGCGGCGCAGCTTGGGCAGCGTTTCACCCTTGGCGATCGACGGCGGCACGTTCCAGTAAGGGCTGAATTCGATGTACTGCATCTCGGCTTCGAAGAGCGGCGTGCGCGTTTTCTGCGCGTTGCCGACAATGACGTTCATCGCCGCCTTGACCTCGGCCTTGCCGTCGCTGATCTGGTAGGCGCGCAGGCGGAATTCGGGCACGTTGACGACGATGGCGCGCGGCGCATCCGGCAGCGGTGTCGAGCGCAGCCGCTCCAGCGCCAGTTCGAGCTGGCGGACGCGGGCTTCGGNGGCGACGTTGAGCTGCTCGAGCGTGGCCTTGCCGATCACGCCGTCCGGCGTCAGGCCATGCCGTTCCTGAAACGACTTGATGCCATCGACGACCTTGCCGTCGTAACGTGGTGGCGATGTGGTTCCTGCGGGCAGGTCGCCGAGCAGCGCCAGGCGCTGAACCAGCAACGCGATGCCGGAGTACGGCTGCCCGGNGGTCAATTTGCTGTCCGGAATCGGCGGCAGGGGTTNTTGCCAGGCCGGGTTGCCGCCCAGTTCGCGGTAACCAGCGCCTCGCGCAGCTCGGCATCCTGCTGCGGCAGCGGCGTTGCGGGCACCGCCACCGCTTCGCCGACCGGGTCGCTGGTGGCCAGCGCCAAACCACCGCTCGCCAGCAGAGCGACGACGATGCAGAGGGCCGGCACATGGCGGCGGCCTGCGGGGTGGAGAGTTGTCATCGGGGCGGGGGCAAAAAGGCATGGTGGCTCGGCAAAGATAGCTTCATCGTCATTATGGACTATCGCTAAAATGTCCGGATCAACCAAATGTCGGGCGCCGGCACAGGCGAACGGCATGTTGCGGGAAGTGGACGCGCGATGCACGAAATGTCACTGGCCGAAGGCATCCTTCAGCTTGTCGAGGAAACAGCCCGGCGCGAACAGGCGCTGCGCGTGAAGACCATCGTGCTGGAGATCGGGCAACTCGCGTCGGTCGAAGTATCGGCGCTGGAATTCTGCTTCGCGGCGGTTGCCGCAGGCGGGCCGGCCAGCGCGGCGCGGCTGGTGATCGTCGAAACACCGGGGCGGGTGTTTGCCAGGAATGCGGGCGTACGGTGGCGATGGAATCCCTGTTCGGCGTTTGCCCGGATTGCGGCAGCCACCGTCTGGAAACGACCGCCGGAACGGAAATGCGGGTTCGCGAAATCGAAATCGAGTCGGGTCAAGTCGAATAGGAGTCAGGCAATGTACAGTTTGCGGTTGCGGCGAGGGTGAAACGCGGATCGAGGGAACGGCGCATGCGCATGCGGACGGCACGGTGCACAGCCACGCACACGAACATGCCCATGAGCATGCGCACCACCATCACGAACACGGTGTCGGCGGCGATCTCGATTTCGGTGCCGGCCCGGCCCGTGCCCATGTGCCGGGCATGAGCCAGTCGCGCATGGTGCAGATCGAGCAGGATATCCTCGCCAAAAATGACGCCTATGCCGCCGAAAACCGACGCTATTTCGACGAACGTGGCATCTTCGCGCTCAATCTCGTTTCCGGCCCCGGCGCTGGCAAGACCACCTTGCTGGTCAGAACCATCGAATTGCTCAAGGACAAGGTGGCGATCAGCGTCGTCGAGGGCGACCAGCAGACTTCCAACGACGCCGAACGCATCCGCGCGACCGGCGTACCGGCCTTGCAGATCAACACCGGCAAGGGCTGCCACCTGGACGGCCACATGGTCGGCCATGCACTGGAACGCCTGCAACCTGCAGACGAGTCGCTGTTCCTGATCGAAAACGTCGGCAACCTCGTCTGCCCGGCGGCCTTCGACCTGGCGAACACCACAAGGTCGCCATCCTGTCGGTCACCGAGGGCGAGACAAGCCGCTCAAGTACCCGGACATGTTCCGCGCCGCCGACGTCATGCTGCTCAACAAATGCGATCTGCTGCCCTACCTCGACTTCGACGCCGACCTGGCCGAAGCCAACGCGCGGCGGGTCAATCATGACCTGACCATCCTCCGCGTGTCGGCCAGCAGCGGCGAAGGCTTGTCGGGCTGGGTTTCCTGGATCGAGTCGGGCTGGAAGCGCAGCGCGGCAAACGCTCGACGACTGTCGACGCGCTCAAGGCGCGCATCGCCGAACTGGAACGGCAGTTGACTGCGAAGTAACGCAGGCCTGCGCATGATGCGACCAACATTTGGCCAAAATTTGTTTGTAGGTGGCGCGGTTCTAGCCGCCTTGCCGGGTTTCTTCTTGTTCGGCTGGCTAGCGGGCTTCCTCTGTGTTGCATTGTTGCCGTGAGTGCGGATCGCCTTGTGGTTTGGTTGGCGCCGAACTTTTCCTGCGAGGGCTATTCAACATCGGTGTTTGCGGGCGCTTGTATCGCTTGGCTGACCTTGCTGATTGGCATGGGGTTATGGCGTTGCTAGGTAGCCTTGTGGTGCCATTCATGAAGGACTTCGACTGGCTTTGGCATTATTGGCTCTTTGGGCCATTCCTCAATCCGGTTGGCGCATTCATGGGTGCAGCATTTTGACTTTGCCCAGCTTGCTACTCGGCGTTGCGCTCGGTTTGCTAACTTCAATGAAGGAAAAGGTAGTTGAATGGCCACCTCTTCCGCATTCGCGGCCTGGTTCAGGGCGTCGGCTTTCGGCCCTACGTCTGGCGGCTGGCCAACGAACTAGGCCTGATTGGCTGGGTGNNCAACGATGGTGCCGGGGTGACGGTTGCGGTCGACGGCGAAAAAGTGCCCGAATTCATGGCCCGCCTTGCGAACGAGGCACCGCGTCTGGCACGTATCGATGCCATCGAAAGCGCGCCTGCCGAGGTGGCGGGCGTTGGATTCGCAATTCTGGAAAGCGTCGAGGGGACCGTTGCCACCGCCATTGGCCCGGATGCAGCGCTCTGTCCCGATTGCATTGCCGATATCTGCGATCCCGCCAACCGCCGCTGGCGTTACGCCTTCACGACCTGCACGCACTGCGGCCCTCGCTACACCGTCAGCCGGCGCATTCCCTACGACCGCGTGCAGACCAGTCTCGCCGCTTTTCCGCTTTGTTCGCTTTGCCAGACCGAATATACGGCTCCGGTCGACCGGCGTTTTCATGCCGAAACCACCTGTTGCCCGGACTGCGGCCCGCGATTGCAATTACTGGATGCCAGGACAGGCGCTGGCGGTGACCCGTTGGTCGAAACCCTGCGCCTGCTGCGGGCGGGCAAAATCGTCGCGATCAAGGGGCTGGGCGGCTTCCATCTCGCCTGCGATGCGCGCAATGCAGAAGCAGTCGCCGAATTGCGCCAGCGCAAGCAGCGCGANGGAAAACCCTTCGCCGTGATGGCGCTGAACGCCGAGTCGCTGCGCGAATATGCGCGGATCGGCGAGGCGGAAGCCGCGCTGCTGAAAAGCGCCGCCGCGCCTATCGTCCTCTGCCCCAAGGGCGAGCGCGAACTGCCCGGCATCGCGCCCGGCCTTGCCTGGCTGGGGGTGATGTTGCCGGCGACACCGCTGCACCTGTTGCTCTGGCACGAAGCTGCCGACCACCCGGTCGGCACCGGCTGGCTGGCCGACCCAAGCCAAATGTTGCTGGTGATGACCAGCGCCAACCCGCATGGCGAGCCGCTGGTGATAGCCAACGACGAAGCCTGCGAACGTCTGTCCGGCATCGCGGATGCCTTCCTGATGCACGACCGCGACATCGTTATCCGCTGCGATGACTCGGTGCTGCGTGCCGGCCTGGCTTTCATTCGCCGTGCCCGTGGCTACGTGCCGCTGCCGATTCCGCTCGCTGACGATGGGCCGACGGTGTTGGCGCTCGGCGGCTACCTGAANAACACGGTTTCCGTCCTGAAAGGTCGCGAGGCTTTTCTCTCGCAACACATCGGCGGCCTCGACAATGCGGCGGCGATTGGCTTTCTCGAAGAAACGGTGGCGCATCTGCTGGCCATTCTCGATGTGCGGCCGGATCTGGTCGCACATGACCTGCATCCGGACTTCGCGTCCACCCATCTCGCCTTGCGGCTGGCNGGGGAACTGGACGTTCCGGCGCTGGCAGTTGGTCACCATCATGCTCATATTGCGGCGATCTGTGCCGAACATGCGATCAACGCGCCGATTATCGGGCTGGCCATCGATGGCGTCGGCCTCGGGCCGGATGGCGGGCTATGGGGTGGCGAATTGCTGTACGTTGATGGCGCGTTGTGCGCAAGACGTGGCCATTTGCTGCCGCTCAGATTGCCCGGCGGCGAGCGGGCCGCCCGCGAACCGTGGCGCATGGCGGTGTCGGCTCTGCACGGTGCGGGCCTTGGCTACCGCATTGGCGCCTGGCTAAAGGATACTTACCCCGAACGCGATGCCGGCCCGTTGTTGACCATGCTCGCCCGCGATCTGCGCTGCCCGCCGACCTCCAGCCTCGGGCGCTGGTTCGATGCGGCGGCCGGCATCCTTTTGCGCGCCGAGGCGCGTTACGAGGGACAGGCGGCGATGGAACTGGAGGGGTTGGCGGCAGGTTACGCGCCAGTGCCGGCGCTGGCTGGCGGCTGGCGCATTCAGCATGGCGTGCTCGATTTGTCGCCCTTGGTGCCCGCCCTGCTCGACTGTGCCGATGCGGCTTACGGTGCCGCGCTATTCCATGCCACACTGGCCGCCGGGCTGGCAGAATGGGTGTTGGTTGCGGTCNNGACGGCAAAAAGGGGCAAAATCGCGGTTGGCGGCGGCTGTGCGATGAATGCCGTGCTGATGTCGCGCTGCGCGCATTTTGAAAGCGCGGGACTGGTTCTGCTCGAAGCGCGTCAGGCGCCACCCAACGATGGCGGTCTGGCGCTTGGCCAAGGCTGGGTGGCGCGACGGATGTTCAAGGAGAAGTAGATGTGTCTGGCAATTCCCGCGCAAGTCGTTGAGCTGCGCGAAGGCGACAACGCGGTGGTCGATCTGGCCGGTGTGCGCAAGGAAATTTCGCTGGCGCTGGTCGATCACGTGGCGGTCGGCGACTACGTGATCGTCCATGTCGGCTACGCGCTGAACAAGCTCGATCCGGAAGAAGCCGCCAATACCTTGGCGCTTTTCGCCGAACTTGGCCAACTGGATGGCGATTTGACGCGGCACTGATGAAATACATCGATGAATTCCGCGATGGCGAGGTGGCGCGCAAGCTGTCCGCTGCCATCGCCCGCGAAGTGAACCCGGCCCGCCGCTACCATTTCATGGAATTCTGCGGTGGCCACACCCATGCCATTTCGCGCTACGGCGTTACCGACCTGTTGCCGGAAAACGTCCGCATGATCCACGGTCCCGGCTGCCCGGTCTGCGTGCTGCCCATCGGCCGCGTCGATCAGGCGATCCGTCTGGCGCTGGAACATGGCGTGATCTTGTGCACCTACGGCGACTGCCTGCGCGTGCCGGCCTCGGATGGCTTGTCGCTGTTGAAGGCNAAAGCGCGTGGCGGCGACATTCGCATGATCTATTCCTGCGCCGATGCGGTGACGCTGGCGCAGCGACATCCGGACAAACAGGTCGTCTTCTTCGCCATCGGCTTCGAGACGACGACGCCGCCGACGGCGGCTGCCATCAAGCAGGCCGCCGCACTCGGCTTGAAAAATTTTTCCGTGCTTTGTTGTCACGTGCTGACGCCGCCAGCCATCGCCAGCATCATGGAAGGTGCCGACCAGCAGCTGCATCTCGACGGCTTCGTTGGCCCGGCCCATGTGTCGACCATCATCGGCAGCCGGCCCTATGAGCCGTTCGCACTTCAGTATCGCAAGCCGGTGGTGATTGCCGGTTTCGAGCCGCTCGACGTGTTGCAAGCGATCCGCATGCTGATCCGCCAGGTCAACGAAGGGCGGGCCGAAGTCGAAAACGAGTTCGTGCGGGCCGTCGACCGCGACGGCAACCGCAAGGCGCAGGCGTTGATGGAGGAAGTCTTCGAATTGCGGGAAAGCTTCGAGTGGCGCGGCCTGGGCACNCTGCCCTTNTCAGCGCGGAAGATTCGCGCCGAATTTGTCGAGTTCGATGCCGAGCGGCGCTTTGCGCTGGCTTACCAGCCCGTCGCCGACCACAAGGGCTGCGATTGCGGCGAGATCTTGCGCGGCGTCAAACGGCCGCAGGAATGCAAGTTGTTCGGCACGGTCTGCACCCCGGAAAACCCGGTCGGTTCGTGCATGGTTTCCTCCGAAGGCGCCTGTGCTGCGCACTACACTTATGGGCGCTATAGGGATGTCTGAGCCACGCAAGAATTACCTGCGGCCGCTCGACCTAAAATGGCCGTGTCGATATGGCGCATGGCGCCGGTGGTCGGGCGATGGCGCAGTTGATCGACGAACTCTTCGCCCGCCATCTCGGCAACGAATGGCTGGCCCAGGGCGACGACGGCGCGGTGCTGCCGGCGCCGGGTGCTGGTCGGCTGGTCATGGCGACCGACAGCCACGTCGTTTCGCCGCTCTTCTTTCCCGGTGGTGACATTGGCTGTCTGGCGGTGCATGGTACGATCAACGACGTGGCCGTCATGGGGGCGCAACCNCTGTGGCTATCCGCAGCCTTCATCCTTGAAGAGGGCTTGCCGTTGGCTGACCTGGCGCGCATCGTCGCCAGCATGGCGAAAGCGGCACGCGACGCCGGGGTGCCCATCGTCACCGGCGACACCAAGGTGGTCGAGCGCGGCAAGGGCGACGGTGTGTTCATCACGACGACCGGTGTCGGCATCCTTGCGCCGGGGCGTGATCTGTCCGGTAGCCTGGCCCAGCCGGGCGACGCGATTCTGGTTTCCGGCACGCTCGGCGATCACGGCATGGCGATCATGGCCGGGCGTGAAAACCTTGGCTTCGACTCGCCCATCGTTTCGGATACGGCGGCGCTGCATGGCCTGGTCGCAGAACTGTTGGCGAGCGGCGCGGACATTCACGTGCTGCGTGATCCCACGCGTGGCGGGCTGGCGACGACGCTGAATGAAATTGCCAGGCAATCCGGTGTCGGCATGATGCTGCAGGAAGAAGCCCTGCCCATCAGTCCGCCGGTTGCCGCGGCTTGTGAATTCCTGGGTCTGGATCCGCTTTATGTCGCCAACGAAGGCAAACTTGTGGCGATCTGCGCGCAAAAGGATGCCGTAAATGCGTTAGCAGCGATGCGCAACCATCCATTGGGAACANNCGCCGCAATCATCGGCGCGGTTCATCCTGACCCGCAGCGTTTCGTGCAGATGATTACTGTTTTTGGTGGCAAAAGGATTGTCGATTGGCTGACCGGCGACCAGTTGCCGCGTATTTGCTGAATCGAATCAGTCGCGCAGCGCGATCATGATGGACTGGACGTCGTCAAGTTCAGCCAGGACGACGGCGCGGGCGTCCTTCATATCGACGGCGTTGCGGACCCGGAAAAGCTCCCGCCCGCCATTGCGGTAGCGTACCGCGGCGGTAAATTCCGGGCGATTCGTCACGACTGGCGCCGGATGGCGTGAGTCGGCCTGTTTACGTTGTTGCATCCCCTTACCCCTGAGTGACTAGTTCGTTTTGCTACATCGTAATCAAGAGTCGTCGCACAAAAATAGCGCGAAAGTTATACGTTTATGCGGAATGCGAGCATAAACGGCGTTATTCCCGGCAGGCAACGCTTCAGGATTTTCGCGAGAGGGCAAAAACCCGATCGGTATGCAAGAATTCATCATTATTGAAGCTCCGGGAGGTAGCCATGGACCGTTTCACCATTTCNGACGCCACGCTGGCCACCCAGTTCGACCAACTGATCGCGGCGCGTGGCTACAGCAACCGCTCGGAAGCCGTGCGCGACCTGATCCGCGGCGCCATCGAGGGCGACCGCCAGCGGGCGGCGCCGACCGGGCATTGCGTCGCCAACCTTTCCTATGTCTATAACCACCACGAGCGTGAACTGGCTGAACGCATCACCGGGCGCCAGCACGAACACCACGACCTGACGGTGGCGGCAACGCATGTTCATCTCGACCACGAGAACTGCCTCGAATCGGTCGTCCTGCGCGGGCCGACGGCGGCGGTGCGGCGCTTCGCCGAGGGCCTGATGGCGGAATCCGGNGTGCGCCACGGACAACTCAACGTGATCGCCATCGAGCCCGAACATCGCCATACGCATGGCGACGGCGGTGCTCCGCACATTCACTATCGTCCTGCTCGCTAGCTGCGCAAAGTTGCGTATGGACATGCCGGAAGTCTTGCGGCATTCTCGGCGTAAGATTGACTATTTATTTTTCATACGAATTTCGTGGAACCGCTTCCGGCCGACTGGCTGTCGCTCTTGCTACTGACCTTTGTGCTCGGCATGAAGCATGGCTTCGACGCAGACCATCTGGCTACCATCGACGGCCTGACCCGCTACAACAGCCGCCACAATCCGCGGCTGGCGCGTTATTGCGGTACCCTNTTTTCCTTGGGCCATGGTGCGGTGGTGATGGCCATCGCGCTCGGTGTTTCGGCCGTCGCCGGGCAGTGNGAGGTGCCGATATGGTTTGGCACGCTCGGTTCGCTGATTTCCATTGCCTTTCTGATTGCTCTGGGCAGCCTCAACCTGGCTGCCGTTTTGCGGGCNGGCCCCGATCAGATGGTCCAGCCGATCGGGCTCAAGGGAAGCCTGCTCGGTCGCCTGCGCCATGTGTCGCATCCGGCGCTGGTCGCGCTGGTCGGTGCGGTCTTCGCACTGTCGTTCGACACGCTGTCGCAGGCGGCATTCTTCNNGCTCACGGCAACGCGTTTCGGCGGCTGGCAACATGCGCTCGTGCTCGCCTTGCTGTTCACGCTCGGCATGCTGCTGACCGATGGCATCAACGGCCTGTGGATCGCTCGCCTGATCGCCCGTGCCGACCAGGTTGCGCTACTTGCCTCGCGGGTCATGGGGCTGGTCGTTGCCGGTATCAGCCTGCTGGTCGCCGCATTCGGGCTGGCCAAGATGCTGTCGTTTACGATCGACGCCTGGAGCGAAGGTAAGGAACTGGCGTTCGGTTTCGTCCTGGTCGGCGTGATCGCCGCCAGCTATCTCGTAGCCGTGCGTTTGACCAGGCGCTCCGTGCCGGTTTGATCCATTTATTGGGGCTGCCGGATTTTTTTGCGATGGCGATAAGAAAATTATTATTAATTTCCTATTTGTCCCTGCTCGCCATGCCGGTTACGGCGGAGGANAGTCTCTACCTCTCGGCGGTTGAGGTGCGCGCCCGGGCGGAAAATCTTGAGGGATTGGCGGTTTCCGGNAGTGAAGGGGTCGTTTCCGGNCAGCGGCTTGCCACCGTGCCACTGGTACGGCCGGCCGAGGCACTGGAGATGGTGCCTGGCCTGATCGTTACCCAGCACGCCGGGGACGGCAAGGCGAACCAGTATTTTCTGCGTGGCTTCAACCTCGATCACGGGACCGACTTCGCGACGTGGGTGGCCGGCGTGCCCGTCAACATGCCGACCCACGCCCACGGGCAGGGCTACACCGACCTGAATTTCCTGATTCCAGAACTGGTCGACCGCATCCGTTTCCGCAANGGGCCATATTTCGCCGACGAGGGCGATTTCTCCTCGGTCGGCGTCGCCCGCATCGATTACCTGCGCCGGCTGGACGGCACGCTGGCCAGCCTCACCGCCGGCCAGAACGGTTACGCACGCGCCCTGCTGGCCGGTTCGCCGGCTGTCGCGGATGGCAACCTGCTATACGCACTTGAACTCTTCCACAACGACGGCCCGTGNGAGGTGCCGGAGGACTACCGCAAGCAGAACGGCGTGCTGCGCTACAGCCAGGGCACGCGAGAGAATGGCTTCGCCGTCACCGGCATGGCTTATCGCGGCCAATGGACGTCGACCGACCAGATCGCCCAGCGCGCCATCGACAGTGGTCTGGTCGGCCGCTATGGCACGCTCGATGACAGCACCGGTGGCGAAACCTCGCGCTACAGCCTGTCCGCCGAATGNGCGCGGCGCGGCGCAAAAGCNCAGACGACGGCCAGTGCCTGGTGGCTACGCTCCAGCCTCGACCTGTGGTCCAACTTCCAGTATTGCCTGAACGACTACGCGGCGACCGGCACCTGCGATACCGGCGATCAGTTCAAGCAGGGCGAGCGGCGCCATGCCGCTGGTTTCTCGGCGGCGCACACGCTTTACGACCGCTGGGGCGGCTTCGAGGTGGCCAATTCGTTCGGTGTCGATGGCCGTATCGATCACATCAATCCGGTCGGGTTGTACAACACCCAGCGCCGTGCGACCTGGAGCACGGTGCGCGAGGACGTCGTCACCCAGCGCAATCTGTCCTTGTGGGCGCAGAACGAGACACGCTGGAGCGACTGGTTCCGCTCGCAGATCGGCGTGCGTGGCGATGCCTACGACTTCACGGTCGACGCCAATCTGCCGGCCAATTCGGGCAAGGCAGGCGACCAGATGGTGACGCCGAAGCTGGCATTGATTTTCGGCCCGTGGCAGCGTACGGAGTTCTATCTCAACTACGGCCAGGGCTTTCATTCCAACGACNNGCGCGGCACGACCATCCGCGTCGATCCGACAGACGGCACGACGCCGGTCGCTCCAGTCTCGCCACTGGTGCGAACCACCGGCTACGAGGCAGGCTTGCGCAGCGAACCGCTGCCTGGCTGGCAGACGACCCTGGCGCTCTGGCAGCTGAACATGGGTTCCGAACTGCTTTTCGTCGGCGATGCGGGCACGACCGAGCCATCGCGCCCGTCGCGCCGTTATGGGGTTGAATGGACCAATTACTACGCCGTCAATGCCTGGCTGGCCTTCGACGCCGATCTCACCTGGTCGCATGCCCGCTTCAGCGAGCCCGCCCCGGAAGGTGACTACATTCCGGGTGCCGTCGAGACGACGGCCAATATCGGGGTCACCGTCGATAGCCTGGGTCCGTGGTTCGGCGCACTGCGCTTCCGCTATTTCGGGCCGCGTCCCCTGATTGAGGACAATTCGGTTCGTTCGCAGTCCTCGGCGCTGACCAATCTGCGTGCAGGCTATCGCATCGACGCGCGGACGCAGCTGACGCTCGACGTATTCAATCTGTTCGATAGCCAGGTCAACGACATCGAATATTGGTATGGCTCACAACTGCCCAACGAAATCTCTCCGGTATTCGACCGCCACATCCATCCAGCCGAGCCACGCACCGTCCGCCTGACCTTTTCGCGCCGCTTCTGACTCGTAATTCATAATTATACTTCCAGCGAATCAGCCTTTGGGGTAACCTACAGGGTTTCCCCAACACAGAAAACCAGAGGAGATTTCGTGGAAAAGGATCTGCGCGAAGCCGCACTCGAATACCATCGCTGGCCGACNCCCGGCAAGATTTCCGTCCGCCCGACCAANGGCCTGACCAACCAGCGCGATCTGGCGCTGGCCTATTCCCCGGGCGTGGCCGCTGCCTGCGATGCCATTGTCGAAGATCCAGCCACCGCAGCCGAATACACCTCGCGGGCCAATCTTGTCGGCGTCATCACCAACGGAACCGCCGTGCTCGGTCTGGGCAATATCGGCCCGCTGGCTTCCAAGCCGGTAATGGAAGGCAAGGGCTGCTTGTTCAAGAAATTCGCCGGCATCGATGTTTTCGACATCGAGCTTGCCGAAAACGATCCGGACAAATTGATCGACATGATCGCTGCGCTGGAGCCGACGCTGGGCGGCATCAACCTTGAAGACATCAAGGCGCCCGAGTGTTTCTACATCGAACAGAAGCTCAAGGAGCGGATGAGCATTCCGGTGTTCCACGACGATCAGCACGGCACCGCGATCATTTCTGCAGCCGCCATGCTCAATGGCCTGAAAGTGGTCGACAAGAAGATCGAAGAGATCAAGGTCGTCTGCTCGGGCGTNGCCGCGGCGATTTCCGTNCTTAACCTCTGGTGCGATCTTGGCGTCAAGCGCGAAAACATTACCGTTTGCGATTCCAAGGGCGTCATTTACGTCGGTCGCCCCGGCGGCATGGACGAAACCAAGGCCCGCTACGCCCAGGAAACCGAGAAGCGCACCCTGGCCGACGCCATGGTCGGTGCCGATGTCTTCCTCGGGCTGTCCACCGCCGGTGTGGTCAAGCAGGAGATGGTCAAGACCATGGCGGCCAAGCCGATGATCTTCGCGCTGGCCAATCCGACGCCGGAAATCATGCCGGAGCTGGTCAAGGAGGTTTGCCCGGAGGCGATCATCGCCACCGGCCGCTCCGACTACGTGAACCAGGTCAACAACGTACTCTGTTTCCCGTTCATCTTCCGTGGCGCGCTGGATGTCGGCGCCACGCGCATTACCGAAGAAATGAAGATGGCTTCCGTGCGCGCCATCGCTGAACTTGCCGAGGCCGAAGTGACCGACGAAGTGGCGATGGCCTANCCCGGGCATGTGCTTTCCTTCGGCCCGGAATACCTGATTCCTAAACCCTTCGATCCGCGCCTGATTGTCAAGATCGCCCCGGCCGTCGCCAAGGCGGCGATGGACTCCGGTGTCGCAACGCGCCCGATCACCGACTGGGCAGCCTACCGCGCCAAGCTCTCCGAATTCGTCTATCACACCGGTGTCGGCATGCGGGCCATTTTCCAGGCTGCGCGACAGGCCAAGGGCAAGCGCATCATATTTGCGGAAGGGGAAGAAGAGCGCGTGTTGCGTGCCGTTCAAGTCGTGATCGAAGAAAAATTCGCGCGTCCCATCCTCATCGGCCGGCCGGACATCATCGAGCGCCGTCTNGAGAAGGCCAAGCTTCGCATCAAGCCGGGTGTCGATTTCGACGTCGTCAATCCCGATTCCGACGAGCGCTACCGCGAATGCTGGCAGGCCTACCACAAGCTGATGGTGCGGCGCGGCGTGACGCCGGGCATCGCCAAGGATGCCCTGCACCGCAAGCCGACGGTGATCGGCGCCATGCTGCTCAAACTCGGTTACGCCGACGGCCTGATTTGCGGCATGACCGGCCAGTACAGCCACCATCTCGGCGTCATCCAGAACATCATCGGCAAGCGCCATGGTGTGAACACGCTGGCGGCGATGAACTACCTGATGCTGCCGGGGCGTTCGCTATTCCTCTGTGATACGCACGTCAACGAAAATCCGGGCGCGCAAGAGATCGCCGAGATGACCCTGATGGCGGCTGAGCAAGTCAAGCGCTTCGGTTCACACCCAAAGATCGCGCTGCTGTCGCATTCCAACTTCGGCTCCAGCAATTCCGAGTCCGCACGCAAGATGGCGGTTGCCGCGGGTCTGGTGGGTGCCATGTCGGCCGGCGAGTTGGAGGTCGATGGTGAAATGCATGGAGATTCGGCACTGAGCGAGGACATCCGGCGCGAAGCCAACCCGGATTCGCCGCTCAAGGGCGAGGCCAACCTGCTGATCATGCCCAATATCGATGCCGCAAATATCAGCTACAACCTGATCAAGATGACGGCTGGCGAAGGNGTAACCATCGGCCCCATCTTGCTCGGCGTTGCCAAGCCGGTGCATGTGATGACCTCGACGGCGACCGTGCGTCGCTTGGTCAATATGACCGCCCTGGCGGTCGTGGAGTCGATGGAGCGCTGATTACAGCGAACTGCAGCCAGAAAATGGCGCTGGCGGCCTGGCCTCCGGAGCCATTTTCATTTTTGGCCCTTTTTCGGGGTCGACCGCAACAGGCGACTCCGGGCCGGGCAGCGTCCTACTCTGAAAGCCCCGCCAGTAACTTGCCGTGAATGCCGCCAAAACCGCCATTGCTCATCACCAGGATATGGTCACCCGGCTGTGCGGCGATGACAATCTGGTCGACCAGGCGCGCAAGATCTTCCTCGACCACGGCACGCTGCCCCATCGGCGCCAGTGCCTCGCGCGCATCCCAGCCGAGGTTGCCGGCAAAGCAGAATGCGGCATCGACTTCGCGCAGGCTATCCGGCAGTTGTGACTTCATCGTGCCCAGCTTCATGGTGTTCGAGCGTGGCTCAAGCACGGCCAGAATGCGGGCGTTGCCGACCTTGCGGCGCAAGCCGGCCACCGTGGTGGCGATGGCCGTCGGATGATGCGCGAAATCGTCAAACCGTCACCCCCGCACCTCGCCCCGCACCTCCATGCGCCGCTTGACGTTGATGAAACGCGAGAGGGCGTCCAGTCCATGCTGGAGCGAGACGCCTACGTGGCGGGCGGCGAGCAGCGCGGCGCAGGCATTGGCGCGGTTATGGTCGCCGGAAAGTTGCCAGACGCTGCGGCCGATTCGTCNCTCGGGACCGAACAGCGACAGTTCGCCCCGGGCATCGTCTCCCGTCACCCGATAACCGGCCGGATCGTTGAAGCGCTCGACCGGCGTCCAGCAGCCGCGCGCCAGCACGCGCTCCAGACTGGCCTCGACGGCATTGGAAACGATCAGGCCATTGGTCGGCAGCGTCCGGACCAGATGATGAAATTGCGTTTCGATGGCTGCCAAATCGCTGAAAATGTCTGCATGATCGAACTCGAGATTGTTCAGCACGACAGTGCGCGGGCGGTAATGGACGAACTTGGAACGCTTGTCGCAAAAGGCGGTGTCGTATTCATCGGCTTCGATGACGAAGAAGGGTGTGTCGCCCAGCCGGGCGGAAACGCCGAAATTGAGCGGCACGCCGCCGATCAGGAAGCCCGGCGCCATGTTGGCGTCTTCCAGAATCCAGGCCAGCATCGAGGCCGTCGTCGTCTTGCCGTGGGTGCCGGCGACACCAAGCACCCAACGCCCCTGCAAGACATGTTCGGCCAGCCACTGCGGTCCGGAAACGTAGGCCAGGCCTTG
This sequence comes from Dechloromonas sp., assembly GCA_013363835.1. Lineage (GTDB taxonomy): Bacteria > Pseudomonadota > Gammaproteobacteria > Burkholderiales > Rhodocyclaceae > Azonexus. The sequence goes on from CP054864.1 coordinate 3,154,430, forward strand.
GTCGAGAATGGCTTCGAGCAACGGGTTGCCACGCGAAATGGCATTGCCGACGACGAACATGTCCGGCTTCAGCGCCAGCTGGTCAGGCTCGAAACCCTCGATCAGCTCGACGCCTGCGTCGCGCAACTGGTCGCTCATCGGCGGATAGACGTTGGCGTCGCAGCCGGTGACCCGATGGCCGGTGGCGACCGCGAGTTGGGCCAGTCCGCCCATGAAAGTTCCGCAGATACCCAGAATATGAATGTGCATGTCACTTGGAGCCGTTAGAATGAGGGCGATTCTACCCTGATCGAGCGACCATGACCCGACATGAGCGGCCACGTTCCAGCAGCAACGCCCGGGCCAGCATTGCCAGCGCCGCCGCCCGCCTGATGGTCGAGGACGGCATTACCGACTATCACCACGCCAAACGCAAGGCGGCCCGCCAGCTCGGTTTCTCTGACCACGCGGCCTATCCCGACAACGCCGAAATCGAAGCCGAACTGCGCGCCTATCGCGAGCTTTATCAGGAGGAAGGGCATGCTGACCTGATTCTCGCCCTGCGCCGGACGGCGCTCGGGTTGCTGGAGCTGCTGGCTGGTTTTTCGCCGTATCTGGCGGGCTCGGTGCTCGACGGCACGGCTGGCGAGCATTCGCATATCGACATTCTGCTGTTTGCCGACAGCGCCAAGGAGGTCGAAATCTTCCTGCTCAATCGCGGCATCGTTTTCGATCATGTCGAGGCGCGCCATGAGCGCGCAGAAGCCGTGCTGGTCATGGAAACCGATACCGCCGATGCCAATCTGGTGATCTTTCCGCCGCAGATGGAGAGGGTGGTGCTGAAGCACCGTGACGGACGCCCCCGGGAACGGATTCGCGCCGAGGCCCTGAAGGCGCTGCTTTCCGAGTAATGCTGGACAAATTGCAGCGATTTGCGGCAAACTTGCAGCCATGAAGAAGCAAAAGCCAATTCCGGGCCTGTCGAAAAGCCGCGTATACTCGTCGTTCACGGGCCTAATCTGAACCTGCTCGGTACCCGCGAGCCGGAGCATTATGGTTCGGTGACTTTGGCGGATATCAACTTGGCGCTGGCGCATGGCGGAGAACGCCGGGGTCGAACTCGAGGCGTTCCAGAGCAACCACGAAGGCGCGTTGATCGAGCGCATTCATGCGGCGCGCGATCAGAAGGTGCGGGCGATCATCATCAACCCGGCGGCTTACACCCATACCAGCGTGGCGCTGCGCGATGCATTGGCGGCGGTGGCGATTCCGTTCGTCGAGGTGCATCTTTCCAACGTGCATGCCCGGGAGTCGTTCAGGCACCACTCCTATTTTTCCGACCTGGCCGTCGGCGTGATCTGCGGCCTGGGGCATCAGGGTTATCTGGCCGCCCTCGAATTCCTGCTCAACAAACTCAATATCGACTAGTCCGGTTGTTGCCGGCGTTTGCGTCAAATCACGCAAAACAGAAGGGAGTCTCCATGGATCTGCGTAAACTCAAGAAACTCATCGACCTCGTTCAGGAATCCGGTATTTCCGAACTCGAGGTGACCGAAGGCGAAGAACGGGTGCGCATCGCCAAGCACTACGGCGTGGCGGCGCCGGCACCGATGAACTACACCATCCCGGCAGCGCTGCCAACTGGGGCCGCACCGGCGGCCGCTTCCTCGGTCAATCTGGATGATGATGACGATTTGCCGGAAGGCCATGTCGTCAAGGCGCCGATGGTCGGCACCTTCTATCGTTCCCCGTCGCCGGGTGCCGACGCCTTCGTTCAGGTTGGCCAGGCAGTCAAGGAAGGCGATACGCTGTGCATCATCGAGGCGATGAAATTGCTGAACGAGATCGAGGCGGACGCTTCCGGCGTGATCAAGGCCATCCTGCTCGACAATGGCGAGCCGGTCGAATTTGGCGAACCGCTCTTCGTGATCGGCTGATCGCGCCATGTTCGGGAAAATTCTCATCGCCAACCGGGGTGAAATCGCCCTGCGCGTGCAGCGCGCGTGCCGCGAATTGGGTATCAAGACGGTCGTTGTGCACTCGGAAGCCGATCGTGAGGCCAAATACGTCAAACTGGCCGACGAATCGGTCTGCATCGGCCCGGCTTCCTCGGCGCTCAGCTACCTGAACGTGCCGGCGATCATCTCGGCTGCCGAAGTGACCGATGCCGAAGCGATCCACCCCGGCTACGGCTTTCTCGAAAACGCCGATTTTGCCGAGCGCGTCGAAACTTCCGGTTTCACGTTCATCGGTCCCAAGGCGCAAACCATCCGCCTGATGGGCGACAAGGTGTCGGCCAAGAACGCCATGAAAGCGGCTCAGGTGCCGTGCGTGCCGGGTTCCGATGGCGAACTGCCGGAAGACCCGAAGGAGATCGTCAAGATCGCGCGCGCCGTCGGTTACCCGGTGATCATCAAGGCGGCTGGCGGCGGCGGCGGGCGCGGCATGCGCGTCGTACATACCGAGGCCGCGCTGATCAACGCGGTGCAAATGACCCGGCAGGAGGCTGGCAGCTTTTTCGGCAATCCTGCGGTCTATATGGAAAAGTATCTCGAAAATCCGCGCCACGTCGAAATCCAGGTTCTGGCCGACCAGCATGGAAACGCGATTTATCTCGGCGAGCGCGACTGCTCGATGCAGCGTCGCCATCAGAAAGTCATCGAGGAAGCGCCCGCGCCGCACATTCCGGCCCGCCTGATCAGCCGCATCGGCGAGCGTTGCGCCGATGCCTGCCGCAAGATCGGCTACCGGGGTGCCGGTACCTTCGAATTCCTCTATGAAAACGGCGAGTTCTACTTCATCGAAATGAACACGCGCGTCCAGGTCGAGCACCCGGTCACCGAGGCGATTACCGGTGTCGATATCGTCCAGGAGCAGATTCGTGTCGCTTTCGGCGACAAGTTGCGCTATCGCCAGAAGGACATCAGTTTGCGGGGGCACGCCATCGAATGCCGCATTAACGCCGAAGATCCTTTCACGTTCGTGCCATCTCCCGGCAAGATCGGCTTCTATCACCCGCCCGGCGGGCCCGGCATCCGCTTCGATTCGCACATCTACCAAGGCTACACCGTTCCGCCGCACTACGATTCGATGGTGGCCAAGGTCATCGCCTACGGCGACACCCGCGAGCAGGCTATTCGCCGCATGCGCATCGCGCTGTCCGAAATGAGCATCGAGGGCATCAAGACCAATATCCCGCTTCATCAGGAATTGATGCACGATGCACGTTTCATTGAGGGTGGCACGAGCATCCATTACCTCGAAAAGAAGCTCGCCGAAAAGGGCGAAGTCAAGAAATAGGCAATGGCCTGGCAGAACGTCAGCTTTCTTACCGATGCGTCGCACGCCGAACCGATGTGCGATGTCCTTCTTGACGTAGGNGCGCTGTCCGCGAGCATCGAGGATGCCGATGCCGGAACGATGGCCGAGAAGCCGCAATTCGGCGAGCCGGGTTCGGTCAATTCGCCGGGCTGGGAGCGCTCGCGAGTCGTCGCCCTGTTCGAACCGGGCGCCGATATTGCCGCGCTGCTCGCCCAGGCCAGCCAGGCGATCGGCCTGCCTGGCGTTCCCGACTGGATCGTCGAAGAGGTGGCCGAGCAGAACTGGGTGCAGCTGACCCAATCGCAGTTCGACCCGATCCGCGTGTCGGAGCGGCTGTGGATCGTTCCTTCCTGGCATGACTCGCCTGATCCCGATGCGGTCAACCTGATTCTGGACCCCGGAATGGCTTTCGGCACGGGTTCCCATCCGACAACACGGCTGTGCCTGGAGTGGCTGGAACGGCATGTCGCCAACGGTTGCACGGTGCTCGATTACGGCTGTGGCTCGGGCATTCTGGCGATTGCCGCAGCCCGACTCGGCGCCGCGCGTGTCGCCGGTGTCGACATCGATCCGCAGGCCGTCGCGGCGGCGCACGCCAATGCCGAGCGTAATGGCGTGACGGCGCTGTTCGCCGACTCCACGCAGCCGGTTGCCGGCGAATACGATCTGGTCGTCGCCAACATCCTGTCGAATCCGCTACGGGTGCTGGCGCCGGCCATCTGCGCCCATGTGCGATCCGGCGGGCGTCTCGCACTGTCCGGCATTCTGCGCGAGCAGGCCGACGAGATCATCGCCATTTACGCGCAATGGCTCCCCATGCAGGTGGCCGACGTGCGCGAGGATTGGGTATGCCTGGCCGGAATCAAGTCCTGATGCGCACCCGTTGCCCGGCTTGCAGCACGATCTTCCGCGTTACGTCGGAACAATTGCGAGCCAAGGCCGGCAAGGTTCGCTGCGGTTTTTGTCAGTCGGTCTTCAATGCTTTCGACGAACTCGTCGACGATGTGCAGCCTGTCGATCCGGCACCGCTTACCGTGCCTGCAGCCGTCCCCGTTGCTCAGGAAGCTTCCCGCGCTGAAGATCCTCGCCGGCTGCCGAGGCGNGTGCTCGCCGATAATACCAAGTCTTTCCAACCTGAGCCTGAACCCGAAGCCGAAGCCGAGCCAGAGCCAGAGCCAGAGCCAGAGCCAGAGCCAGAGCCAGAGCCAGAGCCAGAGCCAGAGCAGGCCGGCGCCGAGGAGGCGGTGGAATTCGGCCCTTCCAGCCCGTCGACCGCAACAGGCGGCGGGGAGGCGGTTCCGGAGACTTCACGCGAGGGGGAAGAGACGCCGCTGGAGTCGACGCAGTTGGCGCGCGATGCCGGCCTGGTTGCGGCGCGCGAGATTTCCGAGGCGCCAGCGTATAACCGCTGGGCGGCGGATGCCCTGGATGGAAAGGTCGGCGGCGGTCTGGATGGTGGTGCGACGCCCGTGGTGCGCTGGCCGTTTGCCGTTGCTGCCGTGCTGCTGTCCGTCGTGCTGTTCGCGCAGCTTGCATACCACTTCCGCAGCGAACTGGTTCGCGTCGTGCCGGCTGCCGCCGATATCTTCGACGCCCTTGAAATTGACGTTCCNTTATCGGCGCGGAGCGATCTGGTCAGTATCGAATCATCCGACCTGCAGGCGGACTCGGCGCGCGGACTGTTCGTTCTGCAGGCGTCCCTGCACAATCGGGCGCCTTACCCGCAGGCCTGGCCGGCGCTGGAACTGACGCTGATCGATGCGCAGGATGCGGTGGTAGCCCGTCGGGTGCTGCGCGCCGCCGACTATTTGCCGGCGGGCAGCGATTTCGCGGCCTTTCCTGCCGGTGCCGACGTGCCAGTGCGCCTCTGGATCGATGCCAANGGGGTGGGCGCGGCGGGCTACCGCCTCTACATTTTCTACCCTTGATTGTCTTGCCAATGACTACGCTGATCTGCGGTTCCCTCGCCTTCGACAACATCATGGTCTTTCCCGACCGCTTCAAGAACCACATCCTGCCCGAGCAGATCCACATCCTGAACGTCGCTTTCCTGGTCCCCGAAATGCGCCGCGAATTCGGTGGCTGCGCCGGCAACATCGCCTACAACCTGATGCTGCTCGGCGGCGAGCCGCTGATCATGGCGACCGTCGGCGACGATGCGACTCCCTACCTCGACAGACTCGACAGACTCGGGCTGCCGCGAACTCATGTGCGCCACGTGCCCGGCAGCTTCACGGCGCAGGCTTTCATCACCACCGATCTGGACGATAACCAGATCACCGCTTTCCANCCCGGNGCCATGAGTTTTTCGCACCTGAACAAGGTCGAGCACGCCAGGGCGGCCAAGCTCGGCATCGTTGCCCCGGATGGCCGCGAAGGCATGATGCAGCACGCCCGCGACTTCGCTGCGGCGGGCGTTCCCTTCATTTTCGATCCAGGCCAGGGGCTGCCGATGTTCAGCGGCGATGAACTGCTCGATTTCATGGGCCTGGCCGACTATGCCTGCTTCAATGATTACGAAGCCCGGCTCCTGACCGACCGCACCGGGCGCAGCCTGGATCAGTTGGCCGGGCAGGTGAAAGCGTTGCTCGTCACCCGGGGCGGCGAGGGCTCGACCATCTACGCCGACGGGCAACGGCTGGAAATTCCCTGTNNGCAGGCTTCTGCCATCATCGATCCCACCGGCTGCGGCGATGCTTACCGTTCCGGCCTGCTGTACGGCATCGCCAATGGCCTGGACNNTGAGTTGATCACTGGCCGCCTTGCGGCGGTCATGGGAGCGATCAAGATCGCCCATCGCGGCGGGCAGAGCCATCAGCCGAGTCGCGCGGAAATCGGTGCGGCGTATGAACAAGCCTTTGGCGCGCGGCTCTGGTAGAGGCTATTTTCTGAAATATTGCAGTCATTTGTGGGCAATATTGATGTAACGTCGTGCATTCATGCTGTTCTTCATGATCCTAAAAGGAGAACGGCATGGAGCAAATCCGCAACGAAGCTGCACCTGGTTCCACCTGGCGTCATAGCCTGGTGGTTGGCTTTGCCCACAACCAGAGCGAAATACTNGATGCCCAGCGCCTGCGCTACCGCGTCTTTGCCGGCGAGATGGGCGCCAACCTGCCGAGTCGAACGCCGGGTGTCGACCACGATATCTACGACCCGTATTGCAAACACCTGGTCGTGCGCGACATGCGGCGAGGCGAAATTGTCGGTACCTACCGCATCCTGTCGCCGGAAAACGCGCGCCAGATCGGCTATTACNNCGAGAACGAGTTCGATCTGACCCGCCTGCAGCACCTGCGCCCGCGACTGGTCGAAATCGGCCGCTCCTGTGTCCATCCGGACTACCGGACGGGTGCGACGATCACCTTGCTCTGGTCGGGATTGGCTCAGTACATGACCGAACAAGGCTACGATTATTTGATGGGTTGTGCATCGATCAGCATGGCCGATGGCGGTCATGCTGCAGCCAGTCTGTATAATCGTTTGTCAGAATATCTCGGNCCACAGGAGTACCGCGTATTTCCGCGCTGTCCGTTGCCGCTGGCCGCGCTGCAGCAGGATCGCCCGGCGACGCCGCCGCCACTGATCAAGGGCTATTTGCGCGCCGGTGCCTGGATTAGCGGCGAGCCTGCCTGGGATCCCGATTTCAACACGGCCGACCTGCCTATCCTGATGCCGATGGCCAGNGTGGCCGCCCGCTACGCCAAGCATTACCTGGGATAGAACGCCTGAACGAATCCGCCCTTCCTCTTCGCCTTTACCGGCTTGCACGACTTGTTTTGCTGATGATTTGGGCGTGGCGTTTTCGTTCACGTGGCTGCCGCTCGTGGGTGACGCTGGGCGCCTGCGTTTTCGGGCGCGCTGGTCGGCCGGGCTTTCAGGATTCTCGGCGTCCGCCTGGAGGCCGATCTGAGCCACGCTGCTCCCGGCGTCCTGTTGGTGGCCAACCACATTTCCTGGCTGGACATCCTGGTGATCAACGCCATGCTGCCAGCGGCCTTCGTATCCAAGGAAGAGATTCGCCACTGGCCGATAATCGGTCTCCTTGCCGCGCGAAACGACACCGTGTTCTTGCGTCGGGGCAGTCGCGGCCACGCCCGCATCATCAATGCCGAGATCGCCGAGTTGCTGGCGCGGGGCAAGCATGTCGCCGTATTCCCCGAGGGAACGACGACCGATGGCCGCAGTCTGCTGCATTTTCATGCCGCGCTGTTGCAACCGGCGCTGGCCGCCGGGCGGCCGGCATTGCCGCTGGCCATTTCCTACTGGGAAGCCGATGGCCAGCGCAGCCTGGCGCCGCGTTACGACGGTGATATCTCGTTTGGCGAATGCTTGCGCGCCATTCTGGGGCGCAAGCACCTCGTTGCCCGACTGGTGAGCACACCCTTGCTGGGTATGCGTGGCGAGGATCGCAGGCAGGTCGCGGCCGGCGCGCGCGAAGCTATCGCTTCAGCTGCCGGGCTTCCCCTGGCGCACAATCCACCTGGAACACCTGGCGATCCTCCAGGCGAACCGCCGTCAGGTGGCCGCCCCACAGGCAGCCCGAATCCAGCGCCAGCAGATTTGGCGTGATCTTGAGACCGAGCGCCGACCAGTGACCGGTGACCAGAACCGACTCGGCGCTTTGCCGGTCGGGGACTTCGAACCATGGAAGGTGGCCGACCGGGGCGTTGGAGAGTTTTCCCTTGGCCTTGAATTCCATGATCCCGAAGCGCGTGCAGAAGCGCATGCGGGTCATCGCGTTGACGATCACCCGCAGGCGCGGCCAGCCGGTCAGGTCGTCCGACCAGCCTGCCGGCTCGCTGCCCCATAAATTCATCACGAAATCGTGGAAATCCGGGCCTTGCAGTTTGGCCTCGACCTCGCGTGCCAGTTCGCGCGCCCGGTCTGCCGTCCATTGCGGCAACAGGCCGGCATGGACCAGGCAATAGTCGCCTTCGGTGTGGCAAAGCGGTTGTTGCCGCAGCCAATCGAGCAGTTCGGCAGAGTCCGGGGCGTCGAGAATGGGCTGGATGGTGTCGTCCTTGCCGCGAAACTTGGCTCCGCCTTCGGCGACCATCAGCAGGTACAGGTCGTGGTTGCCGAGCACGGTCAACGCCGCTGAACCCAGCGATTTGATGAAGCGCAGGGTTTCCAGCGATTTCGGCCCGCGATTGACCAAATCGCCGACCAGCCAGAGGCGATCCCGGGCTGGGTCGAAAGCGCAATTTTCCAGCAGTCGCTGCAGCGAGTCGTAGCAACCTTNGATGTCGCCGATGGCGTAGGTCGCCATTATTCCACCGTCACCGATTTTGCTAGATTTCGCGGTTTGTCCACGTCCGTGCCCTTGACCAGGGCCGCATGGTAGGACAGCAGTTGCAAGGGAATCACATGCAGGATCGGCGACAGTTCGCCGTAGTGTTCCGGCAGGCGCAGGATATGAACGCCTTCCGAGGCGCCGATTTCCGAATCCTTGTCGGCGAAGACGTAGAGTTCGCCGCCGCGTGCCTGCACTTCCCTGAGATNTGATTTCAGCTTGTCGAGCAATTCATCGTTGGGCGCGACCGAAATGACGGGCATGTTGCGGTCGACCAGCGCCAGCGGGCCGTGCTTGAGTTCGCCGGCCGGGTAGGNCTCGGCGTGGATGTAGGAAATTTCCTTGAGCTTCAGGGCGCCTTCCATGGCGATCGGGAAGTGGCGGCCGCGACCGAGGAAGAGCGCGTGATGCTTGTCGGCGAAGCGCTGGGCCCAGGCCTTGATCTCGGGTTCGAGCTTGAGCACCTTGTTGACCGCGACCGGCAGGTGGCGCAATTGGTCGATGTAGGCGCTTTCGTCCGGGAGGCTCAGCTGGTTGCGAACCTTGGCCATGACCAGGGTCAGCAGGAACAGCGCGGCGAGCTGGGTGGTGAAGGCCTTGGTCGAGGCGACGCCGATTTCCGGGCCGGCACGGGTAATGAAGCGCAGGGCGCATTCGCGGACGATGGCGGATTCCGGCACATTGCAGATGGCCAGCGTTTTCTCTTGGCNCAGGCTCCTGGCGTGACGGAGCGCTGCCAGGGTGTCGGCCGTTTCGCCGGACTGCGAAATGGCGACGACCAACTGGCGGGNGTTGGGCACCGACGTACGGTAGCGGTATTCGCTGGCGATCTCGACATTGCAGGGCACGCCGGCGATAGCTTCGAGCCAGTAGCGGGCCGTGTAGCCGGAGGNGCTGCTGGTGCCGCAGGCGAGGATCAGGATGGCGTCGACATCCTGCAGCAGGTCGGCGGCCGCAGCGCCGAAGATGCCGGGCTGGATGCTCTTGCTGCCGCCGACGATTTCCAGCGTGTTGGCCAGCGCTTCGGGCTGCTCGAAGATTTCCTNTTGCATGTAGTGCTGGTAGTCGCCGAGTTCGACGGCGGCGGCGGACAAGCGGGAAACATGCACCGGCCGTGCGACGGNGGTGCCGTCCAGGCGCGCGATCCGGACGCCGGTTGCGGTCAACTCCGCAATATCGCCATTTTCCAGGTAGACCATGTTGCGGGTGACCTGAAGCAGCGCCGAGGCGTCGGAGGCGGCGTAGTTGCCGGTGTCGGAAACGCCGAGCAGCAGCGGCGAGCCTTCGCGGGCGACGATGACTTTGTCAGGCTGGCCGTGGTCGATGACGGCAATGGCGTAGGCGCCGACCAGGCGCTGGCAGGCGAGTTGTACCGCCTTGAAGAGGTCCGGTTCGTCCTTGAGCGTGGCTTCGATCAGGTGGGCGATGCTTTCGGTGTCGGTGTCGGAGGTGAAGACGTAGCCTTTGGCCGTGAGTTCGGCGCGCAGGGTTTCGTAGTTTTCGATGATGCCGTTATGAACGACGGCGATCGAGCCCGAAACGTGCGGGTGGGCATTGCGTTCGCTGGGCACGCCGTGCGTCGCCCAGCGNNTGTGGGCAATGCCGGTGACGGCGCTGGTTGCGGCCGAGGCGGCTTCAAGTTCGGCGACGCGGCCGACGGAGCGCACGCGCTCGATGCCGGTATTGGCAATCACCGCCAACCCGGCCGAGTCGTAGCCCCGATATTCGAGCTTCTTGAGTCCTTCGACGAGAACGGGAACGATGTTGCTGCCGGCGGCTGCCGCGACAATGCCACACATGATTGATCCTCAGACCTTGTAGTAATCGCGATACCAGGCGATGAAACGGCCGACGCCTTCCTGTACCGAGGTGCCCGGAACGAAACCCACCCAGTCGTTGAGCAGATCGGTGTTGGCATAGGTGGCCGGCACATCGCCGTCCTGCAGCGGCAGCATGCGCTNTTCCGCCTTCATGCCGAGCGCCTGTTCGATCGCCGCGATGAAATCGAGCAACTGGACCGGATTGTTGTTGCCGATGTTGAAGACGCGATACGGCGCGTTGCTGGTCGCCGGATCGGCGGAAATCGCATCGTATTCGGCGTTGACCGCAGCATTGCGATCCATGACGCGGATGACACNCTCGACGATGTCGTCGATGTAGGTGAAGTCGCGCCGCATGTTGCCGTGATTGAAGACGTCGATGGCCCGGCCTTCGAGGATGGCCTTGGTGAACAGGAAGAGCGCCATGTCCGGCCGGCCCCAGGNGCCATAGACGGTGAAGAAGCGCAGGCCGGTGGTCGGCAGGCCGTAGAGATGGCTGTAGGTGTGCGCCATCAACTCGTTGGCCTTCTTGGTCGCCGCGTAGAGACTGACCGGGTGGTCGACGCTGTCGTGCTCGGAGAAGGGCATTTTCGTGTTGCCGCCATAGACGCTGGAACTGGAGGCGANGACCAGGTGCGCCACCTTGTTGTGGCGGCAGCCTTCGAGAATATTGGTGAAGCCGATCAGGTTGCTGTCGATATAAGCGTGCGGATTTTGCAGCGAATAACGGACGCCGGCCTGCGCGGCGAGGTGGATGACCTTGTCGAACCGCTCGTCGGCGAACAGTTTCTCCATGCCCGGGCGGTCGGCGACATCCAGTTTGACGAAGCGGAAGTTGGGATGCCCGGTCAGTCGCGCCAGCCGGTTTTCCTTGAGGCTGACTTCGTAGTAGTCGTTCAGGTTGTCCAGGCCGATGACCTCGTCGCCGCGCGCCAGCAGGCGGAGCGAAGTGGTCATGCCGATAAAGCCGGCGGCGCCGGTGACGAGAATTTTCACGGGTCAGGCCTCTTGCAGGAAAGTCGGGATTTTAACGTAGCGCAGCATCCGATTGCTGGTGCTCCAGCATTTTGGAATATTTCATGAAGCTGTTGAAACAGCCGATGGCGATGTGGATCAGCCCGGGCAGGCCGTCGCGGAAGCCCTGGCGGATGAAATAGAACTTGACGAAGCGAAGCAGCGGGCTGAAGGCGATGCGCCCGAAGCTCGCCCGCTTGCCCGCCGCCAGCGCCATCTCGGCGGCCAGCGTGGTGTAGCGGTTCTGCTTGGTCAGATACGTGGCGAGCGATTCGGCCGAATCGTGCAGCAGGTCGCCGTTCAAATCCGCGACGCTACCGTTCGCCTCGACCTTCTCGTGCACCGCGTCGTTCGACCAGCGCGCCTGGCGCCGGTCGAACAGGCGTAACGACCAGTCCGGGTAGCCCTCGCCGTGTCTCAGGTAGCGGCCGAGAAAGCGATTGCAGCGCGGGAAGCGGAATGCTGCGGTCGACGGGTTTTCAAGGGCATTTTCCATGGCAGCCCGCAACGCCGGGGTCACTCGTTCGTCGGCATCGAGACACAATACCCAGTCGTGGCGTGCCGCCTCGACGGCGAACTGCTTTTGCGGCCCAAAGCCCAGCCAGCTCTGGTGAATCACCCGTGCGCCATGGCGTTCGGCCAGCGCAGGCGTTCCATCCGTGCTGCCCGAGTCGACAACGACCACTTCGTCGGCAAAACGCACGCTCTGCAGGCAGGCTTCCAGCTGCGAGGCTGCATTGAGCGTGATGATGGCGACGGAAAGCGGCTGGCGCGTGGCGGGCATCTATAATTGCAACTTCGAAAAGTCGTCATTTTATCTGCCGATGCGCATCCTGCTCGTGAAAACTTCCTCGCTCGGCGACGTAATCCACAATTTGCCGGTAGTCAGCGACATCAGGCGACACCTTCCGGCNGCCATCGTCGACTGGTGTGTCGAAGATACTTTCGCAGCCGTTCCGCGCCTGCATCCCGGGGTCGAGGAGGTCATTCCGGTTGCGTTGCGGCGCTGGCGCAAGGCGCTGTTCGCTTCTCGCACCTGGCAGGAGGTGGCGACCTTCCGTCGGCAGTTGGGCAACAACATTTACGATCTGGTCATTGACACGCAGGGTTTGCTGAAAAGCGCCCTGGTAGCCGGCCGGGCGNNCAGGCCGGTCGCCGGCTATGCCGCCGATTCCGCGCGCGAGCCGTTGGCTGCGCGCTTTGACCGCCGCTACAGCGGCGGCCTGGCCCAGCATGCCGTTGTCCGCAATCGTGCGCTGGCGGCAGCTGCCCTTGGTTATGGCGTCGAGGGCGAGGCCGATTATGGTGTTGAAGCNGCCGGCGTCAGATTCGACTGGCTTTCCGGGCAGCCGTATGTGGTCTTTCTGACGGCAACCAGCCGCGACGACAAACTATGGCTGGAAGCGCACTGGACGGCGCTCGGAAGGCAGTTGCAAGCGCTCGGTTTCCGCGCCGTGCTGCCCGCCGGCAATGCGCTGGAGCGGGAGCGGGCGAACCGGCTGGCAGCGACGATTCCCGGNGCGGTCGCTGCGCCGCCNCTGTCGATCACCGAACTCGCCTCGCTGCTGGCCGGTTCGCGGGCGGTAGTCGGTGTCGACACGGGCTTGAGCCATCTCGCGGTGGCGCTGCGGGTGCCGACCGTAGCCCTCTATGTCGCGACCGACCCGGGCCTCACCGGCGTTCTGGGCAGTGGCTACCACCGCAACCTGGGCGGGCGGTCGCAAATGCCGGGGCCGGAAGCGGTGCTTGCAGCGTTACAGCCGGTACTCGCCTGATGGCTCGCCTGCTCTACACGCTTCTGATCTATCTCGCGACGCCGCTGATCCTGCTGCGCCTGCTGTGGCGCGCACGCAGGCAGCCCGAGTACCTGCAACATCTCGGCGAGCGCTGGGGCGTCTATCGCACACCCGCGCCGGAACGGTTGATCTGGGTGCATGCCGTATCGGTCGGCGAAACGCGGGCCGCCCAGCCGTTGATCGAAGCGCTGCAGGCAGCCTGGCCGGAACACCGCATCCTGCTGACTGCTATGACGCCGACCGGCCGTGCGACAGGGCGCGAAGTTTATGGCGATGGTGTGATCCAGGCCTATCTGCCTTATGACTATCCTGCTGCGGTCGACCGCTTTATTGGGCATTTTTCNCCAAGCTTCGGGGTGCTGATGGAAACCGAGATCTGGCCGAACCTGTTGGCCGGCGCGCAGGGGCGGCGAATTCCGGTGATTCTCGCCAACGCCCGTCTCTCCGAACGTTCGGCACGCGGCTATGGCAGGTTGCCGGCGCTGGCGCGCCCGGCCTTTGGCGCCCTGCATGCGGTTGCTGCACAGACGGCTGGTGACGCGGAGCGGATCGCCGCGCTGGGGGCCGCCAGGGTGAGCGTTTGCGGAAACATCAAGTTCGACGTCAGCCCGGCACCGGAAAAAATCGCCCTCGGCCAGGCCTGGCGGGAAGCGATCGGNCAGCGTCGCATCTGGCTGGCAGCCAGTACCCGGGAGGGTGAAGAGGAGCACGTGCTTGCCGCATGGCGCAGCGTTGCCGTAGTGGGTGGGCTACTGGTGCTGGTTCCCCGCCATCCGCAACGTTTCGACCAGGTCGCCGAGCTGCTGGCGCGGGAAGGGGTGGCTTTCGTCCGGCGCAGCACAGGGCTGCCGCAACACGATACAGCGGTCTGGCTGGGCGACAGCATGGGCGAAATGGTCGCCTATTACACGCTGGCCGAGGTGGCTTTCATCGGTGGCAGTCTGATGCCGCTGGGCGGGCAGAACCTGATCGAGGCGGCCGCCTGCGGCTGCCCTGTCGTTGTCGGGCCGCACACCTTCAATTTCCAGCAGGCGACCGTCGATGCCATTGCGGCTGGCGCGGCGGCAAGAGTCGAGGATGCGGAAGGCTTGGCCACAACCATCAACCGCCTGTTCGGCGCACACGATGAACTCGAACGAATGCGCCTGACCGCTGCATCCTTCGCCGCAGCCCATCGCGGTGCCACGGTACGAACGGTCGAACTGATCCGGGCGTCGCTCAGGGCGTAGCGGTGCTGTCTAGCAGGGCGTTGGCGGCGAGAACGTCATCCTCGCTGAGCGTCCCGACGGCTGCCTTGAGCCGGAAATGCGACATCAGGGTGTCGAGTACGGCGCGGGCAAGATCGCGCCGGGTCACGAACACCTGGTTGTCGGCGTTCAGCACATCGATATTGATACGAACGCCGACTTCGAAACCGAGGCGGTTGGATTCCAGCGACGATTGCGACGAGATGAGGGCTGCCTTGAGCGCCTTGACCTGTGCCAGGCCATTGACTGCGCCAAGGTAGTGCTGACGGGCCTGCAGCGCGGCATTGCGCCGGGTCTGCTCCAGCGTGGATTCAGCCGCGGCACGATTGGCGCTGGCTTCATTGGTGCGGGAGTTGACCAGACCCCNCTGGAAAATAGGCAGGTTGATCTGGACGCCGACATTCTGGAAGTCAGTCTCGAGTTGCCCCCANNCCGTCGACGCGAAAGCCGTCGATTTGCCAAGGTTGGCCACCAGGTCGACCGTCGGATAATGGCCGGCGCGTTGGCGCTCGACTTCGCGCGAGGCGATTTCGACGGTCGCCATCTGGATCTGGACGTTGATGTTGTCCTTTTNCGCGGCGCTGGCCCATTGCTTGATGTCGGCCGGTTGCGGCGGCGTGATTTCGGCACCGGGCCGAATCGGTGCCAGTGGCGGTGCTTCCTTGCCGAGAATGGCCTGCAGTGCGCGCTGCCGCACCTCAAGTTCATTTTCGGCAGCGATTTCCTGGGCGACGGCCAGATCGTAGCGGGCCTGCGACTCGTGCGTATCGACGATGGTCACGGTGCCGACTTCGAAACTCTTTTTCGCCAGTTCGCGTTGCTGTTCGATCGATGCCTTGTTGGCGCGTACTGCCTTGAGATTCTCAGTGGCATACAGGATGTCAAAATAGGCTTGAGCGACGCGCAGGATCAAGTCCTGGCCAGCCTGGACGAAGTTTGCCTCGGCCTGCGCCACCTGGAATTTCGACTGGTCGTAGGCGACCCAGTTCTGCCAGCGGAACAGCGGCTGGCTCAGCGTGACCGTGTAGCCGTTGCTATTGAAGCGCGGATTGGCATTGACGGTTGGCGGCAAGGTGCCATTGCGCAAGTACAGGTCGTTCTTGTTCCAGATGGTGTTGCCGCTCGCTCCCAGCGTCGGCAGGAGACCCGCGCGCGCCTGCGGCAGCCGTTCCTGGCCTGCTTCCATGCTGGAGCGGGCTGCCGCATAGGCGGCGTCGTTTTNCCGCGCTTCGCGATAGATCTGCATCAGGTCGGCGGCCCAAAGCGGGGACGAGAACANAGGAGCGGTCAGCAGGAAGACGAATTTTTCATGAGTTGCTCAGTAACGACGCAGACTGGGATCGACTTCAGCGGCCCAGGCATCGACGCCGCCCATCAGGTTGTACAGCGCCCGGAAGCCCTGGCGTTCAAGAAACATGGCGACCTGCATGCTGCGCCCGCCGTGATGACAAACGATAACGAATTCGTCATCCGGATTCAACTCGGCCAGCCGCGTCGGCACCAGATGCATTGGGATGAGCTGCGAACCTGGCAGGTGGCACAGCTCGAATTCCCATGGTTCGCGCACATCGAGCAATACGGGCTTGTCGCGGCTGTCGTCGGAGAGCCAGTCGGCCAGTTGTCGGGCGCGAATCTGCTGCATCAGAACGAAAAGGTGCTCTTGGTTTCGCCGCCGTCGAGTGCGGGAACGACTGTTTCGAACAGGTTGACCGTGTTGTAGGCACCTTCGGCGCTGCAGGTGACCAGTTGGGCCTCCATCACCGGTGCCTCGCCAACGATGGCGGCAAGCCGGCCGCCGACGCGCAGTTGCTTGAGCAGCGCTGCCGGCAACGAGGGAAGGGCGCCGGAAACGACGATCGCGTCGTAGGGCCGCGCTGCGANCCAGCCATTGGCACCATTGCCGACCTCGATCGTCACATTGGTCACACCCGCGCGTTCGAGATTCTGGCGAGCGAATTCGGCGAGTTCCGGCCGATTTTCGATAGTGACCACATGCTCTGCCGCAGCGGCCAGCAAGGCAGCCATATACCCGCTGCCGGTGCCGATCTCGAGCACCTTGTCGGTTTTCTTGATACCGAGTTCCTGCAGCAGGCGCGCTTCGACGCGCGGCGCCAGCATGACCTGGCCGCTGCCGATGGGAATTTCCATGTCGGCGAAAGCCAGATTGCGGTAGGCGGCGGGAACGAAGTCCTCGCGCTTGACGACGAATAGCAGGTCGAGAACCTGCGGATCCAGAACCTCCCAGGNGCGGATCTGCTGTTCGATCATGTTGAAGCGTGCTTGCTCGATGTTCATTGGGTTCTCCGCAGGCTTAATATTAGCATAAGCTAATACATTCATTCCGACAAAGAGGATTATACCCGAGTCCTTTGCAAGCCTTGTCGCAGCAAATCCATGTGTAGCGCCAGATATTGCGCCGGATCGACCAGCTTGCCCTGGCACGAACCCATCGAGTAACGCCAGATCAGCAGCATCAATACCGGAGCGATCACGACTTCGATGCAGGTTTCGACTTCCATACGGCGAAATTCGCCGCTGGCCATGCCGCGTTCCAGTGCCGCGCCGACCAGCGCNNGCGCCCGCTTGATCACGTTTTCGTAATAAAACTGGGCAACGTCAGGAAAATTGCGCGCCTCCGCGACCATCAGTTTGGGAATGCCGGCAAAATCCGTCTCGCCTATCCGCGTCCACCAGTTCGCCAGCAGACGTTCCAGCAGATCGAAAGCGCTCCCGTCGTGGCTGGCGGCAATCGCTTCGCCCTCGGCGACAACCGGGACGATGCCTTCCTGAATGACAGCCTTGAACAGCGCCTCCTTGCTGTCGAAGTACAGGTAGAGCGTTCCTTTGGAGACGCNCACGCGCAGGGCGACCTCTTCCAGCCGCGTGGCGGCGAAACCTTNTTCGACGAACAAGCCCAAGGCGGCGGCTGTCAATTCGGACGGGCGGGCTTCCTTGCGGCGTTTTCTGGGCGGGGTTGCGTTGACCATGGTAGTTTAATGACTTGCGGGTCATTAAACTACCACCGGGTACAAATCGGGGTCAACATGGATCGTGGTGCCGCTGGCGACAGCCGAAATCGGGCCTCCTTGGCGGGTCGACCGTGCTGCCTTGCGTTTTTCCAGTCGTTCCAGTAACTTGCAGCCACTTGTTAGGGTGTCCGCCGATTGGTGGGCTGAGAAATACCCTTCGAACCTGACCGGGTCATGCCGTCGTAGGGAAACGAATTCTGTCGTTGGAACCAGATCGCTCCTTGCCCGTCTCATCCCGTTGATACACGCTAGGAGCACCCATGAACGCCAAAGACACCTTCCTCGCCGCCAACGCCCACGTCGACGAGGCCGCCATTCAGCCGTTGCCGAATTCCCGCAAGATTTACGTCGAGGGTTCGCGCCCGGATATTCAGGTGGCGATGCGCGAAATCAGCCAGGCCGATACGCCGACCGGCTTTGGCGGCGAAAAGAATCCGCCGATCTTCGTTTATGACTGCTCCGGCCCCTANCCCGATCCCAAGGCCAGGATCGACATCCGCTCCGGTTTGCCGGCCTTGCGTGCGCAGTGGATCGCCGAGCGTGGCGATACCGAGGAACTGCCGGACCTGACCTCCGAATACGGCCGCCAGCGCGCCGCCGACAAGGCGCTCGACGACCTGCGTTTTCCCGGTCTGCACCGCAAGCCNCGCCGCGCCAAGGCCGGCATGAACGTGTCGCAGATGCATTACGCCCGTAAAGGCATCATCACGCCGGAAATGGAATACGTCGCGATCCGCGAAAACCTCAATCGCGCCGCCTACCTCGAATCGCTGCGGTCGACCGGCCCGCAGGGCGANAAAATGGCCAAGCTGCTCGGCCGCCAGCATCCGGGCCAGAACTTCGGCGCCAGCATCCCCGAAGAAATCACCCCGGAATTCGTGCGTTCCGAAGTCGCCCGCGGCCGCGCCATTATCCCGAACAACATCAACCACCCGGAAAGCGAGCCGATGATCATCGGTCGCAACTTCCTGACCAAGATCAACGCCAACATCGGTAACTCGGCACTCGGCTCCTCGATTCAGGAAGAAGTCGAGAAAATGACCTGGTCGATCCGCTGGGGTGGCGACACGGTGATGGACCTGTCCACCGGCAAGAACATCCACGAAACCCGCGAGTGGATCATCCGCAACTCGCCGGTGCCGATCGGCACCGTGCCGATCTACCAGGCGCTGGAGAAGGTCAATGGCAAGGCCGAGGACCTGACCTGGGAAATCTTCCGCGACACGCTGATCGAACAGGCTGAACAAGGCGTCGATTACTTCACCATCCACGCCGGCGTGCTGCTGCGCTACATCCCGATGACCGCCAACCGCATGACCGGCATCGTCAGCCGCGGTGGTTCGATCATGGCCAAGTGGTGCCTGGCGCACCACAAGGAAAGCTTCCTCTATACGAATTTCGAGGAAATCTGCGACATCATGAAGGCCTACGACGTCGCCTTCAGCCTCGGCGATGGCCTGCGTCCCGGTTCGATCTACGATGCCAACGACGAAGCGCAACTTGGCGAACTCAAGACGCTGGGCGAACTGACCGACATCGCCTGGAAGCACGACGTGCAGACCATCATCGAAGGTCCGGGCCACGTGCCGATGCATCTCATTAAAGAGAACATGGACCTGCAGCTCGAATACTGCAAGGAAGCCCTGTTCTACACCTTGGGCCCGCTGACCACAGACATCGCGCCGGGCTACGATCACATCACCAGCGGCATCGGCGCCGCGATGATCGGCTGGTACGGCACGGCCATGCTCTGCTACGTCACGCCCAAGGAGCACCTCGGTCTGCCGGACAAGGACGACGTCAAGGAAGGCATCATCACCTACAAGCTCGCCGCCCATGCCGCCGACCTCGCCAAGGGCCACCCCGGCGCGCAGATTCGCGACAATGCTTTGAGCAAAGCGCGCTACGAGTTCCGCTGGGACGACCAATTCAACCTCGGCCTCGATCCGGACAAGGCGCGCGAATTCCACGATGAAACCCTGCCCAAGGAATCGGCCAAGGTTGCCCACTTCTGCTCGATGTGCGGCCCGCACTTCTGCTCGATGAAGATCACCCAGGACGTGCGTGACTTCGCGGCGGCGCAGGGCCTCAAGGAAGACGAGGCGCTGGAAAAAGGCATGGAAGCCAAGGCCGTCGAGTTCGTGAAGAGCGGGGCTGAGGTTTATCGCAAGGTTTGAGGCTGCCCGGGAGATTCCTGGCGACGGACGAGAACCTGCCGGGGTGAGCGGATCGTCAGTGCTTGCTGAATGCCGACCCGGTTGCGGTGCCTGCTGCATTGCGCCGTCGATCAGTTCCCTGAACAAGCCGGCCGGGGAGCCGTGCGGGCATCTCGGCGATGACCTGCGTTGCAGGCTCTTCGGTGGCCCGAGCGGCCGGCCTGTTGCGCTGGTCTTCAACCTTCGGCAGAAATGTGTGGCGAAACGCGGGAACATGCCTTGCGCTGGCTGGCCGATCTTGAGGCTTTGACGCGGCCGGAATAGTAGAATGCGCCCTCCTCTACTTGGCAAACAGGCAGGCCGCCTCCAATGGACCCGATTCTTCTCCTCAAAGCCCTGATTCTCGGCATCGTCGAAGGGCTGACCGAATTCCTGCCGATTTCTTCGACCGGTCACCTGATCCTCGCTGGCGATCTGCTCGATTTCAACGACGATCGCGGCAAGTTATTCGAGATCGTCATCCAGTCNGGGGCGATTCTGGCGGTGGTATGGGAGTATCGCGAGCGCCTGCTGACGGTGGCGCGTGGCGCCATCAGCGACAAGGCTGCGCAGAAATTCATCCTCAATTTGTTCATAGCCTTCCTGCCGCTGGCCATCCTCGGNCTGGCCTTCGGCAAGGCGATCAAGGCCAACCTGTTCAACCCGATTGCGGTGGCGACCACCTTCATCCTCGGTGCTTTCGTGATCCTGTGGGCGGAAAAGCGGGAACACCGGATACGCGTGCAAACGGTGGAGGAAATGAGCCCGGTCGATGCGCTCAAGATGGGCGTCGCCCAAGCCTTCGCGCTGATTCCCGGCACCTCGCGCTCNGGGGCGACGATCATCGGCGGCCTGCTGTTCGGCCTGTCACGCAAGGCAGCGACCGAGTTCTCCTTCTTCCTCGCCATCCCAACGCTGGGCGTGGCGACGCTCTATCAACTCTACAAGGAGCGCGCACTGCTCAATGCCGACGATATCGGCATGTGGGTGGTCGGCTTCGTTTCCGCGTTCGTCTCCGCCTTCCTGTGCGTGCGCTGGCTGCTGCGTTTCATTTCCAGCCACGATTTCACGCCGTTTGCCTGGTATCGCATCGTGTTCGGTATCGTTGTCCTGATGACCGCCCACTTCGGTTGGGTGCAATGGACAGCCCACTGATCGTTCACCTGCATGGCTTCTGCTCGTCGCCGGCTTCGTGGAAATCGCGATTGCTGGCCGAGGAGATGGCGCGCGCGGTCTGGCCGGGCATTTCGTCTGTCCGCAGCTCTCGCCGGTGCCGGACGAGGCGATCGCCGGTGTCGGCCAGTTGATCGAGCAGGCCGATGGCCGGGTGACGCTGGTCGGCAGCTCGCTGGGCGGTCATTACGCCAACCATCTGGCAGAAAAATACGGCCTGAACGCGGTGCTGATCAACCCTGCTGCGGTCGACCGTCTGGAAACGGCAAAATTCATCGGCCGGCATGAGAACTTCCACACCGGCGAAAGCTTCGTTTTTACCCCGGACATGCCGCGCAATTGAGGGCGCAGGTCAGTCGTCCGACGCCCGGACGTTACTGGTTGCTGCTCGAAGAAGGCGATGAAGTGCTGGACTGGCATCAGGCGGCCGATTTTATGCCGGTTGTCGGCAGAGCGTGCTGCCCGGTGGCGACCACAGCTTCACGCGCTTTCCCGACTTCGTGCCGCAAATCCTTGAATTCGCTGGGCTATAATCCGCCGATGAATGTATTGTTTGAAGAAGACGGCGGCTTCAAGGCCGGCAGCATCATGGCCGACAACGACAGCGCCTTGCAGGTCGAAATGCCCACCGGCAAGCGCAGCAAGATCAAGGCCGCGACGGTGTTGCTGCGTTTTGANAAACCTTCCGCTTCGGCGCTGCTCGAACAGGCGACGCCGCTGGCCGAAGAAATCGAACCGGATTTCCTGTGGGAGTGNCAGAACGATGGCGAGTTTTCGTTTCTTGATTTTGCCCGTGATTACTACGGACACGAACCCGCGCCCGTCGAAGCGACGGCGGTGCTGCTTGCCCTGCACGCCGCGCCCGTCTATTTCCACCGCAAGGGCAAAGGCCGCTTCCGCAAGGCACCTCCCGACATTCTCACAGCTGCTCTGGCCAGTCTTGANAANAAGCGTCAGCAAGCGCTGGCGATGGAAGGCTGGATCGCTTCGCTGAAAGAATTCCGCCTGCCGCCGGAGATAGCGGCAATGACCGACGCCCTGCTCTACGCGCCGGATCGCAACAAGCCGGAGACCAAGGCCTTCGAGGCGGCCTGCGGCGAAACCGGCCTGACCGCCGCGCAACTGCTGTTCAGGTGCGGTGCCATCAAGTCGCCCTATTTCCTGCATTACCGGCGTTTTCTGCACGAGCAGTTTCCGAAGGGCACCGCCTTTCCGAATCTTCCGGCCCCTGCTTTGCCGGTCGACCTGCCGCGTGCCGACGTGCGTGCCTTCTCGATCGACGACGCCAACACCACGGAAATCGACGATGCGTTGTCGGTCGTCAAGCTGCCGGGCATCGGTTCGCGCATCGGCATCCATATCGCCGCGCCGGGCCTGGCCATCGAGCATGGTTCGCCGCTCGACGGCGTGGCGCGTGCCCGGCTTTCCACGGTCNNCATGCCCGGCAACAAGATCACGATGCTGCCCGATGCCGTGGTGCAGAATTACACACTGGCCGGCGGCGTCGATTGCCCGGCCGTGTCGCTCTACCTGACGGTCAGCGAATCGCTGGAAATCCTCAGCCACGAATCGCGGCTCGAGGTGGTGCATNNCGCCGCCAACCTGCGTCACCATGAGGTCGAACCGTGGTTCAACGCGGAGACGGTTGGCGGCCCGCTTCCNGAGATGCCGTTCAAGGACGAACTGCTGCACTTGTGGCATTTCGCCAATGCCTGCGAAGGGCGGCGGGGGAAGCCATCGGCGACACAGGGCATCAACGACTACAACTTCGAGATCGACGGCGATCTGGCCGATCCTGACAGCTGTACCGTCGCGATCAGCGAACGCAAGCGCGGCAGCCCGCTCGACAAGCTGGTTGCCGAGCTGATGATCGTCGCCAATTCGACCTGGGGCGGCTTGCTCGCCGAAAGGAACATCGCGTGCATGTATCGCGCCCAGACGCAGGGCAAGGTGCGCATGACCACCTCGCCCTTGCCGCACGAAGGCCTGGGTGTGCCGCAATACGCCTGGATGACTTCACCATTGCGCCGTTACTGCGATCTGGTCAATCAATGGCAGCTGATCGCCTGTTTGAAGGGCGAAACCCCGGCCTTTGCGCANAAATCGGCGGAATTGTACGGTGCCTTGCGCGATTTCGAACTCACCTATGCTGCTTACGCGGAGTTCCAGCGTCTGATGGAGCGTTACTGGTGTCTGCGCTGGCTCCAGCAGCACGAAATAACCGAAATTCAGGCGACGGTGCGGCGCGAGCAACAGGTCAAGCTCGATCATTTGCCCCTGCTGTTGCGCGTTCCCTCGGTGCCGGCCGATCTGGGGCCGGGCAAGCGTCTGACGCTGTCTGTCGAGTCGATCGACCTGCTTGGACCGGAACTGAGTTGCCGCTATCTTTGTGCCCTGGATGAAGTCTTGCCCGAAGAAGCGCTTGAGGAGGAGGAAACGCAGTGAGTTTGGCAAAGCCACCTATGCTCAAGCGCTTTCTCGGCTGGCTATCAGTATTGCCGCCGATTGCGCTGGCTATAGGTTTTTCGGCTGCCTTTCACGCTGGGTTGATNTTGGGGCGTCAGTTTTCATATCCCGATGCATACAAGAACATGCGCGAAAAGGCGCTGGACATCGTTCTGGTCAATGCCAAATCGGCGAAGAAGCCGACCGATGCCCAGGCGCTGGCGCAGGCCAATCTCGACGGTGGCGGCAATACCGACGAAAACCGTCGGGTTAAGACCCCGCTGCCGACGACGAACCAGCAGACCACGGGGAACGACATCGAACGCATGCAGCGGCGAATTCGCGAACTCGATGCCGCGCAGCAGAAGATGCTGAGCGAGGCAAAGTCCGCGCGCGCCGTTGCGGCTGCCCGCAATGCGGCCGAACAGCCGACGCCGTCGCCGAATGCCCGCGGCGTCGATCTCGCCGAGTCGGCGCGGGCGATGGCCCGCCTGGAAGGCGAAATCAGCAAGAGCGTCGACGAATACAACAAGCGTCCGCGCAAGAAGTTCGTTGGCGCGCGCACCGAGGAATACCGCTTCGCGCAATACATCGAGGATTGGCGCCAGAAGGTCGAACGCATCGGCACCCTGAACTACCCGGAGGCGGCGCGCGGAAAGCTTTACGGCTCGCTGGTGCTGACGGTTTCGCTCAACCACGATGGCAGCCTCAACCGGGTCGACATCAATCGTTCTTCCGGCTACAAGGTGTTGGACGAGGCCGCCCGGCGCATCGTCCAGATGGCCTCGCCGTTTGCGCCCTTTCCACCGGAAATCCGGCGCGACACCGACATTCTCGAAATTACGCGTACCTGGTACTTCACGCAGGGCGACCAGGTGACTGCGAAATGACCGATCGCTATTGCGTGTTCGGCAATCCGGTGGCGCATTCGCGCTCGCTTACGATCCACGCGGCATTCGCTGCGGCCACCGGGCAGGCATTGACCTACGAAGCCCGCCTTGCTGCGGTCGACGGCTTCCGGGAGGCCGTTTTCAATTTCCGCGCCGAAGGCGGCAANGGNGCCAACGTCACCGTGCCTTTCAAGGAAGAAGCCTTCCGCCTCAGTACCCGGCTTAGCCCGCGTGCCGAGCGGGCGGGCGCGGTCAATACGCTGGTTTTTGCCGCGAACGAAATCTATGGCGACAATACCGATGGCGCCGGTCTGGTGCGCGACATCGAGGTCAATCTCGGGTTTTCCCTGGCGGGCAAGCGCATCCTGTTGCTCGGCGTAAGCGGTGCTGCGCGCGGNGTGATCGCACCGTTGCTGGCCTGCAACCCGGCCGCGCTGACGATTGCCAACCGAAGTGCCGACAAGGCAGAGGCGCTGGCGCAGCAATTCTCCGACCTTGCTGCGGTCGACGCCGGAAACTTTGCCAAAACTGCAGGCCGCCGGTTCGATGCCGTCATCAACGCCACTTCGGCGAGCCTGTCGGGTGAAGCGCTGCCCTTGCCCGCCGGTATTTTCGCGCCCGGCAGCCTGGCTTACGACATGATGTACGGCAAGGGCGAAACGCCGTTTCTGACACTGGCTCGTGCGCAGGGTGCGGCGTATCTGGCCGATGGTCTCGGCATGCTGGTCGAGCAGGCGGCCGAGGCTTTCCTGGTCTGGCGCGGCGTGCGGCCCGACAGCAAGCCGGTGCTCGCCGCATTGCGTGCCGAGTTGAACACCCAAGCGGCGGCATGAGGCGCCTGGGCCGCTGGCTCAAATGGGGATTGCTCGGGCTGATCGGTGTGTTTCTCGCGTGGCAGCTGTGGCTGTTCGGCTGGGTGCTGCTCTGGAAATGGGTCGATCCGGGCACCACGCGCTTCATGGAAATCCGCCTTGCGGAACTTCAGGTCAAGAATCCGGAAGCGCAGCTCAGGAAGCAGTGGGTACCGTATGAACGGATTTCGCCGCATCTGAAGCGCGCGATCATCGCTTCGGAAGACGCCAAGTTCGTCGATCACGAAGGCTTCGACTGGGATGGCATCCAGAAAGCGATGGAAAAGAACCAGAAACGCGGGCGCACGGTGGCGGGCGGTTCGACCATCAGCCAGCAACTGGCGAAGAATCTGTTCCTGACGCCGACCAAGTCGTATTTCCGCAAGGCCGAGGAAGCCATCATCACGCTGATGCTGGAAAGCCTGTGGAGCAAGCGGCGGATTTTTGAGGTCTATCTCAACGTGATCGAATGGGGCAACGGTGTCTTCGGCGCCGAAGCGGCGGCGCGCCATTATTTCGGTATCGGCGCCGGGCAATTGAGTCCCGAGCAGGCCGCGAAGCTGGCCGGCATGGTGCCCAACCCGCGCTATTACGACCGCAACCGCAACGCGCCCGGGCTGGCGCGCAAGACGGCGATCATCTTGGCCCGCATGCCGTCGGCCGAGCTGCCGTGATTTTGTAGGGAAGCTGTCATTCGCCCGGTGCTAGAATGATGGCCCGTTTGCGGCACTGCACCATGAGCGACGACAACCAGATTTCCGATACCGAAGACTTGCAGGAGCGCCTCGCCGAGGTGCAGGTACTGCTCGCCCGGCACAAATTGGTCGAGGATCTGGTGCATCGTCAGGAAGGGCCGCGCCACGACCTGGTCGAAGACATCGTTCACAAGCAGCATCTGAACGCGTTGCAGGCCAAGCTGGCGCCGATGCACCCGGCGGATATCGCCTACATTCTCGAAGCGCTGCCGCTCGACGAGCGTCTGATCGCCTGGGATCTGGTCAAGGCCGAGCGCGAGGGCGAAATCCTGCTCGAAGTCTCGGATGCGGTGCGCGAGACGCTGATCGAGTCGATGGAGCGCACCGAGCTGGTGGCCGCTGCCGAAACGCTCGATGCCGACGAACTGGCCGACCTCGTTCCCGACCTGCCGCAGGATGTCGTCGCCGACGTCTTCCAGTCGTTGTCGGTCGAAGAGCGCGAGCAGTTGCGCGCGGCGATGTCCTATCCCGAAGAGTCGGTCGGCTCGATCATGGACTTCGAGATGGTCACGGTGCGCGAGGATGTCTCGCTCGAAGTCGTGCTGCGCTACCTGCGCCGTTTCGACGAGCTGCCGGACCATACCGACCAGCTTTTCGTGGTCGATCGCGACGACCGCCTGAAGGGCGTTCTGCCGCTGAACATTTTGCTGGTCAACGAAGTCGAGGTCGAAGTCGGCGCGCTGATGCAGACCGAGTTCGTCGAGCTCGAACCGGACGACCTGGCCGAGGAAGCGGCCAAGGCCTTCGAGCGTTACGACCTGATCTCGGCGCCGGTCGTCGACCCGGAAGGCAAGCTGGTCGGCCGCGTCACGGTCAATGCCGTGGTGGACGTGATCCGGGAAGAGGCCGAGAGCGAGCAACTGGCCCAGGCCGGTCTGCGCGAAGAGGAAGACATTTTCGCCTCGGTCTGGGATTCGGTGAAAAACCGCTGGGCCTGGCTGGCGATCAATCTGGTCACGGCTTTCGTCGCCTCGCGGGTGATCGGCGCTTTCGAGGATTCCATCGAGAAGCTGGTGGCGCTGGCGGCGCTGATGCCCATCGTCGCCGGCATCGGCGGCAATTCCGGCAACCAGACGATCACCATGATCGTGCGCGCCATTGCCATGGGTCAGGTGCAGCCGGATGCGGCGCGCCGCCTGTTGCGCAAGGAGCTTGGCGTGGCCAGCATCAACGGGCTGATCTGGGGCGGCTTGCTCGGCATCGCCGCCTGGTGGCTTTATGGCAGCTTCAAACTGGGCATCGTGATGACCTCGGCGATGACGCTCAACCTGCTGCTGGCCGCGTCGGCCGGCGTCGGCATTCCGTTGCTGCGCCAGAAATTCGGTGCCGACCCGGCGGTCGGCGGCTCGGTGATGATCACTGCGCTGACCGATTCCGGCGGTTTCTTCATCTTTCTCGGGTTGGCTACGCTTTTCCTGATGTAGGTCGGTTTGAAAATCGGCCTTTTTCGGGGTCGACCGCAACCGTCAGTGCGAGTCGGGCGTCAGCAGCTTGAGGCCGACGATGCCGGCAACGATCAGTCCGATGCTGACTAAGCGCGCCACCTCGCGCGATTCGCCGAACAGGAGGATGCCGAGAATGGCGGTGCCGACGGCGCCGATGCCTGTCCATACCGCGTAAGCCGTGCCCAGCGGCAACACCTTCAGCGACCAGCCGAGCAGCACGACGCTGACGACCATTGCGGCCAGCGTCGCCGCCGATGGCCACAGACGACTGAAACCGTCGGTGTATTTCAGGCCGACCGCCCAGCCGACTTCGCAGAGGCCGGCGACGACGAGGACGAGCCAGGCAGCCCCGGAATTCACTTGAGGCTCGCGAAGTAGGCGTCGGCAGCGGCAATGGTCGCGGCGATGTCGGCCTCGCCGTGCGCGGCGGAGACGAAGCCGGCCTCGAAGGCCGATGGCGCGAAGTAGTGGCCGGCGTCGAGCATGGCGTGGAAGAAGCGGTTGAAGGCTTCCTTGTCGCAGGCCAAAACCGCGTCGTAGGTGTCCGGGCAGGATTCGGCGAAATACAGGCCGAACATGCCGCCGACGTTTTGCGCGGCGAATTTGACACCATGCTTGCCAGCGGCCGCAACCAGGCCTTGCGCAGAGCGCCCGGTCTTCGCAGTCAGGGCTTCATAGAAGCCCGGCGCCTGGATCAGTTTCAGCGTGGCCAGGCCGGCAGCGGTGGCGATCGGGTTGCCGGACAGCGTGCCCGCCTGATAGACCGGGCCGAGCGGGGCAATCTGTTCCATGATTTCGCGCTTGCCGCCGAAGGCGCCGAGGGGCATCCCACCACCGACGACCTTGCCGAAAGTGGACAGATCCGGTGTGATCCCGAACAGCCCTTGCGCACTCTTCAGGCCGACGCGAAAGCCAGTCATCACTTCGTCGAAAATCAGCACGGCGCCGTGTTTCGTACACTGCTCGCGCATGGTTTTCAGGAATTCCGGGGTCGGTGCGATCAGGTTCATGTTGCCGACGACCGGTTCTACGATGACGGCGGCAATCCGGTTGCCGTGTCTGGAAAAAGCCTCGGCCAGTTCCTGCGGATTGTTGTAAGCCAAGACCATGGTGTGCTGCGCGAGGTCGGCCGGCACGCCGCCGGACGAAGGATTGCCGAAGGTCAGCGCGCCGGAGCCGGCCTTTACCAGCAGGCTGTCGGAGTGGCCGTGGTAGCAGCCCTCGAACTTGATCAGAACGTCGCGGCCGGTAAAGCCGCGGGCGAGCCGGATGGCGCTCATGGTCGCTTCGGTGCCGGAAGAGACGAGGCGCACCATGTCCATCGAGGGCACCAGTTCGCACAGCAGGTCGGCGATCTCGACTTCCTTCTCGGTCGGTGCGCCGAAGGAAAGGCCATCGACGACCGCGGCCTGGACGGCGGCGATCACTTCCGGATGCGCGTGGCCGAGAATCATCGGCCNCCAGGAGCCGACGTAGTCGACGTACCACTTGCCGTCCGCGTCCTGCACCTTGGCGCCGCCTTTCTGGAAGAAACAGGGGGTGCCGCCGACCGAACGGAAGGCGCGCACCGGGGAATTGACGCCGCCCGGGATGTGCTTTTGGGCGCGTTCGAACAGTTGCTGGTTGCGTGAGGTCATGGCGTGCTTCTCTCGAAAAGTCGTTGGAATTGGGCCGCGCGGGCGGCAATGTCCGGCGCGGAGAATAGGTCGCTGATGACGGCCAGCATGTCCGCTCCGGCGGCGATCAGCGGCGGCGCATTGGCGAGCGTGATGCCGCCGATGGCGCAGGCCGCGCTCAGGGTGGTTTTTGCCCGAAAACAGGTCGACCGCAGCAGGCGGCGCCTGCGGCTTGGTGGCTGAGGGATAGACGGCGCCGAAGGCGACATAGTCGGCGCCGGCCGCGCTGGCGCGACTTGCGGCATCCGGGTCGGCGTAGCAGGAAGTGCCGAGTATCTTGCCCGGGCCGAGGACGGCGCGGGCCAGGGCGAGGTTGCCGTCGTCACGGCCCAGATGCACGCCATCGGCACCGACCAGGACGGCCAGCGCCAGGTCGTCGTTGATCAGCAGCGAAGCGTCGAACCGGCGGGTCAGATCGCGCAGCGCATGGGCGCGCGCAACGCGCTCCGGCATTGCGCTCCGCTTGTCGCGAAACTGGACGATCCGGCAGCCGCCGACCAGGGCTGCTTCGACATCGGCCAGCAGGCGCCGGCCATCGGTCACTTCCGGGGTGACGGCGTAGAGGCCGCGCAATCTAGTCGCCATCGGTCTTGGGTGGATCGTTCGCTTTATCGCCCGTAGCGCGGGCCCAGAAAAAGCGGTCCGGAATGAATTGGCCCATGCCGGGACGAAAGCCGTTGGCCAGGGTCTGCCAGGTGTAGTCCTGAGCGTCGCGCACGGCATCCTCGATGCCGGCCCCGCCGGCAACACAGCCGGCGATGGCCGAGGCCAGCGTGCAGCCCGACCCGTGATAGCTGCCCGGCAAACGTTCCCAGCGGTCGCTGCGAATGATTCCGGCAGGGCCGTACAAGGTGTTCACCACCTCGGGCGTGTTCTCGTGGGTGCCGGTAATCAGGACATACTGCGCTCCCATCTCGATCAGGCGCCGGGCGCAGACTTCGATCGACGGCTCCTCCTCGTCTTCGTCACTTTCGGCCAGGCGCCGTGCTTCGGGCGCATTGGGCGTGAGTAGCGTCGTTTGTGGCAGCAGCATTTCGCGCATCGCGGAGATGATGTGTTCGCCGGAAAGTTCGTCGCCCCGGCCGGAGGCCAGTACCGGGTCGAAGATAAGCGGAATGTCGGGGTAGTCCGAGACGATCTCGGCCACGGTCAGTACGTTCTCGACGCTGCCCAGAACGCCGATCTTGAAAGCGGCCACCTGCATGTCTTCGA
The DNA here is from genome assembly GCA_013363835.1 of Dechloromonas sp. Taxonomy (GTDB): domain Bacteria; phylum Pseudomonadota; class Gammaproteobacteria; order Burkholderiales; family Rhodocyclaceae; genus Azonexus. Next base: position 3,184,574 of record CP054864.1, read on the forward strand.
GTAGCAGGCGCGCCTGACGCTCGAGCAATTCGGCGGCGACGGGATGTACGCTNNCGACGCCGAGCGTGTCCTGAACCGTGATCGCGGTCAGCGCGGTCAGCGGATGGCAGCCGAGACTCGTCAGCGCCATCAGGTCGGCCTGAACCCCGGCGCCCGAAGTCGGGTCGCTGGCAGCGAAAACGAGAACGATCGGAGGCGAGTGGGAACTGGTGTTCATGAGCAGCGGCCCACATGGCGAATCAGGCGGCTATTGGGTAAGATGCGCCGGATTTTATCCGAATCCGGTTATTGGCAACGCTACAAGATGGGCGAAGAAAAACTACAAGACATGGATGTGTCTGATCTGCGGTTTCATTTATGATGAGGCGCTCGGTTTGCCCGATGAGGGCATTGCGCCCGGTACGCGCTGGGACGATGTGCCGATGAACTGGGTATGCCCGGAATGCGGGGCTCGGAAGACCGATTTCGAGATGGTGGAATTTTGACTGCGGCGTAGTATGATACGTCGCAAGAACAGCCTCCTGACGAGGGGTAAGGGGACTAAATTTGGCTGATACAAGCATGTTGCGCGGCGTCAAGGTGATGGTCATTGACGACAGCAATACGATCCGGCGGAGCGCGGAGATANNTTTCACGCAAGCCGGGTGTCAGGTCGTGCTCGCCGAAGACGGATTCGACGCACTGGCCAAAATCGCCGACCACCAGCCCAAGGTCATCTTCTGCGACATCATGATGCCGCGCCTCGATGGCTACCAGACCTGTTCCCTGATCAAGAAGAATCCCCGTTTCAAGGCGACGCCTGTCGTCATGCTGTCGTCCAAGGATGGCCTGTTCGATCGTGCGCGGGGGCGCATGGTCGGTTCCGATCAATACTTGACCAAACCCTTTACCAAAGACAGCCTGTTGCAGACAGTAGCCATGTTTGCGACGCCGGCTGCTTCAAATACTTAAAAGGATACGGAGTAACAATGCCCGTCAAGAATATTCTCGTCGTTGATGACTCGCCCACCGAGCGCTTTTTCTCGGTCGACCTGCTCACCAAGGCCGGTTATCAGGTCACCACCGCCGAGAGCGGTGAAGAGGGAATCGCCAAGGCCAAGGCCACCAAGCCGGATCTGATCCTGATGGATGTCGTGATGCCCGGGCTGAATGGCTACCAGGCGACGCGCACGCTGACCCGTGATGAGGAAACCAAGAACATTCCGGTCATCGTCTGCACCTCCAAGGGCCAGGAGACCGACAAGATCTGGGGGCTGCGCCAGGGAGCCGCCGATTACATTGTCAAGCCGGTCAATCCGGAAGAGCTGTTGAAGAAAATTGCGGCGCTGCCCTAGTCAGAATGGCAAAAACCAGTCTCNNACGGGATTTTCAGGAGTACTTGGCCGGTCGCCTGACGACCGCTGCCCTTGGCGGCGGTGCGTCCTCATGGCTNGGGGTGCGGGTGGGCGAGGAAAATTGGTTGATCGACCTGTCGGACAGCGGCGAAATCGTGCAGGCGCTGAAATTGACGCCTGTGCCGCTGACTCGGCCATGGTTCGCCGGGATCGCCAATATTCGCGGTAGCCTGTTCGCCGTTGCCGACTTCTCGGTATTTTGTGGCGGGCTCCCGACACCCAGAAACAACAATACCCGTCTGTTGCTGGTGGGCAGCAAGTTCGGCGCCAATGCGGCCTTGCTGGTTACCCGCATGCTGGGTTTGAAGAACCCTGCCGATTTCGTTCCGGAGCCGGTCGACCCGATGGCGCCGGCATGNGGGGCTTTGCGCTATGCGGACGGTCAGGGCGCCATCTGGCGAAAACTTTCGGTGCGCGATCTGCTTGCCGATAACGATTTCATGAATATTGGGGTCTGATTTTTCAGAAACCGAGCGGAGGATAGACATGGCATTCAGCTTGAAGAACCTTGGATTGGGCAGCAAGGCAGACGCAGATTCACCGATGACGGTTGCGGAGGGGCGTCATCGGACAAGCCTGCAACGTCCGGGTCGTCGTTGTTGCCGGCATTCTTCGTCCAGCAGCCGGTTATCCAGCAGATGAAGACCTTGGGCGGCATCTTCGTGGTGCTGTTGGCGGCCATTGCCCTTCTGGTTTTCTTCAATGCACGGGACGCGGCCTTTGGAACGGCTTATGTCGCGGCTTCCGGCGAGATGCGCATGCTCTCCCAACGCCTCGCGAAGGCTTCGACGCTGGCGCTGCAAGGTAATCCCGCAGCCTTCAAGCAACTCAAGGATTCCCGCGAAACCTTCAGCCAGTTGTTCGATCGGCTGAATTCCGGCGGCGATATCGGCGGCACGAACGTGCCGGCTGTCCCGGATTCGGTGCGTCCGCAACTTGAGGCGCTGGGCAAGCTCTGGGCCGATACCGATCAGGACGCCATGGCCGTGATCGGGCAGGAAGAAAACCTGGTGGCGCTTGGCAAGAGCGTCGCCACCATCGATAACGAAAACCCGGTCATGCTGGAGCTCGCCGAACAGGTCGCGGCGCTCAAGCTGCAGTCCGGCGGCGGTGCCCGGGAAATTGCCGCAGCCAACCAGCTCGTGATGTTGACCCAGCGTATTGCCAAGAACGCTTCCGCCCTGCTGGTCGGCGACGAGATCAACCCCGAGGTCGCCTTCCTGCTGGGCAAGGATACCAATGCGTTCCGCGATATCCTGCAAGCGCTCGGCAAGAGTGGTGGCGATGCCGATACCCGCGAGAAGCTCGGCGAACTGGACAAGGCGTTCAAGTCCTACCAGGCGGCGGTTGGCAGCATCCTCGGCAACATGCAGCCGCTGGTTCTGTCCAAGCAGGCTGGTGCCCGAATTTTCCGCGGCAGTGAGGACTTGCTGAAGGCCACGGACGATCTGGCCAACGCCTTCCAGCAGCAAGTCTCCGATAGCGGTCGTTATGCGCTGGTGCTGCTCAGTCTGGTCGTTCTGGCAGTTGGCGTGCTGGCCTTGCTGGCCAAGATCTATCTCGACGATACGCGCCGTCGTGCCGAAGAAGCCGAGGCGCAGCGTCAGGGCTCCGAACTGACCAATCGCGAAAATCAGGACGCCATTCTGCAGCTGATGAACGAACTGGGCGATTTGGCCGACGGCGACCTGACCACCACTGCGACGGTGAGCGAGAACATTACCGGTGCCATTGCCGACTCGATCAACTATACGATCGAAGAACTCCGTCTGCTGGTCGGACGCATCAACGACGCGGCAAACCGAGTGACGGCGGCGACAGAAATCGCGCGCCGGACTTCGGCGGAACTGCTGACAGCTGCCGAGCGGCAGTCGCGGGAAATTCAGGATGCCGGTCAGTCGGCTCTGGAAATGGCGCGCTCGATGAGCGAGGTGTCCGGCAATGCGACGCAATCGGCGCAGGTTGCCCGGCAATCGCTGGCGGCTGCAGAGAAGGGTACCCAGGCGGTGGAAGATTCCATCAAGGGCATGGACGAAATCCGCAACCAGATCCAGGAAACCTCGAAGCGGATCAAGCGGCTGGGTGAAAGTTCGCAGGAGATCGGCGAAATCGTTGAACTGATTTCGGACATTACAGAGCAAACCAACGTTCTGGCGCTTAACGCCGCCATTCAGGCGGCGTCGGCAGGTGATGCGGGCCGGGGTTTCACCGTGGTTGCCGAGGAAGTGCAGCGTCTGGCCGAACGCTCGGCGGAAGCGACCAAGCAGATTGCCGCGATCGTGAAGACCATTCAGACCGATACTCAGGATGCGGTGTCCGCCATGGAACAATCGACGCGAGGCGTGGTTGAAGGGGCCAAGCTCTCCGATGCTGCCGGTCAGGCGCTTTCCGAGATCGGNGAGGTGTCGCGCAATCTGTCCGAACTTATCGAAAACATTTCCACTTCGACTCAGAATCAGGCCGATTCGGCGACGGCTGTGGCCAAGCTAATGCAGGACATCCTCAGTGTCACGGAGCAAACCACGGCGGGTACGCAACGGACTGCTGCGGCGGTTGACGAACTGAACGCGCTGGCTTCCGAACTCAAGGGCTCGGTGGCGGGCTTCAGTCGACTGAGCGAGAAGCGCGAGTGACTATGAACGCGGCGAACGATTTCGATCTGGGTCCGCTGACCTGGGTCAANGGGGAGATCGACCTGGCGCTCGAGCGCGCCACGGAAGCTCTCGGCCAGCATGAGTTGAGTGGCGATGCGACGCAACTCAAGTTTTGCCGCACCCATATTCATCAGGTATATGGCGCCTTGTCGATTGTCGGGCTCGACGGCGTTACGCAGGTTACCGAGTCCCTCGAAGCGTTGTTGAGTTCGCTGGAAGAACGTCGCCTGCAATTGACGGGTGAAGTTGCTGCGACGCTGGCGCAGGTCATGGCGGCGCTCCGCAAGTATCTGGACGATCTCATCGCAGGCGAGCCGAACCAGCCGCTGCGCCTGTTGCCATCCTATGCTGCCTTGGCGGCAGCCCGTGGTCTCGGCGCATGCAATGCGGCAGACCTGTTNTTTCCCGATCTGTCCTTGCGTCCGCCACAGCGTTCCGTGCCTGTCGCGCCGCTCTCCGTCGAACAGCTTCATGCCTTGCTGAAATCGGAGCGGGCGCGCTTTCAACGTGGGCTACTGGCCTGGATGCAGCATTCTGGCGAGCCTGATGCCGCACTCGAAAACATGCGGGCTGCCGTCGACAATATAGAGGCGACCCAGGAATCACCGGCTTCACGTTCGTTCTGGTGGGTCGCGCAGGCCTTCATTGAGTCGTTATTTGACCGAAAGGGCGAGTTCGAGCCAGAAACGCGACAACTGCTCGCGCGCATTGATACCCAGATTCGTCGCTTGCTCGAAGGGTCGCACAGCGTTGCCGAGCGCCTCATGCGCGAGGTGCTTTACGCTGTAGCCAAAGCGCCTGCCAATTCCAGCATGCTGGTTGCCGAAGTGCAGGCGCATTTTGGCTTGGCGGCGTTGCTGTTCAGTGTCGTTGCGCACGAAGCGNNAATCCCCCAGGAGATCGCGTTGCGCCGCTTGCGAGATGCGCTTGCAGCCACCGAAGAGCTCTGGAACAAATTCTGCACTGGAAGTGTTTCGGCGCTTCCGGCGTTCGAGCAGCATGCACAGAGCTGTGCCGCACTGACCAATGAGGTCGGGCAAACCGATTTGAAGCGTTTGGGGCAGGGCTTTGCAGCTCTTGCCGCATGGCTTGCCGAAGACCCGAAGCGCCATACCGACACGGTGGCCATGGAGGTGGCGACCGCCATTCTGCTGTTACAGAATGCGCAGGAAAATTTCCAACGTCTCGGAATGGATTTCGCACAGCAGGTCGATCTCATGGTCGCTCGCCTGCACGCTTGTATTGCCGGAAAATCGACCGCAGGTGGTGACGAGTTGCCGCTGCTCGATGAAATGACCCGGCGCGCCCAGGAAAAACTGCTGATCGGGCAGGTTGCCAAGGAAATCCAGAACAATCTGGCGCAAGTCGAGCAGGCGCTCGATGCTTTCTTCCGGAATCCGGAGAAGAGTCACGATTTGTTGGCCCTTGAAGGCCCCCTGAAACAGACGGCAGGCNNGCTGACCATGCTTGGCCATTTCGGCGCAGTGGCGCTGGTACAGGATTGCGGTGCGCGCATTCAGCAATTTGCCCGCTCTGGGGCGGGATCGGATGCCGGCGATCACGAAGCGGTGGCGCAGCAACTGTCATTGCTGGGTTTCTTTGTCGATGCGCTACAGCATGGCGAAACCGATTTCGATGCTTTCGCTCGCCGTCTGCAGGGTGGGCAGCAGACGCCCGAAGCGTCGGCGGCCTTCGTTGAGGAAGTCAGCGCGGAGCCGGTTTCGGCACCCGAACACGCGACACCACCAGTGGTCGAGCCTGCCGCTCAGGTTTCGGAAGAAAGCGATTTCTGCGATACCTTGGTGGTGCATAACTTGTTGCCCTTAGATTCCGACGCGGTGTGGAAACCCGCGCCGCCTGCCGGCAATGAGGAAGGCATTCCGCCGCCCCAGTTGCTTGAGAACATTGTTCCATCCTCGCAGATGCAGGAATTCGCCCAGGCGGGCCATGCGGGGATCGATGCCGAACTGCTGGCCATTTTCCTTGAGGAAGCCCATGAGGTTTTGGCGACCATTGGCGAGCAAGCCGCGTTGTTGTCTGCCGACGCCAATCAGATCGATGCGCTGACTACGATCCGGCGCTCTGCCCATACGCTCAAGGGCAGTGGTCGTATGGTCGGGCTCGTCGATATGGGCGAAGCCGCTTGGGCTCTGGAGCAGACCTTGAACATGTGGTTGCGCCAGGACATGGCTGTGACCCACGATCTGTTGGCACTGATCGCCGATGCCCACTCGCTTTTCTCCCGCTGGGTCGCCGCCCTTGAACAGGGTACCGGGGCGATTCCCGATCCCGCGGCGATGGTGGAGATGGCTGAACTGCTACGCGGTCAGGAGGCGACTCCCGCCGTCCAGTCGCTTGATCTCGCGCCGGTGCAGCAAGTGGAATTGCCTCTCGCATCGGTCGTCGAGGCGCCATCCACAGTGGTCGATTTGCAGCCGGTTCCCGATCAGGTGTTCGAGACTCCGCCTGCCGCGCCGGAGTTTGCAGAAGATTTCGAGTTTTCTGTGGCTGCCGAAGAAACGCCATTGATGGCGCTCGATTTGCAGCCGCAGACCGAGCAGGAATCCGAAGCCCCACCGCTACGCCGGAGGTGGCTCAGGATCTCCAGTTTNGCCGGCCTGGCCGACGAAGTGCCTGCGATGGAATTCGATCTGCAATCGGTGTCCGACTTGGCATCCGATGTGACACCAGTCGAGCCGGAAGTCGTGTTCCCGACGGAGTCCGTTCCCGAAGTTGCGGAGCCGGTTGCAGCAGAGTTTGAATTTGCTCTTCCGGTGGATGAGATGTCGTCAGCGGTGGTCGAGACGCCGCCGGAATCCGAGCAGGTTGCCGAAGTGCCGGGAGCAACGCCGGAATTTGTGATGGACGTCGTTCCCGAAGCCACGCCGGAAGCGGTAGAGACATTTGAATTCGATTTGTCCGAAGAATTGTCGCCGGTCGAGGTCGTCGCATCCGAAGCCTTTGAAGTGGTGCCAGAGGCGGCTTGGGATGTTCCGTCTGATAGCGTTGCCGAGCAACAGGCTACCGAAGACCAGCTGTTGCGGTCGACACCTGAAATTGCCGAAATTCCGGAAGCGCCTCCCGTCGCTCCGACGCTGTACGATATTTTCTGCGACGAGGCACGTGGCCATCTGCAGACCCTGATCGGTTCCTATGCCGAACTCGAGACCAATCCGCTGGCGGCTACGTCCACCGAAATGACGCGGGCCGCTCATACTTTGGGCGGCATTGCCGGTACGGTCGGCCTGATGCCGCTGAACCACCTTGCCATTGCGCTTGAACATGCCCTGCTCCGGCGCGATGGCTCGGGGCGGCCGGATAGTATCGAAGGTCTGGAAACGGTGCGTCAGGCCATCATCACCCTGGAAGGCATGTTTGCCGGGCTGGCCCGTCAGGAAGCGCCCGAGGAGCAGTTCCAGCTGATTTCCGCGCTCGAGGATGTCTTCCTTGTCGCACCGGTTGTCGAGGCTCCTCCGGTGGAGCCGGAGACTCCCGTTACAGAGCAGACCGCCCCGCAGGCAGTGGCCGAAGCCGCGCCGGAGGCGGCGGTACAACAGCTTCAGGCCGCTGCGCCGCCAGTCAAGCGTCTGCAGGACGAGCTTGACGAGCAATTACTGCCGATTTTCCTTGAAGAAGCTCAGGATCAACTACGTGAACTGACGGTTCAGTTGCGCCTATGGCGTGGTGATCTGGCCAGTGATGCCCAGCCGCATGCGATTGCACGTCTGCTTCATACCTTCAAGGGTAATGCGCGGATGGCCGGGGCGATGAACCTCGGCGAATTTACCCACCTGCTCGAATCGCGTGTCGAGGATGTCCTGCGTTCCGGCGCGGCCACGCCCGCCTTCATCGATGAAATCGAAAGTGGCTGCGATACCCTTGCGCAATCTGCAGAGCGTTTGCGCAGTGGCGACACTCGATTNCCGCAACAGCTTGCTGCCGCGGTAGGCGAAGTGCCGGCGGCCGAAGTCTCTGCCGTCGCCGTTCATCTGGATACGGATCGCGAGCATGATGCCGAGGCCGGTGCGCATCGTGCGACCTTGCGCGTCAGGGCGGACCTGATCGACCGCCTGGTCAACGAGGCTGGCGAACTCTCCATCGCCCGTGCCCGGATCGAAGGTGAAATGCGCAGCCTCAAGGGCTCGTTGCTGGATTTGACGGAAAACGTCATTCGTCTGCGCCGCCAGCTACGCGAAATCGAAATTCAGGCCGAGGGCCAGATTCAGGCGCGCGTCGCCCAGGCGCACGACGGCATGGGCGATTTCGATCCGCTCGAACTGGACCGCTTTACCCGCTTCCAGGAGCTGACGCGCTTCATGGCCGAGTCGGTCAATGACGTCGCCACCGTTCAGCAGAACCTGCTCAAGAACCTCGATGACGCCAATGCGGCCATCATTGCCCAGGCGCGCCTCAATCGCGGTTTGCAGCAGGAACTGATGGGCGTACGCATGATGCCGTTCGCCAGTCAGGCCGAACGCCTCTTCCGTATCGTCCGCCAGACCGCAAAGGAACTCGGCAAGCGCGCCAACTTCGATATCGTCGGCGGGCAGGTTGAACTCGACCGTTCGGTGCTCGACAAAATGATGGCGCCGCTCGAACACATGCTGCGCAATGCCGTGGCACACGGTATCGAAGCGCGTTCCGAGCGGGTTGAAGCCGGCAAATCGGAAATCGGCGAAATCACGGTTTCGCTGGCGCAAGAAGGCAATGAAATCATCCTTTCGATGACCGATGACGGACGAGGCCTTGACGGCGAGCGCATCCGCNNGCGCGCCGAGGCGATGGGCCTGCTGGCACCCGATGAGTTCGCCGACGAGGCCATGCTCTACGACCTGATTTTCCGGCCGGGGTTCTCGACGGCAGGCGAAGTCAGCCAACTGGCGGGTCGCGGTGTCGGGATGGACGTGGTCAAGACCGAGGTGGCCGAACTGGGTGGCCGGATCGAAATCGTTTCCCGGCTGGGTCACGGTACGACATTCCGCCTCTACCTGCCATTGACNCTCGCGGTCACCCAGACTCTGTTGTTACGCGTTGGAACCCAGGTGTATGCGGTTCCCTCGACGATGATCGAACAGGTTCTGGAACTGAAGGAAGAACCGCTTGCCGACCTCCGCCAGAAAGGCGAAGTGGAATGGCAGGGCAACCGCTATCCGTTCAATTTCCTGCCGCATCTTCTGGGGGATGCTAGCGCGATCCCTGAAGTGCAGCGCCGCTACTGGATATTGCTTCTGCGTTCCGGCTCTCAGCGCGTTGCCATTCAGGTTGACGAATTGCGCGGCAATCAGGAAGTCGTGGTCAAGAACATCGGCGCCCAGCTTGCCCGGGTTGTCGGGATTGCCGGTGCCACGGTGCTCGGCGATGGTCAGGTCGTGCTCATCCTGAATCCGGTAGCCTTGGCCAGCCGGGCGCCTGTCATCAGCTATCAGGTGCTTGCGGAGCCGGTGCAGGAAGCGGCGACGCCGCAGCCTGTGGCGGCCTTGCCGACGGTCATGGTGGTCGACGATTCGCTGACCGTGCGCAAGATCACCAGCCGCCTGCTGACCCGCGAGGGCTATCAGGTCGTGCTTGCCAAGGACGGTGTCGATGCGCTGGAACAGTTGATCGAAGTGGTGCCCGATGTCGTCCTGTCCGACATCGAGATGCCGCGGATGGATGGCTTCGACCTGTTGCGCAACATCCGCGCCGACAAGCGTTTGGGCAATCTGCCGGTGATCATGATTACTTCGCGCACGGCCGACAAGCATCGCAACTACGCGATCGAGATCGGCGCCACCGAATACCTCGGCAAGCCCTACGACGAGGATCAGTTGCTCGACCTGATCGCCACCCACGTCAAGGCGAAGCAGGCTTCCTGACGATTCTGTAACGGGCCAGGGTGTCCACCCTGGCCTGTGCGTGATCGATGATCGGATGCGGATAATCTCGGCCGACGATCACCCCTGATGCCTGCTGTTCAAGTGGGCCCATCCGCCACGGCGCGTGAATATTCCGGCTTGTCAGATTGGCCAGTTCGGGAACGTATTGACGGATGAATTTGCCGTCCGGGTCGAATTTTTCCGATTGCGTGACCGGGTTGAAAATTCGAAATAGGGCTGGGCATCGCAGCCGGTGGATGCAGCCCATTGCCAGCCGCCGTTATTGGCAGCGAGATCGAAATCGATGAGCCGGTCGGCGAAGTACTTTTCGCCCAGGCGCCAGTCGAGACCGAGATCCTTGGTCAGAAAGGAAGCGACGACCATGCGCAGGCGGTTGTGCATCCAGCCGCAGTGATTCAGTTGGCGCATCGCCGCATCGACCAACGGGTAGCCGGTTTGGCCGGTGCACCAGGCAGCGAAGCCGGCGGGCCAGTCGTCCCAGCGAATGGCGTCGAACTCCGGCTTGAAGGCGCCTTCTGCGACATGCGGAAAACGGTCGAGAATCATGAAGTAGAAATCCCGCCAGATCAGCTCGTTCAACCATGTGTCGGCCTGCAGTTCGAGTGCGGTACGAACCAGTCGGCGAATTGGAATGGTACCGAAACGCAGATGCACGGAAAGGCATGAACTCGCGTTGGCCGCCGGAAAGTCGCGCAGTTCCCGGTAGCGCTTGATGGAGCCTGCCCGGAATTTTTCCATAACGAGTCGCCACCTGACATGCCGGGATGAATGTCGAGCGTCGCCAGGTCGGTTTTCGCAAAGCCGATCTCGGGCAGCGCTGGAACGCCCGCCAGCGCCAGCCCCGCGAGCCGGCCGGCGGTGCCGGTGCGGGGAGCGTGGTCTGCTGCGGTCAACCGCTTCAGCCAGGCATTTTTGTAAGGGGTATAGACGGAAAACGGCTTGCCGCCCTGAGTCAGCACCTCGTCACCATCGAAAATGACCTGGTCCTTGCACAGTCGAAAGGCAATGCCAGCAGCCTGGAGCGTCTTCGTCACCATGCCGTCGCGCAGCTTCGCGTAGGGCTCGTAGTCGCGATTGGCGAACACGGCTGTCACCCCGAGTTGCCCGGCCAGTTGCGGAATAAGCTCACCGGCCGCGCCGTGGCGAACGATCAGCCCGCCACCTCTGGCCCGCAAGGCGCTATCCAGTTCGACCAGCGATTCGTGAATGAACTGGACTCGGCGGTCGCATCTGGATGGCAAGGCATCGAGGATGGTGGAGTCGAAGACGAAGGCGCAATAAACCGTCCGCGCCTGACTGAGGGCGGCACCGAGCGCCGCATGGTCATAATCCCGCAGGTCGCGGCGGAACCAGACGAGGGCTTTTTCGAGATTCATGGTTGGTTTGTACCTCGGCGGCGATTAAAATTCCAGCATGGATAGCGTCAACCTTACCGATAACTTCCTGATCGCCATGCCGACGCTGGAAGACCCGTANTTTTCCCACGCCCTGGTCTATATCTGCGAACACAACGAACACGGCGCGCTGGGCATCATCGTCAACCGGCCGATCGACATGAACCTGGCTGGCCTCTTCGAGAAGATCGACATCAAGCTCGAGGCCGACAGGCTGGCCAACCTGCCGGTGTATTTCGGCGGCCCGGTGCAGCTTGACCGCGGATTCGTCCTTCACCGCCCGGTCGGCCAGTGGCAATCGACCCTGGCGATCAACAGCGAGATTGGCCTGACCAGTTCGCGCGACGTGCTGGCTTCGGTCGGCAGCGCCGGCCTGCCGGCGGAAATCCTCGTCACTCTCGGCTACGCTGGCTGGGATGCCGGCCAGCTGGAAGACGAACTGGCGCAGAATTCGTGGCTGACGGTGCCGGCCAAGGCCAGCATCCTGTTCGACATGCCGCCGGAAGAGCGCTTGCCGGCGGCAATGCAGAAGCTCGGCGTCAGCTTCACCCAGCTTTCCGACGTTGCCGGGCATGCCTGAAGGAACGGTTCTGGCGTTCGATTTCGGCGAGAAGCGCATCGGGGTCGCCACCGGCGAAACCCTGCTCGCCAGCGCCCATCCGCTGACCGTGATCAATGCCGAGTCCAATGACGACCGTCTCGCCGCCATCGGCAGGCTGATCGACGAGTGGCGGCCGGTCCAGCTCGTCGTCGGCTTGCCGACCCATGCCGATGGTACGCCGCACGACATGACCCGACTCGCCACGAAATTCGCCGAGCGCCTGCAGCGCCGCTTCAAGCTGCCCGTTGCTCTGGCCGACGAGCGTCTGACTTCGCTCGATGCCGAGGCGCGCCTTCGTGAAACCGGCCGCAACAGCCGCTCCGCCAAGCCGCTGCTCGATGCGGTGGCGGCCCAACTGATCCTCCAAACCTGGTTTGAAAGCCTGCACCATGTCAACCTTGCCCCACCCGCTGCCTGACGCCGAAGCGCAGTGCCGCACCCTGGCCGACCTGATTCGTCCGCACCTGCATCGTCAGCCGGCGCTGGTCGGCATCCACAGCGGCGGCGCCTGGATTGCCGGGCGCCTGAAAGCGTTGCTTGCGCTTCCGGAAGATATCGGCCTGATCGATGTTTCCTTCTATCGCGACGACTTCGCCGAAAAGGGCTTGCATCCACAGGTCAAGCCGACGGCGATTCCCTTCGATGTCGAAGGCCGCCACCTGATCCTCGTCGACGACGTGCTCTACACCGGCCGCACCACGCGCGCGGCGCTCAACGAGCTGTTCGACTACGGTCGTCCGGCGTCGGTCGAATTGGCGGTGCTGGCCGACCGTGGCGGGCGCGAACTGCCGATCNNGGCGCGACCTACTGCGTTTGGGAGGTCGATCTGCACGACGGCGAGAATCTCGTGCTTGGCAGGCAGGACGACGGTCAACTCGCGTGGAGGCTGGAAAATGCATAATCCGCAGTTGAACCAGGACGGCCAGCTGACGCATCTGCTGTCGGTGGAAGGCCTGCCGCAAGCCATCCTGAGGCAGATTCTCGATACCGCCGCATCCTTCATGGAGGTTTCGGCGCGCGATGTGAAGAAAGTGCCGCTGCTGCGCGGCAAGAGCGTCTTCAACCTGTTCTTCGAAAACTCGACGCGCACGCGCACGACCTTCGAGATCGCCGCCAAGCGCCTGTCGGCCGACGTCATCAATCTCGACATCAACAAATCCTCGACGGCCAAGGGTGAGACCCTGCTCGATACCATCGACAATCTGGTCGCCATGCACGCCAACCTGTTCGTCGTGCGCCACGCCTCCAGCGGTGCGCCGTTCCTGATCGCCGAGCACCTGCAACGCATCGGCCGCGACGACGTGCATGTCGTCAATACCGGTGACGGTCGCCATGCCCACCCGACGCAGGGTCTGCTCGACATGTACCATCCGCCATTACAAAAGGACTTCACGCAACTGCGTGTCGCCATCGTCGGCGACATCCTGCATTCGCGCGTCGCCCGTTCCGACATCCATGCGCTGACCACGCTGGGGTGNCCGGAAGTCCGCGCCATCGGGCCGGAAACGCTGCTGCCCAAGCATCTCGACAAGCTCGGCGTGCATGTTTTCCACGACATGAACGAAGGCCTCAAGGATTGCGACGTGGTCATCATGCTGCGTCTGCAGAACGAGCGGATGAACGGCGCGCTGCTGCCGTCGGCCGGCGAATACTTCCGTCACTACGGCCTGACNGCCGCAAAACTGGCGCTCGCCAAGCCGGACGCCATCGTCATGCACCCGGGGCCGATGAACCGCGGCGTCGAAATCCACTCGGCGGTGGCCGACGGTTCGCAGGCCGTCATCCTGCCCCAGGTCACCTTCGGCATTGCCGTGCGCATGGCCGTCATGAGCATTGTTGCGGGGAACTGAGCATGAACATCGTCATTNCAAAACGGTCGCGTAATTGACCCCAAAAACGGCGTCGACCGCAACAGCCCATTGTTTATCGCCGATGGCAAGGTTGCCGGCCTGGGCGAAACGCCGGCCGGTTTCGTCGCCGAAAAGACCATCGATGCCAGCGGCTGCATCGTCTGCCCCGGCCTGATCGACCTCGGCGCCCGTCTCAATTCCATCGAGGCCGAACTCGCCGCCGCCGTGGCCGGTGGCGTCACCAGCGTCGTCGTGCCGCCGGATGCCGATCCGCCGCTCGACGAGCCCGAACTGGCCGACCGCCTGGTGCACCGGGGCGCCGAGATCGGCAAGGCGCGCGTCCTGCCGCTGGGTGCCCTGACGCTGGGCCTCAAGGGCGAGCGACTGGCCGAACTGGCCGGCCTGAAAAAGGCGGGCTGCATCGCCTTTTCACAGGCCAACAAGCCGGTCGTCGATACCGAGGCCCTGCTGCGCGCCATGGAATATGCCGCCACTTTCGGTTTCGCCATCTGGCTGCAGCCGCAGGATTACTGGCTGTCGCGCAACGGCATCGCGCACGAAGGCGAAGTGGCGAGTCGCCTGGGCCTGGCCGGCATTCCGGTGGCGGCCGAAACGATCGCCGTCGGAACGATCATCCAACTGGTGCGCGATACCGGCTGTCGCGTCCATCTGACCCGCATTTCTTCGGCGGCCGGCATGGCGCTGATTCAGCGGGCGCGCCACGACCGCTTGCCGATCACCTGCGATGTCGGCGTCCATCACCTGCTGCTGACGGAAAACGACATCGGCTATTTCAACCCGCATGCCCGTTTCAGCCCGCCGCTGCGCGCTCAGAACGATCGCCTCGCACTGTCGTCCGCCGCCGCTTCTGGGCTGGCAGCGATCTGTTCCGATCACACCCCGGTCGGCGCCGACGACAAGCTGTTGCCCTTCGGCGAAGCCAAACCGGGAGCGACCGGCCTCGAAGTCCTGCTGCCGCTGACGCTGAAGTGGGCCGAAGCGGCCAAGGTCGATCTGCCGACCGCACTGGCCCGGATCACGTCATCNCCCGCCGAAGTGCTGGGCCTGCCAAGCGGCCAGTTGGCCGTTGGTGCAGTGGCGGATGTTTGCGTTTTCGATCCGGAAGAGACCTGGCAACTGACGTCGGAGGCCCTGAAGAGTCGTGGCAAGAANCTCCCGTGGATCGGCTACCCGATGACCGGCAAGGTCAGGACCACGCTGGTTGGCGGGCGCGTGGTTTTGACGCGGTTCGACGCCCGGTCGGGCCTGCTGCGGTCGACCGGCAAAATACCCAAAATCAGCCATGCCGCCCGGGTTTCATACAGGGCGCACCTCTATAGCTCTCGTTGCTGCAATA
Source organism: Dechloromonas sp. (assembly GCA_013363835.1). Taxonomy (GTDB): domain Bacteria; phylum Pseudomonadota; class Gammaproteobacteria; order Burkholderiales; family Rhodocyclaceae; genus Azonexus. The sequence continues at coordinate 3,199,700 of CP054864.1, forward strand.
GCGAGCGATAGCGCTGGAGGGTTTCCACGAAGAAGGCTTGCTCTTCGTCGAGCATCAAGGTACTAAATACTTTCGCCTTGTCATCGCGCCTTGATGTCGTATCGAGCAATTCGGCCATCGTTATACCAAAACGACCGAGATTTTCTGGAGGGTCAGCAGCGACGGCAGGTGACGCCCCGCTCGAAGCGAAACGGTCATTGATCGACATCGAGCGCGATCGCCAATCCTTCCTGAGTCATGCTGTGGGCCGTGCGCCAGCGGGCGATGGCCTGCCCTATTGTTTTCGCGAGTTCATTGCGCACGACAAGCCTAATTTGGTTGGAAATACCGGTGCCAATGATTGGTCTGTCTGGAAATTTATGATAGGCTGCAATATGCCTATGATGTATGGTTGTAATATGCCTATATCTGGTGATTTCCACGGGGCAGCCAAGCAGCAAGTGGAGCGGTCTGCCTGGCCAACAACATGAGGTTGAATATGAGAAAGCGCAACATTTCTGCCACATTGGCGCTTGCGGCAATTCTTGCCGGGTGCTCATCCGCGCCTACGGCTACCTATTTCCGCCGAGTTCGCAGCTCAAGTTTCGCCGCGGCAAACTGGGATGTGATTGCGAACGATGTCGCGAAGCAACTGGCATCTAGCTTCAGGGAAAGCCGGCATTGCCGNCCGCTTCATGTTAGCCAGACGGGCAAAAGNACGGAATTCGAACGGGCATTCAACAATCAGCTGATTACGGCGCTGGTTGCCGAGGGGTTCCCTGTCCAGAAAAACCCCGCTGGTGCGTTGATCGTCGATGTCGATACGCAGGTGATTTGGTCATCTACCGCCAGCCCTCAAACCGAGATCGTGGTTACGTCGAGCGTGAGCGATAGCAATCAATACCTTGCTCGCATGACCTCGGTTTATTACTTCAACAGTTCNGATTCCACGCTCTACCGCGCGCCAGCACTCGCCCCGGTAAGAACTTTTAACGTGATCGGGGCTGACATGCACTGGAAACTTGTTTTGCCCGCCTTGAGCGTAGTTGTGGCGAGCCTCGGCTGCGCTGCAAATGGATACGATGCCAAACGCGTTGAACCGACTTGGGAACAAGCAACGAACAGCCCGCTGATTTCTGCAAACTATCGGGCTGCCGACATGCTTCTCGCCCAGACAAGAAAGACATTGAGCGCGGAACAGCCATTATTGATGGCGACTGTTGTCAGTATTGACGCTCTTGAGAAATCCTCCACCCTNGGGCGCCTGATTTCCGAGCAGGTTGCCGGCCGCTTTACCCAAGCGGGCTATCGCATGGTTGAAATGAAATTCGGCAACGCGATCTACATGAAGCGCGATCAGGGCGCGTTGATGCTTACCCGGGAAATCGACAACCTTGCGAAAACGCACGATGCCCAAGCAGTCATCGTCGGCACTTATGGCGAAAGTAACGACTTCGTGTTCGTTAACCTCAAGGTCATTCAACCGACGACGAATGTCGTACTGGCGGTGCACGATTACGTCATGCCGCTGGATGCGTCCATGAGGTCTTTGTTGCGGCGTTGATTGGCGCGCTGGCCTGTTGCGGTCGACCCCGAAAAAGGGCAAAATCAAAATGCTCAGGGGCGACAAGACGGGCGACGGCTTGCGTCGCCCCTGATTTCCAGCACCTTGCGCCGCGAGGTGGCCGCTTTTCAGATTCACGGCGCTCTTCGGCAGGGTTAGCGTTTCGGCCACGAAGCGGATCAGCGCCTCGTTGGCCTTGCCATCGACCGGTGGCGCTGCGAGGCGGATTTTCAGCGCATCGCCATGCAGTCCGGCGAATTCCGTCTTCTTCGCGCCTGGCTGGATATGCAGGGTCAGCGTGATATGCCCATCCGCCGCGACGCGCAACCAGTCGCTCACAGAAAGATCAGCAGCGCCTGCAGCAGCAGGATGACGACCAGCGGCGACAGATCGATACCGGAAATGGCCGGCAGAAAACGGCGAATCGGATCGAGCAAGGGCCGGGTCAGTTGATGGATCGGTGCCGCCAGCGGTGAGTAGGGATTGATCCACGACAGTACGGCCTGCAGGATCAAGGCCCCGATGAAGAGGTNAACGGCGAGGCGCAGCAGGCTACGCAGGGCGAACCAGCCAATCATCAGGCCCAAAGTCGCGTTGTCGGCGACCAGCGGCTGGCCGGAAGCGCCGATCAGCAGGCCAGCCAGCAGCAGTTGCAGCATGAACGCTGCGAACAGGCTGGCCCAGTCGAAGCCGCCGATGCCCGGAATGATCCGGCGCAAGGGCTTGACCGCCCAGTTGGTCAGGGTCACCACGAAATTGCCGAGCTGGCCGCCGAAGGAAACGCGCAGCGCCTGCATCAGGAAACGCAGCAGGAACAGGGTGCAGAAAAAGCTGACGAGCGCGTTGAGCAGAAAGACGACAGCCTGCATGATCAGTCGGCGCCCAGCAATTTGCCGAGTTCCTGGCCGCGTGCCTCGGCTGCCTTGACGCNCGCGATGATGCCTTCCTTGACGCCTTNTTCGGCCATCGTCTTCAGCGCGGCCTCGGTCGTTCCACCCTTCGAGGTGACCCGCTCGCGCAGCAGCGCGGCAGGTTCGCTTGACTGCGCGGCCAGCGCGGCGGCGCCCTGTACCGTCTCGATGGCCAGTTGGCGGCCTTGCTCGGGTGTGAAGCCGAGATCGGCCGCCGCCTGCTGCAGCGCCTCGATGAACAGGAAGACGTAGGCCGGCCCGCTTCCCGAGAGCGCGGTGACGCCATCCATCCTGCTCTCATCGGCGATCCAGACGGTGCTGCCGACGGCACTCAGTACCCGGTCGGCGGCGGCGCGCCCGGCTTCGCTTACTTCGGGGAGCGGACACAGCCCGGTGATGCCGGCGCCGATCAGGGCCGGCGTATTGGGCATGCAGCGAACGATCTTGCGATGGCCGCCGAGGAAGCGCGACAGCGTGGCCAGGTCGAGACCGGCGGCGATGCTGACGACGACCGCATCGCCCAGTTTGCCGGCGAGCGGGGCGACCGCATCCTTCATCTGCTGTGGCTTGACCGCCAGCACCAGCAAGTCGCCGAGACTGTCCGGCGTCTTGGCCAGCATTTCTGTCGACTCCAGGCAGTTGACCGCGTAAGCCTCGGAGAGTCTGCCGCGTGCCTCGGCACCGGGATCGATGACGGTGATGTCAGTGGCCGCAAAACCTTGTTTCAGCATGCCGCCGATCAACGCGTTGGCCATGTTGCCGCCGCCCAGAAACGTAATCTTCATGTGGTTTTTCTCTCACCAAAATGGCCGTGCCGATGCGGACGATGGTCGCGCCTTCGCTCACGGCGGCTTCCAGGTCGTGCGACATGCCCATCGACAGTGTGTCGAGCGGCAGGCCTCGGTCCGTAGCCGATTGTAAATGCTGCGCAGGCGGCCGAAGGCGGCACGCTGCGCGGCTTCATCGTCGGTCGCTTCCGGGATCGCCATCAGGCCGCGCAGACGCAGACGCGGCAAGGCAGCGACCGCCCGGCACAGCGCCAGGGCTTCCTCGGGGCGCAACCGCTCTTGCTGGCTTCGCCCGAGACATTCACCTGGACGCAAACCTGCAGCGCCGGCAGCGCGGGCGGCCTTTGTGCAGACAGGCGCTCGGCGATTTTGAGGCGCTCCAGTGAATGCACCCAGGCGAAGTGCTCGGCCACCGGCCGTGTCTTGTTGCTTTGCAGCGGCCCGATGAAATGCCAGCTCAAATCGAGGTCGACCGTAGCCAAGACCTTGGCGACTCCTTCCTGCACGTAATTTTCGCCAAATGCCCGCTGGCCGGCGCGGGCGGCTTCGATGACACGGTCGACGGGCCAGGTTTTGCTGACGGCCAGCAACTCGACTTCCTCGGGCCTTCGTCCGGCGGCGATTGCCGCCTCGGCGATACGTGTCCTGACGGCTTGCAGGTTGGAGGCGATTGCGCTCATAATTGTTTGGAATTCTCTGTCTATCAAGTATACACGTGCCCTGAGGACGATCCGTATGGACATCACCGAACTGCTGGCCTTTGGCGTCAAGAACAAGGCCTCCGACCTTCACCTCNNGTCCGGGCTGCCGCCGATGATCCGCGTNACTGGCGACGTACGGCGCATCAACCTGCCGCCCATGGAGCACAAGGACGTGCACGGCATGNNGTACGACATCATGAGCGACACCCAGCGCAAGATTTACGAAGAGACGCTGGAATGCGACTTTTCCTTCGAGATTCCCAATCTGGCTCGCTTCCGCGTCAATGCCTTCAATCAGCAACGCGGTGCAGGTGCGGTATTCCGGACCATTCCGTCGAAGATCCTGACGCTGGAAGATCTGAACTGTCCGAAGATTTTCAAGGACATTTCCGAGTACCCGCGNGGTATCGTACTGGTCACCGGACCGACCGGCTCCGGCAAGTCGACGACGCTGGCGGCGATGGTCAATCACATCAACGAAAACGACTACGCGCATATCCTGACGGTCGAGGATCCGATCGAATTCGTCCATGAGGCCAAGAAGTGCCTGATCAACCAGCGCGAAGTCGGGCCGCACACGCTGTCTTTCGCCAACGCGCTGCGCTCGGCGCTGCGGGAGGACCCGGACGTCATCCTGGTCGGCGAAATGCGCGACCTCGAAACCATTCGTCTGGCGCTGACCGCGGCGGAAACCGGCCATCTGGTGTTCGGCACCTTGCACACCTCGTCGGCGGCCAAGACCGTCGACCGTATCGTCGACGTCTTCCCGGCGGCGGAAAAGGAAATGGTTCGCTCGATGCTTTCCGAATCGCTGCGGGCGGTCATTTCGCAAACCCTGCTCAAGACAAAGGACGGCAACGGCCGGGTCGCGGCGCATGAAATCATGATCGGCACGCCGGCCATCCGCAACCTGATCCGCGAAAACAAGGTGGCGCAGATGTATTCGGCGATCCAGACCGGCCAGAATTTCGGCATGCAGACACTCGACCAGAATCTGCTCGAGCTGGTGCGGCGCAACGTGGTATCCGGTGCCGAAGCCAGGTCGCGGGCTACCAACAAGGANCAACTTCCCCGGCTGAGCCGGCTGCGAATATCAGGGAGAGGGAAAGCTATGGAACGCGATCAGGCAATGAAATTCATGCACGACCTCCTGCGATTGATGGTGCAGAAGAAGGGGTCGGACCTGTTCATCACCGCTAATTTTCCACCGGCGATCAAGGTCGATGGCAAGATTACCCCGGTGTCCAACCAGATTCTGACGCCGCAGCATACGTCCGAACTGGCACGCTCGATCATGAACGACCGGCAATCCGCCGAGGTCGAGGCAACCAAGGAGTGCAACTTCGCGATCTCGCCGGCCGGCATCGGCCGCTTCCGCGTCAATGCCTTCATCCAGCAAGGCCGGGTCGGCGTCGTCTGCCGTACCATCAACCAGACCATTCCGACCATCGACGAACTGGGGCTGCCGGCGGTGCTCAAGGATGTCGCGATGACCAAACGCGGTCTCGTCATCTTCGTCGGCGGTACCGGTACCGGCAAGACGACTTCGCTGGCGGCGCTGGTCGATTACCGCAACGAAAACACCTACGGCCACATCATCACGATCGAGGATCCGATCGAATTCGTGCCTGAGCACAAGAACTGCATCGTCACGCAGCGCGAAGTCGGCGTCGACACAGACGACTGGAAGCCGGCGCTCAAAAACACCCTGCGCCAGGCGCCGGATGTCATCCTGATGGGTGAAATCCGCGACCGCGACACGATGGACTACGCCATCGCCTTCGCAGAAACCGGCCACCTGTGCCTCGCCACGCTGCACGCCAACAGTTCCAACCAGGCCATCGACCGCATCATCAACTTCTTCCCGGAAGAGCGTCGCCACCAGTTGCTGATGGATCTGTCGCTGAACCTGCGTGGCATGATCTCGCAGCGCCTGATTCCCAAGAAGGACGGCAANGGTCGCCTGGCGGCCATCGAGGTGATGCTCAATTCGCCCTACATTTCCGACCTGATCTTCAAGGGCGAAGTCGGCGAGATCAAGGAAGCGATGAAGAAATCGCGCGAACTGGGTATGCAGACCTTCGACCAGGCGCTGTTCGATCTCTACGAAGCCGGCAAGATCAGCTACGAAGATGCGCTGCGCAACGCCGATTCGCTGAATGACCTCCGCCTGCAGATCAAGCTGCACAGCAAGGACTCCAAGGATCGCGACCTGACCACCGGTATCGGCCACCTCGACATCGTCTGACCTGCTGGCCCGGGGCGACGGCCTTGCCGACCCTGGGTTAAAATCGCTTCCTCCACCGACCGCGCCCCGGACTTCCGGGGCGCTTGGTTCGACTTCCGATTTCAGCTCATGTCCGGCCTCAATCCCCAGCAGCGCGAAGCGATCCATTACCTCGACGGCCCCTTGCTGGTGCTCGCTTACGCCGGCTCGGGCAAAACCCGGGTCATCACCCAGAAAATTGCCTATTTGGTCAAGGATTGCGGCTTCCAGCAGCGCAACGTGGCGGCCATTACCTTTACCAACAAGGCAGCCAAGGAAATGCAGGAGCGCATCGGCAAGCTCCTGTCGCGGTCGACTGCCGAAGAACTGCAAATTTCAACTTTCCATTCGCTCGGTGTGCGCATCCTGCGCGAGGAAGCCAAGGCGCTCGGCTACAAGCCGCGTTTCTCGATTTTTGATGCTGCCGATTGCGCCGGCATCATCGGCGACTGCGCCAAGACTGTCGACAAGGGAACGCTGCGCCGCCTGCAATCCATCATTTCCAACTGGAAGAATGCGCTGGTGTCGCCCGAGGCGGCACGGCAACTGGCGAGCAACGAGCACGAAGTGATGGCCGCTCACGCCTATCTGTCCTACGAAGCGACATTGAAGGCTTACCAGGCGGTCGATTTCGACGACCTGATCGGCCTGCCGGTTGCGCTCTTTCAGCAGCATCCGGAGCTTGCCGAGAAGTGGCAGAACCGTCTGCGCTACCTGCTGGTCGACGAATACCAGGATACCAATGCCTGCCAGTACCAGTTGCTCAAGCTGCTGACCGGGGTTCGCGCCCAATTCACGGCCGTCGGCGACGACGACCAGGCGATCTACGGCTGGCGCGGCGCGGACATCGACAACCTGAAGAAGCTGCCGGCCGAATTTCCAGCGCTGAAGGTCATCAAACTTGAACAGAACTACCGGTCGACCGTGAGAATCCTCAAGGCGGCCAACAACGTCATCGCCCACAACGAGAAGCTGTTCGACAAGAAACTGTGGTCGGAACTGGGCCACGGCGACCCGATCACCGTCACCGCCTGCAAGGACAATGACGCCGAGGCGGCNGGGGTGGTCATGAAATTGCAGGCGCATCGCTTCGAGAATCGCGCCCAGTTCCGGGACTACGCCATCCTCTACCGCTCCAACCACTTGGCGCGGGCNTTCGAGCAGCAGTTGCGGGAAGCGCGCATTCCCTACGCGATTTCCGGCGGCAAGTCGTTTTTCGACAAGGCGGAAATCAAGGATCTCGTCGCCTACCTGCGCCTGCTGACCAACGAGGACGACGATCCTGCCTTCATCCGTGCCGCCACCACGCCCAAACGCGGCATCGGCGCTGCCACCTTGCAGGTGCTTGGCACCTATGCCGGCGAGCGCCACGTATCGCTGTTTCATGCGGCGTTCGAGGAGGGTTTCGCGCATCGCGTGCAGCCCCGGCAACTCGAGCCGCTGCTGGAATTCTGCCATTTCATCAACCGCATCCAGCAGCGGGCGACGCGCGAGCCGGCGCAGCAGGTGCTGCCCGATCTGCTGAAATCCATCAATTACGAAAGCTACCTCTATGATCAGGAGGAAGAGCGTACCGCCCAGACGCGCTGGGCCAATGTCTGCGAATTCACCAACTGGCTGGGCGCCCGAGGCGAGGAGGATGGAAAGACGCTGATCGACCTGACGCAAAGCATTGCCCTCATCAACATGCTCGACAAACAGGATGAAGATCGCGACGAGGTCCAGTTGTCCACGCTGCATGCCGCCAAGGGGCTGGAATACAAACACGTGTTTCTGGTCGGCGTCGAGGAGGGCATCCTGCCGCACCGCGAATCGCTCGATCCGGCGAAACTCGAAGAAGAGCGCCGCCTGATGTATGTCGGCATCACCCGCGCCCAGCGCTCNCTGCATCTCTCCTATTGCGAGCGCCGCAAGCAGGCGCGCGACCTGATTCCCTGCGAACCCTCTCGCTTCATTGCCGAGATGGGCAAGGACGACATTCGTTTCTCAGGCGGCAAGCAGGCTGCCGAGCCGGACAAGGCGACCGGCAGTGCGCGGCTCGATGCGCTCAAGGCGATGCTCGCCGGCAACAAGCGCTAACCGCTTGGTCACGTCGCGTTACAGCGGGTTACTTCCTTATGACATCCGGGCGCTAACCGCCCGCGTTATTCGGCACAAGGCAGCGCGATTTCGCAAAGCCGGATGAAATTCCGAATAAACCACGTAAGGAGATTCAAAATGACCAAGCAACTTATCGCCATCGCCATCGCCGCCGCTTTCGGTATCGCTCACGCTGCTGACGTCAAGCCGGCCACTGAAGTCAAACCTGCTGCCGCGCCGACCGCCGCCGTCGCCAAGACCGAAGCGCCGAAGGCCGAAGTGAAGGCGCCTGAAGCCAAGTCGGCAGTTGCCGCCCCGGAGGCCAAGGCGGCCGAAGCGAAGCCGTCAAGCACGCAAAGCATGTGGCGAAGAGCGAAGCGAAGACGCCGGAAGCGCCCAAGGTCGAAGCACCGAAAGCCGAGCCGACCAAGGCGGCAGAACCAGCGAAAAGTAAGCTTGCAGCAGACCGGGAGGCCTCCAAAAGCCGGCCGGTATGGGCGCCGATCAGGCGCCCTTTTTGCGTCCACGAAAAGGGAGGCCGCAGCCCCCTTTCTGGCAGATGCCCGATTTTGCTTACTTGACCTTGGTCAGGATGTAATCGACAGCGCCCTTGATTTCGTCGTCGGACAGATCGGCCGCGCCACCCTTCGGCGGCATGGCGCCCTTGCCGCCCAGTGCGCTCTTGTACAGCGCATCCTTGCCCTGTGCGACGCGCGGCGCCCAGGCGGCCTTGTCATCGACCTTCGGTGCGCCAGCGGCACCGGTGTTGTGGCAGGCGCCGCAAATCGAGTTGAATACCGTCTGGCCGTCCTTCGGGCCGGCGGCAACGGCAGGTGCCTTGGCCAGTTCGAACTTGGCGACCGGCTGGATGCGGACATCGGCAGCATCGTTACCGCTGGCCGCGTCGGCAGCGGACGTGGACTTCTTGACGGTCAGCGGGAAAATAATGGCGATCAGGACGATGGCAACGATGATCGTTGCCCACATGATGCCCTTGGAGGAGTGTTTCTCGGCCATGCTGATTACCTCTATCCGCAAAAATAATAAGTCCGTAATTATAACGGCTTGGGCGCAAATCGGAAGGCAGGCGGCGGCAAAAAACCCCGCCGAATGGCGGTTGGAAGTTCTCGAAAGGGGAGTTTCGAGAGGAGGGGTTCAATGCACGATTGCAGTGTAGGCGTCTCGCGCCTGAGCGTCTGTCGTGCTTTGGTAGCCTTGTGTAACAGAATGTTGCATTGCGGCATGACAGTTTCCGGCTTTGCTCCATGATCCGCGAACGTGCAGATTCACTCGACACGAGATTGCTTCAGCGACAAACAACGATTCATGGAGGAGACACCATGCAGAAGTCGCTTCACATCGATCCGGCCAAATGTACCGGATGCCTGCAGTGCGAAATGGCCTGTTCCTACGAACACACCGGGACCATCAATCCATCAAAATCGCGCATCAAGGTTTTCGACTTCGAACATGAAGGCCGCAAGGTGCCTTATACCTGCACCCAGTGCGCCGATGCCTGGTGCATGAATGCTTGCCCGGTCGACGCCATCGTCATCGATGCGGCGACCGGTGCCAAAGTGGTTCGCGAGGCGACCTGTGTCGGCTGCAAGNNGTGCACCATCGCCTGCCCGTTCGGCACGGTCAATTACATGGCCGATGTCGGCAAGGTCCAGAAATGCGATCTTTGCGGCGGCGATCCGGAGTGCGCCAAGGCCTGCCCGACGGCGGCCATCACCTATGTCGATGCCGACTGGACCGGGCTGGATCGCATGCGTGCCTGGGCCGCCAAGGCCAATACCGCCGCTGTGGCAGCGTAAGGAGGAGAGATCATGGGATGGAACCGTAAAGTCCTGCGCGTGAACCTCACCGCCGGCACCTGCACGCCCGAACCGCTGAACATGGCCTGGGCGAACGATTACCTCGGCTCGCGCGGCCTGGCATCGAAATATCTGGTCGAAGAAATCGACCCCAAGGTCGATCCGCTGTCACCGGACAACAAGATGATCATGGCCACCGGCCCGCTGACCGGCACCATGGCGTCGACCGGCGGTCGCTATACCGTGGTGACCAAGGGCGCGCTGACCAATGCCATCGCCTGTTCGAACTCTGGTGGCTTCTTCGGCGCCGAGATGAAGTTCGCCGGCTGGGACATGATCATTTTTGAAGGCAAGTCGCCGAAACCGGTCTATCTCTACGTCGAGAACGACAAGGCCGAACTGCGCGATGCGTTGCACCTGTGGGGCAAGACCTGCTGGCAAACCGAGGAGACGATCAAGGCCTCGCATCAGGATCCGCTGATCCGCGTTTCGTCGATCGGCGGCGCCGGTGAAAACCAGGTGCTGTTCGCCTGTATCGTCAATGACCTGCACCGGGCTGCCGGGCGCTCCGGGGTCGGGGCGGTGATGGGCTCGAAGAACCTCAAGGCCGTCGCCATACGCGGCACCAAGGGGGTGTCCGGCATCAAGGATTTCCCGGCCTTCCTCGCTGCGGCCAATGCCGGCAAGAAGGTGCTGGCCGACAACGCGGTGACCGGCCAGGGCTTGCCCAAGTACGGCACGCAGGTGCTGATGAACGTCATCAACGAAATAGGCGCCCTGCCGACGCGCAACCACCGCGACGTACAATTCGAGGAGGCCGGCAAAATTTCCGCCGAGGCCATGCACGAGAAGCGGCCGACCGATGGCAAGCCGCACCTGGTGACCAACGCTGCCTGCTTCGGCTGTACCATCGCCTGCGGGCGTATTTCGAAGATCGACGAGACGCATTTCAGCGTTAAGAACAGCCCGCAATACTGNGGCGCCTCCGGCGGACTCGAATACGAAGCGGCCTGGGCGCTCGGCGCCGCCAACGGCGTCGGCGACCTGGAGGCGCTGCAATACGCCAACCTGTTGTGCAACGAGCACGGCATGGACCCTATTTCCTTCGGGGCGACGGTCGGCGCGGCGATGGAGCTNTACGATCTGGGCATCATCACCAGGGAACAGATCGGCGTCGATGCCAGATTCGGCTCGGCCGAGGCGTTGTGCCAGCTGGTCGAAATGACCGCCAAGGGCGAGGGTTTCGGCAAGGAGCTCGGTCTGGGCAGTGCCCGCATGTGCGCCAAGTACGGCCGGCCGGAGCTGTCGATGAGCGTCAANGGGCAGGAATTCCCGGCCTACGACTCGCGCGGCATCCAGGGCATGGGCCTGACCTACGCGACCTCGAACCGGGGTGCCTGCCATCTGCGTTCCTATACGGTTGCGTCGGAAGTGCTGGGTATTCCGGTCAAGACCGATCCGCTGGTCACCGACGGCAAGGCCGAACTGGTCAAGGCCTTCCAGGATGCGACCGGGGTCTTCGACTCGGCCGGCATCTGCATCTTCACCAGCTTTGCGTGGACGCTGGCCGATGTGCAGCCACAAGTTCAGGCCGCCTGCGAGGGCGACTGGTCGATGGACAAGCTGAACGAAGTTGGCGAGCGCATCTGGAACATGGAGCGCCAGTTCAATCTCGCCGCCGGCTTCACCGCCAAGGATGACGACTTGCCGCCGCGCCTGAAGACGGAGCCGGCAAAGACCGGGCCGGCCAANGGCCTGGTCAACGGCATCGACAAGATGAGGCCGGAGTACTACAAGGTGCGCGGCTGGACGCCGGAAGGCGTGCCGGAGAAGGCGACGCTCGAACGACTCGGCTTGTAAGCGGTCAACGGAACATGGGCGGGGTAGCGCACTGCGCCGCCCCGCTTTTCTTTTCCTGTCGGAGAGGAAGACGATGAAACACATCATTCTCGGCAATGGCCCGGCGGGTGTCGTTGCCGCCGAAACCCTGCGNCGCGCGGCGCCGGCAGACGACATCCTGCTGGTTGGCAATGAATCCGCGCCACCCTATTCGCGGATGGCGATTCCCTATCTGCTGGAGGGCAATATCGACGAATCGGGCACCTATCTGCGCAAGACGGATGGGCATTTCGAGCAGCTGGGCATTCGCCAGCGCCGGGGGCGGGCTGTTGCGGTCAACGCCGAAAAACGCACGGTTTTGTTCGACGATGGACAGTTCGAGGATTACGACCGGCTACTGGTCGCCACCGGCTCGCATCCGGTGCGGCCGCCGATTCCTGGCATCGACCTGCCGCAGGTACAGACCTGCTGGACGCTCGAGGATNNGCGCGCGATCGCCGCGCTGGCCAAACCCGGATCGCGCGTGCTGCAGCTNGGGGCNGGCTTCATCGGTTGCATCATCATGGAAGCGTTGGTCAAGCGCGGCGTGCAGCTGACGGTGGTCGAAATGGGCGACCGCATGGTGCCGCGCATGATGACGCCGCAGGCCGGCGGCATGATCAAGCGCTGGGTCGAGCAGCAGGGCGTGCGGGTGGTGACCAGGGCCGGCGTCGAGCGTATAGAAGTCGGCGAACCGGCGCCGTTGACAGTGACCCTGTCCACCGGCGAGCAGCTCGACTGCGACCTGCTGATCGTCGCCGCCGGCGTGGCGCCCAACGTCGCCTTCCTCGAAGGGACGGCGGTGCATGTCGCCAANGGGGTGCTGGTNGACGACACGATGCAGACTTCGGTGCCCGGCATCTATGCCGCCGACGTCGCCGAGGCGCCTGATCTATTCTCCGGCCGCCATCTGGTGGCGGCGATTCAGCCCAACGCCGCCGATCAGGCGCGCGTCGCGGCGCTCAACATGGCCGGCGGGGTTGGCAACAGCGCGGCCCGGATGAANGGNGTGCTGGCGATCAACGTGCTTGATTCGATGGGTATGATTTCATCGTCCTTCGGCGAATGGCANGGGGTGACCGATGGCGAGGGAGTCGAGCTGGCCGACGAGGCCAACGGCCGTTACCTTAGCCTGCAGTTCGACGGCGACGTGCTGGTCGGCGCCACGGCGATCGGCCTGACCCAGCACGTCGGCGTGCTGCGCGGTCTGATCCAGGGGCGGACGCGGCTCGGGGCGTGGAAGGAGCGGTTGCTGGAAACGCCTACCCGTTTCGTCGAAGCCTATCTGGCCAGCCAGCAGGTGGTGCGCTAACGCCGTGCGGGTGACAGTCAAGCTCTACGCCACACTGGGCGACTACCTGCCGCCGGGCAGCAAGGGCAACAAGGTCGAGGTTGAGGTAGATGAGGCTGCTGCGGTCGACGCGGTTTTACGGCCGTTTTCGCTGCCGCCGAAATTGACGCACCTGGTGCTGGTGAATGGTGTCTTCATCCCGCCCGACGCGCGAGGCGCAACCTGTCTCAGGGACGGAGACACGCTGGCGGTCTGGCCACCGATCGCCGGTGGCTGAAGCGCCGTTTCCTGGAGCGCCAGCCGCGTGCGGCTGATGAACGGCAGCGTCGAGGAATTCCGGCGGGCCTTGGTGCAGGCCTTCGGGAGGCGGTCAGCGATACGACGTCGGGGCTCCGGCTGACCATCGACGGGGTGCAATTGCACTTTGCCTTGCAGTGCGAAGCTTCGCGTCGCATTGGTGCACTGCAACTTGCGATGCTGCGCGTTGAAATCAGCGTGCAGTCGGGCGATGAAGCGGCTGCCGAAAGCTGCTCGCCCGGTGACCGGGCGACCCAGCGGGGTGGCGGTTAGGCCTCGATACGACAGATCTCGACAGCCGTCAGCGGCACCTGATAATCCGCTGCCAGCTGGGCTTTCGCAAGTTCTTCGGCGGCTTGGCCGTCGGCTGCAACGAGATGGCGGGCACCGGTGAAATCCTGCGGGATACCGGCGCGGTCCTGCGTGATGCGATAGTGAATCTTGACCTTCATTGCTGTTTCCTTCTATGGCTTTTGTTTTGTGCTGCCAAGCAAGTATAGACAATATTTGCTGCGCTGCAATATCGGATTTCACGTGACGACCTGGCGACTGATGCATAATCCGCCTCCTTTCAGTGGCAGGCCTGTGGCGGAGGAGCAATGAAATACATCGGATTCGCCGGCTGGTCCGGCAGCGGCAAGACGACGCTGGTCGAGCAGGTCATTGCCCTGCTCGAGGCGCGCGGACTGGCGGTGTCGCTGATCAAGCACGCTCATCACGAATTCGATATCGACCATCAGGGCAAGGATTCGCTCCGCCATCGCCATGCCGGCTGCCGCGAGGTGCTGGTGACTTCTGCCAATCGCTGGGCGATGATGCACGAATTGCGCGGGCGCCCGGAACTGACGCTGGACGAGGCGCTGAGCCGCCTGTCGCCGTGCGACCTGGTGCTGGTCGAAGGCTTCAAGCACGCGCCGATTCCCAAGATCGAGATCTATCGGCCGGCGCTCGGCAAACCGGCACTCCATCCCGATGATCCGCACGTCATCGCGGTCGCCAGCGACGTGCGGCTAGAGACCGATCTGCCGCAGCTCGATCTGAACGAACCGGCGGCCATCGCCGACTTTCTGCTCGCGTGGCTCGGGCTGCTTCAGCCGGCGGGTGTGGAGGCCACGTAGGCGGCGACGTTCACNNCGTGTACCTGCTCCGGTTTCATGTACTGCTCGGCATACTCGCGATAGACCCCGGAGCGCAGGAAGAGATCGAACAGTTCGGGATCGATGTGATGTTCCTTCTTCATGAAGGACATGATCTTGATCGCTTCCGACAGCGTCTTGCCCTTCTTGTACGGGCGGTCGACCGCCGTCAATGCTTCGAAGATGTCGGCGATCGCCATCATGCGTGCGACCGGGCTCATCTCGTCGCGCTTGAGCTGGCGCGGGTAGCCGGTGCCGTCCATCTTCTCGTGGTGGCCGGCGGCGATTTCCGGGACATTGCGCAGATGTTTGGGGAAAGGCAGCTGGGTCAGCATGATCAGCGTCTGCACGATATGCTCGTTGATCTTGTATCGCTCTTCTTCCGACAGCGTGCCACGCGCGACGCCAAGGTTGTACAACTCGCCTTTGTTGTAGAGCACTTCCGGTACCGCCATGCGGAATCCCCACTTGTTGTCGGGCGGCATGCGATCGCGGGCCTGGCGTTCGAAAACGTGTTCCGGCTTGTCGGCCAGCAAGGGTTCGACGACCGGTAGTTCGGGAGCCGGTACGCGCGCCTTTCGCGCTTTCTCCTCGTGCGAAATCCCGATGCGGTCGTCGAGTGTGCGCGTCCACGTTCGGGCCGCGATGTTGCGCAGGCGTTCGAGCTTTTCCGGTGCCATGAATTCACCGCCTTCGTTGCATTCGGCGATGAAGGCGAAGTCGTCATCGAGGCCGGCCAGCGTTTCAGCCAGCTGGCCGCGTGCCGCCGTTTCCGGCTCGCCGGCCGCAATGGCCTCGAGACAGGCAATCTCGGCGTCGCGCTTCAGCACTTCGAAACGCATGCGTACTTCATGGATGCGATCGTAAAGGGTTTCCAGCTTGGTCGCCTTGTCGACGACATACTCCGGTGTCGTCACCTTGCCGCAGTCGTGCAGCCAGGCGGCGACGTGTACGGCCTCCCAGGCTTCCTCGTCCAGCTCGAAATCCTTGTAGGGGCCGCTCGTTTCGTCGCAGGCGGCGCGCGCCAGCATCTTGGTCAGTTCCGGCACGCGNNCGCAGTGGCCGCCGGTGTAGGGGCTCTTGGCATCGATGGCGCTGGCGATCAGCTGAATGAAGGATTCGAACAACACCTTCTGTGCGTGGATCAGTTCCTTGCTCTCGAGCGATACCGCCGAAGAGCCGGAAAGCGCCTCGATGAAGCTGATTTGCGCAGGGTCGCAGGGTTCGGCGCGGATCAGCAGCATGAAGCCTACCAGCACATCGCTGCGATTCAGCANAGGAACGGCGACCGCGTGGTCGGTCGCCTCTTCGCCAACGGGCAGGCGCAAGGCAGCGATATCGGCGGCCGAGAGGCGGCCGCCAAACGCGCTGCGCGAAGCCAGGGCGGCGGTGAGCAGCGGGCCGCAATCGGCGACGGCCAGCGAGGCGTCGCCAGCAGTCAATGCGCTGCCGTCGGAGCGCAACGCCGCCGCCGGCCGCAGGTGGGCATTGTCCGCCAGGTAGAGCACGCCGGCTTCGGCCTCGGCGGCCGCCATCGTCTCGCTGAGAAGCCGCGGCAGCAGGCGGTCGAAATCCTTTTCGTCGGCGATGGCGTGCGTCACTTCCAGGAAGCGGCGTATGGTCCGCTTCATGCTGTCCATCGTGACCGTCAGGTTATTCACCTCCAGCACCAGCGAGTCGATCTTGATCGGTTGCGAGAAATCGAAGCGGCGGATCGCATCCGCTTCATGGGCCAATTGCCGCAGGGGGCCGGAAATGCGCCGTGCCAGCGCCCAGGTGATCGGGATGGCCAGCAGGATGACCAGCACGGTGGCGATTGCGGCATGGCGCATCAGGCGTTCGGCGGCGACCATCAACTCGGCATCGGGAATCGCGGTGATCAGGTAGAGCGGCTTGGCGCCCTCGAGCTTGACCGGCCGCAGCGAGGCATGCCAGCTGGCGCCATCGACATTGAGCGCGAGATTGAGGCCGTTGCCGGAGTTCTTCATGGTCGGCATCAGTTCCGCCAGCCGGGCGAGCACTGGAATGCCGAGGTCGGCGAGGTGGGGCAGTGCCGGTTTGCCGTCCGCCGCTGACAGTTTGATCGCGTGCGCCAGGTTTTCGTCGGCGATGGTCAGGCCGTCCTGGTTGGTCAGCACGACATNGGTCCCCGGCGTCACCTTCTGCCTGGCCAGCGATTTATCGAGGGTTTCCAGGCGAATGTCCGCGCCGACCACGGCATCGGCATTGTTGGCGCGGTTGGCGATCGTGGTGCCGACTTTCTTGCTNNGGAAAAAGACATAGGGCTGGGTCTTGATCTGGCCGCTCGAGGCTTGTGCCAACTGGTACCAGCCACGGCTGCGCGGATCGTAGGTAGCGGCGTAATCAGGCAGCTCGTCCTTGCGCAGGCGTTTCAGTCCTGCATCGAAAAATGTAGTTGCCGAGCGCCGTTTTTCGCTGCCTTCGCCTGGGTGCTCGATGCTTTGGACCATATAGACGGCACCGGCCGGTGCGTTGAAGTTCTGGCCTTCGGTGGCGTCATAAAATCGCCGCAGCATGAAGAAGTCGCCGTTGCCATAGCCCACGTAAATCGAAGTCAGGGCTGCCGAATTGTCCAGCGCCGCACGCATGAAACCCAGGTAGTTCAGGCGCTCGGCCAAGGTCTTGGTTCGGGTGATGCCGTCGTGGCTGACCAGACGGGTCGCCATTTCGGCGGGGCCGATCAGGTTGGTGAATTCGCCCAGCGTTTCACGCCCGATGCGGGTATTCAAATCGTCTGCCGTCGTTGCCAGGATTTCCTGGCTGCTGCGGTAGCCGAGTCCGGCAATGACGCCGCCGACCAGCAGGATGAGCACGATGAACAGCGTGGAGATGTGAACATGGAGCGGAAAGCGGCGTTTCATGGCGACGATCTCATGCGGACGGGATGGCCCATGTTACGCGGAACGGCGCCGGGTATAAACTTCGGCATCGCTGCCGGAAAAGGATTTTGCCATGCGCCAGAGTATCAGCTTCATCACCCTCGGCGTCGCCGACCTCGCACGGAGCCGCGCCTTCTACGCGGCCCTGGGTTGGCGCGAGTCTTCCGGCAGTCAGGCGGAAATTGCCTTNTTCAATGCGGGCACCGTGGTCTTTGGTCTGTTTCAGCGGGAAGCGCTGGCCGGGGACGCCAATGTTCCGTCCGCCGGCTGCGGCTTTCCCGGCTTCACGCTGGCCCACAACGTCGACTCGGAAAGTGCCGGGACCGCNCTGCTGGCCGAGGCGGTGGCGGCCGGGGCTACGCTGAAGCAGCCGGCCGGCAAGGTGTTCTGGGGCGGCTATCGCGGCTATTTCGCCGACCCCGACGGCNNTTTCTGGGAAATCTGCTGGAATCCGTTCTTCCCGCTCGACGAACACGGNCACGTCCGCCTGCCGGCGTGACAGCGCCTGCCCGGCGCCGGGATCAGTCTTCCCCGGTCGTCTCGAAGCGTCCGAGTTCCTCGCGCGTGTTGATGTTCTCGAAGGCATCGGCCTCGTCGTCGAAGGCGACCTCGACCACCTTCAGCGTCGCGTACCAGCGGTCGATCTTGCGCCCGCCGCCGGCCAGGAATTCGGTCAGGTGCGGCACCCGNNCGCGCCGGCACAGGCAGAATACCGGGTGCGGCTGGTCGAAGGTGCGGGCGACGGCGAGATCGGCGTTGGTTGCGGTCAACGCCTGAAAAAGGCGCGAAATCAGGTCGGCCGGCAGGAAGGGCGAATCGCATGGGGCGGTGGCGACCAGCGGGTGCGCTGCCGCTGACAGCGCGGCGTGCAGCCCGGCCAGCGGGCCGGCGAAATCGGGGATCTCGTCGGGCACGACGCGGTAGCCGAAGGCGGCGTAACGTTCGCCGTTCTGGTTGGCGTTGATCAGCAGTTCATGGACCTGCGGCGCCAGGCGCTCGACGACCCAGGCGGCCAGCGGCCGGCCGCGCAGTTCCTGCAGGCNTTTGTCGATGCCGCCCATGCGCCGGCCCAGCCCGCCGGCCAGAACGACCCCGGTAATTTTGTCGTCGCTCATCGCGTGAACCGCTCCTCGCCGGTGAATAACAGGTAATGCTTGCCCTGGGCGCGGCCGATCATGGTCATGCCGAGCTTGCGCGCGATTTCCCAGCCCATCTGCGTCAGACCGGAGCGCGAGACGAGGAAGGGAATCCCCATCTGCGCCGTCTTGATGACCATTTCCGAAGTCAGGCGGCCGGTCGTGTAAANAATCTTGTCGCCGCCGCTCAGGCCGTCCAGCCACATGCGGCCGGCGATGGCGTCCACCGCGTTGTGGCGGCCGACGTCCTCGACGAACATCAGGATCTCGCTGCCCAGATCGGCGTTGCTCGCCAGGGCGCAGCCGTGCACGGCGCCGGCCTGCTTGTAGATCGATTCATGGTGGCGCACTGCGTCGAGCAGGCCGTAGAGCGTAGCTTNCGAGAGGCGGGCCGTGGCCGGCAGGCGGATGTCGTCGATTTCGTCCATCAGGTCGCCGAACACCGTGCCCTGGCCGCAGCCGGTGGTCACCGTGCGCTTCTCGGTGCGGCATTCGGCGATGCCGTTGCCGTGGCGGGTGGTGACGGCGACGGCATTGACCTCCCAGTCGACCTGCACGGCGGCGATTTCGTCGAGGCTGCCGATCAGGCGCTGGTTGCGCAGGTAGCCGAGGGTCAGCGCCTCCGGCGCGGCGCCCAGCGTCATCAGCGTGACGATCTCGCGCCTGTCGACGTAGAGGGTCAGCGGATGTTCGCCGGCAATGGCGGTCGGCACGACCTCGCCGCGCCTGTTGACAGCGTCGATCTCGAAGGTGAGCGGCCGGCTGGCCTGGCTGAGCAGAGGACGATTCATCGGCCGGATTCTACACTTGGCCCGAGTTTGGGCTATCCTGAAAGCCATAGTGACTCCGGGCTCCACAATGAAGCAGTTTCCCGTCGCCGTGATATTGGAAAAGATCCGCCTCGACAATCGCTGGGCCAGCGAGCGCTGGGAAGCGATCGGTGTCGTCCCCGCCTTCGACGCGCCGGTCGACGCGCCGGCCCGGCGCATTTTCGCGGACGACGAGCGCGAGCAGTTTCTGGTTGGCCANTTTCCGCTCGAACTGTTCCGCGACGAAGTCGACAACTACCACCTCAACCTGACCTCGCCCGAGCCGCGCGTCTTCGTCATGTGGCGTATGGACGAGGATTTCGCCAGGCCGGTGGAAGTCACCCTGNNCTACGGCGAAGCCGCCCGCTGGCTCGATTCCGGCGAGCAGTGTGACGGCGTGCCGATGCCGCCGGAAATTGCCGACTGGCTGGGCGACTTCGTCAATACCCACTACAAGCCGGCGGTGCGCAAGAAAATCAAGCGCAACGACCCGTTCGCCGGGCAGCGGCCGGCATGAGCGGCAGCCGTTTTCTCGAGCGCTGGTCGCGGCTGAAAAGGCCGCCGACAAGGCGTCGACCGCAGACATCACGGATGCCGAAGCCCTGCTCGCCCAGCTCGGCCCGGACAGCGATTTCGGCCAGTTCCTGCGCCAGGAAATCAGCGAGGAAGTGCGCCGCAAGGCGATGAAGACCCTGTTCGCCGATCCGCATTTCAACGTGATGGACGGCCTCGACATCTACATCGACGACTACACGATCAGCGAGCCGATTCCCGAGGCAATGCTGGCGACGCTCACTCAGGCGCGCGGCCTGCTGTTCGATGCGCCGGAAGAGGCGGCCGGGGCGGCCGAAACGCCCGCCGGGTGCGACATTCTGGCCGGCGAAGGACAAAATGTCCCGGCCACGCTGGCTGCGGTCGATCCGCCGGCTGAAAATCAATGAGTTAGCGGGCTTCGGCGCTGGCACGAAGCCTGCTGTAAAGCTGTACTTTTGAAAGGTGAGTCCTTGAGTCAAGCCGTTTCCGCCAAGTTGTCCGCTACCGAATCCCCGCCGCTGGCCGCCGCGCTGGCGGCNCTCGCCGACCTGCCCGCACCGGAGCCGGTGCCGGCGGTCGCCATGAATGCCGACGGGCGCCTGCTTATCGTCGGCGCGGCGGACGTGGCGCTGGGCTGGGCCGAGCGCCTTGCCGGACAGCGGCAAGTGACGGTGCTGGCGCCGGTTGCGGTCGACCTGCCGGAAGAGGCCGATTTCGCTGTCGAGAGCGGCTGCGAAGTGCGGCTTGCTGGTCACCTCGGCGCCTTCGTCGCCAGCTGGCAGGCGGCCGACGGCAGGTTGCAGGGCACGTTCGACGTCGTCCTCGACCTCTCGCCGCAAGCCTTGCTGAACCGGGTCGAACTGCCGCCGGGCTATGCCGCGCCGGGGCGCGACCTGCTCGACCAGGCGCTGGCTGTCATCGACCTGCTGGCCTTCGACGGCGAATTCGAGAAGCCGCGCTACGTCGCCGTCAATGAACGCCTGTGCGCCCACAGCCGCGCGCAGAAGGCCGGTTGCAGCAACTGCATTGAGGTCTGCGCGACCGAAGCCATCGTCAGCGCCGGCGACAGGATAGCGCTCGATCCCTACCTGTGCCAGGGCTGCGGCACCTGCACCACGGTCTGTCCGTCCGGGGCGCTGGCCTTCCAGTATCCGCGCGTCGCCGATGCCGGCATCGCCATCAAGGCCCAGCTCAAGGCCTACCAGCCGCCGCATGGCGAGAACCCCTGCCTGCTGTTCCATTCGGCGGAATCGGGACGCAGNGAGCTGGCGGCGCTCAGGCGCGCCGGGCAGGCTTTGCCGGCCAACGTCATTCCGGTCGAAACCTGGAGTATCGACGCCCTCGGGCTCGACCTGATGCTCGGCGCCGTCGCTCTCGGCGCCTGTCAGGTCGCGCTGCTCGGCAGCGGTTCGCACGATCTGGCGCCGCTGCACAAACAGGCGGGGCTGGCGCAGCGCATTCTCAACGGCATCGGCTACACCGGCGACTACGTGAAAGTCATCGCGCGGCAGCGACCTTGTCGCAGCCTTCGCCGCCTGGCCGCCCGCTGCGCCGTGCCGGCGGCGGAATTCCGCCTGCTCGCGGAAAAGCGCGCGACGCTCGAATTCGTCGTCGATCACCTGCTGCGCCATGCGCCGGCCGCGCCCGAATTCATCGAGTTGCCGGTTGGCGCGCCGTTCGGCAACCTCATCGTCAGCGACGCCTGTACGCTCTGCATGTCCTGCGTCGGCGCCTGTCCGGCCAGCGCCCTCAAGGCCGCCGCCGATGCGCCGCGGCTCTCCTTCCTCGAACGCAACTGCCTGCAATGCGGCTTGTGCGCGCAGACCTGTCCGGAGAATGCGATCACGCTGACGCCGCGCCTGTTGCTGGCCGGGCGCAAGCAGGAGCGGCTGTTGAAGGAAGCGGAGGTTTTCTGCTGTACGTCCTGCGGCAAGCCGATGGGCGCCAAGCCGGTCATCGACAGCATGCTGGCCCGCCTGGCCGGCCACAGCATGTTCGCCACGCCGGAAGCGCTGGCGCGCCTGACCCAATGTGGCGACTGCCGCGTGATCGACCTGATTTCCAAGGAAAAGAGCCTCAAGGCCTGGGAGATGACCGAATGAGCGCCGTTCTCGATGTCCGTTCCGCGCCGGTGCTCAGCGATGAGGATCGCGCCCGCGCCGAGCATTACGCCGTGCTGTCGCGCCTTTTCGCCAGCGCGCCGGATGCCGAATTCCTGCGCAAGCTGCCGGCGCTGGCCGCCACCTGGGGTGGCAGCCGGAACACGCTCGGCCAAGCCTGGCTGATGCTCGGCGACGCCGCGCGCAGCATCGACGCCGAGCAACTGGAGGACGAATACACCCGGCTGTTCCTGACCATTGGCCGGCCGGACGTGATGCTGTTCGGCTCCTTCTACATGGCCGGTTTCCTGATGGAAGGGCCGGTCGTCGAATTGCGCGCCGACCTGGCCGAACTCGGCTGGGCCGCCGCCTCGGCGTTACGGAATCCGGAAGACCACATCGCGGCCCTGTGCGACGTCATGCGCCATCTGATCGTCACCGGTCCGGACGCCGCCGGTCTCGGCCGCCAGCAACTGTTTTTCAGCCGGCACATCGCGCCGTGGTTCGAGGCACTGTGCGACGCCCTCGAACGGGCGCCCGATGCCCGCTTTTATCCGCGTACCGCTGCGCTGGTGCGCGCCTTTTCGAGATCGAGCGCCTCGCGTTCGACATGCTCTAGTTTTGTGAGGAGGGGAAATCATGACTGATAAAAACCGGAAAATCTCAAGCGGCGCGGCTTCCTGCTCGCCGCCGCATCGGCAGTGCCGGCGCGGTGGCAGTCGCCGTCGGTGTCGGCAAGGAGAAAACGCCGCCGGTGGCGACCGTCAAGGCCGAAGACAAGGCGGGCAGCTACGAGGAAACCCGCCACGTCAGCAACTATTACCGCACGGCGCGGGTTTGAGCGGAGAGAAACCATGCTGACCAGAAAAGGTAAATCTGCAGCGCGTCCGGAAGCCGGCGTCATTTTGGCCTCGAATCCGGCGTCGACCGCAACCGGCGGCGTCCTGGCCGCCACCATGGACCGCCGCACCTTCCTCAAGCGCTCCGGCCTTGTCGCCGCNGGCGGNGCGCTGGCGACCCAGCTGCCCTACAACATGATCGGCAGCGCCGAAGCGGCCGACGTCGTCAAGGACAAGACCGGCGTCGAGGTCAAGCGCACGGTGTGTACCCACTGCTCGGTCGGCTGCGCCGTCGATGCCGTCGTCGAGAACGGCGTTTGGGTGCGCCAGGAGCCGGTCTTCGATTCGCCGATCAACCTAGGCGCGCACTGCGCCAAGGGCGCCTCGGTGCGCGAGCACGGCCACGGCGAGCATCGCCTGAAGTATCCGATGAAGCTGGTCGACGGCAAGTACAAACGGATCAGCTGGGAGCAGGCGCTCAACGAGGTCAGCGAAAAGCTGCTGGCGATCAANAAGGAAAGCGGCCCGGACGCGACCTACTGGGTCGGCTCGTCGAAGCACAGCAACGAGCAGGCTTACCTGCTGCGCAAGTTCGTGTCCTTCTTCGGCACCAACAACATGGACCACCAGGCCCGCATCTGCCACTCGACCACGGTCGCNGGCGTCGCCAATACCTGGGGTTACGGCGCCATGACCAACTCCTACAACGACATGCAGTTCTCCAAGGCGGCGCTGTACATCGGCTCGAATGCCGCCGAGGCGCACCCGGTGTCGCTGCTGCACATGCTGCATGCCAAGGAGAACGGCTGCAAGATGGCCGTCGTCGACCCGCGCTTCACGCGCACCGCGGCCAAGGCCGACATCTACACGCGCATCCGTTCCGGCACCGACATCCCCTTCATCTGGGGCATGCTCTACCACATCTTCAAGAACGGCTGGGAAAACAAGGAATTCATCAACGCCCGCGTCTTCGGCCTCGACAAGGTCAAGGCCGAAGTCATGACGTGGACGCCTGATCGCGTCCAGGACGTCACCGGCATCCCCGAAGCCGAAGTCCTGCGCATCGCCGAGATGCTGGCCAAGAACAAGCCGTCCACCGTCGTCTGGTGCATGGGCCAGACCCAGCATACGGTCGGCAACGCCAACGTGCGCGCCATGTGCATCCTGCAACTGGTGCTTGGTAACGTCGGTGTTTCGGGCGGCGGCACCAACATCTTCCGCGGCCACGACAACGTGCAGGGTGCCACCGACGTCGGCCCCAACCCGGATTCGCTGCCCGGCTACTACGGCCTCGCCGCCGGCTCCTGGAAGCACTGGTGCAAGGTGTGGGGCGTCGACTACGAGTGGGTCAAGAGTCAGTACGCCTCGCAGGCGATGATGGANAAATCCGGCATCACCGTCTCGCGCTGGATCGACGGCGTGCTGGAAAAGAACGAGAACATCGACCAGGATTCCAACCTGCGCGCCGTGNNGTACTGGGGCATGGCCCCGAACAGCCAGACGCGCGGCCTGGAAATGGTCGAGGCGATGAAGAAGCTCGACATGCTGGTCGTCATCGANCCCTATCCTTCCGCCACCGCGGCGATGGCGGCGATGATGCGCAAGGACGGNCGATACCTGCTGCCGGCTTGTACGCAGTTCGAGACTTCCGGTTCGCGCACCGCCTCCAACCGCTCGCTCCAGTGGGGCGAGAAGGTCATCGAGCCGCTCTTCGAATCGAAGCCCGACCACACCCTGATGTACGCCTTCGCCAAGAAGTTCGGCTTCGAGAAGGAACTGGTCAAGAACATCAAGCTGATCAAGGACAAGCAGGGCTGGGACGAGCCCGAGGTCGAGGACATCCTGCGCGAAATCAACAAGGGCTGCTGGACCATCGGCTACACCGGCCAGTCGCCGGAACGCCTGAAGCTGCACATGAAGAACATGCACACCTTCGACGTCAAGACGCTGAAGGCCAAGGGCGGTCCCTGCGACGGCGACTACTTCGGCCTGCCGTGGCCGTGCTACGGCACGCCGGAACTGAAGCACCCGGGCACGCCCAACCTCTACGACACCTCGAAGCACGTGATGGATGGCGGCGGCAACTTCCGCGCCAACTTCGGCGTCGAGCGCGACGGCGTTTCGCTGCTCGCGGCCGACGGTTCGGCTTCCAANGGGGCCGCGCTGCAGATGGGCTATCCGGAATTCGATCACATCCTGCTCAAGAAACTCGGCTGGTGGGACGACCTGACCGAGGACGAGAAGAAGGCGGCCGAAGGCAAGAACTGGAAGACCGACCTGTCGGGCGGCATCCAGCGCGTCGTCATGCAGGTTTACGGCTGTCATCCCTTCGGCAACGCCCGTGCCCGTGCCCTGGTCTGGAACTTNCCCGACCCGGTGCCGCTGCACCGCGAGCCGATGTATTCGCCGCGCCCGGATCTGGTCGACAAGTATCCGCAGCCGGACGACAAGAAGGTCTTCTGGCGTCTGCCGACGCTGTACAAGTCGCTGCAGGCCAAGGTCCGCGACATTTCCAAGGAGTACCCGCTGGTCATGACCTCGGGGCGCTTGGTCGAGTACGAGGGCGGCGGCGACGAGACCCGCTCCAACCCGTGGCTGGCCGAACTGCAGCAGGAAATGTTCTGCGAGGTCAATCCGCGCGACGCCAACAACGCCGGTTTCCGCAACAACGATTTCATGTGGGTCGAAACGCCGACCAAGGGCCGCATGAAGGTGCGCGCCCAGGTCACCGAGCGGGTGGCCCCGGGCACCGTCTTCCTGCCCTTCCACTTCGCCGGCTGGTGGCAGGGCAAGGACATGCTCGAGTACTACCCCGAAGGGGCGGCGCCGATCGTGCGCGGCGAGTCGGTCAACCAGGGGACGACCTATGGCTACGACTCGGTGACCATGATGCAGGAAACCAAGACCACGCTCTGCCGTGTCACCAAGGCCTAAAGGAGAAGAACAATGGCTCGCATGAAATTCCTGTGTGACACCGAGCGCTGCATCGAATGCAACGGCTGCGTCACCGCCTGCAAGAACGAAAACGAGACGCCGTGNGGNGTTAACCGCCGCCGCGTCGTCACCATCAACGACGGCGTGCCGGGCGAGCGTTCGGTTTCCGTGGCCTGCATGCATTGCTCGGACGCGCCGTGCATGGCGGTCTGCCCGACCGACTGCTTCTACAAGACGGAAGAGGGCGTCGTCCTGCACAACAAGGATGCCTGCATCGGCTGCGGCTACTGCTTCTTCGCCTGNCCCTTCGGCGCGCCGCAGTTCCCCAACGGCCCGGCGGCTTTCGGNGTGCGGGGCAAAATGGACAAGTGCACCTTCTGCGCCGGCGGCCCGGAAGAAAACGGCTCCAAGGCCGAATTCGAGAAATACGGGCGCAACCGCCTGGCCGAAGGCAAGCTGCCGCTGTGCGCCGAAATGTGCTCGACCAAGGCGCTGCTCGCCGCNGACGCACCGGTGATTTCCGACATCTACCGCGAGCGCGTCATGCGTCGCGGCAAGGCCGGCGAAGCCTGGGGCTGGAACACGGCCTACGGCAAGCCGGAAAAGGCGGCACCGGCCAAGGAGGCGGCAAAATGAAAAAGGCACTTTTCTGGCGTTGACCGCAACCGTCGCCCTCGCCGCTTGCGGCGAGTACTCGCAGGTGCCCAACTACAAGCAGGGCAACTATCAGGGAAAATCGGATACCCGGCCATGGGAAGGCGAGAAATTTGCAGGCAACAAACAGGCCTGGGAAAACGACCTGAGAGCGCGCAATCAGGGGCAAACCGAGTACAACCGGATCAAGTGAGGGCCGACGATGACAACTTCAACACTGAGGTTCCGGCTCGGGCGCCTGCTCGTCGCCGGCTGCCTGATGCTGGCCGGAAGTCTGCCGCTCGCCGCCGCCGACAACCCGACGCCGGCCCAGCAGCAGGTGGAACGCCAGCAGACGCAACCGGGCAACAATGCGCCGGTCTGGCGCGAGGCGCGCTCCGGNGAATCCTTCTTCACGACCAACCGCGGTCCCGAGGCCGGCGTCCTGATCCAGAGCGAGGGCGACACCTGGCGCCATCTGCGCAACGGTCCGGTGACCTTCTACGGCGGCATCCTCCTGATGCTGGTGGCGGCGGCCATCCTCGTCTTCTACAAGATCAANGGGCCGCTGACGCTGCACGACGCGCCCACCGGTCGCCTGATCCAGCGCTTTCCNCGCTACGAGCGGGTCGTGCACTGGCTCACCGCCGGCACTTTCCTGGTCCTGGCAGTCACCGGGCTGGCCATGCTGTTCGGCAAGCACGTGCTGATCCCGGTGATCGGTCATTCGCTGTTCGGCTACCTGATGGTGCTCGGCAAGAACGTGCACAATTTCGTCGGGCCGCTGTTCGCTGCCTCGCTGCTGGCGATGATCGTCATCTGGGCGCGCGACAACGTCTGGCAGAACATCGACGCCCTGTGGATAAGCAAGGCGGGCGGGCTGATCACCGGTGAACACGTGCCTTCCGGGCGCTTCAACTTCGGCGAAAAGACCTGGTTCTGGATTGGCGTCACCATCCTCGGTCTGACCGTGTCGATTTCGGGCTTCGTCATGAATTTTCCGAATTTCGACCAGACACGCAACGACATGCAGATCGCCAACATCGTCCACTCGGTATCGGCCATCGTCATGCTGTTATTGTCTTTCGGCCACATCTACATGGGCACCATCGGCGCCCACGGCGCCTACCAGTCGATGAAGACCGGCTACGTCGATGAAACCTGGGCCAAGGAACACCACGAGCAGTGGTACAACGATGTCAAGGCCGGCAAATCCGGCCATCCGCAGGGTTAAGGGGAAAACCATGAACATGAAACCAAGCAAATTCGCCCTGATTCTGGCGTTGACCGTAGCCAGCGCCGGCGCCTGGGCCAAGCTGCCGCCGCCGTCCGAGGAAGCCAAGGCCAAAGCCGAGGAAGCCAAGGCCAAGGCCGCTGAAACCGCCAAACTCGAAGCCGAGCAACTGGCCAACGCCCAGAACCGCGTCGCCGAAGCCTTCATCAAGCAGCAGAAGGCCAAGGGCATCATCGTCAAGCCGACACCGATCGCCCCGCCGGCCGCCCGCCGCCGCGGCACCGGCGGCAGCCGCCCCGGTTGCGGCAGCGCCGGTACCCGCAGCGAAGAAGTAACGGATGCCGTCCCGCAATGACAAAGCCGGCCGAGCGCCGGGCTTTCTTTGGCTGGGTTGCTACCCTTAGAAGGTGATTACCTTGTCGGCGGCCAGCGTGGCCGAGGCCAGTTCGACCAGGGTGCCGATGGTGACGCCCGGAATCTGCGGCAGCTCGGCCAGGCCGCGCGCCAGTGCACAGGTGCGGCAGGAGCGGATTTCTACGCCCTGCGCGACGAGTCCTTCAACCATGCCCTGCAAGCCATTGCCGGCGCCGTCGATCTGGTTGGGCAGGCCGAGCACGGTGGCGTCGGACATCAGGAAAATGCGAACGACCGGCTTCTGATCGCTGCCCGCGAGGGCCGTCGCCAAGCGCAAGGCGGACAGGCAGCGCTCGCTGCCGTAAGGCGGGGCGTGGACGATGATGAGGATGTTCTGCATGCGGCTCTCCATTTGAAAAATCATTGCAGGGCGCTGGCCANCTGCCCAAAGCTCGCCAGTCCTGCCTCCAGATTCTCGATGATCTCGGCCGCCAGATCGTCCGGTTCCGGCAGATTGTCCAGATCGGCCAGGCTCTTGTCCTTGAGCCAGAAAATGTCCAGGCTGGTCTTGTCGCGGGCCAGAATCTGCTCGTAAGTGAACCGGCGCCAGCGCCCCTCCGGGTTTTCAATTTCGTGCCAATTTTCCTGTCGACCGCGACAATTGGTCGGGTTGTAGCAGGCGATGAAATCCTGCAAATCCTCGAAGCGCAGCGGCTTCTNTTTCAGCGTGTGGTGGACGTTGGTGCGGTAGTCGTAAATCCAGACTTCTTTTGTCCACGGCTCGGCACGCGCCGGTTGGTTGTCGAAGAACAGCACGTTCGCCTTGACGCCGTTGGCGTAGAAAATCCCCGTCGGCAAGCGCAGGATGGTGTGCAAGTCGGTCGTTTCCAGCAGCTTCTTGCGCACGGTTTCACCCGCCCCGCCCTCGAATAGCACGTTGTCCGGCACCACCACCGCCGCGCGGCCGGTGGTCTTCAACATGCTGCGGATGTGCTGCACGAAATTGAGCTGCTTGTTCGAGGTCGTCGCCCAGAAATCCTGACGGTTGTAGGTCAGGTCGTCCTTGTCCAGCTCACCCTCTTCATTGGTGAACACCATGCTGCTCTTCTTGCCGAAAGGCGGATTCGCCAGCACGTAATCGTAGCTCTCCTTCGGCGGCGCAATCAGCGCATCGTTCGGCGAAATCGGGCTGTCGCCGTCGATCTCGCCGATGTTGTGCAGGAACATGTTCATCAAGGCCAGCCGCCGCGTGCCGGCCACGATCTCGTTGCCGAAAANAGTGTCGTGCTTGAGGAAAGCGCGCTGGTCGCGGTCCATGCCCGGATACGTCTCGACCAGAAAATCGTAGGCCGCCAGGAAAAAGCCGCCCGTACCGCAGGCCGGATCGGCAATCGTCTTGCCCGGCAGCGGGCGCACGCATTCCACCATTGCCCGGATCAAGGGGCGCGGCGTGAAATACTGCCCGGCGCCCGATTTCGTATCCTCGGCATTGCGCTCCAGCATACNCTCGTAGATGTCGCCCTTCACATCGGCCCNCAGCGTCACCCACTGGGTTTCATCCACCATGTCGATCAGGCGCGACAGCTTGGCGGNGTCCTGAATCTTGTTCTGCGCCTTGGTGAAAATCTGCCCCAGCAGCCCCGGCTTGCCGCCCAGTTCGAGCAGCGTGGACACGTAATGCACCTCCAGCGCCGCCCCGCGCTTCGCCTTCAGGCTTGGCCAGTCGAAACCCGCAGGAATGCCGATCTTGCGGCTGTACGGCGGCCGGCTGTACTCGTCCGCCATCTTCAGGAAGATCAGGTAAGTCAGCTGCTCCAGATAATCGCCATAGCCGACGCCGTCGTCGCGCAGGGTGGTGCAGAAACTCCAGACACGGGAGACGATGGATGCGGTTGCGTTCATTTTGGTGAATCTTTCAAGCAGAAATCAAGAGTTTCAATGGATGCGCAGCGGTCACAGATAATTGATTTATTGGAACTTCAAGCCCGGCCCAACAAAATGCGGTGCTCCAGAATCAAAACCGGATCAAGAAAAATTCCCGCCAAGATGAGAACCAAACCCATGCATCGTTTTCCGCTTTATCCCCGAATCAAGTTCATGATCAGATGAATCATCAACTGCTTCTGCGCCGGATCGCTCTGCGCCACCAGCAGCGCAATCGCCGCCAGCGCGTTGTCGTTGATCTTCAACTCGCCATCCGACTTCAGATGGTGCCGGTTGCGCTGCANGAACCAGATGAACAGGAAAGCGCCAATGCGTTTGTTGCCATCTGAAAATGGATGGTTCTTGATCACGAAATACAGCAGATGCGCCGCCTGTTCCTCAATGCTCGGGTAGAGATATTCACCGCCAAAGGATTGCAGGATGTTGCCCAGAATCCCGGCAAAGCTGTCGTCCTTCTGGTTGCCGAAGAGTGCCGATGCCTCGCCTCTCGCCAGCATGTCCGCCTTTAGGGCAGCCACGCCGGCCAGCGCTTCATCCTCGCGGATTTCGTAATGGATCGTCGTCGCAAAATCGCCCAAGGGCAGGCGTTCGCTGTCGAACTGATTGAGCAGCACAAAGGTGCGCGCATAGCCGGCAATCACATTCACTAGCCCGCGCGCCTCCGGCAAACTGGCCTGCTCGATCAGGTTTTGCTGGAACAGGCTCAGCGTGCGTTCCAACTGGCGGATGTTCTCCTGCTGCTGCGTCAGGCGCTGCTGGTTCAGCGTATAGCCCAGCACCAGATGATCCTTGAGGATGCGGTTGGCCCAGATGCGGAAGCGGGTGCCTTCGGGCGATTTGACGCGGTAGCCGACGGAGATGATGACGTCGAGGTTGTAGTGCTTTACCGGTTTATCNNCGAATTTGCAATGTGCAAATTTTGCACATTNGCTTTCTTCAGACAATTCCTGCTCCTTGAACACATTGCCCAAGTGCTTGGTAATGACCGAACGCTCACGACCGAACAGGCGGCCGATTTGATCCTGAGTTAACCAAACTGTTTCGTTTTCCAGCCTGACTTCGGTGGCGATGGTGCCATCGGCGGATTGATAAATGGCGATGGGGGTTTGGGCGCTGGTTTGGGTGGGCATAGTCGGCCTCGGCAAATAGCTGGATATAACACCAGTATTTTAGCCGGCTTTCCTCCGTTTGCCGGTCTTTCCAGGGCCATCGCCCTTGCCGGTGCGGATGCGTTCGAGCAGGGCGGCGGCGGGTTCGTCGTTGGGGTCTTGCGGGACGAGCTGGCCAGAGAAGGCTTNTTTCAGGATGGACTGGCGCAGCGCGTCGGCCTGTTGCAGCGCGGTGGCGAGGGTTTGGTCGAGTTGGTCGGCTTCGGAGAGTTTGGATTCGAGTTCGGCAATAGCCTCGGCTTGTTCATCGCCAGAACAAAGTGGCACAAACAATCCTTCAACTTTCGAGATACTCAGCGTATGAAGACCAGAAGTTGAACTAGCCGCCCTAACAATGAATTTGCGTCCAAGTTCGGACATCAGGAAATACAGCAGAAACTTGGAATTGGCGAGTTTCAGTGGTCGTGCTTTGATGATGTGATTTTGATGCAAACAACCCGAAATCTGGCCCAACCAAAGCGCCACGCGACCAATTTGGTCAATGCTTCCATTTCCTTCTACAACCAACAAATCGCCATTTTCGAGCGCAACACGCTCCAACTCAGACTCAGTCACGCCAATGCTATGAACCTCCTCGAGTTCGAGGCGATTTGCGTACTCGTTGGCGACTCTTAGGTAAGGACGAGTGTTAGAAAGCTGTTCGCGTTTCTGATNTTTGGTCAGGCCACCAGAAACATCTGATACGCCTGCCAATTNTGAACCACCCCAGCCCGCCGGCAATTCAGGCAACTCGGCGAGTTCTTCGGCGGTGAGTGGTGGCAAGGGCTTGGGGGTTTGNNGGTTTGGTACTTGGCCGGCGGTTTGCCAGTCGGCGAGTTGTTGCTGGTGGCGGGCTTCGCGTTCGCGGGCAATGCGTTGTTGCAGGTCGGCGGCGGTTTCGAGCTGGTCGCGGTGGGCGGCGCGCCATGTTGCGGTCAACTTGCCTTCGAAGGCATTTTTGAGCAGCGACTGGCGATAGACCTTGANGCTGTTCTGGGCGGTTTTCAGGCTGGCCACGCCCTGATCGAGTTCGGAAAACAGTTCCTCGATCTTGGCGACGATGCGGTGTTGTTCGGCGAGCGGGGGAATTGGGAACTCAATGGTGCTCAAGTTGCCCCGAANAATGCGCTTTCTCGTTGAGCCAGTTTGGAAGTCACTGATGCGTTTGCGAGAAACCGGCGAATTAAGCGCGTAGAGAAAATAGCGGTTGTCGATTAACGCATGGCCGAAGCGAACAATACAAACATCCACGACTGTGACGAATTNTTGCTCCCCTTNCAGAGGAAAAAGACACGCTCTTCCCAACGGGTCGGGCATTCGAGCAACCAAAAGATCGCCTTCCTGCAAATACGAACACCCCAATTCTGCCGCTTTGGCAGCGGTCAGAAACCGAGCAGATTTGTCGCGAAACTCTCCGTCGCCAATGTCAGCCAACTGAATGAGCCGTACATTGCCATTAGGGTCTTGATCTTTGCTTTCGACCCAATCGCCATCGCGAAACAAACCGTGCAAACCGACCAAGTCGTCAATCGAGGCCCACGCCCAACCCGCCGGCAATTCCCCAAGCTCCATCACGCCACCAACGCCTCATTCAACTCGTCCAGCAGCCCGTCCATCCGTTCGCCGAAGAGTTGCCACATGCGGCCGAGTCCGCCCTGAGCGTCGAAGGGGCTGTAGTCGAGATCGTCGCGGTCGACGTGAAAAGAGTGGCAAATATGGTCGCGCAGCAGGCGGAGCCAGTTCATTTGTTCTTCGTTGAATTNTTCGCCGCTGCCGGCGTGGTGCTTGAGCACCCAGTTCTGGAAATTCTTGCGCACGGTGTCGGCAA
The DNA here is from genome assembly GCA_013363835.1 of Dechloromonas sp. Taxonomy (GTDB): domain Bacteria; phylum Pseudomonadota; class Gammaproteobacteria; order Burkholderiales; family Rhodocyclaceae; genus Azonexus. The sequence goes on from CP054864.1 coordinate 3,232,799, forward strand.
AGGGCGTGATGGTCGCATCCAGCCCGCAGACGCGGCGGATGAGGGCGACGAGGGTGGTGAGTTCGGCTTCCGGGTTGCCGTTCTGGCCGGTGTGCCGCGCGGCGTCGAGCTGGCGGTAGGCGTGCCAGACGCGCAGCGGGGCGAGGCTCGGTTTGTCGGCCTTGAGTTTGTCGAGCACCTGGCGCACGAGCTTTAGCGTCACTTCGCGCCGCCGCCAAGGTTGGGCGAAGTAGATGGTGANGGCTTCGATCTCGTCGCGGTGGGCATTGAGCCAATCGGCGAATTCGTGGGTCAATGCTTCGGCCTGCGCGGCGCTGGCCTGGCTCCAGCCGGCGTAGGTGACGGCATCGAGCGTGTCGTGGTCGATGGNTTTGTTCTTTTCGCGGCGGATGGTGTCGATGAGTTCGATGAGTTCGCCGTTGAGGAGCGCGGCGGCTTGGCCGACGAGTTGTTGCTGGGCTTGTTCGCGCGCGGTGTCGCCGGGGTCGTTGCCGATGGGCAAGCCCGCCAGTTCGAGGGCTCGGGCTTCGATGAGGTCGGCGTCGATGGCGTTGAAGAGCTGGCCGACGAGGTGGCTGAGTTCAACGCCGCCGGCCGCGTCGCGCAGGCGCTTATCGTCGGCATCGAGCTGTTTGTTGAGCCGGGCCAGCCGGCCGGCGAGCGAGGAGACGCTGTCGGCGTCGGTGGTGGCGCCCATCATGATGCCCATGGCGAGGTCTTTGAGCGGCACGCCGGGTTGGGTGATGAGCGGTTGGCTGGCGGTTTTGAGCGAGCGGGTGACGCCGATGGCGTCGACGATGACGTAGTGGGTCTTGGCGCTTTGGGCGCTGGNGGTGACTTTTTTGAGGTCGTCGAAATCGAGCGTGCGGGTGCCGCGGCCTTTCATTTGCTCGAAGTAGTTGCGGCTTTTGACGTCGCGCATGAAGAGCAGGCATTCGAGCGGCTTGACGTCGGTGCCGGTGGCGATCATGTCGACGGTGACGGCGATCCGCGGGTGGTATTCGTTCCGGAACTGGGCGAGGATGGATTTGGGGTCTTCGCCCTTGGTGACGCTGCCGTCGGGCTGGGTTTTGTCCTGCGCGGCGCGGTAGGTGACCTNTTTGCAGAAGGCGTTGCCCTCGCTGAATTCTTCGCGCACGGTGTTGATGATGTCGTCGGCGTGGCTGTCGGTCTTGGCGAAGATGAGGGTTTTGGGCACTTCGGCCCGGCCGGGGAAGATGCTCGGCAGGTTATCGCGGAAGGCGCGGATGACGGTGCGGATCTGGTCGGGATTGACGATGTCGCGGTCGAGCTGGCTGGCGGTGTAGGCGGCGTCTTCGTCCTGCTGTTCCCAGCGCTTTTGNNCGCGTGAGGCGCTCGCGTTTTCGACTTGCTGTTGCGCGGCGATGACGCCGCCGTTTTGCGTGACCTGGGTGTCGATGAGGTAAATCTCGTTGCCGACGTTGACGCCATCGGCCACGGCTTTTTCATGGCTGTAGTCGCTGACGACGTTCTTCTTGAAGAAGCCGTAGGTGCGGTTGTCCGGCGTGGCGGTGAGGCCGATGAGGAAGGCGTCGAAGTAGTCGAGCACCTGCTGCCAGAGGTTGTAGATGCTGCGGTGGCATTCGTCGATGAAGATGACGTCGAAGAATTCCGGCGGGATTTTGGCGTTGTAGGCGACCGGCAGCGGGGTTTTGCCCAGCGTGATTTCGGCGGGGTTGGCTTCTTCGGCGTCTTCCGGCAGCTCTTTGTCCTGCAATAGCGCGTAGAGGCGCTGGATGGTCGAGACGCAGACATCGGCGCCGCTGTCGACAAAGCTGCTTTTCAGGCGCTGCACGGCGTACAGCTCGGTGAATTTGCGGCTGTCGTCGATGGGTACGTAGGCCATCATTTCCTGCTCGGCTTGTTCGCCAAGGTTTCGGGTGTCGACCAGAAAGAGCACGCGGCGCACGTTGGCGTGCTTCAACAGCCGGTAGATGCTGGTGATGGCGGTGTAGGNTTTGCCGGCGCCGGTNNGTATTTGAATGAGGGCACGCGGGCGGGCTTCGCGGAAGGATTGCTCCAGATTGGCGATAGCGGTTTCCTGGCAGTCGCGCAGGTGCAGTGCCTTGGNCGGGCTGGTGCCCGGGTTGAGCGGCGGCAGCGCGGCAAGGCAGGTGCGCAGGCTGGTGCCCTGTTGCAGCCATTCGCGCAGGGTTTCCGGGCGGAAAAAGCTGAAGATTTCCCGCGAGCGCGGNNCAGGGTCGCGGGCATCGGTAAAGCGGGTGATGCTGCCGGTGGCTTCAAACAGGAAGGGTAGCGGTGCCTGGTTATTCACCCACTTGAGCTTTGCGCTGGCGTAGCCTTCGGTCTGGTCTTCATGCACCGTCAGATGCTGGCCTTCTTCCGCGCGCTTGGCTTCGATGACTCCGACGGCTTGCTTGTCGATGAACAACACGTAGTCGGCGGGGCCGACATCGGTTTGCCATTCGCGCACGGCGACCCCGAGCGCCGCGCCAAAATTGACCTTGTTCTTGCCCTGCACCGCCCAGCCGGCGGTGCGTAGCTGGGCATCGATACGGTCGCGGGCTTGTTGTTCGGGGTTCTGGTTTTCGGTCATCGGACGGGCGATGCGTGGCGGGCCGGGAACTGCCAATGATATAGGAAGCGCGCGGAGGCGGGATGCCGGATGAATTGCACGCGGATTTTGTACGCCGGGAGCTGAGGTGGCCTGCGCATTCATGCATGGGTTCGCTGGATTTCTTCGCCCGGCGGGCAGTGTTATCCTGCCTGCCCCATGATCGCCACCCTGCTCGACGCCCTCTCGCTCCTCGGCAACTTCGACCACCGATTGCTCGAAATCGTCGGTCTGTCGCTGCGCGTCAGCCTGAGCGCACTGGTCATCGGCGCCCTGCTCGGCCTGCCGCTCGGGCCTGGCTGGCGGTGGCCGACTTTCGCGGACGCGGTGCCCTGATCGTCGCGCTCAATGCGCTGATGGGCCTGCCTTCCGTGGTCGTCGGCGTGCTCGTCTATCTCGCCCTGTCTCGCAGCGGACCGTTCGGCAGCTACGGGCTGCTCTTTTCGCCGCGGCGATGATCGTCGCCCAGAGCGTGCTGGTGGTGCCGCTGATCGCCGCCGTCAGCCGGCAGATCGTCGAGGATGCGTGGAAGGAATACGCGCCGGAATTTTCGGTCATCGGCATCGGTCGACCGCAGGCGGTCATGCTGCTCCTCGCCGACTGTCGTTTCTCGTTGTCGGTGGCGACCTGGCCGGCCTCGGCCGGGCGATGTCGGAGGTTGGCGCGGTGATGATCGTCGGCGGCAACATCGACGGCTACACGCGGGTGATGACGACGGCCATCGCGCTGGAAACGAGCAAGGGCGATCTGGCGCTTTCGGTGGCACTCGGGATCGTGCTGATGAGCATCATCCTCGGCCTCAATGTCGTCGCTCACGGCGTGCGTTGCTGGGCGGCCAGGAGGTACGGCTGATGTTCCCGCTGCGCATCGCCGGCCTGCGCTTCGCGCCCGAGGGCGCGCCNGTGCTGGATGGCGTGGACCTCGAACTCGGCGGCGAAGGCATCACCGTGATCCTCGGGCCCAACGGCGCCGGCAAGACGGTGCTGCTGCGCCTGCTGGCCGGTCTGCTGCCGGCTGCGGGCGGGACGGTCGCCTGGGGTGCCGCGTCGCTGCCCGACGGTCGTCTGGCGATGGTTTTCCAGCAGCCGATGATGCTGCGCATGTCGGTTTTCACCAATGTCGAATTTGCCTTGCGGCCGCAGGCGCTGAACGCCGCCGAACGACGCCGCCGGGCGCAGGAGGTGCTGGAGCGGGTCGGCCTCGTCGACCGCGCCCGGGACTGCGCCCGCCTGCTCTCCGGTGGCGAACGCCAGCGCCTTGCGCTGGCCCGTGCCTGGGCGATGCGTCCGCGTCTGCTGTTGCTCGACGAGCCGACGGCCAGCCTCGACCCTTCGGCCACCGAACAGGTCGAGCGCATCGTCCGCGAAATCCGTACCGAAGGTGCCAAGGTGCTGATGACGACGCATAATCTCGGGCAGGCGACGCGGCTCGCCGACGACATCGTCNNTTTCGCCGCCGGCCGCGTGCAGGAGCACGCGCCGGCTCAGCGTTTCTTCGCCCACCCGCAATCGCCNGCGGCGCGGGCCTATCTGCAAGGGGAGCTGCCATGGCGCATTGCATTCGATCACTGATCTCGCATACTGCACCTCTGCTGGCGACGTTTCCATTTCAACATTCAAGGGTAATGCCATGACCGACACCTCGTCCTGTGCCTCGTACGCGCCGGAAAACCGCGCCCTCTCGGCCAGCGAAGCCCGCGACCGCATGGTGGCCGCCGTGACACCGATCGCCGGTCACGAGTTTGTGCCACTGCGCAGTGCCCTCGGGCGCATTCTGGCCGCTGGCATCGTCGCTCCGCATGACGTGCCGGCGCACGACAACTCGGCGATGGATGGCTATGCGATCCGCTTCGAGAGNCTCAATGCGGCCGGCGAGACGCGGCTGGCCGTGGTGGGCAGCGCGTTTGCCGGCAATGCCTTCTCCGGTCAGGTCGGCAAGGGCCAGGCGGTCAGAATCATGACCGGCGCCGTGTTGCCGGCCGGCGCGGATACCGTGGTGGTGCAGGAGGCGACCCGGGTCGAGGGCGGCGATGTCTACGTGCCGGCCGGGCAGAAGGAAGGGCAGAATACCCGGCGCGTCGCNGAGGATCTGGCGCGCGGCGCCATCGCGCTGCCGGCGGGCAAACGCATCGGCCCGGCCGAACTCGGACTGATCGCCTCGCTCGGCATCGTCGAGGTCAATGTCAGGCGCCGCCTGCGTGTCGCTTTCTTTTCGACCGGCGACGAACTGGCGTCGCTCGGCCAGCCGCTCGCGCCCGGCCAAATATACGACAGCAATCGCTATACGCTGCACGGCCTGTTGAGCCAACTGGGGGCCGAGATCATCGACATGGGCGTCGTTCCGGACCGCCCGGAGGCGCTGGAGGCCGCCCTCGGCGAGGCGGCCCGGGTGGCCGACGCGATCATCACCAGCGGCGGCGTTTCGGTCGGCGAAGCCGATTTCGTCCGCGACATTCTCGCCAGGCTGGGCGAGGTGAATTTCTGGAAGCTCAATATCAAGCCCGGCCGTCCGATGGCTTTCGGCAGGATAGGCAAGGCCTGGCTGTTCGGTCTGCCGGGCAACCCGGTGGCGGTCATGGTCAGCTACACGCAATTCGCGCTCGATGCGCTGCTGCGCCTGGCCGGCCTCGACCCGGTGCCCGAACGCCCGTTGCTGACGGTGGTTGTCGCCAACGCCATCAGGAAGCAGGCCGGGCGCCGCGAATACCTGCGCGGCCGGCTGCTTGCGGTCGACGGCCGCTGGCAGGTCAAAACCACCGGCAACCAGGGTTCGGGCGTGCTGCGCTCGATGTCGGAGGCGAACTGCTTCGTCGTGTTGCCGGAAGAGTGCGCCGGCGTGCAGGCCGGCGACAGCGTCGAGGTACAGTTGTTCGACGGCCTGCTGTAGCGCGCGGCCTTTAGTCGGCCAGTTCGATCTGGCCGCTGACGTTCGTCGTCAACAGGCTTTCGCCGGCTTCCAGCGGCGGCGGGGCGGCATCGGCGGCCAGCGTCGCGCGGCTGGCGCGGAACATCGGCATCGGCGGCATCTGGCCGCCCTGCTGGATGCTCAGGTGGCGGATCGTGTACGGTTTGCCGAGCACTTCGGCGACCACTGCCGCGCGCTGGCGAAAGGCGCCGATCGCCTCGCGCGTCGCTTCGTCTTCCACCTTCCGGCGCGTTTCGGGGTNTGGCAACTGGCTGACGCCGCCCACCGCCAGCCGCATCTGCTGCAGTTGCCCGAGCAATTCCGAAACGGCCGCCGCGTCGCGCGATTCGAGCACCAGCTCGGAATGCATGCGCCAGCCCTCGATCTTCTGGCCCTGCCCATAGACCGGGAAGGTACTCTGGCGGCCGCTCTTGACCGAGATGCCAGGCTTGGCCTTGATCACCTTGAGCCCTTCGGTGATGTCTTGATTGACCCGGCGCGCCAGGTCGGCCGGGTTGTTGCCGTTGGCCTCGGCGAATACCGTGGCGCGCACCATGTCGTTGGCTGCCGGACGGCTGGCCTCGGCAGTCAGGTCGACCGTGGTGCCGGCCAGCGCGGTGGCGGAAAAAGGGCGCCGATCAGCAGCGCGATGGTGGCATGGGGAATCTTCTTCATGCAGTGCCTTTCCGTCCTTCCAGTTCGGCGACGATGCGCTCGCACTGGGCGATGTGACGCATCGCCACGGTATTGACCGACCAGTAGCCGATGCCGGCAGCGACAATCTGGCCGGCGAGCGGCACCAGGCGCACCGCTTCCATCGCCGTCAGGCGCACGCCGGCCAGGCGGACGATGCGAACGAGCATTTGAGGCGTCGTCAGGCGTACGGCGAGCGTGCCGCCGGCACCGGCCAGCAGGCGGCAGAGCATTGCCTGACGCTCGGTGGAAAGCCGCCCGATCTGCGCTTCGCTGAGCCCGAAGTGTTCGTTGATGCGGTGGATGATGCGTGTCATCAGGGCGAGGTCGGTCGCCAGATCGACGCCCGGCACCGGAATCAGCGAGGTGACGGCGCCCAGCAGCGCGCGGCGCCGGGCCATGGCCCGGCATTCGCGGCGCAGCGCCAGGCCCGGTGAATCGTCCCGAGGCGCGGCGTGGATGGCACCGATCGCGGTCATGTGCACGCTGGCCACGCTATTTTTCCGACTGGCCGCCGCGCAGCTTGCCGTAAACCGCCAGCAGCAATACCGCGACGATGACCGAGGCGATGAAGCCGGCTCCCTCGCCCGCCCGGTACCAGCCGAGGAACTGGCCGATGACGCCGGCCAGGAAGGAGCCGGCGATGCCCAGCACGACGGTGGCGATGAAGCCCATGTTCTCCTTGCCGGGGTGAAGAACCTTGGCCAGTACACCGATGACGAAGCCCAGAATGATGGTCCACAAGATGCCCATGATCGAATATCTCCTCGATGCGACGAAAGGTGCCCGAGCGCCGGGCAGGGTTTCATCGTAACGCGAGTAACGGGCGCCCGGTTGGCATGAGCGCCAAAAATCCTCGCGTTATGATGCGACCCACACCCAAGGAGACAAACATGAACGCAAAATTTCTCGACGATCTCGCACCCGGCGACAAATTCGCTACCGCTGGCATCACGCTGACCGAGAGTGAAATCATCGCATTCGCGCTGACCTACGATCCCCAGCCCTTCCACCTGAATGCCGTGGTCGCCGCCGAATCGATCTACGGCGGGTTGATCGCCAGCGGTTTTCAGGTGATCTCGCTGACCTTCCGGCTGTTCATCCAGCAGGGCCTGCTGGTCGAATCCAGCATGGGCTCGCCGGGCATCGACGAACTGCGCTGGTTCGCGCCGGTGCGCCCGGGCGATACGCTGCAGGCGGAAGTCGAAGTGCTGGCGGTGACGCCTTCCAAATCGAAGGCCGATCGCGGCATCGCCCGGCTCAAGTACTCGACCTTCAACCAGCGCCGCGAATTGGTGTCGAGTTTCATCGTGAATCATTTGTTGCTGCGGCGCGCCGCTTCAGAACAGGCGCTTGTGGCGGATGGCGCCGGGGGCGTGCGAGTAGTGTCGATAGCGCGAGGATCGCCCAGAATATCGGCAGTGCCAATGCCGGCTCGAGCGCCATCAACGCGACCAGCGCCAGCTTGAGCAGCACACCGCAACCGGCGATTTCCGCACATGCGCCGGGTTGGCCCAGAAATCGCCGCGAACATGGCGAGTCCGGAAAGCAGGATCAGCCAGGCGCCGCCGGAGCCTCCGCCATGGCCCAGCAAGGCCGCGCCAAGCAGCACGAGGCCAACCAGGTGAATCGTGCGCAGGCTCAGGTTGAGCCAGCGGCGACCGGGAAAGTCGCGTATGTTGTCGCGTTGGCGGGGCATCGAAATGGGTCGAATGGTAAGATTGCGCATTATGTCCGAACTTGAATTGCTTGCCGAACGCCTCGGCCGCGAACTGCTCAATCGCGGCGAATGGCTGGCGACCGCCGAATCCTGTACCGGCGGCTGGGTGGCCCAGTCGGTGACGGCCATCGCCGGCAGTTCGGCTTGGTTCGATCGCGGTTTCGTGACCTACTCGAACGAGGCCAAGGTCGACATGCTGGGCGTGCCGCAAGCCACGCTCGAGCGCCATGGCGCGGTCTCCGAGGCGACCGCCCGGGCGATGGCGCTGGGGGCGCTCAAGCATAGCCGTGGCCACTGGGCGGTGGCCATCACCGGCATCGCCGGGCCCGCCGGCACGCCGGAAAAGCCGGTCGGCATGGTCTGCCTGGCCTGGGCGCAGCGCGACGGCGGCTGCGAAGCGCTGACCTGCCACTTCGGCGGCAATCGTGCCGAAGTCCGCGAACAGGCGACTCGCATCGCCCTCAGCGGTGCGCTCAAGCGGGTCATGGCGGCGACCTTGATGGCCTGAGCGGCCGCGTTGATCGACCGCTTGCGGTCGACGCCGAAAATCAGCCGGTTTCACTGCCCGGCTTCAGCCGTGATTTCCTTCAGCAAGGCTTCGACCATGGCCGCCGATTTGCCCTGCGGCTTGCGGTAGGCGACCCAGGTGCCGCTCTTGTCGCCCGGCAGGGTGGNGACCGAAATGGCGAAGGGACAGAGCACGATGTGGTGCGGGTCGGCTTCCATCATCCGGCGTGACAGGCCGGCCGAGCAGAATTCGATGATTTCCGCCTGCTCGAAAATCCTTTTCGCACTACCGAGGTCGGCACCGGTGCGCTCGAGCATGTCGGCGATGTGCGAGGTGAAATTGATCACCAGGCCGCGGTTCTCGATGGCCAGCACGATGGCCTCGCGGGTGTCGGCGAAGCTCGCGGCGGCCTTGTGGCGAACCATCCAGTCGTCGGCCGGCGCCATGCGGGATANAAAGACAAAGGCGACCAGAAGGGCAAGGCGGCGCATGGCAACTCCGTATATCAGTACATTCTGATGCGATTCTAGCGCCAGTTGCGGTCGACGCTCGAAAAGGGCGGAAATTACGCTGGATGAAGACGCCGTGGGCCGTTGAGAATCGTACTGGCGAACACCGCGGTCCAGGTCTATCATCAAACCTCGGAATATCCGTGGCATGAGTCTCCGGCTTTGTGTTCAGAGCATGGGCCAGGCGCCCTCTAACGGTACATTGCGGCTGCAATCGTTGTGGTTCTGGAGGTCAAAGAACGTGATCGAGATCTTTAGCTTTGTCCAAGCGTTGAACGATTCCGTCGAGGTCTTCAGGAAGGACATCGAGATCCGACATGACTGGGTGCCAGTCGTCGTGTTTACACTATTCACCTTCATGAATTCGATACGAATTTTTGCCTATGTTCCNCAGCTTCTGAAGGTTACGGAAGACACCAACGGNGCCTCGGCGATTTCGTACAGCACCTGGACGCTGTTCTTCCTTTCCCACCTGACTACGGTTGCTTTTGCGATTTTCCATGTGGGCGATGTGGTCATGGCCTTGATNTTTTCCGGCAATGCGCTGGCATGCTTCGCAATTCTGCTGGCGACCTTCATCAAACGCAGAAAACATACGGCCGGGCTGAAGCGCAAGCCCTGAGCTTGCCGATTACCCAGGCAGCGGTGCGAACAGTGCGGCGAGATCGTCGCTGCCGAATTTCAGGTCGACGCCGCGATCCTCGGAAAGGATGCCGGCGGCGAGTTCGGCCTTGCGTTCCTGCAGGGCGAGGATTTNTTCCTCGATGCTGCCGCCGACGATCAGCTTNNAGACGAACACCGGCTTGTCCTGCCCGAGCCGGTGGGCGCGGTCGGTGGCCTGGTTCTCGACGGCCGGATTCCACCACGGGTCGTAGTGGATCACCGTGTCGGCGGCGGTCAGGTTGAGGCCGACGCCGCCGGCCTTGAGGCTGATCAGGAAGACCGGTACCTCGCCGCTCTGGAAGCGGCTGATCGGCGTTTCGCGGTCGCTGGTGTCGCCGGTCAGCAGCGCATAATCGATACCGACGGCGGTCAGTTCTTCTTCGATCAGCGCCAGCATGCTGGTGAATTGCGAGAAGACGAGAATGCGCCGGCCTTCGTCGACCAGTTCCGGCAGCATCGCCATCAGGAGGTCGAGCTTGGCCCGTTCCTGGACCTTGCGGGCGGCGCCGGCCTTGACCAGGCGCGGGTCGCAGCAGACCTGGCGCAGTTTGAGCAGGGCGTCGAGGATGACGATCTGGCTGCGGTTGAAGCCGCGACTGGCGATCTCGTCGCGCACCTTGACGTCCATCGCCGCGCGCACCGTTTCGTAAAGGTCGCGCTGCCCGCCTTCGAGTTCGACGCTGCGCACGATGATGGTCTTCGGCGGCAGTTCCTGCGCCACGTCTTCCTTCTTGCGGCGCAGGATGAAGGNGCGGATGCGACNGGCCAGCAGGTCGCGACGCTGGCGGTCGTTCTGCTTTTCGATCGGTGTCCGCCAGTGCTTGACGAACTGCCGGCTGGCGCCGAGAAAGCCGGGCAACAGGAAGTCGAACTGGCTCCACAGCTCGCCGAGATGGTTTTCCAGCGGCGTGCCGGTCAGGCACAGGCGGTGGCGGGCGTCGATCTTGCGCACCGCCTCGGCGCCCTGGCTCTGGGCGTTCTTGACGGTCTGCGCCTCGTCGAGAATCAGCAGGTGGTAGCTGTGCTGCATCAACTCGTCGGCATCGCGCCAGAGTAGCGGGTAGGTGGTCAGCACGACATCGTTGTCGGCGATTTCGGAAAAGCGGCTCTTGCGCTCGGGGCCGTGCAGCGAGAGTACCTTGAGATCGGNGGCGAAACGCGCCGCCTCGTGTTTCCAGTTGAAGATCAGCGAGGTCGGCAGCACGATCAGCGCCGGCTTGTCGAGGCGCCCGGCTTCCTNTTCGAGCAGCAGGTGGGCCAGCGTCTGCGCCGTCTTGCCGAGGCCCATGTCGTCGGCCAGGATGCCGGAAAGGTTCTGGGCGCGCAGGAATTGCAGCCAGGCCAGGCCTTCCTTCTGGTAGTCGCGCAATTCGAGGCGCAGGCCGGCCGGTGCGGCGATGCTGGTGATGCCTTGGGCGGCGCGCAACTGGTCGGCCAGCGCAAGGATGTCGCCCTGGCNCCTGAACTGCCAGCGGCTGGTATCGGTCAGTTCCGAGAGGCGCGGCGCGTCGAAGCGCGAGACGCGCAGTGTTTCGCCACCGGAAAAGCCGTCGAAGAGGTCGATCAGCGTCGCCGCCAGCGGCTTGATGCGGCTGGCCGGCACGCGGATGCGCTGGCGCAGCGGCGTTTGCAGCTCGATCGGCTCGTCGTCGGCGATCGCTTCGATCTGGAGGCTGTCGAGCCAGCGCGGGTCGCGGCGGAACAGGGCGGCGAGCAGCGGCGCCAGCGCCAGACGCTGGCCCTCGACGATGACGCCCATGTCGAGGTCGAACCAGCCGTTGTCGGATTCGACGAGATCGGCCTCCCAGCCATCGACCTCCAGCAGGTGATGGCGGAAGTCTTCCGGATATTCGACCTGCCNACCGGCGGCGCGCAACGCGTCGCGGCCCTCCTGCATGAAGGCGGTCCACGCCCTTTCGCTGGCCAGGCCGTNGACGCCGTCCGGCGGGCGGCCGAAAGTGTCCAGTGTGTGCGAAGGCAGTTTTTCGAAGCCTGCTGCGGTCAACGCCTGCAGGGCACGCGATTCCGCGTCGGGCCGCCGCTTGAGGTGCACCGTCTCGCCCTCCGGCAGGGTCACGAATTCATGGCGCTCGTCAGGGCGAACGTCGACGTCGGCATAGCGGAACAGCGGCCGCGCGACATCGAAGAAATCGCCGGTGAGGCTACTGCCATAGCCGCGCCAGGCGCGGTTGCCATGGGTGGGCACGGTGTCGAGCTGGAGTACCGGCTGTAGCGGCGCGTCCACGGTGCGCAGGCGGATCGTCGCGTCTTCGGTCGGTTTGGGCAGCTCCGGCGCCAGTTCGTCCAGCGTCTGGGCGACCACCGAGGCTTCCTTCGCCGAAAGCGGCGGCAGGCTGAACAGCCGGTTGATGACCGCCGGATTGCCGGTGACTTCCAGTGGGCCGGCTTCGCCTTCGGCGAGGTCGACATACCACGGCGGCTGTACCGGGATGATCAGCGCTGCCGCCGGCTGGGCGAGCAGCAGGGGGCGCTGCAGGCCGCGCGCGTCGACCCGCCAGCCGATGGTGGCCGGGCGCGGCTGTCCTTCTTCGAGCGGCAGGCCGTCGCCGTTGTCGACATAAAAACGGCCGCTTTCGACCAGCCGCTGCAGCGTTTCGGCACCGTGCCNGGGGCCGAGCCCGAAGGCGCGCAGGCCGGTTTCGTGCAGACGGTCGGCCCACAGCGGGCGCAGGATGCCGAGGTCGGCCTCGCCGACGAACTGGGGCGGGTTGAGCAGGGCGCGCTCGATGTTCCACCACTCCTCGGCGCTGTCGGGAAACTTGCCCTTGGCGATCTCGATCCCGAAATGACGCTGGTCGGGCGTCCATTTGAGCATGTAGAACAACTGCTGGCGCGCGCCGGACGGCCGGGCTTTCTTCTTGGCGACGGCGATCGAGGCGCGACGCAGGTCTTCGACCCACGACAGCACGCCGGGGCTGACGCGATCCGGCGTGCTGCGTTCTTCGAGCGCACGCAGCAGCATCGCCGCGACATGCTTGCAGTGACTGCCGACCGGGCAGGTGCAGGTGCTCGCCAGCGTCACTGCACCGGGCTTTCCGCTCACCAGCTTGGCCATCGCCAGATAGGGTTTGCGCGCGCTGCCCGGCACCACGGCGCGGATGAATTCGGGGTCGATCTCCAGATCCTGGACGACTTCGACATAGGCGCGCGCCTTGTCCAGTTCGCGTTGGCCGAGCCAGTCGCGCAGGTGCTTCTCCGTGTAGGAGTCCAGGGTCGGCGGCAACATCGGGGAATCAGGTGAGCAGCAGGCCGATGAGTGCAGCCAGCAGCAGCGCGATGATCGCCAGCCAGCGATTCTGTTGCTGCTGCGAGGCGATCAGGCGTTCGAAAAGCGGTTGCAGGTCGGCTGCCGGCTCGCGCGCCAGCGACTGGTGCACCAGTCGTGGCAGTTGCGGCAGGGTGCGCGCCAGGTAGGGCGCTTCCTGCTTGAAGGTGCGCACCAGCCCGCGCCAGCCCACCTGTTCGCTCATCCAGCGTTCGAGGAAGGGTTTGGCGGTCGTCCACAGGTCGAGTTCCGGGTCGAGCTGGCGGCCGAGGCCTTCGATGTTGAGCAGCGTTTTCTGCAGCATCACCAGCTGCGGCTGGATCTCGACGTTGAAGCGGCGCGAGGTCTGGAACAGGCGCAGCAACACCTTGCCGAAGGAGATGTCTTTCAGCGGGCGGTCGAAGATCGGCTCGCAGACGGCGCGGATGGCGGCCTCGAATTCATCGACCTGGGTGCCCTTGGGCGCCCAGCCGGATTCGATGTGCGCCTCGGCGACACGCTTGTAGTCGCGGCGGAAGAAGGCGAGGAAATTCTGCGCCAGGTAATTCTTGTCGGAATCGGTCAGCGTGCCGACGATGCCGAAATCGAGCGCGATGTAGCGGCCGTCCGGGGCGACGAAGATGTTGCCGGGGTGCATGTCGGCATGGAAGAAACCGTCGCGGAAGACCTGGGTGAAGAAGATTTCGACCCCGGCGGCGGAAAGCCGCGACAGATCGATGCCGTCGGCGCGCAGCCTGTCGATCTGCGAGATCGGCGTGCCCTTCATGCGTTCCATGACCATCACCGTCGAGGTGCAGAAGTCCCAATGCACCTCGGGCACCACCAGCAGCGGCGAATCGGTGAAGTTGCGGCGCAGTTGCGAGGCATTGGCCGCCTCGCGCATCAGGTCCAGCTCGTCGCGCAGGTATTTGGCGAACTCGGCGACCACTTCGCGCGGCTTCAGGCGCTTGCCGTCCGACCACAGCTTTTCGAGCAGCAGCGCGAAGCTGTCCATCAGCGCCAGGTCGTGCTCGATCACCGACAACATGTTGGGGCGCAGAATCTTGACCGCCACCTCAGNGCTGCCGTCCTCGGCGCGCAATGTGGCGAAATGCACTTGGGCGATCGATGCCGAGGCGATCGGCTGCGGATCGAATTCGGCGAAGACCTCGCTCGCCGGGCGACCGTAAGCCTTCTCGATCTCGGCCAGCGCCAGCTGCGAATCGAAGGGCGGCACGCGATCCTGCAATTTGGCCAGCTCGTCGGCAATGTCTGCCGGCATGAGATCGCGCCGGGTCGACAGCACCTGGCCGAACTTGACGAAGATCGGCCCCAGCGCCTCCAGCGCCATGCGCAGCCGCACCGCACGCGGCGCCGACAGATCGCGCCAGAACTGCAGGGCGTTGGACAGACGCACCAGGCGGCCGCTCGGCTCGTGTTCGAGCACCATTTCGTCCAGGCCATAGCGGCTGGCGACGGAGGCGATCTTGAGCAGACGGAAAATACGCATGGACGGCGGGGCAGGCTGGCCGGGAAAGTCAAACGGGCATGTTAACACGCAGGCGGAGAAATGACCCGCGCGATGTGATGACTTGAACCGCCGTCGTCAGGGGATCGTCGATCCGACATGCCGATTGGTCGCAAAAGCCTGGCGGCTGGCCTGTTGCGGTCGACCCCGAAAAAGGGCAAAAATGAAAATCCGGCAGAACTTCCCGGTTTCGGTCGGTCCTGATATTTTGTGCGTCATATGAGCGAGAAAACCCTGAACCGCTTAATTTTGCTTTCCGCGCTGCTGACGATTGGCGGATTCTTTGTTATCACCGGCAAGCTGATAAGCAACGAGGTCGCCATGAAATACTTTGTGTATTTCTATATGCTGCCCTTGCCATGACCCCGCTGCTCCTGATTTGCAAACTGGTTTCGAGGATTTTTCTAGAAGGACTGAAGGGGCCAATTTCGTCGATGGAAAATTATTACCTGCTCTATTACCTGCTGTTGACCAAAGAAGCCCGAACGGAGTGGGTCGAATATATCGAGCAACGTAAAGGGCCGTCAAAACGACTGACAGCAGTTAGTTTTGGGGCGACGGGCGTTGAATTTGCGAAAACAGGAAGTATTTCCTGGAAAGTCGGGCGCCTGCCCCGGATAATCCGGCTTCATTCCCGTGGCCGCCCGGCCGTTTCGTCAGTCCTTCAGCATCGTCCATCAGCGGCGTTTCGAACTTCATGTCCTCGATGAATCTCCTTACCCTGCGTTTTCACGACGCTGCGCTGGAGCAGGCNTTTTTCAAGGCCACGCTGACCCGCACCCGGCAGCAGGGACAATTCGCCTGCCTGGTCGGTATGTTCAGGTACATCCTGCACGGCGTTCTGGATCAATGGTTCGTCGCGCCGGACGACATGGCNGCGGTGTGGCTGGCGCGCGTAACGGCGCTCAGCGTGCCGGTGTCGGTGCTGCTGATTTCNCTGACGCCCTGGTTCGATCGTTTTCCGCANTTCCTGCTGGCGCTGGTCGGCGCGGCGGCGGGCACCGGGTTGCTGGCGATGCAGGTCAAACTGCCGGTCGAGAGTGCGTCGTACTACTACCCGATGATGGTGCTGGTGACCTTCTACACCTACAACTTCGTCGGTACGCGCTTCATCTATGCGCTCGCCGTCGATCTGGTATTGCTGGCCGCCTACAACGTGCTGTTCGGCCTGGTTGTCGACTATCCGCTGCATACGCTGATCGGACACAATTTCTTCATTGTCTCGGCCAATCTGATCGGCGGCTCGGCCGGCTATCTCGCCGAGCGGCAGCGCCGCATCCTGTTCGTAAGGGAACAGGAACTCGACACCGAGCGTCGGCATCACCTGCAGCGTTCCCTGCACGACGGTCTGACCGGCCTGCCCAACCGCGACCTGCTCTACGACCGCATCGTCCAGGCCGAGCATGGGGCGCAGCGCCACGGTACGCTCCATTGCGGGTATTTTCTCGATCTCGACGGCTTCAAGAACGTCAACGACAGCTTTGGCCACAAAGTGGGCGATCAGGTGCTGCATGAAGTTGCCGGGAGGCTGCAGGCTGCCGTCCGGGTCAGCGATACCGTGGCGCGCATCGGTGGCGATGAATTTTTCGTGCTGGCCGAAGACATCGGCAGCGTAGCGGCGGCCCATGCCCTGGCGCGCAAGCTGTTGCAGGAAATTGCGGAGCCGCTGCCTTCCCTGCCCGTTCCGGCGCAGATCGGTGCCAGCATCGGCCTGTGCATCTTNCCCTATGATGGCATGACCGTTTCGGACCTGATACACCGCGCCGACGAGGCCATGTACCGGGTCAAGACCTCCGGCAAGGGCAACTTTTCCGCTGCCGATACTTCCGTGCCCGAACCCATGGTTTCCTGGGCTGGGGCGCGACAGGCCGAACGGGCCTGAGCCAACGTCTGCCATGCGTTGCGAATACCTGATCCCTGTGGAGAGGAAGGCATGAACTACGAACATTTTGTCGTTGCGTCCGCTGGCGTCGTCGAGTTCATCGGCGTTGCCGTTTTGCTGCTCGGGGCGCTCGTCGCGGCGCTGGTCTTCACGCGCCGGCTGGCGCGGGGCACGGTTTTCCAGGAGGCCTACCACGCCTTGCGTGCCGATCTCGGCCGGGCGATCCTGCTCGGACTGGAACTCCTGGTGATCGCCGACATCATCGGCACCGTGGCCATCGAGCCGAACCTGCAGAATCTCGGTGTGCTGGCGGTCATCGTGGCGATCCGGACAGTGCTCAGCTTCACGCTCGAACTGGAAGTCAGCGGGCGCTGGCCCTGGCAGCGCGCGTCGGCGCCAGACGGAGAAGGGCACAAAGCCTGAGGCGATGACGTTCAGCCACGGTTTTCCNCCGGTGGCCGCGCCCGGTGCGCGGGTGCTGATCCTCGGCAGCATGCCTGGCCAGGCTTCGTTGCGGGCAGCCGAATACTACGCCCACGAGCGTAATGCTTTCTGGCGGATCATGGGCGACCTGCTCGGCGCGGGGCTGGATTTGCCCTATGCGCAGCGCCTTGAAAAGCTGACGGCGGCNGGGGTTGCGCTGTGGGATGTGATCGCCGCCTGCGAGCGGGCGGGCAGCCTCGATGCCGATATTGTCGGCCACAGCGTGGTGCCCAACGACTTTGCGGCCTTTTTTGCCGCCCACCGCAGCATTGCCCGGGTGTTCTTCAACGGGGCGGCGGCGGAAACGGCGTTTCGTCGCCATGTGCTGCCCGGCCTGCCGGGTTTTTCCTTGCAGTTGGCTCGTCTGCCATCGACCAGCCCGGCCCATGCGGCGCGCAGTTATGCCGACAAGCGGGCGGCCTGGGCGGCGATTCTCGACGCTTCCTGCCTTGCCGAATAAACAGGCATCGGCAGCGTATAATCCCCCTTTGTTTTTCAGCTCCAGATCAATGGCCCACGATGTCAAATCCCAGCTGACTGCCCTGCTGCAGCAGGCGCTGGCCAGCGTTGCGCCGACCGCGACCGATACCCCGATTCANCCCGAGCGTCCGCGCGACCCGACGCATGGCGATTTTGCGACCAACCTGGCGATGCAATTGGCCAAGGCGCTGAAGAAGAACCCGCGCGAAATCGCCAGCCAACTGGTGGCCGAGCTGCCGGTGTCGGTGCTGGTCGCCAAGGCGGAAATCGCCGGGGCCGGCTTCATCAATTTCACGCTCGACACGCGCGCCAAGATCGGCGTGGTCGGCGCCGTGCTCTACGATGGCCCCAACTATGGCCGTTCGCCGCTGGGCGGNGGGCGCAAGGTGCAGGTCGAATTCGTTTCCGCCAACCCGACCGGCCCGCTGCACGTCGGCCACGGCCGGGGCGCTGCTTACGGTGCTTCGCTGTCCAGCCTGCTGGTCTTTGCCGGCTGGGATGTGACGCGCGAGTATTACGTCAATGACGCCGGCCGCCAGATGGACATCCTGGGGCTGTCGACCTGGTTGCGCTACCTCGAGCAGCACGGCCAGGCGGTGCCTTTCCCGCCCAATGCCTACCAGGGCGGCTACGTGCGCGACATGGCGCAGCAGATGACCGTCGCCCACGGCGCCAAGTACGTCCGCGAAGCTGCTGCCGTGGTGGCCGGCACGCCGGGCCTGCCGGAAGCCGGCCGCGCCGACGACGAGGCCAAGCAGCAGCGCGAGCTGCATCTCGATGCGCTGATCGCCCGCGCCAAGGAATTGCTCGGTCCGGACTGGGAATACGTGCATCAACATGCGCTGAACGAACAACTGGCCGATTGCCGCGACGACCTGGAAGAATTCGGCGTCCATTTCGACGTCTGGTTTTCGGAAAAGGCGCTCTACGACACCGGGCTGGTGGCGCGTTGCGTCGACCTGCTGGAAAAGAAGGGCCACCTCTACGAGCAGAGCGGCGCCAAGTGGTTCCGGTCCATGGCCTTCGGCGACGAAAAGGATCGCGTCGTCCAGCGTGAAAACGGTCTCTACACCTATTTCGCGTCCGACATCGCCTATCACCTGAACAAGTTCGAGCGCGGCTTCGACAAGGTCATCAACATCTGGGGCGCCGACCACCACGGTTACATNCCGCGCGTGACCGGCGCGATCAAGGCGCTCGATCTCGACGCCGACAAGCTGCAGGTGGCGCTGGTGCAGTTCGCGGTGCTTTACCGCAACGGCCAGAAGGCTTCGATGTCCACGCGTTCCGGCGAATTCGTCACGCTGCGCGAGTTGCGCGGCGAGGTCGGCAACGACGCCTGCCGCTTCTTCCACGCGCTGCGCAAATCCGACCAGCACCTCGANTTTGACCTCGATCTGGCCAAGAGCCAGACCAACGAAAACCCGGTCTATTACATTCAGTATGCCCACGCCCGCATCTGCTCGGTAATCGCCCAATGGGGCGGCGACCTCGCTGCGCTGGCCGACGCCGACCTGGCGCTACTCGTCAACCCGCGCGAACTGGCCATCGCCAACAAGCTGGCCGAGTTCCGCGACGTGATCGAGAACGGCGCCCGCGATCTGGCGCCGCACCTGATCGCCTTCTACCTCAAGGATCTGGCCGGCGAGTTTCATGGCTGGTATAACGCAGAACGCATGCTGGTCGACGATGTGGCGTTGCGCGATGCGCGCGTCGCGCTTGCCACTTCGGTTCGCCAGGTGATCCGCAACGGTCTCGCCATTCTGGGCGTCAGCTGCCCGGAATCGATGTAAGGAAAGTCCATGACTCGCGATATGAAGCCGCGCAAAAGNCCAGCCGGCGAAGAAAAATCCGGCGGCGGCACCCTGATCGGCATGTTCATCGGCCTCGTGCTCGGNGTGGTCGCGGCTGCTGGCGTGGTCTGGTACATGAACAAGTCGCCGCTGCCTTTCAACAAGTCAGTGCAGACGCCGCAGCAGCCGAAGCCGGAAGGAATGGCGGCCAACGGCAATATCAACGGCAACAGCGGCAAGGCAGGGCAACCGGGCCAGCCACTGACCCTGCCGGGCAAGCCGGGCGATCCGATTCCAGAGAAGCGCTTCCAGTTCTACGACATCCTGCCCGGCAAGGCCGACGCGGTGCCGGACAAGGCCGCGAAGCCCGAGGTGAAGAANGGAAGAACCGAAGAAGGAAGAGGCCAGGAAGGAAGAAAGAAGGAAGAGCCGAAGAAAGAAGAGGTCAAGGAAAGCAAGACGCCGCTCTTCCTCCAGGCCGGTTCCTTCAGCACCGCGCAGGACGCCGACAATCAGAAGGCGAAGCTCGCCTTCATGGGCATCGAGGCGGTCATCCAGCAGGTGATGATCCAGGACAAGACCTTCTACCGCGTGCGCGTCGGCCCCTTCACGCGCATCGACGAATTGAACAAAACCCGCGCCGAGCTGGCCAAAACNGGCATCGACGCCCAGTTGGCCAAAACAAGGAGTAAGGCATGAAATTCGACCGTCGCAGTTTCGTTCGCAGCATTTTTGCCCTTGGCGCCGCGCTGACCGTGGCGATGCCGGTGCTGGCGCAGACCGCAGGCAAGGATTACACGCCGATCATGCCGGCCCAGCCGACCGACGATCCGGCGAAGATCGAAGTCCTCGAATTCTTCAGCTACGGCTGTCCGCACTGCAACGACTTTCATCCGCTGATTTCCGCCTGGGCCACCAAGCAATCGGGCGACGTGGTCTTCAAGCGGGTGCCGGTGAGCTTCGGTCGTGCCGCCTGGGGCAACGCGGCCAAACTGTATTACACACTGGAAGCGACCGGTGACCTGGCCAGGCTCGATGGCGACGTGTTCAAGGCCATCCACAGCGAGCGGGTCAATCTGTTCGACGAGAAGACCATCCTTGAATGGGTGACCAAGAAGGGCGTCGACCCGAAGAAATTCAGCGAAACCTTTAATTCCTTCGGCGTCATGAGCAAGGTCAAGCGCGCCGACCAGATGGCGCAGGCCTACAAGATTTCCGGTGTGCCGGCGATCGCCGTCGATGGCAAATACCTGGTCGGCGGCCAGAGTTTCGGCGACGTGCTGGGGACGACCGACAAGTTGATCGCCAAGGCGCGCAGCGAGAAACCCGCCAAGAAATAAGCCGTCTTGAAGGTTTTCATCACGGGCGCCTCGTCGGGTATCGGCGAGGCGCTTGCCGTTTACTACGCCGCACAGGGCGCGACCCTCGGGCTCGCCGCGCGCCGGGCGGAAGCGCTTGCGGCGCTGAACGGGCGTCTCGGCGGCCAGCACGCCTGCTACGCGCTCGATGTCGTCGATGCCCCGGCACTGCACGCGGCAGCCGGCGATTTCATCGCCCGCTTCGGCGCGCCGGACATCGTCATCGCCAATGCCGGCGTCTCGGCCGGCACCCTGAGCGAATACGAAGAAGACCTCGACGCCTTCCGACGCGTGATGGACACCAATGTGTTCGGCATGGCAGCGACCTTTGCGCCCTTCATCAAGGCCATGCGGGCGGCAGGCGGAGAACGCAGGCTGGTCGGCGTCGCCTCGGTCGCCGGCATTCGCGGCCTGCCGGGGGCGGAGGCCTATTCGGCGTCGAAAGCGGCAGCCATCGCCTACCTCGAAAGCCTGCGCCTCGAAATGCGGCCCTGCGGCATCAAGGTGGTGACCATCGCGCCGGGTTACATCGAAACGCCGATGACTGCGGTCAANCCCTACAAAATGCCGTTTTTGCTGCCGGCGGATGTGGCGGCGGAACGCTTCGCAGCCGCCATCGCGCGCGGCGTGACCTACACCGTCATTCCCTGGCAGATGGGCGTCGTCGCAAAGATCCTGCGCGCCCTGCCCGACTGGCTTTACGACCGCCTATTCACGAGCGCNCCGCGCAAGCCGCGCGGCTTGCTAAAATAGCCCGATGCCTGACCTCAAGATCAATGGCGAAACACGCCACTTTCCCGACCCGCTGACCGTCGCCG
Source organism: Dechloromonas sp. (assembly GCA_013363835.1). Classification (GTDB taxonomy): domain Bacteria; phylum Pseudomonadota; class Gammaproteobacteria; order Burkholderiales; family Rhodocyclaceae; genus Azonexus. Next base: position 3,253,999 of record CP054864.1, read on the forward strand.
GACTGATTGACCAGCTCGGCTACACCGGCAAGCGCATCGCCGTCGAAAAGAACGGCGAAATCGTCCCGAAAAGCCAGCACGCCACGACCGCGCTCGCCACGGGCGACCAACTCGAAATCGTCGTCGCCGTCGGCGGCGGCTGAACCGGAGAAACCTCCATGCATCAACTGACCATCGCCGGCAAGGCGTACCGTTCCCGTTTGCTGGTCGGCACCGGCAAGTACAAGGATTTCGCCGAGACGCGCGCCGCCATCGACGCTTCCGGCGCCGAGATCGTCACCGTCGCCGTCCGCCGGGTGAATATCGGCCAGGACGCCGGCCAGCCCAACCTGCTCGATGCCGTGCCACCGTCCCGATTCACCATCCTGCCCAACACGGCGGGCTGTTACACGGCTGACGACGCCGTGCGCACCCTGCGCCTGGCGCGCGAACTGCTCGACGGCCACCCGCTGTGCAAGCTGGAAGTGCTGGGCGACCCGACCAGCCTGTTCCCGAACATGCCGGAAACCCTGAAAGCGGCTGAAACGCTGGTCAAGGACGGCTTTCAGGTCATGGTTCACTGTTCGGACGACCCGATCCAGGCCAAGATGCTGGAAGACATCGGTTGCGTCGCGGTGATGCCCTTGGCCTCGCTGATCGGCTCCGGCATGGGCATCCTGAACCCGTGGAACCTGCGCCTCATCATCGACAACGCCAAGGTGCCGATCATCGTCGATGCCGGCGTTGGCACTGCCTCCGACGCCACCATCGCAATGGAACTCGGTTGCGACGGCGTGCTGATGAACACCGCGATCGCCCACGCCAGGACCCGGTGCTGATGGCCAGCGCCATGAAGAAGGGCATCGAGGCCGGGCGCGAGGCTTACNCTGGCGGCCGCATGCCGCGCAAGCTGTACTCGGCCGACCCGTCGTCGCCGACTTCCGGGCTGATAGGCTCATGAGCGGCGCGCCCTGATCCACCCTGCCGCCGAAGGCGACGAGGGCGAATACACGGCGGGCCGCCACGGTCACGGCCACATCAAGAGCTACGTCCGCCGCGCCGGCCGCATGTCGGCGGCACAGGAAAACTACTACGCCGAGATGATGCCGAAGATCGGCGTCGTCCACGCACCGCAGCCCATCGACCTGGCTGCGGTNCACGGCCGAACTGCTCCNAAAATCCTCGAAATCGGCACCGGCATGGGCGAAACGACCGCCAAGATCGCCGATGCCAATCGCGACAATGACTACCTCGGCGTCGAAGTTCACGTGCCGGGCGTCGGCGCGCTATGCAAGCAGATCGCCGAGCGCGGCCTGGACAACCTGCGCATCTGCCAGCACGACGCCGTCGAGGTGGTGCGCGACATGTTGCCGGAAGCCTCGCTGGACGGTGTCCATGTCTTCTTNCCCGACCCGTGGCACAAGGCGCGGCACAACAAGCGCCGGCTGATCCAGCCGCCCTTCGTCGCGCTGCTCGCCTCGCGCCTCNNGCCGGGCGGCTATCTGCACTGCGCCACTGACTGGGAAGAGTACGCCCACCAGATGCTGGAAGTGCTCTCCGCTGAGCCGTCGCTGGTCAATACTGCCGACGGCTTCGCCCCGCGCCCCGAGTACCGGCCGCTGACCAAATTCGAAAATCGCGGCCTCCGCCTCGGCCATGGCGTCTGGGACGTCATTTTCAAGAAGCGCTAGGCGCTTTTCTCCGAAAGAATTTCCATGTGGTTCAAGAACCTGCAGTTGTACCGTTTGCCCGCGCCGTGGCCTGTCGAGCTCGCCAAATTCGAGGAACAACTGGCGCGTGGCCCGTTCGTGAAATGCCCGAGCAACCAGCCGATGAGTCGCGGCTGNGTGTCGCCGCGCCGCGACGGCGCGCTGGTCTTNTCGCTGAACCGCCAGTGGCTGATCGCGCTGGCCGTCGAGCAGCGCCTGCTGCCGTCTTCGGTGGTCAATGAGGAAGTCAAGGAACGCGCCGAAGCGATGGAAGCGCAGCAGGGCTACGCACCAGGTCGCAAGCAGCTCAAGGAACTGCGCGAGCGGGTCACCGAGGAACTGATGCCGCGCGCCTTCACCCGCCGCCGCAATACCTTCGTCTGGATCGATCCGCAGGCCGGCTGGCTGTGCGTCGATGCCAGCAGCCCGGCCAGGGCGGAAGAAGTCATCGAGCACCTGCGTCATTGCCTCGACGAATTCCCGCTGACCCTGCTCCACACCCAGCTTTCGCCGCAGTCGGCGATGGCCGACTGGCTGGCCGGCGGCGACGCGCCGGCCGGTTTCACCATCGACCGCGATTGCGAACTGAAGGCGGTCGGCGAGGAAAAGGCGGCGGTGCGCTACGTCCGTCACCCGCTGGAAGGCGACGAGGTCAAGGCGCATCTGGCCGGCGGCAAGCTGCCGACTCGCTTGGCATTGACATGGGACGACCGCATCTCCTTCGTCCTCAGCGAAAAGCTGGAAATCAAGCGNCTCGCCTTCCTCGACCTGCTCAAGGAAGAGGCCGAGAAGAGCGCCGAACACGCCGACGAGCAATTCGACGCCGATTTCGCGCTGATGACCGGCGAACTGTCGCGCTTCCTGCCCCAGCTGGTCGCCGCGCTGGGCGGCGAGGTCGTCGAGGAAAAGTGAGCGCCTGCTACTGCGGCAGCGGGTGGTCTTACGAGGCCTGTTGCGGTCGACTGCATTCAGGGGCCGAAAATGCCCCAAACGCCGAAGCCCTGATGCGCTCGCGCTACAGTGCCTATGTGCTCAAGCTGGAAGACTATCTGCTCGCCACCTGGCATCCGGAAACCCGCCCGAGCGAACTCGATCTGGCCGCTGACGACAGCAAATGGCTGGGGCTGGAGGTCAGGAAACAGGCGGTGCAGGACGACACCCATGCCACCGTCGAGTTCGTCGCCCGCTACCGCATCGCCGGCAAGGGGCATCGGCTGCATGAACTGAGCCGCTTCGTGAAGCAGGACGGTCGCTGGTACTACCACGACGGCGAACTGCGCTGAGCCGGAGGCGCCGCGCAGCTCTTCCTGTTCCGCCATCCGAATGTGATCGATCACTTGAAACTCGTGCAGCGCCTCTTTCCGCCCGCCGCCTTTTTCGGNGGCTTTCTCTGGGATGCCCTGACCATCGGCCAGCGGGTCAAGACGCTCGATCTCTGGGTGCTCGGCGCTTTTCTGCTGGGGGCCGGAGGCCTGATCCTCTGGCTTGCCCGGCGCGAGGCNGGGGGCGCGGCGGGTAGCCCGAATGCGCCCGAAGGGGCGGGCTGGCGCGGTCGGCTGGCGGCCATCGTCTGGCAGGCGCCCTATCTGCTGTTGCAGTTCTTTTTCGGCGGCATCTTNTCGGCGCTGTTCATCCTCTATTTCAAGAGTTCCGGCTATCTCGGCACCTGGCTGACGGCATCCCTGCTGGGCGCGCTGCTGGTGGCCAACGAGTTCATCGGCAAGCAGTACGGGCGGCGCTTTACGCTGGTCTGGGCCTTGTTCGCGCTGAACGCCATCCTCCTCTTCAATTTCGCGCTGCCGCATGCGCTGGGCAGCCTGGAACCGCTGTGGTTCTACGTTTCCACTGTGGCCGGCGCGCTGCTGACGCATGGTTTGTGGCGTCTGGCGCCGGGGCGGCCGGGGCGGATATTTCCGGCCTGGCTCCTAGTTGGGGCCGTGCTGCTTGCCTGGCGGCTCGACATGATCGCGCCGGTGCCGCTGGTCAAGCAGGATATGGCGGTCGGCCACGATTTCGTCCGCGAGGGCGACCGCTTCGCCTTGCAGGTCGAGGCGCCGCCGTGGTGGCAGTTCTGGCGGAATCAGGCGGCCGTGGCGCACGTGCCGGAAGGCGGAAAACTGTACGGCGTGACCGCAGTGTTCGCGCCGCTCGGGGTGACGGCGGCGCTCGAACACCGCTGGGAGGTGCGCGACAAGGACGGTTGGCGGCCGGTTTACCGCACCCGCTTCCACAGCAGCGGCGGACGCGAGCGNGGGTTTCGCGGCTATTCCTGGGTGTTGAACCCGCGGCCCGGCGAGTGGCGTCTGATCGTCGCAACCCAGGATGGACGGACGATAGGGATCTTCCCGGTGGATGTCGAACGCGGTGCCCCGTTGCCGGATGATCTGCGGCCACGCGAATTCTGAGGCATTCCAGGCGCCGGTTTTGGGTCACAATGCGCTCCGTTCGAACGATTTTCGGTAAAGGTTGGATAGCGGGATGCGGGCAATCGGCAATTTTCTGTGGTTCATTCTGGGCGGTTTTCTGATGGGACTCGCGTGGTGGCTGTTCGGCCTGATCGCACTGGTGACCATCGTCGGCATCCCCTGGGCGCGTGCCAGTTTCGTCATCGGCCAGTTCTCGTTCTTCCCTTCGGCAAGGAAGCGATCAGCCGCAAGGAACTGCACCAGGAAGACGACATCGGTACCGGCGCCCTCGGCTTGTTGGGCAACATCATCTGGTTCGTCTTCGCCGGCCTGTGGCTGGCCATCGGCCATCTCGCCTCGGCCGTGGCCTGCTTCGTCACCATCATCGGCATCCCGTTCGCGCTGCAGCACCTGAAACTGGCGGGGATCGCCCTGGCGCCCATCGGCAAGACCATCGTCACCACCGAGGTTGCCGAAGCGGCGCGGGCGGCCAATGCCGCGACAACGGTGGGCGCCCTGCGCAGCGACAAGTGAATTGCGCGATCCGGCGCGGCGGGTTGCCTGGGTGAGTGCTTGTTTGCGATCATCGGGCAATAACTGGAGGAGACGATGAACCCAAGCGAGACGCCCGATGGCGAGGCACCCTGGAGGGAATATTCGGTGCTCGTGGTCGATGACGAACCGGGCATGCTCAGTTTTCTGCAGCGCGCTCGGGCANNGCGTTGCGGCAGGGTCGATAGTGCCGCCAGTGTCGAACAGGCGGCGCCTTTGCTCAGTCGGCACCTGTACGACCTGATCGTCCTCGACATCGCCCTGCCGGGGCGTTCGGGCATCGACTGGCTGCACGAACTGCGCGACGATGGCTATGCCGGCGACGTGGTCCTGATGACGGCTTACGCCGACCTCGACACGGCGATCGATGCCCTGCGCGCCGGGGCCGCCGACTTCCTGCTCAAGCCGTTTTCGCTGGCGCAGATGCTCAACGCCATGCAGCGCTGTTTCGAACGCTCGCGGCTGGTGCGGGAAAACTTTGTGCTGCGTCGTGAATTGGGGGCGCTCGATGTCGAAGGCATGGTCGGCGAATCGGCGGCCATTCGCGATGTCTGCGACCGCCTCAAGCGTATCGCGCCGACTCCGGCCACCGTATTGCTCAGCGGTGAGTCCGGCACCGGCAAAGAGGTCGCCGCGCGCGCCCTGCACGCCATGAGCGCAAGGGCTGCCGGGCCTTTCGTGCCGCTCAATTGCGCGGCGATCGCCGCCGAACTGATCGAGTCGGAGCTTTTCGGCCATGTCCGCGGCGCTTACACCGGTGCCCAGCAAAGCCGCGAGGGGCTCTTCTACTACGCCCGCGGCGGCACGCTTTTTCTCGACGAAATTTCCGAATTGCCGTTGGCGGCACAGGCCAAGTTGCTGCGCGTGCTGGAAGAGCGGCGCCTGCGGCCGGTCGGTTCCGAGCAGGAGATTCCGGTCGATGTGCGGGTCATCGCGGCGACCAACCGGGATCTCAAGGCCGAGGTGGCCGCCCAGCGCTTTCGCCATGATCTCTATTACCGCCTGCAGGTGGTCGAGGTGACCTTGCCCCCGCTGCGGGACCGTCCGGAAGACCTGCCGCCGCTGGTCGCGCATTTCATCGCCCAGCTGGCCCCCTATCTCGGCGTGCCGCAGGTGAGTCCGGACAAGCGCACCCTGGCGCGCATGGCGGCTTACGACTGGCCCGGCAACGTGCGCGAACTGCGCAATTTCGTCGAACGTTCGCTGATCCTCGGCTGGTTCGACTTCGGGCCGGAACCGGCAGCCGGCGCAGCGCTCGGCGCTGGCGATGAACGTCTGGAGGCGGTTGAAAAACAGCATATTCTGGCGGTGCTCGCCGATTGTCAGGGCAACAAGTCCGAAGCGGCACGTCGTCTCGGCGTTTCGCGCAAGACGCTGGATCGCAAGTGTCAGGCCTGGGCGGACTAGGCGCTCAAAAGGGCGCTCGATCCGTGTCCGCCTGCTGTTGCTGGCGCTGGCGCCGCTCGGCATCGTGCTGCCTGTCCTGCTTGCAGTGCTGGTCGTCTGGGGCGGCGATTACCTGGATCGTCTGCAAATCGCCAAGGTGCGCGCCGATCTCGCGATTGCCCACGGTTACTACGAGCGCGTGGCCGAAGGCGTTGGCCGCTCGGTCGAGGGGCTGGCCGGTTCGGCTCGCCTGGCCCGTGTGCTCGATCGGTCGGCGCGCGAGCGNCAACGGGCAACGGCCGAGTTGCTGGGCAACGCTCGCGCGGGCATGAAGCTCGATTTTCTCTACTTTTTGCACGTCGACCGCGACAGTGCCGCCATCGCGGCCTGGCCGGTGCTGGCAAAAGCCGCCGCCGGGCAGGCGGTGACGGGTACCGACGTGATGAGTGCCGGGCAGCTGGAATCGCTCGATCCGCAGCTTGCCGAACGGTCGCGAACGGCAATCCTGAAAACCGCCAACGCCGCGCCCGATGACCGGGAGTTCGAGGAGCGCGGACTGGTGATCCACGCCGCAGCGCCGGTGCGCGACGAGGCCGGCCGCTTGCGCGGCGTGTTGGCNGGGGGCGTCCTGCTCAACAAGAACCTCGAATTCATCGATCGCCTCAACGAAATCGTGTTTCCCGAAGGCGCCTTGATGCTGGGTAGCCGGGGAACGGCTACGCTTTTCCTGGGGGATGTCCGGGTGGCGACCAATGTCCGCCTGTTCGAAGGCGGGCGGGCGATCGGCACGCGAGTCTCGGCGGCAGTGCATCGGGAGGTGCTCGACGAGGGGCGAACCTGGCTCGATCGCGCCTTCGTCGTGACGGACTGGTATGTTTCCGGCTATCAGCCCTTGATCGATAGTCACGGACAGCGGGTCGGCATGCTCTACGTCGGCTTTCTCGAAGCACCGTTCGCGGCCGCCAAGCGTGCCGCGCTNGGCTTGGTGGTCGCGCTTTTCGCGCTGGCCATGCTGGTTGCCGGCGTTTTTGCCTTCTTCTGGGCGCGCCGGGTGTTCCGCCCGATCGAGCGCATGCATGCGGTGATGAGCGCGATCGAGCAGGACGATGCGGATGCCCGGGTTGGCAAGGTGAGCAGTCACGATGAACTGGGCGATCTGGCGGCACACTTCGACCGTCTTCTCGATCGCCTGCAGGCACAGGCGGCTTCGCTCAAGCGCTGGGGTGAGGCGCTCGATGGCGAGGTGGCACGGCGCACGGCCGAACTGGAGCGGGCGGTCGCCGATCTGAAGGCGGCGCAATCGCAACTGGTGATGAACGAGAAGCTGGCGGCCATCGGCCGNTTGACGGCCGGGGTGGCGCACGAAATCAACAACCCGGTGGCGGTGATCCAGGGCAATCTCGATGTCCTGCGCGACATCCTCGGGTCGGCGGCCAAGCCGGTCGAGCCGGAGGTGCGCCTGATCCAGGAACAGGTGCATCGCATCCGCCTGATTGTCGCCAAACTGCTGCAATTCGCGCGGCCGCAGGAATACGTCGGCTATCTCGAACTGGTGGCGNNTACGGCGCTGATTCAGGACAGCCTGGTGCTGGTGAGCCATTTGCTGAAACGCGGAACGATCCGCGTCGAACAGCACCTCGACTCGGTGCGTAGCGTGACGTGCAATCGCAACGAGCTGCAGCAGGTGCTGATCAACCTGATGGTCAATGCCATCCAGGCCATGCCCGACGGCGGTGTGCTGATATTGGCGGCAGAGGACTGGGACGATCTGGACATGCCGCTCGGCTTGCGGCTGGTGGTTGCCGACACCGGCCCGGGCCTGACGCCGGCCGAACGCGGGCGCCTGTTCAAGCCTTTCTATACGGCGCGGAAACCGGACGGCACGGGCCTCGGCCTGTGGGTCAGCCAGTCGCTGGTCGAGCGTTACGGCGGATACATCACGGTCGACAGCGAAATCGGGCACGGTTCGCGTTTCAGTGTCTGGCTGCGTTCCGAACCGCTGGTTCAGGATTTCTCGGCCCAATGAACGCGCTGCCGGCAGGGTTGCGGTTTCCCGACGCGGCAGCGCTCAGGCGTCGTCCAGAAAACGTTCGAGCAGGACGTTGAGAAAGCGCCGGCCGCGCGGGGTCGGGGCGATGCGCTCGGGGCCGACGGTCAGCAGGCTATCGGCTTCCGCCGCTTTGAGTTGCGGCAGGATGACGCTCAGCGGCTGCGCGGTGCGCGACTCGAACAGTGCGGGTGGAAAGCCCGTGTGCAGGCGCAGCGCATTCATCAGGAATTCGAAGGGCAACTGCTTGCGCTCGACCTCGCTGGCGGTCTGGATCGGGTTGCCGGCACGGATGTTGTCGAGATAGGCGGCCGGCTGTTTCCAGCGCATCTGGCGCAGCACGCGGTCGTGCAGCGTCAGCTTGGAATGTGCCCCGGCGCCGATGCCAAGATAGTCGCCGAAATGCCAGTAGTTCAGGTTGTGCCGGCACTGTTTGCCGGCTCGCGCGAAGGCCGAAGTTTCGTAATTGGTGTAGCCGGCAGCGGCCAACCGCGCTTCGATGGCATCCTGCATGTCGGCGCACAGATCGCCCTCCGGAAGCTCGGGCGGAAAGGCGGCGAAGCGGGTGTTCGGCTCCAGCGTCAGCTGGTAGCAGGAGAGGTGGCCCGGTGCGAAATCCAGCGCGGTGTCGACGTCGGCCAGCGCCTGCGCCAGCGTCTGGCCGGGCAGGCCGTACATCAGGTCGAGATTGAAGGCCTCGAAATGCTCGCCGGCCAGTTGCGCGGCGCGTCTGGCCTCGGCAGCGTCGTGAATGCGGCCAAGGGCTTTGAGGTGTTCCTCGTTGAAGCTCTGGATGCCCAGCGACAGGCGATTGACGCCGGCCGCGCGAAAACCGGCGAACTTTTCCGCCTCGACCGTACCGGNGTTGGCCTCCAGCGTGATTTCCGCTTCCGGCGACAACATGGCGAGCGCGCGGAAGGCGGCGATCAGTTCGTCGATGGCGGCCGGCGACAGCAGGCTGGGCGTGCCGCCGCCGAAGAAAACGCTGACGACCGGCCGGCCCCAGATCAGCGGCAGCGCCGATTGCAGGTCGGCGATCAGCGCATCGACGTAGTCGCGTTCGGGAATCGCCCCGTTGGCCTCGTGCGAGTTGAAATCGCAATATGGACACTTCTGCACGCACCACGGCACATGCACGTNAAGCGCCAACGGCGGAGAAACGCGGAACTCGAGGCCTGTTGCGGTCGACGGCAATTNTTGGGCAAAAATGGGGATGCTGCGGGCCACCGGATTACAGCGCCGGCAGGCGGGCGATCAGTTGCTGCATGGCCTGGCCGCGATGCGATACCCGGTTCTTGGTGTCGGCGTCGAGTTCGGCAGCGGTCTGCCCGAAGGCGGGCACGAAGAACAGCGGATCGTAACCGAAGCCGCCGGCACCGCGCAGCGCCGGCAGGATCTCGCCGTGCCATTCACCTTCGGCGATCAGCGGTTGCGGGTCGTCGGCGTGGCGCACCAGCACGATCAGCGAAACGAAGTGGGCGCGGCGGTCGGTCTTGGCGGCGAGTTCGGCGAGCAATCGCTCGTTGTTGCGCGCATCCGATTTCGGCTCGCCGGCATAGCGCGCCGAATAAACGCCGGGCGCCCCGCCGAGGGCGGCGACGCAGAGCCCGGAGTCGTCGGCCAGCGCCGGCAGTCCGGACAGCTTCGAGGCATGGCGGGCCTTGGCCAGCGCGTTCTCGACGAAGGTGCAGTGCGGCTCTTCGGCTTCCGGAATGCCCAGTTGCCCCTGCGNGATGACCTCGAAGCCGAGCGGCGCCAGCAGCGCGTTCAGCTCCTTCATTTTCTTTGCGTTGTTGGAGGCGAGGACGAGCTTTTTCATGCGGCGAGNGGCGGTTTGCTGGGCAGCGATCAACTGACGGATGCCGGCTTCGGCAAGGTCGGTCAGGGTGTTCATCTGCGGCCGGGTGAAGGGTTCGCCTTCGGCGGTGCCCTGGATTTCGACGATGCCGCCGCCGGTCATCACCACGTTCATGTCGGTATCGCAGTCGGAGTCTTCCGGGTAGTCGAGGTCGAGCACCGGGGTGCCCTTGTAGATGCCGACCGAGACGGCGGCGACGTGGTCGCGTACCGGGTTGGCGGGCAGCTTGCCGGCCTGTACCAGCTTTTCGCAGGCTTGATAAAGGGCGACCCAGGCGCCGGTGATCGAGGCGCAGCGGGTGCCGCCATCGGCTTGCAGTACGTCGCAGTCGAGGGTGATCTGGCGTTCGCCGAGCGCCTTCAAGTCGGTGACGGCGCGCAGGCTGCGGCCGATCAGGCGCTGGATTTCCTGGGTGCGGCCGGTTTGTTTGCCCTTGGCCGCTTCACGGGCACTGCGGGTGTGTGTCGAGCGCGGCAACATGCCGTATTCGGCGGTGACCCAGCCCTGGCCCTTGCCGCGCAGGAACGGCGGCAGGCTTTCTTCGACGCTGGCGGTATACAGCACGCGCGTGTCGCCCATTTCGATCAAGACCGAGCCTTCGGCGTGGCGGGTGAAATTGCAGGTCAGACGAACCGGGCGGAGCTGGTCGGCCTGGCGTTGGCTGGGGCGCATGCTTATTGTCCTTGTTTCCTGGGGTTGAATTTTTCGATGGCGGCGCGGATTTCCTCGATCGCCAGTTCGATCTCGTCTTCGGAAAGATCGGTCTTGTGGGCCGGGTCGCGGCCGAATTCCTCGATATGGGTGGCGATTTCGTCGAAGCGCATGGTCTGCGTCGAGACGCTGCTGCTGGTGTCGTCGACGTAGTTGTCTTCCCAGCGCACGGCGACCACCGAGAGGTTGTTCACGTGCGGGCCGCCCTTGGTTTCGGCCATGTTCAGCAACATCGGCACCGCGTTGACGATGTTGGCACCGTTCAGGGCGGGCGCCATCGTATCGCCGGGAACCTCGCCCCACAGGCCGTCGGTGCACAGCAGGACGATGTCGCCATGCTGCAGCGGCGTCTTGCGCGAGAATTCGATCTCGGGCGGCGTCGGGCTGCCCAGGCAACTGTAGATCTTGTTGCGGTCCGGATGGGTCGCCGCCAGGGCCTCCGAAATGAGGCCTTCCTCGAGCAGGATGCGGATGCGCGAATGATCCTTGGTCTGCGCGATCACCTTGCCGGCACGCATCAGGAACAGGCGGGAATCGCCGGCATGCGCCCAGTAGGCGATGTTGTCCTGAACGATGCAGGCGACGCAGGTGGTGCGCGGGGTGTCGTTCAGGCGGTGGCGTTCGGCGTAATCGAGAATCGCGTGATGGGCGTTGGTCATGCNCCTCTGCAGAAAGCGGAAGGGGTCGTCCAGGGTCGGTCGGGCTTCGCGCTGGAAGCTGTCGGCCAGCGTCTGGACGGCAATCTGCGAGGCGATCTCGCCGTAGTGGTGGCCGCCCATGCCGTCGGCAACGACCATCAGCAGGGCTTCGCGGGAGTAACAGTAACTGGTTCGATCTTCGTTGTTGGCGCGCCCTCCTGNGCGGCTTTCCTGGTAGATCGTGAATCTCATCGGTTGGCTTTCTTGTATTTGTCGACAAATCGGTTGAGCTAGTTCGGACCTTCCTTCGGGGTCGGTGGCGTAACCGTCTCGACCAGCGCCTTTTGCAGCGCGAAGACGCTTTGCGGCCGATAGAATTGATTGAGATTGAGACACCAGTCGATGATTTCGAGCAGGCGATCCGAATACTCGCCCTCCCAGCGCATCATCGCCGGCACGAGCGTGTCCTTCGTGTAGCGCTCATTGGCGGCCTGCGGCGCGCAGCCGGCGATGCAGGCATACATCGAGGCGCCGACGCTGTAAATGTCGCTCCACGGCCCGAGATCCTTGCGNNCGCCGTAATGCTCGGNGGACGCGAAACCGGNGGTGTACATCGGCTTGAGCATCGGCTGATCGGCCGACAGCGTCTGGCGTGCGGCGCCGAAGTCGATCAGCACGGGCGTGTTGTCGGCGCGCAGATAGACGTTCGAAGGCTTGATGTCGAGATGCAGCAGCTTGTGCGAATGAACTTCGCGCAGGCCGTTGAGCAGGCGGGTGAAGACGCCGCGAATGAAACGCTCGGTGACTTCCCCGCGGTGGGTCTGGATGAACTCCTGCAGCGTACGGCCGCGTTCGTACTCCATCACCATGTAAACGGTGTCGTTGGCGCGGAAGAAATTGAGCACGCGGATCACGTTGGGGTGCGAGAGCGCCAGGGCGCGGCCTTCCTCGAAGAAGCACTTCATCCCGTAGCGGAAGGCGCTTTGATGATCCGCCGTGATCTGCGGCTTGATCTCGCCCTCGCCGCGCAGCGCCAGGCTGTTGGGCAGATATTCCTTGATCGCCACGCGATGGCCTTCGCCATCGGTTGCCAGGTANNCGATGGAGAACCCGCCCAGCGAAAGCTGGCGGGTGATGGTGTACTNCTCCAGCATGTGGCCGGCGGGCAGGGCGTGGTTGGCTTGTTGCGCCATTGATCTCGCGGTTATGATGCAGAACTTGAGCCATTGTCGGGCGAGTCGTCCGGCCTGTAAAGCTGGAGAGCACCAATAATGATAAGCAGCATGACCGGATATGCGGTGAAGACGTGCGATGTCGAGCGTGGCACCCTGCAGATCGAACTCAAAAGTGTCAATTCCCGCTATCTTGATTTTCATTTTCGCGTCAGCGAAGACCTGCGCNNGCTGGAAATGCCGCTGCGCGAGCTGCTGGCGGCGCGTCTCTCGCGCGGCAAGGTGGAATGCCGGCTGTCCTTCAATGCCTCGGCCGCACGCGGTGATCAGCTCCGGCTCAACAGCGATCTGCTGGCTACCCTGCAGGCGCTCAACGACAGTGTTTGTCGCCAGATGCCGGCCGCCAACCCGTTGACGGTGAACGATGTCCTGCGCTGGCCCGGCATGTTCGGCGACCAGAGCATCGACTTCGCCGCCCTCTCGCCGACGGTGCTGGCGCTGGCGCGCGAGGTGCTGGACGAGTTTGTCGCCAGCCGAGGCCGCGAAGGCGANAAACTGGCCGCGATGATCGTCGACCGTGTCAATGCCATGCGCGACATCGTGCGCCGCGTGGCGCCGCGCATCCCCGAGGCGCAGGCGGTCTATACCGANAAGCTGCGCCAACGCCTGACCGAAGCGCTGGGTGGAGCCAGCGACGAGCGCGTGTTGCAGGAAGTCGCGGTATTCGCCACGCGCATCGATGTCGCCGAAGAACTGAGCCGGCTGACGACGCATCTGGACGAAGTCGAGCGTGTGCTCAAGCAGGGCGGCGCCTGCGGCAAGCGCCTCGATTTCCTGATGCAGGAACTCAACCGCGAAGCGAATACGCTCGGCTCCAAGTCGGCGATTACCGAAGTGTCGCAGGCATCGATGGAGCTCAAGCTGCTGATCGAGCAGATGCGCGAGCAAATTCAGAATCTGGAATAGCCATGAGCGGCAATCTTTATGTTGTCGCCGCGCCCTCCGGTGCCGGCAAGACCACGCTGGTTCGCATGTTGCTCGAAACCGAGCAGGCGCCGCGACTCTCCATCTCCTTCACGACACGTTCGCCGCGTCCCGGTGAGCAGGACGGTCGGGAATATCACTTTGTTGCGGTCGACCGCTTCAAAAGCATGATTTCCGCTTACGAGTTTCTCGAATGGGCCGAGGTGCACGGCAACTACTACGGCACCTCCAGGAAATGGATCGCCGATCAATTGGCCGCGGATCACGACGTCCTGCTGGAAATCGACTGGCAGGGCGCGCAGCAGGTGCGCGCGATCTTTCCCGAGGCGATCGCGGTATTCATCCTGCCCCCATCGATGGAGGAGCTGACCCGTCGCCTGACCGGGCGCGGAACGGATGCCGCCGATGTCATCGCCCGCCGGCTGGCGGCGGCGCAGGACGAGATGCGCCATGTCGGCGAATTCGACTATGTTATTATCAACGACAGTCTGGAACAGGCGCTGGATGACCTGCGTGCCGTGGTGCGCGCCTCCCGCCTGAGCCTGGATGCGCAGCGTGCCCGTCACGCCGCGCTTTTTGCCCGATTGATCTGATTTAGAGGTATTGCATGGCCCGCGTAACGATTGACGATTGCCTGAAAAAGATTCCCAACCGCTTCCAGATGACCCTGGCCGCCACTTACCGTGCCCGCCAGATCGCCAATGGCGCGACGCCGATGGTCGAAGCCAACCGCGACAAGCCGACGGTCATCGCCCTGCGCGAACTGGCCCTCGCCAAGTTCGGCGTCGAAGTCCTGAACCGCGGCCAGGCCTGAGGGCGGGGGCGGTGAAGTCTGATGGTTCCAGCGCCGTCTCAGCAACCGCCCGCCACTGAGGAACCCGCTTACCGGGTTTTTCTCGACAGTCTCGATTATCTTTCCCCTGCCGACGTAGAGCGCATCAAGGAGGCGTATGCCTTCTCGGCGCGCGCCCATGCGAACCAGAAGCGCATGTCGGGCGAGGCTTACATCACGCACCCGCTGGCGGTGGCCGGCGCCGTGGTCGAATGGCGCATGGACGGTGACGCCGTATGCGCTGCGCTGCTCCATGACGTGCTGGAAGACACCGGCACCACCAAGCGCGAACTGGCCGAGCGTTTCGGGCGCGAGGTCGCCGAGCTGGTCGACGGGCTGTCCAAGCTCGACAAGATGGAATTCGCCTCCTACCAGGAGGCGCAGGCGGAAAACTTCCGCAAGATGCTGATGGCCATGGCGCGCGATCTGCGCGTCGTGCTGATCAAGCTGGCCGACCGCCAGCACAACCTGCAGACCATGGCCGCGATGCGTCCCGACAAGCGCCGCCGCATCGCCATCGAGACGCTCGACATCTACGCGCCGATTGCCCTGCGTCTCGGGCTGAACAAGCTGTACCGCGAGTTGCAGGATATTTCCTTCCGCCTGATCCACCCGCATCGCGCCGAAGTGCTGGCCAAGGCGATGCAGGCGGCACGCGGCAACCGCAGCGAACTGCTGTCGCGCATCCAGAATGCCGTCATCGGCAAGCTGGCGTCCGCCGGCCTCAATGCCGACGTTTTCGGGCGCGAAAAGAGCCTTTACTCCATTTATCGCAAGATGCGCGAGAAGCAGCTGTCCTTCTCGCAGGTGCTCGACATCTACGGTTTCCGCGTCGTCGTCGACAACGTGCCGATGTGTTACCTGGCGCTCGGTGCGCTGCATGCGCTGTACAAGCCGGTGCCCGGCAAGTTCAAGGACTACATCGCGATCCCCAAGGCCAACGGCTACCAGTCGCTGCACACGACGCTGATCGGGCCTTACGGCACGCCGGTCGAGGTACAGATCCGCACCCAGGAAATGCACCACGTCGCCCAGGAAGGCGTGGCTGCGCACTGGCTGTACAAGGATACCGAGGAAAGCGGCGCCGACCTGCAGATCAAGACCCACAAATGGCTGCAGTCGCTGCTCGAGATGCAGAGCAACGATTCCGCCGAGTTTTTCGAGAACGTCAAGATCGACCTCTTCCCCGACGAGGTCTATGTGTTTACGCCCAAGGGCAAGATCATGGCGATGCCGCGCGGNGCGACCATCGTCGATTTCGCCTACAACGTGCATACCGATGTCGGCCACCATTGCTCGGCAGCGCGCATCAATCAGGATCTCGTTCCGCTACGTACCGAGTTGCGCAATGGCGACATGGTCGAGATCATCACTTCGCCGCAGGCCAGCCCCAATCCGATGTGGCTCAACTACGTCAAGACCGGGCGGGCGCGCAGCAAGATCCGCCATTTCCTGCGCACCATGCAGAACGAGGAATCGGCGCGCCTCGGCGAGCGTCTGCTGCGCCAGGAACTGCTGACGCTGGGCGTGGTGCCGATCTCGATCCCGACCGAAGCCTGGGACCAGCTGGTCAAGTCCAGCGGCCAGAAAACGATCGAGGAACTGTATACCGACATCGGCCTCGGCAAGCGTCTGCCTTCGGTGGTCGCCCGCCGCCTGCTGGCGCGCGAGGACATGTCTGCCGACTCGCCGAGCAACATGACGCTGGCCATCCACGGCACCGAGGGCATGGCCATCCAGCTTGCCCGTTGCTGCCAGCCGATNCCCGGCGACCCGATCATCGGGTCGATCAAGAAGGGCAGTGGTCTGGTCATTCATACCCACGACTGTCCGACCATCCGCAAGTCGCGCTCGACCGAGCCGCAGAAGTGGATCGACGTCGAGTGGGAGCCGGAAGAGGGCAAGCTGTTCGAGATACGCATCAAGGTCGAGGTCAAGAACACGCGCGGCGTGCTGGCGCAAGTGGCTTCCGCTATCTCGGAAGCAGGCTCGAACATCGAGCATGTGGCGATGGATTCCGATCCCGAGCGGCTGTTCACCCTGCTCCGTTTCACCATCCAGGTCGCCCACCGCAACCATCTGGCGGCGGTCATGCGCGGCCTGCGCCACATTCCCGAGGTCACGCGCATCGTGCGCGAACGCGGAGGCGAGGCTTGAGGGTTCTGGTTCTGGGGCTGGCGTCGTCGGCACCACCAGCGCCTGGTATCTGGCGCGCGCCGGCCATGAGGTGACGGTGGTCGACCGGCAGCCGGTGGCTGGCAACGAAACCAGCTTTGCCAACGGCGGCCAGATCTCGGTGTCGCACGCCGAGCCTTGGGCCAATCCGCATGTCCTGCCGCAGGTGCTCAAGTGGCTGGGCAAGGAAGATGCGCCGCTGCTCTGGCGCTGGCGCGCCGACCCGGCACAGCTGCTGTGGGGCTGCGCTTCCTGCGCGAATGCCTGCCCGGGCGTACGCGGCAGAACATTGCCGCGATCGTCGCACTGTCGCTCTACAGCCGCGGCTGCCTGCAGGTCTTGCGCCGCGAGCTGAACCTTGAGTACGACCAGCTCGAACGCGGCATCCTGCACGTCTATACTCAACCCGATGCCTTCGCCCAGGCAGTTGAAGCGGCGAAGACCATGCGCCGCTTCGGGCTCGACCGCCAAACGGTCAGCGCCGAGCGCTGCATCGAGATCGAGCCGGCGCTGGCCGGTGCCCGCCCTCTGCTGGTCGGCGGCGATTACACACCATCGGACGAATCGGGCGATGCCCACAAATTCACACGCGAGCTGGCTGACCGGGCCGCCGCGCAGGGCGTCGATTTTCGCCTCAATCTGACGGTCGACCGCATCGCACCCGGCGGCAGCCAGATCGCCGGTGTCGTGGTGAACGGGCCGGCCGGTAGCGAACTGCTGACCGCCGATGCCTACGTTGCGGCACTCGGCAGCTATACGCCGCTGCTGCTGCGGCCGCTCGGCATCCGCTTGCCGGTAGTGCCGGCCAAGGGCTATTCGGCGACCGTGGCGCTGCCCGACGCCGCCGGTGCGCCGACCGTCAGCCTGACCGACGACGAGCACCGGCTGGTTTTCTCGCGCCTCGGCAAGCGCCTGCGCATTGCCGGCACGGCGGAATTCAACGGCTACAACCTCGACCTCAACGCTGTCCGTTGCGCAGCCTTGATGCAGCGTACGCGTCAGCTCTTTCCGGCCCTGCAAACCGCGGCGAGCCGGAGTTCTGGTGCGGCCTGCGTCCGGCGACGCCGTCCAACGTACCGTTCATCGGGCGCACGCGTTACGGCAACCTGTGGCTCAACACCGGCCACGGCACGCTCGGCTGGACCATGTCCTGCGGTTCTGCCGCTGCCCTTGCCGACCTGATCGACGGCCGCCGGCCGGCGCCGGATTTTCCCTTCCTGCAGTGCTGATCGACACTCACTGCCACCTCGACGCGGCCGAATTCGATACCGACCGCGATGCGGTGCATGCTGCCGCGCTGGCCGGCGGGGTGGCGCGCATCGTGGTGCCGGCGGTTGCGGTCGACAGCTTCCAGAAGGCGAAAACCGTGGTCGGACGCTACGCCGGCTGCGTGGCTGCCTATGGCATCCATCCCATGTATGTCATGCAGTCGCGGGAATCCGATCTGGCCGAGCTGCGCGGCTGGCTGGCTCGCGAACAACCGGTCGCGGTCGGCGAGATCGGTCTCGATGGCTACGTCGCCGATGTCGATCCGGCACGCCAGGAATTCTTCTTCGTCGAGCAGCTAAAGCTGGCCCGCGAATTCGATCTGCCGGTGCTGCTGCACGTCCGCCGGGCGGTCGACCAGATCCTCAAGCACCTGCGCCGCATCCGCGTGCGCGGTGGCGTCGCCCATGCCTTCAACGGCAGTCGTCAGCAGGCCGACGAGTTCATCAAGCTCGGTTTCAAGCTCGGCTTCGGCGGCGCCATGACCTTNTCCGGTTCCACACGCATCCGTGCGCTGGCCGCCGAGTTGCCGCTCGACGCCATCGTTCTCGAAACCGACGCNCCCGACATTCCGCCAGCCTGGCTGAGCGGCGGGCGCAACGCGCCGGGCGAACTGCCACGCATTGCCGATGTGCTGGCCGAACTGCGCGGCATCACCAGCGCCGATGTCGCCGCCGCCAGTTGCGCGGCCGCCCGTGCCGTCCTGCCGGGCATTTGAGCAGCCACAACCCGATTGCGATTCGGCCTTGCTAAATGGTCAGCGTTTGATCTGCGCTAAGCATTCGTAAACGCTAATGGAGTAGATTGCTCGTGTTGGGTTCCCATCGGGAACGGGCAATCAGGGAGTGCCGCGACAAGGGTGGGGCGACAGCCCCATCCGCCGGCTGCAACCCGAGGTTTTATGGCAACGACGAACAGCAAAATCCCCAAAAGCGGCATCGCACGCCGTCAGTTTATTTTTGACGCCGCCAAGATGGCTTGTGGCGTCGGCATGCTCGGCCTCGGCCTCGGGCTTTACGCCAAGCAGGCCAAGGCCTTGCCGGCCCTGGCGCTGCGCCCGCCCGGCGCGCTGNNCCGGAAAGCGAGTTTCGGTGCCTGCATCCGCTGCGGCCTGTGCGTGCGCGACTGCCCCTACAACACGCTGGAGCTCGCAAGCCGGNNAAACCCTGTCGCTACCGGCACACCCTACTTCACGGCGCGCAGCATTCCGTGCGAAATGTGCGAGGACATCCCGTGCGTCAAGGCCTGCCCGACGACGGCGCTCGACCATCAGCTGACCGACATCAACAAGGCGAAAATGGGCATCGCCGTCCTCATCGACCACGAGACCTGCCTCAATTTCCTCGGCCTGCGCTGCGATGTCTGTTACCGCGTGTGCCCGGTGATCGACAAGGCGATCACGCTGGAAAAGGTGCCCAATCCGCGCACCGGCCGCCACGCCATGTTCCTGCCGACCGTGCATTCCGAACATTGCACCGGCTGCGGCAAGTGCGAGAAATCCTGTGTTCTCGAGGAAGCGGCGATCCGCGTGCTGCCGCCCAAGCTGGCCAAGGGCGAACTCGGCCATCACTATCGCCTGGGCTGGGAGGAACAGAAAAAGGCCGGCCACTCGCTGATCGACGAATCGAAGATGATCGACCTGCCCGACCGCCTGCCGGAAGGCGCGACGCTGCCCGGCCACTATGACCCGGCCNNAGCGGCCAGACGGCGCCGGCGCGCGGCCTGTCGGGCGCCGAAGGCGGTCTCATCCCGGGCGCACCGTCGGGTCTGGGAGGCAAGCCATGAGCGGAAAGCATATCGGCGCCGAAGCGGTCGCCGCGAANNGGGCTGGCTGCGCGCCCACAAGTGGCTGATCCTGCGGCGCCTGTCGCAGTTCGGCATCCTCGCCCTGTTCCTGCTCGGCCCGCTGGCCGGCATCTGGCTCGTCAAGGGCAACCTGAACTACAGCTACACGCTGGATTTCCTGCCGCTGACCGATCCCTACGTCGCGCTGCAGGCGGCGGCGACTGGCCACCTTCCGGAAAAACTCGGGCTGATCGGCCTCGCCATCGTGCTGGTGTTCTATTTCCTGGTCGGCGGCCGCGTCTATTGCAGCTGGGTCTGCCCGGTCAATCCGGTCACCGACGCCGCTGGCTGGCTGCGCGACCGCTTGGGTATCAAGGGCAGCGTCCATTTTTCGCGCAATACACGCTACTGGATTCTGGCCATGACGCTGGTCGGCTCGGCGGCAACCGGCGTCGTGCTGTGGGAGCTGATCAACCCGGTGTCGATGCTGCATCGCGGCCTCATTTTCGGCCTTGGCGCGACGTGGACCATCGTCCTCGCCGTCTTCCTGTTCGACCTCTTCATCATGAGCCGCGGCTGGTGCGGTCGACTTTGTCCGGTGGGCGCTTACAGCCTGCTCGGCCGCTGGAGCCGNGTGCGCGTTGCGGCGCCGCAACGCGCCGCCTGCAACGACTGCATGGACTGCTTCGAGGTCTGCCCCGAACCGCAGGTCATCCGCCCGGCCCTGAAGGGCGAAGGCAAGGGCGTCGGGCCGGTGATCCTGGCGCAGAACTGCACCAACTGCGGCCGCTGCATCGATGTCTGCTCGAAAGAGGTGTTTTCCTTCGGGCTGCGTTTCAACAACCCGGCGTCGACCGCCAAGGCGGAGTGATTCCGCCCGGCAAACAAAAGGGAGCCGCCGGCTCCTTGTTCATGAGCGCGCCTGTCGGTCAGGCGGCCAGCAAGCCGCGCATCTTCTGCAACGCCTTGACTTCGATCTGGCGGATGCGTTCGGCCGAGACGTCGAATTCGGCGGCCAGTTCGTGCAGCGTCGCGGCCTCGCCGTCGTGCAGCCAACGTGCTTCGACGATGCGGCGGCTGCGCGGATCGAGTTCCTGCAGCGCTTCTTGCAGCCCTTCGTCCTGCAGGCGGGCGAGCGCCTTGTTTTCCAGCATGCGGGTCGGCTCGTAGCGCGAGTCGGCCAGGTAGTCGATCGGCGCGAACGCATCGTCGCCGTCGTCCGGGTTGCCTTCCAGCGCCAAGTCGCGGCCGGTCAGGCGGGTTTCCATCTCGACCACCTCTTCCTGCTTGACGCCGAGGCGGGCAGCGACTTCGGCCGCCTGCGTGCCGGACAGCGTATCGACGCCTTCGTAGTCGTTCTTCAGGCTGCGCAGGTTGAAGAACAGCTTGCGCTGCGNCCTGGTCGTCGCCACCTTGACCAGGCGCCAGTTCTTCAGGATGTACTCGTGGATTTCGGCCTTGATCCAGTGCATGGCGAAGGACACGAGGCGCACGCCGCGCGCTGGATCGTAGCGCTTGACCGCCTTCATCAGGCCGATATTGCCTTCCTGGATCAGGTCGGCATGCGGCAGGCCGTAGCCGAGATAGCCGCGGGCAATCGAAATCACCAGACGGAGGTGCGAAAGCACCAGCTGACGGGCAGCATCCACATCGCCCTCGTTGTGGAAACGCTCGGCCAGCCGCTGCTCCTNCGACTCGGAAAGCATCGGATAGCGGTTCGCTGCCTGGATATAGGCATCGATGCTACCGACGGTCGAGGGAATGGGAAGCGTCAAGGCATGGGACATGGCGTAGTGTTCTCCTTTAATCCTGATTGTATTTTAGCACTCGCAGCATAAGAGTGCTAAGGCGCGGGAAAGGTTTCAAATTCGGAGGTTGTTCCTGACAATTAAAGTCGAAAACTGGTCAATAAAGTCGAAAACTTGCCAATAGAGTCGAAAACTAGATACCCCGATTAGAGCCCCGCTACACCTATGATGGGAAGGAGGCTCGAAAATAGCTCTTCACAAAAGGAACTTCAAAATTGATCTTGATGGTGACCAAAGCGCGTGTACTTCTGTGCAGCGACGATCTTCCGGGAGCGAGGTATTAGTCAGTCAGAGGTGGCAGAAGTTGTTGGGGCTAGTCAGCCTCAAATTAGCCGCATCCTCAAGGAGACGGAATTCGGGCAACCAAGCTGGCAGAGGAAGTCTGCCTTTACGCGGAAAGGCTTCAAGGTGGGGTGACTGTAGATGCAGTTTGCTCGAACCAAGAGTTAATCAGCGCCCTCGCGGACACCTGGGATGGGAGTGCAGGTCACGCAAAGGCGCTTTCCGTTGTGATCCGTTCACTACGGATGCTACGTTAGCGACTGAATCGCCCCGGCTTTACTAGACACTCCGTAGCCGATTGAAATACTGCTGCTCGAACTTACCGGAGAAACGTCGTTGGCATAGCTGTGACGACGTTTCGGGTTGTAGAACATCTCGATGTAGTTGAATACGTCACGGCGTGCCTCTTCACGGTCGAGATAGGTTTTGCGGCGGATTCGCTCCCGTTTGAGTAGCTGGAAGAAACTCTCGGCGACAGCGTTGTCATAGCAATTTCCCGTCGGCTCATGCTGGCCACTAGGCCATGGGCTTTCAGAAAGGCTTGCCAGTCGTGGCTGCTGTACTGGCATCCCTGGTCCGAATGGACGATCACGGGCGCCGTGGATTTCGCCGCCAGACCGCCATCAGCAAGGCATTGATCGCCAGTTCGCTATCGATCCGAGAGCGCATCGACCACCCGATGACCTGACGCGAGAACAGATCCATTACCACTGCCAGATACAGCCAGCCTTCGTGGGTTCGGATATAGGTGATATCTGTCACCCAAACCTGATTGGGTGCTTCGACATCGAATTTCTGTTCCAGCCGATTCTCGGCCACAACTGCTGGCTTGCCGTAGTGGCCGGCCCGACGACGGTAGCCCACCTGTGCCCGGAGCCCTTCCTGCTTCATCAGACGGTAAACCCGATGTTTGCCACAGCGCTCGCCCAGATCGCGCAGGTCATGCGTAATCTTGCGATAGCCATAGACGCCACCGCTCTCCAGCCAGGATTGCTTGATCAGCCCCAGTAGCCGTTGATCATCCTGCTGGCGAGGCGACGCAGGCTCCGCTTTCCAGGCGTAATAGCCACTGGGATGGACGGCCATGACATGGCAGAGTCGGCGCACCGGGTAGTACATTTCGTGCGCCTGAATGAACGCGTACCTTACCGGGACTCTTTGGCAAAGTACGCTGCGGCCTTTTTAGGATGTCACGCCTCGCTGACCCGCTTCAACTCCGCCTTCAGGCGCCGAATCTCCGCAGACTGGCCCTGCAATTCGCTCCGTTCGACCGGTGGGAGGCTATAGCGTTTCAGCCATTCATACAGGCTGTGTTGCGAAACGCCGATCCGGCTGGCTACCTCAGCGACTGGATGGCCTCTTTCCGTTACTTGCTTGACCGCTTCGATCTTGAATTCTTCCGGATAACGCTTGCTGCTCATGACTTCTCCTTTGCCTAAGTTTAAGGCTGCGGAGCGTCTAATGGTTCCGGGGCGATTCACGCTGGTCGTTCGCCTGGAAGAGCCCCGCGATGGCAATTTCGTGGCGCTGTTCGACCGTAGCGCTGACTTCGCCAGTCTGCTGGGCGATATTTCGACGGTCCGTGACGGGCTCAACCCGGAGACGGCCAACGAAACGCTCAAACAAGCGCGCAAACTGCGCAAGGCGTTCGCCAGCCTGGCAGCCATCGACTTCNNTTTCGGCGAGGCCCGGAATCAGACCGACGAAGCCTTGCGCGACCTCGAGCAGCGGGCTGCCTGGGCCTTGTTCCCGGATGAGCCGCATCCAGTCAATGATGCCATTGCCCGCCTGAATATCCAGGATTACCANGGAAAGCACTGGGCGACGCGACGGCGNCCCTGNGTGGACAGGCTGGCCAGTGCCTGGCTGATTCGCCGCCATATCGACCCGCAAGCCAGGCTGCTCTGGCTGGCGACGCCGGCTGATTGCCCGCCTGATGCACTGGGTTTCGATTTTGACGGGGCGACCTTCAGCCACGTCGGCGCCCGCGTCAGCTTCGAAGTGCTGCTCGCCAGCTTCGGCCTGGAAACGCCGGCCCTGCAGCGCCTCGGTGCTCTGGTTCACTTCCTNGACGTGGGTGGCGTGCAGCCGCCCGAGGCCGCAGGCATCGAAAGCGTTCTGGCCGGCCTGCGCGAAACCGTTCTCGACGATGACCAATTCCTGGCATTGGCCAGCAATGTTTTCGACGGGCTGATGGCCTCCTTCGAGAAAGGCCCGAATTCATGAACAGCCTCGGCAGGAAGCACTAAAACTCTCGATGAACCACCAGCGGCCGTCAGTTTCTGGCAGGCCTTCCTGTTCTGGCTCAAGCTCGGCTTCATCAGCTTCGGCGGCCCGGCCGGGCAGATCGCCATCATGCACCAGGAGTTGGTGGAGCGGCGGCGCTGGATTTCCGAGCGCCGCTTCCTGCACGCGCTCAATTACTGCATGGTGTTGCCCGGCCCGGAAGCCCAGCAGCTGGCCACCTACATCGGCTGGCTGATGCATCGTGCCTGGGGCGGCATCGTTGCCGGCGGGTTGTTCGTATTGCCCTCGTTGTTCATTCTGATTGGCCTGTCGTGGGTCTATGTCGCGTATGGTGATCTGCCGCTGGTGGCTGGCCTGTTCTACGGCATCAAGCCGGCGGTGACGGCCATTGTCGTCCAGGCGGCATACCGTATCGGCNNGCGCGCCTTGAAGAACAATGTGCTGTGGGCGATTGCTGCCGCCTCTTTCGTCGCCATCTTTGCGCTCAACGCGCCATTCCCGGCCATCGTCGCGACGGCAGCGGCAATTGGTTACTTCGGCGGGCGCATCGCACCAGACAAATTCAAGGCCGGTGGCGGGCACGGCAACGCCGACAAATCCTTTGGCCGGGCGCTTATCGACGACGATACTCCGACNCCCGAACACGCCCGGTTCGCCTGGAGCAAACTGGCCAAAGTCGCGCTCGTCGGCGGCCTGCTGTGGCTGGTGCCGATGGGGATGCTGGCCGCCGGTTACGGCTGGGATCACACCCTGACGCAGATGGGCTGGTTCTTCACCAAGGCCGCGCTACTGACCTTCGGCGGCGCGTACGCCGTGCTGCCTTACATGTACCAAGGGGCGGTCGGCCACTACGGCTGGCTGACGCCGACGCAAATGATCGATGGCCTGGCGCTCGGCGAAACGACGCCGGGGCCGCTCATCATGGTCGTTGCCTTCGTCGGTTTCGTCGGCGGCTACGTCAAGGCCATATTCGGCCAGGACAGCCTGTTTCTGGCCGGCGCGGTCGCGGCCACGCTGCTCACCTGGTTCACCTTCCTGCCGTCTTTCGTCTTCATCCTGATGGGGGCGTTCATCGAAACGACTCATGACGACCTGAAGTTCACCGCTCCGCTGACCGCCATCACGGCGGCGGTGGTCGGTGTCATCCTGAATCTGGCGCTGTTCTTCGGTTATCACGTGTTGTGGCCGCAGGGGTTCGCCAGCACGTTCGACTGGGTGTCGGCGCTCATCGCCTTGGGGGCGGCGATTGCCTTGTTCCGTTTCAAGGCGAACGTCATCCATGTGATTGCCGGTTGTGCGCTCATCGGCTTCCTGATGAGGGCTTTCATGTGAAGCCCGGCGTTTGCCAGGATGAGCGGGAGGTGCCGTTCGCCGCGTAGAAGAAGCGAAAGCCCCGCACCAGGGAGTAATGCGGGGCTTTCGCGACGGCCGGGGAGCTTTCGCAGGAGAGGGGAGGCCGTCAGGCTGACGGGGAATCAGCGCATGGGCTCAAGATAACCGGAGGCGCATGCCGGTTCAAGTAACTGTTTGCAACAGCGCGTACCGGTTTGTTGTGCCGATCGGCAGCTGATTAGCCGAGCATCCGGTCGCGCCTGGCCAGCGCCGGAAACAGGCGTGTCCAGGTGGCGGCTACCAGCAGGGTGCCAACGCCGCCCATGACCACCGAGCCGACCGGGCCGAAGAGGGCGGCGGTGGCGCCGGACTCGAATTCGCCGAGCTGGTTGGAGGCGCCGATGAAGATCGAATTGACGGCCGAGACACGGCCGCGGATTTCATCCGGTGTTTCCAGTTGCACCAGCGTCATGCGCATGACGACACTGATCTGGTCGAAGGCGCCGGTGATGGCGAGGGCGAGCAGCGACAGGCCGAAATGCCGGGAGATGCCGAATACCACGGTCGCCAGCCCGAAGACGGCGACCGAGCCCATCAGCCAGGCGCCGACCTTGCGCTGGATGGGCCAGCGCAGCAGGATCAGCGACATCAGCAATGCGCCGGCCGCCGGGGCGGCGCGCAGCAGGCCGAGTCCCTGCGGCCCGGTGTGCAGGATGTCGCGGGCGTAGATCGGCAGCAGCGCGGTGGCGCCGCCGAGCAGTACGGCGAAGAGATCGAGCGAGGTGGCGCCGAGCAGCAGCTTGTTCGTCCATACGTAGCGGACGCCGGCCAGCACGCTGCTCAAGGTGGTTTNTTCCCTGGCCGGCTGGTGCGGGTCAGNCACCGGTAACATCAGCAGGCAGGCGCTCGTCAGCAGGGCGGTGCAGGTGCCGACCCAGCCGGCGCCCAGCACGTAAAGCACGCCGCCGAGCGCCGGGCCGCAGATGATGGCGGCCTGCATNNAGCCGCTGGCGCTGAGGGTGACGGCGCGTTCGAGCAAATGGGTGGGCACCAGCATCGGCACCAGCGCCTGCTGGGTCGGCATCTGGAAGGCGCGGCAGGCGCCGAGGGCGATGGAGAGGCCGAGGATCAACTCGCGTGAGACGAAGTGGCCTTGTGTCGCCAGCACCAGCAGCAAGGCGACGGCGGCTTGCGTCAGCAGACATGCCGCGAAAATCCGCCCGCGCCGCCAGCGGTCGACGAGGTGTCCGGCCGGCAGCGTCAGCAACAGCGCCGGCACGAACTGGAAGAGGCCGACCAGGCCGAGATCCCAGGCGCTGCCGGTGATGTCGTACATCTGCCAGGCGACGGCGACCATGAGCATCTGCTGGGCCAGCATGCCGGCCAGGCGGGCCAGCCAGAACAGGATGAACGAGCGGTGGTGGAAGAGTTCGGAGAGTTTCGGCTTGGTCATGGTGGAGCTTAGCAAACCTGGCTGCGGCAAGGTTTGGTGCTGCCGAACGGCGGCTGCTGCGGTCGACCGCCAAAAAGGCAAAAATCGAATGGCGTACCAAGCGCTGGGAGGGCCGTCGATCCCCGGTTTTTCGAAGCCTGCCACTTCACTGCTGCGTAGGCTGGCGGTGCCTTGGCTACCGCCATGGCATCGCGTTTCTCGACCCCTTTCAGGATCAGCAGCAGCATCGTACCGAGCACCATCACCGCAGCGGCCAGGTAGAGTCCGGCCTCGTAGCTGCCGAAACGGGTCGCCAGCCAGCCGGTAATCGCCGGGGCGAGAATCTGGGCGGTGCCGTACGAGAGCGTCATCTTGCCCATCATCTTGGCCGGGCGCGTCGGGTAGTAGCGGCCGGCCATGGTCAGCACCAGGCTGACCATGCCGATGAAGGTGCCGCCGAACAGCAGCGCGCCGAAGATCGCCGCGACCAGGCCGCCGACCATGACGGGGAGGAGGATGCCGATGATCTGCAGCACCGCCGCCGCGATCAGCGCATTGAGATCGCCGATGCGGCGGGCGATGAAGTCCCAGTTGATGCAGGCCGGCGCGGCGCCGATGCCGATGGCGAGGANAACCAGGTTGCCTTGCCCGGCGAGGCCCGGCAGATGCTCGACGATGGCGACGATGAAGGTGGCGCTGACCACGTAGCCGACGCGGCGCAGAAATAGGCGGCNCATGAACAGGCGCATGAAGAGCGGGCTCGGCGGGTTGTCCTCCATCTTCTGGCCGGATTTCGTGACGCCGCTGGTGTCCGGCGGCGGCAACCAGCGCAGGGCCGGGATCAGCAGCAGGCAAGCGATGGCGGTGAAGGCGAACCATTGCTGCTGCCAGTCCAGCCAGTGGCTCATCGTGGCGACCGCAGCGGCGCAGCCGGCGATGCCCAGCCCGATGCCGGCGAAGTGGATGCCCAGTTCGCTGCGATGATGGTGGCGGATCAGCCAGTTGAGGATCAGGCCGGTGCCCAGCAGCATGCCGGCGGCGCTGGAAAGCCCGGCGACGAAGCGCGACAGCGCCCAGACCGTGACGTCGGTGGTCATGCCCATGAGCGCGGTGCTCAGCACGGCGACCACCATGCCGATGCGATAGAGGCGGTCCTTGAGCACCAAGTCGCTGATCAGCGAGGCGATCAGCGCGCCGCTCAGGTAGCCGGCGTAGTTGATCGCCGCCAGCCAGCCGGCTTCGGCGACGCCCAGCCCGGCCTGCTGCTGCATCAGCGGCAGCAGCGGCGTGTAGGAAAAACGGGCGACGCCGAGCACCAGAATGAGGCTGAAGATGCCGGCGCCGAGCACCTTGATGCGTTCGCGCTGCTCGTTGTTCATGTCCGCTCCACGGTGTTTTTCGGCCACAGGATCATCTGTGTGCAGCGGAACAGCGCGAGCTTGCGGCCGCTGGCCTCGTCGCTGACCACCGCGTCCCAGACCTGTGTCGTACGCCCCAGGTGCTGCGCGGTGGCGACGCAGGCGCAGCTGCCTTCGCGAATCGTGCCCAGATGGTTGCTTTTCAGCTCGATGGTGGTGAAGGATTGCGCGCCCGCCGGCAGATGGGCGATGGTCGCATAGCCGCAGGTAGTGTCGGCCAGCGCCACGATACTGGCCGCGTGCAGGAAGTCGTTTGGGGCGATGTGAATTTTTTNGACCGGCATCCGGCTGCCCAGCGCGTTAGGCTCCAGCGCGGTGATCTCGATCCCGAGATGGCCGGGCAGGTATTCGCCGCCCAGCGCATTGAGCGTGGCGATGGTGATTTCCGGGCGCAATTGGCTCATGGCGTGTCGTCCTGGTTGAAGAAAACTTGCCGGTCAGGCCGGGGTCAGCGACCTGGCGACCGGCGCTTCGCGGATCGGCAGGTTGAGCAGGGCGGCCAGCGCGGCGAGCGCCATGTCGGCGTACCACATCCAGCCATAGTCGCCGAAACGGGTGATGGCGAGGCCGCCCAGATAGGCGCCGAGAAAGCCGCCGATCTGGTGCGACAGCAGGGTCAACCCGAACAGCGTGGCCAGGTAGCGGATGCCGAACAGCTTGCCGACGATGGCCGCCGTCGGCGGCACCGTCGCCAGCCAGGTGAAACCGAGGCCGGCGGCGAACAGGTAGAAATTGAGTTCGGTGCGCGGCAACGCCAGGTAGAGGGCGATCAGCACGGCGCGCGACCCGTACATCGCGGCCAGCACGTACTTGCTGCGATAGCGCGAAATGCATGAACCGGCGTAAAGGCTGCCGAAGATGTTGGCCAGGCCGATGATGGCCAGCGACCAGCTGGCGACCGACGGCGGCAGCCCGCACAGATTCACCTCGCCGGGCAGGTGGGTGACGAGAAAGGCGATGTGGAAGCCGCAGGTGANAAAGCCGGCATGCAGCAGCAGGTAGCTGCGATCCTTCATCGCGGTGCCGATAGCGGTGGTCAGTCCGCCTTCTTCATGTGGATGCCGGGCCGGTGCGCCAGCAGCAGGCGTCAGTTTGCCGATCANGGGCAGCGCGGCCAGCGTCATCAGCGCCATCGACCACATCGCGCCCATCCAGCCGACGGTCTGGATCAGCTTNNGCAGAATAGGTGCAAAGACGAACTGGCCGAACGAACCACCCGCGTTGATGACACCGGATGCCGAGCCGCGTGCCTCGATGGGCAGGCGCTGGGCCGCCGCGCCGATCAGCACCGAAAAGCTGCCGGCGCCCGAGCCCATGGCCGACAGCAGCCCGAGCGACACGATCAGCCCGAAGCCGGAACCCATGAAGGGTGTGATGGCGCTGCCCANGGCCAGCGCCACCAGACCACCGATCAGCACCGCGCGCGGCCCGAAACGGTCGGCGACGGCGCCGGCCACCGGCTGGATGGCGCCCCAGGTGAATTGCCCGATGGCCAGCGCCAGGCTGATGGTGGCGATGCCGANGCCGGTCGACGCGCCGATCGGCGCAACAAACAGCCCAAGCGACTGGCGGGCACCCATCGTCACCATCAGGATGCCGGCGGCGGCCAGGGTGACGAGCAGGATGTCGGGACGGTTCAGTGAGCGGAACATGGCAATCTTCGGATCGGCTGTTGAAGTTGGAAAATGTTCAGGACTATAGTTGCCGGGATCGTTGGCAAATAGCCCATAATGATTGCCGTTACGTCAACGGTGCATTGACAATATGGCTTGGCTCGGCAGTTGGGATAGTTTCGTCAAGGTCGTCGAAGCCGGCAGCATGGCTGCCGCGGCGCGCCGCCTGGATTGTACGCGGGCGCAGATCAGCAAGCAGATCGGCGAACTGGAACGCGAATTCGGGGTGCGCCTGTTCGAGCGCTCGACACGCCGGCTGAGCCTGACGCCCTCCGGCGAGATCTTTCTCCAGCACGCGCAGCGGGCGCTGGAGGCCATTCAGAGCACCGAGGTCGCGCTGCGCAACCAGGGCGATGCACCGCGCGGCGTGTTGCGCATCAGCGCCTCGATCACCTTCGGGCGCATGTACGTGGCGCCGTTGCTGCCGCTGATCGTCGCCAAGTATCCCGAACTGAGCTGCGAACTGGTGCTGACCGACGCGCTGGTCGATCTCGTCGAGGACAACATCGATCTTGCCCTGCGCCTGACCAAGGCGCCGCCCGAGGACGCGGTGGCGCGCAAGCTGGCGCACATGAAGCGGGTGATCTGCGGCACGCCGGCCTATTTCGCCGCGCACGGCAAACCCGCGACGCCGCACGATCTGGTGCACCATCAATGTTTCACCATGCTGCCGGGCGATGGGGGCAGGTCNTGGCAACTGATCGACGGCAAGGGCGAGGAAATCCGCATCCCGGTCGCCAGCCAGTTCGCCTTCAACAACATCGACTGCATTCTCAACGCCGTCCTCGGCGGGCATGGCCTGGGCATGCTACCCACCTATCTGTGCGGGCCCGATCTGGCGCGTGGCAGTCTGGTCAGCGTTCTTGACGATTACGAACCGCTGAGCAGCGTCGGCCGCTATCTGTACGCCTGCTACACGCCGAACCGGGTGCGTGTGCCGAAGGTGAGCGCCTTTCTCGCCGAACTGGAGGCGCTGTTCGACCCGCTTCCGCCGTGGGGTGAATAGCCGGGAGGCGAATGAAAACGGGCGCATCGCTGCGCCCGTCGTGTCGCTGCCGGCCCGAGCCGGGTTTTGCCTGGCGTTTAACCCCTGTATTTAGCCCAACTCGACCGGGATGAAGATACGCGAATTGCCGCGCTCGACGAGGATGGCGATGCGCTTGCCGGCCTTGTTCACCAGATCGCGCAGTTGTTCGGTGCCGGTGATGCGCTCGCCATTCACCGCGACAACCACATCGCCCGGCTTGATGCCGGCCTTGGCGGCGGCACCGGCCACATCCTGCACGACGACGCCGCCGCCTTCGCTGCCGCTGCTNNCTTCCGGGTTCAGCGGGCGCACGACGACGCCGAGCCGGCCCTTGGCGGCCTGCGGCGTGTCGGCGCTGGCCACTTNTTCCTCCTGGAACTGGCCGACCGGCACGTCGATCTGCCGCGCGGCGCCGTTGCGCCAGACCTGCAGCTTTGCCGTCTCGCCCGGCGTCATCGCCGAGACGATGGCCGGCANATCGCCCGAACCGGCGATTTCCTTGCCGTTGATGGCCAGGATCACGTCGCCCGGCTNCAGCCCGGCCTTGGCCGCCGGGCTGTCCTNTTCGATCTGGCCGACCAGCGCGCCGCCCGGCTTCTTGAGCCCGAAGCTGTCGGCCAGCGACTGGTTCACTTCCTGGATCGAAATGCCGAGCCGGCCGCGCTGCACCTTGCCGGTCGTCACCAGTTGCTGCTCGACGCGCATTGCGAGATCGATGGGAATGGCGAAGGAAATCCCCTGGTAGCCGCCGCTGCGCGAATAGATCTGCGAGTTGATGCCGATCACCTCGCCGGCCATGTTGAACAGCGGGCCGCCCGAGTTGCCGGNGTTGACCGCGACGTCGGTCTGGATGAAGGGGACGTAGCTGCCGTCCGGCAGGTTGCGCGAATGCGCGGAAACGATCCCGGCGCTGGCGCTGTTGTCGAAGCCGAACGGCGAGCCGATGGCCAGCACCCACTCGCCGACGCGCGTTTCGGCGGGCTTGCCGATCTTCACCGTCGGCAGATCCTTGGCGTCGATCTTCAGCACGGCCACGTCGCTGCTCTTGTCGGCACCCAGCACCTTGGCCTTGAACTCGCGCTTGTCGGTCAGCTTGACGGTGACTTCGTCGGCGCCATCGACGACGTGCGCGTTGGTCAGGACGGTGCCGTCGGCGCTGACGATGAAGCCCGAGCCCATGCCGCGCACCGGCGCTTCGCCGCGCGCGCCGCCGCCACGGTAACGGCGGAAGAATTCGTTGAGCGGATTGTCGTCGTCGAGCTCCATTTCGGCACCGGCCTTGCGCGTGCCGGAAACGCTGATGTTGACCACCGCCGCTCCGTTGCGGGCGACGATGCCGCTCATGTCCGGCAATTGCATGGCGCTGGCCTGGGCCGGCACACCGATCGGCTGCACCGCCGCCACCGGCGTTCCCGGAGCCGCCGCCGCGTTGGCCTGGCCCAGCGAATAAGCGCCGCCGACCGCCGTCGCCACGGCCACCGCCGCCACGCTCAGTTTCAGTTTGTTGCTACCCATGGCATTCCTCCTGTCTGGATGGCCGGGCCAGGGAGCCCGGTCGTTGCGACGAGAATGCCAGAGGGAAACTTAAGAGCGACTTAAGGCGGCGTGGCGCCCATGTTTCATTTTTGCCCTTTTTGCCGGTCGACCGCAACAGGCATTCACGGGTGGAGGCTGCCGATGTCTCTTTCGTCAATTCAAGCATTGACCGATCACCGCGCGCGTTTCCTGATGCGCGCTCAACAGTTTGTCGATCGCGGCCTGTTGAGAGATCANCGGCTTTCCTGACTTCTTCGGGGCAGCTGCAAATGCATTCATCAGGCTTTCCGCGTCATGTTCGCTGAGGGCGGCGGCGAGGGTGGCGGCTTGCAGGCGGTCTTTGGCGGCTTTTTCCGGGAAGCCCTGGCGTTTGCTGGCGGCGTAGAGTTTGTGCCAGACCATGCGCGCGGCCTGTGGCAGACGGAGCGGAATGCAGTGGCCGCNCGCGAGCAGTGCGGCAGGTTCGGGGTCGCTCAGCAGGTAGTCGTAATGGGGAATGGCCTGCGCCGACCAGGCAAGTTCGGGAATCTTGATGGGGTGCCCGAGCGGTGTGCCGGNGGCGAGAACGTCGACGCGCAGGCCTTGCACGCCCGGTAGCTTGACCGAGGTCGATGGCTGCGAGGAGGGCAGGCCGGGTACTTCGCTGAATGGTAGGCCGGTCGCTTGCAGGGTCTGGAGGAATTCGATCGGTGCGGCGAGCTTGAGCGTCTGCCGGCGGGCCAGGTCGATGTCCTGGGTGCGTGCGCTGACGGCAATGGCGCCGAGTTCGTTGAGCCAGGCCATGTAGGCGAGCGTGCCGACAAGGACGAGCCCGGCCTCGAAGACGCCAAGATTGTGCAATTCGACCAGAACCCGTGCGACGGCCTTGTCGGCGACCTGGAAACCCAGCTTGCGTAGCGATGTGGTTTGGGTGGCGGCCCATTTGGCGAATTCGATGCGTTCTGCCATGGCCTGCCGGCTGCTTTCGTCGTCCTCGCGACAGACGAGGCTTTCGGCCTGGCGGCCGGGAACGGCGTAGACGCGATACCAGTAAGCATTGCCGGTGCCGGCACGCAGGTACAGTGTGCCGGNGGTGCCGGGAAGCAACGGGCCGGCTTGCAGGCTGCNGTCCTTGAGTTCGGCGTACTGGGTGCGGAAGGCGAGTTCCTGGCGGCGGAATAGAGCGTGGGCATGTTACCCAATGGAAACAGAATTTATTGGGTAATTGTACGGCCGGAATATGCATTACCCAATAAAAATTTTAGCTGTTGGGTAACGGCTGCATGGTCCAGCGCTTTCCCTCGCGGGAAATGGAACGGCGCCCAATTCCATTTTTGCCCTTTTGCCGGTCGACCGCGACAGGCGGTTTTGCGCGGCCAGAAGCCGCTTCAACCGGCTTTCCGGAACACCACCCGCGCCAGCAGCCCGCCGCCGGGGGCGTCGTCGAGGGTCACTCGTGCGTCGTGTTGGCGGGCGATGGCCTGGACGATGGCCAGCCCGAGGCCGCTGCCGCTGGCGGCCTGGCCGGCGCGGCGGTAGAAGCGGTCGAAGACGCGCTCGCGTTCCTGAAGCGGGATGCCCGGGCCGTTGTCCTGGACTTCCAGCCAGACGTCTTGCTCGTCCACGCCGCAACGGACATCGACGCGACCGCCCGCCGGGGTGTAGCGCACGGCGTTGGCGACGAGGTTGTCGAGCAGGGTGCGCAGGGCGTCGGTCTGGCCGGTGACGCTGACGCCAGGGGGCATTCNGGCGAGGCCGAGGTCGATATGGCGGGTGGCGGCAAGCGCGGTGTGGTCGATCACGCTCTGGCGGCAGAGGTCGGCAAGGTCGACGGCGACCGGGGCCGGCTGGCTGGCGCCCGGTTCGGCACGGGCGAGGGCGAGCAATTGCTGGACGACATGGGTGGCGCGTTCCAGACCGGCGCGCAGATCGCCAATCGCTGCCTGGCGGGCGTCGGGGTCGCTGGCGCGTTCGAGCAACTGCGCCTGCAGTTGCAGGGCCGTCAATGGGGTACGCAATTCGTGCGCGGCATCGGCGATGAAATCGCGCTGGGTCTGCAGCGCAGTCTGCAGGCGGGCGAGCAGGTCGTTCAGCGAGCGGACCAGCGGCCAGGTCTCGGCCGGCACCCCTTGTTCGCTGATCGGCTCGAGGGCATCGGGCGTGCGCCGGGCGACCGAGCGGGCGAGCTCGGTCAGCGGGCGCAACTCCCGCCCGACGACGAACCAGATGAGCAGCGCGGCAAGCGGCAGTACGACGAAGGGGGTCAGGGTACGCAGCGCGGCAGCGGCGGCGATGCGCGCGCGCACGCTCATCGGCTGGGCGACGGCGATGGTTTGGCCGCGATGCTGTACGGCGTAGATGCGCCAGGCGCCGCCGGCCGTGCGCTCGGTGGAGAAGCCGAGGCGGGCCACCTCGGGAAGTTCGCCGTGCGGCCGCGAGTAGTAGATGCTCAGGCCGTTGCGATCCCAGATGCGCAGCACGAATTCGAGGCGCTCGTCGCCAGCCAGCGCGCCGGTACGCCCGTTGAAGTCCTGGTCGCGTACGGCCAGCGCAATTTGTTCGAGGTGGTAGTCGAAGATGCTGTTGGCTTCTTCGCGCGCCGCGCCGTAGGTGGCCCAGGCACCGATCAGCAACACCAGGCTCATGGCGCCGATCAGGGTAAGGAGGAGTTTCCTGCGGATGGAGGTCATGTTTCGCGCGGCACCATGTAGCCGACGCCGCGTACGTTGCGGATCCGGTCACTGCCCAGCTTGCGGCGCAAGGCGTGGATGTGGACCTCGACGGCGTTGCTGCCGATTTCCTCCTGCCAGCCGTAGAGGCGCTCTTCGAGCTGGCTGCGCGAGAGCGGCACGCCGGGCGCTTCCATGAGCGCGTGCAGGATGCCGAATTCGCGCGCCGACAGGCTGATCTCGATGCCGTCGAGGCGGACTTCGTGGCTGGCCGGGTCGAGCGTCAGCGGGCCGTTTTCGATGACCGGCGTCGCCCGTCCGGCACGGCGGCGCAGCAAGGCCCGCAGGCGGGCGGTGAGTTCGTCGAGGTCGAAGGGCTTGACCAGATAGTCGTCGGCGCCGGTATCGAGACCGAGTACCCGGTCGGCCACCGAATCGCGGGCGGTAATGATCAGCACCGGTACCGGGTTTTGCCGGGCGCGCCAGCGGGCCAGCAGTTCCAGTCCGCTCCGGCCGGGCAGGCCAAGATCGAGCAGGATGGCGTCGTAGGCGGTGGTGGCCGTCGCCAGTTCCCCAGCCGCGCCGTCGCGCACCCAGTCGACGGTGTAGCCGTCCTGGCGCAATCCGCTGCGCAGGCTGTTGCCGATCATGGCATCGTCTTCGACGACGAGCAGGCGCATCGCGGCTTACCCGGCTGGGGCGGTTGGACGGGTGACGGGCGAGGCAGGCAGGCGGTTCATCGGGTTGTCTTGGGTCACGGGAAGCGGCCATTCTAGCGCCGGACGTGCTGCGTTTGTCATCGCTCCCTTTGCGCCTGCTAGACTTCGCAGTCGAATACCGCCGACCAACAAGGAGCCCGCCGAAATGATCGACGCCCGTCATTACGCCGAACACGAGACACTGCGCAACGGCATGCAGGTACTGGTGCGTGCCCTGCACCCGGACGACGGCGAGCGCATTGCCGAAGCGTTCGCCAAGCTCGATCACGAATCGATCTATACGCGTTTCTTCGGCCCCAAGACCGAACTGACGGCAAAGGATTATCAGACGATACGCGAGATGGATTTCGACACCCGTGTCGCGCTGCTCGTCACCATCATGGAAAACGGCCGCGAAATCGTCATCGCTTCCGGGAGCTACAGCCGTTTCGCGCCGGACGCCGCCGAGCTCGCCTTTCTCGTCGAGGAGGACTACCACGGTCTCGGCATCGCCGGGCGCGTGCTCCGGCATCTCGGGCGAATCGCCGTCGAGCGCGGGCTGCGGCGCTTCGAGGCAGAGGTGCTGCCCTACAACTCGGCGATGCTCAAGGTGTTCGAGGCGAGTGGCTGGCCGATGAGCCGGCGTAGCGAGGATGGCGCGATTCACATCACGCTGGCGCTGGGAGGCGTGGCGGCAAGCTGATGGCAGGTGAGGTGACGTACCGGGGCGCTTCGCGCCGTCACCGACCGGACCGCTGCATTTCGGCTCGCTGGTGGCGGCGCTCGGCAGCTACCTCGATGCGCGGGCGCAGGGCGGGCAATGGCTGGTGCGCATGGAAGACGTCGATACGCCGCGCA
Organism: Dechloromonas sp.; assembly: GCA_013363835.1. Lineage (GTDB taxonomy): Bacteria > Pseudomonadota > Gammaproteobacteria > Burkholderiales > Rhodocyclaceae > Azonexus. The sequence continues at coordinate 3,290,457 of CP054864.1, forward strand.
ACGTGCCGGGCGCGGCCGATGGCATCCTGGCGATGCTGGAAGCCTACGGTTTCGAATGGGACGGCCCGGTGCTCTGGCAGAGCACGCGCTTTGACGCCTATGCCGAGGCCTTGCAGCGGCTGATCGATGGCGGGCTGGCCTATGGCTGCGCCTGTTCGCGCAAGGAGATCGCCGATTCGGGGGCATCCGGCCATCGATGGCGGGCTGGCCTACCCCGGTACCTGCCGCAACGGCCTGCCCGCCGGGCGCGTGGCGCGGGCCTGGCGGTTGCGGGTGAATGACGAAGCGCTGGCGTTCGTCGACCGTCTGCAGGGCCAGGTGGTGCAACATCTCGCAAGCGATGTCGGCGACTTCGTGCTGCGCCGGGCCGACGGCTTGTTCGCCTACCAGCTGGCGGTTGCGGTCGACGATGAATTCCAGGCCATTTCCGATGTCGTGCGCGGGGCCGACCTGCTTACGTTCACTCCACGCCAGATCTGGCTGCAACGCTGTCTCGCCTACGCCACGCCGCGTTACGCGCACCTGCCGGTAGCGAGCAACGCAGCCGGCGAAAAGCTATCCAAGCAGACGCTGGCGCCGGCGTTGGCGCGCGAGCAGGCGGGGCCGACGCTGTTGCGTGCGCTGGCGTTTCTCGGGCAGGCAGTGCCGGCCGAGTTGGCGCCTGCGCCGCCGGCCGAAATCTGGGCCTGGGCGCATGCCCACTGGTCGTTCGACGCCATTCCGCGCCGGTCGTCTATTCCTCTGGCGACTCTGCCGTAAGGCCCGGCGTTTCCTCATCGGCCTGCCAGTGTTTCGGGCCGTAGCCGGTGATGCCGACGAGCAGGCGTACGACGCCGTAGGCCAGCCAGCGCAGCAGCTTGGAGTGGAAAGGCTGTTGCGAGACTTCTTCGGGCAGCATTTCGCGCCCGCCGGCCGCGATCGCCTCGTGGATGCTGCGGCGCAGTTCGTCGGCAAAGCTTCTGTCACGTACCACCAGGTTGGCTTCCTTGGCGATCAGCAGGCTGAAGGNGTCGATGTTCGACGAACCGACGGTCGCCCAGTAGCCGTCGACGACGGCGACCTTGGCGTGCATGAAGCTTTNTTCGTATTCGAAGATGCGAATGCGGTTTTTCAGTGCCGCCGCGTACAGCGCCTGGGCGGCATAGCGCAGCAGCGGATGATCGGTTTTGCCCTGCAGCAGCACGGTGATCCTGACCCCGCGCCGTGCCGCCGCCTGCAGCGCGCGACCGAAACGGACGCCGGGCATGAAGTAGGCGTTGGCGATCAGGATTTCCCGTTGCGCCGAGTCGATGGCCGCCAGATAGGCGTTGAGGATGTCATGGCGATGCCGGATGTTGTCGCGGATGAGAAAGGCGGCGGCCTGGTGGCCGGCCTCTTCGCAGAAGGTCGGGGCTGGTGCGGCGAAGCGGAAGCGATGTTTGAAATTGGCCCAGGAGACGGTTTCCCANNTGCGCCGCGCGGCGTGGTGCACCTGCCGCAGGGCCGGGCCTTCCAGTCGCACGGCGTAGTCGTAGCGCGGACGCATGTCGGCCGGTGCGTTGTCGTCGTCGATGATGTTGATGCCGCCGACGAAGGCGACGTGACCATCGATGACGACCAGCTTGCGGTGCAGGCGGCGCAGGCGATGGCGGCGAATGTGGAAGCGCCCGATCTCGGGACGGTAGATCGTGGCGCGGACGCCGGCCTCGGTCAGCCGTGGCACGAAGTCGCTGCTGAAATTGCGCCCGCCGAAGCCGTCGACCGTGACATTCACCCTGACGCCGCGTTCGGCGGCCCGGCACAGGGCACCGGCGACTTCATGGCCGACCCTGTCGTTGGCGAAAATGTAGCTCTCGAGGTAGATCTCGATCCGGGCCGCTTCGATTTCGGCGAGCAGCGCCGGGAAATATTCCGATCCCGAATTCAGCAGGGTGACCCGGTTGCCCGGCAGGAACTCAGCGGCCATGCCGCGCCAGGTGGGCCGACAATGCGGCGTGGTCGGAGATGGCCGACCACGGGTGGCCGTGGTGCACTTCGGTGCGCTGCACCCTGAAGCCGCGCACGTAGATGCGGTCGAGCCGGAACATCGGCAGCGCGGCGGGAAAGCTGCGACAGGGCGTGCCGTTGTGGCTGAAGACTTCGGTCAGCCCGAGGCGCTGCATCAGGTGTCGGCTGGCGCGGTTGTTCCAGTCGTTGAAGTCGCCTGCGATGATCAGCGGTGCGCTGATGTCGGCCATCTGGTCGAGGTAATCGGCCAGTGCCGCCATCTGGCGCCGTCGCGAGTAGCCGAACAGCGAAAGGTGCACGCAGACGCAATGCGCCGGCTGGCCGCCGGGCAGTTCGATCCGGCAGTGCAGCAGGCCGCGCTTTTCGAACTGCAGGTGGGTGACATCCTGATTATGGGCATGCAGGATCGGAAAACGCGACAGGATGGCATTGCCGTGGTGGCCGTGGTCAANAACCATGTTGCGGCCGTAGGCGGACGCCGTCCAGACATCCTCGGCCAGGAATTCGTGTTGCGGCGAGTCGGGCCAGTCGTCGTGGTTTTCCGCGTGGCCGAGGTGCAGGCCCTGCACCTCCTGCANAAAGACGATGTCAGGGTTCAGATGGCGCAGGCGCTCGCGCAGCTCATGCACCATCATCCGCCGGTTGAACTGCGAGAAACCCTTGTGGATGTTGAAGGTGGTGACGTGCAGGGCAGGCTGCGTCATGGGCATTCAGGAAATCGCCAGCATCCGGTCGAGGGCCAGTTTGGCCAATTTGGCCTCATGTTCCGGCACGGCGATGTGATTGACGACCTTGCCTGCGGCCAGGTTTTCCAGCGTCCACGCCAGGTGCTGCGGGTCGATGCGCTGCATCGTCGAGCACATGCAGATGGTGGTCGCCATGAACTGCACGATCTTGTCCTGCGGCAACACTTCCTTGGCCAGACGGTCGACCAGGTTCAGTTCGGTGCCAACCAGCCAGCGGGTGCCGCCGGGGGCTTCCTTGATGGTCTTGACGATGTGCTCGGTCGAGCCGACGTAGTCGGAAGCGGCGCAGACCTCGAAGTTGCATTCCGGGTGGGCGATGACCTTGCCTTCGGGATACTTGGCGCGGAAGGCGTCGATGTGCGACTTCTGGAACATCTGGTGCACCGAGCAGTGGCCCTTCCACAGCAGGATGCGTGCTTNTTTGATCTGCTCGGGCGTCAGGCCGCCCATTTCCAGGTCGGGGTCCCAGACGACCATTTCGTCCATCGCAAAGCCCATGTTGTGGCCGGTCCAGCGGCCCAGGTGCTGGTCGGGGAAGAACAGCACTTTCGGGCGACGCTCGAAGGCCCATTTGGCGATCGTGCCAGCGTTCGACGAGGTGCACACGATGCCGCCATGTTCGCCGCAGAAGGCTTTCAGATCGGCGGCCGAATTGATGTAGGTGACCGGGGTGACTTCGTCCTCGGCGTTCAGCACCTCGTTCAGCTCGCGCCAGCAACGCTCGACCTTGGCCAGGTTGGCCATGTCGGCCATCGAACAGCCGGCCGCGAGGTCGGGCAGAATGGCTTTCTGGTGCGGCGCGGTCATGATGTCGGCGACCTCGGCCATGAAATGCACGCCGCAGAAAATCACGTATTCCGAATCGGTCTGCGCGGCGAGTTTCGAGAGCTTCAGCGAGTCACCGGTCAGGTCGGCGTATTGATAGACATCGGCGCGCTGGTAGTGGTGACACAGGAGCACGGCCTTCTTGCCGAGCTTGGCCCGGGCGGCGCGGATGCGCTCGTGGCAGGCCTCGTCGGACAGGCTGTTGAAGGGGGCGAAGGAAAGGGNCGCTGTTTGCATGCTGTTCTCTGAAAATGGGGCTTTTTGGCGGTCGACCGCAGCAGGGATTATCCCTGAATCCACGGCAGGCCGGCCTTGCGCCAGCCGCCGACGGTATTGCGGTGGCCGTTGGCGTCCTTGTCGCCCTCGAAGCCTTCGAGGATGTTGTAACAGGCGCTGTAGCCGGCTTCGGTGGCTAGACGCGCCGCGCCGTCGGAGCGGGCGCCGCTGCGGCAGAGGAACATCACCATCGCCTCCGGGTCGACCTGGCGCTTCAGTTCGGCGAGGAAGTTCGGGTTGCGGACGCCGCCCGGATACTGGTTCCATTCGATTTCGACGGCATCGGGAACCCGGCCGACCCAGTCCCATTCGGCACGGGTGCGCACGTCCACCAGCTTGGCACCAGGTGCGAGTTGCAGCAATTGAGCGGCTTCGAGCACGGTCAGAGCCCNCGCGTAGGGCAGGCCCAGCGCCTCACCACGCTGCCTCGCCAAGCCCAGAATTTCAGTTAACTTTCCCATAATCTGCAACTGTTAGAATCCAAAGTTGACAGTATAGGGCACACCTCATGGCTCACGGGCAACACCAACACGCGCCGGTACGGGCAACGGCTGCAGATCGCGCGGCCGAGGCGCAACGCGCGACCTGGGTCAGCGTCGTCGTCAATTTGTTGATGACCGTCGCCCAGATCGTCGTCGGCTGGCTGGCCCACTCGCAGTCCCTGATCGCCCATGGCCTGCATTCGTTCTCCGATCTGCTGTCGGATTTCCTGGTCATCTACGCCAGCCGGCAGAGCGCCCACCCGGCCGATGCGGCCCANCCCTACGGGCACGCCCGGGTCGAGACGGCGGCGACGCTGATTCTCGGGGCGTCGCTGGCCCTGATCGGCGGCGGAATCCTTTGGGAGTCCGGGATGCGGCTGCAGCATGTCGACCGGCTGGTGCCCGTCGAAATGTCCGCCCTGTGGGTCGCCATTGCGACGGTGGTGGCCAAGGAGGGGCTCTACCGTTACCTGATCCGCGTCGCCGAACGCCTGCGCTCGCAACTGATGATCGCCAACGCGCTGCATACGCGGGCCGATGCGGCGTCGGCGCTGGTCGTCGTGGTCGGCATCGGCGGCGCGCTGCTCGGCTGGGGTTTCCTCGACCTGCTGGCGGCGGCGTTGATGGGCTTCATGATCCTGCGCATGGGGATCGGGCTGGCCTGNGGGGCGCTCAAGGAGTTGATCGATACCGGGCTCGATGCCACGCAGGTCGAAGCGATTCGCAAGACCCTGCTGGCCACGCCGGGCGTGGTCGGCCTGCACGAACTGCGCACCCGGCGCATGGCACACCAGGCCCTGGTCGATNNGCATGTTCAGGTGGATGCCCGGATCAGCGTCTCGGANGGGCACCGGATCGCCGAATCGGCGCGCGCACGTGTCCTGCGTGAGCACCCGGAGGTGCTCGACGTGCTCGTGCACATCGACCCCGAAGACGATCTCGATCCCGATCTGGCGGCTGCCCGCCTCCCTTCACGCGAGGCCTTGCTGAACGAACTGACCGGGCTGATAGCCGATCTGCCGGAGCCGCAGCGCGTCATGCTGCATTATCTTGGCGGGCGTGTCGAAGTGGAGGTGTTCCTCGGTGAGGATTCGCTAGCCGATATTTCGCGGCTGCGCTCGATGCAGGCCGACCTGGCCGAGCGCATAAAGGATCATCCGGCAATCCGCAGCATTTCATTCCACCTGCAATAGGCACTAATTTGGTGCAATATTGTTCAGGTGCGCTCTATTTGAGTGCATTCAAACTCCGGGTGAAGGTCGCATCTCATTGTGGCAAAATATAAAACTCACGCGCCGGCCCGTGGCATGCTTTCTGCTCTCGCTTACGCGTTACAATTTTTGAATGGCGCCGGTTTGGCCGGCAACTTGTTTTTAGGAGATTGACGCATATGGCAACCCCGCAAGACGTGATGAAGCTGGTCAAGGAAAACGACGCGAAATTCGTCGACTTCCGTTTTACCGATACCCGTGGCAAGGAACAGCACGTCACCGTGCCGGTCTCCGCATTCGATGAAGACAAGTTCGAAAACGGCCATGCTTTCGATGGCTCCTCCATCGCCGGCTGGAAGGGCATTCAAGCTTCCGACATGCAGCTGATGCCTGACCCGGATACCGCCTACATCGATCCGTTCTTCGATGAAACCACCGTCGTCCTGACCTGTGATGTCGTCGATCCGGCCGATGGCCGCGGCTACGACCGCGACCCGCGCTCGATCGCCAAGCGCGCCGAAGCCTACCTGAAGTCCTCCGGTATCGGCGACACCGCCTACTTCGGTCCGGAACCCGAATTCTTCATCTTCGACTCCGTCGAATGGAATGTCGACATGTCCGGCTGCGCACTGAAGATCTACTCTTCCGAAGCCGCCTGGACCTCCGGTGAGAAGAGCGAAGGCGGCGGCGGCACCGGCCACCGTCCGACCGTCAAGGGCGGCTACTTCCCGGTTCCCCCGGTCGACAGCCTGCATGACATCCGCTCCGCCATGGTTCTGGCGCTCGAAGCCCTCGGCGTGCCGGTCGAAGTTCACCACCACGAAGTCGCCACTGCCGGCCAGTGCGAAATCGGTACCGTGTTCAACACCCTGGTCAAGCGTGCCGACTGGACGCAAATCCTGAAGTACGTGGTANNCAACGTTGCCCATCAGTACGGCAAGACCGCCACCTTCATGCCGAAGCCCATCGTTGGCGACAACGGTTCCGGCATGCACGTCCACCAGTCGATCTGGAAGGATGGCAAGAACCTGTTCGCCGGTGACGGCTACGCCGGTCTGTCCGAAACCGCCCTGTTCTACATCGGCGGCATCATCAAGCACGCCAAGNNGCTGAACGCCATCACCAACCCGGGTACCAACTCCTACAAGCGTCTGGTTCCGCACTACGAAGCTCCGGTCAAGCTGGCCTACTCGGCCAAGAACCGTTCGGCTTCGATCCGCATCCCGCACGTTGCTTCGACCAAGGCCCGTCGTATCGAGACCCGTTTCCCGGATCCGATCGCCAACCCCTACCTGTGCTTCGCCGCACTGCTGATGGCTGGTCTGGACGGTATCCAGAACAAGATCCACCCGGGCGATCCGGCTTCCAAGAACCTGTACGATCTGCCGCCGGAAGAAGATGCGGCCATCCCGACCGTCTGCGCCTCGCTCGAAGAAGCGCTGGCTGCCCTGGAAGCCGACCACGAGTTCCTGACCCGTGGCGGTGTCTTCTCCAAGGAATGGATCGAGTCCTACATCGCCCTGAAGATGGACGAAGTCAACAAGGTTCGCATGACCACGCACCCGGTCGAGTTCGATCTGTACTACAGCTGCTGATCGGCACCTGCACCTCGAAAAGGGCGGAGTTTTCTCCGCCCTTTTTTGCACCGCTGTGGCTTGTTGGTCGTCAAGTCCGGTAAACTGGAACGGTTACGAGGAATCATGACAATGACACGCAGTACGCTGGCACTCCTTATCGCCGCCGCCGCCATGCCGGCATCGGCCCAGACAATCTATCGCTGCACCGACGCGAGCGGTGGCATGCTGATTTCGAATGCTAGGGTGGACAAGAGTTGCAAGCCGGTCGTGATCAGTCCGGATTCGACGCTTCCGGCACCGAAGAACAGGGCGTCGGCGGCAGCCGCCAATCCGACGCCGGCCGGTTTTCCGAAGGTGCCTGAAGAGGCGCANAAGGCCAGGGATACCGATCGCAAGCGTATCCTGGAGCAGGAGTTGGCGGGCGAACAGCGCAGCCTGGACCAGGCGCAGCGCGACCTCGCCGACCAGCAGACGGCGCGCGGCAGCGAAAGCCCGGGCGCCAAGGTCGATCGCCTGCAGCCTTACCGCGATCGGGTTGCCCAGCACGAGCGCAACATCATCGCGATCCAGAAGGAGCTTTCGGGTCTGCGCTGATCAGGCCGGCCTTGCCGGTTTGACCTTGTACCAGGCGGCGTAGAGCGCGGGCAGGAAGAGCAGGGTGAGCGCCGTGGCGAAGATCAGGCCCCNCATGATCGCGACCGCCATCGGCCCGAAGAAATCATTGCGCGACAGCGGCACCATCGCCAGTACCGCCGCCGCGGCGGTGAGCACGATGGGGCGGAAACGCCTGACCGTCGATTCGATGATCGCTTCCCGGCGCGGCTTGCCGGCGGCCATGTCCTGCTCGATCTGGTCGACCAGGATCACCGAGTTGCGCATGATCATGCCGAACAGCGCGATGGTGCCGAGCAGCGCCATGAAACCGAAGGGCTTGTTGAAGAGCAGCAGGAACAACGCGATGCCGATGATCCCGAGCGGCGCCGTCAGCAACACCATGACCACCCTCGATACGCTCTGCAACTGGATCATCAGCACGGTGACGACGACCAGAACGAAGATCGGGATGCCGGCCATCACCGAGCCCGAGCCCTTGGCCGACTCCTCGACCGAGCCGCCGGTGGCGATCCGGTAGCCTGGCGGCAGTTCGCCGATGATCCTGTCGATCTGCGGCTGCAGGGCGGCGACGACGGAGGCCGGTTGCGTCGTGCCGTAGAGACTGCCGCGCACGGTGATCGTCGGCAGCCGGTCGCGGCGCCAGATCAGTCCCGGTTCGAAGCTGTATTTCAGGCGGGCGATCTGGTTGAGCGGCACGCTCTTGCCGCTTCTGGTCGGTACCGCCAGGTCGGGCAGGGCGGAAAGCTGGGCGCGTTCCTGGCGGTCGCCGCGCAGCACCACGTCGATGGTCTTCTGGCCTTCGCGGAAGCTGGTGACGGTGTAACCGTTCAGCGACATGTTGAGCAGCGCCGCCAGTTCCTGCCCGGAGACGCCGAGCAGGCGGGCCTTGTCCTGGTCGATCTCGATCTCGACGGCCTTGGACAGTTCGCTCCAGTCGAAGTTGATGTTGGACAGGTCCGGGTTGCCGCGCATGACCCCGGCGATTTCGCTGACGATGCGCCGCAGGGTGGCGATGTCTTCGCCGGAGACCCGGTATTGCACCGGATAACCGACCGGCGGGCCATTTTCGATGCGCGCGATATTGCCACGCACACCGGACTCGTCGTTTTCGAAGCGTTTGATCAGTCGACCGCGCAAGGCTTCGCGGGCGGCGACGCTGCGCGTCACGATGACGACCTGGCTGACGTTGCTGGCCGGCAGTTGCTGGTCCAGCCCCAGGTAATAGCGTGGCGAACCGGTGCCGATGTAGGCGATATAGCGTTCGTGCTCGTCGAATTCGGCGTTGTCGCGGTCTAGCCAGGCTTCGAGGCGCTTGGTCTCGGCATCGATGGCGGCCAGCGAGGCGCCTTCCGGCAGGCGCAGCTCGACATTGAGCTCGAGACGGGTGGAGTTGGGGAAGAACTGCTTCGGCACCTTTCCCATGCCGGCAATGGCCAGGACGAACAGCAGGATGGTGACGCCGATGACCGTCCAGCGGCGGTTAACGCAGAGTTCCAGCAAGCGGCGGAAGCGATTGTAGAAAGTCGTGCCATAAACATCGTGGTCATCGGCATGGGCGGGTCCGCCGATGCCGACAGTTGCCAGGCGTTCGGCAAGGCGCGGCCAGCGTCTGGCGAGCAATCCGGGTTTGCGGGGCGCACGCGGGTCGGGCAGGAGCTTGTAGCCGAGCCAGGGAATGGCGATCACCGCCGCCAGCCACGAGATCAGCAGGGCGATGGCGTTGATCTGGAAGAAGGCGAAGGCGTATTCGCCGGNTGACGACTTGGCGATGGCGATCGGGATGAAGCCGGCGACAGTCACCAGCGTTCCCGAAAGCATCGGCCCTGCGGTGCTGGTATAGGCGAAGGAAGCGGCGCGCGTGCGCTCCCAGCCTTGCTCCATCTTCACCCACATCATCTCGACGGCGATGATGGCATCGTCGACCAGCAGGCCGAGGGCGAGCACCAGTGCGCCGAGCGAAACCTTGTGCAGGCCGATGTTGAACAGATACATCGCGAGGAAAGTCGCCGCCAGCACCAGGGGAATCGAAATGGCGACGACCAGGCCGGTGCGCAATCCCAGGCTGAGGAAGGTGACCAGCAGGACGATGACGACCGCTTCCGCCAGTGCCTGCACGAAAGCGTTGATCGAGCGTCTGACGGCATCCGGCTGGCTGGCGGCCTCGCCGATTTCCACGCCCAGCGGCAGGTGTTCGCGAACGCCTGCCATGTGCGCCTGCAAGGCCTTGCCGAGCTGGATGATGTCGCCGCCAGGCGCCATCGAGATACCGATGGCCAGCGCCTGCTTGCCACCATAGCGCANCCGTGGGGCCGGCGGATCGCTGACGCCACGGCGTACCGTGGCGATGTCGCCGAGGCGGAAGCTGCGGTTACCGCTGCGGATCAGCGTGTCGGCGACCGCCTGCACGGTGTCGAAGGCGCCGCTCGGGCGAATCTGGATCCGTTCCTGCTCCAGCTCGAANNAGCCGGCGCCGCTGACCGCGTTCTGCTGGCTCAATGCCTGAATGATGGTGCTTTGGTCGACGCCGAGGGTGGCCAACTTGGCGTTCGACAGTTCGACGAAGATCTTCTCGTCCTGAATGCCGAAAATCTCGACCTTGCCGACTCCGGGGATGCGCAGCAGATCGTCGCGCAGGCGTTCGGCGAGATCCTTGAGTTGCGGGTAATCGAGCCCTTCTGCGGTCAACGCGTAAATACTGCCGAAAACGTCGCCGTACTCGTCGTTGAAATAAGGCCNCTGGATGCCGGCCGGCAAGGTGTGGCGGATGTCGCCGACCTNTTTGCGCACCTGGTAGAAAAGATCGGGAATCTTCGCGGNGGGCGCGCTGTCCTTGGCGAAGAACATGACGGTCGACTCACCGGCCCGCGAAAAGCTCTGCACGCGGTCGATGAAGGGCATTTCCTGCAGCTTCTTCTCGATCTTGTCGGTCAGTTGTTCCTGGACCTGGGCGGCAGTGGCGCCCGGCCAGAAGCTGCGGATGACCATCAGCTTGAAGGTGAAGGGCGGGTCTTCGGCCTGGCTCAGGCGGCCATAGGCGAAAACGCCCATGATCGCGACCACGGCCAGCAGAAAGCCGACCAGGGTGCGGTGGTGCAGCGTCCAGTCGGAAAGGTTGAAGCGCTGGGTCACGTCAATGCTGGCGCTCGGGTGGGGCCGCTTGTTGAACCTGGACGCTCTGGCCAGCGGTCAGTCGCCGCTGGCCGCTGAGGATCACCAGTTCGCCGGGCTGCAGCCCGCTGGCGAGGACGGCGCCATCTTCGCGGAAACGCTCGACCGTCANCGGCGCGCGGCGTCGCTTTCCATCTTGGACGATCCATACCTCCGATCCTTTGCCATTGTCGACGACTGCCGCCAGCGGCACCATGATCGGCGAGGCGCTGCCTGTCCCGAGAATCACGCGCGCCGTCATGCCGAGTTCGACGGAGGGTGGCGGGGCCACGATACGAATGCGCGCCGCGTAAGTGCGCGTCGCCGGGTCGGCGGCCGCCGCCAGTTCGCGCAGTTCGCCTTTCAGGAAGACTTCGGGCTGGGCCCACAGATTCACGGCGATCTCTGGTGCCGCCTTCAGTTCGGCCAGACGGCTCTCCGGTACGGCGATCGCCACCTCCTNTTCTTGCGGGCGTGCCAGCCGGAAAACCACCTGGCCGGCGCTGACGACCTGGCCAGCATCGGCCAGCACGGCAGTAATCACGCCGTCGTGTTCGGCCGCGAGTGTTCCGTAAGTCGCCTGATTGCCGCTGATCTGGCTTTGCGCCTGTGCTTGCTCGAGCCGTGCCTTGGCGCTGCGATAGGCATTTTCCTTGGCATCGAACGCCGCCTGGCTGACGAAACGCTTTTCCAGCAAGCCGGCATAGCGCTCGCGTTCGCTGGCGGCGGTGGTGAATTCGCTTTCGGCGGCGGCGACCTGGGCCGCGGCTGCCTGGCGGGAGAGTTGCAGGTCGGCCGGATCGAGCCGGGCCAGCGCCTGTCCGGCCTTGACGGCCATGCCGCTATCGACGAGGCGTGCCGCGATCTTGCCGCCGACCCGAAAGGCGAGATCGGCTTCGTAGCGNNCGCGCACTTCGCCGGTGTAGATCGCTTGCCCGGCGTCGCCTGTGCGGGCTGGCTGCACCAGCACTGTCGGCGCGGCCGGTGCCGGCGCCTCGCTGCGGCTGCAGGCACCCAGCCCGAGCGCGAGACAGGCGGCAAAGAAGGGAGCAAACGGGCGGGGAGGCATCACGTGGCGGCGGCGGGGAATAATCCGGCAATGATAATGAACGATCGGTCAGTAACGCAATAGGCGCGACGCCCCGGTGCGGGAGTCGCTACAATAGCGGCCATGAACAGCACGCTGGCCGCCTTCTACGGACTGGACTTTCTCGCTTCGACCGTACTTCTGCTCGACGAAGGTCTGGTGTTGCGCTACATCAACCCGGCCGGTGAGAACCTGCTCGCCGTCAACTTGCGCGCGGTCACCGGCAAGCCGCTGTCGGCCATGTGCACCTGCTCCGCGACGCTGCAGGGGGCGCTCGACAACGCGCTGAACAACAACTGGGGCTATACCGGCCAGAACATCGAGTTGAAGCGCGGCGACGGCGAAGTGCTGCACATCAACTGCACGGTAACGCCGTTGCGCCCGGAAATTGCGGCGGGCGTGCGCCTGTTGCTGGAATTGCAGCCGATTGAACACCAGCTGGCGGCAACCCGCGAGGAGCGCCTGATCGAGCAGCAGAAGGCCAGCCGCGAGCTGATCCGCAACCTGGCGCACGAGATCAAGAACCCGCTCGGCGGCATTCGCGGCGCCGCGCAGCTGCTCGAACACGAGCTGAGCAACCCGTCGCTCAAGGAGTACACACAGGTCATCATCAAGGAAGCCGACCGCCTGCAGGACCTGATGCAGCGCTTGCTGACGCCGCACCGGGCGATGCTGCCGACGACGGTCAATATCCATGAAATCCTGGAGCGCGTGCGCAGCCTGTTGACGGCGGAGTTTCCCGGCTCGCTGTCGATGCGCCGCGACTACGACACCAGCCTGCCGGAACTGGTCGGCGACCGCGAGCAACTCATTCAGGCGGTGCTCAATATCGCGCGCAATGCGGCGCAGGCGATGCACGGCGAGGGCGAGATCGTGCTCCGTACGCGGGTGTTGCGTCAGGTCACGCTGGCCAAGAAACGCTACCGGCTGGCGCTCGAGATCAAGGTTATCGATAATGGCCCGGGTATTCCGGAATCGGTTCGCGAGCGCATGTTCTACCCGCTGGTTTCCGGGCGCGAGGGCGGCAGCGGGCTGGGGCTGACGATTGCCCAGAATTTCGTGCAGCACCACCACGGCACCATCGATTGTGTCAGCCAGCCGGGCAATACCATTTTCACCATTCGTCTGCCGGTTGAACAGGCCTGACTCTTGCTTGTCATTTTCCCGTTGCTAATGACAAGATGAGCCAAAAATCATGAAACCGGTCTGGGTCGTGGATGACGACCGTTCCATCCGTTGGGTTCTNGAGAAGACCCTGTCCCGCGAGGGCATCCCCTTCAAGAGTTTCGCCTCGGCCAGCGAGGCCATTTCGCAGCTGGAACAGGGCGCCGAACCNCCGCAGGTCTTGATGTCCGACATCCGCATGCCGGGCCAGTCGGGCCTCGAACTGTTGCAGGAGGTCAAGACCCGCTTTCCCAGCGTTCCGGTCATCATCATGACCGCCTATTCCGATCTGGAGAGCGCAGTTGCCGCCTTCCANGGGGGCGCCTTCGAATACCTGCCCAAACCCTTCGACGTCGATCAGGCCGTCGAACTGATCCGGCGGGCGATCGACGAATCGATGCACCAAATCGGTGCAAAAGAGGAAGAGCGCCTGGTGCCGGAGATTCTCGGCCAGGCACCGGCGATGCAGGAGGTCTTCCGCGCCATCGGCCGTCTGGCGCTTTCGCATGCCACCGTGCTGATCACCGGCGAGTCGGGCAGCGGCAAGGAACTGGTCGCACGCGCCCTGCACCGCCACAGCCCCCGTGCCGACAAGCCCTTCATCGCCATCAATACGGCGGCGATTCCCAAAGACCTCCTCGAGTCCGAGCTGTTCGGCCACGAGCGTGGCGCCTTCACCGGCGCCCAGACGCAACGCCGGGGACGGTTCGAGCAGGCCGAGGGCGGCACCTTGTTCCTGGATGAAATCGGCGACATGCCTTCCGAGTTGCAGACCCGCCTGCTGCGCGTGCTTTCCGATGGCTATTACTACCGCGTCGGTGGGCATTCGCCGATCAAGGCCAATGTCCGGGTCATCGCCGCGACCCACCAGAACCTCGAAATGCGGGTAAAGGAAGGATTGTTCCGTGAAGACCTCTTTCACCGCCTCAACGTCATCCGCATCCGCCTGCCGGCGCTGCGCGAAAGGCATGAGGACATTCCGCTGCTGACCCGCCACTTCCTGCAGAAAAGTGCCCGCGAACTCGGCGTCGAAGCCAAGCGCCTGTCGGATGCGGCGCTCAAGTACCTGAGCGGGCTCGATTTTCAGGGCAATGTCCGGCAATTGGAAAACCTCTGCCACTGGCTGACCGTGATGGCGCCGGGTCAACAGGTCGAAATTGGCGACCTGCCGGCGGAGCTGCGCGAGGTCGCGCCAACGACGATGGCGACCGACTGGGAAACCGGCCTGGAAGGNGAAGTCGACCGCATGCTGGCGTCGGGCATAGGCGATGTCCATGGCAGGCTCTCGCAGGTCTTCGAGCGCATCCTGATTTCCCGTGCCCTGGCGCGCACCGGCGGCCGGCGTATCGAGGCCGCGCAGGCGCTGGGCATCGGTCGCAACACGATCACCCGCAAGATCGCCGAACTCGGCATCGACGGCAGCAAGGAGCACGCGGCGGAGTAGAATCCGCCGCATGGTACTGCTCGATCCCACCCTGTTGAAAGCCCGGCTCGGTTTGCTGGCCGGGCGTTTCGACGTCGATGCGCTGGATGAATGCGATTCGACCAGCAGCGAACTGGCGCGCCGCGCTGAAAGNGGCGCGCCGGCCGGCATGGTGGTCGTCGCCGATCGCCAGACGGCNGGGCGCGGGCGGCGCGGCCGGACTTGGCTGTCGGCACCCGCAGGCAGCCTGACTTTCTCGCTGCTCTGGCGATTCAGCGGCCCGCCGGGCCGGTTGTCCGGGCTGTCGCTCGCCGTNGGGGTCGCGCTGGCGCGGGCGCTCGAGAATCTCGGCGCCCGGGGCGTCCGCCTCAAATGGCCGAACGACGTCCTGCTCGAACGCGATGGCGATTTCGCCAAGCTGGCGGGCATCCTTGTCGAACTGGCAAGCGACCGGCGCGGCACGCAGGCGATCATCGGCATCGGCCTCAACCTGCAAGCGCCCGACGCCGATTTGCCGCAGCCGGCCGCCGGTTTGGCGCAGGCATTGACCCATCTGCCGGACCGCCCTGTCGTGCTGGGCGCAATACTGGTCGCTCTGGTCGAGGTGCTGGATGCGTTTGCGGTCGACGGTTTTTCCGGGCTCGAATCCGAATGGGGGCGGCGCAATGCCTGGCAGGGATTGCCGGTGCAAATCCTGGCTGACGACGCCCAGCCCCTGGTCGGCACCTGTCTCGGCGCCGACGACGACGGCGCGCTGCTGCTCGAAACTGCTGCCGGCGTGCAGCGCATCCTGTCCGGCGACCTCAGCCTGCGCCGCGCATGATCCTTTGTATTGACAGCGGCAACAGCCGCATCAAATGGGGGCTGCATGGCGAGGGCCGCTGGCAGGAGGCTGTTGCGGTCGACCATGAAAATAGGGCAAAAATGGCCGAATTGCCCCAACGCCTGCCGATGCCGGACTGCGTGATGCTGGCCAACGTCGCCGGTGCTGGCGCGGCCGCCGCGATCCGCGAGGCGCTGGCCCCTTGGGCGACGGTGCTCTATGAAGTCGAAGCGACGGCCGTCGCCGCTGGCGTGACCAATCTATATGCAGACCCGGCGCGACTCGGCGTCGACCGCTGGTGTGCGCTGATCGGCGCCCGGGGCATGAGCGCCGGGCCATGCATCGTCGTCATGGCCGGCACGGCGACGACCGTCGATACGCTGGATGGCGACGGCCGCTTTCTCGGCGGCCTGATCCTGCCCGGCCTCGAACTGATGCGCCGTTCGCTGGCGCGCGACACGGCGGCCTTGCCGCTGGCCGCCGGTCACTATGCGACGCATCCGCGCTGCACCGACGATGCCATCATCTCGGGCTGTATCGAAGCGCAATGCGGGGCCATCGAGCGTGCTTGCGCGCGGCTGGGGCCAGTCGCCTCGTGCATGCTTTCCGGCGGCGCGGCAGGGGTCATCGGCGCACACCTGACGCTGCCTCACCGNACGGTGGACAATCTGGTGCTCGAAGGCTTGCTGCGGCTGGCGCCCGGCGGATCGGCCTCGCATGCCGCTGGCAAAGACGGCGGTTGAAGAAACCCCGCTTAGCGGCGACAATTGGCGTCAATTCGTCAGCTTCCGGGAGGGGCCATGTTCGATTCGGTCGTCAACAATCTGCCAGCCTTCGCCAGCTTTTTCGTCACCGCCATCGTTTTGCTGCTGGTGTTTCTCGCCCTTTACGTCCGGGTCACGCCCTACAACGAGCTGACGCTGATCCGCCAGGGCAACGAAGCGGCGGCCGTTAGCCTGGGCGGTGCGGTGATCGGTTTCGCGCTGCCTATCGCGGTGGCGGTCGCCGTCAGCCATAACCTCTACGCGATGATCGGCTGGGGCGTCGTCGCTTCCGTCGTGCAACTGCTGACCTTCATCGCGGCCCGCCTCGCGCTGCCGCGCCTCAACGAAAGCATTCCCCAGGGCAAGCTGGCCTCGGGAATTTTCCTCGCATCGCTGGCAATCGGCGTCGGCATCCTCAACGCCGGCTGCATCGTCTGATTTTCCAAGGAGACAATCATGGCCCTGATGGACTTCATCAAGAAACAATTCATCGACATCCTGCAATGGACGGAGTCGGGCGACGGCACGCTGGCCTGGCGTTTCCCGATGCAGGAAATGGAAATCCAGAATGGCGCCAGCCTCACGGTGCGCGATTCGCAGCTGGCCCTGTTNCAGAACGAGGGTACGGTCGCCGATGTCTTCGGGCCCGGCATGTACAAGCTTACGACGCAGACGTTGCCGGTGCTGACCTACCTGAAGAACTGGGACAAGCTGTTCGAATCNCCGTTCAAGTCCGACGTNCACTTCTTCTCGACGCGCACCCAACTCGACCAGAAGTGGGGCACGCCGAACCCGATCACCATCCGCGACAAGGAATTCGGCATCGTCCGCATGCGGGCCTTCGGCATCTACTCATACCACCTGAGCGACGCCAAGACCTTCTACCAGAAGATTTCCGGCACTCGCGACACCTATACGCGCGAGGATCTCGAAGGCCAGTTGCGTAACAGCCTGGTCGCCGGCATGACCGACCTGTTCGGCGAATCCGGCGTTTCCNNTGTCGACATGGCCGGCAACCAGGACGAGTTCGGCCAGGCGATGATGTTCAAGATGAAGCCGGTGTTCGCCGAATTCGGCCTGACGCTCGATTCGCTGGTGGTGCAGAACGTNCCGCTGCCGGAAGAGTTGCAGAAGATTCTCGACCAGAAGATCGGCATGAACATGATCGGCGACATGGGCCGCTTCACGCAGTACCAGGTCGCCAATGCCATTCCCGAGGCGGCGAAGAACGAGGGCGGCATGGCCGGCATGGGCGTCGGCCTTGGCGCCGGGGTCGGTTTCGGGCAAGTCATGGGGCAGGCGATGGCCTCGGCCATGCAGCCGGTGGCGGGCGCCGCGCCGGCTGCGGTGGCGCCGGTCTCCGCCGACGAAGTCGTCGCGACGCTGGAAAAACTGCACGGGCTGGTCGAAAAGGGCATTCTCAGCCAGGCCGAATTCGACGCCAAGAAAGCGGAATTGCTCAAAAACTGAGTTGATCCCAAGCCAGTGGCGCTGACTGCCTCCTGTCCTTCCTGCGGCGCGCCGGTCGTCTTCAAGTCGGCGTCGTCGATCCTCGCCGTCTGCGAGTATTGCCAGAGCACGCTGGTCCGCCACGACCAGGCGCTCGAAGACATCGGCAAGATGGCGGCGCTGGTCGAGGATCGCTCGCCGCTGCAACTGGGCGCCGAAGGCAGTTACAAGGGCGTCCATTTCGCGCTGATCGGGCGCATCCAGGTCAAGTACGACCAGGGCACATGGAACGAATGGCATCTGCTGTTCGACGACATGCGTACCGGCTGGCTGTCGGAAGCCGGCGGTGAGTATGTGCTCACCTTCGCGCAGTATGTCGAGGATCGGCTGCCCAAGCTTGTGGAGCTGAAGGTCGGCCAGCGTTTCGTACTGGCCAGCCAGACATGGACGGTCAGCAACATCGAACAGGCCGAGTGCGTGGCCGGCCAGGGCGAATTGCCGTTCAAGGTCGGCGCCGGCTACCCGGTGGTTGCGGTCGACCTCCGGAATCAGGCGAATTTCGCGACCCTCGATTATTCCGAAACGCCTCCNCTGTTCTTCGTTGGCGAAGCGGTCAATTTCAAGTCGCTGAAGATGTCCAACCTGCGCGAAGGCATGGCGATCCCGACGGCGACCGTCGAAGCGCAGGTCTTTCGCTGTTCGAGTTGCGGCGCNCCGTTGCAGGCGCGCTCCAAAGACATTCTGGCGGTCGGCTGTGCAACGTGCGGTGCGGTGATCGACGCTGCCGATCCCAGGCACCGTGTGCTGACGGCCGCGCTCGGCGCGCGCGACGANAAGTATGCGCCGCGCATCCCGCTAGGCACCAAAGGCATGCTGGAAGGCAAGCCGGTCGAGGTCATCGGCTTTCTCGTCCGCCAGAGCAAGAGCGAGGGCATCGCCTACGACTGGCGGGAATACCTGCTGGCTGGCGAGAATGGCACCTACCGCTGGCTCACCGAATACGACGGCCACTGGAATATCGTCGACGTCCTTTCCAAGCCGCCGACCACCAGCGGCATCATCATGGTCGACAATGTGCGCTATGGTGGTCAGTCCTTCCGCCATTTCGCGACGACGCCGGTCGCCGAAGTGATTCAGGTCGCCGGCGAATTCACCTGGCGCGTGCGACGCGGCGAAACCTGTCAGGTGGTCGATTACGTCGCGCCGCCNCTGATGCTGTCGCGCGAGTCGACCGATGCGGATCTCAACTGGTCGCTCGCCACCTACGTCGCCCCGGAAGCGATCGCCGAGGCCTTCAAGCTGAGCGGCCGCATGATCGCGCCGGTCGGCGTNCACGCCAACCAGCCGAATCCGTGGCAGGAAACCAGCCGCCGCGTCTTCGGCCTGTTCTGGAAACTGGCACTTGCCGCCATCGTGCTGCAGGTCTTCTTCACCTACATCGCGGGCGGTCGCCTGCTGCTCCGGCAGGATTTCGTTCTTTCGCCCCAGATGGCCGAGGATGTCTTGGTCACCCGCGAATTCGAGATCGGCGGCAAGCCACGCAAGATCAGCGTGCGCAACAATACTTCGCTCGACAACAACTGGATCGGCCTCGACCTGATGCTGGTCAACAAGGCCAGTGGGGAAGCCTGGCCGGCGACGCGGGAAATTGCCTACTACTACGGCAGGGATGGCGGCGAAAGCTGGTCGGAGGGTGGTCGCGACGACGAGGTCGTGTTCCTGAATATTCCGCCCGGCACCTACTACCTGACGGTCGACCCCGATATCGCTCCGGAAAAGCCGGTGCCGGTGCATGACACCATCGAGGTCAGGAGTGGTGGCGCCGGCTGGTCGAATTTCTGGATCCTGATGATCTTCCTCGCCCTCTTTCCGGTTCTCGCCTTCATGCGCCGCGCGGCGTTCGAGACCAGCCGCTGGGCCGAGAGCGACCATGCGCCGGTCAGCAGCGGCGATTCGTCTGACGGAGACGACTGATGTTCGGAAAATTCAACCTGGTAGCCGGCGTGCTCGCGCTAATGATCTTCGGCTATGCCCAGCATCAGGGCTGGAACCTCTTCGACAACGTCGCCAACCCATCGGGTCACGGCGGCTCTTCCGGCAGCAGCCGGGTCTATCACAAATGAGGTAGCGCTCAGTCGCCGCCGCATCCACCGCCACAGCCGCTGCCGCCGTCACCATCGGCGCCGCCGGAATCGCCGGAACACCCGCCGCCGCAGCCGATGTGGCTGGCGCAATAGCCGGCGCCGGCATGCCCGGCCGCCATGCAGTCGAGCTGGTAGATGAAGCCGCGGCGATCAGCAGCAGCGCATCCAGNCGCAAAGAGCCGGGGCAGGCGGGCCGGCTTTTTCGGGTCGATGTTCTCGCGCGCGCAAGCCAGCCGCCAGGCGCGCTTGATGCCGTTGCCGGCGGCGGTCGGCGTCGGCATCGCTTCGGCCGGNNCGTGGTGCAGGAAGCGCCCGAAGGCATTGCGGCAGAACTGGTCGTACTGGCGGGTAAAGAGAATGAACTCGTGCCAGGCATCGTCCACCACCTGCGAGGGCATCGCCACCATGCGCTGGCCGGCGGCGTTGCAAAGATGAAAATAGTCGCGCAGCCCGTCAAACACCTGCTCGCGTTGCTCGGACGAAAGTTCGGGGCGCCGTGCCGCCAGCCGCTGGTCGAGAAACTTGCGGTAGGGGTAGCTGTCGATGAATTGCTCGCGGTGCCGCCGGCCGAGCCGCTGCCAGATCTTCGCGAGGATCAGCGAAAGCAGGGTCGCGACGACGAGGAAGGCGACGAGCTTGGCCATGGCTGTCTATAAGCCCAATCACCCGGCGATGTCGAAGCAGAGATACTTGATTTCGAGATAGTCCTCGATCCCGTACTTCGAGCCCTCGCGCCCGAGGCCGGACTGCTTGATGCCGCCAAAAGGCGCCACCTCGTTCGAGATCAGCCCGGTATTGACGCCGACCATGCCGTATTCCAGCGCCTCGCCGACGCGCCAGCAGCGCGCCACGTCGCGCGAATAGAAATAGGCGGCGAGGCCGAATTCGGTGTCGTTGGCCATTGCCACCGCCTCGGCCTCCGTGGTGAAGCGGAACAGCGGTGCCACCGGGCCGAAGGTTTCCTCGCGGGCGACGCGCATCGCCGGGGTCACGTCGGCCAGTACCGTCGGCTGGTAGAAATTGCCGCCGCGTTCGTGCCGGGCGCCGCCGCACAGCGCACGGGCGCCCTTGGCGAGCGCGTCGGCCACGTGCGCCTCGACCTTGGCTAGCGCGGCATCGTCGATCAACGGCCCTTGCGCCACGCCGTCCTCGGTGCCGGCACCGACCTTCAGCCCGGTCGCGCGGGCCGCCAGCTTTGNCGCGAATTCTTCGTAAACGCCCGCCTGCACCAGGATGCGGTTGGCGCACACGCAGGTCTGGCCGGTGTTGCGGTATTTGGCGATCAACGCGCCATTCACCGCCGCATCGACATCGGCATCGTCGAAAACGATGAACGGGGCGTTGCCGCCAAGTTCCAGCGACAGTTTCTTGATCGTCGGCGCCGATTGCGCCATCAACAGCCGCCCAACTTCGGTCGAGCCGGTAAACGAGAGCTTGCGCACGACGGGACTGGCCGTCAGCGCGCCGCCAATCGCCACCGGGTCGCCGGTCAGCACGTTGAACACCCCGGCCGGAAAGCCCGCCTGCTCGGCCAGTGCCGCCAGCGCCAGCGCTGTCAGCGGGGTCTGTTCGGCCGGCTTGATGACCACGGTGCAGCCGGCGGCCAGGGCCGGCGCCACCTTGCGGGTAATCATGGCGAGCGGGAAATTCCACGGCGTGATCGCCGCGCAGACGCCAATCGGCTGCTTCACCACGACCAGGCGCTTGTCGGCCAGCGTCGCCGGAATCGTTTCGCCATAGGCACGCTTGCCTTCCTCGGCGAACCATTCGACGAAGGAGGCACCATAGGCGACTTCGCCCTTGGCCTCGGCCAGCGGCTTGCCGCCCTCGGCGGTAATCAGCTGCGCCAGATCGTCGGCGTTCTCGTTGATCAGCGCGAACCAGCGTTGCAGCAACTGTGAGCGTTGCTTCGCCGTCAGCGCCCGCCAGGCCGGCAACGCGGCGTCGGCGGCGGCGATTGCGCGCTGTGTTTCAGTCGCACCGCAATCGGGTACCTCGGCCAAAACGGCGCCAGTCGCCGGGTCGCGAACGGCCAGTGTGGAGCCGCCATCGGCCGAAATCCAATTTCCGCCCAAAGANNCAGTCGACCGCAACAGGGCCGGGTTCTTGATTCGCATAGACTTGAAAAATCCTGTAAAAACGGTAAGTTATAAGCTCTTTGAAGAAAAAACCTTAAACATGCGCCTGTCCGTGCTGCTTTCCGTTGCCGCCACAGCCGTCGTGCTCGCTGCCTGTGGCAGTCCCGCACCGCGCCCGGGCGCGTCGGCAGGCACTATAGCGCCCCTGCCGGTCAGCGAGAAGGGCAACGAGGTCGCGCTCTACGCGCTCGGCCTGATCGACACAGGCTACCGTTTCGGCGGCAAAACCCCGAAGCCGGGCTCGACTGCAGCGGCATGGTCAGCTACATCTACGGCCAGGCCGCCGGTCTCAAGGTCAAGGGCAGCGCTGCCGACATCGCGCGCATCATGCGCCCTATCGATCGCGCGTATTTGCGCCCCGGCGACCTCGTCTTCTTCAACACCCTCAATCGCTCGTACTCGCACGTCGGCATCTACATCGGCGATGCCCGCTTCGTCCATGCGCCGGCCACCAACGGCAAGGTGCGCATCGACCGCCTGAGCGACCGATATTACGCCGAGCGCTACGAGGCGGCGGGCACCTTCTTCGACTAGAACCGTTGCGCGCCGGATAGATTGACGCCAACCGGCGCAGGCGGTAGAATCCCGGCTCCCGCGCGCCCGTAGCTCAGCTGGATAGAGTATTGCCCTCCGAAGGCAAGGGTCGGACGTTCGAATCGTCTCGGGCGCGCCATCTACTTTTAGCAACCGCGGGGCTTGGCTGGTGAGTGGTTACTCACATTGCCGGCCCTGTACGGAAATCTTTACGGAAATTTGGGGTCGGCTGACCCCGCCATCTTGGCCGCGAACACCTCGACCCGGTGCCGGGCATAGACGACCGCCGCAGTGTCGATCGACTCGCCGCAGGTGGCCAGCGTCTGCAGTCGGGCAGATTCGCACAGTGCCGCTTCAAGGTCGTGGCTCAGGGCCACCGGGTCCGTCGGCAAAGGCATAGCCAAGCAGAGGCGGTTGGTCTCGCGGCGCAGGTGCTCGATGCGCAGGTTGGCCGCGGTGGTCGTCGCTGGGGCGGCAGCCTCATGGTCCGGCTCAGCACGATGCGGCAGAAGTCGCGGACCAGCGACGTTGGCTGCGCGGCAAGCAGGCGGTCAGCCGCATCGGCCAGTCGATCGAGTTCGGTGATGATGGTCAAGTGCTGCTCGGTACTCGGTGGTCGTGTGCGTGCGCTCATACTTCGACTTGGCCTGCCGGACCTCACCCTGTCAATGCTCGTCGCTGTGGATAATGCCCGACCACCCCGGCCTGCTCGACCGTACCCGAACCGGACCCCACGCCCCCGCTGGCCGCACGATCGGATTGCATAGGGTGGGGCGCATGTGGCGACCACGCTTTTGAAAAAGTGCTTTAATGCAAACGGCATTAACCGCTGCAGGATCGAAAAGGTCCCGGCGAAATTTTCCAAAACAGAATTTGGAAATTGTTACATCTTGACGTGACGGTGTGACGGGCAGATGTGCTCAGTTTTTAGCACATCTCGCCAAGCCCCGCTGAGCGACGATCGCCACACGGCGAGGTCAGGACATCAACCAAGGTGTTTGCGGCTCAGAGCAGACCCCCGCCACGGCAAGCCAGCCACCCGTGGTCATTTCGGGCCGCCCGTAGAGAGCAGGCACCCGTCCTGCACCCAGCGGCTCAAGATGAGACTTGCCTTGCGGACTTCTTCGGGCAGGGCGTGCTCGATGTTCTTGTGCAGGCAAGGCCAAGCTGCAAGGGCCACCCATCCGAGAATTTCGTGATCGGTGTCGCTGCGAATGTCGGGGGCGGTGATCCCGAAGCCGTGACCGGCGATGTCGGCCTTGAGGTTGCGGCCGTCGAGCGAGATGTCGATCTGGCCGGAGAGGTGGGTATTTCGGTGCAGCATGATTCGGGGTTCTCCTATTGATGAACGCATACATTAGCATAGCATCGCATAGTATGCAATTTCGGGTAGAATACCTGGCATTGAACCCAAGGAGCGACCCGATGGCAGGAAAGTCGAACCCGCTGGTGCAGAAGGCACTGGCGCTCTTGAAAGCTGATCCCCGGATGACAACCTACGAGGCGATCAAGATCACCGGCGCGAACGCACAGAGCGTCTATTCGGCCGTGCGTAGGATGCGGTTCCGGGAGGGTGACGATCGGCCGCTGTGCCCTGCTGTGGGGTTCCTGTGGAGCGTGGTGTCGAGGTCAAGTTGCCTACTGCTGAGCCGGTAGCCACCGATGCCGAGAATGTCACCCTGAGTACGGCCGTCCGGGTCATCCGTGACGTGATTCAAGAGCGCGGCCCCATCGCTCGTCAGGCACTGGCCATCGAACTCGATGCTTTGCTCAAGATGGCGCGGGAAGCTGACATGGCCGAGACAATTCTTGGAGAGGCAAATCTGGACGGTGAGAGCTTGGCCTTGCTGCGCGAAGGAAGCGAGGCGTTTGTCGGCGTGCTGGCTACAGTGTCGAGCGGGACATTGGATGAAAGCGATACGCCGCTGCAGTAGGGTTGGCGGGAGTCGGCCACAACCCGCCGGTCGCTTATATTTCGAAGCGGTGATTGGAAATGCCGCTTTAGATTCAGGTCCTGGGGGCGACCTAGCCTAATGCGTCGGCCTCTGCAGCCGACGTTAAGGATATTTGTTTGCGTCAGTCCTGTGCTTCAAAGCGATCGGCGAGTGCCACAAAATTCATGGCGATTCACCGGCAATATTGTGAAGAGATGAAGCAATCTGCTCAAAAATCCGAAGCTTATTTTGAACCATTGGAATTGTTGTATTTTGAGAGCGGGAATGGAATTTCCCAGAAGCCAGCGATTTCATCAGCTATACATCGAATATGGCGCACCTCCATTTCTGCAGCTTTTATCTTTCCAATAGCATCAGGATTCAAAAGCATATTGCCATTAATGTAGGTCTTTAACAGACTAATCCGCTTATCTAGCTCAGCTTCAACCGCATTATTGAAAGCCTGTAATTCGGCGACAGTTTGCGGTTGATTCGGCGAAAGACTGGTTTTAAGTGTTCTATATCAAAAATCTTAGACATTCACATCGCTCCAAACTGTTTGTTATGCCCTAATAACGTCGGCGGGTTGTGGATAGAAACATGCGGGAGACTACACCCTGCACATGCCAATGGCAACATTGAGCGCGTGTCTGCTTGGGGTCGATCACTACTGGTCACACTCAACTTCCTCTGACCCTCTGCAACCTTTCACACCGACGGCCGCTGCCCAGCAGCCTGGTCGCGCAGGGTTTCCCATAGGCGCGAGTGATTGAGGAGGATGTCCTTCATCCCGTTCTGCACCGTGGTCGAGTTCAGCGCCTGAGTGCTCATCGCGGTGTGGGCGTCGAGAGCGCCCATGATCGCGTTCATCAGTTCAGTCTTGAGGTCCGGGGAGTTGGCGAACTGCTCCTTGGAGTTGTTCGCCGCCTGCTGCTGCAGTGTTTCCGATTCCAGCAGCTTGCCCTTGATGACGTGATTGACATAGACCAGCTTGTCCTGGTCAGTGAGTTCGCCGTCGAAGAGGTCATTCACCTTCTCGATGATTTCGCGGAGCAGCGCCTTTTCCTTTTCCTGCACGCTACCACTGCCTGATTCTGTAATCGGATCGAGCAGCGGCTTCTCACCCTCGTTGAGCGGCATACCTTGCTTGCCGAGATTCTTCAGGTGGTGGTGCGTCAGGACGACCTTCGAGAGATCGATGCCTTCACGCTCACGGCCGAATTCCAGTAGCGGCAGGAGCCGCTTGAAGAAGATCGCACGTTTCTCGATGGCGGTGTTGTATTCAAATATCTGCGACAGGAAGGTGTAGAGGCGGATGAAGGCGCCCAGGTCGCTCTTGAACAGGATCAGTGCGTTCAGTTCGTTCTGCGCGTCCTCGGCGGCCTTGTCGTCCTGCTTTGCCTTCGCGGCCTTCAGGGCTTCCTGCGCAGCCTTGTAGCGTTTCATCAGGCGGTCACGCACCGGCTCCAGGGCGGCGACCAGTTCGCTCTGCTTGGCGTCCGGGTTCAACTCCACCGCGACTACGCGGTCGATCTCGAAGTCGTCGTAGTGGCCGGCAGCGTCGAGCTTGGCACGCAGGTTAAAGACGAGGTTCGGATCAGTCGTGGCCGCCAGTTCAGCGGTCGTGTGATAGGTCTTGAAGGCGGCAAGGACTTCCTCGGGGTCATTCACGAAGTCCAGCACGTAAGTCGTGTCCTTGCCGGGGTGGGCGCGGTTGAGCCGGGAGAGGGTCTGCACGGCTTGAATGCCAGCCAATCGCTTATCGACGTAAATGCCACAGAGCAAGGGTTGATCGAAACCGGTCTGGAACTTGTTGGCGACGAGCAGGATTTGGTATTCGTCGCCCTTGAACGCTTCGCGGATATCGCGGCTTTTCAGGTTCGGATTCAGGACGTGGCTATGCTCCGTGAAACCGTCCGGGCCGGATTCCTTGTCATTGACCTCACCGGAGAAGGCGACCAGCGTGCCGATCTTGTAGCCATGTTCCTTGATGTATTTGTCGATGGCCAGTTGCCAGCGTACCGCTTCGACCCGGCTGCCGACCACGACCATCGCCTTCGCCTTGCCGCTGAGCAGTGGGGCGACGTATTCGCGGAAGTGCTCGACGACGATCTGCACCTTCTGGGCGATGTTGTAGGNGTGCAGGCGCACCCAACTCATAATGCCTTTGAGCGCCGTGCTGCGCTCCACGGCCTNTTCATCGTAGTCGGCACCTTCGTGCGCCAGCTTGAAGGCCAGTTTGTAGCTGGTGTAGTTCTGTAGCACGTCGAGGATGAACTTCTCCTCGATGGCCTGGCGCATCGAATAGACGTGGAAGGGCGCCGGCAGGTTACCGGGGCCGGCGGGTTGCGTCGGGTCCGGGCGGGTGCCGAACAGTTCCAGCGTCTTGTTCTTCGGGGTTGCGGTAAAGGCGACGTAGGTGATGCCGGCGTCGCTGGCGCGTGCGGCAATCTGGGCCGCGAGAATGTCTTCGGTGCTGACCTCACCGCCATCGTTGAATTCAGCCAGTTCTTCCTGGCTCAGCACGGCCTTCAACTTGGCCGCCGCCTCGCCGGTCTGGGAACTGTGAGCCTCGTCGGCGATCACCGCGAAACGCTTGCCTTGGGTGGCGGCCAGTTCGCGCACGGCTTCGATGGCGAACGNGAAGGTCTGGATAGTACAGACGACGATCTTCTTGTCGCCGGACAGTGCCTCGGCGAGTTTGGCACTCTTGCTGCCGTCCTTGTTGGTGATGGTCGCCACCACGCCGCTGGTACGCTGGAAGTCGAAGAGGGCTTCCTGAAGCTGCGAGTCGATGACGGTGCGGTCGGAGATGACCAGCACGGAATCGAAGACCTTCTGGTTCTGTGCGTCGTGCAACTCGGCCAGGAAGTGCGCCGTCCAGGCGATCGAGTTGGTCTTGCCCGAACCGGCCGAGTGCTGGATCAGGTACTTGCCACCGGGGCCATCCTTGAACACGGCAACTTGAATGTCGCGGGTTACGTCGAGTTGATGGTAGCGCGGGAAGATAATTTTCTCGATCTGCTTCTTCTTGTCGCGCTGCGCGATCAGGTAGCGGCCGATGATTTCCAGCCAGCTATCACGCGCCCAGACCTTTTCCCAGAGGTAGGCGGTGCGGTGGCCACCTTGCGGATTGACCGGGTTGCCGGCGCCACCATCGTTGCCCTGGTTGAAGGGCAGAAAGACCGTGGCCGGACCCGCCAGCTTGGTCACCATATGGACCTCGGTGTTGCTCACGGCGAAATGCACCAGCGCACCGCGCGGGAACGAGAGCAGGGGTTCAGTGACTTGGCCCTTGGGTTTGGGCAAGCGGTCGAAGCGGTACTGGTCGATGGCGTCGCCAATGCTCTGGGTAAAATCGGTCTTGAGTTCGGTCGTGGCCACCGGCANGCCGTTGAGGAAGAGCACGAGGTCGATGCTGTTCTCGTTGTGCAGGGAATAGCGGACCTGGCGGATCACCCGCAGCCGGTTCGCCGCGTAACGGGCAAGGATGTCGGCATTGATGGCCAGCGCTGGCTTGAACTCGGCCAACTTCAGCGGTTGTTTCAGGCCGAGCAGTTCGATGCCGTGGCGCAGCACATCGAGCGTGCCACGCTGCTNCAATTGATCGCGCAGTCGGTTCAGCAGCGTTTCCGCAGCCTGCGTGCCGTGGTTCTTGGTCAGTGTCTCCCACGCCTTGGGCTGAGTAGCTTGCACCCAAGCCAGTACGTCGGCCGGGAAGATTGCCCGAGCGCGGTCGTAGGCCGCCGCGTCACCTTCAGCGTAGAACCAGTCGTGGTCAGCGAGGTACTGGCAAATCTCGGTCTCGAAGCTGATTTCTTTGTGAAGGCTCATGGCGAACTAGCACCGATAGCTGAAGGCGCTGTTGAATTTGTAATCGCCGTAGCCGGGTCTTGCCTTTTCTGCAGAGCCAAATGGCTTTCAAGAATCGCCAACAAGGTTGTTTGTCGCAACTCGATTACATTCAACGACCATTCAGCATGTTGCAGCACTTGAGTTGTGAGCGCGAATGGAGACACTCNCCCTTTGGTGAAATAAGCGGCTTNTTTCTTGTCGAAGTCGTAGTTGTTAGCCGAACTGTTCTTCTTGCGAGTCAGAAGTGCGAGATTACCTAGGCGATGAACACAGTTTGTCCGCTGCATTGGATCAGGGAACCAAGTTAGCCAAGTACTTCCCGGCTGAGGGTTTTGTGGCAGGACATGCTCCACCGTTACAGTGTCGAAGTTGTAGCTTGCCCCACCACCCGATACCAAGGAGTCCAAGCGTAGTAGTAGGACAGACAATGCACGAGCCGAGTGTGTAAGGTACAACGGCCCATTCAACGCCTCGTGGGTTTTCCATTGCTCATGGGNGGAAACCATCAGTGGAGAATTGTCGGCCCAAAGATCGTCTCCGCCTTCAATCGCTGTTGTCAGTCGTGAGCATCGCTCGATGCGTTCATTTACACCCAAGCGGCGAATCAGCATGGAATAAACCAAGCGTTCTAGATCACGGAAAANATTCAAAGCCTTCGCCGGGTCATTACGGTGGCGAGACATGAATGCCAGAGCAGCAGGCATCCAGTCTTTGAACTCGATTCGATTGAGCCAATATAAATGGGTATTAATCGCTTCTGCACTTTGTTGGCTTGTGTATGCCGCATCGGAGATTTCCTCGTAAGCAATCGCCATAGGAGACAGCGTGCCATTGATAAAGTCCTCTGGTCTGGCAAACTTGACGTGCTCACGAAACTCTTTGAGCAGAGTCCCTTGTGGCTTTGCCTTGCGATAGATCATGCGAATGTGACTGAAGAGATTGCCGAAATCCTCTCGACCCAGATCGTCTTCGATGCCTTCCCAAATCTCCGTGAGTTCATCGCGTTTATCGGCGCCAATCTTTCCAATGATTTCTGCTTTCAAAATATCGGTGGCACTGAGGTCTAGGCCTCGACTGTTCAGCACATCGAAGATTCGATAAGCGGACTCCAAATCTGGAGTGCATACCGTTACTAAATAACAGCGAGTTGCAATAAACTGGGCAAGAAGCAATCGATCTTCTTGAGAAATGCCGGCCAGTCGATTCACAANAAGCCGAGCGTTCTCACGCAGATTGTTCTGGCTGTCTGGCAATTTGTCATTTAAGGACACCAGCCTGTCGATGCCGTCTTCGTGCTGAACGTAGGTGCGGANAANATCCTTGTCCCTTTCCCGCAAGGTCAGTCGGTAATGATGACCAGTATTGAGGATTATGCTGCCTTGCTCGTATATCAGTTCGGAGATGCCCTTTCGGGCGTTGGGGTCGTCGATTTGTGATCGAATGGCCGACAAGAGCAGAGTAATTGTCGTCAGTCGCTGCTGACCATCAACTACTATGGTTGGAGGAAGAGCCTCTGTCTTGATGAGGACGATGCTACCCAGGAAATACGGAGGCATATCGCCAATTGCCCTATCCGTGCTGCGCATAAAGCCATACAAGTCGTCGATCAGTTCGCCTGCCTGTTCGGTTGTCCAGGAATAGGGCCGTTGATAACCAGGAATGGTGAAAACATAGTCATCACTGAAAATCTTGTACAACTGTTGTTCTTGAGCAACCAAAGTGCGGCTCATGAAATGTCTCCAAACGGAATATCTGAAACTTTGATCTGGCCTGTCACGGCGGCGGAAATAAGGGCGCTGCGGCGTTCTTGCAGGAGGTCGATGGCGCGTTGGGCTTCGACGGTGAGGGCGTCGAAGTTTCTCGTTTCGCAGGCTAGGAAGTCGGCAATTTCATCTTGCTCTGCACGGGACGGTGTTGGTATCCAGAAATTAACTGCGTGGCTTATGTTGAACTGCTCTTGAGCAGCACCGTATTGGACGACTTCGACTTGATAGCGAACCACCCGAGTATTCATTGCGTAGCACAGCCAGTGCGAATTGAATGGACCTTGGCGAGTTAGCATTACGGATGCACAGTTCCCGCCTTCGCATTCAGGTGGGACAACAGCGCTGATGCCTGGCGCACCAACTCTGACCGTTAGGATGTCGCCAGCGTTGAGTCGCGTTTTGANATTTTCTTCGCTTGACTTTGGGTCAATTCGGCGTGAGTTTTCCCAATCAATAATACCTTCTCGAATGTCACCGCCATAGATGAATGGAAATCCATCTTCTGCAAGGAATGTACTGGGATTGACGACGATTCCGACCGTGATAAATGGCGATATGTGCTTAAGCCGTTTTACCTCCCAATGCGCCGGCACCTCCCCCAACCATTCGATCCCGGAAGGCTTCATGGNGGCGTCGGGATTCAAGCCTTTCGTAACGGCGTGGGAGATGATGGCCTGGCGTTNTTCCTTCAGTAGTTCCATCAGCCGCCGCTGCTCGGCCACCAGTTCGTCAATCTTGGCGGTTTCGCGGTCAAGGAAGGCGGCGATCGCGGTTTGTTCAGGGAGAGGTGGGCGAACGACCAAGTGGCTGTTCAGCGCACCCTTAGTCATGCTTGGCAGCGCAGTGTTCGTCGAATAGTAGTCGAACGGTATTGTTAAGGCTGAATAGTAGGTAAAGCGCCCCGATGTGCCAG
Organism: Dechloromonas sp.; assembly: GCA_013363835.1. Lineage (GTDB taxonomy): Bacteria > Pseudomonadota > Gammaproteobacteria > Burkholderiales > Rhodocyclaceae > Azonexus. The sequence goes on from CP054864.1 coordinate 3,321,316, forward strand.
GATTGATCTTGGTCCAATACATCGTATCCACGGTCCAAAATCGACCGGTTATGTGTAGAGGCTTGTCAATTGTGCCCTTTCTGCCAAGAAGAACGGATTCACCGTCATACAGAAAATCTGACGCATACGTAAAGGTTCCACCTGACCCAAGGACTGGGTAACCGTCTGCCTGTTCGACGTGCTTGTGGTCCGAACCGTTTTGAATATCCACAAATTGCTTGAACTGAACCACCTCCCAATGCGCCGGCACCTTACCCAGCCACTCAACGCCGCTGTCCTTGTACTCCGGGTAGCGCGGGAAACTCATTTCGACAGCCCGCCGATCATGGTCAGAATGCGGTCGGTAACTACCTTCAATTCAGCATCGATCTCGGCCAGCGGGCGCGGTGGTTTGAAGACGTAGAAATGCCGGTTGAACGGGATTTCGTAGCCGACCTTGGTCTTGTCGTGGTCGATCCAGGCATCGGGCGCATGGGGTAGCACCTCGCGCTTGAAGTAGGTTTCCACATCCTCGTTGAGCGGGACGTTCTCGGTGTCGCGCAGGCTGGAATCCGGCACCGGCTTGCCTTTGCCTTTGCCCTTGCTGCCAAGGACGATCTGGCCGGCTGCGTCGCGCTCGGGACGCTCGACGGTGATGGTGCGGTAGCCGAAGTCCTTGTTGTCGAAGATGCGGCTGATCGGAACTCCATCGCGGGTGGATTCCTCGAACTCGCCGAACAGGCGGGNGATGTCGTCGATATGCTCGGGGCTCAGTTCCTTGCGCTTGCTGCCCAGGCNTCTGCGCATCTTCTGCCAGAAACCGCTGGCGTCGATCAATTGCACCTTGCCCTTGCGGGCGGCGGGCTTCCGATTGCTGACGATCCAGACGTAGGTGCTGATGCCGGTGTTGTAGAACATATCGGTGGGCAGGCCGATGATGGCTTCCACAAGGTCATTTTCCAGCACGTAGCGGCGTATCTCGCTTTNCCCTGACCCGGCACCGCCGGTGAAGAGCGNGGAGCCATTGAGGACGATGCCGAAGCGGCTGCCGCCATCGACGGCCGGGCGCATCTTGGAGATCAGGTGCAGCAGGAAGAGTAGCGACCCGTCACTGACGCGCGGCAGGCCAGGGCCGAATCGGCCGTTGTAGCCCATCTGCTCGAATTCCTTGCGGATGATGGCTTCGATCTTCTTCCACTCGACGCCGAAGGGCGGATNTGAGAGCATGTAGTCGAAGAGCTTGCCGAGCAGGCCGTCGGCAGAGAGCGTGTTGCCGAAAATAATATTGGCGATGTCCTGGCCCTTGATCAGCATGTCGGCCTTGCAGATGGCGTAGGACTCGGGATTCAGTTCCTGCCCGTACATGACCAGCCGGGCGTCGGGATTCAGGCTGGCCAGGTGCTNCCCGGCCACGCTCAACATGCCGCCAGTGCCGGCGGTAGGGTCGTAGATCGAGCGGACGACACCGGGCTTGGTCAGCGCCTGGTCGTCTTCGATGAAGAGCAGATTGACCATCAGCCGGATGACCTCGCGCGGGGTGAAGTGCTCCCCGGCGGTCTCGTTCGACAGTTCCGCGAACTTGCGGATCAGTTCCTCGAAGACGGCGCCCATCTGCGCATTGCTGACGACATCGGGATGGAGGTCGATGTTGGCGAACTTCTCGGTGACGAGGTAGAGCAGGCCGGACTTGGCCAGCTTGTCGATCTGGGTGTGGAACTCGAAGCTCTCGAAAATATCCCGCACGGCCGGCGAGAACGCCTGCATGTAGGCACGCAAGTTTTCGCCGATGTGGTCCTGGTCGCCCATGAGCTTCTTCAGGTCGAGCGGCGAGGTGTTGTAGAAGAGTTGCTTCGATGTGCGCAGCAGGAACGGTTCGGGGTTCAGGCCGGCGGCCTCTCGCTTTTCCTTCTCGGCAATTACGGCAGGCTTGGTGGCTTCCAGCACGCAATCCAGGCGGCGCAACACGGTGAAGGNGAGGATGACCTTGCCGTATTCGGATTGCTTGTAGTCGCCGCGCAGAAGGTCGGCGACAGACCAGATGAAGGAGGAAAGGTTGGGATCGCTCATGGGTGCTCAGATTTGCCTGGGAGGTCGGTGGCTGGCCGGCCTGCGGGATTTGTGACGAAAGAGATGAATGATGCCTTATGCCGTGCGGAAGTGGAAATTCATCCGTTGTTGCGTTGCGCCGGAGGAAGGGCGCCGCTATTCAAAAGACCAATGACTAATGAGAATCATTCGTATTAGAATGAATCAAATGGCAACTTGATGGGGAAACAAAATGGCAGCACTGATGACAATCTCGCAGGCGGCAAAGTTCTTGGCTGTGGCCGGACAGCCATCAAGCGCCGGATCAAGGAAGGCATCCTGCACGCAGGCCAACTACCGGGATCGGGTTCGACTTCGCCCACCTTTGTCGATGCCAGGCAAATCTACGGGATGGTCCGGTGCGTTCGTGATCTCGAAGCGTTCGAGCCAAAGACGCCGTATCAGGACCGCGAATATCAGGCTCGATATGCGGAGCTTGCGCGGCGGGTGAAGGGTTGCAAGAGCGCATCGGTGCCCAGCCCATACTCGACGTGCTGAGCGTTAAGTACGGTATTACGGACGGCAAGATGTGGCGCCTGCATCCTGAAGATTTTGCCAAGTTCAGGGGTGATCTGATTGTCCTGGCGCGTGGTAACCGGCCGAAATATCGAAACTGGAAACCGCATCGGGTCGAGCACACCGGAGAACTCAACGTGTAGTGAGCCGGGGCCGCGGGTGCCGGCGCAGGTGAAGTGTGAAGTGGGGGAAGTGGGACTCTGGCGGTAATGGATTGAAATCCGGCTGTGTCAGCCGAATACACATCCCAAGTTCTCCTAATAGGATTTAGAAATAACACTTCACCACTTCACCTTTGCCTTAAAGCCTTACGGGACAATGGTTTCGGCCGGTGAAGTGAAGGTGAAGTGATGAACACCGCTCTTCAACGGCCGAACTGTCAGCGGGTTTCCTCCTCATCGAAAACGGCACATGGGCGTACGCGAAGCGGCGGCATAACCCAGCCGTAGTTCTTGCCGCCGTCTGTATGGACAACAAGATCGCCGCGCTTGGTGGGGACCGTCTTCGTCACCTTGCCGGGCTGACAAGCATGGAGATGGCGGAGCGCCGCGCGAAGGGCGTTCATTTCTTGCGGCGTAGCCGAGTCGCGCTTGGTCAAAAGCTTGTGAATCTCTACCGGCGTCTGCCTGATCGAGTCAAACAACTCGGACTCCCAATCGAACATCGACATGAGCGCCTCGACGTAGTACCNCTTGTCGATAAAGTCGCGGTTTGCCGATTCGAGGGCGGCTTGCTCTTCGGCCGTCGGATACCAAGCCTCGCCTTTGCAATAACGCTCCCACGCCTCTGCCCAAAGCTGCTCGATTTCCTGCAGACCCCACTGCGGCCACGCCTCGATAGCTACAGNGGCGTAGCGCCGGTTGCCGGTCATGTCCTGCAGCATGGTGTCGGCGTTGGTTGTGGCACAGAAGGAGGTGGTGCGCGGGTGGGTCTCCGAGGTGTAGCCGTAAGGGGCACGGTAGGTGTCCGATGGGCGGCTCAGGAAATTCTTGATCTCCTCCTGGTCGCTCTTGCGGAAGGTAGTACCGACCTCGCCAAGTTCGACGATCCAGTAAGAGGTGCATTCGATGACCGAATCCTTGTTGGACACGCTGAGGTGATGACCCGTGAGCACGTACTTGCGCAGCACCGGAGGAACCACGCCGATGATCCCGGAGGTCTTCCCGACGCCCTGCTTCGATTGGAAAACGGGCANCGAGGAGTATTCCTGACGGTGCCGCGCGTCAGCCTTGCGGCCAACCAAAGCCATGTCGGCAGCGGCGACGCACTGCAGTAACCACATCCGCAAGGCCATCCTCGCCGTCGGGGTTGAAGAGTGGAGCGCGTCGGCGAAAGCGTCAAAACGAGACCGGCCATCCCATACCAGACTGCTCAGGTAGTCGGTCACCGGGTTGCAGACGTTGCCCGTGGCAACCGTGGCGATGAGCTTGTCGATGCCCCCGTTCTGGGAGATGCCGTTGATCTGGCAGAGATCGTTAAAGTGGGCCAGAAGTGCCGTGTTTGCCCCTTCAGCGTGGTCGCTGTGAATGCGACTTTCGATCCGCTTCGTGATGGCGTTGTAGCGTAGATCGACCCCGTAATGCGTGGCGAGAGCACGGATGTTGTCCGTCGTCTTCAAAGGGTAGGGCTCTTCGCTGCCGCCGAGGTGGGGAAAGAGATTCAACGGCAGCTTCTCACCCAGGCGATACACTGCAGCCACCTTGTCCTCGCCGTCAGGGATGGCACCGAAGTCGTTATCCGCGGTCGCGTTCAGCATCGCCTTGACCGTACCGCCGACAGCATCGCGCAGCGCGTCCTTGGTGGTGCCGAGGCGGCGTGCGTGTTCCTTCAGGACTGCCTCGTATTCCGAGGGATCGATGAACAGCAGGCGTAGCGCCTTGATGGTGCCTTGGTGGTCCAAGCTCGCCGGCATGGTGGCCCGGGTCCAGCACAGGCGGAAGGCGTGCTTCTCATGGGCGAAGCTGTTGANTGACGGGGTGCCGTTGTTCCAGAAGAACAAAGCCACCGGGCGCCCGCCGTCGTAGTCGGGCTCGAGCGGGTCCATCATCAGGCGCCCGTCGTACTCAGCACCGTTGGTCAGAAGGTCGGCGACCGAGACCTCGGTGCCGTCGTCAAGCAGCACGCTCATGTCGGCTGTCAGGATGCCGGCGCGAAGCCTGACCAACGCCTGCCTTACAGCTTCCGGGTCACGACCTTTGCCGATGGCACGTTCGACGGTGACCTTCTCATAGGTCGCCTTGCGCTGGCTGGCCGCCGATCCGAGGTTGGTCTTGATCGTGGCCACCGCCTTGCGGGCCGCAGCCGCGGCCTCTTCGGTCCAAGCAAGGGTGTCCAAGCTGAGATAGCTGCCTTCGTCGCGCCGGTATTCAAGGCGCACCCGGTCGATCTCGTCGTCGATGTCGGGGTACAGGTAGTTCGGCTGGGTGACGGTCTTCATCGCCTTGTCCAGCGGGGAACGGATCAGCACTTCGCCCGAACCCGACACGAAGCCCCAGCCGAGCCCGGCAGCCAGCAGGCGATTGAACAGGCGGTCGAGGATGGCGGGAGCCTCGGTCATGTCTGCTACCGGGATCGTGGTGTGCCATCCTGGGTCGGCGTCCTTGCGCGGCTTGCCGTCCTTGTCGAACATGCCGCCGCTGGTGCTGGTGGTGACCAGAACCGGGCAACTCTTCAACTCGGGCAGGGCCGCTTCGAGGTCGGCGAGGAAGGCTTCAGGGTGGGCCACGTCTTCGGTTGCTCGGGCCACAAGCCGGCGACCTCGTGGGCACCCTTCACGTCGGTGTCGATGATAACGACGCCTGGCTCGGCTCGGAAGGTCAGGTATTCCTTGGTGGCCGTTATCTCGCCATCCTCGGCAGCCCAGCGGTGGCGAACGGTCGCACCGTCCAGGTCAGCGGAGAACATGCCGACCATCTGCATCACCTTGGCGCTCCGCTTCAAGCGGAAGTCGGCAAACTCGTCGAAGGTGGCGAACTGCTTCACGATCGCGGTGCCTTTGTTCGAGCGTTTGCCGGCCTGCGACTCCCATGCGCCATCGACCACGCGGGTTCGCTTGCTGCACGGGCGAGTGTATTCGATGAACGAGACATTGACAGGGGTGGCCTCACAGGTTCCCTTAACCTGCGGCTGCTCCTGCCCCTGCGGACCGACCTCGAGCATCCACGGCTCCTGCTCGTCAGAATCGCCCAGCACGGGGCGGCATCGCTTGCCGCAGGCTCCGCGGGCGTCGGGAATACCTGAGCATCACCCGGAGCCACGGACGCAACCTTACCGCCGGCCTTCTCGGCGTTGTCGTTGATGTGTTCAGTCACGGCGGTCATGCCTGCACCTCCTGCGACTGGATGGCGGCCAGCAGCGCATCAGCCGTGGCCGCAGCTTCGCGGAGACCTTGAGCATGGTTTCGTAGGCGCCGGGATTTGCACCCTTGAACGTCGGCCTGAAACCGATGTGGGTCTTGCTGGAAAACGAGCAGTTCTCGAAGACGTTGCGCGGGCCGAAGTCGCTGTATTGCCCGAAGCGAGACTCAGTAAAGCGACACATGCGGCCGGAGAAGAAACCGTCGCCGAAGACGCTGCTATCGACAGTGCAGTTGTCAGCGATGCGCAGGGTCAGGTCGCTGCGCGGGGTTGTGCAGTAGGTCAGTTCCGATCGGTTGCCGATCGTCGTGTTGCAGCCGAAGTCGCAGCCGAGAAATTGAGACCCGGGGCCGAAGGTGATCTCGGGCTTGAAAGCGGTGCGTTCCCAGACGATGCCGCCGGGGAGGGTGATGGGCGGGTGGTAGCTGAAACGGTTGGTGTCGCGCCGGGCCAAAGCAAGCTCGGCTTCCGTCGGGCGGCGGTATTGGTTGGTGTTGCTCATTGCTGGGTTCTCCTGTGTGGAAGAACCAGGATTTCCCTTGCAAATCAACGACGTGCTATGATATATCACCTGTTGAGCGATACACCTAAGACCCGGCCGCTGTGCGAGAGCGCCCGGGTCTTTACCGTTGGGTGGTTGCTGCGGGGCGGTTTGGTGCTTCAGGTTGCCATGGGTCGGCGGCGTCTGGCGCTGCCGCTCGGCCAAGCGGTCGATGGCTGCCAGTACCTCGCTCTCGAGCCAGTAGCTGCACTTGCCGACAAGCAGCGTCGGCTTGGGCAGTTCGCCCTTAGCGATCATCTGCCTGAACTTGGTCCGGCCCATCGGCAGGATGCCGCTCTCGGCCCGGATATGTGCTTCGCGGAGGTAGCGGGGTTGGTGGGTCATTTGCTTCGGTCCTCGTGTTGGTTCAACGAGGTGAAGCCTACAACCCGACCCCAGAAATAAGGGGGCTTAGTTGTCAGCAAAACGGCCGGAAACCAGCATGGATAGGGCATCTAGCATTATTTTTCGAGGGTGTATCGAATCAGCGAATTTACGCCGACTCCCCATGCGGGGAGCACAAACGGACGGTCGCACCAGCTTCGTTACCCAGGCGAAAACGTGGGTCCGCGTAGAGGCGGCGGTCCAGTTCGGGGATGTCCCTGACGAAGCCATCGGGCAGCATCTCTGAATACCCCTGCTCGAAGTTCTCGAGCAGTTCCCGCAGCATGGCCCGGGCGATGTGGGTGTCGGTCGCTTCGAACCCCCTGCGCGGGAGGCTGCGGCGCAAACGGACGCCGAGTTCATTGAACATGATCCGCAGTGGCGACCGGGGCGCGTGCGCTTCTTTCCAGCGTTCTTGCCCGCCCCCGCTGCCGACTTGGCGGACGCAGCCACCAACTCCTGCTGCTGCTCCTTGAACAGCGCAAGCAGCATCTCGGGCGGCAGGTCGTCGGCGAAGGCAAGGCGGGCGTCAGCGAGGCGGCCGGTGTCACCCAGCTTCACCCTGTCAGGATCGCCCGGGGCATTCCAAGATGGGCACTCGTCGGGCTTCATGCCAGCGCCTCCATCGCGTCGAGCTTGGCTTGCACGGCGCCACGGACCAAGTGGCCGTAGTGCTTCGAGATCATCTCGACCGAGGTGCCGGTCAGTTCGGCCACGTCGAAGAGTCCCAAGCCGCTGGCCAGCATGTTGCTGATGGCGGTATGCCTGAGCGAGTACATGCTCACCGTGCCCGGTAGCCCGGCCGCCGTGCGGGCCTCGGCAAACGCATCGCACCAGCTTTCCGTGTCCCATGCTTTACCGTCGCACGTCAGCATGGGTGCGGTCGGCAGCTTGTCCTTGCCAACCTCGGCGAAGAAGGTCCGGGCGGCATTGCTGATGGGTACATCCCGTGCCCCGGTCTTACCGTCGAAGTGCAGCAGTCCGAGCCGCTTGTCGAAGTCGCCAGCCTTCATCTTCGCCAGTTCCCCGGGCCGGGCGCCGGTGTGCAGCGCGGCGCGGATCAGCCGGGCCAGATCGTCGTCGGCATGTTCGAGCAGCTTGGCGATCTGGCTCTTCTCGAGGAAGGCGTTGGCGCGGCGGGTCGTGGTGCGCTCGAAAGGGGTGACGGTTCGCCATGCCTGATTGTTGGCCACGTCACCGGCCTTGTATGCCCGGTTCAGCGCGGCCCGCAGGGTACGCAGGTTGCGGTTGGCGGTGTCCTTGGATGCCCGGCCGCCTTCACCAGCCTGGTCGTGCAGCCAAGCCTCGACATGGGTTTTCCTGATCCTGTCCATGCTGTGCTTGCCGAAGGGGGCGTCATAGACGAGGCGCTTGAAGCGAAGTTCGGCATCGGTGGCGGTAGCTTGGCGGTCGGCGGCCCTGAGCCACGCGACGTAAGCGCGGCATACCTCGGCGACGGTCAGCACCTTTGGGGTGTCGGTGCGCTCGACATGCTCGAAGTGCATCCGGGCGGCTACCACGGCGCCGTCGTAGTCTTCGAACTGGCCCAGCGACCGGTAGTGCTGCTTTCCGTCCTCGGCCCGGAAGCGGGCAATCCAGTTGCCCTCGCCGGTGGCGGAGGTGCGATAGCCGACATACTGCCCGGCTGCGACTCGTGCCCAATACGGTTCGCGGCGATGGGNGAGGGTGGCTCGGGCTGAGCGAGAGGTGATGTTCGACATGATTGGCCAGTACGGATTTAGTACGGAAATAATATCACGGCACGAGAGTGAACGCAAAAACCACTGTAATCAATGCTTACACAGGGCTTGCGTACGTATTGCGAACGAGGCCGGACAGGTCAAATCTGCCCTCCGAAGGCAAGGGTCGGACGTTCGAATCGTCTCGGGCGCGCCAATCAGATACGAATCGGGGCACTTCTTTTGAAGTGCCCTTTTTCATTTCGAAGCCGCTTCGTCGAGGGCAAGCGCGTTCCGGTCACGCGTACATTTCCTGGGCTTGCAATTTCCGGAAGGTCGATTGAAAATAACCAAGCGCTTGCTTGCTTAATAATTAATCGAAATTCGGAGACAGCCCATGAACACGCAATCCACCGCGCCCTACCCGCACTTGCTTGAACCGCTCGATCTAGGCTTCACGACGCTGCGCAACCGGACCCTGATGGGGTCGATGCACACCGGNCCCGAGGAAGAGAAGAACGGCTTCGCGCGCATGGCCGCCTTNTATGGCGAGCGGGCGCGCGGCGGTGTCGGCCTGATCGTCACCGGCGGCTTCGCACCGAACTTTTCCGGGCGCGTCTATCACGCCGGTTCGCAGCTCAGCTTCCCGTGGCAGGTGGCGAAACACCGGCTGGTGACCGATGCGGTGCACCGCGAGGGCGGCAAGATCGCGCTGCAGATACTGCACACCGGTCGCTACGGCTACCACCCGCTGTGCGTGGCGCCGTCCAGGCTGCGCGCGCCGATCAACCGCTTCACGCCGCGCGCGCTGACGCGCTGGGGCATCAGGAAGACCATCGCCGACTACGCCCGTTGCGCCCGCCTTGCCCAGCAGGCCGGTTACGACGGCGTCGAGATCATGGGTTCCGAAGGCTACCTGATCAACCAGTTCATCGCGCCGCAGACCAACCGCCGCGACGACGAATGGGGCGGGCCGTTCGAGAACCGCATCCGCTTCGCGGTCGAGATCGTCCGCGCGACCCGGGCGAAGGTCGGCGCCGATTTCATCATCATCTTCCGCCTCTCGATGCTCGATCTGGTCGAGGGCGGCAGCACCTGGGACGAGGTCGTGCAACTCGCCAAGGCCATCGAGGCGGCCGGCGCGACCCTCATCAATACCGGCATCGGCTGGCACGAGGCGCGTATCCCGACCATCGCGACGATGGTCCCGCGCGCCGGTTTCGCCTGGGTCACGCAGCGCCTCAAAGGCGCCGTGAAGATTCCGCTGATCACCACCAACCGCATCAACACCCCGGAAGTGGCCGAGGAGGTGCTCGCCTCCGGTTGCGCCGACATGGTGTCGATGGCCCGCCCCTTCCTGGCCGACGCCGATTTCGTCAACAAGGCGGCGGCCAACCGCGGCGACGAGATCAATACCTGCATCGCCTGCAACCAGGCCTGCCTCGACCACATCTTCAAGGGCAAGCTGGCTTCCTGTCTGGTCAACCCGCGCGCCTGCCACGAGACCGAGCTCAGGATCGTCAAGACCGGGGCGCCGAAGAAGGTCGCCGTGGTCGGTGCCGGCCCGGCCGGCATGGCTTGTGCGACGACGGCCGCCGAGCGCGGCCATGACGTGACGCTGTTCGACGCCGCCGAGCGCATCGGCGGCCAGTTCAATATCGCCAAACGGATTCCGGGCAAGGAGGACTTCAACGAGACGCTGCGTTATTTCGGCCGGCGCATCCAGACGACCGGCGTCAAGCTCGAACTCAACCGCCGCGTCGACGCTGCTGCGCTAAAGACCGCCGGCTTCGACCACGTCGTGCTCGCCACCGGCATCACGCCGAGGAAGCCGGCCATCCCAGGCATCGATCATCCGATGGTGACCAACTACCTCGACGTCATCGAAGGCCGCAAGGTGGCCGGCCAGTCGGTCGCCATCGTCGGCGCCGGCGGCATCGGCTTCGACGTCGGCGAATTCCTGACCCATGCCCACGATGGGCGCAGCGAGGCCGAGCGCTTCGATGCCGAGTGGGGCATCGACCGCAGCTACGCCGGCCGTGGCGGCCTCAAGCAGGCGGTCGACGAGGATGCGCCGCGCCGGGTCTACCTGCTCCAGCGGAAATCCTCCAAGGTTGGCGACGGNCTGGCCAAGACCACCGGCTGGATTCGCCGCACGCTGCTCAAGAAGCGCGGCGTTGCGATGATCGCCGGTGTCGACTACAAGGCCATCGACGATGCCGGCCTGCACATCACGGTCAATGGCGAGCCGAAAACGCTGCCGGTCGACACCGTTGTCGTCTGCGCCGGCCAGGAGCCGCGTCGCGAGCTCTTCGAGCCGCTACAGGCGGCCGGCATCCCGGTGACGCTGATCGGCGGCGCCGACGTCGCCGCCGAGCTCGACGCCAAGCGCGCCATCGACCAGGGCACGCGCGTCGCTGCGGGGCTCTGACGGTGGCCCGGCCGAAAATCGAACCCGGTCTCGAGCCCAACCGGCGCCGCGAACTGCTGCGTGCAGCGGCCCGCCTGTTCGTCGACAAGGGCTTCGCCGCGACGACCACGCGCGACATCGCCGAAGCGGTCGGCATGCGCGCCGGCAGCCCGTTCTACCATTTCCGCAGCAAGCAGGAATTGCTCAAGGCGGCGATGATCGANGGGCTGGATTCCGGCCTCGTCCGGCTGCTTGCCGCGGTCGACGGCATCGCCGACCCGGAAACGCGCTTGCGCGTGCTGGTACGCACCCACCTCGGCAACCTGCTCGAGGACGATTGCCGTTCGCCGATGCTGATTTACGAAAGCCGGGCGCTAGGTGCCGCCGACCGCGCCGAGGTCGCCGCAGCCTTCGACCGCTACCAGGCGCCGTGGCAGGCGACGCTGGACGAACTGGCCGGGGCCGGCCGCATCGCCTCGGCAGCGGCGCCGCTGCGGCTCCTGATGTTCGGCATGCTCAATGGCTGCAGCCACTGGTATCGCCCTGACGGCGCGCTGTCGGTCGACGAGCTGGCCGAGGCGGCTGCTGCGTTTGTCCTCGGGCCGCGGCCCCCGCTCAATAACTGCCGGACTCGTAGGCGGCCAGCGTAATGCCGGCGTGCGTCAGCACTTCGCGCAGTTGTTTGATGTCCGTCTTGCTGCAGGTGTTGCTGTTGTGCGGATGGTGCAGGAAGGCTTCGACCTTGTTCAGGGTGATCTTGAAGCGGGCGCCGTGCGAAGGTTCGACGTCGGCACCGAGGTGGTGGAGCAGGGATTCGATTTCGCGCCAGTGGATGTTGGCGCTGGGCGGATCCTGGAAGATGCTGCGCATCAGGTGGGCGTGCTTGTGACTCATGGCAAAGCTCCAAGCGAATGGAATTGCCGGTATTTTATGCCTGTTGCGGTCGACCGTCAGAAAAGGGCAAATTTCAGCAGCGCCAGGCAGAGCAGCGTGTAGCCGGCGGCGACCAGGTCGTCGGCCATGACGCCGAAGCCGTTCTTGACGTGCTGGTCGAAGTAGCGGGCCGGCTGCGGCTTGGTGATGTCGAAGAAGCGGAACAGCACGAAAGCGACGGCCTGCCAGAGGAAAGTGTCGGGCGTCAGCAGCAGCACGATCCAGAAGGGAACGATTTCATCCCAGACGATGCTGCCGTGGTCCGGGTCGCCGATGGCGCGGCCGGTCTTGTCGATGACCCAGATACCGAGCAAGTAGGCGGCGGCGAACAGGCCGAGCAGCACGAAATNCGCCGCGAAGGGCCGGAAGACGTTGAAGCTCAGCCACGCGAACAGCGTGCCAAAGGTGCNCGGTGCCTTCGGCGCCAGGCCGCTGCCGCAGCCGAGGGCGATGAAATGCGCCGGGTGGGCGAGCAGGAATTTGACGCTGGGCGTGGTTCTGGGAGATTCAGCCAAAGTGGTCGTAGCCTCGTCGGGCGAATTCGATGGGTTGGTGGTCTGGGTCGTACACCGTCACTGCGCCGGTTGGCCCGGCGGTCATGCTGCCGATGCACCAGAGCGGCAGTTCGAGGCGCGCGGCGATCTGGCCAATGGCCTGGCTGCGCGCGGGCGGTGCGGTGAAGCAGAGTTCGTAGTCGTCGCCGCCGGTGAGCTGGCATTCGAGCGCGAGGCGCCGCAGATCGGCGTCGTAGCTGGCGCCGCTGCCGGCCAGTTCCTTCAGGTGCGGCAGCTGGACGAGTTGCACGGCGGCGGCGAGGCCGGAGCGTTCGGCAATATGACCGAGGTCGGCGAGCAGGCCGTCGGAAACGTCTATCGCAGCGGAAGCCACGCCGACCAACGCCTGGCCGAGCGCGACGCGCGGGCGCGNGCTTTCGAGGGCGGCGACGCACAGGCGGTTCCACGGGGTGGGCAGTTCTATCCTGCCTTGCAACTGGGCCAGGCCGAGGCTGGCCAGCCCGGGACGGCCGGAAACCCAGACCAGGTCGCCGGCGTGGGCGCCGTCGCGGCGCANGGCCTGGCCGGGTTCGCATTCGCCGAGCGCGGTGATGCACAGATTGAGCGGCCCNNGCGTGGTGTCGCCGCCGACCACCTCGACGCCGTATTCGGCGGCGCAGGCGAAAAAGCCTTCGGCGAATCGGGCGATCCACGCCTCGTCGACCGTCGGCAGGCTGCCGGCGAGCAATGCCCAGCGCGGCGTGGCGCCCATCGCGGCGAGGTCGGAAATGTTCACGGCCAGCGCCTTCCAGCCGAGGTTCCTGGGGTCGGTGTCGGGCAGGAAATGCGTGCCGGCGACCAGCATGTCGGTGGTGATGGCGAGCTGCTTGCCGGGCGACGGCTGCAACAGGGCGCAGTCGTCGCCGGGACCGAGGATGGCCGAAGGAGTGGCGCGGGCGAAGTACTTGTCGATCAGCGCGAATTCTTTAACCATGAGCGCCCGGCATTGCCTTACTTGCCCTTCCTGCGGGCGGCGACCTCGTCCGGACGCACAGCGGCGGCGACCTTGTCGAGCACGCCATTCACGTATTTGTGGCCGTCGGTGCCGCCGAAAGCCTTGGTCAGCTCGATGGCTTCGTTGATGATGACGCGGTACGGCGTTTCCGGGTGGTTAATCAGCTCGAAACTGCCCAGCATCAGGATGCAGGCTTCGACCGGCGACAGTTCGCCGAAGCTGCGGTCGATGTGCGCCGAGATCTGTTCGGTGAGCTTCTGATCCTGGCCGATGACGCCGCGCAGGGTGCCGACGAAGAATTCGCGGTCGGCCTTGGCGAAGCCTTCCATTTCCGGCGCGTAGGCTTCGATGGCGGCCTCGTCGGCACCGCCGACGCGCCACTGATAGAGGCNCTGCAGCACGAATTCGCGCGCCCGGCGGCGGGCCGATTTGGGCGGTGCCTTGGGTTCTTCCGGGTGCTCGGTGTCGCTAAGGAAAGTGGTCATTGGAGCAAGGCTTTCTGCAGGTTGGCCATTTCGACGGCGGCCTGGGCGCAATCGGCGCCCTTGGGTTGCATGCGGACTTCGGCCTGTTCGTCGCTTTCGCAGGTCAGGATGCCGTTGGCGATGGGGACGCCGGTATCGAGCTGAACTTCCATGATGGCACGGCAGGAATCGTTGGAAACGACTTCGAAATGGTAGGTTTCGCCGCGAATGACCGCACCGAGGGCGACCAGTGCGTCGAAGCTGCCGCTTTGCGCCATGGTCTGCAGCACCAGCGGGATTTCCAGCGCGCCCGGCACGTTGGCGATGGTCATGTCGGCATCGGCGACGCCGAGCCGCTTGAGTTCGGCGACGCAGGCGGAGAGCAGGCCTTCGCAGACGGGCAGGTTGAAACGGCTCATCACGATGCCGATCTTCAGGCCGGTGCCGTTCAGGTTGTTGTCGTATTCGAAGATATTGTCAAAGCGCGACATGATTCAAAGCTCCGCGGGCGAGGTGACGAAACCGGTGACTTCGAGGCCGAAACCGGTCATGGAGGGCATCTTGCGCGGGCTGGAGAGCAGGCGCATCTTGCTGACGCCGAGATCGCGCAGGATCTGGGCGCCGATGCCGTAGGTGCGCGGATCCCATTTCTTGGGGGCGCTGGGGACGGTGCCGGTCAGGCGGCTGAGCAGAGCCTCGCCGTCTTCCGGGCGGTGCATGAGGACCATGACGCCGTGGCCGTTCTTGGCCAGCGCTGCCTGCGCTTCGGCGATCGAGAAGGACTGCGGCTTGCTCGCCGGGTCGATGAAATCGAGCACCGACAGCGGTTCATGGACGCGCACCAGCGTTTCACCGTCGGCCGGGATCGTGCCCTTGACCAGCGCCAGATGCGTGGAGCCGCTGGCGCGGTCGACATAGGCATGCAGGGTAAATTCGCCATGGACGGTGGCGACCGTCTTGCTGGTGACGCGCTCGACCAGCGTTTCGGCGCCGGCGCGGTAATGGATCAGGTCGGCGATGGTGCCGATCTTCAGGCCGTGTTCCTTGGCGAACTCGATCAGTTCCGGCAGGCGGGCCATGGTGCCGTCGTCGTTCATGATTTCGCAGATGACCGAGGCCGGCTCCAGACCGGCGAGCCCGGCCAGGTCGCAGCCGGCTTCGGTGTGCCCGGCGCGGACCAGCACGCCGCCTTCGCGGGCGGTGATCGGGAAGACGTGGCCGGGCTGCACGATGTCGTCGGCGGTCGAATGCCGGGCGACGGCGACCTGAATGGTGCGCGCCCGGTCGGCGGCCGAGATGCCGGTGGTGACGCCCTCTGCGGCTTCGATGGAAACGGTGAAGGCGGTACCGTACTGGGTCTTGTTGTTGCGCGCCATCTGCACAAGGCCCAGCTNTTTGCAGCGGGCTTCGGTCAGCGTCAGGCAGACCAGGCCACGGCCGTGTTTGGCCATGAAGTTGATGGCTTCGGGCGTGATGAATTCTGCGGCCATGACGAGGTCGCCCTCGTTTTCGCGGTCTTCTTCATCGACCAGGATGACCATGCGACCGGCCTTGAGTTCGGCGACGATCTCGGCGGTGCTGGCGATGGCGGGATGGGGAGGCATGGGTTTCCGGACGGCAAAAATGGGGGTGCTATTTTCGCAGAAACAGACAGATAGCGCCCGACTTTAGTGTAACCGGCGCCGTCAGGGCGGCGGATAAGCCTCGACCTGGATGCGCAGGCGAACCTCGTCGCCGATGAAGGGG
Source organism: Dechloromonas sp. (assembly GCA_013363835.1). Lineage (GTDB taxonomy): Bacteria > Pseudomonadota > Gammaproteobacteria > Burkholderiales > Rhodocyclaceae > Azonexus. Next base: position 3,336,918 of record CP054864.1, read on the forward strand.
ACGCCGGTCTGCATGCCGAATTCCGAGCGGTGCAGCGTGCCCTGCGCATCGGCGCCGCAGCCGCGCTTGCCGACGGCCAGGTTGAGACCGCATTTGAAGCGGGTGATTTCGAGCCGCAGCGGCCGGATTTCGCCGAGCAGGACCAGCTTGCCTTCGACGGCGACCGGTTTGTCGTCGTCGAAGACAAAGCGCTGGCTGCGGAAGATGATGTCGGGGAAATCCTTGACGTTGAACCAGTCGGCGCCGCGCAGCACATCGTCGCGCAGCCCGAAGCCGGTGTCGAGCGAGGCGGCGTCGATGCGAATCTCGATTTCGCCGCTGCGCGCCTCGCCGTCGAAACGGATTTGCCCCGAGGTCTGCCGGAACAGGCCGCGCTGGGTCGAGAAGCCCATGTGGTCGATTTCGAAATTGGCGTAGGTGTGGCTGGGGTCGATCTGGTAATCGGCAGCGCCCGCCGACAGGACGAGACAGGCGAGCAGGGCGGGCAGCAGGCGTTTGAGGTTGGTCACGGTCGACGCTCCCAAAGGGCAAAACCATGGTGGCAGAATGACTTTCTGACTCCCGGCGCGGACGGGTGTTCCCGCCGGCTGGCAAAATGCGCAGAAAACGGTTTCAGGTTAGCATCCCCGCCCATGCGCCACGCCCTCCTNTTTTCGGTATTCGTCATTGCCTCCTGCGGGCTCGCCTACGAACTGATCGCCGCNGCGCTGTCGTCCTATCTGCTGGGCGATTCGGTGACGCAGTTTTCGACGGTGATTGGTACCTACCTGTTTGCGATGGGCGTCGGCTCGTGGCTGTCGAAATACATCACGCGCGACCTGATCGGCCGTTTCATCCAGATCGAGCTGATGGTCGGGCTTCTCGGCGGCTTCTCGGCGGTGGCGCTGTTCCTCGTATTCACCTGGCTGGCGGCGCCGTTCAAGCTGGTGCTGTATCTGATGGTGTTCGGCGTCGGCGTGCTGGTCGGGCTGGAAATCCCGCTGGTCATGCGCATCCTGAAGCGCGAGCTGGCGTTCAAGGATCTGGTGTCGCAAGTGCTCACTTTCGATTACCTCGGCGCGCTGGCGGTGTCCATCCTGTTCCCGCTGATCCTCGCGCCGCATCTCGGCATGGTGCGTACCGGGCTGCTGTTCGGCCTGCTCAACGTGGCGGTGGCGCTGTGGGCGCTGCACCTGTTCCGCGAACAACTGCCGGCGCGACGGGCGCTGGCGGTGCAGAGCTGGAGCGTGTTCGGCCTGCTGGTCGCCGGCTTTGCCGGCGCCGGGCACCTGACGACGCTGGCAGAGACGCACCTTTATGCCGACGAGATNCGGTACAGCGAAACGACGCCCTACCAGCGCCTCGTCGTCACCCGCTGGCGCGACGATCTGCGGCTGTTCCTCAACAACAACCTGCAGTTCTCGTCGCACGACGAATACCGTTATCACGAGGCATTGGTGCATCCCGGNCTCGCCAGCCTGCCGGGGGCCAAGCGCGTGCTGGTGCTGGGCGGCGGCGACGGGCTGGCGGTGCGCGAAATCCTCAAGTACCCGAAGGTCGAATCGGTGACGCTGGTCGATCTCGATCCGGCGATGACCGAGCTGTTCGCCACGGCGCCGCCGCTGGTCGCTCTGAATCAGGGGGCGCTCAAGTCGGAACGGGTCACGGTGGTCAACGCCGACGCGCTGCAATGGCTGGAAGAGAGCAAGGACTATTTCGACTTCATCGTCATCGACTTTCCCGATCCGGCCAATTTCGCCCTCGGCAAACTCTACACCTCGGCCTTCTACCGCCTGCTGGAAAAACGCCTGTCGGCGCGCGGCCTGATCGTCGTCCAATCCACCTCGCCGCTCTATGCCCGCCAGTCCTTCTGGTGCGTGGTGACGACGCTCGAAGACGTCGGTCTCAAGACCGCGCCCTACCATGCGCTGGTGCCGTCCTTCGGCGAATGGGGCTACATCATCGCCGGCCGCCAGGATTTTGTGCCTGTTGCGGTCGACCTCCCGAAAACCCGGTTTTTGACGGCGGAGACGATCCCGCTGCTGTTCAACTTTCCGGCCGACATGGCGCGCGTGCCGGCCGAGGTGAACCGCCTGAACAACCAGGTGCTGGTGCGCTATTTCGAGCAGGAGTGGCGCAAGGTCATTCGCTAGGTTTTGGAGTAACCTGACGGTGGAATAAACGAATTCCGCCCTGAAATGCACATCGCCAACCTTTCCGTAGCGGATGCACTGACCAGCCTCAGAAGTTCCGAACCTGGCCTGAGTTCGGTCGAGGCCGAAAAGCGTCTGCGCGAATTCGGACTGAACCGGATCGAGGAAATCCGCGGCGAGCCGCAGTGGAAACAGTTCCTCCGGCAGTTCACGCATTTCTTCGCGTTGATCCTCTGGGTTGCGGCGGCACTGGCGTTCTTCGCCGAGTCGCGCAGTCCCGGCGAGGGCATGTGGCAACTGGGCATCGCCATCCTCGCCGTCATCGTCATCAACGGCTCGTTCTCGTTCTGGCAGGAATACCGCGCCGAGCAGGCCATTGCCGCGCTGCGCAGNCTGCTGCCGCAGAGCGTCAAGGTGATGCGTGACGGGCAACTGTTCTCGTTGCCGGCAGAGTTGCTGGTGCCGGGCGACATCGTCCTGCTCGAAGAGGGCGACAACGTGCCGGCGGATTGTCGGCTGATCGCCGGTAGCGAGGTTCGCCTGAACGCCTCGACGCTCACCGGCGAGTCACAACCCAAGGCACGCAGCCCTGAGAGCTGTGCGGATCAGGGAGCGCTCGACGCAAGGAACCTNTTGCTTGCAGGCACCTCGCTGGTCTCCGGGCAGGGGCGGGCGCTTGTGTTCGCCACCGGCATGCGCACCGAGTTCGGCAAGATTGCACATCTGACGCAGACCGCCGACAAGAGCGCCTCCCACCTGCAACAGGAAATCGCCCGCCTGTCGAAACTGGTGGCTATCTTCGCCACCGGGCTGGGGCTCTTCTTNTTCGCTATCGGCGCCCTGATCGGCCTGCCGTTCTGGGCCAACCTGATGTTTGCGATCGGCATCATCGTGGCGAATGTGCCGGANGGGCTGCTGCCGACCGTGACCCTGTCGCTGGCGATGGCCACCCAGCGCATGGCCCGGCGCAATGCGCTGGTGCGGCATTTGCCGGCGGTCGAGACGCTGGGTTCGACGACGGTAATTTGCAGCGACAAGACCGGCACGCTGACACAGAACCGGATGAGCGTGCAGCAGGTATTCGTCAGCGGTACCGTGGTGGCGGAAATCCGCCCCGAGGCGGTGCCGGGGGCGAACAGCTCTTGCGTAATGCCTGCTGTTGCNCACAGTCTCAAGCGCGGCCAGCGCGACGGACAGGCAATCTGGCTGGGCGATCCGATGGAAATCGCATTGAGAGAGTTCGCAGCGTCGGCNAGGGTGTCTGGTGAATTCGAGATGCTGGGGCAGTTGCCATTCGACAGCGACCGCCGTCGCATGTCGGTAATTGTCGAGCACGATGGTGAGCGCTGGCTTTACTGCAAGGGCGCGCCGGAGGTGGTGTTGCCGTTGTGCGCGCAGGTCGAGCAGGCCGGTGGCGTGATTTCGCTCGATGAAGCGCAGCGCCAGCAGCTTGTGGCCGCGCAGGANAAAATGGCCGACAGCGGCTTGCGGGTGCTGGCCTTTGCCTGGCGCAAGTTGGCATCCGAAGAGGTGCCGGTTGAGCAGCGGCTGGTGTTTTCCGGACTGATCGGCCTCCACGACCCGCCCCGTCCCGAGGTGCCCGAGGCCATCGCCCGTTGCCGCTCGGCAGGCATCAAGGTCATCATGGTGACCGGCGACCANCCCCACACGGCGCTCGCGATCGCGCGCGATATCGGTCTGGTGAAGAGCGAGAATCCCCAGGTGGTTTTTGGCGAAGCGTTGCGCCGGATGACGNNCCGGCAATTGCAGATTGTTCTGGATAGTCCGGAAATCCTGTTCGCCCGGGTGACGGCCGAGCAGAAGATGCTGGTCGTCGATGCGCTCAAGAACAANGGNGAAATCGTCGCTGTCACCGGCGATGGCGTTAACGACGCGCCGGCGCTCAAGAGCGCGCACATCGGCATCGCAATGGGATTGAGCGGTACCGACGTGGCCAAGGCGGCGGCGGACATGATCCTGCTGGACGACAACTTTGCCAGCATCGTCAATGCCGTGGAGGAGGGGCGGGCGGTTTTCGAGAACATCCGGAAATTCCTGACCTACATCCTGACGTCCAACATTCCCGAGCTGATTCCCTTCCTGGCCTTCGTCCTGTTCAAGATTCCGTTGCCGCTGACCATCATCCAGATACTCGCTGTCGATCTCGGTACCGACATGCTGCCGGCGCTGGCGCTCGGGGCCGAAGCGCCGAACCCCGGCCTGATGCGACAGCCGCCGCGCCCACAGCACGAGCGCCTGCTGTCGTGGCCGTTGCTGGCCCGGGCCTATCTGTGGCTCGGCATGCTCGAAGCCGGTGTCGCGCTGGGTGCCTTCTTCCTCGTCCTGCATCTGGCCGGCTGGCGCTATGGCGAGATGCTCGGCACCGCCGATCCGCTTTATTTGCAGGCGACGACCGCCTGCCTGGCGGCCATTGTCGTCTCGCAGATGGTCAATGTCTTTCTGTGCCGGCATCCGCGAGAGTCGGCGCTNGCATTTTCCTTGACGCAGAACCGTCTGCTGCTGATCGGGCTGGCTGCCGAACTCGGGTTGCTGTTGTTCATCGTCTATACGCTGCCGGGCAACCGGATTTTCGGGACGCAAGCTTTTACGCCCGGCATCTGGCTGGTTTTGGTGATTCTCGCGCTGGCCTTCGGGGCGTTGGAAGAATTGCGCAAACTCTGGGTGCGCCAGTCCAGATAGTCGCCGGGAAGGCCCGCCGATGATCGGCCGGGCGCGCTGCATCACGACCCCGGCGCACGCCTCTCGCGTATCTTCGAGAGAACAAGTTGAGAGTTTGATGCTTCCGGCCATCTATAATAGATGGAAATAATGGGTGAAAGAAGCCACCTTTAGCTCTGATTCTGGAATTCGGCCTTTGCGGTCGTTGGCCTACAGGGCACTGTAGGGCGCCAATATCCTGAAAACTGCCGTACGGCCAATTCAAAACCGAGCAAAGCTCCCATACTCGAACCATGCAGCATCACATGAATTTGTTCCCAAACTCACTAGCACTGGTCTGCACAAGTTGCAGCGATAAACTTAACGCCCTGTGCGAATCGAAAAGGAGTCCGGAGCTAGTGAAAGCGGATCAGCCACCATGACAGATATTCGCGGCTGATCCTTTGCGGGCTAAGGCAATCAGCTGGTTTGTTTGCCGTGTTCCGCCTCTGACTCTTCCCAACCGGAAATCATCGCCTTNNGGTGGGCGGTGACCGTGTGACCGGTGGTGATGAGGTAAACGTGGGCGATCAGGAAGCACAGCATCATGAAGGCTGCGGCGGTATGCAGCAACGCGATCGTGCCGAGGTTGAGCGCCAGACCGGCGGCGGCCAGTTCGTTGTAGTACAGGTAGGCGAGGCCGGAAATCCAGAGCAGCGGATTGATCAGGAGCTTGACGCCGAGATAGGCAAAGGCCTGCAGCGGATTGTGCTTGCGNNCGCGGGTGACCTTGAACGGGTGCGGTTCGCCCTGAAAGATGCCCCAGGCGTAGTGGCGGATCACGAGATCGATGTTCTGAANGCTCGGGATGTATTGGCGCCATTCGCCAGTCGTGAAGTGCCAGAAGATGGCGAATANCCAAAGGGTAATCAGCGCCCAGGCCGCCGTGGTGTGCAGCAGGTGGGCCTGCTTGAATCCGAAGATCCTGTAGGTGCCGTGGATCTCGAAACCGGTCAGCAGCATGGCGATGATCAGGAAGGCCTGCGTCCAGTGCCAGAAGCGTTCAAAGCGGGTGAAGATGTAGATGCGTTCCATGATGGGTGCCTCGTAATCAGTTCTTGCGGCGCACGATGCGCACCAGGCCGTGCAGGAGGACACCGGCCAGCGTGCNCCATGCGGCGTGCCAGCCGATCAGGCTGAGCCAGTGGTGGCTGTCGCGGCCGGGGATGTAGATGCCTTCGATCTTGTCGAGACGGCCGCCGCGCGCGTGGCATTCATTGCAACGCACGGCATCGCCCTTGGGCGCGACCATGTNGGTGATCGGCCACGACATCTCGGTGTTGATGAAATCGACCTTGCCCGAGAAGGGGGCGCCGGAGGCCTTCATGCCGGTGGCGATGGCCTTTTCCCAGCCGAAATTCTTCCAGTAGGCGGTGTCGTCGTTGCCGGCGGTGTGCGGCGTGACCAGGGTCTTGTTGACCGGGTCGTAGGGCTGCGAACCACGGAAGACCTTCATCGGCCAGATCAGCGAACGGCCGTCGTAAGCGCCGCCCAGCGTGTTGATGCGGGTCGGCGTATCGCCCTNTTGGACCTTGTCGCCGAGCAGCGTGTAGGTGACGTCGCCGTTGAACCACACGTATTCGGGAACGACATTTTCACCGAGCACGAAATCGCCCTTCTNTGAGTCGTAGATGACTCGCCCCTTGTCGTCCTTGACCAGCAGCGGCTTGCCTTCCGGACTCAGGCGGCCGGCGGTGGACCAGTCCCAGCTCATCTTGGTGGCGACGCCGCCGCGCGCGATCTTCGGAATGTGGCAGGTCTGGCAGGCCAGCGTATCGGTGTGGTCGTTCAACTNTGCCGCCAGGCGGTCGCCCTTGTGCGGCGTCTGGCCGTGGCACGACTGGCAGGTCGCCGGGTTGGAGTGGTCTTCCTTGCCGCGCACGTGGGCACCATCCTTGTCNNGCGCGCGGTCGGCGTAGCGGCTGCCGGCGACATCGTGGCTGGAGGCCTTGTGGCAGGTGCTGCAGGTGAAGTCAAGTCCGGTGGCGTCCATATGGACATCGAGTTCCTTGTCCGGTGAAGCGAGCGAGGAATCCATGTCGCCATGCTTGACGCCGTCACCACNCCCACCGAAGAAGTGGCAGGCGCCGCAGGTGTCGCGGCTGGTCTTGCCGACTTTCTGGGCGACCTTGGCCAGATCGGTGGCCTTGACGATCTTGCCCGACCCCGGCGGCACTTCGGTATCCTTGTAGGGCGGATGGCCGGCCAGGCCAGGCAGTTTCTTGTAGGCGCCGGTGGTGTCGTGGCAGGCCAGGCAGTCGACGTTTTCCTGCGACGTGAAATCGAAATTGGCGTCCTTCCAGCCGTAGCCGACGTGGCAGCTGGTGCAGAAGGCGTAGTTGGACGGCACCGAAATGCAGAAGTTGTTGATGACGTTCTTCTTGCCCAGCAGCTGCTTGTTTTCCGGATTCAGGAATTCCCACTTCCAGTGCTTGGTGCNGTGAACCTGGCTGGCCGCTTCCGTATGGCAGGTCAGGCAGGCCTTGGTGACTTCGGGACCGGAGGCGANATTCTGTTGCAGTTCCTTGAACTTGCTGTGGTCGGCCGTGGTGTTGAGCTTGACCGTGGCCGGCGCGTCGGCGGCTGTGCCACCGGCCATCAAGAGGCCGGCGAGCATGGCAAAATGACGGATTTTCATGATTTTTCCTCGTTGACCGTGACCGGCTACTTTGCGGCGATGCTGTAGCTGCCGTCCCGTGCCCACTTGATGTCGGCATCCAGGAAATAGCTCTTCAGTTGCGGCCGGTACAGCTTGGCCATGTCGTATGCTTCGCCGCTGCGTCCGCNCGCGCCGCAGAAGAAGACGATCGGCTTGTCGGCCGGCAGCTCGTCGATGCGCTTTTCCAGCGAGTTGATCGGGAAATTGATGGCACCGCGGAAGGNTCNCGCCGCGAACTCCTGCGGTTCGCGGACGTCGATCAGATGGATGCTGTCCGGCGCTTCGCGGTAGATCTGCTCGAACGAGGCGACGGCGATCGTGCCGCTCTCCTTGCCGGCCTGGATGGTCGGCCTGGCGGCAGCGGCCGGCGCATCGGCGGTGGGGCCGGGGCCGTAGAGTTTTTCCCAGGCCGGATAGCCTTCGGGCACCACCTTGACCTNGGTATAACCGAGCTTGACGGCCCGGGCAGCGGAGTCGGAGCTCAGTCTGCAGTTCAGGCCGTCACAATAGAAATACAGCGGTGCTGCCTTGTCGGCCGGCAGGCGGTCGCTCAGCTTGTCGAACTGCGAGTCGGGAATGCTGGTGGCGCCGGGAATGTGGCCCTTGTCGTACTTGCGCTCCTTGGGACGCGAGTCGATCAGCGTCATTGGCGCCTTTTCATCCATCAGCTTCTTGAGATAGGGGACGCTGATGGCAGCGATATGGCCTTGGCCAANCCAGTCCGGATAGCCTTCGGCATAGACTTTGACGTTGGTGTGGCCAAGCTTTTCCGCCCGGAATGCCGAATTGTGGCTGAGCATGCATTCGACGCCGTCGCAATAAAAGATTAGCAGCGTGCCCTTGTCCGCGGGAAGCTGGTCGACGAGCTTTTCGAACTGGGTGTCCGGGATGTTGACGGCGCTCGNGATGTGACCGGGGTCGTACTTGCGGGCCGTCGGGCGGGAGTCGATGATCTGCACACCCTCAGGTTTGGGCAGCACAGCGTATTTCGTGACGAAGTCGGCATCGACCAGGGAGTGATACCAGCCGGCCTTGACCTGCTGGGTCGTGGCGTCGGCCGCCTGGGCGGGGATCGGGGTACAGGGGAGCGGCAAAAGCGCGGCAAGCAGGGCCACGCCGGCAAATCGTGAAACGGATTTCATGATGAACTCCTGGGCAGCCCGCGAGGGCTGAATCTATCGAATGGTCAATGACTGATCAGGTCAGCTGCAGCTGGCAGNGGCGTCGCCATCCTTGGCGCCCTTGATCACGAAAGCCTTGAGATCTTCGAATAGTTCTTCGTCCGGCACCTCGGCAAACTTCTCCGCTGCCTTGTTCTGGGACCGGATGCTGGCCCGATACGACTTGCTGACGTATTGCTTCAGGGAGTCCTTGCCATTGGCATGCTTGTCGGCCTGGAGGTAGGTAGCCCACTGCGCCTTGGTCATCGTGCTAGNGGCAATCGAACCGCCGGCCTGGGCGGCATGGCACGCCGTGCATACGCTGCGGTAGTNGACCCTGCCGCGCTTCCAGTCCGCATCGTAGGCGGTGGCCAGCGTCGAGATGCAAAGCAGGCCGGTGGAAATTGCGGTGGCGACGAGAAGACGCGCTTTCATGACAGACTCCTGACAAAAACTTCTATGCAATGGACGTCTGCACACTAGAACCGCTTCACAGCCTGGGTTGTGGAATCTGGCCCAGTGAGCGAGACCATGGAGCTGATGATACCGCTGTAGTATTAGTTTATTACTACATTCGTATGATCTGGATCAATAGTCTTATGAATCGCCCCGGGTTTCGTGGAGGCTCCGTGGTTTAAGTACAGGCGTGATCGGCCTGTTGGGTGAGTTGCCAATAATACCGTTGCTCAGCCTCGGCGGGCGGGATGTATCCGATGGGCTCCAAGAGCCGCTGGTGGTTGAACCAGGTCACCCATTCGAGGGTGGCCAGCTCCAGCGACTCCACCGTTTTCCAGGGCGCCCGCCGATGGATCAGTTCGGCCTTGTACAGACCATTGATGGTCTCGGCCAGTGCGTTGTCGTAGCTGTCGCCCTTGCTGCCGACAGAGGGCTCGATGCCGGCTTCTGCCAGCCGCTCGGTATAGCGGATGGAGACATACTGCGATCCCCGGTCGGAATGATGGATCAGGGCGTCATCCCGTTCCGGCTGCCGGGCGTAGAGCGCCTGCTCCAAGGCGTCGAGGACGAAATCGGTTCGCATCGATCGGCTGACCCGCCAACCGACAATGCGGCGGGCAAAGACGTCGATGACGAAGGCGATATAGACGAATCCCTGCCAGGTCGAGACGTAGGTGAAATCCGAGACCCACAACTGGTTCGGCCGATCCGCTGTGAATTGCCGATTGACCCGGTCCAGGGGCACGCCTGGCATCGCTGACCGTGGTGCGAACGACCTTCCGCGCATGACGCCCCGCAGACCGAGGCGCCGCATCAGTCGTTCGACGGTGCAACGCGCCACCTCTATGCCTTCGCGTTGCAATTGCCGCCAGACCTTGTCGGCGCCATAGACCTGGAAGTTGGCATGCCAGATCCGCTGGATGTGGGAATCAGGAATTCATCGCGCCGGGCACGGGCGCTGCACAGGGCGGGATTACGCTGCCGGGCAGCATGGCGCCAGTAGGCGGACGGGGCGACCCGCAACAACGTGCAGATCGGCTCGACCCCGAAACGCTCACGGTGCTGGTCGATAAACGACCTCACTTCTTCTTGAGGCGGTCGAGCTCCGCCTGCGCGAAAAACGCACTGGCCAGCCGCAGAATCTCGTTGGCCTGGCGCAGTTCTTTGACTTCGCGTTCGAGCGCCTTGATGCGCTCACGTTCAGCGGTCGGTATGCCATCACGCACGCCAGTGTCGATCTCGTGTTTCTTGACCCAATCGTGCAACGTCACTGTTGAACAGCCGATCATCGGTGCTATCGACTCGACGGCCGCCCAGAGCGATGGCCGGTCCTTACGCGCTTCCTGTACCAGCCGTACGGCACGCTCTTTGACTTCCGGGAATATTTGTTCGTCTTGCTCATGGCTCCATTCTCTCAAGAAATGGAACCTCCTCAATTCCCGGGCGATTCACTTACGAATATTGGGGCCTTGCTAGGTGGTCACACGAATTATCTGATTACCCGATCGGAGCGGGCACACCAACTCGCCGATTACCTTGCCGCCAGTGTGCCGCGGCGACCAGCGACAGCTCTATTCAGTTACCGGCCGCTGACACTTGGATGTTGAAACGGGCCGATTGGCGAAAAATGGAAATAGATGGGAGTGCTATCTATTCCTTTCCATCTGCTGGGTACGCCGATGAGCTCTCAATTTGTGTGATCAACGACAACAAGATTGTTGCCGGTCGACTTGAAATCTGCGGGTTGCATCCTTATTATTTAGCACTCACCGGAGACGAGTGCTAACAAAAGCCCGCTCCGTTCCCGGGCGCTTTCGGGCGTGCCGGCCAATTTCATCTCTGAGAACTACAAGGAGCTATCTCTATGAATATCCGTCCTTTGCACGACCGTGTGATCGTCAAGCGCGTTGAAGCCGAGCGTACCACCGCCTCCGGTATCGTCATTCCCGATTCCGCCGGTGAAAAGCCGGATCAGGGCGAAGTTCTGGCCGTCGGCCCGGGCAAGCGCGACGACAACGGCAAGCACATTCCCGTCGACGTCAAGGTCGGCGACCGTGTCCTGTTCGGCAAGTACGCCGGCCAGGCCGTCAAGGTCGATGGTCAGGAAGTCCTGGTCATGCGTGAAGAAGACATCATGGGTGTCCTGCAGAAGTAATCGCTGCGGTCGACGTTCAAAACAGATCAAAATTCAGGAGCTATAAATGGCAGCCAAAGAAGTCAAATTCGGTGATTCCGCCCGCGCCCGCATGGTCGAAGGCATCAACATCCTGGCCGACGCGGTCAAGGTCACTCTCGGTCCCAAGGGCCGCAACGTCGTGCTCGAGCGTTCCTTCGGCGGCCCGACCGTCACCAAGGACGGCGTTTCCGTCGCCAAGGAAATCGAACTGAAGGACAAGTTCGCCAACATGGGCGCCCAGATGGTCAAGGAAGTCGCTTCCAAGACCTCCGACATCGCCGGTGACGGCACCACCACCGCTACCGTTCTGGCCCAGGCCATCGTCCGCGAAGGCATGAAGTACGTTGCCGCCGGCATGAACCCGATGGATCTGAAGCGCGGCATCGACAAGGCGGTGACCGCCACCATCGCCGAGCTGCAGGCTTTCTCNAAGCCCTGTACGACGACCAAGGAAATCGCCCAGGTCGGTTCCATTTCCGCCAACTCCGACGCCGACATCGGCGAAATCATCGCCAACGCGATGGAAAAGGTCGGCAAGGAAGGTGTCATCACTGTTGAAGACGGCAAGTCCCTGGCCAACGAACTCGACGTCGTCGAAGGCATGCAGTTCGACCGTGGCTACCTGTCGCCGTACTTCATCAACAACGCCGACAAGCAGCAAGCCCTGCTGGANAACCCGTTCGTCCTGCTCTTCGACAAGAAGATCTCCAACATCCGCGATCTGCTGCCGGTGCTGGAACAAGTCGCCAAGGCCGGCCGTCCGCTGCTCATCATCGCCGAAGACGTCGATGGCGAAGCGCTGGCTACCCTGGTCGTCAACAACATCCGCGGCATCCTCAAGACCGTCGCCGTCAAGGCGGGCTTCGGTGACCGTCGCAAGGCCATGCTGGAAGACATCGCCATCCTGACCGGCGGTACCGTCATCGCCGAGGAAACCGGCCTGACGCTGGAAAAGGCAGTCCTGAAGGATCTGGGCCAGGCCAAGCGCATCGAAGTCGCCAAGGAAAACACCACGATCATCGACGGTGCCGGCGAAGCCNNTGCCATCGAAGCCCGCGTCAAGCAGATCCGCATCCAGATCGAGGAAGCCACTTCCGATTACGACAAGGAAAAGCTGCAGGAGCGTGTTGCCAAGCTGGCTGGCGGCGTGGCCGTCATCAAGGTCGGCGCCGCCACCGAAGTCGAAATGAAGGANAAGAAGGCACGCGTTGAAGACGCCCTGCACGCCACCCGCGCTGCCGTGGAAGAAGGTATCGTCGCCGCNGGCGGCGTTGCCCTGATCCGTGCCCGCGCTGCCATCGGCAAGCTGAAGGGTGACAACCACGACCAGGACGCCGGTATCAAGATCGTCCTGCGTGCGATGGAACAGCCGCTGCGCGAAATCGTCGCCAACGCCGGTGACGAGCCCTCCGTCGTCGTCGACAAGGTTCAGCGTGGCAAGGGTAACTACGGTTACAACGCTTCCACCGGCGAGTACGGCGACATGGTCGAAATGGGCGTGCTGGACCCGACCAAGGTGACCCGCACCGCGCTGCAGAACGCCGCCTCCGTGGCCGGCCTGATGCTGACCACCGAGTGCATGGTTGCCGAACTGGCCGAAGACAAGCCGGCCGGCGGCGGCATGCCCGACATGGGTGGCATGGGCGGCATGGGTGGCATGGGTGGTATGGGCATGTAATTCCCGGCCCGGCTTCCGCCAATCAAAGCCCCCTCGCGCGGGGCTTTTTTATTGCAGATCAAGGAAACGCTTACGACTTTGTAACGGTCTGTAAGCTGCTTGTAAGACGCTGTGCCTAAATTACGATCCGCAGCAATGCCTCTACAACACAAAGCGAGGAGCAATTCAATGCAAGACGTACTTGACCGGATTACCAAGAATCCGAAATTCCTGGAGTTCGTTGCCATGCGCAGCCGCTACGGGATCATCATGTCCATCATCAGTGCGGCCGCTTACTACGGCTTCATTCTGCTGGTCGCCTTCGACAAGGAACTGCTGGCCACCAAAATCGGTTCCGGCGTCATGACTCTCGGCGTGCCGCTGGGCGTCGGCGTCATCGTATTCACCATCCTGCTGACCTGGATTTATGTCCGTCGCGCTAACGGCGAATTCGACGCGATCAACGAGGCCATCATCAAGGAGGCGCAGAAGTAATATGAATATCAAGCACATTCTCGCGGCCGTCGCCGCCCTNGGTTGTCGCTGGCGGCGCCATCGCTGCCGGTGCCGACCTCGGCCAGGCCAGAAGCAGGCCACCAACTGGACGGCCATCGCCATGTTCGCCATCTTCGTCGGCGCCACGCTGTACATCACCAAGTGGGCGGCCTCCAAGACCAAGTCGGCGGCTGACTTCTACACCGGCGGTGGCGGTATCACGGGCTTCCAGAACGGCCTGGCGATCGCCGCNGACTACATGTCCGCCGCATCGTTCCTGGGTATTTCCGGTCTCGTGTTCGCCAACGGCTTCGACGGCCTGATCTTCTCGATCGGCTGGCTGGTCGGCTGGCCCGTCATCACCTTCCTGATGGCCGAACGCCTGCGCAACCTCGGCAAGTTCACCTTTGCCGACGTCGCTTCCTACCGCTTCTCGCAGACCCCGGTCCGCGTTTTCGCCGCGTCCGCTTCGCTGGTCATCGTCGCTTTCTACATGATCGCGCAGATGGTCGGTGCCGGTCAGTTGATCAAGATCCTCTTCGGTCTCGAGTACCTGTACGCCGTTGTCCTCGTTGGCGTCATCATGCTGGCCTACGTGCTGTTCGGTGGCATGACCGCGACGACCTGGGTGCAGATCATCAAGGCCTGCATGCTGCTTGCCGGTGCTACCTTCATGGCGCTGGCCGTGCTGTTCCAGTTCGGCTTCTCGCCGGAAGCGCTGTTCCTCAAGGCTACCGAAGTGCACNNCAAGAAGGATGCCATCATGGGCCCGGGCGCGCTGATCAAGGATCCGATTTCGGCGATCTCGGTCGGTATGGCGCTGATGTTCGGTACCGCCGGTCTGCCGCACATCCTGATGCGCTTCTTCACCGTGCCGAACGCCAAGGAAGCCCGCAAGTCCGTTGCCTGGGCGACCACCTGGATCGGCTACTTCTACATCCTGACCTTCATCATCGGCTTCGGCGCCATCGTCAACCTGGTCCAGAACCCGGCTGACTTCTACGTCGGCGGCGAAATCGCCAAGNNCCTGAAGGGCGGCGGCAACATGGCTGCTGTGCATCTGTCCAAGGCGGTCGGTGGTGACCTGTTCATGGGCTTCATCTCCGCTGTTGCCTTCGCGACCATCCTGGCCGTCGTGGCGGGTCTGACGCTGTCCGGTGCTTCCGCCGTGTCGCACGACCTGTACGCCTCGGTGTTCAACAAGAACTGCACGTCCGAACAGGAACTGCGCGTTTCCAAGATCGCCACGCTGTGCCTCGGCGCATTGGCCATCGTCCTCGGTATCGCGTTCGAGAAGGAAAACGTCGCCTACATGGTCATGCTGGCCTTCACCATCGCGTGTTCGTCCAACTTCCCGGTACTGTTCATGGCCGTGCTGTGGAAGAACTGCACGACGCGCGGCGCGGTCGTCGGCGGCTTCGTCGGCCTGATCCTGGCCGCCGTGCTGACCATCGGCTCCGCTGCCGTGTGGGAAGCCGTGCTGGGCAATCCGAAGGGCTCCGCGTGGTTCCCGTACAACTCGGCTGCCATCTTCTCGATGTCCGCCGCCTTCTTCACCATCTGGCTGGTGTCCATCCTGGACAACTCCGAGCAGGCCAAGAAGGAACGTGCCCTGTACCCGTCGCAGCAACTGCGTTCGGAAACCGGTCTCGGCGCCTCTTCGGCTGCGGCGCACTAAATCGACGGTTCTCCGTCAGCAAAGGCCCGGGTTTCGACCCGGGCTTTTTCGTCCATTTTTGGCCTTTTTGGCGGTCGACCGCAGCAGGCGTGTGTTTCCCGCAGGCGAGCTTGTGCGCTGCGAAAATCGCAGGCAGACGAATTTGATAGACTTGTAAAGCTATGCGGGAAAAACGGTAGGGGTGCCCAGTGCAGGTTCGGGCAACCCCTGAGTCACGGCCTGAGCCGCAGACTCCTGAGACCATAAAAGGAGAACAGCGGGCATAGAATAATAGGGTAGGCTTACATAATGCTTACACCGGTATGGGATTTGAGGTTACATGCGGATTCTTATTGCTGAAGACGATGCCATCATTGCCGATGGGCTTTCCCGCTCTTTGCGTCAGGGGGCTACGCTGTCGACTGGGCGCCGAACGGAGTCGATGCGGAAGCGGCGTTGCTTACCGTAACCTACGATTTGCTGATTCTTGACCTTGGCCTGCCCAAGCTTTCCGGGCTGGAGGTGCTGAAACGCCTGCGCAGCCGCAACAACCAGTTGCCGGTGCTGATCCTGACCGCGCTCGATGGCACCGGAGACCGTGTCAAGGGGCTGGATCTGGGGCGGACGACTACATGGTCAAACCGTTCGAGCTGGCCGAACTGGAGGCGCGCGTTCGCGCCCTGACCCGCCGCTCGAGCGGAACCACGCCCACCATCCAATGTGGTGCCTTGACCTATGACCAGGTGGGGCGGGTGGCGCAAATCCAGGGCAGACGCTGGATCTTTCGGCCCGTGAAATCGGTCTGCTCGAAGTGCTGTTGAACCGCATGGGGCGTCTGGTCAGCAAGGATCAACTGGTCGATCATTTGTGTGGCTGGGGTGAGGAAGTCAGCCACAACGCCATCGAGGTCTATGTCCACCGTCTGCGCAAGAAACTGGAAGCTGGCGGCGTCAAGATAGCCACGGTGCGTGGCCTGGGTTACTGCCTTGAACGACCCCCGGCGGAGTAATTCCCCACCATCGGAAAGCGAGCGCTCGCTATTTGGCGAGATTCTCGACTGGATGTTGGCGCCCTTGTTGTTCGTCTGGCCGCTGAGTATCGCTTTCACGCATTACTTCGCCAACAACGTCGCCAATTTCCCTTACGACCAAGCATTGCGCGAACACGTGACGGCCATCTCGCGCCAGGTCAAACTGGTCAACGGAAAACCTGTCCTCAGCTTGCCCGCCTCTGCACGAGCCTTGCTACGCGCCGATGAAACCGACAATGTCTATTTTCATGTCGTGAGCCACGATGGAAAACTGCTGGCCGGCGATCGCGAATTACCGATGCCGGATCTCGACGTCGACCCGAGCGCGCTTTCCGGAGATATCTATTTCCGCGATATCGAAATGAAAGGGCAGGATGTCCGTGTTGCGTATTCCTACGTCGCCGATGGTCAAATGCCGCGCGACCGCTGGATTCTCGTCGAGGTCGGCGAGACGATGGAAAAGCGCACGCAACTGGCCAACAAGATCGTCGCCAGCGTCATCCTGCCGCAGTTCATCATCATCCCGCTGGCCGTGATGCTGGTCTGGTTCGGCCTGTCGCGCGGTTTGCGCCCGCTGACCCGATTGCGCAAGGCCATCGAAACTCGCGATCCGGCCGATCTTTCACCCATCGCCACGCGTCGTGTGCCGGAGGAACTGGAGCCGCTGGTCGAGGCCTTCAACGAAATGCTGGAGCGCATGAAACGCAACGTCGAAGCGCAACAGCGATTCGTTGCCGATGCTGCGCACCAGATGCGTACCCCGCTGACGGGCCTCAAGACCCAGGCCCAGTTCGCCATCCGCGAATCCGACCCCGAATCGCTGCGCCACGCCTTGCGTCAGATCGCGGTCGGTGTCGATCGCGCCGGTCGTCTGGTCAATCAATTGCTGGTGCTGGCACGCGCAGAAGGAGGCGACGCTGCACAGCAAGGCCACGAACCGCTCGACCTGACCGCGTTGATCCGCGACGTCGTCGAGGATTGGGTCATGGCAGCCCTTGAGAAACGTATCGATCTCGGTTTCGAGGCGGAAAAACCGGCGATGGTGAGCGGTAATCCTGTCCTCCTGCGCGAAATGGCCAAGAACCTGATCGACAATGCGCTGCGTTACACCCCGGCAGGTGGGCATGTCACCTGCCGCATTTTGAGTACCGGGCTCGCGACGACATTCGAAGTCGAGGATGACGGCGTCGGCATCACCGAAGCGCAGTCGGAAATGGTNTTCGAGCGCTTTTACCGTGTCGATGATGCCTCGACCGAGGGTAGCGGCCTGGGACTCGCAATCGTGCGTGAGATCGCCATCCAGCACGACGCCGTCGCCATGTTACGTCCGAACCCCGGCGGGCGCGGTGCCGTGGCCCGTGTGATCTTCCCGACCTGGCACCCACCGCCAGCGCCCTTGCCCCTGCCGGACGACTTTTCCGAACTGTATCGGCAATCGCCTCCAATCGGGACATGAACCCACGATTTTGTCTTCACTATATTGCGGCACCCGAAACACATCGCTATAATTCGCCCTCCCTTGGCCAATTAGCTCAGTTGGTAGAGCAGCGGATTGAAAATCCGCGTGTCCGTGGTTCGATTCCGCGATTGGCCACCAAGAATTTGTTTTAAGAAGTCCAAAGTGGTACAAAAAAGGCCAGAAACCTCGATAAATAAAGGGTTCTGGCCTTTTTCTCGTCTACGTTAGTCCAATGTGGTCTATTGCAATCTGACGGTAAGTGACGGTAGATTTGACGGTAACTGGTCATTCTCTAATAGGTGTTACCGTCAATGGCGCTACCGATACAGCAATACGTACCGCCAAGCCCGCTGAAAAGGCCACAAAAATGGCCGATTCGGGAGGGCTTTATTTGCTCCTCAGCCCGAATGGTTCGAAATGGTGGCGGCTGGATTATCGATTTTGNGGCAAGCGTAAGACACTTTCGATGGGTGTCTATCCAACTGTTGGCCTAAAGGCGGCTCGAGACAAGCGCGATGAGGCNAAAAGGCTGCTTGCCGATGGAATCGATCCGGGCGAGCGAAAAATTCAAAAGGCAGCACGACATGAGCGCGCCGAGAATAGCTTTGAAGTTGTCGCTCGAGAGTGGTTTGCAAAATTCTCACCCAATTGGGCGTCTAGCCATGCTGACAAGATCATCCGCAGGCTAGAGCGAGATGTNTTTCCTTGGATCGGCGGAAATCCGATTGCGGAAATAAAGGCGTCTGATTTATTGCGAGCCATCAAGAAGATTGAAAGTCGTGGCGTTTTGGAAACGNNGCACCGTGCGCTGCAGAACTGTAGCCAGGTATTCCGATATGCTGTTGCGCATGGATTGTGTGACAGAGACCCATCTGGAGATCTGAGAGGTGCCTTGCCTCCCGTTAAAGGCAGGCATTTTGCGGCAATTATTGATCCGCCCGGCGTCGCCAAGTTGCTTCGTTCATTTGATGATTTCAAGGGAAGTTACATCGTCCTCGGTGCCCTGCGCCTTTCCCCATTGTTNTTTGTGCGTCCTGGTGAGCTTCGTAAAGCTGAGTGGGGTCAAATCGATCTGGATGCGGGTGAGTGGACTTACACAGCTACNAAAACCGATACGGCGCATCTGGTGCCGCTTGCGACCCAGGCGATCACTATTCTGAGGGAGTTGCACGAGTTGACCGGGCATGGGCGATATGTGTTTGCAGGAAGAAATCCACAAAAACCAATGTCGGAAAACACCGTTAACGCGGCTTTACGCCGTCTTGGATATGACACACAGAAAGATATGACGGGTCATGGATTCCGTGCAATGGCACGGACCATTCTGCATGAAGAGCTGCATTTTGATCCAGTTGTAATCGAGCACCAGTTGGCACATTCTGTTCCGGATGCTCTGGGAACGGCCTACAACCGTACGAAGTTNTTGAAGGAGCGGAAGGCGATGATGCAGGTTTGGGCGGACTATCTGGATAAGCTGAAGACTGGTACGGAGGTTGTGCCAATCAACAAGGTTGCATGACAATTCAGTGGCCAGTGTCTCAAGTTCGGCCATTGCTGCCGTTGGCAGCTCGCCTTACCTGCGACCGGTGTAGGCAGAAAACTGCCGAAAACCAAACTGCGCGCAGCACAAGACGCCATAGGAAAGCCTGAGCAAATTGATGTCTCTGTTCTCAGCCCGCGTTTATGCTGTCAATGCTCTTCCTCGGCCCGTCATGTATCAGCCGGCGTATCTGGGATTCGTAGGTTGGTTACTTTAGATGGCTAGCAAACCACCCATGAGCCGACTCGCTCCNCGCGACGATAGCCAAGCGTGATCTCGCTCGCGTGCAGGCAACGTACAAATCCTCTAACGACAAGCTCGGATGCTATCTGGTGGTTCGACCTGAACCGACGACCACACCAGCTTCGAGCCNCTTGAATGCCCTGACAGTAGAATAATAAACATACCCAGGCATGCCCAATTTCGAGAGATCTTGAGTCAGTTCCAACCCATGACCACGGACATTTCCGGCCATGCAAGAATTCTCCAGCTTATATGGTCCGAGGATCGCAGCTCCACCCGCAGGTGCCAACTCATGGACAATTTCCCAGGCCCGCATTGCCACAGTTGCAGGTGTTTTACGGAAATCCAGCAGAGGAGGTTCGCCCTGAGGACTGCCCGGCATCGGCTCGACCGTCATGGCGCAGTAGCGGTTAGTGGCGACCGTGACGCTAATTGTGTTGCGACAATTGTGGTAAAGGCGGAAGACAACCTCCGCACCGAGCGGGGTATCAGACTTGGTCCGGTAGACGTCCTGATTCCAGTCGGCAAAGAAGACCCACTGGGCCTCTGGACCATGCAGCAACTCAAGCAAAGCGATCGTCCTCAAATCGCCGAAGTCTTGACCCTCGTCAACAATTATGGNCTCGTACTTCTCTCCTGAGCCCATCTGTAAGGACTCGTCCAGCACATGCTGCGGCAGTAACTCACTAAAGTACTCGCCCGCCCCCATCGCTGGTGGCTTGCCGATCCCGCGGAAGAAGGCATCAACGCTCACGATAGCCCCAGCACACTCGGGATTTTNGATCCGAAGGTATTCTGCGAGCGCCTTATTGAAACATACGTACAAGGCACGCCGCCCCTCTTCCAGCAAAGCCTTCAGCTTCCAGAGCGCCAGCACGGTCTTACCGGATCCGGCAGGCCCGAGTATGGCCACTCTGGGCAGTTCGAAGGCTCCCTTCAATGCCGCGAACTGCTGGCGCGTCAGTTGGTCTATAGTCTGATCATCCTCTTGCGCCTCAACTTCTGTATCTACTGAGTAAATTTGGAAGCCTAGCTTAGCAAGGATTGCCGCTACTTCTTCACACGCTGTCACCCCGAATGCCTTGCCCGTACGCTCAGAGTTCCGCGCCACGAGTGCCCNCCGGAGGCGCCCGGCAAGATCGTGCATGTGCTTCTTGGTTACCAGCGTGGATGCATCCATTAGCGGGGAGGACGCAACTATTTCGCCATTCGGATAGATAACGACGTAGGCGAATGCCCCAGGGAAATGGGGCCATCCACCGGCCTTGGTCACTATTTCCGCTAGTTGGTGCGCGTTACGGGTTGCCTGCTCAGGCGGAGGCTCCTTCAAGCGCACTTCGTTGCCCGTTGGCTGCCCACGGGCATATTCAATCGCATACCAACAACCATCCTCGCCCACGCGGACCATTCGCGAGCCCTTCACCTCTGCAATAACCATGCCGTGGCCCGGAATCAGGACAACAAAATCACTCTGTCCATCCTGAACGCGATCGCCATTCCGGACCGACCATGCCACGTTGCAAATGACAACCCAGTCCCCGGGAAGCTGGGCCGCAAACTGACGACGAACCTCCTGTTCCCACCTGTCCGCAGTTACGGGCCCAAGGATTCTAGGCATGTTCTTCGTCCCCCAGTTCACGAGCAATCGCGACAAATCTAGCGTAACCGTCCGCTGTCATGAACGGACCACCGATGCGCCTCACCCGGCGCCCCATACCAGGATAGTCCCGAACCGTAACGCGGACTAGCCCACCGCTCCGTCACGGGCCAACCACTGGCCCTGCGGTACCTGTGTAAGTGATTGGTCAAGCTCGCGACGCCACCGGGATCCGCCAGCCTCACACGATGCTCCCGGAGCCAAGGCTGCAACCATTGACAACCCATCATCCGGGGCGTCACAGCGCCATCTGGGTCACACGGCACCTTCGGGAACAAGCCCAGTTGTGTGCGCACCCATGACCTGCGCGGCGCAGGTTAAACATATCGACTAGTCGAACCCACTTCGCTCCCTTATCGGCCGCCAAGTCGCGTAACCGTGAGGCAAGCAACCCTTTCGAGTTCGCAGAGAATTGCCAGAGGGGTGCGCAACTATGCTGACGATACGGCCGTCGGGGTCGTCTGTTAGCCAGCCGTGAAGCTCGCCGTCAGAGACCCTCGGGGGCATGGCTACCGAAGGAGTCACAGTAGCCTGCCGCTAGCCTGTCGGCGATAACACTCCAGGGCTCCAGACCCCAAAGCTCAAACATCGGCGAGGCCTGGCACAAATTCAGCATCAGCCATAACAGCAAGTAATTCGATGCCGAGCTGCCAGTCGATGAGACCGTGCAACTGCCGGTTTCGAAAGCCCTTGAGGAGCAAATCCGGGCTTCGCCATGGTTGGCCACCTACCACCGCACGATCGCATTCATCTCGCATCAAACGGCCAAGTAATGAAAACTTTCCCGCGCCACTCAAGCATCCCTTTACGAGCTCGTCCCAGTGGCGATATGCCCAGTCCACCAAGCCGGCCCCGTTCGGATGCTCATCTGCGAGGTAAAGCTCTGCACCACATGACAAATCAGGCGCCGTGTAGCGATGGACCGACGCAATCTCGATATCCAGCGAGTCAACATCAAGCTCCAGCGCAATCGCTCGCTGAAGAATGGTCGCTGCCGAGTACCAGGCGGCGCGCCGGGAAGCGATTACCCTTGACGCATCGAAGAAACCAAGGTTGCCCCCATCCATGAGGCGCACAGCCAGAACGTCTGTGGTCCGTGGCGCCATTAACCGTGCAGCGACTCCTACCGCGTTTTCATCAGCCAGCCAAAGCTCACCATCTCGCACCCCTTGAAGTGGGCCTTCCGCGTGAACTGGAAGGGTTTCCCATCCCCAGCTTGGCTAACACGGTACACCCCCCTGTGGCGACAGCGCGATTAACGCGCGGCCTCTGGTAGAGAGCTCCATTTCTGAGATCGAAGGTGAGGCTACGTAAGCCACGGAGCACCGCCAGGGCGACGCTCGGTCGAATTAGCCGGCTTGCCCAGATTGAAGTCGGTGAAGAAGGCACTGGGCTCCAGAACCAGAGAAGCCGTGGCCCCGTCGGTATTACACACAGGACACACTACAAAGCTTTGATCTGCGATCCATCGTTCATCCCAACCAATAATGGGTTGCAGCGGTTGCAACGTCGCTGGATCGGCGGTCGTCACATGTAAGTTGCGGCACTGGCTGCAAAACACTTGCCATGTCGCCTCGCCATACGGTCTCCCCTGAGCCTTCCATTGCCGAGTCCTCGGGTCGCGAGAGATAGGGCCAGAGATTCCTTTCGGTTCGAGCAAGCGCTTGTCCCAGATGCGCTCGGCCCCGGAGCGAACTCGGTCACAGCCAAATCCAGCGTGCGGTCGAGGGTCCGCGGCTCGCGGTCGCCTCAGATGCCGGCAAGTCAAAGTACAAGTTCCGCACTGCAGTAGGCATACCGTACATCGGCAGCACTCCAGCATCTGCCAGAGCGTGGGCCAAACCGCGCGTCTTGTCAGCTTCCGCTTGAGCAACCGCAAGGAGGGTTCGATAACAGACGGGCGTTTGCTTCGAGTCGGGCTGTGTCGATTTGCGTCCCCGGGAAATGACCTGACACACTCGAGCAATGGTCGCTCCCGCCGACAGGAACCAGCCAGCAACTCTGCCCCTAAGTGCCGCATCGGCCTCGTAGCACCCAACAGTCCCCATCTCGCCATGAGTGTCTGGCGGTGAGCCCGAGTCAACCAACTTGTGCCGGCCGCCGCGAACGCGCACCGCAGGAGTTCCTTTGCCACCAACCTGTCAGCCAGAATCTGCTGGTCGCCGCTGACCGATACGCTTGGCTGCGGAGGAACGCCTCCAGTCATCTCCCTGGATGGTCGAAGTGGATGCGATCATGGTCTGCCCCCTGCAGTATGTGAGTACCACTGCAAAGGGTTGCCTTGCGGCCCGCGCGACCTGCTCGCTGTTGGTAGTTGAATCGTTCAGGGCATGTTGGCCTGGAACACCGACTGCAAAGAGCCGATGTCCACACCGACTTCCATAGTCGTCGTGACGGACAATAGGTCAATCTCGTCGACATGCCGGATTGCTGGCCTCCGGACCACGTCTTCGATTATGTCACCATCAGTAAATATGCCTCGGAAATGTAGCTGGCGCTGCAACTGGTTGTCAGTCTGGCCAGACAACTCCTCCGCGTGGATCCGAAACAACGACTGGTTGTCCGCAGACAACGCCGCATAGTAGTGGTTCGCCTCAATTGCGGCAGCGGGCCGAGTCCCGTTGGCCGCATCGTCCAGCGGCCCCGTGCACCGTGCGCAGACGCTACCAGACCGGTGCTGTCGGCGCGCGTTTAAATTTGACCACCTGTGCGCGTTGAATTTTGACCAGGGGTGATAGCCACCTGACATAGGTAGGCTTGTGGATAAGTGTAGCTCAGAACAACTGATTTCCGAGCCACGATGAATGCGTTGGGAAAGCCGTGGAGGGCGTAGCCCGAAACGGATTTCCAACGCGGCCCCATCAGAACACGTCCTCCTCGGGGATTGCCCCGCTTGCTCTGCTCCCGCGCCTTGATCCTCGACTTGGCCGTTGCCGTGCTGTGCCGGAAGCGAAACGACTCATTCCCGGTCTCCACGATATGGCAGTGATGCGTCAGCCGGTCGAGCAAGGCGGTGGCCATCTTGGCATCGCCAAAGACGCTCGGCCATTCGGCGAAGGTCAGGTTGGTCGTGACCATCACGCTGGTGTGCTCGTAGAGTTTCGACAGCAAGTGGAACAGCAAGGNCCCACCAGCCTGGCTGAACGGCAGGTACCCCAACTCATCGAGAATCACCAGATCCATGCGCAGCAGCCCCAAGGCAATCCGTCCGGCTTTGCCGGCAGCCTTCTCCTGTTCCAGCGCATTGACCAGATCGACCGTCGAGAAGAAGCGNNAACCCGCTTGCTGTGATGGTGATCCCGAGACGCCCAACGCCGTGGCCAGGTGTGTCTTGCCGGTTCCGGTACCGCCGATGAACACGACGTTCTGGGCTTCCTCGGTAAAGGATAGGTCGGCCAGTTGCCGGATCAGCTTTTGATTGACCTTCGATTGCTCAAAGTCGAATCCCGCCAGATCCCGATGAACCGGAAACCGGGCCGCATGCATCTGGTACCCAATGGAACGCATGACCCGATCAGTATGTTCGGCTTGCAGCAGTTGCTCGATCAGCCAGCGGGATGCTTCGATACGGCTACCGCCGTTGGCGGCCAGTTCCTCCCAGGCGCCAGCCATGCCGTGCAGACGCAGTTCCTTGAACTCGCTCATCAGTTCACGCATGATCAGTCACCTCCGTACGCAACCGGTCGTACCGTCCAGTATCGGCAATCGGGGCTTCATTGACGGTGAGTGGCGTATCCACCGGCGGCGGCATGGGCCCGGACTTCAGGCGGTTGAGCATGTTCTCGACGTGCTCGGCACTGGGCAGACCGGACTCCAGAACCAGATCGACCGCCACCAGCACGGCTTCCAGACCGAACTGGGCAATCGCCGACAGCACCTTGGCCATCACCCGATCCCCACCCTCGCGACGCAGGAGCAAGCCGCGTAATCGTTGCAGCGGTTCTGGCATGTCGGCAAACGGCGCACCGTTTCTCAAGGCGCCTGGCTTGCGTTCGATCAGGGAATGTAGTGTTGCCAGTCGTAGAGCGTTTGCTGCCGGCTGAAATTGCGGGGATGACTGGCCACACGGGCATCGTGCGCCACGATGTCGATGCGCTCCGGATAGAGACGCAGGCTGACGGCTTGCCCCACGAGTTCGCACGGCACCGAGTAGCGGTTGCGATCGAGTATCACCAGGCAGGTGCTGGACACCTTGCCCAGGGTTTCGACGTAGCCATCGAAGGGCGCGACCATCGGCATCAGGCTCGGTTGCTCGTGTTCGAGCATCTCGGCGACCGTCAGGTCAGCGTACTCGGGATGACGTAACTCCTGCCACAGCCCCGGCAGCGTGCGAGCAGCCAGACATTCAGTTCGGTGAATGAACTGAATCGCTCCTTGCCCGCATCCTGCCAGAGCCGCTGCCGACTATCCTGGACGTTCTTCTCAACGACGCCTTTCTCCCAACCACTGGCGACATTGCAGAAATCCGGATCGAACAGGTAATGCGAGGCCATCGCCGAGAAGCGCGAATTGACGATGCGGATTTGCCTTTCTGCACCTTATCCACGGCCGTCTTCATGTTGTCGTAGATGCCGCGCCGGGAATGCCGCCCAGGGCGGCAAACGAGCGCGTATGCGCATCGAACAGCATTTCGTGACCCTGCGTCGGGTAGGCTTGAACCACGAAAGCCCGACTGGCGCAGAACTTCAGATGCGAGGCAAGGATCTTCCGCCAGACCCCGCCAATGACCAGATGCTCTTCGCTCCAGTCGAACTGGAAAGCTTCGCCCAATTCGAAGTGGAGCGGCACGAAGGCTTTAGTGACCGCAGCACCACCATCGGCACGCCAGCGCCGGATGAATTCGGTAACCCGACAGTAGGTACCAGTGAATCCGGCCGCCTGCAACTCACCAAAGAGTTTCAGCGCGGTCCGCCGATCCCGTTTCGGACGACGGGCATCCGTTTCCAGTGCCTTGATGAGGTGTGCCGCATACGGGGCAATCTTGATGTTCGGGTTCTGCCGTTCGTACTTCGGCTCCGTGCCTTCCGGTGTCCGCAGCCAGCGTTTGACGGTGTTCCGGCTATACCCCGTCTTCCGCGAAATCTCGGACAGCGACACGCCATCCCGGTAAAACAACCGCCGAATCCTTCCCAGATCCTTCATGGTGATCATCTCCTAAAATCCTGCTCAAAAATGAGCGGACGAGTTAATCACCCTGGTCAATTTTCAGCGCGCACAACCTCGCTTTTCTGGTCAGTTTTCAACGAGCGTCAACATCCTTGGTGCCCTCTGAAATTTCAGTAAAGATCATTGACCAGAAGAGAATTGACGATTGTGCTGACTCTTTACAGAGGCTGGGAATCCGTCAAGCTTTAGTGACATTTGTTTGCCAGCTTCAGAGAATGTCCGAACGCTCACACTCGAAAACGGCACGATTTCCCACAAAGGATACGCATTTCAGTTTATAGATATAAGGGAGTTCATCGAGGTTCTGTATTGCATGTTGGACCTCACGCAGCAAACTGCGCTCTTGGAAACGGTACAAGCATTCGTTTTGACGCAAACCGCCCTATCAAGACGAAGCAATATTGGAAAAAAATTTTTCTTAGTTGGCCAATCGGATGCCAACTGCGTAGCCAGTTCGTAGCTTTATCGCGATAAGCTGACGCTCTGCACAACTGTTTCACGCTTTGATGCAAAGCGGCGAGCATTGCAAGGCTTTGATTTTTAAATGACCAATGTTTGTTGAGAATTTTGAAAATCCGCGTGTCCGTGGTTCGATTCCGCGATTGCCAAGTATGACGAAAAACGGCAACCTCTGATGAGGTTGCCGTTTTCATTTGGCACGCCGTTCACCGATGGGCGCTCCTCTTCTCCCCACAGGCGGATTTTTCGGCCTGCCGGACGGACCATGCAAGCACTTGCTTTTTCTGCTTTACTATCGACTGCTTGCCCGCGACTAAAGAGGAGAGACAAGATGTTCAGAGGAATCCTGATCACCAAGGACGATGAATCGCCCCGGGAATTGAGGAGGTTCCATTTCTTGAGAGAATGGAGCCATGAGCAAGACGAACAAATATTCCCCGGAAGTCAAAGAGCGTGCCGTACGGCTGGTACAGGAAGCGCGTAAGGACCGGCCATCGCTCTGGGCGGCCGTCGAGTCGATAGCACCGATGATCGGCTGTTCAACAGTGACGTTGCACGATTGGGTCAAGAAACACGAGATCGACACTGGCGTGCGTGATGGCATACCGACCGCTGAACGTGAGCGCATCAAGGCGCTCGAACGCGAAGTCAAAGAACTGCGCCAGGCCAACGAGATTCTGCGGCTGGCCAGTGCGTTTTCGCGCAGGCGGAGCTCGACCGCCTCAAGAAGAAGTGAGGTCGTTTATCGACCAGCACCGTGAGCGTTTCGGGGTCGAGCCGATCTGCACGTTGTTGCGGGTCGCCCCGTCCGCCTACTGGCGCCATGCTGCCCGGCAGCGTAATCCCGCCCTGTGCAGCGCCCGTGCCCGGCGCGATGAATTCCTGATTCCCCACATCCAGCGGATCTGGCATGCCAACTTCCAGGTCTATGGCGCCGACAAGGTCTGGCGGCAATTGCAACGCGAAGGCATAGAGGTGGCGCGTTGCACCGTCGAACGACTGATGCGGCGCCTCGGTCTGCGGGGCGTCATGCGCGGGAAGGTCGTTCGCACCACGGTCAGCGATGCCAGGCCGTGNCCCCTGGACCGGGTCAATCGGCAATTCACAGCGGATCGGCCGAACCAGTTGTGGGTCTCGGATTTCACCTACGTCGCGACCTGGCAGGGATTCGTCTATGTCGCCTTCGTCATCGACGTCTTTGCCCGCCGCATTGTCGGTTGGCGGGTCAGCCGATCGATGCGAACCGATTTCGTCCTCGACGCCTTGGAGCAGGCGCTCTACGCCCGGCAGCCGGAACGGGATGACGCCCTGATCCATCATTCCGACCGGGGATCGCAGTATGTCTCCATCCGCTATACCGAGCGGCTGGCAGAAGCCGGCATCGAGCCCTCTGTCGGCAGCAAGGGCGACAGCTACGACAACGCACTGGCCGAGACCATCAATGGTCTGTACAAGGCCGAACTGATCCATCGGCGGGCGCCCTGGAAAACGGTGGAGTCGCTGGAGCTGGCCACCCTCGAATGGGTGACCTGGTTCAACCACCAGCGGCTCTTGGAGCCCATCGGATACATCCCGCCCGCCGAGGCTGAGCAACGGTATTATTGGCAACTCACCCAACAGGCCGATCACGCCTGTACTTAAACCACGGAGCCTCCACGAAACCCGGGGCGATTCACGATGCCGGATACAAGGCGCAACTGCAGAATATCGACGATTCGGTGCTGCCCGAGGGGGATGTCACGGTAAGTGTTGAATGGTCGACACCGAACTACAAGGATGGTCTGGCGATAACGGGAAAGTCGCCGGTGGTTCGTCGCTTTCCCATGGTGCCGGGAATCGATTTTGCCGGGGTGGTTTCGGCGAGCGCTCATCCGGCCTGGAAGGTGGGTGACCGTGTCGTTCTGAACGGCTGGGGCGTNGGGGAAACCCATTGCGGCGGGCTGGCGGAGGTGGCACGCGTCAAGGGTGACTGGCTGGTGGCCTTGCCGCCCCAATTCACCGCGCGTCAGGCGATGTCGATTGGCACGGCGGGCTATACGGCGATGCTCTGTGTTCTTGCGCTGGAGCGCCATGGCATCCGGCCCGAGGACGGCGAGATTCTGGTGACCGGGGCGAATGGCGGGGTCGGCGGCATTGCCATCGCGCTGCTTTCGCGCCTTGGCTACACTGTTGTGGCGTTCACCGGACGCATGGCCGAAGCCGAATATCTGAAGAGCCTGGGGGCGACCGGCATCATCGACAGGAATGAATTGTCGGCACCNGGGAAGCCTCTCGGCAAGGAGCGCTGGGCGGGCGTCGTGGATGCCGTTGGCAGCCACACGCTGGCCAATGCCTGCGCGACCACCAAATATCGTGGCGCTGTGGCTGCCTGCGGGCTGGCGCAGGGTATGGATTTCCCGGCCAGCGTTGCGCCGTTCATCCTGCGTGGTGTCACCTTGTACGGTATCGATAGCGTGATGGCACCGCTGGCGGTTCGCCAGGAGGCCTGGCAGCGCCTCGGGCGCGACCTCGACGTGGCGAAGCTGGATGCGATAACGCACGAGATCGGACTTGGCGATGCGACCAGGGTTGCTGCAGAATTGCTGGCTGGTCAGGTGCGTGGCCGTATCGTGGTCGACGTGCGGCGTTGAGGGGCCGAAGGTTTCGCGTGCCGCTAGCGGCGTGTCGTGAAATTTTTCACTGTTCCTTGCTTCGGGCGGTGGGATACTGGAACTGCGGAATAGCAATGCCTTTGAGGCATGTGTTGGTCGGCAAAGACACATATAGGGCTTGCAATGAAATATACGAGGAACAGACGTGTGGTGAGGACCGGCGCTTGGATGACAAGGGCCGTTAGGCGGGTTGGAGTGAGCGGCGCCATAGCGTCGAGCGCCGTAAACCCGAGGTGCGCGAAATCACCTTCGCCGAGTGGATCGCCTGCATGCGTGAAAAGCCCTGCGAGGTCCAGTAAAACGGATTCTTGCAGGCACATCGCGGTTTTGGCGTGGTGAGCGGGAAGTCAATTCAACGGGAACGGATGGGCGTCCCGTAGCGGCCGCTTCAAGTATCAACATGGACAATCCGGAATCGATGCTTGAACGGTTCTTTGCCGGGCAATCCGGCAGGCCGCCGGTGAATGCCTCTTTGTCGTGCCGTGCACTCGGTTTTGCGCGATACCGGGGCGACTGGCTTGGTGTCCTGATCACTCCNTGGTTCGTCGATCTGTATCTATTGCCCGGCGGTGGTGAGTTGTGGGGCGATATTCCTTCGGGTCAGCGCCGATATGTCGAACTGCCGCAAGGGACGGTNGCCTTTACCGCGGCAGACGACCCACAAATCGGNCCCTATCAGTATTCGCCACTGATCTCGCCAGTCAGTGTCCTGCCTGACATGGCGGCCGCCATGAAGCTGGCGAACGATGTCCTTTCGGGAATTTTCGGAGAACCCGCCCGGTCGCTGCCGGCGAGTGGCGCGCGCAGGGCGCGAGTGATCCGGGGAAACCGGGCTNNTGCATCGCGGCGCGGATTCCTGCGCCGACTGGCCGGCAAGCGTTAGAGCGCCTTCAGCGGGACGGGTATCGCTATTCGCCCTGTTTGGCCTGCGGCGTTTCCGCCGGAGGCACTTCAACTGCCGGTGGCGCGACGGGCGCCGGTTGTGCACCGACGTCGGCGGGCTGGGCGTTCGGTTGCATTGCGGGCGGTGCGGTTTCGCCAAGCAGTCCCGGATGAACCTTGAGCGCTCCTTGCTGCGAGAGATGCTTGCTGGCCAGTACGTCCTTGTCGGAGGCGCAGGCGGAGAGCAGGGTGGCTATCAGGAGGGCTAGAGGAAGAGAAACGCGCATCATCGTCCGGACAACTGAAATAAAAGCCAATGATAGCCGCTTGGATTGCCGGCGAACAGGGTTCGGCGAAGCTGATTGCTTGAAATGCGCTTGTAATCTTCACAAGTGATGATGCGGATTTGGTGGAGATAAAGACGATGGATCTGTTGCTGTGGCGCCATGCCGAGGCCGAGGATGGTGAGGATGATCTGAAACGGCGGCTGACGGTACGCGGCGAGAAGCAGGCGCATGCGATGGCGGCGTGGATCCGCGCCCATCAGCCCAGNGACCTGCGTGTCGTCGCCAGCCCGGCCATGCGGGCGCAGCAGACGGCCGAGGCGCTCAAGCTGCCGTTTGAAACCAACCGCAAGATCGGGCCNGACGCCTGCGTTTCCGAACTGATCGCGGCGACGGGCTGGCCCGATGCCAGCGGGGCGGTTCTGGTTGTCGGTCACCAGCCGTCGTTGGGGCGCATGGCTTCACTGTTGTTGGCCGGCAACGAGGCGGAATGGACGATGAAGAANGGGGCCTGGTGGCTGAGCAATCGCGTGCGACGGGGTGAGACGCAGACCGTTCTGCGTGCGGTGATTCCCGCAGAATTGCTGGAGTGACAAGGGCGGCGCTTTGCCGTGAAATAGACCCTTTGCGTATTGAGCGGAGGAAATGGACACCAAGAACGATTCACCGGAAAAGCCGGTGGCGGCGCCCGTCAGCAAGCCGAGCGCGCGGCGGCCGCGCCAGGTAGCCAAGGGTGACATCGCACCATCTGCCACACCGGCGGGCATCGAGGGCTTTGCCGTGCATGTTGCGGTCGACGCCGCCCAAGAGTCGAAAATGGGTGCGATGCGCGATGTGCTTGCCGGTGTCCCGGTCGAGGAGTCGGTCGCGTTGTTGAAGGGGCTGCTCAAGCAGCAGCGCATGATGGCCGGCGAATTGACGCCGAATCCCGATGAAGAATTGCACAAGGACTGGCGCCACGGCGGCTATCCGTACAANAATCTGATGCAGCGGCGCAATTACGAGCGGCAGAAGTATCGCCTGCAAGTCGAGTTGCTCAAGCTCCAGGCCTGGGTCAAGGAAACCGGGCAGAAGGTGGTGATCCTCTTCGAAGGCCGCGATGCGGCGGGCAAGGGCGGAACGATCAAACGTTTCATGGAACACTTGAACCCGCGCGGCGCGCGGGTGGTAGCTCTGGAGAAACCGACCGATTTCGAGCGCGGGCAGTGGTATTTCCAGCGTTATGTGCAACACCTGCCGACCAATGGCGAAATCGTGCTGTTTGACCGCTCCTGGTATAACCGGGCTGGCGTCGAGCGGGTGATNGGGTTTTGCAGCGACCAGGAATATGCCGAGTTCGTGCGTCAGGCGCCGGAATTCGAACGCATGCTGGTACGCAACGGCACGCATCTGATCAAGTTCTGGTTCTCGGTCAGCCAGGAAGAGCAGCGTCGCCGTTTCGGCGAGCGCAAGNNAAACCCGCTCAAGCAGTGGAAACTGTCGCCGATCGATATGGCTTCGCTCGACAAATGGAACGATTACACCAAGGCCAAGGAAGCGATGTTCTTCCATACCGATACGGCCGATGCGCCGTGGACGGTGATCAAGTCGAACTGTAAGAAGCGTGCCCGTCTCAACGCCTTGCGCTACATCCTGCACAAGCTGCCCTATACCAACAAGGACACCGGCCGGATCGGCAATCTCGATCCGCTGATCGTCGGTCGCGCCAATGTGGTGTTCGAGCGCGGCGAACACCAGGGCGTGCCGATTCTCTAGAGGCGTTCAGCTGACGACATAGGCGGCGCAACCGGTGGCAATCAGCAGACCGGTTTCGTTTTCCAGACGCATCTGAGCCGATGCGATACGGCCACCGAGACGCGCGATGTGTCCGGTGGCCGTGAATTNTTTGCCGACGCCCTGGCTGAGGAAATCGGTGCGCAGGTCGATGGTGCCGATGCGGCCAAAGCGATGGCCGACCTGTTCGGTCGTCTCGCCGTTGAATTTTTCGGCGATTGCGACGGTCGCCGCCAGGCCGCCCACGGTATCGAGCACCGCGGCGATCACGCCGCCATGCAGGCGGCCATGCAGGTAATGACCGATCAGGTCGGGGCGCATCGAAAAACTGATCTGCGGGCCGGCGGGGTCGAGCGATTCGACCTTGAAGCCGAGCAGTTCGTTGAAACAAAGCTTGTGTTCGAAGATGTCGCGCAGGGTGGCTTCGAGGCGACGTTGCTCTTCGACAGAGCGGCGGGGCAGGGACGTGGTGGCAGTCATCGTGTTCCAGGGGCAGAAAAAGGCGACGGAGCTTCCCGTCGCCTTGTCTGCGAGTTTAACCCGGCCCGCTATTTTTTGCGCGGCGGCGGGACATCCGTGCAGGTGCCGTGGGCGACTTCCGCGGCCATTCCAACCGTTTCGCCGAGCGTCGGGTGCGGGTGGATGGTCTTGCCGATATCGACGGAATCGCAGCCCATCTCGATCGCCAGGCAGACCTCGCCGATCATGTCGCCAGCCGACGGGCCGACGATGGCACCGCCGATGATGCGATGCGACTCGGCGTCGAAGATCAGCTTGGTGAAGCCGTAGTCGGCGCCGTTGGCGATGGCCCNGCCACTCGCCGCCCACGGGAACTTGGCGGTTTCGACCTTGCGACCTTCTTCTTTCGCCTGCGCCTCGGTATAGCCGACCCAAGCCACTTCCGGATGGGTGTAGGCGACACCGGGAATCACCGTGGCGTCGAAGGCCGCCTTGTGGCCGGCGGCGACTTCGGCCGCAACGTGCGCTTCATGCACCGCCTTGTGCGCCAGCATCGGCTGCCCGACCAGGTCGCCGATGGCAANGATGTGCGGCACGTTGGTCCGCATCTGGGCATCGACGTTGATGAAGCCACGGTCGGTCACCGCCACGCCCGCCTTCTCGGCAGCGATCTTCTTGCCGTTCGGGCTGCGGCCGGCCGCCTGCAGGATCATGTCGTACTTGACCGGCTCGGTCGGTGCGCCTTCGCCTTCGAAGCTGACGTAAAGTCCGTCTTCCTTGGCGTCGACCGCAACCGTCTTGGTCTTCAGCATGATCTTGTCGAAGCGGCTGGCGTTCTGCTTTTCCCAGACCTTGACCGCATCGCGGTCGGGNNCCATCAGGCCGTCCATCATTTNCACGACATCGACGCGAGCGCCGAGGGTGGAGACGGTCGCCATTTCGAGGCCGATGATGCCGCCGCCGATGACCAGCATCTTCTGCGGCACGAAGCGCAGTTCCAGGGCGCCGGTCGAATCGACGATGCGCGGGTCGCGCGGGATGAAGGGCAGATGCACGGCGGCCGAACCGGCGGCGATGATGCACTTCTGGAATTTGATGATCTTCTTGACGCCGGTCTTGTCTTGGCTGCTGCCGGTGGTTTCCTCGACCTCGATATGGTGCGGGTCGATGAAGGAACCGTAGCCGCGCACGATGTCGACCTTGCGCCNCTTGGCCATGCCGGCGAGACCGCCGGTCAGCTTGCCGACGACCTTGTCCTTGTGNNCGCGCAGCTTGTCGATATCGACCTGTGGCGCGAAAGTGACGCCGAGGTCGCTGGCGTGCTGCGCTTCTTCCATGACCGCGGCGACATGCAGCAGCGCCTTGGACGGAATGCAGCCGACGTTGAGGCAGACGCCGCCCAGCGTCGCATAGCGCTCGACGATGATCGTCTTCATGCCGAGGTCGGCCGAGCGGAAGGCTGCCGAGTAGCCGCCGGGGCCGGCGCCGAGGACGAGCATCTCGCACTCGAGGTCGGCACCGCCGGCATGGCTGGCGGCGACCGGCGCCGGGGCTGCCGGCGCGGCTGCTGCGGTCGACGCTGCTGGCGGGCAGAAACCGGTGCCGCCGCAGCGGCNAGCGCCGGCTTCGACCTTAATCAGCACGACACCTTCGCTGACCTTGGAGCCGAGCTGGATCAGCACTTCCTTGACCGTGCCTTCGACCGTGCTCGGCACATCCATCGTCGCCTTGTCCGATTCCAGTGTGGCAATGGCGTCGTCGACCTTGATGCTGTCGCCGACCTTGACGAACAGGTCGATGACCGGCACGTCGGAGAAATCGCCGATATCCGGGACTTTGACTTCTACGAGACTCATAGTGATCTCCTTCCCGGCTTACAGCGCGACGCGACGGAAGTCGGCCAGCAGCTGAGCGATATAGACG
This sequence comes from Dechloromonas sp., assembly GCA_013363835.1. Lineage (GTDB taxonomy): Bacteria > Pseudomonadota > Gammaproteobacteria > Burkholderiales > Rhodocyclaceae > Azonexus. The sequence goes on from CP054864.1 coordinate 3,371,554, forward strand.
TTGAAGCGGGTCGCAAGCGCACCGTCGATGACGCGGTGGTCGGCGGTCAGCGACAGCGGCAGGGTCAGGCGCGGCACGAATTGCTTGCCGTCCCACACCGGCTTCATGGCCGACTTGTTGACGCCGAGGATGGCGACTTCCGGCGCATTGACGATCGGTGCGAAGTAGGTGCCGCCGATGCCGCCCAGGCTGGAAATCGTGAAGCAGGCACCGGACATGTCGGCCGGCTTGAGCTTGCCGTCGCGGGCCTGCTTGGCGAGGTCACCGGATTCCTGCGCCAGTTCGAAGACAGACTTCTTGTCGGCGTTCTTGATGACCGGGACGACCAGGCCGTTCGGTGTGTCGGCCGCGAAACCGATGTTGAAATACTTCTTCAGCACCAGGTTGTCGCCGTCGAGCGAGGCGTTGAATTCCGGATACTTCTGCATCGCCTTGACGCAAGCCTTGATGATGAAGGCCAGCATGGTCAGCTTGGCACCGCCGCCCTTTTCGTTTTCCTTGTTCAACTGAACGCGGAAGGCTTCGAGGTCGGTGATGTCGGCATCTTCGTGATAAGTCACGGCCGGGATCATGACCCAGTTGCGCGACAGGTTCTGGCCGGAAATCTTCTTGATGCGCGACAGCGGCTTGACCTCGATTTCGCCGAACTTGGCGAAATCGACCTTCGGCCAGGGCAGCAGATCGAGCGTGCCGCCACCGCTGATACCGCCACCGGCAGCGACCGGGCCGGAAATGGCACCGGACATGACGCCCTTGACATACTTGGTCAGGTCTTCCTTGACGATGCGGTTCTTCGGGCCGGTGGCCGGCACCTTGGACAGATCGACGCCGAGTTCGCGGGCATAGGCACGGACCGATGGCGAGGCATGCACCTTGGAACCGATGGGCAGGGCCGGGGCCAGCGGCCGGTGCGGCAGCCGGGGCTGCGGCAGGGGCAGCAACAGGTGCCTGAGCGGCCGCAGCGGGGGCAGGAGCAGCCGCTTGCGGTGCGGCAGCCGGGGCCGNNCGGCACCCGATTCGACCTTGATCAGTACCGAACCTTCGCTGACCTTGGAGCCAAGTTGGACCAGCACTTCCTTGACGACGCCGCCGACAGTGGACGGGACATCCATCGTGGCCTTGTCGGATTCGAGCGTGGCAATGGCGTCATCGACCTTGATCGTGTCGCCGACCTTGACGAACAGGTCGATGACCGGCACGTCGGAAAAGTCGCCGATGTCCGGCACCTTGACTTCGACCACACCACCGCCGGCAGCAGCGGGGCTGGAGGGCGGCAGCCGGGGCTGCGGCGGGTGCCGGTGCCGGCGCGGAGCAGCAGCTTGCGGGGCTGGTGCGGCGGCGGAAGCCGCGCTGTCGACCTTGATCAGCACGGAACCTTCGCTGACCTTGGAGCCGAGCTGGACGAGCACTTCGGTGACGGTGCCGGCGACGGTGGAGGGGACGTCCATCGTGGCCTTGTCGGATTCGAGCGTGGCGATGGCGTCGTCGACCTTGATGCTGTCGCCGACCTTGACGAACAGATCGATGACCGGCACGTCGGAGAAATCGCCGATATCGGGAACTTTGACTTCAATGATTTGGCTCATGTTGTCTTCTCCCTATTAAACGCTCAGCGGATTCGGCTTGTTCGGGTCAAGGTTGTACTTGACCAGAGCGGCGGCGACGACTTCGCGCTTGATTTCACCGTTGTCGGCGAGCGCCTTGAGGGCGGCCAGCGTCACCCAGTGACGATCGACCTCGAAGTGGTGGCGCAGCTTCTCGCGGGTGTCGGAACGGCCAANACCGTCGGTGCCCAGCGTGACGTACGGTGCCTTGACGAAGGGGCGGATCTGCTCGGAGAAGAGCTTGATGTAGTCGGTCGAGGCGATGACCGGGCCNNTGGCGCCAGCCAGCTTTTCCTCGACGTGCGACTTCCTCGGTTCTTCCAGCGGATGCAGCAGGTTCCAGCGGGCGACGTCCTGACCGTTGCGGGCCAGTTCGTTGAAGCTCGGGCAGCCCCAGATGTCGGACTCGACACCCCAGTCAGCCTTGAGCAGATCGGCAGCAGCGATGACTTCGCGGAAGATGGTGCCCGAACCGAGCAGCTGAACGCGTGGGCCAGCCGAGTCGGCGCCCTTCTTGAACGCGTACATGCCCTTGATGATGTCGGCTTCGGCGCCGGCTGGCATTTCGGGGTGCTCGTAGTTCTCGTTCATTACCGTCAGGTAATAGAAAACGTCTTCCTGCTCGGCGAACATGCGGCGCATGCCGTCCTGGGCGATGACCGCGACTTCGTACTGGAAGGTCGGGTCGTAGGAGATGCAGTTCGGGATCAGGTTGGAGAGGATCAGGCTGTGGCCGTCCTCGTGCTGCAGGCCTTCGCCGTTCAGCGTCGTGCGGCCGGCGGTGCCGCCGATCAGGAAACCGCGGGCGCGCTGGTCGCCGGCTGCCCAGCAGAGGTCGAGGACGCGCTGCAGGCCGAACATCGAGTAGCAGATGTAGAACGGAATGGTCTGGACGTTATGCACCGAGTACGAGGTGGCGGCGGCGATCCAGTCGCTCATCGCGCCCGATTCGTTGATGCCTTCCTGCAATACCTGGCCGGTCTTCGATTCCTTGTAGAACATCAGCTGGTCATGGTCTTCCGGCACGTAGTTCTGGCCTTCCTGGTTCCAGATGCCGACCGAGCGGAACATGCCTTCCATGCCGAAGGTGCGGGACTCGTCCGGCACGATGGGCACGACGTTCTTGCCGACATTCTTGTCCTTCAACATCATGTTCATGATGCGGACGATAGCCATCGTAGTGGACAGTTCGCGGCCTTCGCCTGATGCCTTGAGCAGGGCGGAGAAGGTGTCGAGCGACGGAATGGCCAGCGGCTCGGCCTTGCGGCGGCGCGACGGGAGGAAGCCACCGAGGTCCATGCGACGCTGGCGCATGTATTTGTATTCCTCGGAATCCTCGGCGAACTTCAGGTAGGGCAGTTCTTCCAGCTTGTCGTCGGGGACCGGCAGGGCGAAACGGTCACGGAAGCGGCCGATCTGCTCCTTGTCCATCTTCTTCTGCTGGTGGGAAATGTTCATGGCCTCGCCGGCCTGGCCCATGCCGAAGCCCTTGATGGTCTTGGCCAGGATCAGCGTCGGGGCGCCCTTGTGGGTGACGGCGGCGTTGTAGGCGGCAAAGATCTTGAAGATGTCGTGGCCTCCGCGGTTCAGGTTCCACACCTGATCGTCGGTCCAGTCGGCGACCAGCGCCTTGAGTTCCGGCGTGTTGAAGAAATGCTCGCGGACGTAGGCGCCGTTCTTGGCCTTGAAGGTCTGGTACTCGCCATCGCACAGTTCCATCATGCGCTTCTTGAGGATGCCGGTCTTGTCGCGCTGGAACAGGGTATCCCACTGGGTGCCCCAGATCAGCTTGATGACGTTCCAACCGGCACCGCGGAATTCGGATTCGAGTTCCTGGATGATCTTGCCGTTGCCGCGCACCGGGCCGTCGAGGCGCTGCAGGTTGCAGTTGATGACGAAAATCAGGTTGTCGAGCTTTTCGCGGCCGGCCATGCCGATGGCGCCGAGCGATTCGACCTCGTCGGTCTCGCCGTCGCCGAGGAAGGCCCAGACCTTGCGCTGTTCGGCCTTGGCAGCGTCGATCAGGCCGCGCGAGGCGAGGTACTTCATGAAGCGGGCCTGGTAGATGGCCTGGATCGGGCCGAGGCCCATGGAGACGGTCGGGAACTGCCAGAAGTCCGGCATCAGCCAGGGATGAGGGTAAGAGGAAATGCCCTTGCCGTCGGTTTCCTGACGGAAGTTGTCCATCTGCTCCTCGGTCAGGCGACCGAGCATGAAGGCGCGGGAATAGACCCCGGGCACGGAGTGGCCCTGGAAGAAGATCAGGTCGCCGCCGGTGTCGTGGTCGATGGCTTTCCAGAAATGCGAGAAGCCGACGTCGTAGAGCGCGGCGGCGGAGGCGAAGGAGGCGATGTGGCCGCCGACGTTGGTGTCCTTGTTGGCGCGTACGACCATGGCCATGGCGTTCCATCGGATGTAGCTGTGAATCTTGATTTCCAGGTCGGCGTTGCCCGNGTACTTGGGCTGCTGGTCGACGGGAATGGTGTTGATGTATTCGGTGTTGGCGGAGTACGGGATGTCGACCCCGGCTTCACGCGCCTGGCCGATGACCTTTTCGATCAGATAGTGCGCCCGCTTCGGGCCTTCGTTGGCAATGACGCCTTGCAGCGCATCGGTCCATTCTTGTGTTTCCTGAGGATCTGCGTCCGTCGGATCAGGCAGGGCATTCGGCTGGTCGGCCATGGTTTGTCTCCTAAGTTGGTTTTGACTCCGCTTCGCCTTTTGAGCGGAACGACTTTAACGCGAATTGTGGCGCTTCGGGGATGGATCGCAACCCGTAATTACCCCTAGGCAACGTTTCGCATTGTAAAAACTAAATTCGCATCGTGCAATATGGTTGGCCGCGATTTTTGCGAATTTTTCTTAGGGATATCCCGTAGGCGATCGCGAACCGGTGGACGTGTTCCGTCGCACCGGGCCGTTCAGCGGCGGGTGCGGTATGGGCGATCCGAAGGGAAGTTAGAGTGTGGCCCAGCGGGCCAGCGTGTCGCCGAAGAAGGCGGTGAGGATCAGGGCGGCTGGCGCGATGGCGATGAAGCCCTGCAGCAGGCGGGCGATGAAGGGGTGGGCGATGTGCGACTCGATGAAATGGCGCGCGACCAGTGCGCCCTTGAGCCAGATGATGGCGGCGACCAGCAGTGGCAGCCAGCGCCCGTCGCGGAACCATTCGCCAAGGCCGAGGCCGACCAGCGTCAGGGCTACAAGCGCCAGCCATGTTGCGGTCAACTGGCGAAAACGGTCGATTTTCAAATTCATGATCAGGCCAGTACGTAGAACAGCGGGAAGATGATCAGCCAGATGATGTCGGTTGCGTGCCAGTAGCTGGCCAGCGCTTCCAGTCCGGAATGATCCTCAGCCGTGTAGCCGTGGAAGAGCAGGCGGGCGAGCACCCAGAGAATGCCGAGAATGCCCCAGGTGGCATGCACCAGATGGTTGAAGGTGAGGTAATAGTNGACAGTGAAGAAGATGCCGGAACTGCCGTCGATGCCGTGCGCCAGGTTCCAGCTGATTTCGAGGAACTTGGCGAGCGGGTAGCCGAGTGCGACCAGCAGTCCGGCGACCAGCCAGGCGATGGCAGCACGGCGCCTGTCGAGGCGGATGGCATTGACCGAGCAGGCGATGAAATAGCTGCTGGTGACCATCAGCAACGTAATAACGGTGCCGGCGACGACCGAAAGGCGTTGCGCGCCTTCGTGGAAAGCGCCGGGAAAATGGGCGCGGGCAATGAAGTAAACCGCGAAGAGGACGACGAACTCGACGAATTCGCAGGTGATGCCGACCCAGATTCCCTTGTTGCCGGGAATGCGCCTTCCCTCCTCGACGGGGATTTCGGGGGCTGAGGAGGACCGCTGCGACCATGCTTGCGCTTCCGGGTATTGCGAATGGATGATTCTGCGCCGGACGTCGCCATTTGGCTTTGATCTGGATAGTCAAAAGCCACTGGCGCCGGATGGTTAATTACACAAAAATTATTGCAATACGCCTTGCGTTGTATCAAATGCCGGGTCGCGCGCCTTCCTATAATGACCGATTCTGCTAATGCTGATCGAGGAGTCGTCATGGCGGCAGTCATGCCCGCACCGGCCGCGAGCCGGGTTCTATTGTCTGGTAACGAAGCGGTCGCCCGCGCCGTCTGGGAGGCGGGAGTCAAGGTTGCGGCCGCCTATCCCGGCACGCCGTCCACAGAAATGCTGGAAGTCGTCTCGACCTACCCGGACCTCTATGCCGAGTGGTCGGTCAACGAGAAGGTGTCGCTGGAGGTGGCGATCGGCGCCGCCTATGCCGGATCGCGCGCCTTCTGCTGCATGAAGCATGTCGGCATGAACGTCGCCTCCGATGCGCTGATGACATTGACGCTGACCGGCGTCATCGGCGGCCTGGTGATCGCCATCGCCGACGACGTCGGCCTGTCGTCGTCGCAGAACGAGCAGGATTCCCGCTACTGNGGGCGCTTCGCGCATGTGCCCGTATTCGAGCCCGCCGATTCGCAGGAAGCCTACGCGATGACGCTGGCTGCCTACGAACTCTCCGAGCAGTTCCAGGTGCCGGTCATCCTGCGCATGACGACACGCATCAACCATGTGAAGTCGCTGGTCACCGTCGGCGAGCGTAGAGAACATGTCGCCGCCGGTTTCACCAAGGAGCCGGGACGCTTCGTGATGGTGCCGGGCAATGCCGGCAAGCGCATTCCGCTGATGTTTCAGCGCGACACAAGNCTGCGCGAAGTGGCCGAGGTTTCGCCGCTCAACGTGATCGAGCCGGGTTCCGACACGCGCGTCGGCTTCATCACCTCTGGCCCGGCCTACATGCACGTCAAGGAATCTTTCCCCAACGCGCCGGTCCTGAAGCTCGGCTTCTCCTGCCCGCTGCCCATCGAAAAGTGCCGCGAATTGGCGGCGATGGTCGATCAGGTCGTCGTCGTCGAGGAAGTCGAGCCGCTGGTCGAGACCGAATTGAAGGCGCAGGGCTTGACCGTGCTCGGCAAGGACATCCTGCCGCTGCAGGGCGAACTGGCGCCGAACGTGCTCAAGCCGGCCATCGCCAAGCTGCTGGGCGAACCGGTGCAGGCGGCGTCCGAGCGTCTGGCGCCGGCCCAGATATTCCCGCGGCCGCCGACCATGTGTGTCGCCTGCCCGCACCTCGGGGTCTATTACACGCTGTCGCAGGTGCGCAACCTGAACATTTCCGGCGACATCGGCTGCTACACGCTGGGCGCCGGGCACCCGTGGAATGCGCTCGATACCTGCGTCTCGATGGGCGCTTCGATGGGTATCGCGCTGGGCATGGACAAGGGCCGTGGCGAAGCCGACAAGGACAAGCGCGTCGTTGCCGTGATCGGCGATTCGACCTTCCTGCACATGGGCATGCAGGGTTTGCTCGACATGGTNCTCAACAAGGGCAACGTCACCGTGCTGCTGCTCGACAACCGGGCGGTCGGCATGACCGGCGGCCAGGACAACCCGGGCAACGGCCGCGACATCCACGGCGACGATGCGCCGCGCATCGATTTCGCCAAACTTGTGGCGGCCCTGGGCGTCAAGGAAGAGCGCATCCGCGTCGTCAATCCGTATGAGCTGCCGGTGCTGTTCAAGACCATCCGCGAGGAAGTGAAGATTCCCGAGGTGTCGGTCATCATTACCGACCAGCCCTGCGTGCTGATCAAGGATTACCACAAGCTGAAGCCCTTCGAGGTCATCGACGACAAGTGCACCGGCTGCGGCAACTGCCTCGATGTCGGCTGTCCGGCCATTCACGTGACCCGCAGAGGGCGGGAAGTCAAGGCCTCGGGCCGGGAAGTCGACCTGGCCTTCGTGCGCATCGAGTCGTCGGTGTGTACCGGTTGCGGCCTGTGCCTGCAGCCCTGCGCGCCGAAGGCGATCCAGCATTTCGTGGTGGAGTCGCCACTCAAGCTTGTAACGGGAGGGTGTTCGGCATGAGCGAAGTCACCAATATTCTCGTCGTCGGCATCGGCGGTCAGGGCGTCATGACCGCCACCGAAATCCTGGCCGAAGCGGCCATCGCGCTCGGGCACGATGCCAAGAAGACCGAAGTCGCCGGCATGGCGCAGCGCGGTGGTGTCGTGTCGTCGCACCTGCGTTTCGGTCCACGCGTGCTGTCGCCGCAGATCGCGCCGGGCGAGGCCGATGTGTTGCTCGCCTTCGAGGCGGCCGAGGCCTGCGCTGGAAGCACATGCTGCGTCCGGAGGCGATCGCGCTGGTCAACGACTCGCGTTTCGTGCCGCCGGTCGTCGAGCTCGGGCTGTTCGACTATCCGGCAGATCCGGTCGGCGAAATGAGGGCGTCCGGCACGCACGTCGTCGCTTTCGACGCCACCAGCATCGCGCTGGCACTCGGCGACATCCGCCTCGGCAATACCGTGATGCTCGGCGCCATCGCCGACCATCTGCCGTTTTCGGCCGACGATTTGCTGGCCTGCGTGCTCAAGCGATTCCAGAAGAAGGGCGAAAAGATGGTCGACCTCAACCGCAGGGCCTTCGAGGCCGGTCGGGCGGCGGTCGGCGAAGCGGAAGCCGCTGTCGCGTAATCTGTTAAAATAGTCGCCAATTCAAAGGAAAGGCCGTCGCCTTTCCCTTTTCATTTTTGTTGGATGCGACGATGACGGCACAAATCATTGACGGCAAGGCGCTGGCTGAAGAACTCCGCCAGAGCTTCAAGGCGCGCGTGGAAGCGCTGACGGCCAAAGGGCACAAACCCGGTCTGGTGGTCATTCTGGTTGGCGAAGACCCGGCCTCCCAGGTCTATGTGAAGAACAAGGTCAATGGCTGTCTGGCCATCGGCATGCACTCCGAGAAGATTGTTTACGACGCCAATGTCGATCAGCAGGTGGTGCTCGATAAGATCGCGGCATTGAATGCCGATCCGTCCATCCACGGCATTCTGGTGCAACTNCCGCTGCCCAAGCATTTCGACGAAGAGAAAGTGCTCGAAGCGATTTCTGCCGAGAAGGATGTNGACGGCTTCCACGCCGAGAACGTCGGTGCCCTGTCGCAAGGTGCACCGCGCTTCATTCCNTGCACGCCCTACGGCGTGATGAAGATGTTCGAAAAGGGCAATGTCGATCTGGCCGGGCAGGAAGCCGTGGTCATCGGCCGTTCCAACATCGTCGGCAAGCCGATGGCCATGCTGCTGATCAATGCCGGTGCCACCGTCACCGTCTGCCATTCGAAAACGCGTGACCTGAAATTCCATACCAGGCGCGCCGACATCGTCGTTGCTGCCGTCGGCAAGCCCAAGTTCGTCAAGGGCGACATGATCAAGCCGGGCGCCGTGGTCATCGACGTCGGCATCAACCGTCTGCCGGACGGCAAGCTGTGCGGCGATGTCGACTACGCCGATTGCCTTGAAGTCGCTGGCCAGATCACCCCGGTGCCGGGCGGCGTCGGCCCGATGACCATCACCATGTTGCTGGCCAATACCATCGAGGCCGCTGAACGTAAGGCAGGGATTCGTTAAATGAGCGATAANAAGATTTCCGTCGGCATCGTCATGGGTTCCGACTCCGACTGGCCGACCATGCAGGCCGCCGCCGTCATCCTCAAGGATTTTGGCGTCGCCTTTGAAGCCCGTGTTGTTTCCGCCCACCGCACGCCGGACCTGCTCTACGGTTACGCCGAGCAAGCCGGCCCGCGCGGCCTCAAGGCGATCATCGCCGGGGCCGGTGGCGCTGCCCACCTGCCGGGCATGCTGGCCGCCAAGACCATCGTGCCGGTGCTNGGGGTGCCGGTCCAGTCGCGCGCCCTGTCCGGCGTCGATTCACTGCATTCCATCGTGCAGATGCCCAAGGGCATCCCGGTCGCCACCTTCGCCATCGGCGAAGCCGGTGCCGCCAACGCCGCGCTCTTCGCTGTCGCCATGCTGGCCAACGAAGATGCCGCGCTGAACGAGAAATTGCAGGCTTTCCGCAAGGCCCAGACCGAGAAGGTGCTGGCGATGAAGTTGCCGGAAGTGTGACTGTTGCGGTCGACCGGAAAAATGCCCGAATTTGACGTGCCAATGAGGTTTCCGTCTTGAGTTCCACGATGATTCTCCCGCCCGCCACGCTGGGCATGCTCGGCGGCGGCCAGCTTGGCCGCTTCTTCGTTTCCGCCGCCCACGAACTGGGTTATCAGGTCTGGGTGCTGGACCCGGACAAGAATTCTCCCGCCGGCCAGATCGCCGAGCGCCATTTCTGCGTGGCCTACGAGGACTATGCGGCGCTCGACGAGTTTGCCCAGGGCTGCGCGGCGATCACCACGGAGTTCGAGAACGTCCCGGCCGATACCCTGGAGTACCTGGCCAAGTTCGTGCCGGTGCGTCCGGCAGCATCGGCGGTGGCGGTTTGCCAGAATCGCATCGTCGAGAAGACCTTCCTGCGCGACAACGGTCTGCCGCATGGCCCGTTCGCCGCGATTCGCAGTGAAGACGACATCCGGAATGCCGACGGCGCGCTGTTTCCGGCCATCCTCAAGGTGGCGCGCTTCGGCTACGACGGCAAGGGGCAGGCGACGGTCAACAACCGTGAAGAAGCGCTGATCGCCTTCGGCCGTTTCAAGGGCGAAGCCTGCGTGCTGGAGCAGCGCCTGACGCTGGATTACGAAGTATCGGTCGTGCTGGCGCGCGACGAAAACGGCCGCGTCGAATGTTTCCCAACCGGCGAAAACCAGCACACCAACGGGATTCTCGATGTCTCCATCGTGCCGGCGCGCACCACCGGCTGCGTCAGGAGCGATGCCGAGGATGTCGCCGCCCGCATCGCCGAAAAACTCGGCTACATCGGCACGATGGGCGTGGAGTTCTTCGTCAGTCGCGGCCAGTTGATCGTGAACGAGATGGCGCCGCGCCCGCACAACAGCGGCCACTACACGATCGATGCCTGCGTCACCAACCAGTTCGAGCAGCAAGTGCGTGCCCTGTGCGGCCTGCCGCTCGGCGAGGCGCGCGCGCATTCGGCTTCGGTCATGGTCAACTTGCTTGGCGACCTGTGGTACGACGGTGATACCTACCGCGAGCCGGACTGGTCAAGGCTCTATGCCATCCCGAACCTGAAGCTGCACCTCTACGGCAAGCACCACGCCCGCCCTGGCCGCAAAATGGGGCATTTCACGGTGATCGGCGACGACGCCGAGGCCGTGCANAAAACGGCGCTGGCCGCCCGCACCGCCATCGGCATCAAGGGATGATTCCTTCGGAAGCCGATTACGCTCGCGCGGTCGAGCTGCTGCGCGCCGGGGAACTGGTCGCCTTCCCGACCGAGACGGTTCACGGGCTNGGGGCGGATGCCGCCAATCCGGCCGCCGTGGCAAAAATCTTTGCCGCCAGNGGCCGTCCGGCCGATCACCCGCTGATCGTCCACCTGGCCGGCCACGATGCCGTCGACCACTGGGCGGAGCAGGTGCCCGACGTTGCCTGGGAGCTGATGGAAACCTTCTGGCCCGGCCCGCTGACGCTGATCCTGAANAAACAGCCCTGGGTGCCGTCGACCGTGACCGGTGGCCAGGATACCGTCGGCCTGCGGGTGCCCGGGCACCCGGTCGCGCTGGAACTGCTGCGCCGCTTTGCCGCAGTGGCGGGTGAACACGCCGGCATCGCGGCGCCGTCGGCCAACCGCTTCGGGCGCATCAGCCCGACCACGGCAGCACATGTGCTGGAAGAACTCGGCGACAGCATTCAGCTTATCCTCGACGGCGGCCCCTGCAAGGTCGGCATCGAATCCACCATCGTCGACTGTTCGCGCGACGAGCCCGTCGTCCTGCGCCCCGGCCACATTGCGCCAGCCCATCTGGAGGCCGTCCTCGGTCGTCGTCCAGCCATCGAAACCGCCAGCGGCGCGCCGCGCGTTTCCGGTTCGTTGGCTGCACATTACGCACCGCAAACGCCAATGCGCCTGATCGCCAGCCAGCGCCTGCTCGATTATCTCAACGCCAAGCGCCACAAGGGCGACCGCTGCGGCGTCATCGGCCACAGCCAGCCGCCGCAGGCCGGCATGCCGCATCTGTGGCGCATGTTGCCGGCCGACCCGGTCGGCTATGCGCACGATCTCTACGGCGCGCTGCGCGAGATGGATCATGCCGGCGTCGACGCCATCGTCGTCGAGGCACTACCGGAAGAACCCGCCTGGGCGGCCGTGGCTGACCGCCTGCGGCGGGCGGTGGCCGGCTCGGGGCAATCCTGATCAGAGGGTAAGCAGCCGCTCAACCTTGGCGGCACAAATGAAATCGTTCTCGGTCAGGCCGCCGACCGCATGGGTCCAGTAGCGAACCCGGCAGTCGGCATAACCCAGGGTCAGTTCCGGGTGATGATTCTCGCGGAGCGAGATCCACGCCACGGCATTCACGAAGGCCATGGTTTCGTGGTGGTTGCGGAAACGCCAGGTTTNTTCGATGGTGGCGCCGGCCAGTTCCCAGCCGGCCAGCGAACTCAGATATTCCCGGCAGGCCGCTTCGTCGAGCGCCGCCACACNCCCTTCGCAGGGCTTGCATTTCCGACTGCCGAGATCGCATTGGGTAGCCATGTTTTCCTCCATGGTGAATTGGCGCAGCACCCTTGCTCTTCAGAGATTGGGCGCGGCCTTTCGGTTCCGGGGAAATCACTCTCGCCTTGAGAAGCGAAATCCGCTGATATAGAATTCGCCCACGTCGGGGGTAGCTCAGCTGGGAGAGCGCCGCGTTCGCAATGCGGAGGTCGGGAGTTCGATCCTCCTCCTCTCCACCATCAAACGCCACGAAATGCCATCTGTTGTCCCGGGAACCATAACGTTGCCGCAACGGCAAGGTTATGTTTCCAATTGGCCGGGGCAAAGATATGCTTCTGGCCCCTGCAATAGGAGAGCCGAAACTGTACGTGCAGTTTCGGCTTTTTCTTTGATCGCAGGTTTCTGAAACTATTTCGGTTCCATCCGAGACTGCAACTCATATCTCATTTCCTGCTGAAGCCTTTGCAGCACCAGCCTCATTGCCTCACCCAAATGTGGCTGGGCAAGCGACATCGACTCCTTGCGCAGGTGGGCATTTACCCTGCGCCGAGATGGGTATTGGCCGTAGCTAACAATCTTTCGCACAATTTCCTCCAGTCGCCGGCATTGCGCTCCCTGTCGTTCAATCGACCTTGCTTTACTGGCAATGCGATGTCGTAGCGATAAGTCGGCGCATTGCTTGGGAAACCAGTAGCGCAGACATCCGACCCCAACCCCCAACTCAGCAGCAATCGTCGAGACAGAATCAGCNNATTGGATTCGACCAGCTTTTGCCGAGCGACCTCTCAAGATTCGCACGTTCCGTAGCCATGGGCCGAGACCGCAGTTTCCGCGTCTTCAGTTTGTGCGGCAAGTTCTTCAAACCGGGAGGTTTGCGTTCTCAGTTGATGCTGACGCGAATACGGCACTCGGCATTGTTTGCGTGCCGTAGCAGATGCTCAGAAATTGCGTCATGCTGGGCTGCTCCCCTTGCTGAANCCATCCCTTAATCGCATGTTCTGCCAGCCCGATTGCCCGACAAAATGCAGCTCGGTTGCCATCTGTCTGGCCATTCACTTGCGCTTTCAGGAAATTCAGGAATTTCACTGCATNCCGGCAAGAAGCCGGCTTCAGCATTGCCCGATACCATGTCGCCAATCGCGTCTGCGATCCATCGATCGAAGGGCGAGATATCTTCATCAGGGCGCATTCACCCAATGCGCCGCGGCAATAGTCGCAAATGCCAAGATTCGGATAACGTGGCAACGCCGGTTGCAACTTGCCGCAATGCGGGCAACATTCCTCCAGTTGACAGCCATGCCTCGAACAACACGAATATGCATCGAGCGACCACGCCAGCGGCACTGGAACAGGTCCGCCGTCCAGCGTTTGGCGATTCAGGCACACGGGGCACCAGCGCCTCTGGCGAGCCAGCANAGCCTTGGCGTTTTGTGGGAAAAGCCCGCGCCAAGTAAGCATCGTCAGAGGAGCAAGGTTTTGGTGGCCGGTGAGCTGCTCCGTAGCCGATACAAACATTTTGGCGTATTGCCCCAGACCGTTGACCGTCCCCGCTAGCTTTCCGAAAAAGGGCGCCGATGCAATCTTTGCGACAAGAGGTTGGGCCGTTGGGTAGATGACGGTGATCATGCGTCGTGGATTTACCGCGTGCGCGTGACAGGTGCGCACAATCAATGACAAGAGCCCTTCCTGCTCGGGCGTGCCGGTGCCGCAGGGCGCCAGTGAGAACAGGCGGCTACGTAACGGGAAGTCAGATACTAGGCACAGCTCCAGATCGTCGGGGTCGGAGAGAAGCGGTTTCATGCCGACACCCCACCGGATCGCGCGTCGGGTTCCTGCGCCCGGGTCGATGCTTGCTCAGAGCAGATGGCGTATCCGATCCCAAAAGCACGCCGTTAGCCAGCAAGTCGGACAGTTTTGCATCGTCGACATCAGCCAGCTTCGCCTCGCCTAGGCAGGCTTCCTCGATAATTGTTACCAGACCGCGATTAGAATGCGCAAAACGGGCGGCAAGGGCCGCATCGAGACATGGCAGCTTTTCCTGAAGCGCATACTCAAGGCAGCGACACAGCCAGTCCTTCAGAATGCCGATACATCCGGCGCTTTTCGTGTAGAAGTAATCCGCCTGGTTTTCAAGCCGGGTGGGAAGATACTCTGACAGCTTGTGTTCGAAGTGTTTTAGCACTTGCTTGAAATGATTTCGGTCATCCTTCCTTCGCATGTCGTATCGGGGAANATTGATGACCTGACTGCGCCGCGTCAGCTGACCGCTCTGGTCAAGGATTTCCAGCAGCCGATAGGTGCCAACGAGCAGGATGGTGACGCCGGTTTCGATCGTCAGGGACTTCAGGCACTCAAACTGGCATTCCAGGCGCTGCTGTCCGCCGACCAACAGCATGTGTTGCGCCTCGTCGATGATCAGCAACTTCGTTTTTCGGCGCCGCAGATATTCCTCTGTGCTCCGCCGCAGGGCATCGGCTGTGAACTGGTCNNTGGCCTTGCTCGACAGGCTGTGTGCAGGAAGTAGCGACGTCTGATAAGGCATCAGATATTTCCGGTCCACCAGCGGTTCGTTTTGCCCGGTGAGCACGCGCACGTGAAAATCCTTCCAGCTGAATCCGGTGCCGCTGGGCGGCACCGCGCTGACCGTCACGACCGGCACGAAATCCGGTTCGGCGAGCATCTGGTCAGCGTAGTACTTCAGCAGACGGTTGGTCAGCGCCTTTGCAATTGTGGTTTTGCCGACGCCCGTCGGTCCGGTGAAGATTAGGATTTGTGGCGAAGAACTGGCGCCGACAGCAGTGCACTGACACTTGAAAGTATCCCGGGCGATCGGGTGCTGGAAAAGGCTGCCCATGAAGCTCGCGACAGCAGTGGTGATGTTGAGTTTACCGGAAGGGTCTGGCAGTTCATTGTAGTTCCTCGTAAATTTCGGTGTTGACAGAAGTCGGACCAGAGCGAGCTCGGGTCGTTGATGGAAGGGCCATAGTGGTTGTCGTCGTCGTGGGCTTGGCAGCGCGCTGCTCAGCGTCGCGACGCTGCTGGCGGAGTACGGTTTCGGATTCCTGAACCTTGGACAGGAAGGCGGCTATCTGGCCTGCATTGATGCCCCGCCGGGTCTCGGCGAGGTAGTGAAGCTGGCGGATTTCTTGGGTGATCGCCGTGATTTCGCGCTCGGTGCGACGTTCGAAAACCGACTGGTGTTCGGAACGGCAGAGCACCCACTTGCCATTGACCAGCGCGTAGGCACGAGAGACATCAAACGGGTCATACACCAATGGGATTTCGTNCCGCTCCACCTTTGCTTCGCGGAACACAGGGTTCCAGTAATGGATGTTCTTGATTTTGATGCCCCGGCCGGGGCGAACGACTGCCTTTTGTGCTGGCGTCGTCGGCATGCACAGCCGCTCGAAATCCGGCGTGTAAGGGATGAGGGTGTGNNTACGCATGCCCGACACGGCGAGACCTTGCGCCATGGCCTGGTTCGNGGAGACGCCAAGGGCCGGATGGGTCAGGTTGCCATAGACTTCGAAAACGAATTCCTGGAAGGCATCCGTCAGCGCCGGCAGAGTCCAGACCGCAAGCGTTCGCGGATCGTGGCTCGGCGACATGCTGCGCGCCTGCTGTAGTGCCTGACTGTTGCCGGCGAGGTTGTGGACGAAACGCTGGTTGCTCACTCCGAAGCGCTCGATCACCGACCCAAAGCGCCCCTTCGATGCCGGGCGCGACTTCTTGTGCGTTTCGAGGCGGGCGAGCAGAGCCTCGANAAACAAGCTCTCGAAATCGCTCCCTTGGTCCACCACGATGGTTTTGGGAATTCGCCCATGCCTACGTACGCAGCTGCGGATGACGGCCATGCAACTGCGGTAGCTCGGCGGATCGAATGTCAGATAGAACGCCAGAATGACGCGCGTGAAGGCGTCCATGAGCACGGTCAGCCATGGGCGACCCAGATTCGCCCCGGAGCGACTGTCACNGAGCTCTTCATCGAGCTCAGTGTGGTCGATGTGACCGATCTCGAAGGGGCGCTCGCCGTGCCGGGGTGTCGATTGATCAACCTGCCACTGAAATTNCGAGAGCGCGTACGCCGCTTTGTTACCACTACGGGCTTCGATCAGCTGGGCTTCCTTGACGCGCCGGATTTCGGCGCGAAACGTCTTGTCTGAAGGGGNCAAATGCCCGCGCGCCTCACACAGGTTGCGAAGCTTGCCATAGGCGACGGAAATCTCCGGTTTGTCCTCGTTGAGCACGTCGGTTCCGATAATCTCCTCCATCGCCTTGACTACCTCCACGTTGAGCTTGCGGTTCCGGTTGCCGCGCGCGCTGATGCGTGGAATCAACCCGGCGAAGCGATTGCCGTAGGCGAGTTCGCCTTCTTCTGCACGCCTGCGCCAAAAGCGGAGGGTCCGATCAGGATCCGGCAATGACCATGTGCNGGCAGCTTCAATGTGGTTGTTGCGATTGACCGCCGCTTCCAGATCGACCGGTGCCGCCGACTTCATGACTTTCTCGGATAGGGCGATCCGCTTGTCAGCGTTTTCCGGCAGGCCAACAATCACCCCGTTAGCGATAAAGGCCTGAAATGTTTCCAGGCGAAGCGTCGAGATGGCGTGCTGATCGTCCTCGAGAACGACGTCCTTGTTGCCAACGTTGAGGATGACCCACAGGTTGCCGTCCCACAGCATGCGCGTCCCGGAAACCAGATGGATCGTCTGCAGCGCGACCTGCGACTGCGCCACCTTGTGCCGGCGGCTGCTACGGTAGGCCTCCGCGCTCAGGGNGTCGCGGCAGACATAGGAGAAGGCCGGCTCGGACAGGAGCTCGTTTTCCAGATCGACGTAAAGCGCTTCCCGAGCGATCAGGTAGTAAACGGCATCTGCGGCGATGTCGTCGGGTTCCAGCAGATCCCGAATCCGCATCCAGCGCTCCGTTTTGAATCTTTCGGCTATGGCATCTAGCGATTCCTGCGAAGGCGCTGCGCAATCTGGGTCGAAATAATCAGCGAGGAACTCTAGGTTCCGCACCAGCATCCAGTTGATAGATTTGTCTGAACAGACCCGGAACTTCAGCCCGAATTGCGCGGCAAACGCTTCTCCCGGCGGGCAGCGCCAACCTCCTTNGCCATCCGGTATGAAACGCTCGTTGCCGCTGTCGTACGAGGCCTGTAGCCGGTCTTCTGGCTTATTCTCGACCCAACCCATGAAATCTTCCTCGATCAAGAAGAAGTCGGGCGTCGATCGATGGGTGGTGCGCTTGCCGGTCGACGCGCGGTAAGTGAGCTTTACTTCAGAGGGCTGGTCGTAAAACTCATAGGTGGCCGGGTCGTGTTCCCAGGCATAGACAAACGGCAGTTCCCNCTTGTGGCTTTCTGCCTGGATCACGCAACGCATCTTCTTGCTCGCGAATCTGGTCGCTACGTTATGCGACCCGCCACCGACCCGGCGAACGGGATTGGCGTTCCGGATTGCATTGACGACCGCGCGGCCATTCAGCGGTATCTGTTGCTTGTAAAACAATTGCAGAAGTTCTTCTTCAGTCAGCATCATTTGCTCCTTGGCCCCGGGCTTCTGCCGAAGCCGGTCGCGACAGGTTCGAGAAAATCCGGTCAGACCGGCGCATCGCCGAATAAGGTGATGGCAGCCGCGGGGCAGCGATAAACAGGGCAGCCCTTTTCGGGCAGGCAGGAGGCTTGCGGCACGCCAAATAATTTTGACATGCCACTATCGAAAGGCGGAGAATGACGCTGTCGGTTCCTAAATCTGACGGATCATTTCAGGGCGGGGAGAGGTGGAACTCTCCCCGCCCTGTGCCTCTTCTACCTCGGTTTTCAAACTCGGTGTCAGGCCATGGTGTTTCCTCCATTCAAGGTGTGATTCATCGTTTGTTTGCGTCGGCTTGCGCCTTGGGAAATGTTTTGTCCAGCCATTGCCGGACATTATTGGTCTGCAATTTGTGTGTTTGTCGGTTGGTAGCTGTTCCCGCTTTTTCACGTTTGTATGAAGAAGCGTTACGCCGACTGTAGGGCACTCGGTATTCTCGTCACATGCGACTGCATGCAATATCGTGCGGCTCTACACAAGATTCACTCACGATTATTCGACTTGCTCCCCATCATTTCGCCAGTGCGCTCAACAATCCATTCCTGAACGATCGACGGATCCCAACGTCTCGCCCGCCCAATGCGGTAAAAAGGAGGGCTTTGCCTTGGGCAATCATCAACTCGAGCGTTCGCACGGGAACCTTGAGATGCGTCGCCAGTTCTCGGATCGTTAGTTGTGTTTTCATGTTTGTGCAGTTGTGTGCAATTGGTAACAGCCCCAGAATTGCATATCTGCGTCTGCAATGCACGGCAACATGCCAACACATTTTGTAAATTTCAGTTTTTATCAATCTGTTTTTAAATTGTATTTAAGATTCAAAAACTATATTGATGCTGTCATCTGGATTAAATTCGGTATCCGCTGGGCGGGAAAAGCCTCGTGTTCTGTCCGGAATTTGGGTGGCGGAGGCGGTGGCGAAGGGTATGCGGCAGTCCACGCCGTCGCTAAACTGACGGCAAAAGACTCCCCAATAACGTGGCTGAATCCGCGCGAGTCGCGGCCCTCTTCAACTTGCCGCTCCGCGCGGGAATCGATCGAATCCATTGGAACAAGAGACGGGCAGTCACTAAACGCCTGATTCATCTGGTCGAAGGAACGCGGCTCCGAGGAATCACCGTGATCCAGGCGATGCAAGAGATGGGCTCGACATTACAACCGACCCGGAACTTTATCCTGAGCCGTTTCCCTGCGGAAGTCATCGATGAATGCGCGACCATGCTTAGGCAGCGTGCATCCCAAGCTGGCATCGCCGAACAGGATCTCTATTCCCTGCTTGTAATCGGAATGGCGACGTGGGAATTAGAACGGACGTCGCTGTGCCGATTCTGCCCGCGGTTCGCCCTGGTTGGAACAGCGTTTTGCCTCGAACACGGTCAAGGCAAGCAGCTTCCAGGCACCCCAGGAGAAAAGGCGGCGCGCTACCGCTCCGGAAAAGAGGTCGCCCAAGAGTACCACTACTACCTGCCACAGACGCCTGCGTATATTCTCTTATCTGAACGAACGATTCCAAGCTTCTTGGCTCGCCTGATGATCGGCAGGCCCATTCCCGACGAGGGTAGGAGTCTGCGCGCCATCAAGCGAAAAATCGCTGGATCACGCCGGCTTGTCGAAATCATCGGTATGGACTTCCAGTCGCTCTCTGAATCCCAACTTTACCGCCGATTGCGGGAACGAATCGATCCCGGTGAAGCAAGGCCACGCGTCTGGCTCTGGAAATTGGGGCGGCTGTACCACTGGTATGGGTATGAAGACCGTATCGCCTTGATTAAGAACTTATCCGTAAATAATGGATAATGAATCTCCATGCGCAATGAGCTCGTGGAGAGAGAAGATGAGCAAAGCAAAGTCGTGGGAAGTTACGGATGATTTCTGGATGCGTGTAGAGCCATTGATTCCTGTACGCCAACGCCTGGCGGATCAGACGTACGCCCGCAAGATGGGCGGTGGGCGTAAGCCCAAAGACGCCAGGCTCGTCTTCGAAGGCATTGTNTACGTGTTGAGAACGGGCTGCCAATGGAAAGCATTGCCTGCCGAGCGTTACGGCAGCGCCAGCGCAATTCATGCGCGATTCCTGCAATGGGAAAAAGCGGGTTTCTTTGAAGCCCTGTGGAAAGCNGGGGCCGAGTACGACGATCTCGAAGGGATCGCCTGGCGCTGGCAAAGCATCGATGGCGCGATGATGAAAGCGCCGCTGGCTCAGTCAAGCGTTGGCCCCAACCCCACGGATCGGGGAAAAAATGGCAGCAAGCGACATTTGCTGGTGGACGGTCGTGGCGTCCCGTTATCGCTCGTCGTGACCGGCGCCAACCGGCATGACGTCTCGCAACTGGGGGCCGTACTGGATGCCATCATGGTCAAGCGTGCCCAACCGCCCCAGCGACGAAGCAAGCACCTGTGTGCCGACGCGGGCTATACCGGCGGGCCTGCGCTGGAAATCCTTGCCCGGCACGGTTACATTCCTCACGTCAAAGGACGGGGGCAAGAGGCCTGCGAACTCAAACGTGATCCNCAAAAGAAGGCTCGGCGCTGGATCGTCGAGGTGGCGCACAGTTGGTTCAACCGCTTTCGCAAGCTGCTCGTACGATACGAGAAGCTTGATCGCAGCTTTGTTGCCCTCAATCACCTGGCAGCATCCATCATCGCGTTCAGAAAAATTGATCTGACCGTGAATATTATTTACGGATAAGTTCTAAGGCGCGCCCTTCCACGCTACTGGTTTGATCTCTGCGCAGCAGCGCGCTTGGAAAACAAGGTAGATCTAAGTCTGAAATTGCGTCTAGCCTTGGCGTCAGCCGGCCAACAATATCAAGTTGGCTCAAGCGCTCTGGGGCGAGTAGCCTCCGGGAGGCAGTCGATATACATCTTTCCCGGTTTCCGAGCCGAGAAGCCTTAACACCTGCAAAGTTGCATAAGGCTACGATAAGGACGGTCCGAGATGCAAAGCCGAAAGCATAGAGCGTTGCGGTAAAACATGCGTCGAATTATTCCCAGATTTTTCTTGGTGATCATCTCTTTGGCACTGCTCAAAATCGAGCAGGAGGTTAGTCAATCAACAGGCAACGCCTCGGCCAAAGCAGTAGTTCCTCGATGCAAAGAGGAATGGCTGCTGTATAAACTCCGGACACTTTCGGATGGAGTTCCCTTATCGACGGCGTTAAGGCTCAGACGGAAATTTCCGTGGCAATCAGGTTGCTGACTTCCGTATAGATATCCAATGACTGATCCGGCGACTCGATGCTGACGATAAGGCTATATCGGGCATTATTGTTCCACCTACCGTCGCTCTTTCGCGACTTCCACCAGCCGCTTACTGGATATACGGCGATAGCGTTCATGCGGGCGAGCTGTGCGGCCGGACCTGTCCAAACATCGGAGTGAAGCGAGCCGCGGGTACGAAGTTGAGACCCGAAGCGCCAACCGGAGCCATCACCTTCAGGACCATCATAATCGTCGTAGCCCGCAAGTTTATTGATAGCGGCTTCGAAATTCTTCCGCGATTGCTCTGGTCTAATGACCTGAAAGCGCAAACCGTGTGATGGATAGGAAAAGCGATCCCGATACCCCCGACGTCCAGGGTTCGGCTCAACGAAGTACGAGAGGGTTACCTTCATCCTCAGTTCGATATCCGGATCGATCGCTTCTAACGCCGCTTTCGGCCAGGGTAGCTCGTGCAGATGCATTTCGTTGAGCGTCGCATCCTTTGACGGTGCGGCCCGCGGAGGGCGCTTGTATGGCTGAATCTCGTTTTCAGCGATAAGCGTCAGCGCGTGGTTTGCGCTGTAGAGCGCACGTTCGAGATTGGGTACGCCATGCCCGAATATGCGGAGCATGTTTTCGTTGGCGGCTTTTTCGCTGTGGGTCTTTTCAAGCTCTCCTTTTCGTTGATACATGCGATCAGTCCAGTCGGCCGAATGTACCAACAGCGCGCGATGGGTTTCGGGCCAGAGGCCGGGATGCTCGGCCACCAAAAGGGCCAACTGCCGAGATACCAGTGCGGCAGCGGCGCTTGTTGCGCCGGTCGTAGCAAACAACTGTCCTGTCGATCTTCCGGACGTGGTGAGCAGCGACACGCAGTCGCTGTCGGAAACATTGGTCTTGCTAGGCGAGAGGAGGACGTTTCCACCTTCTTCGACAATATCCGGTTTGAAAGGCGCTTGTTTGCGCCAGGGCCACGCCAGCGAGGTGCGTGATCGAGGGCTCAGGTCGCCGTTATCCGCGAATGGACTCCAACCGGTGAATCCTGCATCATCGTTGGTCGTAAACTGTGTATATGCGCCGACCGTCAAGGCGTTCCAGGATTGCGCAGGTCCTCGATTTCGCAAAGTGCAGACTGATCCCAGCAATGCGGCTGGGGAGTAGATCTCGATTGTTTCCAGCGGAAACTACTAGGAGTCGCTGTTTGCCGTCGGTTTCCCGGCGCAGAAGCTGTCAACTTTTGACGACCACGAGCTGGGCTGACCACCCTGGCGCTCCGAGGTGGCCGTCACGGCCATCGAGAAAATCCGCTTCGATTCAGGGCGAGCAGCCTCAAGCTTTGCCGCCGTCTCGACGGTAATCGCGCCGTAAAGCTCGGGGTCATTGACGCCGAGCGGCGGCAAAATTCGCCCTGACTCAATGCGATGCCGAAGGGCGATGCGGCCGCCCGTCAGCAAGGCAGGGAGAAGATCACCAAACAGCGCCAGTCCAGCCTGCTCAGAGCCATGGTGCATAAATTGGTCAGTGGTTGTTGATTTGCACCTAAAACTGACCCGGGATTTGCACTGAAATCTGACCCACCCGATGAGCCGCAGTATGGCTCAGGTCATTGCTGGATTTCTAGTCCTCACCTCCTTGCTCCCTTTGGTTGAACTGTTTCTGAAACGGTAGCTCTCGTTGCCGGTTTCGACGATATGGCAGTGATGCGTTAGGCGGTCGAGTAGCGCCGTTGTCATCTTCGGATCGCCAAAGATACTGGCCCACTCGAGAANACTTAGATTGGTCGTAATGATCAGACTGGTCTTCTCGTAGAGCTTGCTCATCAGATGGAAGAGCAAAGCGCCACCGTTCTGACTGAACGGCAAGTAACCCAACTCATCCAGAATCACCAGGTCAGCATGCACCAACCGATGGGCAATCTGCCCTTGTTTGCCGGCTAGCTTCTCCTGTTCCAGCGCATTGACCAGATCGACCGTCGAGAAGAAACGGACCCGGTGATGCGCATGCATGATCGCCTGCACACTGATCGCGGTAGCCAGATGCGTCTTGCCAGTGCCTGGCCCACCAATCATCACCACGTTATGAGCCGCGTCGATGAACTCCCCGCGATGCAGATGCCGGACCAAGGCTTCATTGGCGACGCTTTGCGTGAAGTCGAATCCCGACAGGTCGCGGTAAGCCGGGAAACGGGCAATCTTCATCTGGTAATTCACCGAGCGGACTTCCCGTTCAGCCAATTCAGCCTTGAGCAGACTGTCCAGGATGGATTGCGCATTCAGATAGGCTGGCGAATTCTGTGCCGCCAATTCCTCAATGGCTTGCGCCATACCGAAGAGCTTGAGCGATTTCAGTGTCGTGATCATGGCTTCAGGCAGCATCTCGCACCTCCCGCAGGCCGTCGTAGCGCGTCACGTTGGCAAGCGGTTCGATCTTCAGTACCAGCGCCTGAGGCGCATCAATCGGTGCCGGTGGTGGCAACTCCACCAATCGTCCGAGCAGATTGAGGACATGCTGTTTCGAGGCAACGCCGGCATCAAGCGCCATCTCGACCGCCGTCAGGACGGCCTGCTCATCGTGATGCAGGACCAGGGCGAGGATCTCGACCATTTCCCGATCGCCGCCCGGCCGTTTCAGGAGGGCTGACTGCAGTCGCTTGAACCCCTCGGGGAATTCGGCAAACGGCGCGCCATTTCTCAATGCGCCGGGCTTACGCTGCAAGACCGAGAGATAGTGCCGCCAGTCGTAGATCGTGCGACTGAAGTCATGCCGGCGGTCGATGATCCGTTGGTGCTCGGCAATCACATTGCCTTCCGCAGCGACGACCAGATGATCGGCATAGACCCGCAGGCTGACGGGTCGATTGGCAAACGATGCCGGAACACTGTAACGGTTGCGCTCGAAGTTGATTAGGCAGGTTGGGGAGACGCGCTTGGTATGTTCGACGAAGCCATCGAAGGGAACTGGCACAGTCATCAGCTCAGCCTGCTCATCAACCCAGGCGTCTGCGACCGTGCCGGGCAATTCAGGATGACGCAGCTCTTGCCAGAGCGTCAGGCATCGCTGTTCCAGCCAGGCATTGAGGGCATCCAGACTCTCGAAGGCCGGCGCACCTTGCCAGATACGATGCCGGGAGTCCTGAACATTCTTCTCGATCTGCCCTTCTCCCAGCCAGAGGCTGGATTGCAGAACTCGGCTTCGAACAGGTAGTGGCTGACCATGGCCTTGAACCGGGTGTTGATGTCCCGGGCTTTGCCTTTCCGGATTCGATCCACTGCCGTCTTCATATTGTCGTAGATGCCACGTCGGGGTACGCCGCCCAACACGCGGAAGGCATGGTTGTGGGCATCGAACAACATCTCGTGGGTCTGCAATGGGTAGGCCCGCAGGAAGAATGCCCGACTGTAGGAGAGTTTGAGTTGGGCGACCTGGAGCTTGGTCTTCACGCCGGCAATGACCGCCCAGTCTTCGCTCCAGTCGAACTGGAAGGCTTCTCCCGTGCAAAGGTCAGAGGAATGAAGGTGCCACGCCCAGTCGTCCCGGCTGCTTCCTGCTGCGCTTGTCGCCAATGCCTGGCGAAGGCGGCGACCCGGTCATAGGAGCCTTCGTAGCCCAACGAGCATAGATCGGCATAAATCTGCCTGAGGTTTCGCCGCTGCTTGCGACTCTTCTTCGACTCCGTCTTCAACCATGCCGCCAGCTTCGGCGCAAACAGGTCGAGCTTGCTCGGGCTGTGTCGCTCGGGATACTTCGGTTCGACGATGCCGGTGCTCAGATACTTCCGGATCGTGTTTCGGGATAACCCCGTTCGTCTGGCTATTTCACGGATGGCCATGCCATCACGCAGGTGCCACCGCCTGATTACGCTTAATAACGCCACGTCGATCACTCCTGATTCTCCCGCTCGTTCCCGAGCAGGTCAGTGTCTATACGTGGGTCAAAATTCGATGCAAATCTATAGGGCTAGTGGGTCAGTTTTAGGTGCAAATCAACAGTTCGAGCACTTTTTCGTAGTCAAATGGTCCAGAAAAACCAGTAATGTCTCCAGAGGTAATCCCCGGAAA
Source organism: Dechloromonas sp. (assembly GCA_013363835.1). Classification (GTDB taxonomy): domain Bacteria; phylum Pseudomonadota; class Gammaproteobacteria; order Burkholderiales; family Rhodocyclaceae; genus Azonexus. Next base: position 3,396,481 of record CP054864.1, read on the forward strand.
TTAGCGGCAGTTAAAAGTAGAATTTTCTCCACAGCAGCCCGAGGAAGTTTTACATGAAGACGTCACGCTTTTCAGACAGCCAGATCATCGCCGTACTCAAGCAAGCAGAAGGTGGCAGCCCAGTCCCTGAACTCTGTCGGGAACACGGCATCAGTTCCGCCACGTTTTACAAATGGCGCAGCAAATTCGGCGGCATGGACGCCTCGCTGATGGCCCGGCTCAAGGAACTCGAAGACGAGAACCGGCGGCTCAAGAAGATGTATGCCGAAGAACGTCTCAAGGCAGAGATCGTCCAGGAGGCTGCAAAAAAGTGGTGAAGCCATCTTGCCGACGCGAGATGGCACAACGAACGGTGGAGAAAGGCGTCAGCATCCAGCTGGCCTGCCTGGCATTTGGCATCAGCCAGACCTGCTACCGCTACCAGGCAAAGCAGTCAGCAGAGAATGTCGAAATCGCCGACCTCCTGATCCGTCTGACCCACAACCAGCGGAACTGGGGATTCGGGCTATGCTTTCTGTATCTGCGTAACGTGAAGGGGCACCGATGGAATCACAAGCGGGTGTATCGCATTTACCGTGAGTTGGAATTGAACCTGCGGATCAAGCCCAAGAAACGGATTATTCGGGAGAAGCCTGAGCCGTTGGCAGTGCCGGAAGCCATCAACCAATGCTGGTCGATGGATTTCATGCACGACCAACTCTCTGATGGCCGGAGCTACCGGCTGTTCAACGTTATCGACGACTTCAACCGGGAGGCTGGCGATCGACATTGATCTTTCTTTGCCATCCGAGCGGGTCGTACGGTCGCTGGATCAGATCATCGAGTGGCGCGGCAAGCCGCAGGTGATTCGTAGCGATAACGGCCCGGAATACATCAGCGGCACTTTCATCGCTTGGGCAGCGCGACAAGGTATCCGGCTTGATCATATCCAGCCGGGTAATCCGCAACAGAACGCCTATATCGAACGCTACAACCGGACGGTCCGCTATGACTGGCTAAGCCACTACCTGTTCGAGTCAATTGAGGAAGTGCAGAACTATGCGACCGACTGGATGTGGACCTACAATCACGAACGCCCCAACATGGCGCTTGGCGGCATTACACCGAAACAGAAGTCAGCACTTTTAACCAACCCTACTTCTGACCGTTGCTAAAAATGGGGGATTACCCAGAGAACCAAACCTGATTGCGTACGAGAAAAAGATCGCCATCACCTTCCACCCTCATATTGAGTGCAGAGTAAAGGCCATCCGGACGTGGGCCTGGGAATGTTGCTTTGACACCATGAATCGGTAGATAACAGTCATCGGTGGCAAAGAGCCAAAGGTCGCGGACAGTTAGCGAGTCGGCTTCTACTTCCAGCGCCGCGCCAATCGCTCTATAGGCATCGGTACCTCCGCACCAGTTTGGGACGACCCCATATTTTTCAGGAATGCTGTAGATGTGTTCATCGAGGAGCGCTCCCATTGCAAGGTACTCTTGTCCTTGGTAGATACAGATGGATTTTTCATGCCTGTTCCAACATTAGGGAAATGATGTGAATCTTTCTCAGCAGACAGTGATATTTCTGGATTTTGATGGCGTCCTCCACCCAGCCGAGTACCTGCGCTTCGATGAAATCGACGGAGAGTTGATATTGGGAAGCGATATTCGCTTCTGCTGGGCCAGCGTGCTGTGGAATTTGATCAAAGATCACGACTGCGACTTGGTTATTCATAGCTCATGGCGAACATCGTTTGACCTGAAGGAAATTCGAGAAATGCTTCCGCAAGATTTGCGGAGTCGGGTGCGTGATGTAACCGGAGATGGAACTCGGTACGCCAGCATAGCGGAATATGTGGCAGTGCATCAGTTGTGCAAATATCTCATCTTGGATGATGCTCCGAGGAATTTCCTTGGGTTTGAAAGCCCTTGTGATTTGCAATTCAGAAAGGGAATTGACTGCCCCGGTGTGCAGGATCAAATCGTTTGTTTTCTATGCACTTGAACCGTGTAACTGAACCATTGCTCAGCTTGGCCTTCAGTTGGCACAATGCTGCCTGTATTGGCGATCAATGGGAAGCTCCGGCCGGCGGCTTAATAATTGGTAAGGCGCCCGTGAAAATCTAAATGTCATCAGGCAACAATGGGTCGGGTCCGGCAGTAGCCCGAAGTGACAAGCGGTCATTGACCTGCCTCGGCGGCTGAACGGCCGTTAACCGCCGCATTGCCGCCTGAGCTTCGTCACATACCCAACGACAGCACTGGCCGACCAGCGGGTGTCCGGCAGAATATCGTTCCAGATTTTCCGACTGGCAAATTTATCGTTCGAACAATTTGAATTCGGGATTTAATTTAATCCCGAATTGCTATTTCTTTGGCAACTTTATCGTTCAGACTGGCGGCAATGTATTGCTTCCCGGGACATCTGTCCGCAGATGGCATTGTCGTTTGTGCTCGGGGTGGCTGCGACCTCCGGCTGGCTTGCGATTGGCGTCGAATGACGATCGAGCGACGGAACGCGCTCGCGAATTCACTGTCTCTTTCTTGCCTATCGCGGGTTCTGGTGGGCAACCCACTACATGGAGGAGAACGTCATGACGATTGCCGCAAAAGTGCGTACGCACAAGATTTCTTCGGAAGCGATTCTGTGTGTTTCCGGCAGCTACAACATGGTGGGGCCGGAGTCGCCGGCCATCGAGGCGATGACCGATTTCGCGCGGGTTTCGGCGGCGACGATCGGCGCCGCGGCGTCGGTGGTGGCAGCCAATTCGACGATGATTTCCCGNGGNGTGCGGCTCTTGCTGGTGGTCGACGACGACGGCCAGATNCAAGGGCTGATCACGGCGCGCGACACCCTGGGCGAGAAACCGATGCAACTGAGCCACGGGCGCGGCGTCAAGCACCATGAACTCACCGTGGCCGACCTGATGTGCCCGGTGGGCGATATCGATACCATAGCGCTCAAGGACGTGGCCAACGCCCGCGTGGTCGACATCCTCGATGCACTGCGCAGCCTCGGCCGGCAGCATATCCTGGTCGACGACACCGATCCGGTGAGCGGTTCGCCACGGGTGCGCGGCGTCTTTTCGGCTACGCAGATCGGTCGCCTGCTCGGTGTGCCGGTACAGTCCTTCGATCTGGCGCGAACTTTCGGCGAGATCGAATCGGCGTTGGCGAATTGAGTTCCGCCAATCGCAGTGGCGGCATGCTGATTCGCCCCGACAACTCGCTGCTCCTGCTGATCGATCTGCAGGAGCGGCTGGCGCCGGCAATCCATGGCATCGATGCAGTTTTGCAGCACAACCTGTGGCTGGTGGCGGTCGCTCAGCGCCTGTCGGTGCCGGTGGCCGCCACCGTTCAGTATCCTGCCGGGCTGGGGCCGATGGTTCCCGATCTGACGGTGCGCATTCCGGGTGACCAGGTCGTCGAGAAGATCCATTTCTCGGCGGTTGCCGACGGTTGTCTGGAGGCGCTGCCGGCCTTTTCCCGCCGCCAGGTGGTGTTGACCGGAACGGAAACCCACGTTTGCGTATTGCAGACGGCGCTCGACCTGCTCGCCCTCGGCAAGGAGGTTTTCGTGGTCGCCGAGGCCGTCGGTTCGCGCCGGCCGGATGACAAGGAACTGGCGCTGGCCCGCCTGCGTCAGGAGGGATGCCGCATCGTCTCGCGCGAAATGGTCGCCTTCGAATGGTTGCACAGGGCCGGCACCGAAACTTTCCGCCAGGTCAGCCGGGAGTTCCTGCGCTGAGCCGATAATCCCGGCGCCCTGATGAAACCGGCCGCCGGCCGGTTTTTCCTTGTTCCGCAGTAATATCCCGGTCGGCTTGGGACCAGCGCTAGGCTGGTGCAGGGAGTGCATTAGCATGTTGCTATCACACCCGCTGCGCAGGCCCGTTCAAGGAGAATTTCCATGAAATCACCCGTCAAGTCGCTGTCGCAAAACCTGCAGATTGACCGCAAGGTCGCCGCCCTCCTGCAAAAGCGCCTGAAATTCGCCCAGGAAGAATTCGCCAAGGCCTTGCGCGAGTCGCAGGCCAGGAGCATGGCGACACTGCCCACGTTGATGACGCCAGGCACGACATGGAACGATTACGCGGTCGACTTCGCGCAACGTGCCATTTTGTTCTGGGACACCATGCGCCAGCGCGGCAACGATTTCCGCGAGCACCAGAANAAAGGGCTGCCGCCGCTCCTGCATTTCGAGTATGAAACGGTGCTCGACGCGCGCAAATTCGCGCGCCCGGTCAATTACACCCTGTTGCGCATCGTGCCGCCCAAGGGCGTGACCGTCGATGCGAAGCGCCGGCCGTACATCGTCATCGACCCGCGTGCCGGCCACGGCCCGGGCATCGGCGGCTTCAAGGACGACTCGCAGGTCGGCGTCGCGCTGCGCGACGGGCATCCGGTNCACTTCGTCTCGTTCTTCCCCGATCCCGAACCCGGCCAGACCCTGCTCGACGTTTGCGAAACGGAATCGATCTTCGTCAAGAAGGTGCGCGAACTGCACCCCGACAGCCCCAAGCCGGTCATCATCGGCAACTGCCAGGGCGGCTGGGCGGCGATGATGCTGGCCGCGTCCGACCCCGACGACACCGGGCCGATCGTCATCAACGGCGCGCCGATGTCCTACTGGGGCGGCGCCTGGGAAGAAGGCGCGGGCGACAACCCGATGCGCTATTCCGGCGGCCTGCTCGGCGGCACCTGGCTCTCCTCGCTGGTCGCCGACCTCTCCAACGGTGTTTTCGACGGNGCCTGGCTGATCCAGAATTTCGAGNNCCTGCACCCGGCCAACACCTTCTTCGACAAGTACTACCACGTCTTCAAGAACGTCGACACCGAGCCGCCGCGCTTCCTCGAGTTCGAGCGCTGGTGGGGCGGCATGTATCTGCTCAACCGCGAGGAAATCGAGTGGATCACGCAGAACCTGTTCGTCGGCAACAAGCTGTGGAACGACACCAAGTCGAAGCAGGGCAAGCTCTTCGATCTCAAGTCGATCAGCTCGCCCATCATCCTCTTCGCGTCGATGGGCGACGACATCACGCCGCCCGAACAGGCTTTCAACTGGGTTGCCGATACTTACGGCTCGACCGCCGAGATCAAGGCCAACGGCCAGGTCATCGTCGGCCTGCTACACAAGAATGTCGGCCACCTGGGCATCTTCGTATCGGGCGCCGTCGCCCGCAAGGAGCATGCGCAGATCGTTTCCGTGCTTGGCTCCATCGAGGCGCTGCGGCCGGGCCTCTACGGCATGAACATCGTCGAGACGCAGAGCAAGGACGGCACGCTCAGCTACAGCGTCGAATTCGTCGAGCACACGCTGGAGGAGGTCAGCAAGCGCCTCAACCGTTTCGAGCGCAAGGACGAAAAGGCGTTCGAAGCCGTCGCCACGGTTTCCGAATTCAACCAGAAGGCCTACGAACTGTTCGCCCAGCCGCTGGTGCAGCAGATGTCGAACGAAACGACGGCGAAGCTGGGGCGCACCTTTCACCCCTTGCGGGTGCAACGCTGGGCGATTTCCGATCTCAATCCGTGGTTGCGCTGGCTGGCCCCGGCGGCGGCCTACGTCAAGAGCCATCGGCACGCGGCCGGGCCGGAAAACCCGCTGCGCCAGCTGGAAAACGCCGGCTCCGGCATCCTGTCGGCCACGCTGACCTATTACCGCGCGGTGCAGGATGCGATCAGCGAAGCGGCATTCTTCCAGCTTTACGGCCATATGTTCACCAACTTGATGGCCGATCGCAGCCCGTCGCTGGCGCGCGAGCAGTCCGTCGGTTCGCGCCAGGCCGAAACGGTGAGCGCGGCGCTGGCGCAGATCGAGGAAGGTGGTTATCCGGCGGCCCTGGCGCGCGTCGCCTTCCTGCTCAAGGGCAAGGGCAACAGTCCCCTGCCGCTGTCGCGGTTGCAGTTGAAGGCCGAGTTGGCCAGNGAGTACGCCGATTTGTTGCCCGATACGGCCCCGGACGAGCAGCGCCGGATTCGCGGCGTTCAGGAAATCATCGTCGGCGAATCCCTGGAGGCGGCATTGGCTACCCTGCCGAAGCTGCTTGCCGACGCGGGCGACGCGGCGCGTCTGGAAACCCTGCTCGACAAGCTGGTTCAAGACAAGCGGATACTGGCGACCATGCCGACGGCGGCGCAGAAGGCGATGCTCGAACGCATTCGCAAGGTACTGGGGCGCAAGCAACTGCCATCCCCGGTGGCCAAGAAGCCGCCGGCCAAGCGACCGGCAAGCGTCGCCAGGAAAACGGCAGCGGCCGGCGGCGCGGGCAGCGAGGCGAAGCCGAAGGCCGTGGCGAAGCCAAAGGCCGCAGCAAAGCCAAAGGCCGCAGCAAAGCCAAAGCGGGCGACCCCGCCAAGGCAACGGCAGCCAAGGCGGCTGAAAGCTGATTCGGCCGGCAATGGGTTTGTGGGAGCGCTTCCGCTACTGGTTGTCCGATCGTCCAAGGCAGCCCGACGAGCGTCTTGACGAGGCGCTCGCCGCCTTTCGCGACCCGGGTGCCGATACCCTGGAACTGGTGCGCCGGGTGATAGCCGCGCTACGGCCGACGAGCCGGCGCGATGATGGCGTCGCCGGACGCTACGAGCGCATGCTTCGCCAGCTGGAAGCGGACGCCGGGTTGCGGGCAGCCTTTCGCAACCACATCGTGCATTTCATTGCCACCCGTCGCCTCGTCACTTTCTTTACCGACAGCGGCATCCTGCCGGGGACGGGTTTCTTTTCCGAGTGGTGGCGCATCCTGGCCGACCGCTTGTTGCCCGAGGTGCCGGACGAGCGGCGGCTGAAGGACTGCATGCATGTCGTGTACGACCGGCCCGACGACTGGCGCTGGCAGGCGCAGGTTCCACCGGAGTATTCGCGGCGTTTCTGNGAGATGCTGGCGCCTGCGGAAGAACTGCGCAGCGTCGACTGGCGCAATATCCAGGAGCAGATTCTCGATTCAGTTCTGCTCCTCGCGCATCGCGTCAGCGGTCTTGGCGTCGAGGGCGAGCTGATGCGCGCTTCGCCCAGCTTCGACGACGACCTGCCATGTTTCGTGGCGCTCTCCGCCGAGGCGGTCGATTTCGTCAATTCCCTGCGTGCCGCGCTCGACGACCCGGCCAGCACTGGCGACGACGGCGGTCAGTTGCTGGTCATCGCCGACCAGTGCGCCAGCACCCTGCAGCGCATCCGCAAGCGGGCGCTGACGGTCGGCACCAGCCTGCATCTCAGTTACCTGTTGACGCGCAGCGAACAGAGCCTGGAGCGCCTGCGCGAACTGGTCACCATCTTGACCGCCTCGCAGGCGTCAGAGGCGCGCGTCAACGCGGTCAACGCCTGGGCGGATTTTGCCCGCGAGGCCTTCCTGGCCGAGAACCGGCGTAACAGCCTGAGCCATTACATGGCGCAACTCTCGACCTTGCTGGCGGTGCGGGTGACCGAGAACGCCGCGCGTTCGGGCGAGCATTACATCTGCGAGACACGGCGCGACTACGGACTGATGTGGCGTTCGGCAGCCGGGGCGGGCGTCCTGATCGGCGGCATGGCCCTGCTCAAGATTTTCGCCGCCGGGCTGCATGCGCCGCTCCTCGTCGAGGCCGTGCTGTTCAGCCTGATCTACGGCATCGGTTTCGTCACCATCTATTTGCTGGGGATGACGGTTGCGACCAAACAGCCGGCGATGACGGCGCAGACACTCGCCGGCCTGCTCGGCGACCTGCGGGCGACGCGCCAGGCGGAGCTGGAGCGGCTGGTCGACGTCGTCGCCGCGGTGTGTCGCAGCCAGCTGGCCGCCATCGGCGGCAATGTCATGATCGCGTTGCCGGTCGCCATCCTGATCGGCTTCGGGTTGAGCCAGTGGCTGGGCCAGCCGGTGATTCCGCTGGANAAAGGGGCGCACCTGCTGTCCGACCTCGATCCGCTGAGCTGGGCGATTCCGCATGCCGCGATTGCCGGGTTCTTCCTCTTCCTGTCCGGCCTGATCACCGGCTATTTCGACAACAAGGCCGCCTATGGTGACGTGGGAGCCAGAATTTCCCGCCTTCGCTGGTTGAGCCGCCTGTTCGGCAAGGAGCGTGCGCTGCGCATCGGTTGTTACATCGAGGATCATCTGGGCGGCATCATGGGCAATTTCCTGTTCGGTTGCATGCTCGGTTCCACCGGCGACATCGGCAAGATGCTCGGCCTGCCGCTCGATATCCGGCACATCGCATTTTCGTCGGCCAACCTGGGCTACGCCTTGACCGCCTTCCAGTTCGAACTGCCGCTCAAGGCCATCCTGTGGGCCGCGCTGGGCATCGCGCTGATCGGCATGACCAACCTGGCGGTCAGCTTCGCGCTGGCGCTGCGCACGGCGCTGGGCGCCCGGGGCGTCCGTTTCGAGCATTGGGGCGCGTTGCTGCGTGCCATCTGGCTGCGCTTCAACAGCGATCCGCGCGCCTTCCTTTTGCCGCCGAAGCCCGTCGCAGAGGACTCGCGGGTAAAATAGCCGGGTGTTCGCCCTGCCCCGCGCTGTCCGGCGCCTTTTCCCACTTGTTCTCGTGATTTTCGCCCCGCTGTTGCCGGCGGGCGAGATCGAGCTGCGCGCGCCCGACGAGATCGTCGAGCTGCTGACGCCCTTCATGCCCGACGACCCGCGCCGGGCNGTTGGCGGGCAGGCGCGTTTGCAGCGCCTGGTCCGGCAGATTCTGGAAACCGAGGGCTATTTTTCGCCGGTCATCGAATTCGAGGAAAAGGGCGACGACTGGCTGCTCGACATCGAGCCGGGGCCGCGCACGACGATCGCCGCCGTGGATGTCGCGGTCGACGGCCCGCTGGCGGCCAAAACGCGGCAGGCGCTGATCGCCGGCTGGGCCTTGCCGGTCGGCCAGCCCTTTCGCCAGCAGGACTGGAACAACGCCAAGCAGCAGCTGTTGTCGGCCTTGCTGGCGGAAAATCACGCTAAANNCGCCCGGTTGGTGGACAGTCAGGCGACAATCGACCCGGCGACCCGCCAGGCGCGGCTGCTGGCACATTACGACAGCGGTCCGCCCTTTCGCTTCGGCGAGTTGAAGATCGTCGGCCTGGAACGTTACCAGCCCTGGCTGGTCGAGCGCTACAACCGCACGGTGCGGCCCGGCGAGCCGTTTCGCGAAGCCGACATGCTGGCCCTGCAGACAGCGCTGCAGGCGACGCCGCAGTTCGGGTCGGTGCAGGTCAGTATCGATCGCGATACCCCGCCCGATGCCGACGGGGTCGTCACGGCGCCAGTCACGGTGCAGGTCAGCGAGCGCGCGGCGCATCGCCTGTCGTTCGGCGCCGGCTTCAGTTCCAATACCGGCGCGCGCGTCGAGACCAATTTCCAGACGGCGGACCTCTTCGGACTGGCCTGGGAGCTGAATACCGGCGCCCGGATCGAGCAAAAGAAGCAGACCGCCTACGCCGACATCTTCTTCCCGCCCGATGCGTCCAATCGCCGTACCAGCGCCGGGGTGATGTTGCAGGCCACCGATATCCAGGATCTGCGTACCGAGCGCATCGCCATCGGCGCCCAGCAGGCCTGGCGGCAGGACAGGCTGGAAACCCGGCTCTCGCTGACCTGGCAGGACGAGCATCTGCAACCGCAAGGCGCCGAAGACGGCTATAGCCGGGCGCTGGTGCCGAACGTGTCGTGGACCTGGCGCAATATCGACAACCTGCTCGACCCGCGCGACGGTATCGTGCTGCAGGGGCAGATCGGCGGGGCGGCCAAGGCGGTGCTGTCCGACCAGAATTTCGTTCGCCTGCTCGGGCGCTTCCAGTATTTCATCCCCGTCGGACAGCTCGATACGCTGATGCTGAGCAGCGATGTCGGCTACACCATCGCCCCGTCGCGCGACGGCATCCCGCAGGAATACGTCTTCCGCACCGGCGGCACCGGCTCGATCCGCGGCTACAACTACCTGAGTCTGGGGGTCAAGGAGGGGCGNGCGATCGTCGGCGGTCGCTACATGGCGACCGGGACCGTCGAATACACGCACTGGTTCGACGAACAGTGGGGCNNGGCGATTTTTGCCGATGCCGGCAATGCCGTCGACAGCCTGAGCAACGTCAGCATCGCCGCCGGCTATGGCATCGGTGCCCGCTGGCGAACCGTGGCGGGGCCGATCGCCGTCGATCTCGCCTATGGCCAGCAGAGCGAGATGGTGGTGCTTCACTTCTCATTGGCGATTCCGTTCTGACATGAAGCGCATCGTTTTCCTGCTCTTTCCCTTGTCTCTGCTGGCGGCCCTGGCCGGCGCCGGCGGCTGGCTGCTGGCGACCGAGAGCGGCTTGCTGGCGGTAGCCGGGTTCGCCAGCTCGGCCAGCGGAGGGCGCCTGCTCATCGAACAGCCGAGCGGGCGCCTGATCGGGCCGCTGGATGTCGCGCGCCTCGGCTGGCGGACGCCGGAACTGACCGTATCTGTCGAAGAGTTGCACATCGACTGGGCGCCCGCCGCGCTGCTGGAGCGGCGGCTGGCGGTCAGCGAACTGCGGGCGAGCCGGCTTTTCGTCGATAGCGCCAGCAGCGACGAGGCCGGCGCGCCACCGGCCAGCCTGCGCCTGCCGGTTGCGGTCGACGTCGAAAAAGTGGCCATTTCCAGAATCGATTACGGCAGCGTATTCGCGCTCGACGACCTGCGGGCGCGTCTGGTCAGCGACGGGCAGACGCACCGCCTGAGCGAATTTGCCGCCCGTTTCGGCGCCGTCGACCTCACCGGTGCCGCCACGCTCGGCGCCGATGCCCTTTCCNNGCTGCAGGCCAGTGCCGGCATCGCCGGGCGGCTTGAGGACAAGGCGATGCGCCTGAGCGTGACTGCCGACGGCCCACTGGAGCAATTCGTGCTCAAGGTCTTTGCCGACGAAGGCGTGNNCGGCAGTGGCCAAGCGGCGCTGACGCCGTTTGCCCGTCATGCGTTTTCGTCGGCGCAGCTGGAACTCGCCGACGTCGATCCGGCGGTCTGGGCGGCGGGCGCACCGGTCGCGCGCCTGCGCCTGAACGCCGAAATCAGGCCCGACGAGCGCCANGCCCGGGACCTTGCCGGCCGCTTCGAACTGCAAAACGCCATTGCCGGGACGCTCGACCAGCGGCGCCTGCCGTTGGAAAGCCTGGAAGGTCGCTTCGCCTGGGCCGATGAGGGGCAACGCTGNGCCGACCTGCGCGCCCGTTTACCGGGCGGCGGCCGGTTCGGCGGCAGCGGCGCCTGGCGCGCTGGCAATCTCGATCTCGCGCTGGAAGCCAGTGCGCTGGATGCCGAGCGTCTGCACCGATCGCTGCGGTCGACCCGTCTGAATGGCCCGATTTCGGCCAGCATCGGCAGCGACCAGCAGAAACTGGCGCTGCGCCTGAGCGACAGCCGTTTCGTGCTGGCCGCCGAGGCCAGCCATGGCAACGCGAAGCTCAGCGTGCCGCATCTGGAACTGAGCGTTNNAAGCGACGCCGTGCTGCGCGCCAGCGGAGAACTGGAGACCGGCAGGGAAATGAGCTTCGCGGCCAGCGGTGAGCTGTCGCGCTTCGACCCCAGCCGTTTCGCCCGCGTGCCGGCCGCTGCGCTCAACGGCACTCTGGCAGCCAAGGGCCGGTTGCAACCGCGTCCGGTGGTCGAGGCGCAATTCCAGCTGCGCGACAGCCGGCTGGCCGGCCAGCCGCTGACCGGGCGCGGCGACCTCGTCATCGACTGGCCGCGCATTCCACGGGCCGACATCCAACTGGTCGCCGGCCCCAACCGGCTGACCGCGCGCGGCGCCTTCGGCCAGACGGGCGACAGTCTGGCCATCGAGATCGCCGCGCCGGCCCTGGCGCCCTATGGTGCCGAGGGCAGCCTCGACGCCCGGCTCCGTCTCGGCGGCACGCTGGCGCTGCCGACGCTGGCCGGCGAACTGTCGACACCGCGCCTCGGGCTACCCGGCCTCGGGCGCATCAAGGAGGCCAGCCTGGTGGCCGATCTCGGCAGCCAGCCGGACAGCCCCTTCCGGCTCGATCTGCGGGCGGCATCGGTCGACGGGGCCGATCATCCGGGCCTGCTCAANAAGCTCGAACTGCAGGTCAGCGGCACGCGCCGCCAGCACAAGCTCGCCGCCGGCAGCGAAATCGCCGGCAAGAACCGCTTCGATCTGGCGGCCGAGGGCGGCTTTGCCGACGATCTCCGGCAGCCGCGCTGGGCAGGCCAGCTGACGAGCGCCAGGCTGGTGGCCGAGGAGCGCTTCCGTTCCTTCGCGCTGACGCAGCCGGCGGCGCTTGCCCTGGCCGGCGACGGCTGGCGGGTCGGCCCGCTGAACCTGGCTGGCGATCCCTGGCAGCTGCGTCTGCTGGCCGATGCCGGCGGGCAGCGCCTGCATGCCGAGGCCAGCCTCAGCGGCCCGCGCGTGGGCAGCATCGTCGCCAATCTGGAGGCCGGCATGCGCGATCCCTGGGCGCTCAACCAGCAGGCACCCTGGCAAGGCTCGGTGCGTGGCGATGTCCCCGATCTCGGCTGGCTGGCGGAATTTCTCGGCGAGCGTGGCAAGACCGGCGGCCGCCTGCAGGCCGAGCTGAAGCTGGCGGGAACGCCGGCACAGCCGCTNGCTCTCGGTAAATTCAGTGGCGCGGCGCTGCTGCTGGATCCGGAAACAGGCATGCGCCTGCGCGACGGGGTGCTCGATGCCACGCTGCAGGACAACCTGCTGCGTGTCGGCCGGCTCAGCTTCGACAGCCTGCTGCAGCCGGCGCCGCGGCCTTTGCAGCGCAGTCTGGAGGAGCGTCTGGCAGACATCACCGGGCGCCCCGGGCGGCTTGAAATCACGGGTCAAATGCGCGTCGACCGCAACAGCNNGAGGACGCCTCTGGAAGTGCGCCTCGATCGTGTCGGCGTNCACCAGTTGCCCGACCGCTGGTTGACGGTATCCGGCGACGGGCGTCTGGCCTGGCATGCCGATACCCTGACGGTGCGCGGCAAGATGGCCGCCGATGCGGCCTACTGGCGTCTGGCGCCGATGGGCGCGCCGCGCCTTTCGGAAGACGTGGTGGTGCTCGGCGAAGATGGCCAGGCGCAGCCGGCGGGCTTGCGGCCGCGTCTCGACCTCGAGCTGGAGGCCGATGTCGGGCGCAATTTCATGTTCAGCGGGCTCGGCCTGGAAACCCGTCTGGTCGGCAGCATCCGCGTCCAGGCGCAGGGCCGCGACCTGCCCCGGGCGAGCGGGCGCATTCGCACCCAGGGCGGTCGCTTCGAGGCATTTGGCCAGCAGCTGGAGATCGAACGCGGCATCCTGACCTTCCAGGGCCTGGTCGATAACCCGGCGATCGATGCGCGGGCGATTCGTCGCGGGCTGGCGGTCGAGGCCGGTGCNCAGATCGGCGGCACGGTGCAGCGCCCGGTGGTGCGCCTGTTTTCCGACCCGGATGTGCCCGATGTGGAGAAGCTCAGCTGGCTGGTGCTCGGCCACGGGCCGGAGCAGGGCAGCGCNGGGGCGGCGGCGCTGCTGCTGTCGGCGGCTGGCAGCCTGTTCGGCAACGAGTCGGGCGGGCTGGTGCGGCAGATCAANGCAGGGTTCGGCATCGACGAACTGAGCATTCGCCAGGGTGATGTCGGCGACAGCGGCGGGCGCCAGATGACCAGCCGCGTCGTCGGGAGCACCTTCGATACGGCCTCGGGCACCGGCAACCAGATCGTCAGCGTCGGCCGCCGCCTGTCGCGCGACGTGCTGCTTTCCTATGACCAGTCGCTGGGCCGTGCCGGCAGCGTCGCCAAGCTCACCATCGCCCTCAATCGCCAGGTGTCGCTGATCGTCCGCGCCGGTACCGACAACGCGCTGGATATGGTGTATTCGTTCGTCTTCGGCCAGCCGCCATCGCGGCGCGGGCAGCGCGGCGAGGCTTCAGGCCGCTGACCGGTCGCCGACGATCTGTACCGGCAGCGCATCGGCAACGTTGAGCCGGATGTCGCGCTGCGGGAAGGGGATGTCGATGCCAGCGGTGCGCAGGCGTTTTTCGATCGCGAAGCGCAGGTCGCTGTCGATCCGCCGTCCGGGCAGGCTGGCGTTGAGCTCGACCCAGAACACCAGGGCCATGATCAGGGCGTTGTCGCCAAAATCCTCGAAAAAGACGGCGGGTGGCGGATCGTTCAGCACATGGCCGTGATCTTCGGCGCAGCCGGCGATGATTTCGGCGGCTTCATGAACCGGCGAACCGTAGGCGATGCCGATGCGAATCTCGCGACGAATCTGCGAGTTGGAATAAGTCCAGTTGACGACCTGGTTTTCGAGAAAACTGGAGTTGGGCACCAGCGCTTCGACCCCGTCGAAGCTCCTGATCGTCGAGGCGCGCAGGTCGACCGCGGTGACGTGGCCGGTCGTGCCGCCGATGGCGATGATGTCGCCGACGCGGATCTTGCGCTCGAAGAGAATGATGATGCCGCTGATCACGTTCTTGATGATGGTCTGCGTGCCGAAGCCGATGCCGATGGCCAGGGCGCCGCCCATGAAGGCGAAGACGGTCAACGGGATGCGCGCCAGGTTGAGCACGAGGACGATCAGGACGACGGAAACGGCGATCATGATCCAGCGCCGGGTCACGCTGGCCAGTTGTTCATCGACCGCGAAGCGCGTCACCATGAGGCGCTCCAGTCGGCGCGAGAGCATGGAGCACAGCCAGTAGGCGAGAACGTAGATGAGCAGGACGCCGATGCTCTTGCCGACGGTCACGCCGTAGCTGGTGGTGACTGTCCGGCCTTCGACGACCGCCGAGTCCTCGACCGCGAACAGCTCGAAATTCCAGATTTGCTTGAGCGCGGCGCCGGCGTTCGCGGCGGCGAGTTTCCAGTCGCGCGCGGCACCGGCCTCGCCGGAAAAGCCCAGGTCGCCAAGCCAGCGCGTCAATACCCGATTGAGCCGTTCGCCGGCCAGTTCGACACGCTGGAGCACCCGCAGGCGCTGCTTGAGCGTTTCGAGCAGTGCCGACTCGCGGGCCGTGGCCTCGGTGTCGAGCAAGACGTCCTTCAGACGCATCTCCTGCTGGTCGATCGCCCNCTGTGCCGCTGCCGCGAGTTCCCGGATCAGCGGCATCCGGGCATCGACTTCGGTCTTGATCGTGCGCAACGCGGCGAGCGCCGATGCTTTCGCCACCGGATCGTCGCTGTTGAGGGCGGCATATCGATGCGTCCAGGCGTCGATGCCGTACTGGACAACCGTTTGCATCCAACCCAGCACCATCATTTCGACGCGGCCGGTTTCAAGCATCTCGTCCAGCAATTTCAATTGCTGGTTGGNTGGCGGGTCTTCACCCTTGGCGGCCAGCGATTTGGCCAGTTGCTCGCGCTGGGCCAGCTGTCGGGTATTGGCGGCAACCCGGCCGTCGAGTTCCGAAGTCAGTTTGCCCAGATTGGCGCGCAACTTGGCCTGTCGCGTTTCGACGTCGGCCTTGGCCAGCTTCTGCTGCGGCAGCACGCGCGCCACCAGGCTTTCGCTGTCTTTGGTGAAGAGTTCCAGGGCTTGGATTTCGTCCTGTATGCCCTGCAGGCCGATGCCGAGATTGACCAGCTCGGCCTCCGTGAGCTGTAGCCGCAGCGCGGCGATTTCCTTGGCCTTGCGTGCCTTTTCAATGTCCTGTTCGTTCTTGGCGCGGGCCAGCTGGTCGTCGGCGAGGCGTAGCGCTTCGGCGGCGCGCCGCTGGGCCTCGATCAACGACTGCTTCTGGCTTTCCAGAATGCGCGTGCTCGAGATGCGGTGCTTGAGACGGTCGCGCACCAGGTCGAGCTCATCGCGCAATTCATCGACGCGGAGCGCCGGGTAGGGCGGCGGGCCTGCAAATTCGGCGATCTGCTCCGACCTGTCCTGCTGTTTCGGAGTCGACCTCCGGAGAGCGTCAGTTTCGTCCAGGAGGTTGAGTCGTTCGCCATAGGCGGCGACCAGCCGATCGAGCAGGCGCTGGCGCTCGGTGGTCGGCAGTTGTTCGGCATCCGGCGCGCCGCCACTCTCGATCCGCCCTGCTTCCTGCTGGCGCTGCGCTTCGGCCAGATGCTTTTCGGCCTCAATTCTGGGTCGACCGCAACAGGCGCCGTCGCCGGTTTGGTCGGCGCCGGCTTGGGCTTGGCGGGAAACAGGCTGCCTAGCTGCGCCTGACTCGGGCCGGCAGCGAGCAGCAGCGCCAGGATGGCGACGAGGTGGATAGTGGGGAGCGGCCGGGCCTCACCGGGCGCCAGCCGTGCCGGTCAGATTGTCGGCGACGACGATCCAGCCGCCGCCCATCGCCTTGTACAGGTTGATCATCGCCTGGAACTGGACCTGCTGACTCTGCGTGTACTGCAACTGGGCATTGAACAGGCTGCGTTCGGCGTCGAGGACCTCAATGAAGCTGGTGTAGCCGTTCTCATAGCGCAGGCGTGCCGTATCCGCATACTGCTGTAGCGCGGCGACCTGGCGCTTCTGCGCTTCCAGTTGCTCGCGTGTGCGATCCTGGTCGATGAGCGCGTCGTTGACTTCGCGGAAGCCCTGCTGGATCGCCTTCTGGTAGGCGAACAGCGCCTGCTGCTGGCTGGCTTCGGCGGCTTGCACCTGACCGGCGATGGCGCCGGTGAAGATCGGCATCGTGATCCCACCGCCGTACTGCCAGACCTTGGACTGGCTGTCGAAAAGGTTACTCAGGCTGGTGCTGCTGAAACCGAACAGGCCGGTCAGCGAGATGGTCGGGAAGTATTGGGCCTTGGCGGCTCCGATCAGCGCGTTGGCAGCGATCAGATTCTGTTCGGCCTCGCGGATGTCCGGGCGGCGCGTCAGGAGTTCCGACGGCAGGCCGGCCGGAATGCCGGGCAGCAGCAGCTCGTCGATAGTCTTGCCGCGCTGAATCGGGCCGGGGTTTTTGCCGAGCAGCACGCTCAGGCCGTTTTCCTGCTGGGCGATGGCTTTCGANNAAACTGGGATGGTTGCCAGCGCCTCCTCGTATTGCGAGCGGTTCTGGCTCAGTTCGAGCAGCGAGATGATGCCGCCCTCGTAGCGCAGCTTGAAGATTTCGTAGGATTCGCCACGCGCCTTGGCGGTCGCCCGGGCAATCTCGAGCTGGCGGTCGAGGTCACGCAGGTTGATGTAGCCGCCAGCAACGCTGCCGACCAGCGACATGATCACCCCTTGCCGCGCGTCCTCGCTGGCCAGCAGTTGTGCGCGGGCAGCCTCGGTCTGGCGGCGGATGCGGCCCCAAAGGTCGATTTCCCAGCTCGCGTTCAGCACGGTTGAGTAGCTGTTGTAGAGCGCCGACGAACCGGCGCCGACGACCACCGCCGCGATGTCGCGTTGCCGTCTGGCGTCCGCGGCGGCACCGACCTGCGGGAAAAGCTCGGCACGAACAAAGCCGTAGCGCCCGGCGTATTCGTCGACACGCGCGCTGGCGATCAACAGATCCTTGTTCTCGCGCAGGGCGACGGCAACCAGCTCGTTGAGCACCGGGTCGCCGAACTGCTCCCACCACGCGGTGTTGGCGAGTTCGCGAACCTCCTTCTCTTGGAGGCGCCAGGCCGCCGGGGCGTCGACCGGCGGGCGCACGTAGTCGGGGCCGACCATGCAGCCGCCGCGAGCAAGGCGACCAGTGCAGCGGCGATTGGCTTACGCATGGCCGTCTCCTCCTTGCCNGGCAGCCGGTTTGTCGTCCGTCCCGGCGCTTTCGGCCGGCAGCGGATCGGTCTTGCCGCGGTGGCTGAGTCGTTCGATGACGTAGAAGCTGACCGGAATCATGAAAATCGCGATGCCCGTCGCTGCCAGCATGCCGCCGATCACGGCGCCGCCCATCACCTGCCGCGAGATGGCGCCGGCACCGCTGGCCAGTGCGAGCGGCACGCAACCAAGGATGAAGGCGAACGAAGTCATCAGGATCGGCCGCAGGCGCAATTGCGCGCCCTTCAACGTCGCATCCGCCAGGGACAGTTCGCCCTTTTCGTATTCCATCTTGGCGAACTCGACGATCAGGATCGCGTTCTTGGCTGCGAGACCGATCAGCATGACGAGGCCGATCTGCGCGTAGACGTTGAGTTCCTGGCCACGTAACAGCAGCGCCGCGAAGGCTCCGGCGACGGCGATCGGCGTACCGAGCAGCACCGAGAACGGTAGCGACCAGCTTTCGTACTGGGCGGCGAGAATCAGGAAGACGCAGAGCAGCGAGAAGGCGAAGATGGCGACCGGCGAGACGCCCTGGGCAGCTTTCTGTTCCTGGAAGGACATGCCCGAGTAATCGAAGCCCATTTCACTGGGCATGGTTTCGTGGAAAACCTCCTCGAGTGCGCGCATGACCTGCGCCGAACTGAAGCCGGGCGCCGCCGAGGCATTGATCTGCGCGCTACGATACAGGTTGAAGCGCATCGTGAACTCGGGGCCGGCGATATTGCGCACCGATGTCAGGGCCGATAGCGGTACCGGCTGGCCGTCCTTGTTGCGGACGTAGAACTGGCCGACATTCTCGATGTCTGTGCGGAACTCGCCCTCGGACTGGATGTGAACTTGCCACTGGCGGCCGAAGCGATTGAAGTAGTTGATGAAGCCGCTGCCGAGGAAAGACTGCAGCGTCTGATACACATCTTTGATGTTGACTCCCTGCTTGAGCACCTTGTCGCGGTNCACGTCGATGAACAGCTGCGGCACGACCGGGCGGAAGGTCGTCGAGATGCTGGCCAGTTCCGGACGCTTGCGTGCCGCCCNGAGGAACTTGTTGGTCTGCTCGGCGAGGAATGCGATGTCCTTGCCGGCACGATCCTGCAGGATGAAGGTGGCGCCGCCCGAGACACCGACCCNCTGGATCGCTGGTGGCGGGAAGGCGAATCCGATGGCGCCGCTGATCCCGCCCAGGCGCTTCGAGAGTTCGGCCTTGATCGCGCCGTATTGCTCTTCCGGCTTCTTGCGCTTCGACCACTCCTCGAAGGTGATGAAGAAGAAGGCGCTGTAGGTGTTCTGCACCTGGCTCAACAGGTTGTAGCCGACCACGGTGGTAACGTACTTCACGCCGGGGACGTCCTTGATCAGGTCTTCGGCCTGACGGGCGATTTCCGAAGTACGCTGCAGCGAGCCCGCATCGGGAAGCTGCACCCCGGCGAAGACATAGCCCTGGTCCTCGTCGGGCAGGAAGCCGGTCGGCAGCGTCTTGCCGAACAGCCCGGCAAGGGCGGCGAGACCGGCAATGAAGATCAGGCTGATGAAGCTTTTGCGGATGGCCAGGCGGCAGACGCCGACATAGCCGCCGGTAACCCGGCCGAAAANCTCGTTGAACCAGTCATAGAATTTCTGCAGCGGCCCGGAGCCCTTGACCTTGGGACGGAGCAGCAGGGCGCACAGCGCCGGGCTCAGGGTCAGTGCGTTGAAGGCGGAAATGACGACCGAGATCGCGATGGTTACCGCGAACTGCTGGTAGAGCTGGCCGGTGATGCCGGNGATGAAGGCGGTCGGTACGAACACTGCGGACAGGATGACGGCGATCGCGATCACCGGCCCGGTCACCTCGCTCATTGCCTTGAGGGTTGCGTCCTTCGGCGAAAGGCCTTCCTCGATGTGGTGCTCGACCGCCTCGACGACGACGATGGCGTCGTCGACGACGAGGCCGATTGCCANGACCAGGCCGAACAGCGACAGGGTATTGATCGAGAAGCCGAACAGCGGAANAAGCATGAAGGTGCCGACCAGCGACACCGGCACGGCGAGCAGCGGAATCAATGTTGCGCGCCAGCCCTGGAGGAAGACGAAGACGACGATGATCACCAGCACCAGCGCCTCGAACAGCGTGTGCTCGATCTCCTTGATGCCTTCGGTGACAGCGAGCGTGGTGTCGAGCGCGATGACGTAGTCGAGGTCGGGCGGGAAGCTCTGCTTGAGCTTCTCCATCAGCGCCTTGGCACCGTTCGCGGCGTCGAGGGCATTGGCGCCGGGGATCTGGTAGAGGGCGATCAGCGCCGCCGGCTTGCCGTTCAGGCGGCCCTCCATGTTGTAGGTCTGGGCGCCGAGCTCGATCCGGGCGACGTCGGAAACGCGGACGATCGAGCCGTCCGGATTGGCGCGCAATACGACCTTGCCGAAGTCCTCCTCGGTCACCAGCCGGCCCTGGGCGCGGACGGCATAGGTGAATTCCTGTCNCGNGGGCGCCGGTTGGGCACCGACCTGTCCGGCCGGATTGACCGTGTTCTGGGTCTGGACGGCGCTGATGATCTCGGGAATAGTGATGTTCAGCTTGGCAAGGACATCGGGGCGCACCCACAGGCGCATCGCGTACTGCCCGGCACCGAAGACGGTGACGCTGGCGATCCCCTTGATCCGCGTCATCTGGTCGTTGATGTTGATGTACGAATAGTTGGCCAGGAAGATGTTGTCGTAGGTGCCGTTCGGCGAGTAGAGCGCGAACATGATCAGTGGCGACGACGTCGACTTCTGGACCGTCACGCCGTAGTTGCGCACGTCCGAAGGGAGTTGCGACTCGGCCTGCCNCTGGCGCATCTGGGCGAGCAGCTGGTCGGTGTTGGCGTCGGTGCCCAGCGCGAAGTTGACGTACAGCGTCGATTGGCCGTTGTTGGCGTTGATCGAATACATGTAGTCCATGTTGTCGACGCCGGACATCTGCTGTTCGATCGGGGTCGCTACGGCCTGCTCCAGGGTCAGGGCGTCGGCGCCGGTGTAGGTGGCGCTGACCTGGATCTGTGGCGGCACGATGTTCGGGAACTGCGCGATCGGCAGGCCGGACATGGAGACAAGGCCGACGATGGTCATCAGGATAGAGATGACCATCGCCACGATCGGGCGGTTGATGAAGAACCGGGACATGGCGGCTTATTCCTTGGCGGCGGGCGCGGCGGGCGCGGCCTTGCCGGGAGCGCCGGTCGCCGGAGTGGTCGGGACGAAGGGCTTGGCCTCGACGGTCATCCCTGGCCTGACCTTCTGCGTTCCCTCGGCGACGACCCTTTCGCCAGGCTTCAGACNCTCGGCGATCAGCCAGTCGCTGCCGATGCGGTCGCCGACGACGACCGGGCGGATGTCGACCTTGTTGTCGGCGCCGACGATGGCGAGCAGGAACTNTTGCATCTCGGTCACCGCCCGCTGCGGCACCAGCAGCGCGCCCTTGACCACCTTCATCGTTGCCCNGATCCGGCCGAACTGGCCGGGGCGCAGCAGGTTGTTTTGGTTGGGGAAGAGGGCAGCGACCTTGAAGGTGCCAGTCGTGACGTCGGCCTGGCGGTTGAAGACGGCGACCTTGCCCTGCTGCGGGTAGATCGAGCCGTCGACCAGGATCAGTTCGAGCGGAACGCTTTCCGGCTTGTTCCCTGAGGCGATCGCGGCATTGGCGAGCTTGAGGTATTCGGCTTCGCTCAGGTTGAAGTACGCCTTGATCGGATCGACCGACGAGACCGTGGTCAGCTCAGCGCCGCTCGGGCTCAGCAGGTCGCCTATCTGCGCCTTGGCGATGCCGGCGATGCCGGTGATCGGCGAGGTGATCCGGGTGAAGCCAAGGTTGAGTTTCGCCGTCTTCAGGTTAGCGTCGGCGGCCTCCAGTTCGGCCTTGGCTGACTGGTAGGCGCCGGTCGCGTCGTCGAGATCCTTCTGGCTGACGGCGTTCTTTTCGGCCAGCGGCTTGATGCGTGCGAGGTTGGCCGAGGTGGTGTCGAATCGGGCGACCTTCTGGGCGCGTATCCNCCTGGCCTCGTCGACCGCCGCCTCGAAGGTGCGCGGGTCGATTTCGAACATCAGCTGGCCCTGCTTGACGAGGTCGCCTTCGCGGTAGGTCTGCTTGATCAGGTAGCCGGTCACCTGCGGACGGATCACCGCGTTGATGTTGCCGTCCAGCGTTGCCACCCATTCCATGTAGATCGGCACGTCGCGTTGCGTTGCCTCGACGACCTGAACGACCGGGGTCGCGGGCGGTGGCGCCTGGTGCTTTTCACAGCCGGCGGCAAGCAGAAGTGCGAGGCAGGCGAGTCCGACAGCGTAATGACGACTGCGCTTGCCGACCGAGTGGTTCTTGAGGATGGGGGTCATTGGATATCCTGCCGGGCTGAGTTGATGATTGGCGGTGGGCAGCCGGTTTTGTAACAGATGGTGACGGATTATCGTTCAAGCCTTGCAAGTAATCCAGCGGCCGAATCGCTTTTGTGCGGCGTCGGGCGTGGCGATGGAGCATGGCGCTGACCCGCGATGAAAGGCTGTGACGGCGAGGTATTGACGCATGTCATTTGCGCTCCTTTGTGGGTGAAATAAAATAAGCAAAACTTATATAAAGGAGTATTCATGAACAGCAAATCCTTCGTCACCATCACCAGTGATCTTTCCAAGGCCATGGGTGCCATGCGCAAGGAGATTCCCGACACCATGCAGGGTTTCAGCGCCCTGCACAAGGGCGCGATGCAGGCGGGCNNGCTCAGCGAACTGGACAAGGAACTGTTGGCGCTGGCTATCGGCGTCACCCAGCATTGCGACGGCTGTATCGGTTTTCACGTCAAGGCGCTGATCCGCCTCGGCGTGACGCGCGAACAGTTGATGGAAACGCTGGGCGTCTGCGTTTATATNGGGGGCGGCCCGGCCCTGATGTACGCCGCCGAGGCGGTGCGCGCTTATGACGAATTCACGGCGCCAAGGTAATTTGGCGCCATGATGCAAAACCCGCCGATCGGCGGGTTTTTTGTTTTGAGGCGAGGGCTGGTCAGGCCTGGGCTACACCTTCCAGCAATTGCTGCAATTCGCCGCTCTGGTACATCTCCTTCATGATGTCGCAGCCGCCGATGAATTCGCCCTTGATGTAGAGCTGCGGAATGGTCGGCCAGTTGGCGTATTCCTTGACGCCGTTGCGGATTTCCTCGTCGGCCAGCACGTTGACCGTGACGAAGTCATCGACACCGCAAACCTTCAGGATCTGCACGGCGGTGGCCGAGAAGCCGCATTGCGGAAAGCGGGCGTCGCCTTTCATGTAGAGGACGACCGGATTGCCGGTCACGGTGGCGTGGATGCGTTGCTGAACGTCGGACATGCTATCTCCAGATTACAGTTGGCCGCCTGAGACACGGTCGATGCCGGCCAGGTCGGGTGGTGAACGCCGATTTGAACCCGGCGGTGGTCAATAAGTTCCGGCTGGCGGCGCCCTGGTCGTAGCCGTGCTCGAAGAGCAGCCAGCCGCCGGGCTTCAGGTGGGCCGGGGCGTTGGCGACGATGTGGCGGATGCAGGCCAGCCCGTCGCCGCCGGCCGCGCCATCGGTCAGGGCCATGCGCGGTTCGAACGGCAAGCCGTCGCGTTCGAGATGCGGGTCGACCTCGGCGACGTAGGGTGGATTCGAGACGATCAGGTCGAAGCGCTCGCCAGCGACCGGCGCGAACCAGTCGCCCTGGCGGAAATCGATCCGGGCACCCAGTCGGCCGGCGTTGTTGCGCGCCACGGAAATGGCCCTTTTTCGAGGTCGACCGCAACCAACGTCGCCGCCGGGCGTTCCAGTGCCAGCGAGATGGCGACGATGCCGGAACCGGTGCCAAGGTCGAGAATTCCTGGGGCTTCGATGCCGTACGGCCGGTCCAGGGCGAGTTCTATCAATACCTCGGTTTCCGGGCGCGGGATCAGCACGTCTGGCGATACCTGGAAGTGCGGCCGCGAAATTCCGTTTCGCCGACCAGGTAGGCGAGCGGCTCGCCGGCGCGGCGTTCGACCCATACGGCAAACTGCGCGTAGGCCGGCGCGATCACCGGCGTTTCCGGGCGTGCCAGCAAATCCGCATGCGTGCAGCCGGTGGCGTATTCGAGCAGCAGCCGGGCGTCGAGCCGGTCGATTTTCTGCCTTGCTGCGGTCAACGCCTCAAAAAGGGTCATTTTCAGTTCTGCTCGGCCAGTTCGGCGAGCAGGTCGGCCTGGTGTTCGGCGGCCAGCGCGCCGAGCAATTCGTCCATGTCGCCGTCCATGATCGCGGCGATCTTGTACAGCGTCAGGTTGATGCGGTGGTCGGTGACGCGGCCCTGCGGGAAGTTGTAGGTGCGGATGCGCTNCGAGCGGTCGCCGGAGCCGATCAGGCTCTTGCGGGTACTGGCAATGGCGCTCTGCTGGGCACGCACCTGAACGTCCTTGATGCGCGCCGCCAGCACGCGCATGGCCGAAGCCTTGTTGGCATGCTGCGAGCGGCCGTCCTGGCATTCGGCGACGATGCCGGTCGGGATGTGCGTGATGCGCACCGCCGAGTCGGTCTTGTTGATGTGCTGGCCGCCGGCGCCTGAGGCGCGGAAAGTGTCGATGCGCAGGTCGGCCGGATTGAGATTGACGTCTTCGACTTCGTCGGCTTCCGGCATCACGGCAACGGTACACGCCGAGGTATGGATGCGGCCCTGGGTTTCGGTTTCCGGCACGCGTTGCACGCGGTGGCCGCCGGACTCGAATTTCAGCCGCGAATAAGCGCCATTGCCGGCGATGCGGCAGATGATTTCGCGGTAGCCGCCGAGTTCCGATTCGCTGGCCGACATGATCTCGACCTGCCAGCGCTGGCGTTCCGCATAGCGCGAATACATGCGGAAGAGGTCGCCGGCGAACAGCGCCGACTCGTCGCCGCCGGTACCGGCGCGGATTTCCAGCAGCACGCTGCGCTCGTCGTTCGGGTCTTTGGGCAGCAGCAGTTTCTGCAACTCGATTTCCAGTTCGGGCAGTCGCGCCTTGGCGCTGGCCATTTCCTCCTCGGCGAACTCGCGCATATCGGGGTCCGCCAGCATCGCCTCGGCTTCGGCGAGATCGTTTTCGGCTTGGCGGAAGGCGTGGAACTGGAGGATCACCGGTTCGATTTCGGCACGCTCGCGCGACAGCTTGCGGAACTGGTCCATGTCGCTGGCGGTGGACGNGTCGGCCAGCAGGCGGTCGATTTCGTCGAGACGGTCGACCAGCAGGTCGAGTTTCTGGCGGATGGAGGGTTTCATGGAAGTATCGAAAAGCGCGCGGCAGCAGCCCGAAAGGGCCGCTACTCGCCGGAATGGAGGTGGAAGAGACGCGCGGCAGCGGCTTGCAGTTCGGCGCGTTCGCCATCCTCGGCAAGGTTGAGCGTCTGCGTCGGCGCGTGCAGCAGCTTGTTGGTCAGGCGATGCGACAGGTGCTCAAGCACCTTGTCAGCCGGTTCGCCCTTGGCCAGAAGCTTCATGGCGTGTTCGATTTCGTGGCGCCGCACGCGCTCGGCCGAATCCCGCAGCGAACGGATGACCGGTACGGTATCGCGCGCCTGCAGCCAGCCGAGAAAGTCCTGTACCCGGCTGGCGATGATGTCCTCGGCCTCCACTACGGCGGCCTGGCGGGACTCCATGCCGCTTTCGACGACTTGTGCCAGATCGTCGACGGTGTANNGGAAGACGTCGTCCAGTTCGCCGACTTCTTCTTCAATGTCGCGCGGAACGGCGAGGTCGACCATGAACATCGGCCGGTGGCGACGCGCCTTCACCGCCCGTTCGGCCATGCCGAGGCCGATGATGGGCAGCGGGCTGGCGGTGCAGGAAACGACGATGTCGTGCTGCGCGATGTGCTCGGCAAGTTCGTCGAGGCGAATGGCGGTGCCGTTGTAGCGCTCGGCCAGCGCGCGGCCGCGCTCGACGGTGCGGTTGGCGACGGTGACCTGCCTGGGCTGGCGGGCGCAGAAGTGAGCGGCGCACAGCTCGATCATTTCGCTTACGCCGATGAACAGGATGCGCTGGCTGTCGATCGACTCGAAAATACGCTCGGCCAGGTGCACGCCGGCCGCCGCCATCGACACGATGTTGGCGCCGATCGCCGTCGTGCTGCGCACTTCCTTGGCGACCGAAAAGGAGCGCTGGAAGAGCTTGTGCAACTGGGTGCCGAGCGTGCCGTTTTCTTCGGCGACGCGCACGGCGTCCTTCATCTGGCCGAGGATCTGCGGCTCGCCGATGACCATCGAATCCAGGCCGCTGGCAACGCGGAAGGCATGACGGATCGCTTCCGGCTGGTCGTGGGTGTAGATATACGGTGCGAGTTCCTCGCGCCTGACCTGGTGGTACTGGGCCAGCCAGTCGACGACCACTTCCGGCGATTCGGCAGCGCAGTAGATCTCGGTGCGGTTGCAGGTGGAGAGGATGGCCACCTCGCGCACCGGGCGGTCACGCGTCAGGTCGCTCAGCGCATGCGGCAGTTTGTCGGCACCAAACGCCACGCGCTCGCGAATGGCGAGCGGCGCGGAATGGTGGTTGATGCCGAGAGTGAAGATCACCGGGTTGGCTGGCGCACAAGAAATGGGCGCCGATTATAACACCCGGCCCTAGCGCGCTTCCCTGACCGGGGTCAGAACAGAAATGCCTGCTTTTCCGGCGTCGAGCGCGGCAGGGCATCGGCGCCGAACACCTTCATCTGGCGTGGCCGGAACCAGACGCTCTGGCCGCTGGCCAGTTGCAGCGCCTCGTGCCGCTCGCGCGACAGTTCGACCTCGACGATCTCGCTGCCGTGCAGCAACTCGATGCGCACCACGGGGCCGATCGGATGCACATGCTGGACGGTCGCCTGCAGTCCGTCCTCGCAGGCTTGGCGGGTGATGTCGATATCGTGCGGACGAACGAAGGCGGTGGTCTTTTNCCCGGCGTCGTGGCGTTCGACCTCGGCGTAGCCGCCCTGTACCCGGCTATGGAAGACATTGACGTTGCCGAGGAACTGATAGACGAAAGGCGAGGCCGGGCTGGAGTAGACCTCATCCGGCGAACCGATCTGTTCGATCTTGCCATGATTCATCACCACCACGCGGTCGGCGACTTCCAGCGCTTCTTCCTGGTCGTNGGTGACGAACACCGACGAGATGTGCATGTCGTCGTGCAGGCGGCGGAGCCAGCGGCGCAGTTCCTTGCGCACCTTGGTGTCGAGCGCGCCGAAGGGTTCGTCGAGCAGCAGCACCTTGGGCTCGACGGCGAGCGCGCGGGCCAGCGCGATGCGCTGGCGCTGGCNCCCGGAAAGCTGCGAGGGGTAGCGGTCGGCCAGCCAGTCGAGCTGGACGAGGCCGAGCAGTTCCATGACCCGGCGCTTGATGTCGGCGTCGCTCGGCCGTTCCTTGCGCGCCTTCACGCGCAGGCCGAAAGCGACGTTTTCGAATACCGTCATGTGGCGGAACAGCGCGTAATGCTGGAAGACGAAGCCGACGTTGCGCTCGCGGGCGTGCAGGTGCGTGGCCTCGGCGCCGGAAAACAGCACCTCGCCGCCATCGGCGCTTTCCATGCCGGCGATGATGCGCAGCAAGGTCGTCTTGCCGCAGCCGGAAGGGCCGAGCAGGGCGACCAGTTCGCCGGTCGGGATGTCGAGATTGATGTTGTCCAGCGCGACGAAATTGCCGAAGCGCTTGGAGATGTTGCGGATTTCGATACTCATCAGGTTTTCCGGCGCCAGCACCGTGTTCAGCATGTCGATTTCCTTCTTCATGCGCCATTCGACGATGGTCTTGGCGACCAGCGTGACCAGCGCCAGCAGCGCCAGAATGGACGCGGCGGCGAAGGCGCCGATAGCGTTGTATTCGTTGTAGAGGATTTCGACGTGGGGGCNAGCGTGTTGGTTTCCGCGGATGTGGCCGGAAACCACCGATACAGCGCCGAACTCGCCCATCGCCCGGGCGTTGGCGAGAATGACGCCAGCNNAGGCCCACTTGATGTTGGGCAGTGTCACCCGGCGGAACATCTGCCAGCCGGAGGCGCCGAGCGAAACCGCCGCCTCTTCCTCGTCCTTGCCCTGTGACTGCATCAGCGGGATCAGTTCGCGGGCGATGAAGGGAANGGTGATGAACAGCGTCGCCAGGATCATGCCGGGGACGGCGAAGATGATCTTGATGTCGTGCTCGGCCAGCCATGGCCCGAAGGTGCCCTGTGCTCCGAACAGCAGGATGAAGACGAGGCCGGCGACGACCGGCGACACCGCGAAGGGCAGGTCGATCAGGGTGATCAGCAGGCTCTTGCCCTTGAACTCGAACTTGGCGATGGCCCAGGCGGCGGCGACGCCGAAGACCACATTGAAAGGCAGCACGGCGAGGGCGATGGCCACGGTCAGCCAGATGGCGGAGCGCGTTTCCGGTTCCTTCAGCGCTTCGAGATAGACCGGCACGCCCTGGGCCAGCGCCTCGACGAAGACGGCGACCAGCGGCAGGCCGAGGAAGAAGAAGAGGAAGCCGAGGCCGACGGTCAGCAGCAGGTAGCGNNAACCCAGCGCGGTTCCTGAGTGGCGCGATTCGATTTCACGCTGTGCCTCCGTGGCCTTGGCGGCGGCGACTTCGAGCGGTTCGTCGTTCTTGTGGCGATTCGCCGTCCACCACTGCAGCAGGTTGACTGTCAGCAGCAGGATGAACGATAGCGCCAGCATGACCACGGCCAGCGCCGTCGCGCCCAGTACGTCGTACTGTTCCAGCTTGGAGATGATCAACAACGGCACGATTTCCGAAATCAGCGGCAGGTTGCCGGCGATGAAGATCACCGAGCCGTATTCGCCTATGGCACGGGCGAAGGCCAGCGCGAAGCCGGTCAGCAGGGCCGGGAAGATGGCGGGAAAGATGACCCTGGCGAAGGTCTGCCGGCGCGAGGCGCCGAGCGACGCGGCGGCCTCCTCGACCTCCGTTTCGATGTCCTCGATCACCGGCTGCAGCGTGCGCACGACGAAGGGCAGGGTGATGAAGGTCAGCGCGACGACGATGCCGAGCGGCGTGTAGGCGACCTTGATCCCCAGCGGCTCGATCCAGCGGCCGAGCCAGCCGTTGCCCGCGTAGAGCGTGGCCA
The DNA here is from genome assembly GCA_013363835.1 of Dechloromonas sp. Classification (GTDB taxonomy): domain Bacteria; phylum Pseudomonadota; class Gammaproteobacteria; order Burkholderiales; family Rhodocyclaceae; genus Azonexus. The sequence goes on from CP054864.1 coordinate 3,425,119, forward strand.
GCGTGATACCGGCCACTGCCGTCGGCAACGCGAAGGGCAGATCGACCAGCGCATCGACGAAACGCTTGCCGGGGAAGGNGTAGCGCACCAGGATCCACGCCACGATCAGGCCAAAAANGGCGTTGACCGCAGCCGCCAGGAAAGAGGCGCCAAAAGTGACGCGAAAGGCGGCCAGCGACCGTTCGCCGAGGGCGATGTCGATGATTTGCGCGAAGCCGAGTTCGGAGGCTTTCAGGATCATGCCGCCGAGCGGCAGCAGGATCAGCAGCGAGAGATAGACCAGCGTATAGCCGAGCGCCAGACCGAAGCCGGGCAGTACGCGGTGGGTTTTCCGGGACATTTACTTGCTTTGGTAAATCTGGTCGAAGCTGCCGCCGTCCTTGAAATGGGTCGCGAAGGCCTTGTTGGCACCGCCGAACACTTCGTCGACGGTGAAGGTCTTGACCGGCGGGAAGAAGGCCGAATATTTCTTCAGGATGTCGGCATCGCGCGGGCGCAGGTAGTTCTGTGCGGCGTTCTCCTGGCCTTCCTTCGACCACAGGTATTCAAGGTAGGCTGTCGCCTGGGGCGCGTGCCNCTTCTTGTCGACCACCTTCTCGACCAGCGCGACCGGGAATTCGGTCTGCATCGTCAGGCTGGGGTAAACCACCTCGAATTCACCCTTGCCGAATTCCTTGGCGATCATTTCGGCTTCCGATTCGAAGGTGATCAGCACGTCGCCCATCCGGCGCTGCATGAAGGTCGTCGTCGCATCGCCACCGGNCGGCAAACAGGGGGCGTTCTTCAGCAGCTTGCCGAGAAATTCCTGCGCCTTGGCATCGTTGCCGCCGGGCTGCTTGAGCGCCCAGGCCCAGGCCGAGAGGTAGGTGTTGCGGCCATTGCCGGTGTTCTTGGGGTGCGGGATGATGATCTGGGTGCCCGGCGAAACCAGGTCGCTCCAGTCCTTGATGCCCTTCGGGTTGCCCTTGCGCACGATGANAACCATCGCCGAGGTGTAGGGCGAGGCGTTATTTGGGAATTTTTTCGTCCAGTCCTNTGGTGACCAGCCCTTTTCGGCCAGGAACTCGATGTCGTTGGCCTGGTTCATGGTCACCACGTCGGCTTCCAGGCCATCGGCGACGGCGCGCACCTGCTTGGTCGAGCCGCCGTGCGACTGCTTGATCTCGACGGTTTCGCCGGTCTTGGCCTTCCAGTGTTTCTGGAACAGCGGGTTGAAGTCCTTNNAGACATCGCGGGCAACGTCATAGGAGGCATTGAGCAGGGTGGCATCGGCCAGGGCGCTGCCGGCGAACATGCCGAACAGCAAAGCGGAAACGTAGGCGGAGAAATTTTCATGAGGCACCTCCAAGGGTCGAAGCGCGTAATCTAGTCGATGCCATTATTACAACAAAGATGAATTGCGAATTTGTTTATTCCAAAACAAGATTTTGCCAAAAGTTGACAGTTTGAGTCGGGTTTAATAAAGTTTGCTCATCCCAAGGGGAGTAGCTCTCATTCGGCGTGTCGTCATCACGAAGCCACGGCTTCCGGCATCCGGGCAGCAGAACAGTGCTGCGAGCAAGACCTTTGCCGCGATGGCGAGGCTCCTTTGGCATTCCACGGCTCTCGTCCATTTCGGCGCGGGCCGTTTGCTTTGGAATGCGCGAAAGGAAAGTCTTATGGAAACCGTAGGCAGTCTGGGTTTGTGGGCCGGCTTCGCGGCCATCGTTCTGGTGATGCTGGCAATCGACCTCTTTGTCGTTGGCGGCGGCAAGGAACACCGCGTCAGTTTCAGGGAGGCCGCCACCTGGTCGGTGGTCTGGATCGCCATCACGCTGGCTTTTGCCGGCGGCCTCTGGTGGTACCTCGACGGCACGCTGGGGCGCGAGGTCGCCAACACCAAGGCGCTCGAATTCATTACCGGCTACCTGATCGAAAAGGCACTGGCGGTCGATAACGTCTTCATCTGGCTGATGCTGTTCAGCTTCTTCGCAGTGCCGCTCGAATTGCAGAAGCGGGTGCTGCTCTACGGCGTGCTCGGCGCTATCGTCATGCGTACCGTCATGATCTTCGCCGGCGCCTGGCTGATTAGCCAGTTCCACTGGATTCTCTACATCTTCGGCGCCTTCCTGCTCATTACCGGCATCAAGATGTACTGGTTCGCCGACGAGAAGCCCGATCTGGAGAACAACAGGCTGGTGAAGTGGCTGCGTGGCCATATGAACATCACCACCGAGTTCGACGGCCAGAATTTCTTTACCTGGAAAAATGGGGTGCGCTACGCGACGCCGCTGTTCCTGGCGCTGGTGCTGGTCGAGGCCTCCGATCTGATCTTCGCCGTCGATTCGATCCCGGCGATCTTCGCGATCACCACCGATCCCTTCATCGTGCTGACCTCCAACATCTTCGCCATCCTCGGCCTGCGGGCCATGTACTTCCTGCTGGCCGGTGTCGCCGACCGCTTCTCGCTGCTCAAGTACGGCCTCGCCATCGTGTTGATGTTCATCGGCGTCAAGATGCTGCTGATCGATATCTACAAGATTCCAGTCGGCTTCTCGCTGGCTGTCGTCGCCGTCATCATCGGTGCCTCGGTGTGGGCTTCGCTGCGCAAGGAAGCCCGGGCCGCAAAGGATTGATCAGCGGTTCTCGAAGCGGCTGTAGTCGAGCACGGCGGCCTCTTTCGGCGCCGTGCGCCGCCATGCGGCGTGCAGCGCGTCGCTGGTCGGCCAGAAGCGCGGGTCGGTACGGCGTACGCCGAAGCGTTCGGTCAGCCGTACCAGATCGGCTTCGTCGCGCANGTTTCCGACGGCCTCGACGAAAATGGGCAGTTTTTCGGGGTCGACCGCAAAGAACGCATTCGGATAGGCGCCGACCACGCCATCCAGCGCCAGCAGGGTGTCCTCCTTCGGGAGCAGGCGCTTGGCTTCGTCGAACATTTCGGCGACATTGGTGTGTGCTGTATTGCGCACCAGAGAAACGATCTGCGTGCGACCGTCGGGGCGGTTGATCAACAGCAGGCTTTGCTCGGGCATCACCGAGGCCGGAATGCCGTGTATNNCTGCGAGCTTTCGCATCTGGGCGATTTCGGCAGCCGTCAGCCCGGTGTCTTTCCAGTCGAGGTTCGGGTTGCGCATCGGCGCCATGCGCTTGGCGATCATCCGGTACAACTCGCCCAGGTGATCCTTGCTGTGATACTGGATGCCGGTTTCGTTCGGGAAGTAGTAAGCGACGTCGGTGAAATACTGGCCGGTTTGTTCCTTGCGCCCGCGATACCAGAAATCGAGCACCGGCTGGCGATCCTCAAGCGGCAGGAAGGTGAGGAAATTGAGCTCGCCCTCCATGCGCAGGAAATCCATGTACAGGCGGGTCGCCAGTTGGTGACCGACATTGCCGAACACATCGTAGCCAGCCAGCAGCAGATAATGCATGCGCTCGAACAGCGGGTAGCCGATGACCAGCATGGTCTGCGGGCGCTCGCCGGCATAGCCGCGCATGACCGAGGCGCTGTCGAAGTGGCGGAACACCGTCAGTGCGGCGTTCGGGTTCGTTCCGTCGCCGTCCCAGAGCTGGGTGATGGCGGGCGGGCGCTTTTCGCTTCTGGCGGTGAGCAGGCGGCTCTTTTCCTTGAGAAAACGCTGCTCGAGCTTCGCATAGCCGCGCCATGCAAGCAGCCCGGCGGTACTGTCGTGTTCCGCCGGCAGTTGCAGGTTGATGATGTCGGCGTCAAGCAGTTCGGTCGTCGTCGCGGCTTCGCTGGCGCTCGGCGCCAGGAACGCGACCCAGAACAGGTCGTTGATCACGTTGAGCGCCACCTGGCCGCGACAGACCGGCCCCTTCATGAAGCCCATCATGATGAACTGGGCGTCATCGAGCATGAAACGGTAGCGGGCGTCGACCGGCAGGGCACGGAAGGTGGCAAAGGGGTTGGAGGCCTTGGCGATCTCATAGCCTGGCAAGGCGTCGACCTCGTAATTCGGCACGAAGAACCACTGACGGATCCGTTCCATGCGGGCGGCGTCGAGCTGCATGGGCATGAAGGTCTTGGCGACCTGGGTCGCTTCGCTGTAACGCAGTCGGTAATAGACACGCGGTTCGCCGGGGTCGTCGTAGGGGCGGCGCGTCGCCACCACGTCGATCGGCTGGCCAGGCGGCGTGCGGCTGCGGACGAGCTGGAAGTAACGGCCCGGCGCCGCTTCGAAATGGAAGTGACCGATGTACCAGTGTTCAAATATGTATCGGGCCACCAGCTGTTCGCGCAGGCTGTCGCCGTTCATCAAGCGTTCCCAGTCTGCGACTTGTGTCAGTGCAGCGGCCGGAAGCGGGTCTCCGGGCGTGTAGGGCGCGCCCGACTCCAGCCAGCGTGCCAGCGTCTGCTGCTCGCCCTTGGCCAGCGGCGGCATGCCGAACGGCATCCCGCGGTCAGGGTGTTTGCGGGAATAGTCGTCGAAGGTCTCGGCCCGGGCACAGGTATCGGTACGGTCCAGCGAGAAGTCGAGGTCGGGGTTGGTGATGGGGCCGCTGTCCGGCCCCGGTGCATNCTGTTTGAGGGCCAGCATTTGGTACATCACGCCACCGTCGCGGTTGGCTTCCGGCGTTTGCGTGCGTTCGTTGAGCACGGGAAAGAAACCCTTCTTCCGCCAGCCGGCATTGCTCAGCGCATCGAAGCCGAGCCGCGTTGGTTCGTCGGCCACCAGCCTTGCGGCGGAATAGACAGCTTTCGGATTGGCACCACGCGTCAGTCCTTCATAGCTCGTCAGATTGAGCTGACAGGGGGCATCGTAGCAGGCATGACAGGAAACGCAGCGCTGGTCGAGCAGCGGGCGTATCTCCTTCCAGTAATCCGGGGCGCTGCCGACCCTGGCAGGCGGGTGGTCGAAACGTGCCGGATCGGCAGGGCCGAAACGGTCGTCGAGTTGCATTGTGCCGACGACCGTGGCACAACCGGCAACGAAGGCGAAGAGAAGTGGCGGAAGAAGGCGCATGACGGGGGCGGATTCGAATCGTCCGCCAGTGTAGCGCAGGCGAAGTGTCCGGGTGCGAGGGCGCCGGCTAGGGGGCAAACCTGCTAATATTTCTACTTTCGCTGCATTGCACCAAAGGCGTTGTCCCGATGTCCCCACCCGTTGCCGATCGCATGAGTCCGGAAGAGCGCCGTGCCGGTGCCTCNCTCGCTTCCATCTTTGCCCTGCGGATGCTTGGCTTGTTCCTGATCCTGCCGGTGTTCTCGGTCTATGCCAAGACGCTGCCCGGCGGCGATAATCTGGCGTTGGTCGGTTTCGCCCTTGGCGCCTACGGCCTGACCCAGGCGATTTTCCAGATTCCCTATGGCATCGCTTCCGACCTGTGGGGGCGCAAGCTGGTCATCGTCATCGGCCTGGTGATTTTCGCGCTGGGCAGTTTTGTCGCGGCCTGGGCGCCCGACATGACGTGGATCATCATCGGCCGCGTCTTGCAGGGCATGGGCGCGATTTCGGCGGCGGTTACCGCCTTGGCCGCCGATCTGACGCGCGAGCAGCACCGTACCAAGGTGATGGCGATGATCGGTTCGTCGATCGGTCTGGTATTCGCGCTATCGCTGGTTGGTGCNCCCTTGTTGTATGGCTGGATCGGCATGGGTGGGCTCTTCGTCATGACCGGCGTGCTGGCCCTGGCGGCCATCGTGCTCCTGCTCAAGGCGGTGCCGCTGCCGCCGCCGCATGGCCATGANAAACTGCCGCTGCGCCGGGTGGTCTTCGATGCCGATCTCTTTCGTCTGAACGTCGGCATCTTCGTGCTGCACATGGTGCAGATGGCGATGTTCGTCGTGCTGCCGCATGCGCTGGTCGATCATGGCGGTCTGGCGGCAGCGGAGCACTGGAAAGTTNNCTTGCCGGCGGTTCTCGTTTCGTTCGCCATCATGGTGCCGGCGATCATCGCCGCCGAGCGCAAGGACAAGATGCGGCCGATTTTTCGCGCCGCCATCGCCTTGCTCGTCGTCGTCCAGCTTGGCCTGCTGTTCTTTGGCCAGGGTTTGTGGACGCTGGCGCTATGGCTGCTGCTCTTCTTCGTCGCCTTCAACATCCTCGAAGCGACGCTTCCCTCGCTGGTTTCGCGCACCGCACCGCCGGCCGCCAANGGGGCGGCGCTCGGCGTTCACAACACGACGCAGGCGATCGGTTTGTTCCTCGGCGGTGCGGCGGGCGGCTATATTGCGCAAAATTTCGGAGATAATGCCGTATTTTCCGTCTGCGCCGGGCTGGCTCTGATCTGGCTGGCGGTGGCGAACTCAATGAATTTCCCGCAGCGCCGGGCGGCTGCCGCTGCGGCTCAAACTATCTAGGAGACATTGTTCATGGCATCGGTAAACAAAGTTATTCTGGTCGGCAATCTGGGAGCCGACCCGGAAACCCGTTACACGGCAAGCGGCGACGCTGTCTGCAATATCCGCCTGGCGACGACCGAAAGCTGGAAGGACAAGAACAGCGGCGAGAAGCGTGAAATCACCGAATGGCATCGCGTGGTCTTCTATCGCAAGCTGGCCGAGATCGCCGGTCAATATCTGAAAAAGGGTCGCAAGTCTATCTGGAAGGCCGCATCAAGACCCGCAAGTGGCAGGACAAGGAGGGCCAGGATCGCTACACGACCGAAATCGAAGCCACCGAAATGCAAATGCTCGGTTCCCGCCAGGGCATGGGGCGCCTGCTTCCTCCGGCGGTGGTTATGATAGCGAGCCGACCGACTACGCCCCGGCACCTCCCAGGAACAAGCCGAAGCCAGCATTCGACGATCTTGGCGACGATATTCCGTTTTAGCACGAACTCGGTTGGCGCGTTGGCGGCGAGCAAATGACACCGATGCGGTGGTTTGCCTGCAGGCCCGTGCGATGTTTCATACCAGAGCGGCCATGAAGCCGCCGGTGATTGAGGGGATGAGATGAGCAGCAGCGGGATGCAGGCTGGCGAGGCGACCGGTAAGCGCCTTGCGGCACTGGCCCTGGCGGCCTTGGGCGTGGTTTATGGCGACATCGGTACCAGCCCGCTCTACGCAGTGAAAGAAGTGTTTGCCGGCAATCACCCGATTCCGGTGACGGTGGCCAATATTTACGGCAGTCTTTCGCTGTTTTTCTGGGCACTGGTCGTCGTCGTTTCGGTCAAGTACGTGACCTTCATCATGCGTGCCGACAACCGCGGCGAGGGCGGCATCATGGCGCTGATCGCGCTGGCCCTGCGCGATGTCCAGAGCAAACCGAAACAGGCCAAGGTCGTGGTGATCTTCGGGGTGCTCGGGGCGGCGATGTTTTACGGCGACGGCATGGTGACGCCGGCAATTTCCGTTCTGTCCGCTGTCGAGGGGCTGGAGGTCGCGACGCCGACGTTCAAGCCTTATGTCATCCCGATCACGCTGGTCGTGCTGTTCATCCTGTTCTACGTCCAGCGTCACGGAACCGCGCTGGTCGGCACCTTCTTCGGGCCGGTGATGCTGGTCTGGTTCGGCACGCTGGCGGGGCTTGGCCTGTACAACGTCATCGATCATCCTGCCATATTGCATGCCCTGAATCCGGCCTACGGCGTCGGTTTTCTGTTGGACAACAAGGCGATGGCACTGGTCGCGATGGGTAACGTCGTGCTGGCGGTGACCGGCGCCGAGGCGCTGTACGCCGACATGGGGCACTTCGGGCGCAAGCCGATCCAGCGTGCCTGGTTCGCCTTCGTGCTGCCGGCGCTGGTGCTCAATTATTTTGGCCAGGGGGCGCTGATTCTCGGCGATCCCGAGGCCGCCGCCAATCCNTTCTTCCTGTCTGCGCCCGAGTGGGCGCTGTATCCGCTGGTCGGGCTGGCCACGCTGGCGACGGTGATCGCTTCGCAAGCCGTCATTTCCGGCNNCTTCTCGGTAACCCGCCAGGCCATGCAGCTGGGCTTCATGCCGCGCATGGAGGTGCAGCACACATCCGAGAAGGAGCAGGGGCAGATCTACCTGCCGGCGGTGAACTGNGGGCTGATGGCGGCGGTGATGATCCTCGTCCTCGGTTTCAAGTCCTCGAACAATCTGGCGGCCGCCTACGGCATTGCGGTGACCGGGGACATGGTGATCACTTCGCTGCTGGCGACCGTTGTGGTGGCCCGTTCATGGAACTGGGGCTGGCCGCGCGCAGTGGCGTTGTTTTCCTGTTTCTTGGCGGTCGAGCTGGTCTTTCTGGCGGCCAATATCCTGAAGATTCCCGACGGTGGCTGGTTCCCGCTGGTTACCGGGGTCGGCGTCTTCGTCCTGATGACCACCTGGAAGCGGGGTCGCGAGCTGCTCTCCGAACGTCTCCAGGGTGAGCGTCTCGAGCTTTCGCTGTTTCTGGAATCCTTGGCGGCATCGATGCCGACCCGGGTGGCCGGGACGTCGGTATTCCTCAATGCCGATCCCAAGGGCGTGCCGCACGCGCTGCTGCATAACCTGATGCACAACAAGGTGCTGCATGAGCGGGTGGTGCTGGTTTCGGCGCAGTTTTACGACGTGCCCTACGTCCCGGACATCGATCGCGTCGAAGTCCATCAACTGCGGGACAACTTCTGGAGCGTGATCATCCAGTATGGTTTCAAGGATGATCCGGACATTCCTCAGGCGCTGTCGCTGTGCGCTCATTTCGGGCTGGAATTCAATTCGCTCGATACGTCCTACTTCATCGGCCGCGAGACGCTGATTCCCAAGCTGGGCTCCGATATGGCGTTCTGGCGCGAGAAGATATTCATCGCCATGTTCCGCAACGCCGGTTCGGCGACAGCGTTCTTCAAGATACCCAGCAACCGGGTCGTCGAACTCGGCACTCAGGTCGTCTTGTAGGGAGTTTCAGCGCTGGCAGTGGCGGTCGCGGCCGTTTTCTTGGCCGTGTATAGGCCTCGTCGGCGCGCTGGATCGCGGTGTCGATGGTGTCGCCCCAGAGGATCTCCGTGCTGCCGATGCTGGCAGTGAATTTCAGCGGCATGCCGTCGGCCAGCGTCACCGAGCCTTCCTGATCCGCTCAAGCAGACGGGTGATGACCGGCGTCGCCATTTCAGCATTGGTTTCGACCAGTACGACGGCAAATTCCTCGCCGCCGATGCGCCCGACGATGTCCACGTTGCGCAGGCTCGCCCTGAGCAATTGCGCCAGGTGGGCGAGTACGGCATCGCCCGCCGGGTGGCCGTAGCGATCGTTGATCTTCTTGAAGTGGTCGATGTCGAGAATGATCAGCGTCGGCGACGGCCCATGCCGTTGGCTGCGCGCCAGTTCATGCGAGAAGCGTTCCATGAAGGCGCGGCGATTTACCAGGCCGGTCAGCGCGTCGGTACTGGCCAGTACCCGCAAATCCTGTTCGAGCGAAACGCGGCGGGCGATCTCCGCTTTCAGTCGCGCGCTTTCGGCCTGGGTCGCCGCCTTTTGTGCGGCGGTTGCATCCTGATAGCGACGCAATGCCATTTCCGACCAGAACATGCCGACCGAAATCAGGACGGCGGTGATGACGAAGCGGACGGTGAAACTGAGCGAATAGGCGCTGGTACCGAATTCCGGGCCGCCGAGCAACATGAGCGCCGCCGCCGCAGCGATACTGAGGCCGGCCCACAGGGCACCGACACGCGGCGGCAGCATCATGCCGGCCAACACGGGTAGCGAGAAGAACCAGAGTGCCCGGCCATGTTCCTGACCCGAAAAAGCAACCAGATAGAGGAGCAGGGTGGTGAATGTGGCGATGGCGGGCCAGACGGTAAAGGGGCCGGTAAATCCGCGCCGGAGCGCCATATAGCTGACGAGAATCATCGCCACGCTAGTCGCGATCAACAGGAATAGCGGCCACTCGCGATGGTTTAGCGTCAGGAGGCCGAAACCCGAGAGCAGCGGCGTGCCGATGAAGACAAACACCTTGGCACGCTGGTGTGCGTGCAACAATTGCTCGGTGGAGTAGGTGTTGTCGTGGGGCATCGAGAACCCTTGGTCGGACCTTAAAGGCGGCGAATCTTTTCCAGTAGCGCCGTCGTCGATTTCTGGTGAATGAACGGTATCGAATGCACCGATCNCCNCCATCCGGCAACCTCGCCGCCACCGACGATCCTGTCGATCGGCCAGTCGCCGCCCTTGACCAGGATGTCCGGCCGGCATTCAAGGATACGCTGGAGCGGGGTGTCCTCGTCGAACCAGGTCACCAGTGAAACACAGCCCAACGCTGCCATCACCGCCAGGCGATCTTCCAGCGCATTCACCGGACGGTCGTCGCCTTTTCCCTGGCGCTTGACGGAAGCATCGCTGTTGAGCGCCACGACCATGCTGACGCCCAGCGCCGCAGCTTGCGCGAGGTAGGTGACGTGGCCGCGATGCAGGATGTCGAAACAGCCATTTGTGAACACCAACGGTCGCGGCAGGCCGGCGACGGTTGCGGTCAACTGTCCCGGAGGGCAGATTTTTGCTTCAAAGGCAGGGGGCGTAGGTCATGAGCCATTATGACAACAATACAGCGAACTATTTTAGTGCGCCGCGACCAATTCTCGAAAATTTTCCAGGGATGTTCCGATTTCGGGGGCTTACGATACGCCCGGGGCTGCTGCACGGCTCGCAAATGGCGCGCCGTGTCGCTCCTCGAAATTTCAGGGGTGTGCGGCGCGCCATTCGTCGATGGCCGGGGTGACGCTGTCCAGCGTACCCAGTAGCTGGACGCCGGGCAAGGGTGCGATGCGTGCGATGCCTCTGCCACCGGCCCACAGTTCGATGGCAACCGGCACCTGACGCAGTTGTTGCAGCAGGCCAGGTATCTGCCGCTGCGGAAAGGCTGCCGAGAAGGACAGGGCGACCACATCCGCACGATGGGCCTCGGCGGCACGGCCAATCTCGAGCAACGGCATTTGCGTGCCCAGCGGAATGCACTCGGCGCCTTCCAGCGCCAAGACGGCTTCCACCATCAGCAGGCCGAGCAGATGCTGCTCGTCGGGTACGCTGGTCAGCAGTACGCGCGGACCGCGAATGCCTGGGGACAGGGCGGCGATGGCGCGCAGCAGGCGCTTGGTCAGTTCGGTAAAAGATGTTCTTCGAAGACCTCGAAACTTCCGTCTTCCCAGGCTTCGCCCACCTGGCGGGTGAGAGGGGCCACCGTGTCCTGGACAAAATGCAGCAGGCCTGGCGTGCCAGGCGTTGTTGCATGACTTGCAGATAGCCGGTGGCGTCGTGTTGTTTGATCAGGCTCAGTAACTCGGCGTGGTCGTCCTTGGTTGCCGACAGGGGTCACTGGCGCGGCGGATGCTGCGCGGTGCCAGCGCAGCCAGCTCCTCCGGTGGCGCCGCGATCAACTTGCCGGGGCGGTGACCCTGGTCCATCAGGCGTTTGATCAGGCGCAGACGTATCACCTGCTCGGCGGGATAGAGGCGCTCGCCGTTGCTGTCGCGTTCAGGGACGGGAAGCCATAGCGGCGTTCCCAGACACGCAGAACGTCCTTGAAAGTCCGGTGTCGCGTTCGACGGCGGCAATGTTGAAACCAGGGGTGCTCATATTTGTCCTGAACAAATGTTAGACAAACCGTTGACAATTCGCTCTATGGCACCTATCTTACGAACAAAACAATGATTTGTCCAGGACAAAAGCGAAGGAGTGATCTTGGTTTCAACATTCAAGCATTGGTTGGGCGTGGCGTGGTTGGTCGCTGCGGTCATGGCGCCGACGTCGGCTGCCGCCGCATGTCCGGCCTTGCTCGACCACACGTTCCGGAATCTTCAGGACGGCAAACCGATGCCGTTGTGCCAGTACGCCGGCAAGGTGATCCTGGTCGTCAATACGGCCAGTTATTGCGGCTTCACATCACAGTACGACGGCCTCGAAAAGCTGTATGCGCGTCTCAAGGANCGAGGGCTGGTCGTCCTCGGCTTCCCATCCAACGATTTCGGTGACCAGGAGCCGGGAACGGAGAAGGAAATCGCAGACTTCTGCCGGCTGACCTATGGCGTCGAGTTCCCGATGGTCGGGAAGACATCGGTCAGGGGCAAGGATGCCCATCCCTTTTACGTGAGGCTGGCACAGATGAGCGACAGCCGCCCGAAATGGAACTTCCACAAATACCTGATCAGTCGCGACGCTAATCGGGTGATCGCCTTTTCGAGCTTCACTAGGCCGGATGACGAGGCGTTGCTGAAGAAGATCGACGAGTTCCTCAAGTGAATCGAATGCGCTGCCGCCAGCGAGAAAGGATCATCAAATGAACGCACCCGAGAAAATCTATCTTCCCGACGTCCAGTCGACGGCTGACGATCGTTGTCTGGCCATCCAGAGCGTCGGCGTCAAGGGCTTGCGCTACCCGCTACAGATCGAAACCGGCAATGGCGAAATGCTCGCTACGGTGGCCACGATCGCAATGAGCGTGGGTCTGCCTCCCGCGATCAAGGGAACCCACATGTCGCGTTTCGTCGAGATTCTCGANGGGCGGCGCGGCGTGCTGACCCAGGACGGCATCTTCCGCATGCTCGACGAAATGCTGCTGCGTCTCGAAGCGCGCAGCGGGCGCATCGAACTTGCCTTTCCCTACTTCATCCGGAAGGTGGCGCCGGTCTCCGGTGTCGAAAGCCTGCTCGACTACGACGTCGCCTACATCGTGGAGGCGCGCGAGGGCGAGTATGCCAGCCTCACCTTGCGCGTCATGGCGCCGGTGACCAGCCTGTGTCCCTGTTCGAAAAAGATTTCCGACTACGGTGCCCACAATCAGCGCTCGCACATCACGCTGGAAACGCGGCTGCGTTCGCTGATGAGCATCGAGGAACTGGTCCGTCTGGCCGAGGAAGAGGCTTCGTGCGAGGTGTTCGGGCTACTCAAGCGTCCCGACGAAAAGTGGGTGACCGAGCGCGCTTACGACAATCCGAAGTTCGTCGAGGATCTCGTGCGCGACATTGCCCTGCGCCTGATGCGTGAGCCCCGCATCGCCGATTGGCGGGTGACTTCCGAGAATTTCGAGTCCATCCACAATCATTCGGCCTTCGCCGAACTGCGCGGCAGCAACGACCAAGGGGACGATGATGCGGCTTAAACAGCGCATCGCCGTCGTCGGCGCCGGTATTTCCGGGTTGGCCAGTGCCTGGTTGCTGGCTGGTCGCCACGATGTGACCCTGTTCGAGGCCGGCGACTACCTCGGCGGCCATACCAATACGGTCGATGTCACGCTGGAAGGGAAAGCGCATCCGGTCGATACCGGTTTTCTGGTTTTCAACGAACGGACCTACCCCAACCTGATTGCCCTGTTCGCGTTGCTCGGCATCGACACTGTCGAAACAGAAATGTCCTTTTCCGTCAGCCTGGAGAATCCCGATCTCGAGTGGGCTGGCAGCAATCTCGCTACCGTTTTCGGACAAAAACGGAATTTGCTGCGTCGCGAATTCTGGGCCATGCTCGGACATCCTCCGTTTCAATCGCGAAAGCGTCGCCTGGCTTGCGACCCATCCCGACCATCGGCGCAGCTTGCGCGACTTTCTGAACGCAGGTAATTATTCGGCGGCGTTTGCCGATTGGTACCTGCTGCCGATGGCCGCAGCCATCTGGTCCTGTCCGACGGGCCAGATGCTCGATATGCCGCTGGCCACCTTCGTTCGTTTCTGCTCGAACCATGGTCTGCTGCAGGTTTTCGACAGGCCGGCCTGGCGTACAGTCCAGGGGGTGGCCGGGAGTACGTGAGGAAGATCGCCGCGCAGCTCGACGACATCCGCCTGGCCTGCCCGGTGCATGGAGTGACGCGCGAAGGCGCCGCCCTGCGCGTGACCCATGCTGCGGGCAGCGAGCCCTTCGATCAGGTGATCATGGCCTGCCACAGCGACCAGGCGCTGGCCATCCTCGGCTCTTCGGCGAGCGACGCCCAGCGCGGTGTGCTCTCCGCCGTGCGCTACCAGCCCAACCGCGCTGTCCTGCATACCGATCGTGCCCTGCTGCCGCGCGACGAAAAGCTCTGGTCGGCATGGAACTACTTCGCCGGCAGTGGCGCACCCGGCGAGCAGCCGGTCGGCGTTTCCTACCTAATCAACAAGCTGCAGCCGTTGCCGTTCAGGACGCCGGTGATCGTCACGCTCAATCCGGTACGTGAACCCGACCCGGCCAGGGTCATCGCCGAATTCGACTATGCGCATCCGATCTTCGACGGGCCGCGATCGCCGCCCAGCAGCGCCTTGCAGAAGTGCAGGGCGAGCACGGCATCTGGCTGGCAGGGCCTGGGGCAGCTATGGTTTTCATGAGGATGGCCTGAAATCGGCGCTGACCGTGGCCAATGGGATGGTATCCAGGCGCCGTGGCAGGGTGGTGTGACTCACTCCTGAGCGCGGCAATCGTCGCCTGAGACAGCCATGGAGATTCGTCCGCAACTCTTTCTCGGCCATGTGATGCACCGTCGGCTGCGGCCGGTGATCAACGCCTTCGTCTATCCGGTATTTTCATCCGACTGCCGCTTCGCGATCTGGCGTCCGGAAATTGCGCTGTTTTCTCGGTCGACCGCAGCAACCTGCTCAGTTTCCGCCAGCGCGATCATGGGCCACGTGATGGCAGCCCGCTGTTGCCATGGGTCGAGTCTCTGCTGCGCGAGCGAGGTCTGCCCTGCGATGGCGAGATCCTGCTGCAGACGTTTCCCCGGGTTTGCGGCTATGTCTTCAACCCGGTCAGCTTCTGGTTCTGCCACGACCGGTCGGGTGCGCTGATCGCGGTGCTGGCCGAAGTCAACAACACTTTCGGCGGCCACCACAGCTACCTGCTGCACAACATGGATGGCGCTCCCCTGCGGGATGGTCAGATCCTGCATGCGGAGAAAGTGTTCCACGTCTCGCCGTTCAACGACATCGAGGGGGCTACTCTTCCGGCTGGCGCGCCCCGTGCAGTCGGCTTGTATCGACTACGACGATGCCGAAGGCGAATTGCTGCTCACCGCGATCTCCGGAAAGGCGCAGGCGTGGACGTCAGGCGCGCTGCTTGGTGCCTTGCTGCGCATGCCATTACTGACTGCCGGGGTGATCTTCCGTATCCACTGGCAGGCATTGAAGCTCTGGGTGAAAGGGGTGCCGTTCCGTGGCGCCCATCCTGCACGGCAACCTCTACAGGGATCGACAAAATGAACGACACCATGATTCTGCGCGGCGTGGCTGGCCCCGGAAATGATGCCCGCCTGATTTTGGACATGCTTGAACACCTGCGCGGCGGCCGCCTTGAGGTCCGCCTGCCGGACGGTGCCAGCCGGCTTTTCGGCGAGGGCGAACCTGGTGTCAGCCTGCAGGTTCATGACGAGGCGATGTTTACCCAGGTGCTGGCGCGCGGGGACATCGGTCTGGCAGAGGCTTATCTCGACGGGGCCTGNGATGCGTCGGACATCACCGGCTTGCTGGCACTGCTGGCCCGTAATCGCGACGTACTGAAAAAGGCGGTTTACGGTTCCTGGCGCAAGCTCCTCATGGCGCGTCTGCGTCACTGGCTGCATCGCAACAGCCGGGCCGGGAGCAAGCGCAACATCATGGCCCACTACGATCTGGGAAACGATTTCTACAAGTGCTGGCTCGACCCATCGATGAGCTACTCCAGCGCGCTCTACCGTGCCGCAGACGATGGCGATCTGGAAACCGCCCAACGGGCCAAGTATCGGCGCATCCTGCGGCACCTGAAAGCCGATGCCGGGCAGCACGTTCTGGAAATCGGCTGCGGCTGGGGCGGTTTTGCCGAACTGGCGGTTCAGGACGGATTGCGCGTGACCGGCCTGACGCTCTCGCCCGCGCAGCTTGCATGGGCNCANAAGCGCGTGCCGTCTGCCGACCTGCGCCTGCAGGATTACCGGGAGATTCGCGAACGCTTCGATCATGTCGTTTCGATCGAAATGTTCGAGGCGGTCGGCGAGCGCTGGTGGCCGACCTATTTCCGTGCCGTCGCCCGGGCGCTCAAGCCCGGCGGGCGGGCAGTGATCCAGAGTATCACCCTGCGCGACGATCTCTTCGCGCAATACCGCAAGGGAACGGATTTCATCCAGCAATACATTTTCCCCGGCGGCATGCTGCCTTCGCGGGCCGCGTTCCGCGCCGCCGCAGCGCGTCAGGGACTGGCGGTACGCAGCGAATACGCCTTCGGAAACGACTACGCGCGTACGCTCGCCGCGTGGCGTCAGGCCTTCGAGGCGAACTGGCCGCAGATCGAGGCGCTGGGTTTCGACGAGCGTTTCCGTCGCCTGTGGCGGCTATATCTCTGTTATTGCGAGGCGGGTTTTCTCGCCGGAAACATCGATGTCGTGCATTTCGAACTGTCCCATCGCTGAACATCGGGCAGCGGGCATGGATTCTTCCCGGGAGGTTGGTTGCGGGCGCTCCCGATTACGGCCAGGGCCAAGCTTGTCTCGCAACGCTTCTACGCGAGTCCTTTCAGTCCTTGCCGGCTGGCCCTCGTCTGCCTGCCGGCCGTTGCGGCGCCCGACGTGCTTCCAGGCTTGAGGCGCTGGGGCAGTGGCGATTTTCGTCGTTTCGGATTCCTCGTGTACCACGCGACGCTGTGGGCTGGCGAGGATCCGTCCATGCCGCCGCTTGCGCTTCGTCTTGAATACAGGCGCAGCATCGCCGGAAGCGCGATCGTCGAGGCAAGTGTCGCGGAGATGCGCCAACTCGGCGCTGCCGATGGCGACCTCCAGCGTTGGGGGAAGGCGATGACGCGGGTCTTTCCCGATGTCCGGGACGGCGATAACCTGACCGGCATCCACCGTGCCGACGGTGCCGTGTTCCTGTTCAATGGCAGCCTGCGGGGCGAGATTGCCGATCCCGAATTCGCCCGTCGCTTCTTTGCGATCTGGCTCGATCCGCAGACCAGTGCTCCCGCCTTGCGTGCCGCGCTGTTGCGCCGGCCGCCCGCCTGACGATGACTGCCGGGCACGTTCTTG
The DNA here is from genome assembly GCA_013363835.1 of Dechloromonas sp. Taxonomy (GTDB): domain Bacteria; phylum Pseudomonadota; class Gammaproteobacteria; order Burkholderiales; family Rhodocyclaceae; genus Azonexus. The sequence goes on from CP054864.1 coordinate 3,441,950, forward strand.
CGTATGGCCTGCTCGGGTTGCCACTCGCCTTTGCGGCGCTGCCGGTCACGTCCATGTGCCGCATCTGTATGCCGAGGTGGCCGGCCTGCCGCTGGCCATGCTTGGCGCCATCCTGCTGGCCACCCGGTTGCTCGATGCCGGTATCGATCCATTGCTGGGCTGGCTGGCCGACCGCGTGCCGCGCCCGCGCATGGTGGCGGTCGCGCTGCTGCCTTCGTCGTCGGCTTCGTCGCCCTGCTCAACCCACCGCAGGAGCGAGTCGCCGTCTGGTTGATCGGCGCCCTGACCCTGACCTACCTCGGGTTCTCGGGCGCCACGATCGCCTACCAGGCCTGGGGCGCCGATGTCGGTACCGATTCCGGGCTGCGCACCCGGTTGACCGCGGCGAGGAAGGCTTCGGCCTGGTGGGAATCCTGCTGGCAGCCGCGCTACCGGCCCTGCTGGCGCCAGTGTTGAGCGACGGCATCGCTCGTCTGGCCTGGGTGTTGCCCGTTCTGCTGCTGCTGGCGGCAGCGATTACCTTCAGTCGCGTCGGGCCCGGGCTGCCGCAGCGGGCACCGGCCGACCCTTGCTGGCGAGCTTGCGCGGTCCTCGCCGACCGACCTTTCGCCGACTGCTCGGCGTGTTCGTCGCCAACGGCATTGCCGCTGCCCTGCCGGCTACGCTCTTCCTGTTTTTCGTTTCGGATGTGCTGGAGATCGAAGCGGCCAGCGGTGCGCTGCTGGCACTCTATTTCCTTGCCGGGGCCGTGTCCCTGCCGTTCTGGGTCAATCTGGCCAGCCGTCGTGGCCGTGTGCTTGCCTGGCTGGGGGCGATGATGTTGTCCATGGGCGCTTTCAAGCGCCAGCCAGCTCGGCAGCGGCGATCTCTGGGCGTTCGCCGTCGTTTGCCTGGCGTCCGGTCTGGGGCTCGGCGCCGATCTCGCGCTGCCGGCAGCGATTGCCGCCGACCTTGGCGAGCGCCGGGGACAGGCCGGCGCCTGCTTCGGCGTCTGGAATTTCGTCGCCAAACTCAATCTGGCACTCGCCGCCGGTTTGGCGCTCCCCATGCTTGCGCTGCTGGGCTACATCCCCGGCAGCGCCGCAACCTGCCGGCGCTGAGCTTCGCTTACGCCTTGCTGCCGCTGCTCTTCAAGGCCTGGCTGCCGCCTTGCTCTGGCGCTGGCGCAATTATCTGGAGGTCTGACATGAAACTGCTGCTTGCTGCCACGTTCGCCCTGGGTTTGGCCGGCTGTGCCGCCCCGGGCGTCGAGCAATATCGTGCCGAACGGCCAGCCCTCGACCTCAAGCAATACCTGAACGGCACCCTGGATGCCTGGGGCATGTTCCAGGGCCGCTCCGGCGAGGTGAAGAAGCGCTTCCACGTCGTCATCGATGCAAGCTGGGATGGCGACACCGGTGTGCTCGACGAGCACTTCACGTGGTCTGACGGCACGACTTCGCGCCGGGTATGGACGCTGGTCAGACAAGCGGATGGCACGTTTCGCGGTACGGCCGACGACGTGGTTGGCGAGGCGATCGGCGAAGTTGCCGGCAACACGCTGCGTTGGCGCTATGTCCTGGCCTTGCCGGTGGACGGCAAGGTCTATCACGTCGATTTCGACGACTGGATGTTCCTGATGGACGACAAGGTGATGTTGAACCGCTCGAGCATGTCCAAATGGGGCTTTGGCCTAGGCGACGTGACCCTGACCTTCGTCAAGCGATGAACCCGAAGATTGCGGACTGGCAGGGTCGGCGCGTCTGGCTGGTCGGCGCTTCGGCAGGCATCGGTGCCGCCCTGGCGCGCGAACTGTCGGGACGCGGTGCGGTGCTGGCGCTGTCGGCGCGCAGCGCCGGCAAATTGAAGGCGCTTGCTGTTCCCGATGCCCTGCTGTTGCCCTGCGATGCCACCGACACGGCGGCTCTGGCGGCGGCGCGCAAGCGCATTCTGGCAGCCTGGGGTGGCATGGATCTGGTTGTTTATCTGGCCGGGGATTATGTTCCGATGATGGCCGACGGCTTCGACCTGGGGTCGCCGAGCGGGTCGTCACGGTCAATTTCAACGGTGCGATGCGCCTTGCCGCCACTGTCCTGCAGGATCTCCGGCCGGGGGCGGCATCGCTTTGTCGCCAGCGTGGCCGGCTATCGCGGTTTGCCCCGGGCACTTTGCTATGGGCCGGGCAAGGCGGCGTTGATTCATTTCGCCGAATGCCTGCACCTTGAACTGGCGCCCCGCGGAATCGGCGTCTGGGTCATGAATCCCGGCTTCGTCGCGACGCAACTGACGGCGCAGAACGATTTCGCGATGCCGGCGTTGCTGACCCCGGCGCAGGCGGCGTCTGCTGCGGTCGACGGGTTCCGGAGGGCAAATTTCGAAATTCACTTTCCCAAGCGCTTCACGCTGTTCATGAAGCTGCTTGCCCACCTGCCTTACCGCTGCTACTTCCCCTTGTCCGCCGTCTTACAGGAGGCTGAAATGAACCTCGATGCGCTGATACGCTTCTACCACGACCTCACCATCGAGCGCGTTGCCCGATTTCCCGAGTTCTACGCGGAGGAGGCCTGGTTCAAGGATCCGTTCAACGAAGTCCGAGGCGTTGCCGCGATCCAGCGCATCTTTACGCACATGTTCCGCCAGGTCGCCGAGCCACGCTTCATCGTCACTGAAAAGGTGGTCGACGAGGGCGGGGCGATGCTGGTGTGGGAATTCCATTTTCGGGTACGCCTCTGGGGTCGTGGCGCTGCGCAAATGATGCGCGGCGTTTCGCACCTTCGCTTCGATGCGGCCGGCAAGGTCAATTACCACCGCGACTACTGGGATACCGGCGAGGAGCTTTACATGAAGCTGCCGGCCCTGGGCACGCTGATGCGTGGCTTGAAGCGTGCCCTGGCCGCCTGAAGGCATCGCCGGCTATCCGGGGTTCACCCTTGATTTTCAGTGTCCACTGCGCCAGCGCCCGCATCTGCTCGCCGACCAGGGCTGTCAGTTTGGCGTCGGTCAGGTTGCCCTCGGCGTCGTAGGCGCCGGCAAAGGCGTTGGAGAAGACTTCCGGCCTGTTGAGCAGGTGCAGGTTGAGGAAGACGCAGACCTGGCGCAGGTGGTATTGCGAACGTGAGGTGCCCATGCCGCCACCAGCGCCCATGAGCGCCGCCGTCTTGCCCGAGAGCAGTGCGTTGTCAGGTTCGCGCGATGCCCAGTCAAGAATGTTTTTCAGTGCCGGAGCGATCGAATAGTTGTATTCCGTGCTGGCAAAGACGAAGGCATCGGCCGCGGCCATCTGGTCGAGGANCGACGACGCAGCAGGTTTTTCGGCGATGTCGGCGTTGTAGAAAGGAATGTCGGTGAGGTTGGCGATTTCCATCGTTACACCGGCCGGCAACTGGCCGGCTGCGGCGCGCAGCAGGCCGCTGTTGGTCGAGGCGCGGCGCAGGCTGCCGGCAATGCCGAGAAATTTCAGGCTGGACATAAGTTCTCCCGAAGCAGTGAAGGTTTTGCGCCGGGAAGTCGGCGCCGCTCCATCGTATCAGGCGCAGCGTGCCTTTTCGATTGCTTTCCTGTGCGCCAGCCACTTGTTCCACAGCCAGCTGCCGGAAATTTCCTCGCCGGTCAGCACATAGTCCAGTTCGTTTGGGTTGTGCAGCGTCAATTCGAGGTTGCGCTTGTCTGCCAGCGTGCTGGCCAGCAGCAACTGGTCGCCGGCATTCAACAGGAAGTTGTCATCCGGCAAGAGGAAGTCCTGACGGTCGCGGCGGACCAGCAGAACAACTGCCGCCAGTGGCTGGCCGCGATCGGTGCCGTCACGCAGGATGGCCCNCAGGCTGATCCGTTCGCCGCCCATCAAGGCGCGATAAGCCCCTTGAGCTTCGGCGATGTTCATTTTGATTCCCCAGATCAGCGGCGTCCGGCCGCCACTGAGTTGTTGCAGACGATTGACCAGCGCCGCGCTCCAGATTTCGTCGCGTTCGCGCAGGAGATCGAGGAAAGCGGCCAGCAGCGGCGTGGTCAGGATGGCGATGCATTCCTGTGCGACGATGCGTCCCGGAACCATCGTGAAATCGGCACCGTAGGTTTCGAACAGCAAACTGTTGGCACTGTGGTTCTGGCGGGCGACGACGAATAGCGATGGTTTGGTTTCGCTGGCGGTAACCGCGATCGACAGGTTGTTCACGTCGTTGTCGCTGCCGGCGATGATGCCGACTGCGCTGGCGATGCCGGCCTGACGCAAGGTGACGGCCTCGGTGCCGTAGCCGCGAATGGTGCCCGGCGCGCATTCGGGATCGCAATCGGGATCGATGATGGTCAGCTCGATGCCGGCAGGGCGCAGGTGATCGGCAAGCAGGCGCCCGAAACGGCCATAGCCGCACAAAATCCAGTTTCCGGTAGGTGGCCGGTGCGGTTCGGGCAGCGGGGATTCAGGCAGCGCGGTCAATAGTTCGACAAGCCGGAAGCGCTCCGGCGACCCGACGGCGAGCGCCAGATATTCGGCGAAGCGGGCATAGGGGTTGATGATGTGGTCGGTGCCGAACGAAGCCATGTTGGCGGCCACACTCTGGCTGCTGCAGCGTCCGATGACCGCGACGTCCGGGCTGAGCAGGCGAACCGCGATGGCGATGGCCAGATTGCTCTCCTCGTCGTCGGTGACCGCCAGCACGGCGCGGCATTTGGGGTGCCTGAGGCCGGCCAGCAGGAGGTTGCCTGGTTGTCGGGCGTCGGCTGCCAGCGNTGCGGCGTCGGTCTTGAAATCCTGCAGGTCGAGTTCCTGAACCCGTAACTCGTCCTTTTCCAGCACGACGAAGGCGTGGCCCATGCGGTCGAGCGTCCGGCAGATCAGGTTGCCGGTCTCGCCGCATCCGCAAACCAGGTAGAACGGCTCTTTCAGGCGAAGGATGCGGCGGCGGAAGCGATTGACGGTCAGCGTGTTCTGAAAGCCCTTGTCCTGCAGCAGCGCGATCAGCGTGACCACGGAATACGACCAGCCGACCACCGTCAGGTAGATGCAGATGGTGACCCACAGGCGCTGGGCTTCCGAAAAGGCGTTGGGGATTTCGCCGAAGCCGATGGTCGTCGCCGTGTAGCTGATGAAATAGAAGGCGTGGAAAANACTGAGCGGCGGGGCCGCCTTGCCATCGGCGTCGACGCCGGGAACCAGCGTCAGACCGAGAACGGCGATCGAATAGATGACGATCAGAACGATGATCGGCGCACGCATGCGCCGCAGGACGAGGAAAAATGCGCTGTTCACGCCGGACCCCGCCTCAGCGGCGCAGCGCCACGGTTTCGATGATGAGGATGATGACCGAGACGATATTGGCGAACAGCGCGCCGCCGGACAGCGAGACCACGCTCGACATGACCACGGGCGTCATGCCTTCGCCCGTGATGTACGGCGACGGCCCAGGTGATGGCGGCGGCGATCAGCTGCAGATCTGCGACCAGGCTGGTCGCCAGGTGGATGGCGCCAATCTGGGTACGGTCGCCGAACTTGAGCGCGGTGGCGATCAGGCTGACAACCAGCGCGGCCGCCAGTTCATAGACGTGATGCAACTCGGTCGCTCGATGTCGCCGATGAAGAAGCCAAAGTTGAGTGTCGCAGCGAGGACGATGAAGAAGCCAAAATTACTTTTTCCAGATTCATGACCGCTCCCCCGAGCACTATGACGTCTTTCTCAGCGACTCTCGACCGGAGCCGGCTGAGATGGTGCCGAGTTATTGGTGGTGGATAGCGTGGACAGGCGCCGGATTTCGGCGTCGCTGACCACTTCGAACAGATTGACGACCTTGCGCACGCCGTCGGTGGTGCGGGTGATCTGGAGCGACCTTGGCTTCGCGGTCGCCGACGATGCCCATCAGGAAGACCGTGCCGGATTCGGTGACCTTGATGTGGTTGGCCGACAGGGTTTTCGTCAACCAGCCGGGACCTTGGAGGTGATGTAGCTGTCGTTGCTGCGCGTCGTCAGCGACGAGGCGGGGCCGACCGTCGTTTCGTTGAAGACTTCCTTGATGCCGTCGAGTTTGCCGACTCGCTCGCCGATGGCGCTGCGCGCTTCTCGCTCGGCACTTCGCCGGTGATCAGCAGGCGCCGGTTGAAGGCGGTAAAGTTGTGTGCGAGGCTTCGCGGTAGGCTTCGGGAACTTGTTGCGCGGCCTTCCATTCAGCCGCCTCGTCGTCGGCCTGGACGCTGGTCGTCCGGCGGTCGTGAGCGCTCATGACGCCCACCGTGGCGCCGGCGGACGCAGCGGCGCTGGGCAGCAGCAGATCAGCGCGCGGCGGCGGTGAGCTTGAGTTTTGCATCATTCGACTCCCAGAAGAAGCGCGTCGATGCCATCGCACAGGCAATGGATGACGAGCAGGTGGGTTTCCTGGATGCGTGCGGTGCGGTCGGCCGGCACGCAGAGATGAATATCGTCGTCGGCCAGCATCTCGCCGATCTGGCCGCCGCCCTTGCCGGTCAGCGCGATGACGCGCATGTCGTGCTCGTGGGCGGCGATCCCTCGATCACGTTGCCGGGTTGCCGGAAGTCGAGATCGCCAGCAGCACGTCGCCGGCATGGCCGAGGCCGCGCACCTGGCGCGAGAAGATGTAATTGAAGCCGTAGTCGTTGCCGACGGCGGTCAGGATCGAGCTGTCGGTGGTCAGCGCGATGGCGGCCAGCTCCTGGCGCTCGGCCTCGAAGCGGCCAATCAGTTCGGCCGAAAAATGCTGTCGCCGCCGAGCCGCCGTTGCCACAAGCCAGGATCTTGCCACCGTTGATCAGGCAAGCGGTCATCGTTTCAATGGCGGCGGCAATCGGCGCCGCCATCGTCTCGGCATTCAGTTTGGTGGTTGCACTGTCTTCGAAATGCTTGGCGACGCGGGCGATCAGATCCATTTTTCAGCGGGGTGGGGCAAGTAATCGGTCATTCTACATCACAGCTCGGCGAAGACCTCGAACTCGACCCGGCGCCAGGGATTGCGGTGCTCGGTGAGCCGGGAAATGCGTGCTACCAGTTTGTCGCCGCCATCCAGTGCGGCGGCGACGGCCCGTTCTCAGCGCGCGGCACGTAGCCGAGCTTGTGCCGCGCCATTCGACGACGCGGATGGCATGGCGGTCGTGGCGGTTGTCCGGTTCGCGGATCAGTTCGAGCAGGTCGCCGACCCGCAGTTCGCCCCAGAATTCGCCAACCGCATAATACTGGCTGCCGGCCAGCGGCTTTGCACCAGGATACGCACGCTTTCCGCCCAGGCTGGCGGTGACAGCGCCAGCCACAAGGCCAGGCTAATCGTCGGCAGCGAACGCATTCCTGATCCATTCGAGCTGCTCACCTTCGATCAGCACGCAATCGAAGCGGCAGTCGCAGGCCGGTTTGCCAGCAGATAGTGCTGCGCGGCGAGGACGATGCGGCGGCGTTTGCTGGCCGTGATGCTGGCGGCGCCGCCGAAATCGCTGCGGCTGCGCTGGCGCACCTCGACAAAGACCAGCGTCTTGCCATCGCGGCAGATGAGGTCGATCTCGCCGCCGCGTACGCGAAAATTGCGCTCCACGACACGTTGACCGCAACGTTCCAGATAGATAGCGGCCGCTGCTTCGGCTTCGCGCCCGCGCGTCGTGGTGGTATCGTTGGTCTTTGTCCGCATGCCCATGAAATGACGGAAGAATCCGCTGCATTGTATGTCGTCCCGACGCCGCTCGGGAACCTGGCCGACCTGACACGCCGCGCCGAGGAGGTTCTGCGCGGCGTGCCCTGGGTGGCCGCCGAGGATACTAGACACAGCGGCCCATTGCTCAAGCAACTCGGGTCGCCAGCCCGAATGCCCGGCGCATCAGCACAACGAGCACAAGCCGCCGCCCGCATCGTCGAGAAACTTCGGGCCGGCGAAGCGGTGGCGCTGATTTCGGATGCCGGCACGCCCGGCATTTCCGACCCAGGTGCCCGTGTCGTCGCTGCCGTGCGCGCCGGCTGCAAGGTCGTCCCTTGCCCGGCGCATGCGCGGCAACGACGGCGCTCCGCTTCCGGCCTGCTCGACGAGCATTTTCTGTTTACGGCTTTTTGCCCAGCAAGGGCGGCCAACGCCGGCAGGCGCTGGAGGCGCTGCGCGAGCCTGGTGCGCTGGTTTTCTACGAAGCGCCACATCGCGTGCTGGAAACCGTTGCCGACATGGCTGCCGTGTTCGGCGAACGGACGCTGGTCATCGCCCGCGAACTGACCAAGCTCTTCGAATCCATCCATTCCGTGCCCTTGACCGAGGCGCTCGAGTGGTTGAAGGCGGACCCCAATCGCCAGCGCGGCGAATTCGTGCTGCTCGTTTCCGGCGCGCCGGCCGGCGCCGACAACGGCGACGGTGAGCGCGTACTCAAACTGCTGCTGGCCGATGGTCTGCCGGTCAAGCAGGCGGCGAAGCTGGCGTCGGCAATTACCGGTGTGGCGAAAAATGCGCTTTACGACAAGGCGCTGATGCTGAGAGGCTGAAGAAACGGGCGAGGCGATGCGCTGCCTCGCTGTCCGGCCAACGAGGCCTGTTATTTCAACAACGTCGGCCCCGGCCTGCGCGACTTGTGCATCCTGTTGCGACGTTGCGCCCGCCACGCCAACCGCGCCGATCATCTTGCCTTCGGTGACGATGGGCACGCCGCCTTCCAGCACGCCGGCATCGCCGGTGATGTTCAGCAGGCGGAGATGTACGCTGTGCGATGAGATCCTGAAAGGCCTTGGTCGGGCGGCGGAACGCCACTGCGCCTTGTGCCTTTTCCCGGGCAACTTCGACCGAGCTGTAGGCCGTGTTCTCCAGACGCTGCAGCAGCACCAGATGGCCGCCGGAGTCGACGATGGCGATCGTCACGTTCCAGTTGTTTTCAAGGCCGCTCTCGGCAGCGGCCATGGCTTTCCTGGCCTGTCCCAGGGTCAGCGGCGCGCCATACGGCGTCGGGGTCTGGGCAAACGCCTGAAGCTGCCGAGCGTCAGGGCGACGCCCAAAAGCAGGGTGCGTATAGGTTTCTTGTTCATGATGTCTCCTTTGGGTTGTTGTGGGGAACCGCGGCACGAGCATAACGCCCTTACCGGAGCGCTGGTAAAATTTGCCAAACCGTAGAGGATCCACCATGCAAATCACCCTGACCCGTCCCGACGACTGGCACCTTCATCTGCGCGACGGCGAAGCCCTGTCCGCCGTCGTCGCCCACACCGCCGCCCAGTTTGCCCGGGCCATCGTCATGCCCAACCTGAAGCCGCCGGTGACCACGGTCGAACAAGCCGCCGCCTATCGCGACCGCATCGTTGCGGCACTGCCGGCCGGCGCGTCGTTCGAGCCGCTGATGACGCTCTACCTGACCGACAACACGCCACCGACGGAGGTAGCCAAAGCCGCTGCTTCCGGCTTCGTCAAGGCCGTCAAGCTCTATCCGGCGGGAGCGACCACCAATTCCGACGCCGGGCTGACCGACATCGCCAAGGCTTACGAGACGCTGGCCGAGATGGAGCGCCTCGGCCTGCCCTTGCTGGTGCATGGCGAAGTCACCGATCCGACGATCGACCTCTTCGACCGCGAGAAGGTGTTTATCGATACCGTGCTGCTGCCGCTGACCCAGCGCTTTCCCAGACTCAAGGTGGTCATGGAGCACATCACCACGCGCGACGCTGCGGAATTCGTGGCAAATTCGCCGTCGACCGTGGCAGCCACCATCACCGCCCACCACCTGCTTTACAACCGCAATGCCATCTTCCAGGGTGGCGTGCGGCCGCACTGGTACTGCCTGCCGGTATTGAAGCGCGAGACGCACCGCGGGCGCTGGTCGCCGCTGCGGTTTCCGGCAATCCCAAGTTCTTCCTCGGCACGGATTCCGCACCGCACGCCAAAGCGGCCAAGGAGGCGGCCTGCGGCTGTGCCGGTTGCTATACCGCCTACGCCGCGCTCGAACTCTATGCCGAAGCCTTCGAGCAGGCCGGCGCACTGGACAAACTGGAAGCCTTCGCCAGCTTTCACGGTCCGGACTGGTACGGCCTGCCGCGCAACAGCGGCACGGTGACGCTGGCCAGGAAAGCTGGACGGTGCCGGCCGACTACCCGTTTGCGGCTAGCGACACCATCGTTCCGCTCCGTGCCGGCGAGACGCTATCCTGGAAAATGCGCTGAGTCGTAGCGTCGGCCCGGGCGGTGGTTTGCCCGAAGCATTCGCTTCTCCGCTGTTTTCCGCTGCGGCACTGGCTCGACCAATTGCC